>NC_014733.1:0-2862391 GCF_000183115.1 Methylovorus sp. MP688
TTAAACCCGCTAGAATGAATCCCTTGCCGTCACGCCGTCTCCAATCGGTGCCAGTGGCGGCTCTGGTGCTCGAAAACAAGAATACAAGCATTCGGGCAAATTCCATATTTGCTATCAGTTGAGGAATCGGGCAACCGATGGAAAATTTTTGGTCTATCTGTCTGGGCCGCTTTGAGCAGGAACTGTCAGCTCAGCAATTCAATACCTGGATCAAGCCGTTACATTTTGAGACGCATAACCATACCTTGCGGTTATTTGCGCCGAATCGCTTCGTCCAGCAATGGGTGAAAGACCGCTTTCTACCTCGTATCCAGAATCTCGCCGAAGAATTGATACAGCATCCGGTTGAAATCGAACTGGGGCTGCAAGACCCCTCAATGAAGAAGCAAATGGCAGCCCCAGTCGTTAAGACTGCCTCTGCTGACCTTAAGGTAGAAGAGGCTGCAGCGCCGTTCCTTCAGGAACCCCCCGCAAAAAAACCCGCGGCAAAAAATGTTGAGTCCAAAAAAAGCAAACCGCACGGCAATCCTAGCGGTCTCAACAGCGCCTTCAATTTCGATAACTTCGTGACGGGCCGTGCCAACCAGTTAGCGCGCGCAGCCGCCCTGCAAGTGGCGGAAAATCCTGGGACTGCCTATAACCCTTTATTCATCTACGGTGGCGTGGGCTTGGGTAAAACGCATTTGCTGCAAGCGATAGGCAACCATCTGAAAATGAATCGCCCGGATGCCAAGATCCGTTATCTGCATGCTGAGCGTTATGTATCTGATGTGGTTAAAGCCTATGAACTGAAAGCGTTTGATGAATTCAAACGCCAATATCATTCACTGGATCTGTTGTTGATCGATGATATTCAATTCTTCGCCAAGAAAAGCCGGACCCAGGAAGAATTCTTCTATGCATTCAACTCGTTAATTGAAGCGAAAAAGCAGATCATCATTACCTGCGATACCTATCCTAAGGAAATCGTGGATGTGGATGAGCGCTTGCGCACCCGCTTTAGCTGGGGCTTGACCGTCGCGGTAGAGCCTCCGGAACTGGAAATGCGGGTTGCCATCCTGCTTAAAAAGGCCGAAGAAGCCAAGTTTGTGTTGCATGAGGACGTCGCCTTCTTTATTGCGAAGCAAGTAAGATCCAGTGTGCGCGAACTGGAAGGGGCGTTAAACCGGATTGTGGCCATGGCCAACTTTACAGGTAACCCGATTGATGTCCATCTGGCAAAAGATGCGCTGAAAGACCTGATTGCGGTACGTGGGCGTCAGATCACGATGGAGAATATCCAAAAAACCGTCGCCGACTACTACAAGATCAAAGTTGCTGAAATGTATAGTAAAAAGCGCTCACGCAACTTTGCACGTCCCCGGCAGATCGCCATGGCACTCGCTCGGGAACTGACTAACCACAGCTTTCCAGAAATAGGAGAAGCCTTTGGTAGTCGGCATCACACGACTGTCATGCACGCATGTGAAGAAGTTGAGCAGTTACGCCAGAATGACCCCAATGTGGCACGAGATATCGCTTTTCTTACCCAGGTGATTCGTGATTAAGGCGATAGAGTAGGGTGATCTGAGCGAAGTTAAGCCGTGGATAAGTTGTGTACGTAAATGCAGGTTAGGCGCGATTTTAATAAAAGGGTAGAATAAGTAACATTTTATCCACAGCAGTATTGCTAGTTTTACGCAGACATAAAAGTTAAATAATAAATTGATTTAATTATAAAAAAACGAGTTATCAACAGAAATTCACACCATTATTGTTATTACTACAGAATTTATTATTTAGATTGTTATAAAACATGAACATCAAAATAAATCGCGATACCTTGTTAAAACCCCTCTCTTCTGTGACGAGCATCGTAGAAAGAAGGCATACGTTGCCTATACTTTCCAACCTTTTGCTGGAAGCAAAGGACGAGAAGATCGTTCTGACCGCAACTGACTTGGAAATGCAAATATCGCTAGCCTTACAAACGCCAGTAGGTGGCGAGTTGTCCACCACCATATCCGCCAAAAAATTGCTGGATATCTGCAGATCCTTGCCAGAGAATGCCGAGATCACCATGGCAACAGCAGAAAGCCGTATCCAGGTAAAAACAGGGAAAAGCCGGTTTAACCTGCAAACCTTGCCCGCTGCTGATTATCCGGTCATGACGAAAGCGACCGGTACGACATACACCGTCGTAACCATCGATCAGAAATCGCTCAAGCGCTTATTCAAGCAAGTAGAATTTGCCATGGCGCAGCAAGATATACGTTACTATCTGAATGGATTACTGTTTGAGGTCAACGGTAATCGCCTGAATGTCGTGGGTACAGATGGCCACCGATTGAGTTTTACATCAACAGAGCTCGCACAAAGCTACGAAAAACAAGAGCTTATCCTCCCACGCAAGACAGTGATTGAGTTAATCAAACTGCTGGATGACAGCGAAGAAGATGTCACTATTGAGATTGCCAGTGGCCAAGTGAATTTCTCGTTTGGCGATATCAAACTCATCTCCAAAGTAATTGATGGCAAATTCCCTGATTACACGCGCGTAATTCCGGTAGGGCACAAAAACAGCTTTAACGTTGATCGCATGACCATTCTGCTGGCCATGCAACGTGCTTCCATTCTGTCAAATGAAAAGTACCGTGGTATTCGAATGGTGCTTGGAAGCGACAGTCTGCGTTTGATCAGCACGAACAGCGAGCAGGAAGAAGCAGAAGAGGAACTGGAGATTGCCTACGCAGGAGATTCACTGGACATCGGCTTCAATGTGACCTACATGATTGATGTGCTGAATAATGTGAATTGCGATAGCGTGACTTTCTCGTTTGCGGATGCAAACAGCAGTTGCCTGGTAACGGTAGCAGATGACGAAACCTACAAATACGTTGTTATGCCGATGCGAATTTAAATCATCGGTTTTAAAGACTTGCAGTAGATTTCATTAGATTTAAGTGTTTCACGTGAAACTTTGAAAAGACAAAAGCATGACAGACTACGATTCATCCAGTATTAAGATTCTTGAAGGTCTGGACGCAGTACGCAAGCGTCCTGGCATGTACATTGGTGACACGTCCGATGGGAGTGGATTACACCATATGGTATTCGAGGTGCTGGATAATGCGATCGATGAAGCATTGGCCGGACATTGCGATGACATTAAGGTGATTATCCATCCGGATAATTCCGTCAGCGTTTCTGATAATGGTCGCGGTATTCCTACCGATATCAAACACGATGACATCAAGGCAGTAAAACGCTCGGCTGCTGAAATTGTAATGACCGAGTTGCATGCAGGCGGCAAGTTTGATCAAAACTCTTACAAAGTGTCTGGTGGTCTGCATGGCGTGGGTGTTTCCGTCGTGAATGCCCTGTCTGACTGGCTTAAGCTAAAAATTTACCGCAATGGCCAAGTGCATCAGATGGAATTCCGCCGTGGTGAAGCTGTTGCTCCACTGGCGATTACCGGCACCACGGAGCGTAAAGGCACTGAAGTCCACTTCCTGGCCTCTATCGAAACCTTTGGTCTAGTGGAATTTCACTTCGAAATACTGGCCAAGCGCATTCGTGAACTGTCTTTCCTGAATAACGGTGTCAAGATCGAGCTCATTGACCAACGCAATGGCAAGTCTGAAAACTTTGCCCATTCTGGTGGTGTACGCGGCTTTGTGGAATACATGAACCGTAGCAAGACGGTGCTGCATCCCAAGCCGTTCTATGCAGTGGGCGAAAAAGATGGCATGACTATTGAAGTTTCCATGCAGTGGAATGACTCCTATGCGGAAACCGTGCAATGCTTTACCAACAACATTCCGCAACGCGATGGTGGTACTCACCTGACCGGCTTGCGCACGGCGATGACACGGACACTCAATAACTACATTGAGCAAAACGAACTCGCCAAAAAAGCGAAAATTGAAACCACGGGCGATGACATGCGCGAAGGCTTGACCTGCGTTCTGTCCGTCAAAGTACCTGAGCCAAAATTTTCTTCACAAACCAAAGATAAACTGGTGTCTGGCGAAGTTCAGCCAGTGGTGCAGGAAGTAGTGGCCGCCAAGCTTGCCGAGTTTCTGCTGGAAAACCCAGTCGATGCCAAAGTGATCTGTAACAAGATCATTGATGCTGCCCGTGCACGCGATGCTGCCCGCAAGGCGCGTGAAATGACACGCCGCAAGGGCGCTATGGATACCATGGGCTTGCCGGGTAAACTGGCCGACTGCCAGGAACGTGACCCAACCAAATGCGAGCTGTACCTGGTGGAGGGTGACTCCGCGGGGGGTTCTGCCAAGCAAGGCCGTGATCGCAAATTCCAGGCCATTTTGCCGCTGAAGGGTAAGATCCTGAATGTGGAAAAAGCCCGCTTCGACAAGCTATTGTCCTCGCAGGAAATTGCCACCCTCATTACCGCCATGGGCACAGGCATAGGCAAAGACGACTTCAGTGCCGACAAGCTGCGCTACCACCGCATCATCATCATGACCGATGCTGACGTTGATGGTGCCCACATCCGTACCTTGCTGCTGACATTCTTCTATCGTCAAATGACGCAACTGGTGGAACGCGGCCATATCTATATTGCCCAGCCACCGCTCTACAAGGTCAAGCAGGGCAAGGACGAACGGTATCTCAAGGATCAGCAGGAGCTGGATCAATACCTGTTGCAATCTTCGCTCAAGGGTGCCGAGCTGTTGACACGAGAAGGTGGAGAAACGCTAGCCGGTGAGCAACTGGCTGAAATTGCCAAGCAAATGGTGCTCACCGAGGCGGTTATCCGCCGTCTGGCCTCCCTTTACGATGAAAGCGTGCTGCGCGCCCTGCAAAATGTAGAGGGCACTGTCGAGCTGGATACAGAAGCCAATGCCAATGCCGTCGCTGAAAAATTGCGGCCATTGCTGGGTCACACTGGATCTGAAGTGATTGTGGCACAAGACCTGGAAACCGGAACCTATCGCCTGGAAGTGAACAAATACGTGCACGGTAATTTGCAATCCTGCGTAGTTGATACCGACTTCCTCGCCAGCGGCGATTACCGCCAGATCAGCAAGATGTCGGTCATGCTGCAAGGCCTGCTGGGTGAGGGCGCCAGCATCAAACGCGGTGAAAAATCGCAGCCTGTCAGCAACTTCAAGGCAGCGCTTGACTGGTTGCTGGAAGAAGCCAAGCACAACCTCAATATTCAGCGCTACAAAGGCTTGGGCGAAATGAACCCGGAACAGCTTTGGGAAACCACCATGGACCCGACCGTGCGCCGCTTGTTAAAAGTGCAGATCGACGATGCGATTGCCGCGGACGAGATTTTCACCACCTTGATGGGCGACCAGGTAGAACCACGCCGTGCCTTCATTGAAAGTAATGCACTTGGTGTAAATAACCTGGATATTTAATTACTTAGCTTGATTTAGCTATTAAAAAAGCGGCCTAAAGGCCGCTTTTTTACGTTCAGTACTATTGATAGAACTAGTCAGACAGTTTTTGCTGCAATCTTTCCAATACCGAAGCTTCACCACATATCTGGAAGAATGTTCCTTGCTCATCCGAGCGCTCGCCCCTTACCTGGCAGGTCGCATAGATTTCGCCTAAAAGTTGTTGCTGGGCCCAGGGTACAAAAATTTCCGTCTCAATCAGGTCACGCTGGAAAAACGCCACGATCATCTTATGCAGCCTGGCGACATCGTCAGGCCGACGGGCGCTCATGACCACACAGTCAGGGTATTGGGCTTTGAGGGCGGCTTCGCGCTCGGCCTGCGCTGCTGCATCGCCCACGTGATCGATTTTATTGAAGACGCGGATGCGCGGGACATCATCGGCGTTGATTTCCTCAAGCACCTTGTCTGTTACTTCCAGCTGACGTTCAAAACCGGGGTCGCTGGCGTCGATCACATGTAGCAGCAGTGCGGCATCCAGTGCTTCATCCAGTGTGGATTTGAAGGACGCGACCAGACCGTGGGGCAGGTTTTTGATGAAGCCTACGGTATCGCTGACCAGCACGCGCGGCACGCTTTCCGGATAGAGCGTGCGCACGGTGGTGTCCAATGTGGCAAAAAGTTTGTTGGCCACCAGCACTTCACTGCCAGTAAGGGCACGCATCAGCGTGGATTTGCCGGCATTGGTATAGCCTACGAGTGCAACGCTGGTGAGGCCTTGCCGCTGTTGCCTCCTCGCGCGCTGTGTTTTGCGTTCAGCCTCCATCGCCAATATTTCCAGCTGTAGCTCGGCGATGCGGTCGCGTATCTTGCGGCGGTCCAGCTCAGTAGAGGATTCCCCCGCACCGCGGCCACCGACACCGCTACGCTGGCGGCCCTGTGGCCCAGCAAGCTTGGCGGCTTCACGCAGTCTGGGTGCCATGTATCCCAGGCGTGCAATCTCTACCTGGGCTTTGGCCGCCCGTGAACGGGCATTCCGGTGGAAGATTTCCAGGATCACCATCGTGCGGTCCATGACTTCACAGCCCGTTTCTTTTTCCAGGTTGCGCGCCTGGGAGGGCGAGATTTCATGGTCAACCAGAATAGCCTCGATGAGATGGCTATCTGCGGGAGCGTCTTCCTGCTCGGCGATTTCGTTTTCATGGTTGACCCAGGCCTGGATTTCCTGACGTTTGCCAATGCCGAGATAAGCCGTGGTATCAAAACTGCCGCGCTTTTGCACAAAGGTATGGACCACATGGTAGCCCAGCGTTTTGGCAAGTTCCCGCAGTTCGGTGAGGGATGCCTCAAACTCAATGTCGCTGACACTGGGTAATTGCACGGAGGCGACAATGGCGTACTTTGGAGCGTCTTTTACTTCTGTTTGCATAGTCAGGGGTAGGGTGCCTTGAAAAAAATCGCCTGAGCGATCAGAAATGCGTATTGGGGAAAATGTTATTAACTATGTTGTGGTCGAATTTTATGTGCGGGTGTTTCGGTGGCGCGGGCCTGCTTTTTTTCTTCTTCCTTGCGCACATCATCAATCACGCGCAGCACGCTCTTCAAATCCACCGGTATAGCATCTGGAGCTACCTGCCCGCTAAGTGATGATTCCGTGCTCAGGTCACCATGCGCATAAAGGGACCAAATTTCCTTGCCATATTGCGTGCCGAGCAGCGAAGGGGCAAAGCGGCCGAAATAGGCAGCCAGGTTATCCACATCGCGCTCCAGCATGCTGCTGGCGTGGTTGTTACCCGCTGCGTTAACAGCCTGCGGCAAATCGATGATGACGGGACCATCAACACCCAACAGGATGTTGAATTCGGAAAGGTCGCCATGCACGATGCCCGCATTCAGCATGCGGATAACATCCACCAGCAGGCTTTGGTGATGCTGCAGCGCTTCTTGCTCGGTAAATTCGACATCGTTAAGGCGAGGAGCGGCGTGGCCCACGGCATCCGTTACCAGCTCCATCAGGAGCACGCCTTCGTAAAAATTGTATGGCTGAGGTACGCGTACGCCAGCCGCCGCGAGGCGATAAAGCGCGTCGACCTCGGCACTCTGCCAGGCTTCTTCCTGCAGCTTGCGCCCATAGCGTGAACCTTTGCCCATGGCACGGGCCTGGCGGCTGCTTTTAACCTTGCGGCCCTCGGTGTAATCCACACTCTGGCGAAAGCTGCGTTTATCGGCTTCCTTGTAGACTTTGGCACAGCGGACATCATCGCCGCATCGCACCACATAAACGGTGGCTTCCTTGCCACTCATGAGCTGGCGCAGCACTTCATCAATCAGCCCATCTTCAATCAGGGGCTCCAGGCGTTTGGGAGGTTTCATTGGCCCCATCATACGGGGCTGCAAGCGCCCCGGCAAACTTGCGGGTAGCGTGTTAACCCGTGGTACCGAATTCAACCGGTGTTTTGACGTAAAACAGGGAAAGCGCATGTTGCGCCAAAACAGCAAAAAGCTGGTCAGCTTCGCTAGCTTGAACAATCATGACCACCAGTACCGGTTGATCTGCCAGTTCAAAAAAATGCGCGGCATGCAAAACGCCATCATGCCCATAACCCTGACTGGCAGGAATAATAGTGGCACCTTTGATGCCCAGCTTGCGTGCTTCATCCAGAAGCCAGTCGTGCATGGGGCGCTGTTCATGATGGCGGTTTTGTGCGGTGTAAAACGTGAGTTGAAATCCTTGCATGGCGGGCTCCTCTTTTCTAAAGCGATTTGATCGCGTTGATGGTGGCAAAGCCGAGCAGCGTCATGCTGATCGAGCCCGCCACATGCAGCAGAATGGCAGCGCCCGCCCAGCTAAGGCGACCCTGCTGCAGCAAGGCAGTTACCTCGGCAGAAAAAGTGGAGAAAGTCGTGAGTCCACCTAAAAAACCAGTGATGGCAAACAAGCGCCACTCGGGAGACAACTGCGGCAGGCTGGCAAACAGCGCCAGAAGCAAACCGATCAGATAGCCACCAATCAGGTTGGCAGCCAGTGTACCTGGCGGTATGGCCGGAAAAAGGGCATTGAGTGTCGAGCCCAGCCACCAGCGCGATATAGCCCCTAATGCAGCACCGAGGCCGATAACGAAAATAGAGTTAATCATGAAAACTGTCCTTCAGGATTGGCAGATTGCAAAGCCGGGACAGGGGGCGTGTACCTACGCACCCTGGCCAGGGTGTTATCGTAGGCATCATCAGCTGCAAGGCAGCGGTTAAGGGAGGAATGCCATCTCCACCGCCTGTAGTATAGCCGTCGGCTGGGAAAAAATCTAACTGTCGAACCGGATAAAGCCGCGAACGCAGAAATATTGGAAAAAGCGATTAATCACTTCATAAGTTGATGATTTATAGGTGGATTGTTTACACAACTTTACACGGGAAACAAGAACTGCATATTCCGCAATCCAGTCTTATGAGTAACCCGCATTTCGACGGGTAGACAGGATTAACAATATGCATGGCTTTAAAAAAATCATCTTGGCATTAAGTGTGGCTGCAGGTTTGCTGGGCAGCGGAGTCGCATTGGCTGATCGTGGACATTTTCACGGGAGTGTAGGTGTTTATGTCGGTCCGGGTTTTGGTCCCGGTTGGGGACCTGGCTGGGGTCCTTATTATCCCCGGCCGTATTACTACGATCCTTTCTATTACCCTTATCCCTTGCCCCCTGCTGTGATTGTGCGTCCAGCTCCTCAGCCTGAAGTGTATGTGGAGCAACCACAAGCTCAGGTTGCTCCCGCACCGGCTCAGGCGCCCGCAGCCCCTGCTACGGATAATTACTGGTATCACTGCGCGCAACCCGAAGGCTATTACCCTTATGTGAAGGAATGCCCACAAGGCTGGCAAAAGGTGGCTCCACAACCACCTGCACCCGCCAAGTAGGGAGAGAACATCATGAAGATTCCATTATGTTTATTGCTCGGCGGTAGCCTGGTGGTGAGTGGTTGCGTGACCGTACCGGATGGTCCTAGCCGTATGGCTTTGCCTGGCAGTACCAAAACATTTGACCAGTTCCGCGCCGATGACGCCAGTTGCCGTCAATATGGTCTGGAACAAAGCGGTGCTTCGGCCAAGCAGGCCGGCAACGATAGCATGGTGAAAAGTGCGGCTGTGGGTACGGCGGTAGGTGCTGTGCTGGGTGCTGCCATCGGTGGGCATGGCGCCACAGCCTTCGGTGCCGGCACCGGCTTGCTGGTAGGCACAGCAGCTGGCGCAGATGCGGCACAGGCCTCGTCTTATACCGTGCAGCAACGCTACGATAATGCGTATTTGCAATGCATGTACGCCAAGGGACATCAGGTGCCAGTGGCGGCTAGCGAAGCAAATCAACGCCGTGTGGTGCAGACTTACAGTCCCCCGCAACCTGCTTACTATCCACCTCCACCCCCTCCGCCAGGGTACTACTGAGCGCATTTTTCTAGCGCTACATGATCAGGGCTGCATGCCGCAAGGTATGCAGCCCTTTACACGCCGGTCTGCACCGAGCAGGCCGAGCCCCAAGCAGTTATAATAGCGCCGCTATTCATCATGCAATCGACGGATGCGCATCAAGCGCTTGGGGAGAGACGTGGCAGACAGGCAGGTTGATATTTTGTTGGTAGGCGGGGGTGTGATGAGCGCCACCCTGGGCACCATGCTGCAACAGCTGGATCCCACCTTGACCATCTTGATGGTGGAACGTCTGCCACAGGTCGCCGCCGAGAGCTCGGATGGCTGGAATAATGCCGGTACCGGCCATGCCGGCTATTGTGAGCTAAATTACACTCCACAATTGCCGGATGGCAAGCTGGAGATCAAGCGCGCCCTTGGCATTAATGCGGCATTTGAAGTTTCCTTGCAATTCTGGTCCTGGCTGGTCGAAAACAAGCTATTGCCTGAGCCCCAGCAGTTTATTCGTCCCACCCCGCATGAAAGCTTTGTCTGGGGCGCGGAGAACGTCGAATTTCTGCGTCAGCGCCATGCGGCGCTCAGCCAGCATCCTTTGTTCAAGGATATGGAGTTCAGCGATGATCCACGCGTGATTGCGGAGTGGATGCCATTGATCATGCGTGATCGCCCAGCCTCGCAGCCAGTAGCCGCTACACGCGTGGCTTATGGCAGCGATATTGATTTTGGTGCACTGACCCGCCAGCTGGTGCAGTCGCTGCAAACGCGTACAGAGTTTGAGCTCAAGACCCATACCAGCGTGAAAAGTCTGCGTCAGCTGCCGAGTGGCCGCTGGCGCGTGCAACTGAAAGGCAAGCAAGCCGCGAATAACCAGGTGGTGGAGGCTGGCTTTGTATTTCTGGGCGCGGGCGGCGGTGCGCTGCCTTTGTTGCAGAAGTCAGGCATTCCCGAAGCACGTGGCTATGGCGGTTTTCCGGTCAGTGGTTTATGGCTGGTGTGCAACAAGCCGGAGATCATTCGTCAGCATCAGGCCAAGGTCTATGGCAAGGCCCCGCTAGGCGCGCCGCCCATGTCGGTACCCCATCTGGATACCCGCTACATTGATGGCAAGCCCGCCTTGCTGTTTGGTCCATATGCCGGGTTCACCACCAAGTTTCTCAAGCAAGGCTCCTGGTTGAACCTGCCGGCCTCGGTAAAGCCACGCAATCTCAAATCCATGCTGGGGGCCGGTCGGCACAATCTTGACCTGACGCGGTATCTGATAGGCGAGGTGTTTCAGTCACACAGCAAACGCGTCGACGCGTTGCGACAGTTTTACCCGCAAGCGCGTGATGAAGACTGGACGCTCGCCAAGGCAGGTCAGCGCGTGCAGATCATCAAGCGCTGTGAAGATAAAGGCGGCAAGCTTGAATTCGGCACGGAGATAGTCGCCTCGGCCGACGGTACGCTAGCTGCATTGCTCGGGGCTTCCCCTGGGGCATCCACCTCGGTACAGGCCATGCTGGATGTGCTGCAGCGCTGTTTCAAGGCGCGCCTGCAAGAAACGGCATGGCAACAGCAATTGAAAGCCATGGTGCCTTCCTGGGGCGAGTCTTTGATTGAGGATGCGGACTTGCTGGCGCAAGTGCGTACTCGCACCTTGCACACTCTCAAGCTGAAAGCTTGATCAGTCAGGCGGCTTCCTAAGGGGCGACAGTAAACCGGTAGCGGTTGCTACCGAGCCGCTTGCCCTGGCTATCCTGTAACTCTGCCTGTAGCTCGTACTGGCCTGGTTTGGCTTGTTCCAGGCGGTAATCTTCCAGCTTTTTGCCGCTATCGGCGGCCATATCCAGCATCCATTCGCGTTGATCCACGGCCTGACCATCTCGCAACAGGCTGATGGTGTACTTCGCCTGCGGGTATGGCTGCCAAAGATCGTTGATGGCCCATAAACCAATGATGATGGTTTCACCACTCGCGTATTGGTCTTTCACCCATTGCAGGCTGGGCAGCACAGGTTGAAAGGCTGTACGCAAAGCCTCATAGCCGGGTTTGGGCTGGCGCCAGTAATCCACTACACCCCAATTGATGGAAGGCCAGTTTTCTACAAACATGAATTGGAAAATGGCGGATACCGGCGCATAGCGCTGTCGCCGGTAGTTTTCGGCAGCAAACTGAATCAGACGCGATTGATACGCCTGGGTATTTTGCATCAGCTCCTGCACATTGTTGCCGCGCGGCACATGGGCAATATTGAAAGTTTCATGTGGCTGAAAGTTATGGAATTGCCATTTTTCCCATTGTGGCTCCGTTTGCGGCCACATCTCTGCATCTGTAAACAGGCGCTGAAGGCTGCTCATCACGGGCAATGCCTGCGCACCAAACTCGGTAATCCATGGGTTAGGAGCAGGGCGGGCGAAGGCATGCCAGTTGTCCGAGTACCAGCCCAGCCATTCATGCTCCTTGGTGCCGGATTCGCGGCGTGTGATGCGGGTGTCGTCCAGCGCCCGCACGTCCTGATAAAGCGCATTATCCAGCGCGAGATTCTGATCAGCGCGATAGTCCGGATACTTGCTCACCATCCATGGGGAATCCCAGGGCGGTTCGTTGTGCATGGTCCAGGAAACCACTGAGGGATGGTGGTACAGGGTGCGGACCATGTCTGCCGCCTGCGCGCGTGCGGTACGATGAAAAGCCTCGTCATCGCTATATCCCCAGAGCAGGGGGAAATCCTGCATCACCAGCATGCCATTGCGATCGCAGGCGTCGTAAAACGCTGCCGATGAGATATGGGCATGCACGCGGATGGCATTCACATGGGCGTCGCGCATCATGCGGATATCACGCTCATAACGGTCGGGCGTCATTTCCGCCAGCCACTGGCTGCCAATATAGTTGGTGCCGCGGATGAACATGCGGTGATTATTGATGTACCACTGCTGCGTGGTTTCATCGACACGGATCTCTCGCAGACCGAGCGCCTGTTCTCGGGAGTCCAATACACGACCATTGTTGGTGATACGCAGCTTGAAGCGATACAGATTGGGTTTGCCATAGTCTGCCGGCCACCATAGCTCGGGCTGGGTGAGCGCATACTGCATGGTGAAGGTCTGGCTACCAGGCTTTAACTTGAGGGGTTGTGCAAAACGATAGCTGCGGCCTGCAAAATTTTCTGGCACCAGTTCGGCTTCAACCTGAACCAAGGTTTCATGTGAAACATCTCCTGCCAACGCGACTTCGCCATCCAGGCGCCAGGCATTGCCATGGCGGCGTGGTGTGAGCTTGAGACCCTGTACCGCAAGCTGATCACTGAAGGCGATGCTGACCGGCGCCCAGATGCCGCCGGTATTCTGTTCTTGCCCACGCACTGACCACGCGCCGCCAGGGCGAGTGTCGTGGTGACTGAATATCCCTTTCACCAGTCGTTTATGCAAAGACCAGTCTTCGGGTTTTTCCAGTGGGCTGTCCACGAGCACGGTAATGACATTATCGCCATCGCGCAGATGCGGCGTAATATCAAACGAAAATGGCTGGAAATAACCTTCATGGTGACCCAGATACTGGCCATTGATCCAGACATCTGCCAGATAATCCACACCTTCAAACTTCAACTCGGCATGCTTGCCGCGCATGCTGTCATCCAGTTTGAAGCGCGTGCTATACCAGGCTTGCCCAGAAATATCCTGACCTTGCCGGAACCAGTTGTCAGGCACATTGATGGTTTTCCAGCCTTCTGCAGGCGGTGTCAGGGACGGCGTGACGGGGATGCGATTGGTGGGCATGAACTGCCAACTGCCCGATAAATCGAGTACTTGCGGGCCACTGGATGGTGCTGCTTGCGCCATCCCTGGATTGATGGCCAGCCAGCACGCCGCCATCAGTATCAGAAAAAAGACGGCTGGCCCGAGCGGGCGCCCGTTGTGAATGTTCTTTATCAACGTGTATCCCAGTCGAGCCTGTTAATGTGAAGTGATAATGCAGGGTAAAACGGGCAGGGGCCAAGCCCCTGATATTACAGGCGCCCCATGCTGGCGGGCGCCCGATTGTGCTGCAGTCAGCTTATTCTGCGATTTTCGAAGGTTCGCGATGCAGGTAAGACTTTGCAACACGCTTAACGATATAACCAACCACCAAAGTCTTGATCAACAATCTCATGATGCTCTCCTTGTGATGAGTGACGAAGTCGGTGAAAAACCAACATAACGTCTGAGTACATTATTGCGAGTAAGTTGCCGCTATCTGATCCATGCAGCAACAATGAATACTCAGTCTAAAGGGCATGGCATCGGCTGGCTATCAGGCCTGGTCTGACATGGCTGTCGGACTAGCGCTTTATTTGATGGTTTCCCAGGCATTCAGCTTTTCAGCTTCCAGTTGCTGGCTGTGACGATAATAACGTTGCCCAGCCAGCCATAAGACGAGGCCAATCAGACTGAAGCCTAGTTGGCCTGCTGCCAGCCACAATACCGAATGGGATAGCACAGGCGCCAGCGCACCTGCTACCACGGCCGATAGCATGGTTTGCGTAAAGGACTGGCAGGAAGCCACGGTACCGCGGATGGCGGGGAACAGATCCAGCACAAACAAGGTGATACCAGGCGCGGCCATGGACATGCCTATGGTATAGAAAAACAGCGGCATGACCGACCAGGGCAGGGCAGGCGGGAAAATGGCATGGTAAATGACGTTGGCCAGGCCGGCGCCCACCATGAAGATAAAACCGATGTGAACCTGGCGCTGCACGGGCAATTTGCCCGCCATGCGATTGGCGGCCAAGGCCCCCAGAAAAATACCCGACACCGCAGGAATAAACTGCCAGCCGAACTGGTCAGGCCCCAGGTGCAAATGTTCGGTGAGAAACACGGGCGCTGCTGCCACATATAAAAACAGACCGGCAAAATTGAAGGCCAGGGTACCGGACTTCAACTGGAACAAAGGCGAGCGGAATACCTGCTTGTAGCTGGCCCATAAAAAATGCGGATTAAACGGCTGGCGTTTGGCCAATGGCAAGGTTTCGGGCAATAACTTGTAGCAGGCCCAGAACAGCAGAATGGTATACGCGAATAAGGCCAGGAATATGGTGCGCCAATCAAACCATTTCACAATCCATCCACCCAGGATAGGCGCGATGGCCGGGGCAATGGAAAAGATCATCGTCACCAGGGACAACAGGCGCGCAGCAGGCACATCGTCGTAGCGGTCGCGAATGATGGCGCGCCCCACCACTACGCCCGCCCCGGCCGAGACCCCCTGCAGAATGCGAAACGCCCACAGGTATTCCACACTGTGGGCGGCGGCACAGCCCAGCGAACCGATGGCAAACACAGCCAGCGCTACCAGCACGATATTGCGACGGCCAAACGCATCAGACAGCGCTCCATGCCAGAGAATCATGATGGCAAACGCGAACATGTAAGCCGTCAGGGTTTGCTGCACCTCAATCGGCGTCGCGTGGATGGAGGCCTGGATGGCTGGGAAAGCGGGCAGATAAGTGTCCACTGAAAAAGGGCCCAGCATGGCAAGTGCCGCAAGCAGGATGGCGAGTGTGGTCGAGCTGGAAAATAATTTATTGCGCGGAATCAGTGGCATATATCCATGGGAGGGGCGATTGCCCGGTTAAGTTTTCTTGGTTGATAAGGACGAGATGATATGGCCGGACACATGCTGGGTTGGTCAATTTACAGGTGAAAAAGTTTTAAAGTGGGCATGTGCTAGGCATCGCGTCAGCCGGGTGTCAGCCCTGGGCATTTTACCCTGAGCCGCGCATATTTAAATTGGACACTCAGCAGCAATTGGGATAGTTTTATAAGGGGTTGTTTGCATAATAAGTTCTTGCGTCATGAGCTCCGTTACAGGGATATATCGACGGCGGCTTAATGACCATGAGAATAATGGGAAGAGCACATCGCAATGATGACCACATATCTCGTTGACGCCCAGAAGGCGCTGGCTGACAGCAAACAATTGCTCGCCATGGCCGGTGATCTTGCGCGCATCAGCATGGCGATAGTCGATACCGATGGGCGTTGGCTTGCCGCCAATACCCCCTGTTGCCAGCAATTGGGCTACGAGGAAGCTGAACTGCTCAATACCAGTTATTGCGACCTGGTCCACCCCGAAGACAGAAGGGCTGAAAAGCTCACCTGGCGCGAGGTCCTCGCTGCCTGTTGCGCCCAACCGCTGGAGCACAGGTTCAAACATCGCTCTGGGCGTCATGTCTGGCTCAGCACCTCTTTTTCTCCCATACGCTCCCAAGATAACACCCTGCTGTTTTATCTTCTGCGCATTGAAAATATCACTGATCGCAAACTGGGGGAGCAGCATCGTGTACTGATGAATTTTGCGCTCAACCAGGTGAGCGAAGCCGCCTACCTGCTGGATGAAAATGACCGCCTGACCTATGTGAATGATGCGGCCTGCCATGCCCTGGGCTATAGCCGGGAAGAGCTGCTGCAGATGGAGATGGGAGATATTCATCGGGATGGTTGGCCGGAAATAACACGTACCACACTCAACAATTCGGCGCCTCATCTGGTGGCGGAAGCCATGCATACCCGTCAGGATGGCAGCCAGTTTCCCGTGGAAATTCATGCCAGCCTGTTTGAGTATGAAGGCGTACCCTATCGTCTGGTCATGGTCCGGGATATCGGCGATCGCAAAGCGGCAGAACAGCAATTACGTAGCCAGGAGCAGCTCTACCACACGCTGGTGGACCATTTGCCGGATCCGGTCATACGTTATGACAGCGAAGGCAAACGGGTTTTTCTGAATCCGGTTGCCGAGGCCCTGTTACAGCGGCCAACAGCCGAGTTGCTGGGGAAAACCAGTCTGGAACTGAATCCCGCCTCCCAGGCATTGCAAGAATATGTGGAACGGGTGAAGCACGTGGTCGCCACCGGCGAGGCGAGCGACTTTGATTTCTTTATGGACAGGCAACCTAGCGATCTTCAGGTGCACAACAAGGTGATCGCGGTGCGCATGGTGCCGGAACGTGACCCTGAGGGCCGGATTGCCGGCGTGCTGGCGGTGGGGCGTGATGTGAGCATGTTGAAGGAAGCCCAGCGCAAATTCAGCAGCCTTCTGGAAAATATCCCGGATCTCATCGCACGCTTTGATCTGCAGGGGCGTTACCTGTATGTGAATCCGACGTTTTGTGAAACGTTTGGCATGAAGGCCGCTGACCTGATTGGGCAGCAGGGCATTACCTGGCCGGGCGAGGCAGGGCAGAGTGCCCCTATTTTGAAGTCGATCCAGGAGGTTGCCCAACGCGAAGAGGCCATTACCGTTACCCTGGATGTGGCGCTGAATGGCAAGCCAAGTTACCTGGAGTGGCGGCTGATCCCGGAAAGTGATCAGCAGGGACGCGTGATCAGCGTGCTGGCGGTGGGGCGCGACATGACGCAGCTACGCATGCATGAGCGGCTTGAGCAGATGCGTTTGCTGATTCTGGAATCACTCGCGCATGGTGACGCTTTCTCCAGCGTGCTGGATCTGGTCACACGCTACATGGAGCAAGCCAAGCCCGGCTTTTTATGCAGCATCATGCTGCTCGATAGCACGGGCACGCGCTTATTGTGTACTCATGCGCCCAGTCTGCCGGCTGAATTTGTGGCTGCGGTGGATGGGGTTACCATCGGCATGGGGGTGGGATCGTGCGGAACGGCGGCCGTCTTGCAAGAGCGAGTGCTGGTGGATGATATCCGCACCCATCCCTATTGGGCGCCGTATAAAGAGATAGCTTTGGCCGCCAATTTGCTGGCGTGCTGGTCTGAACCCATTTTTGACTCCGCTCATCGCATGCTGGGTACTTTTGCCATTTATCGCCGCGAAGCAGGATCACCCAGTGCAGAAGACCTCAACTTTATTCACCAGGCCAGCCATCTGGTCGCCATCGCCATTGAGCGTCATCGCTCGGATACTCAGTTGCAGGAGCGTGAGCGTGAGCTTCGTTCATTGCTGGATAACTCGCCCGATACGATTACCCGCTACGACGCCAATTGCAGACGTCTGTATGTCAATCAGCGCATGCTGGAGTACTTTGATACCACCCCGGACGTTGTCCTCCACACCACGCCGCGGGATTTTCCCGGTGGCAGCGTGACGGTGGAGTACGAGGCCCGTATCCGTCAGGCGTTTCTGACTGGCCAGCCCGATGAGCTGGAGCTGCCGCTGAAAGCATCGAATGGAAAGCTCCTGGTGCGGCATATCCGCATGATGCCGGAGTTCAACCCCGACGGCACGGTGGCCAGTGTGCTGGCTGTCGGGCGCGATATTACGGAGATCGTGGAGTACCGCCAGCGTATTCACGACATGGCGTTCTACGATGCGCTGACCCGCTTGCCCAACCGTGCCATGTTGCTGGAGCAGATGCGCAGCGGCATATTGGCTGCGGCGGCAGGGGCACAGCAGGTTTTCAGCCTGATGGTGCTGGATCTGGACCGCTTCAAGCAGATCAACGAAACCCTAGGGCACAGCACCGGCGATTTGCTGTTGTGCGAGGCGGCTGCGCGTTTGCAGGATCATCTTCGGGAAGGTGACATGCTTGCCCGCATGGGTGGCGATGAATTTGTGCTGCTGTTGCGCCCCGGCGATGCCGAGCCTGAACTGATTGCCATGGCACAGACCTTGATCCAGGCGTTTCGTCAGCCTTTCCTTGTGGCGGGCAGGGAGCTGTTTGTCTCGACCAGTGTGGGCATTGCCCGTTACCCGACTGATAGCCAGGATGCCGATACCCTGCTCAAGTTTGCCGATACTGCGATGTATCACGCCAAGGCGCAGGGGCGTAACAACTTCCAGTTTTATGTCAGTGCGCTGACCGAGGTTTCATCTGCCCGGATTGAGCTTGAAACCATGATGCGCCGCGCCATTCAGCAGCAGGAGCTGGAGCTTTATTACCAGCCGCAATGGGATCTGCTCGAAAACCGGATTGTGGGGGTAGAGGCGCTGTTGCGCTGGAACCAGACCGAACATGGGCTCATGATGCCCAATGTCTTTATCCCGGTGGCCGAGGAAACCGGCCTGATCATCGAGCTTGGCGAGTGGGTGCTCACAATGGCTTGCAAGCAGGCCGTGCAATGGAACAAGGATAAAGACGAGCCACTGAAAATAGCGGTAAATCTCTCTACCCGCCAGTTTATTCAAAATCCTTTGCTTGCCTCTGTTACCCGCATCCTGCACGACACAGGCTGCCGTCCGGAATGGATCAAGCTGGAAATCACCGAAAGCCTGTTGCTGGAAAGCAACCTCGATATTCTCAATACCCTGAACGCTTTTGATGCCATGGGGCTGGTAATCTCGATCGATGATTTTGGTACCGGCTATTCTGCGCTGAGCTATCTCAATCGTTTCCCGGTCAAGCAGATCAAGATTGATCGCAGCTTCGTCAAGGATGTGCCCCATGACACGCATAAATCCGAGCTGGTGAAAGCCATGATCTCCATTGCCCATGTCCTGAATCTGGATGTCGTGGCGGAGGGTGTGGAAACCCAGGTGCAATCGGACTATCTCAAGGCCTCGGGTTGCCGTGCAGTGCAGGGCTATTTTTATGGCAGGCCCATGCCGCTGGCGGCACTGGAAGCCATGTTGCGTGAGCAGGCCCTGACCCGCAAGCCTGCCGACATATAAAAAAGGCCGGGTAAACAGGTTTACCCGGCCACGCTATGGATATGCCAAATGGAGATAAGGCATAAACTTACTGCAGCAAGTCGTTAATGCTTGACCGCGTTGCTGCGCAGAAACGCGACCACTTTGAGTACTTCATCCGGGGTAAGGCCCTGGGTAGGATCATCCGGTACCATGGCGCCCGCGCCTTTGGCCCCCATGCCGCCGGCTGTGCCGGCCCAGATCGTTTCAAAAATACCCTGATCGTTGGCATTCTTGGCGTAGTTCCATTTGTCATCAATCAGGTTGGGGCCGACAGCACCTTCGCCTTTTGCACCATGGCAGGCAGTGCAGCTATACATCTGAAAAATTTTCTTGCCGGTTTTGATGGCATCGGCATTGCCCAGATAGGCATTTTTGCCGGAACTCATGAATTCCTTGGCGGCAGGGGTATCAAACATCGCGCCGGGGATCGCCAGCGGTTTGTTGTCGATGGTGGATACCAGGCTGATGCCAGCGTTACCTGCGTAAGGCAGGGCGATAGCCAACAAGGCGATATAGCGTAATTTCATCATGTTGCTCTCCTCACGGGGAGACCCGTCTAGATAGGGCCTCCCACCGTTTTTTATGGTTTAAAGACTGAACACATTCATGGCACCGCCACCAGGCGCTGCATTCCACTTGGTCAGCTCCTTGTAGCCGCCGGCTGCACCCAGGCCATCGGTTTCATTGGTGAGGCCCAGATTCATCGCCACACCTGCCCAGCCACCGATACCCGACAGAACGCCCACGTATTGCTTGCCTTTGTGGCTATAGGTAATGGCATTGCCAACCACACCGGAACCTACCTGGAATTTCCAGAGTTCCTTGCCGGTTTGTGCATCCACAGCCTTGAACCAGCGGTCCAGGGTGCCGTAGAACACGATGTCGCTGGACGTTACCAATGCGCCACCCCAGGCAGAGAATTTCTCTTTGTTGTACCAGGCTGATTTGCCCTTGAGGCCGTCCCAGGCCATGAAGCCACCCATGACACCGTCAGGACCTGCAAACATGGTCAGGGTTGCGCCTACCCATGGCTGGCCAGCGATGTACTTGGACTCCACGGGTTCATAGGTCATGCACACATGGTTGAGTGGAACGTAGAACATGCCGGTCTTTGGCGAGAAGGCAGAAGGTTGCTCATCCTTAACGCCCAGCGCCGATGGGCAAATACCCTTGGCGTTGTAATCCTGGTGAGTCGAGAACTTGGGATCTTTCACCGGCACGCCTGATTTCAGGTCTACCTTGGTGGCCCAGTTAACGAAAGGATTCATCTTTTCAGCCACCAGCAACGTGCCGTTGGTGCGGTCAAAGGTGTAGCCAAAGCCGTTACGGTCAAAGTGTGTGGCCAGTTTCTTGCCCTTGGCTTCCCACAACACGATCTCGTTCATGCCGTCGTAATCCCACTCGTCATGCGGTGTCATCTGATAACCCCAGCGTGCCATGCCGGTATCCACATCGCGTGCGAAAATCGTCATGGACCACTTGTTGTCACCAGGGCGTACATCAGGGTTCCAGGTGCCTGGGTTGCCGGTACCGTAGTACATCAGGTTCAGCGCAGGATCAAACGAGTACCAGCCCCAGGTAGGGCCGCCGCCATGTTCATAGCCGTTTTTGATAGCCTGAGGCTTGAGCCAGGTACGGGTGCCCAGTTCTTTTTCCGGGAACTTCATCTGATCCTTGGTCAGGGCCTTGAATGAGCCGCCTTCCTTGTTGCCACCATTTACGTCTTCGTAAACCGACAGCGCGCTGTAGTGCGGGTTATCCTTGTTGAAACCGTCGCCAATCAGCGTTTCGCTGTCCGGGCCGGTGCTGTATGCACGCCATGCCAAGGAGCCATCCTTGATGTTGTAGGCGGAGATATAGCAACGTACGCCATATTCGCCACCGGAACAGCCGGTAATGACCTTGTCCTTGATGACGTGTGGCGCATTGGTGTTGGATGCGCCGGTTTTGGTGTCCACTACCTTAACGTCCCACAACTTGTTGCCGTTCTTCGCATCCAGGGCAACCAGAGTGCCGTCGTTCTGTTGCAGGAAAATCTTGCCATCGCCATAGCCCAGGCCGCGGTTAACGTTATCGCAGCACAGCAATGCCTGAACCGATGGATCCTGCTTGGGGAAGTAAGACCAGATGATCTTCTGGTTGTCGTTCAGATCCAGCGCGTATACGTTGTTGGGGAATGCCGTATGTACATACATGACATCATTGATTACCAGCGGGGCACCTTCGTGGCCGCGGTTCACACCCGTAGCAAAGGACCAGGCCATTTTCAGGTTGCGCACGTTGCCTTTGTTGATCTGGCTCAAACGGCTGTAGCCGGTATTTGCATAATCTTTACGAGGATGCGCCCACTGGTTGTCGTCCTTCATCAGGTTTTCAAGTTCAGTCGCGGCAAGGCTGCTCAAACTGCTGAGACCCAGTACGCCGGCTAATGCAAGTTTCAAGGTTGTTGTCTTCACGCTAAATCTCCATAGTGAATTTGTTTTAACAGCATGTGAGTGACTGGCCACCAGTTCCGGCGGGGGATCCAGAAGCCGGTGGCAGTAATGCCTTAATTGCAATCGCTGTGCCAGCCATGAAGCCGAGATGGGATGATTGCCTGGATGCCGCGCGGAATAAGGCTCGCGGGCGAGATGTGAAAATCATGGCCGTAGGGGGAATGCCGCTAGCGGCAGGCGTGTGGTTGTCACGAAAATGAACAGGTGTTACATTCAGTGACAGGTAATTTTCCCTGCATTTTCCCAGCCATACACTGATAGCAAAGCATGCAATATTCCATTCCCGATGAGGCACACCAGATCAGAAATGCGCGCTCGCAATTTCTGGTCAGTGGTCAGGTGCAGCAAGGTGCCGTGGCGGAAGAAATCGCCCGCTCCTGGCAGCGCTGCCTTGCCAATGGCATGGACAGCGCCGGGGCTGTGGATAATCAAATACTGACGCAATATGAATTGCGCCAGCGCCAGGAGCAGTATCATCTGCTGCTGTCGCATGCCCGTCCCGAAATGACCACGCTCAATGAGCAGATTGCGCATACGCGCAGCATGGTGATCCTGACGGATGACCAGGGCGTGATTTTGCATAGTCTGGGAGACAATGCGTTTCTGTCAGAGGCACAACAGCTTGCCCTTAACCCCGGTAGCTCATGGCATGAGGCGGACCGGGGCACCAACGCCATTGGCACGGCCCTCATTGAGCAATCTGCGCTTACCGTGCGCGGTGCCGAGCACTTCATGGAGCGCAACCAGCTTCTCAGCTGCTCCGCTGTGCCGATATTCGGGGCACACAATAATCTGTTGGGGACACTGGATGTTTCCAATGATTTGATGATGCCGCAACAACACACCCTCGCGCTGGTAAAAATGGCGGCGCAAATGATTGAGAACCGCCTTTTCCGCGCCAGCCACCAGGCCGAGATGGTGCTGCATTTTCATGCCCGGCCAGAATTCATTGGCACCTTGTGGGAGGGCATCGCCATGTTCGGAGCGGATGGCCGCCTGGTCGCCCTCAATCGAAGTGGACAGTTTCAGCTGGGCGTAGCGCCTGCAGAGTTGCCACCTGGCGGTGTCTATTTCCATCAGCTTTTTGAAAGCGACCTCGCCAAGCTCGAGGCGGCCAGTGCCAGTACGCTGGTCTTCCCTTTGCGCCTCACGAATGGTGCCCGCCTGTTTGCGCGTGCAGAGGCACGCAACGTTAGCCCCTCGCGCCCGGCGGCCACGATAGAGCCCCAGAAACGCGATGCGGCGGCCAATCTGGGCATGCTGAATACGGGTGATCCTCAGGTCGCGCGGGCGATCAGCCAGGTGACCCTGGTATTGAATCAGCAGATTCCGATTCTGATTGAAGGCGAAACCGGGGCGGGCAAGGAGTTGTTTGCCCGGGCAATTCATGAGGCCAGTGCGCGCTTTCAAGGTCCGTGGGTTGCGGTTAACTGCGCCGCCCTGCCTGAGGGCCTGATTGAGGCCGAACTGTTTGGCTATGAAGACGGCGCCTTTACCGGTGCACGCCGCAAGGGCAGCACCGGCAAGCTGGAGCAGGCTAACGGGGGAACCTTGTTCCTGGACGAAATCGGCGATATGCCCTTGGGCCTGCAGGCGCGGTTGCTACGCGTATTGCAAGAGCGCAGTGTTACCCCATTGGGTAGCAGCAAGTCCAAACCCCTGGACTTCATGCTGGTCAGTGCGACCAACCAGAAGCTGCGTGAACGAGTGGAGAAGGGCGAGTTCCGGCGGGATCTGTATTATCGGCTGAATGGCCTCAGTGTCAGTCTGCCGCCTCTGCGGCAGCGCACGGACCTGGCCGCGCTGGTGCAGCTCATCCTGCAGACGGAAAACGCTGAAACTACGCCCATCGATGCGGAAGTCATGCAGTTGTTCGAGTGTCATCCTTGGCCTGGCAATATTCGCCAGTTGCATAACGTGGTGAAGACGGCTCTCGCCTTATCAGGTGGGGGCAAGATCCAATCCATGCACCTGATGCAGGATTTTCTGGATGAGCTTGATCAGGGCGTGGGAGCACCGGAGCGCGTTCAGGAGTCTCCCCAGGCCTCGCTCGATGCCGTGACAACCGAGGCCGTACGCAATGCCTGGCAGCAACACGCGGGCAACGTATCTGCCGTGGCACGCCAGCTCGGTATCAGCAGGAATACCCTGTATCGCAAGCTCAAGGCCTTGCAGCTCATTTAGTCTTTCCCCGCGTCTTCATCGCGATTTCCGTTCGTCCTACAGCTAAATCGGACCAGACCTATACAGGCCGCGCAGGCTCTCCCGTATGGTAAAGGGCTGATCATAGGCTATAGACAACAGGAGGTCATCATGGACCATTATCAACATCGAGTAGCAGGCGTATACGTTTATCCGCAAGAGGCAGAAAACACGCTGCAAAAGCTGCGTGAGGGTGGTTTGCAGCCGGAGCAACTTCATCTGCTGACCTCAGATCGTCAGGCTACACACGAGCAGGAAGGTAGTCGCGATGTATTGAAAGACGTTATCAAGGATACAGCCATTGGAACGGTGGTCGGCGGCGGAGTAGGGGCCTTGGGCCAAGCGGCGATAGTCGCTGCTAATGTCAGCCTGTTTGTGGCCAGTCCACTGCTGGCACCTTTGGCCATGGTGGGCTGGGGAGCGGCAGTGGGCGCCATTGCTGGTGCGGGCGCTGGCATTGCGCAGAAATCAGGCGATTTCAGTAATTTTGTGATTGATGCGATCAATAATGGCTATGTCGTCTTGCTGGCATACACGCGCTCTGGTGATGAAACCGAGCTGGCGCGCGAGATTATTGCCGCCTCCGGCAAGGAGCAGCATGAGATGCAAGTGGTGAAATTGTAGAGGTAGGTGTCTATACCACAACCAGCTAAAATTGCTATAGTCGATATGTATCATTCCAATTGACGCATGTTTTGATATATTTGCTTTATCAGTAAAGTTGGGATGGTCATGACCCTTAGTGAACTTCGTTTCATCGTGGCAGTGGCCCGAGAGCGTAATTTTAGACGCGCTGCCGAAAAAAGTTTTGTCAGTCAGCCAGCGCTCAGCCTCGCCGTCAAAAAGCTCGAGGATGAGCTTGGCGTGATGCTGTTCGAGCGCAGCCGTAGCGATGTCAGCATGACGCCGGTTGGCGAACGTATCGTCGAGCAGGCCATACGTACGCTGGAAGAGGCGGGGCGCATCAAAGAGCTTGCCAAGCAGGGCAACAACCAGCTGATCGGCACATTTAAACTGGGCGTCATTTATTCTGTTGGTCCCTATCTCTTGCCCGAAATCATTCCACCATTGCGTAAAAGCGCGCCCGATATGCCATTGGAGGTGGAAGAAAACCTGACGGCCAATCTGGAAACCCAATTACGCAATGGCAATATAGACGCCGCCATTATTGCCCTGCCATTCGATATTCCCGGCATCAAGCTTCAATTGCTTTATGAGGAAGAATTTGTAGTGGTAGTGCCTGCGGATCACGCCTGGGCTGGCCGCCAGAGCATTAATCCGGATGATCTCGCCGAAGAAAAAGTGCTCTTGCTGAACACAGGGCATTGCTTCAGTAATCAAGTGCTGCTGGCTTGCCCGGATCTCTCCCGCAAGGGCGAAATGCTGCAGGGCAATTCTCTTGAAACCATACGCAATATGGTGGCTTCCAACCTGGGTATTACCGTGCTGCCTGCCAGTGCCGCGGTTGAGCGCTATCAGAATCCGCTGATCAAAGTCGTGCCTTTTGAAGCGCCGGTGCCCAAGCGCCAGATCGCCCTGGCCTGGCGCAAGAGTTATGGTCGCGAAAAAGCAGTGGATGAAATTGCCCATGCCATACGGGGCATACAGTCCGAATGCATACAAGTGAATAAACCCCATTAAAAAAGGAGGCCATGGCCTCCTTTTTTAATGGGAGCGTGGATCTAATCCACACCTCCTGATGCTATTGAATTAACGATTGCAAACGTACATCGTTACTTCAAAGCCGAAACGCATTTCAGTAGCTTCTGGTTTGGTCCACATGGTGATCTCCTTGGTAGTCAATGGATACTGCATGAAACACATCATAGGCTTGCGAGGGCTCGGCCGCATGCGCAGCTTCATGAAAGAACACTCATGAAAATCATGAGTGCTTAGTAATTCACAAACAAGCGGTAGCCTGAGACGGTTTGATGATCTGCTGTGAGCAGCAGCTTGATAGGCAGCTCTTTTCCTGCCGGGATGCCTTTTTCTACCACAGTGCCGGCAGGCAGATACTCTGCCGGGGTGAATGTGCGACGCAACACGGCTTGATCATTCGCATCGGTTAAGGTTAATTCCAGCTGCGGATAGGCTTGCACATGTCTTGCCTGATTAATCAGGGTGCTGGTCAGGATCAACAGGCCTTCGTAGTCGCTGTCTTCCAGCAGATTGGCATCGTCGATCACCAGTTTGCTAGCATCTCTGGGCAGTTCGACTTTGCAATTCAGCATGGCGCATGCTTGTTGCAGATAAGGTTTGCTTTCCGGCCAAGCCAGTGCCAGCGCATTGCGCTGGAAATAGGCCAGTTGCAGAGCAATCGTGATTACCAGCAACAACGCAAACAAGCCACTCAGCCAGGGGAAGGCCTTGGGCTGGATCAGGACTGTTTGTAACTTGGATTTTGGCGCTGCGTCATGCCAGGATGGCTGGGCAGGGATGTGCGGTGGAGTCTGGTGCGTTATATGCGCTTCTGCTGCATGGGGCTGAGCCTCAGGTACGACAGTCTCAGGTACGACCAGGTGCGACAGACTCAGGTGCGACAGACTCAGGTGCGACAGACTCAGGTGCGACAGACTCAGGTGCGACAGACTCAGGTGCGACAGACTCAGGTGCGACAGACTCAGGTGCGACAGACTCAGGTGCGACAGACTCAGGTGCGACAGACTCAGGTACGACAGTCTCAGGTACGACAGTCTCAGGTACGACAGACTCAGGTACGACAGACTCCGCCTCATGCAAGTGATCTAATGCATTAAACACATGCTGGCATTCGCCGCACCGTACGATCCCCCGCCGCAAGGATAATTGCTCCGGCTTCACGTGAAACACGGTGGAACATGCTGGGCAGGAGGTAATCAGACTCATCTTTTGCGACCGGTGAGTAACACCCAGCTATCCATGAATTGCGGGGTATCCATATCAAACCATTCGGCATAGATCGCCGAGACTTGCTCCTGTTGCTCACGCAAAATGCCGGAAAGCGCTATACGGCCCTGAGGCTTGCAGGCGGCGGCGAGTGCGGGGGCCAGCACCATCAGGGCGCTGGAGAGAATATTGGCAACGACCAGATCGGCAAAGCTATCAGGGAGTTGCTTTGGAAGATAGAACTCAGCTACTACGCCATTATTTTCGGCATTGAATTCACTGGATTGTATGGCCTGGGGGTCAATATCGACGCCAACAACCTTGCCCGCTCCCAATTTGCTGGCCGCAATTGCAAGAATGCCCGAACCGCAGCCGTAGTCCAGTACGGTGAGATCCTTGCGGACATGATCAGCCAGCCATGCCAGGCACAGGTGCGTGGTGGGGTGGCTGCCCGTGCCAAATGCCAGACCGGGATCCAGCACTATATTCAATGCATCCGGGTTGGGGGCGTCATGCCAGGATGGCACTATCCATAAATCATCCCGAATACGTATAGGATCAAATTGGGATTGGGTGGCACGCACCCAGTCCTGTTCTGCCACATGCTCCGTCGTGTAGGGCAAGTCGGCAAGCCCGGTGGCCATGGCCAGCTCGCCCATCAGTTCAGGAATATCGGTCGACTCTGCCAGCAGGGCACTGACAATGTTGTGTTGCCAGATGCCGGGAGGGGGATCCCCTGGTTCACCAAAAATCGGCTGTTCATCCGGGGTTTCGGCGTTGGCGTCTTCAATACTGGCGGACAACGCCCCAAGTTCCATCAGGGTGTCACTGATGAGGTCGGCGGTGTTGTCCCTGGCTTCTATTTTCAGCGATACCCAGGCCATGCTACTTGCTGCTTATGCCCAGCTTGTGTTCGAGATAGTGAATGCTGGTTTCACCGAGGTGGAACGCGGCATCGTTCATCAAATCACTGTGTAGCGGCACATTGGTTTTAATGCCTTCGACTACCATTTCCGACAGCGCGATGCGCATGCGGGCAATCGCCTGCTGACGGGTATCACCGTAAGCAATCAGCTTGCCTATCATGGAGTCGTAATGGGGCGGAACCAGGTAGTTCTGGTAGGCATGGGTATCAACGCGAATGCCAGGGCCGCCAGGCATGTGGAAGGTGTTGATACGGCCGGGGGAAGGAACAAAGTTGTATGGGTCTTCTGCATTGATACGGCACTCGATGGCGTGACCACGCAATACGATGTCGCTTTGCTTGAAGGAGAGCTTTTCGCCCGCTGCAATCAGGATCTGCTGCTGAACGATATCAATGCCGGTGATCATTTCCGTGACCGGATGTTCCACCTGGACCCGAGTATTCATTTCAATGAAGTAGAACTCGCCGTTTTCATACAGAAACTCAAAGGTACCTGCACCACGATAGTTGATGCGGCGGCAGGCATCGGCACAACGCTCGCCGATTTTTTCGCGCATTTTCTGGGTGATACCAGGCGCAGGTGCTTCTTCCAGTACCTTTTGGTGACGGCGCTGCATGGAGCAATCGCGTTCGCCCAGATATACGGCATTGCCATGTTCATCAGACAGCACCTGGATTTCAATATGGCGAGGCTGCTCAAGGAATTTTTCCATGTAGACAGTCGGGTTGCCAAAGGCTGCGCCTGCTTCTGCCTTGGTCATGCTGACCGAATTCAGCAAGGCGGCTTCCGTATGCACTACACGCATGCCGCGACCACCGCCGCCGCCTGCGGCCTTGATGATCACAGGGTAACCAATTTCCTTGGCAGCACGCAGAATTGCATCAGGATCATCGGGCAATGCGCCTTCGGAGCCTGGCACGCAGGGTACGCCAGCGGCTTTCATCGCATCCTTGGCGCTGACCTTGTCACCCATCAGGCGTATGGTTTCAGCACGTGGGCCGATAAATACAAAACCACTTTGCTCTACACGTTCTGCGAAATCGGCGTTTTCGGACAAAAAGCCGTAACCGGGATGGATGGCTTCCGCATCGGTGACTTCTGCCGCACTGATCACGGCGGGAATATTCAGATAACTTTGATTGGAGGGCGCGGGGCCAATGCAGACGGATTCATCTGCGAGTTTGACGTACTTGGCTTCACGGTCGGCTTCGGAATGCACCGCAACCGTCTTGATGCCAAGCTCGCGACACGCGCGCTGTATGCGCAGCGCAATTTCGCCGCGGTTGGCAATGAGGACTTTTTCAAACATGGAAACCTCGTTAGCCAATAATAAAGAGTGGTTCGCCGTATTCTACCGGCTGACCGTTTTCAACAAGTATCGCCTTGATCACACCGGTGTGATCCGCCTCGATTTCGTTGAGCAATTTCATGGCTTCAATAATGCAGAGCGTGCTGCCTGCGGTGATGCTGCTACCCACTTCAACAAATGGCTTGGCATCAGGGGAGGGCGAGCGGTAGAACGTACCGACCATCGGTGATTTCACCACATGCCCTTCAATGACGGGAGCGGCAGCGGCTTCTGCGACGGCGGGAGCGGCGGCCTGCGGAGCAGGGGCAGCCTGGATATACTGTGGAGCGAACTGCATGCCGGCATGAGCATTTGGCAGATTGCGACTGATGCGTACTTTTTCTTCACCTTCGGTCAGTTCCAGCTCGGAGATGCCGGATTCTTCGACCAGGTCGATCAGTTTCTTCAGTTTGCGTAAATCCATGTTGAACCTCTAAATGATTAAAGCGCATGTAACATGCGGTTATGTTGGTAGTTAATGTTGTAAACGGCGGATGGCGTAATCCAGCGCCAGAGAATAACCATGTGCGCCAAGCCCGCTGATGACACCGACTGCGATATCCGAAAAATACGAATGATGGCGGAAGGATTCACGGGCGTGTACGTTGGAAAGGTGAACTTCGATAAACGGTACTTTAACAGCGGACAGGGCATCGCGCAGGGCGACCGAGGTATGGGTGAAGGCAGCCGGGTTGATGATCACAAAATCGACAGGGTGTCGCGCGAGATCATGAATCCGTGCAATCAGCTCCGCCTCGGCATTGCTCTGAAACGTTGTCAGGGTGACGCCATGCGTATCGGCCTGCTCCTGCAGGCGCTGGTTGATCGCCTGAAGAGTATCGTTGCCGTAATGGTCAGGTTCGCGCAACCCCAGCATATTGAGGTTGGGACCATGCAATACGAGGATGGAATGAATCGTATCAGCAACCATGGCAGTGGGATTCGGAGGACCGGAGACGCGCTTTCATGGCAGCAAGTTTGCCGTAAATTGGGGGATATTGTCCAGTGAATTGACGAAATTTACGGAATTTAGATGTTTTTGAAAACTTCTAAGGGGCGGTGCTGGCTTGCAGTAAGGGCTTGACGGTTTGTTCGAGCAAATGGCGCGTGATACGGCCAAAGTATGTTTTGACGATATGACCATCGCGATCAATAACGACAGTGTAAGGCAAGACGCTGCGATGGTTGCCCAGACTATAGCTCAAGGGGCCAGCTTCTGTATCCGCTGCGAAAAGAGGATAGCCTACCGGCGACTCACTGGCAAACTGATTTACACTTTCCTGATCTTCGGCGGCAATGCCCAGCACGAGCAGGCCTTGATCGCGGTACATCGCCTGAAGTTCGCTTAGCTCGGGCATTTCTTCACGGCAGGGCGGACACCAGCTTGCCCAGAAATTTACCACCAGAATCCGTCCTCGCAATTCGGACATCGGCTGCATGGTACCTTTGACATCGGGCAATATCACGGCAAAAAAGCGTGCGCTGCTGGCAGCGGGATGATCCTGGCTGAAGCCGCCCTCTTGCCAGCGGCTGACCAGCGAATAGGCGCCTGCGGCAATCAGCAGCAAGGCAAGGATGAACAGGGCACGCCGGGAAATTTTCATATCAGCAATAGGCGATGCCGGTTTCACAGCCCAGCGTATGGCGTGCGCGCAAGAATTGCTCGCTATTCTGATAGCCAATCAGCTTGAGTTTAGGATCACGTTGGTCCTGCCCATGGAAAAACAGGATGGCAGGCGGGCCGAACAGCTGGAAACGTTGCAGCAAAGCGGCATCTGCGGGCGTATTCTGCGTAACATCCGCTTGAAGTAACACAACATTCTCGAGGGATTGCTGTACCCGTGGATCGCTAAAGGTGAACTGTTCGAGCTCTTTGCAGGCAACGCACCAATCCGCATAAAAATCCAGCATTACGATCTTGCCTTTGGCATCAGCCAGCGATTGCTGCAGCTCTCCCAGACTATGAATGCGCTTGAAGGGCAGTGCAGGGGCTGCGGAGGTTTTTTGCAGGCTGACGGCATTAAATCCCGAGAACGGTTGCAGGGGAGATCTTGCGCCGCTGAATGCGCCTATCAGCATCATCACGCCCAGCAGCAGCAGAATAATCCCCAGCCCCTTCCACACGCGTTGCCAACCCGTCGCCGTTTCCGGCAAGCGATCAAGCGCATGCAGAAAGATGGCAGGTACTATCAGCAGGGCCGCCCACAATGCCATCTGCACGGGTAATGGAATCACCGGGCTGATCAGCAGCAAGGCGACATAGAGCATGACCACGCCAAACAGTTGCCGTATGCGTTCCATCCACGGGCCCGCTTTCGGTAACAGGCTGCCTGCCGAAGCGCCGATCAATAGCAGTGGCAACCCCATGCCCAGCGATAGCGCAAACAAGGCGCTACCGCCCAGCCAGACATCGCGCGTCTGGCTGATATACAACAGGGCGCCCGCCAATGGGGCGGCCACACACGGGCTCACAATCAGCGCGGATACTACGCCCATCAGAAACACCCCGACAAAATGCCCACCGCGGATACGGCTGTTGGTACCGGTCAGACGATCAGCGAGCGACTGCGGCATGCGGATTTCATAAAAGCCGAACATGGAAAGCGCGAGCAGGACGAACAGTAGTGCCGTGGCTCCCAGCACCCATGGGGTCTGCAGGGCATTGCTCAGCAGTTGCCCGGACAGGCCGGCGGCGATGCCTGCCAAGGTGTAGCTGAGGGACATGCCGAACACATAGGCGGCGGATAACAGGATGGCGTGACCTTTGCCCCCATGGTTATGCGACTTGCTGCCGACGATAATGCCAGAGAGGATAGGAATCATGGGCAACATGCAGGGCGTGAAGGCAAGCAGCAGGCCTATGCCAAAAAAGCCGCTCAGTATCAGCCATAGTTTGCCGCTACCCAGGAGGCCTGCAATACGATCCTGCTCGGGTGGAGTTGCTATAGAGGTTTGGTCGGTGGCGTCCCCACCCAGACTCACATCCAGCGTTTTATGGATAGGCGGATAGCAAAGGCCTTTTTCACTACAGCCCTGGTAGGTCGCATTGAGCTTGAGAATGGCAGGAACATCGCCGCTGAAAGCGAGTTGCAGTTTGGCCTCGGCTTCACGGTGAAAAACATAGGTAGTACCAAAGGTGGGATCTTTTTTGGATTCCCCGGGGGGCAAGCTGGTATCGGTGACCGTCACGCCCGGGGTTGCACTGGAAAACTTGATGCGATCTCGGTAAATGTAATGGCCGGGAGCAATCTGGAAGACGGCTTGCAGGGTATCTTGCCGTATCGAGCCCACTTCCAGCTTGAAGGCTTCATCAGGCGGCAGTATGCCATCATCGTCGCTGGTAAAGAGCGCCAGCTTGCTGCTGAGCGGCGCGGCGGTAGCGGGTGCGCTGGACAGGGCGGGGAGGAGGCTGCATAACATCAGCAGCGCGTTCAAAAGGTGTTTCATGGGGTCAGGCCGTCGTTTCCTCGTTAAGCCACGCCAGGTAGGCAGGCAATCCAGTGCTGATTGGGACACAGAGGATTTCGGGAAGTTCGTAAGGGTGCTGCTGCACAATGGCTTGCTGCAAGGCGGCATATTGCGTGCGGCATGTCTTGATCAACAAGGGGATTTCATTGGCGGTTTCGACTTTGCCCTGCCAGCGATAGACCGAGGTGCAGGGCGTCAGGATATTGACGCAGGCAGCCAGCCGCGCGTTGACCAGCGACGCGGCCAAGCTGTTTGCCGACGTTTGATCCGGCATATTGGTCAGTACCAGAATCGCCTCGCTGGCCGTGACTGCATTTGATAAGGTGTCATGTGACATGATGTCAGCATCCCCGACTTGAAATATCCACGTGAAGCATCATTTACAAGGGAACAAGCGCGATGACGCGACGTCAGACCCTTGCTTCGCTATTTTTAAAGTACCGTTTATATGCCTTTACCCTTGCTGCTGCTGATTTTACTCGCATTCCCCGTTGTCGAGATATGGTTATTGATAGAACTGGCCGGGCGCTATGGCGTTTGGGTACTGGTTTACCTGGTGGTGGTCGCCATTCTGGGCTGGCGTTTGATACAGGACGAAAAGCTGATGATGCTGGGGCGCATGACCCAAACCCTGAGCCAGGGTGGCGCCCCCGCCCGCGCTTTGTTCAGTGGTGCCAAAAACATGCTCGCCGGCATCTTGCTGATTATTCCAGGCGTGGTGACCGATGCCATTGCCGTGATTCTGCTGCTACTGCCCTCGGCCAAGCCGGATGCTTTTGATGAAACCGTGCAAGCTGAGCCCCGCCAGAGCCGCAGGCCACAAGCAGCGAATGATGATGTTATCGAGGGTGAATATACCCGCGAAGATTAATGACAATCCTGCAACGCTCTGGGGCTATGCAAGCTCCGTTTGCAGGTCGGCATGCAGCTTGATCCAAGGCTTGTGTTAAACTCGCGCCTCACCTAATGGTTTGTTTTTGTGTGCATTAATTCTTTGCGGTCACATGGCCGACCAGACTTGATGCCACTTTCATCATTGTAGAATCAGGAACTGAACGCATGTCTCACCAAGTAACAGTCAAGCCTAGCGGCCATAGCTTTGTTGTTGAAGGCGACGCCACCGTATTGAGCGCCGCCATTGATGCAGGCCTGGGCTTGCCCTATGGTTGCCGTAACGGTGCCTGTGGCGCCTGCAAAGGCAAAGTGCTGCAAGGAGAGGTGAGCCATAACGATCATCAGGCTTCCGCCCTGACGGATGCCGACAAGGCCAATGGCCTGGCATTGTTGTGCTGTGCGGTTCCGCAAACCGATCTGGTCATTGAATGCCGCGAAGCCACAGGCAGCAATGGCATACGGCCTCGTATCATGCCGGCCCGCGTGCAGAAAATGGAAAAGCTGTCACACGATGTGATGGCCTTGTATTTGAAGCTGCCCAGCAATGAGCGCATGCAGTTTCTGGCCGGCCAATACATAGAATTTCTGCTTAAAGACGGCAAGCGCCGCGCTTTTTCGCTGGCGAATGCGCCACATCATGATGAATTACTGGAATTGCATCTGCGCCTGATTCCGGGCGGGACCTTCACCGAATACGTCTTCAACGAAATGCAGGAAAAAGCCATTTTGCGCCTGGAAGGGCCATTTGGCAGTTTTTACCTGCGTGAGGATCATGAGAAGCCCATCATTTTCGTCGCAGGTGGTACCGGTTTTGCGCCTATCAAAGGCATTATCGAGCATATCCTGCATCAGAAAACACCTCGCAAGATGGTGCTCTACTGGGGGGCTCGCTCCCTGGAAGACCTTTACATGCCGGAACTGCCCATGCGCTGGCTGGAGGAATCCAATCTTTTCAGTTACGTGCCGGTATTATCCGAGCCCAAGGACGAAGACGGCTGGCAAGGCCGACGTGGCCTGGTGCATGAAGCCGTATTGGAAGACTTTGCCGATCTGAGCGCATATCAGGTGTATTGCTGTGGTGCGCCGCAGATGGTGGATGTTGCCCATCAGGCTTTCCAGCTGAAGGGCTTGCCAGAAGACGAGTTCTTTTCTGACGCGTTTACCTTTTCCAATCCACCGCCCAAGCCTGCGGCGGCATGATCCTGAGGCGCAAGCCTTAGCTTAACGGGCAGTTGGCCGAGCGGCACTGCCCTTATTCGAACCCCGGACAGAATTGCGTGCTAAGACGGAATTGGTGATTGGCCGCTTCGGTCTCGCCGCGCTCGTCCAATAGGCGCGCCAGTGCCAGATGGGTGGCGGCACTTGGTTTTACGCTCAGGCTGGCCTCAAAGTAACTCTGCGCCTTGCCCCACAAACTCAGGCGTACACACAAATTTCCCAATGAACGTAGCAGGTCTGCGTCATTTTCATGGCTCAGCAACCAGTGTTCGGCCTGTTGCAGCTGCTTTTGCGGTTGTGAGGACAGGCAGTCGCCCAGCATTCCCGCCAGCTTGCTATCCCAGCCTTTGGTCAGGCTCATTTCTACAATTTCCGCAGCCTGGTCACCAGCACCTGCCTGAATAAAGGTCTGAGCAGCAATGCAGGCGATGCGGTTGTTCAGCCGATCTTCTTCCGGCATCTTTTTCCAGTAGGCATTCAGCTTGTCCAGATCGTCTGCCAGGCGTTGCAAGAGATGGGTATGCGCCTGTTGACGCAGTTCACGCAAATGCCAGCTTTCAATCGCATCATGCTTTTCCAGGCGGCGCAGGGTTACCAGCACCTGTTCCCAGTTTTTCAGGTGCACCTGGGCTTTCAACTCCAGGCGCAAGGCGGGAGGGTACTTGGATTCCAGTTTGTCCAGCTTGTGCAGTACATTCAATGCTTCGTTGTAACGGCGGTCATCCAGCATGAATTCGGCCTGGTAAAGCAGGCGGGCAACGGCAGCATCTGGCGCAATGCGTTCGGCCTCGGCCAGATAAAAATCGCGCTGCGATTTGTTCTTGAGCTTGTGCGCAGCCCGCGCAGCCACCAGTGTGGACAAGCCCGGATTTTCTTCCAGTGCCAGGGCTTTATTCGCTGCCTTTTCAGCGAGCAGATAGCGGCCTTCCGCCAGCGATTGCAGGCCTTCACTCAAGGCGGCACGGCCCAGGCGAATGCGGCGTTCTTCCTTATAGCTGCGAACACTGGCTGGCAGATGGCGTGTGTATTGAATCAGCCGCAACAAGAGGTGCAGGCTGATAAAGCCGCCCAGTATCATCACCAGCAGCAGGTTGAGCGATAGCTCCATGCGGTAAGGCGGCCGCACGATCAGCACATACCCTTGATTATTGACTGCCAGCAGCGAGATGCCTACCGCCAGCCCCAGAATCAGTAAAATCCAGAACAGCCAACGCACTATTTACGCTCCGTGTTGCTTTTTGCTGGTGTGCTCAGGCGTTCCAGCGAAAGTTTGTACTTGCTCACAAGCGACAGGCTTTCGTTCACATCAGGCAGGTCAATCACGATTTCCTTGGAAGAAAGTTCTTTCAGGATGTTTAACGCCAGCTGTGTGCCACTATCTCGCGGGTCAAAATGGCTTTTCAGCCATTTTTCGGCGGCTTGCAGATCTGCCCGATAGGTCGCTTCATCATGTTGTAGCAGGGCAATGCGGGCTGTCAGCAAATGCAGCTTGATGTTTTCGCGCAGGAAGAAATTCTGCTCCGGGGCCAGCAATGGGGGTTCCGGCCGGTCGATACGCTCCAGACGGATCATGGTGCGCAAGTCCTGCCATACCTCCTGGGCCAGGCGCCGCCATGGATTGCTGTCCCATTCGGGGGCCAGCGCTGGCGCGGATTGTGGATGGCGCTCGCTTACCAAAGGCAGCGTGCCGACGGATTCCGCCAGGTTTTCCAGTTTCAGGCTGATGCCTACCGTGTCGACTTGCGGCATGTTTTGCAGACGCTGAATATCCTGGCCTATGGATTTGCGCAACTGCACGACCTGGCCGCTATCCAGATGTTGCAAGCGGGTATCCGCAGTTTGCAGGGCCAGCAGGGCGGGCTTGATATTGCCAGCCAGCTGCAGCTGCTGGTTGGCGATGATGATCAATTGCTCAACTTCGGCAATCGTGCGTTCCTCACGATTGTTGGCAAGCTCCAGGTAAAGCGTCTGCAAGGCTTCGGCCTGATCGCGTGATTCGGCCAGTTTTTGCTCAAACAGGGAGGCGCGGGCACTGACTTCGGTGCTGCGCTCATCGGCATTGCGGGCCAGGGCCAGGGCTTGCTGGTTCACGCCATTGAATTGCTCAAGTTTTTGCGAAAGCTCCTGCTCCAGCACTGCGAAACGCTGGCGCGCGTGATACCACTGCCATGCCATGGCAATCGCCGCTGCCAGCGCGATGACGAGCGCAAGCTGGGTCAGCCAGTTGTTGCTGGTCGCAGAGGGCGCAGCCTCTTCCTGCAAGACCTCTTGTGCAGGCACGTTGGAGGTCGCGATGGCGGGCGTTTCAGCTGGCTGGGAAGGCGTGGGTTGTTCGCTCATATTCAGTGTCGTTGTTGTTTCAAGAGGGCTACAGTATTCAGGCATTGCAGCATGGCATCGTCTCCCGGCGCTTCTGCCACGATGACGCGCAATCCAAGCTCAATGGGCAGTTCGGCAATGCGTGCATGATTCACACACAGTGTCACATCGCGTATCCAGGCGTGCTGTCCGTTATTCGTCATGTTCAGCAAATAGCGCATGGCTTCACTGCTGGTGACTACAACGGCATCAAGCTGCTGTTGTTGCCAACGCTGTTCCAGTGGCTCTGCGCTGGTTTGCGGGTTGATGCGGCGGTAGCATTCGGCAAAATCCACAGTAGCTCCGCGGGCTCGCAGGCTCTCTGCCAGCAGTTCCCGGCCACCCACTCCACGGAAAATCAAAAACCGTTGCCCCTTTACCTGCTGCATCTCGGGGAGTGCCAGTAGCGATTCACTATCATACCTGCCTTGTGGCGTTAGCACTGGCCCGATGCCCAGCCTGGTCAGTTCGGCAGCGGTGACCGGGCCAATGGCAGCATGCCGCAATGTGGCTGGCGGCTGGCCGACCAGATTCAGCATCCTTGGTATGGCATTCTGAACCGCATTACTGCTGATAAAAATAGTCCAATCGTACTTGCCGAGCTCATGCAGCTGGGCATCAAATGCGCTGTAATCTGCCAACGGGGCAATTTCAATCAGCGGAAAGCCATAGGGCGTTCCGCCTGCTTCCACGATCAAGCGCGACAAGCGCGTGGCCTGATCCAACGGCCGGGTGATCGCCACCGACAAGCCTGTCAATGCCACGCTGCTCAGTGGTAAATCAGCCATGCGCGCTTTGTTCAGCCAGCGCCTGCAGAATCTTGTCTGCGCCCCGTGCAATCAGGGATTGGGCTAGCTGCTGGCCCAATAGTTCAGGCTTGGCCGCATTTCCTGTGGCTTCGGCACGCAGCATCTGTTTGCCATCTACACTGGCGACGAAGCCATGGATGGTGATGTTCTCGCCCAGCTTGGTGGCATAAGCCCCCAGCGGCACCGTGCAGCTGCCGGCCAGCGCCCGGCTCATGCCGCGCTCGGCTTCCACGCAGGCGGCTGTATCGGCGTGGTTCAGGGGCGCCAATACCGTTAACAGATCGGTACGCGCTGCGTTGATTTCAATCCCCAGCGCACCCTGGCCCACGGCGGGAATACTGTCTTCTGGCGCAATGGTTTGCGCAATGCGGTTACCCAGGCCCAGGCGGATCAGGCCTGCGGCTGCCAGAATGATGGCCGCATATTGGCCTTCATCCAGTTTGCGCAGGCGGGTTTGCAGATTGCCGCGCAGGGACTCAATCACCAGATGCGGAAAGCGCGCTTGCAACTGGCTCTGGCGGCGCAGGCTGGAGGTACCGACGATGCTGCCCGCAGGCAAGGCTTCCAGCGATGGGTAATCATTCGATACAAAAGCATCCCGTGGATCCTCGCGTTCACCTATCGCTGCCATGGCAAAGCCTTCGGGCAAATGCATGGGCACATCTTTCATCGAGTGCACCGCCAGATCGGCGCGGCCATCGGCCAAAGCCTGCTCCAGCTCTTTCACAAACAGCCCCTTGCCGCCAATGCGTGCCAGCGGGGAATCCAGAATCTGGTCGCCGGTGGTAGTCATGCCCAGAATTTCTACCTGCGTGCTAGGGTACAGCGCCTGCAAGCGAGCCTGGATGTGGCGTGCCTGCCACATGGCCAGCGCACTCTCACGCGAAGCAATAACAAGTTTTTCTGGGATGCTGATGGGGGAAGTCGAAGTCATAGTGGGCTGGCGGGGCGCAACGCCCGAAAAATCGAATAAAACGCTATTTTAACATACGGATGATGACCGCTTTGTGCGTCTGGTCAGCCTGCCAGATTTTTAAGCAGGTGCAGTTGCCGCCGACTGACGCCCACGGTTTCCGGAATGCCTTTCAGCAGCGCAACCCATTGGTGTTCCCCCTCCGTCATTTTCTGATACCCCAGCAGATAGTGTGGATTGACCAGGCAGTTGCGATGCAGCCGCAGAAAGCGCTCGCCAAATTCCTGCTCTATGCTGTTGAGGCTGTCTTCGATCAGGTATTCATGCTGTGCCGTGCGCAAGGTGGTGTATTTCAGCTCTGCACGTAGATAGATCACCTCGTTGACCGGAACCAGCAAGACACGTCCGCGCTCGCTGATGCTGAAATGGCTACGCTGGGGCTGCATGGGACGTATCGCCGCCAGTTGCGCAGGCAGCAGGGCGCGCGCCTTGTTGATGGCGGTGAGCAAGCGTTCGCGCCGGATGGGCTTTAGCAGGTAATCGATGGCACTCATGTCAAATGCCTGCAGCGCGTAAGCATCGTAAGCGGTGGTGAAGATGATCGCGGGCGGCGAGGGCATTTTCTGCAGATGGGCAGCCGCTTCTATGCCATCCATCTGCGGCATGCGTATATCCAGCAACACCAGATTGGCTCCGCTTTGCTGCGCCAGGGCAATGGCCTCGGCCCCATGGCGTGCTTCTCCAGCAATGCTGACGCCGGGCATGTCGGCCAGCAGCTCGCGCAGGCGGTTGCGTGCAGGCGCTTCGTCGTCGGCGATGATGAGCGTGACGGCTTGATCAACCATGGTTCAGTGGTAACTGCATCTTGAAATCCAGTTGTTTGGGCATCGTGCCATTTCTCATTTCAATAGCGTGTGTCAGCCATGGCGATGGCGTTGATAAGGCAGCACGATATGCACTTCATAACGGCCATCACGTGCAGAACTGGAGAGTGTGGCGGCGACATCGAAGTGCAAGGCCAGGCGCTCCCTGATATTGGCCAGCGCCATTTTGTTGCCCGAGGTGCGGGTCTGCTCGGGAGCCAGCGGGTTTGAGAGCAGCAGGTGTACATCATTGTGCACGGTGTAAATCTTGATGATGATCTCGCCGCCTTCACTCAGCGGCTCTATGCCATGGTAAACCGCATTCTCCAGTAATGGCTGCAACACCAGCGGCGGCACCATGGCATCGGGCGGCATGGTATCCATTTGCCATGTGACGAGCAGGCGCTCATCCAGCCGCAGTTTTTCCAGTGCCAGGTATTGGCGGCACAGGCTGATTTCCTGTGCCAGGGGCACCAGTTCGCGATTGTCCGCCATCAATACACGGAACAGTTCCGCCATGTCTTCCAGGGCGGCTTCTGCCCGCTGTGGCTGGCTGCGCACCAGCGATAGCACAGCATTCAGGCTGTTGAACAGAAAGTGTGGGCGTATGCGCGCCTGCAATGCCTGCAAACGTGCCTCGGCCATCGCGGGCGACATAGCTCGGTAACGCAGATGCAGGTAGTAAGCGGTGATCAGGCAGGCACTCAGGCTCAGTAGCCAGATTCTGGTTAGAGGCGGCAGGGCATCCATGCCCAGTATCTGCGTGCCCGCGAGGTACAGCAAGGTCACCACCAGCATGGCGCTTACCCCTGCCAGCAGCATCGCCAGGCTGTACCGCAGCCGTAACAGCCATGGGTATGCCAGATAAAGCACGAGCAAGCTCAGCAACAAGGCTGGCTGACCAAACGCCGATTGTTCGGTGAAGTGGCTGAGCGTTGCCGACAAGCTGGTGTTTTGCACTGCAGCAGAGAGCAGCATGAGCAGATTGACCAGTAACAGGATGCGCAAGGCGATGCCGGGATTACGAAAATCCGGCAGTTTCTGCAGCGCCCCCGCCGCGGTCGCAGTGAGCGTAAGGCCGGGCTTTTGCTTTATACTTGTCATAAGCTCATTATTCTTAACGAAAACGTCTCATGCAAGAACAATCCCGCACCCCCAATTCACTCGATGCAAAAGACAAAGCCTGGTCCGGCCGCTTTAACGAGCCGGTCGCCGAGCTGGTCAAGCGCTACACGGCATCGGTGGATTTCGACAAACGCCTGGCCGAGTTTGATATTCAGGGGTCGCTCGCCCACGCCCGCATGCTGGGCAAGCAGGGCATTATCAGCCATGAGGATGTCAGCGCCATTGAGCAGGGGCTGGCCTCTATCCTGCAGGAGATTCGCGCGGGTGAATTTGAGTGGTTGCTGGATCTGGAAGATGTGCATCTGAATATCGAGAAGCGCCTGACCGACAAGATAGGCGATGCAGGCAAGCGCCTGCACACAGGCCGCTCACGCAATGACCAGGTGGCGACCGATGTGCGCCTGTGGCTGCGCGCCACCACCGATGATGTGATCGCCGGCATTCGTGGCTTGCAGGCTTCGCTGCTCGATCTGGCCGACGCGCATAGTGATACCGTGATGCCTGGCTTTACCCATTTGCAAGTGGCCCAGCCAGTGACCTTTGGTCATCACCTGCTGGCTTATTTCGAGATGTTGCAGCGCGATGCCGAGCGTTTTGCCGATGCGCGCAAGCGTATCAATCGCCTGCCGCTGGGCGCTGCCGCGCTGGCAGGCACCAGCTACCCGATAGATCGCGAATACGTCGCGCAGCAACTGGGCTTTGATGCGGTCTGCCAGAACTCGCTCGACGCCGTATCCGACCGTGATTTTGCCATTGAATTTACCGCCGCTGCGGCGCTGCTGATGACCCATCTGTCGCGCTTTTCAGAAGAGCTGATTTTGTGGTCCAGCCCGCGCTTTGGCTTTATCGATATTGCCGATCGCTTCTGTACCGGCTCCAGCATCATGCCGCAGAAAAAAAATCCTGACGTACCCGAGCTGGTGCGTGGCAAGACGGGGCGCGTGAATGGTCATCTGGTGGCACTGCTCACCTTGATGAAAAGCCAGCCTCTGGCTTACAACAAGGATAATCAGGAAGACAAGGAACCCTTGTTTGACACCGCCGATACCATCCTGGTGACCTTGCAGATTTATGCCGACATGCTGCGTGGTATCAAGGTGGACAAGGCCGCCATGCGCGCTGCGGCCAGCGAAGGCTTTGCTACCGCTACCGACCTTGCCGACTATCTGGTGAAAAAAGGCACGCCTTTCCGCGATGCCCATGAAGTGGTGGCGCTGGCAGTGCGTTATGCGGTGGAAAAAGGCTGCGACCTGTCAGACCTGCCTTTGGCCGAGCTGCAGAAATTCAGCACCCAGATCAGCGATGATGTTTATGCCGTGCTGACGCTGGAGGGCTCGCTTGCCAGCCGCAATCACATTGGCGGTACCGCGCCGGAGCAGGTCAGGCTCGCCATAGGCCGCGCCCGTCAAGCCCTGGCCTGAGCGCTCGCCGCCCTCGGCATGCCGGTCGGATTTTATACATTCAGCGTGTCAGATGCTGCCCAGCATCTGACCTTTCCCGTTATTGCTTTTTACCCTGCCACCCAGGCTCCGCAGTCACACACGATAGGCCCTTACAGCATGGAAGTGGCGCTGGATGCTCCGGTGGCCCCCGGCGTTTATCCGCTAGTCGTGATTTCACACGGCAGCGGTGGCGCGCCGATCTTGTATCGCACCATCGCCCTGGCCTTGGCGGCGCGCGGCTATGTGGTGGTGTTGCTGGAGCATCCAGGCAATAATCGGCTGGATAACAGCCTCAAAGGCACCTGGCAAAATCTGCAGAATCGTCCGCGCCATGTCTCGCTGACCATAGACCATCTGGCCTCGCATCCGCAGTATTCCCGCTATCTTGATTTCACCCGCATTGCCGTCATCGGCCATTCGCTGGGAGCGTATACCGCGCTTGCGCTGGCGGGCGGGCAGCCCTGGACTCAGGAGCGGGAGGCCGTGCCGGTGGAGGCTGATGATCGCATCTCTACCCTGGTGCTGCTGGCGCCAGCCACGGCCTACTATCTGCCCGAGGACGCCTTGAGCGCGGTTAATCTTCCCATCCTCATCCTCACCGGTGAGCACGATGACATTACGCCGCAATGGCATGCCGACCTGGTGATCAAGGGCGTGCAGCAGCCAGCGAGTGTGAGCTGGCACGAGGTAAAGAATGCCGGGCATTTTTCCTTCCTGAGCCCGTTTCCGCAGGCGATGCAGCGGCCTGGCCTGGCTCCGGCGCTTGATCCCCCGGGCTTTGATCGTGTCGCCTTTCATCAGGTCATGCCACTGCAAATTGCAGACTTTTTGGATCACCATACAGGCCGGAGCTGAGGCAAAGCGGTGCACTGCTTGCTGAATTTCGCACATCTGTAGCAAACGGGCGGGTGCCTGCCTGTGTGACCGCGCCATGCTTTTTGTGTTAACTTGATGATTGTTAGCGGATTTTAAACATTGGCGCCCAAGTTGCAGCGGGCGGTACAAGAGTTGCTAGTTCTCCTGTTTGAGCAAGCGTGGATGCCAGGGCAGGCTATCGGCAATCGCGGGCTTGATGATAAAGTGACGTGCGGCTGGGGGTAGGCTGGGGGTAGGGAAGATCAGCCGCGTCAGATGAGATTCAGGGGTTCATCTGTGATATTTAAGAATTAATAGAAAAAGATAATGAAATCAAAGGCGCTGTTCCCATTTTTTAATGAGGACCCCAAAAGTCAATCACTCTCCATCGGGTGGCTGCTACTGGGGTTTGCCAGTTTGTTGATGTACCTGCTCAAGGTATCCATCGACGTCTTTGATCTTCAGCGCCAGCTCATGCTCTCCTGGGGCGTGTTTGTGATTCTGGCGTGCATGTACAAATGGCAAGTCACCAAGCGCCCACCATGGCGCTTTTTGTTTATTCTGCTTTCCGGCTTTCTGGCGTTGCGCTACCTGATCTGGCGCAGCACCGAAACCCTGATCTATACCGGCCCGCTCGATTTCATTGCCATGACGCTGCTGTATCTGGCCGAGGTGTATTCGCTCACCATTTACATGCTGGGCATTCTGCTGAATCTCTGGCCTCTGCGTAACCGGCCGCTCAAGTTGCCGCCCAATCTGGCAGACTATCCAACTGTCGATGTCTTCATCCCCACCTACGATGAGTCAGACGACATCATCCGCATTACTACCATCGCTGCCAGCCAGATTGATTATCCCAAGGACAAGCTGCGTATTCATATCTGCGACGATGGCAGCACAATAAACAAACGCAATAATCCGGCCACCGCCGAGGTCGCCTGGGCCCGCTATTACCGCTTGCGCAGACTGGCGCAGGATCTGGGCGCCAACTACATTACCCGGGAAACCAATGTTGCCGCCAAGGCGGGCAATCTCAACCATGCCCTGCATCAGACCCATGGCGAGCTTTTCCTGGTGCTGGATTGTGACCACGTGCCCACCCATGACATCCTGCGCCGCACCGTGGGTTTCTTTGCGGCCGATCCCAAGCTGTTTCTGGTGCAGACGCCGCACTTCTTCATTAATCCCACGCCCGTCGAGAAAAACCTTATCGGCGTGGGTAATCCCAATCGTGAAAACGATATGTTTTACAAGGAAATCCACCGTTCGCTGGATTTCTGGAACTCCAGTTACTTCTGCGGCTCGGCTGCATTGTTACGTCGCCGCTATGTGATGGAGGTAGGCGGCATTGCCGGTAAAACCATTACCGAAGATGCCGAAACCTCCTTTCACCTGCACAGCCTGGGCTACAACAGCATTTATCTGGATCGCCCCATGGTGTGCGGGCTATCGCCTGAGAGCTACAAGGATTACATCCTGCAGCGCACCCGCTGGGCGCAGGGCATGGTGCAGCTATTTTTGCTGAGCAATCCGCTGATGGCCAAAGGGCTTAGCTTCCACCAGCGCTTGTGCTATTTCAACTTCTGCTTTTACTGGTTCTTTGGGCTGGCGCGTGTGATGTTTTTTATCGCGCCCGCCTTGTTCCTGCTGCTCAGTCTCAAGATTTACTTTGCGTCGTTCACGCAGGTCATCAGCTATGCCGTGCCGTATATTTTTTCTACCTTCATGCTGATGGATTTCTTTTATGGCCGGGCTCGCCAGCCGTTTTTCTCGGAAATTTATGAGAGCGTGCAGTCGATTTTCCTGGCACCGGCGGTCATCGCCGTACTCTTTAACCCGCACAAACCCTCGTTCAAGGTCACGCCCAAGGGCAACACGCAGGAGCAGGATTTTCTCAATCCTCTGGCGGCCATCTTTTTTGTCATTATCCTGGTGAATATTCTGGCGATTGGTGCCGGGGTCATCAGCTGGTTTACCGATCCTATCCTGCGCGATACCTTGTCCGTGACGGCGGTCTGGTGCACTTACAATGTGGTTCTGGCGGTCATTTCGCTGGGTGCCTTCTGGGAGCGCAAGCAGATGCGCCAGTTCCACCGCATCAATGTGGAAGAGTCTGTCAGGATGCGCTTGCCGGGCGGGGATGCCGAATACACAGGGGAGACCATGGACCTTTCCATCACGGGCCTGGGATTCAAGGTCAAGCTGCCCCAGGCACCCAAGGTCTCGGACCTGGTGATACTGGAAACCAGCAGCAGCGATGGCAGGAAATTTGTCTTTAACGCGGTGTTCAAGCGGGTGATTGAGCGTAACGGCGTGTTTTATTGCGGGACGGAATTTGTGCTGGACAAGCAAAGTTACGCCCAGGCCGTGGCTTATTTGTATGGCGATAGCGGGCGCTGGACGCGCTTCTGGGCCAAGAAAACCCGCAATGAGAAGACATTCAGAATGCTGGGCCACCTGTTTGTGTCGGGCATCAAAGGCATGGCGGACAGCTTCGGGATCATGACGTCATCAGGGGTGCAGTACCTGGTGGCCTTGCAAAGAAAATACGCAAAAAAATAAACCAATCAATCATGGGGAAGTTCGGGGGTCGTATGAAAGTATGGATGTATGTCGTTTTATGGATGTTTCCGCTGCTGGGGTATGCCAATACCCAGCAGGTTGAGCTCGACAAGCTGATTGCAGCGCCCACGCTCACCTTGAAATGTACCGGGGATGAGCAGGGGCTGGATATTCCGCTGGCACATCGCTGGAATGTGAAAAAGGTGACGCTGAACCTGCATTACGTTTCCTCCATCAACCTGATTACCAGCCAATCCCAGCTGGTGGTCAAGCTGAACGGCATGCCCATCGCGCAGACCAAGCTCGACGCCTTGAGCCCGGATGTGCTGGTGCAGCTCAATCTGCCTGTGCGGTATCTGAGCGCAGGCTATAACAAACTCTCGTTTGCCGTGGCCCAGCATAGTGAAAGCAAGGGCTGCGAAAAGGGATGCTCGCCCGATATGTGGACGACCATAGACCTCAAGCGCTCGGTGCTGGCGATCGACTACGAAAACAAAGCGGTACCCGTGGCATTGTCCAGTGTGGGCACCCTGCTGTTTGATCCGAAAGTCTTCCCGCAGGCGGAAGTGCATCTCGTCACGGATACCCAGGATGGCGAATTGCTGAACCCGCTGTCGATAGTGGCCTCCGGCGTGGCGCATCATTTTGATTACCGCCAGGTCAGTTTCACGGTTTCACGCCAGTTGAAACCAGGGGTGGATAACATCCTGGTGGGCAAGCACGCCTTTGTCCAGGGCTTGCTGGGCGAGTCCAAGCTCGCCCTGACCGACCACGAGCAGGGTGGCTATGTCAGCATGCTGCCTCTGCCGCAGGCGGGAGGCGGGCAGGATGCAGGACATGCGCTGGTGGTGGTCACAGGCAAGCAGGTCGATGACGTCAAGCTCGCGGCTGAAACCTTTGCCAGCATGTCGACCTTCCCCGGCACGCCCAGCCTGAGCGCGTATGAATTCAAGTTGCCCAAGCTCAGGGAATACAGCGGACGTGAGCTGATTGAGCCGGGCAAGGAATATACCCTCAAGGCGCTGAATTTCCCGACGGCGACTTTCCAGGGTGGCAACGCCAGCGGCAAGGATATCAATTTCCGTTTGCCGCCGGATTTCATGATACGGCCCAACCTGTCTGCCAAGCTGGCCTTGCACTTTGCCTATGGCGCCGGCATGCGTGAAACCTCCGCGATGAATATCGTAGTGAATGGCAAGATCGTGAAGGGCATCCACCTCGGCAATACGGATGGCGCCTCGTTTCAGAATTACGTGATTGAAATCCCCACGCGTCTGTTTCAGCCGGGCAGCAACCGCATTTCCTTTGCCACCGAGTTGCATCCGCCCTTGAAGGAATGCGACCTGATGCTGACCGGCAATATGTTCCTGACCGTGTTTGATGACACCACCTTCAGCTTCCCCGACATGCCGCACTTTGTCGAACTGCCCAATCTTGAACTGTTTATGCTGAGTGGCTTCCCGTTCACGCGCTGGGCGGATGGCTACGAAAGCAAGGTGGTGCTGACCCAGACCGATGACAACACCCTGTCTGCGGCCATGAATCTGATCGGTTTGATGACGCAGAAAAGCGGCTTCCCCTTGTATGCCATCCAGCTGGACAAGGCTCTGGCCAACCCATGGAAGGGTGACTTCATCATGCTGGGGTCGCCAGACAGCATTTCTGCCGCGTTGGGCGGCAAGAGCCTGCCTTTTACCAAAGGCAAATCTGCCGTGCCTTATGCCTTGGTACGGGACTGGGCGTCAGATCCGGTGCTGATCAGCAGCGTGCAGTCCAGTCAGCTGGGGGAGGGCCAGGGCTATCTCCTGCAGTTTGAATCGCCGTATGAGTCGGGACGCACCGGCATGGTATTCGCCGCCCGGGATTCGAAAAACCTGCTCAGCCTGAGCGAGGCCTTGCTGAAATCCGAAGTGCAGGCGCAGACCGAGGGCGAGCTGACCATGCTGGACCTTGCCTCGCAGGAAGACAAGGCGATTGTGAAAAGCTTCAAGCCTGAAACCACCTACACCACGGGTAAATCCGGCAAGAAATCATTCTGGCAGTCCTACCTGTACACCCATCCCTATATCTATTACGGGCTGGTGATTTTGCTGACCATCGGGTTTGCCATCACCCTGTTTGTGGTGCTGCGCCGGTATCGCAAGAAGCGTGTGGCAGGGCGGCCGGTTTAAAGCGGCTTTATTCCAGCTGGTGATCGATGGTGCGCGTGCCATCCAGCGAGCTTAAGCCGTGCTGCAGTGGCTCGCGCCAGGTATACAGAAGCACCAGCAGAAACGGGATCAGGCAAATGAGGATGACCTTGATGAAAAAGCCAACGGAAGGCGCGCCTTGATGATGCACGGGGCCTGCCAGCTCGAACTCCTGCATTTTCCAGATGGCTTTGTAGGCGGTGGTGCTGGCATGATCCACCGTCCTGAATTTGATAGGCTGATCGTGGTGGATAGCGCGGTATGCGCTTTCTGACAGATGAATTTCCCCCGGACGCAGAAAAGCCGCTGGTGGGGGTGGCAAAGCTGCCGTGATATTTTCATCGCATGCGATATGAATACCCAACAGTATGGGCGGGTGGCTGCCGTTATCGAAATTGAAGAGGTCAGTCGCGCGCTGCATGGCGATGGCGGCCTCGAGGCTGGCGTCGGTACTGACAAAGCGGGCGACCCAGTACGTGTCTTCCGTGCTGATGCTGCCGGTGTGTTCTGTCACCGCCTCTTGCGCCAGCTGACGAACGCGCTGCAAAGCCTCATCGCTGTGGCTGAAAACCTGAATGGTCATCCGGGCTTCATGTGCCGGATGCCCTTGTTGTAATTGTGCGGAGCCTGTCATTGTTACCCTGTCAGTCATTTTTGAGAGACGTTATGTTTATGAGGGATAAGTCTTTATCTTACTTTAAGGCACTGCTGCTGGGTTTGCTAGTTCAATTTGGCAGCGCTTCTGCCATGGCAGGCCAGGCCGATTGGACGGAATTCAAGCAGCGCTTTGTGCTGGCCGAGGGGCGGGTGGTGGATGTGGGCAATGGCGGCATCAGCCATTCCGAAGGCCAGGGCGTCACCATGCTGCTGGCCGTGCATTACAACGATCAAAAAACCTTTGATCGCCTGTGGCAGTGGACGCAAAGCGCACTGCAGGTGCGCAAGGATCGCCTGCTTGCCTGGCGCTGGACCACCAAACAAGGGGTGAGCGACTTCAACAATGCCACGGATGGCGACTTGTATGTGGCGTGGGCGCTGCTGCGCGCCGCAGATAAATGGCATGTGCCCGCGTATAAAAAGGCAGCAGAGGCAATTCTCAACGATGTGAAGCGGCTACTGGTAAAGCCGAGCAAATGGGGCCCCGTGATTCTGCCCGGCTCGGCAGGTTTTGAAAAACCGGCTGGCCAGATCGTTAATCTGTCTTACTGGATTTTCCCGGCCTTGAATGATTTCAGTCGGTATGCGCCGGATCCGGTGTGGGATCAACTGGGCGAGAGCGGCGTCGCCATCATCCGTGAAAGTCATTTCGGCAAATGGCAGTTGCCCACTGACTGGGTGCAGCTCGGTAGCAAGGTGACGCCAGCGCCGGGGTTCCCTGCGCAATTTGGGTATGACGCGGTGCGCGTGCCGTTCTTCCTCATGTGGGGCAAAAAAGCCAACGCCAACCTGCTGGCACCTTTCCAGGCGTTCTGGGGCTATTACCAGAAAACTCCGTATCTGCCGCCTACCGTCAGCATGGAAAACGATGCAGTCGCCCCGTATGGTGCGGCGCCCGGCATACTCAATATTGCCGACCTCACATGCCGCTATCCAGCGGTAGCGCCCCGGCCTGACTATCCGATCAACACGCAGGATTATTACTCGGCCACGCTGTTGCTGCTGGCCGATATGATGGTCGGGGAGCAGGCACGTTGAAATACAAGGCTCTGGTGGTGATGCTGTCCGTGGCCGGCTTGGCCGAATGCCCGCTTATCGCTTGTGCAGACGAGGCCGCTGGCAATATGCGGGCGGTGACGGCCACCCCATCTGCATGGGCAGTCGTCGCAGAGCAGGAATCAAATGCATCACAGGCAACCATCAAGGCAGTGCCGTCCAATGTCATCAGCGAACCCAAGGCGGTATCTGATGCCATCGAATCGCAAACGCCAGAGAAAAATGGCCGGGTGCAAAGCCAGCCGCTGATCAACAATGTGCCGCTTTCCAGTTTTCTGACGCCCGCAAAAAAAGCGCCGGCTGCGGTAGCTGCCAAGCAAGACGCCGCACCCAGCGCGCCTGATACCCGCCCCCTGTGGAAGCTATTTAACCAGCATGAGTATGACCGTGTGGAGCAGGGCATTGCCAAGCTGCAGAGTCAGTATCCAGACTGGAAAGCGCCGTCTGAGCTATTGTCGCTGCTGGCGCAAAAGCGTAGGGAGCAACGCCTGGAGCAGGTGATCCGCGAGCAGGATACCGAGGCGCTGGTGAAGCTGGGTGAGCAATACCCGGAAGCCTTCTCCTGCGCGGCCATAGACAAGGCCTGGGCACTGGCCGCCGCCCGCGCGACGCTGGGGCAGCGCGAATCCTTGCAAGCGCAGCTGCAGCATCTGGTTACCCAGTGCGAGAAGGAAGAAGACCGGCTCGCCACCCTGTATAAAGCCCAACACTGGCTCAGCCGAGAGGAATGGGAGGCCTTGATTGCGCTTGGCGCGGCCACCCCGCGTACGGCGCGCGGCGAGGTACTTTTTCAGCAACTGGTATACCAGAATGGGGTAGAGGATCTGGCGCTTGCCATCAAACAGCATGACAATTCCAGGGTGGACAGCCTGTTTGAGCAGTTGCAGCCAGAGATCGTGGCCCGAAAAGATATCAGCCAGCTATTGCTGGTGGCCTGGCATGACTTCAAGTTGGAGCGACTGGCCGCAGCGCAGGATTTGTTTGCGACAGCACTGGCGATGGAACCGCAGAATGACAATGCCCGCTATGGCCTCGCCTTGGTCTTCGCGCGCGAGCAAAATCACGAAGAAGCGATTACGGTGGCCCAGGGCTTGCCGGCGAACGATGCCGGGCGCAATGATCTACTGCTGAATGCCTATCTGGCACTTGCAAAACAGGCCTACGGGCAACAGGATAGTCAGCAGACGCTGAACTACTTGCAGCAGGCAAAGCAGGCCGGGGCCTTGCCTCGTTATGCTTCGCTGATGGAGGCCTGGTCCCAGTTTGGATTGGGGAATACCACACAGGCTGCCGAGGTGTTTGCCAGCCTTTACCGGGCGCAGCCGGATAAAGAAAGTGCCGCGGGCGTCATGGCGAGTTATCTCAAGCTGGACCGGGCAGATGACATAGCTCCGCTGGCGACCACCGAGCCGCTGGCCAGCCAATACAAGCATCATGTGGCGGCGGGGTTGTTTGGGCAGAAGCGCTTTTTTGAAGCGCGCGCACTGGATGCTGACACCTATGGCGATGCCGGTGGCATAGCCGCGCCACAGGCCGGTGCCGGGATCGCGTTGCGCGACAAGAGTGGCACGCAGGGCTTATCGCAGTTGAGCATACGGCAGGTACCGGTGCTGGAAGCCAGCATGCCGACGGGTAACCATGGCGAGCTGAATGTGTCATTGCGCGAGGTCCGTCTGGATAGCGGCACATTGTCACGCGATGCGCTGGTGGGCTCTGGCAGTTCCGGTGCCTGGCGCTATTCCCCAACCACCTCTACCACCGGCCTGGAGCCGCGAGTCAGCTGGCGCGACGATGTGTGGGATATCGCCCTGGGCATGACGCCGGATAACGGCGAGGTCAGCAGCCGCCCAACGGGCTATGTGGCGCATCAGAGCATGAGCAAACTGGCGACGCTCACCAGCAGTTTGTATGTAGAGCCGGTGCGTGAATCCATCCTGTCGTATACCGGTATGCGTGACCCCTATACCGGCAAGCAATGGGGGCGCGTGCTGCGCAAAGGTGTTCGTTTGAACGGCCTGCAGCAACTGGGGAATAACTGGTCCGTGAGCGCTGCCATTAACCTGGAATATCTGGACGGCGAGAGTGTGGAGACGAATCGCCATGCGGGCGTGTTTGCCAGTGTGGGCAAAAACCTCGACTTGCCAGCATTTTCATATGCGGTGCTGGGGTTGGGGTTCAATTATGACCATTATCAAAAAAATCTCAGCCATTTCACGCTGGGGCATGGGGGATATTTCAGCCCGGAACGCTTTGTCAGCATAGGCCCGGCGCTGGACTTTTTGACCCGTGAAAACCAGCAGTTTATCGTGAAGGGGCGTTTGGCGTTTGCCACCGTGTCCATCGCCGAAGCGGCCTCGCCGTGGTTTCCCGGCAATGACGACGGCAATAGCTATGCCTCCAGCAAAAATAACGGCATGAGCTATACCGCTGAAGCCAGCGGTGTCTGGCGCATCAACGACAGGCTGCAGATCGGCGGTGCGCTCTCCGAGCGCAATGCGCCGCAGTACAAGGACGAAACGGGCATGCTGTTTTTACGGGTATTGTTTGAATCGCGGCAATCCGTATTAAGTACGGACTTACCGACCAGAACATTCAACGGGCTTTATTAAGCCGGGCTGGTAGATCGACTGTGATCTGCCACGAGACTGGGACCTCTGGCGAGGTTACTGCGCTGTTTATTCTTCCAGAAAGAGTTGCAACAGCTCATTCAAAAAGCGCTGCCCCAGCGCGGTGGGGGCAATCAGCTCGGGCGTGCGGGTGATCAGCCCGCGCTGCTCGGCCTGCTGCAGGGCCGGTTCCACCGTGCTCAGAGCTTGCCCTGTCATGGTGGTAAATAGCATGGGGTCAAAACCTTCAGTCAGGCGCAGGGCATTCATCATGAATTCAAAGCCGAGGTCAGACCGGTCCAGCAGACGTTCTTCCTCAATGTGGCCGGTTTCTGCCACGGCTTTCATGTAAGCATTGGGTTGCTTGATGCGGGATTGCCGCAGAATGCGGTCGTGAAAGCTCAGCTTGCTGTGAGCGCCCGCACCTATGCCCAGATAATCCCCAAACACCCAGTAATTCAGGTTATGCCGACAACGCTTGCCCGCTTTGCCAAAGGCCGAGGTTTCGTAATGGCTGTAGCCATGTTCTGCCAGCAGATGCTCGATGGCTTCCTGCATGGTGGCGCTGGTGTCATCGTCGGGCAGAGCCGGTGGCTTGTAGTAAAACGGGGTGTTGGGTTCCAGTGTCAGGTGATAAGCGGAGATGTGCGTGGGGCCTAACGCAATGGCGGTGCGCATATCCTGCAGCGCTTCTTCCAGCGTTTGTTCCGGCAGGGCGTACATTAAATCCAGATTGACGTTGCCGAAAATCTTGATGGCGTGCTCGGCGGCGTATTGCGCTTCTTCGCTGTTATGTATGCGCCCCAAGGCCTGCAAATGGCGCGGATTAAAACTTTGTATACCAATCGAAATGCGGTTGACCCCAGCATCACGGTAGCCTGCAAAGCGTTCCGCTTCAAAAGTACCAGGGTTGGCTTCCAGCGTGATTTCCGCTTCGTATTCCAGCGGTGTGAGCATGCGCACATGACTGAGAATGCGGTCTATGGACTCCGCACTGAACAGGCTGGGCGTGCCACCACCAAAAAAGATGCTGCGTACCTTGCGGCCCCATACCAGCGGCGTGGCTTGCTCAAGGTCGGCAATCAGCGCATCAACATAGGTACTTTCCGGGATAGGGTTGCGCGACTCATGTGAATTGAAATCGCAATAAGGGCATTTGCGCACGCACCAGGGGATATGGATATACAGGCTGAGTGGTGGCGGATTGCGCAGGCCGCTGCTGGTGAGCTGGCCGACCAGCGGATTTTCAGTCACCGGGGCAGGCGCAATCGGAATGATGGGTATCATGCGGCGCGGATAAGCGCTAAGCTTTGTTGTACGGATTGATCAGGCTGTCGACCAGCTGGTGCAAGGCATCACGCATCTGCTGCTCGGAGACTTCCATCAACAGGCCGTCCTCCAGCGCATCCTGCGCAATCTGTTTCAGCTCGTCAAAATTCTCGGTCATCACCTTCACTTTTTCAGTGCAGGAGACCACGCTGTTGTCATCACGTACCCATTTGGGCCAGTCGTTGCTACTCATGTTGCCAATCTCTCCAGCCTATGCAGCAAGCGGGCCATGGCCTGGCCTCGATGGCTGATGCGGCTCTTAATATCCAGGGGTAATTCGGCGACGGTCTTGCCGGTTTTGGCATCCAGAAACAAAGGGTCATAGCCGAAGCCATCTTCGCCGCGCAATGAGTCCAGTATCTCGCCTTGCCATACGCCTTCGGCAATCAGTGGTTCCGGGTCGTCAGCATGCCGCACCAGCACGATCACACAATAAAAATGCGCCTGCCGCTGGGTGAGACCCTGCATAACCTCCAGCAGTTTCGCATTATTACGGGCATCTGATTTTGGTTCACCGGCATAACGCGCTGACAGCACGCCAGGCGCACCCTGCAGGGCATCCACGCACAGGCCGGAATCATCGGCCAGCGCGGGCAATCCGGTATGGCGGCTGGCATGGCGCGCCTTGGTCAACGCATTTTCAATAAACGTGCAGTAGGGTTCTTCCGCTTCCGGCACATTGAGGGCGGATTGCGGGATGATTTCCAGGTCGAGCGGCGCCAGCAGATGGCGGATCTCACGCAGCTTGCCGGCGTTACCGCTGGCGATGACCAGTTGGTTGAATGGCAGCGCCATATTACAAGCCCAGCGCCTTGGTTTGCAGGGTGGTCAGCTCGCGTATGCCTGCGGCGGCGAGGTCCAGCATGCGATCCATATCGGCACGCTGAAACGGCACACCTTCAGCCGTGCCCTGAATTTCCACGTAGCCGCCGCTGCCTGTCATCACGACATTCATGTCGGTATCACAGTCGGAATCTTCAATGTAGTCGAGGTCCAGCACAGGTGTGCCCTGGTAAACGCCGACCGACACAGCGGCGACGGAATCGAGCAAAGGCGATTCGCTGATCAGGCCCTGCGCCAGCAAACGGCTGATGGCATCATGCAGGGCAACATACGCGCCGGTGATGCTGGCGGTGCGGGTGCCGCCGTCAGCCTGAATCACATCACAGTCTATCTGTATGCTGCGCTCGCCCAGTTTTTCCAGATCGATGATGGCGCGCAGGGAGCGGCCAATCAGGCGCTGAATTTCTTGTGTGCGCCCACTCTGCTTGCCGCGTGCCGCTTCGCGGTCCATGCGGCTGCCGGTAGAGCGGGGCAGCATGCCGTACTCTGCGGTTACCCAGCCCTGATTTTTGCCGCGCAAAAAACCGGGTACTTTTTCGTCCACGCTGGCGGTACACAGCACATGGGTATCGCCAAATTTGACGAGTACCGAGCCCTCGGCATGCTTGGTGTAGTGCCGGATGATTTCAATGGGGCGTAGCTGGTGGGTTTCTCGCTGGCTGGGGCGCATGATGGTTTCGCTCTGTCAAAACCCTGATTATAAGCCAGTCATGGGGAATTCAATAATGCCGGGTTCCACGTGAAACGGCGCCACCCGGCAGGTGACTAGCCGCGTGATTTGCTAATGGCGGCCTGTATCTCGGCAATGGCCAGGTCTATCTGCGCTTCGCTGAGCTCGACATCTTCTGCCTGGCCTGCGCTTTCGGTCACCGGGTTCAGAATGGTGGTGATGGCACCCATCGCCATATCATGAGAAGACAGCATCAGCTCGGCTTGGCCCAGACGCAGCCCGATGGCACTGGCATTGTCACCTTCACTGCCATTTTGCTCCTCGGCAGTTTCCAGCATCCTGGGAATGGCAATGTCGACCGGATGCTGGTAAATCATCTCGGCCATCTGTTCTTCGCTCAAGCCTGACCACAGGCCATCCGAGCACAGCAGCAGAATGTCGCCATCCATCAGCTTGCGCGGGGGGGTCAGCTCGATTTTGGGCGTATGGCTACTGCCCAGGCAGTTATAGATTTTGTGACGCTCCGGATGACGCGCCATCTCATCGCGATGCAGCAAGCCCTGGCGAAACATCTTTTGCACCACGGAGTGATCCTCTGTGTGGTAAATGCTGCGCCCGCTGCGGAAATGATAAAGGCGGGAGTCGCCCACATGGGCGGTGTACAGACGATGCTGCTGAATAATGGCGGCCACGATGGTAGTGCATGGTGCCTCGAGCATATGCTGGGTGTGCTTGAGTTGATGCAGGGCCTGATGAATGATCTGGATTTGCTCCATCAGGTAACGTCCGGGATGCGGTAGCAGGTCTACCGCTCTTTTTTTGAAATCCTCGGTCAGGGTTTTGACGGCCATGCGAGCGGCCACTTCACCGTGGCGATGGCCACCCATGCCATCGGCCAGCACCATCAGCACGGCATCGCGGCTGTAAGCATAGGCCAGCCGGTCCTGATTATGTGCGCGCGGCCCTTTGCGGCTGCTTTGGTAAATGCTGAATTTCATGTGTCTGGCCGCAAGTACTGACGCAGCTTGTCCATCAGGCCGGCTTTGGCGACTGGCGCACTGGGGATATTGTCCGCCAGCATTTTTTGCAGGGTCAGCACGCTTTGCGGGCGTTGCATGTGGTCCAGTGCCAGGCAGCGATCAATAATTTCCAGCAGTGCCGGCGAGTAATGGGCTTTGCCCAGGCGGACGGCGGGGATGAGTTTATCCTCCTTGCGGCGGGCATCGGCGGCGGGTGGCGTGCCACGGCTGATACAGGCATACATGCTGGCGCCCACGCTGTAGATATCGCTCCATGGCCCCAGCAGGGTCTTGTCTAAGTATTGCTCGGGGGAGGCAAAGCCCGGCGTGTAACTGGGCGGCAGGCTGGGCTGGGTGGCGGACAATGTTTGCCGGGCCGAGCCGAAATCCAGCAGCACAGGCGAGCCATCGAGCCGGATATAGATGTTGGCGGGCTTGATGTCCAGATGCAACAGCTTGCGGGCATGCACTTCACGCAGGCCATTCAGCAGCTCGCAGAAAACGCGACGGATGAAATTTTCCCCCAAGGGTTGCGACTGGTTGAGGATGGAAGCCTGCAGGGATTTGCCACGCTCGTATTGCATGACCATGTAAACGGTATCGTTGGCGCGGAAAAAATTCAGCACCCGCACTATATTGCGGTGTTCGATGGTAGCGAGTGCTCGCCCTTCCTCAAAAAAGCATTTGAGGCCGTGCTTGAAATTGGTAGAGGCGGCGGCGGAGTTGATCTGCACTTTGCTGCCTTCGCTGCGCAAGGCGAGGCCTGTAGGAAGATACTCCTTGATGGCGACGGTATTCTTGCTGGCATCCTCGGCCAGGTAGACCACGCTGAAGCCACCCGCGCTCAGAACCTTCTTGATGACATAGTCCTGTAGCGGGTGTCCAATGGGGAGAGACTGGTTTTGCGTAGCCTGCATACTGAACGATACATCCCAAGTGTCGGCCGTGGCATGAATAAAAAATGCGCATCATCATCAGAAAACCATGTGCCGCCGCGGCGAGGCACCAGCTTATTTTGGCATGAATCCGGCGGGATTTGATACCATGCCCCAACTTTAAAATCTTCATCTCCCCCAGGAATTTTCCATGACATTCAGTATGACCGGATTTGCCTCGCTGGAGCGCGAGGTCAGCGGCGGTACCCTCATTATCGAGTTGCGCTCTGTCAATCATCGCTATCTTGAATTGCACATGAAGCTGGATGACAGTCTGCGCAGTTTTGAGCCCATGGCACGCGAACTGATCGCGGCCCATCTCGGGCGTGGCAAGGTGGAATGCCGCATGAGCCTGATGCGCAGCCAGGATGCTGCCAAAAAAGCCGAGATTGATGTCAGCATCGTGCAGCAACTGGCCAAGCTGTCAGCCGATGTACAGCAGCACATGCCTGCCAGCGCACCGTTGACCGTAGCTGATATTCTGCGCTGGCCCGGTGTGGTGATGAGCGATGGCATCGATACGGCTGCGCTGGGGGATCAGGTCAGGGCGATTCTGGAGCAGGTGTTGCAGGACATGAGCGCCGCACGGGCACGTGAAGGTGCCAAGCTGGCCGCGGTGATCCGCGAGCGCCTGGCCGAGATGGAGCGCGAAGTTGCCCAGGTCAAGCCGCTGCTGCCATTGCAGATCAAGGCATATCAGGAGCGCCTTGTCGCCAAGCTGCAGGAGGCGCTGAAATCGGTGGACGAAGAGCGCGTGCGGCAGGAGTTGGTGCTATTCGCACAACGTGTGGATGTGGACGAGGAGCTCACACGCCTCACCGCGCATATTGAAGAGGTGAAGCGCATTCTCGGGGCCAAGGGCGCCGCCGGCAAGCGTCTGGATTTCCTGATGCAGGAGCTGAATCGCGAAGCGAATACGCTGGGTTCCAAGTCGGTCTCAACCGAAGTATCGCAAACCGCGATGGCGCTCAAAGTATTGATTGAACAGATGCGTGAACAGATTCAAAATATCGAGTAATCACATTTGAAAGGGCAGCGCGGAAACGGGCAGCCCATCTTGCAATCGCCGCCAGCCGGCGCAGACCATTTAAAAGAAATCACGAGCATGACAGGCAATCTATTTATCATCACCGCAGCTTCTGGCGCGGGCAAAACCAGTCTGGTGCGCGAATTGCTGGCGTCAGACAGCCAGATCCAGCTATCGGTGTCGTACACCACCCGCAAGCCGCGACCAGGCGAGATGGACGGGGTGCATTATCACTTTGTGGAAGAGGCTGAATTCATGCGCATGCTGGAAGCCAGCGACTTTCTGGAAAGTGCGCATGTGCATGGTGCGCGCTATGGGACATCGCAAAGCCGGGTGGAAAGCGTGTTGAAGCAAGGCAATGACCTGATTCTGGAGATTGACTGGCAGGGCGCTGCCCAGGTGCGCAGTCTTTACCCGCAGGCCATCAGCATTTTTATTTTGCCACCCTCGCTGGAGGCACTGGAGCAGCGCCTGCACGGCCGTGGACAGGATAGCGCCGAAGTGATTGCCCGTCGACTGGCGGCTGCTCGCGATGAGATGCGCCATGTGGTCGAGTTCGACTATGTTACAATTAACGACGATTTTGAGGTGGCGCTAAATGATCTGCGCGCCATCATCCGCACCCAGCGTTTGCAGCGCGAAAAGCAGTTGCTGCGGCACCAGGATCTGCTGGAAAAACTCATATAGATCATACGGAGGAATAACACATGGCTCGCATGACAGTAGATGATTGTCTCGAAAAAATCCCTAATCGCTTTCAACTGACGCTGGTAGCAGCGTACCGTTCGCGCCAATTGGCCAACGGCTCGGAACCTTTGGTCAATACCCATGGCCAGAAGGACAAGCCCACAGTGCTGGCATTGCGCGAAATCGCATCCGGCAAGGTCGGTCTGGAAGTGCTGAACCGCGGCCAAGCCTAAGTTCAACATCCGGTGCTAGATGCACCGAAGATCAAGCAAGGCGCTGTTTGAAGGCATTATGTGTGTTCAATCGGTGCCTTGTTTTTTTGGTAAAACCCTTTAGAAGCTTATGGATAGTCACAGGTGGTTGAGTCAGCATGCCTAAATTGGTAGCCAAACGTCCAGCAGAGTCGCTGAAACATGTGGCAGCCCCCCTATTGCCCGCCGATAGCGAAGATTCGCTACTGACGCAGCGCTTGCGGGTTTACCTCAAGCCCGAAGATATTGAACAGGTCTGGGCGGCGTATCGCTTCAGCGATATGGCGCATACCGGCCAGCTGCGCAAGAGCGGCGAGCCGTATATCACGCACCCGGTGTCGGTGGCCTGCATCCTGGCCGAGCTGCATATGGATGTGCCCACGCTGGTTGCCGCATTGTTACACGATGTGGTGGAAGATACCGGTGTCACCACCCAGGAGGTGAGTGAGCGCTTTGGCAAGCAGGTAGCCGAGCTGGTGGATGGTCTCTCCAAGCTGGACAAGATCAAGTTCAGTACCGAGACCGAAGCTCAGGCGGAAAATTTCCGCAAGATGCTGCTGGCGATGTCGCAAGACGTGCGCGTCATTCTGGTCAAGCTTGCCGACCGCCTGCACAACATGAGTACGCTGGGGGTGATGACCCCGGAAAAACGCCGTCGCACTGCGCGCGAAACCCTGGAAATTTATGCGCCCATTGCCAATCGCCTGGGGCTGAATGCCATTTATCAGGAGCTCGAAGATCTCAGCTTCAAGCATTTGTACCCCATGCGCTATTCGGTCATCTCCAAGGCGATCCTGGCTGCGCGCGGCAATCGCAAGGAAGTCGTCGGCAAGATCCTGGATGCCATACGCGAGCGCCTGGGCGAGATGCACATAGAAGCCGAGGTGACGGGGCGCGAAAAGCATCTTTATAGTATTTACCGCAAGATGACCGGTAAAACTGTGACCTTTTCGCAGATATATGACATTTATGGCTTCCGCATCATCGTCAAAGATCTGTCCAGCTGCTATCTGGCGCTGGGGGTGTTGCATGGTCTCTACAAGCCTATCCCAGGCAAGTTCAAGGATTACATCGCCATCCCCAAGGCCAATGGCTACCAGTCGCTGCACACCACGCTGTTTGGCCCGTTTGGCACACCGATTGAAGTGCAGATACGCAGTCGCGAGATGCATAACATTGCTGATGCGGGCGTAGCGGCCCACTGGCTGTACAAAACCACTGACGCGCATCTGACCGAACTGCAGCAGCAGACCCACCAATGGTTGCAGCGCTTGCTGGATATCCAGAGCGAAAGCACGGACTCGCTGGAGTTTCTCGAGCACTTCAAGGTCGATCTGTTCCCGGATGAGGTGTATGTATTTACGCCCAAGGGCAAGATCATGGCGCTGCCTAAAGGCGCGACGGCGGTGGACTTTGCCTACGCCGTGCATACGGATATTGGTAACCGCTGCGTGGCCGTCAAGATCAACCAGGAACTGGCGCCGCTACGTACCGAGCTGCATAACGGTGATCATGTGGAGATCATCACCGCTGCCCATGCGCACCCCAACCCCGCCTGGCTCAATTATGTTGCCACCGGCAAGGCGCGGGCGCATATCCGCCATTTTCTCAAGTCCTTGCAGACAACCGAATCCGCCCATCTTGGTGAGCGCTTGCTCAACCAGGCCTTGCGCGCGTTGCATGCGGATGTCGCGAAGATCGACGACACGCATTGGCAGAAACTGCTGCGCGATTATGGCGCCAAGAACAAGGAAGAAATTCTCACCGATATTGGCCTGGGCAAGCGGCTGAATGTCATGGTCGCGCATCAACTGCTGGCGATGAGCGAAGAGCAGGGCGAGCGCCATGCCAAGCATACCAACAAACCGCTGGGCACCATCACCATACGCGGTTCCGAGGGCATGGCGGTGCAGTTCGCCCAATGCTGCCGCCCGATACCTGGTGACCCCATCCTTGGCTTTATCAACAAGGACAAGGGACTGGTCATTCATACGCACGATTGCCCGGCCATTCGCAAATTCCGTGTCGACCCTGAAAAATGGCTGGATGTCGAATGGGATCCGGATGGCAAGCGCCTGTTCAATGTGAATCTGAAGCTGGTGGTCGCCAATCAGCGCGGCATGCTTGCACAGATCGCATCTACCATCGCCGAGGCGGGCTCCAATATTGACCATGTCAGCATGGAAGAGTCAGACAGCAGCGCCTATACCAATATGCATTTTACCGTGCAGGTGGAAAATCGCGTGCACCTGGCCGAGTTGATGCGGCGTATCCGCAAGATTCCTGACGTGGTGCGCATCAATCGCGTCAAGGGTGCCGGAACCGAGCAGCGCATACAGTAGGCTCGGCTACATCACGCAAACCTAATATCCTGAAAACCAAGACCTGAGGAAAACCATGGCAAAAAAGATCATCCATACCGACCACGCTCCTAAAGCGATTGGCACTTACTCGCAGGCGGTTGCCGTCAATGGCACCGTTTACCTGTCAGGGCAGATTGGCCTGGACCCCGCCAGCATGGAGCTGGTAGAGGGGATTGAAGCACAGGTGCATCGTGTATTCACCAACCTCAAGGCCGTGGCTGAAGCGGCTGGTGGTTCTCTGGCGGATGTCGTGAAACTGAATATTTTTCTGACCGATCTCGGTCACTTTGCCCTGGTTAATTCCATCATGTCTGAATATTTCAGCGAGCCTTATCCTGCGCGTGCTGCCGTTGGCGTCGCCACACTGCCACGTGGTGCGCTGGTGGAAGCCGATGCCGTCATGGTGCTCGCCTGAGTTATTAATTTTTCCGCTGGCAAGGATAGTCTCTGAAACCGCTGCAAGACCTCAAGGGCATCACGCAGCCGGTGCTAAACGGGCTGCGCAAGCTTGGCATTCATAGTATTGAAGACTTGCTCCTCCACCTGCCCCTGCGCTATGTGGATGAAACGCGCGTAACGCCGATTCGCGACCTGCGGCTCGGCGAGCAGGCGCAGGTCGAAGGCGAGATTATTCATGCCGAAGTCCAGTACAAACCCCGTAAAGCCCTGATTGCAAGATTGCAGGATGCCAGTGGCATCCTGACCTTGCGCTTTCTCAATTTTTATCCCAGTCAGATTGCGGCGCTGAAAGAAGGCAACCGTTTGCGCGCACTGGGTGAAGTGAGGAATGGCTTTTTCGGTTATGAAATGGTGCACCCGCAATGCAAGCCGGTGCGAGAAGGGGCTGCGGTCAAGCAGACCTTGACGCCGGTCTATCCGACCACGGCAGGCTTGTCACAGCCTTCGCTGCGGAAATGGATAGGGCGCGCCCTTGAGACGGCCAGCCATGATGAACTCCTGCCGGCCAAGGTGTATCAGGGCAAAGCCTGGCCTGATTTTCAGCAAAGCCTGCTGCAGTTGCACTATCCGCCGCCCGATGCTGATCAGCATGCCCTGCAGGAAAAAACTACCCCCGCCTGGCAACGCCTCGCATTTGACGAGCTGCTGGCTCAGCAGATTTCCATGCGCAAGCATTACGCCCGTCGTCGTGGTCTGGGCGCGCCTGCCATGCCGCCTTCCAAAAAGCTGGTTTCCGCATTATTGAAATCCCTGCCGTTTGGCCTGACAGCAGCCCAGCAGCGCGTATTCTCCGATATTCAGCACGATCTTGGCCGCAGTTATCCCATGCAGCGCCTGTTGCAAGGCGATGTCGGTAGCGGCAAGACCATTGTGGCGGCCATGGCTGCCTTGCAGGCGATTGAGCATGGCTGGCAAGCGGCCATCATGGCGCCTACCGAGATTCTCGCCGAGCAGCATTTCAATAAGCTGAATACCTGGCTGCAAAATCTGGCGGCTGGCGCGGCTCCGGTGCGCGTGGTCTGGGTGGCTGGCAGCCAGGGCAAAAAGGCGAGAGCAGAGGCACTGGCCGCGATTGCCAGTGGCGAGGCGCAACTGGTGATCGGCACCCATGCCGTGTTTCAGGACCAGGTACAGTTTGCCAGGCTTGGCCTCGTGGTGGTGGATGAGCAGCATCGTTTTGGTGTGCAGCAACGCCTGGCGCTGCGGCAGAAGGGCGCACAGCCGCATCAGCTGATGATGAGTGCCACGCCGATACCGCGTACGCTTTCCATGAGCTATTTTGCCGATCTGGATGTGTCAGTGATTGATGAGTTGCCGCCCGGGAGAACCCCGGTGGTGACCAAGCTGGTATCCGATGCGCGCCGTGAAGAAGTCTTCGAGCGGGTGCGTGCAGCTTGCAGTCAGGGCAGGCAGGCCTATTGGGTTTGCCCGCTTATTGAAGAAAGTGAAGCCTTGCAGTTGCAGACGGCGGTGGATACGCATATCGCTTTGCAAGAGGTGTTTCCCGAGTTGCAGGTGGGGTTGGTGCATGGCCGCATGAAGCCGGCCGACAAGCAGGCCGTCATGCAAGCGTTTGCTGCCAATCAAATCCATTTGCTGGTGGCGACGACGGTGATTGAAGTCGGGGTGGATGTGCCGAATGCCAGCCTGATGGTGATAGAGCACGCCGAACGCATGGGGCTTTCGCAATTGCATCAGTTGCGTGGGCGGGTAGGGCGGGGGGCCGCCAGTAGTGCCTGCATTCTGCTTTACCAGACGCCGTTGTCGGAAACGGCGCGTGCGCGCCTCAAGATTATTTATGAATCGAGTGATGGGTTCGAAATTGCCCAGGCCGACTTGCACTTGCGGGGGCCGGGCGAGTTCATGGGCATCCGGCAGAGTGGTACCCCCATGCTGAAGATTGCCGACTTGGAAAGAGATGCCGGGTTGCTGGAGGAAGCTCAGGCCATGGCTGACTGGTTATTGCAAAAGCATCCCCAAGCAGCCGAAGCGCATTTGCAGCGTTGGCTGCATCAGGCGCAAGAATTGGTCAAAGTGTGATTGAGCCTGCGATAATAGCGCCGTGAGAATTGTCCGCGCCTTCCCCCAACAACGTCAGCACTGGTTGCGCCAACCGATGGGCAGCGGCGCCTATCGCTCCTGGCTGGTGGAGACGGCATCCCTGACACAACGCCTGCAATCCCGTTCGACAACATTCGCCGTTCATACGCTTGGCCTGAGGCAGGCAATGCCTGCTCCGGAAGATGCCGTGTTACTGGGTATCCCTTCACGGCGTGCTTCCCTGATGCGAAACGTACATTTGCTTTGCAATGGCGAGCCAGCCGTCTATGCGTTCAGTGTGTTGCCACAATCCAGTTTGCGCGGCGCCTGGCGTGGTCTCGGGCGATTGGGGAACCGTTCGCTGGGCTCCATGCTGTTTTCCAATCCCCGGGTGAGCCGTGCGCCATTAAGTTATCGCAAACTGACAGCGCAGCATGCGCTATACAGGCAGGCTGTGGCGCATTTGCACAATAAACCGGCCTACGTGTGGGCAAGGCGCTCGGTCTTTCATCTTGAGTGTTCCGCCATTCTGGTCACGGAAGTTTTTTTACCCTCGGTCTTAACCTTATGAACTGGCTAGTGAAGAAGAGTAGCGCCTACTGGCGATTGACGCGCATGGATAAACCCATCGGCATCCTGCTGCTGCTGTGGCCCACGCTCTGGGCGCTGTGGCTCGCCAGTGCCGGTAAACCAGACCTGAAAGTATTAGCGGTGTTTGTATTGGGTACGGTGCTGATGCGGGCCGCTGGCTGTGTCATGAACGATATGGCGGATCGCAATTTTGATGGGCATGTCGCACGCACGCGCCATCGCCCCTTGGCGACGGGGGAGGTCAGTGTTAAAGAGGCATTGTTGCTGGCGATGATATTAAGCCTGATCGCTTTCGCATTAGTCATGCAATTAAACAAGCTGACGGTGCTTCTGTCTTTCCCGGCCCTGTTCCTGGCGGCCAGCTATCCATTGACCAAGCGTGTGATTGCGATTCCCCAGGCCTATCTTGGCGTGGCCTTTGGTTTTGGCATTCCCATGGCATATGCCGCACAGACGGGTAGCATCCCTGGTATCGCCTGGTTTCTGCTGCTGGGAAACGTGTTCTGGGCCATCGCTTATGATACGGAATACGCCATGGTGGATCGGGCGGATGACCTGAAGATCGGTATCCGTTCTTCGGCTATCTTTTTTGGTCCTAGGGATGTGGCGGCCATTATGCTATCGTACGGAGTCTTGCTGGGAGTATTGCTCCTTACGGGTCTTCATTATGGCCTGGACTGGCCTTATTATCTCGGTTTGATCATTGCCGCCATGCTCGCGGTTTACCACTACCTGCTCATTCGTGAGCGTCAACCAGCACGCTGCTTCAAGGCGTTTTTGCATAATAACTGGTTGGGTGCGGTGGTGTTTTTCGGGCTGGCTGCAAGTTATGCTCTTCATTTTTCGTCATAAAACCGCTAGCAAACGCAATATATCGTTTGACAAGCGTTACTTGCGTGACATAAAATCCGCCTCTTAATTTTTTCAGCGATTAATGGTTGTCCGATGAAGACCTTTTCTGCAAAAGCGCATGAAGTAAAGCGCGACTGGTTCGTGGTAGATGCCACGGATCTGGTGCTGGGCCGACTGGCCAGCGAGATTGCCCACCGTCTGCGTGGCAAGCATAAAACGATTTACACTCCGCACGTGGATACGGGCGATTACATTGTCGTGGTTAACGCCGACAAGATCAAAGTAACCGGCAACAAGGCAGGCGACAAGCTGTACCATCGCCACTCTGGTTACCCAGGCGGTATTTCCACCACGACCTTTGCCAAGATGCAAGACCGCTTTCCTGGTCGCGCGCTGGAAAAGGCTGTCAAGGGCATGTTGCCCAAGGGTCCTCTGGGCTATGCCATGTTCCGCAAGCTGAAGGTATATGCTGGTCCTAAGCATGACCACGCGGCACAACAGCCACAACCTTTGACTATTCAAAGCCAAGCGTAAGGATAAACGATGATTGGTAAATATAACTACGGTACTGGCCGCCGCAAAAGCTCGGTAGCTCGTGTCTTCATTAAGTCCGGCAGCGGCAATATCGTTGTTAACGACAAGCCTGTTGACCAGTATTTCTCCCGCGTGACTTCACGCATGATCGTGCGTCAACCACTGGAATTGACCGACAACGTTGCCAGCTTTGACATCATGGTCAATGTGGATGGCGGCGGTGAGTCCGGTCAGGCTGGTGCAGTTCGCCACGGTATTACCCGTGCACTGGTAGATTACGATGCAGCGCTGAAGAGCGCCCTGTCCAAGGCAGGCTTCGTTACCCGCGATGCACGTGAAGTTGAGCGTAAGAAAGTCGGCTTCCGTAAAGCACGTCGTCGTAAACAGTTCTCCAAGCGTTAAGCAGGACTGCTTTACCATGTACAAAAAGCCGCACTTGTGCGGCTTTTTGCTTTTCGCACACTTAATCGGTTTGGTGAGCCCCGCAAGCTTTGATACCATAAGCGCAACAAAGCCAGCTTAAGCTGGCGTTTTATTCATAGAAATCAGGTCATGCAAACATCTAAAATCAAGGTAGGTATTGTAGGCGGCACTGGCTATACCGGTGTTGAGTTGCTAAGAATACTGGCGATCCACCCATCGGTGGAGTTGAGTGTGATTACGTCGCGTGGCGAAGCCGGTTTGCCCGTGGCAGACATGTTTCCCAGTTTGCGCGGCTATATCGACTTGAGTTTTAGTGATCCGGCCAAATCAGACTTGGCCAGCTGTGACCTGGTCTTTTTTGCCACGCCTAATGGTATTGCCATGCAGCAGACCAGAGAATTGCTGGCAGCGGGGGTGCGGATTATCGATCTGGCAGCTGACTTCCGCATTCAGGATGTGGCTACCTGGGAAAAATGGTATGGCATGACCCACGCATGTCCGGAGCTTTTGTCACAGGCGGTATATGGCTTGCCGGAAATGAATCGTGAACAAATCAAGGGTGCGCAGCTGGTGGCAAATCCAGGATGCTATCCCACGGCAGTGCAGCTTGGGTTTATGCCGCTTCTTGAAGCGGGGCTGATTGATCCTCAATACTTGATTGCAGATGCCAAGTCCGGGGTGAGTGGGGCTGGCCGCAAGGCGGAAACGCATATTCTGTTTGCTGAAGCCGGAGACAATTTCAAGGCGTATGGTGTAGCAGGGCATCGCCATTTGCCGGAAATCAGTCAAGGCCTGACCAATATGGCAGGCAAGCCAGTGGGCTTAACCTTTGTGCCGCATCTGACGCCGTTGATTCGGGGTATTCACGCCACTCTGTATGGCCGGCTGAACAAAGAGGCTGATTTGCAGGCTTTATTTGAACAACGCTACGCTAACGAGCGTTTTGTAGACGTGCTGCCCAAGGGAGCACATCCTGAAACGCGTTCGGTAAGGGGCTCCAATCAATGCCGTATTGCTGTGCATAGACCACAAGGCGGTGACACGGTTGTCGTATTGTCGGTTATCGATAACCTGGTCAAGGGGGCTGCCGGGCAGGCTGTGCAAAATATGAACATCATGTTCGGCTTTGCTGAGAATACAGGGCTGGAAATCGTGCCCTTGCTGCCTTAAAAATGCGATCTGTCAAACGCAAGCTACGGCGACACTTCGGTGCGACTGCGCATCGTGTTGCTGTGCGTGCGCATCTGGCCTGGTATTGGTTGCCTTTGACGGCGCTTGTTGCCCTTGTTGTGGGCTATGGTGGGGCCTATGTGCAATTTGCCGGGAGCCAAATCCGTGGCATACATCAAAAATTGGCGGATGTGGATGCACGGAACCAGGTTATGCAGTTCAAGCTCGTGCAGGCTGAGCGCCAATTGCAGGTGGAGCGGGCAGCCCAAGCCAACTTGTCACGAGAGCTGGACAGCGTGCAGGCAGAGAGTATGCGGCTCAAGGAAGATATTGGCTTTTATCAAAATATCTTCAATGAACGCAAGGCTTTACGGGAGATACGTCTTCATACCTTCAAGGTGAATAAAGCGCTGGGCAATGGGGATTATGATTACCACATTCTGCTGATGCAGGCAGGCAACCATGATAAAGTTGTCGATGGTAGCCTGACGTTGACGTTATATGGAGCGCCGGCAGGTGGAGTGGAACCTCAGGCTATCTCGCTACAGGGCAACCCCAATCTGAAACAAAATCTGAGTTTTAAATATTATCAACAGGTGGACGGTAAATTTTCTTTGCCCGCCAATGTCAAATCTGGATATTTATTGCTGGAATTTGTTGAAAAAGGGGCAGCCCGTGCCAATATAAGTGAAAGGGTAGAGATTCCTGCTCAGTAGCGAATACTCAACCATGAAAGGGTCATGATGTTTTCCAGAAACAAGAATAAGCCGCAAAGCCGCATTGATACCTTGATCGGCGTAGAGTCCAGCATCGAGGGTAATGTCAGATTCAATGGAGGGCTGCGGGTTGATGGAAAAATCAAAGGTGATGTGACGGAAGCAGAGGCCAGTGCCTGTACCTTGGTATTAAGCGAGCATGGCAGTATCGATGGGGCCATCAAGGTTGCGCATGCGGTACTGAATGGCAATGTGAACGGCCCGGTTCGTGCCAGTCATTATCTTGAGCTGCAGAGCAAGTCACGCATTGTCGGAGATGTACATTATCAAACGCTGGAAATGCACACGGGCGCTGTCATTGAAGGAAAGCTTGTTTACCTGGGTGACGATAAAGAGTCCCCTGCGCAGGATAATAAAACGCTGGAAGATTGACCTGCTATCAAGTCCGCAGGATAATGATTTTATTAAGAATTTAAGGAGTGTGAAAAATGAACGCGATTACTGAAATGCCAAGCCCTTTGGTCTTTACGGACAACGCTGCCAAGAAAGTAAAGGAATTGATTGAAGAGGAAGGCTCGCCTGACCTCAAACTGCGCGTTTTTGTTAGCGGTGGCGGTTGCTCCGGTTTCCAGTATGGCTTTACTTTTGAAGATACGGTGAACGAAGACGACACCCAGGTGCAGAAAGATACCGTGACACTGCTGATCGACCCTATGAGCCTGCAATATCTGACGGGGGCCGAGATTGATTATCAGGATAGCCTGCAGGGTTCACAGTTTGTGATTCGTAATCCGAATGCGACGACGACCTGCGGTTGCGGTTCGTCTTTCTCGGTATAAATGAACTTGGATTAACCGGGCCCGAAACGGGCCGGCTGATTTCAATCAATAAAAAAGGAGCCTATGGCTCCTTTTTTATTTGGTGCTACATCTACTTAGCGCTGATCAATCGGCACAAAATCGCGGCGGATTGAGCCAGTGTAAAGTTGACGTGGTCGACCGATCTTGGCTTCCGGATCCGACATCATCTCGTTCCACTGTGATACCCAGCCAGCGGTGCGGGCAAGGGCAAAAATTGCGGTGAACATGGAGTTGGGAATTCCCATGGCGCGCATGACGATGCCGGAATAGAAGTCGACATTCGGGTAAAGTCGACGGCTGACAAAATACTCATCTTCCAGCGCAATTTGCTCCAGCTTGAGTGCCAGCTTGAACATTGGATCATCATGCAAGCCGAGCTCATCCAGCACCTGGTGACAGGTTTCACGCATGATGGCCGCACGTGGGTCCATATTGCGATAGACGCGATGCCCAAAACCCATGAGTCGGAAAGAATCCGATTTATCCTTGGCGCGCTTGATGAATTCGCCTATGCGGCTCACATCGCCAATTTCTTCCAGCATGTTCAGGGTGGCTTCGTTTGCACCGCCATGCGCAGGGCCCCAGAGCGACGCAATCCCTGCAGCAATACAGGCGAATGGATTGGCACCGCTGGAGCCTGCCAGGCGCACTGTGGAGGTTGAGGCGTTCTGTTCATGATCCGCATGCAGAATCAGGATGCGATCAAAGGCTTTTGCCAGAATCGGATTCGGTTCATACGTTTCACACGGCGTCGCAAACATCATGTGCATGAAGTTTTCCGCAAAATTGAACCGGTTCTGCGGATACATGAACGGTTCGCCTATATTGTATTTGTAGCTCCAGGCAGCGATGGTTGGCACTTTGGAGAGCAGGCGATAGGCGGATATTTTGCGGCTCTGTGGATCCTTGACATCCATGGCGTCATGATAAAACGCGGACATGGAGCCCACGACGCCCACCATGACAGCCATGGGATGCGCATCACGGCGGAAACCACGGAAAACATTGGTCAGCTGGTCATGCAGCATGGTGTGCTGCGCAATGCTGTCAGTAAACGATTTTTTCTGCGTGGCATCGGGCAATTCCCCGTGCATGAGCAAATACGAGACTTCAAGAAAGTCGCAATTCTTCGCCAATTGCTCAATGGGATAGCCGCGATAGTACAGCAGGCCTTCGTCGCCATCAATAAAGGTGATATTTGAGCTGCACGAGGCTGTCGATAAAAAGCCAGGGTCGTAAGTAAATACGCCGTGCTTGCCGAGATTACGAATATCAATAACGTCGCTGCCTAGGTTGCCTGAAACGACAGGCAATTCAATGGGAGGGGCGCCATTGTCAAAAGTGAGTGTTACTTTGGTGGGCTTTGTCATAGTCATTTTTGTATTTTAGTGAATGCGGCGGTGAATGCCAAATTACCTAGCATAAATCGCGCCCAGAATACGCGGCCCTTTGGCGCCGGTAACTGCTGGCAGGTTGGCAGGTTTGCCTTCCATGCATTGTTGAGCCAGCCATGCAAAGGCTGCCGCCTCCACCCAATTTACGCCTATCCCCAAGCTATCGCTTAAGCGGATCTTGATCGCTGGCAGCACCTCCTGCAAGCGTTCCAGTAGCAGGCTGTTGTGCGCCCCGCCGCCACATATATAAGCCTCGTCCACATTGTCGCAAAAGTCGTTGATGGCATTGGCAATGCTCCTGGCAGTCAGCTCAAGCAAGGTGCGCTGCACATCTTCAGGTGCATATGGATATTCCAGATGTTGCTCCAGCCAGGCCATATTGAAGCTGTCCCTGCCCGTGCTTTTGGGCGGGGATGCACTAAAATAGGGATATTGCAGCCATTGCTGGAGCAATTTTTCGATCACCGTGCCCGTTGCGGCCCATCGGCCCCCTGCATCATATCGCTCGCCCAGATGTTTCTCTGTCCAGGCATCCATCAGCATATTGCCGGGCCCGGAGTCAAAGCCCCTGACCTCGCCTGCGCTTGGCAAGTCTGTAATATTGGCAATCCCACCGATATTGATGACGGCGCGATTCGCTTGTGGGTGAGCAAATACAGCCTGATGAAAGGCGGGCACCAGCGGTGCTCCCTGGCCGCCTGCGGCAACATCACGGCTCCGAAAGTCCGCGATTACTGTCATGTCGAGTAGCTCAGCCAGCAATGCCGCATTGCCCAGTTGCAGCGTAAAACCCAACTCAGGACGATGGCGAATGGTTTGACCGTGACAGCCAATCGCGCGGATACGCGATTTATCAACATACGCACTTGCCAGCAGGGCACGTACTGTCTCGGCGTAAAGATGGGCTAGCTGATTGGCTGCGCTTGCGGCCAGCTCAAGCTCATTATGGGCGGGCGTGTGCAAATCCAGCAATGCAGCACGTAACTCGGCAGAATAAGGAATGGAATAGGTGTGGCGTACATGGCAGCTATGCCCGTCCAATTCCGCAATAACCGCATCGACGCCGTCCATGCTGGTGCCGGACATCATGCCGATATAAAGCTCGGTTGACATAGAACTAGACGATGCTCAAGTGAATACGATATTCACCTGAGCCTGTGAGATGGCAGTCCATGGAAAGGATTACTCGAGAGAGGCAAGGTTGCTGCTGATCAGCAGCTGTAACTGGGCAACCAGCTTGCTGCTGTTGGCCAGAAAGTCAGCTTTGTATTTTGGCGCAATCGGCACAGCGTTAGGCAAGGCCACGGTGAGCGGATCGCGATGCTGGCCGTTCAGTAGAAACTCATAATGAAGATGCGGACCAGTGGCCAAGCCTGTCATGCCCACATAAGCAATGATGTCGCCTTGACTGACTTTGCTGCCGCGATGCAAACCCGCAGCAAATCGGGATAAGTGCCCATATACCGTGCTGATGCCGTTTTGATGGCGCAGCACAACAACATTGCCGTACCCGCTTTTGACACCGACAAAATCCACAACGGCATCGGCGGAGGCTTTGACGCGAGTCCCAATGGGGGCGGCGTAATCGACGCCTTTATGCGCACGCATTTTTTGCAGAATCGGATGGAAACGACCGAGGCTGAAACCAGAACTGATACGGCTGAACTCTAAAGGAGAGCGCAGGAAAGACTTGTGCAGGCTTTTGCCTTCAGGCGTGTAGTAACTGACTTGACCTTCGGGGTTGCGATATCTGACGGCACGATAGGTTTTGCCGTCATTAATGAATTCGGCTGCCAGTACTTGGCCAGTGCGGGCCAGTTCCCCATTCCAGTAGCTCGCTTCATAGACGACCACGAAGCGGTCACCGCGGCGGAGATCGCTATGAAAATCGATATCCGAAGAAAATATCTCGGCCAGTTGTATGGCAATCGCATCAGGAATGCCGGCTTCATCGGTAGCACCGAAAAGCGAGCTTTTGATTTCTGCAGATTTCAGGACAGGATGAGTTTCCATCACTGTTTCAGCGACATGAGCTTCATAGCCGTTCGCGGTTAGTTCTACATGCAGGGTAGAGTTGTTGTCAGTCTGGTATTGCAGCTTTAATAGCTGACCATCCTGATTGGTTTGTGCCTGAATGGATCTGCCGGGGCGCAATTGTGTTGCCAAGGCTCTGGCATCAGGGTTGCGCTTGAGGAATTCAATGGCATCATCATTCGTGATATTGAGCCGAGAAAGTAAGCTGGCGAGGGTATCGTCGCGCCGGATCTGGTCTGCTTGCCAGAACGAACTATTTTGCGCATCCACTTGCACCATCGGCGCAATTGTCTCGGGAAGCTCAATATTTTCGACCACGGTATGGATGTTGATGTCTTGAACCGAAGTCTGTGGCGCAATACCGAATGCCGTGAAAATGCCGAATAGAGGAAGGCTTGAAAAGGCCAATAACCAGCGGAGGCGTAGCTTTCGTTCTTTAAATCTGCGGTTTTGCGATAAAATGCCGGGTTTGGAACTAGGTTCGCTTCGCTGCACTGGAGCTACCTCAAATACATGATAGGGATAGGGGATGCTAACAGAAAACCTATTCCTGGTGAAGGCAAAATGCCAGAGGCATGAAAGATAACAAAGAATGCGTGCTTTAAATGAAGATTTGGCGCTGATCAAGCGCGGATGTGATGAACTGCTGATTGAGCAAGAGCTGGTAGAAAAGCTCAAGCTGGGCCGACCTTTGCGCGTCAAGGCCGGTTTTGATCCCACCGCGCCTGATTTGCATCTGGGGCATACTGTATTGCTCAACAAATTGCGTCAGTTGCAAGAGCTTGGGCATCACGTGCTCTTTTTGATAGGCGATTTCACCGGAATGATCGGCGACCCAACCGGCAAGAGTGCTACTCGGCCACCGCTGACGGCTGAGCAGGTTCAGGAAAATGCCAAATCGTATGAAGCCCAGGTTTTCAAGATATTAAAGCCTGAGCAAACGGAAGTAGTTTTTAACTCTGCCTGGATCAGTCAGCTAGGGGCTGCCGGCATGTTAAAGCTGGCGGCGACACATACTGTCGCCCGCATGCTGGAGCGCGATGATTTCAGCAAGCGATATAAGAATAATCAGCCCATCGCTATTCATGAATTCCTCTATCCTTTATTGCAGGGATATGACTCCGTGGAGCTGAAGGCGGATCTGGAGCTCGGCGGTACGGATCAGAAATTCAACCTGTTAATGGGGCGTGAATTGCAAAAGCATTATGGCCAATCGCCGCAATGCGTGTTGACCATGCCCTTGCTGGAGGGGCTTGATGGCGTGAATAAGATGTCCAAGTCGCTCGGTAACTATATAGGTATAGCGGAACCAGCAAACGACATCTTCAGTAAATTGATGTCCATATCCGATACCTTGATGTGGCGTTATATAGAGCTGCTGTCGTTTGAGTCCATGGAAACCATTGCATCCTGGAAGCAATCGGTAGAGGCGGGTGAAAATCCTCGCAATATAAAAGTAAGGTTTGCCCAGGAACTGGTCACCCGTTTCCATTCTGCCGAAGCCGCAGAGCAGGCGCTGGCAGATTTCTCCCTGCGCTCCAAAGGTGGAATACCGGACGATGTGCCTGAGGTAAGTATCGCCTTGGCGCAGGATCGGATAGGTATTGCCGCCTTGCTGAAGCAGGCCGGGCTGGTCGCAAGCACCTCCGAGGCATTGCGCATGATAGAGCAAGGCGGCGTTAAGCTGGATAGTGAGAAGGTTGAAGATAAGGCTCTGCAACTGGGGGCTGGCGTAACAGTAGTGGCGCAGGTTGGTAAGCGCAAATTTGCCCGCATTACAATCAATCGCGGTCAATTGTAAATAATTTGTAATAATCGCGGATTGGGTATTGACGTCATTCGGCCAATCCGTAGAATGCGCGGCTCGCTTCAACGGCGACGTCGGGCAGGAAATCAAGCAGTAGAAAATTTCCCTTGACCAAATAAATTTGGTCTGTAAAATGCGCAGCTCGCTTGAGAAAGCGGCAGTGCAAAACAGGGCGAAACAAAAGCTTTTATGTTTCGCTTGACCAAGTAAAAACGGTCTGTATAATGCGCGGCTCGCTAGTAACAACGCGGTGTGCAGAGAAGTTAGCAGCAAAATTTCTCTTGACTGAATTAAAACGGTCTGCATAATGCGCACCTCTCAACGGAAGCGTTGATGAGTGAAGGCGAAGTAAGAAGTACCTGCTCTTTAACAAACTGAACAATCGATAGGTGTGAGTGCTTGTGGTTTTGTGAAGTCGGCCCGGTAATGCCGGGTGACACTCAAGATACATAAGTGCTTAACACCTTGAATGAAACTTTGTAGAAATACCCAGATTCATTTGAGAATTAAGCCAAGCGACATACCGACCCCTTTATTGGGGTCACAAGTAATAGTTGGGAATTAAACTGAAGAGTTTGATCCTGGCTCAGATTGAACGCTGGCGGCATGCTTTACACATGCAAGTCGAACGGTAACAGAGAGAAGCTTGCTTCTCTGCTGACGAGTGGCGAACGGGTGAGTAATATATCGGAACGTACCGTATTGTGGGGGATAACTAGTCGAAAGATTAGCTAATACCGCATACGCCCTGAGGGGGAAAGTAGGGGATCTTCGGACCTTACGCAGAACGAGCGGCCGATATCTGATTAGCTAGTTGGTGGGGTAAAGGCCCACCAAGGCGACGATCAGTAGCTGGTCTGAGAGGACGACCAGCCACACTGGAACTGAGACACGGTCCAGACTCCTACGGGAGGCAGCAGTGGGGAATTTTGGACAATGGGCGCAAGCCTGATCCAGCCATGCCGCGTGAGTGAAGAAGGCCTTCGGGTTGTAAAGCTCTTTCGCAAGGAAAGAAAACTTACTCGCTAATACCGGGTGAGGATGACGGTACCTTGATAAGAAGCACCGGCTAACTACGTGCCAGCAGCCGCGGTAATACGTAGGGTGCGAGCGTTAATCGGAATTACTGGGCGTAAAGCGAGCGCAGGCGGTTTTGTAAGTCAGATGTGAAAGCCCCGGGCTCAACCTGGGAACTGCGTTTGAAACTGCAAGGCTAGAGTATGGGAGAGGGGGGTAGAATTCCACGTGTAGCAGTGAAATGCGTAGAGATGTGGAGGAATACCAATGGCGAAGGCAGCCCCCTGGCCTAATACTGACGCTCATGCTCGAAAGCGTGGGGAGCAAACAGGATTAGATACCCTGGTAGTCCACGCCCTAAACGATGTCTACTAGTTGTTGGTGGAGTAAAATCCATTAGTAACGCAGCTAACGCGTGAAGTAGACCGCCTGGGGAGTACGGTCGCAAGATTAAAACTCAAAGGAATTGACGGGGGCCCGCACAAGCGGTGGATTATGTGGATTAATTCGATGCAACGCGAAAAACCTTACCTGGCCTTGACATGCTACTAACGAAGCAGAGATGCATTAGGTGCCCGAAAGGGAAAGTAGACACAGGTGCTGCATGGCTGTCGTCAGCTCGTGTCGTGAGATGTTGGGTTAAGTCCCGCAACGAGCGCAACCCTTGCCAATAATTGCCATCATTTAGTTGGGCACTTTATTGGGACTGCCGGTGACAAACCGGAGGAAGGTGGGGATGACGTCAAGTCCTCATGGCCCTTATGGCCAGGGCTTCACACGTAATACAATGGTCGGTACAGAGGGTTGCCAACCCGCGAGGGGGAGCCAATCCCAGAAAGCCGATCGTAGTCCGGATTGCAGTCTGCAACTCGACTGCATGAAGTCGGAATCGCTAGTAATCGCGGATCAGCATGTCGCGGTGAATACGTTCCCGGGCCTTGTACACACCGCCCGTCACACCATGGGAGTGGGTTCTACCAGAAGTAGTTAGTCTAACCGCAAGGGGGACGATTACCACGGTAGGATTCATGACTGGGGTGAAGTCGTAACAAGGTAGCCGTATCGGAAGGTGCGGCTGGATCACCTCCTTTCTAGAGAAAATCCGAAGCTGCAAGCATTCACACTTATCGGTTGTTCAAGAGCACATCAAGGAATGGCCTTAGAAGGGTCTGTAGCTCAGCTGGTTAGAGCACCGTCTTGATAAGGCGGGGGTCGTTGGTTCGAGCCCAACCAGACCCACCAGATTCACCCGAGTAGGGGGATTAGCTCAGCTGGGAGAGCACCTGCTTTGCAAGCAGGGGGTCGTCGGTTCGATCCCGTCATCCTCCACCACTACCTTGATGAAGAAGTTAGAAATAAGTGCAGGTTGCTGTATTTATTTCTGGCTTTTAAAGCCGGATTGATCTTTAACAAAATGGAAGAAGTAAAGAGAACACAAGAACTTTGTGATGAGGTTCTGAGTGTTCAAATGGGTAATTGATTGCAGAAATCAAAACATTTGAGCTCGTTTAGTTCGAAAGAAATAAGCGGATTCAAATAAGTTGCTTTAGAAGCAAGCCTATAGCGGACCGACTACTACTCGTTGGTCGCGAGATTTGAGTTTAAAAGGGCTCAGGTTTTAACGTTATAGGGTCAAGCGAATAAGTGCATGTGGTGGATGCCTTGGCGATTACAGGCGATGAAGGACGTGGTAGCCTGCGAAAAGTCTCGGGGAGCTGGCAAATAAGCTTTGATCCGGGAATGTCCGAATGGGGAAACCCACCCGCAAGGGTATCGCTCTCTGAATATATAGGAGAAGCGAAGCGAACCGAGTGAACTGAAACATCTAAGTAGCTCGAGGAAAAGAAATCAACCGAGATTCCGGAAGTAGTGGCGAGCGAACCCGGAAAAGCCTGTTATTTTTAGCAGACGCGATAGTAGAACGGAATGGAAAGTCCGGCCATAGCGGGTGATAGCCCCGTATACGAAATCCCGTTTGTGGAACTAGGATAACGACAAGTAGGGCGGGACACGTGAAATCCTGTCTGAACATGGGGGGACCATCCTCCAAGGCTAAATACTCGTAATCGACCGATAGTGAACCAGTACCGTGAGGGAAAGGCGAAAAGAACCCCGGGAGGGGAGTGAAATAGAACCTGAAACCGCATGCATACAAACAGTGGGAGCCTCGTAAGGGGTGACTGCGTACCTTTTGTATAATGGGTCAGCGACTTACATTCAGTAGCAAGCTTAACCGATAGGGGAGGCGTAGCGAAAGCGAGTCCGAATAGGGCGATAGTTGCTGGGTGTAGACCCGAAACCAAGTGATCTATCCATGGCCAGGATGAAGGTGCCGTAACAGGTACTGGAGGTCCGAACCCACTAATGTTGAAAAATTAGGGGATGAGCTGTGGATAGGGGTGAAAGGCTAAACAAACTTGGAAATAGCTGGTTCTCTCCGAAAACTATTTAGGTAGTGCCTCGTGTCTCACTCTTGGGGGTAGAGCACTGTTATGGCTAGGGGGCTCATAAGAGCTTACCAAACCATTGCAAACTCCGAATACCGAGAAGTGCAATCACGGGAGACAGACCATGGGTGCTAACGTCCGTGGTCAAGAGGGAAACAACCCAGACCGCCAGCTAAGGTCCCTAATGACGTGCTAAGTGGAAAACGAAGTGGGAAGGCACAGACAGCCAGGAGGTTGGCTTAGAAGCAGCCATCCTTTAAAGAAAGCGTAATAGCTCACTGGTCGAGTCGTCCCGCGCGGAAGATGTAACGGGGCTAAGCACGTAACCGAAGCTGCGGATGCATATTTATATGCATGGTAGGAGAGCGTTCTGTAGGCCTGCGAAGGTGTTCTGTGAGGAATGCTGGAGGTATCAGAAGTGCGAATGCTGACATGAGTAGCGATAAAGGGAGTGAAAAGCTCCCTCGCCGAAAGCCCAAGGTTTCCTGCGCAACGTTCATCGGCGCAGGGTGAGTCGGCCCCTAAGGTGAGGCAGAGATGCGTAGCTGATGGGAAACAGGTTAATATTCCTGTACCTCAATGTAATGCGATGTGGGGACGGAGAAGGTTAGGTCAGCCATCTGTTGGAATAGGTGGTTTAAGCGTGTAGGGAGATCCTTTAGGCAAATCCGGAGGGTCAATTCTGAGGCGTGACGACGAGTGCACTTGTGCACGAAGTGATTGATACCAAGCTTCCAAGAAAAGCCACTAAGCTTCAGTTATATTGAGACCGTACCGCAAACCGACACAGGTGGGCAGGATGAGAATTCTAAGGCGCTTGAGAGAACCCGGGAGAAGGAACTCGGCAAATTAGCACCGTAACTTCGGGAGAAGGTGCGCCCCGGTAGGTTGTAGAGATTTACTCTCGAAGGCCGATGGGGTTGCAGTGAAAAGGTGGCTGCGACTGTTTAATAAAAACACAGCACTGTGCAAACACGAAAGTGGACGTATACGGTGTGACGCCTGCCCGGTGCCGGAAGGTTAAATGATGGGGTGCAAGCTCTTGATTGAAGCCCCGGTAAACGGCGGCCGTAACTATAACGGTCCTAAGGTAGCGAAATTCCTTGTCGGGTAAGTTCCGACCCGCACGAATGGCGTAACGATGGCCACACTGTCTCCTCTCGGGACTCAGCGAAGTTGAAATGTTTGTGAAGATGCAATCTACCCGCGGCTAGACGGAAAGACCCCATGAACCTTTACTGTAGCTTTACATTGGACTTTGACAAGATTTGTGTAGGATAGGTGGGAGACTTTGAAGCAGGGACGCCAGTTCTTGTGGAGTCAACCTTGAAATACCACCCTGATGTTGTTGAGGTTCTAACCTAGGTCCATTATCTGGATCGGGGACCGTGTATGGTGGGCAGTTTGACTGGGGCGGTCTCCTCCCAAAGAGTAACGGAGGAGTGCGAAGGTAACCTAGGTACGGTCGGAAATCGTACTGATAGTGCAATGGCATAAGGTTGCTTGACTGCGAGACGGACAGGTCGAGCAGGTGCGAAAGCAGGTCATAGTGATCCGGTGGTTCTGTATGGAAGGGCCATCGCTCAACGGATAAAAGGTACTCTGGGGATAACAGGCTGATTCCTCCCAAGAGTTCATATCGACGGGGGAGTTTGGCACCTCGATGTCGGCTCATCACATCCTGGGGCTGTAGCCGGTCCCAAGGGTATGGCTGTTCGCCATTTAAAGTGGTACGTGAGCTGGGTTTAAAACGTCGTGAGACAGTTTGGTCCCTATCTGCCGTGGGCGTTGGAAGTTTGAGGGGGGCTGCTCCTAGTACGAGAGGACCGGAGTGGACGGATCTCTGGTGGACCGGTTGTCATGCCAATGGCATAGCCGGGTAGCTAAATCCGGAAGAGATAAACGCTGAAAGCATCTAAGCGTGAAACTTGCCTCAAGATGAGACTTCCCTGTGCTTTAAGCACACTAAAGAGTCGTTCGAGACCAGGACGTTGATAGGACGGATGTGGAAGTGCAGTAATGCATTAAGCTGACCGTTACTAATTGCTCGTGAGGCTTGATCCTATAACCTTGAAACTTGAGTTCAAGGTTGCTCTAAAGCGCAATCAATACGCATACTTTACTTCTTCTGTTTTTTAAAGACGCTTGTCTGCAAGGACAAGGTCAGCGTGTTCGAACGAACATGCAAAGCTTAACAGGGCTTGAATGCATCATCTCAAGCACTACCGGTTATGCTTGGCGGCCATAGCGAATTGGAACCACCCCTTCCCATCTCGAACAGGGCCGTGAAACGATTCTGCGCCAATGATAGTATACTTCTCGTATGCGAAAGTAGGTCACCGCCAAGCTTCTCCGGTTATGCTTGGCGGCCATAGCGAATTGGAACCACCCCTTCCCATCTCGAACAGGGCCGTGAAACGATTCTGCGCCAATGATAGTATACTTCTCGTATGCGAAAGTAGGTCACCGCCAAGCTTCTTATATATACTTGCCTTTGGTAAGTTTTTAGAAAAGCCCTCATTAGAGGGCTTTTCTATTTGTGCTATCTTGTATTATCAATTCATTGAATTGATTGATATAATGTATTTTTGATGGGCGTAAGCCCATTTTTTGTTTCTGTAGAGGATAAAAGGCATCTCGAATGCAGGATTTGTATTCATTATTGGAAAAATCTGTCAGCCAGCTTGGTTATGAGTTGGTGGATGTCGAGATTTCTAACCGGGGCAAGCTGATCCGATTATTTATTGATAAACCTGAGGGTATCAATATTGATGATTGTGTACTCGTCAGTAACCAGCTAGGTAATGTGCTCGCGGTAGAAAACGATATTGACTATGACCGGCTCGAGGTTTCGTCGCCTGGCTTGGATCGTGTCTTAAAGAAAGATGCCGATTTCATCCGCTTTACTGGTGAGCGTGCGCAAGTGAAATTGCGTATCCCAGTGGATAACCGGAAGAATTTTATTGGGATTTTGCAAGGTATTGAGCAGGATAACCTGTTGATTGAACAGGAAGGGGTGCTGCATCGCCTTGCCTTGTCCAATATAGACAAGGCTAGACTGGCACCTGAGTTTAAATAATTTAAGTACCTGTTGTGATACAGATTTTAGGCGGAGATTTGAAATGAGTCGCGAAATATTATTATTGGTAGATGCGCTGGCCCACGAGAAAAATGTGGCCAAGGAAGTGATCTTTACAGCGCTGGAACTGGCGCTGGCCTCTGCAACCAAAAAGCGCTTTACCGAAGATGCAGATGTTCGTGTCGAAATTGAGCGAGATAGCGGCAATTATCATTCATTCCGCCGCTGGCAGATTGTTTCTGATGATGATCTGGAAAATCCTGCTGCGCAGATGTATACGGATGATGAGCGTGCTGAAGGCTTGAATCTCGGCGATTATTATGAAGAGCCGCTGGAATCTGTTGAGTTTGGGCGCATTGGTGCCCAGGCAGCAAAACAAGTTATTTTGCAAAAAGTGCGTGAGGCCGAGCGTGAGCAGATTCTGAATGATTTTCTGGCGCGTAAAGAGCATTTGGTGACAGGTGTCATCAAGCGCATGGAAAAGGGTAACGCGATTATTGAAGTGGGTCGCATTGAGTCTGTGCTGCCACGTGATCAAATGATCCCCAAGGAGAATTTGCGCGTTGGTGATCGCGTGCGTGCATATTTGTCGCGAATCGAACGTACCGGACGCGGCCCGCAGTTGGTGCTTTCCCGTATCGCCCCTGAATTCTTGATCAAACTGTTCGAGCTTGAGGTGCCGGAAATTGAAGAGGGTCTGCTTGAGATCAAATCTGCTTCTCGCGACCCAGGTTTGCGTTCCAAAATTGCCGTTAAATCGAATGATCAGCGTCTGGACCCTGTCGGCACTTGCGTCGGCATGCGCGGTTCACGTGTACAAGCCGTCACCGGTGAGCTGGCTGGCGAACGTGTAGATATTGTTTTATGGTCCATGGAGCCAGCGCAGTTTGTCATTAACGCAATGGCGCCGGCCGAAGTCTCCAGCATTGTCGTGGATGAAGATGCACACAGCATGGATGTGGTCGTGGATGAAGAGCAGCTGGCACAAGCGATTGGCCGTAATGGTCAAAATGTTCGCCTTGCCTCTGAGCTGACCGGTTGGACATTGAATATTCTGACCGAAGCCGAAGCTGCTCAAAAACATGAAGAAGAATATACCAAGACACGTCAGCTCTTTATAGACAAGCTGGATGTTGATGAAGAAGTTGCCGATATCCTGGTGCAAGAAGGTTTCAACACACTGGAAGAAATTGCCTATGTGCCTATCGCTGAAATGAGCGAAATTGATGCCTTCGATGAAGAAACAATCAACGAATTGCGCAAGCGCGCACGCGCAGCCTTGTTAACCGAAGCCATTGCCAAGGAAGAGAAGCTGGAAGAGGCTTCGGAAAGCTTGCTGACAATGGACGGCATGGATGATGCTACAGCGCATTTGCTGGCATCCAAGGGCGTTTCCACGATGGAAGACCTGGCAGACCTGGCTGTTGATGAATTGATGGAAATGGCCAACATGGATGCGGAACGTGCCAAGCAGTTGATCATGACGGCACGTGCGCCATGGTTTGCGTAAGCAAATCATGAAATTGAATTTCAGTTAGACGCAACAACGTTTGTAATTAAATGAACAGTGGTATGCGTAAGATGAGGATGGAGTAACAGGATGGGACAAACAAGCGTAGCACAATTTGCCAGTGAGTTAGGGCTGCCGGCCGAGCTGTTGTTGGAGCAATTAAGAGGGGCTGGGGTAAATAAGGCTGCGGCGGATGACACCTTGACTGAGCATGACAAAACCTCATTGCTGGAGTTTTTGCGCAAGGAGCATGGCGCCCAGGCACCAAAAAACAAAATTACCCTTACGCGCCGCCAGAATACCGAAATCAAAAAGACGGACAGCAGTGGCAAGGCCAGAACCATTCAGGTGGAAGTGCGTAAAAAACGTGTCTTGGTACGTCGCGATCCATCCTTGCCTGAGCAAGATGATCAGGGCAACGAGTTTATTCCTGAATCTCAGGCTGAGCTTGAAGTTCAAGAATATGAAACCGTTGCTGAAACTCCCGTAGCCGAGCCGGTTGTTGAAGAGATTGTGCGCGAAGAGCCAGTTGCCGAACCGGAGCCAATTGCGGTTGTTGAAGCTGAAGCACCGGCGATCGTAGAAGAGCCCGAAGTTATTGCGGAGCCTGTTACGGCTGCCGAGGTAACTGCTGAACCCGCTGCTGCTCCCGCATCTGGTGGGCGTATCAGTGTGCTGAGTCCTGAGCAAATCGCCAAACGCGAAGAAGAAGCGCGTCGTCACGCCGCGCTGGTTGCTATTCAAACGGCTGAGTTGCGCAAGAAGCAGGAAATCCTGCAGAAGCGTCAGGAAGAAGAAGCCAAGAAAGCTGCAGCGGCCGCTGCAGAAGCCGCCAAGCCTGCCAAGGTTGAAGGTACGCTGCATAAGCCAGCGGTCAAGGATGCTACCAAAGCTGATGATAAGGGCGCTAAAAAAGGCAGCAAAAATAACAAAGACTGGGCAGACGCCGAAAACAAGAAGCGCGGTATTAAAACGCGCGGCGATGCTGCGCCTACACAAGGCTGGCGTACTCACAAGTCCAAGTCAAAATCCCACCGGGATGAAGATCAGCAACACGCGTTTAATGCGCCTACTGAGCCGATTGTGCATGAGGTGCTCGTCCCTGAAACAATTTCAGTCGCTGATCTTGCACACAAGATGGCGGTTAAAGCCAGTGAAGTGATCAAGGTGCTCATGAAAATGGGCATGATGGTAACCATCAATCAGGTTCTGGATCAAGAAACGGCCATTATCCTGGTAGAGGAAATGGGTCACGTTGCCAAAGCGGCAGCGGCAAATGATCCGGAAACCTTCCTGGAAGAGCACGATCATGCTGAAGCCATTCAGGAGGCCCGTCCTCCCGTTGTTACCGTCATGGGTCACGTTGACCACGGTAAAACATCCTTGCTGGACTACATTCGCCGTAGCCGTGTGGCTTCCGGTGAGGCTGGCGGCATTACGCAGCATATTGGCGCGTACCACGTTGAAACCCCACGCGGCATGGTGACCTTCCTGGATACGCCAGGTCACGAAGCCTTTACCGCAATGCGTGCTCGTGGCGCCAAGGCTACCGATGTGGTTATTCTGGTCGTCGCTGCCGATGACGGTGTGATGCCACAAACGATTGAAGCCGTTCACCATGCTAAGGCTGCAGGTGTGCCGGTTGTGGTCGCGGTAAATAAAATAGATAAGCCGGATGCCAATCCAGAGCGCGTCAAGCAAGAGCTGGTAACGCACGAGGTGGTCCCTGAAGACTGGGGCGGCGATACCATGTTTGTTGAAGTCTCAGCCAAGGCTGGCACCGGGATCGATGAACTGTTGGAAGCCGTGCTGTTGCAAGCAGAAGTGCTGGAGCTGAAAGCGCCAAAGAACACCCCTGCCAAGGGCCTGGTAATTGAAGGTCGCCTGGACAAGGGCCGTGGCCCGGTTTCTACCATTCTGGTTCAATCCGGCACTCTGCGTCGTGGCGATATGTTGCTTGCAGGTACCGCGTTTGGCCGCGTGCGCGCCATGTTGGATGAAGCGGGCAATGACATCAAGGAAGCGGGTCCTTCTATCCCGGTAGAGATTCTCGGTTTATCCGATGTGCCATCCGCAGGTGAGGAAGTGATCGTGCTGAATGATGAGCGCAAGGCACGTGAGATCGCCTTGTTCCGTCAAGGTAAATTCCGCGACGTGAAGCTGGCCAAGCAGCAAGCTGCCAAGCTCGAGAATATGTTCGAGCAAATGGCCGAAGGCGAAGTGAAGGTGCTGCCGCTGATCATCAAATCCGATGTGCAGGGTTCATACGAAGCTCTGGCAACTTCCTTGCAAAAGCTCTCTACCAACGAAGTCAAGGTCAACATCATACATACCGGTGTGGGTGCAATCAGCGAGTCTGACGTCAACCTGGCAGCAGCATCCAAGGCTGTTGTCATTGGCTTTAACGTCCGTGCGGATGCCGGTGCTCGCAAGCTGATCGACTCTTCGGGTGTGGATGTTCGTTACTACAACATCATTTACGAAGCAGTGGATGAAGTGAAAGCCGCCCTGGGTGGCATGTTGTCACCGGAGCAGAAGGAATCCATGATCGGTACCGTGGAAATTCGCGAAGTGTTCCGTATTTCCAAGGTGGGTGCGGTCGCGGGTTGCTATGTGAGCGATGGTGTTATCCGCCGTTCATCCAAGGTGCGTGTCCTGCGCGATAACGTGGTGATTCATACTGGCGAGCTGGATTCGCTGAAGCGCTTCAAGGATGACGTGAAGGAAGTGAAATCCAATTTTGAATGCGGTTTGTCACTGAAGAATTTCAATGATATTGAAGTGGGTGACACGCTGGAAGTATTTGAAATTGTTGAAGTTGCCAGAACGTTGTAAGGTCAGAAGGCGAACATGGCAAAAGAGTTTTCCCGTAGCGATCGCGTAGCGGAGCAGATGCAGCGCGAATTGGCAGATCTGCTTCAGTTTGAAGTAAAAGATCCTCGTGTGGGCATGGTCACCGTTACTGAAGTTGAGGTGAGCGGTGACCTGGCGCATGCCAAGGTCTTTTACAGTGCCGAAAAAGGCACGCCAGAATTGCAGAAGGGGCTCGAGAAAACAGCAGGCTTCTTGCGAAGTCAGCTGGCTAAACGGCTTTTATTGCGCACAGTGCCTCAATTGCATTTTGTTTACGATGCATCTATTGATAATGGTATGAAAATATCGCGACTGATCGATGATGCGTTGGCGCAGGATCAAGATAACGCTGACAAAGGTGATGCCTGACGCAATGACGTCAGTCATGTTGCAACTGTGCAGTTCAAACGAATCAAACGCGATATCAGCGGCATTCTGTTGCTGGATAAGCCGTTAGGGATATCCAGCAATCAGGCATTACAAATCGTCAAACGCCTGTTTCAGGCAGCCAAGGCAGGCCATACAGGCAGCCTGGATCCATTAGCAAGCGGATTGCTACCAATATGCTTGGGTGAAGCGACCAAGTTTTCTCATTTTCTGCTGGATTCCGATAAGAGCTACCGTGCCCTGGTGACGCTGGGCAGCACGACCACAACGGGTGATGCCGAAGGTGAAATACTCGAGCGGTCACCCGTTACGACTACCGCGGCAGAGTTGGATGTTGCGCTCAAAAAGATGGTGGGCGATATACTGCAGGTCCCCCCCATGTATTCGGCGTTGAAACATGGTGGTAAAGCGCTTTATGAATATGCCCGGGATGGCGTAGAAATTACGCGGGAAGCCAGGCCGGTTCGCATACATGACATTACGCTGGAGCGGTTTGAGGGTAACCAGTTTGAGATCGTAGTGTCCTGTAGCAAGGGTACATATATTCGCACTCTGGCCGAAGACATCGGTAAGTTGCTAGGCTGTGGTGCCCATCTTGGTGGTTTGCGCCGATTGACGACCGCACATTTCCATCTGGATGATGCAGTGACTATCGAACAGCTGGAACAAATGTCACTGGAGCAGCGAGACGAGGCTCTGCTTGGTGCGGATGCTGCGATCGAGGATTTGCCGCAGGTGACGATTGATGCTGATAGCGCCTTCTATTTACTGCGAGGCCAGGAAGTGTGGAAGTCAGGCCTCAGTATTGAAGGGGTATTCAGAATCTATAATGAACAGGGTGATTTTCTGGGGATAGGGGAGCAAACCTCACGCGGCGCAATCGCGCCCAAGCGATTGCTGCGTCAAACTGCCTGACAAAGCGCGGTTGAGCGACCTCCGTACCTGAACTATTCTTCACTCAAGAATGCAGCCAGTCTGGCAAAGCTTTCTTGAGTTTATGATTGAATGAAGATATAATTAAAAGTTGATTGTAAATGAATGCTCTAGCGGGGCTGGATGTAACCTGCATTTGCATTGACGCGCAAACACATCTCACAACACAGGATATAAGTTATGGCAATTACAGTTCAAGAAACAGCAAAGATTGTTGCTGATTTCCAACAAGCTCCAAATGATACAGGTAGCCCAGAAGTTCAAGTTGCACTTCTTAGCGCTCGCATTACATATTTGACAGAGCATTTCAAAAGCAATGCCAAGGATCACCACTCCCGTCGTGGTCTGCTGAAGTTGGTAAGTCAGCGCCGCAAATTGCTGGACTACCTCAAGCGCAAGAATGCTGATCGTTATCGCACTCTGATTGAGCGCTTGGGTCTCCGTAAATAATTACGTTGCACCTTGTAAAGTATCAGCGCAAATTCGTGAATTGAAGAAACAAGCCGAAGGCAAAGCGGTAACGCGGCGCTTATCGGCTTTTTTCGTTTTAATAAGGACATAAGACGTGAAAGCCATTAAAAAAACGATTACGTATGGTCAGCATGAGCTGACTCTGGAAACGGGCGAAATCGCTCGTCAGGCTGATGGCGCAGTGATGGTGAGTTACGGCGATACCGTCGTGCTCGTTACTGTGGTCGGCAAAACTGATGTAAAGCCTGGTCAGGATTTTTTCCCATTGACTGTGGATTACCAAGAACGCACCTACGCTGCCGGCAAGATTCCTGGCGGCTTTTTCAAGCGTGAAGGTCGCCCTTCCGAAAAGGAAACGCTGACATCGCGTCTGATCGACCGTCCTCTGCGTCCGCTCTTTCCTGAAGCTTTCTACAACGAAGTGCAAATTGTGGCGACCGTGATGTCGTCGGACAGCGAAATCGATTCCGATATTCCTGCCATCATCGGCGCTTCCGCGGCCCTGGCCATTTCCGGTATTCCATTCTATGGCCCGATTGGTGCAGCGCGTGTAGGTTACATCAATGGTGAATATGTACTGAACCCGACTGCCACTCAGTTGAAAGATACAGAGCTGGATCTGGTAGTTGCTGCGACATCGACCGCTGTACTGATGGTGGAGTCGGAAGCCAAGGAATTGCCTGAAGATGTGATGCTGGGTTCTGTGGTTTATGGCCACGAGCAAATGCAAGCCGTGATCAATCTGATCAACGAAATTGCGGCAGAAGTTGGCAAAGAGCCATGGGATTGGACTCCACCTGCTGAAAACACCGCACTCATCGAAAAAATCACTGGCATCGCTAGCGCCGATATCAACGCTGCTTATCAGATCAAGTCCAAAGGGGCTCGTTCTTCCAAGCTGGATGAAATCAAGAGCCGTGTCTTGAGTGAGCTGATTACTGAAGCCACGTCGACTGAAGAAGCGAACGAAATCAAGTCCATTCTGCATAATCTCGAAGCCAAGGTTGTACGTGGTCAGATTCTGAATGGCGAGCCACGTATTGATGGCCGTAATACTCGCACTGTGCGCCCGATTACTATCCGCACTGGTGTGCTGCCTCGTACCCACGGTTCTGCCTTGTTCACCCGCGGTGAAACGCAGGCGCTGGTCGTGGCTACTCTCGGTACTGGCCGCGATGAGCAAATCATTGATGCTCTGCAAGGTGAATACACTGATCGTTTCATGCTGCATTACAACATGCCTCCTTACGCTACCGGCGAAACTGGTCGGGTAGGTACGCCTAAGCGTCGTGAAATCGGCCACGGTCGTCTGGCCAAGCGTGCGTTGCTGGCTGCATTGCCAAGTCAGGAAGAGTTCGGCTATACCATTCGCGTCGTATCGGAAATTACTGAATCCAATGGTTCAAGCTCCATGGCATCCGTCTGTGGCGGCTGTCTGGCATTGATGGATGCAGGCGTTCCAGTCAAGACCCACGTGGCAGGTATTGCCATGGGCCTGATTAAGGAAGGTAACCGCGTTGCAGTTCTGACCGATATCCTGGGTGATGAAGATCATCTGGGTGACATGGACTTTAAGGTGGCCGGTTCGGAGGATGGTATTACCGCTCTTCAAATGGATATCAAGATTACCGGTATTACTGCCGAAATTATGCAAGCCGCTCTGGCGCAAGCCAAGGAAGGTCGCCTGCACATTCTGGGTCTGATGAAGGAAGCCATGGGTGAGACCCGTCAAGAGCTGTCCGCTTTTGCGCCTCGCATTATCACCATGAAGATCAACCCTGAAAAGATTCGTGATGTTATCGGCAAGGGCGGCGCAGTGATTCGTGCGCTGACCGAAGAAACCGGTACCACCATTGATATTGAAGAAGATGGCACGATCAAGATCGGCTGCACCAGTGCAGAGGCTGGTGAAGAAGCTAAGCGTCGCATTGAAGCCATTACTGCAGAAGTGGAAATTGGCCAGACGTATGAAGGCACTGTCATCAAACTGCTGGATTTTGGTGCGATTGTTTCATTGCTGCCAGGCAAAGATGGTTTGTTGCACATTTCGCAAATCGCTCATCAACGCGTAAATGCAGTGGGTGACTTCCTCAAGGAAGGCCAGGTTGTTAAGGTCAAGGTAATGGAAGCTGACGAAAAAGGCCGCGTGCGTTTGAGCATGAAGGCGCTGATCGATCCACCTGCAGAAGAAGCCAAGGCTGAAACCGAAGCATCTTAAGCATATAGGATAGCGATAGCACTAAAACAAAAGGCCGGAATTTCCGGCCTTTTTGTTTTTCTGGCAAGCCATCAAAAGATGGTGATGCCGAATAGAAACGCTTATTTATTTAGCAACTTGACGCTCGCGAATTTCATCCAGCGTTTTGCAATCAATGCAAAGTGTTGCGGTAGGGCGAGCTTCGAGACGCTTCAAGCCAATTTCAACGCCGCAGCTGTTGCAATAGCCATATTCGTGCTCATTGATCTTGCCCAGGGTCTCGTCGATTTTCTTGATCAGCTTGCGCTCGCGGTCACGATTGCGTAGCTCCAGCGCCATGTCGGATTCTTGGCTGGCACGGTCATTCGGGTCAGCAAACATGGTCACCTCGTCCTGCATGGTGTGCACAGTGCGATCAATGTCGTGACTTAACTCGGCTTTCCAGTCATTCAGGATCTTGCGGAAATGGTCGAGTTGCTTGTCATTCATGTATTCCTCATCCGGTTTCGGTTGATAAGGAATAAATTGTCTTGTGATTGCTTCAGCCATAGGTGCCTTGAAAACTCAAAATGCGATTGACAAAATTTAAAGCGGAGAAAGTGTACACCTAATATAAATGGTATGCAAAACACCTAACTGCATTGAACATGTTGCCTTCGTATATCAAATGAGCGTTCAATTTCCACAATGTCGGCTAGTGTACTACCAATCAGTATACTGGTAACTATATTTGGGCGGATTCCTTGAGTTCAAGGGCCATCAAGGTATTTTCCATCAATGTGGCAACCGTCATGGGTCCGACACCACCGGGTACAGGTGTAATCCAGCTGGCACGTTCCTTGGCAATGTTAAAGTCGACATCGCCGCAGATCTTGCCATCTGGCAGGCGGTTAATACCAATATCAATCACTACCGCGCCGGGTTTTATCCACTCACCGTTAATCAATCCGGGTTTGCCTGCGGCTGCAACGACGAGATCAGCACGTTCGATATTCTCGCGCAGATTTTTGGTATGGCGATGACAACAAGTAACCGTGCATCCAGCCAGAAGCAACTCGAGAGCCATGGGGCGGCCGACATGATTTGAGACACCAATCACGACAGCATCCAGTCCCATTAACTGAATATTGGCTGACTTCAACAGTTTGATGACGCCAAATGGCGTACAGGAGCGTAGGGTCGGCTCACGCACAGCCAAGCGACCGATGTTATATGGATGAAAGCCATCGACATCCTTGCTTGCGGAAATGGTCTCGATGATTTTCTTTTCGCTGATATGCGGAGGAAGCGGGGATTGCACCAAAATGCCATCGATTTCACTATCTTCATTCAACTGTCTGATCAACGCCAGCAGATCGGCTTCTGAAGTGTCGGCTGGCAGATCATAGGCAAGAGAGCGTATGCCAACCTTCTCACACGCGACGCGTTTGTTCCGCACATAAATCGCCGACGCAGGATCTGCGCCTAACATAATGACAACCAAGGCAGGTGCACGCTTGCCAGCAGCCAAGCGCTGGTCAACGCGTGCCTTAAGCTCAAGTAACATGGATTCGGCAACGGCTTTGCCATTGATGAGTTGTGCGGACATAGAATATGGACGAATGAAAAACCATGATTTTAACAGATTCAGTTTGACCACACCGCTGGTTTGCGCTATATTTGCGGTCCTCGGGGTGTAGCGTAGTCTGGTAGCGCGCCTGCTTTGGGAGCAGGATGTCGGGAGTTCGAATCTCTCCACCCCGACCAGTATTTCAAAACGATTGTCCGACAATCTGCCCGTAGCTCAACCGGATAGAGCACCAGCCTTCTAAGCTGGGGGTTACAGGTTCGATTCCTGTCGGGCAGGCCATGATACTGATCCCCCAGTTTCAATGGTGGCTGTAGCTCAGTTGGTAGAGCCCTGGATTGTGATTCCAGTTGTCGTGGGTTCGAGCCCCATCAGCCACCCCATTTGCTTGCTAGTTTTAAAATCCCCCTTATCACTCGCATCTAGTAGTATCAAATCCACTACGCTCGCTTAACTTCAAGTTGTTATCTGTTGGAGCGCTCGCTGGATGGCTTCCTGGCTGTCTGGCCTCACTTCTCGTGTTATTTCTTTACCATCTCGCAAAAATATCAATGTTGGCCATAGCTTGACGCCAAAGCTACGGCCCAGGCGACGCCCTTTTCCGTCTTCAACCCGGAAATACCTTATCTGGGGATTGGCTTTTATCAGTGCATCTATCCATGGGCGCCTTTGTTGGCAATAGCCACAATACGAAGCCCCGAATTCTATCAAGGCAGGACCTGCCAGCTGATCAATTTCAGCTCGAGTCGGATCAGGAAGGTTTTCAGTCATGATGTACTTGGTCCTTTTACGATCATATTCATCATGGGGTGGATATCGTATCGCCATTTCCGTTCAAAATAATGAAGAAATACGATCACAAACCGATGCGTACTGTAGGCTTTTTGTCCGTGGCGAATGAGGCATCTGGCGCGCTCCTGCATCGATATCTGCCATTGATGCTACTGGGCTTAGTGGTTATAGTAACGTCATGAAAAATAAAGATTCTTTAATTTAAGCTGTGGTAAGGGGGTGCCATGACTACAGCTCGTCCAGTTCTTATTATTGTTGACGATGATCCTCTGATCACCGATACATTGCACTTCGTATTGGGTAAATCGTTTGATGTATTTGTCGCCGCTTCCCGTGCCCAAGCGCAAAGCGTATTGCGCCAGCTGAGTGAGCCGCCTTCCCTGGCTCTGGTTGATCTTGGTTTGCCTCCCTCGCCACAAAAGCCGGATGAGGGATTTCAGTTGATTTCCGAATTGCTGGCGCATTCGCCCACCATGAAGATATTGGTGCTGTCGGGCCAGAATGAAGCGTTTAATGTGAAGCACGCCCTCACGCTGGGTGCCGTGGATTTTATCCCCAAGCCATGCGATGTCGAGCGACTGCAGACGATTTTGCTCAATGCCTTGCAGTTGCAGCATGCCGAGCAGAGTGAGGGGTACTTAAGCAACGAAACTTCCTTGCCAGGCTTGCTGGGCGAAAGCGCGCCTATTCAAACCTTGCGCACGCAAATAACGCAGTTTGCAGATGCGCCATTCCCCGTACTGATCGAAGGCGAGTCCGGTAGCGGCAAGGAACTAGTGGCAACCAGTCTGCATCGCCTGAGCAAGCGTGCGAACGCGCCTTATCTTTCCATCAACTGCGCGGCCATCTCGCCCTTACTCGCCGAGTCCATTTTATTTGGGCATGGCAAAGGCGCATTTACCGGAGCCGCCAACACCCAGACAGGGTATTTTGAAGATGCCGGGGATGGGACGTTATTTCTGGACGAAATTGGCGAGTTGCCACTGGAGCTGCAAGCCAAGTTATTACGCGTGCTGGAGAATGGCGAATACCAGCGCGTGGGTGAAACGCAGACCAGGCAAAGCCGGGCGCGCATCGTCGCCGCCACCAATCGCGATTTGCGTACCGAGGTGCGCAATGGCAAGTTTCGTATCGATCTTTATCACCGGCTGAGCGTATTCGCTTTGCGCGTTCCGCCATTGCGTGATCTGGAAAATGACCGATTGCTATTACTGGAGCATTTCAGTCAATTCTATGCTCGTGAAACTGGGCAGGCGTTATTTAAGCTGGATGAGCAGGCGCAGCAGTTATGGATGGATTATCACTTTCCGGGCAATGTGCGCGAGCTGCGTAACATCATTATCCGCCTGCTGGCCAATTACGCCGGCGAGACGGTGACGCAGAGCCGCCTGTCCTCAGAGCTGGATTTGATCGGGCAGATCAAGGTGAAAGAGATTCTGCTCAACGATGGTGATGCCATCACCTTGCATGCTTACCAGCACCTGCGCAGCGAAGCCAACATCAATGTGGATGCCGTGCTGAAGCGTTGGGAAAACGCTTATGTGAATGCCGCCCTGAAAATTACCCACGGTAATTTGAGCCAGGCTGCCAAGCTGCTCGGTATCAATCGAACGACCTTATATAGCCGCATACAAACCCAGGAAGAGTACAAAGAATAGGCCCATGTACTATGCGCATTTCGGCTTAAAGGAACCCCCTTACAAAATCACGCCGAATACCGACGTGTTTTTCACGGGCGGCAAGCGAGGTGCGGTCCTGGACGCCCTGATATATGCCATTCGCAGTGGTGAAGGCATTATCAAGGTGGTTGGTGAAGTGGGAAGTGGCAAAACCATGCTATGCCGCATGCTGCAGACACAACTGCCGGATAGCATAGAAACCGTTTATCTCGCCAACCCCAGCATGGCGCCGGATGAAGTGCTATATGCCGTAGCTTTTGAGCTGCAGCTCAAATTGCCTAAAAATGCGGACAAATTTCATGTCATGCAGATTCTGCAGCAGTATCTGCTCGACAGGCATGCAGCAGGAAAGCAAGTGGTGGTGTTCGTGGAAGAGGCGCAAGGCATGCCCCTCGCCACACTGGAAGAGCTGCGCTTGCTGTCCAATCTGGAAACCAAGCATGACAAGCTTTTGCAGATTGTCCTGTTCGGGCAGCCCGAGCTGGATACCAATCTGAACGCCTCGCATATTCGGCAGTTGCGGGAGCGTATTACCCATAGTTTCAAATTGCAGCCGCTCGATCAGCAGGAGGTGAGTGAGTACCTCATGTTTCGTTTGCGTGCTGCTGGCTATTTTGGTCCGCCATTATTTACGCCGGCTGCCATCAAGCTGCTTTCACGCACTGCGGAAGGTCTGGTGCGCAGGGTAAATGTACTGGCAGACAAGGCGCTGCTGGCGGCTTTTTCAGACAATGTCTACCAGGTGCGCCCCCAGCATGTGCGTAGCGCGATTGCCGATAGTGAATTTAGCCAGCAAGCACAGCAAAACAGGTGGCGGAGATGGCAATTTGCCCTGGGCGGGCTGACTTTGTGCGCAGGCTTGGTTGCTGGCTACATCGGGCATCAGTGGCAGTCTGGCAAACCCATTTCTCAAGCTGTAAATGCCCCGGTGTTAGCGCCATCGTCTGCGCCTGTGGTTTCCAAGCCCCGGGTAGAGGAGGTGAAACTGACAAGCGCCGCCGGGTCAGCGATTCATTCTTCAGCTGCCGAGCAGCCAACAGCCAGTGCAGTGCAAGATGTTCTGGAAGCCCGCTTGCAAGCGACGCACGCGTGGTTAGACCGACAGATCGAGACCACCGTCACCTTGCAGTTGATGGGGGCCTATCGCGATGAGGATATGCGTGATGCCCTGAAAACACTGGCGCTCAAATTGTCGCTGGATGATCTTTATGTCGTGCGTACGCGAGTTGGCGGCCAGCCATTCCTGAGTCTTTTTTATGGCAGCTTTGATAACCGCGAGGAAGCAGCATCCGCCTTGAAGCAATTGCCAGAAAGCGTGCGTGCCAACCAGCCACATATGAGGACTGTGGGTGGAATCACAAAAGAAATAAAACAACTTAAATAGCTTAATTGCCATACTGTACTTAATATGCGATAAATCAGGGGCTGTTTACATGGGGAATCACAAGGCACGATGAATAAGAAGATCGTCACTGCTATTGCCTGGCTCGGGTTGGCCGGCTGTTCACATGTATCGCAGATCACACCCTCCACGGGGCATATTGATGCAGTGACGCCACCTGCGCCAGTCGCTGCCATTCCCCAGCCCGTCAAAATCACCCCATTTGTCCCCGCGCCCAAGGCCAAAAATCGCGAGCAGACTTACAGCGTTGTCGTGAATGAAGTGCCAGTCAAAGAAATCCTCTTTGCGCTGGCGCGTGAGAGCAAGCTCAATGTAGACATTCACCCGTCCATCCAGGGCAAAGTCACACTGAATGCCGTGGATCAGACCTTGCCCGCGATTCTGGAGCGCCTCGCCAAACAGGTTGACCTGACCTACAAGGTTGAAAACAACGTGTTGTATGTGGCTCCCGATATGCCGGTGTTGCGTACCTACAAGGTCGACTATGTGAATATGTCGCGCGACACAACCGGCTTTATCGGAGCGGCAGCGGAAATTGCCAGTACCGGGCGTAGCGCCAGTACCGGGACTGCAGGGAGTGTGTCCACCGTCACAAGCAACGGTACCGGCGCCGCCAATAGCTCACGCACCGCCGTGAATAGCGAATCCAAAAATCATTTGTGGGAAACCCTGATTCAGAATCTGCGTGACCTGCTGGCAGAAACGGATAAGGAAGTGATCATTTCGCGCACGGCGAGTCCATCGCAAGCGGAGTCACCTGCTTCCACTAATGAAGGGAGCAATCCTGCGCAACCACTGAATCCGAGCCAGACCACATTGCCTCCGGCTGCAAGCAATGCTCGCAACGCGCAAGAAGAGCGTGATCAGGCACGCGCCGAATACAAAACCCTGTTTGCCGCGACCGTGATTGCCAGTCCGGAAACGGGCGTCATCAGCGTGCGAGCCACCAGCAGGCAGCATGAAAAAGTGCAGGAGTTTCTGGATAAAGTCATGGCGAGCGCCCGACGCCAGGTATTGATCGAAGCTTCCATTGTCGAAGTCACCCTCAACGACACGTATCAAGCCGGCATTGACTGGACCCGCCTCGGCGGCGGTTTTAACATCAATGGTTCTCTGGGCACTACCGGTATTGTTTCGCCATCCGGGGTGGCCGCGGCGGCGGGCAGTGTGAGCCCGTTTGTGGTGGGCTACAGCAGCAACGACATCAGCCTTGGTCTCAGGTTATTGCAACAGTTTGGCAATACCAAGGTGCTTTCCAGCCCAAAACTGATGGTCTTGAATAACCAGACAGCGGTGTTGAAGGTGGTGGATAACCTGGTGTATTTCACCATTCAGTCACAGATATCCCAGGGCCTCACCACCGGCTCCACCAATCTGCAATCGGTCACCACCACGCCCAATACCGTGCCTGTGGGCGTGGTCATGAGCGTCACACCGCAAATCAATGATCTTGGCCAGGTTAATATCAATGTGCGGCCAACAATTTCGCGGGTGGTCAGCTACGTCAATGATCCCAATCCCCAACTTGCCAACGCTAATGTCATCAGCCGTATCCCCCAGATTCAGGTGCGCGAGCTGGAATCGGTGTTGCGGGTGAACAGCGGCAACACGGCGGTGTTGGGTGGCTTGATGCAGGACAATATCCAGCAAGCGTCCGATCGCGTGCCTGAAGTGTCCAAAATCCCGTTTTTTGGCAAGCTGTTTACTGCCCGTAGTGACTTTACGATTAAAACCGAGCTGGTGATTTTCCTGCGGCCCATCGTCATTCAGAACGCCACGCTGGAAAGCGAGGAGCTGCAGTCATACAAGCAATATCTGCCCAGCATGCAATTACAGCAAAAACTCGATGAGTCTGCTAATTAAAGCCCTATCCCGCGCTGAACAAGGCAAGAGCAGTGGTGACGCTGCGACTGCCGAAACCTTGTCGCTCGAGCCGCAAGTCGCAGCTGGCAATACGCGTGAAGCTGAGCGGGCGCCTGCAGGCGATCGGGCTACGGCAAGCACGCTGATGCAGGCCAAGCCCCGCCATTCCGGAATATCGCCAACCACCCTGAGTGTGTTGGGATTAGTGCTGCTGCTGGCATTGCTTGGCGGATATTTTTTGTATGACTACCTGCAATCGTTAGCCAAACCTGACATTGTCATGGCAAAAATGGCCCCGCCAGAAGTGCCAGCTGCTCCATCCAGCCCAGTAGATGAAGAGCTGTCTGTGGCGGATGATAGTCCACCTGCGGCGACTTCGTCTGCGGAAGTGTTCTCAAACAAACATCCTGTACCCAGCGCTGGCGCAGATTCTGCTTTGGATATGAGTGCCCCTGCGAAATCACCAGCTGCGGCCAAAGCGGCACCGCAGGTATTTGGTGCGACGCCGGACTTGCCTACGGCAAGTACATTTACCGTCAGCAAAAGCAATATTGCGCCGGCGGTGAACCCGAATCTCATCGCCGCATATAAAGCCTGGCAGGCAGGAGATATTGCCTCGGCGCAAAAGCAATACCGCATGGTCCTGCAAAGTGATAGCGGGAATGTGGATGCCTTGCTGGGCATGGCGGCCATCGCCCTGCAGCAAGGGCGGCAAGCCGATGCACGCGGCTGGTATAGCAAAGTGCTGGAGCTGGATCCCCGTAACCCGACAGCACAATCGGCCCTGATAGGCATTGGAGAGGCGGCGGATCCTCTCGGTAGCGAAAGTGCATTGAAAAATTTGCTGGCGCAGCAGCCAGAGGCGGCCCACCTGCATGCCATGCTGGGCAATCTCTACGCCAGCCAGCAGCAGTGGGCTGCGGCACAGCAGGCGTATTTCCAGGCGCACCATTTTGCGCCGGATAACGTCGACTATCTGTTCAATCTGGCCGTCAGTCTGGACCAGATGGGCAAACCTGCACTGGCACTGCCGTATTACCTGCAGACCCTGCAACGCCTGCCCGCTGCCGGGGCGTCGCAGGTGGATCGCGCGCAGCTGGAAGCCCGTATCGCCCAGTTACAGCCTTGAACCTACATCGCATTTTTAAAGAGCATACTCGAACGGCATGACAGAACCTCAGCGTAAACAGCGGCTTGGTGAATTAATGGTGCAGCAGGGACTGCTGAGCCAGGATCAGCTCCGCATTGCGTTGATTGAGCAATCGCAAAATGATATTCCGCTAGGCCGTCATCTGGTGCGCCTGGGCTTTGTGACCGAAGCCATGGTGCGCGATCTGGTGGCGGACACCATAGGCTATGAAAGCATAGACCTGGCGCCTGTGGTGGCTGATGCCGAGGCACTTGCCATGGTGCCGGAGGACTTTGCCCGCCGCTATCATCTGTTGCCGATTGCCTATGAAGAAGCGGCGCGCCAGCTGGTGATCGCCATGGCGGATATGTTCAACGTGGTGGCGCTTGATCAGCTACGCGCCATGCTGGGGCCGCAGATTCAGATCAAGCCGGTGCTGGCCGCCGAAGCGCAGCTGGAAGAATATATCGACCAGTTTTACGGCTATGAGCTCTCGGTGGATGGCATTCTGCGTGAAATCGAAACCGGCGAAATCGATTACCAAAGCCTGCAGGCCGATGGCAATGAATATACCCAGCCGGTAGTGCGTCTGGTCGGTGCGCTGTTGATGGATGCGGTCAAACGCAACGCATCGGATATTCACTTTGAACCCGAGCTGGCTTTTTTACGCATACGTTACCGTATTGATGGCGTGCTGCGGCAGGTGCGTAGCCTGCACAAGACATTCTGGCCTGCCATTGCGGTTCGTCTCAAAGTCATCAGCGGGATGGATATTGCAGAAACCCGCGCCCCGCAGGATGGCCGCCTGCAGATCAACCTGGTCGGTCGCCCGATTGATTTCCGTGTGGCAAGTCACCCCACCATCCACGGGGAAAACCTGGTATTGCGCGTGCTCGACCGCGAAAAATCCATCATGCCGCTGGAGCGCATGGGCATGCGGCCGAATACCCTCAATGAATTGAAGCGCATGATGACGCGCCCCGAGGGCATCGTGGTCGTCACCGGCCCGACCGGTAGCGGCAAGACCACTACGCTGTATTCCCTGCTCGCGCATCAGAATACCGAGGCGGTGAATATCATGACGCTGGAAGACCCGGTGGAATACCCGGTCACCATGATGCGTCAGACTTCGGTAGCGGAGGTCAACAAACTCGATTTTGCCAATGGCATACGTTCCATCATGCGGCAGGATCCCGACATTATCCTGGTAGGCGAAATCCGCGATGAAGATACCGCCACCATGGCATTTCGCGCGGCGATGACCGGGCATCAGGTATTCACCACTCTGCATACCAATTCTGCGCTGGGGACTTTCCCCCGTTTGCTGGATATCGGCATTTCGCCGGACATCATGGCTGGCAATATCATCGGCGTGGTGGCCCAGCGGCTGGTGCGGGTACTCTGTCCGCAATGCAAGCAAGGCCATGCGCCTAACGAAGACGAGCGCACGCTGCTTGGTTTGGCCCCCGGCCAGGATGCCATTATCTACCGGCATGTGGGCTGCAAGCGCTGTGGCTATACCGGCTATCGCGGTCGCATGGCGATTATCGAGCTGCTGCGGATCGACAGCCAGATGGATGCCCTGATTGCCCGCCGTTCGCATCTGGATGAAATGCGCGCCCTGGCGATGGAGCAGGGCTTCGTGCCGCTGGCTGAAGATGGCGTGCGCCGCATTCTGGAAGGCTATACCAGCATCAGCGAAGTCATGCGGGTGATCGACCTGACCAACCGGATGCGTTGAGCATGCCGACCTTCAACTACAAGGCGGTGGATCAGATCGGGCGGCCAGCCCATGGCCAGATAGACGCGCTGAACGAGGTTGACCTGGAAGTGCGGCTGGAGCGCATGGGGCTCAGCATGATTACCTTTCGGCCTGCCCGCAAGTCGCCTGCCTTGTTCAAGCGCAGCCATGTCAGCCTGCAAGACCTGATGATGTTCTGCTTTCAACTGGAGCAGCTCACCAGCTCAGGCGTGCCTCTGCTGGAAGGTCTGGCGGATTTGCGCGACAGCACGACCAATCTGCATTTTCAAAAAATTATCGGCGCGGTGACGTCTGAGGTCGAGGGCGGCAAGCTATTGTCACAAGCCCTGGCCGAGCATCCCAAGGTGTTCAATCCATTGTTTGTCAGTCTGGTGCAGGCGGGGGAGCAAACCGGGCGTTTGCCCGAAGTATTCGATAATCTCGCCAACACCTTCAAATGGCAGGATGAACTGCTCTCGCAGACCCGCCGCCTCCTGGCCTACCCGCTGTTCATCATGGTGATGGTGCTAAGCGCGGTGGTGTTCCTGATGATTTACCTGGTGCCCAAGATGGTGGGCTTTCTGCGCAATATGGGGCAAGAGCTGCCTTTGCAGACCAAGGTGCTGATTTTTCTTTCCAATGCTTTCGTCAATTACTGGTGGCTGATTCTGGGGCTGCCGGTGCTCATTATCAGCGCACTGGCTTATCTTATTCATCACTCACCCGCGGCGCGTTACCGTTTTGATTACCTCATGCTGCATTTGCCCGTCACCGGGCCCATATTGCAAAAAATCATACTGGCGCGTTTTGCCCGCTATTTTGCCTTGATGTATCAAACTGGCATCCCGATTCTGGATGCCATCAAGACCAGTGAAAACATCGTGGATAATCGCGCGGTGGCGGATGCCCTGACGCGCGCCCATCATCAGATCAATGCGGGTGAAAGCATGAGTGAAAGCTTTCGCAATGCCGGGCTTTTCCCTGCGCTGGTGGTGCGCATGATCAAGGTGGGCGAAAGCACCGGTGCGCTGGATGTCGCACTGCTCAAGATCAGCTATTTTTATGATCGCGATGTACGCGAGTCCATCGAAAAGATGCTCAAGATGCTGGAGCCCGCGCTCACGGTCATCCTCGGCGCTATCATGGCCTTTATCATGTTCTCGGTGTTGGGCCCGGTTTACGATTCCTTCAGCACGCTAAAACTCTGATGGCCATCTTCAATAAAATCGTCCTCTGCGCTACCACTACCCAGCTGATTGCCGGGGTGTGGCGTCTGGGCAATTTGCAATCCAGCCACGAGTTCAGCAGTGATCCCAAAGGCTATGAGGCTTTTGTGCGCTTTCTGGCCCAGCACGACAATACCCGGCTCTACATGCTGGTGGATGCAGTGGAGGAGGATTACCAGCAGGATTATCTGCCGCATACCCGGGGCAGTGCCCGCCGTGAAATGCTCGCGCGCAAACTGAATCATGGTTATCGCAATGCCACTTTCAAGGCCGCGCATTTCATTGAGCGCCAGAAGGATAAGCGCAAGGATGATCGCTTCATCTACGTGGCCCTGACCAAGTCAGATTTCCTGCAGCCCTGGATGCAAGCGATCGCAGCTCAACGCATGCCGCTTGCTGGCGTCTATCTGCTATCGATGATGAGCGAGCTGTTGCTGCAGCGCATGAAGCTCAAGGCGCCGCATATCCTGCTGAGCGAACGGCTCAACTCGGGTCTGCGCCAGACGTACTTTCATCATGGACGTTTGCTGATCAGCCGCTCGGCGCCGGTGTCGCCCGCCATGCAGGAGCGCATGGCCTATTTTTACCTGGCTGAAACCGAGAAAACCCGGCTCTACCTCATCAGCCAGCGCCTGGTGATGCGTGATACGCCGATCAAAATGGTGCTGGCAGACATTGACGACACCAGCCGCCAGATTTGCCGCAATATTTCACAAGAGCAAAACCTGGAATGCGTCAGCGAAGATTTGAAAGTCCTCGCCAAAAGCCTGGGATTGAATCCGGAATTGCTGACGCGGCATCCCGAGCTGATGCACATGCATCTGCTGGCGACTGGCGAGTTGCCGGTCAATCTGGCTCCAGCCAGCTATACCCGCCACTATCAGGTTGGTAATGTGGCACGCAGTATTCATCTCGCCAGTGTGCTGACTTTGCTGGGCGGGTTTGTGGCGGCAAGCTATATCGGACAGCAAGCGGCGCAGACCTTGCAGCAAACGCTTGAAGCCGGCCAGGAAACCCGCATGCAGGAGCAGAAGTACCGCGAGGTCGCCAAAAATTTCCCTCAAACGCCTATCCCCAGCACAGACCTGCGTGCCGCGGTGGAAACTGCGCGCAAGCTTGCGTCTTATGTGCAAACGCCACAAGCCGCCATGCAGACGCTCAGTGAGGTTTTGCAGGCGCAGCCCGATATGCAGATTCATCGCATGCGCTGGTTGAATACGCCGGATATCACGATACGGGATGACAAGGCCGAAGGGGTTTCTGTGGGGCCAGCACAGGCTGCTCCGGCCGATGCTCAGCTCAGTGATACCAGCGTATTGCACCAGCTGGTGTTCGTGGATGGAGAGGTGGCGGGTTTTAATGGGGATTACCGCGCAGCTTTGGTACGCGTCAATCAGCTTGCTGAAAAGTTGCGCAGCTTGCCGCAAGTGGCATGGGTAGAGGTGCTGCAGGAGCCGGTGAATGTCAGCTCCTATTCCCGCTTGCAAGGCAGTACGACGGATGCCGTGTCGGCGGTTTCCATGGCGGCCGATTTCAAGCTCAAGTTTATTCTCCGGCCAACGGAGGGCGCGCAATGAAGCTCACCCGCCAGGATTGGTCGCGTCTGGCCTACCCATTGGCCGGGTTGGCATTGGCACTGATTGCGGCGGCCTTGCTGATCAGCTTTGCCTACGATCGTGTGACGGAAGCCGAGCAGGCGCTCCAGGCGCAGCAGCAGCAACTGCAGCGAGCCCGCAGCCGGTATATGGCGTCAGGCCAGGAAAAAGACACCATCGTCAGTTTTCTTCCTCCCTATAAAGCGCTGGTGGAGGAAGGCTTTATCGGCGAGGAGCGGCGTATCCTCTGGCTGGATAGCATCCGCAATATTCATCAGCAGTACAAACTGTTCAAGATCACTTACACCATTGGTGCGCAGGAGCCTTATACCCCACCGTTTCCGGTCGACACTGGCAGTTTTAAGCTCAATCGCTCGGTGATGCAGCTGGAGCTGCCCATGCTGCATGAGGGCGATATCCTGACCTTTTTGCAGGCATTGCGTCAGCAGCAGCGCAGCCCCATCATCATTCGCGAATGTGAATTGACGCGTTTGCGCGCCATCATGGATGCGACGATGACGCCTAATCTTATCGCCAAGTGTGAGCTGGACTGGTACACCCTGCGTGAAGCGCAACCGGGAGTGGCGCCATGAAAATATGGCTGACTATACTGTTATGTCTCGCCTCTGGCATGGCGCTGGCGGACGACCTGGGGCGATTGTTCACCACACCATTGCAACGCACACAGCTGGATGCGCAACGCCGCAATATGCGCGCCCTCCCGGAAAAAATACCGGAACAGGACATGGGGGCCGTGATGGATAGCGCCCCCTCTGGACCGATTTCAGTACAAGGCTATGTGCGCAGAAGCGATGGCAAGCCAGGTACGGTATGGGTCAATCAGCAAGCCATGCAGGAAAACAGGACGCTAGGCACCATGATTGTGGAAGAAGGAAAAAACCGCCGTGTGGAGATCAAGCTACCGGGTACCGGGCAATCGGTGAGGTTAAAGGCGGGGCAGGTGTACAAACCTGATAGCAACCGTATTGAAGAGTACAAGGCGACGGCCAAGGAATCCGCCCCCGTGTCACAAGAACGAGAAAATGCGCCTGCAGTGCCCTGAGTATTCCTCGCCGGCCACAGAGCAGCAAGGCATCATCATGATCGTGATGGCCCTGATCCTGCTGCTGGCTGGCAGCATGGCCTTTTTTGAGCGCATGGATGGCTATCAATACAAAGTAATGCGCGAACAGAAAACACTGGATGCGCTGGCAGAAGCCAAGGCTGCGCTCATAGGCTGGTCGGTAGCACATGCACAGTACCCTGGCATCCTGCCGTTTCCTGATCGAAATTCGGATGAAAACTACGATGGTCAGAGTGATTGTGTCAGTCAGGTGAGCACGCTCAATTACAGCCACTTGCTGGGCAAGCTGCCTTATCTTGCGCAAACGAATCCGTGCGTCGGTAGCGGCGCAGGTACCTATGGCTTATCTGAAAACCTGATGGATGCCGAGGGCGAGCGCTTGTGGTATGCGGTGTCACGCAATCTGGTGCGGCCTTCCACCAGCGCCGTGGTGATCAATCCCGATATTGCCGATGCCCCCACCTATCCCTGGCTGCAAGTGCGAGACAAAAGCGGTCGTCTGCTTTCAGACCGCGTGGCGGCGATTGTCATATCGGCGGGGCCGGTACTTGGTTCACAAAACCGGGCAGGCGGGATTGCGGGGCCGGCCGCCTATCTCGATAGCATCACCATCAATGGCGTTGCTTATTCGAACGCCAATTATCTGGTCGCGAATGAAGTGTTTATTAACGGCGAAGCCAGTGATCGTCTATCCAGCGAGAAACAGACCGAATTCAATGACACCCTGGTATTCATTACCATTGATGAACTGCTGGCTGCCCTGCAGAACAGGGCGATGGGGGAGGCGGCCACCGCGTTGCGCACTTATTATTCGGCGAGTGCGGCAGCAGCAAATAGCCGGTTTTTCCCTTATACCTCGCTTTTGCCCGATAGCACGCGCGCGTGCCAGGAGGGCAGTTTGAGTGGTAGCCTGCCGCTTATAAACAATAATTGCAGCCACCCGAATCCGGCGTTAACCCTGCCTGCCTGGTTTACGGAAAGCCACTGGCAAAACTATGTGAAATATGAACTCACGGCGGATTGCAGCTATGCAACGCGTGGCTGTAGCAGTAATGGGCTGGCGCAACTATCCAACCTTGATGGCACACGTATTTTGAAAGTAACACCATGACGTCGTATCGAATAAGCAGTCGAGGCTTCAGCTTGATCGAGCTATCGATAGTGCTGGTGATCGTGGGGCTGGTGATTGCTGGCATGCTGGTGCCGCTGTCTGCCCAGATTGATCAGAAAAATTACAACGAAACGCAAAGAGCCATGGCCGAACTGCGCGATGGCCTGATCGGATATGCCAGCAGTAATGGGTATCTGCCATGCCCGGATACCACGGGCGACGGGCGGGAAGACCGGGATGGCACAGGTGCCTGTGTGGTAGACCCAGCCGAGGGTAATTTGCCATGGGTTGACCTCGGCATGGGCAAGCAGGATGCCTGGGGGCAAAAGTATCAGTACCGGGTGGCAAAGGATTTTGCCAATAGCGGCAGCCGAATTACGTTTGCTAGCGCAGCCAGCAGCACTTTTCTGATGACCATTAACGACAGTAGCGGCACCAACCTGGCCCTTCGGGTGCCCGCCGTGATTGTCTCCAAAGGCAAGTCTGGTGCGGGCGCGGGTGCCAATGAGCAGGAAAACAGTGACAAGGATGAGTATTTTGTCAGCGATACTCCCAGTGCCGTGGCAGGCAACGAGTTCGACGATATTGTGGTGTGGGTACCATCGACCTTGCTATTGAACCGCATGCTGAGCGCCGGAAAACTGCCATAATTGCGGGTATGAACGACAACCAACTTTTACGCTATAGCCGCCATATCCTGCTGCCCAATATTGGTTACGAGGGCCAGGAGCAACTCGTCAACAGCCATGCCCTGATTGTGGGGGCGGGTGGACTGGGCGCGCCGGTGGCGATGTACATGGCGGCCGGCGGCACTGGCAAGCTCACCATCTGTGATTTTGATACGGTGGATATGACCAATCTGCAGCGCCAGATTATCCATACCACAGCCTCCGTGGGTATCAACAAGGCCGAGTCCGCGCAGCACGCCTTGCAGGCATTGAACCCGGAAGTAGAGGTGATCACGATACGCGAGAAATCGACAGAGGCTACGATGTCCGCTTTGGTGCGTAACGCCGATGTTGTGATCGACTGCAGCGATAATTTTGCTACCCGCTATGCCTTGAACCGCATTTGCCTGGCGGAAAAAAAACCGTTGGTATCCGGGGCGGCCATTGGCTTTGAGGGTCAGATTACGGTGTTTGATTTCCGGCAGGAGAACAGCCCCTGCTACCATTGCTTGTACCCGGATACAGGCGCCGACGATGCATTGCGCTGTGCTGAAAATGGCGTATTTGCACCGCTGGTGGGCATGATAGGCACGACACAGGCAGCCGAAGCCATGAAGCTGCTGATGGGAATCGGCCAGAGCCTGCAGGGCCGCCTGCTGCTGCTGGATGTGCTGAGCATGGAGTGGCGCAGCCTGCGCCTGCAACGCGACCCCACCTGCAGCGTTTGTCAGCCTTCTTAGGGGCGGATGCGGATATTGGGATATTGCTCGGCGATGTAATGCAGCAGGGCATTGATGAACAGGATCAGGCCTAGCATTTCCAACCCTTCCTCCAATGTACCCAACAGGCTGTATCCGAAGTTATCCCGACCATGCAGGGCAACATAACGCCCTCCCAATATTTCTACTCCAATGATCGCTATACAATATACCCCACCCGCTAGTAGAAATCGGATGCAGTGCGTGCGTTCAAGGTGTCGCAAAAAGCGAATGTAAGATATGCCGATGATGCTGATCAGTAACACGCCTGGTATCACCCAAGAGAAATTGAACCAAAGACTGTTTTCCAGATGAAGTTGTGGGGATATACCATTAAACAGCTCATGAAAGCTCATGAACTCATCCGCAGCCATCAGCAAAAAGCCCAGAGAAAGTATGTACCAGTGCGTAGCGTAAAGCGCTTTCTGAGTATGTTTCAGGTAAGTGATCAAGCCCAGTAAGGCGCTGCATATAAGAAGCAAAATGACTGAATAGAATGTTGGAATGTTGACTTCGGCATCCAGGTTTAGAAGCCTGGTCAGGCCCATGAGCCTGCCATGATCAGTGAAGTATTTCATCCATTGGGTTATCAGACTTGCCAGCACCAACGTAAGTGCGATGAGCAGCAATGCACGCGTTGCGACGAGTGTTGTTTTCATACCCCTTATCCCTTTTAATTATTATTCAATGACAGCCCGCTATCCTGCGGGCTTGTCATGCAGTTTATATCAGCTTTTGCCCCCCACAATAGCCCGAATGGCGCTGACGATATCGCCAGGCAAGGCCACGATCTTGCTGTTTTCTGATTCCCCCATGCGCTGCAGTGCCTGAATATAACGATCGCCTAGCAGGAATGTCGCAGAGCTGTTGTTTTCTTTCACGGCTTCGGCAATCAGGCGTATCGCCTCGGCGGAGGCCTGTGCGGCAACCATTTGCCCTTCGGCATCCTTGCGGGCGGCTTCCAGCCGGGCTTCGGCGTTCAGGATAATGGCCTGCTTTTCGCCTTCGGAACGGGTTACCAGCGCTACCCGCTCACGCTCGGCGGAGGCCTGCATTTCCATGGCTTGCTGCATGTTGGGGGAGGGCTTGATGTCCTGGATCTCCACCGACTTGACGGTCAGGCCCCAGTCGAGCGCCTCGTCGGCAATCGCTTCTTTTAGTTCAGCCTTGATACGGTCACGCGAGGTCAGCGCCTGGTTCAGATCCATGCCGCCGATGATGGAACGCAGGCTGGTTTGCACCATATTGCGCATGGCTTCACGAAAATCCTCAATGCCATACACCGAACGCTCAATATTGCTGACTTTGATGAACGACACCGCATTCGCCAGAATGACGGCATTGTCCCGCGTGATCACTTCCTGCTGGGGCACATCCAGAATGATGTCTTTGGTGGTGACTTTGTAACGCACCTCGTAGATGAACGGGATAATGAGGTTAAGCCCCGGCATCAGCACACGGTTAAACCGCCCCAGGCGTTCCACTACCCATTCTTCGCCCTGCGGCACAATGCGCAGACCTTTCCAGATGGCAATCACAACCAGGACGATGAGGGCCAGCATGAGTTCGGTCATTTCAGTTCCTTAAATATAGCGTTGCTTGATGTTTGCATGGTGCGGAAAGTTATCAACAATCTCAGGCGGCAACGCCAGAGCGTTTCACGCGCAAGGCATTGCCTTCAATACTGGTAATCTCGGCCTCTTCGCCTACGGCTAATGTCTGGCTGGAAATGGCTGTCCATTCCTTGCTGCCCATCACGCCCTGAGAGAAGCGGATACGCCCGCATTGCTCGGGACTGACCGCGACGACTATCTGGCCTGTGCGGCCAATTTCTTCCCCTTGGGACTGTCCCAATCGGGAGGCGGCCGGTTGACGGCGTTCAAATTTTTTCCATATGAGCAGGGTACTTAGGGACAGACCAGCGAAGAGCAGGAGTTGCACCCCGAGTGAAATGGCGGGAAACAGCCATAACAGCCCGCTGATGATCAAGGCCGCGAGGCCAAACCATAGAATGTACAGTGTGCCCGTTGCCAGCTCGGCAGAGAGCAGTACCAATCCGAAAATTCCCCAGATCCAGACGGCGTCCAATGGCGACCTCATGTGTCAACAGGTAAAGCCGTATCCTAACCCAAAGTTCTGACTTCGCGTCAATTCCGGCATACGCCATGGTCCGCATGAATCTCTGGGCAAGGGCGGGCCAGGCAGGCGGCCGCTGTGGTAAAATCCCCGACCTATGAATACTCAAACCACTGAAAACGCAGACACTTTAGCCAAAGCTTTTGACCCCAAGGCGCTCGAAAGCAAATGGTATCAATTCTGGGAATCCCGCGGCTATTACGCGGCTGGCATGGATGCCTCCAAATCAGACAATTTCTGCATCCTGCTGCCCCCGCCCAATGTGACAGGTACCCTGCACATGGGCCATGGTTTCAACCAGACCATCATGGATGCCCTGACACGCTATCACCGCATGCGCGGCGACAATACGCTGTGGCAGCCGGGCACGGATCACGCTGGCATTGCCACGCAGATCGTGGTGGAACGCCAGCTGGATGCGCAAGGCGTGAGTCGCCACGACTTGGGCCGCGAAAAATTTCTGGAAAAAGTGTGGGAGTGGAAAGAATACTCCGGCGGCACCATCACCCAGCAGATGCGCCGTCTGGGCACATCGCCAGACTGGAGCCGCGAGCGCTTCACTATGGATGCCGGCCTCAACAAGGTAGTGACCGAGAGTTTTGTCCGCCTGTATAACGAAGGCCTGATATACCGCGGCAAGCGCCTGGTGAACTGGGATGTGAAGCTGGGCACGGCGGTTTCTGACCTGGAAGTGGTGCAGGACGAAGAAGACGGCTCCATGTGGCACATCAACTATCCGCTGGCAGATGGCTCCGGGCATCTCACGGTAGCGACCACCCGCCCGGAAACCATGCTGGGTGACGTAGCGGTGATGGTGCATCCTGAAGATGAACGCTACGCGCATCTGATCGGCAAGGCCGTCAAGCTGCCATTGTGTGATCGCGAGATACCGATCATCGCCGATGACTATGTGGATCGCGAGTTCGGTACCGGTGTGGTCAAGGTAACACCGGCGCATGACTTCAATGACTATGCGGTAGGTCAGCGTCATGGTTTGCCCATGATCGGCATCCTCGACCTCAAGGGCTTCGTCAACGAGAATGCGCCTGAAGGCTATCGCGGTCTGGAGCGCTTTGCTGCCCGCAAGCAGGTTGTGGCTGATCTGGAAGCCCAGGGCTTTCTGGGCAAGGTCGACAAGCACAAACTGAAGGTGCCACGTGGTGACCGCACCGGCGTGGTGATTGAGCCCATGCTGACCGACCAATGGTTTGTCGCCATGAGCAAGCCGGCTGCCGATGGCAAGAGCATCACACAAAAAGCGCTGGAGGTGGTGGCCGACGGTCAGATCAAGTTCTACCCGGAAAACTGGGTAAACACCTACAACCAGTGGCTGAACAATATTCAGGATTGGTGTATTTCGCGCCAGCTGTGGTGGGGGCATCAGATCCCTGCCTGGTATACCGACAGTGGCAAGGTGTACGTCGCGCATGATGCGGACGAAGCGCAAGCCCTGGCGGCAAAGGATGGCTATACCGGCAAGCTGAAGCGCGATGATGACGTGCTGGATACCTGGTATTCCTCCGCTTTGTGGCCGTTCTCTACCCTGGACTGGACAGGGGATGAGGCCGTGGATGCGGCGAATCAGGCACTGCAGCAATATCTGCCATCCAGCGTGCTGGTCACCGGCTTTGACATCATTTTCTTCTGGGTAGCGCGCATGGTCATGATGACCACGCACCTCACCGGCAAGATTCCGTTCAAGCATGTGTATGTGCACGGGCTGATCCGCGATGCGGAAGGGCAGAAGATGTCCAAATCCAAGGGCAATGTGCTGGATCCTATCGACCTGATCGACGGCATTGATCTGGATGCGCTGATCAAGAAGCGCACGACTGGGCTCATGAATCCCAAGGACGCGGAAAAGATCGAGAAGCGTACCCGCAAGGAATTCCCCGAGGGCATCTCTGCGTATGGCACGGATGCGCTGCGCTTTACCTTTGCCAGCCTGGCTTCGCCAGGGCGCGATATCAAGTTTGACCTGCAGCGCTGCGAGGGCTACCGCAATTTCTGCAACAAGCTGTGGAATGCCACGCGCTTTGTGCTGATGAACACCGAGGGGCAGGATTGCGGCCTGGAAGATTGCAAAACCAAGCCTGAAGGCTATCTCAGCTTTTCCCAGGCTGATCGCTGGATTGTCAGCCTGTTGCAAAAAGTGGAGGCGGATATCGAGCGTGGTTTTGCCGATTACCGTTTTGACTTGATCGCGCAAAGTATCTACAAGTTTGTGTGGGACGAGTATTGCGACTGGTATCTGGAAATTGCCAAGACCCAGTTGCAGACCGGTACCGAGGCCGAGCAGCGCGCTACGCGCCGCACTTTGCTACGCGTTCTGGAGACCGTCCTGCGTCTGGCGCACCCCATCATGCCTTTCATTACCGAAGAAATCTGGCAAACCGTGGGCCCCTTGTCTGGCCGTGACATGCATCAGCCTGGCCCCAGCATCATGCTGCAGGTGTATCCAAAATCACAGCCAGGCAAAATTGATGAACAGGCGGAAGCTTGGGTTGGTCTGCTGAAAGAAGCCGTTGATGCCTGCCGCAGTTTGCGCGGGGAAATGGGTATTTCGCCCGCGACGCGCGTACCCTTGATTGCGGCGGGAGATGCCTCCGCATTGCAAGCCTACGCTCCGCATCTCAAAGCCCTGGCCAAGCTTGCCGAGGTTGAGATTGTTGCCGAGTTGCCGCAAGCCGATGCCCCGGTGGCGCTGGCAGGTGAATTCCGCCTGATGCTGAAGATTGAAGTGGATGTTGCTGCAGAAAAGGAACGCCTGAGCAAGGAAATTACCCGCTTGCAAACCGAAGTCAGCAAAGCGGAAGCCAAACTGGGCAATGCGAGTTTTGTCGATCGTGCGCCTGCCGCCGTGGTGGCACAGGAGCGGGAACGTCTGGCGGGCTTCAAGGCAACGCTGGACAAGCTGCAATCCCAATTGGCGCGTTTAGTTTAGGGAAATGACGGCCGCGTGACGCGGTTGTCGTTTACTGACCAAAAATGTCAGTCCTTTAGAAACAAGCAGATAGTAAATTGACTTTGCTGGAGCGCGGCGCGTTAATAGATGCATGAAAAGGCAAACCCGTTTGAAAGAACGGAGACGCAAAGCTACCGGTCTAAGGAGCAATCTATGACAGCGGGGCCGCCAATCCTCCAGTAAGCCAACCGGCTGGCTGCCTTTTCGGATAAATTCAATTTTTTGTTCTTAACACCGTTAAAGAACACTATGGATGCAAGACGAGAGGACAACATGATGAACCCCAGAAACGCAATATTGGCCGCGATTACTATCATGGCCAGCACCGCTGCAATGACCGCTCAGGCTGCGGAATACATTAAGTGCACTGGCACATCGGGCAAGACGATTTATACCAACCTGCCTTTTATGTGCGTAGACGCTGCCAAGCAGGCGCAAGAAGCAACGAAAGCGGCACTCGCTGCGCAGGCGGCCAAAGACGCGGCTGCCAAAGCGGCCGCCGAAAAGGCCGCCGCCGAAAAAGCAGCTGCTGATAAACTGGCAGCAGAAAAAGCAGCCGCCGCCGCTGCTGCCGCCGCGGCTGCTAATAAATTGACCACAGATGCCGTCTTTGCACCCACCAGTTTTTGGTATACCCCCATCCCCAAAGATGCTGTACTGCACGAAAACTCGGCTAAATTGGTAGAGGAATTCGTCCGCCAAAAGAAGTCCTACTACAACACTGTAAATATCAATACCGGACAGTATTCCAGCCCGATATATATTGCTGATGCAAAAACTCCGGTTATTCGCGTAAACGAGTGGGATTGCCAGAAAAAAGGCTATAAGGATTCTGGGCTAATGACGCAATGGGCTAATGTTCCCATGCCAAGTTATGCAGTAGCTTCGGAGGGAAATGATAAAGAAATGACGGTTTATCAGCCTTCGACCGATACTGTCTGGGAATTCTGGCAGGCGAAAAAAGAAAATGGGGTTTGGTATGCATGCTGGGGAGGCCGGCTTGATAATGCATCCAAGAGCAATGGGGTATTCTTCAAGTATTATGGGACAACGGCGACCAGCCTGCCATTCCTTGGTGGCCAGATTACGGCTGAAGAGCTCAAACGAGGAGAAATTCGACATGCTATCGGCATTTCCATGGTCGATCTTGAGCACTGGAATATATTCTCGTGGCCTGCCAATCGCTCTGATGGTTGGAATCCTAACAAAGCCCCTAACCGTATTATGGAAGGCCAACGTTTCCGGTTGGATCCCAACATAGATGTAAATGCGCTGCGGATGACCAAGGCCGGCAAAATCATAGCCAAAGCAGCGCAGACATATGGGTTCGTTGTATGGGATAAAGCGGGAGCAGTGTCTATCCGGGCTCAGAACATCTACTCGTATACAAAATTAGGCATGCCTGACCCTTATCCTACACTGTTTGAAAACAAGCCAAGCTATGCTGTTCTGGATGGTTTTCCATGGGAAAGCTTGCAGTTCATGCCCATCAATTATGGTAAGCCCGAAACTACTACCACTAAGTAATCTCAGGTTTTAGCTCGTACGCTTGCGAATGTGGAATGTAAACACCTTGTCCTGCATGGCCTCATCCGGCTCCTGCAGGGCAAGCATTTCATGCCCCGTCTGTTTGCAGAACGCCTGAAAATCTTTTACCGACCCCGGGTCGGTTGCCAGCACTTTCAATACTTGGCCGGACTCTAGCTCGGCCAAGCCTTTTTTACAGCGCAAAATCGGCAGCGGACATTTAAGACCGCGCGCATCCAGTTCTTTCGTAAATTCCATTTCTTATTCTCTTTCAAGATCACGCTTGAAGCGGGGCAAAAGGAAATCCAGCCCTTCCCCAAGCCAATACACCGCCTTGCAGGTTGTACACATTCTCACGGCCATGACTTGCAATAAACGATGCAGCTTGCCCTGACCGTATGCCGCTATGGCAATAAAAAACCAGGGTTTCGCTTCCTGCCGTCAAGTCATCAACGCTGGCCGGTATGAGGGAGAGTGGAATATGACTTGCGCCAGCGATAATCCCCCGAGCCACTTCATCGGCGTTGCGCACATCGATGAGACGCAACGTCCCTTTCTCAATGAGGGCAAACAGGTCTGCTGCGTCTATGTCTTTATGGGTTGTCATGGTGGAGCCTAAATATTGAAGTGAGAGGGCAATCATTCACTGCAGTCGGAGAGAACACAAGGCGTCGATGTTTCTAATGACACGCCCGGCTAAATCTGGAGCAGTGCTTTTGTTTTAGCGAGTGATGATTCGTACATGCCGATGGCGATGTAAGTTCCTGCAATGAAGGGGGTGATTTTATCGCTAATGTGACACGCCGTCTCTTGTTAACACCTTAAGTGCTGTCATCCAGAGTATTTTCAAGTCAAACATCAGCGATTGCCTGTGCAGATACTCTGCATCCAGTGCCACTTTCTGCGGGATGGGCAGCTCATCTCGTCCATTGACTTGGGCCCACCCTGTTAAACCAGGTACCAGTGCATCCACTCCCTGCGCTGTACGCAATGCAATCAGATCATCCTGGTTGTACAGGGCTGGCCGAGGCCCGACAAAGCTCATGTCGCCTTTGAGTATGCTCCAGAGCTGAGGTAGCTCATCCAGACTGGATTTGCGCAAAAATGCCCCGATCGGTGTCAGCCATTGCGAAGGGTTTTCCAGCAAGTGCGTTGCAACGGCGGGAGTGTCGATGCGCATACTGCGGAATTTAGGCATTTTGAAAATCCGGTTGCGCCGTCCAACACGATCACTCCAGTAGACGATGGGCCCTGGGGATGTCAGCCTAACAAGCATGGCCACAATCAGAATGGGCAGTATCAGCAACAGGGCAGCGATTAAAGCCAGTATCAAGTCAAACGCGCGTTTCATGCTTATCCTCGGACTGGGCGGCGCGCCGCAATCCTTCATCAATGGTGATTGGTGGGTTCCAACCTAATAACTGTCGCGTCTTTTCAATATCCACCTGTAAAGAGCCACATAGCCGCTGGAAAATGCTGCGCTTGTTCAGCAAGATAGCCCCCAGCTTTAGGATCGGAATGGGTACAAAAAAGAGGCGGGCTGGTTTACCAAGCGCTTTTGCCATGCGAGTCAAGAGCTCGGCAGATGACAAATCCTCCCCATCACTGACCAAAAATATTTGGTTGGCGGCGGCAGGATGGTCGATGCAGGTAATAATAAGATCTACCAGGTTATCCAAGGCTACCAAGCTGCGGCGGTTTTGATTTACAGCCCCCAGAGGTAATGGCCATCCGCGGGCCAGCCACTGCATCATAGAGGCAAAATTGGCTTTTACGCCGGGACCGTATACCAGAGGTGGTCGGATAATGACGACCTCCATGCCTGTTTTTCTTCCTATGGAGAGCAATGCTTGTTCTGCTTCATATTTGGAAACCCCATAAGCATCTTCTGGCACGGGCTGGCGATCCGCTGAAAAAGTCTGTCCAGGAAGAGTTGATTCCCCATTTACTTTGATGGAGCTGACAAAAATAAAACGTTTCACCCCCATTGCCGCTGCTTGGTGAGCCAGATTCAGGGTTGCGTCAACATTCACATAACGAAATGCTTGCAAAGGGTCGGTGCTTTGTTCAGACATCACATGCACACGTGCCGCAAGATGAATGACATTGCTGACATTACTTAAGGCTAATGTCCAGTCGGTGTTTTTGGAGATATCACCAATCGTAGTTAACTCAATCTCGTCGACCGACTCTGAACGGGAACGTATTGCGCCTCGCACAAGATATCCCTTTGTTGCCAATGTGTTGCATAGTCGCCTACCGACGAAACCATTGGAACCAGTCACCAGCGTTCTCATCGTTAGAGGTCCAGTGTTATCAGCGTTCGCGAAAATGAGAATGCTATGGGGTAACGCCATTCAAACGTGCATATGTTTTGACGCATTATCAAATCACTCTCCCCGGCGAGGTAGACGAGCGGCATGCTTCATGAAATAACGCGCCATACTCTGAAGATGCCAAGTCAAAAAACGCAGCCTTACATGGCTGGCTCGCTGCGCGGCATGAGTGACATGCACCATCGGCTGAATAGCCTTAATCTTTGCTCTGGATTTCCATAGGCGGGTACAAATATCCGCATCTTCATAATAAAGGAAAAAATGGGTGTCAAAGCCCCCTACCATCGAAAACCACTCGCTACGGAACAGCATGAACATACCCGCTACCCAATCAACCGAGATAGCGGTGCTATCTGCAGGAACCGTTATTGCGCCAGATTTCCCAAAAATGACTTTTGAAATAAGACCAGACAATGTTGGAAACTGACGAACATTGTCTTCAATGGCCCCATCGGGCGCCCTCACGACAGGTGCAATTACCCCCACATCTGTTTCTGCTATTGCCATTTTCAAATGCGAAAAAGGGTCACCGTTGAATGTAATGTCAGGGTTGAGCACACAGAATAAAGGGGTGTTACAAAAACGGAATGCCTGATTATGGTTTTCCCCAAATCCCTTGGGGTTCATATTCTCAATTTTATAGATACGATCAACCAATGCCTCTGGTATCTCAAGCAAAGGCTCCGCAATATTAAGCGTGAGCACAACCTTCGCAATATCGGGGCATTGAGTTAGAGCTCTCAAGCATTCGTTAAGCAACGCGCCATGGCCATGACTGACAACGGAAACGGTAATGGTATTTTTCATGTCGTTTTTAAGGGTGATCAGGGTTGTCTAGCCACTCACAAACGGTCATATCGAACTTTTTACCATCTGCAATAATTAAACGTTTATCGGGCGCAACACCCTCAGCAGCAATAGTGGTTGCAATGACAGTGGCCCCAGAGTCTACCATCTGAAGAACCTTGATTTTTACGCCTGCACCATAACGCAAGGGTGCAATGCATAATGTGGCTGCGGCAAGTAGAGGCGAGGGGTCATCCACTGCTCCGGTGATTTCGATGCCTGCAATAAATTTTGCCAACACTCTAAGCAGAAAACGAGGCCGTATACCCACAACCCACAAACATGCATCGGGGTGTTTTGCTTTTATTTTCGGAAAGTGAAAAAGAATGAAATGGACTATGGACCAGTGGTTTTCAGCGCGCTGCATATTGCCAAAAAAGACCAGGTTGCGCCTGCCAGCAAATGATTTAATAAGCTCCCAAGCTGGCTTACCTTCTGGCACAACCCCAGCTTTAACATGATGTAGAGGTGCCACAGAAATCTCACCTGCATAGCCAATATTGCGTAATAACACAGCATCTTTTTCTGCCATCACATGGCAGCGCTCTGCATGGGAGCTAAGGCGATTCTCTATTGCACCAATCTGATTTTTTAGTAAAGACAGCAAGGGGCGCCGGGAAACTTTCTGAAAGACGATGTCATGCACGAAGTAGTCTATCGAACGTTTTTTTAGTTCAGATACGAAACCTAGCGATGAGGGAAACTCTATCCAGATAGAGTCGAAAAGAGATGTTTCCAGTTTTTGTTTTAAATGCAGCCGATTGCCAGGGCTGCATCGAGTGAAAAACCATGGCGCAATTAAGCTGCCATAGCTCCAGTTGCACAGAATACCAAGCACGGAAGTCCAGCGGCTCTGCTCGATCACCGTATAAGATTTACAGAGCTTCACTACCTCCGCATTCTCGTGTTGGGATGGGAATGAAAAACATACCACATGCACTTCGTGACCCTGTTGGATAAGGTTTCTTAGATTACTCTCGCAGACACCTTCACCTGCGCCAATGAATCCCTCTCCCCCCGGATGCGACGACGTTACGAAAAGAATGCGACTCATGCTGTCTGCTAAATCCAGCGTTTTCTTAGGTTGAGGATTGAACAACGTAAACTGGCTAGTTTTTCGCTGAGATACAGCCTGTAGTTAGCTCTGATATGGACATTGTTGGGTATCACGCAACCATGCTTGCCAATTTCACCCGATAGCCTGTGCTCAAGATATATACAGCGCGCTTTGGTCGATATGAGCTTGGCATCTGTGGAGTAGCGACCTAATCCAGGCCAAACAAATGAAGGATGCCCATAAAGCAAAAATGCCCGGATGAACTCTCTAAAAGCGGCTGGTAGGTTAACACCCCATGCTTCATCAGAAATAGCAAGGTTGCGGTCAATGCCATCTGCATCTGCCAGCGATGGTAAGTTAAGAAGAATATTCATCCCTATGCTATTTAAAAGGAAACAATAGGTCGAAATGTAAAGATTCAACCTGCTCCATGGATTCTGATGGCATAAGGTGAGATATTTATCAGCCTTGCCACAAATAGCGGGCACTTGAAGTTTTTCTACCAAATCACGGTATTTCAGTGTCTCTTGCGCATTGGCATATGCGCTGTGGATAGAAAACAAACTATCATTAATGAATAAAATGGAAGACGGTGGCTGTTCGTTTAATGCCAGACAGTGTTTAAGACCTTCAATATAGGCTGAGAAATCATGGTCAGAGTTTGATCCATGAATATAATTCCAATCAGAATCGTTGGATGGTAAGGCCTCCTTGTGATTACTGACTATAATGCCATGCAGTTTCAGCCCTAATCGCTTTGATAGAGCATCAAGTTTGTTGCGTAGGTCTGCTACATGTAGAGAGTATGCACAAGCTATTACCAATTGTGAGTTATATGGATAAGACATAAATACCACCTAGTAAGCTAGCGGCATGGCCGAATACCGAAAATGGTAATGGAACATATTAAGTTCAACTTAATGCTTTTTTGATCCAAAGACATTTCTTACTGCTTCAAGAAATTGGTGGCCGTGACGCAAATCAGGCTCGAGGTGGCATCCCTCGGCCCATTCATTCCAAGCATTGATAAATATAATTCGCTCATCTTTCGGGTATTTGCTTACTCTTGATGAAGCATTTCGCAGCCATAACTCAAACAGTTTTGGATCATGGTTCTGAATTACTGTTGCTCCTGCGCGTCGCCTAGCTGATTTGTCCCAACTTGGCACTACACAAGGGAATTTACGTTCCGTTGAGGTAGGTGAGTTAATAGCATTAAGCAATAATTTTTTATAATCAAAAACATTTAAAACTGGCAATTGAGGTATGAATCCAGCTAGGCCTATGCTTTTACTCAAATAATTAATGACTCTTGCTGGGAAATAACGAAGGTAGTGCCAAGCATTTGGTTTCTGCATTGTACTAGAGTGTGGCTCAAAATCGACAATCGCATCAAACCCGAGTTTTATAGTTTCATCATCGGCTAATCTATGCATATGACTGCGAACAGCACAAATGTACAACCCAGAGAGACCCAGCAAAACCGATTTTTTTCTCCATCGATCCAGAATATTTTTAATATCTGGGAACTGATCGATTCTATATATTAGAATCAAAGGTTTATCATTAATTCGCATGTATCTAATATCGGCAAAAAAATGCTTTAGGTAATCCAAATGTTCTTCGGGATTATACGCCTCTAAATCTTGTCGTATTAAGAGCTCGTTTTCCCTACCATCCCAGCGTCGACTCCAAGATTCGTTAGCCCAACAGATACAAAATGGAAAATCAGGCTGACCTTCTTTAATCATTGCTTCTATTGGAGTTTCAAGAAGCATTTTTCCATTAAACCAGTAATGATAATAGCAAAAGCCGTTCACCCCGTATTCTCGGGCGAGTTCAGCCTGAGCAATTCTTGTTTCTGCCATTCGTAGATCATAAAACCCTAAATCTGCCGGAATATGAGGCTGGTAATGACCCCAAAATTTAGGCCGAGCCTTTGCTACATTTGTCCATTCTGTAAATCCATTACCCCACCACTTATTGTTTTCTGGAATTGGATGAAATTGTGGTAAATAAAATGCGATTACACGAGATTCTTTATCTTTATTATTCATCATCTCAGCTTGAGATTATATTAATATCTACGACTTCAATATTAGGTAAGGGAAATACTAAATTTATACCGAAAAACTTTTTATTAGATATAAAGAAATCTCTGAAATGCCAAGGTAAGACTATGAGATAGTCTGGTTTTTTAGCAATTAAGTCATCTTCGGGAATTATCGGAATCCAAGTACCTGGAGTATAGGAGTCAAACTTTTCTGAATTTACTTCGCCAACGAAGTTAACCTCTTTACTTGTAAGGCCACAGTATTGCAACAGCACGTTGCCTTTGGTAGATGCACCAAGTAACGCTAGTGATTTACCTTCAGATCGGGCTTGGGATATGAAAGCCAGTAAATCATGTTTTGTCTGAGCAACCCGTGTTGAGAAAGCACGGTAAGGCTCAAGGGTATCTAATCCTTTAGTACGTTCACTATCCAAAATATTTTGTACATGAGGCGCTATGGACTGATTGCCAAGAGACTTTTGTACGGTCACGGAAAAACTGCCGCCATTAATATCATTGAACTCAACATCGACAATTCGGAATCCAACCCGATCAGTCATCCATTTGATTTGTCGTAAAGCATAAAACTCAAGGTGTTCATGGCAAACCGTGTCATACGAGTTTGTTTCTAGCATGGTTGGCATGTAGCTTTGTTCAAAAACCCAGATTCCGTCGTCGGCTAGCACGTCATAGACCTGTTGCATGAACCCCATTGGGTCCTCTAAGTCATAAAACATGGAAAAAGAGGTGATTACTTTTGCTTTTTTATCTTGAAACCTAGTAGTAATAAGTTTTGATGAAAAGAAATCTGGAATTAGTTGTATATGGGGGGGGTAAAAGGTGTGAAATTTGATCCCGGTTGGATCAATACCAACCAATAAAGGGCCATTGGAAGGATAAGCTTGTAATGTGGTGCTGTCATTACTACCAATATCAATAACCAAGTCCCCTTCACCTAAGGACACAAGATCAAGGATGCGTTTCACCTTATTATTCAGGTGAGTTACCATACTTGCATTCAGGCCCGATCGATATCCGTAGTTTTCTCCATACATTTCACCCAGGTCATATGAGTGCTCCATTTGTAGTAGCCCACAAACATCCTCGGTACCAGTACATTTTACCAATCTCAGAGGGCCCGAAGTGATCTGGGCGTGAATTTGCTTTGGGAATACACCAGTAAGCATCTGATCTCCAAGATCTAATACCTGTTCAAGATGTGAATTCCCACAAATCCTGCACTTTTCTATTTTCTTATACATTCGCTAAGCCTTAATTATTCGTTAATACAATGCGTTAGATGGTGCAAGTCAGCGTCCACCATTTTGTGAACCAATTCCTTGAACCCTGTTTCTGGCACCCAGCCAAGGACTTTGCGCGCTTTTGCTGCTGATCCAACTAAAGGGCTTTGTTCATTCGGACGAAATGCTGCAATATCTTCACGAACATATTCTTGATAAGCCAGCCCCAAATGACTAAAAGCAAGCTCGCAAAACTCTCTCACAGTATGGATTTCTCCAGTCGCAAGCACAAAATCATCTGCGGTTTCCTGCTGAAGCATTAACCACATGCCTCGCACGAAGTCGTTGGCAAAACCCCAGTCGCGTTTTGCATCCAGGTTGCCCAGATGTAGTTCTTTTGCCAAGCCTAACTTGATTTTTACAGCCTCATGCGAAATCTTGCGAGTTACAAATCCTAGTCCACGTCTAGGGCTTTCGTGGTTAAACAAGATGGCCGAGCACGCAAAGATAGAATAGTGCTTGCGATAAATCTTGATCATCGAGTCAGCATACAGTTTCGCTGCACCATATGGGCTTCGAGGTATTGTCGCTGTTGACTCAGATTGAGGGCTCTCAATTGGGTCGCCAAAAATTTCTCTACTAGAGGCTTGGCATAGACGCATGGTAGGGTCTACACGTTTGATAGCTTCCAATAGTCGCGTTACCGCTATACCGTTTACCTCACTAATCAATACAGGATCGTCATACATCCCGGAGCCAGAAGACATGGCGGTAAGGTTGTAAATTTCTCTGGGCTTGTACTTCCTCAAGACATGCGCGATTTTTTCCTGATCAAAAACATCCCACTCGACTAATTCAACATTTCTGCGAATAGTCTCATTAATTGCGCGCTCAGCTTTAGCTATATCTCTGACGCCACCAATCACTCGGTATCCCTTGCTTATCAGAAGTTCAGCCAAATAACTTCCATCCTGACCGGTGACGCCTGTAATTAAAGCAGATTTCATATGCCTTACCCTACCTCGGAAGGGCTACGAGCTATGTTTTGATAAATTTCATCGCGTATATGAGTTGTTGATTGAACGCTGAAGTTCTCAATATATAAATTGTAAGCATTTTTTGAGAGAGTACTAGCTAATTTGGGATCTTCTAGCAAACTTGCTATAGCATTAGAGAATTCCGTAGGATTATTAGCTATCATGCCATTCACGCCATGAGAAAATCCAAATCCAAAAGCAGCTTTGTCTGTAGTCACTACTGGGATGCCATTGCCGATAGAAAGCAGAACTTTTAATCGTAAACCACCCCCTCCAAGTCGAATGGGGACGACATTAATACTGTTTTTTATATAACTATTTATGTCGTCTACATATCCCGTAAATACAACGCGGTTATCATGTTTAAATTTTGAAACAAAAGATTTAGACCATCTTCCCAATACAAAAAACTTTATATCAAATTTCGAAAGTTTAGGAAGTATTTCTTCAATAAACCACTCTACTGCATCCTTGTTAGGCAGGTGGCTCTCGTGACCAATAAAGACCAATTTATCCACGGAGAAATCTTCACGGCCATAATCTATCATGACTGGATCGTTTATTAAATTGAGGGGTGATACGTATATAGGCTTTTCTGGGAGTAATTTTTTTAATCTTTCTTGATCGTCATTGCTGTAACTAATTATTGCATCATATTTAGCTAGCAGAGCTATTTCTGTCGCTTTAACATTCTCAATAATAAAGTTATAGTAGTCAGATTTATCTGAGTTACCAATTAAAGTATGATCTGCAAGTAAAGAATATCGGGACTCTACTTCAACATAAACTTTTTTTATAGTAGATGGCAGGCAGTTGACTAATGAAAGATTCTGAGCATATTCAACCTGTATCAAGTCAAAATCAAAATGATTTGCATCTACAATTTTCTTAAGTGCATGAAAGTATCCCGGATTGCAATCAAGAAAGGGATAAAGTAAATGCGGGTCATCAAAAATTGATCTTTTGAATATAACTCGATTCAATATGTAAAATAGTTTTTTAACAAGACGAGAAAAGAACCAGGTTATATTTCTATGAGGAGCCTCAGTAGAAAGGATGTTTACATTTTTCCAATGCTCTTTGAGAGCGCTTAAATTTTGCACATCATTACGGTTGTTTGATGGCATGAGAACTGTAAAGTCGTATTTATTTCTAAGCTGCTCGATAAACGTATAGCTCGCTATTTTCCCACCGTCATCCGGGGGGAATGGGATAACAGGTAATAAAACAAGAATTGAAATATTTTTTTTCATGACTGAAGATTTTATCTCGCAGTTATTGATTGATGTGTAGATAATTTATTCAAAATAAGGAATATATTCTAAAGTGTAATCGACATTGTTATTTCTTTTCCCTATGGTTCTTGCAGGAGACCCAACTGCAATATCCCAGTCTGGGATGTCTTTTGTTACTACTGAACAAGCACCAATGATCGCACCTCTCCCTAGAGTTACCCCCGGCAATATCATTGCCCTTGCTCCTGTCCATACATAATCATTTATTAAGACTGGCGAGTTAACAGTTTCAAAAGATCTTGAGTCTTTCTGATGTGTTAGGCTAAAAATATAAGTCTGTGCAGTTATGGAAACATTGTTTTTGATAGTGATATCGCCAAGTAGATGACAATATCTCCCTATTACAGAATTGTCTCCAATTTCAATTTTATTTGGATAGAAAAAGCATCCCATATGGATGAAGCTTTTTTTTCCTACCTTTACTCCTATGGCGTGTATTAAATATTGCTTTCTCACAAAATAAATAGGGAAAAACGTAAGCCAGTGATTATATATATATAGGAGGAACGCTTTAGTTATCAGCTTAATACACAAAATGTATTTTCTAATTCCTATTGACTTAAATTCTCTATGTTTTTCAGAATCCATTTCATTTGCCTTCATTCACATTTAATATATATCGATGAAAGGTTTTTTTAATAGGAATGCTAAGCTCAGGTGTTAGGTGGAGCGCTACTATAAAAAAACATATTGAAGAAATAATGCCGGTTGCTAAACTTCCATATGTCGAAAGGTTTAAGTTGATTACTGTGATCTTAATTAAAACTGTGATCAACGCTACTATGAGTATTGGTAAAGCTACGTCTTTAGTTACCCACGCAACCGCTTTGCCGTGCAGAACCTTTTTATTGGTCAGCCAAGTGCTGAAAATCACATAAGATATATTCATTACTAACCATGCTAGTGCTCCACCAATAGCACCTCTAGACAGGGATAGATATATTATAAGTGGCAATATAAAAATCATAAGTACGCCATTAATAATAATGGGAAGGCGAGTCATTCCGTATGCTAGTTGTAGTGCATGTGGAATCATCATTATCCCATTCAAGGTTACTCCTGCTGCAAGTAGGGAAATTATTGGGGCTACGGAATTCGCAATTTTTAAGTTTCCAGTCCAGATTTCAATAATATTTTCCGGATATGCGATTAGTAACACGGCTGCGGGGATTAGAAAAACTAATACTATTCGAGTATATAGCCTGAATTTCTGTAATATTAAATCTCGATCTCCGGAAACTACCATGCTTGAGAATTGTGGATAAGCTGCATTATAGACAGGGGTTATTAGAAGATATAATCCATTAACTACAGTCGAAGCAAGCATGTAGTGGGCAAATTGTTCTAAATCTAGAAATTTGCTCAATATTATTTTGTCGAGTTGTGTATATATCATCCCCATTAAAGAAATTGCACTCATTCCAGCTGTGAATTTCCATATATTTTTTAATGAAGAATAATCAAATTTTTTTCTTTGGGTTGATCCTATGATTTTCCATGCGGCATATCGTATTATAAAAGCATGAGATATGCTGGTGATGGCTTGCCAGGTGAAGAACGCTGTGAGGGTGGGGGATATAAATGCGATGACCACAATAGCACCAACATTGCCTATAGTTATCATCGTCATATTGATTGAGCTTGAGAGGACGATGCGCTGTGAGCCCATTAATGCACCTTGATATAGCCCTATGGGCCAACGACAAGCCGCAACCAATCCCATATACATAATCGCATTGGAAACTGTTTCGACCGAATAAGTCTGTGATTTCAGCCAAAATTTTGCGATTAATGGAGCAAATGCCACAAACGATAATGCTATTGCTCCAGCTATTAACCAATAAATGATTGCAAGAGAATGTAGTAGATTGGTGGCTTCCTTGAGTTTTCCAGCGGCTGTGCAGCGAGCGACTTCACGGTTTATCGTTGGCGCCATTCCCATGTCAAGCAATTGAAGGAGCGCTTGCATGGTCGCAAAAAATCCGATGATTCCGTAAGCTTCTACTCCTAAATATTTGAGATAGAACGGTATTGATGCCAAAGCTATTAGGGCCGACCAACTTGAGTTGGCCAATCCGGCAATCAAATTCCTTCCTAGGGTCACGTAGTTTTACTCGTGAAAAATATTGGTATGGTATCCGTGACTTTTTACTAGCTCATCACGTTTAGCTGTTTCCAGATCTTCTTTGACCATCTCTTTAACCAATTCCTGGAATGAAGTTTTAGGCTGCCAGCCCAGTTTGTTTCTAGCCTTTGATGCATCACCCAGTAGTGTTTCTACTTCTGTTGGACGAAAATAGCGTGGATCAACAGATACTATACAATTGCCATTAATGTCATATCCCTTTTCATCAACGCCGTTACCCTCCCATTGGAGCTGCATTCCTAATTCTGTCGCGGCAATGTTTACAAAGTCGCGAACGCTGTATTGAACACCTGTAGCAATTACAAAGTCTTCAGGAAGTTCCTGTTGTAATATTAACCACTGCGCTTCTACATAATCCCGAGCATGTCCCCAATCTCGTTTGGCATCTAGGTTGCCAAGATACAGTTGTTTTTGCAGGCCGAGTTTGATGCGTGATAATGCGCGAGTAATCTTGCGAGTTACAAAATTCTCGCCGCGTACAGGCGACTCATGATTGAAGAGGATGCCATTGCAAGCGAATATGCCATATGCCTCGCGGTAGTTAACCGTGATCCAATAAGCATATAGCTTGGCAACTGCATAAGGCGATCGTGGGTAAAAAGGGGTGGTCTCTTTTTGGGGTGTTTCCTGTACTAGCCCATAAAGTTCAGAAGTGGATGCTTGATAGAAACGCGTTTTATTTTCCAACTTCAGAATACGTATAGCCTCTAATATTCTTAGAGCGCCTAGAGCATCTGAGTTTGCTGTGTATTCCGGCTCTTCGAAAGACACGGCGACATGGCTCTGTGCGGCAAGATTATAAATTTCATCAGGTTGTACCTGCTGAATAATACGGATCAAACAACTTGAGTCTGTCAGGTCACCATGGTGAAGAAAGAAGCGGACGCCCTCTTCATGAGGGTCTCTGTACAAGTGGTCGATGCGAGCTGTATTAAATGACGAAGCACGACGTTTAATGCCATGCACGATGTAGCCTTTGTTGAGCAGTAACTCTGCCAGATACGCCCCGTCTTGCCCGGTTACGCCTGTGATTAATGCAACCCTGTTCATTATTTTCTTTCCATAAAAACGTCAAGCTATATCGGTATAGTCAATTACACGCGCACCTCAAAAAGCACTAAAAAACACGCGAAGATTTTTCGTTAAACCGTTTTAGTGCAGTTTCATATTGCTCTGCGTTATTTCTTTGAGAAGTCTAGGGTCCTTGTTCACCATACTCGCGTAATTTTTGTTGGCTGACCGCACCGTGCGTGAAATCTTATGCAAGCGCGGTGGATACGGGGCAAAAGAGAGGTGCTGGGTGCTGATTGACGAAGCGTCAAATTTTGCCACATTGACGTAGGTTTGAGAATTTTTTCGTTGATTCAGGAGGTATTCATGACGTATTGGTATCCCGAGGAGATGAGTTACTCGGGGTTTCCGCTAGTTAGCTGAAAAATTCATTTTTTTGAATTTTCATGTAACTTACCGTTGACCTTGGAGCAATCCTACTAGCGTGTACCAAGAGGGTGCTGTTGATAACATTATGAAAAATAGAATCACTTTCTCGTTTTCACTAGAAAACGAGAAAGTGTATTTAGAATGAGAGTATATCTTTCTTGGTGGTGGGGTCGATTACTACTCAATCAACCCCAATTCCTTGAGTCTCGCCCTCAGAATATTCCGGCTGATACCAAGCAATCTCGCGGTATGTACCTGATTATGATGGCAAAAATCATAGGCTTTGCTCACCAGCAGGTTGTTGACGATGTCGAACAGCTTGTCCGGTGATTCCTGAAATAACTCATAAAACACCGTTTCCAGTGGGTAGGTGGAAACCTCGCTGCTCTGACCAGCGGAGGGCTTGGCAGGTTTGGCGGGATGATGCGGCCGGGCCGCGTGTTCCTCGCGTTGCAGCAGGGAGTGCGGCAGGTTGAGGTCGTGCGGTTGCAGGGTGTTGGTGTTCGAGACCAGCAATGCACGGTGAATCACGTTTTCCAGCTCGCGGATATTGCCTGGCCAGGGGTATTCGAGCATCACGCGGATGGTTTCCGGGGCCAGTTGGGGCGCAGCAGTCTGGAGTCTTTCCTTGTATACATTGAGGAAGTGTTCCACCAGTGGCAGGATGTCGCCACGGCGCTCGCGCAATGGCGGCAGGTTGATGGGCACGACCTTGATGCGATAGTAAAGATCTTCGCGGAAGCGGCCGGCACGCACGGCCTCTTCCAAATCCACATTGGTGGCGGCAATCAGCCGTACATTAATCGGGATGGCTTTGCGCGCGCCTACCCGCACCACTTCACGCTCTTGCAATACGCGCAGCAGTTTTACCTGGGTGGATTGTGGCAAGTCGCCGATTTCATCCAGAAACAGCGTGCCGCCATTGGCAGATTCAAACCAGCCGATTTTGGACTGCGATGCACCGGTAAAGGCGCCGCGTTCGTAACCGAATAATTCGCTTTCTACCAGCGTTTCAGAGAATGCGCCGCAATTGACGGCCTGAAAAGGCGCATGTTTGCGCTCGCTGAGCGCGTGCATCTGGCGCGCAATCAGTTCCTTGCCGGTGCCGGTTTCGCCAATAATCAATGCGGTGGCATCGCTCTTGGCTACGCGCTCTATCATTCTCAGCAGCTGTTGCGATTTTGGATCGCTGAATACCAGGGCGCTGGCCCGGATGGACAAGCTGACAGAGGATGGATTTGGGTGCGTGATGACGTGCTCGGCCCCTTTTGGTGGCTGAGTGGGCTCGTCGTCTTCCAGGTCATAGTCCCATAATTGAGTTCGCATTGTATGACGCTCTCTTTGGTAAATTGCAGTGCGCAATATAGCTAAATGTTATTAACATTTCCACTAATATCACATTATACCAATATAAGATATGGTTATATCTTATTCAGGCTCATGCAAATTAAGGCATGTAAAAAGTGGTGGTCAGGCAACAGTCTTGTGTTTACAGATGTTTGCCTGCCAACACTTGCTTGATCATGTCCACCTGGGTAAAGGCAGTGTGTGTTTCATAGGTCAATGAATTTAAACAATTAAAATTAATCATGCTGTGCTGGTTCTTTTTGGCATAGCTCTTGCCCCTGCTTGTTTATGCATCATTGGATGCAATACATATACCAACGTAGAGGGCAAAAAAATGAGCGTGATCGCTGTTGAAGCAAAAAGAGAGCTGGACGATTTTGTACAAAGCGTGCTGGAAGAGTCGCAATTGGCATTTGATGTGTTCCGCGAGACCGGAACCATCACGGCCAATGGCACGGTAGGTTTTGTCGAGCGTGTGCCAGGCCAGGAACAACTGGTGATCGTCAATTACGGCGGGCCTTTCAACAAGGGCAAAAAGCTGGAAGCGCTGGTGGTGGATTTTGATGGCAATGTCGTCATCGGCAAAAGCGGCCTGGGCAATACCCGTTACAACAAGCTGTTCAAGCAACATGCGGATGTCACCTCGATTTCCCACGTGCATTCCCCTTATCTGGGCGCATGGGCGCAGGCACACCGGCCTTTGCCTATCCGTTACGTGCCGGTGCAGCGTTTTAACCTGATTCGTGAAATCCCGATCTATATCGACCGTCGTCAGCAGGAAGTCGATTTCATTCTGGATCAGATTCGCCTGAACCCCCACAACACCGCGATTCTGGAAGCCAATGGCGGTTCAACCGTCTGGGGCAAGCAAGGCCTGCGCAAGCTGGCCGAATTCATTCTGCTGCTGGAAGAGGGCGCATTGATTCAAAGTCTGGCCGATTCCCTCGGCGGCTCGCGTGATTACGGTCCTGGCGTGCTGACCCAGCAGTGGAAGATGGCCAAGATTTATGACCAGGCCAAGGCGCTGGGATTGGTGCCTGCCAATGACAGTGCACCTGCCAGTCTTCAGGCAGCAGGTTAAGGGGATATCCGTGAGCTCAACCACTGCACAAGCCATAGACCGGCTCTGGCTCACCCGTTGCCCGGTGCCCACTGCCACCGGTCTCGCCCACAAGCTGGGCTGGCTGGAATCCGAGTTTGCCGCGGATGGCATTGTCCTTTCCACCTTGCAGGATCATCGCGAGCTGGCGCGTCATCATTACGATCACCAGCTGCCCACGCTGATTCGCGAGGGCGGCAATCTGCTGGCGATCGCAGCGCGGGCACAGGGGGCGCCTACACGGCTGATCGGCCTCACCTGGATTGATGAATGGCAAACCATCCTGGTACGGCCCGACTCAGGGATTAGCGAACCCGCTCATCTCAAGGGGCTGCGTCTGGCATTGCCCGCCTTCATAGAGCATCCCCTGCACGACCACATTCGCGGCAGCAGCATTGCGCGCGGCATGAGCCTGCATGGGTACAAGGGCGCGATGAAAATCGCCGGACTGACGCTGGATGATGTGCAGCTGGTGGAAGTGGGCTCCGGACAAGGTGGGCGTGAAGATCTGGGCGGCTTGTGGGCCGGTATCGAGCAACTGGCGGCGGGCAAGGTGGATGCCGTGTATGTGAAAGGAGCCTCTGCAGTAGAGGCCGCACAGCGGCAGGGTGTGGTCGTTGGTATCAATCTGGATACCTACCCGGACCTGCAGTACCGCGTGAATAACGGCACGCCGCGCCCGATCACTGTCCATGAGCAACTGCTGCAGGAGCATCCAGAGCTGGTCGCGCGCTTTCTGTATCAATCCTTGCGCGCATCCGAGTGGGCAAAAACCAATCTGGAAGGGGTGCGCAAGGTGCTGGAAGGGGAGACGCGCTCTGGCGGTATCGGCGTTCAGCAAGCCTACGGGGATCAATTCCATCTTAGTCTGGCCCCCGATTTGTCCGAGCAGCGGGTTCATCTCTTCCAGCAGCAAAAGAACTTCATGTTGATCCATGGGCTGCTGGATCGCGACTTTGATCTCGATGCCTGGATAGACCGAGGCCCACTGGAGACCGCCATCGGCTGGCTGCAAGCTGAGCGAAAAGCAGCCTGAGCGTAGTGGGCGCATTGTCCCAAATGAATGAATTAAGGAGCAGGTAATGAAAGTGAATGTGGTGTATCGCCTGGCGATACTGGCAGCAAGTGTGGCGGCATTCTGGGCATTTGTCGCCCAGCAGGCCGTGGCAGAAGAAGCACCGAAGGTGGTGCGTATTGCCGTGGTGGCTTATAACCTGGCAGGCAAGACGTCCTACATGGGCGTGGATGCCGTCAACAATGAAGGCGGCCTTGAACAAAGCCTGGCCAAAAAAGGCATCAAATTGGAGTGGGTGCCAGCCTCGCACTCCGGGGTCGGTCCTATCATCAATGAAGCCTTTGCCAACGGCACCATTGATTTTGCTGCCTATGGCGATTTGCCACCGATTATCCTCAATGCGGCCAAGCCGGTTGTTCAACTGGTGGCGCCCTGGGGCAGCAATGGCAATTCCTATCTGGTGGTGCCCGCCAACTCCACGGCCAAGAGCATTCTTGATCTCAAGGGCAAACGCATTGCATTGCATCGTGGCCGCCCATGGGAAGCCACCTTTGCCAGCCTTGCCGCTTCACAAGGGCTGACCCTCAAGGATTTCAAGATTGTGAACGTCAATCCGCAAGTCGGCGCCGCTGCGCTTGCCAGCGGTACGGTAGATGGCTTTTTCAGCCTGAATGATGCCTACAACCTGCAGGATAAGGGTGTCGGTCGCATTATCTGGTCCACTAAGACCTCGCTCACGGATCAAAAGCTGCGTGGCGGTATCTGGGCGACAAACGACTTTGTGAACAAATACCCGGAAATTACCCAGCTGGTAGTGAATGCTTATGTCAAAACCAGCTATTGGGCATCGCAGGAAGCCAATCGCGATAAATACATCAAGGACTACCTGAGCCAGGTGCAGCCGGAGTCGGTGGTTCGCCGTGATTACGAAAGTGATGCCGTGCCATGGAAAGACCGCTGGTCGCCCGTGTATGACGGCGTTCTCACCGCCCATTATCAACGCCTGGCTGCCTACGCCAAAAGCTCGGGCTTGATCCGCAATGAGGTGAGTGTCCAGCAACTGCTGAACCCGCGATTTGTGAATCAGGCACTCAAGGATCTGGGGATAGAGCACTATTGGGTGGCGCGCTCTGCGCCGCCTCCGGTGAATGTGGCTCAAGCCAGGAACTAACAACAAGCCGTCGCAAGACGGCTTTTTTCTTGGCTGTTGCAGGGGAAACAAAAGCCACCGTATTTGCTGTTGCCTGAGCAACAGTTGATTTTTTTATGGGATGGATGGTTTTGGTAAATAGCTGAAAATAAACAATAAAAAATACATACCTATGGCTGGCATATGCCTTGCATAGTCATATAGACATTCATGCTCATGCTGTTTTGGAATAAACAGTCATGGGTAAACAGACATTAGGTCGCAATACGATGCGGCATTGAAAAAGAGGTTGGCAGGCATGGCAGTGACAAGGGCAGTAATCGATTTCAGGCGGAGTGAAGAGCCAAAAGATGAGGTAGAGCAGCAGCCTGCGTCCTATGCGCTACAGCTGGATCATGTATCCAAAAGCTACCTCCTGCATGGCGAGCCGCTCAAGGTGCTGGATGATATCCAGCTGGATATCCGTTCTGGCGAGTTTGTCTCCATCGTCGGCGCCAGTGGTTGCGGCAAATCCACGCTGCTGCGCCTGATTACCGGCCTGGATGCGCAGTACCAGGGCAATATCGTGTATCAGGGCCAGCGTATCTCCGGTACGTCGCTCGATCGCAGCATTGTGTTTCAGGAGCATCGCCTGTTCCCTTGGCTGACCGTGGAAGAAAACATTCTGCTGGCGTTTTCGGCGACCAATGTTTCGCAGGAAGAGCGCCATGCCCGCGTCAAGGCGCAGATTGCCACCGTGGGGCTGACCGGCTTCGAGAAAGCCTATCCCCACCAGATTTCAGGCGGCATGTCACAACGTGTTGCCATCGCCCGCGCGCTGGTGTTGCGGCCCCAGCTCTTGTTGCTGGATGAGCCATTTGGCGCGCTGGACGTGCTGACCCGCATGAAGCTGCAACACGAATTGCAGCGCCTGTGGGAGCAAGAAGGATTAACCACGGTGCTTGTCACCCATGATGTGGAAGAAGCCGTGTTCCTGGGCGACCGCATTGTGGTGATGACATCACACCCTGGCCGTATAAAACGCATTGTCCCGGTGAAGCTGCCACGTCCGCGCATACGCTCGGCGAGCGAGTTTCAACGCATACGCGATGATGTATTGAGCGATTTTATTTGATGCGCAATCCACCCATTACTTATCGAAAGGAGAAAGGTCATGTCTAGTCTTTCGAATTCTCAGCCGAGTTACCCGTCAAGTTACACAAAGCTCGGCGCCTTGCCGGACATTGAAGAAAATTTATCGGTTCTTAAAGACGCTGTGGCGCGTGCCGTCTCGGATGGCGGCGAGCGTTTCGGGCTCTACCGCAATCGTGCCCTGGAGCAGCTGGAAAGCTCCGGCAAGTGGCTGACACAACGCAACAGCGGCATCGTCGCGCTGGTGGTGATCGCCCATGTTGTTGGTATTTCGGCCTATCTGGAATCCCAACGTGTGCCGCCCAAGCCACCTGCGCCCAAAGAAGTGGTCGTCGAATTTATCAAGCCAGCGCCCAAGATTGAGCCTGAAAAGAAAATCGAGCCGCCACCTCCACCACCACCCAAGGTTGAGCGCAAGCCGCAGCCAGCCAAGCCAGTGCAGGCCTTGAAAACGGCGCCGGCCGAGCCGGATATCAAACCCAGCGACATGACCGTGCAGGAAAACACCACGGCGCAGCATACACCTGAGCCCGTGCAGGCCGTACCTACGCCACCGCCTGCACCACCTGCGCCCAAGGAAGAACCACTGACCGAGGCCGTGGGCTATGCCGGTTATCTGCACAATCCGCCACCCGAGTATCCCGCGTTTGCCCAGCGTCAAGGCTGGGAGGGCAAGGTCATTCTGCGTGTGCGCGTATTGGCAAGCGGCAAGCCGGGTGCTGTGGAGGTGAAGCAATCCAGCGGCCGCAAGACACTGGATGAAGCGGCCCTCGAAGTCGTCAAAAACTGGGTATTTGCCCCCGCCAAGCGCGGCAGCACCCCGGTGGATGGCTGGGCCACCGTGCCTATCGAATTCCGGCTGGCCAAGTAAGTTGGTCGCCAGGTTACGCATTTATTAAATATCGCTAAATTAAATATTGTTAAGTTAAGGAAATCATTATGGCAATCAGTTCATCAACCTCCCTCATCGTCGATAGTGTGCTTTGGACACTGGTCGCATTTTCTGTTGTCACCTGGACGCTGCTGGCGGTGAAAGGCGTGCAGAATTTCCGCGCCGGCTATCAGAACAAACGTTACAAGAAGGCATTCTGGGCGGCGCCGGATTTACTCTCCGCGGCGGAAATCAACGACTTCAATGGCCCAGCCGCCCGCGTGGCACAGGCAGGTTTCAATGCCCTGCGCGATGCCGATACCCCAGGGCAGCATGACCTGGAGCACAGCGGCGAGCGTCAGGACTTGCTGGAGCGTTCCTTGCGCCAGCAGATCCTGAAAGAGCGTCGCAGCCTGGAAAGCGGTCTGGCCATCCTCGCCAGCATTGGCAGCACCTCACCGTTTGTCGGCCTGTTTGGCACGGTGTGGGGCATCATGCACGCGCTGACCGATATCGGTCGTCTTGGCACTGCCAGTCTGGAAGTGGTGGCCGGCCCTATCGGTGAAGCACTGGTTGCTACGGGCCTGGGTATTGCGGTTGCCGTGCCTGCCGTGCTGGCCTATAACTTTTTTACCCGCCGCCTGAAGCTGGCAAGTGGCGATCTGGATGATTTCGCCGCTGACCTCATCAACCTGTCACGCAAGGTATCGTTCCGCAACAGCAACAAGCCCGACGTGGCATCGTCTGTGGTCAATATCAAGAAAGAGGCATTCGCATAATGGCATTCTCTACAAGTAACGACGCCGATGAGGTATTGAGCGAAATCAACATCACACCGCTGGTGGATGTGATGCTGGTGTTGCTGGTGGCTTTTATCGTCACCATTCCCGTGCTGAATAACGCGATTACGGTCAATCTGCCAAAAACCGCACCCACTCAGCCTGCCGAGCAGAAAAAAGCGGTAAGCCTGAGTGTGGATGCCCAGGGCAAGGTGTTTATCGACAAGCGCGAGCTGGCGGTGGCTGATGTCGAGCGCGAGCTGAAAGCATTGCACGCTGCCGACCCAGACCTGAGCTTGCACCTGAGCTCGGACGAGTCGGTGAATTACGGCACGGTGGCCAAGGTCATGGCCGCGATTGAGCGGGCAGGCATTACCCGGCTTGCTGTATTAACCAACGCAGAATAGCGGGCGCAGGCAAATGAGTATCGGTATTCGGGCCGCCATTGGCCTTAATCGTGTGGCCGGGCGCGTGCATTATCGCAAGCTCAAGCTGGCAGCGTTTGTATCGCCCGTGCTGCTGGTGCTGCTATGGGGCTGGGTCAGTCACCTGCAGCTCATTTCCCCGCAGCTGCTGGCATCGCCACTGGAAGTCGCCAGTACCTTTCAGGAGCTGCTGGCATCCGGTGAGTTGCAGGAGCATCTCAGCAAAAGCCTGTCGCGTCTGGCATTTGGTTACAGCCTGGGGGCATCGGCCGGGCTGTTGTTTGGCATCCTGATGGCCCTGTCCAAAAACGTGGAGGCGCTGTGCGCTCCGCTGTTTCATGGCATACGCCAGATTCCCACCATCGCGCTGATCCCGATTTTCATCCTGCTGCTGGGGGTGGATGAAAGCTTCAAGATTGCCATTGTCATCAAGGCCTCGTTCTTCACGGTGGCACTGGCGGCCTATGAAGCTACCCGCGGTGTCTCTGTTAACTACCTGGAAGTGGCGCGGGTATACAAGCTGCCCTGGACCACACTCTATGGCAAAGTCATTATCCCGGCGATTTTCCCGCCGGTACTGACGGGTTTGCGCATTGCGTTTGCCCGCTCATGGACCGTGCTGGTGGCGGCCGAGCTGCTGGTGGCGGATAGTGGCCTTGGGCAGATGATGCAGATGGGGCGCGATATGTTCCGCCTGGATATTGTGCTGGTCGGCGTCGTGCTGACAGGCGTGATCGGTTTTTGCATAGATCGCAGTTTTAAATGGGGCGAAGCCCATCTGGTGCGCTGGCGCGTTGCCTGAGGAGTAGGTAGTCATGCGTTCAATTTCTTCTTTGTTTTCCCGGATAGGCCTGGGCCGTCGCGCGGTCGGCCTTATCCTGCCAATACTCCTGCTCCTGGGCTGGCAATATATGTCCACTCGCGGCGCCTCGTTTGCCTATGCTTTTTCGTCGCTGTCGCAAATGCAGGACGCCCTGCGCGAGCTGATCGCCAGTGGTGACCTTCAGGTCAATCTGGCGGCCAGTTTGCAGCGGGCGCTGACCGGGCTTGCCATCGGTGGTTCGTTTGGCCTGGTGCTGGGCGTTTCCATGGCCAGTTCCAGATTCATCGATACTTCGGTGGGGCCGCTGTACCATATTCTGCGTCAGGTGCCACTCATGGGTCTGGTGCCGGTGTTCAGCCTGTGGCTGGGCAATGGAGATACCGCCAAGCTGTTTATCGTGTGCCTGTCGGCGTTTTTCCCACTGGTGTTGGCCACCTATGAAAGCCTGCGTCAGGTCGATGGCAAATTTCTCGAAGTGGGCAACGTGCTCAAACTGAGCCGTGCCCAGCAGTTCCGGCATATCCTGTTGCCCGCTGCCTTGCCCAATATCTTTACCGGTGTGTCATTCGCGCTGGCCATGGCCTGGCTGTCTACCATAGGCAGCGAGATTCTGTTCAATGCCGGGGCTGGCCTGGGTAATCTGATGATGAATGCCGAAATGGCCTCCCGCATGGATATCCTGGTAGTGGTGACCATATTGATCGGTGTCGTCGGGTATCTGCTGACCTTTGTGCTGTATCGCATCACGGCTTATCTTTTCCGCTGGCGCAAAGTCGCCAGCGAGTAAACAGCCTGCATAACAACATCCATTTCATAACAACAATAATTCACCATGACCTACACCACCGAGTTTACCTACACCCGCTCTCCTGTTCCCACGCCATTGGGGTTGGCGATACAACTGGGATTGCTGGAGCGGGAGTTTGCCGGGGATATCCCGCTACGCTCGCTGATCGAGTCGGACAAACCGTCCGACCTGGTCTCGCACTTTGACCACCGGTTGCCCAATCTCTTTCGGCAGGGCGGCAATACGCCTGCCATCTGGGCCAAGGCCAATGGCAGCGATACGCGCGTGATCGGCATCAGCTGGACTGACGAATACCAAGCCATCATCACGCTGCCCGGTTCCGGCATACGCACGGCGCATGATCTCAAGGACCGCAAGGTCGGTATTCCCATCCACCAGATCGCCAGCGACTACAACCGCGCGGCCGCGCTACGGGCTTTTTATGTGGCGCTGGAACAGGCGGGTCTCGGTCTGCGCGATATTGAAGTGGTTGAGCTGCCGGATTCGGCTTATATCACCGTGAATGATATTGATCGGCCCGGTGGCTGGGGCCATGCGCGACACGGCTATGTCAATGAGGTGTATGCCCTGGTGCGCGGCGAAGTGGATGCGATTTACGTCAAGGACGTGCGCGGCGCTGAAATCACCCATCTGCTGGGCGCGCATATTGTGTTCGATCTCGGCTTTCATCCTGACCCGTATATTCGCATCAGCAACTGTGCGCCGCGGCCCCTTACCGTCAACGCCGACACCATTGCCCAGCATCCGGATGTGGTGGAGCGTTTTTTACGGCAAGTCGTGACTGCCGGCCTGTGGGCAAAAAAGAACCGCGAAGAAAGCCTGCGCCTGATCGGCCATGAAACCGGCTGGTCGGAGGCCTGGCTTGATAAAGTACTGGGGCCTGACTTTCACCAGAATCTGGTGATCACGCTGAACCAGCAAGCCATCGACGGCCTCACCATCGCCAAGCAGTTCCTGCTGGAGCATCACTTCATCGAACAGGATATCGACATCGCTGCCTGGATTGACCCCCTGCCGCTGGAGCGGGCGCATGACAATGTACGAAGGATTGCCTGACAGCGCCCTGGCCGGTCTATGGTGGGCCGCTCCAACACCGATGGCGCGTTCGCGCGTGCCAGCTGCTGCCCATCCTGTGGCGCGGCATGATCACATGCTGCCGGCATTCTCCCGCCGGCTTCTCCTTGTCCCCTTATTTCACCTGATTGCGCCTGCCAGCTGTTTGCCGTGCTGTTGCTAGCGCAACTTGTCTTGTTGCCATACCACCAGTTTTCGCGAGGCAGGTAGGCGGGCCAACGGCCACTTTCCAATTCAAAGCTTATGTCGGGGATGTCATTTGTGAGACGAATTCAATCCAACACAGAACGTTGGCGACAGGCGGAGCGCATTCTTCGCCGCACCAAATGCATGAAGCAGCTGAAACAGGCGCAAGCCATATTGCTGCCAGAAAAATACGGCATGACCCTCTTGCAGACCGCGGGTCTGCTCGGGGTTTCGCTAAGCCGCGTTACGCAGTTGCGCCGCATGCCACTCAAGGATGGCGAAGAGCGCGCTCCGGTTCGAGGCGGCCGAAAAAGGCAGAACATGACGCCTGAAGAAGAGGCCATTTTTCTTGCGCCCTATATTCAGCGCAGCGCCGATTGCCTGCCGACGGCGCTGGATATCAAACGGCGGCTGGATGCCTATCTGGGGCGGGCTGTCCCCTTGTCCTCGGTATACAACCTGCTGAAACGCCACGGACTGATACGCAACGCCCGGGAGTAAATTCATCGGCCTCCCCGCCCGTCATGCCTTTACGGCTGAGTAACATTTTTGAATTGGAAACCCGTTTGACCCATTTCCCCGGCACGCATGTTGCCAACCCCTAAGGCATGCAAGGCCGCAGCAGCGGCATGGCTGTTTTAGTTGTTTTGATTATTTACCAAGGGGAAAAAAGTAATGTCGCGAAGTTCCATCAATAAACCCAAGATGAAAGCACTGTCGCTGGCGGTATATGGCGCGCTGTTCCTGAGTGGCCCGGCCGTCGCCGCAGAGGAGGGCGAGGCCGCCACCGAGAAGTCGGCCGACCTGGGTGCGATTGTCGTCAAAGGCAAGGTGCAGGAAACCGTCGCCGATGCCAAGAGCGAGACCGTGCCTGAGTCGCGCGCCACGCTGACCAAAGCGCAGCTGGAAAAATTCGTCGGCCTGGACTCGGCCGTCACCGGTGCGTTGAAATATGTCCCGGGCGTGCATTTCAGCGGTGGCGATGCCACTGGTATCAGCGAAGGCAATATCTCGATTCGTGGCTTCTCCCAGGATCAGATCGGCATCACCCGCAATGGCATTCCATTGAATGACCCGCTCTACCTGACACCGCACAACGACTTTTTCGGCGATCCGGAAAACTACGAATCCATCAGCGTGATCTACGGCGGCGCCTCCATCAATGCGCCTACCCTGACCGCCAGTGGCGGCAGCGTCGAAATCCAGACCGTCAAGCCCACCAAGGAAGCGGGTCTGCTGGTGAAGCAGGGCTTTGGCAGCAACAACACGCGTCGTACTTTTGTGCGCGCCAATCTGGGTGAGAAGAATGGTCTTTCCGCCTGGGTATCGGCGTCGCGTACCACGGGGGATCTCTGGACCAAGGGCTCTGGTGCAGTGGAATCCAACCGTTACGAAGGTAACCTGCAATACGAGTGGGGCAATAACAACAGCATCAACGCCATCTTCTCTGTGTTCCTGATGCGTACCAATAGCTACTCGCACCCGACCCTGGCCCAATACCAAAGCCAGGATTATCGCCAGAATTACTCCTCGGCCATTAACTCCTCGTTTGGCGGTACCAATGGCGTAGCCGATATCTCAAGCGCGAATTCCAACAGTGCCAATCTGCAGCGTGCCGATTTCAAGATCCAGACCTATGGCTTGAATGGTGTATTCAACCTGACCGATACCATACACCTGAAAGTAGACCCTTATTTCGTGCGTGTGGCTGAGGGTACTGCGGCGGTATTTGCATCGGCAGTTCCGGAATCTGTGCTGAATGCCGATGTGAACGGCGATGGCGATCTGCTGGATATCAAGCCCTTTGCTGGCGCGGTATATCCCACGCAGTACCGCATAGGTTCGTCGCAGAAAATCGACTTTGACCTCAGCTCAAGCAATGTGCTGCAAGTGGGCGCCTGGTTTGACTACACCCACGCGACCAACCAGATGGCGGCGATACGCCTTAACGGCAATGGCAAGTCGGTCAGCATAGACGGTAGCAATGTGATCCGCGATGTGAATGGCAATGGCATCTATTTCACCAATCAGCGCAGCAAGATCACCACGCAAAAAGTCTGGGTGCAGGACAGCTGGAATTTTGCCCAGCAATGGAATCTGAAGGGGGCGCTGGCCTGGCAACACACCGAGCTGGAAGGCGAGAACGTTGCCGGTGTACTGAGCGGTGCAGCATTTACCAATTCCGCTGATTACTACCGCTTTTTGCCTAGCTTCAGCCTGGATTACCAGTATGACCAGCAGAATCAGGTGTATTACAACGTGACCTCCAATATCCGGGTGCCTGCCGTGGCTTCTATCTATGGCAACCAGTCGCTGGGCCAGCAAAATCCGGAAACCACCCTGAATCAGGAAATCGGCTGGCGCTATACCACGCCTGAGCTTCTGCTGAGCGCAGCCGTGTTCTACGACCAGTTCAAGAATCGCCAGGTGTCGTTTACCTCGCTGGGTACCACCTCTTACCTGAACGCCGGAAAAGTGGCGACCCAGGGGTTGGAGTTGTCGGCTAACGGCAAGCTGCCACACAACTTCAATTACCGCGGTGCCTGGACCTATGTGAAGGCCGAGCAGGATGAGGATTACACCCAGAACGGCGTGGTGGCAGATACCAAGGGCAAGCAGCTTTTCAACACCCCCAAGAATCTGGCGTCGGCAGGCATTGGCTATGACGATGGTCGCTTCTACAGCAACCTGCTGGCCCGTTACACCGGCAGCTTCTACGGCGATCTGGAAAACACCCAGAAAATCGGCGGCTATACCGTGGTGGACCTCAACCTGGGCTATTACTTCGATATCGGCAGCAAGCTGATCAAGAAGAGCCTGATCAGCTTCAACATCAACAACCTGTTTGATAAGGAAGCCCTGTCCGGGACATACGCCGGCACGGTGACGGCCGATGCCTCCAGCGCCCTGTACGCTGCGCCGACTTACAACCGGCTGCAGCCACGTAGCGCCTTCGCCAACCTGACGCTCGAGTTCTAGGCGAAGCCGTCTGCTGACATGAGGAAAACAGGCTGAGCAGCAAAGCCTGTTTTCCCTCAGCATTTCTAGGAAAAGTAACATGACAGATACGATTTTTGACTATGTGATCGTCGGTGGCGGCACGGCGGGCAGCGTGCTTGCCAACCGGCTTTCGGCCCGACCCGAAAACCGGGTTTTATTGATTGAAGCGGGTATTGATACCCCCGAAAACAACATCCCTCCCGAAATCCATGATGGCTTGCGTCCCTGGCTACCACGCCTGTCTGGCGACAAGTTTTTCTGGCCCAACCTGACTATCCATCGTGCCGCTGAGCACCCGGGCATCACGCGCGAGCCGCAGTTTTATGAACAGGGCCGCCTGCTGGGCGGTGGCTCCAGTGTGAATATGGTGGTGTCCAACCGCGGCTTGCCCCGGGATTATGACGAATGGCAGGCGCTGGGCGCCGATGGGTGGGACTGGCAAGGCGTGTTGCCATATTTCATCAAGACCGAACGCGATGCCGATTACGGGGATGATCCCCTGCATGGTAACGCTGGCCCCATCCCGATTGGCCGGGTGGATAGCCGCCACTGGAGCGACTTTACCGTGGCCGCCACCCAGGCGCTGGAAGCGGCAGGCCTGCCCAATATCCACGATCAAAATGCCCGCTTTGATGATGGCTATTTCCCCCCCGCGTTTACCTTGAAAGGCGAGGAGCGCTTCTCCGCCGCGCGCGGCTATCTGGATGCCAGCGTGCGGGTGCGCCCCAACCTGAGCTTATGGACAGAGTCTCGCGTACTCAAGCTGCTGACCACCGGCAATGCCATCACCGGTGTCTCGGTGCTGCGCGGCCGGGAAACGTTGCAAGTACAGGCGCGCGAGGTGATTCTGACAGCAGGGGCCTTGCAGTCGCCCGCCATATTGTTGCGCACCGGCATAGGCCCGGCGGCCGACCTCCATGCTCTGGGGATTCCGGTGCTGGCAGACCGGCCCGGCGTGGGGCGCAATCTGTGGGAGCACTCGTCCATTGGCGTGGTGGCGCCCCTGACCGAGCAGGCGCGGGCCGATGCCAGTACCGGCAAGGCAGGTTCACGTCATCAGCTGGGGATACGCGCCTCCTCCGGGGTGGATCCGGCCACGCCTTCCGACCTGTTTCTGCATATCGGGGCAGATCCCGTTTCTGGCCTTGCCAGCGCCGTCTTCTGGGTCAACAAGCCCAGCTCTACCGGCTGGCTGAAGCTGAAAGACGCCGACCCGTTTTCGTATCCGGACGTGGATTTCAACCTGCTGTCTGACCCGCGCGATCTGGGCCGCCTCAAGGCAGGCTTGCGGCTCATTACCCACTATTTTGCGGCGCCATCTCTCGCCAAATATGGCTTGGCTCTCGCGCTTTCACGCTTTGCCGCGCCGCAACCCGGCGGCCCGCTGCTAAACGATCTGCTGCAGGACGAAGCTGCACTGGAACGCTATCTGCGAACCAATGTGGGTGGGGTATGGCATGCCAGCGGTACCGCGCGCATAGGCCGGGCCGATGATTCTCAGGCCGTGGTAGACAAGGCCGGGCGCGTGTATGGCGTGACCGGCCTGCGCGTGGCCGACGCCTCCATCATGCCGACCGTGCCGACAGCCAATACCAATCTTCCTACACTCATGCTGGCCGAAAAAATCGCCGATGCGATTTTGACCCAGGCTTAAGGAGCGCTTTTCATGTCGACATTTCATTTACTTATTGATGGCCATCTGCAAGCCAGTGACCAATCGGATGTGGTGATCAACCCCGCGACCGAGCTGGAAGTCGGGCGTGCCCCGCGTGCCAGCGCCACCCAGGTCGACCAGGCAGTGGAAGCCGCACATCAGGCATTTCATCGCTGGGCATCACAGCCTGAGGTGCGCCAGCAGGCATTGCTGGGCGCGGCCGCCGCCATTCGCCAGCATGCCGATGCCCTGGCACGCCTGATCACGCAGGAGCAGGGGCGGCCATTGCACTTTACCCAGGGCGAGGTGGCCGGGGCTGCTGCTACCTTTGAACATTATGCCGGGTTTGCCGCGCCATCCGATGTGGTGCTGCAGCAGGACGAGCAAAAGCGCGTCAGCATTGAGCGCAGGCCGTTTGGCGTAGTGGCTGCCATTACGCCCTGGAATGTGCCCATCATCCTGCTGGTGCTGAAAATCGCCCCGGCCTTGAAGGCTGGCAATACCGTGGTCGCCAAGCCATCGGAATACACCCCGCTTTCTACCTTGTACCTGGGCGAAATTCTGAAAGATGTATTTCCGCCCGGCGTGCTGAACGTGATAGCTGGTGACGGTCAGGTGGGGGCCCGCCTGGCATCGCATCCGCTAGTGCAGAAGGTGACGTTCACCGGCAGCGTGGCAACCGGCAAAAAACTCTATGCCAGCGCCGCGCAGGATGTAAAACGCCTGACGCTGGAACTGGGCGGTAACGATGCGGCCATCGTGCTGGACGATGTCAATGTCGATGCCATTGCCGAGAAGATTTTCTGGGGCGCCTTCTGGAATAGCGGTCAGGTGTGCTTTGCCATCAAGCGCCTCTATGTGCACGAGGCAGTTTTTCAGCCCTTGCTCGATGCCCTGGTGAAACGCGCGCAAAAAACCCGCGTGGGCGATGGCCAACTGCCGGGTACCGAGCTCGGGCCGCTTACCAACAAAACCCAGTTTGAGCGCGTGATATCGCTGGTGGAAGACGCCAGACGCCATGGTGCCACCATTCATTCAGGCGGTGCTGCATTGCCCGGCCCCGGCTATTTCTATCCGCCAACCCTGGTCACCGGCATAGGCGCAGGTGTCGCGCTGGTGGATGAAGAGCAGTTCGGACCAGTATTGCCGCTGATTCCTTTCCGCGACGAGCAAGAGGCGGTGCGTCAGGCCAATGACAGTCCGTTTGGTCTGGGCGCTTCGGTCTGGACCGCCAATCCTGAACGCGGCCTGGCGCTGGTACGTCAGCTCCAGGCCGGGCTTGCCTGGGTCAATCAGCATGGCGATATCCATCCCGGTGCGCCCAAGGGCGGCTACAAATCCAGTGGCCTTGGCTACGAGGGCGGGCTGCGTGGCTATGACGAGTTCAGCGAGCTGCAAGTCGTCAATGCGGCGCTGGTTTAATCCGTCTGCTTAATCCATTTCATCTTTCATTAGCTTAGGAAATATCATGCGTTCAGGTACCTGGCCTTCTATTATTCTTACGCTGGCATTCGCCGTGATCATCGCGGCGTGCCACGGCAAAACCATTGTGCTGGTGGGCGACATTGCCAGAACATTCGGCGTCAGCCCTGCACACGCCAGCTGGGTGGTTTCCGCCGTGGCGCTGGTGGCGGCGGTCGCGTCGCCCCTGGTCAACTGGGCCATTGCCCACATCGGGGAGCGACGCTCCGTGGTGGCGGGTTTGATCATTGCGGCGACTTTCAGCTATTTCGGCAGTCTCGCCACATCGTTCTATAGCTTGTTGGCATTGCGCGTGCTCGAAGGCGCGGGCTATATCCTGGTGGTATTGGCTGCCCTGGCCCTCATTCTGCATACCACCGAGGGAAAGAAACGCACCAGCGCGCTGGCCTTCTGGTCTGTGGCATCGCCGCTGGGTGGCGCGATCGCGATTTTTTCGGTATCGCCATTTGTGGGCGGACACTGGCAAACGGCCTTCAGCGGCCATGCGCTTATTCTGCTGGTCCTGCTACTGCTGACGCCGTTGCTGCCTGGCGGTAGTCATGTGCATAAATCCGAGCGCAAACCGCTGGCTAAAGTGTTCAACATCTACTCCGACCCATCGCTGCTCCGACTCGCTGCGGCCGTGGGTGCGCCATTGACCCTGGCGCTGGGCCTGGTGGCGATTGTGCCGGTCTACTTTATCAGCACCTTGCATGTGGCGCCGACCACCATAGGCGTCATTTCCACCGTCGGTATTCTCTCCAGCGTGCTCGCCGGCATTTTTGCCGGGTTTATCCTCAACCTGCGCAATGTCGGTCCCTGGGTCGTGCTGTTTAGCGCCACCAGTGGTCTGGCCCTGGAGTTTGTGGTGTTCTGGCCTGGCATCAGTGCCGATGTGGCGATTGTGGCCAAGGTGCTGCAAGGCTTTTTTGGCAGCTTTGTGATCGCCTGGATTTTCACCAGCATTCCCAAGATGTCCAAGCGTGGCGATGTCATGGGCGCCGGGGGTGTAGCCGAACAGTTCCTCTACATTTCGATGTTCCTGGGTCCCGTCGTGCTGTTCCCCTTGTTTGCCTTGCCAACGCTCATCCCGTTCTTCATTGCGGTGACGATTGCACACCTGCTGCCGTTGTTCCTGTTGCCACTGGATCTGCCGTTTACGCGCGCATCCCGCATGAAGAAAGAGGCTGTGCAGGCATAGACGACCGTGTTGCTCCAATAAAAAAGCCTGCATATGCAGGCTTTTTTATTGGGTAATGGCTTGTATTACTTGTTGGGCTGTGGTGTCAGGCGCAGATAAGGTCTGACGGTTTTGAAGCCTTTGGGGAACTTGGCTTTGAGGATATCCGGATCGGTGAGTGAAGGCACGATCACGACGTCTTCGCCGTCTTTCCAGTTAGCGGGGGTTGCCACGCTGTGGTATTCGGTCAGTTGCAGCGAATCGATCACGCGCAGGATTTCATCAAAGTTGCGGCCCGTGCTGGCGGGGTAGGTGATGGTGAGGCGGACCTTTTTGTGCGGGTCGATAACGAATACCGAGCGCACGGTGGCGGTGGCGCTGGCATTGGGGTGGATCAGGTCGTACAGGGTAGAGACCTTGCGATCGGCGTCGGCCAGAATAGGGAAGTTGACCGTGGTGCCCTGGGTTTCGTTGATGTCCTTGATCCAGCCATGGTGAGACGCTACCGGGTCAACGGAAAGCGCGAGCACTTTGACATTGCGCTTCTTGAATTCGTCGGCGAGCTTGGCGGTGGCACCTAGTTCGGTGGTGCACACTGGCGTGTAATCGGCCGGGTGTGAAAAGAGAATACCCCAGCTGTCGCCCAGCCATTCGTGGAATGAGATGGGGCCGATGCTGGAATCCTGGGTAAAGTCGGGGGCGGTGTCGCCCAATTTGAGAGAAGCCATGTATACCTCCTTGACGAGAATAGCCCACACCGGCCATCAGGCCAGCGCGGGCTAGTGAATGGAACGAATTAATGACAGTAATTCGATCTGGTACCGCGATCAAGCTGAGCCGTGATCATGCGGCTTTCTGCTTGCGGGTGCGCAACAGCTCATCCAGCGGACCAGGCGCTATCCAGTCTGCCACGTCAAAGTCAGCCTTGAGGTAGCCCCATTTGAACAGGAAATCCTTGTAGGCACTGAGGCCGGCAATGGAGAGATCGTCCAGCGAAGTACCTTGCTTGAGATGGATGTCGTTGCCATAGGCTTTGCGTACCCACTCGTCAGTAGAGTGCGATTCCTTGGCAATGTAGCTGACGGTGTCGGCTTCATGTGCGGCAGCCCAGTCGGCTACATCCAGAATCTTGCTCAGGAAACGCACTACCAGGTCGGGGCGCTCTTGCAACAGGGCGTTGTCGACGGTAATCGGACGCGGCGCACTGTTGTTGGCACGGGCGATAGGATCAGGATGGTTGCGTACATCATAGAGCGTGGTGACGCCATGCTTGTGGGCTTCTTCCACGCCGCGCGCGCCTTTGACGTAAATGGCATCGACCTTGCCAGCTTTCAGGGCTTCAAACTCGGTGGCATAGGGCGTGTGGCTGGAGGTCCAGCCCACACCGGCGCCGCCCTGTGGCACGGGTAGATCTACAAATTGGATATCGTCGGCGCTGAGGCCAGCGGCTTCGAGCGTGACGACAATGCCGCGCAAGGCACTGGCACGCTGGTGGTCGATGCTGATGTCGTTGAGTGGCAGTGCAATGCGTTTGCCTTTCAGCTCGGCTACGCTGGTGATGCCGGAGGTGGGCAGGGTGACCACCAGTTGCGCTTCATCCACCCAGTTAAGGCCAATGACGCGGGTATCGGTGCCGTTGGCACGTGCCCAGATGGCAGGCACGCTGCCGCCCTGGCGGAAGGAGTGCGGCAGGCGATGGTCGTAGTGAGACTCGCGCAAATCGGCGTCTGTCACTTCCTGCAGGGTTTTGATGGTGATGTGGTCGGGGGCGAATTCCTGGGCAAACCAGTTTTCACGCGCGGCCAAACCCAAAGGGGTAGGCACTGGGCAGCGTGTGTACCAGATGCTATCGATAGCGGTAACAGACATGAGAGCTCCTCGTGATAAAGATGCGTAGTTAAAAGATCAATTTAAATGCGTGACAGGTATTTGCAGTATCCATACCAGCACGTGACAGGCCTGCCGCAAAAATATTGGCTATGTAAATCAATGGTTTGGTTTAAATGGTCAGCGCATGCCGCTGTTGCAGTGACTCGCAGTCAACAGGCGGCATGGCAGTTCTGCTTCCTAGGCAACAGAGCGCAAGCTGTCAGGCTCGGGCACGGAGGCTTCTTCATACGCCTTGTACAGCTGGCTATAGGCGCCACCCTTGGCGATGAGGGTGGTGTGGTTGCCGATCTCCTTCACTTCGCCATGCCAGATCACGGCAATGCGGTCGGCATCGCGAATCGTGGCGAGCCGGTGGGCAATGACGATGGCGGTGCGGCCTTCGCATAGGCGACGGAAAGCCACCTGCACGCGGCGTTCGGTATGAATATCCACGGCCGAAGTGGCTTCATCCAGCACCAATACCGACGGGTTGCCGAGATAAGCACGCACCAGGCACACCAGCTGACGCTGACCGTGGCTGAGAAAGGTCCCGAGCGGCCCGACTTCGGTCTGGTAACCCTGTGGCAGCCGTTCCAGTACCTCGTCGGCACCGAGATCGCGTGCGGCGCGAATCAGCTCTTCATCGCTGAAATCAGGCGCCGCCAGCCGCAGGTTGTGCAACACACTGCCGGAAAACAGCACGTTATCCTGCAGCACGACCCCGACTTTGCGACGCAACACTTGTTGCGGATACTCCCGCACATCCACATCATCCAGCAGCACGGCGCCGCCCTGCACTTCGTAAAAGCGTGTCAGCAACTGCACCAGCGTGCTCTTGCCATGGCCGGTCGGGCCGACGATGGCCAGCACTTCGCCTGCCGCCACCTGCAGGTTGAGGTGGCGAATCACCGGGCGGCTGCCGTCCTGCTGGTAGCCAAACACCACATCGCGAAATTCCACGCTGCCGCGTGGCAGCAAGGGGTTGCGGGGGGTGACCGGATCATTGATTTCGGGCTCGGTGTCCAGCATGAGAAAAATCCGCTGGGCAGACGAGGCGCCCGAGGTGTAGCGTTCCAGGAGCTCATTCAGCTCCTGCAGCGGCCCCAGGAAAAGATGCACATAGAACAGACTCTGGGCGAGCTGGCCAACGGTCATTTCGTGCTGGGCAATGCCCAGGCCACCGGCAAGCAGCAGGGCCGCCTGCCCCACGGTGCTGAGCAGCTGGGTGGTCGGCAGGAACCAGCCCGTGCGGATATTGCCCTTGACCAGCGTCTGGTTGAAGTCATCCACCAGCGCGCTATAGCGGGCTTCGTTGGCGTCTTCCTGTACGGTTTGCTTGATGATGCGCACGCCGGAAACGGTCTCTACCAGGTGCGCGGTAAACCGCGCGCGGGCTTCGGCCACTCGCGCCCAGTTGTCTTCTGAAATGCGCTTGAACAGCCAGGTACCCAGGATCAGCAATGGCGTGATACTGGCGAGGGCCAGCAGCAGCTTGGGCGAAATCCACCACAGGGCAAACGCCGCGCCCACCAGACGCAGCACCGCAGACAACAGCTCGGGCGGCCCCTGGATCAGCAGGGGTTCCAGCGCATCTACATCGCGGTCGGCGCGCGAGATGATGCGACCGGCCTTGGTGCTATCAAAATAGCGGATGCTGAGCGCCTGAATATGACGGAATACCCGCACGCGCAGGGCGTTCAGGATGTGAATGGCCGTCGAGCCCGCCAGGTATTGTGAGACTGCGGCGAAGGCAAAGCGCAGTGCCCAGGTCAGCCCCATGCCCAGCGCCATCCATACCAGCAACGGTGTATTGAGCACCAGCCCTTTTGCAGTCTGGATAAAGCCGTGATCGATGACTTGGCCAACAAACCATGGCCGCAAAAAGATGATGCCGACCAGTATCACCTCAATGCCGATAATGGCGGCAATACGGCCTTTATACGGCGCCAGCAGCGGTAACAAACGCCAGAACATATTGCGGTCCAGGCTCTTTTTGGCGAGCTTTTGTTCCAGCTCAATGTCGTTCAGGGCGCGCTCTTGGCGCAGGGACTCAGCCATGATGGACTCCTACCAGTTCGCGATATTCCGCATGATGTTCAAGCAAATGGGCGTGCTGGCCTTCGGCCACGATACGGCCTTTGTCCAGCACGGCGACACGGTCTGCCAGCAGAATGGTGGACAGCTTGCTGGCAATCAGCAGCACGGTCACCGCCTGGCCGCTGGCATCGCGCAGGCGACGAATGTTATCCAGCACGCGGCGCTCGGTCAGCGCATCCAGTGCGCTGGTGGCATCGTCCAGAATGAGGATGCTGGGATGCGCCAGGAAGGCGCGGGCCAGGCTGATGCGCTGGCGCTGCCCGCCAGAGAGCGTGATGCCGCGATCGCCGATGCGGGTCTGCAAGCCATCCGACAGCGAGTCCAGCACATCGCGTGCGGCCGCCAGCTCCAGCGCTTCCAGCAGCTCGGCTTCGCTGGCCTGCGGTCTTGCCAGGCGCAGATTGGCTTCCAGCGTATCGGAAAACAGAAAACTTTCTTGCGGCACGACATGGATGCGTCGCCGCAACTCATCCAAGCGGAACTGGTGGACGTTTTGCCACCCGGACGATGCAGAACCGATATCCACACTGCCATGGCTCGCATCCAGCAGCCTTGGCAGCAGAGCGGCCAGGGTGCTTTTGCCCGAACCGGTAATGCCGACCAGCGCCAGAATTTCGCCCGGGGCTGCGCTTAAATGGCAATGCTGCAAAATGGCATTGCCACCGGCGGCTTGTACGGTGACATCGTGCAAACGGAAACCCAGGGCAGCCTTGGGCACGGAGCCCTCACCGCCGATAATGGTGGGCGATTCATCCAGCAGCTCCCAGATGCGGCCAGCGGAAGAGCGGGCATCGGCAAATACCTGCATCACGCGGCCGATAGGCTCAATTCGGAAAATCAGCGTATTGGCGACCAGCAGGGAGGCAATGAGCGCACCGACTTCCAGCTGGCCTTGCTGGATCAGCCAGGCACCAAAACCCAGAATCCAGACCTGGGAAAGCGCAACCAGTGTTTGCGGCAGTGGCGTATGAACCGCCGCGTAGGCCAGCGCCGTGTGGGCATGGCGCACAAAGGTCTGCACAAAGCTTTCAAAAGCGCCAATGCGCGAGGATTCCAGGGCAAACGCCTTGATCACGCGCACGCCGTTAATGCCTTCACTCAGCTCCTGATTCACCTGGTCATACGCCTGGCCCACCGCGCGATCCAGCGTGACCAGTTGATCGGTCTGGCGAATGAAAATGGCAATGCCTGCCAGCACGAAAGCCAGCGTGCCCAGGCCCAGCCAGACGTTGTAAAGGCAGAGCAGGCCGATGGAAACCAGTATCCACACACTGGCTTCAAACACCTGGCGCCAGAAGTTGATCAGCGCATCGCGCACCTTGTCGGCATCGCGCGTGGTGCGGGTGACCATTTCGCCTACCCCGTGCTGCAGGTGGTAGGCGAGGTCCAGGCGCTGCACCTGCACCAGAATGCGCTCGCGCAGCAGGGAAAGGAGATCCTGACCAATGATCAGCGACAGCACGCCGGCAAAGTATTGCAGGATGCCACGGCCGGCAGCGACAGCAAGAATAATGGCGATCCAGTACCACGCGACGCTGAAGTCATAGTGACCATCTGCCAGCAGCTTGATGGCCTCGCCGGTATGGACTGCTTGCACCGCTTGGCCTATAAGCCAGAGCTGCCATGCCATGGCAGCATTCACCAGTAAAAACAGAAGGGCGGTCAGGCTGAAGCGCCATGGCATGGTGCGATATAGCCACAGGCAGCGGAGTAGCGGATGGGTGGGGGAAATGGACATAGTGCCTCGCATAAAACGTAAAAAGCGGATACCCGGCACGTGGCCGGATATCCGCTACAGGGGCTCTGTTTAGAAACGCAGTGTCAGCGATACACCAGCAGTACGGGGTGCGCCATAAATAGCGGTGGAACCGGTTGCAGGCGTGGCTGGCAACGCATGTGCCAGATACTCCTTGTCAAACAGGTTGTTCACGTACCCGGTAATGGCCAGACGATCACCTTTGGTGCTCCAGGTGACGCGTGCATTGACGATGGAGTAGCCTTCCTGGCTCAGCAGTTTGTAATAGGTGTTCTGCGCGGTGTTCTGTGCATTTACAAAATAATATTGCTGACCGGTATAACGCCAATCCAGACTGGTCACGATCTTGTTGTCGTTCGCCAATGGAATGCGATAGTTGGCTGACAGCAAGGTATTCAGGTTGGGGGTACGTACCAGATCGTTGCCGTCGTAGTTGGTGGTGCTGTTCTGTACCTGCAGTTTGTCGAACTCCCCGGATTGCAGGCCGATATTACCGATCAGGCGCAGATTGCTGGTCGGCAGTGCCTCCACTTCAAACTCCGCGCCTTTTACCGTCGCGCTATCCGCATTCTGCAGATACGACACGGTGGTAGTGGCACCCGCAGGCAAGCCCACCACGTTTACCTGAACATCCTTGTAATCGTAGTAGAACAAGGTCGTGTTGAAATTCAGACGACCGTTCAGCCATTCGGATTTGTAGCCGATTTCATAGGCATTCAGCTTTTCCGGTTTTACTGTGTTCAGGGCAGCCGTCGCTGTCGCGGCCGTATTAAAGCCGCCAGACTTTTCGCCGTGCGCAAACTTGAAGAAGGTGCGGCTGGTGTCGCTGATCTTGTATTCCGGCGTGAAGTCATAGGTAAACGAATCCCAGCGTTTTTCCTGATGTGCATCGAAGTTGGTTACGAGGCCAGTCGGATTGTTGTAGCTGCCGATGTAGCTATTCCACCATTGACCCAGATTGTCCCAGCTGGCAGCGGTAATGCCAGCACCAGAGGCCGAGCGGCGGCTGATGTCGACTTCTTTCTTTTCGGTCGACCAGCGCGCGCCCACGGTGGTCTTGAAGGCGTCGGTCCAGTTATATGTAGTGCTGCCAAACAGCGCGAAGCTGGAAGCCTTGTGATCGTAATCGGTGTAGCTGAAGTTGTTCAGAGCGTTGGTGCTGGTGCCGATGTAGGCTGGCACGCTGCCATTAGGCAAGCGGGCGGCAGCGCTGTAGGAACTGATGTCTTCCTTGAAAAAATGTACACCCGAGAGCCAGTTCCAGCGGTCTTCACGTGGTGATGCGAAGCGGAATTCCTGTGAATACTGCTTGCTGTCGGCCTTGGTATAACCACGGGAGAGTTCCAGCGCGCTGTTGTCAGCATCATTCAGCACGGTCTGATCCCAATCTTCGTATGCCGAAATGGACGTGAGCGAGTACTTGCCCAAATCCCATTTCAAGGTCAGCGATGCGCCATTCTGGGTTGAGTCGCCGCTGTTTTCGGCATTCGAGCTCACATCCTTGCGGCTGGTGCTGGGGACATAACCAAAGCGGAAAGCACCGCCCGGGCCGGCACCAATCACGGTCTGAATGCTGCCATCGGTAGTGTAGTCGCGACGGTGCACATTGAGCAGGGCTTCCAGATTATCGGTCAGCTGGAACAGCAATTGACCGCGCACGGCGGTGTCCTTAATCGCGCCATCGCGTTGGCCAGTGAATTGGTTGCGGAAGAATCCATCGCTGCTTTGATCATAGAAAGACAAACGGCCAGCCACGCGCTCGCTGACGATTTCGCCGCCTACGGCTCCTTCAAAAATGCGCGAGCCATAATTGCCGATATCGGCTTTCACATAATTTTCACCCGTATTGAACGAAGGCTTTTTGCTGATGATGTTGACCGCGCCGCCAGTGGTGTTCTTGCCCCACAGCGTGCCTTGGGGGCCGCGCAGGACTTCAACCCGGTCGAGGTCAAACAGCGGGAAGCCGCTAGCGGTGGCATTGCTGATATAGACGTCATCCAGGTAGATGCCTACCGGGCTGGCCATGTCGATCTGTTGCTGACCGGAACCCACGCCACGAATCCACCAGCGTGGGCGACCATTGAACTGGGTGTTGGCGGAGGCATTGGGCACGTAGTTGAGTACCTCGCCTGCGGATTTACCTATGCCTTTGTCCTGCAATTCCTTGCCGCTTAATACGGTGATGGCGGTTGGCACCTTCTGGGCGGTTTCTTCACGCTTGTTGGCGGTGACCACCACGCTGCCCAGGGAGGCTTCACTTTCGCCCTGGCTATTCACGGTGGCTGGCTGGGCAGCTGCGGTGGTGCCGGTGTCGCTTTTGCCATCTTCGGCGGATTTGGTCTGTGCCGTAGAGGCGTCATTGGCTGGCGTGGCATCAGCAGCATAGGCCTGGCTGATTACCAGGCTGCCGATAAAGACGCTGCTTAAGGCGCGCAATAGAGGTTTAACGATAAAGCGCGTTTGCGCCGGCTGATCTGATGGGCTGCTCGTTGTTATGGTCATATTGTTTCCTGTTAAGTGCAAATAAATAAACGACGACATGGGCTAGCGCAGAATCTGTGCCAGCGGTGGATGGCTGTTTGGAATTAACGCTAACTGTTTGTTGTAAAAAGATTTAAATGCACAGGCGTGTCGCACTTGTTCACTTGCTGCTGTTTTTGCAGCAACAATTTCTGGTGGGTCTGTTGCGTTTACTGTTGGCAGGGCAACAACGGACCTTCATGTGCCTGCAGGAATCTCCGGACACGAAAAACTCGCGACTGTTGCTCCAGCATCAGCAGTGGTGGAGAAAGTGTTGCGTGCTGCACAAACGCGTGAAGAGAACGCTAGTAAATGTCGATGAAAATGGAGAGAAAAAGACCGCTCGGAGAGGCTAGTCGATTGAAAAATAAGAGATAGACGTATGGCCCCAATATAAATGCCATGGGTTGGCACAAGCATTGCCAATGCATCGGAGGTCTGGCTATCACGCCATTAATAAAACCTCTTAATGTAAAGGAGACCTCATGTCTAACCCGCTGTCCGAGATTGACCTGATTTCATACGTGGAAGATGCCAAAGCCGATGCCATTCATGCCTTTGGTGTGCTGAGCCGCAACGGAACCCTGTCTGCCAGCCTGACTTACCATGTCACCCACCTGGTGCCAGGGCACGACAAATTGCTGCATATCCGCTTCCCAGGCGGCCTGGCGCGTGATCAGTCGCCCAGCATTGCCATTACCGAGTTCGCCCAGCATCCCGACCATATCCTGCGTGAATCGCGCCTGGACGCTGATACCGTCATCCATGCCCATACCAATTTCCTGTCAGCGTGGTCGCTGGCGCACAAGCCATTTCCGATTTTGTATGTGGCCGCGGCCCGCCATCTGGCCGCCCGTGAGATTCCCAACCATCTGGACCGCACGCGCAGTGTTTACGACGTTATCAAGGAGCGGCTCGATCAGCACCCTGAGCTCGCACCCCCACCTGCATTGCTGGAGTCGAATGGCGGCGCCAATTTCTGGGGCAAGGGGATTATCAAAACCTCCGAGTTGATCCTGTTTATTGAGGAGGCTGCGCGCTATCAGGCGATTGCCGAGCAGATCGGCGGCGCACAGCTGTATACCTCGGGGGCGCTGGAGTTGCAGTGGCAGCGTACTGGCCTGCTGGATAAAGCCAAGTCTTACACCGGGCGCTATCTGGCCGATATCACTGGCTAAGCACGGGGCCGGAGGTACGCGCTCCGGCCCGCCATCCACTTGATAAGCATGAAAGCAAGCACATGAGTATTTCCCGTAGTTCGACCTATCCGATTGAACCGGTTTTTCTGCAACGCTGGTCGCCGCGCGCATTCAGCGGCGAGGCTATCTCCGAAGAGACATTGCTGGCCCTGCTTGAGGCGGCGCGCTGGGCACCCTCGGCCAATAATGCCCAGCCATGGCGTTTTATTTATCTGCGGCCCGATTCGCCAGATTGGCAGGGGCTGCTGAACACCCTGAATGAGAACAACCGGCGCTGGGCGCCGCAGGCTTCGGCATTTCTGGTCCTGCTTTCCAAGACGACACATATACGCCCTGGCACCAGTGAGCCTGCTCCTCTGTATAGCCATTCACTGGATGCGGGTGCCGCCTGGGCTTATCTGGCTCTGCAGGCTGAGGCCAGCGGCTGGAGCACTCATCCTATCGGCGGCTACGATAGGGCTGCCCTGCAGGTATTGCTGGGGGTGCCGGAGGGCTATCGTCTGGAAACGCTGGTCGCGGTAGGAAAAAGGGGACCCGCCGAGGGGTTGCCAGACGATTTGCGCAGCCGGGAGCAACCCACGCCGCGTCGTCCACTGACGGAGATCGTGGCCAAAGATCGCTTCAGCTTTGCCACTACCTAGCGTGACGAAGCCTGGCCAACGCGACAGTTGGTCAGGCAACAGTCCGTTGCTGTAGCAGCAGCTGGCGTGTTGCCACAGCACCAGCTGCTCACACACTGCTGATTTTAAAACAGTACTAAGTTCATGGTTTTTATGTGTTTTTATTGGCGGACGAGGGTGGGCACGCATCCTGCAATATCCAGTTGTCGACCACAGTGTCAACTTTCAACAAGGAAACCGACATGACTATCCAGTTTTACTGGCAGGTGCCTACGCGCGGAGATGGGCGTTTGGCGGATGCTGCTGTCAAGCTGCGCGGCGAGCGTAGCGATGACCAACCTTATTTCACGGCAGGCGTGACTGATCCGCGTGGCCGCCAATTCAATTATTACGACCATCTGCATCAGATTGGCAAAGCGGCGGAGCTGGCCGGCTTTGATGGCCTGCTGGTGCCCAACGATCCGCAAGGCGAAGAATCCTGGATCGTGGCTGGTTATCTGACGCGCAATACACGCCGCGTGAAGGTATTGGCGGCTTTTGATTCGGCCCGCGGGTCTGCCGTGTATGCCGCCAAGAATGCCGTGAGTTACCAGCGCTACAGCAACAGCCGGTTTGCCTGGCAGATTGCGACACCCGCGGATGCGGCCGAGCGGCGTGCCAATGGCGACTTTATTGATGATGCGGATATTCCACAACGTACGGAAGAGTTCGTGACGGTGGCGCGGCATGTGATCACCGAGACCGGCTATAGCTTCAAGGGGCGTTTCTTTGAGGTGCTGGAAGGTGGCTTTAAAGGGCCTCTTTCCGGCCAGGCGGTACCACAGGTATTCCTGACCGGGCAGACCGAGGCGGATCTTGCGGTATCGGCCAAGCTGGCGGATGTGCATGTATTTGAAGCGCTGCCACTGGCGGAGTTGAAACCGCATCTGGAGCGCTTGCAAGAACTCTCCGCCAAAGCCGGTCGTCCGGTGCAGGCAGCGTTACGCATCGATTTGCTGGTGCGTGAAACCGCTGCAGAGGCCGTGCACGATGCTGCCCGTCAGGCGCGGCAGCAAGGGCAAACGGCCTTGCCAGACCAAGCCGGTCTGTGGCCTTTGCAAACGCCAGGCGCCGGTGCGGCACGCGCCACCCTGGTGGGCGATGCCGATCAGGTCATTGCTACCCTGACGGACTATGCCGCTGCCGGTATTACCGTGTTCCAGCTGGGCGCTGTGCCTGCGCTGGAAGAAGCTTACCGCATAGGCGAACAGGTGCTGCCCGCCCTGCGTGCACGCCTTGGTTTAACTCAACAACAGGCCGCCTAAGGAGACGATAATGGCGATTGATATTTTCTGGCGTATTCCTACGCATGGCGAGCCCAGCTCGCTGCGCAACAAACTTCACCATCGCGGTGACTGGTCGCAACAGGAGGGGGATCATATTGTGCATCGCGGCCTTGCCGGCGGCGGTAGCGATGGCTTCAACAGCCTGGACTATATTGCCGAGGTAGCGCGCGCCGCCGAAATTTCCGGCTTCCATGGTGGCTTGATTCCCTCATTCCCCATGACCGATGAGCCATGGGCGATTTCGTCTTTCCTGGCACGCGAAACCAGCACGTTCCGCTTCATGATCGCGTTTCAGCCGGGCTTCCTCAACCCGGTGACGGCGGCGCGCATGACCGCCAGTCTGCAGCGCGCCAGCAATGGGCGAGCATTGTTCAACATCATCACTGGCGGCGGTGGTCCCGCCCAGCTGTGGTGGGGCGATGTCGCGCCGCATGATGACCGCTATGCGCGCACGACCGAGTTCCTGGATGTGCTGCGTGGCTTGTGGAAGGGCGGTAGTTACTCTCATCACGGCAAGTTCTATCAGCTGGAAAATGCGGCATTGCCGGAACAGCTGCTCGGGCAGGATTTTCCTGAGATTTACTTCTCCGGCTCATCGGATGCGGCCTTGGTCTCGGCTTCCCAGCACGCTGACTTTTATCTTTCCTGGCTGGAGCCTTTTGACCAGCTCAAGGAGAAATTCGACAAGGTCAAAGAAAAAACCGACAAGCTGGGTCGCAAGGTGAAATGCGCCGTGCGGGTGGATATTGTGGCTCGGGCGACGGAAGAAGAAGCCTGGCGCGAAGTGCGGCGCGGCTTTGAAAACCTGAGCGAGGCTGATAAGGAGCGCTATGCCCGTTTTGCCCAGCAGACCGGCGATTCGGTTGGCGCCAACCGCCAACGCAACAACACGCCGAAGACGCTGGATAATTACCGTGATTTCATCCTGCACCCCAATATCTGGTCCGGTTTCAGCCTGCTGCGGGGTGGTCAGACCAACGGCATCGTGGGGAGCTACGAGCAGGTGGCAGAGCGTCTTGATGATCTGGTCAAACTGGGGGCGGATGCCTTTATCCTCGCCAGCACGCCACATCTGGAAGAGGCTTACCGCGTTGGCGAAGAAGTCCTGCCGCTGGTACAAGGCCATGGCGCCAGAAATTCGATACTGCGCGCGGTAGGGTAAAACGTCTCGAGCAGGCAATGTGCCCCAGCAAAAAGCCCAGTCATGACTGGGCTTTTTGCTGGGTGCAGCCGTTATAGAAAAGAGTGCTCGGGCCAAAGTTGCAGAACTTTTACCTTGTGCAATATGAAATCTCGCCATCACCTGTGGTGTTCGCTGAGTGCTTGGGATATTTTTCTGTTTTATGCGTAACGAGATCAGTATTCCGGGGTCTGATCATAGTAAATAAGCGAAGGCAAAATCAGCAAAGTTAGATCAGCCCTCGCTATTCCCCGGTGAGCATGTGGAGTGACATATCATGTTTTTTTGGTCGCTATCTGTGCATCCGTCTTTTTCTGGCGTTGTGCCACAACGCTTTATTAGTCTTTCTTAAGCCTGCTTTTAGTGCATGATGAAGTCTCTATGGAAATAAAATCCCACGATCTCTTGGCCAGCTTTATGGACCTCCTGATGGATGCCGTCCTGGCGGTGGATGTCGATGGCAAGATCGTCGTGGCAAGCGCGGCTTGCGAACGTGTATTTGGTTACACCCCGCAGGAAATGGTGGGCAGGAATATCTTTGCCATGGTGGTCCCGGAAGACCTTGACCGTACCACAGAGACTGCCCGTGAAGTCATGTCCGGCAATCCCTTGTTGTATTTTGAAAATCGCTATATCCGCAAGGATGGGCAGATTGTCGACATCATGTGGACGGCGCGCTGGTCGCCTGAAGACCAGCTGCGCATCGGCGTCGCACGCGACATTACCGAGCGCAAGCGCGCCGAGGCATTGCAGGCCGCGCTCTATGCCATTTCAGAGGCGGCGTATGCGGCGGAAGACCTCATCTCGCTGTTTCAGCGCATTCACCATATTGTCGGCAGCTTGCTCCCTGCGGACTGCTTTTCGGTGACGCTCTACGACGAGGACAAGGATCAGTTAACGTTCCCGTATCTGGTGGATAAGCTGGAATGGACCGAGCAGCCCTCCAAACCTGCCGCCGGTACCTTGTGCGCCGAGATTATACGGAGTGGCCAGCCTTTGCTGCTGACGGCAGAAGACATTGCTGCGGGGAGCGCTCTGGTGAAAAACGCGCTTGAGCCGCATGTGCTGAGTTGGCTCGGTGTCCCCCTCAAATCGCAGAAGGGCATGATAGGGGTGCTCACGATAAAGCGCTACCTGGGTGGCATCAGCTATCAGCTGAAAGATCAGGAGCTGCTGCAATTTGTATCCACGCAGATTGCTACCGCCATTGAGCGCCAGAAGATGCAGGCCAGGTTGCAGCAATTGGCCCAGTATGACGCTCTCACTACCTTGCCCAATCGCGAGTATCTCACCCATAAACTGGAGGCAGCACTGAGCTCTGCCGAGCGCGAGCAACGCCATTTGGCCCTGTTGTACCTGGATCTGGACAAGTTCAAGCAGGTCAATGACAGCCTGGGACATGACGCTGGCGATACGTTGCTGCAGGAAGTGGCGGCTCGTCTCAAGCTCAGCATGCGCGAAACTGACATGGTGGCGCGCCTGGGCGGGGATGAGTTTGTGGTGTTGCTGCAGGATATTTCTTCGCCGGATCAGGCGGCGATGGTGGTGGAAAAACTACGCGGAGTGCTGGCCCAGCCATTTGAGATTGATGGGCATCGCCTCGCCATTCGCCCCAGCATTGGCATCGCTCTTTATCCTGATCATGGGCAGGACAGGCATGCCTTGCTCAAGCACGCCGACAAAGCCATGTATCAGGAAAAGCATGGCGAGCGGAATGCAACAGCGAAACCTCAAACGGCATGACGATGCTTAACCCCTGATGCGGGCTATCAGGCACTCGGCTGTGAACGAGGCGGCAGCCTCTCAAAAAAATACTAAAAAATAAAAGCGGGCGGGAGCAGAAATGAAAACGCCCAACTAAAAGCTGGGCGTTTGATATTGGTGGCCGGGGGCAGAATCGAACTGCCGACACGCGGATTTTCAATCCGCTGCTCTACCAACTGAGCTACCCGGCCGGCGTTTTTGAGCACTTGGCTCGCAAACAAGACGCGCATTATAGCAAACTTATTTCAGCTGTGTCATTGCCAATCTGCGGTCACGCAAAGAATTTAAGATATTTTGCCGCCCTGCCATTAAAATGGTGCCAACTCATTGTTAGCCGTTCTCATGCAAATTCCTGATATTCAAACGCTGGACCGCGGCCTTTCTGCGGCCCTGCAGCACAAAATTGACCAGAAAACCAAACCACTGGGTGCCCTGGGCCGTCTGGAAGGGCTCGCCCTGCAGCTGGGGCTGATACAGCAGCGCCTGGATCCGGTGTTGCGCCAGCCGGTGATGATGGTATTTGCCGCGGATCATGGCATTGTCGCGGCGGGCGTCAGCCCTTATCCGCAGGCGGTGACCATGCAGATGGTGCTGAATTTTCTGCAGGGTGGGGCCGCAATCAATGTGTTTGCCCGCCAGGTAGGCATGGATATCCGTGTGGTGGATGCCGGTGTGAATCATGATTTTGCGCCGCACCCCATGCTGCTCTCGCACAAGGTGGCGATGGGTACGCAGAACATGTTGCAAGCACCTGCGATGTCGGAAGCCGAATGTGAAAAAGCCATCAATATTGGCAGACAACTGGCGCATGACGAGATTGCGAAAGGCAGCAACGTGCTGGCGTTTGGCGAAATGGGCATAGGCAATACTACGGCGGCAGCGACCCTGATGGCAGCGCTGTGCCAGCTGCCTGCCCAGGCATGTGTTGGCAGGGGCACAGGGCTGGACGATGCCGGCCTGCAGCGCAAAGTGGACGTGGTGGAACAGGTGCTGCAACATCACGCTTCGCACCTGCACAGTCCTTTATCCGTCTTGCAGCATGTCGGTGGGCTGGAGATCGCCATGATGGCAGGCGCCATGCTGGGCGCGGCAGAAAAGCAGGCCGTGATACTGGTGGATGGCTTTATCTGTACCGCCGCCATGCTGGTGGCAAGTCGCATCGCCCCGGCTGTGCTGGATTACGCGGTGTTTACCCATTGCTCTGGCGAGCAAGGGCATCGGTGTCTGTTACAGGCCCTGCAGGCGGAACCTTTGCTCGACATCGGTTTGCGGCTGGGTGAAGGCACCGGCGCCGCGCTGGCATATCCACTGTTGCAGGCCGCGGCCAATTTCATGAATGAAATGGCCTCGTTCGAATCCGCCGGTGTGGATGGCAAGAGCGCTTAAATCGCCGTGAAGTTCATCCATCCATTTTTGCTGGCACTCGGGTTTTTCAGCCGCATTCCCGTGCCATCCAAGCCGGATTTCAAGCCTGCTGACATGGCCGGGATTTCCGCGTTTTTCCCGTTAGTGGGCTGGATCATTGGTGCTGGCATGGCCGCGGTGTATATCGTCGTGCATCAGCTGCTGCCGCATGGCGTCAGCATAATTTGCATGCTGGCAGCCGGTATGTGGCTCACAGGAGCTCTGCATGAAGATGGTTTGGCCGATACAGTAGACGGCCTGGGTGGCGGCTTGTATCGAGAGCGTGTGCTCACCATCATGCATGATTCGCGAGTGGGAAGTTACGGCGTGCTGGCTTTGGGCGTGATGCTGTTACTGAAATTCAGTACCTTGTCCGCCATGTCTTCAGGGGTGATGTTATGGGCTGTATTGGCCGGGCATAGCGTGAGCCGCCTGGCGGGCGTATGGCTGATGCAAACACTGGAATACGTGCGTCCGCAGGGCAAAGGCGGAGGCATGACCCAGCCACTCGGCAAGCAAGCGCTTGCCTTTGCCATGCTGACAGGCTTGCTGCCTTTGCTAGGCGCCGCCTGGTGGATTCCACTGTGGAATTTGCCACTGGTGCTGCTGGCAGTGGCCCTGGTGTGGTGGTGGTTTCGCGCCGTGCTGCAGCGTCGCCTTGGCGGCTACACCGGAGATTGCGTAGGCGCCATGCAGCAGTTGACTGAAATCATGTTTTATCTGGGAGTGTTGGCATGTCTAAGCCAGTGATGGAATTGTATCTGGTGCGGCACACCACGCCGGATATCGCGCCGGGGATTTGCTACGGGCAGTCGGATATCGGCGTCAAGCATACCTTTGAAGAAGAGGTGACGGCACTAAGGCCTAAAATCGCCCATATTGAAGCCGCTTCCTTTCATAGCAGTCCATTGCAGCGTTGCCTCTTGCTGGCGCAAGCCGTGGCTGGGGCCGAGCACGAAATTCAGCAGGATGCCCGTCTCAAGGAACTCAACTTTGGCGATTGGGAACTGCAATCCTGGGATGACATTCCCCGTGGCCTGCTGGATGAGTGGGCGGACGAACATGTCAAACTGGCGCCGCCCAATGGCGAATCTTTCCATGATCTCTCGCAGCGTGCGCAGGCCTTCGTCGATCAGCTGGCGAACCAAGGCGCGGGCGTGCATGTTGCCTTCACGCATGCCGGGGTCATACGCGCCCTCACCGGATTTGCGCTGGGTTTACCCCTCAGTAACGTGTTTAGACTGCACATCGACTATGCTAGTGTCACGAAACTGATGATTGATCTTGACCGTGACCGGCCGCTGATGCGCGTCGGCTTTGTTAACCGCTGAGCCCCGTAACCTAACCTTATGTCTACATCGTCCACCCCATCCAGTCAGAAAAAAAACGCCGGGGCGGGCGAGCTGGTGACCCTGGCAAAACGCGCCGACCAGACCCTGGCGCAGGGGAATTACAAACTTGCCCTGGAACAGTACAACCAGATCCTGGTGCTACAGGCAGATAATCTGGCCGCGCTGGTGGGGTGTGGGCGTGCGCTAACTTCTCTCAAACAATACGAATTTGCCATCGCGCATCTGGATTATGCGCTGGCTGCCGCGCCGCAAGACGCCGCTATCCATCATTACCGTGGGCTCGCCCTGCAAAAGGCGCGTCGCTTTGATGAGGCTATCGCTGCCTTGCAGACGGCCATCGAGCTTGAGCCTGATCAGCCTGCGCTGTACCTCAATCTTGCCAATACCCTGGCAGACGCGGGAGATGCCGAGCTGGCCCTGGCGTTTTATGACCAGATCATTGCGCAATATCCCTCGGCGCTAGCATTTAATAATCGTGGCAACCTGCATCTGGATCAGGGGCGCTTTGCCCTGGCCATGCAGGATTTTAACGAGGCCATTGCCCGACAGCCCGATCAGCCCCGGTTCTTCTGGAACAAAGCCCTGCTGCATTTATTGCTGGGGGAGTACGAGGCGGGCTGGAAACTCTATGAATATGGATTTCACACCGAAGGCGAAGCACGTGGCCTGATGCGCAGGTTTGATCAGCCGCGCTGGCTCGGCGATACCCCATTGGCGGGCAAGCGCTTGCTGCTGTGGGCAGAGCAGGGCTATGGCGATACCATCCAGTTTAGCCGCTATGCGCTGCAGGCCATGGAGCAGGGTGCGCAAGTGATTCTTGAAGTGCAGCCGCCCTTGCAGGCGCTTATTCAGTCTATGCATCCGCAGCTGCAGGTTGTTGCCGCCGGGCAAGCCTTGCCGGCGTTTGACCTGCACAGCCCCTTGCTCAGCATGCCGCTGGCATGGGCCAATGCCGGGCAAGCCGGTGTGCCCGCTTACCCCGCCTATTTGCATGCCGATGAAATGCTCAAGGCGAGGTTTGTGCACGCCTCTGGTAATAAACCACGCGTAGGTCTGGTGTGGTCTGGTTCTACCACACATAGCAATGACCACCGGCGTAGCCTGCTGTTGCAGAGCCTGCAATCCTGGCGCGATTTGCCGATAGCGCTGCATTGCTTGCAGCTGGACGTGCGTGAGGCAGACCTGACTGCCTTGGCCGAGTGGCCCGGGATGCATCTCTATACCAGCCGCCTCAAGGATTTTAGCGATACAGCTGCCTTGATCAGCACGCTGGACGTGGTGATTTCGGTCGACACCGCCGTCGCGCATCTGGCAGGAGCCTTGGGCAAACCCGTATGGGTGCTCTTGCCATGGATACCGGATTTTCGCTGGCTGCTGCATAGTCCACATAGCCCCTGGTACCCCACGGCACGACTTTACCGGCAACCGGTAGCCGGAGATTGGGCGAGTGTGGTGGAGCAGGTGAGGATGGATCTGCTAGCCTTGGGCAGTCCGTCATAAGCGTTCACATAAAAATGAAGAAGGATGCGGCCGAAAAACGGCTTGCTGAAAACAGGGAGTCAACTGCATGAAAAATAAACGGCCCGCTGCGCCCCCGCAAAAACAGCCCGCTGCCGGTGTTGAGCCGCTGGAGGTTGGCTTGCGCCGCGGCATGCAGCTGCAAACCGCGCATGACTGGCAGGCTGCCGAAGCGTTGTATCAGCAACTGCTCACCCGTTTTCCGGAAGACAACCGTTTGCTTACCTTGTTGGCCAGCCTTTATTTGCAGACTCAGCGTCATGAACCATGCATTGAGTTCTGCATGCGTCTCTTGAGCGCCAACCCGGAGCAAGCCGATGTCTGGGCCATGATAGGCGAGGCATGTTATGCGCTGGGACGCTATGAAGAAGCGCTCACTGCGCTGGAAAGCGTATTGCAACTGCGCGAGACCGATGCTGCCAGTGCTTTCCTGGCAGGCAATGCTTGCATGATGCTGGGCCATGCAGAATCCGCCCAGGCTTATTACCAGCGTGCCCTCCAATACCGGCCTGACTACGCCGAGGCCTACCACAATCTTGGCATTATTCTGAACCAGCGGCGGCAATGGCAGGATGCACTCAGCTTTTTCAATAAAGCGATTGATCTGAAGCCAGACTATCTGGAAGCCTATACCAGCTGCGGCAATGCCTTGATTGAGCTCGGTAAGCACGATTTTGCCATCGCGCATTTTGATCATGTACTGCAAGTGCAAGCGCAAAATCCGCTGGCCTTGAATGGGCGTGGCGTTGCCCTCAAGCACCTGCGTCAGCATGCGCTTGCACTGGCAAGTTTTGACGCTGCCCTGGCGGCGCGCCCGGGGTTTGCCGAAGCCACATTGAATCGCGCCAATGCATTGCTGGCTCTCGACAGGCATGAGGAGGCGCTGGAGGCTTACGGTGCTGCGCTGGCCCTGACCCCGCATAACCCGCAGGTCTATTCCAACCGCGGCAATGCCTATCTGGATCTGGGGCAATACGATGCCGCCCTGCAGGATTACGATCAGGCCCTGCAGCTGGAGCCGGACAACGCCACCGTGCTGTGGAACAAGGCCCTGATCTGCCTCGTGCATGGCGATTTTGAACAGGGTTGGCATTTGTTTGAACACGGCTGGGAGGCGGAAGGCCCGCCACGCGGTTACCGTCGTGTATGCTCACAACCGCTGTGGCTGGGCGATGCCCCCATCGCAGGTAAGCGCCTGCTACTGACTGCCGAGCAGGGCCTGGGCGATACCGTGCAGTTTGTGCGCTATGCCAGGTTGGCGGCAAACGCCGGAGCGCAGGTCATTCTTGAGGCACAGCCAGCCTTGGTCGATCTGCTCAAGACCATGGGGCCGGAGTTTACCGTGGTAGAACGTGGCACGGGCTTTGAGGCGTATGACCTTTATTGCCCCTACATGAGCTTGCCGCTGGCATTTGAAACCACACTGGCTACCATTCCTGCCCATATCCCATATCTGGGCGTGCCAGAAACGGCGCATCGATTTGAATTTCCTGCCCTTGCAGACCAACCGCAGGGCTTGAAGGTGGGTCTGGTCTGGTCCGGCTCAGCCACCCACATGCGCGATGCCAAGCGCAGCATCCTGCTGCAAAGCCTGGCGCCACTAATGACGCTACCGGTGGAATTCCATTGTCTGCAAAAAGAGCTGCGGCCAGCGGATGAAGCTGTCATGGCGAGCCTGCCGATACAAGACCACCGGGCTGCGCTTCACCAGTTTGCCGATACGGCAGCTCTGATCGATGCCATGGATGTGGTGATTACTGTTGATACCTCCGTGGCGCACGTAGCGGGCGCCATGGGCAAACCGGTATGGGTGTTGCTGCCCTTTGTGCCGGATTATCGCTGGTTGCTGACGCGGGAGGATAGCCCCTGGTACCCCACCGCCAGATTGTTCCGTCAGGCCCAGCGGGGAGATTGGTCGGCAGTCGTCGCTCGCGTGGGTCAGGGCTTACAGGCCTTGCTGGACGCGCGCTGAGTGAAATCCGGCAGGGGAAATTGCGCGTTCAGGATGGGTATCCTGGCGCAGGCCATCTTAGCGTGGGTATGGAAGTAAGTCTGCGCTAAGCCCTGTTATTACATGGTGATTGCTTGTTTGCCCAATCGCTCAGTGCGCGTTGCAGCATGTCCCAGCGTTCAGGGGGTGGCAGTCCAAGCCGGATGGCCGATGGTTGGGCAAATAGCCGCGTCCAGATACCATGCCGTGCCAGATGGGTATGAAGGTCGATAGCACGCGGGTCTTGCCAGTAGCTGAAGAGCGCGGTGCTGCCAGTGGGCGAAATCCTCGCCGCATTCAGCAGCTCTTGCATTTTTGCCATGTCCTGCAGCAGGCGGTGGCGTTGCGCATGCTGCCAGTCATGGTCGGCCATGGCGGCTGTGGCGATCAGGCGCGCCGGGCCGCTGAGCGTCCACGGCCCCAACCATTCCCGTAGTTGATCCAGTAAGTCCGGCGCGGCTAGCACCATGCCCACGCGTGCCCCAGCCAAGCCAAAAAACTTCCCCAGAGAGCGCAGCACTATCAAACCAGGTTTTGCGGCTTGCGCGCTGATGCTGTTCTCCGGCGTTGCGTCCATGAAAGCTTCATCCACGATAAGCCAGCCGCCCGGCGCCAGTGCCTGTTGCCATGCATGCAGTTGCGCAGGCGGGCACAGGCGCCCAGTCGGGTTGTTCGGGTTGCACACCACCAGCACGTCCACATTTTGCAGCTCGTTTATCTCGGGCAAGTGATCGCGCTCGGTGACGGTATGGCCGTGTTGTCGCCAGGCGTGGGCATGCTCGGCATAAGCAGGAGTGAGTACCCATACACGGCTGCGTGGGCGCAAATGCGGCAGCGCCTGAATGGCGGCTTGCGAGCCTGCCACGGCCAAGAGATGCTCTTGCTGGTAATAACGGCGTGCGGTTTCCAGCAGCGCATCGTTTTCTATTGGCAATCGTTGCCAGAGCGCAGGGCTGATAGGGGGTATCGGGAAGGCGTATGGGCTGATGCCGGTGGAAAGGTCCAGCCAGGCTTCCAGCGGGCGATCGTTGTCTATGCAGGCTTGCTGCAGGTTGCCGCCATGCTCAAGCATGCAGCAGTTTCCAGATCAGCCAGGCCACTAAAACGCCCGCGCACCACAGCATCATGCTGCGCTTGATCAAGGCTAGCGCGGCCGGAATATGCGCTGGCTCGGCCGTTGCTCCCAGCCCCAGCGCTGGGCGATCTTTCCACACGCCATGGTAAGGCGCGCGGCCACCCAGTTTGACTTGCAGTGCGCCAGCGCCAGCCGCCATCACGGGCCCGGCGTTGGGGCTGTACCAGGTGCTCGCCTGGGTGAACCAGCATTTGAGCCCTGACCAGGTGTGGCCACAAAGCGCATAGGCCAGCGCTGTCAGCCGTGCTGGAATCAGGTTGAAGACATCATCAAGGCGGGCGGCAGCCCAGCCAAAATAGCGATAGCGTGGCGTACGGTAGCCCCACATGGCATCCAGGGTATTGGCCAGCCGGTAAGCCACCACTCCTGGCCCGCCCAGCAGTGCAAACCAGAAAATGGCGGCAAATATCGCGTCATTGCCATTTTCAAGGACGGATTCGACGGTAGCGGAGGCAATCTGCCCACGGCTCAGTTTTTTGCTATCGCGGCTGACCATCATGCCAACCGCTTCACGTGCGCGTACCAGGTCGCGTGCCTGCAGCGCCTCAAAAACCCGCATGGCGTGCAGGTGCAGGCTGCGGGCGCCAATGGCGAGGTAAAGCAGGATAACGTCTATCACCCAGCCCAGCGGATGCCAGGTGATGAGCATGGCGACCAGCACCGCAGGCACCAGCAGTATCAGCCAGGCCAGCAAGCCAGCAATGCGACCGGTAAACGCACCCTCCAGATGATTCATGGCGCGCTCAAGCCGCGCTGCCAGCGTGCCAAAGCCCACCAGGGGATGCCAGCGGGTGGGCTCGCCCAGCCGCCAGTCCAGCAGACAGGCGGCGATAATCAATAGGGCTGGGGTTGGCAGCCAACTCATGGAATAATGGACCAATGGCATCCGTTCAAACATTCATGGTTCAGGGTACGACTTCCGATGCGGGCAAAAGCACGCTGGTCGCGGGCTTGTGCCGGGTATTGTATCGCAGGGGCGTGCGTGTCGCGCCGTTCAAGCCGCAAAACATGGCGCTCAATTCGGCGGTGACGGTGGATGGCGGCGAGATAGGCCGCGCGCAAGCCGTGCAGGCCCAGGCCTGTGGCCTGCCGCCGCATACTGATATGAACCCCGTGCTGCTCAAGCCCAATAGTGATACGGGCTGCCAGGTGATCATTCATGGCCGTGTGGTCGGCAATCAGGAAGCCACGCGCTATCACGATTACAAACCCACGGCCATGAAAGCTGTGATGGCCTCATGGCAACGCCTGTGCCAGCAATATGAACGTGTGGTGGTGGAAGGCGCGGGCAGCCCGGCCGAGATCAATCTGCGCCAGAACGATATTGCCAACATGGGCTTTGCCGAGGCGGCGGATTGTCCGGTGCTGCTGGTGGCCGATATTGATCGCGGTGGGGTATTTGCCCACATTGTTGGCACACTGGCCTTGCTCAGCGAATCCGAACGCCAGCGGGTTATCGGCTTTGTCATCAACCGCTTTCGTGGCGATATTGCCTTGCTGCAACCCGGCCTGGATTGGCTGGAGCAGGAGACTGGCAAGCCGGTGCTGGGCGTGCTGCCGTATCTGCATCAACTGCATATCGAAGCAGAAGACGCTGTGCCGCGCGAAGTCGCGCTCAAGGACGACATCCGCCTGCGTGTGATCGCGCCCGTGCTGCCGCATGTGAGTAACCACACGGATATGGATGCCCTGCGCCTGCACCCGCATGTGCATTTCGAATTCATCAGCATGGGCGAGCCGGTGCCGCCGGCGGACCTGATTATTCTCCCCGGTAGCAAAAACGTGCGTGGCGATCTGCAGACGCTGAAAGCGCATGGTTGGGAGACTGCCCTGGCGCGCCATTTGCGCTACGGCGGCAAAGTGCTGGGCATTTGCGGCGGCTTCCAGATGCTGGGACAGCACATTCACGACCCGCACGGGCTGGAAGGCGATGCCGGCTCAGACCCCGGTTTTGGCTGGTTCGATATGCAAACCACGCTGCATACCCATAAAAAACTGGCGCAGGTGGCAGGGCGCCTTAGCTTTGGTAATCAGGCCGAAGTGACGGGCTATGAGATACACATGGGCGTCAGCGAAGGCCCGGCCATGCAACAGCCCATGCTCTATATAGGCGACACGCCAGAAGGTGCTATTTCAATGGATGGCCAGATAGCGGGCACTTACCTGCACGGCCTGTTTGACCAGGCCTCGGCGACCAGCGCCCTGTTGCAATGGGCAGGGCTGCCTGATCTGGAGGCACAGAAAACCGTGCTGGAATACGACTATATGCAACTGCGGGAAGATGGCCTGAATCGCTTAGCCGATGCGCTGGAACAACATCTGGATTGGGCGCGGCTCGCGCCCTATTTGTAGCACCCGCTCAGCCTGCGCGGCGGGTAATTACATCAAGCCGGATCTGCCGCAAGCACCTGTATGGTCTGTTCCATGCACTCCACTACCTGGCCCGCGCGTATCTTGGCGGTCTTGCGACTTTCCGGCTTGCCATCCACCGTTACCAGACCATCGGCCACCATGGCCTTGCCCTGGCCGCCAGAGTCGGCAATGCCGGTCAGTTTCAGCAGGTTGCAAAGCTCAATGAACTCGCCCTTGAGTGTAAATTCCATGATTATCCTTTTAATGTAAGTGGCAGCCCGGCGGCGACAAAAGTCACCCGCGGTGCAATGGCGGCAATCGCCTGGTTCAGCCTGCCTTGTTCATCCTGAAACTGGCGGTTGATCTCGCCCAGCGGTACGATGCCCATGCCCACTTCATTGCTCACCAGCAACACTTCGCCGGGCAATGTCGGCAGGGTTTCCAGCAAATCTCGTTTCTCCTGCTGCCAGTCTACGCCTTCCGGCGGCGCACAGTCCGGGCATATGCATTGCGCCAGCCACAAGGTCAGGCAATCCACCATCAGGCAGCGGTCAGCCGCCGCATGTTCGCGCAAGGTAGCCGCCAGGCCAAACGGCTTTTCCACCGTTGGCCAGTGTGCCGGACGCTGTTTGCGATGATGCGCGACGCGCTCGCCAAATTCGCTGTCATATACCTGCGCGGTAGCGATATAAATCACCGTCTTGCCGCTTTGCTCCGCCAGCTTTTCGGCGTACAGGCTTTTGCCAGAGCGGGCGCCGCCGAGGATCAGATGAGTAGACATGCTTAACTCCAATGCTTTTGATGGGCCTGCCGCGCGCCCCATTGCTGAATGATCTCCTGCAACTGCCGCAAGCCGTGTTGAATCAGGCTGGGGCCGGGCTGCAGAATATCCGCTGATTTTATCTCACGCAGCCAGCCCTGCTGCACGGCGGGGATAGTATCCCACCCCGGCCGCGCCATCACTTGTTCCGGCTGAAATTTTTTACCGCACCACGAGCCGATGATGATATCCGGCTGGCGGTCTACCACCTGCTGCGGGTCCGCAATAATCCTGTCCCTGGCGGAGGGAAACTGCGCCAGCTCGGCAAAGGCATCCTCGCCTCCCGCCAACGCAATCAGCTCGCCCACCCAGCGTATGCCGCTCATCATGGGCGCATCCCACTCCTCAAAATACACCCGCGGCTTGCGCGGCAGATAATCCGCCGTCTCGCGCACCGCATCCATCTCCTGCTGCAAGCGCGCTACCAGCGCCTGTGCCTCGGCGGCCTTATCCACCAACACACCCAGGCTCAAGATCATCTGTAACACCTGCGCCAGCGAGCGCTGGTTATACACATGCACCTCCACCCCGGCCCGTATCAGTGATGCTGCAATATCCGCCTGCAGGTTAGAAAAGCCAATCACCAGATCCGGCTCCAGCGCCAATATCTTGTCCAGCTTGGCACTGGTAAACGCCGACACCTTGGGTTTCTCGCGCCGCGCCGCCGCTGGCCGCGTGGTAAAGCCGGAAATCCCGACAATACGATCCTGCGCGCCCAGAAGATAAAGCGTTTCAACGGTTTCGGTAGTGAGGCAGACGATGCGGTGGTACATGAGGGTTCCTAAAAATTAATTGTAGTGTTCTTTTTTAAACCATAAGTGATGTGGAAGTTGGCTGGCTTGCAAAGCACTGACTAGAATCTTAAGCCCGACACAGTTGCTAAAAAAACAATACTGATACTTGATGAACTTGGTAATTATAAAGAGGTTATAAGATGAAATATGTACGTTATCCAATAGTTGATGGTGATCAAACTACAGCTGGATCATCAAGCAAGGTTATTTCACCCCCTATGAAATGTCCGCAACCTATTTTCGGTGCAGACGCAACATATGAGGGCGATAAAATTTGGTGTTCAGCTTGTGAAAGTTACGGTGTAGCGAAATGTATTCCTCCGTTTCGGCCTGATAAATCTTTTGATGGAAGGCAGCGAGTTTTAAGTGGCGATTTATGTATTTGTAAATGCCAAACTCCACCTCATTTAATTGCCAGAACCAAAAACTATACAATTAATTTTAATGAGGCTGAAGTAAAAAACATGCCTGGGTCTGAATATTGGCTTTCATTCATAAATAAAAGCGATTATAAAAATATACAGCCTTCTCATGATCAATATTTTATATTTATTACTGAAACAGGAGAAAGGTTATCCGGAATAAATTATAAAATTTATGATGACTTTGGCGGTCATATTTCAGGTAAATCAAACATAGATGGATGCACAAATAAAATTGAAGGTACATCGGGTTATCTTGTTAGTTGTCTGATAAGTAAAAGTGAGTTGGTATGAACGAAAATTATGGATTGTTAATAAAAGATATTCCGCTTACTCCTAAGAGTGATGATCGTGCTGTCTTCGTTAAGATTAAAACATTCTGGAAAACAAAAAATATTTGGAATGATAACTATATAAAACTCTTCCAGAGTCAGGTTCCAAATCTTGCAGAGAGAATTAGAGGCGAGAAAAGTTGGGATGGTGAAGGAAATGTAAATGCTACCAGATATACATGTGAAGATTTTGCATTAAGGGTTTTAGTGGAGTTTTCTTCAAAATATCAACTTCCCATTAAGATTAAAACGGGTGTTAGAGTTTATGAAAATATGGAATTTTATAATCCAGAGCAGCATGATCAATACTCGTCAAATCCATTAGGGTTTTGCGACATGGTAATGAGTACTTTTGGCGCGCCTGACTTTCAGAGGGTTGGAATTAATACCGTTATGATAGATGGACCAGAAAAACTGATGCCAGGCGATATTTTGGCTCAGGTTCATGACAGACGTGGTGATGTAGCACATCATATACAACTGGTTGCTGCATCTAGCCATAGCAGCATCCAAATTTATCAGGGCAATTCCGGTGCTGGCAATTGGCTTTCCCCTATGTTTAAAGTATTTGGAAAAAATCCCGCTGATCCAATGGACCACTCTTACACTGGCAAGCCAATAGAAATTGGTGTTTATGTAAAAAGTTATGATGAATGGAATTATGAAAATCAAACGCAAGGAGTATACAAAAAAGATTACTTGCGATTGTTTTCTTTTTATAGATGGAAATTTATGGAGTTTAACAAATGAGATTTATACAATTTCCTGAATGGATTACTGAACCTGCATTGTGTGTGGATGATGGATTTCGAGCCCTTTTTTTAATTACACTGTCTCTTTTTCATTTTATTGCTCTGATGTTGGTGGCAAGGCTAAAAATATCCATTGTGCTAAAACTTATTATATGCACGATACTGTCTCTAGTTCCACTCGTGACATTTTTATTGCTATACGTGGCTAGTCTACCTAAGGGGTAACAAGTTACCTTGCTTAATAAAGTAAATTTATTCTTTACTTAGGTAGGGAGTCTTATCCCATTCATCCTCCATCACCATCTCACTCAATGGCTTCGCCTCCGCCCATCCCTCCTCAATCAGCATGGGCTGCGCATAAAACGCGGGCACATGGCCCAGGCATAGCACGGCGACCGGCTTTGCGCCTTCTGGCATGTTGAGCAGTCTGGCGAGTTGCTCGGGGTCGAAGATGGAGACCCAGCCCATGCCGAGGCCTTCGGCGCGGGCGGCGAGCCAGATGTTCTGGATGGCGCAGGAGACGGAGGCGAGGTCCATCTCGGGCAGGGTGCGGCGGCCGAAGACGTAGCGTTCGCGGCCATCGCACAGGGCGGCGACGATGACTTCGCCGCATTGCAGGATGCCTTCTACTTTCAGGCGTAAAAATTCGGCTTCGCGTTCGCCCAGGGCATGCGCGGTTTGCTGGCGCTCCTGCTCGACCAATGCGTGTATCTGCTGGCGTAAGGCGGACTGAGTAATGCGGATGAAGCGCCAGGGTTGCATGAGACCGACGCTGGGGGCGTGGTGCGCGGCGTTGAGCAGGCGTTGCAGGGTGGCGGGGTCTACCGGGTCTGGCAAAAAATGGCGCATGTCGCGCCGTTCGGCGATGACGCGGTAGATGGCGGCGCGCTCTTCATCGCTGTAACGAAAGTCGCTCATTTTGCGGTTCCTTGCGGTGAGACTGAGGGTTGAGCGGGCTGCTTTGTTTGGGCGGATGGGTTGGCCTGCTCGATCAACAGCAGTTTGCCGGTTTTTTCATCGCGATAGACCTGGCCGACGGATTGATAGCCGCTGCCAGGGTTGCCGGACACGCTGGGTGGCGCGGCGATCTCGCGGCCGCGCTCCAGTTCCTTGGCGGGTTTGATCATGGCCTGGCCACCGGCGCTAAGGGCGGCGAGCAGGCCGCAGGCGAATACCAGCATGACATCCACCAGATTGACCAGGCTGGCGCGCGGGTCTTCATCGTCGTGGTCAAAGCGGCTGTGCAGGCGGCGTTTGGCCGGGCGTGGGGCAGCGGCGGGTTCCGTGTTCATGGCAGGGCCCGATTTCATGCTTGAGCTTTTCATGATAGGCCTTCAGCTTTCCAGCGATTCCAGCACATCTTCATACCAGCGGCGGCGCAGCTTGCCGATGACGAGGCCGGCAATACCGGCGATCAGGCCCAGCACGGTGGCATCAAACGCCGTGGTGACAGCTTGCGCCAGTTGCGCCGGGTTGCCTTGACCCAGCGCGGCGAGGCCGGGCCCGAGGGGGATAATGGTCGCCATCAGCCCCAGCATGGGCGGAATGCGCGCCAGCAGATCGGCGCGTTCCAGCCGGTGGCGGGCGGTTTTGATCACGGCATCGCTCGCCGACTGGCGCATCTGGCGCAGGCCAAACAGCCGCTCGCCGATGGCAATGCCAGATTCCAGCACGGCGAAGGCGACCGAGGCGATGAGAATGGCGATCACCGACGTGAGCAGGCTGGTAATGGCCGCGTGCAGATTGTTCATGTCAAACAGCATAAATCGTCCTTTTTACAATGTGATGCCGGGATGGGCTGCCATGGTGATGAAGCATCCTGCAATGCGGGGCAGTCATCGTCAGCGTTGTATATCCCACCGATCAAGCCTGCGGTTGCTTGCGCATGCCCAGCCAGATACCCAGACCCAGCGCAGGCAGCAGTGCTAGCAACCACCACCCCAGATGCAATTGCACGGATTTCACCGCGACTTCATACATGGTGGGTGCGGCTTGCACCGGCGCCGGAGGTGTTTTGGCAGCGGGCGCCGGTTTTTGTGCGGCCTTGTTGGCGTTTACTGGCTCGGGTTCTGGTGTCGCATCCGGCAGACGCGGAGCGTTGGCCTCAGCCTGTGCAGTGGGGCCATAGGTATTCAGGCCGTCACCGCGCGCCTTGGATAATACCTGCTGCAAGGCTTGCTTATCCTGGCTGCTGAGGTGGCCGGCGAGCCACGACCACATGGGGTGGTTGGGCGCGGTATGGCCGCTGCCGGGCAGGCCATTTTTGCTGACCAGTTGTGTGAGCTGGCTGCCGAGCTGGCGCACGGTGGCGTCATCGGCATGCCAGTAGCCTTTTTGCGCGGCAACCAGCATGATCGCCAGCATCTGCGCCTTGACATGGGCGTTGTGCTTGTCTTCCAGGAATTTATCCAGCCCCAGCCCGAGGCCATCGTCTACATACACGCGCTTCACTTCGTCCCAGGCCCAGTCCTTGATGATGTCGGGCCGGGTGACTTGCCAGCCCCACAGGTTTTCCATGAACTCGGTGCCCATGGTGCGTGCACCGGCATAGCCGTGGTCCATCAGCGGGCGTATCCAGTTGGGGTTCAGGTAGCGGCCACGCATTTCCATCAGCAGGGCGGTTTCCAGCGGATCGTCGCTGACGTTATTGGGGTCGCTGTGATTGAGAATGCGCGCCGCCGGACGCTGGCCGGTAACCTGCTCGGTGGCAAGGGAGAGGCCGCCCAGATAATCAAATGCATCGTTGTTATCCATCAGGCCATACAGGTTGGATGCGCGGCCATGGTAGGTGTTGGCAATGCTGCCTAGCGCGGTGGAAAACACAGCGTGCGCGGGCTGGCCCTGCGCATCCAGCCCATAAGCGTGGCCCATGCGGGTGAGGTAGGCGTTGCCCAGTTCGCTGCGGTCTTTCCAGCTGCCGGAGCGCTCGGTGAGGCGGTTGATGCCGGTGCCATAGGCGCCCGGGGCATCGCCAAAGATACGCCAGGCGGCTTCACGCCCGGCTTGTGCCAGCGGCATGCCCTGGGTTGCCAGTGCCTGGGTGCGGCGCAGCCAATGCAGTGCAACGCCATTGTTCTCCAGCGATTCACCGGCTTCCTGCCGGGCTTCGCCCAGCGGAGTCAGCGCGGCGTCCAGCGCATCATTGAGTTCAGGGTGCTGCTGCCGTATGCGCGTGGCGGAGGCGGCGAGCGCCATGCGGCCTGCAGTGTCTATCCACTGCATCAGGTTGGGGTAAAGGTCACGAAACAGCCCCGAGGTGGTGACGATGACATCGTGCCGCGCCACGCCGGGGGTGAGCTGCATTTTTTGCACAATGCCGCGCGCATTCCACTCCGGCTCGGTGCCCATCAGCCGCAAGATAAAGCTCACGATCACGCCTTCATCGCGCACCGCATCGGAGGCCCAGAGAATCACGCCTTCACTATCCTTGATGCTGTCGCGCTGTTTGACCTTGTCCGCCATGGCGGCGCCCATCTGAAAGCCCAGGCGCGTGGGCAAGACATCGCCATCCAGCGCGTGAAAATTGCGGCCCGTGGGCAATGATTCTGGCGAGCGCAGCGGGTCGTTGCCCTTGCCCGGCGGTATAAAGCCGCCATCCAGCGCATGCAAAAAGGCATGCATTTCCAGCCCCGGCGAGGCGGCGAGCGCATCGTGCGTGGCATCACTCACCTTGTGCTCCTGCCCGCGGCCCATGGAGTCCAGCATCAGTTGCAAGGACGCCTCCGACCAAGGGCGGCCGAAGATATGCAGGCCATGCGGCATGAACTTCTCCTGCAGCTTGGTCAGGTAATGGCCGACTTCATGTGCCAGCAAATCATCGTCCGTCTGCTCAAAGCCGATGCCGCGCACCTGCAGCACATCGGCCATGCTGGCTTCCAGCTCCGAGCGCAGTTGCAGGGCTTCTACCAGCCGTCGCATTTCACGGGCGGCCTCCAGTTTCATGGTGTCCGAGCTGGAGGATTCGTAGGTTTCCACTACCTGCCGCAGTTCCAGCAAGCGGTCATACAGCGGCGTGGCGGTGAGTGGTGGTGTCAGGTGATCTATCATCACCGCCAGCCCGCGCCGCTTGGATTGCGTGCCTTCGCCCACGCCATCGACGATATACGGATAAATGCCGGGCAGATCGCCCGCGATCAGGCGCGAGTAGTCATTGGCCGAGAGTCCCACGGCCTTGCCGGGCAGGAATTCATAGGTGGAATGGCGGCCAATGTGCACCAGCGCATCAGCACCGAAATCGGCTTGCAGCCAGTGGTAAAAACCCAGGTACTGATGCGGCGGCGGAATGGTGGTGTTGGCATGCAGCAATTCTTCATCCACCTCCCAGCCGCGTGGTGGTTGCGGGCCGATAAAAATATTGCCGAAGCGGATGCCGGGAATCAGCATGTTGCCGTTATGCACCATGACCTTGCCCGGTGGCTGACCCCAGCCGCGCAGGCCTTCAATACCCAGCGCGGCGAGGCGGGATTTATCCTGAGTGAGCTTGTTGCAGTCGGTGTGTTGATCCAGGCATTGCTCGTAGCCGGTTTGCAGGGCGGCAAGCTGGCGCAAGGCTTCATTGCGCTTGGGATGGTCCGCGCCTTCCAGCAGGTGGCGCAGCTCATGCATGGCTTTATCGAGGCGCGTGCGGCCAATGGCGATTTCTCCGGCTTGTTGCGCGGCCACGATATCCGCATGCAGCCTGCCGAGCGGGCCTTCGGTCATCTCGCCGCGCACGGCGGCGGGCAGGGTGGCAAACCAGCGCTGGTAACTTGCCGCATCCATATTGATGACGTGCTGCTGCATCTCGGCCAGGGCGCCGTTGTCTTCCGGCAGGTTAACGCCGCGTTGCTGCATGATATCGAGCAGCGCCTCGGGCGAGGCTGGCAGCTCGCCGGTGGTGTAGCCGGCCTGTTGCAGCGCGTGCAGCATGTCGAACAGGCTGGCGGGCACATCAAGATTATCGGCCCCGATATTCTGGCGACCTGGCGGGTGGTTGTAGTAAATCAGCGCGACTTTCTTGTCGGCATTCGGTTTGTCGCGCAGGGCTTGCCAGCGTATAGCCCGCGTCACCAGCGAGCCGATTTCGGCAGGCAGCATCTGCGGCAACTTGAGTTCCACGCCGGTTTGTTTGTCCAGCGTGGTGGGGCCAGCGGCCGCGACCACGATAGGTTGCGAACTGCCTTGAATCTCCGGCATGGCCACGCGGTATTGCACCGAGTTGATCGGCAGGCCATCCTCCGAAAGCTGCCAGGCCGAGGCGGTACGGTCGGTGAGGCGTATGGCCTTGTAGACCGGCACATCGAGCTGCGACAGCAGGTTGGTGACGGCCTCACGCCCTTCGGCGGCGCCGACCACAAAATCCTGCAGCACTACCAGCCCGGCGGGCTTGGCCGGCGCCACCAGGGTTTTCAGCTGGGCGATGGCATCGCGCGAGCTTTCGCCCCAGCGCGCCATCAGCACCAGGCATTGCAGTTTGCGGCGGGCGCTGTCCTGGCAGATGGCATCGGCGGGTTGCGGGTCGCTGGTATTGAGGTCGAGCACCACCAGTACCGGTGCGGCATTTAGACGCAGTGCCGTTGGCGCGATTTCCTTGTCCTGCATGCGGTAAACCATGGCAGGCTGCGGCTTGGGTAATGGCGCTGTGCCACGAGGGTGTAGCCAGTAGCGGATGAAGGCGGTCTGGTTTTCACTGCCACCGGCTTGCCACAGGTCATGCAGGGCCAGCCATTGCGCGGCTGCCGGATGGTTGCGCGCGGCGCTGGCAATCTCCGGGGCGAGATTGTTCTGAGTGAGTGTCAGCGCTGCCGCATCCTTAAAGCGGCTGACCGGCTTACCAGCAAAGCGGCTGCGCATGGAAAGCCCGCTTTCGCCATTGAGTGCGATGAAGTTGCGGATATCGCCACTGCCAGCCCGATCCAGCCGGACTTGCAGTCGTTGCGCGGCTTCGCCATAGACGGCGATGGCCATCACGGCATCGGCATTTTTCAGCCAGCGATCCAGCGTTTTGTCGTCCGCCGCCAGTACTTGCGATTGCGTGCGCAGCAGGATTTTATCCTTGCCGTTATTGGCAAGTACCACGTGCGCCGCATTGGCCACTGCCGGGGCGGTGCGATCGGAGACGATGCCGAACAGCGTGGCAGCGGAGGCAGGCGGGCTGGAAAGGGTGAATGCCGCAAGCAGCAGGCCGCCAAGGGTATAAGCAGGCAGCCGGGCCATCATGCGGTGAAGAGGGCGGCGGCCGCTTGCGGGTTGGAGGGGAAGTAAAAGTGCAGATAGCTCGCGGTCAGGCTGCCATGGCGATAGATGGCTTCGCCGGGTTTTCCGCGCTGGGTGATGGCGCTGTGCATAGGCGGCAAGGTGGTTTCCATGCGGGAGTAATGAAAGGTGTGGGCGTTGAGGCGCCCATCGGCAAAGTCGGCAAACTGCACGCCCAGCCCCTGAAAGCGCGGCTGCATGCTGGTGCTGCCAGGCAGCAGGCCAAACATCGGCGTGCTATCAATCGCCTCACTGAGTGCCATCATGCCGCCGCATTCGGCCAGCATGGGTATGCCTGCTTGCCAGGCTTGCTGCAATGCCTGGCGCATGGCCTGGTTGGCGCTGAGGGTCGCGGCATGGATCTCCGGATAGCCGCCGGGAAACCACAGGGCATCGGCGGTGGGCAGCGCCTGATCATGTAGCGGTGAGAAAAATTCGAGTTGGGCGCCCATTTCACGCAGGCAATCCAGATTGGCAGGATAAATAAAACAGAAGGCTGCATCGCGTGCGATGGCGATGGTTTTGCCCGCCAGCGGACGGAAGCTATCGGCTGGGGTGTCGGTTGGTGCAGCGAAGTCGGTAGCCGGGGGTAGCGGCAAGATGCCATCGGGCTGCGAGGCCAGCAGGGCCTGTGCTGCAGCGCTGATGCGTTGTTCCAGATCGTCAATCTCGTCGGCACGGTGCAGGCCGAGGTGGCGTTCTGGCAATGAAAAGTTGTCGGATTTTGGCAAGGCGCCCAGCCATGGAATATCGGCTGGCAGGCTCTGACGCAATAAATCCGCATGGTGGCTGCTACTGGTGCGGTTGCCGATGACACCTGCCGGAATCAGCGCCGGGCGATAGCGATAAAGCCCGGCTGCCAGTGCGCCAAAAGTCTGCGCCATGCCAGCAGCATCTACGGTCAGGGCGACAGGGATACGAAAGCGTTCGGCGATATCAGCGCTGGATGGCGCACCATCGTAAAGCCCCATCACGCCTTCAATGATGATCACATCGGCGTCGAGCGCGGCCTGATGCAGCCTGGCCTGGATGTCGGCCTCACCATTCATGGCCAGGTCGAGGTTGTAAACGGGATGACCGGTGGCGGTCGCCAGGATCATGGGGTCAAGAAAGTCGGGGCCGCATTTGAAACCACGCACCCGCAAGCCGCTATCGCGCCAGGCGCGGGCCAGGGCGGCGGTGACCAGTGTTTTGCCCTGATTGGATGCCGGGGCGGAAACCAGCAGGGCCGGGCAGGCCGCCGCTACCACTCCACCCCCGGCATGGCTTGCACGCCATTTTTAAAGGCATGCTTCACCATATTCATTTCGGTGACGGTGTCGGCCTGCTCTATCAGCTCCGGCGGCGCTGCCCGGCCGGTGACGACCACATGCTGCATAGCAGGGCGCGCGGCAATGTCCGCCAGCACATCGGCCAGCTCCAGGTAATGGTATTTGAGCACGATGTTGAGCTCGTCCAGTATCACCACGCCGACACTGCTATCTTGCATGGCTTGCTGCGCCTGGGCCCAGCCTTGTTTGGCAGCGGCAATATCGCGATCGCGGTTTTGCGTTTCCCAGGTAAAGCCTTCGCCCATCACATGCCAGGTGACATTGGGCTGGTTGCGGTAAAAGGCCTCTTCGCCGGTGTCGGAGCGGCCTTTGACAAACTGCACCACCACCGCACGCTGACCATGCCCCAGCGCACGCGCCAGCAGGCCAAACGCTGCGGTGGATTTGCCTTTGCCATTGCCGGTATTCACCAGCAACAGGCCGCGCTCTACCCGGGCGGCCTCAATCTTGGCATCGACCACTGCTTTTTTGCGCGCCATGCGATCGGCATGGCGCTGGTTCAGCCCCTGGTCTTGCTCACTCATGCGGCTTGCTTGGCATCAGCGCGCACCAGCTTGATCACGATATGAATGATGGCGGCGGTGGCGATGTAAAACGCCAGGGTTTGCAGGGAAGATGGATAGTATTTGGTCAGGCGTGGCAGGAATTCCATCAGTGATGGATCGGCGTAGCGACCGGAGAAGAAGTAGAAGCCGCCGCTGGAGAACAGGTGGCAGATAAAGCTACTGACCAGTACAGCGCCGCTCAATGTGAACAGGGATTTGATGGCAAAGCTGTAGTGCTTGGCAAACCAGCGACCGCCCAGCCACAGGGTACCGTAAGCCGGTACCAGGAAGCCATAGGCCGGGCTGGTGCAGAAATCGCTGCCGCCACTGGCGCTCACCGAGGCAAAGTCCAGACCCGCTGCGAGGCCCATGAAGACGGGAAACACCCACATTGGGCGCAGATAAACACCCAGCATGAAAAAGACGGCCCAGGATGCGCTGGGCAGATGGTTGACGCTGGCAAAGTGGTTGCCACGCGTCATGATCATGAGTGCTGCGAGCAGTAAGCCGACGATAAGCTGTTGCTGTTTGGTGAGGTTAAGCATGAGAGATTGCCTTATGGTTAAAGTATTTAAGAAACGGAACATTTCAATATTTTAAATGAAATGTTCCCTTAACATTGCCTCTTGCATGGCCTATCGTTTTGCCGCTGCTCTTTGCCCGCCTTAAAGCGCGGGCGAATAGCGCAGTGTGACGAACAGGTTGGTGCCGAACGTGCCATAGTCCTTGGCCAACTCATACTCGCGATCAAACAGATTGTTGACGCGCGCATTCACTGACCAGTCCTGGTTGATGCGGTAATTGGTAAACACATTGAGCAGGGTGTAACCGCTCAGGCGGAGAGCGTTGGCCGTGTCATCAAAACGATGGCCGGAGCTTTCGATTTCACTGCCAAATTGCCAGTCGCCCCACGTTTGGGTTAAGCCCAGCGCGCCATGCTCACGGGCGCGACGCGGCAGCCAGTTTCCTGTGTCGGCATCTTCTGCCCGCAAAAAGTCGGCATTGCCGTATACCTGAGTGCGATCCCAGCTGCCGTTGTAGCTCAGCGTCAGGCCTTTGAGATCGGCTTTATTGACGTTGATGGGTGGAGTAGTTGTGCCCACCGATGGCGTGATGATCAGGTTATCCACCTTATTTTTGTAATAGATGGCGCTGATACGCTGGCCACCCTGGCTAAATTGCAGGCCAATCTCGCCATTTTCGGCTTCTTCTGGTTTGAGGTTGGGATTACCTATGTATCTACCTTGCAAGGGGCTATAAAGCTGATTAAAGGTCGGTGCATTAAATGCCGTCCCGTATAGCGCATGGGCGCGCCATTGCGGATTAATCTGGTAAGCATACCCAAGGCTGCCGGTGGTTTTGTCGCCAAACTGCGAGTTCTGGTCGAGGCGACTGTTGGCCTGGAACTGGTGGCTCCCGAGCTTGTATTGCCAGCCCAGCAGATAGGATTGAATGTTGCGTTCATCCTTGGCAAATTTGGTCGTTCCCTCAACCTTCTGTTCGCGCCGCTCAGAGCCCAGCGTAAACAAGCCCAAATCTGTCGTGATGTCGTTTTGCCAGCTGTATTGGGTTTGCGTGGTCTTGATCAGTGAGCGGACTTTCAGGGTATTGGCCGTGTTTGGGCTGAATGACTCCAGATTGTCCTCACTCTGGCCGACGCTGAAATTGCTCATCCAGTTTTCGGTGAACTGATTTTTGCTGTAAACCGAGATCAGAGTCTGACGGCGGTTGCCATAATAATCAAAGCGGTTTGTTGGGTTTGCTGCTGGACTAGTAGTGCCACCATCGTAATGGTTGGTGCCCTCATTCAGCCAGCCCTGGATGCCGAGCTCATGGTTCTCGGTGAAATGCTGAGCCAGTTTCAATGACACATTTCTGTTGTTATAGCCATCGTCATCCGGGTTGTAATTTCTTAATGTTTTATTAGCAATGGCAGAGACGCCATTGGTGGAACTGGCTCCGGCCTGCACGCTGAAACTGGTGTTTTCGACTCGTCCCGCAATTCCAGCCGTGGCGCTGCTGCTGCCATAGGTGCCCAGGCCCACGCTCGCATTCAGGCGCGGTTTGCCTTTGCCGCTCTTGGTAAAAATCTGGATGACGCCGCCGATTGCATCAGCGCCATACAAGCTGCTGGCCGGGCCGCGCAGGATTTCCACGCGCTCAATCTGGTCGAGCGGAATATTTTCAAGCGCTGTGGTGCCGGTGGTGGCGGAGCTGACGCGCAGGCCGTCTATCAGCACTAGCGTATGTGTGGCGTTGGCGCCACGGATAAAGATATCAGCAGATTTGCCGGTGCCGCCATTCTGTACGATCTGCACGCCGGGTTGCATGGCGAGCAGTTGCACCAGGGTCGTCTGACCGGCTTTCTGAATCTGATCCTGGGTAATGACGGAAATATCGCCCAGCGCATCGCTGACTTTTTGTTCGGTGCGGGCGGCGGTGACGACGATGTCTGACAGTGTGGTATCGGCCGCCACTGAATTGAATGAATGCGCAAACAAAGGCGCAAGCGCGATGGCGAGTGCAGAACGGTGAAGCATGGAATTTTCCTTATGCTGTTCCCGGCAACGCTTGCGCCTGTGGCGTGGTAATCAAGACAGAGTGGAGAACAGCTGAAGCGAGTCTGGTGACGCTGCAACCCCGCAGCAATCCCTTGAATCATCAGGCCGGTCTCCGGGCTCATACGTTTTGTTAATCCGCCTTCCCATGGCTATGCCACAGTGGCGTGTAGGATCAACCACACGTAATTACCGTTGCGGGGGCAGCACAGGGTTTGTTTGTGAAAACTCACCTGTTTCCCAGTTTCACCTCATCGCAGAATAGCGACTTCGGCACCTGAACAACTGCGTGAATTATATGCGATGTCGCCGAAAATAAACAGGCGGGGAAATGCGGTTGAGGAAAAGCGAGGAACGAACGTTAGGCGTCTGGAGATACACTTTTTGCAAGCTTACATGGCATGCAGCCCAGCAGATTGCCGGGCTGAGAATGTTGATGAGGCTGACGTGGGCTACCACGCTACCCGACAAAGATTAAAGCGATATGCGGCTGGGAGCGGCGATACGCAATTTGAATAAACGGGCTGCCAGCCAACCAATCGCCACATACATCAACGCGTAGCCGACATAGGGCATGTAATACTTGGCTACGCGGACGCTAAATTCGGTAATGGTCAGGCTATCCACTTTGTCTGAAAACGCAAACCAGAAGGCATTGGACACAACAAAAGCAATGCTGGTGGAGCCCCAGGCAAACAAGGCAAATGGCAAGATGGAAAATGGCTTGTCACTATCCGCCAGTAACCGTCCCGCGCCCCATACCAGACCATAGGTGGGAATCAGGCCCCAGTAACCAGGCGACATGCAGTAATCCGACACGCCTTGCCAGCCCATGGCATACCCATCCATGCCAAATGCCGCAATCAGCGCCAGCCCCAGCCAGCTCGTATTAGTGATCAGCAAGCCGCCCATGAACAGCACCGCCAGCGTGGCGTCAGGCAGGTAAACATCATTGCCGAAATGCTGGGTGCGAGTGGCGATGATCAAGAGAATCAGGATAGCGCCCACCCAGAAAGACTGCTTGTTGTGCTGCGGCATTTCGTCAAAACTCCGTTGTGCTTGCTTAGTGCCTTGGATTGTAACTGTTTAAATCAAAATCCCCAAAAGCAAAAGCCGCCAGATACATTCAAGTAGGTGGCGGCCATATCAGCTTTAAGGGCGATTAAAAGTCAGCTTTCATGCCTACGCGCCAGGTACGTGAGAAATCGACTGGATAGATGGCATCGTCACGCACCTGTATGGAGTTCTTGTGTTCAAAAATGTTATTAAGTGCAGTGAATAGCTGCACATTCTTGAATTTATAACTCAGGGCAAGGTTAGTGGATTCGTAGCTATTTTGTTTCTGCGTCAGGTTATTGGCGAAGTCATCCGCTGAATAAGTGGAAGAGCGCCACACATGGCTGAGGTTTAGGTAAGCATTTTCGTAAAAACGATACCCAAGATTAGCTACTACCCCATTGCGCGATACTCCCGGGAGTTCTTTGCCATTAAACGCTCCATTCCCATCGGCTTCTCTATCGATAATTGCCCGTGTGTATGTGTAAATGAGGGACGTGCTGATGTTATCGGTAACTTGAAACTGATCTTGAAACTCAAGGCCATATTTGTGGGACTGGTCTATATTTGTATTAAGCCCAATAAGTGAGTTGTAATAAATTTCGTCATGTAAGCGAGTTTTGAAAAGGGTGATTTTCAAACGATTTTTTTCAATCAAATGATTGAAGCCCACATTGAGAGTTCTGGCCCGTGATGGCGCAATGAAACTATTAAATGCGCCGATCTGGTTGAAGAAACGGTCAATATCAGGAGCTTGGTAGGCTTTGTTATAGTTGGCAAACACGCTGGATTGCTGATTAAGGCGATAGTTCATGCCTATATCCCAAGCTCCCAGTTTATCCCCATTTTCCCAGCCAGTTGTTCCGGTTGGATTGTAGTTATATTCCACTTTTTCTCGGCGGGCTCCTGCCGAAAGTGTAAGAGCATCAAGATGCAGTTCTGATTGAATAAAAGCCGCTGTATTGTCTTTGGTGAAATTATTGCTAGTGCCTTTTCGCTCCCCTTCAAAGGTTTGTAAACCTCCAACAACGCTAAAGAGGTCGCTCTGATATGTCAGCCCTACGTCATGGGAAAGATAGTCGTAGTCGAACTTCGAACTATAGTTGAAATACTCGGAGTGCTTATCTTCCTGTGTGCGGTTGGCACTGAGTTTCCAATGATTGTTGATTTGATACTCCAGCCCCACTCGCCATTGATCAGAGTCCAACGCTTGATGGGTATATGCTCCGCTGCTGCCGTTTTGGCGAGGGTTATCTCTAAACTGTGCGCGTGTCAGTGAGTTGACATAGCGGATGTCGGTGCGCGAGCTCGTGCCCTCTACATTAAAACGAAGGCCATCCATAGGCTTAATACCGAGTTTGATATTCTGTGCTGTGGTTGAGTAGCTGTCTCTTTTGCCAGTACTATCTTTTTTGCTGTATCCATCATTGCTGTCATCAGAAGCGCTGGCAGATAAATCAAAGTATTGCTCAGAAATACCCGCGGAAATATTGCCAGTTTTGCTTCCGAAGTTCCCCGCTGAAGCGCTGACAGAAACGCCAGTGCGTGTTTTTGTATAAATCTGAATGGTCCCCGCCATTGCGCCGTCACCATAGATCACGGAACCACTGCCTTTGGTAATTTCGATGCGATCAATATTGCTGAGCGGAATCCCGCCAATCAATTGCGGTGAACCATCAATGTTATTCAGGCGTTGACCATCGACTGACACGACGATGTTTTGATAGCCGTTAGCATTGCCATAGCCACGCATATCAATCGAAGGCGTCGCTTTATTCCCGAAGTTTGGGAGTGTGGTGATGGACGTATGCTGGGCAAGATAATCATAGAGGTTGGTAGCGCCGGAAGCCTGAATCATCTCTTGAGTGTGCACTTCGGATGCGTAGGTCGTTTCGGTGTCTTTCCGTTCCAGGCGGTTGGCTGTGACAATCACGGTGCCAATATCCACGCTTTTTTCTTCTTCCGCGTATGCGCCCGTCGTAAACAGCAAGCCTATCGTACTTGCCAGTATGGTTTTGTTCATGAATACCCCTTTGTGTGCATGCGACCCCGCATGCGAGAAATAAAAAGGGAATACCGTGAGGGAAGCTGTTGAATCTATCCGGAACGAAGGCGCAATATGAAATTAAGTTATGTGCGATTCGCTGCGAAAACCGTCACCCCGCGGTATTGCCTGCTTGTGAGCTATCGGGCCGGTCTCCGGGCTTATACGTTTTGTTCATTCGCCTTCCCATGCATGTGCACAGTGGCTTGTTGAATGAACCGCACGTAATTACCGTTGCGGGGGCAGCACAGGAATAGTTGCTCGATTCGTCGTCAACGCACCTGTTTCCCAGTTTCACCCGGTTTGCAGAGCAGCAAATCGGGCACCAGATAACGTGCATAGGATTATACGTGATGCAAAAAATTTCACCAAAGTGAGATTAAAACTTAACGTGTTGTAATACTTTCAAAAATGCTCGTTAGCAGTTGACCATGCAAGCTTTTTACAATTATAGTGCCGATATGGAATCCGATCTGAAAGCCCTCGAAGACAAGGTAGGTGAGCTGGTGCAGCTTTACCATGCCGTGCGTTCGGAGAATCTGCAATTGCGTCAGGAGCTTGCCCAAAGCCGTGATGAGTCGCGCCTTTTGAAAGAGCAAATGTCCAAGGCCGGCAGCCGGATCGAGGCTCTGTTAAGCCAATTGCCAGAAGGTAGCCTATGAGCGAAGTGCGTGCAGTTGATGTCAACATCATGGGGCGGGAGTTCAAGGTTTCCTGTACGGATGATGAGCGTGAAGGATTGATTTCAGCCGTCACGTATCTTGATCGCAAGATGCGTGAAATTCGCGATACCGGCAAGGTGATTGGCATTGAACGTATTGCGGTGATGGCTGCCCTCAACATGGCACATGAGCTTTTGACTACCCGTAGCGGCGGCTTTGACATCGGGGATTTGAAGCGTAGAATGATGTCCATGCAGGAACAGATTGACGAGGCGATTGCCGAGCAAAACAAGTTGTTCTGATCAAAAATTTTCTTTTGCCATGTCTGTCATGGCGCCAGTTTGTTCCCTGCGGTATTGTTTAGGTCATAAATTCCTTGAACTAGTCTTTGGCATCGGTTTCGGTGTGTTGATTCACTGTTGAGCGCGCTCCTAATGTGGGTGTACCTGATGTGTTCCACGCTGTTACCACTTGAACCTTTTGGTTCAGGATGCTGGCCTGGGTGATGCTTGCGGGGAACTCCCACATTGCAAAAAGCACGTGATTCCAATGGAACCCCGTGCTTTTTTTATGGCGATGTCCTGATGATTTGGGTTATCGCAGTTCGTGGTATTTCAAATCGCCCAGACTCACAATCTCCAGCGCACGCTCGTGCGTGGCCTCCAGAATCACCGGCGGCGCAAACCCTGCCTCTGCGGCTTCATGCCAGCGGGCGGCGCACAAACACCAGCGGTCACCGGGTTTCAAGCCTTCAAATCCATATTCAGGTCGTGGCGTGCTGAGATCGTTTCCCCGGGATTGGGAAAACGCCAGAAACTCTTCGGTGACTTGCGCGCAGACGGTATGGCTGCCTGTGTCTTCGGGGCCGGTTTCGCAGCAGCCGTTACGGGTGAAGCCGGTCAATGGTTGAGTGCTGCAGGATTGCAGCGGGGTACCTAACACGTTTTTTGCCATGGTGCAGTTCCTGTATCAGTGCTTGGTGTGGGTATACTCCTCGATCTTGAAATGCAGAACCGAGAAGCTGGTTGGGCTTTGACGTTACGCCATTGAGTTGGATTATCATACGTAAAACTGAACGTCATAGAGAAGAAAAATGCGATATTGGTTAATGAAGTCTGAGCCCGGCGATGTGTCGATTGATGATCTTGCCGGTTTTCCCAATCAAACGGTGGACTGGTATGGCGTCCGCAATTATCAGGCACGCAATTTCATGCGTGACCAGATGAAGGTCGGCGATGGCGTGCTGTTTTACCATTCCAACTGTGCCGAGCCTGGCATTGTCGGCATCGCCGAAGTGAGCAGGCTGGCCTATCCTGACCGGTTGCAGTTTGTTGAGGGGCATAAATATTATGACCCCAAGGCAACGCCAGAAAATCCCCGCTGGTTCAATGTGGACGTCAAGCTGGTGCGTAAAACCCGTCTCTTGAGCTTGAAGGAAATGCGCGAAACACCTGAGCTGGAAAGTCTGCGCATTCTGCAGCGTGGTAATCGTCTTTCCATCACCCCGGTAGATCCGCGCGAATGGAATTTCATCATGAAGCTGCTGGAAGCCTAGCATGAGCAAGCAGTTTGACGCGCTTGGCCAGGAGCACATGGAGTTCATCTGGCAGCAACCCATGTTCTTTGTGGCTACTGCTGCGCCGGAAGGCCGGGTCAATCTCTCGCCCAAAGGTTTGGATTCATTGCGCGTGCTGGATGCCAACACCGTGGCCTGGCTGAATGTGACGGGCAGCGGCAATGAAACTGCTGCGCATCTGCTCGAAAACCCACGCATGACGCTGATGTTTTGTGCGTTTCAGGGCAAGCCGCTGATTTTGCGTCTATATGGGCAAGCGCAAGTGGTGCATCCGCATGACCGTGCCTGGAATGAGTGGGCCGCCCGCTTTGAGCAGCTGCCGGGAACACGCCAGATTTTTATATTGAAAGTTGATCTGGTGCAGACTTCGTGCGGCATGGCCGTGCCCTTGTTCAGTTACCAGGGCCAGCGCACCCAGTTGACGCAATGGGCAGAAAAACAGGGCGAAGCGGGCATGCGACGCTACTGGCAGGACAAAAACCAGCGCAGTCTGGATGGCAAACCAACCGGGATTTTTGGCCCGGATCTGTTTGATCCTATTTAACTGTTTTTTCATACCTCGCGTGCAAACGTGAAAAGCAAAAAAGCCCGCAATTGCGGGCTTTTTTGTACTGATCGAAGTGCCAGTCAGTGATTTAAGGCTGATCCAGGCTACCCATGGATTTAGGGTAAGTGACCAGGCCCCAAGGCATATCCTTGTCGGTCACGCGTTTTACGACATCCAGCGTCGTCGCATCAAATACCACCACTTCGTTGGATTTGCCGCATGCCAGCAGAATCTGCTTGTCATCTGGGGTGAAGCTGAAGTGCCAGCAACGATCACCGGTGGTAACGGACTTCACCTTGCTGTAGGTCTTGGCATCGTAGACTTCCAGGGCTTTTTCCTTGGAGGTGGCGACATAGATGTGCTTGCCATCGCGGTCATAGGCGATGCCGTAAGGACCCTTGCCGGTATCTACAGTCTTTAACACCTTGAACTTGTCATCCAGCACGACAAACTTGTTGCCGAATTCCAAAGTGGCGACATAGGTTTTGCCATCAGGGGAAACCTTGATGCCGCGTGGGCGTTCGCCGTATTCCTTGGTCTTGACGGTTTTCAGCAACTTGCCTGTAGCAATGTTGTGGACGGTGATGGTGTTGTCAGCCTCGTTGGTGATAATCAGCTTTTTGCCGTCCTTGGAGAATTCAATGCCTTCGGTTTCCGGGCCGCCGACAATCTCACGGATTTTCTTGCCTTTTTTCAGATCCACAATGGCGATGCGGGCTGGCTCGTCATCATCATCGTCATCTTCCTTGGCTGCGGGTTCACCTGGTTTTGGTGGTGGGCCGCCTTTGGAGCTGGGCTCAAAGGATACAAAGGCCAAGTCGCCCTTGATGCGGACAAATTCGGGGTTTTTGCCGATGTCGATATGCTGCACCAGCTTGCCAGTCGCGGTATCGATCACCGAGATATTGCCATTTTCCTTGTTGGCGGTGATGAGCAACTTGCCATCCGCCGTGACGCCCAGGCCACGTGGTGCCTTGCCCTGAATGTCGATGGTTCTGCTGGTTTCCAGGGTATCCAGATTGATGACGCTGACACCGGCATCCTGATTGGTCACATACGCGATACCTTTGTCGGCCATTGCCGCATGGCTTGCCAATAGTCCGCTGGCTGCCAGGATCAAGGTGGCGCTAAACCTCATGACGAGGGGGGTAGATTTCATGCTGACTCTCTCCTTCTTACGTGGTGGTTGACGTGCTTTTTATGATCTGTTGTAGGCAACGTCAAAATGCATAGGTTCATTGCCGTGCAGCATGCCTGGGGGCATTGCACGGGGCCGCTGACATCCATGCAAAAATCGTGCTGGAAAATTAATTCGAATTATTTCAAAAACTTGAAGAAATCCCCCAAAGAAACTGGCTGTAAGCAACCACCACTTTGGTTGCTTACAGCCAATGGCCTAGCCTAAAAATAATTCATAGGCGGGGTTGTGGCTTTCGTTCCAGTAGGGGTAACCCAGGTTCTGCAAGAAGTCGGCAAAAGCCTGCTGATCTTCAGGCGGAACCTGCATGCCGACCAGCACGCGTCCGAAGTCTGCGCCGTGGTTGCGATAATGAAACAGGCTGATGTTCCAGTTATGCCCCATGGTGTCGAGGAAATTCATCAACGCGCCGGGCTTTTCGGGGAATTCGAAACGGTATACGCATTCATGCTTGGCTTGCGGGGCATGACCGCCGACCAGATGGCGCAGATGCAGCTTGGCCACTTCGTTGTCGGTCAAGTCCAGCGTGGCCAGGCCATGCGCCTGCAGCATCTCGACCAGTGCCCGCGACTCCGCCGGATCCTGAATGGCAATGCCGACATAGATGTGGGCGGCCTGTGGATCGGAGTAGCGATAATTGAATTCGGTAATGCTGCGGCCACCCAGCAGGCGGCAGAAGGTTTTGAACGAGCCTGGTTTTTCCGGAATCGTCACTGCCAGCACGGCCTCGCGCTTTTCGCCGATTTCGGCGCGCTCAGCGACAAAGCGCAGGCGGTCAAAATTGATATTGGCGCCAGAGGCAATGCCAATCAGCGTTTTTCCCTGCAGTTGGTGACGCTTGGCGTATTCCTTCAGTCCGGCGGTGGCAAGCGCACCTGCAGGCTCCAGAATCGAACGCGTGTCTTCAAACACATCCTTGATGGCGGCGCATATGGCGTCGTTATCGACCAGTATCATTTCATCCACATACTCACGTGCCAGGCGGAAGGTTTCTTCACCGACCTGCTTGACCGCGGCGCCATCGGCAAATAGTCCGACCTGATCCAGCATCACACGCTGGCCTTGATCCAGCGAAAGCTGCATGGCATTGGCGTCGCTTGCCTCTACGCCGATGATCTTGATCTCCGGGCGCACCTGTTTGACATAAGCGGCAATGCCGGCAATCAGGCCGCCGCCACCTACGCAGCAGAAGATAGCTTCGATGGGCTCTGGATGCGCATCCAGGATTTCCATGGCAATGGTACCCTGGCCTGCAATTACATAAGGGTCATCAAAGGGGTGTACAAAGGTCAGGCCTTGTTCCTGCTCCAGCTTGAGCGCATAGGCATAGGCGTCTGAGTAGGAGTCGCCTTGCAGCACGACTTCAGCGCCGCGATTTTTGACTGCATTGATCTTGATCATGGGCGTGGTGGTCGGCATCACGATCACGGCACGGCAATTGAGCTTTTGCGCGGCGAGGGCGACACCTTGGGCATGGTTGCCGGCTGAGGCAGTGATCACGCCACGTTGCAATGCATCGGCGCTGAGATGCGCCATTTTGTTGTAGGCGCCGCGCAGCTTGAAGGAAAAAACCGGCTGCATGTCTTCGCGCTTGAGCAAAACCCGGTTGCCAATTCTGGCAGAGAGATTGGGCTGAAACTCCAGTGCGGTTTTGCTGGCGACGTCGTAGACGCGCGCAGAGCGAATTTTTTCCAGGTAGTCGTTTTTCATTAGGGGGCCGGGCGTGTATGATTCAAGTTTGGACGTGATTATAAAGAAAACAGGTAGGTAAAAGTAAAATGGCAACACAAGACGAATTGAAACAACAAGTAGCGAAGGCCGCGGTTGAATACGTTAAGGGCGGCATTATTGGGGTAGGCACTGGCTCTACTGCCAACTTTTTTATCGACGAACTGGCCAAGGTCAAAAGCAAGATTGATGGCGCGGTAGCAAGCTCGGAAGCCACTGCACAGCGTTTGCGCGCTCACGGCATTGAAGTATTTGACCTCAATAGCGTGGATGGCATGGAAATCTATGTCGATGGCGCCGATGAAATCACCGAGCACATGCACATGCTGAAAGGCGGCGGTGGTGCTTTGACCCGCGAAAAAATCGTCGCAGCCTGTGCCAAGACATTTATCTGTATCTGTGATGCCAGCAAGTACGTGCCTGTGCTGGGCAAATTCCCGCTGCCAGTAGAAGTATTGCCCATGGCCCGCAGCCACGTGGCACGCGAGCTGACCAAGCTGGGCGGTCAACCCAAGCTGCGCGACTTTACCACCGATAACGGCAACATCATTCTGGACGTGCATGGCCTGGAAATCCTCAACCCGGTTGAGATGGAAGCCAAGATCAACCAGATCGTGGGTGTTGTCACCAACGGTTTGTTCGCCGCGCGTCCTGCAGATGTTCTGCTGTTGGCCACGCCGGAAGGTGTGAAGACATACAAGCGCTAATGACGCGCCGCTGCTGAGAGGGTCTGGTGCTTGCGCCAGGCCACTCAGTCCGATAATTCGGGAAGATGAAGCGGTTGGGGGTTGTGCGGGCAGACATCAAACTGTCACATTCGCTGATTACACTACAGCGCTCACTTGATGACTGACCTGCGCTCTACATACTGAATAAAGGATCTGCGCTATGCAATTTGAACATACTTTCAAGCAATACGATGCCGAACTGGAAGCCGTCCGCGCCAAAGTGCTCCAGATGGGTGGCCTGGTGGAGCAGCAGATCGTCAATGCGCTGGATGCATTGGTGAATGCCAACGCCAGTCTGGCCGAAAGCGTCATTGCCAACGATCACCGCGTGAATGGTCTCGAAGTGCAGGTGGATGAAGACTGCAGTCATATCATTGCCCGTCGCCAGCCCGCTGCCGGCGATTTGCGCATGATCATGATGATGGTCAAGACCATTACCGATCTGGAGCGTATTGGTGACGAGGCAACCAAGATTGCCCGCGTTGCCCAGAAAATCTACGAATCCGACCGCATGTACACCCCACGGTTTGCTGAAATCAAAACCATGGTGGGCCTGGTGCGCGAAATGCTGCGTACTTCGCTGGATGCGTTTGCCCGCCTGGACGTCAGCAAGACTGTGGATGTTGCCCGTCAGGATGAGCAAGTCGATGAGCAATTCCGTGCCGCCATGCGTCAACTGATCACCTTCATGCTGGAAGATCCCCGTACCATCTCCATGTCACTGGAAGTGCTGTTCGTGGCCAAGGCGGTGGAGCGTATCGGTGACCATGCCAAAAACATCGCCGAATACGTGGTGTACATGGTAAAGGGCAAGGATGTGCGCCATACCAGCATGGAAGAAATGGAACGCGAAACGCTGCAGTCCTGATTCCGGGAGCCTGCATCGCAAACCCCGTCTATCCAGATCACCGGAAGACGGGGTTTTTGTCTTGAGGTGCGCCAATCGGGCATTTCAGGATTTATACTAAGAATTCATCACCTCATATCTCCAAAGGTTGTTTTGGCTACACAAATACCGGCACCTACTGAAATTGCCGCAGTAGATCTAGGCTCCAACAGTTTCCGTCTGCAATTGGCCAAAGTGGTCGATGGTCATCTTATTTTTCATGACTCCCTGCGCGAAGCGGTGCGGTTGGGTGCTGGCCTGGGCAAAGACAAACGCCTGGATGAAGACGCGCAGCGTCGCGCCATCGAGTGCCTGAAGCGTTTTGGCGAACGCCTGCGCGGTTTGCCGCCGCATGCCGTCCGAGCCGTGGCAACCAATACCTTTCGTGTTGCCAAAAATGCACCACAGCTGCTGAAAGAGGCCGAAGCGGCCTTGGGCTTTCCGATTGAAATCATCGCCGGGCGTGAAGAGGCCCGCATGATTTTTGTCGGCGTCAGTCATTGCCTGCCGCTATGCGAACACAAGCGGCTGGTGATTGATATTGGCGGCGGCTCCACCGAGTTTATTGTGGGCGAGGGTGTTGAGCCTATCCAGATGGAAAGCCTCTATATGGGCTGTGTCAGTTACAGCCTGCGGTTTTTCCCGGAAGGCCGCCTGACGGAAGACAACTTTGAGCAGGCTCGCATTGCAGCCGCGACTGAAATTCAGGCAATCCGCAAAAATTTCTCGTCATCCAACTGGCAGGAGGCGGTGGGCTCCTCCGGCACCGCGCGTTCCCTGGGTGAAATCATTCGTCTGAATGGCCTGAGCGATGGCAGCATTACCTATGAAGGATTGCGTTTTATCCGGCTGCAATTGATCAAGGCGCGCGATATCAAGAAAATCGAGCTGGCCGGTGTCAGCGCAGATCGTGCGGCGGTATTGCCGGGCGGCCTTTCCATCATGCTGGCGGCATTTGAAGCGCTCAACATAGACAAGATGACAACCGCCGACACCGCGCTGCGTGAAGGCGTGCTGTATGAGCTGCTGGGCCGTATTCATCATCATGACACCCGCGAAGCGACGGTGAGCAGCTTCATGCGGCGCTACCATGTGGATGCCGCCCAGGCCAAGCGCGTACACAGGCTGGCGCTGGATTTGCTGGCGCAGGTGAGTGACCAGTTGCGCATGGACGTGAGCAAGGCAGAAAACTACCTGACCTGGGCCGCCAAGCTGCACGAGATTGGCATATCCATTGCGCATAGTGGCTATCACAAGCATTCGGCCTATGTGATTGAGAATGCGGATATGCCTGGCTTTTCGAAAATGGATCAAGAAACCCTGGGCTTTCTGGTGCGGGCGCAACGTCGCTCACTTGCCAAGCTGGCGGTGCCCATGTTGTCGGACGACCATTGCCTGCTGGTGCTGATTTTGCGTCTGGCGGTGCTGTTCCATCGCAGTCGCCTGAGTGACCGGCAGCCCAAACTGGGCCTGAAAGGGCACGGGCAGCGCTTTGAGTTGTCAGTGGAGCCAGGCTGGCTGAGTGAAAATCCGCTCACCGATGCCGAATTGCGTAATGAAGTGGATTACTGGCGCGAGATTGGCATCAGCCTCACCCTTGCTTGATGGTCAGGATTTGAGGGGAGAGATCAGGAATGGGCGTTGCGCGTTGAGGCAATGCCCAACATTGACTGGTTTAAGTCCAAGGTAAATCAGGTAAATCAAATGCGCCCGCCAAAGGAGACTTCCTTGACGGGCGCATTTGCTTAGATCTCCGGTGGCAGATCCTGTCCGAGTTCCTGAATCAGGAAGTTCTGCGCGCTGAAGGCGGTGCCGCGACGTGCCGGGCGCAGTTTGTAGGTGCCATCAGGCAACATTTCCCAGGCGTTCGTGTTGTCCTTGAGGTAAGGCTCCAGGCCCTCGCGGATCACACGCTTTTTCACCTTGGCATCCAGTATCGGCAGGCAAACTTCAATCCGGCGGAAGAAGTTGCGGTACATCCAGTCGGCACTGGCAAGGTACACATCCTCAGCCCTGTTATTGTAGAAGTAGAAAATGCGGGTATGTTCCAGAAAGCGCCCGACAATCGACCGCACGCGGATATTGTCAGATATGCCGGGAATGCCGGGTTTCAGCGCGCAGACGCCGCGCACGATCAGATCAATTTCCACGCCTGCCGCTGACGCGTCATACAGCGCGCGGATTATATCGGAGTCCAGCAGGGCATTCATCTTGGCGATGATGCGCGCTTTTTTGCCGGACTTGGCGATCTCCATCTCGTTCTGGATGGCCTTGATCAGCCGTTGGTGCAGGGTGAAAGGCGATTGCCACAGATGGCGCAACTTGCTCGCCTTGCCCAGGCCGGTCAGTTGGGCAAACACATCATTCACGTCTTCGCAGATTTCTTCCTGGCAGGTCAGCAAGCCAAAATCGGTATACAGACGGGCGGTACGCTGGTGGTAATTGCCGGTCGACAAGTGCACGTAGCGGCGCAGCTTGTCATCTTCACGCCTAACTACCATGGCCATCTTGGCGTGTGTCTTGTGGCCCACAACGCCATAGATCACATGCGCACCGGCATTTTCCAGTTTGGCGGCCCAGTTGATGTTGGCTTCTTCATCGAAACGCGCCAGCAGTTCCACTACGACCGTGACTTCCTTGCCGCGGCGCGCCGCCTCAATCAGCGATTGCATCAAGGTGGAGTCAGCGCTGGTGCGATAAAAGGTCTGCTTGATCGCCAGCACCGTAGGGTCTTCCGACGCCTGCTTGATGAACTCGATGACCGGGTTGAACGATTGGTAAGGATGATGCAAGAGCACGTCGCCCTTGCGGATCACCTTGAATATGTCAGCTTCCTTGGCGAATTCCTTGGGCGCGCTGGGTGTGTAGCGCGCAAACTTCAGCTCTGGGCGGTCCACCCAGTCTGGTACTTGCATCAGCCGCACCAGATTGACGATGCCATTAACCTGATACAGGTCTTCTGGCCCCAGGCCAAACTGGCCCAGCAGGAAGGAAGACATGGCCGGTGGGCAACTGTCGGCGACTTCAAGCCGCACAGCGTCGCCATACTGGCGGTGCGACAGCTCGCCCTGCAGCGCGATGCGCAAGTCTTTGGTTTCTTCATCGTCCAGATTGAGGTCGCTGTCGCGTGTCACGCGGAACTGGTAGCAGCCTTTGACCTGCATGCCGGAGAACAGCTCATCCACATGCGCATGCAGGATGGATGACAGGAAGACAAAGCCATATTCGCAACCTGCGATATCGCTGGGCAAGCGAATCACACGGGGCAACGCGCGCGGCGCTTGTACTACAGCCACGCCGGAGTTGCGGCCAAAGGCATCCTTGCCTTCGAGCTCTACCGCAAAGTTAAGGCTCTTGTTGAGTACGCGCGGAAACGGATGCGATGGATCCAGCCCGATAGGCGTGAGGATGGGCATCAGCTCGCGGAAGAAATAATTGCGTATCCATTCGCGCTGGGTATCGTTCCAGTGTCCACGACGCAGGAAGCGGATATCGAGCTGCGCCAGTTGCGGCAGCACGATGTTATTGAGGATGTTGTATTGATGATCAACCAGCTCGTGGGATTCGCTGCTGATTTTTTCAAATGCCTGCTTGGGCATCAGGCCATCCGGGCCTACATGCAGCGAGTTGTATTTGATTTGCTCTTTGAGTCCGGCTACGCGAACTTCAAAGAATTCGTCCATATTGCTGCTGAAAATACAGAGGAATTTGAGGCGCTCAAGCAGCGGGACACGTTCGTCTTCGGCTTGGGCCAGCACGCGGCGATTGAAGGCAAGAATGCCGAGTTCGCGATTTACAAAGTATTCTGGGCTCAATTTGAGTGGGAACAAAATTAAAACCTCACTCTACTGATGCAATATGACAAAACGATGACTCATGTGAAGGTTTTGTAAACACATGGGTCATCGCAAATGATGGCGTTTTTTAATTAATCTTTAGGTGGAACATAGCCAGAAGCGGTATCTGCCCCGCTGCCAAAAAAGTAGGCTTCGGTTTGCTGGGAGAGATATTTGCGTGCTTGCGGGTCCGCCAGGCTCAGCCGGTTTTCATTCACCAGCATGGTTTGTTGCTTGAGCCAGCCAGCCCAGGCTTCTTTGGATACATTTTCATAAATGCGTTTGCCGAGCTCGCCAGGGTAAGGGGGGAAATCCAGGCCTTCCGCGTCATGTCCCAATTTAACGCAATGTACAGTCCGTGCCATAAGTGTTCTATCTCGCAAATGCCAAAACGACATGATAACGCATGGGGTATGCCGGGGGTAGCTCTGCTTGGACCTGGTAAGGCGCGGGAAGGATGGAAAGAGAGGGCGTGAGGCAGGTGCTGCCCCACGCCCGATACGACTAGAACGCGCCGCGCAAGCCGACCATGATGGAGCGGCCACCCATGGGGGCAATGTCCTTCAGGTAGGAAGTGTGGTCACGAATCTCTTCGTTCAACAGATTGTAGGCCTTGGCAAAAGCCTCCAGATAAAACTGTGAGGGAATACGATAAGTCGCCGTCAGGTTGACCTGGGTGTAACCATTGGTGGCCAGTTCTGCATCTGCCGTCCGGTCTTGCTTGAAGGCATGCAACACATCCAGCTTGGAGCCGAAGCGATCCAGCTGGTACAAAAAGCCGAAGCCAAGCTTGAGTGGCGCAATGCGTGGCAGTGGTTCGCCGGTATCACGGTTGGTGGCGCGCACGTAATCGCCGCGCAGGGTCAGGTCAAGGTCGCCCGTGCCTTCGTATACGCGGAATTTGCCTTCACCTTCCAGGCCTTTGAAAATGGCAGGCACCTGCAGAATTTGTGCCTCGGTGAGATCACCCCCAACCACGCCATCTTCATCCACTTGCCGCCCGGTATTGTTGAGCGTGATGAAATTGCTGAAGCGGGTATAGAAAGCACCCACGCTGAAACTGTTTTTGCCCTCTTTCCAGCGCAATTGCGTATCCACGCCATTCGAGCGCTCCACATCCAGATTGCTGTTACCAATTTCGTATTGGGCGGTGGCGACGTGAGCGCCATTGGCATACAGCTCGTTGTAGCTGGGGGCGCGTTCGTTATGCGAGAGATTGCCTACCAGCGACCATGTGGGTGTCAGTGTATACAAGGCGCCAAATGCAGCGCTTCGCGGTGCAAAGTCGCGCGAAACTGCCGGGCCAAATTTTCCGCCGCCATTCGAATCCACATCTACTTGCTCGGCGCGGCCCCCCAGACTTAATTTCAATGCATCCAGCGGCAGTTCCTCGTATACATACAGGGCTTTGCTGTCGGTGCTGTTTTTGGGAATGAAGGCTTCTTCGCCCAAGGCCTGAAAGCGGGAGTTTTGCAGTTGCAGCCCCACCACGCCAGACAGCGGACCGATGTTGCCGTGGCGCGCTTCAATCGCAGTTTCCAGGCCGCGGTTACGGAATGTCGTGCCTACCGCGCCATCTTCGATTTCCTGATGCTGGTAATCGGTATGCGCCATCTTGACCTTGACTGCCTGCACGATATTGCCGAGATCGCGGAATTCGGAGGCGAAGTCCCAGCGCTGGCTGTCCATGTCAATACGGACATCTTTTTCTGCTACTGTGCCGTAATTGCTGTTGTAGTCAGAGAACGAAAGCCCGGCATAGCCATTACCGAAATTCACCGACGCGCCCAATGCACCGCCATCGGAGCGTGCAGCACTATTAACCAGGCGGCCGCTGTCTTCACGCGCTGTGCCATCTGCTTCACTTTTACGACGAGAAACCGCATAGCCGGGAATATCCAGATCATCCGTTTTGCGTTCGTAGGCATCCGCGTGCAATGTCAGAACCCCATTGCCAGCATCAATGACCGCTGCGCCGCTCTTCTGGTTATCGGCGCCACCCAGGCGGACTTCGCCGCGCCCTGTCACACCGTCAATCGCTTCTTTGGGAATACGATGGTCAATCGCGTTGACTACGCCACCCACCGCACTGCCGCCATACAGCAATGCCGCCGGGCCGCGTACCACATCAATCTGCTCAATGACTAAGGGATCCAATGCCACGGCATGGTCCGGGCTTAATGCCGAAGCATCCAGAATGCCGACACCGTTTTGCATGATGCGAACGCGGTCATTATCCAGTCCGCGTATTACGGGGCGCGAAGCATTCGGCCCAAAATAACTGGAACTGACGCCGGGGATGGATTTCAGGGTTTCGCCCAGTGTGCTTTCACGTTGCAGGGACAATTCGCGGCCGCTTAGTACGGAGACCGGTGTTACCAGCGCATCGGAATCTACACCCAACGGGTTGGCAGTCACGGCCACGGGCGCTAATTGCAGCGTGGTGGAAGGTTTTGTGGTGTCATCTGCAGCATAAGCGTGGCTTGCAGACAGGGCTGGACTGAACGCCAAAGCGATAGCCATGAATAATTTTTTGCGTGCGCCAGGGCGCGCGGCAGGGGAGATCGGCAGCATGGGAAAACCTCAATTGCATAACATGAGTGGAGTGTCGGCGACTAACCGGCACAGCGAACAAGGTTATGCAGCAGAGGGAGGAGCGCGCGCTGAAAAGTGGCTGGAAAATGCAGGATGGTACGGGGTGCTCTGGTCGTGCCAGGCCAACTCCGAAAACGGTACTACGGGGATAGCGTGGATAGCTGGCTGCAGGCCTGCTGCCAACTCGCCAAAGCTCAGGCATTTATCGCAGAAACCACCATGAGGCGAAGCATCCTGCTTTTGCGAAAGAATGTCCGTGTAGTGCGATATTTCGTGCACGGCGGCGCTCTGTTGGCCAAAGGCAAACAGGAACACGAGCGATACTGTGAGAAATATGCGACGCAACATAGTTGCAAGTTTAGCAGAAATTTACACAAGACGGACAGGGGCCAAGCATCGCATACATTTGTGACACTAAAAAAACAAAAGGCCGCGAAGGCGGCCTTTGTGTCTGCTAGCTTAATTGCTTAAGCGGCGAAGTTTGCCGAAGCAAAATCCCAGTTGGCCAGAGAAGCCAGGAAAGTCTCAACGAACTTGGGACGTGCATTGCGGTAGTCGATGTAGTAAGCGTGCTCCCATACGTCGATGGTCAGCAGCGCCTTGTCACCGGTGGTCAGAGGGGTGCCAGCGGCGCCCATGTTGACGATATCCACAGTACCGTCAGCCTTCTTGACCAGCCAGGTCCAGCCGGAACCGAAGTTGCCAACAGCAGAAGCCTGGAATGCCTTTTTGAACTCATCGAAAGAGCCCCATTTTGCATTGATTGCATCGGCCAGTGGGCCAGTAGGAGCGCCGCCACCATTTGGCTTCATGCTGCTCCAGAAGAAGGTGTGATTCCAGATTTGCGCGGAGTTGTTGTAAATGCCGGCTTTGGAATTCTTGATGATGTCTTCCAGGCTGCTGTTTTCGAATTCAGTACCTTTGATCAGGTTGTTCAGATTGGTGACATAGGCTTGGTGATGCTTGCCGTAGTGAAACTCAAGTGTTTCTTCAGAAATGTATGGAGCAAGCGCGTTTTTGGCATAAGGTAAAGCAGGTAATTGATGTTCCATTGAGATTTCCTTTGAATAAATGAGGGAGGTGTGACGAAGCTTAGAGTTTTATTCTGCCATAAGAATTCGAGAATTCTCGTGCTGAGAATGATTCTCAAAAAATAGAGAAACTGCCAAGCGCGAGCTGAGCAATGGTGTGCATTCCGGGTTTGTCATTCTGAAAAACAGCTTGTCGAAACCTGTTTTGGAGATGTATGTCAGCAAGGCTGACGTGATGTCGTAGCCAAAATCCAGAGTGTTACTTTTTGCGGGCACGTGGATGAGCTGAATCGTAAACTTTGGCGAGATGGTGACAACAGGCAGGCTACTGCCTGTTGCGGTGGAGACTCATGCCAGCAAGGCTGGCGTGATGTCGTAGCCAAAATCCAGAGTTGAATCGTAAACTTTGGCGAGATGGTGAAAATCCAGATGCGTATACACCTGCGTAGTACTGATGTTGGCATGCCCCAGCATCTCTTGCACGGCACGCAGATCGCCACTGGATTGCAGCACATGGCTGGCAAAGCTGTGTCTGAGCATGTGAGGATGCACGCGGATATTGATGCCTTGCCGGATCGCCCATTGCTGCAGGCGATATTGCACGGCGCGGCGACTCAGGCGTTTGCCGAGGCGCGACAGGAAAAGCGCGGAGGTATCCTGAATCGGCAAGCCAGATCGTATGGCGAGCCAGGCTTGCAAGGCATTCATGGCGTGTTGCCCGACGGGAACGATGCGCGTCTTGTTGCCTTTGCCGGTGACGGTGATAGTGCCTTCGCCCAGATTCAAGGCATCCAGATTCAGGTTAACCAGTTCGGCCAGACGCAGACCTGAGGAGTAAAACAGCTCCAGCATGGCATGGTCGCGCTGGGCCAGGGTATCTTCATCGTCTATGGAAACCAGTTGTACGGCCTGATCTGGTGACAAGGCGTGCGGTAATGATTTTGGCGATTTTGGCGCGCGTATACCTTGGCATGGATTGGCTGAAAAACCATGGCGCTGAATAAGGAACTCGAAAAATCCGCGCCATGCGGAAAGCATGCGGGCGATGGATCTGCCACCCAGGTTGCGGCCATGCAGGGTGGCTACGTGGCGACGAATATGGGTGCCTGTCATATTCTGCAGCGGCACCTCACCATTCAACTCCAGCAGCACCTTCAGGTCGCGCTGGTAATTCTCGCGGGTCAGCGGACTTAAGCGCCGCTCATGGCTCAGATGGTCGAGATATTGGACAAGGTAATCGACCATCTGGCTTTAACTGTACAAGCTAGCTGAGCGTGACATGGCGTAACAGAGCGGCGCTGACCAGCTCGCCAATACGCTTCAGGAAGAGGGTGCCCATTTCCGGATAAAAGCGATTGGCATCGTCGGAGGCTAATGCCAGCAGGCCAAATGCATGCTCGCTACGCAGGGCAATGAGGGCATAAGACTGCGGTGTCGCATCAGTGCCAAACCATGTGGCAAGATCCAGCCCGGGCTGCTTGCCGCAATACGGCGTGAGCAGATTTTGGGTCCATTGGCTGAGCTCGGCATCTACTTGCTGATAGGCGTCATGTGCTGCGTGGGTGAGTTCCTGAGGCGTTGCCCACAGGCGAACCGCCACGTGCGGCACCTGAAAATCCTCACGCAGGCTGTGAATCAGCAGTTGCAGCAGAATATCAAACTCCTGCGCGGCGAGCAGGCCCAGGCTCAGGCGATGCACTTTCTCACTGATGGTGTCGTTTTCCTTGCCGTAGCTGAGAAGCTCCGACATGCGTGACTCAAGCACCCGGATCTTGTCGCGTTGGGCAAGTTGCTGCCGCTCGGCCAGGGATACGGTCCCGATGCCATGCGGGCTGGGCAGATACATATCGGCCAGCAACATGGGGTGGCGTTCAAAAAACTGCGGGTTTTTTTGCAGATATTCAGCGACCTGATCGTCTGAAACTTGCAGTGTGACTTCCATGTAAATTCCTTGTGCTTGATGGAGAGGGCAGATGATATCCGCCCCGGATTTATAGATGAATGGCGCCGGTAAATACGGTGGCAGCAGGCCCCGTCATCCAGACCGGGCTATCGCCACCTGTCCAGGCAATGTTCAATTCCCCGCCGCGGGTGCTGACCCGGACCGGGGATACAAGATGACCTAACCGTATACCGGATACGACAGCCGCGCAAGCCCCGGTCCCGCAGGCCAGGGTTTCACCGCTGCCACGCTCAAATACGCGCAAGCGGATGTGATGCGGGTCGACGATCTGCATGAAGCCTGCATTTACCCGCTTGGGGAAACGTGGGTGCGATTCAATTTGTGGGCCTTGTTCGGCAACGGGAGCCGTGTCGACATTATCGACAAGCTGAACGGCATGTGGATTCCCCATTGAGGCGATCGCCACTTCAACGGTTTCATGAGCCAGTTGCAGGGGATATAGCGATTGGATCGTTTCTGCTTCAAAGGGCAGATCGGCGGGCAGAAAGCTGGGCGGCCCCATGTTGACGGTCACTTCCCCATTGTCTTCCAGGCGAGGGTAAATCAAACCACGTGCGGTTTCGACGCAAATCTCGCGTTGCTGTGTCAGGCCCTGGTCATGCACGAATTTGACGAAACAGCGTGCACCATTGCCACATTGCTCGACTTCGCCGCCATCGGCATTGAATATCCGGTAGCGAAAGGCGGCTTCTGGCGTGGTGGCATGCTCAACAATCAATAGCTGGTCGCAGCCCACGCCAAAGTGGCGGTCGGAGATCGCGCGGATTTGATCCGGCGTCAGGGAGACGGGCTGGGAGTAAGCGTCAATGACGACAAAGTCGTTGCCGATGCCCTGCATCTTGGTAAATTCAAGTTTCATCATGGGTTGCCGTTGCTAAGTCTAAGCAGAGGAATACCCTGCATTATAAGTAGAGTCGCTGTTTGCCCCTAATTATGCAGTCGGTGTTGCGGTGGCCGGCTCTGCTTTACGGGACTGCGGTTGCTTGAAACGCCGATAGCTCCATAAATATTGTGCAGGATACTGCCGAACAAGTTGTTCAATTGCATCGTTAATATTTTGGGGTGATGCCTCGCCTTGCAAGGGCGTAATATGAATGGCGAATCCACGGCCCCATGACAAGCGCTCGCCAAAGGCCATGAGTACCACGGCGCCCGTGGCCTCTTGCAGCTTGCTGACGAGCGTCATGGTGTAGGCCGGATGATTGAAAAACTGTGCCCAGACGCCTTCACCATGCTCGGGCACCTGGTCGGGAAGTATGCCCACGGCTTCGCCTTTTTTAAGGGCTTTCAGCAGGCTGCGAACCCCGCTCAGGGTGGTGGGCGCCAACTTCATCTGGTCATGCAGGCGACCTTGCTCCAGAACGCCAGACAGCCAGGACTTGCGGGCTGGGCGAAACAGGATGGTAATGGGATGCAAGGTGGCGTAAAAGCGGGCGGTGATCTCATAACAGCCCAGATGCGGCGTGAGAAAAATGATGCCTTTGCCGCTGGCAAGCGCCTGGTCGACGTGTTCCCAGCCGTGCCGGCGTTTGACCCAGCGCAGCATGGCGGGCCGTGAACGACCCCAGAGTGAGAGGGTCTCAAGGATGGACTTACCGGTCTCGGCCACATTGCGGCGTAACAGGCGACGAAAATGATAAGTGGTGTTGGTTAACCCGACCATGTTGAGATTTTTGCGGGTGCGACGAGAGAATTTCTTGTCCGTCCAGAAGGTGATCCAGCCTGCCACAACACCGACAAGATGCAGCAGTGGCAAGGGCCATGCAGCGAGGAAACGGAGTAGTACGTTGAGCATGTATTTCTTTTTGAACCAAGGGGATTTTGCTATTCTAGCAATCTTTTGCCGTCCGGCCCGTGACGACTTTAATCTTTAAAAATATCCACTACATAAAACTGAGAAGCGATGAGCGAATATCTTTTTACCTCCGAATCCGTATCTGAAGGTCACCCAGACAAGGTGGCTGACCAGATTTCAGACAGCATTCTGGATGCTATTCTCGAGCAAGACCCTACGGCACGTGTCGCGGCAGAAACGCTCACCAACACTGGCCTGGTGGTATTGGCCGGTGAAATCACCACGTCTGCCAATGTGGATTACATCAAGGTGGCGCGTGAAACCATCAAGCGCATAGGTTACGACAATACTGACTACGGCATCGACTATAAAGGTTGTGCCGTGCTGGTGGCTTACGACAAGCAGTCTCCTGATATTGCCCAAGGTGTCGACAATGCCAATGATGATCCGCTGGATCAGGGTGCTGGCGACCAGGGGCTGATGTTCGGCTATGCCTGCGACGAAACCCCGCAATTGATGCCTTTGCCTATCTGGCTGTCTCACCGTCTCATGGAGCGCCAGTCGCAACTGCGCAAGGATGGCCGCCTGCCTTGGTTGCGTCCTGATGCCAAGAGCCAGGTCACGGTGCAATATGTGGATGGCAAGCCGCACAAGATTGATACCGTGCTGATCTCGACGCAGCACGCGCCAGAAAAGTCGCTGGACGAAATTCGTGAAGCCGTGATTGAAGAAATCATCAAGCCGACCTTGCCTGCGGAACTGATCAAAGGCGAAATCAAGTTTCTGGTAAATCCGACCGGCCGCTTTGTGATTGGCGGACCTCAGGGCGATTGCGGTCTGACTGGGCGCAAGATCATCGTGGATACCTATGGTGGCGCTGCGCCGCATGGTGGCGGTGCTTTCTCCGGCAAGGATCCTTCCAAGGTAGACCGTTCAGCAGCCTATGCCGGGCGCTATGTGGCCAAGAATATCGTAGCGGCGGGGCTTGCCTCGCGTTGCCTGGTGCAGGTTTCGTACGCAATTGGCGTGGCACGTCCGACCAGTGTCATGGTGGAAACCTACGGCACAGGCAAGGTGCCGAATGAAGTGCTGACACAACTGGTGCTGGATCATTTCGATCTGCGTCCCAAGGGCATAGTGAAGATGCTGGATCTGTTGCGGCCGATTTATGCCAAAACGGCTGCCTATGGTCATTTTGGTCGCGATGAACCAGAGTTCAGCTGGGAATCGGTAGACAAGGCTGCTGCCTTGCGAGCTGCTGTGTAATGTCCTTAACCATATAAGAATAAACCGCGCTCAACATCTAGCCATCTAGTCGAAAGCCATTATGTTAAAGCGTATTGCTGTTACCCAGGTGCGCCTGGGTATGTACATCCAGGAGCTGGGAGGCTCCTGGATAGACCATCCATTCTGGCGCAAGTCTTTCAAACTGGAAGACCCCGCCATGCTGAAGGCCTTGCAGACAAGTCCGATCAAGGACCTTGTGATTGATGTTAGCAAGGGCCTGGATGTATTGAATGAGTCGGGAAATGCCGAGGCCCATGAGGCCCATGAAGCAGCGCCGCTTGCGCCATCAGCAGAAGCTGAAAGCCCATCCCCCGGGGCAGACGCTTCGCCTGCGCCTGCGATCAAACGCATCAGCGCGGAGCAGGAAAGGGCGAGGGCGAAAAAGCTCCTGAAGGCCTCCAAGCAGGCCATTACCTCTATGTTTAATGAAGTGCGCATGGGGCAAGCCGTTAATGCGGCCGATGCCATGCCGCTGGTCGAGGAGATCACCGCGTCTGTCTCGCGAAATGAAGGAGCGCTCATCAGTCTGGTGCGGCTCAAGCATAAGGATGATTACACCTACATGCACTCGGTGGCCGTCTGTGCATTGATGGTGGCCTTGTCCAGGCAACTTGGCATGGATGACAAGCAAACCAAGCAGGCGGGCCTTGCTGGCTTGCTGCACGATATTGGCAAGTCTGCCATCCCGCTGGACATACTCAACAAGCCAGGCAAACTGACCGATGAAGAGTTTGATATTGTGCGCGGTCATCCCAAGGCGGGCCATGAGATTCTGCTGGCCTCTAATGGGGTAGATGAGGTCGCGCTGGATGTCTGCCTGCATCATCATGAAAAAGTCGATGGCACGGGATATCCCCACAAACTGCCAAACGATGAAATCAGCATCTTTGCCAAAATGGGTGCCGTATGTGATGTTTACGATGCCGTCACTTCCAATCGCCCCTATAAAGAGGGTTGGGAGCCTGGTGTGTCGCTGCAACGCATGGCGCAGTGGAGCAAAACGCATTTTGATGACCGGGTATTCAAGGCCTTTGTGAAAAGTGTGGGCATTTACCCCATCGGCTCCATGGTGATGCTGCAATCCGGGCGCCTGGGCGTGGTGGTGGATCAGAATCCGGTCTCACTGCTCAAGCCACTGGTGAAGGTGTTTTTTTCCACCAAATCCCGCACACGCATTCCTGTAGAAGTATTGGACTTGTCCAAACCAGCGGTGCAAGACAAAATCATGGGGCACGAAGACCCGATACTGTGGGGCATCGAGGATATCCACGAGCTATGGAGCCAGTAACTTGTTAACTACTGAATACCGCGTATAATCGCGAGAATTCCGAGGAGCGCTGCAAGTCCGCTTCGCCAGGCGAAGCCCTCCCAGGCTCGGAAAAATGCAGTAAACGGCGCTCACCTTACCAACCCGTGCCGGACACGGGATGAGGGTGAGCAGCGTCAACAGACCTCCCAACCCCCTTCCCTCCGGCCACAATTCAAAGGAATAGAAAATGAATTCTGTGGCTGATATCAAAGATTATGTAATTGCCGATATGAACCTTGCCGCCTGGGGCCGCAAGGAAATTGCCATCGCCGAGACCGAAATGCCTGGTCTGATGGCAATCCGCGAAGAGTACGCGTTAACCAAGCCTTTGCGCGGCGCCCGTATTACCGGCTCCCTGCACATGACCATCCAGACCGCCGTGCTGATCGAGACTCTGAAGGATCTGGGTGCTGAGGTACGCTGGGCTTCCTGCAATATTTACTCTACGCAGGATCATGCTGCGGCAGCCATTGCCGCGACAGGCACCCCTGTGTTTGCGGTCAAAGGCGAAACACTGGATGAATACTGGGATTACACCCATCGCATTTTTGAATGGACTGATGGTGGCTATTCCAACATGATTCTGGATGATGGTGGCGATGCCACTTTGCTGCTGCATCTTGGGACCAAGGCAGAAACCGATCCTTCTGTATTGAGCAGTCCGGGCAGTGAAGAAGAAATCTGCCTGTTCAATGCCATCAAGGCTAAGCTGGCCGTTGACCCTACCTGGTATTCCACCCGCCTCAAACACATCAAGGGCGTGACCGAAGAAACCACCACAGGTGTGCATCGTCTGTATCAAATGCACAAGGAAGGCCGTCTGGCATTCCCTGCCATTAACGTGAACGACTCTGTCACCAAGTCAAAATTCGACAATCTTTATGGTTGCCGTGAATCGCTGGTGGATGGCATTAAGCGCGCTACCGATGTCATGATCGCTGGCAAAATTGCGGTGGTTGCCGGGTATGGTGATGTGGGCAAAGGCTCTGCGCAGGCACTGCGCGCTCTTTCAGCCCAGGTATGGGTAACCGAAATCGACCCTATCTGCGCCTTGCAAGCGGCGATGGAAGGTTATCGTGTGGTCACCATGGATTATGCTGCCGAGCATGGCGATATCTTTGTGACGGCGACTGGTAACTACCATGTGATCACCCATGACCACATGCAAAAGATGAAGGATCAGGCCATCGTCTGCAATATCGGTCACTTTGATAACGAGATTGACGTCGCCTCGCTGGAAAAATATCAGTGGGATGAAATCAAGCCGCAAGTGGATCACGTGATTTTCCCGGACGGCAAGAAAATCATCCTGCTGGCCAAGGGTCGCCTGGTGAATCTGGGCTGTGGTACTGGCCATCCGAGCTATGTCATGAGCTCGTCATTTGCCAACCAGACCATTGCCCAGATTGAGCTGTTCACCCGTACCGAGCAATACCCGGTCGGTGTGTATACCTTGCCCAAGCATCTGGACGAGAAGGTGGCCGTATTGCAGTTGAAGAAGCTGAATGCCCAGCTGACCCGCCTTACCGATCAGCAAGCAGCTTATATCGGAGTATCGGTGGAAGGCCCATACAAGCCTGAGCACTACCGCTACTAAAAAACGCAAGGCCCGCGTTTCGCGGGCCTGTTTAAAGGAAATATGCCATGAAATTATTGCTGGTCTGGATACTGAACGCGCTGGCTTTGCTGGCGGTTACTTACCTGATGCCATCCATTCATGTGTCTGGCTTTGTCGCGGCCCTTATCGCGGCGGCGGTCATCGGGCTGGTCAATATGCTGATACGGCCGATACTGGTATTGCTGACCTTGCCGGTCACCATCGTGACGCTGGGCCTGTTCATTCTCGTGATTAACGGTCTGTTGTTCTTGCTGGTGGGGCATGTATTGCAAGGCTTTGAGGTGCATGGCCTGTGGGCAGGCATTGTCGGGGCATTCCTCTACAGCGTGATTTCATGGTTATTAAGCGCAATTGTGCTGCGCGATTGAGAAAGCGCAGACTGTGATGGATAAGCAAGAACTCATGATCAGTGTTGAATTTTTCCCTCCAAAAACTGAGGAGGGCATGGCCAAGCTGCGCGAAGCGCGTACACAACTGGCCAGGCTCAATCCCAAGTTTTTTTCGGTGACCTTTGGTGCCGGGGGCTCTACTCGCGACCGCACCCTGGATACGGTGCTGGATATTCAGGCGGCCGGATTTGAGGCGGCGCCGCATATCTCGTGCATCTCGTCCAGCAAGCAGGAAATCCGGGATCTGCTGCAGCTCTACCAGCAGCACGACATCAAGCGGTTGGTGGCATTGCGTGGGGATATCCCTTCTGGCGAAGTCAGTGCTGGCGATTTTCGCTATGCCAATGAGCTGGTGGAGTTTATTCGCCAGGAAACGGGCGATCACTTCCATATCGAGGTGGCCGCCTACCCTGAATTTCATCCGGAAGCGGCATCGCCTGCTGCGGATCTCGCCAACTTCAAGCGCAAGGTGGATGCCGGCGCCAATTCCGCTATTACCCAGTATTTTTACAATCCGGACGCGTATTTCTATTTCCGGGATGAGTGTACACGCCTGGGTATGGATATGCCGATTGTGCCGGGCATCATGCCTATCTATAACATTACCCAGCTGGCGCGTTTTTCCAGTGTGTGTGGCGCAGAAATTCCGCGCTGGCTACGCTTGCGCTTGCAGGGTTACGGCGATGACCTCGCGTCCCTGAGGGCGCTGGGGCTGGATGTGGTAACGGGAGTGTGCGAGAAACTGCTGGCCGGAGGAGCCCCCGGCCTGCATTTTTATACATTGAATCAAAGCGGAATTATCACCACTCTGGCCGAGCGCCTGGGCCTGAAAGCGGTCTGACACTCAGCCTGTGCAAAACCCACCTTGCGTTGTTCAGTGCAGCGTAGGGTGGGCATCGCCGAAGACGGCGTCTTCCACAAACAGGTAATCCTTGGTTTTACCCTGTTTCCACAAGGCCATCAGCACGATCCAGCGAGTTTCATCCAGGCCGATGACCGGCTGTGGCAAGGCTAGCGCACGGTCAACGATCAGTTCGCGCTCGGTGGCAGTCAGCACTTTTGCCTGTTCAAGGAACATGATGAAGCTCAGGCTTTCACTACTGATCTTGGTGGTTTCAGGTTCGCTGAAAATACGGAAACCCGAGGTGTTGAGTTCGGTGCCAGCCAGTTCCTTGGCGGTCATGGCCTCAAGTGCACTGAACCAGTCAAAGGCGTGATTAATGTCATCACTATCGAAACCTGCGGCGAATAATTCTTTGGCGAGAGTAGATTGGTCGGGACGGATATCTGCTTCAAAGTAATTCTCAAACATATATACCAGCACTTCGAACATATATATTCCCCTATGTGGATTCTTCTAAGAATTAAGCCTGACATCTTTATCTTTTAACGCCAGAATCAGGCCAAGCTTTAATTCTTAGAAGCAATCCCGCAAGCGCTGCAATCAGCTCATGCGCTGGTAGCGACCACCGGGAAGTGCCGCCACTTTATTTTCCAGCTCCAGTACCAACAGCATGGCCGAAAGGCTATCACTCGTCAAGCCACTTGATTGCTGTAATGCATCGATACTGATGGGGTCATAACCCATGCATGTGAGCAGTTGCGTATGAGGCGTTTCCTCAGGATCGTGTCCCGCAAAAGCATCTTCCTGAGAGGCTTGCTGCTGTTGGGAATGCAACGGTGCCATCTCCTGCACGATATCCTGTATGCAATCGACCAGTTTTGCCCCTTGTTTGATCAACTCGTGGCAACCTTTTGAAACAGGAGAATGGATAGAGCCAGGAATGGCAAACACCTCGCGTCCTTGTTCTGCTGCCAGCCTTGCTGTGATGAGCGAGCCGCTTTTGGCGTTGGCTTCTACCACCAGGCAGCCCTGGCTTAATCCGCTGATAAGGCGATTGCGCCGCGGGAAATTCTGCGGACGGGAGGGCGTGCCCAATGCAAACTCGGAAATGATCAGGCCTTGCTCCACTATCTGATGGGCCAGTGCGCGGTGTTTGGACGGATAAACAATATCAAGACCAGTGCCGACCACGGCGATCGTGATGCCTTGGGCTCGCAGGGCGCCTTGATGGGCGGCGCCATCAATCCCAAGCGCCAGGCCACTGATGACGCAATAGCCTTGCTCACACAGAGCCTGTGCAAAATCCGCCGCATTTTTTTCACCTTGGGGCGTTGCATTACGACTACCGACAATCGCCATTCCAGGCAAATCAAACGCTGCCAATTGGCCTTTAGCGTAAAGCAAGGGTGGTGGGTCGGCAATTTCCAGCAGGGCGGGTGGGTAGCGGCTATCTGCCAATGTCAGCAGATGATTGTTTTCCTGCATGAGCCAATTGGCAGCTAAGTCGGTCGCTGCCAGATCAGGGCCAGCGGTAATGGCTTCAGCAACAGGTTCGGGGACAACTTGCCGCAGGGCATCATGAGGTGCCGCAAAAATCTGTTCCGGACTGCCGAATGCTTTGAGTAGCTGGCAGAGCCGCTGACCGCCCAGGCCTGGAACCAGGCTCAGGGCTATCCAGAGGCGAGCTTCCTCTAAATCTGACGCACTAAGTGACATTCAGCTTCAGGGTGTATTGACGGTATCCAGCAGATTGACGGGCTCTGCTGCCTGCATGATCAAGCCGTAGGACACGCGATCAAACGTGCGGAATACCATCAGCAAGCCAATGCGCTCATCCGGTAGTTTGACCAGCGATTTGTCATTGGCGGGGTCTTTCTTCGGATCATATTTTTCGTCGGTTTTTGCCTGTGGCTTCTTGTTCTTCTCTTCGTTAGGGTCCACATCCTTGAAGCGGAACTCAGGCAGCTTGAATTTTTCTTCGGCCTTCTTTTCGGTGGGTTTACGGCTGACATAGGTGCCGGCGCGATTGATGCTCAATACATGGCCCTCTTCCAGGCCATCCAGCTTGCCCTTGTTGATCGAGATAATGGTGTTGGCACCTGCTTCAGCCACGCCGCCATAAATCGCCATGATGCGGCCTTTGATATCGCTTTCCGGTGCATGCGGGATATAGTTGAATTGCAGCTTGTCCTCAACCTTTACCAGCCGGTCATCGCTGAAAATCTCTTCTTTGGCACGGGTAATTTCACCGGTGGCAGGGTCGCCGAACTTGAGCACCTTGAGATCACCCAGGTACAGGGCTTCCAGCCCCAGTGGTTCTTTGGTTTCGGGGTCGACCATGATTTTACCGGGGCGGTAGATATGCCAGACATTGCCTTGGTCTTCCGGCAACTTGTCGATGTAGACCTTGTTGCCTGGGGCATAGGCCACGCGGTTTTGCGGGCCGGCGATAATGGTGGGAGAGTCTTTCAGCGAGTCAGCCTCGACGATGAGCGGGCGGCTGAGGAAAGGCGCAATGGTGCTGGGCGAGATGCTGGGAACAGCTTCTCTATCCAGCGGCTCTTCACGTATTCCGGGTTGCAGGGTGACGGTTTCGCGCAGTAGGCGCAGCTGAGGTTCGCCACTGCTGGTATCCAGCACAACCACGTCGCCGGGATAGATCAGATGCGGATTCTTGATTTCCGCGCGGTTCATGTTCCACACCCTGGGCCACTTCCAGGGATCTTTGAGGAATTTGCCGGAAATAGCCCACAGCGTATCGCCTTTCACCACAACGTAGCGTTCGGGTCGGTCAGGCTGCAGCTGCACATCATCCGCCGCGGCAGGTAAAGCCAGACAAGCCAATACGAGCGGCGTTATAATGTATCTCAACATATTCAAGACCTCGGCAATGATGCGGCATGAAATATCCGCGAACTTGCATTAAATTCTGCATGTAATTCATTCAACAATCAAGATTTATGGCAATTTTAGACATATTAAACTACCCCGATCCACGGCTTTATACGGTTGCCAAGCCGGTAAAGGAAGTGAACGCCAACATCCGTCGTCTGATCGATGACATGGCAGAGACCATGTACGCTGCTCCGGGCATAGGCTTGGCCGCTACACAGGTGGATGTGCATCAGCAGATTATTGTCATGGATCTGTCCGAAGCCAAGAACGAGCTGCGCGTGTTCATCAATCCCAAAATAACCGCGAAATGTGGCGCCCAGGATTACGAGGAAGGTTGCCTGTCGGTGCCGGGCATTTATGAAAATGTGACGCGCGCCGCCGAGGTCACCGTGGAGGCACTGGATCGCAATGGCGAGCCCTTTGTGCTTGAAGCACAAGGTCTGCTGGCTGTTTGCATCCAGCATGAAATGGACCATTTGCTGGGCAAGGTATTTGTTGATTACCTGTCGCCACTCAAGCAAAACCGCATCAAGACCAAACTCAAGAAACGTCAGCGGGATCGCTAACATGCCCGCACTCAAGATTATTTTCGCTGGCACGCCAGACTTTGCCGTGCCAGCACTGGCCGCCCTTGTGGCATCGCAGCATGAGGTTGTGATGGTGTTGACCCAGCCGGATCGCCCGGCGGGGCGGGGCATGAAACTCAAAGCCAGTCCGGTCAAGGAGCTGGCCTTGCAGCACCAGATCCCGGTGTTGCAGCCCGAGACCCTGAAGGATGCCGACATACAGGCGCAGATTGCTGCGGTGAAAGCCGATGTCATGATCGTGGCGGCCTATGGCCTGATCATTCCGACCTCCGTGCTGAACATGCCTGCACTCGGTTGCTACAACATCCATGCCTCACTACTACCTCGCTGGCGCGGGGCTGCGCCCATACAGCGCGCGTTGCTGGCCGGGGATGCCGAAACGGGTGTGACGATTATGGAGGTGGTGCCCGCGCTGGATGCCGGCGCCATGGTTGAGAAAGGTGTGCTGCCTATCACTGGGCGCGATACCGCACAATCGCTGCATGATGGCTTGTCTGCCATGGGCGCTCAACTGATGGTGAAGGCCATGGACACCTTGGCAACGCAGCGCAGTCTGCCTGCCGAGCCGCAAGACGAAGCCTTGGTGACGTATGCCGCCAAGCTGCAAAAGGCCGAAGCCGGCATAGACTGGACGCAGAGCGCCGAGGCGATTTCACGCCAGGTGCGCGCGTTCAACCCTTTCCCTGTCGCGCAGGCCAAGCTCAATGAGGACATCTGCCGTATCTGGATGGCGACGGCAGTGGACGGTAACGCAGAGCCCGGCGTGGTGGTTTCGGTGGGCGATGCCATTGTGGTGGGCTGCGGTCAGGGTCTGCTGCGCATTGAAGAATTGCAGATGCCCGGTGGCAAGCGCCTGCAGGCGGCGCAGTTTATGGCAGGCCATGCACTCAAGCCGGGTGACCGCTTTTATTCGGTATTGCCACAGGCTTGAATTTTTGCCGATCAGCCGCATCTAAGGGGCATCCTTCCCTTATTAATGAAAGACTTGAGGAATACACATGTTAGGTAACTGGTTGAAAACCTCCATTCTGATGGCGGGCATTGTGGTGCTGTTTGGTACCGTGGGCGCTGCGCTGGGTGGTGCCGGTGGCATGATGATCGCGTTGTTGCTCGCCGCGGCCATGAATGTTTACGCTTACTGGTTTTCCGACAAGGCCGTACTCAAGATGTACAACGCCCGCGAGGTGGATGCCGCCTCCGCTCCGCAGTTCTACAACATGGTGAAAGAGCTGGCGCAGAATGCCCAGTTGCCTATGCCCAAGGTCTACATCATTGACGAAGACCAGCCTAACGCATTTGCCACCGGGCGCGACCCGGAGCATGCAGCGGTCGCCGCGACCACGGGCATCATGCGTATCCTGAGCGAGCGCGAATTGCGTGGCGTGATGGCGCATGAGCTGGCACACGTCAAACACCGCGACACACTGATTTCCACCATCTCGGCCACGATTGCCGGGGCTATCTCCTCGATTGCCCAGTTCGGCATGCTGTTTGCCGGTGGCCATGATCGCGAACGCAGTGTGCATCCTGCCGTGGCGATCCTGATCATGATTCTGGCACCGATTGCTGCCATGCTGATCCAGATGGCGATTTCACGTGCACGCGAGTTTGAAGCGGACCGTGGCGGCGCAGAAATCAGCGGTGACCCTACCGCGCTGGCGGCCGCTCTGAAAAAAATCCACGATTACGCCCATCAGATTCCGCTGGAAACGGCGGAGCAGCATCCTGAAACTGCCCAGATGATGATCATCAATCCATTGTCAGGCGAAGGGATCAAAGGCTTGTTCAGTACACACCCGCAAACGCAGGAGCGGATTGCGCGCCTGATGGCCATGGCCTGATCCTCCGTCACAAGCGGCCGCAGACCTTAAATCTCTGCGGCTTTGTTTTTTTAGAATCCCCCGAAAGGCCGTTTTGCAAATAGCTCAACAACTCGCCGCCGAAGCCGTGCATCAGGTGCTGACGGGCCGTAATCTTGGCGTCACTCTGGATGCCATGTTCAGCCGGCAACGCAGTCTGACCCCGCAACAGCGTGGCATGACGCAGGACCTCAGCTACGGCTGCCTGCGCCAGTATGGGCAACTGCAAGCGCTGCTGAATCAGCTTTTGCAAAAACCACTGCAGGATGAGCGCTTGCGCTGCCTGCTGCTGGTGGCGATCTATCAGTTGCAGCAGGCACGTGCCGCCAGCCACACCATTGTGGATCAGGCCGTGCAGGCTTCGGCGCAATTCAAGAAACCATGGGTCAAAGGCCTGACCAATGCCGTTTTGCGCAATTTTCTGCGCCAGCAGGATGCGCTGGTAAAAAACATTGACCCCACTGACGATGTCGCTCGTTACTCCTATCCCCAGTGGTGGGTGAACAAGCTGCGGCATCAATATCCGCAAGACTGGGAGGCCATGCTGCTGGCAGGCAATCAGCATCCGCCCATGACCTTGCGTGTAAATCGCCGCCACCTCAGTGTCGAAGCCTACAGCCAGCAACTGGCAGATGCCGGGATAGCCGCGAGTCTTCTGGGTGGCAGCGCGGTGACCTTGACCCAGCCTATCCCCGTCGAGCGTATCCCCGGTTTTCTTGAGGGCGATGTCTCGGTGCAGGATGCAGGTGCGCAATGGGCGGCCCCCCTGCTTGATCTCGCCCCCGGCATGCGTGTGCTGGATGCCTGCTGCGCGCCAGGTGGCAAGACCGGCCATATTCTTGAGCTGGCTGATGTGGACTTGGTGGCCATGGATAGTGACGCTGGCCGATTGCGCCGTACGGAAGAAAACCTGCAACGCTTGAAATTGAAAGCCCAACTGGTAACGGGCGATGCGGCGGATGCTTCCGGATGGTGGGATAGCCGGCCGTTTGATCGCATTCTGGCCGATGTGCCATGTACCGCGTCTGGCATAGTCCGGCGGCATGTGGATATCAAATGGCTGCGCCGCGAGGCGGATGTGGCGTCCTTCGTTCGCCAGCAGGCACTCATTCTGCCGCAACTGTGGCAGTGCCTGGCAAAGGGTGGTAAATTGCTTTACGCAACGTGCTCGGTTTTTCATGAGGAAAACCAACAGCAGATTGACCGGTTTCTGCAACAGCACGCCGATGCGAAGCAGTTGCCGCTGAGTCAGGATGCTTCGCCTCATGCTCGGCATGGACAACTTTATCCTTGTGCAGCACATGACGGCTTCTTTTATGCACTTCTACAAAAAAACTGATTTTCGTCGTTTATTTGCCACGCTGTTGACCGGCAGTTTTGTTCTTTTCATGCTGACGATGGCATACGCTGCCGTTAGCAATCTCCATATCCGCAATGCCGAACTGGTGCCAACCGAAGATAGCTATCTGCTGAATGCCGATTTTGACGTCACGCTGAGCCCCACGGTAGAAGAAGCCCTGAACAAAGGCATTCCGCTGACCTTCCTGATTGAATTCCAGCTGACCTCGCCACGCCGCTACTGGTTTGACGATGAAATTGCCACGGTCAGTACCTATGTCACCCTGAGCTACCATGCCTTGTCACGGCAATATCTGGTCAATCTGAATAATCACCACCAGCGCTCATTTGCGTCCTTGCAGGATGCCAAGCAGGAGCTTTCACGGCTGGAGCAGTGGCCAGTATTTGAGAAAGCCCTGCTGAAAAAAGGCGAAGCCTACAAGGCCGCCTTGCGCGTGCGTCTGGATCAAACCAAGCTGCCCAAGGCCTTGCAGGTCGATGTGATTGGCGGCTCCGAGGACTGGAATATGGTCTCCCAACGGTATCGTTGGGTACCCACGCTGTTTTAGCATGCCTTTGCATCAATGAAATACATCGTTTTTATCAGTGCCCTGCTAGGTGCAGTTTTGCTGTACCTGCTGTCGCATGCCAGCACCAATACCGCTGCCTCAGGTAATTATTACACCTTGCTGCTGGTGTTGAATGGCGCCCTGGCGGTGGCCTTGATTGTCATGATCAGCATGCAGCTCTGGCGCCTGTTTCGCCAGATGCGCGCCCATGTCATGGGCAGTCGGCTTACCCTGCGATTGCTGGGGGCCTTTGCCCTCATGGCGATTATTCCTGGTGTGATTGTGTATGCGGTATCGGTCAATTTCCTGACGCGCTCGATTGAGTCGTGGTTTAACGTGAAAGTGGAAGCCGCGCTGGAAGGCGGTTTGCGTCTGGGGCAAAGTGCACTCGACATCATGCTGTCTGATATTGAGGAAAAAGCCGAAAGCATGGCGGTGTCTCTGGCGTTTCAGCCATCGAATTCACACCTGAGCGTGTTGAATGACCTGCGGGAAAAAAGCGGGGTGGAAGATGCGGTGCTGTTGACCTTGCAGGGGCGCATTCTGGCGTTTTCCAGCAATAACCCGGCGACATTTCTGCCTGAGCTGCCCAGCATTCCCCAGCTGCGCCAGGCACGGCAACATGTGTATGGCACCATAGAACCTATTCCGGATAAAGGCCTCTATCTGCGGGTACTGGCCCCGATCGTGATGCCGGATCTGGCAGGGGAAACGCGTATTCTGCAGCTGTTGCAGCCGGTGCCCAAAAGCTTGTCCACCACCGCGGAATCCGTGCAGGATGTGTATCAGGATTATCAGGAGCTGTCGCTCAGCCGTGAATCACTGAAAGAAGTATTTGCGCTGACACTGACGCTGGTGCTGATGCTTGCCATGTTGTCGGCTGTGTCGATTGCCTTTGTGTTGAGCCGCCGCCTTTCTGCGCCGCTGGGCGTGCTGGCGGAAGGCACCCGCGCCATTGCCCGCGGCGATTACGGCACCATGTTGCCGGTGCATGGCAAGGATGAGCTGGGCATACTGGTGCAATCGTTTAACAGCATGACGAGACAGCTGGGCGATGCCACGCTGGCGGCCGAGCGCAACCGGGCACGGGTGGAAGCGGCGCGGGGTTATCTGGCAACCATTCTGGCGCACTTGTCGTCCGGCGTGCTGGCGCTGGATGATCGTGCGCAATTGCGTACCTGCAATATGGCGGCTTCCAATATTCTTGGCGTCAACCTGAGCAATTTTCTTGAGCAGCCTTTCCAGCAGCTGGGGCAGACCCATGTGGCGCTGGAGGCGTGGGTAGAGCTGATTCTTGCGCATTGTGGCGACGACGACACGGGCGAGTGGCAAGAGGAACTGGAGCTGGTGACCGCCCAGGGCAAGCGCATTCTGCTGGTGCGAGGCACGCGTTTGCCGCAAACGGCGGATAGCGGTTTCCTCATCGTGTTTGACGATGTAACGGCCATGGTGCAAGCGCAGCGCGATGCGGCCTGGGGGGAAGTCGCACGGCGACTGGCACATGAGATCAAGAATCCACTCACGCCGATTCAGCTCTCGGCCGAGCGCCTGGAGCACAAGCTGGCGGCCAAGCTCGAAACCGACGATGCCGATATGCTACGGCGTGCCACCAATACCATCGTGACGCAGGTGGCTGCCATGAAAACCATGGTGAATGAATTCAGCGAATATGCCCGGGCACCCGCGCTTAATCTGAGTGAGCTGGCGCTGAATGGACTGATCAATGATGTGCTGGCCCTGTATGAGCCAGCGGATATTCAGCTGGAAGTCAGCCTGACGGAAGGGTTGCCCTCCGTCATGGGCGACGCCACCATGTTGCGGCAAGTGCTGCACAATCTGCTGCAAAACGCCCAGGATGCGCTGGAAGGCAGGGCGGATGGCGTGATTCACATCATCACGACGGCTGAAACGGAAATGGTCAAACTGGAGGTACGAGACAATGGCACCGGTTTCCCGCTGGAAATTCTCAGCCGTGCGTTCGAGCCCTACATGACCAGCAAGCGCCATGGCACCGGTCTTGGCCTGGCGATCGTCAAGAAAATCATAGAAGAGCATAAAGGCCACATTCATATTGAAAACCTGGCAGAGGGGGGCGCAAGCATCACTGTGACTTTGCCAGCAAAAACGAAAAGGGTGGAGTAATCGTAATGACCGCAAGACATGTGCTAGTTGTCGATGATGAAATCGGCATACGTGAGCTACTGTATGACATTCTGCAGGATGAAGGCTACCAGGTGAAACTGGCCGAGAATGCGGCGGAGGCGCGTGTTTATCGTGAACAGATGCGTCCTGATCTGGTACTGCTGGATATCTGGATGCCAGATTGTGATGGCATCAGCCTGCTGAAAGAGTGGGGGAATAGTGGCCTGCTGACGATGCCGGTGGTCATGATGTCCGGCCACGGCACGATTGATACCGCAGTCGAGGCAACCCGCATCGGGGCGTTTGATTTTCTGGAAAAGCCGATTGCCCTGCAAAAACTGCTGAAAACCGTTAGCGCAGCGCTCAAGCATGGTGAGCAATTGCCACGCTCTGACATGACGCTGCTCAACCTGGGCAAAAGCCCGGTGATCAGCGAACTGCGTCAGCGCCTGGAACAGATTGCAGGCGTCAAGAGTCCGCTCCTGCTGATCGGCGAGCAAGGCAGTGGCGCCGAGCTGTGCGCCAAATTTTTGCATAATCCGGATACTCCGTGGCTGAGCCTTACCGATTATGAACAGCTGGCGACAGCACCGCTTGATATTCTGGAGCAGGTGCAGGAGGGCATGCTGTTTATTCCTGAGGTGGCCGATCTCAGTAAAAACCAGCAGAAAGGCCTGCAGCTCTTATTGGCACGTGCCGACAAATACGGCGCCCGCGTCGTCTGTGTCACGGCCAAAAGCCTGCCTCAGCTGGTGGTTGCCGGGCGATTTGATAACCTGTTACTGCAGTCTATCTCCGCTACCAGCCTGCGTATCCCCAACTTGTCAGATCACCGTGAAGACATCCCCGACCTGGCCCGTGCCATGGCCGCGCTGCTGGTCGACAGTGGCGAGGTGCTGTACCGGGAGTTTGACGTCGCGGCGCTGAATGCACTGCGCAATGCGGAATGGCCAGGCAATATTACCCAGCTGGATAGCGTGATACGTAATCTCATGCAGACCAGCCTGGGCGAGAAAATCACCTTGGCGGATGTGAATCGCGTGCTGGAGCAGTTTGCGGCATTCCAGGCGGCCTTGCCTATCGTCGAGACTTCTTCGGCCAGTGCAGGCCTGGCGGCCTTGAATATCGACAAGCCTTTGCGCGAAGCCCGCGATGATTTTGAGCGTCTGTATTTCGAGCACCATCTGGTCAAGGCCGGGCACAACATGAGCCGGGTGGCCGAAGCGGTGCAGCTGGAGCGCACCCATCTCTACCGCAAACTGAAGCAGCTGGGTATCAAGGCGAAGTAAGCGAGACGAATTAAACTAGACGAAATAAACCAGGCAATCAGTCAGCCAAGGCTGACTTTGCTTGTCCGTTTGCTGCTGCGTCGTGGTTTCAAAGGTTTGGTACGCAAGGCGGCCGCATAAGCCTTGCGCGCCCAGCTGGCTGCCAGGTCCCGATCTTCCAGGATGAAATCCGGGGCTTGATAGTAGGGCAAGTCTATCCAGCGGCCCTGCTTTTCATAGCCAAAACGGGGCAAGGCCAGCGCTTGAAAGTCCCCTGCATTTTCCGCATCGGCCTTGAGATACAAGGTCTCGTCAAATACCAGTCCAAAGGTCAGCCCCTGATGATAGAGCGCATGGCCGCCAAACATTCGCCGTATGCTGATTGGGCCTAACAGCGCAAATATATCGGGCAGATAGTCGGTGAATTCGCTCATCGTTCACACATGCCATTCAGGTCTGAAGTCATACCATGTGGTTAGTTTGGTCAAGCTGTTCAATGCTATTCGGATAGCTCCAGTACCACCGGCGTATGATCCGAGGGCCGTTCCAGCTTGCGTGGAGCCTTGTCTATCCAGCTGGCCTTGCAGGCGGCCAGCAATGGCGTGCTTACCAGTATGTGATCAATGCGCAGGCCGAGGTTGCGGCGGAAACCCGCCATGCGGTAATCCCACCAGCTGAAACTGGCTTCTGGTTGCTCGAATAAACGGAACGTATCGTGCAAGCCCAGACCCACCAGCCCCTGAAACGCGTTGCGCTCGGGTTCGCTGACCAGTACCTGGCCTAACCAGGCTGCGGGGTCGTGTACATCGCGGTCCTCGGGAGCAATATTGTAATCCCCCAGCAAGGCCAGCTTGGGATGCGCTGCCAGCTCTGCCTGCAGGTGCGTGGTGAGCGAGGCCAGCCAGTTCAGCTTGTATTGATACTTGTCTGAATCCACGCTCTGCCCATTTGGAATATAGGCACAGACGATGCGTATGCCCTTGACTGTCGCGGCAATCAGCCTCTTTTGCTCATCGGCAAAGTCCGGAATGCCGTAGCTCGGATGTTCCAGCACATGGCGACTGAGAATCGCCACTCCGTTATAGGTTTTCTGGCCGCTATGGATGGCGTTGTAGCCAATCGCGGTCAGTGCTTCATAGGGGAATTTGCTGTCCTCCTGCTTGGTTTCCTGCAGGCACAGCACATCGGGCTGATTGGCCGTGCACCAGTCCAGCACATGCGGCAGGCGTACATTGAGCGAGTTGACATTCCAGGTGGCGAGTTTCACGTAAAGCTCCTGTGGATGCGTGGGCGCATCTCTTGGTGGGTGCCGTTGACCGTGGTCGTGGCGTGGTTAAGTTAAGGGGATTTGGCTTCGGCAGCCGGTTGCTTGTCGGCGACCTTGGCCGCCTTGGACGGTTTCTTGAAGTCTGCCATGGGGTTGCTGCGTGGATAGCCGGCCTGATCCAGCGCGCTGTTCCAGGCGGACTCTTCAAACCCCAGGTGCGGGTTCTTGCCTACCATCAGGAAAGGCACTTGCAAGCGACCAGTCAGCTTTTGCAATTCCAGCTTGTCCTCGTCCTTGTTCTTCAGGGTATAGGGCGCGCCGCGCTTGTCCAGCAGGGCCTTGGCCTGATCACATGGATTTCCGCACTCCTTGAAGACATACAGGGTGAGGGGATTTTTTTCGACAGCTACCTTGATTTCATAAGGCTCTTTGTCGGTTTCCACCACATTCAGGCTTTGCTTCAGTTTTTCTACCGAGCGGTTTTTCGCGGGGGGTGTATCGCCATAATTCACGCTTTCGGCATCGGTCCATTTGTATACATCCGCCAGACAGCTGGTGGCGCTGCATAGAGCGATCAGGAGCAATGCACGAAAGCGCATCATGGTGGTGTTCCCTTTAGGTCGTCATGCCATTGTGGCGCAATAGCGCATCAATATCCGGTGCACGGCCACGGAATGCAATAAAGGATTCCAGTGCCGTGCGGGAGCCGCCCTGGGCCAGAATCTCATTCCAGAAACGGCGGCCTGTTTCTTCGGATAATACCCCGTTTTCTTCAAACAGGCTGTAGGCGTCGGCAGACAGCACTTCCGCCCACTTGTAGCTGTAATAGCCAGCGCCATAGCCGCCCGCGAAGATATGCGAGAAGTTATTCGGGAAGCGATTCCATTTTGGTGGGCGTACCACGGCCACTTCGTCGCGGACTTCCTCGATCAGGTCCAGCGAGGTCTTGCTGCCATTGGGGTCAAAGTCGCCATGCAGGCGCATGTCGAACAGAGAAAACTCGATCTGGCGCACAGTCTGCATGCCCGCCTGAAAATTCTTGGCCGCGATCATCTTGTCGAACAGCTCGCGCGGTAATTGTGCGCCGGTTTCCACATGCTTGGTCATGTGACGCAACACATCCCACTCCCAGCAGAAGTTTTCCATGAACTGGCTCGGCAGTTCTACCGCATCCCACTCCACGCCCTTGATGCCGGAGACGCCGTAATCATCCACCTGCGTCAGCATGTGGTGCAGGCCATGGCCGAACTCGTGGAACATGGTGATCACTTCATCATGGGTGAACAGCGCCGGTTTGTCGCCTACCGGTGCCGAGAAATTGCAGGTGAGGAATGCCACGGGCGTTTCAACACCATGCGATTTTTTGCGACGGGTAATCGCTTCGTCCATCCAGGCGCCGCCACGCTTGTTGTTGCGAGCATAGAGATCAAGGTAGAACTGGCCTACCAGTTTGCCCTGGTGGTCGGTGATTTCGTAAAACTCGGCATTGTCATGCCATACCGGCGCCTTTGACTTGCGCACATGCACACCGAAAATGGTCTCCGTGACCTTGAACAGGCCATGCAGCACTTGCTCTTCCGGGAAGTACTGTTTCACTTCCTGATCGGAGAAGGCATATTTTTCTTCGCGCAGTTTTTCCGACGCATAGGCAATATCCCATGCCTGCAGATCGGTGAGGCCGAGTTTGCTGGCGGCGTATTCACGCAGCTCCTGCATGTCGCGCTCGGCAAATGGTTTGGCGCGCTTGGCCAGGGTCTGCAGAAACTCTTCGACCTGTGCCGGGCTTTCCGCCATCTTGGTGGCCAGCGATTCTTCAGCGTAATTGCGATAGCCCAGCATCACAGCAGCCTCGTGCCGCAGCTTGAGTATGCTGGAGATCAGTGCAGTGTTGTCCCACTCTGGCTTGCCAAACTCCGATGCGCGCGTGGCATAGGCGCGATACAGCTGTTCACGCAAGGCGCGGTCGTCGGCATATTGCAGCACAGGCATGTAGGAAGGGAAATGCAGGGTGAATTTCCAGCCACTTTTGCCATCTTCACGGGCCGCATCCTGGGCGGCCTGCAAGGCATCTTGCGGAATGCCGCGCAGGGTATCGGCCTGGTCGATATACAGGCTGAAGTCGTTGGTGGTATCGAGCAGGTTTTCCTCGAACTTGGCGGAGAGTGTGGAAAGCTCTTCCTGGATGGCCTTGAAACGGGCTTTTTGCGCCTCTGGCAATTCAGCACCGCCCAGGCGGAAATCACGCAGCTCATTGTCGACAATCTTGCGTTGTGCCGGGCTTAAGCTTGTGTAGCCTGCACTCTCGCGCAAGGCGCGGAAACGGGCATACAAGCGCTCATCCTGTGAGAGATCCGCATAAAACGCGGTCAGCTTGGGTAGGTTGTCGTTGTACGCCTCGCGCAGTTCCGGGCTGTTGACCACGGCATTCATGTGCGACACCTGCGACCAGGCACGTGAAATCTGCTCTTGCATGTCATCCATTGGGCGCACAAAGTTTTCCCAGGTGGGCGTTTCAGTGGCGCTCGCCAGTTGCTCCAGTATGGCGCGCCCCTGATCCAGCAAGCGGTCTATGGCCGGGGTGACATGGGCAGCTTTGACCTCATCAAAGCGGGGCAGGCCGGAAAAATCCAGCAGCGGGTTATCTTGCAAAGCCTTGTCGTTCACGTGAGCCATCCTTCTGGGTAATGCGGGTTAATCAAAAATTCCAGTATTAAAATTCAATTATGAAAATTCAAGTATCAGTTAATCAGGCGGAGCGTAAATGGGTAGCGGTAAGTCTCTCCGCGGCTGGCCGCCACGGCAGCCAGAAAGCTGAACACAATATTCAGCAGCCAGACGATGCCCATGAGCAAAAACCCCACCAGGATGAAAATCAGCGCCGAGCTGATGGCCTGGGCAATCAGCACCGTGATCTGAAAATTCAATGCTTCACGCGATTGCTGGCTGATGTAGGGACTATCGTTGCGCTTCAGCAGCCAGACGATCAGGCTGGGAAAGACGGAAAACAGAATACCGCCCAGGTGTGTCAGCACCATGATATTCAGGTCGTCTGACGGAATCTCCTGGGGTTCACGCTCGTGTTCTAGGTCTGTCATATGGTTATCTCCTTTACTGGAGATTCAGTTTTTGCAGCAAAGGTTCAACCCGATCAATATCCTGGGTGCCCAGAATCTTGCGTGCTACCGGAGTGATCAAGGGTAAATCGCTCTGCAGGATTTGGCGTTTGACGGTCAGGATCTGCGATGGATGCATGGAGAATTGACGCAAGCCAAAGCCCAGCAACAACCGGGCAAGCTTGGCTTCGCCCGCCATTTCGCCGCAGACGGATACCGGCTTGCCCAGCTTGTTGCCCGCGCGTATGGTCATCTCCACCAGTTGCAGCACGGCAGGATGCAAGGGGTTATAGAGATGCGAAACGGTATCGTCCGTGCGGTCAATCGCCAGCGAATACTGGATCAAGTCGTTGGTGCCAATGGACAGGAAATCCAGCTCGCGGGCAAAGGCCTCGGCGCACAAGGCCGCTGCCGGGATTTCAATCATGCCGCCAACCTGGATGTCTTTGTCGTAATGCGCTTTTTCCGCATCCAGACTTTGCTTGGCGCGCTCAATCAGTGCGAGCGTTTGCCGCAGTTCGGTAATCGAGGACAGCATGGGGATCAGAATCTTGATCTTGCCGTAATGCGAAGCGCGCAGGATGGCGCGCAGCTGCGTCAGGAAGATCGCCGGTTCTGACAGGCACAAACGAATGGCGCGCAGTCCCAGCGCCGGGTTGGTGCATGTGCGGGCGGTATCCGGATTCATTTCCTTGTCCGCGCCCAGGTCCAGCGTACGGATGGTGACCGGCAGGTCCTTCATGGCCTCGGCCACACTGCGATAGGCGGAAAACTGTTCTTCTTCACCCGGCATCTCGCGCCGGTTCATGAACAGAAACTCGGTACGGTAGAGGCCGATACCGGTCGCTCCCGCTGCTCTGGCATGGCTGACATCTTCCGGCACTTCAATGTTGGCATGCAGTTCAATGCTGGTGCCATCCAGCGTCACCGCCTTGGTGAGCTTGAGGCGTTTCAGTTTTTGCTGCTCGATTTCCCATTGTTCCTGCCGCAGCTTGTATTCGGCAAGGGTGTCCTTGTCCGGATTGACAATGACCACGCCCTGGTTGCCATCGACGATGATCAGTTCGCCATCGCGTACCAGGGTGCGTGCTCGTTGCAAGGCAACGATGGAGGGAATATTGAGGCTGCGCGCCAGAATCGCCGTATGAGACGTAGCACCGCCGACATCGGTGATGAAGGCGGCAAACTGGTGCTGCTTGAACTGAATGGCATCAGCCGGGGAAAGATCATGCGCCACCAGAATGATGGCACTCTCCTGCGAGCGTAGCGGCACCTGGCTCGGGTGCCCGAGCAGCACCTTGATAATCCGCTCGACGACCTGAATCACATCCTGTTTGCGCTCGCGCAGGTATTCGTCTTCAAATTTTTCGAACTGGGCAACGAGGTCTTCCATCTGCTGCTTCAGCGCCCATTCGGCATTGCAGCCTTCCGCCTTGATCATCTGCTTGGGCGTTTCAGACAGCGCGTGATCCTGCAGGATCATCAGATGCGTGCTGATAAAGGCGCTAAGCTCAGGCGGCGCTTTTTCCGGCAGCAGGCGGCGCACGGTTTCCAGGTCGTGCTTGACGGTTTTTACTGCCTTGTCAAAACGGGTAATCTCGTCGGCAATAAGGGCCTTGGGCACCTGAAAATGCACCACTTCAAGCAAGGCATGTGAGACGAGATGGGCATGACCGATGGCAATGCCGCTGGACACGCCAACGCCGTGGATGGAAAAACTGACTTTGGAAGCGGGGCTGGGGGCGGCCACGATGAATTTATTCCGGTTCGCCAAACTTGCCCGAGATCAGGGTCACCAGCGCCTGCATGGCGGCCTCTTCATCGGCACCATTGGTTTCTAGCACGATCTTGCTGCCTTTGCTGGCGGCCAGCATCATCACACCCATGATGCTCTTGGCATTGACTCTTCTACCGTTGCGCTCGATCCAGATTTCACTGCCAAACTGGCTGGCGGTTTGCGTCAGCTTGGTAGATGCGCGTGCGTGCAGGCCGAGCTTGTTGATGATTTCTATTTCTTGTTTAGTCATGATGCTTGCATGCTTCCTCAGTAAAATGGATAACGCCTTCGCTACCCCCGCTCAATGCTTTTTGTACCAATAGCTGAATATCCCCGTTGCGGTACGTCAGTGTGCGCACCAGCATGGGCAGGTTCACCCCGGCGACACCTTCCACCCGTCCCGGCTTCAGCAATTTGCCCACCATATTACATGGGGTTGCGCCGTAAATGTCCGAGAGGATGAGCACGCCATTGCCTTCATCCAGTTCATCCACCAGTTGCTGCGCCTGTGGCAGCATGGCGGCCGGATCATCGTGGGTGCCTATGCCCAGTTGCTTGAGCAGTGGCGGGCGTGTGCCCATCACATGGCTGGCGCAATGTATCAGGCTCTCACCCAATGTGCCGTGCGCAATAATCAGTATACCTATCATGAAAGCGTCCTGTTGCCGGGGCCCGGCATCGTGAATTTAAACAAGCCTGTCTACTCTAGCTCGCGGTGCCTGATCAGCACTTTTTGTTGTTTGTCCTTGAAATACTGGCTCAGCTGCTCGACGAAAAACACCGAGCGATGCTGACCGCCAGTGCAGCCGATAGCGACGGTCAGGTAGCTGCGGTGATCGCCATCAAAGCAGGGTAGCCAGCGCTCCACATAGCCGCGTATATCCTGCAGCATCTCCAGCGCCATGGGCTGTTGCCGCAAAAAGTCCTGTACCGGTGCATCTTTGCCGGTGAGCGGGCGCAATACCGGGTCGTAATGCGGGTTGGGCAGGCAGCGCACGTCAAACACAAAGTCGGCATCCAGCGGTATGCCATGCTTGAAGCCGAAGGAGACAAACAATAACGTCATGCCGGTGCTTTGCTGCACGACAAAATCGCGCACCCAGTTGCGTAAAGTATTGGCGCTGAGGTTGCTGGTGTCGATGCGATGATCCAGATTTACCAGCCGGTTCAGTAGCTGCCGTTCGTATTCTATGCTCTCGGCCAGTGTGGTTTTTTCATCGCTGAGCGGGTGCCGGCGCCGTGTTTCGCTGAAGCGCTTTACCAGGGTTTCGGCGTTGGACTCCAGGTAAAGCACCTGCACCGAGATGCCTTTGTCGCGCAGCGCCTGGATGTTTTCCGGCAAGGTTTCCAGCGCTGCGCTGCGGGTGTCTATGCTGATCGCCACGCGCTGCTGGGTGGCAGGTGCCAGATGCTCGGAAATCTGCGGCAGCAAGGTGGCGGGCAGATTGTCTATGCAATAAAAACCAGCGTCTTCCAGAGCGCGCAACACAATGCTTTTGCCTGAGCCGGAAAGGCCAGTGACAATGATGAGACGCATATTGCTGGTGGCCACGCTAGCTCTCCACTTGCTGCTGGCGCTTCATGGCTTTGCTCATCTCGCGATGCTGGCGCTGCATGAACTGCTTGGTGCCGTTAATGCCGCGCAGCAACAGCATGTGGTTGCGCACGGCGACTTCGACCAGCACCGCAATATTGCGGCCGGCCGCCACGGGAATCATGACTTTGGGGATTTTTACGCCCAGGATTTTTTCGTGATGCGATTTGATCTTGAGCCTGTCCAGCAGTTGCGGCGCCAGAGTATCGGCCATCTCAAGCTGAATGATGAGATCGAGCGGTTTGGTGGGCTTGACGGCATTGTCACCAAACAGGGCACGGATGTTGAGGATGCCGAGGCCACGCACTTCAAGGAAGTCCTGCAGGATAGGGGGGCAGCGCCCTTCAAGCCGGTCCGGCGCAATCCGGTAGAAATCGACAATATCATCCGCCACCAGACGATGTCCGCGCGAAATCAGTTCCAGCGCGAGCTCGCTTTTACCAATGGCCGGGTTGCCCTTGATCAGGATGCCAAAGCCCTGCACTTCAATGAAAACACCATGGGAGCTCTCGGATTCGGCGACGGCTTGCGCCAGATAATGGCTCAGGACATCCATCAGCCCCGGGCTGCGCATGGGTGAGGTAAACAAGGGGGTTTGAAAATCATCCGAGGCTGCATTCAGCTCGGCGGGTGGTTTTTCACCATTGGCGACGACAACGGCGGCCAGGTCGGTGGAAAACAGATTGTGGATGGCTTTCTTGAGCTCTGGCTTGGGCAGGCTGCGCAAGTAATCCATCTCAGCACAGCCCAACACCTGCACGCGGTTGGGGTGTACAAAATTCAGATGCCCGATCAGTGCCAGCGAGGGCTTGGTCACCGTTTCACTGGTGAGCAGGTTTTCGCCGCCATTCAGCCCGGAAACCCAGGTGAGCTTGAGATTGCGGCGCATATCCCGGTAAAGCTGTGCAACACTGATGGTAGCCATATGATTACCTTATGTTCGGCAGGGACAAGGCGACTGGCGATATGTAAGACAACACGCCTTTGCCTTGTCCCCGGTTAGACCTTTATTCCGCAGCCGCCTGGTGCTTGAGGGCACCGTTGGCCTTGTGATGGTCGCTTACTTTTTCCTTGTGCTTCAGAACCTGGCGATCCAGCTTGTCAGCCAGCGCGTCAATCGCGCCGTACATGTTTTCACCGCTGCTTTCGGCATGGATATCGTGACCCGGCACATGAATGGTGGCCTCCACTTTCTGCGCCAGCTTCTCTACGCTCATGGTGACTTTGACGTCAATCACATGGTCGAAGTGGTTACTCACGCGCTCAAGCTTGCTCTGCACATATTCGCGCAGGGCTGGGGTAACGTCGAGATGGTGTCCGGTGAGATGCAGGTTCATGATTTACTCCTTCAGGTAAAACGCAGATCAAAGCGATCTGCGCTGGTTGGCCGCGGGTATCTGCAAAGACTCGCGGTATTTGGCAATGGTGCGACGAGCAACCACGATGCCCTGTTTACCCAGGATATCCGTGATCTGGTTATCCGACAGCGGCTTTTTCGGGTTCTCTTCGCTGACCATTTGTTTGATCAGGGCGCGTATGGCAGTGGCGGAACAAGCGCCCCCGGATTCGGTAGCCACATGGCTGCCAAAGAAATATTTAAGCTCGTAAACTCCGCGTGGGGTGAGCATGTACTTGCGCGTGGTAACGCGTGACACCGTGGATTCGTGCAGGCCCAGCTCATCGGCAATCTCGCGCAGCACCAGGGGGCGCATGGCGACCTCGCCGTGCTCAAAGAAATTGCGCTGGCGATCCACAATCGCCTGAGAAACGCGCAGGATGGTGGAGAAGCGCTGCTGGATGTTCTTGATCATCCACTTGGCTTCCTGCATCTGGCTCATCAGGTATTGGCTCGAGCTTTCGCGGTTGCGCTTGAGGATGCCGGCATACAGCTGGTTGATGCGCAGCTTGGGCACGACTTCGTCGTTCAGATGGGCCAGCCAGACACCTTTGATTTTCTTGACCACGATTTCATGCTGAATGTAATGATCAGACGTGATTTTGCTGAATTCACCACCTGGGCGGGGATTGAGTTGCAGCACCAGCTGTTGCACTTCGCGCAATACATCATCGTCGCAGGCCAGCAATTTTTTCAGTTTTGCGTAATCGCGGGCTGCCAGCAGGGGCAAGTGCGTTTCGGCAACCTTGATGGCGAGATCCACATAAGGCGTATCTGGTGGCAAGGCGCGCAATTGCAAGGATAGGCATTCTGCCAGATTGCGCGCGCCTATGCCGGGTGGGTCCAGGTTCTGGATATGCTTGAGCGCCGTCTGCAACTCCAGCATGTCGATTTCGAGCTCCGGTGGCAGCATCTCGGCCAGCTCTTCCAGCGACTGCTCCAGATAACCGTCGTCGGTAATGGTATCGACCAGCAGCATGGACAAGGTCTGGTCGCGCTCGGACAGTGGCAACAGTTTGAGCTGACCTAGCAGATGATCGCGCAGGCTGAGGCTGACCGCTTCCTGGTAGCTGAAATCATTGTCATCGTCATTGCCGGAGCTGCTGTCTTCCCAGCGGTTGCTGCCGCTGCTGCTGCCGAATTCAAAATAGTCATCGCCACCAAATTCATCCTGGCGGGGAGCTTCCTCCGGTGTGGCGGCCACGCTGGGCTCAGGGGCTACTGGCGCCGCAATGAAGTTGTCGGGGATTTCCAGCGGTTCTTCGATCTTGTCAGCGCGTTCCAGCAATGGATTCGCCTGCAGTAGGGTTTCCAGCTCCTGATTGAGCTCCTGCGTGGATAGCTGCAACAAACGGATGGACTGCTGCAGTTGCGGAGTCAGCGCCAGGTGTTGCGAAAATTTGAGTTGTAAGCTTTGCTTCATACGTGGGGGCCGCCAAATGTGTGCTTAGAGGCGGAAGTCCTTACCAAGATACACTTCTCTTACGCTATCGTTGTGAATAATTTCGCTGGGCTTGCCTGCCGCGAAGACGCGTCCTTCATTGACGATATAGGCGCGGTCGCAAATACCTAATGTTTCCCGCACGTTGTGGTCGGTGATCAGCACGCCGATATTGCGTTCGGTCAAAAAGCGGATGATCTTCTGAATGTCCAGCACGGCGATGGGGTCGATGCCGGCAAATGGCTCATCCAGCAGAATGAAGCTGGGGTTGGTGGCCAGGCAGCGGGCGATTTCAACGCGACGGCGCTCACCGCCGGACAGGCTGACCGCCATGCTGTTGCGGATATGCGTGATATGCAGTTCCTGCAGCAGCGATTCCAGCTGGTTTTCCATCTGTTCCGGCGCCAGTTTCTGCAACTCCAGAATCGCCATGATGTTTTCGGCCACCGTCATCTTGCGGAAAATCGAGGGCTCCTGCGGCAGATAGGCGAGGCCCAGGCGCGCACGACGGTGTATGGGCAGACGGCTCAGATCCTTGCCATCCAGCAGAATGCGGCCATCATCCAGGGCCACCAGCCCCACCATCATGTAAAAGCTGGTGGTCTTGCCTGCACCGTTAGGGCCCAGCAAGCCCACCACTTCGCCGCTATTGAGTTGCAGCGAAATATCCTGCACCACCGTGCGGGATTTATATTTCTTGCGCAGACCTTCTACGATTAATTGGCTCATGTTTACTCAGGTATATCGTGTTGCACGCCAGACTGACGGATTGTCAGCATGGCAGGTTAATTGGCCGTCGCGCCATCGGTGCCAGCCGGTTTTTTCTTGGGCTGAATGACGGCACGTACACGCCCGGTCGGTGTGGCAGGCGTTGCTGCCTGGCTGCCACCGCCAATCACCTCGGCATATTCGGCATTGGCGTCATACATGATGTAGTCACCATGCACGATGTCATCGCCTTTTTTAACCCAGGCCTTGGTGTAGAGCTGTACCTTGTCCATACGTCCATCGTACTCGATACGTTGACCGCTGCCTTCCATATATTCGTTTTTACCTTCCATTTTTTGCTTGAAGGTGGAGGGCGTCTGCGGATTACCGTAGGTCGTGCTGTGCTGAAAGCCTTCTTTGTCCTCGCGCACCACCAGCTTATCGCCACGGATGATCAGCGTCCCCTGGGTGAGGATTACATTGCCGGTGTAGATGCTGGTCTTTTTGGCATCATTTACGGTGACGGCATCTGCTTCCAGATTGATGGGCTTGTCCTTGTCCGCCTTTTCGGCGTGTGCAGGCAGGCAGGCCATCATCAAAAGTAGCGGCAAAAAGCTACGGGGCAGGGTTGTCATATTTTCTCCGAATCCGGGCTTGGTTATTGGTACTGGTACTTCGTTTCGCCTGTGTTGCCTGTTTTTTAGCGGGGCTGGCGCTGGCCTTGGCATTTTTCTGTGGTGCCGCCTTGCTGGCTTTCGCTGGCGTGCTGGCAGGGGCTTTGCCAGCGGCTTTTTTTGTCACGCTGGGCGAAAGGTAATGCGCCCGCACGCGGCCACGCAGGTTGACGGTCTGGTTTTTCTTGTTGAATACCATACCGTTGGCATGAATCACCGTTTCCGGTGCCTGAGTGATCACCACAGGTTTGTCTGTCACGGCCACTTCCTGCTTGGGGAACATCTTGAGGTACTGGGTACGTACCATCATTTCCCCTTTATCCTTGGATGCCTGGCGAATGACGATCACATTATCCATGAATTCCACGGTCTCGCCATCGCTGGAGACGTTGCCACGCTGGCCTTCAATCTGCGTGTAAGGCTTGTTGACGGCATACTGCGTAAACCGGGGCCGTTCAAGTTCGGTGGTGTCATCATCCGGGTAATGCTTCATCTTTACCGCTGCCAGCACATAGGCCAGCGCACCGTTCACATTGGTCCGCGTCGTGACAAAGTTGTCCAGAATGTAATCCGGGTCATGGCGCAAATTGGCATCCGGCCGCCGCTCGGGAGGCTGAACACTGCGATCTATCCAGAACGTGAGCAGCGCCAGCAGGGCGAGCAGCACGAGCGGAAACACGACGGTTGGACGTCCCAATATCAATCCTTACTTCAGGAACCGGGCCATCTGTGCGTCAAAGGTGCCTTGTGCTTTCATCAGCAGTTCGCACACTTCACGCACGGCACCGTGGCCCGCAGGGCGGCTGGTGATGTAATGCGCATACTCTTTCACCAGCGGCATGGCATGCGGCACGGTAATGCCGAGGCCACCATAACGAATCGGGGGGATATCAATGACATCATCGCCCATGAAGGCGCATTCTTCGCGGCTGAAGCCAAATTGCGCGCGGACTTCATCAAAGGAGGCCAGCTTGTCGTCCACCCCCTGATGAAAATGCAGAATGCCGACATTGGCGGCGCGCTTGACCACGACCTGGGATGTGCGGCCAGTGACGATCGCCATGTGCACGCCGGTGGCTTTCAACAATTTCATGCCCAGGCCATCATGCGAGTGGAAAAATTTGTATTCCTGGCCGTCGTCGCCCAGTCCAAGGCCGCCGTCGGTCATGACGCCGTCGACATCGAATACCACGAGTTTGATGCGCTTGGCGCGTTCTTCTACGGACAACAATTCAAACCACCTTTGCAATAAGAAGATCGTGCATGTTCAATGCCCCGATCAGGGTTCCCTGCTGATCGGTGACCAACAGGCTGGTAATTTTTTTCTGCTCCATGATGGCAACCGCATCGACTGCCAGTTGCTCCGGGCGGATTTGCTGCGGCGATGTGTGCATCACATCCCGCATGTAGGTGCTGTTTATGTCCACGGCATTCTCGAATGCCCGGCGCAAATCGCCATCGGTAAATACCCCAACGGCATGCTGCTCCGCATCGACAATCGCTGTCATGCCGAGGCCTTTGCGCGACATTTCCAGCAAGCCTTCTTTCAGGCTGGCTTCAACTCCCACGCTGGGGATGGCATCGCCTGTGCGCATCACGTCGCGCACATGCAGCAGCAGTTTGCGGCCCAGCGTACCCCCCGGGTGCGACAAGGCGAATTCCTCGGCAGAAAATCCGCGCTGATCCATGACGGCAATCGCCAGGGCATCACCCAGTGCCAGCGAGGCGGTGGTGCTGGCGGTAGGCGCCAATGCCAGCGGGCATGCTTCTTCGGTAACGTGGGCATCCAGGCTCACATCTGCCGCTTTCCCCAGCGTTGATTGCGGATGGCCGGTGATGCTGATCAGGCGCGCGCCCATGCGCTTCAATGTGGGCAGTATCACGCGTAACTCATCTGCCTCGCCGGAGTTGGACAGGGCAATGACCACATCCTTGCCGGTAATCATGCCCAGGTCGCCATGGCTCGCCTCAGCGGGATGAACGAAAAAAGCAGGTGTACCTGTACTGGCAAACGTGGCGGCGATTTTGTTTCCGATATGACCGGATTTGCCCATGCCAGTCACCACAATGCGACCCTGGCATTGTAAAATGAGTTCGACGGCACGCGTGAAGCTGTCATCCAGCCTGCGGGCTAGTGCTTCCACCTCGCGTGCTTCAATTAACAGGACTTCCCTTGCCAGATCAATCGGCGTTTTGCTTGCACCGATTTTTCGTATTTTTGATGGTTCCATACCCGGCAAGTATAAAAGGGAATGTCCGACGAATAAAGGATTTATACGTAATCCATGCCGACTTTTGATAAAGTCGGCATAAATTTTGCCTGTAGGTTTTTTCAAGGGGAGGCGTGCATGAAAAGGGTTGTGTCTGAGGATCAAGCCAGCTGCCGGAAGATATCGATTGACCGTCTATGCATGACGGTCGGCCTTGTCTGCTTTCTCTTGTCTTCCACTCCAGACAGACCTCTTTAAATGTTGAGTTCCTTCAAAGCTATTTTAATGCACGATACCTTACCCGCTATTCTGATCCTGCTTACCAGCTCGGTGCTGGCTGTTGCCCTGTTTCGTGCCTTGCGCCTGCCGGCCATGCTGGCTTACTTCCTGGTCGGGCTGGCCCTGGGGCCGCATACCTTCGGCATTTTGCCGGATACGGAAGCCAATCGTGAGCTGGCCGAGTTCGGTATTGTATTTCTGATGTTCAGTATCGGGCTGGAGTTCAGTCTGGCCCAGTTGTATGCCATGCGCAAAACCGTGCTCGGCCTCGGCGGCATGCAGGTGCTGCTGACCATGCTTGCTGTCATGATGGCCTGCATTGCCTTTGGCCTCAGCTGGGAAACCGCATTTGTCATCGCCGGTGCCCTGTCCATGTCATCGACCGCGATTGTGTCGAAAATGCTGGTGGAAGGCCTGGAGCTGAATTCGCGCCACGGCCGTCTTTCCATTGGCGTGCTCTTGTTCCAGGATATTGCCGTGGTGCCCATGCTGGTGCTGATTCCAGCGCTGGCCTCGCATGGTGGTGATCTCGGTCAGGTATTGCTGATCTCTCTGCTAAAAGCCGCGGTCATGCTGATCATCCTGTTTGTTTTTGGCAAGTCGCTGATCAACCCCTGGTTTGGTCTGGTGGCCCGCCAGCGCTCGCGTGAGCTGTTTGTGATGAATGTACTCATGGTGACGCTGATGCTGGCTTTTGCCACCAAGCTCGCCGGGCTTTCCTATGCGCTGGGCGCCTTTATCGCCGGCATGCTGATTTCTGAAACCCGCTATCGCTATCAGGTGGAATCGGATATCGCGGCATTCCGCGACATTCTGCTGGGCCTGTTTTTCATTACGGTAGGCATGCTGCTGGATGTGCATGAGCTGGCGGCCAACCTGGGGCTGGTGTTGCTGGTCACGGCCGGATTCATTTTGTTCAAGGGCGTGCTGGTGGCGGTGCTGAGCCGGGCATTCGGTCACGAGCCGGGTGTCGCGATTCGTACCGGCATTACGCTGGCGCAAGCGGGCGAATTCAGTTTTGTTTTGCTGTCGCTGGGCCTGGGGCATGGTTTGATTGGTGGGCAGGCGCTGCAGGTGGTACTGGCTGCTTCGCTGATCTCCATGGTGGTGGCGCCCTTTATCATTCAGCACAACGAGCGGCTGGGCGAACTGCTGTCGCGCAGCTATGTGCGCAATCGCGAAAAGCAGATTCAGGATATCGAAAACATAGGCAAGGAACTGGTTGACCACGTGATTATTTGCGGTTTCGGGCGCAGCGGGCAGTATCTGGCGCGCTTTCTCAGTGAGGAAAATATACCGTTCATTGCGCTGGATATTGACCCTTCACGGGTGCGCGAAGCGGCCGCGGCGGGTGAAAACGTGATCTATGGCGATGCAGGCCGACGCGTGGTATTGGCGGCGGCGGGCGCGGCGCAGGCCAAGGCGCTGATCATCAGTTATGACGATGCGCCATCTGCCATGAAGATTCTGCATGTGGTGGAAGACAATTACCCCAAGCTGCCGGTTATTGTGCGCACGGTGGACGATGCCAATATGGAAGGCTTCCGCAAGGCGGGCGCGGCAGAAGTGGTGCCAGAAGTGCTGGAAGGCAGCCTGATGCTGGCCTCGCATGCGCTGGTCTTGCTCGGTGTGCCGCTGAATCGGGTGGTGAAGCGTATCCGTTTGTTCCGGGAAGAGCGTTACAAGATGTTCCGCGGCTTTTTCCACGGCATGTCCGATCTGGACGAAGAAGCGCAGGAAACGCCACGCCTGAACTCGGTGTTGATTACATCGTCCGCCTATGCGCTTAACATGCGCCTGGGTGATATCAATTTCTCCGGGCTCAATGTGGAGGTGAAGTTTATCCGTCGCCTCAACCTGAAGCCATGGGCTCCCACCTCGGAGTCCGTCTTTATCGAAGGTGATGTGGTCGTCCTGCTGGGCACGCCCAAGGATCTTGTCCTGGCTGAAAAAGCCTTGCTGCAAGGCCGCTAAAGTCCGACACTTTGTGATTTACATCCAATTTCAAATCTTATGAGCCGTAACATTATCGTAGCTGGGGGCGGCATACTCGGCTGTATGACCGCCATGTCCCTGATTCAACATGGCCATCAGGTCACCCTGGTGGAGCGTGGCCAGATTGGCGGACATGCGCAGGGCGAGGCTTCCTGGGCCGCGGCGGGTATTCTTTTTCCGCTGCTGCCGTGGGCCTATGTCGAGCCGGTGAACCGGCTGGCGGTGGCGAGCATGCGCGCCTATGGCGAGCTGTGCCAGCGCCTGCTGGAAGATACCGGCATAGACCCCGAGTATCAGCAGGATGGCATGCTGCTGTTACCGGATTACAAGCGCGAGCAGGCCTTGGCATGGGCAAGCCAGTATGGATTTGCCGAACATGCGGAGGCGCCTGCCCATAGTTTTGCAGCGGATCGTCAAAATGCGATGTGGCTGCCGGAAGTGGCGCATGTGCGGCCCCCCGTATTGCTGGCGGCCTTGCGGCAATGGCTGCTGCAACAGGGTGCCACTATCCTTGATAACACGGAGCTGTTGCCGTTGGCTACCAATGAAGAGACGGATCAGCTGACACGCTGGCCGACACGGGCAGGCCGCGAACTCGAAGCGGATGCCTTTGTACTGACGGCGGGCGCCTGGAGTGGTTTGTTACTGGGCGACCAGCAGCCACTGCCCATCAAGCCCATGCGTGGCCAGATGCTGCTGTATGCGCAACCTCATCAGCAAAAGCTCACGCATATTGTTTTCCGTGAAGGCTTTTATATGGTGCCGCGGCGGGATGGCCTGATTCTGGCGGGCAGTTGCCTGGAAGATGTCGGGTTTGATCATGCGGTGACCGATGACATGGGCAGCCAGCTGGCTGCCAAAGCCGCAGCCCTGTTACCCGAGCTGGCCGATGCGCCTGTGCTGGCACATTGGAGCGGTTTCCGTCCGGGGTCTCCGGATAATGTGCCCACCATTGCCGCGCACCCGCAGTATAAAAACCTCTATATCAATAGCGGTCATTTCCGTTACGGGCTGACGATGGCACCTGCGAGCGCCGAACTGCTGTCGGCCCTGGTGCAAGGAAGTGCTTCTGAAAGTGACCTAACTGCTTACGCCTACCGCGCTGCCGAATAGGCGCGCGGGCAGGCGAGGTCAGGCTCGCGCTTATTTGAGCTGCTTGATGATCTTGTCGGTAATGTCGACGCGTTTGCCGACATAAGCGGAGGTGTTGTAAAACACGATGTCGTAGCCTTCACTCTGCGCAACGGAGGTGACGGCTTTATTGATACGATCCTGCAGACTGGCCAGCTCGTCTTTCTTGCGCTGCTCAAACTCTTCCTGCAAAGCACGCTGACGGCGCTCCAAGTCCACACGCTGATTATTCAGATCGCGACGTTTGGTTCTCGCCACGCTCTCTGTCATGGTCAGCGAATCCTTGCTGAAAGCGGTTTCGCGGTCTTCCAGTTGCTTGTAGGCTTGCTGCAACTCAGCATTGCGCGGCTTGAATTCGGCCTGCAGCTTTTGACCAGTGGCCAGAAATTGCGGTGACTGCATGACAGTTTGCAGATGGACGTAGCCGATCTTGATTTCGGCGCTGGCATGCATGGAGGCCAATGCCAGAGTGGCGGCGAGGGCAATGTGCTTTAATGTTTTCAAACGATCTCCTTGTGACGTGGCTCTTGAGCTGGCAATAGGATACCCCTTCATGCCGCCACCTCCAAATTGGCGCTTGGCCACGCTCTGATTTATGCCGGGGTTGTGGCCTGCCAGTGGCCGGATTTTCCACCCTGCTTTTCCAGCAGTTGCACATTGTCTATGATCATGCCGCGATCGACCGCCTTGCACATATCGTAAATCGTCAGCAAGGCGACCGTAGTCGCGGTCAGCGCTTCCATTTCCACCCCGGTACGGCCGACGGTTTCGGCGGTGACCGTGCAATGGATGACAGGTTGGCTGCTCTCAATCTCGAATTCCACCCCGACCTTGGTCAAGGCAATCGGATGGCAAAGCGGAATGAGATCAGCGCAACGCTTGCTGCCTTGAATCGCCGCAATCCGGGCAATGCCCAGTACATCGCCTTTTTTGCTATTGCCCTCCTGAATCAGCGCCAGCGTGGCAGGCAGCATGCGGATGCTGCCTCGTGCCACAGCAATGCGCCTGGTCTCGGCTTTGTCGCCGACATCGACCATATGGGCCTGTCCGCTGGTGTCAAAATGGGTAAATTGCGTCATGGTGAAGCCTGCTCCGAAACGGTGAACTTGCTTGAGAATGCCGTTATCATAGCAACAATGAAGCTTGTTTATACCTCTGTCGTCGCCGTCATGGCGCTGTTTTTTGTGCCCGTATCTCCTGCGGATGGCCTGCCCGATCTGGGCGATGTTTCCGCTACCGTGCTCTCCCCGCTGGATGAAAAGAAAATTGCCGATCAGATCATGCGCAGCGTGATGGCCAGTGATGATGTGGAGCGCGACCCTGAAATACAGGACTATGTGCAGCAACTGGGTATGCGCCTCGTCGCTGCCAGTTCGGACAAGCTCTTGCCCTTCCAGTTTTTTGTGGTGAAAGATAACTCCATCAATGCCTTTGCTATGCCTGGTGGTGTGGTCGGCGTGCATACCGGGCTCATCGTTGCTGCTGAAAACGAATCCGAAGTGGCAGGGGTGCTGGGCCACGAAATCGGCCATGTGGTGCAGCGCCATCTGGCGCGCATGATGGCGCAGCAGAAGCGTGATTCCATCATCAGCATGGCGACGATTGGGCTTGCGCTGCTGGCGGCGCGCGCCAATCCACAGCTTGCCAGCGGAGCCATGATGTCGGCCAGTGCCGGCTCCTTGCAGAAGCAGCTGGACTACACGCGCGAACATGAGCGTGAGGCTGATCGCGTGGGTTTGCAGATCATGGCCGATGCGGGATTTGATACGCGTGGCATGCCGGCTTTTTTTGAGATTCTGCAGCGGGGCACGCGGTTTATTGATGGCAGTGCACCTTCCTTCCTGCGTACCCACCCGCTGACGACGGAGCGTATTGCCGATGTGCGCTCCCGTGTGGAGCAAGGGGCTTATCGGCAGGTGCAGGATAGTGCGGAATTTCAATATGTGCGGGCCAAGCTGCTTGCCAATCTGGGGCCTGCGCGGCAAGCCATGGAGCTGTTCAGGAATAACCTTGCCCAGCGCACTTATACCAACGAAGCTGCCCAGCATTACGGGCTGGCCATTGCCAGTTTGCGGGCCAATGATGTTGCGACGGCAGCGAGCGAGCTAGTCTGGCTCAAGCAGAATGCCAGTCCGCACGCCATGTTTGCCAGCCTGGCAGCCAACATCGAAGTGGCGAAACAAAATACGGCCGCAGCCACACGCCTGTTCCAGCAAGGCTTGGAACATTATCCTCGATCCCGTGCCCTGATTTTTGGCTATGCCGAGCACTTGCTGCGGCTGGGGCAGACGGATGCAGCGCTTAATCTGGTGGCGCAAAACATCGACCTCTATCCGGATGATCCCTATTTTTATGAGTTGCGCTCAAAGGCGTATACCATGCAGGGCAAACGTTTATTGCGGCATCAGGCACAAGGCGAAGCCTATGTGCGGAGCTATAACCTGCCGCGGGCGATTGAGCAGATGGAGCTGGCAGCCAAGGCGGGCGATGGCGACTTTTACCAGCAATCAATTGTAGAAGCGCGCCTCAAGCAATTGCGCCTGCTGCTGAACGACCCCAAGGACAGGGGCTAGAGATAAAAGGACAGCCATGAAAAGACGCGGATTTATGATGATGACCGGTGCAGCATTGCTCAGTGGTTTGCTACTGCCACTGCGGGTGCTGGCGGCGGTATGGAACAAAGCGGCTTTCGAAGCGACGACCCTGGCTGGCGCCACCCAGGGCCTGCAGGTCGACAAGGAAACGCCCAGCGCCGACATCACAGTCAATGCGCCAGACCGCGCGGAAAACGGCGCTGTCGTGCAGGTGGAAGTCATCAGCCGCATTCCCGGTACGGAGGCCATCGCCATTGTGGTGGAGCATAACCCTACACCTTTGATTGCCAATTTCATGTTTGCCAAAGGGGCGGATCCTTATGTGGTGACCCGCATCAAAATGGCGGAAACCGCTGAAGTGAAGGCGATTGTGAAAGTGGGATCGCGCTATTTCACCGCGGGCAAGCAGGTTGAAGTGCTGGAAAACGGCTGCGGCTAGGAGGCAACATGGCAGATAACATCAAAATGCGGGCGCAACTCAAGGGTGACGTGACCGAGCTGAAGGTGCTGATGACGCATCCGATGGAAACCGGGCGACGTAAAAACGATCTGGATGAGGTGGTACCTGCGCATTTTATTCAGCTGGTGACGATCAGTCTGAATGGCAACGTGGTGACGGAAGCGCAATGGGGGACGGGTATTTCCAAGAATCCCTATTTGACCTTGCACTTGCGCGGTGCCAAGGTTGGCGACCTGGTTGCCGTGGTCTGGCATGACAACAGGGGCCAGAGCGCCCGCCATGAAATTGCTGTCACGGCGGGCTAGCGGCTGGATGGATTTAGATCAACTGATTTAGAGATCAGCTTCCCAGGCATTGCCGTAGACTTTGCCATTCCGCGACAAAATCCACATCTGATACATGCTGGTAAACCACATGAAGGTCGAGGCAATGCTATAACCCAGACCGCCGATGATGGTCAGCCAGGCAAAGCCAGGATTCAGCTTGGTCAGCCACCATGACAGCACATCCAGAATCAGGAAGGCGAATGGGAAGGCGATGGCCAGAATCTTCAGTTTGCGCGGCACATTGACCGCAAAGCTGAAAATCAGCGACATGAAGAAGAAGATGAACGCGATACCAAACAGGTGAATGTGCGAAACGCGCGTCAGGCTCTCGATGCTGGCGCCTTCATTCACCTTGGCCACTTTTTTGACTTCATCAAAATGCGTGAAGTTAGGGATGCCAGGCACGTTGCTATGGCACATGACACAGTGCTGGGCAAACACTTGCTTGAAATGGGGTTCCCACTCTGACTCTGGTGCGCCTTCGCGCGCCCACTTGATGATGTCCAGGCGAACTTCAGGCGGTGCCTTGTCTTTCATGGCGCCATTCAGCATGCCTTCGAGGCGGCTGCCGCTGCGATCGCCATAGTAGCTGTAGACGATGTCGTCTTTTGACAAGCCGATTTTGCCGTCTGCCATGCCGTGGGTCAGCATGATCTGCAAACCTGCCATACAGAGGCCGACACCGATGACCAGCAAATAGCCGGAAAACAGAACCTTGACAGGGGTAGGGAGGTTGGGAAGGTTGAACCAGTCCATTGGTGATGTTGACTTCATTTGATTCTCATAAAGCAAGTTGAAAAAGCGGGATGACGGCTGCGTATTAACGTGGCGTTACATTGCTCGGCAAGGAGCTGTATCAGGCACAGCAGTTTCAACGAAAGAATACCTCAAACTTTGGCCCCTGCTACAAAATAAACAGCATTTTTATCCGGTGACAGGTTTTTTTGCATCGGTATCTTTCGGAAATGATGGAACAAATCGCGGCAGACAGGGTTTAATCAACATGCCGCTGCAAGTGCGGCATTATTACCACATCGATATGCAAAATATATCAAAAGTATTTAAACAATCAATTTTTATTATTATAGGACTTTCTCTATACTGAGCTTCGTTTCCAAACCAACCCAAAAGGAGATTTACATGAGCACCTTGATCAACACTGAAGTTAAGCCATTCAAAGCCCAGGCATTTCATAACGGCAAGTTTATTGAAGTGACCGATGCAGCTCTGAAGGGCAAATGGTCCGTGCTGATTTTCATGCCAGCCGCTTTCACCTTCAATTGCCCAACAGAAATTGAAGATGCTGCTGACAATTACGCTGAATTCCAGAAGGCGGGCGCCGAGGTGTATATCGTCACTACCGATACGCACTTCTCGCACAAGGTATGGCATGAAACATCGCCAGCCGTGGGCAAGGCACAGTTCCCGCTGGTAGGTGACCCGACTCACCAACTGACACGCGCTTTTGAAGTGCACATTGAAGAAGAAGGTCTGGCACTGCGCGGCACCTTCATCATCAACCCAGAAGGCGTGATCAAGACGGCTGAAATCCACGACAACGCCATTGCGCGTGATGTGAAGGAAACCGTACGCAAGCTGAAGGCAGCGCAATACGTGGCCAACAACCCAGGCCAGGTTTGCCCAGCCAAGTGGAAAGAAGGCGAAAAGACCCTGACGCCTTCTCTGGATCTGGTAGGCAAGATCTAAGGCGGGAATAGCGCCTTTAAACGTCCCTGCTGCGGCAGGGCGTTGAGCACAGGGCATGGAAGGCCAAACGCCAACCGTGTCCTGCCCTCGACGCTATCCCTGGAATAAACGTAACTAAGCCAGCGCCAAAAGCGCAAGGCGGGGGTGAACTCACCCCGAACAACTGGAGAACACCATGCTTGACGATACACTCAAAACTCAACTTCAGACCTATTTGGGCATGCTGCGCCAGCCTATCCGGTTGATTGCTTCACTCGATGGCAGTGAAAAAGCCGCTGAAATGCGTGAGCTGCTGCAAGACATTGCCGCGCTGTCAGACAAGGTCAGCCTGGACCTGGCAGGCAGTGATGCCCGCAAGCCTTCGTTCGTGATTGCACGTGAAGGTGAGACCAGTGGCGTGCGCTTTGCTGCCATTCCGCTGGGCCATGAGTTTACGTCGCTGGTGCTGGCCTTGTTATGGACCGGCGGTCACCCACCCAAGGTCGAAGCCGATGTGATTGAACAGATCAAGGCGCTGGATGGCGATTTCCGCTTTGAGGTGTACATGAGCCTGTCCTGCCATAACTGCCCGGACGTTGTGCAGGCAACGGCATTGATGGCCATTCTCAACCCCAAAGTGCAAACCACCGTGATTGATGGTGCCTTGTATCAGGATGAAGTGAATGGTCGCAACATCATGGCCGTGCCCACCACCTATATGAACGGTGAGCCATTTGGCTCGGGCCGCATGACGGTTGAAGAAATGCTGACCAAGCTCGATACCGGGGCTGAGGCACGCGAAGCGGCCAAGCTGGACCAGAAGGCACCTTATGATGTGCTGATCGTAGGCGGTGGACCTGCGGGTGCTTCGGCGGCCATCTATGCCGCTCGCAAGGGCATACGTACCGGTATCGTGGCCGAGCGGTTTGGCGGCCAGGTGATGGATACCCTGGGCATTGAAAACTTCATCTCGGTGAAGGAAACCGAAGGGCCCAAGCTGGTGGCCGCACTCGAAGAGCATGTGCGCAGCTACGATGTCGATATCATCAATCTGCAACGCGCCGAGTCGATTACGCGCGGCGAACTGGTCGAGGTGAAGCTGGCAGGTGGCGCAACGCTGAAGAGCAAGGCAGTGATTGCGGCTACCGGTGCCCGGTGGCGCGAGCTGAATGTGCCTGGCGAGAAGGAATACCGTGGCAAGGGCGTGGCGTATTGCCCACACTGCGATGGTCCTTTGTTCAAGGGCAAACGCGTCGCCGTGATTGGCGGTGGCAATTCAGGTGTAGAGGCAGCGATTGATCTGGCCGGTTTTGTTGGCCATGTCACCCTGATCGAATACGACACCAAGTTGCGTGCGGATGCGGTGCTGCAGAACAAGTTGTTCAGCTTGCCCAATGTGACCGTGATCATTAACGCGCAAACGACCGAAGTAACCGGCGATTCCCAAAAGGTCAATGGTTTGGTGTACAAGGACCGCGCCACAAGCGTGGATCATCACCTGGAACTGGAAGGTGTCTTTGTACAAATCGGTCTCTTGCCGAATACCGACTGGCTCAAGGGCAGTGATGTCGAACTGAGCAAGTTTGGTGAGATCAAGGTGGATGCGCATGGGCAGACATCAATGGCAGGTGTGTTTGCGGCGGGGGATGTGACGACCGTGCCTTACAAGCAGATCATCATTGCCATGGGTGAAGGCTCCAAGGCTGCGCTGGGCGCATTTGATTACCTGATACGCCAGTAAGCGTCACGCTGTACTTCCTTTTATGACAATCTCGGTTGCCATAAAAGGCCAGGGCCAGTGTTCTTTCCCGGGTAGGGGAGAACACTGGCCCTGAATTTTTTGGTTTTGCCGTTGTTACAGATCAAGCATTTTTGAGGATTTTAAATGGCTTGAGAGATCACAAACGATGGGTATTGGTCAAAGAAGGTGACTCTGACGTTGAAACCCAGATCACGGGCCCGTTGTGCGAGCAGCGTGAAAATGTGCAGTTCATTCTTCAGCGGGATCAGGAACACATTGTCGGCAAATGCCTGGGTAGACTCCGACTTGTGCTGCTCCTTGTTCAGCTGAATGATGTTTTGACTGCTGGTGATGAAGGTTACCCAATTCTTGTTTTCATGATTGGGGTTCGGCCGGTCTACGATCAATAGTGCTGAGTGCATTTTATATCTCCTCGTTTTTATAAAAGACCTACAGTTTCCGTACTTAAAAAATCAAAAACCGTGAAACTAGCATTACAGGTCTCTACAAGAAAATCAATACTCGCAAGATGGATATAGCTTTAAATTTTTATGATTTTGCTGCCGAGGCCGCTATGACAGGCTTAGCAGCTGACGTAACAAAGGCAGTGTGACAGGGCGTTTGTAGCTGAGCGACCATTCATCCAGGGCATCCAGTGTGGAAACCAGGGTGGGCAGATCACGACGCAAGTGGCGCAGGCAATAATCCAGCACTTCATCCGGCAATCGCATGCCACGGGCTGCTGCATGCTGGCGCAAGGCCAGGGCTTTTTCTTCATCGCTGAGCGGATGCAGCTGGTAGCTGAGGCCCCAAGCCAGGCGGGTGGCCAGGTCATCCCGCAGCTGCATGGCGGTTGGCGCGGCGATGCCGGCCGCTACCAGCACGCCTTCGCTATCGCGCAGGTGGTTGTAGCTGTCAAACAAGGCAATCTGCTCTTCATTGCTGAGCAGGTGAACATCATCGGCGCAGATCACATGCACGCCCAGGGCTTCGCCCGCACGGTTGCAGGCATGCAGCAGATGACTCTTGCCGCTGCCGGTTTCACCCCACAGGTAGATAAAGCGTTGCGCACTTTGCCCTTCCAGCGCGGCGCGCAGGCTATGCAGGGCCTCGGCATTGCGGCCTGGGACAAAATTGTCCAGGCTGGGCAACGCTGATGGTTGAATGTCGAGCAGTAACTGTTTCATGGCATTTAGCCGCAAAGCGGCAAGAGTGGGGCCTGCATTTTATGTGAACCTGATTAATGCAGGTAGATATCGCTATTGAGATAAGCGCGTTTGGCATGGCGCAGGCCGACGGCAATCGCGGCGCTGACAGGCAACGCCAGCAAAATGCCGGTAAAGCCGAACAGCTGGCCGCCAGCCAGCAAGGCAAAAATCACCATGACCGGGTGCAGGCCGATACGGTCACCGACCAGCCAGGGCGTGAGCCACATGCTCTCCAGCATCTGGCCGATACCAAATACCGCGATGACAGGAACATACTGGGCGAAGGTGGTGAACTGCAATACCGATGCCAGCGCGGCGAGCAGCATGCCAGTGCCGATGCCCAGGTATGGCACAAACCCAAGCAAGCCAGCAATCAAGCCGATGGGCAGCGCTAGCTCCAGTCCGGAAAGCCAGAGGCCGGTGGCGTAAAATGCGCTCATCAACAGCATGACGGATAATTGCCCGCGTAAAAATTCCGCAAGCATCATGTCAACTTCACGGGCAATCTCCACGGTTTTGGCATACCAGCGACGTGGCAGCAATTGATCGAAGCGGTTGAGAATGTCATGCCAGTCGCGCAGCAGGTAAAACAGCACAATCGGGATCAGCACCAGATTCGCCAGCCAGGCGAACAGTGCCAGCCCGTGATCGCTCAGTGCCAGCAAGAACTTGCCAACGAAATCACTGGCGGATTTCCAGTTACTGCTGATCACTTGCTGCACTTTGGCAGCATCAATATCGATCGCCACGCCGAAGTGCTGCAACAGCCAGGGCTCAATACGGGTGCGCAAGCCGGTGATGTAGGTTGGTAGTTTTTCCATGATCAGCATGAATTCTTTCTGCATCATGGGGATCACGATCAGCAGCAGGATGCAGATAATGGCGATCAGCATCAGCATGACCAGCAATGAGGCGACGGTCCGCCCCAAGGTGAACTGCCAGAGGCGCACCTGCGCCAATCTGTCGACCAGCGGATTGCAGATATAGGCGAAAATGGCGGCAATCAGAAACGGCGCCATGATGGGCAGCAGCAGATATACCACCAGCAGGAACAGGCCGCCGAGCAGAATCACGCGGTAATCAGGCAACAGGTTTTCTCGTTTGGCGGTCATTTCGGGTAAAATTATATTTAATTACTGTAATTTATCTTGTGGAAAGCGAGAACTCAACTTGAATTCTGATCAAACCAACGGCGGTGCCGCACCAACTTCAATGAGCTATCGCGACGCCGGTGTCGATATCGAAGCCGGCGATGCGCTGGTCGAGGAGATCAAACCGTTTGCCAAGCGTACCATGCGCCCCGAGGTTTTGGGCGGAATTGGCGGATTCGGCTCGCTGTTCGAAGTCCCGAAAAAATTCAAAAACCCCGTGCTGGTTTCCGGTACGGATGGCGTAGGCACCAAGCTCAAGCTGGCATTTCAGCTGAACAAACACGACACCGTGGGTATTGATCTGGTCGCGATGAGCGTGAACGATATTCTGGTGCAGGGCGCTGAGCCTCTGTTTTTCCTGGATTACTTTGCCTGCGGCAAGCTCGAAGTCGGCGTGGCTGCCCAGGTGATCAAGGGCATCGCGCTGGGCTGTGAGCAGTCCGGCTGTGCGCTGGTGGGCGGCGAAACCGCTGAAATGCCTGGCATGTATCCCGCCGGTGAATATGACCTCGCCGGGTTTGCCGTCGGTGCAGTCGACAAGGAAGCCATCATTGACGGTACTACCATTGCGGCGGGTGACGTTGTGCTGGGTCTGGCATCCAGTGGTGCGCATTCCAACGGGTACTCGCTGATCCGCAAGCTGATCGAGAAATCCGGCATTGATATGGATAGCGATTTCCATGGCAAGCCCTTCCGTGATGTGGTGATGGCGCCTACCCGTATTTACGTCAAATCCCTGCTCAAGTTGCTGGCTGCCATGCCGGTGAAGGGCATGGCCCACATTACCGGTGGCGGCATCACGGAAAATATTCCGCGCGTATTGCCTGCCGGCCTGACCGCTGAAGTTCGCCGCGACAGCTGGACTCTGCCGCCTTTGTTTCAATGGCTGCAGGCGCAAGGCAACGTGGCTGATGACGAGATGTACCGTACTTTCAACTGTGGCATTGGCATGGTGGTGATTGTGTCAGCCGCTCAGGCGCCAGAGGCAATCAAGCTGCTGTCAGATGCAGGTGAGCAGGTATGGCAGATTGGCCAGATTCGCGCGCAGCAGCCTGACGAAGCGCCTACGGTGGTGGTGTAGTCGCCGGAACGAAAACCAGCGGCTATCGTCACATGGACATCGTTTACTTCAAGTAGAACATCATGCGCTATCTTTCCTTACGCAATTCCATACTCACGGCTTGTTGCCTGCTGGCCGCGTCGCTTGTGCACGCCGCGCCACGCCAGGTGGAGCTGGTGTATGAAGCCACCCGCAATGGCCAGCCATTCGCCACGGTGACTGAGACCTTTCGTCAGGAAAATGGTCGCTACCGCATTGAAAGCGTGACGCAGGGGATAGGTGTGTACGCCTTGTTTGGCAAGCGCCGCTTGTTGAGTGAGGGTGAAGTTACCGAGCAAGGGCTCAAGCCCAGCCATTTTGAGCTGCATCAGGGTGACAACGATAAAAAATCTTTGCTGACAGATTTCGACTGGGCGCAGAACCAGCTCAATATGCAGGTGAAGGGCAAGACCGTTACCGCGCCGCTTGAGCCAGGTGCCCAGGATCTGGCCAGTTTCATTTACCAGTTCATGTTCCGTCCTCCAGTGGGTGAGGATGTGAATATGCCGGTGACAACGGGCAAAAAGCTGCGCAGCTATCACTACCGGGTGACGGAGCGCGATGTCCCGCTTGATCTGCCTGGCGGCCATTTCAAGACGCTGCACCTGGTCGATGCCACGCCAGAGGGCGAGGACGGCAAGGAATTCTGGTTGGCGACGGATCGTCATCACCTGCCGGTCCGTCTGGAAATGCGCGATGACAAAGGTGCCAAAATCGAGCAGATTCTGACCAGCGTGCATGCGGAATAAGCAAGACGACCCTCAGCGCAAGTATTACCTCCGCTATGCCCTGGCCCTGCTGATTTCATTGCTGTTGCATGTGGTGTTGCTGGGAGGGCTGGATTTAAGGCTACCAGATTTGCCTTCTGCCCCCAGCACCATGCAGGTTGAGATGATGCCTGCACCGTTGCCCAAACCATTGCCCCCGGCTATCAAGCCCAAACCCAAAAAAGCGGCTCCGGCAGCAGTGCCGGCGACCCCGCAGGATGCTGCGCCCGCTGTGGAGGCGCCAGCAGAGACTGCTTCATCAACACTTGCGGAGGCTGGTGATGCCGCTACCCCCGTACTCGAGGAAAACGAACCACCGGAAGAAGTGACCGAGGCCCTGCCGGAGCCTTCCAAGCCTGATCCGGTGAATTACGTGGAAATGGAGTACGAGGTCAAGCGAGGTGGCCAGGCTGGCACCTTGGGCCGTACCCATGTGCTTTTCAAGGTGCATGACGAGAATCGCTACACCCTGACCAGCGAAACCGAAGCGCAGGGCCTGGCATCGCTGTTTATATCAGGCAAGCTGGTGCAGCGCAGTGAAGGCCTGGTGACGGAACACGGCTTGCAGCCGCAGCATTTTTTTTATCAGTATGGCAACAACGAAGCCAAGGCCCAACGGGCCGAACTGGACTGGGATAATCACACGATTGCCATGCAAAGCAGCAAAGGACTGGTGACGCAGGCCCTGCCAGCGGGCACGCAGGACTTGCTGAGTTTCATGTACCAATACATGTATCAGGATCCGCTGGCCCAGATGCAGGTGGCAGTTACCAATGGCAAGCGCCTGCGGACATACAGCTATAGTTTTGAAGGGGAAGAGCAGGTGCAGACCCGCATGGGCGAGATACGTGCTCTCCATATTGCAAAATCCACTGGTAACGAAAAGACCGAGTTGTGGCTGGCGGTCGATTATCGTTACCTGCCTATTAAAATACGTAAAACAGACGAGGACGGTACAGTGCTTGAGCAGATTATGACCAGGCTGAATACCGATATCATGAAATGAAAAACATCCATCCCCAATTACTTCGCTTTGCTGGTACTGCGCTCGCTGACATCCTCGCGGGCACCGGTCCGGCCGATGCCGTGCTGGGCTCTTTTTTCCGTAACAACCGCGAGTTGGGTACCAAAGAAAGAGCCTTTGTCGCCGAGTCCGTGTATGGTGTGTTGCGTCGCAAGCGACTGCTATCCTACCTTGCCGATGGCGATGATCCGCGCAAGCTGCTGGTGGCCTGGCTGGTGCGTGTGCAGGGCATGAGCCTGCGCGATCTGGAAGACACGCTCAACACCCAGCAGAAAGAGTGGGCACAGGAGATCAAGGCTAAAAATACCGACAATCTCAGTCTGGCCATTCAAGCCGATATGCCGGATTGGTTATGGGAAAAACTCAGCGCCCAATATGGCGATGAGCAGGCACTCACTATTGCTCGCAGCATGCAGCAGCAAGCCATGATGGATTTGCGCGTGAATACCATCAAAGCCACGCGAGAAGACGTGCTGGCCAAATTCATCAGCGAAAATACCCAGCTGAATCAGGACACCATCTTACCGACTCCGCTGTCACCGACCGGTATACGTCTGCCGCAGCGCCTGAACATCAGCCGGCATATTCTGTTTACTGAAGGCAAGGTGGAAGTGCAGGATGAAGGCAGTCAACTGCTCGCGCATCTGGTAGCGCCACGTCGCGGCGAGATGATTGCCGATCTCTGCGCAGGCGCGGGTGGCAAGACGCTTGCCATGGGCGCGCTGATGCGCAATACCGGTCGTCTCTATGCATTTGATATATCCGAAAAACGCCTGACCAATCTGGGCCAGCGCCTCAAGCGCTCGGGCCTGTCCAACCTGCATAGCCAGCTGATCAGCAGCGAGCAGGATGCCAAATTGAAGCGCCTGAACGGCAAGTTTAACCGCGTGCTGGTGGATGCGCCTTGCAGCGGCCTGGGTACCTTGCGTCGCAACCCGGACCTCAAATGGCGGCAAACCCCGCAGGACGTTCTGGAACTCACCGGCAAGCAAACGTCTATTCTGGCGCGTGCTGCCAAGCTGGTAAAAGCGGGCGGCCGCCTGATTTACGCTACCTGCAGCCTGCTCTCAGATGAAAACGAAGCCATTGCCGATGCATTCCTGGCTGCGCACCCTGATTTCAAGCTGATTCCTGCTAATGAAGTCCTGGCGCAACAGCAGATTCCGGTCGATACCGGAGAGTACTTGAAGCTGTTACCGCACTTGCACCAGACCGATGGCTTCTTTGCTGCCGTGTTCGAAAAAGCAGCGGCGAGCTCGGAACCCCCCGCCCCCTGACCTTGCTGAAGTGCTGATTCGGGTGGCATCGCGCATCGAATCAGCGCTAGGCAGAGTCAGGCCGCTACGGTAAAGTAATTTCATGCGGCTTTTGGCCGCATGTCTTTGTATCAACCCCTTAGCTGCCTGACTCCGAGGTTTCGATGAAGCTTAGTCTTAACACCCAGATTTTTACTGGCGCCGCCATCGGCGTGCTTATCGGCATGGCCATCAGCCCGCTCGCGCAGGATAGCGAGCTGCGTGTGCAATCGCTGTATGCGCTTGGGCTCATCGGCAGTGTATTCATTGACCTGCTCAAGATGGTGTTGATCCCGCTGGTATTCACCTCGATTGTGGTCGGGGTAGCCAATCTGCAGGCGCATCGTCAGGTACACCGGGTGTGGACCAGCACCTTGGGGTTTTTCATCCTGTCCATGGCGCTGGCCATCGCACTTGCGTTAGCCGCGAGCAATATCTTCAAGCCGGGTGAGGGCATGCAACTGGCGATGTTCCAGGATGCCATGCAGAATTTCGAAGCTCACCGGCTGACCATGTCGGAGTTTTTCAAGCAATTTCTGCATGAGCTGTTCATGAATCCGTTTGCCGCACTCGCCAATGGCAAGGTGCTGGCTGTGGTGATTTTCGCCCTGTTCATGGGGATCGCACTGGTGGTGGGTGGCGAGCGCTACCAGAACATACACAAACTGCTGCAGGAAGCCCAGGAACTGGTCATGCGCATTGTCGGCTGGATCATGCATCTGGCGCCGCTTGGCATCATGGCCTTGCTGGCCCAGCTGGTGGCCAATCAGGATCTGAGCTTGCTCCAGACCATGGGGAAATTTGTCACGCTTATTGTGGCGACGACGCTTATCCATGGTGTCATCATTCTTCCGCTGTTGCTGTACCTGGTGACGGGGGTGACGCCATTGCGCTTCTGGCGTGGCGCGCGCGAGGCGCTGATTACCGCATTTGCCACCAGTTCGAGTTCGGCGACCTTACCGGTGACCCTGCGCTGCGTGGAAAACAAGCTGCATGTAAAACCGGAGATCGCCGGGTTTGTCGTGCCATTAGGCGCCACCATCAATATGGACGGCACAGCCTTGTATGAAGCGGCTGCTGCCTTGTTTATTGCGCATTTGGCGGGCATCGAACTGGGCACGGGCCAGCAACTGGTGGTATTTTTTACCGCCATGATCGCCGCCATGGGCGCGCCTGGCATCCCCAGTGCAGGCATGGTGACCATGGTGATGGTGCTGCAGTCGGTCGGCTTGCCCGCGGAAGCCATCGCGATTTTGCTTCCCATAGACCGCTTGCTGGATACATTGCGCACCGCCGTCAATGTGGAAGGCGACATGGTGGGCAGCCTGATTGTGCAAAAGCTGGTGCAACGCTAGTCAGTGTTGCTTGGCCTCCATGCCGCCGCCATAGCCTCGTAAGTCTTCTCCAGAAAATGCCAGCCACACCCAGGCTGGCATTTTTTATGGCTTTATATGATAATAATTCTCATTAGCCAGCGATGTCCCGCAGAGAAAGCAGGGCTGTAAGCCAACATTTCCCTACTTTAGCTCAGTAAAAAGGACATTACCCATGCGTTTATATCATTCCCTCGCGCTTGTTATCGGCTTTGCTTCCAGTCATGCCATGGCAGCTGGCTGTAGTGTGGATATCGAAGCCAACGATGCCATGCAGTTCAATACCAAAGCCATCGAAGTCAGCAAAAGCTGCAAGGAGTTTACCGTCAATCTCAATCACACCGGCACCATGGCCAAAGCCATGATGGGTCACAACTGGGTGCTCGCCAAAGCCAGTGATGAAAAAGGCGTGCTTGCCGATGGCGCGGCTGCCGGTTCGGCGAATGATTACGTCAAGGCGGGCGATGCCCGCGTGATTGCGCATACCAAACTCATCGGCGGCGGCGAAAAAGACAGCGTCAAGTTTGCTGCCAGCAAGCTCGCGGATGGGCAGGATTACGTCTTCTTCTGCTCTTTCCCCGGCCATGCCTTCATGATGAAGGGCAGCGTCAAGCTCGTAAATTAATCAGCCATTCACCAAGCTGAATTCAGGGCCGGGGGGCATTACCCATGCACTCCGGCCTTGACCTGGCGATAGCGACGGCCGTATAGTGCCGCCTCCATGAAAAAACAAATAGCGATCATTTCCGTCATTAACCGCAAAGCGCTGTGGCTGCGTGCCACCCAGTGCTGCGGTTGCTATTTGTCCTGAATTTTTGCAACCGCGGGCTCTCCGCGGTTGACTACTGTCTATTCTCGTTGAGCCCACAACCTGGGCCCACGATGTCTACGTTTATCAGTTCACGCTTTTCTTCTCCCATGGCGGGTATTGCCATGGTATTGCTCGCCTCGGTGGCAGTGTCCTCCAAGGCCATTATCGTCAAGCTGGCCTATGTGTATCCGGTGGATCCGGCCACGCTGATTGCCCTGCGCATGGCGTTTTCGATTCCCTTCTTTGCAGCCCTGGCGTGGTGGTCTGCCCGGCAGGATAGCCTGGCAACACTGTCATTGCGCCAATGGATGGCGGTGCTGGGGCTAGGCGCCATTGGCGGCTATGGGCCCATGTGGCTGGACTTTGCCGGGCTCGCCTATGTCAGCGCTGGCCTGGAGCGCATCATCCTGTTTCTTTACCCCACCATGGTGTTGATGTTTTCTGCCTTGCTGTTCCGGCAGGCGATCGGTAGGCGTGAGCTTTTTGCCCTGATTACGGGCTATGCCGGCGTCGGTTTGGTAGTGGGGCATGATATCGAGTTTGTGCATGGAACTGCGGATGCCACCCTCATGGGGGCTGCGCTGGTGTTCGCCAGTGCGGTGTTGTATGCCGCTTATCTGGTGTTGAGCGGCAAGTTGATTCCGCAGGTTGGTGCCTCGCGCTTTACCGCTTACACCATGCTGGTGGCGACCTTCACCAGTGGCATGCATTACGCCGGTAGCCAGCATGTAGTGAGCTGGTCGCAGTTGCCTGGTGAGGTCTATCTGCTGAGTTTGCTGATGGCGGTGGTGGCGACGGTGTTGCCGGCAGTGTTGCTTAATATCGGTATTCAGCGGCTGGGCAGCAACCGCGCGTCGCTTATCAGCTCCATCGGCCCGGTATCGACCATTTTTCTGGCCTGGGTGTTTCTTGGCGAACACATCACCTGGTTGCAGCTGGGCGGTACTGCGCTGGTCATGGCTGGCGTGCTGGCTGTGAGTCTGGGCCGCACACCGGCGTGAGAGATGGAATCGTGGGAAGAGGAGGCTAGGCGATCCGAGACCAGTCAAAGCCGGGGCCGGGATCGGTTTTGCGACCAGGGGCGATATCCGAATGCCCGGCAATGCCTGCAATCGGGTAGCGTTTTTTAAGGGCGGCGATCAATTGCTGCAATTGCGTGTATTGGGCTTCGGTAAAGGTGTCGGTATCGCACCCTTCCAGCTCGATGCCTACGGAAAAATCATTGCAGCGCTCCCGTCCCTGCCACTGCGACACCCCGGCATGCCAGGCGCGAAGGCCACACGGAACAAACTGCAGCACGCTACCATCGCGCCGGATGAGAAAGTGCGAGGAAACCTTGAGCGTATAAATCTCGGCGTAATACGGATGTGCCGTCGGATCCAGCTGATTGGTGAATAATTCGATAATGCCGTTTCCACCGTATTGTCCCGGCGGCAGGCTGATATTGTGGATCACAATCAGCTTCACCTCCGCCTCATCCGGCCGGGCGTCATGGTTGGGCGAGGGGATAAATGTCCCCTGATTCAGCACGCCGTCTGCGTTAATTTCGAGCGCTGTCATGTTGGCGTTCATGTTATCCGATAAAATCCTGAAACTTGTCGCGTGCCACACGGGCCACGCACCTTGACCGATACTGAAGAAATGGATGCATAACCATGGTGTTTTTTGAATTGTTCCTCATGCTGATTGTGATTCTAATCGCAGCCGAGGTGTTTACCAATGCGCTGGAGCATCTGGGGGAAAAGCTGGGGATTTCGGAAGGGGTGACTGGCTCGTTGTTTGCCGCTGTCGGCACGGCCCTGCCGGAAACCTCCGTGCCTTTGCTGGCCTTGCTGGCAGGCACGCAAAACCTGCAAACCAACGAAGAAATTGGCGTAGGCGCCATTCTCGGTGCGCCTTTGATGCTGGCAACCCTGTCCATCTCGCTGATGGCATTTGCCGTGCTCAAGAAGCGCGGGGCCTTTGGCCGTTTCCATCCGGAAAAAACCGGCTTGAGGCGCGATCTCGACTTTTTCATCGTGGCCTTTTCGTTTGCCGCGCTGGCCCTGTTTATTCCGCATACACAGGCGGCTATCCGTGGTGCGCTGGGTTTTGGCATGGTGCTGATCTATTTCATTTACATCCTGCTGACGATACGCGCTTCCAAGGATCTGGTGAGCAGCGGGCATGGGACCGAAGCTGAAGAGCCCATGTTCCTCTGCCGCATCGGCTTGCCCAATAACACGGTCGTGATCGTGCTGCAGCTGGTCCTGGGTCTGGGTCTGCTGGTGGCTGGGGCGAAAGGGTTTATTCATGGGGTGGAAGAGGCGGCGCAAATCATCGGGGTATCGACTCTGTTGCTGTCCCTGCTGATTATCCCGATTGCCACTGAATTGCCTGAAAAGGTGAACAGCATCCTGTGGGTGCGCAAAGGCAAGGATACCCTGGCTTTCGGCAATATCACCGGCGCCATGGTGTTTCAGGGTACCTTGTTGCCCGCTATCGGCATTATGCTCACGCCGTGGGAACCTCGGGTGGAAGTATTATCCGGGCTGGTGATTACGCTGGTGGCTGCCGTCTGGTTGCGCGTGCTAGTGGCACGGGGTGGCATCAAGATCTGGCATCTGTGGGTCAATGGCCTGATGTATCTGATCTACCTCGGCATCGTGTTGCTCTAAGTTTCAACATTGGCTGAGTTCACGCCTGACTCAGCATCTCACTTTAATCGGCCAGCCTGCGGTAATAATGCAGGCTGGCGCGATGATCAGATTAATCCTCGTCATCATCCCCATCGCTGTCTTTACCCAAACCCAGCTTGGAAAGGCGATAGCGCAGGGTGCGAAAGCTGACGCCGAGCAACTTGGCGGCAGCCGTCTTGTTATGGCCAGTTCTTTCCAGCGCGTTCAGAATCGCCTGCTTTTCTATGCTTTCCAGATAGTCTGGCAGGGGCAGGCCATTAGCTTCAATTTCCAGCGCAACCCGCTTGCTTTCTGTTTGCAGGCGCAGGTCAGTGGGCTGCAGGCTGCGCCCATCATGCAAGGTGAGTGCACGTTCCAGTATGGTTTCCAGCTCCCGAACATTGCCGGGGTAATAGTGCTGTAACAGCATTTGCTGGGTTTCGCGTGCGATCAGCGGAACATCTATTTTCTGGCTCTGGCACAGGCGTTTGAGCAGGTATTGGCTGATAGCGGCAATATCTTCGGGAATGTCGCGCAGGGCGGGCAGGTCCAGCGCGATCACGTTGAGCCGGTAATAGAGGTCCTGGCGAAACTGCCCACGCTCCATCATGGCGGTCAGATTACGCTGGGAAGCACTGATGATGCGGACATCGATGGTTTCTTCCTTGCGCTGCCCGGGGATGGAAATCGATTTGTCCTGAATGGCGCGCAGCAGGCGCACCTGGCTGGCCAGCGGCAGGGCGGCAATCTCCTTGAAGAAAAGCGTGCCACCGGAGGCTTTCTGCAGTGCGCCAGGTTCATCTTCGTCACCAAAGATTTCTTTTTCCAGCTGCTGCTCGGGGATGGCGCTGCAGTCCAGGGTAATGAATGCGCCGCTCTGGCGCGAGCTGGACTGATGGATCAGACGCGCAACCAGCGATTTTCCGGTTCCGGCCTCGCCGCTGATGAAGACGGGCGCCTGATTGCGGGAAAGCTTGGTGATGGTGGCGCGTATCTGTTGCAGCGCCGTCGACTCCCCCACCAGACTGGGGCCGCTGACATTGCCGGCAGCATTTGGCAGGTTGAGCGCGGATTGCACCAGGGGTCGCAATTGTTGCAGCGAAATGGGTTTGGTAATGTAATCAAAGGCGCCTGCCTTGAGGGCGGAGACCGCATTATCGGCGCTGCCGTAAGCGGTAATCACCGCGACTGGCAACCCGGCATGGTGCTGATTGATATAGCGCACCAGGTCCAGCCCATTGCCGTCGGGCAGCCGCATATCGGTCAGGCACAGGGCGTAGGATTTTTGCCGCAGCATGAATTTGGCATCGTCCAGGTTGGCTGCACTATCGGCTTTGAGGCCCATGCGTGTCAGTGTCATGACGATCAGTTCGCGGATGTCGTGTTCATCATCCACGACGAGGCAGTTGAGTGGGTTAGCCATTTTTTATAGTCATCGTAAAGAGGCTGCCTTGCGGAGTGGAGCTGCATTCCAGCCGCGTATTGTTGGCCTGACACAATTCGCGGGCGATATACAGGCCCAGACCGGTTCCGGTTGCCTCGGTAGTGTAAAAGGGTTCAAACAAGTGTGGCATCACATCAGGCGCAATGCCTGGCCCATCGTCCCGAATGGCGATGCGTATCGCGCGCGAACGCGACGAACGGCGAATTCCCATGTGCAGGCTTCCCTCCTGCTTTCGCCCGTGGCGCCATCCATTACGACAGATGTTCCACAATATCTGGTTGAGGTGCCTGTGGTCAAACATCACGACGTGGGCGCCGGGCTGGATATCCAGCACAAAGCCGCTAGGCGGGATGTTCTCAACCTGACAGAACTGTTCATGAAACGCCTGCACAAAACTGTCCAGCGCCACCGGCTGCTGCTGCGTGCGGTCGCGCCGGTTCAACTCCAGTACATCGGTGACAATGTGATCCAGCCTTTCCACATTATCGGCCACGATGCGCAATAACTTTTGCGAGCCGGGATCAGTAATGTCTTCCTGCAGCAGCTGATTGGCGTGGCTGATCGAACTCAGGGGGTTGCGGATTTCATGGGCGATGTTGGCGGTCAGTTTGCCCAGGGCGGCCAGTTTGATCTGATGTGCCTGGGTCTGGATCTGGCTCCAGTCCTCAATAAAGATGACAGCGCCCTGGTCACGTGCATGGTTGAGCGGCATGAAACGCAGGCGGAGGTCATGATGCGCACTCTGCAGTTTGAACACCGACTCCTGCCCGGTGTGATCATGTATCCAGTCCTGCATCAAGGCGGCAACCTCCGGCAAGGCATGCAGAGTGGTCGGTGCAGATGCCTCCGCGTCCAATCCCAGCAGGGTCAGGGCTTGCTGGTTATGGTGGCGTAATTGCATCGTATGGTCGACGACCAATACCCCATCGTGCATTTCCTCAATGATCAGCGCATTGATCTGCGCCATGCTTGCCAGGTCGACGCCTCGTTCCGATGCCAGTTTTTCACTTTCGCGGGCACGCTTGGCCAGGCTGTGCGCCAGCCAGGCCGTTGCATAACAGCTGAGGCTCAGCATGACGGCATGCGAATAATCGACGATGCTTTCCTGCCAGTGCAGCAACTGATAGGTTTGCTCAAGCAAGAGCGCGATGGTGGCGAGCGAGGCATAAAACAGGGCCAGCCGTCCCCGGCTGATCAGGCTGGCGGCGGCAATCGCCACTACCAGCAGCAGCCCCAGGCCATTGCGTATGCCGCCCGAGGCAAACATCAGCATGATGATGAAGCCGATATCCATCACCACCAGCGTGGTGAGCTGGGTTGAGAAGCCGGGTTTCTTCAGGCCGGTGAATACAATCGCCACCAGGCTGACGCCGAGATAGCCCAACGCGATCTGAAAATACAGGGCCTTATTGAAGTTTTCCCAGAAGGGGAGGTCATCCAGAAACTGGAACGACAAGACAAAGATGAGGGCAATGACCAGCCGGTAAAGATTGAACAATCCCATCGGCCGCCAGAAGGCGCGCTTCTCGATGATGGGCGACGCTTCCGGGCTACTGCTCATGATTGCGCGTTTGATCGGGACTGTGCAGCTGGGCATGCGCCAGGCTGCAGTAATCCGTTTGCGCCATGCGCACACTTTCACTCTGTGGCAGATGCACGCCGCAGTGCGCGCATTTCACCATTTTTTCTTCGCCAGAAGGCCGCGTATCGCGGGTATCCAGGTTTTTTGCGTAGCGCTTGAGTATGCTGTAAACCAGCCATGCAGCCACGACGAGCAGTAATAGTTTTGCCATTGCGAATTTGCTACCTGATTGAGTGACTAATATCTTAATTGATTTTTACAATTCGACGGCAAGGATCGAAACTCAACTGTTATACTGCATTGGCCAAGAGCGACCGTGAATGCGGCCCAGGCCCATTCGAGCGCTGTTTTATATCTCAAGACCATGCCCGTCTGTACCCACTACATTATGTCTGCAACCGCATAGAAAATGGCAACAGCTCAGGAACTTTCAACCTTTCTAGCCGAGGTCGAACGGCGCGCCTATCGGCAAACGGCTTATGCCGTGCGTGACGAGCACGCTGCACTCGACATCGTGCAAGATGCCATGCTCAAGCTTTCTGAAAAGTATGGCGCGCGGCCAGTGGAAGAATTTCCCATGCTGTTTCAGCGCATACTGCAGAACACCATGCGCGATTTCTGGCGCCGTCAGAAAGTGCGTAATCTCTGGACCTCTTTGCTTTCCTCCTTTGGCGGCCACGCGGCAGATGACGACGATGAGCATGACCCCCTGGAGACCATGGAAACCGGGCAGCGCAGCGAGGATGAGCCCGAGGCGCAGCTTGAGCGCAGTCAAACGATTGCTATAATTGAACGCGCGATAGAAAAACTGCCGGCACGTCAACGGGAAGCTTTCCTGATGCGTTACTGGGAGGATATGGATGTCGCCGAAACTGCCGCCGCGATGGGATGCTCAGAGGGAAGCGTCAAGACCCATTGCTCCAGAGCAGTGCATGCGCTTGCAGCAACACTACAACACTATGGATTTAATCAACAGGGACTCAAGAAACCTGGAGCCGGATCATGAACCAGCAAGAATCTACCGTCAAACTCGTCGTCCAAGCCCTGGACGCCAGTGTCGAAGACCTGGATGAAGACGTCATTCGCCGTCTGGCCGCTGCCCGCGAGCGCGCCGTGTCGGCCATGCAGCCGCAATGGCAGGCGGCGGGCCACAATGGTGTATTTCACAACCTGGGCAATTATGTCGTGCATCATCGCCTGATGACATCGGCGGCATTGCTGCTGGGAGCGCTGGTGCTCGGTTTTATCGTCACGCAGCATGTGATCGGCCAACATCAGCTGGAGCAGGGCGATGCATTTCTGCTGGGGTCTGAGTTGCCGCCTGAAGCATATCTGGATAAAGGGTTTGATACATGGCTGCAACAAAACGCGCGCTAGGCTTGCTGCTGCTGGTCCTGCTGAGTGGGCAGGCATGGGCAGAAGATAGCAAGAGCGTGATGTTGAAGTGGTCGCAACTCACGGAAGATCAACGCAAGGTATTGAATCCGCTTTCCAAGGAGTGGGATACCCTGCGCCCCTGGCAACGCGAGAAAATGCTGGATATTGCCCGTGATTACCCCAAGATGAATGCACAGCAACAGGCGCGTGTTCAACAGCGCCTGAACGACTGGAGCCGCATGACGCCCTTTGAGCGCGAGAATGCGCGCAAGAAATACCAGCAGTTCCAGTCCTTGCCGCCCGAAAAGCAGGAAGAATTGCGCAAGAAATGGCGCGAATACCAGAGCCTGCCTGAAGCTCAGCGTGAAGGCTTGCGCCGCGATCAGCCCGATCTTTACGACGCTAACGAACTTGATAACTAGCTCGCGCCAAATCTGGCCGGGCCCACTTTGCTCATGACGCTACCTGATTCCCCCCGCTGGCCACGCCGCCTTGCCGCTATGCTTTATGAGGCCTTGCTGCTGGTGGCCATCCTGTTTTTTGCTACCTTTCTGTTTGTCATCCTGCTGGGCAGCGCAACCGAGCCGCCGGCGCGCTATATTCTGCAGGGGTATTTGTGGCTGGTGGCGGGGGGCTATCTGGTGTGGTCGTGGCGGCATGGCGGACAGACGCTGGCGATGCAGACCTGGCGCATTCGCGTCACCAATCGCGAGGGTGGGGCATTGGACTGGCGGCAGGCTTGCTTGCGCTATGTCATCGCCAGTGTGTTTTTCGGGGTGGGGTTTTTATGGGCCTTGTTTGATCGGGAAGGCCTGTATCTGCATGACCGCCTGACCGGGTGCCGTTTGCAACTGGAACCCCCCAAGCGGCCTGCTAAGTAGATCCGCTAACGGCGCTCCGCCATGAACAGCATGGTCAGGCCAGCCAGCAGGAAGAGCAATGTCGGTACCACCGCACTCATGAGCGGCGACCAGTCGTTGAGCAGCCCCAGGTGAACAAACACCCGGTTCAATACCTGATACACAATCCCCAGCATGATCCCGGCAAAAATCTTGGCACTGGCGCCTCCCGAGCGCTGTTGCAAAAAGCCGAATGGCAGTGCCAGTACGACCATGACCAGCGAAGCCAGCGGATACACCATTTTTGACCAGAGGGCGATCTCATGCCGCGAGGTTTTCTGCTTGTTGGCGCTCAAGTGGTGGATATAGAAATACAGGTTCCAGGCGGACATTTTTTCCGGCACCACCAGCAGTACATTCAGCAGCTCCGGGCGGATCAACGATTGCCATTGCGCCTGCGGGAAAAACTCGGATTTGACCGTTTTATCCAGAAAATGTGTTTGCTGCACATCCTTCAGATGCCAGTTTTCTCCATCAAAGCGACCGGTTTTGGCATCGCTGATCGTACGCAGATGGAAGGAGTCATCAAACTCATAAATGTGAATATTCATGAGTCCTGAATCTGGCATCACTTCTTCCACATTGACGAAGCTGCGACCATCTTTCACCCACAGACCAGAGCGAAAATCCTGGGCCACGACCGAATCGGTTGCCTGAATACGCAGCCGCTGTGCGGTTTTTTCACTATATGGTGTGACAAATTCGCCGACAAAGAAGGTGATGACAGCGAAAATCAGGCCGACTTTCAGCAGCGAGCGGGCAATGGTCGCAATCGAGATGCCACTGACACGCAGGATGATCAGTTCAGAGTGTCGCGATAGCTGGCCCAGCGCATACATGGTGCCTACCAGCACGGCGACGGGCACCACCTCATAAACGTGGCCTGGGGCGCTCAGCAGCACAAACACTAGCACCTTGTTCAAGCCATAGGTGCCTTTGCCTATGCTTTCCAGTTCCTGGATCAGGTCAAAAAACGAGAACATGGCGAGCAAGGCCACCATGATCAGCATGATGCTGGAAACGATTTCCTGCGTCAGGTAACGGTTAAGCAGTTTCATGACTTGAACCAGCTTAATTTCCAGAATGCCGGTATCAGTGGACGTTGCAGCAGACGGCGATAAAACATCCAGATAGTCAGCAGCAGGAAGAACACATGCACCGGCCACAGCCCGACAACGGGATTCAGTTTGCCTTGCGTGAGCCAGGCCTGCACGATGCTGAGCATGTTGTTGTAAATGATGTAGATCAGCAATGCCAGCATCATGTTGGCGGAGCGGCCGGAGCGGTTATCCACAAAACTCAGGGGAATGGCCAGCAAGACCAGCAGGAATGCGGAGATCGGGATGGCGAGACGCCATTGCAGTTCGGCATTGTTGGCGGGGTTATGGTTCTTCAACAATTCCACGCTGCCGAGGGCGGCGGTGCCGGGCGGCTCTTCTTTCACTTCGTTGGGTTCAATGCGGATGGAATAACGCTCAAACTCGGTGGTGGAAAATTCCGCCGTATTCGGTTTGCCTTCGTAGCGGCGGCCATGTTCCATCACCAGAAAGTTATCGCCATTGTCAGCCACGGTGCGATGCCCCTGGCTAGCGACGACTACGCCCAGGCGCTGATGCTGCACTGATTGTACGAAAATGTTTTTGACGACATTCCCCAGCTCGTCAAAGCTCTCAACAAAGAATACACGATCGGCGTTGCGCGATTCCTTGAAGACGCCTGGGCTGATGGAAGCGAGCTCGTCGCGGCTTTTGAGCTGATCGCGGAATTCCGAACCTTTATTGGTGGCCCATGGCGTGACGAACAGGCTCAGCACCGCAATCACGGCTACTACCGGGATGGCGAATGTCAGCACAGGGCGTATCCAGCCAGCCAGGCCCATGCCTGAGCTGAACCACACTACCATTTCACTATCGCGGTGCCAGCGGGTCAGTGTCAGCAACACCGCCAGGAATATGGTGAGGGAAAGAATCATGGGCAGGAACTTCAGCATGCTGAAGCCCAACAAAGTATTGATGGCATCGCTTGCCAGGCTGCCTTTGGCGGCCACGCCAATATAGTAGGCAACGCGTTGCGCAATCACGATGCCAAACAGCACCAGGAAAGCGCCAATGGCGGTGCCCACAAGCTCTTGCAGCAGGGATCGTTTGAAGAGCATAGGCTTAATTAAATGGTCTTGTGATCAAGGATTTTGAGTTACAGCGAAAACGCAGGATAATCAAAAGAAGCTTAATAAAAAGGATAACTTGGAATGGAATTTAGCATAAAAACCGGCAATCCGGAAAAGCAACGTAGTGATTGCATCGTCGTGGGTGTATTTGATACGCGCAAACTGAGTGAGGCCGCAGTGGCGCTGGATCGTGCTGCCGAAGGTTATCTGACCACGGTACTGGCGCGCGGCGATCTCGACGGTAAGCTGGGTTCCTCCCTGATGTTGCATAGCGTGCCGGGTATCGCCAGTGATCGCGTATTGCTGGTTGGCCTGGGCAAGGCTACTGAATTCAAGGAACGCGAATATCGCCAGGCAGTGCGTGCTTCTTTCAAGGCGCTGAGTGGGACCAGCGTCAAGGCCGCCAGTACTTACCTTGCTGATCTGCCGGTGAAGAAACAGGATGCAGCATGGAAGGCAGCTCAGATCGCCGAGATCGGGCAAGACGTGGATTATCGGTTTGACGTCATGAAGGGCAAGGCCGCGCAGGAAGAAAAGGCAAAATCCGCCAAGCGTGTTGCCAAGGTCGCCGTGGCTTTTATCGAAAAATCGGAAGGTAAGCTGGCCGAGAGCGGTCTCAAGCAAGGCCTGGCATTGGCCGCAGGTGTGAGCCTGACCAAGGATCTGGGCAACCTGCCGCCCAATGTATGTACGCCAACTTACCTGGCCGATCAAGCCAAAGCCATGGGCAAGCAATATGGCTTGCAGGTGGAAGTGCTGGATCGCGACCAGATCGCCAAGCTGGGCATGGGTTCTTTCCTCGGTGTGGCGCAAGGCAGTGCGCAGCCACCTAAATTGATCGTGCTGCAGCACAAAAAGGGCAAGAAGAGCCAGAAACCAGTGGTACTGGTCGGCAAGGGCATCACGTTTGATACCGGCGGTATTTCGATCAAGCCTGGCGCTGAAATGGATGAAATGAAGTACGACATGTGTGGTGCCGCCAGTGTGTTGGGTACGTTCAAGGCGATTGCAGAAATGGATTTGCCGCTCAATGTCGTGGGCGTGATCCCGACCTGCGAAAATATGCCGGACGGCACCGCCATCAAGCCCGGTGATGTATTGACCAGCATGTCTGGCCAGACCATTGAGGTATTGAATACCGATGCCGAAGGCCGCCTGATTCTGTGTGATGCGCTGACCTATGCTGAACGCTTTGAGCCAGCTGCCGTGGTCGATATCGCCACGCTGACCGGTGCTTGCGTGATCGCGCTGGGTCACCATGCCAGTGGCTTGTTCAGCAACAATGACAAGCTGGCACAAGAGCTGCTGGCAGCTGGTGAAACGGCGCATGACCGTGCCTGGCACATGCCGCTGTGGGAAGATTACCAGCCACAGCTGGACAGCAACTTTGCCGATATGGCGAATATCGGTGGCCGTGCAGGCGGCAGCATTACCGCTGCCTGCTTCCTGTCGCGTTTCACCAAAAAGTACGAGTGGGCGCACCTGGATATCGCCGGTACGGCCTGGAAGTCTGGCAAGGACAAAGGCGGCACAGGTCGCCCCGTGCCATTGCTGACCGAGTTTCTGGTGAAACGCGCTGCCAAGTAATCCGCATGACCCGTATTGAATTTTTCTTTAACGTAGGCAACAAGCTCGACAAGGTGGCCGAGCTTAGCCAGCGTGCGGTGTCCAAAGGGCGCCGCATGATGGTGTTCGGCCCCGACGAAGCGGTGCTTTCCGAACTGGAGCGCGTGTTATGGAGCGGATCGGCCCTGAGTTTTGTGCCGCATTGCCGGGCCCAGCATCCGCTGGCGCCGGAAACCCCTATCGTGCTGGACTTTAAGGGTGAGCCACTGATACACGACGATGTGCTGATCAACCTGCAGCATCAGCACCCGCCGTTTTTCAGCCGGTTTCGCCGATTGATCGAGATTGTGGGCCAGGATGAGGCCGATAAGGCACAAGCACGCGTCAGGTATCGCTTTTATCGTGACCGTGGCTATGAAATTAGAACCTTTGATGAAAATGGAGCGGCATTGTGATGGAACCGGTTAATCGCCCAGGGGATGATCTGGCGGCTGTGCTTGGTCGTATCAGCTTGTTGACACAGCAGGCTGGAGTGCCGGCTGTGGATCCGGTGGAGACGGCCGATATTCCCATGCTGACAGATGTCTACGTGGGTTCCACCGTGCAAATGAAACCGGAGAGTATGCAGCAACAGGCATTGTCCATCCCGGGTGCCAGCACCACTGCATCGTATGAAGCTGTGCTGGACGACATGCTGCCGCTGATACGGTCCACGATCAACAAAGTGCTTACGGAAAGCCTGGATCAACTGATCCCGGGTTTGCAAAACAAGCTCACGCAAGAATTGGCAGAGCAGGTGAGGCTGAAACTCATCAGCCTCGCTGTCAATAAATCTGAATAGAAACGGCCCCATTTGGGGCCGTTTTCTTGTCCACATGGCGAAAGCAAGCGCCGCAGTCCTTACTGCCCCAGCTGTGCCTCGTAGCCAGCGGCATCCAGTAATTTCTCCACATCGGCTGCGTTATGGGCCTTGAACTGGAATATCCAGGCTTCATAAGGTTTGTCATTGATGAGTTCAGGAGTGCCTTGCAGATCGGCATTGATAGCAGTCACGACGCCATCCAGCGGTGCATGCAGGTCTGAGCCAGTCTTGACGGACTCAACCAGCCCGCATGCCTGGCCTGCTTTAAGCTCAGTCCCGGGCTGGGGTGCCTCGACATAGACAATATCGCCCAGCAGATCCTGCGCATAATCCGTGATGCCTGCATTAAAAATCCCGGCTTGCTCCGTAGGGGAGACCCAGAGATGTTCGGCAGAATAATGCAGATTGTCCTTAATTTTCATGAGATCGCGCCGTTAGATGAGATATGGCTTATTTTCGCATAAGCTGACCGGCTCTGGCAGGTCCGCCGTGCGGATTTTTGCAACGCTGGAAAAACTTGCCATACAGCTAAACCAGCGCGTAAAGAATCTTCGCTATCTTGATGACAAATTGTGATTATTTGGATAATATCCAGCTAATCGTTTTAGAAGGACAGGCCGCAATGTTACGAAATTTTCTTATTATGGTGACGGCGTTCACCCTGTCCATGCCTCCCCTCGTGGTTGAAGCCGCTACGACACAAAAGTCTACCAAGCGTGTCGCAGCCAAGGCCAAGCCAGCCAAAACCAACGTCAGCAGTCGCAAAATCATTCGCACCATTCGTGCTGATCGCAAATACCAGGTCCAGAAAGCCGCATACCACCCCGGTGTTTTCCAGGAAGATCATCCTTCCAACCTGCAACTCGCGTCTTCCAAGGCGCTGATTGTCAATCAGGAGACGGGTGAAGTGCTGTATGCCAAGAGTGTGGACCAGGCGACGCCCATTGCATCCGTTACCAAACTGATGACAGCGATGGTAATGCTGGATGCGCATCTGCCGATGGATGAGCTGCTGACCATCAACGAGGCCGATGTGGATACCCTGAAAGGTACCAGCTCGCGTTTGCGTCTGGGAACCACGCTGACGCGCGCCGAAATGCTGCATCTGGCGCTGATGTCATCCGAAAATCGTGCAGCATCGGCCCTGGGCCGCAACTACCCTGGTGGCTTGACTGCCTTTATTCGCGCTATGAATGCAAAGGCGTCCATGCTGGGCATGGCGCATAGCCAGTTTGTTGATCCAACCGGTCTGAACAGTGCGAACATCTCGACGGCGGAAGACTTGGTTAAGATGGTACGCGCAGCATATCAATACCCTGAAATTCGCCAGGTCAGCACTTCTGCCTCTCAGGAAGTCCCGGTATATGGCTTGCGCAACCCGATCAACTTTGTAAATACCAATGTGCTGGTTCGTAACAGTGATTGGGTGATTGGCCTTTCCAAGACCGGCTTTATCAACGAGGCAGGCCGTTGCCTGGTGATGCAGGCGGAAATTGCTGGCCAGCCCATGATCATCGTCCTGCTGGATTCCTATGGCAAGTACTCACGCATTGGTGATGCCCAACGTATTCGTAAATGGATAGAGAGCAGCAACGTCTCTCGCCATATGAGCTAGTGTTTATAAGAGCGGCGTAAAGCCGCTGTGTAGTGCCGGCTAACCCCATCGAAAGATGGGGTTTTTTATTGGTAAAAGCTGCTGGACGGCTAAAAATTAGTAGGGGTATTAGCGCATTGAGGGGGAGGGGGGTGAAGCAGTGCAACGTGCCCCTTTTCAAAGGCAGAGGTTGATATGTGAGATGGCAGCTACCTCCGCCAATGCTTGCGGGGAGTAGCTGCTGATTCGGCCTTAGCTTTCTGTCACAGCCGTTTTTTTGGCACGCGTGGTCGGTTTCTTGGTGGCCGTGGTTTTTTTGGTCGCCGTTTTTGCCGCTGGTTTTTTAGCAGCGGTGGTTTTTTTCTTGGCAGCTGGTTTCTTGGCCGGGGCTTCCTTGGCGGCTTTGGCTGCCAGCAGTGCCAGAGCCTCTTCCATGGTCAGCTCTTCCGGTGCCTCGCTGCTGGGCAGGGTGGCGCGCAATTTGCCATGCTGCACATAGGGGCCATAGCGGCCTGCATAAACCTCGATATTGCCGTCTTCCGTCGGGTGCTTGCCGAGGTCCTTGAGTGGCGCCGGGCCGGATTTGGCTTGGGCCAGCAGTTCGACCGCGCGCGGCAGATCGATATCGAACACGCTGTCCGAGCGTGGAATGGACTTGAACTTGCCATCGTGATTGACGTACGGCCCAAAGCGGCCGATGTTGGCCACAATCTTCTTGCCGGTTTCTGGGTGTTGACCCAGATCGCGCGGCAAGGCGATCAGCTTCATGGCGACTTCCAGGTCCACATTCGCCAGCGGAATTTCTTTGGGGATGCTGACGCGCTTGGGTTTCTTTTTGCTGCCTTCTTCTGGCAGCCCCAGTTGCAGATAAGGGCCGTAAGGGCCGTTCAGCAGCAGGATATCCTTGTCGCTTGCCGGATCGTGGCCCATGACCACAGGCTCGCTGCTGGCGGCGGCGTTGCTGCCGGTATTGCGGATGTAGTCACATTCCGGATAGCCGGAGCAGCCGATAAACTTGCCGAAACGGCCAAGACGGGAGTGCAATGGCTTGCCGCACTTGGGGCAGGCCTCGCCAATATCTTCCTGCGTGATTTCCGCGCGGTCGATATTGGCTTTTTCCAACAACTGCTTGTTAAAGCCTTGCCAGAAATCATCCAGCACGGGGACCCATTCGCGTTCGCCTTCGGCGATATCATCCAGCTCGTTTTCGAGGTTGGCGGTAAAGCCGTAATCCACATAGCGAGTGAAATGCTCGGTCAGGAACTTATTGACGACGCGGCCCACGTCGGTTGGTGTAAAGCGTTTCTTGTCCAGCAGCACGTACTCTCTATCCTGCAGGGTGGAGATAATGCTGGCGTAGGTGGAGGGGCGGCCAATGCCATATTCTTCCAGCACCTTCACCAGGCTGGCTTCAGAGTAGCGTGGCGGAGGTTCAGTGAAATGCTGGTCGCCGAAAATCTTGTTCACGTCCAGCACTTCGCCAGTTTCCAGGTGCGGCAGCTTGGCTTCGGCTTCTTCCTCGGCATCGTCCTGACCTTCCATGTATACGGCAATAAAGCCGGGGAAAATCATGGTTTGGCCGGTGGCACGGAACAGGTTGGCATCCGAACCCACTGCCAGATCGACGCTGACGGCATCAAACTTGGCAGGTGCCATCTGACAGGCGAGGGCGCGCTTCCAGATCATTTCATAAAGGCGGAACTGCTCTGGCGTCAGGTAGTTTTTCAGGCTTTGCGGTGTGCGCGTGATATCGGTTGGACGTATCGCTTCGTGCGCTTCCTGGGCGTTCTTGGCCTTGGTTTTGTACATGATGGGCGACTTCGGCAGGTAGTCGGGCTCGAAGTTGCGCTTGATGTAGTCACGAATCTGCATGACGGCCTCGGCGGCCATGCTGAAGCTGTCCGTACGCATGTAGGTGATCAGACCCACGGTGCCGTTACCAACATCAATACCTTCATACAGCTGCTGCGCAATGCGCATGGCGCGGCTGGTGGTGAACCCCAGTTTGCGCACGGCTTCCTGTTGCAGGGTGGACGTCGTAAAAGGCGCCGCCGGACTACGGTTTTTCTGTTTCTTCTCTACACGGCTGACCGTGGTTTTGCCCGCGCTGGCGAGCAACAGCTTGCCTACGATTTCGGCCTGCTGCGTTTCATTGGTCACCGTAAACTGTTCGACCTTGCTGCCATCCAGCTGCACCAGGCGTGCGTCAAACAGATGCTGGTGTTTCTTGGATTCCAGATGGATGGTCCAGTATTCCTGGCTCTTGAACGCCTCAATCTCAAGCTCGCGCTCGACAATCAGGCGCAAGGCCGGACTCTGTACGCGGCCAGCAGAGAGGCCACGGCGAATTTTTTTCCACAGCAGGGGCGACAGATTGAAGCCCACCAGATAATCCAGTGCGCGGCGTGCCTGTTGTGCATTGACCAGCGGCATGGAGATGTCGCGCGGGCTGGCAATCGCATTCTGCACGGCGGTTTTGGTAATTTCATGAAAGACCACGCGCTTGATCAGTTTGTCCTTGATCAGCTTTTTGTCTTTCAGGATTTCGGCAATATGCCAGGAAATGGCTTCACCTTCGCGGTCCGGGTCGGTTGCGAGGTAGATGGCATCAGAAGCCCGTACAGCTTTGGCGATGGCATCGACATGCTTGGAGTTGCGGTCGATGACTTCGTATTTCATGGCGTAGTCATTTTCCGGATCCACCGCGCCGTTCTTGGGAATCAGGTCACGCACGTGCCCATAAGAGGCAAGGACCTCAAAGTCGCTACCCAGATATTTTTTCAGGGTTTTGGCTTTTGATGGTGATTCAACAATCAGCAGTTTGGACATTGACGTGGGCGCAGACGATGGCAAGAGTGGCAGATAATAAGAGTAAATCCGTGACTAGACAAGGAAAGTCGCGTGTCAAGGGCTTGTCTCGCCACTATTTTGCAACTTTTATCTAGCCGTCGGCAAGTGCGCAAAATGGCGGGTTTACCCCTGATCAAGCTTCGATGTCGGCACTCAATCGATTTTCCGGACGGCGAAACTCAATGCGGGTACCTTCCTGGCTAGCCATGGCAAGCGCGGGCTGCTCTTCCTTGGCGATGTCGCCAAACAAGGGGTCCTCATCCTCCAGCGATGCGCTGGTCAGGCCTTTGAAGTCGTATAGATCAGTATCGGCCAGGTGTGAAGGCTCAACATTGGTAATGGCGCGGAAAATATTATTGATGCGGCCGGGCTGTTCGCGTTCCCACGCGTTCAGCATGTCCTTGATTTTTTGGCGTTGCAGATTTTCCTGGGAGCCACACAGGTCGCAAGGAATAATCGGGAATTCCATGCCCCTGGCGTAGGCGGCAATGTCTTTTTCAGCACAATAGGCCAGCGGGCGGATCACCATGAATTCGCCGCGATTGGTACTGAGCTTGGGCGGCATGGCTTTGAGCTTGGAGCCGAAAAACATATTGAGAAACAGGGTCTGCACAATATCGTCGCGATGATGGCCCAGGGCAATTTTATTGGCGCCCAGGGCTTTTGCCGTGCTGTAAATAATGCCGCGACGCAGGCGCGAGCACAGTGAGCAGGTGGTTTTGCCTTCGGGGATTTTTTCCTTGACGATGGAATAGGTGTCGGCTTCGACGATGCGGTATTCCACGCCCAGCTTTTCCAGATAGGCTGGCAGGACTTCTTCCGGGAAGTTGGGCTGCTTCTGGTCCAGATTCATGGCGATCAGCTTGAAATCCACCGGTGCGCGTTCCTGCAGGGCCAGCAACAGCATCAGCATGGCATGCGAATCCTTGCCGCCGCTCATGCAGACCAGCACGGTGTCGCCGTCTTCAATCATGTTGTAATCACCAATGGCTTTGCCAGTGGCACTGATCAGGCTGTTGCGCAACTTCAGGAAGTTGGCGGAGACGTTGTCGGGATAATGTTTCATGCCGCTATTATAAAGTATGCATCCGGATTTGATGCATGGCTCACAAGTTAAGCGAGCGACCACCATCAATGGCCATCACGTGCCCGGTGACAAAAGGTGCATCCTGAATCAGGAAGCGAACGGCCTTGGCCACATCGTCCCCCTCGCCTATGCGCTTCAGCAGGGTTTGCGAAATAACGCGTTGTCGATACACCTCGTCAAATTGCGGGTTGTCTTCCGGCCATAGCACGGGGCCGGGCGCCACGGCGTTAACGCGGACTTCTGGTCCCAGCTCATGCGCGAGCGATTTTGTCAGGGTGACCAGCCCCGCTTTGGCCACGCTGTAGACGATGTAGCCTTTCTTCGGCCGTTCTACATGCATGTCGGTAATGTTGATTATGCAGCCGCTATTTTTGCGCAGCTCGGGCGCTGCCGCTTGCGACAGGAACAACGGTGCTTTGAGGTTGGAGCCGACAAGGTCTGTCCAGGCGTCTTCGCTGATCTGGCCGAGCTCGGTGGCGTAATAGCTGGAGGCATTGTTGATCAGCACGTCCAGTTTGCCGAACTGCTTGATCGTTTCCTGAATCAGGCTCGGCAGTACCGCGATATTCAACAGATCCGCCTGGATAATGGCGACTGAATTTGGCCGTTGCAGGTTGAGTTCGGATTGCAGGGCGCGGGCTTCGCTCGCCGAGCTGCGGTAATGGATCATCAGCTTTGCCCCGCCAGCATGCAGCAGGCGGCAGATGGAGGCGCCTACGCGCTTGGCTCCCCCGGTAATCAGTACTACTTTGTCATTAAGATTTGAATTCACGCCAGTTTCCGAAATAGTGCCCAGTGCTGTTTATAATGCCGAGCTATCATGATCAATTCATTACCAAAACCAGATGCCGACGCGGCTGCCCACAGTCAGCAATTGAAGCTGCATATTGGCAGGCATATTGCAGAGGCGGGCGGCTGGCTGGACTTTGCACAATACATGGATTTGGTGCTGTATGCACCAAGCCTTGGGTATTACAGTGCCGGGGCCAAAAAGTTCGGTCCGGCAGGAGATTTTGTTACGGCTCCCGAGCTTTCTCCACTATTCGCCCGCACCCTTGCCATGCAGGCTGCCGACATACTGTCTGCAACTGCTGGGGATGTGCTTGAGCTGGGTGCCGGCAGTGGCCGGTTGGCGGCCGATTTGCTGCTTGAGCTGGATCGCCTGCAGCAGCTGCCATCACAATACCGCATTCTGGAGATAAGCGCTTACTTGCGGCAGGTGCAGAAGGATTACTTGCAGAAAGTTTTGCCCCCGCATTTGATGCAACGCGTGGAATGGCTGGATAGCCTGCCCGAGGCGTTTTCCGGCCTGGTGCTGGGGAATGAAGTGCTGGATGCCTTGCCCGTGCATATTGTCCATCAGCAGGCCGATGGACTGTTGCAACGGGGCGTTGGGCTTGCGCCAGATGCTGAATTGCAGTGGGTTGATCAGCCAGCTGATGCGCTCATTCAGGCCGCATTCCGCGAGACTCGATTGCCTGAGTCTTACACCACCGAAATCTGTATGGCAGCTGGCGGCCTGATAGCCAGCCTTGCCAGCATGTTGCAACGAGGTGTCGTGCTGCTGATTGATTACGGGTTTCCTCGCCATGAGTATTACCACCCACAACGCCAGCAAGGCACGCTGATGTGCCACTATCGCCACCATGCGCATACGGATCCGTTTTTATACCCAGGCTTGCAGGATATTACGGCGCACGTGGATTTCACCCGGATTGCCGAATCTGCCATGCAGCAGGGGCTGGCTGTCATGGGCTATGCCAGTCAGGCGCAATTCCTCATCAATTGCGGCATTACGGAGTGTCTTGTCGAGGTGTCCCCGCATGATGTCGCTGCATATGCACCGCTTGCTTCGTCTGCCCAGAAACTGCTATCCCCGGCGGAGATGGGCGAGCTATTCAAGGTGATCGCTGTCGGGCGTGGTATTGATGAGCCTTTGCGCGGCTTTGGCCGCGGCGACAAACGACATACCCTGTAATCCAAATTCCCGCTGGGGCGCCATGCCCCCTCCGTTATAATGACGGTTTAACGTAATTTGCATTGTGACCAGTATGGAACATAAAGAGCATGAGCTGCCCGCGGGTGAGCAGGACAATCCCAAGCATCGCCCCATTCGCAGCTTCGTATTACGGCAGGGGCGACTGACCGAAGGGCAGCGCAAGGCATTGGAGCAGTGGCTGCCAGTTTATGGCGTCGCGTATCAGCCGGAACCCATCGTGCTTGATCAGGTATTTGGCCGGGCGGAGAGTCCAAAAATTCTCGAGATCGGTTTTGGCATGGGGGATAGCACCGCAAAAATCGCCCAAGTACAACCCGAGCGCGATTTTATTGGCGTGGAAGTGCATACTCCTGGCGTCGGCAGCCTGCTCAAGCTGGTAGGCGAAATGCATCTGGAGAATATCCGGGTGATTCAGCATGACGCCGTCGAGGTGTTGCAGCACATGATCCCGGATGCGAGCCTGGATGGCGTGCATATTTTCTTCCCGGATCCCTGGCATAAAAAGCGCCATCACAAGCGCCGCTTGATTCAGGCGGCTTTTGTACAGCTGCTGTGCAGCAAGCTTAAACCCGGCGCTTATCTGCATGTGGCGACAGATTGGCAGGAATATGCCGAGTGGGTGCTGGAAGTGTTGCAGGGGGAGCCGCAATTGCGCAATACGGCGGATACGTATGCCGAGAAGCCGGATTACCGACCCTTAACCAAGTTTGAAAACCGTGGCATCAAGCTGGGCCACGGCGTATGGGATATTATCTTTACCCGAAAATAGGGCCTTACTCCGCAGGGCTCTCGGAGGGTTCTTCTGTGGTGTGATCCTGTGGTGGAAACAGCCATTTGCCGATGACGGCTTCGGCTTCTTCCACGCCTTGCTTTTTCAGGCTGGAAAACAGCTGTACCGAGCAGTTGCCCCATGTGGTATTCAATTCTTTGCGCACGGCATTCAGGGTCAGCATGGCGGCACTTCTGGACAGCTTGTCCGACTTGGTCAGCAGCACATGAATCGGTTTGCCGCTGGGACCAAACCAGTCCAGCATTTGCCGGTCCAGCGGGGTTAATGGGTGGCGGCTATCCATTACCAACACCAGTCCGTATAAGGATGAGCGGTGGCTCAGGTAATTGGAAAGCGTCATTTGCCAGTGCTTGCGCATGCTCTCCGGGACTTTTGCATAGCCGTATCCGGGCAAGTCCACCAGAAAACGATCTCCGCCCAGACTAAAGAAGTTGATCAGCTGCGTGCGGCCTGGCTGCTTACTGACAAAAGCCAGACGATTATGATTCGCCATGGTGTTGAGCGCGCTTGACTTCCCTGCATTTGAGCGGCCGGCAAAAGCGACCTCGATGCCGAATGGCGGAGGCAAGTCGCTCAGATGATGAGCAGAGATATGGAATGTGGCGTTTTGAAACAATGGCATAGATAGAGGCTTATTCAAGGACAGCAAGGGGCAAAAATGCTACCACGATAACGTAAATTTGGATAAAATGCGTGGCTAATGTTTAACCATATTTAAATCAGTAGTATTGTTTGAGGAGCTGGATATGAATTTCCGTCACATTGCGGTGCTTGCCCTGGGCTCAATGACCGCCATTTCTGCCTTTGCCGCAGGGGATGCCAGCAAGGGCGCTGCAACAGCGACCACCGTCTGTGCGGCCTGTCACGGTGCGGATGGCAATAGCATGGTGCCTATGTACCCCAAGCTGGCAGGTCAGCATCCGGAATACATTACCAAGCAACTCACCAACTTCAAGGCTGGCGATCGCAAGAACCCGATCATGGCTGGCATGGTGGCCAATCTGACCCCTGAAGACATGAGCAACCTGGGTGCATACTTCGGTTCGCAAACGCCTAAACAAGGCACGGCCAAGAGCAATGGTGCTGGTTCTGTTGGCGAAAAAATCTTCAAGGGTGGTATTCCTGGCGTAGGTGTTCCTGCCTGTGCTTCCTGTCACGGTCCTGCTGGCGCTGGCATTCCTGTGCAGTTCCCACGTCTGGCTGGTCAGCATGCGGATTACACCGTGACCCAGCTGAAGGCATTCCGTGCTGGCGAACGTGCCAATGATGCTGCCAAGATGATGCGTATGGTGGCCGCCAAGCTGAGTGATAGCGATATGGCAGCGGTTGCTGACTATATTCAGGGTCTGCACTAAGCTAGTCCCATCGGGGCTGGTCCAATAGCTGTTTTAAAAAGTTAAGGGTGGCTGCAAGCCACCCTTAACTTTTTTGGCAACTCCTGCCAGTCTTGTTTGTCCTAAACGAACTCTTTCAGATTGATTACGCCTTGAAGCCTCAGTTCTCCAACTCCCGTCGACTATACGAGCTCCTTAGTTCCATGCGTTTTGCCGTGAGCTTGCTTACCGTATTGGGGATCGCGTCTATCATCGGAACGGTCCTCAAGCAAAACGAGCCTTATCCCAATTACGTGATCAAGTTCGGCCAGTTCTGGTTTGATCTGTTCGAAAAGCTGGGCTTGTATGACGTGTACCACAGTGTCTGGTTTCTGGTGATACTGGTGTTCCTGGTGCTGTCGACCAGCCTTTGTATTTATCGTAATAGCCCCCTGATGTTACGGGAGTTGCGTGCTTATCGTGAGGGCGCGACAGAAAAATCCCTGCGGGCATTCAGTCATCGTGCTTCTTATACAGTTGCCGCTACTGCCGAGGCGCGTGCGCGTATCGTGCAGTTTTTAGGGCAGCGTGGTTTTCGCTTCAAAACCGTACAGCAAGCCGATGGCAGCGAGCTGATTGCCGCCAAGGCAGGCAGCTATCAGCGCTTGGGCTATATCCTGACGCACACGGCCATCGTCGTCATTTGTGTCGGCGGCCTGATTGATGGCAACGTGCCCTTCAAGGTGCAAGAGCTGCTCGGCTACAAAAAGGTCGAAACGCTGGATATTCCTGAGAATGAAGTGCCGGCCATCAGCCGCTTGTCCGTGCGGAATTTGTCTTTCCGCGCCAATATGACCCTGCCGGAAGGTGCCAGCTCCAATGTGTCTTTCATGCGCATTCGCGATGGCTATCTGGTGCAGGAGCTGCCATTCCGTATTCAGCTGAAGCAGTTCCGGATTGAGCATTACGCCACTGGCCAGCCCAAGTCCTTCGAGAGTGATCTCTTGATTATTGATCCTGACCTCAAGGAGCCGTTGGCGCACACCATCAGTGTCAATCATCCGCTGATTTACAAAGGCATTGCCATTTACCAGTCCGATTTTCAGGATGGTGGTACCAAGCTCAATTTCAATGCATATGGTTTGTTTGGCGCCAAAGATCAGCCGATCAAAGTGCAAAGCAATATCTTCAAGAACGTGACCCTGGGTGAGGGCGATCAGGCGCTGAAAGTTGAATTCAACGATTTCAGGTTGTTCAACATTCTTAACTTGTCTCCCGATGGCAAGGGCAAGCCACATAACGTTGGCCCCAACATCACGTACAAGGTGCGCGATGCCCAAGGTCAGGCGCGCGAGTATGTGAGCTACATGCAGCCATTGCAGCTGGATGGCCGCCGCTATTTCGTCACCGGCATGCGGGCAACGCCACAGGATGAATTGAAGTACCTGCGTATTCCTGCGGATGAGGATTACAGCTTGCAAGGGTTCATGCGGCTACGGGCCACCATGTTTGATCCCTCCCTGCACGAGGAAATTGCGCGTCGCTTTACTCAGGATGCCATGGGCGACAAAGCTGATCCCGACATGCGCAAGAAATTCCAGGCGAGTGTAGTGCAGTTGTTGCAAGGCTTTGATGCAGGTGGCTACACGCGGATTGCCAAGATGATTGAAGATGCCGTGCCGGAGCCGCAACGCGAAAAGGCGGCGCAGACCTATCTGAAAATTATCTCTGGTGCGACGCTTGAGGCCTACAAGCTGGGGCTTGAGCGTGCTGGACTCAAGGCCGGTGAGCCTGATTCCAATACGCAGATCTTTCTGCAGGAAAGTCTGAATGCCATGAGTGATCTATTCTTTTATGGCGCCCCGTTTTATTTGCAGCTGGATGAATTCCAGCAACGTCAGGCCAGTGGTTTGCAACTGACGCGCTCTCCCGGCAAGAATCTGGTGTATGGTGGGTCCGTGTTGCTGGTGCTGGGCATCTTTGCCATGATTTATATCCGGGAACGCCGTATCTGGATGTTGATCAAACCCACGAATGAAGTGTTGTTTACCATGTCTGCGAATCGCAAGAATCGCGATCTGGATATGGAGTTCGAGCAGTACCGCGAACAGTTGCGTCGATTGTTGCAAAGCGAATAGCGCATGCTATCTAGCCAAGGATCAGGAAAAACCATGAATACCATTTTGTTTGAAGATCACCCTCAGCCGCTGTTGAAGCGTTTGCGCTGGCAGGATTGGCTGTATGCCATCATCCTCTGTGCGGGCGCCCTGTTTGCCTACCAGCAATATGGCGCTTACATGGATGCCTACGAAAAAACCTTTTTGATCGGTGCCGCACTCGGCTTCAGTTATCTGGGCTGGCAGTGGAAACCCATGCGTCTTCTGATTATCGGCATCGGCATCATCAGCCTGTTTGCCATTCAGCTCTATCAGGCCGATCTGGCCCGCGCCGAGCATGCCTTCCTGTTGAAATTCCTTATCTCCAGCCAGTCCGCCATCATGTGGATGAATGTGCTGTTTGTGCTGGCCATGCTGACCTACTGGTTTGCCTTGTTCCGGCGCTCCGAATTCTCCGGCAAGGTGGCGACCAGCCTGACCTGGTCCGCCGTACTGATGGGCTTTGTCGGACTGATGGTGCGCTGGTATGAGTCCTATCTGATTGCGCCGGATGTTGGCCATATTCCTATCAGCAATCTGTATGAAGTATTTGTGTTGTTCTGCCTGATTACGGCACTTTTGTATCTTTACTATGAACGCCGCTATGAAACCCGCCAGCTGGGTGGCTTTGTCTTGCTGGTCATTAACGCGGCGGTAGGCTTCATCCTCTGGTACACCTTTGATCGTCAGGCCAATGCCATTCAGCCGCTGGTGCCTGCCTTGCAATCTTACTGGATGAAAATCCATGTGCCTGCCAACTTTATTGGTTATGGCGCCTTCTCGCTGGCAGCGATGGTGGGTAGCGCTTATTTGCTGGCCGAGCGTGGCATTCTGGCATCGCGCCTGCCCAAGCTTGAAGTGCTGGATGACGTGATGTACAAGGCGATTGCCGTCGGTTTTGCCTTCTTCACCATTGCGACCATTCTGGGTGCCATGTGGGCGGCGGAAGCCTGGGGCGGCTACTGGTCATGGGACCCGAAGGAGACCTGGGCACTGATCGTGTGGCTGAATTATGCGGCCTGGCTGCACTTGCGCCTGGTCAAGGGCTTGCGCGGCAGCATGCTGGCCTGGTGGGCATTGGTTGGTTTGCTGGTGACGACCTTTGCCTTCCTTGGCGTCAATATGTTCCTTTCCGGCCTGCACTCTTACGGAACGCTTTGATGATTGGTGCTAGGCCGGCTGTTGCGGGCCTAGCGTAAACCAGACTGCACCTTCGCGATTTTCCTTCAACGCCAGCGTTAATCCGCTGGCGTTTGCCTGTTTGGCAGCCTGATACAAGCCTATACCCAGCCCTTTGCCCGAGCTTACCTGTTTTTTGAACAGGTTCTCGGCGATAGTCGCGGGCATTGCGCTACCGGTATCTCTTACTGCCACCGTATAGTGATGATCCCCACTCAGGCTGACATAAATGGCCAGCTCTGGCTGACTGCTGCGCTTGGCCAGGGCATTCTGAATCAGATTGTCCGTCACGCTATCCAGCACATCGCCATCCACTTCTGGATTGGCAGAGATGGTGGTCTCGAAAATAATCCCAAGTTGAGGGTAATGCGCCTGAAAACTTTCCCACCACTGCAAGATGGGCAGCGTGTTACGCGTTTCGCTGGCAGGTGATTGCAGCTTGGTCAGCGTTTTTGCCATGCGTTCATTCAGCAGGGGTAATTGCTTGCGGATCAAGGCAAGCAGTCGCTCCTGATCGCTTGCTGCGGTATGCTCGGCTGCGCTGCACAGGGCGCCCATGGATTGGACCAGATTCTTGATGTCATGCGTCAGGCGGGCGCCGGTCTCATATACCGCCTGCATATAGGCATTCTGTGTCATGGTTTCTTCGCGGCGTTTTGCTTCATAAAACTCGGCCACAATGCGGGTCAGCAGTTTGACGTGTATCGTCAAGGCGGGAGTCAGCGGCCAGCGGCTATACAAGGTCAAATTCACATCATGAAACTGCAACTCGTGCAGATGCATGCTGGGTTTGCCCAATTGCTGTTCGCTCTCACCGAGGCGCCATGTGGCGCCCTCAACCCACGGCAACTGCGCAATGTCGGCAATGGCATGCGAAAGAAAGCTGGCTGGCGTGCGTTGCTGCTGGGCAAGCTCGGCGATACTCTGTATCCACTGTTCAAAAGGCAAGCCCACACTGAGCAGATAGCGCGAAAGTATCAGGCCAATCCCCGAGAAGCCTGCCCTGGGATTCCAGAACCAGCTCAAGGCCAGCAAGCCTGCCGCCAAGGCAAAAATCATCTTCAGCAATACTTCGGTGTAGCGTGCCTGTGTGGTCGTGGCGATGGCGAAGCATCCGAGCACCAGCGTGATGGTGACCATCAGAAGCATCAACGTATAGAAAAAGTCCATGGCAAGCGCTTGCCGAGCATCCCCATGCTCAGCCTTGGTAAACAGCACGCCGACGGGCAGCAAAAGCAGCCCGTATTCAACGAGCACCATCAAGGCATCCGTATCGATATTTCTGGCGAGCAAACGCGGCACGACATGCATGGTCAGCATGGCCAGCAAGTAGGTTGCGGCCAGCAGAAAGCCAGGGCGGGCAGATGTTTTTGCCAGCGAAAAAATGCGTCCGCCTAGCAAGGAAAACAGCAGGCAAAGCCAGAAAGCCATGAGCCACCAGCTCATGAATATAGTCATTACAATCCCGCCGCCCAGCAGAATCAGGGCGGTTCGCAGGGTGAGGGGCTCCCTGCCATGCAGCACGGGCTGCCAAAGCAGAAAGCAGCCATAATGAAAAAGGGCCCAGGCTGTTTGTAGCTCACTCCCTATGCCCCACACCAGCAACCCGTGCAATGAAAACAACATCAGCGCCAGCTGCCATTGCTGGCGAGATGCCATGGCAAATCGCGAGGCGTGCATGGCAATCGATGTGGGGCTGGTAGGTGTCATTTTATTGTCAGAGATGATGATATTTTGACGCTGGGAAGATGATTTTAATCATATAAGCCCATAATCGTAATCAATTTAATTTCGGAACAAGAATTTCGCCTGTGGCACGCCAATTGCAATGTAGAATGCAACAAAAATCAGTTATTTCTGATGTTGGCAGGTAAAAAAATAACAGGGGTCATAAGGATAGCTTAATGAACAAACAGTCTGGTTTTACCTTGATTGAGCTGGCAATTGTGCTGGTGATCATCGGCTTGCTGCTTGGCGGCGTGCTGAAGGGGCAGGAGCTGATTAACAGTGCCAAGGTAAAGAACATGGCATCTGACTTTAGAAACATTCAGGTTCAGGTATATTCCTATCAGGATAAATTCAAGGCATTGCCAGGGGATGACAAAGCCGCTATCAATCATGTGGGTGCAACCAGCAATGGCGACGGCGATGGCGTTATTGAAGGCGTCTGGAACTCGACAACCCAGACCGATGAAACCTACATTTTTTGGCAGCATTTAAGGCTGGCCGGGCTGGCAACGGGCTCAACCACACTGGGGGATGCGACTTACCAGCCGACCAACACCGAGGGTGGAGTGATTGGGGTGCAGTCCAATCCAAACAAGACGATTTCGGGGTTGAGCGGATCTTATGCCATATGCTCGACTGGCATTCTGGGCAAGTTCGTAAAACAGTTGGATGCCACCATGGATGATGGCAATACCGCGACTGGAGCCATGATGGCTGCCGAAACGGTGAGTGGGACTGCAGCTGCAACTGCGGTTGTGTCCGCCGGGAGTAGTCCATCCATTGTGGATTCGCAGAAATACGTGGTGTGCATGGCGTTTTAAGGCAGTTAAATTGTTGTAAAAAAGCCCGCTTAGGCGGGCTTTTTTGTTTTTGTATTACGTGCGCAACACGAATTGATTTAAAATGGCAGGATTCCAAATTCCAAGACCGCTATGGCCGACAACATCGTCGAAATCGACAATCTATCCTTTGGTTACAAAGGGCGACTGCTGCATAAGGGCATTAATATGTCCTTTCCGCGTGGCAAGGTGATCGCCATCATGGGTGGCAGTGGAAGTGGCAAGACAACCTTGCTGCGCCTGATTGGCGGGCAGCTGGTCCCCACTCAAGGCGAAGTGCGTGTCGAGGGTCAGGTGGTCCACAAGCAGGATCGTCATGGCCTGTTTCAGCTGCGTCGCAAGATGGGCATGCTGTTTCAGTTCGGCGCCCTGTTTACCGATTTGTCGGTTTACGAAAATGTCGCTTTCCCCATTCGGGAGCATGCTGACTTGCCTGAGTCCATCGTCCGTGATCTGGTGATGATGAAACTGAATGCTGTTGGCTTGCGCGGTGCTCGTAACTTGATGCCGACGGAGCTTTCAGGTGGTATGGCGCGCCGCGTGGCCTTGGCCCGAGCGATTGCGCTTGACCCGTCCATCATCATGTATGACGAGCCATTTACTGGTCTCGATCCGATTTCCATGAGCGTCACCTGCAACCTCATTCGTAGTCTGAATGATGCCCTGGGGGCGACCTCCATACTGGTTACCCATGATGTGAAAGAAGCGTTTTCGATTGCCGATTATGTCTACATCGTGGCCAATGGGGTGGTTGAGGCGGAAGGTGCTCCTGACGAGTTGCGGCAGTCGACGCTGCCGTTTGTACATCAATTTGTGCATGGTGAAGTTGATGGGCCAGTGCCCTTCCACTATTCCGCGCCTGATTACCGGCGCGATATGCTGAGAGGGCAGGATGCTTAATCGTTTGGCTGAAGTGTTGCGTGGCATGGGCCACCGCATTATTGATCGTGTCTGGCGTCTGGGTTCAGGCGCGCGATTCTTTGTGTACACGCTGATTTATTCTGGCGAGAGTTTCAGGCGTATCCACCTGACCATCCGGGAAATTTACTTTACCGGCGTCATGTCCTTGCTCATCATTTTGGTGTCTGCATTCTTTGTCGGTATGGTGCTGGCGTTGCAGGGTTATAACACCTTGCAGAAATATGGCTCGTCAGAAGCGATTGGCGTGCTGGTGGCGCTCTCTCTGGTGCGCGAGTTGGGTCCTGTGGTCACGGCGCTGTTATTTGCTGGTCGGGCCGGTACAGCCATTACCGCTGAAATCGGCCTGATGAAAACGACCGAGCAGTTGTCGGCGATGGAAATGATGGCGGTCAGCCCGATTGCCCGTGTGGTGGCTCCCCGCTTCTGGGCCGGTGTGGTTTCCATGCCCTTGCTGGCAGCCCTGTTCTCTATGGTAGGGGTATTGGGCGGTTATCTGGTGGCGGTTCCGGTCATCGGCGTGGATAACGGCGCTTTCTGGTCGCAAATGCAGGCCAGCGTTGATTTTCAGGCAGATATTGTGAATGGTGTCATCAAGAGTGTGGTGTTTGGCGTTGCTTGCACCATGATTGCCCTGTTTGAGGGGTTTGATGCTCCGCCTACTGCCGAGGGCGTAAGCCGGGCAACAACACGTACGGTGGTGAATTCGTCCTTGGCTGTGCTTGGCCTGGACTTCATCCTGACTTCTTTCATGATTGTGACTTGATTCGCTGATTGCGGGTGAGTAAGCCCTTGTGTAGGGCGCGAAATAAAATGCGTGATAACGCAAAGACTGGAGATTGAATGGAACGCACAACAATGGATTTATGGGTCGGCATTTTTGCCGTCGCTGGCGCTGCCGCCTTGTTTGGACTGGCGCTGAAAGTGGGCAATCTGACTTCCAGTAGCATCGGCGAAACTTACACGGTAACTGCTGCTTTTGAAAATATTGGCGGTTTGAAGCCACGTGCCCCGGTAAAAAGCGCGGGTGTGGTGATCGGCCGTGTCGACAATATTCAGTTCGATAGTAAAACCTTTGAAGCAAATGTGACTCTGAAGTTGGATAAGCGTTATCCATTCCCCAAAGACACGTTTGCCAATATTTATACGGCTGGCCTGCTGGGCGAGCAATATGTGGGTCTGGAAGCCGGTGGCGATGACCAGTCATTGAAAGATGGCGACAAGATTTCCCATACCCAGGATGCAGTTGTCCTGGAAAAAATGATCAGTCAGTTCTTGTATAACAAAGCCTCCGAGAGTGGCGATAGTAAAAAGGCGGAATAAACATGAAGTCTGTAATGAAATTCGTAGCAAGTATTGCCCTGATGGGCGCAATGCAGTTGGCTGTGGCCGATGTCGCCCCTGATGTGCTGGTGAAGTCGACTGCTGATGAAGTGCTGGCCATCGTCAAGAAAGACAAGGATATTCAGGCCGGCGATCAGAAGAAGATTTTTGCCTTGGCAGAAGAAAAGATTTTGCCTAATTTCGATTTTGATCGTGTTTCACGCATGGTGCTGGGCAAAAACTGGAGCCGCGCCAGCAAAGAGCAGCAGGATGCCTTCCAGAAGGAATTCCGCAGCCTGATGCTGCGTACCTATGCCACGGCGCTGGGTAAGTATCGTAACCAGACCATCAACTACAAGCCATTGCGCGCTGAGCCTTCCGATAAGGAAGTGACCGTCAAGACGGAAATCGTGCAGCCAGGTGGTCAGCCTATCGCTGTCGATTACAGCCTTGAAAAAACCGGCGAAGCCTGGAAGGTCTACGATATCGTCATTGAAGGCGTGAGCCTGGTGACTAACTATCGTGGTCAGTTCAGCAATGAAATTCGCCAGTCCGGCATGGATGGTCTGATTCAAAAGCTGGCCGACAAGAACGCTGGTTCTGCCAAATAACGGCAAGCAGAATGACGCAAATTATTTCTGAAGGGCAGCGCTGGCAGGTGCAGGGCGATATGACGATGCCGCAGGTGAATAAGCTGCTGGCACAAAGTCAGGCCTTGCCTATGGCAGATCGGCTTGAAGTTGATCTTTCCGCCGTGTCTGATGTGGATACGGCGACGATCAGCGTGCTGTTTGAATGGCTGCGCCGTGCGCAGGATCAGAAGTGTGAATTGAAGTTCATCCATTTTCCCAAGAACCTGACCAGTCTGGCGACGCTCTATGGCGTGCTGGATCTGATCCCTCACGTCGCCGCTTAGGCATTCGGGCTTTGCCCGTTTCATGACCATGACCCCCGCAATCAAGATTGAGCAGGTAACCAAAGATTTCGGTGCTTTAAAAGCACTGAAAGGAATTGATCTGTCGATTGAGCAGGGGGAGTTCTTTGCCTTGCTAGGCCCCAATGGGGCAGGTAAGTCCACCCTGATCAACTTGCTTGCTGGCCTGCTGCGTCCAAGTAGCGGCAAATTGTCAGTGATGGGGCATGACGTAGTATCCCAATATGCGCAGGCCAGGCAGTTACTGGGCGTTGTCCCGCAAGAACTGGTGTTTGATCCATTTTTCAATGTGCGCGAAATGTTGCGCTTTCAGGCGGGGTATTTTGGTCGTGGGCCAGAAAATGACGCCTGGGTGGATGAAGTGATTGAGTCCCTGGGACTGACCGACAAGGCCCACGTCAACATGCGTCGCCTGTCTGGTGGCATGAAGCGTCGGGCATTGATTGCACAGGCGCTGGCCCACAAGCCCCCCGTTATCGTGCTGGATGAACCAACCGCGGGCGTCGACGTGGAATTGCGCCAGACCATGTGGGCGTTCATTCAGCGCCTCAATCGCGAAGGCCATACCATCATTCTCACCACGCATTATCTGGAAGAGGCTGAAGTGCTCTGTTCGCGCGTTGCCATGATGAAGTCGGGCCAGATTGTTGCGCTGGACACCACGGCGAATCTGCTCAAGCAGATTCCTGGCAAGCAGCTGCGCGTCACCATGGCGCCTGGCAGTGTGCTGCCCGTTGGCATCGCTGCGCTGGTGCGTCATCGTGATGGCGATGTCTACACTTTTACATTGAATGATGTCGCCCAAGTGGCGGACGTATTGGCGGAGCTTCGCCAGTCGCAATTGACGTTTACGGATATGCAGCTGCTGGAAGCTGATCTCGAGGATGTGTTTGTCGATATGGTGGGGCGCGCATGAGCAGTCTCATCTCAGCACGCATGCGCGGTCCCTGGACGTTGTTCAAAAAGGAGCTGCTACGCTTCTGGCGCGTCAGTTTTCAGACAGTCGCAGCCCCGGTCATGACGGCGCTGCTGTACTTGCTGATTTTTTCCCATGTGCTTGACAAGCATGTGCAGGTTTACGACGGCGTGGGATACACCGCCTTCCTGATCCCGGGCCTGATCATGATGTCGGTATTGCAGAATGCCTTCGCCAACAGCTCATCCAGCCTTATCCAGTCCAAGGTGATGGGCAGTATAATTTTTGTGATGTTGACTCCGTTGTCTTATCTGGAGTTTTTCCTGGCATTCCTGGCGGCGTCCATAATTCGTGGCTTGGTGGTGGGGCTATGTATTTATCTGGTGGCGATCATCTTCATTGATCTGCCGATTGCGCATCCGGGGTTCATCCTGGCATTCGCGTTTCTGGGGAGTGCATTGCTGGGCGCGTTTGGCATTATCGCTGGCATATGGGCGGACAAGTTTGACCAGATGGCGGCATTCCAGAATTTTATTATCATGCCTCTGTCATTCCTTTCTGGCGTGTTTTACTCGATCCATTCCTTACCGCCGGTATGGCAGACGGTCTCCCATTTCAACCCGTTTTTCTACATGATAGATGGCTTCCGGTATGGGTTTTTTGGGCAAGGCGACATTTCTCCTGCCGTCAGTTTGCTGGTGGTCGGGGTCAGTTTCTTGCTGCTGTCATGGCTTGCGCTCAGAATGTTGAAATCCGGATACAAGCTCAGGGGCTAAAATGTTAAGCGCAGATGATGTAAAAACCTATATAACGCAGGGTCTGGCGTGTGATTACGTGCAAGTGCTGGGTAATGATGGCCAGCATTTTGAGGCGGTGATCGTGAGCGCTGCCTTTACAGGCAAGAATATGGTGCAGCAGCACCAGTTGGTTTATCAGGCTTTGGGCGATCGCATGCGCCAGGAAATTCATGCCTTATCGATGCGCACCTTCACGCCCGAAACCTGGGCGCAACGTGCTTCGACTTAAGCTTTTTAAGGAGTTTGAAATGGATAGTACTCAAGAATTGATCAAGAATCAGGTCACGGCAAACCCCGTGGTGCTTTATATGAAGGGCACGCCTAAGTTTCCGCAATGCGGTTTCTCCGGTCTTGCCGTGCAGATTCTGCAGGCGAGTGGTGTAAAGGATTTCGTGGCGGTGGATGTGCTGGCCGATCCTGCCATTCGTGATGGCATCAAGGTTTATGCTAACTGGCCAACCATTCCCCAGCTCTATATCAAGGGCGAGTTCGTGGGTGGCGCTGATATCATGCGCGATCTGTTTCAACAGGGCGAGCTGCAAAAAATGCTGGAATCCGCTACTGCCTGAATCTTCGGGCAGTTGCTAGACAATAAAAGTTAGGGATGGATTTTGGACAAGCTGGTTATTGAAGGCGGCATTCCGCTACAAGGGGAAATCACCATTTCCGGTGCCAAGAATGCGGCATTGCCGATTCTCTGCGCTTCGCTTCTGGCGGAAACCCCGCTTAAACTGAGCGCGGTGGCCAAACTCAAGGATGTGGGGACTACCATTACCTTGCTGGAACACATGGGTGTTCAGGCCAGCCGATCCGAAGATCGTGTCGTCCTCGATGCTTCGCATATCCATACCCAGGAAGCGCCTTATGAAATGGTGAAAACCATGCGCGCTTCCATCCTCGTGCTGGGCCCTTTATTGGCCCGGTTTGGTCATGCCCGTGTGTCGTTGCCCGGCGGCTGTGCCATTGGTTCGCGTCCTGTGGATTTGCATATCAAGGGATTGCAAGCCATGGGCGCCGAGATCCATATTGAACATGGCTACATTGAGGCGCGTGCCAGCAAGCTCAAGGGAGCACGCTATTTCATGGATATGGTCACGGTCACCGGTACCGAAAATCTCATGATGGCCGCATGTTTGGCCGAGGGGACCACGGTGCTTGAGAACGCCGCCAAAGAGCCCGAAGTGGTTGATCTTGCTGATTGCCTGATCAAAATGGGCGCGCGTATTGAAGGTGCTGGTACTGACATCATTACCATACACGGTGTGGAGCGTTTGCATGGCTGCGACCATCAGGTGGTATGCGATCGTATCGAGGCAGGAACCTATATGGTGGCTGCCGCCATGACCGGTGGTTGCGTCAAATTGAACAATGCACGGGCAGATCTGCTGGATGCCGTGATCGAAAAGTTGCGCGATGCCGGTGTAACAGTGGAAAGTGATGCAACTAGCATCACCGTGAAAAGTAACGGAAAATTGAAGGCTGTGAATATCCGCACAGCGCCGCATCCCGCTTTTCCCACGGACATGCAGGCGCAAATGATGGCCTTGAATACCATCGCGGATGGCGTGGCTAAAGTGACAGAGACTATTTTTGAAAATCGCTTCATGCATGTGCAGGAAATGCAGCGTCTGGGTGCCCAGATTGAAGTGGAAGGCAATACGGCGATTGTGCGCGGCGTGCCCAAGCTGGAAGGTGCTACCGTAATGGCGACTGACTTGCGCGCTTCGGCCAGCCTGGTGCTGGCGGCGCTGGTAGCCAGCGGCGAGACGATAATCGAGCGTATTTATCACCTGGATCGTGGCTATGAAAATCTCGAAGAGAAGCTCACGGCGCTGGGTGCCAAGGTCAAGCGGACTTCTTGAAGCGCTTTGCCATTGAATGACCGTATTAACAGAGAACTGAATTCATGATCACCATTGCCCTATCCAAAGGCCGCATTTTTGAAGAGACCACCCCTCTGCTGGCGGCCGCGGGCATTCATGCCCTGGAAGCGCCAGAGGCCTCGCGCAAGCTGATTCTGCCGACCAACCGTCCGGACGTCCGCTTGCTGATTGTGCGGGCGACCGATGTTCCCACTTACGTGCAATATGGCGCGGCTGATCTGGGCATTGCTGGCAAGGACGTGCTCACTGAACATGGTGGCGAAGGGCTGTATCAGCCGCTGGATCTGCAGATCGCCCGGTGCAAGATGATGGTCGCCGTGCGTGAGGATTTCGATTATTTCGGTTCGATTCGTCGCGGTGCCCGTCTCAAGGTCGTGACGAAATATGTGAAAACGGCGCGTGAGCATTTTGCCAACAAAGGCATGCATGTCGACCTGATCAAGTTGTATGGTTCGATGGAACTGGGCCCATTGGTCGGCCTGGCCGATGCGATTGTTGACCTGGTGAGCACCGGTGGCACATTGCGTGCCAATCAGCTCAAGGCCGTCGAAGAGATTGCCGATATCAGCTCTCGCCTGGTGGTGAATCAGGCTTCGCTCAAACTGAAGCGTGGCGAGCTGCAACCAATCATGGATTCATTTGCCCAAGCAGTGGCAGAAAATGGAAAGAAATAAGGCTACACAATGAATATTCGACGCTTTTCTACTCGCGATGTGACCTTTGATGCGGATCTCAAAGCCTTGCTGGCATTTGAGACCGCTCAGGATGACCAGATTGATCTGGTGGTTGCCGATATCTTGCGCAATGTAAAACAACGTGGCGATGCCGCTGTGCTGGAGTACACCAAGCGCTTTGATCATCTTGATGTGGCAGGTCTTTCCTCTCTGGAAATCTCCCAAGTAGAACTGCATTCCGCACTGGAAGCACTGCCGGCTGCCCAGCGCGAGGCATTGCAACAAGCGGCTGAGCGCGTGCGTCTTTACCACGAGAAGCAGTTGATGTCGTCCTGGAGTTATACCGAGGATGATGGCACTTTGCTCGGACAGCAAGTCACTCCGCTTGATCGTGTGGGCTTGTATGTGCCTGGCGGCAAGGCAGCCTACCCTTCATCCGTGCTGATGAATGCTATTCCAGCCAAGGTGGCAGGGGTAGAAGAACTGATCATGGTAGTGCCGACACCCAATGGTGAGCGTAACCAGCTGGTGCTGGCTGCTGCGGCGGTATGCGGCGTGGATCGCGTGTTCTGTATCGGTGGCGCCCAAGCCGTGGGAGCTCTGGCATATGGCACCGAGACCGTACCGCAGGTAGACAAGATTGTCGGGCCTGGCAATGCCTATGTGGCCGCTGCCAAGCGTCGCGTATTTGGCGTAGTCGGTATTGATATGGTGGCCGGACCTTCTGAAATTCTCGTGATCTGTGATGGCAAGACCAATCCGGACTGGGTGGCGATGGATTTGTTTTCGCAAGCCGAGCACGACGAGCTTGCCCAGGCCATTTTGTTATCGCCCGATGCCGAGTTTCTCGACAAGGTCGCCGCCAGTGCAGCACGTCTGGTTGAAGAGATGCCGCGCAAGGACATCATCAAGACATCGCTGCAAGGCCGTGGCGCGCTGATTCAGGTGAAGGATCTGGAAGAAGCCGCTCGCATCAGCAATTACATCGCTCCGGAGCACTTGGAGCTTTCACTGGATGATCCTCTGGCCTTCAGCAAGAAGATCAAACACGCCGGTGCCATCTTTATGGGGCGTGATACCTGCGAAGCACTGGGGGATTACTGTGCGGGACCTAATCACGTGTTGCCTACTTCACGTACGGCCAGATTTTCTTCGCCGCTTGGTGTGTACGATTTCCAGAAGCGCTCCAGCCTGATCATGGTATCGGCCGAAGGTGCGCAAAAACTGGGCAAAGTGGCCGCTACCCTTGCGTATGGCGAAGGCCTGCAAGCACACGCCCGTTCTGCGGAGTACCGGCTTAAAAAATGAGTAAATACTGGAGCCAGGTAGTACACGGCCTCACCCCCTATACACCGGGTGAGCAGCCTAAAATTGCCAACCTCATCAAGCTCAATACCAATGAAAATCCGTATGGCCCCAGCCCTAAGGTGCTGGAGGCTTTGCGCGGCGAAGCTGCGGATAGTCTGCGCCTTTACCCGGACCCCAATTCAGACCGGCTGAAACAGGCCATTGCCGAGTTTCATGGCTTGACGCCAGCACAGGTGTTTGTTGGCAATGGGTCGGATGAGGTGCTGGCACATGTGTTTCTTGCTTTGCTCAAGCATGATGCTCCTTTGTTATTTCCGGATATTACCTACAGCTTTTATCCGGTGTATTGCGGGCTCTACGATATTGATTATCAGACCGTGCCATTGACGCAAACCTTTGAAATCAACGTGGATGATTATCGCGTTGCGAATGGCGGGATTATTTTCCCCAACCCCAATGCGCCCACGGGGCGTGTGCTGGCGCTGAGCGAGATACGCCGGTTGCTGGATGCCAATACCGAGTCGGTGGTTGTCGTTGATGAGGCCTATATTGATTTTGGTGGTGAATCAGCCGTAACGCTGGTCAATGCGTATCCGCAGTTGTTGGTGACGCATACCTTGTCAAAATCACGTTCCCTTGCTGGTTTGCGTGTCGGGTACGCGGTGGGTCATCCTGAGCTGATCGATGCCTTGCATCGGGTGAAAGATAGCTTCAACTCCTACCCCATCGACAGGTTTGCCAGTGCTGGAGCAGTGGCTGCGATGGAGGATGTTGCCTACTTCGAGGCGACGCGTCAGCGCGTGATGGCTAGCCGCGAAAAGATTGTGGATGCCATGCAGGCCTTGGGCTTTGAAGTATTGCCTTCCGGAGCCAATTTCATTTTTGCGCGTCACCCCCATTGTGACGCCTTAGGTCTGACGACAGCATTGCGTGAACGCAGCATTATCGTGCGCCACTTTAAAAAGCCTGCCCGTATTGATCAGTTCATGCGCATTACCGTGGGAACTGATGAGGAATGTGAGGCACTGATTGCCGCTTTGAAGGACATTCTCTCCGCCACCTGAACTTAAAAGCGATTATGATGCTGCCTAATGATGCATTTAAGGTGCATCATGGCAAAATATTGCTAAAATTCAACCGATTTACCCTATTCACAAGAAAAAATGTATCATTACGGAGTGAGTAAATCATAACCCTGTAACTTAAGCGGAGGAAGTATCGTGGCACAACCATCAGTACAAATGGCATTGGATTCATTGGATTTCGATGCAACCGTAGCACTGGCTACCAAAGTAGCCCCCCATGTAGATATTCTTGAAATCGGTACCCCTTGTATCAAGTACAACGGTATCAAGCTGCTGCAAACACTGCGCGCTAAATTCCCGAATAACAAGATTCTGGTTGATCTGAAGACCATGGATGCTGGCTACTACGAAGCTGAGCCTTTCTACAAGGCTGGCGCTGACATTTGCACCGTACTGGGTACTGCCGATATCGGTACTATCAAGGGTGTAATTGATGTTGCCAACAAGTATGGCAAAGAAGCTCAAATCGATCTGATCAACGTTGCTGACAAAGCTGCACGTACCAAGGAAGTTGCAAAGCTGGGCGCGCACATCATCGGTGTGCACACTGGTCTGGACCAACAAGCTGCTGGTCAAACTCCATTTGCTGACCTGGGTCTGGTATCCAGTCTGAATCTGGGCGTTAAGGTTTCTGTTGCTGGTGGTATCAAGCCAGCTACTGTTAAGCAAGTAGTGGATGCTGGTGCCAACATCGTTGTTGCTGGTGCTGCTATCTACGGTGCTGCTGACCCTGCTGCTGCTGCTGCTGAAATCAGCGGCCTGGCAAAAGGTTCGACTTCCAGCGGCGGCGTGTTCGGCTGGTTGAAGAAACTGTTCAGCTAAGACGAAATATCACGTCTGGAACTCAAACCGCCGCAGTCGCTGCAAAGGTCTGCGGCGGTTTTTAGTTTTTTGAAACTCAAGAAAGTAATGATCTTCCCATGCGTATTGCCGAAGTAAGTCGTAATACCCTCGAAACGCAAATCTCGGTGTCAATCAATCTGGATGGTACCGGCGTATCCAAGCTCGCCAGCGGTCTGGGTTTTTTTGATCACATGCTGGATCAGATTGCCCGTCATGGCATGATGGACATTACAGTGTCTGCCAATGGCGATTTGCATATTGATGCGCATCACACTGTCGAGGATATTGGCATTACCCTGGGTCAAGCTTTTGCCAAGGCAATAGGCGATAAAAAAGGCATACGTCGTTACGGTCACTCTTATGTACCGTTGGACGAAGCATTGTCGCGTGTTGTACTGGATATTTCCGGCCGCCCCGGCATGGAATTCGGCGTGGAGTTTACACGCGCCCGCATAGGCGACTTCGATGTCGACCTCATACACGAATTTTTCCAGGGCTTTGTCAATCACGCCCTGGTGACCCTGCATATCGATAATCTGCGTGGTGACAATGCGCACCATCAGGCAGAAACGATTTTCAAGGCTTTTGGCCGCGCTTTGCGTATGGCCGTGGAAGCAGATGACCGCATGACCGGCATCATGCCTTCGACTAAAGGCACTTTATAAGTTTTGGGTAGTCCCAATATTTCTGATTTTGTTAAGCACAGACTATGATCGATATTGCTGTTGTGGATTATGGCATGGGCAATTTGCGCTCCGTATCCAAGGCGCTGGAGCATGTGGCGCCCGGTAAACGGGTGGTCGTGACCAGTGATCCTGCCGACATTGCGGCGGCTGAGCGTGTGGTCTTTCCTGGCCAGGGGGCCATGCCTGACTGTGTCAGGGAGCTTGATGCCAGAGGCCTGCGCCAAGCGGTGATTTCTGCGGCTGCCGACAAGCCTTTTCTGGGCATCTGTATCGGGCTGCAGCTCCTGTTCGATCATAGTGAAGAAGGCAATGCCGCTGGACTGAGCATCTTGCCAGGGAATGTTAAGCGCTTTGCTGATGCTGATATGGTGGATGCAAACGGCGCACGGTTAAAAGTACCTCATATGGGCTGGAACGAGGTTTATCAGAGCCGTCCTCACCCCATATGGAACGATATCGCCGATGGCGCGCGTTTCTATTACGTGCATAGTTACTATGTCGTTCCCGAGGACGCCGGGATTGAGGTGGGTTACAGCAATTACCCCAAGCGCTTTACCAGCTGTATTGCGCGCGATAATATTTTTGCGGTGCAGTTTCACCCAGAAAAAAGCCAGCACGCCGGCCTGAAGTTGTTATCCAATTTTGTTGCGTGGGACGGACGTCCTTAATTTCTATCTATTAAAAAAATATGCTGATTATTCCTGCCATCGACCTGAAAGACGGTCACTGTGTACGACTCAAACAAGGCCTTATGGAAGACGCCACCGTGTTTTCCGAGGATCCGGGTGCCATGGCGCGCCATTGGGTAGATAAGGGCGGCAAACGTCTGCATCTGGTTGACCTTAATGGCGCATTTGCAGGAAAGCCCGTGAATGAAGGCGCGATCAAAGCCATTGTGGATGCGGTTGGTGGAGAAATCCCAATTCAGCTCGGCGGTGGTATCCGTGATCTTGAGACCATTGAGCGTTATCTGGACGATGGTATCGATTACGTCATCATTGGCACAGCTGCCGTTAAAAATCCGGGGTTTTTACATGAGGCATGCTATGCCTTCCCTGGTCAGATCATGGTTGGCCTCGATGCCAAGGATGGCAAGGTGGCGGTAGATGGCTGGTCCAAACTCACCGGGCATGACGTGATTGATCTTGCACAGAAATTTGAAGGCTATGGCGTGGAAGCCGTGGTGTATACCGATATCGGTCGCGATGGCATGCTGAGCGGGGTGAACATTGAAGCAACCGTGGCATTGGCGCGAGCGCTGACCATTCCGGTCATTGCCAGTGGCGGCATTACCAATCTTGAAGATGTGCATAAGCTGTGTGCCGTGGAAAGTGAAGGCATCATGGGAGCCATTACCGGCCGCGCCATTTATGAAGGCACGCTGGATTTTGCTGCCGCACAAGCATTGGCAGACGAGCTGAACGGATGAGCCTGGCCAAGCGCATTATTCCGTGCCTGGACGTGACCGATGGTCGTGTGGTCAAGGGCGTGAATTTCCTGGAGCTGCGCGATGCGGGTGATCCGGTTGAGATTGCCAAACGCTATGATGATCAGGGCGCAGATGAGCTTACTTTTCTGGATATCACGGCCAGTTCGGACAACCGCGGCTTAATTCTCAATATTATCGAGCAAGTCGCTTCCCAGGTCTTCATTCCATTGACGGTGGGCGGTGGCGTGCGCGAAGTTGACGATGTCCGCCGTTTGTTGAACGCCGGGGCCGATAAGGTCAGTATCAACACTTCCGCTGTCACCAATCCGCAATTGGTGGCAGACGCGGCAGGACGCTTTGGTTCGCAATGCATTGTGGTGGCGATTGATGCCAAGCAGGTGGGCGATCATTGGGAAGTGTTTACCCATGGTGGCAGAAAAGCCACGGGACTTGACGCTGTTGAGTGGGCAAAGAAAATGGTTGCGCTTGGTGCTGGTGAATTGCTGGTGACCAGTATGGACCGCGATGGCACCAAAATCGGTTTTAACCTGCCCTTGAATCGCGCGATCAGCGATGCGGTCAGTGTCCCTATCATTGCTTCGGGAGGTGTGGGCAATCTATTGCACCTTGTTGAAGGTGTACAAGAGGGTGGCGCTGACGCTGTGCTGGCAGCTAGTATTTTCCACTATGGTGAATTTACCGTACGCCAGGCAAAAGAATACATGCGTGACCATGGCATAGAGGTGCGATTGTGAGCGTAGCATGGCTGGATAAAGTGCAATGGACAGCGGATGGCTTGGTGCCCGTTATTGCCCAGGAAGTGGGTAGTAACAAAGTGCTGATGTTCGCATGGATGAATCGCGAAGCCTTGCGCCTGACTGCCGAAACCGGGCAGGCTGTTTATTGGTCACGCTCGCGCAATCGGCTCTGGCATAAGGGTGAGGAATCCGGTCATGTGCAAAAGGTGCATGAGATTCGCCTTGATTGCGATGAGGATGTGGTACTCATCAGTGTCGAGCAGGTGGGCGGCATTGCCTGCCATACTGGGCGGCATAATTGTTTTTTCCAGAAGCTGACAGATACTGAGTGGGTGATAGACCAGCCCGTTATCAAAAATCCTGGGGATATTTACCACCGTGAGTGATGTACTTAACCGATTGGGCGAGTTGCTGGAACAGCGTAAACAAGCTGATCCGGCAGCCTCCTATGTGGCCAAGCTGTATGCCAAGGGCATGGATAGTATCCTGAAGAAAGTAGGCGAAGAGGCCGCGGAGACCATCATTGCCGGCAAGGGTGGCAACAAAGATGAAATCATCTATGAAACTGCCGATCTCTGGTTTCATACCTTGATCATGCTGGCGCATGCCGGGCTTGAGCCTCAGGATGTGCTGGATGAGCTTGCCCGCCGCGAAGGCCTCTCTGGGCTGGTAGAAAAAGCCCAACGCAAGGAGTAGCATGGAATGAGTGCTGATTGTATTTTTTGCAAAATTGTCGCGGGTGCCATTCCGTCCACCCAGATTTATGCAGATGACGACGTGGTGGTATTCAAGGATATTAATCCTCTGGCCCCCGTTCATTTTCTTATTGTTCCGCGCGCGCACATAGAATCATTGGCCAGCTGCGACGCATCTCATCAGGCATTGCTGGGGAAAATGTTGCTGTTGGCCCCCAAGCTGGCCAAAGAGCAAGGCCTTGCCGGTTTTCGTACCATGATCAATACCGGGCGAGAAGGTGGCCAAGAGGTATTCCATATTCATGTTCATGTTTTTGGCGGCGGCACTACCCTGCCAAAAACCTAGCGCTAAAATTCAGGAGAGTTGAAATGGGTTCATTCAGTATTTGGCATTGGTTGATCGTGCTGGTTATCGTGGTACTGATTTTTGGTACCAAGAAGCTACGCAATATGGGCAGTGATGTAGGTGGCGCGGTGAAAAACTTCAAGGATGCCATGAATGAAGGCGCGCAAAAGCCGGGCAGTTTGGATGATCGCGGAACCAGCAATACCGTAGAGGGCGAAGTGACCCAGAAATCCAAGCAGTAAAGCGGTCACCTACCCGTGTTTGATATTGCTTTTTCCGAACTGCTAGTGATTGGCGTAGTTGCCTTGATTGTGATCGGCCCGGAAAAACTACCCAAGGTGGCACGGACATTGGGGTTACTCGCAGGCAGGTTGCAACGCTATGTTGCCAATGTAAAGTCTGATATTGATCGTGAGCTCCAATTTCAGGATTTGCAGAAGTTGCAGCAGGAAATCAAGCAGGGGGCTGATCGTCTCCAGGCAGATATGCATCAATTTCAGTCTCGCGCCAATGAGCAGCTCAAGGAGGTCGAAAAAAGTATGATTCCTCCTCCTGAGTCATCGCCCGAGGCCGTTACTCCCCTAGTACAACCTGACACCCACAAGCCACAGTGACGACGACGGATACCTTTATTTCGCATCTGATTGAGTTGCGCAACCGGTTGTTGCGTATTGTCATCGGAGTGGTGCTGGTATTTATCGGCTTATTCCCTTTTGCCAATAAAATTTATACGCTATTGGCACAGCCATTATTGAGTCATTTGCCGGCTGGCGGACAAATGATTGCTACAGCTGTCACCACGCCTTTCTTTGTGCCCATGAAAGTGGCGATGCTGGCTGCATTTGTTATCTCTCTGCCACACACCCTTTATCAAGTCTGGTCATTTATTGCACCTGGGCTTTACACCCATGAGCGGCGGTTCATGGCGCCACTGGTCGTGGCGAGCACGCTCTTGTTCTTCGCCGGGATGTGCTTTGCTTATTTTCTGGTGTTCCCGGTCGTGTTTGGCTTTATTGCCGGCACAGCGCCTGAGGGCGTCGCCGTGATGACTGATATCGGCAACTATCTTGACTTTGTTATCACGCTTTTCATGGCGTTCGGTATTGCCTTTGAAGTGCCGGTGGCTGTCGTGTTATTGGTGTATTTTGGCCTGGTCAATATTGAGACGCTCAAAGATATACGTTCCTATGTCATTGTCGGAGCCTTTGTCATTGGCGCCATTTTCACCCCTCCAGATGTCATATCCCAGGTCATGCTGGCTGTCCCTCTGTGGTTGCTATACGAGGCCGGCATTCTCGTCGCAGGATTCCTGCGCGTTCGTACTACTCAAGCTGATTAGTTTTTTACCTTAGCGTTGCAAAAATGCATACGACCATAATTTATTCATGGTTATTTAACCATATTTAAAAAAAGGTCTTTAAAAAGTTTTTTGCCAGGCGTAAGATCAATTTGCCTATAACAATGACAGGGTAAAAGGAGATTGAAATGCTGAAAGTACTGTTTGGATCCTGGGTTGGAATTGCTTCCATCATGACGATAGTGCTGACGATCGTGGTAGTCAGCTATTGGGTAGGGTATTGCGTGGTCAATGCGAACCGCGCCAAATAATGCGCGGATATTCCCGGGCTTGTTGCCCGGGACTTATTCGGTAGGAACGACGGTTGGACGCGGGCGCTTGCCAATAAGAACAGGCACTGAAAATTCTCTCTGGTCGCGCGAGATTTTCAGTACGGCTTTCTTGTTGGGTTTCAAACTGGAGATCAGGTTCAGCATGCTGGAACTATCCTGAACCTGGCGCCCGTCAATTTCCAGAAGAATATCTCCGGGTCTCAAGCCGGCTCGCTCGGCAGGGCTGTCGCGCAATATGCCGGCAATCAGTGAGCCACGCACCTCTTTCAGGCGGAAAGACTCCGCCAGTTCCGGTGTGATGTCTTGAGCCTCAATGCCAATCCAGCCACGCGTTACACTGCCTTGACGAATGATCTGTTCCATAACCTGTTTGGCAAGGCTGACTGGAATGGCAAAACCAATCCCCATTGACCCGCCACTGCGCGAGTAGATGGCGCTGTTGACACCAACCAGATTGCCATCTGTGTCTATCAATGCCCCTCCGGAGTTGCCCGGGTTAATCGGCGCATCGGTCTGAATGAAGTTCTCAAAAGTATTAATGCCCAGGTGGCTGCGACCAACCGCGCTAATAATGCCTTGCGTCACGGTTTGCCCGACGCCAAACGGATTGCCAATCGCCAGTACCACATCGCCAACATTAATCTGATCCGCTTTGGCAAACGTAATCGCGGGCAGATTCTTTACGTCTACTTTAAGCACGGCCAAATCCGTCTCGGGGTCTGTGCCAACGACGCGTGCCGATACTGTTCTGCCATCAGCCAGTGCGACTTCGATTTCATCAGCAGATTCAATGACGTGGTGATTAGTCAGGATCAGCCCCTGGGTGCTGACGATAACACCAGACCCCAGGCTGTTCTCACGTTGTGGTTGCTCATCCTGCTGATCACCAAAAAAATGACGAAAAAGTGGATCATCCATGAAAGGTTGAGATGGATTTGCCTCAGCCTTTTTGCTGGTAAAAATGTTAACAACGGAAGGCATGGCCTTCTTTGCGGCAGCACTGTAAGACCCGGGCGGTATGGAGGAGGCTGGGGTGGCAGGTGCCTCATTGACGACCAGCGGTTTGGCGCTGTGAGTGAACAAATCTGGATAAAATTGTTGAGCGACAAAAATGACAGCGAGACTGATGGTGACAGTCTGTGCAAAAATGAGCCAAAGTTTGCGCATGATCTAAATGAGTTTTTCCGAAAATGGATACAGAAAAATGAAATTGAATGAGTTGTTAGATTATACCGGACAAATTCTTCAGGTAGCGCGGTTCAAGGATTATTGCCCAAATGGGCTGCAAGTGGAGGGGCGGTCTGAAGTCACGCGCGTGGTGACAGGTGTGACGGCATCGCTTTCGCTGCTGGAGGCGGCCAGAGAGCAGGAGGCCGACTTGGTGATGGTGCATCACGGATATTTCTGGCGCAACGAAGATGCGCGAATCGTGGGAATAAAGCAAAAACGTATCAAGCTTCTGTTGGAAAGCGGGATGTCATTGGCAGCCTATCATCTTCCTCTAGACGCTCATCGGGAATTGGGAAACAACGCACAACTGGCGAGACAATTGGAATTCGTTATCGATGGTTGGACCGGGGAGCAGGACCTGATTGCCTACGGCAGAACTGCGGTTGAGATGACGGGTAGCATGTTGCGGCAGCATATATCCAGCATTTTGAATCGCGAGGCGATATTGTTGGGGCCTGGTGAGAAAGCGATTCACAAGGTGGCGTGGTGTACAGGGGGTGCGCAAGGTTATATGGAACAAGCCATTGCATTGGGCGTAGACGCGTACATCAGTGGGGAGGTGTCGGAGCAAAACTTGCATCTCGCTAATGAGGCCGGGGTAGTTTATATTGGGGCGGGACATCACGCGACGGAGCGTTATGGCATTCAGGCCTTGGGCGCACATCTCCAAAATCGATTCAATCTGGAGCATCACTACATCGAAATCAATAACCCTGTATAAGCCGCGGTTTTAGGTTTAAGTTTTTCTCTGAACGCTGTAAAATGGCGCGCTAATTAACTGTATTAGAGCAAGTCGCATTAAATTTAAGGGAATGTGATGGCGAATCAACAAGTGGATCAGGGGAAGCGGCGCTTTTTAATCGCAGCGACTACCGCAGTGGGAGGTGTGGCGGCCGCGGCTGTTGCAGTTCCTTTTATTACAAGTATGTTGCCAAGCGAGCGAGCAAAGGCAGCGGGTGCTCCAGTCGAGGCTGATATCAGCAAGATCGAGTCGGGCGCCATGATCACCGTCGAGTGGCGCGGTAAGCCAGTATGGCTGATCAATCGTAGCCAGGAAATGATGGCCGCATTGACCCAGCATGATGACAAATTGTCTGATCCCAAGCTGGAAGTCACCACGCAGCAGCCTGCGTATTGCCAGAATGCTTCACGTTCGATCAAGTCGAATTTGATGGTGCTGGTGGGTATATGTACTCACCTGGGCTGTTCACCATCCCCCAAATTACAAGCTGGTAACGAAATGGGCGCAGATTGGCCGGGCGGTTTTTTCTGTCCTTGCCATGGTTCCCGTTTTGATCTGGCGGGTCGTGTATTCAAAGGCTCTCCCGCACCTATCAATCTGGTGGTGCCTCCACACAAATACCTCAACGACAATCTGCTGTTGATTGGTGAAGACGATAAGGGGGCCGCGTAATCATGCAAAAATATTTAACTGGTTTGCTCGGGTGGGTAGATGACCGTTTTCCATTGACGGCCAACTGGAAAGCTCACCTCTCAGAGTATTACGCTCCCAAGAACTTCAACTTCTGGTATTTCTTCGGTTCATTGGCACTGTTGGTGTTGGTGCTGCAGATCGTTACTGGCATTTTTCTCACGATGAATTACAAACCTGATGCAGAGCTCGCCTTTGCTTCGGTGGAGTACATCATGCGTGACGTTTCCTGGGGCTGGTTGATTCGCTACATGCACTCAACCGGGGCTTCCATGTTCTTCGTGGTGGTCTACCTGCATATGTTCCGTGGTCTGATCTACGGGTCTTATCGGAATCCTCGTGAACTGATATGGCTGTTCGGTGTAGGGATTTTCCTTGCGCTGATGGGTGAGGCATTCTTCGGCTATCTGTTGCCATGGGGGCAGATGTCCTACTGGGGTGCTCAGGTGATTATCAATCTGTTTACCTCTATCCCGTTTGTTGGGCCAGATATTTCACTTTGGCTGCGCGGTGATTACATGGTGTCTGACGCGACCCTTAACCGGTTCTTCGCGTTCCACGTAATTGCTCTTCCTTTGGTGCTGCTGGGTTTGGTGGCTGCGCATATCATTGCTCTGCATGAGGTGGGCTCTAATAACCCGGACGGTGTTGAAATCAAGAAGCACAAAGATCCTGAAACCGGTATCCCACTGGACGGTATTCCTTTCCATCCGTATTACACGGTGAAGGATATTGTCGGTGTGTCAGTTTTCCTGATCGTGTTTTCGGCCATTATCTTCTTTGCGCCGGAAATGGGCGGCTACTTCCTGGAAGCAAATAACTTCATTCCGGCTGACCCGTTAAAAACACCAGCGCACATTGCGCCCGTTTGGTATTTCACGCCTTATTACTCTATTTTGCGTGCGGTGCCGCCCATCATGAATTCGCAGTTCCCTGGCGTTGCTGCCATGGGTCTGTCCGTCGTGATTTTCGCCTTGCTGCCTTGGCTGGATCGTAGTCCCGTGAAGTCGATACGCTATCGCGGTCCTATCTACAAGGTGTGGCTGGCATTGTTTGTAGTGAGCTTTTTGATTCTGGGTTATCTGGGTACCGAGCCTTCGAATGTCTGGGGGGTGTTTGATCCCTCAACATTTATCGTGGGCGGTGCGGACCGTGCAACGGTGGTAGCTAGAATTTTCACTGCAGTTTACTTTCTGTTCTTTATCTTGATGCCTTGGTATACCAGCATCGATAAGACCAAGCCAGTTCCAGAAAGGGTAACAGGATAATGAAAAAGGTATTATTGTTGGTCGGCCTGTTATTGCCTGCCTTGGTGATGGCAAATGAGAGTGTGCATCTTGATCATGCGCCTATCGATCCCAATAATCAGGCTTCGCTGCAGCGTGGCGCCAGGACATTTGTAAACTACTGCCTGAGCTGTCACAGCGCTGCCTATATGCGGTACAACCGGCTTAAAGACATTGGTTTGAGCGATGCTGAAATCAAATCAAACCTGATGTTTGCCGGTGAGAAGGTGGGCGACACGATGACTGTCACCATGCCTAAGCGCGATGCCAAATCCTGGTTTGGAGCAACACCTCCGGATCTCTCGGTGCAGGCGCGTGCATATGCAAACGGACCTGACTGGCTGTACAGCTACTTGAGAGGCTTCTATCGTGACGATACTCGTCCGACAGGCTGGAACAATACTGTCTATGACAAAGTGGCTATGCCGCACGTGCTATGGCAGTTGCAGGGTGAGCAAACTCTCAAGGTTCAGAAAACAGTGGATGAGCACGGCCATGAGGTCGAGAAGCATACGCTGGTGCTGACCAAGCCAGGAGTGCTTGAGCCTGCTCAGTATGACGCGATGGTCGCTGACCTGGTGAATTACCTGGTATTCATGAGCGAGCCTGCTAAAGGTCTGCGCCTGCAATTGGGATTAATCGTGATCCTGTTCCTGGGTTTGCTTTTCATCGTCGCGTACTATCTGAAAAAAGAATTCTGGAAAGATATACACTAACGTTCTATTCAAGGCGGGATTGCCTTTGCGGGCAATCCCGCTTTTTTGTTTTGTAAGGAAACAACATCATGATGACTTTGTATTCTGGAACTACTGATCCATACAGCCACCGCTGCCGCATTGTGCTATTTGAAAAAGGCATGGATTTCCAAGTGATCGACGTGGATCTTGCCAACAAGCCAGAAGATCTGGCCGTAATCAATCCGCACAATGAAGTCCCTGTCCTCGTTGAGCGTGATTTGGTCTTGCAGCAGGCAAACATCATCAATGAATATATTGACGAGCGTTTTCCTCATCCTCAGCTTATGCCTGCTGACCCTGTCATGCGAGCACGTGCCAGATTGTTTCTTCACAACTTTGAAGAGCAGTTGTTCAGTCATATCAAAGATATTGAGTCTGGCAATCAGAAGCTGGCTGACAAGGCGCGCTTGATTATTCGAGACAATCTGACGCAGATCGTGCCTTTGTTCAGCCGCCAGGAATATATTCTGGGCGACGAATTTTCCATGCTGGATGTAGCCATTGCACCGCTCTTATGGCGTCTTGGGCATTATGGAATTGAGCTGCCAAAGCAAGCTGCGCCTTTACTTAAGTACGCAGAACGTATATTCTCTCGCCCGGCTTACATCGAGGCGATGACCCCTTCCGAAAAAGCAATGCGGAAGTAAGGTCATGGAAAATGTTTCATCCACTAAGCCCTACCTGATACGCGCCGTGCATGAGTGGTGCGTGGACAATGGATTTACGCCACATTTGCTAGTGGCGGTGGATGAAAATACCCGAGTGCCAATGGCATACGTAAAGAATGGCGAAATAGTGTTAAATATCAATTATTCAGCCACCAAGGACTTGGTGATTGATAACACTGCAATCAGTTTTTCAGCAAGATTTTCTGGTGCATCGCAAAATATTTACGTGCCAATTGGCGCGGTTCGTGGTATCTTCGCTCGCGAAAATAGTCAGGGCATGTTTTTTGAGGCTGAGCCTGTTGAGGATAAACCTGATCAGGTAAGTCAGTCTGAAGCTGTTGAAAAGCCTCAGGCGCCTAAAGAAGTAAAAAAGCCTTCTCTGACGTTGGTCAAAAAAGATTAAATAAGTTTTACGCCGGATTAGCTCAGTTGGCAGAGCAGCGCACTTGTAATGCGAAGGTCGTCAGTTCGATTCCGACATCCGGCACCAGTTACCGCCCAGTTAGGGTTTGACAGTACGTGAAATTGTCAGCATAATCTCGGGTTCGGTTTGGAGGGGTGGCCGAGTGGTTAAAGGCGACGGACTGTAAATCCGTTCTCTCAGAGTACGAAGGTTCGAATCCTTCCCCCTCCACCAAATTTAAAGTTGGAGCCAGCGTTGATAACTGGCGAGGCGCGCGGGTGTAGCTCAGTTGGTAGAGCACTTGCCTTCCAAGCAAGATGTCGCGAGTTCGAACCTCGTCGCCCGCTCCAGTTTAAGTAAGAATTTAGTAAAGCGCCCATGTGGCTCAGTGGTAGAGCACTCCCTTGGTAAGGGAGAGGTCGCGGGTCCGATTCCCGCCATGGGCACCACTTCATTAACTTGATAAAGTCGGTTAAAGGAAACGGTAATGGCAAAAGGTAAATTTGAGCGGACGAAGCCGCACGTCAACGTAGGCACGATTGGTCACGTTGACCATGGTAAGACGACGCTGACAGCGGCGATCACGACAATTCTGTCGAAGAAGTTTGGTGGTGAAGCCAAGGCATACGACCAGATCGATGCGGCGCCAGAAGAAAAGGCACGTGGTATTACCATCAACACAGCGCACGTTGAATACGAAACTGCAACTCGCCACTACGCTCACGTAGACTGCCCAGGTCACGCCGACTATGTTAAGAACATGATTACCGGTGCTGCGCAGATGGACGGCGCGATTCTGGTCTGTTCCGCGGCTGACGGCCCAATGCCACAAACCCGTGAGCACATCCTGCTGGCACGTCAGGTTGGCGTACCTTACATCGTCGTGTTCATGAACAAGGCTGACATGGTGGATGACGCCGAGCTGCTCGAGCTGGTTGAAATGGAAATCCGCGAACTGCTCTCCAAGTACGACTTCCCAGGCGATGACATCCCTGTGATCAAGGGTTCCGCCCTGAAGGCACTGGAAGGCGACCAATCCGAAATCGGCGAACCTGCCATCTTCCGTTTGGCAGATGCGCTGGACAGCTACATCCCAACCCCAGAGCGTGCTGTTGACGGCACCTTCCTGATGCCAGTAGAAGACGTATTCTCCATCTCTGGTCGCGGTACTGTCGTTACTGGCCGTATCGAGCGTGGTATTGTGAAGGTTGGCGATGAAATAGAAATCGTAGGTATCAAGCCAACCCTGAAGACCACCTGCACCGGCGTAGAAATGTTCCGCAAGCTGCTGGACCAAGGTCAAGCAGGCGACAACGTTGGCGTACTGCTGCGTGGTACCAAGCGTGAAGAAGTTGAGCGTGGTCAAGTATTGGCCAAGACCGGTTCGATCAAGCCACACACCAAGTTCAGCGCAGAAATCTACGTGCTGGGCAAGGACGAAGGCGGCCGTCACACCCCATTCTTCAATGGCTACCGTCCACAGTTCTACTTCCGTACCACTGACGTAACTGGTGCAGTAGAACTGCCAGCAGGTACCGAAATGGTAATGCCAGGCGACAACGTATCCATCACCGTGGCACTGATTGCCCCGATCGCGATGGAAGACGGTCTGCGCTTTGCGATTCGTGAAGGTGGCCGTACCGTTGGTGCCGGTGTCGTCGCGAAAATTATTGAGTAATCGTTTCTGATCTGACTGGGGCTGCGCGATGTCCATCGTTGCAGCCCTTGTGCGTTCTCCAGAGTTTTAGGCCAGTAGCTCAATTGGCAGAGTATCGGTCTCCAAAACCGAGGGTTGGGGGTTCGAGACCCTCCTGGCCTGCCATTACAACATTAAGTGCGCAACATATATGATTGATAAAATTAAGCTTGTGCTTGCTTTGATACTTGTCGCTGCAGGCGTGGCAGGCTTTTATTTGCTGTCTGAGCATGCGCTGGTTGTGCGAATCCTGGCTGTATTGGCCGGGATTATTGCTGCTGTCGTTGTTTTCTGGTCCACGCCTTTGGGGCGTGAGGCTTTTGCGTTTGTGCAAGATTCAGCTGCTGAAGCACGTCGCGTCGTTTGGCCAACGCGTAAAGAGACAATACAGACTACCGTTGCAGTCTTTGTGCTGGTAATGGTGATGGCGGTCTTTCTATGGCTGGTTGACATTGGCTTTTTGTGGGGTGTGAAAATGCTGATGGGAAGGGGCGCCTAAGATGAGTATGCGATGGTATGCAGTGCAAGCCTTTTCTGGCTTTGAAAAATCCGTTCAGCGTGGGCTGGAAGAGCGTATTGCTCGTTCGGATTTGCAGGATATGTTTGGTCAGATTCTCGTCCCTGTTGAAGAAGTGATTGAGATGAAAAATGGCCAGAAGGCCATTAGTGAGCGCAAGCTTTACCCTGGGTATGTGTTGGTGCAAATGCAGATGAACGACGATACCTGGCATTTGGTTAAGAGCACTCCGCGAGTGACAGCGTTTATCGGTGGTACAGCTCTCAAGCCTACCCCGATCAAGGATAAGGAAGTTGAGATTATCCTTCAGCGTATGGATGAGAGTAAGAGTAACCCCACCCAGAAGCTTACCTTCGAAAAAGGTGAGTCAGTACGAGTTATTGACGGACCCTTTAAAGATTTTTCTGGCAATGTTGAAGACATTAACTACGAAAAGAGCAAGTTGCGTGTCTCTGTCGTAATCTTCGGACGTGCCACCCCAGTAGAGCTTGATTTCGATCAGGTAGAAAAAGAAGTTTAAGATTTCAGGCTTGCCTTTGGCAGGCCTGTTTGCGTCTTTAAAAATGACGCAGTGGCTGTAGCGTAAGCTGCATTTATTGACGGGGAGCTTTGTAACTAAAGCGCTTGTACCCATTGAGGAGTTTAAAATGGCAAAGAAAGTTGTCGGCTATATCAAGCTGCAGATTCCTGCAGGCAAAGCCAATCCTAGTCCACCAGTTGGTCCAGCACTGGGTCAGCGTGGTTTGAATATCATGGAATTCTGCAAGGCATTCAATGCTGCTACGCAGAGTCTGGAGCCAGGTCTGCCAATTCCAGTGGTCATCACTGCATTCGCGGACAAGAGCTTCACCTTCGTAATGAAGACCCCTCCCGCTACCATTCTGATCAAGAAGGCAGCGAAGATTGATAAGGGTTCCCCACGTCCTCATACCGATAAGGTTGGCAAGATCACTCGCGCTCAAGCCGAAGAGATTGCTAAGACTAAAGCACCTGACTTAACAGCAGGTGATCTGGATGCGGCTGTTCGTACCATTGCAGGTAGCGCGCGCAGCATGGGTATTGAAGTGGAGGGTGTGTAAATGGCTAACATTTCTAAACGTTTGCAGGCTCTGCGTGCCAAGGTTGACCGTAATAAAGTTTACGCAGCCACCGAAGCCCTGGCTCTGGTAAAAGAAACCGCAACCGCCAAGTTTGATGAGTCGGTAGACGCTGTTATCAATCTGGGTATTGATGCACGTAAATCTGACCAACTGGTTCGTGGCGCTCTCGTATTGCCACACGGCACTGGTAAGACCAAGCGAGTGGCTGTATTTGCCCAAGGCGCCGCTGCTGAAGCAGCCAAAGCCGCAGGTGCAGATATTGTTGGTTTTGAAGATCTGGCTGAACAAGTTAAGGGCGGCATGCTCGACTTTGACGTTGCAATTGCGACTCCTGATGCTATGCGTATCGTGGGTGCCCTGGGTCAAGTGCTCGGTCCACGTGGCCTGATGCCTAACCCCAAGGTTGGTACGGTTACTCCTGACGTGGCTACTGCCGTCAAGAATTCCAAGGCAGGTCAAGTCCAATATCGTACAGACAAGGGCGGTATCGTGCATTGCACTATCGGTCGTGCCTCTTTCGGTGTTGACGCTCTGCAAGCCAACTTGGCTGCACTGGTTGATGCTTTGAACAAAGCCAAGCCAGCATCTTCCAAGGGTGTTTACCTGAAGAAGGTCTCGGTTTCCAGCACCATGGGTGCTGGTGTGCGTGTTGATCAGTCCAGCATCGCTTAATGTAATACTTGCCAGCCTGGCTGGCATTAAAAGAACTTTGGGCCTGTGGCGGGAACATTCGTCACAGGGTTATCAAAGACCGTAGGAATCTCGCAAGAGATTTAATCGGGGCAGGCTTAAGTTGGTGGCTTGTCTATCCTACGCAGATGGCGTTACCCGAAACAGGATATCAACACAATGTGTATTCCTGATGAAAGGTCGCCGTGGGAAGGTGTTTGCGGGCAACTGCAAATGCTTAATTAACGGAAGGAGAAGACCTTGAGTCTTAATCTTGAGCAGAAAAAGGCAGTGGTTGCTGAGGTCAGCGAGCAAGTCGCAACGGCACAGGCAATCATTCTTGCTGAGTATCGTGGCATTGAAGTAGGGGATATGACCCAACTGCGTGCACAAGCCAGAAAATCCGGTGTGTATCTGCGTGTTCTGAAGAATACGCTGGTGCGTCGTGCTGTTGATGGCACCCCGTTTTTCGGTCTTGCTGACGCAATGGTCGGCCCTCTGGTATTCGGTATTTCTACCGATCCAGTTGCCGCGGCAAAGGTATTGAGTGATTTCGCCAAAGCCAACGACAAGTTCGTTATCAAGGCAGGTGCAATGCCTAACCAGGTCATGGATGCGAAAGCAGTTCAAGCCCTGGCGTCGTTGCCTAGCCGTGAAGAGTTGCTGGCCAAGTTGCTGGGCACCATGCAAGCCCCGATCGCCACCTTTGTACGTACGCTTAATGAAGTACCTACGAAGTTTGCGCGCGGTCTGGCTGCAGTACGTGACCAGAAACAAGCAGCTTAATCAAAATCAAATTATCAGGAGTATTACAAATGGCATTATCTAAAGCAGAAATTCTTGACGCAATCGCGTCGTTGACCGTTCTGGAACTGTCCGAACTGATCAAGGATCTGGAAGAGAAGTTTGGTGTATCTGCTGCAGCTGCTGCTGTAGCTGTTGCTGCAGCTCCTGCTGCAGGCGGCGCTGCTGCCGCTGAAGAGAAAACTGAATTCGACGTAATTCTGGTTTCCGCTGGCGACAACAAAGTGAACGTTATTAAGGCTGTTCGCGAACTGACTTCCCTGGGTCTGAAGGAAGCTAAGGACCTGGTTGACGGTGCTCCTAAGGCTGTTAAGGAAGGCGTATCCAAGGCTGATGCCGATGCTGCCGCCAAGAAGCTGGAAGAAGCTGGCGCTAAGGCCGAAGTTAAGTAATAAGTAATACTGTGGTGCACAGGCTGACGGGAGACCGTCAGCCTTCACCATTTTAAGAAGATATAAAACAGAGGGTTATTTTTAGCACTCTGTTTTCTACCTTCTACCCCCTCTCAGGAGATGCTATGAGCTATTCCTTTACCGAGAAAAAACGTATACGTAAAAGTTTTGCCAAGCGTGAAAGCGTGCAGGAAGTACCTTACCTGCTCGCCATGCAATTGGAGTCGTATGCGGCTTTCCTGCAGGCTAATGTGCCCGTCGACAAGCGTGAAAATGCAGGATTGCAAGCCACGTTCAACTCGGTTTTCCCTATTGTTAGCCATTCCGGCAATGCCCGTCTGGATTACGTCAGCTATACCTTGGGTCAAGAGCCTTTTGACGTCAAGGAATGTCAGCAACGTGGCCTGACCTACGCCGCACCTTTGCGCGTCAAGGTCCGCCTAACAATCATGGATAAAGAAGCTTCCAAGCCTACCGTGAAGGAAGTCAAGGAGCAGGAAGTCTACATGGGCGAACTGCCCCTGATGACGGAGAATGGCTCGTTTGTTATCAACGGCACTGAGCGCGTTATCGTGTCCCAGTTGCATCGTAGCCCTGGCGTATTCTTCGAGCATGATCGCGGTAAAACCCATAGCTCGGGCAAACTGCTGTTCTCGGCTCGTATCATCCCTTACCGTGGTTCCTGGCTCGACTTTGAGTTTGATCCAAAGGACTACCTGTATTTCCGCGTTGACCGTCGTCGCAAGATGCCAGTGACCATTCTGCTGAAAGCCCTGGGCTTTACACCAGAGCAGATTCTGGAAACGTTCTACGATCTGGACACGTTCCATATCAGCGCCAAGGGTGTGCAGTTTGAACTGTTGCCCGAGCGCCTGCGCGGTGAAGTCGCCAAGTTCGACATCATCGACGGCAGCGGCAATGTGATTGTCGCCAAGGATAAGCGCATTACCGTCAAGCATATCCGCGACATGGAAAAAGCTGGCATCAGCAAGATCAATGTGCCTGAAGAGTTTGTACTCGGCCGTGCATTAAGCTCCGGCATTATCGACAAGGAAACCGGTGAAGTTGTGGCGAATGCCAACGACGAAATCACCGAGTCTTTGCTTGAGAAGTTGCGTGAAGCCAAGGTTGGCAAGATTAATACTCTGTATGCCAATGACCTGGATCATGGTGATTACATTTCGCAAACCTTGCGGATTGATGAAATCCCTGACCAATACAGCGCACGCGTTGCGATCTATCGCATGATGCGTCCTGGTGAGCCACCTACTGAAGATGCTGTAGAAGCCCTGTTCGATGGCCTGTTCTTCAATGAAGAGCGCTATGACCTGTCGACCGTTGGTCGCATGAAATTCAACCGTCGTGCATTCCCTGAAAAGATTGAAGAGCGCACTGCTGCCTGGTTGCGTCGCTTCTATGAAAAATCAGGTGCACGTGGTGCTGAAGGTGCTCCGGTTCTCTCCAACGAAGATATTCTGGCCGTTATTGCGGTTCTGGTTGAATTGCGCAATGGCCGTGGCGAAATTGACGATATTGACCATCTGGGTAATCGTCGTATCCGTTCCGTTGGTGAATTGGCCGAAAATCAGTTCCGTGCAGGTCTGGTTCGTGTGGAGCGTGCCGTTAAGGAGCGTTTGTCGCAGGCTGAATCTGACAACCTGATGCCGCACGATCTGATCAATGCCAAGCCGGTGTCGAGCGCGATCCGTGAGTTCTTCGGTTCGTCTCAGCTTTCCCAGTTTATGGACCAGACCAACCCGCTGTCGGAAATTACCCACAAGCGTCGTGTTTCTGCTCTGGGCCCAGGCGGCTTGACCCGTGAACGTGCTGGCTTTGAAGTGCGTGACGTACACTCGACCCATTACGGCCGTGTATGTCCGATTGAAACGCCTGAAGGTCCAAACATTGGTCTGATCAACTCGTTGGCGCTGTACTCACGCACCAATCAGTATGGTTTCCTGGAAACGCCTTACCGTCGTGTTGATGGGAACAAGGTAAGTGACAAGATTGACTTCCTCTCTGCGATTGAGGAAAGCCAATACATGATCGCCCAGGCTAACTCTGAGCTGGATAAGAATGGCCAGTTCAAGGAAGAACTGATCTCTGCCCGGTACCACAATGAATTCACCATGGCACAGCCTGATCGCGTGCAATACATGGACGTGGCCCCTGGTCAGATTGTGTCGGTAGCTGCTTCCCTGATTCCGTTCCTGGAGCACGATGACGCCAACCGCGCATTGATGGGCGCCAACATGCAACGTCAGGCAGTACCATGTCTGCGTGCTGAAAAAGCGATCGTGGGTACCGGCATTGAGCGTACCGTAGCGGTAGACTCCGGCACGACTGTACAAGCCCGCCGCGGTGGTATCGTCGATTACGTGGACTCTGGCCGTATCGTGGTGCGTGTGCATGATGCCGAAGCGGCTGCTGGCGAAGTCGGCGTGGACATTTACAACCTGATCAAATACACCCGTTCCAACCAGAACACCAACATCAACCAGCGTCCGCTGGTCAAGATTGGTGACGTGCTGGCTCGCGGTGACGTGATTGCGGACGGCGCATCTACCGACATGGGTGAATTGGCGCTGGGCCAGAACATGCTGGTCGCCTTTATGCCATGGAATGGTTACAACTTCGAAGACTCAATTCTGATCTCCGAGCGCGTAGTGGCAGATGACCGTTATACCTCGATCCATATCGAAGAGTTGTCCGTGGTTGCCCGTGACACCAAGCTGGGTGCAGAAGAAATTACACGTGACATCTCCAACCTGTCCGAGCGCATGCTTGGTCGTCTGGATGAGTCCGGCATCATCTACATCGGTGCGGAAGTGGAAGCAGGCGACGTGCTGGTCGGCAAGGTAACACCCAAGGGTGAAACCCAGCTGACGCCAGAAGAGAAGCTGCTGCGCGCCATCTTCGGTGAGAAGGCTTCAGATGTTAAGGATACTTCCCTGCGCGTGCCTTCCGGCATGTCAGGTACCGTTATCGACGTACAAGTCTTCACCCGTGAAGGCATTGATCGCGACACGCGTGCACAGCAGATCATTGATGATCAGCTGGGTCACTACAAGCAGGATCTGGCTGACCAGATGCGTATTGTGGAAGACGATGCATTCGGCCGTATCCGTCGCCTGATCGAAGGCAAGGTAGCTACGGGTGGTCCTAACAAGCTGAAGAAGGGTGAGACCCTCACCGCTGAGTATCTGGAAAGCATTGGTCGTTATGACTGGTTTGATATTCGCCTGTCTGACGAAGAAGCTGCCCGCCAACTTGAACAGCTGAAGGACAGTCTGGCACAAGCCCGCGTTGAGTTTGACAGCAAGTTCGAAGAGAAGAAGCGCAAGCTGACTCAGGGCGATGAGTTGCCTCCAGGCGTGCAGAAAATGGTCAAGGTTTACCTGGCTGTTAAGCGTCGTATTCAGCCTGGTGACAAGATGGCCGGCCGTCACGGTAACAAGGGTGTGGTTTCCAAGATTGTGCCAGTAGAAGATATGCCACACATGGCAGACGGTACTCCTATGGATATCGTGCTGAACCCGCTGGGCGTGCCTTCACGGATGAACATCGGTCAGATTCTCGAAGTTCACTTGGGTTGGGCTGCCAAGGGCTTGGGCATGCGTATTGGTGCAATGCTGCAGGCAGAAACCAAGGCCAATGAAATCCGTAAGTTCATCGACCAGATTTACAACAACAGCAACGGCAAGAAAGAAGACATCAAGTCGCTGACCGACGAAGAAGTATTCGAACTTGCCCGCAATCTGGAACGTGGTGTGCCATTTGCAACGCCAGTGTTTGACGGTGCAACCGAGCAAGACATTCGTGACATGCTGGATCTGGCTTTCCCGGATGATGATGCCCGCACACAGCAGCTGCAGTTTGCGGCTGGCAAGACCCAGGTCAAGCTGATTGACGGCCGTTCCGGTGAGCCATTCGAGCGTCCAGTGACGGTTGGCTACATGCACGTACTGAAGCTGCATCACTTGGTAGATGACAAGATGCATGCACGTTCTACTGGTCCATACTCGCTGGTTACTCAGCAGCCATTGGGCGGTAAGGCGCAGTTTGGTGGTCAGCGCTTCGGTGAAATGGAAGTTTGGGCACTGGAAGCCTATGGTGCTTCGTACACCCTGCAGGAAATGCTCACGGTTAAGTCGGATGACGTATCCGGCCGTACCAAGGTCTACGAGAACATCGTCAAGGGCGAGCACAAGATCGATGCCGGCATGCCGGAGTCGTTCAACGTGCTGGTGAAGGAAATTCGCTCGCTCGCTATCGATATTGACCTGGACCGTAATTAAGGAGAATCCGCGTGAAAGCTCTATTAGACTTATTTAAGCAGGTAACACAGGAAGAAGAATTTGATGCGATCAAGATCGCGCTGGCTTCTCCTGAAAAAATCCGCTCCTGGTCCTATGGCGAAGTTAAAAAGCCAGAAACCATCAACTATCGTACGTTCAAGCCAGAGCGTGATGGTCTGTTCTGCGCCAAGATTTTTGGCCCGATCAAGGACTATGAATGCTTGTGCGGCAAGTACAAACGCCTGAAGCATCGCGGTGTCATCTGCGAAAAGTGCGGCGTTGAAGTCACCTTGTCCAAGGTACGTCGTGAACGCATGGCTCACATCGAGTTGGCTTCGCCGGTAGCCCATATCTGGTTCCTGAAGTCCTTGCCAAGCCGTTTGGGCATGGTGCTGGATATTGCCTTGCGCGATATCGAGCGCGTGCTGTACTTCGAAGCATATATCGTGATTGATCCAGGCATGACCCCGCTGACACGCGGCCAATTGCTGACGGAAGACGACTACCTGGCTAAAGTAGAAGAGCACGGCGATGAATTCAATGCCGTGATGGGTGCTGAAGCTGTGCGCGAACTCTTGCGTACCATGGATGTGCACACGGAAATTGAAAAGCTGCGTCGTGAACTGGGCGAAACCGGTTCCGAAGCGAAGATCAAGAAGATCGCCAAGCGTCTGAAGGTACTGGAAGCATTCCAGAAGTCTGGCATCAAGCCTGAGTGGATGATTCTGGAAGTGCTGCCTGTGCTGCCACCAGAACTGCGCCCACTGGTTCCTTTGGATGGCGGCCGTTTCGCTACTTCCGATCTGAACGATCTGTATCGTCGCGTGATTAACCGTAATAACCGTCTGAAGCGCCTGCTGGAACTGAAGGCCCCTGAAATCATTGTGCGTAACGAAAAGCGCATGCTGCAGGAAGCGGTTGACTCGTTGCTGGACAACGGTCGTCGCGGCAAGGTCATGACAGGCGCCAATAAGCGCCCTCTGAAGTCACTGGCCGACATGATCAAGGGTAAGGGCGGTCGTTTCCGTCAGAACTTGCTGGGTAAGCGCGTTGACTACTCTGGTCGTTCCGTGATCGTGGTGGGTCCGCAGCTTAAGCTGCATCAGTGCGGTCTGCCTAAGAAGATGGCGCTGGAACTGTTCAAGCCATTCATTTTCCACAAGCTGGAAGTATTGGGTCTGGCCACGACTATCAAGGCCGCCAAGAAGAAGGTTGAAGAGGAAGGTCCAGAAGTCTGGGATATCCTGGAAGACGTGATTCGCGAGCATCCGGTCTTGCTGAACCGTGCACCTACGCTGCACCGTTTGGGTATTCAGGCATTTGAACCTGTGCTGATTGAAGGCAAGGCCATTCAATTGCACCCTCTGGTCTGCGCCGCGTTTAACGCCGACTTTGACGGTGACCAAATGGCGGTTCACGTGCCTTTGAGCCTGGAAGCGCAAATGGAAGCCCGCACACTGATGCTGGCATCCAACAACGTGCTGTCTCCAGCCAACGGCGAGCCTATCATTGTGCCTTCGCAGGATATCGTGCTGGGTCTGTACTACATGACCCGCGAGAAAAAAGCCGCACGCGGCGAAGGCATGCGCTTTGCCAACGTTGCTGAAGTTCAACGTGTGTACGATGGCGGTCTGATCGATTTGCACGCACGTATCACTGTGCGTATCCGCGAATTCGATATGGAAGTCGATGGTCAGAAGCGCGAAAAGATCACCCGTTACGAAACTACGGTTGGCCGTGCTCTGCTGTCGGAAATTCTGCCAGCTGGCCTGCCATTCAGCGTGATTGACAAGGCACTGAAGAAAAAAGAAATTTCCAAGCTTATTAATGCCAGCTTCCGTAAGGTGGGCATCCGCGAAACCGTTATTTTTGCGGACAAGCTGATGTACACCGGTTACAGCTATGCTACGCGTGCTGGTATTTCCATCAGCATCAACGACATGCTGGTACCGCCTGAGAAAGAACAGTTGATTGCGGCTGCCGAATCTGAAGTCAAGGAAATCGAAGACCAGTATGTTTCTGGCCTGGTGACTCAGGGTGAGCGTTATAACAAGGTGGTGGATATCTGGGGTCGTGCCGGCGATAAGGTCGCTGACGCCATGATGAAGCAACTGCGCGAAGAAACCGTGCTGGATGCCAATGGCGATGCTGCCAAGGATGAAAATGGCAAGGTTATCAAGCAAGAGTCGTTTAACGCGATTTACATGATGGCTGACTCCGGTGCCCGGGGCTCTGCAGCGCAGGTGCGTCAGCTGGCTGGTATGCGCGGTCTGATGGCGAAACCAGATGGCTCCATCATTGAGACACCGATTACCGCCAACTTCCGTGATGGCTTGAACGTGTTGCAATACTTTATTTCAACCCACGGCGCCCGTAAGGGTCTGGCAGATACCGCGCTGAAAACAGCGAACTCCGGTTACCTGACGCGTCGTCTGGTGGACGTTACGCAGGATCTGGTGGTGACTGAGCTGGATTGCGGCACGACGGAAGGCCTGGTTACCAAAGCGCTGGTCAAGGGTGGTGAAGTAGTTGAGCCATTGCATGACCGTATTCTGGGTCGCGTGGCCGCACTGGATGTGATCAATCCTGAAAATCAGGAAGTGGTTTACCCTGCTGGTACATTGCTGACCGAAGATGAAGTTGAGCATATCGATGCCCTGGGCATTGATGAAGTCAAGGTGCGTACTGCGCTGACTTGCGATACACGCTACGGTATTTGCGCTAAATGCTACGGTCGTGACTTGGGTCGCGGCAAGCTGATCAACATCGGCGAAGCTGTCGGTGTGATCGCGGCACAATCCATTGGTGAGCCTGGTACTCAGCTGACCATGCGTACTTTCCACATCGGTGGTGCGGTATCGCGTGCGGCTTCTATCAGTCAGGTAGAAAGCAAGTCCAACGGTATTGTCAGCTTCACTTCAACCATGCGTTATGTGACCAATGCCCGTAATGAGCAAGTGGTGATTTCGCGTAACGGTGAAGCCGTGATTCACGACGAAAATGGTCGTGAGCGCGAGCGTCATAAAGTGCCTTATGGTGCGACGCTGCAAGTGACAGATGGCAAGCAAGTGAAGGCTGGTCAGGCTCTGGCCACCTGGGATCCGCATACCCGTCCGATCATTACGGAATACGCTGGTCGTGTGAAGTTTGAAAACGTCGAAGAAGGTGTGACCGTTGCCAAGCAGGTAGATGAAGTCACTGGTTTGTCCTCCCTGGTGGTCATTGATCCCAAGCAACGTGCTGGTCAATCCAAGGGCTTGCGTCCGCAGGTGAAGTTGCTCGATGCCAATGGTGTTGAAGTCAAGGTTGCCGGTGGCGATGCCTCTGTTAACGTGACATTCCAGCTGGGTTGCATCATTACCGTGAAGGATGGTCAGGAAGTAGGCGTGGGCGAAGTGCTGGCGCGTATCCCGCAAGAGTCTTCCAAGACTCGTGATATTACCGGGGGTCTGCCACGCGTTGCCGAACTGTTTGAAGCACGTTCACCTAAAGATGCTGGCATGCTGGCGGAAGTTACCGGTACTGTTTCCTTCGGTAAGGACACCAAGGGCAAGCAACGTCTGGTCTTCACCGATCTGGATGGTGTATCCCATGAGTTCCTGATTCCTAAGGACAAGCACGTGACGGCGCATGACGGTCAAGTCGTGACCAAGGGTGAAAGCATTGTTGACGGTCCGGCAGATCCGCAGGATATCCTCCGTCTGCAAGGTCGTGAGGCATTGGCCCGCTACATCATCGATGAAGTGCAGGATGTGTATCGTCTGCAAGGCGTTAAGATCAATGACAAGCACATCGAAGTTATTGTGCGTCAGATGTTGCGTCGTGTACGTATCACCGATGCTGGCGATACCAACTTCATCATGGGTGAACAGGTTGAGCGTGCGGATGTGTTGTCGGAAAACGAACGCGTCATTGCAGAAGACAAGCGTCCAGCCAGCTATGAGTTTGTCTTGCTGGGTATTACCAAGGCATCGCTGTCGACAGATTCGTTCATTTCTGCCGCTTCCTTCCAGGAAACGACACGCGTACTTACCGAGGCTGCAATCCTTGGCAAGCGCGACGAACTGCGCGGTCTGAAAGAAAACGTGATTGTTGGCCGTCTGATTCCTGCAGGTACAGGGCTCGCATATCACGAAACACGCAAGCGTCAATCGGCTGGGGTGGATGCAGCACCAGCCGTTATCGAGGAAGCGATTACTGAAGTTGAACCGCAGCAAACACCAGCAGAAGAAGCCGCTGGAAATGTATAGTTGCTTGACAACCTATTGAACGCTAAATAAAATGCTATGTTTTCCGGGATGGCGCTTGTCGCCGTCCCGTAATTTTTAGCGAGCTAACAAATTTAAAGGCTAAAGAGTTATGCCAACCATCAATCAATTAGTGCGCAAGCCGCGCCAAAAAGTAGTGACCAAGAGCAAAGTTCCAGCTTTGGAAAGCTGCCCACAAAAGCGTGGTGTTTGTACACGTGTTTATACGACAACACCTAAGAAGCCTAACTCCGCTTTGCGTAAAGTGGCTAAGGTTCGCCTGACCAATGGCTATGAAGTAATTAGCTACATCGGCGGTGAAGGCCACAACCTGCAGGAGCACTCGGTTGTGCTGCTGCGCGGTGGTCGTGTGAAGGACTTGCCAGGTGTGCGTTACCACATGGTGCGCGGTAGCCTGGATACTGCCGGTGTTAAAGACCGTAAGCAGTCCCGCTCCAAATACGGCGCGAAGCGCCCTAAGGCTGCATAAGCTGATTTGCTTAGCGGTCACCAAGTTTAAGGAAAAACCATGCCAAGACGTAGAGAAGTTCCCAAGCGCGATATTCTGCCTGATCCGAAATTCGGTAGCCAGGAAGTATCCAAGTTCATTAACGTGCTGATGACTGGCGGCAAGAAGTCTGTTGCTGAGCGTATCCTGTACGGCGCATTTGATCAAATCGCCCAAAAGAGCGGCAAGGATGCTCTTGAAGTGTTCACGGTAGCTATCAATAACCTGCGTCCGGTTGTTGAAGTGAAGAGCCGTCGTGTGGGTGGTGCAAACTATCAAGTGCCTGTTGAGGTGCGTCCTGCACGTCGTAGCGCCCTCGCGATGCGTTGGCTGCGTGATGCTGCTCGCAAGCGTGGTGAAAAGTCCATGGGTCTCCGTCTGGCAGCTGAGCTGGTTGAAGCATCCGAAGGTCGCGGCTCTGCCATGAAGAAGCGTGAAGAAGTGCACCGTATGGCTGAAGCCAACAAAGCCTTCTCGCATTTCCGCTTCTAAACAAGTTCATTAGTAAAGGTAATAGCTGTGGCTCGTAAAACCCCCATTAATCGCTATCGTAACATTGGTATCAGTGCTCACATTGATGCTGGTAAGACAACGACAACCGAGCGTATTCTTTTTTATACCGGTGTGAACCACAAGATTGGTGAAGTTCACGATGGTGCTGCTACCATGGACTGGATGGAGCAAGAGCAAGAGCGTGGTATTACCATCACCTCTGCTGCGACCACCGCGTTCTGGAAGGGGATGGGTGGTAACTATCCTGAGCATCGTATCAATATCATTGATACCCCTGGGCACGTTGACTTCACGATTGAAGTTGAGCGCTCCATGCGTGTTCTGGATGGTGCCTGCATGGTTTACTGTGCGGTGGGTGGTGTGCAGCCTCAGTCTGAAACCGTATGGCGTCAAGCGAACAAGTACGGTGTGCCTCGCCTTGCCTTCATCAACAAGATGGACCGTACCGGTGCCAACTTCTTCAAGGTGTACGATCAGCTGAAGACTCGTCTGAAGGCGAATCCTGTGCCTGTTGTCGTGCCTATCGGTGCGGAAGATACATTTACCGGTGTGGTTGACCTGCTCAAGATGAAAGCGATCATCTGGGATGAGGCTAGCCAGGGCACCAAGTTCACGTATGAAGAGATCCCCGCAGACTTGCTGGCTGAATGCCAGAAGTGGCGTGAAAATATGGTGGAAGCAGCTGCTGAAGCCAATGAAGATCTCATGAACAAGTATCTGGAATCTGGCGAGTTGTCCGAAGAGGAAATCGTCAAGGGCTTGCGCGACCGTACAATCGCCAACGAAATCCAGCCTATGCTGTGCGGTACTGCGTTCAAGAACAAGGGCGTTCAGCGCATGCTGGATGCTGTGATTGATTTCTTGCCATCGCCAGTGGATATTCCTCCAGTGACCGGTGAGTTGGAAAATGGCACCCAGGCTGAACGTAAGGCAGATGATGCTGAGAAGTTCTCTGCGCTTGCATTCAAGATCATGACTGACCCGTTTGTAGGTCAGCTGATTTTCTTCCGCGTCTACTCTGGCGTGGTGAATTCGGGTGATACTGTTTACAACTCGGTGAAGGGCAAGAAGGAACGTCTTGGCCGTATTCTGCAGATGCACGCCAATCAGCGTGAGGAAATCAAGGAAGTTCGCGCTGGTGACATCGCGGCCGCAGTAGGTCTGAAAGACGCTACTACCGGTGATACCCTCTGTGATCCGGACAATGTGATTATCCTGGAGCGCATGGTATTCCCTGAGCCAGTGATTCACGTGGCTGTTGAGCCCAAGACCAAGGCTGACCAAGAGAAGATGGGTATTGCCCTGAACCGCTTGGCCCAGGAAGATCCTTCTTTCCGTGTTCGTACTGACGAAGAGACCAATCAAACCATTATTTCCGGTATGGGTGAGTTGCACCTGGAAATTCTGGTGGATCGTATGCGCCGTGAATTCAACGTTGAAGCTAACGTTGGTGCGCCTCAGGTTGCGTATCGCGAAGCGATCAAGAAGAAAGTCGAAGTGGAAGGCAAGTTTGTTAAGCAGTCCGGTGGTAAGGGTCAATACGGCCACGTATGGATCACCATGGAGCCTAACGAAGCTGGCAAGGGTTACGAGTTCGTGGATGCCATTAAGGGCGGTACCGTTCCTCGTGAATTCATTCCTGCAGTTGACAAGGGTCTTCGTGAGACGATTCCTGCAGGTATTTTGGCTGGCTTCCCTGTTGTTGATGTCAAGGTAACCCTGTTCGATGGTTCTTACCATGATGTTGACTCGAACGAAAACGCCTTTAAGATGGCTGCTTCGATCGCGTTCAAGGATGGTATGCGTAAAGCAGATCCTATCCTGCTCGAGCCTATGATGGCGGTGGAAGTTGAAACACCTGAAGACTACATGGGTGATGTGATGGGTGACTTGTCCTCACGTCGCGGCATGATTCAGGGTATGGAAGACAGCCCGAGTGGCAAGATTATTCGCGCTGAAGTTCCTCTTGCTGAGATGTTTGGTTACTCGACCGTTGTGCGTTCTCTGTCACAAGGTCGCGCCAGCTACAGCATGGAGTTCAAGCACTACTCGGAAGCTCCAAGAAACGTCGCAGAAGCGATTATCAACAAGAAATAATTGAATATTAGTTGGATTAATAAAGGAAACGGTAATGGCAAAAGGTAAATTTGAGCGGACGAAGCCGCACGTCAACGTAGGCACGATTGGTCACGTTGACCATGGTAAGACGACGCTGACAGCGGCGATCACGACAATTCTGTCGAAGAAGTTTGGTGGTGAAGCCAAGGCATACGACCAGATCGATGCGGCGCCAGAAGAAAAGGCACGTGGTATTACCATCAACACAGCGCACGTTGAATACGAAACTGCAACTCGCCACTACGCTCACGTAGACTGCCCAGGTCACGCCGACTATGTTAAGAACATGATTACCGGTGCTGCGCAGATGGACGGCGCGATTCTGGTCTGTTCCGCCGCTGACGGCCCGATGCCACAAACCCGTGAACACATCCTGCTGGCACGTCAGGTTGGCCGCCGACTATGTTAAGAACATGATTACCGGTGCTGCGCAGATGGACGGCGCGATTCTGGTCTGTTCCGCCGCTGACGGCCCGATGCCACAAACCCGTGAACACATCCTGCTGGCACGTCAGGTTGGCGTACCTTACATCGTCGTGTTCATGAACAAGGCTGACATGGTGGATGACGCCGAGCTGCTCGAGCTGGTTGAAATGGAAATCCGCGAACTGCTCTCCAAGTACGACTTCCCAGGCGATGACATCCCTGTGATCAAGGGTTCCGCCCTGAAGGCACTGGAAGGCGACCAATCCGAAATCGGCGAACCTGCCATCTTCCGTTTGGCAGATGCGCTGGACAGCTACATCCCAACCCCAGAGCGTGCTGTTGACGGCACCTTCCTGATGCCAGTAGAAGACGTATTCTCCATCTCTGGTCGCGGTACTGTCGTTACTGGCCGTATCGAGCGTGGTATTGTGAAGGTTGGCGATGAAATAGAAATCGTAGGTATCAAGCCAACCCTGAAGACCACCTGCACCGGCGTAGAAATGTTCCGCAAGCTGCTGGACCAAGGTCAAGCAGGCGACAACGTTGGCGTACTGCTGCGTGGTACCAAGCGTGAAGAAGTTGAGCGTGGTCAAGTATTGGCCAAGACCGGTTCGATCAAGCCACACACCAAGTTCAGCGCAGAAATCTACGTGCTGGGCAAGGACGAAGGCGGCCGTCACACCCCATTCTTCAATGGCTACCGTCCACAGTTCTACTTCCGTACCACTGACGTAACTGGTGCAGTAGAACTGCCAGCAGGTACCGAAATGGTAATGCCAGGCGACAACGTATCCATCACCGTGGCACTGATTGCCCCGATCGCGATGGAAGACGGTCTGCGCTTTGCGATTCGTGAAGGTGGCCGTACCGTTGGTGCCGGCAGCAGGTACCGAAATGGTAATGCCAGGCGACAACGTATCCATCACCGTGGCACTGATTGCCCCGATCGCGATGGAAGACGGTCTGCGCTTTGCGATTCGTGAAGGTGGCCGTACCGTTGGTGCCGGCGTCGTCGCGAAAATTATTGAGTAATTAATACTTGTCAGGCCGCAAGCTTATGCTTGCGGCCTTTTTGTTCTTTAGAAATATCGCTCTTTAAGGAAAGTAACATGGCTGCTCAAAAAATCCGTATTCGCCTCAAAGCATTTGACTATCGTCTGATCGATCAGTCCGCTCTTGAAATCGTAGAAACTGCAAAGCGCACCGGCGCAGTTGTAAAGGGCCCAGTTCCTTTGCCTACCCGTATTGAGCGTTTTGACTTGCTGCGTTCTCCTCACGTCAACAAGACTTCGCGTGACCAATTCGAAATTCGTACCCATCAGCGCTTGATGGACATTGTTGATCCTACGGATAAAACAGTGGACGCACTGATGAAGCTGGATCTGCCAGCAGGTGTTGATGTAGAAATCAAGCTGTAATTTACAACAGTAAGTTGTGTTTGGTTGCAGGCTCGGATATAATCCCGGGCTTGCATTAAAAATCGGCCGATCAATTGTAATCGGCCTTTTAATTATTATAAGGAAATGATCATGAGCTTAGGGCTTATTGGTCGCAAGGTGGGTATGACCCGCGTATTTACCGATGAAGGCGAAAGCATTCCGGTAACTGTGCTGGAAGTTGTACCAAACCGTGTGACACAAGTTAAGACGCCGTCTAGCGACGGCTATGCTGGTCTCCAGGTTGCGCATGGTGAGCGTCGTGCTAGCCGTGTAACCAAGGCGCTGGCTGGTCACTATGCCAAGGCTGGCGTTGCTGCCGGTTCTGGTATCAAAGAATTCGCTGTTGCTGAAGATGTTCTGGCCAACTATGCCGTTGGCGGTCAGATCACCGTTGAGCTTTTCCAGGCTGGTCAGTACGTTGACGTTACTGGCGTTTCGCTTGGTAAGGGTTTTGCTGGTGCAATCAAGCGCCACAACTTCAGTTCTAACCGTGCCTCTCACGGTAACTCCCGTTCGCATAATGTTCCCGGCTCTATCGGTATGGCGCAGGATCCAGGTCGTGTATTCCCTGGTAAGCGTATGCCTGGTCATCTGGGTGCTGTGAAGACTACCGTTCAAAATCTGCAAATCGTTCGCGTTGATGCTGAGCGTAATCTGTTGCTGATTAAGGGTGCTGTTCCAGGATCCAAGGGTGGCGACGTAGTGGTTCGTCCCGCTGTTAAGGCAGGTGCATAATGGAACTCAAGTTAATCGATAAAAATGGTAAGCCGGCCAAAAACGGCGTTGAAGTTTCCGAAGTAACCTTCGGTCGCGAATTCAACGAAGCCCTGGTGCATCAAGTCGTTGTTGCATATCAGGCAAATGCGCGTACTGCGACGCGTGCACAATTGGGTCGTGGCACAGTTAGCCACACTACCCATAAGCCATGGAACCAAAAAGGTACTGGCCGTGCACGTTCGGGTATGAGCTCCAGCCCAATCTGGCGTGGAGGCGGTCGCGCTTTCCCAAACAGCCCTGACGAAAACTTCAGTCACAAGGTTAACCGCAAGGTTTACCGTGCTGGTATGCGCTCCATTCTGTCCGAACTGGTTCGTCAGGATCGTTTGAGCGTGATTGAAGAGTTTGTGGTTGAGACTCCAAAAACCAAAGCTCTGGTCGAAAAGATCAAGGGTCTGGGTTACGGTGAGGGTGTTCTGGTGTTGGTGGATGGTTTTGATGAAAACCTGTACCTCTCCGCACGCAATCTGCCTAACGTTCTGGTTGTTGAAGCTCAATACGCTGATCCTGTCAGTCTGGTTCGCTTCCCAAATGTGGTGGCTACCAAGGCTGCAGTCAAGAAATTAGAGGAGATGCTGGCATGAGCGCAAATCTGAACCAGATCGCTACTCAAGATCGTTTGCTGCAAGTCATCCTGGCTCCGCAAATCACTGAAAAAGCAACGTACGTTGCCGACAAAAACCAACAGATCGCATTCAAGGTGCGTACTGACGCAACCAAGCCTGAAATCAAGGCTGCGGTTGAACTGGTTTTCAGGGTTGAAGTTGCTGCTGTTACTGTCGCCAATGTTAAGGGCAAGGTAAAGCGCGCAGGCCGTGTGCTGGGTCGTCGTAAGGACTGGAAAAAGGCTTATGTAAGCCTGAAGCCAGGCCAAGAAATTAACTTTGCAGCAGGCGAATAGGAGATATTATGGCACTGATTAAAGTCAAGCCGACTTCCCCTGGCCGTCGCGCAGTCGTTAAGGTTGTTACACCTGAGTTGCACAAGGGTAAGCCTTACGCGCCTCTGCTGGAGAAGCAAAGCAAAAAAGCTGGTCGTAACAATAACGGCCATATCACGACACGTCACCAAGGTGGCGGTCACAAGCAACATTACCGCGTGATTGACTTCCGTCGCAACAAGGACGGCATTGTCGCCAAGGTTGAGCATCTGGAATACGATCCAAACCGTAGCGCGCATATCGCTCTGCTGGTTTATTCGGATGGTGAGCGTCGTTACATCATTGCTCCACGTGGCGTTTCCGCTGGTGCGCAACTGGTAAGTGGTTCTGATGCTCCGATCAAAGTGGGTAATGCATTGCCTCTGCGCAATATTCCCGTTGGTAGCACGATTCACTGCGTAGAAATCATGCCTGGTAAGGGCGCGCAAATTGCTCGCTCTGCAGGTACTTCGGTGCAACTTCTTGCTCGCGAAGGCAGCTATGCTCAGTTGCGTCTCCGTTCCGGCGAAGTTCGTCGCGTTCACGTGGATTGCAAAGCGACCATTGGTGAAGTGGGTAACGAAGAGCATTCATTGCGTTCCATCGGTAAAGCTGGTGCGATGCGTTGGCGCGGTGTTCGTCCTACCGTTCGCGGTGTGGTAATGAACCCTGTTGATCACCCGCACGGTGGTGGTGAAGGTAAGACCGCTGCTGGTATGAATCCAGTAAGCCCATGGGGTACGCCTACCAAGGGTTATCGTACACGTAGCAACAAGCGCACCGACAACATGCGCGTAAGCCGTCGTCCGGCTAATAAGAGGTAAGGAAAATGGCACGTTCAATTAAAAAAGGCCCATTTATTGATGGGCACTTGGCTAAGAAGGTGGAAGTGGCTGTTGCTGCTCGCGATAGAAAGCCAATCAAGACTTGGTCTCGTCGCTCCACCATTCTTCCTGATTTTATTGGTCTGACGATCGCTGTGCACAATGGCCGCCAACACGTGCCAGTGCTGATCTCGGAAAACATGGTAGGCCACAAGCTCGGCGAATTCGCGCTGACCCGTACGTTCAAGGGTCACGCTGCCGATAAAAAAGCCAAGAAGTAGGAGATGACGATGCAAGTATCCGCAGTATTAAAAGGTGTTCATCTGTCCCCGCAAAAGGCTCGCTTGGTTGCTGACCTGATTCGCGGCAAGAAAGTTGATTACGCACTCAATATTCTGAATTTCACACCTAAAAAGGGTGCTGAGATCATCAAGAAGGTTGTTGAGTCCGCTATCGCTAACGCTGAACACAACGAAGGTGCCGATATCGATGAGTTGAAGGTCACTTCAATCTACGTTGACAAGGGCATCGTTCTTAAACGTATTCGTGCGCGTGCCAAAGGTCGTGCTGGACGGATTATTAAGCCTACATGTCACATCACAGTGACTGTTGGTAATTAAAGGAATCGTTATGGGTCAGAAAATTCATCCGTTTGGTTTCCGTCTGAGTGTCCAGAAAAACTGGTCATCTCGTTGGTACGCCAACAGCAAGAACTTCCCAGCTATGCTGAATAGCGACATCAAGGTGCGTGACTTCCTCAAGAAGAAGCTTTCGCACGCTGCTGTCAGCAAGATCGTGATCGAGCGTCCTGCAAAGAACGCAAAGATCACCATTTACAGTGCACGTCCAGGTGTGGTGATTGGTAAAAAAGGTGAGGATATTGAATCCTTGCGCTCCAGCCTGCAAGGTTTGATGGGTGTGCCAGTTCACTTGAACATCGAAGAAGTGCGCAAGCCTGAAATTGACGCAACACTGATCGCTGAGAGCATCGCTCAACAGCTTGAGAAGCGTGTGATGTTCCGCCGTGCAATGAAGCGTGCAATGCAAAACGCGATGCGTCTGGGTGCTCAAGGCATCAAGATCATGAGCTCGGGTCGTTTGAACGGTATCGAAATCGCGCGTACTGAGTGGTATCGCGAAGGCCGTGTGCCATTGCATACTCTGCGTGCTGATATCGATTACGGCGTAGCTGAGGCTAAAACCACCTACGGTATCATCGGCATCAAGGTGTGGGTATTCAAGGGCGAAGTGTTTGGCACTCATGCCGAACAGCAAGCCGCAGTACCTGCTGAACCAGAAAAGAAAGTAAGAAAGTCGGGGGCGAAAAATGCTGCAGCCAGCTAGACAGAAATTCCGTAAACAGCAGAAGGGCCGTAATAAAGGCATTGCTACTACCGGTAACAAGGTGAGCTTTGGTGAGTTTGGTCTGAAAGCTGTTGGCCGTGGCCGTTTGACTGCGCGTCAAATTGAGGCTGCTCGTCGTGTGATGACACGTCACATCAAGCGTGGTGGTCGTGTCTGGATCCGCATTTTCCCCGACAAGCCAATCTCCAGCAAACCTGCTGAAGTTCGTATGGGTAACGGTAAAGGTAGTCCGGAGTACTTCGTTGCTGAAATTCAACCGGGCAAGATGTTATACGAGATGGATGGTGTGAGTGAGCAGTTGGCCCGCGAAGCGTTCCGCTTGGCGGCAGCTAAGTTGCCAATCGAAACTACTTTCACAACTCGTCATATCGGGAGTTAAAGATGAAAGCTAGTGATTTAAGAAACAAGTCTGTTGATGAGTTGAACAATGAGTTGATCGACCTGCGTCGCGCTCAATTCTCCTTGCGTATGCAATTGTCTACTCAGCAATTAAACAAAGTTGATCAGGTAAGCAAGGTTCGTCGCGATATCGCTCGTGTACGTACCGTGCTGGCTGAAAAAGCTAAGCAAGCTTAAGGTGAGTAGATGATGACCGATACACAAGCAGATAAAGTTGTACGCAGTCTGACTGGTCGCGTAGTCAGCGACAAAATGGACAAGACCGTAACCGTATTGGTGGAGCGCAAGGTTAAGCACCCACTGATCGGCAAGGTTGTTCGCCGTTCCAACAAGTTCCATGCACACGATGAAAACAACGAGTGCAAGGAAGGCGACCTGGTAGTGATTGAGGAAAGCCGTCCGCTTTCCAAGACCAAAACCTGGAAAGTCAGCAAGATTGTAGAAAAAACACGCAACATATAATTTATATTGCATCCCGTCTGGGATGCAATATATAATGACGGACTTTTTGGCGCCCATGCAAGCTGGCGCCCCAATACTGACCGTAGTGCTGTCGGCCGTGATGCTCGCGGCCGGTGTTGGTTTAACGGATTAAGTTGGAGATTATTCTCATGATTCAAATGCAATCTCGGCTGGATGTTGCCGATAATACTGGTGCGCGTTCCGTAATGTGTATCAAGGTATTGGGTGGCTCCAAGCGTCGTTACGCCGGTATCGGTGATGTGATCAAGGTCACTATCAAGGATGCTGCGCCCCGCGGTCGTGTTAAAAAAGGCGAGGTATATAGTGCCGTAGTGGTTCGTACCACTAAGGGTGTTCGTCGTCCAGATGGTTCTCTGGTGAAGTTCGATGGCAATGCAGCAGTGTTGCTTAACAACAAGCTCGAGCCTATCGGTACGCGTATTTTCGGGCCTGTGACCCGTGAGCTTCGTGGTGAGCGTTTCATGAAGATCGTGTCTCTAGCCCCAGAAGTCTTGTAGGAGCGTTGAGATGAGTAAGATTCGCAAAGGTGACGAAGTAATTCTGAATACTGGCAAGGATGCAGGCAAGCGCGGTACCGTACTGCGCATTCTGGATTCTGGCAAAGTGGTAGTTGAAGGCGTTAATTTGGTTAAGAAGCATGCCAAGCCAAACCCAATGCGTGGTGTGGCTGGCGGTATCATCAGCAAGGAAATGCCTGTTGATGTATCGAATGTTGCTTTATTTAACCGCGCCACCCAAAAAGGTGATCGCGTGGGTTTTAAGACACTGGATGATGGCCGCAAGGTCCGTGTTTTCAAGTCCAGCGGCGAAGTTGTGGACGCGTAAGGGTTAATCATGGCTCGTTTAAAAGATTTTTATAAAGATACTGTGGTCAAGTCTATGACCGAGCAGTTCGGCTACACCTCGCCAATGCAAGTTCCACGCATTGAGAAGATCACTCTTAATATGGGTGTTGGTGAAGCGGTTGCTGACAAGAAGGTAATGGAAAACGCCGTTGGCGATATGGAAAAGATTGCTGGTCAAAAAGCGGTCATTACCAAAGCCCGTAAGTCCATTGCATCATTCAAGATTCGTGATGATTATCCTGTTGGCTGCAAAGTCACCTTGCGTCGTGAACGTATGTATGAATTTCTGGATCGTTTGATTACAGTGGCTATCCCACGTATTCGTGACTTCCGTGGTATTTCCGCAAAGTCGTTTGACGGTCGCGGTAATTACAACATGGGTGTGCGCGAGCAGATTATTTTCCCTGAAATCGAGTACGACAAGATTGATGCTTTGCGTGGTATGAACATCACCATCACGACAACAGCAAAAACCGATGAAGAAGCGCGTGCACTGCTTGCAGCGTTCAACTTCCCGTTTAGGAACTGAGGCTAACAATGGCTAAAACCTGTTTGATTGAACGCGAACAAAAACGTCGCGATACAGTAGAAAAATTTGCCGCCAAGCGCGCTGAATTAACTGCTGCTATGAATAATGCTGCAGCGAGTCCTGAAGAGCGTCGTGCTGCACGCCTTAAGCTGCAAAGTCTGCCACGTAACTCCAGTCCAGTTCGCCTGCGTAACCGCTGTGCATTGACTGGTCGTCCTCGTGGTGTGTTTAGTAAGTTTGGTATTGCGCGCGGCAAGCTGCGCGAATTGATGATGCGTGGCGAAGTGCCAGGCGTTACAAAAGCCAGCTGGTAACGGAGGAATTAGACGATGAGTATGAGTGATCCGATTGCCGATATGCTGACGCGCATTCGTAATGCGCAGAGCACCAACAAGCAAACAGTTTCTATGCCTTCTTCCAAATTGAAGGGCGCTATTGCTAGCGTTCTGAAAGATGAAGGTTATATTGATGATTTTGCGGTGCAGTCTGTAGATGGCAAACCACAATTGAATATCAGCCTCAAGTACTATGCTGGTCGCCCAGTGATTGAGAAGATTGAGCGCGTAAGTCGCCCTGGTCTTCGTATCTACCGCGGCAACCAGGATATTCCTGTGGTAATGAATGGTCTTGGTGTGACTATCGTGTCTACATCCAAGGGTGTGATGACTGATCGTAAAGCGCGTGCTGCCGGTGTTGGCGGCGAAGTGCTCTGCGTAGTAGCTTAAGGAGAATACTATGTCTCGTGTAGCTAAAAACCCAGTCGCTATTCCTGCCAAGGTTGAAGTTGCATTGACTGCAAGCAACATTGCGGTCAGCGGCCCTCTGGGTAAGCTGAATCAAGCACTGACTGGTGCAGTTAATATTGTTCGCGAAGGTGACAATCTGACATTCGCTGCAGCTAATGACAGCCAGCACTCACGTGCAATGTCAGGCACTGTACGTGCCCTGGTGGCCAACATGGTGCAAGGTGTGTCGCAAGGGTTTACCCGCAAGCTTAATCTGGTTGGTGTGGGCTATAAGGCCCAGGCGCAAGGCGCTACTCTTAATCTGGATCTGGGTTTTTCCCATCCGATTAACCACAAGATGCCAGAAGGCGTGACCGTGCAGACGCCAACCCAAACCGAAATCTTGTTGACAGGTGTCGACAAGCAGGTTGTTGGTCAGGTGGCTGCCCAGATTCGTGCATATCGTTCACCAGAGCCTTATAAGGGCAAGGGTGTTCGTTATTCCGATGAAGTGGTCACTATCAAAGAAACCAAGAAGAAGTAAGGTTTAAGCCATGAATAACGTAAATTCACGCCTGCGTCGTGCACGTAAAACCCGTGCCAAAATCGCAGAATTAAAGGTAACGCGTTTGAGCGTTCATCGCAGTAATGGCCATATTTATGCCCAAATCATTGCGGAAACCGGTGACAAGGTATTGGCAAGTGCCTCTACTGTTGAGGTGGAAGTTCGCAAAGATATCAAGAATGGTGGGAATGTGGCTGCTGCTGCCGTGATCGGTAAGCGTATTGCTGAAAAGGCGAAGGCTGCCGGCATTACTTCTGTGGCTTTTGACCGTTCGGGTTACAAATACCACGGCCGTATCAAAGCGCTGGCTGATGCTGCGCGCGAAAACGGTCTGTCCTTCTAATTACGAGGTTGATGATGGCTAAAGATATTGAACAACAGCAAACCGATGGTTTGCGCGAGAAAATGATCTCGGTCAACCGCGTCACTAAAGTGGTTAAGGGCGGTCGTATCATGTCCTTCGCTGCACTGACAGTGGTTGGTGATGGCGACGGTGCCGTTGGCATGGGCAAGGGCAAGGCACGTGAAGTTCCAGTTGCTGTGCAAAAGGCAATGGATGAAGCACGTCGCGGTATGGTTAAGGTAAGTTTGAATAACGGTACGCTGCATCATGCAGTTACCGGTGTTCACGGTGCTGCCAAGGTATTCATTCAGCCAGCTTCTGAAGGTACCGGCATTATTGCTGGTGGCGCAATGCGCGCTATCTTTGAAGTGATGGGCATTACCAACGTGTTGGCTAAGTGCATTGGTTCTACCAATCCTTACAACGTGGTGCGTGCTACATTAAATGGCTTGCAGTCTATGAATACTCCGGCTGAAGTTGCTGCAAAACGCGGCAAGACCGTCGAAGAAATCAGAGGTTAATCATGGCTAAGGCAAAAAAAGCAGCAGCTACAGTAAAAGTGACTTTGGTAAAAAGTACCATTGGCCGTATTCAATCGCATCGTGCATGTGTTCGCGGCTTGGGTATTCGTCGTCTGCATCAAACCGTTGAAGTGCTGGATACCCCAGCAAATCGCGGCATGATCAATACAGTCGGCTATCTGTTAAAGGTTGAAGCATAATGAAACTGAATTCCATCAAGCCCGCTGAAGGTAGCAAGCACGCCAAGCGTCGTGTTGGCCGCGGCATTGGTTCTGGCCTGGGTAAGACTGCAGGTCGTGGTCACAAGGGTCAAAAGTCCCGTACTGGTGGTTTCCACAAGGTGGGTTTTGAAGGCGGTCAAATGCCTATTCAACGCCGTCTGCCAAAGCGTGGTTTCAATTCCCTTACCAAGGCTGATACTGCTCACGTGCGTACCAGCGAACTGGACAAGGTTCAAGCTGACGTAGTGGATCTGCTGGCATTGAAGCAAGCCAATGTAATCCCTGGTTCTGCTCGTGCTGCAAAAGTTTATCTTTCTGGCGATCTTTCCCGTGCGATCACTGTGCAGGGTTTATTGCTGAGTAAAGGCGCCAAGGCTGCAGTTGAAGCCGCTGGCGGCAAGATCGTAGAGTAATTGCAAGTTGGCTAAAGATAATATTTTAGGTGCGGTAAGCAAGACCAGTGAGCTGAAAAGCCGCTTGCTGTTTGTGCTTGGTGCCCTCGTTGTCTATCGCCTAGGTGCGCACATTCCGGTTCCAGGTATTGATCCGGATGTGCTCGCCAAGTTATTTGAATCGCAAAGCGGTGGCATTCTGGGCATGTTCAACATGTTCTCAGGTGGCGCTCTTTCCCGCTTTACTGTATTCGCGCTGGGTATCATGCCTTATATTTCGGCATCCATCATCATGCAATTGCTGACGGTGGTTTCTCCGCGGATGGAACAGTTGAAGAAGGAAGGTGAAGCTGGGCGTCGCCAAATTACCAAATACACACGCTACGGCACTGTGTTCCTGGCTACTTTCCAGGCTTTGGGTATTGCGATTGCTCTTGAAGGTCAAGCAGGGTTGGTATTGGATCCTGGCCTGATGTTCCGATTCACAGCCGTGATTACCTTGGTAAGCGGCACTATGTTCCTGATGTGGCTGGGTGAGCAGATTACCGAGCGCGGAATTGGTAATGGTATTTCAATTATCATTTTTGCAGGTATCGTCGCTGGCTTGCCGCATGCGATTGGTGGAACATTGGAATTGGCCCGTACAGGTGCATTCTCCATACCTCTGGTGATCTTCCTGTTTGCCGCTGCTGTGCTGGTAACCGCATTTGTAGTGTTTGTAGAGCGTGGTCAACGCAAGATCACGGTGAACTATGCCAAGCGTCAAGTTGGCCGCAAAGTGTTTGGTGGGCAGACAAGTCATTTGCCATTGAAGCTCAATATGGCGGGCGTCATTCCTCCGATCTTTGCTTCAAGCATTATCTTGTTCCCTGCCACCATGGCTGGTTGGTTTGGAAGCAGTGAGAATTTTTCCTGGCTTAAGGATATTGGTACTACCTTATCGCCTGGTCAGCCGCTTTACATTATTTTCTTCGCTACAGCGATTGTGTTTTTCTGCTTCTTCTACACGGCATTGGTATTCAATCCAAAAGAAACAGCAGATAACTTGAAGAAGAGTGGTGCTTTTGTTCCAGGTATTCGTCCTGGTGACCAAACCGCCAAATATATTGATCGCATCATGGGTCGTTTGACTTTGGTGGGTGCTCTTTATATTACTGCCGTATGTTTATTGCCTGAGTTCCTGATATTGAAATGGAACGTGCCGTTTTACTTTGGTGGGACTTCGCTGCTGATTATCGTGGTTGTGACGATGGATTTCATGACTCAGGTTCAAGCGCATTTGATGTCCAATCAATACGAAGGCTTACTCAAGAAAGCCAATTTTAAAGGCGGTGCGGGTATTACTCGCTAAACAGGCGCAGGTAGCGGCATGGCAAAAGAAGACAGAATCGAGATGCAAGGCGAGGTTCTTGAGAACCTTCCGAATGCAACGTTTAGAGTTAAGCTGGAAAACGGTCATGTAGTGTTGGGTTATATCTCTGGGAAAATGCGTATGCACTACATCCGTATTCTTCCAGGGGACAAAGTAACAGTTGAAATGACCCCCTACGATTTATCGCGTGCGCGGATTATTTTCCGCGCCAAATAAAGTTTTTGCGAAGAGGTGAAATATGAGAGTTCGTGCTTCAGTCAAGGCGTTATGCCGTAATTGTAAAGTGGTTCGTCGCCGTGGTGTGGTACGTATTATTTGTACTGATCCACGTCACAAGCAGCGCCAAGGTTAATCAGGCAACGCAAATTAGTTGTGAAATCAGCGAATACGATTGTTAAAACTCGGACAAGCTGTTAAAATTTTGGGCTTTTTTGGCGATTTGTAAAAAAATTAAATGCGCCATTATTTTGGAGTAGGTACATGGCTCGTATAGCAGGGGTAAACATCCCAAATCATAAGCACACTGAAATCGCATTAACTTCGATTTACGGTGTGGGTCGTAACACTGCGAAGCAGATTTGCTTGGCTGCTGGCGTTGCTGGCACTGCCAAGATTAAAGATCTGAATGATGCAGAAGTTGAAAAGCTGCGTGACGAAGTCGCTAAGCTCAAGGTTGAAGGTGACTTGCGTCGTGAAGTTACCATGAACATTAAGCGTCTGATGGACTTGGGCTGCTATCGCGGTGTACGTCATCGCCGTGGCCTGCCAGTCCGTGGTCAGCGCACCAAGACCAATGCGCGCACACGCAAGGGTCCTATTAAGCCTATTAAGGCATCCAAGTAAGGAATAATGCAACATGGCTAAAGCTAACGTACGCGTACGCAAGAAAGTCAAAAAGAACATTGCCGAGGGCATTGCCCACGTGCACGCTTCTTTTAACAACACGATTATTACGATTACTGATCGTCAGGGTAATGCCTTGTCTTGGGCTACTTCTGGTGGTGCAGGTTTTAAGGGTTCACGTAAAAGTACTCCTTTTGCAGCGCAGGTTGCAGCTGAAGCCGCCGGCAAGGCAGCTCAGGAATGCGGCGTGAAGAACCTTGAAGTTCGTATCAAGGGCCCAGGTCCAGGTCGCGAATCTGCTGTTCGCGCACTGAACGCTGTTGGCTTTAAAATCACCAGCATTTCTGATGTGACGCCAGTCCCACATAACGGCTGCCGTCCACCCAAAAAGCGCCGCATCTAAGCCGCGCCTGATAGAACTAGGAGAATACCTTGGCTAGAAATCTTGATCCAAAGTGCCGTCAGTGCCGCCGCGAAGGCGAGAAGCTTTTCCTGAAAGGTGAAAAGTGCTTCACTGACAAATGCGCGATTGAAAAGCGTAACTTCCCACCTGGTCAGCATGGTCAGCGCCGTAATCAGCGCTTGTCCGACTACGGTGTGCAATTGCGTGAAAAACAAAAAGTACGTCGTATCTATGGCATCCTCGAAGGCCAATTCCGCAGCTACTACGCTGAAGCTGATCGCCTGAAGGGCATCACCGGTGAAAACCTGCTGCAATTGCTGGAATGCCGTCTGGATAACGTTGCATACCGTATGGGTCTCGGTTCTTCCCGTACTGAAGCGCGTCAAATCGTTCGCCACAACAGTATTCTGGTTAACGGTAAGCGCGTAAATATTCCTTCATATCAGGTTCGTCCTGGTGATGTGGTGCAGGTTGCAGAGGCTTCCAAGTCGCAACTGCGTATCAAGGGTGCTCTGGAGGCTGCTGAACAGCGTGGTTTCCCCGAGTGGCTCGAAGTTGATGTCAAGGCTCTGAAGGGTACCTTCAAAGCCAAGCCTCAGCGTGATGAACTGCCTGCTACCATTAACGAATCGCTCGTGGTTGAACTTTACTCTAAGTAATCCAGGGCCGTAAGGAACATTATGCAAAACAGTCCTACCGAATATTTGAAGCCTCGCGTTGTTGACGTTGAAGTTATTTCGCCGGTGCGTGCACGGGTGACGCTTGAGCCGATGGAGCGTGGCTTTGGTTATACGCTGGGTAATGCGTTGCGCCGCGTATTGCTTTCTTCCATTCCTGGCTTTGCTATTACTGAAGTCAAAATTGATGGTGTGGTGCACGAATATTCCACACTGGATGGCGTTCAGGAAGATGTAGTGGACATTCTGCTGAATCTGAAGGGTGTTGCCCTGAAGTTGAACAGCAAGTCAGAAACCACTCTGACCCTGAAAAAGTCGGTTGAAGGTGTTGTTACTGCCGGTGATTTCGATACCGGTCACGATGCTGAAATCGCTAATCCAGGTCATGTCATTGCGCACCTGACCAAGGGTGGCAAGATCGATCTTGAAGTCAAGGTTGAAATGGGCCGTGGCTATCAGCCAGTTCCAGCTCGCCAGAAGACAGATGAAGACCGCGTGCTGGGCTTTATCATGGTGGATGCCTCGTTCAGCCCAATCAACAAGGTAAGCTACCATGTTGAAAGCGCTCGTGTTGAACAGCGTACGGATCTGGACAAGCTGATCATGGACGTTGAAACCAACGGCGTGGTTGAGCCTGAGCAAGCTATTCGTGATGCAGCGCGTATTCTGATGGGTCAGCTGTCTGTATTCGCTGATCTGGAAGGTGCTCCAACGGAAGTTGAAGTAAAGCACACGCCACAGGTTGATCCTATCCTGTTGCGTCCAGTTGATGATCTGGAATTGACTGTTCGCTCGGCAAACTGCTTGAAAGCAGAAAATATTTATTACATTGGTGACTTGATTCAGCGCGGTGAAAACGAGCTGTTGAAGGCACCTAATCTGGGCCGCAAATCTCTGAACGAGATTAAGGACGTGTTGGCTTCCAAAGGGCTGACACTGGGCATGAAACTTGAAAACTGGCCACCTGTTGGCCTGGAAAAAGCATAACAGCAAAGGTGTGAGGGTATCACTATGCGTCATCGCAACAGCAATCGTAAATTAAACCGCACCAGCAGCCATCGTCAAGCAATGTTGCGGAACATGGCCACTTCACTGCTGCGCCATGAAGTTATTAAAACAACCTTACCCAAGGCTAAGGAGTTGCGTCGTGTCGCTGAGCCACTCATTACTTTGGGCAAGAATGCTACTCTGGCAAACCGCCGTCTGGCATTTAGTCGCCTTCGTGACCGTGATATCGTTGGTAAATTGTTCAATGAACTCGGCCCACGTTATCTGACACGCAATGGTGGTTATTTGCGTATTCTGAAGTGCGGTTTCCGCGTTGGTGACAATGCGCCTATGGCACTGGTTGAATTGGTTGACCGTCCAGATCTGAGCACTGAAGCTGTTGTTGCTGAGTAATTAGTGACCACATAGCTGTAAAAAAGGCCGGTTTCCCCGGCCTTTTTTATTGGGCGCTCTCAATGAGATGTGTGATCTCATTGGCAGAAAATGGCCAGTACAGGCTGGTTTTATCGGCGACGGTAAGAACTGGTATCTTGAGGCTGTAAGCATTCATTAATTCTTCGTCGTCGATAATATCGATGTAATGGAATGTGATATTGGCATATGGCAACGTTGCCTCGGTTATCAATTCAAGTGCGTGATCGCACAAATGGCAACCTTCTGTACCGTAGAGTTTCAATTGAATCATGCGCTTGTATCCGTCATGTGGATGGAGTGGTGGCAGATTGCCTTGGGTAATGAATTTAAGGTTTTCGTTAACTTTAAAAAGCTCCATAATATCGAAGTTGCATGATGGACGCATAGGTTACCTGCATAGTGCAGGCTGGATTTTCCTGATGTATTAAGTATTTCTTGGCGGGCTTTAAAGAATGGCTGATATTCAAGAATCAAAAGAAAGCTTGCAGGAAAGTTTACAGCAGGTCATTACCCTGCTGAGCAAACATCGGTTGGTCGAAGACCTGATCCATAAGCAGGATATGCCCAAGCAGCAGCTGGTTGAGACTCTGGTTCACAAACAGAACCTGGCCGAGCTGCAGAAAAAACTGGATGCATTGCACCCGGCTGACGTTGCATACATCCTTGAAGCCCTGCCTCTTGAGCAGCGTCTGGATGTATGGGAACTGGTCAAGGCTGAGCGTGATGGCGAAATCCTTCTTGAAGTATCCGATGCTGTCCGGCAAACCCTCATTGCCGACATGGACAGCGACGAACTGCTCGCAGCGGCTGAGCAGCTGGATACTGACGAGCTGGCCGATCTGGCCCCTGATCTCCCTAAAGATGTGCTGCAAGAACTCCTGGATAGCCTGGACATACGCAATCGTGAACGCCTGCAGTCCGCGCTGGGCTACGAGGATGACACCGTAGGCGCGCTCATGGACTTTGATATCGTCACAATACGTGAAGATATCACCCTGGAAGTCGCCTTGCGCTATCTGCGCCGTATTGGTGGTTTGCCAGACCATACCGACAAACTGTTTGTGGTCGATCGCTATGACATCTTGCGCGGGGTCCTGCCGCTAAAGCGCATGGTGGTGAATGATCTTGATGCCGAAGTGGCTGACATCATGGCCGATGATGCGGTGGTGTTTCACCCGGAAGATGAAGCGGATGAAGCCGCGAAGGCGTTTGAACGCTATGACCTGGTCACTGCGCCCGTGGTGGATGCCAATAACAAGCTGGTTGGCCGGCTTACGGTGGATACGGTCATGGATTACATCCGTGAAGAAGCGGAAAGCGACATGCTCTCGATGGCCGGTTTGCGCGAGGAAGAAGATCTGTTCTCTTCCGTGTGGAAGTCCGTACAAAACCGTTGGACCTGGCTGGCCATCAATCTCGTCACAGCGTTTGTAGCTTCACGCGTTATTGGCATGTTCGAAGACTCCATTGAGAAAATCGTAGCCTTGGCGGCTCTCATGCCCATCGTGGCTGGTATAGGTGGCAACTCTGGGAATCAGACAACGACGATGATTGTGCGCGGCTTGGCCTTGGGCCAGATTGCTTCACATAATATGAAGTCATTGCTCAAGAAAGAGCTGGGTGTGGCTCTGCTCAATGGTCTTCTCTGGGGCAGTGTGCTGGGCGTGGTGGCGTATGCGCTTTATCACAACATTGCACTCGGGCTGGTCATGACCGGGGCGATGACCTTGAATCTGTTACTGGCTGCCATCATGGGTGTCATGATTCCTCTGGTCATGACCAAGGTTGGCCGTGACCCCGCGGTGGGGTCAAGCGTATTGATTACTGCCATGACCGATAGTGGTGGCTTCTTTATTTTCCTGGGACTCGCGACGATTTTCTTGTTATGAATAGTGACATGCAGCAACTTTGGACGGAGTTTCTTGCCGATCTGGCGACTCCGGCATTTACCTGGCAAGTGGGTATTATCATTGCCGGCTTGCTTTTTGCGTGGTCCATGAATGGAGCCCTGCGGGCCTACGTTATGCGCAAGGCCCCCGAGACATGGAAAGTCGGTATTGGTGGCATCAACAGAGTGCTGTTCCCGCTGACTTCCCTCATCTTCATCTATATCAGCGAATTGATTTTGAAGCACTGGCAGCATACCAGCATGCTGTTGATCGCCATGAATCTGCTGGTGGCCATGGCCGTTATCCGGCTGGTGGTCTATGCCTTGCGTTATGTGTTTTCCCCCAGTGCCTGGGTAAGCACGATGGAAAATGCAATCTCGAGCACAGTGTGGCTGGTTCTGGCGCTCCATGTCAGTGGCATTCTGCCTGAAATACTGCACACGCTTGAAGATGTCAGTTTCAATATCGGCAAGAGCAAAATGAATCTGCTGCTGCTGATACAAGGCTTGCTAACCGTACTGATCACCCTGTTTATCGCGCTCTGGTTAAGTCGCTGGCTGGAAAATCGCCTGATGCGGGCTCAGCAGATCAATATGAATGTGCGCGTGGTATTGAGCAAGCTGATCAGGATAGGACTTTCGTTTATCGCTATCCTGATGGCGCTGTCAGCGGTGGGGCTGGATATCACATTGCTGTCGGTGTTTGGCGGCGCGCTTGGTGTTGGCCTCGGTTTCGGCCTGCAAAAAATCGCCAGCAATTACGTGAGCGGTTTTATCATTTTGCTTGATCGCTCCATGCACATGGGTGACGTGATTACGGTGGATGCCCATTATGGCGTGGTGAGTGAAATGCGCTCCCGCTACATGGTGCTGCGCAAGCTGGATGGCACCCAGGTGGTGATTCCGAATGAAACACTGATCACCAGTGCCGTGATCAATCATTCATATAGCGAACGCAAGGCGCAGGTCAAAATGCCTTTGCAGGTGAGTTACGAGAGCCCGTTGGAAAGAGCCATGGAGATCATGCAACATGCTGCCATGGCACAGGATCGCGTGATGCAAGACCCGCTGCCGGATGTCAAGATTGCCGGCTTTGGCGAGAGTGGCATTGATCTCACCCTGACGTTCTGGATACCAGATCCTGAAGAGGGCTCTGGACGGCTGCAATCCGATATTTACCTGGATATCTGGCGCGCATTCCAGAAGAACAGCATCAGTATTCCATATCCGCAGCGCGAAGTGCGTATACTGAATGCTGGGACGCCGACAATGCCTGCTGCTCAAGGATAAGTTCTCGTCCGTTCGCGAGTTGGTTATATAAAGGAAATCGTCATGACATTCTGGATGTTTGATTTGCCATGGTGGGGCTACATTCTGGTGGCCTTGGGTCTCACCCATATTACGATTGCTGCCGTCACCATTTACCTCCATCGTTGCCAGGCTCATCGTGCCCTGGATTTGCATCCCATCGTGAGCCACTTCTTCCGCTTCTGGTTATGGATGACCACCGGCATGGTGACCAAGGAGTGGGCCGCCATTCATCGCAAGCATCATGCGCATTGCGAGACGGTGAATGATCCTCACAGTCCGCAGATCCTCGGTATCAAGAAAGTGTTGCGCGAGGGTGCCGAGCTTTACCGCAAAGAAGCGGCCAATGAGGAAACCCTGCAGAAATATGGCAGTGGCACCCCCGATGACTGGATGGAGCGTCATGTCTACAGTCGTCACAGTGGCCTTGGCATACGTTTGATGCTGATCATCGACGTGCTGCTGTTTGGCCCACTCGGACTCACGATCTGGGCGGTGCAGATGGCCTGGATTCCCTTAACCGCCGCAGGCATTATCAATGGGCTGGGCCACTACTGGGGTTATCGGAATTTTGCAGCGGCAGATGCCAGTACTAATCTCGTGCCTTGGGGCATCATCATCGGTGGTGAAGAACTGCATAACAATCACCATGCCTATGCCAGTTCCGCACGTTTATCCAGCAAGTGGTATGAGTTTGATATAGGCTGGATGTATATCCGCCTCATGCAGATTAGTCGCCTGGCCAAGGTCAAGAAAATAGCGCCCAAGGTCAAATTTGACTGGGCCAAGACGCGTTGTGATCTCGATACCTTGCAAGCCGTCATTACCCACCGCTTCGATGTCATGGGCAAGTATGGCGTGATGCTCAAGCAGGCTTACAAGGAAGAGATCAGCAAGATTCGTCTGGCTTATCAGCAGCACGGCCACGAAACGACCGTACTTGAGCGTTTGCGTCACTGGCTGCATCTGGATGCCAAGGATCTCGAAGTGCAGGACAAGCAAGCACTGGAGCAGGCGCTGACACATAGCGCACGGTTGCAAACTATCTATCAGCTCAAGCAGGAGCTGGCGCAGGTGTGGGCACGCTCCACAGCCTCGCAGGAGCAATTGCTGAAGGGGCTTGAGGACTGGTGCCAGCGCGCCGAGAAAAGTGGCATAGCGGCGCTGGAAGAGTTCTCACGACGCCTGCGTTGCTATCGCATGGCGTAGATGTGGTGGGGTGCCATCATTGGTGCCCTTCCAAAGCCATGTAATGACGCCCGCTAAATGAAACGCCGACTGGTGGTATTGCATGCGCCAGTCAATAAAAAAGCCCGCATAAGCGGGCTTTTTTATTGAGAACCTTGCCGAATTACTTCAGCTTGGTTTCCTTGTACATCACATGCTTGCGAGCGACAGGATCAAACTTCTTGATTTCCATCTTTTCAGGCATGGTGCGCTTGTTCTTGGTCGTGGTGTAAAAGTGACCAGTTCCAGCGCTAGATTCCAGTTTGATTTTTTCACGCATGATGAATCCTTAGATTTTTTCGCCGCTGGCGCGCAGATCGGCCAGAACAGCATCAATGCCGTTCTTGTCGATTGTACGCAAGGCTGCGTTGGTGATACGTAAGCTAACCCAGCGGTTTTCGCTTTCAACCCAGAACTTGCGGTTTTGCAAGTTAGGCAAGAAACGACGCTTGGTCTTGTTATTTGCGTGGGAAACGTTATTCCCAACCATCGGCTTTTTGCCGGTTACCTGACATACGCGTGCCATGGCGGACTCCGAAATTCGAAAAGACCGCATTTATACCATGAAACGAAGCGGCAATTCAAGTTAAATTGCTAGTTTTTAATGTTTTCCGGTACTGCCGAAGCCACCTTCGCCACGTTCACTTGTAGTGAAGTCCTGCACGATATTAAAGCTGGCCTGTATAACAGGCACGATCACCAGTTGGGCGATGCGCTCCATCGGGTTCAGCAGAAAAGCTTCCTTGCCACGGTTCCAGCAGGAGACAAGCAGCTGGCCCTGATAATCCGAATCGATGAGTCCGACCAGATTACCTAGCACGATGCCATGTTTATGACCCAGACCCGAGCGTGGCAGGATCATGGCCGCATATCCCGGGTCAGCCAGATGGATCGCCATGCCGGTGGGTATCAAGGTGGTCTCGCCCGGATGCAGGGTTTGGGTATGCTCAATACACGCCCGCAAATCCAGCCCGGCAGAACCCGGGGTGGCATAGCCTGGCATCATGTGATGCAAACGGTCATCAAGGATTTTCAAGTCAACTTGTAAGCTCATTCAGGGATACTCGCGTCAGAAGTGGTTGAAGGAGGTAGCATGCCGGCCATATGTTGCAACAGCATGTGCGCCAGCATGGTCTTGGAGCCAGAAGGAAGCGGATATTCACCATGATCATCTATCAGCACGATACGGCTATCGTTGCCCCCCATGGCTTCACTGACCAGGTTGGCCGCCAGCAAGGGCACATTTTTCTGCAGCCGTTTTTTGCGCGCATGTTCCAGCAACTGATCGCTCTCGGCAGCAAAGCCGACACAGAATGGCCGGTCAGGCAGGCTGCTCACCGCGGCCAGGATATCCGGATTACGCACCAATTCGAGCTGCAAGGTCTCAGCATGTTTCTTGATCTTCTGGCTTTGCATTTCTCGCGGGCGATAGTCGGCAACGGCGGCCACCGCAATAAAGACATCCTGCCCGCGCACTTCCGCCATCACGGCGTCATGCATTTGCTGGGCGCTGGTGACTTGAATGGTGGTGCAGTGCCTTGGTGCCGCCAGGGCTGTCGGCCCGCTGATCAGGGTAACATCCGCACCCATCTCAATGGCCGCCTGGGCAATCGCATAGCCCATTTTGCCTGAGCTGAAATTGGTAATGCCACGCACAGGATCAATAGCCTCGATGGTGGGCCCTGCCGTGACAAGAATACGTTTGCCTGCCAGCAAGTTGCTTGGGCATGTAACTTGCAGCGCATCCACTATGGATTGCGGTTCCAGCATGCGGCCCAGGCCGGTTTCGCCGCAGGCCTGTTCGCCGCTATCCGGGCCAATGAGGCGTACGCCGTCTTGTTGCAGTTGTGCGACATTGCGCTGGGTCGCAGGATGTTCCCACATCTGGCGGTTCATGGCCGGGGCAACGATCAAGGGACAATCGCGTGCCAGACACAAAGTGGAAAGCAGGTCATCGGCAGCACCATGCACCAGTTTTGCCATGAAGTCAGCACTGGCAGGGGCGACCAGAATGGCATCCGCCTGGCGCGAAAGCTCGATGTGCGGCATGCCATTGGCAATGCGCTCATCCCACAAGTCGGTGTATACCGGGCGACCAGATAGGGCTTGCATGGTCAGTGGGGTGATAAAGCGCGTGGCTGCCGACGTCATTACCACGTCTACCTGTATGCCTTGTTTGACCAGCAGGCGCACCAGTTCGGCGGTTTTATAGGCGGCAATTCCGCCCGTCATGCCGACAACCAGATGTTGAATTGGACGAGTCATGATAAATTCTTGAATTAGTGGGCTCATTTTAATACAAATTACGGCAGCGCCAGTCTGCCGATTGCACGATTTAAACGGGGATGCAGGGTATGTGGCGAAAACTCAGGATATTTGTATTGCTGTTTGTGTTGGTGACCGTGGCCCAGCAAGCCTGGCTGAAAAACGGGCAGCCGGACTGGCACCGCACGTTGTATGTCACGCTATACCCGGTGAATGCCGATCTAAGTGAAGCCTCCAATGTGGCGATCCGCCGGCTGAATCAGGCACAACTGACGCAAATTGAAGAATATTTTGCCGAGCAGGGCAAACGATACCATCTCGCGCAGGTACAGCCATTTGCCGTGCACCTTGGGCCTGTGGTTGCGGATATTCCACCGCCCCCGCCGCGCAATGCGGGCATGCTGTCTACGATGACCTGGAGCCTGCATTTTCGCTGGTGGACCTGGCGACATAGTCCGCCCACGCCGATAAAAGCCGATATTCGCCTTTATCTGCTCTATTTTGATGTGGCGGGGCATCCCACCTTGCCGCATTCCACCGCCCTCAGCAAAGGCCGCGTCGGGCTGGTGAACGTATATGCCGATCCCGGACAAACCGCGCAAAACAATGTGGTGATTGCCCATGAGCTGCTGCACACCGTCGGTGCCCGCGACAAATATGATCTGACGACTACACAACCTCATTACCCAGAGGGATACGCCGAGCCGGACCGGCAGCCCTTGTATCCGCAACGCTTCGCTGAACTCATGGCTGGACGCATTCCAGACAGCCAGCATGGCGCGCATATTCCGGCAAATCTGTCACAGACGTTGGTGGGGGACCTCACAGCCAGGGAAATCGGATGGCAACCATGAGGAAACATAAGGTATGGCAATTATCGATTGGCCGGAAGGGGAGCGCCCGCGCGAAAAGCTGCTGACGCAGGGTAGTAGCGCATTGTCAGATGCTGAATTGCTGGCGATTTTTTTACGCGTAGGCGTGACCGGTAAAAGTGCAGTGGATCTGGCGCGCGAGCTATTGCAGGTGTTTGGCAGCCTGAACGGTATTTTTGCCGCCAGCCTGGAACAGATTTCCCGGATCAAGGGCATGGGCAGCAGCAAGTATGTGCAGCTGCAGGCGATTTTTGAGATGAGCCGGCGTGCGCTCACTGAAGAAATGCAGGCGCGCGATGTCATGAACTCGCCGCAACAGGTGCGCGATTTTCTCAGCCTCAAGCTGGGAGGGCTGCCGCGTGAAGTGTTTCTGGTGATATTTCTGGATGCGCAAAACCGCGTACTGGCACATGAGGAGATGTTTGCGGGTACGCTGACACAGACCAGCGTGCATCCGCGGGAAATCGTCAAGCGGGCGCTCTATTACAACGCGGGCGCGGTGATCCTTGCCCACAACCACCCCTCCGGTGTTGCCGAGCCTAGCCGGGCCGATGAAATGATCACGGCTCAGCTGAAGACGGCGCTGGATCTGGTAGATGTGCGGGTGCTGGATCATTTTGTTGTGGCGGGCAATACCACCTTGTCATTTGCGGAGCGCGGCCTGCTCTAGGATGGCGCCTCGCTGAAGCGGGCTAATTCTGCTCGATGGGGGTCACGGTGACGCTGACATCCAGCTGCTGGGCGCCACCGCCCAGTACTACACCCCGCATGGGCGAAATATCGCTGAAATCGCGTCCCCAGGCGACGGTGATGTGATCCGTCTGCACCAGGCAGTTGTTGGTCGGGTCAAAATCCACCCAACCCGTATCCGGGCAGTAAACCGAGGCCCAGGCATGCGAGGCATCGGCACCGATCATACGCTCCTGGCCTTCGGGTGGGGTGGTGAGTATATAGCCGCTGACATAGCGGCAAGCCAGGCCCAGGCTGCGCAGGCAGGCAATCATCAGATGCGCAAAATCCTGGCATACGCCACGGCGCCCGGCCAGCACGTCGGATAAAGGCGTAGAAATGCTGGTGGCCTGATCATCAAATTCAAAATCCTGGTAGATGCGTTGGGTCAGGTCCAGCGCCGCTTCGAGCAAGGGTCTGCCGGGCGTGAAGCTGGGCGCGGCGTAATTCGCCAGCGTGTAGTGGCGACCCGCCTTGGGCGAGCTGAACAGGAACGCCTGCGCCTCGATATGCGTGTTGTAGTGCTGGATCAGCTCTTCTTTCACAAACTCCCAGCTCGGGCTTTGGCTTAGTGAAGCAGGCAATACGCGCGGCAGCACTTCCACTGTGGATTCCGAGATGACAGACAAGGTCTGGTGCGGGCTGTAAATGGAAAAATACAGGCGAGAATTGCCGAAATAATCCAGCCGCTGCGAGGTCTCGCTGGGATTGGGCGAAATGGTGATCTGATGCGCCAGCGTGGTTTGCCATGCCAGTAGTCGCGGCGTCATGTGCAGCATGTGCTGCGACAGGGTCACATCAAAGTCGTACTGATACTCGGTCTGGTGCTGGATGTGGTAGCGCATGGCGGTTTAGTTGGCGGTGGTGTCCGAGAAGCTGAAAAAGCGATGCCCCAACTGCGTAGAAATATCCACGCTGGCCTGATAGGTGTCGCTCAGCCATACCATCAACTCCGGGCTGTTGTGATGGAACGATGCATCCACATCAAACGCGCGCAGGCTTTCCATGCGCTCCATCATGCGTCCTTCGCCGCCACCGCCGTTGTAGGTGGACGATATCTGCGACAGGTATTTCACCAGTCCGCGTAACTGGAACATCATCGCATTCGGATTATTTTCATCAATCAGCAACAGATAAAGCACTGGCAACCACTCCGGCTGCGCGGCATAGCGTGCGCGATAGGTGACGATGGAATCGGTCAGTTCCAGCAGCCAGTCCAGGCTGCTTTCGGCCGGCATCGCCAACGCCTTTTGCAACAGGATGCACAGAAACTGCAGGCGTTCGATGCGGCGCCCCAGGGACAGGAAGCGCCAGCCCTGGTCACGCGTCATGCTGTCCAGCGTAAAGCCGGAGATGGTGACCAGGGAGGTGTTGGTTTCATCCAGCACTGCCAGCGCCTCGCTCAGGGAGGCTTGGGCATCACGCTCGGCAAAGCGCAGATGCAGCTGGTTGATCAGGCGCCAATGGTCGCCCGACAAGCGTTCACGCAAACTGAAAGCCAGCTGGAAAAACTGGGAAATGTGATTGGCCAGGCTGGAGCTGTCGTTGGCAAAAATGGCCGCAATAAGCAGACACTCAATGGCGTTTTCATCTTCGGCAAACAGGGGGTAATTGCCGTCAGACTCCTCATCTTCAGGCGGCATGAGGTTGTACCAGACACACATGGCTTTGACGGTAGGCCATTCCACAGCCCGATGCTCGGGCGAGAAGTCCAGCAGGTAATGAATGGCCGTGCGCAGCAGTCGGGTGGCATGGTAGCTGCGCACCGAATGACGGCCAAACCAGAACAGGTTTTCAATGACGCGGCTGGAAAGGTGAATGTTGTCATGCACCAGCCCGGCACTGGAGGTGGTCTTGCGCAGCAGGCTGGGCGTGTTCGGCTTGAACTCGGGCGTGATCACCCAGGTATCCTTGCTGCAGCCGCTGCCCTGCATGGTAATCACGCGTTTGCTGGCATTGCTGGCTACTCGTGTCAGGCCGCCTGGCATGACGATATAACCATTGGGCGTGGCACAGGCAAATACCCGCAGCCCCACCGATTGCGCCTGCATCTGCTGCAGCTGGCTGTTCCAGACTGGCGCCTGCGATACCTTGACCAGCTCCTGCGCCAGGTAGTTTTCCGGATTGGCGCGCAGTTGCGCAATCAGCTCCTCGCGTGCCGCGCCATCCAGGTCCTGCCCGTAAATCATGATTTCACGCGTGTGCAAAAAGGCGTTCTTGATCAGCAAGCGATCCAGATTGGCAATCACGGTCTCCAGCGCCTGTGGCTCGCCGCACCACCAGGTGGCGACCGAGGGTAACATCAACGGCTGCTTCAGCAGATGCTGGCTGAGCGCAGGCAAAAAGCCCATCAGCGCGCCCGATTGCAGCACATTGCTGCCTAGGCTATTCGCCAGCAGCACATGGCCGCGACGCGCGACTTCGGTGAGCCCGGCAATGCCCAGCAGCGATTCGGCATTCAACTCCAGCGGGTCACAGTAAATATCGTCTAGCCGCCGCAGAATGGCATGCACGGGTTTCAGTCCAGCAAGTGTTTTCAGCCAGACCACGCCTTCGCGCACGGTCAGGTCGTTACCCTGTACCAGCGGAAAACCGAGATAGCCTGCCAGGTAGGATTGCTCGTGATAGGTTTCATTAAAGGGCCCCGCCGTCAGGATCACGGTTAGCGGCTGCTCGCTGGGGCTCAGCGGGGCGATGTTGGGGTTGGCTTGCGATTGCCGATAGGCACACTCACGTCCCCAGTGGGCCAGGCTATCGCGCAGGCTGGCAAAAAATCCGCTCAGGCGCTGGATGTTAAGGTCACGAAACAGATCGGGAAACACGCTGGAAATCACCATGCGGTTTTCCAGCGCATAGCCAGTACCCGCAGGTGCCTGCGTGCGGTCCGACACTACCCACCAGCGGCCATCGGCCGAGCGGGCGAGGTCTACGGCATACATGTGCAAAGCGACGCCATCCGGCTGCGGAATGCCATGGCACGGGCGCAGGAAACCGGCATTGCCGTGTATGAGGGCTGGTGGCAGCATGCCTTGCGCCATCAGTGTCTGTTCACCGTAAATGTCGCGCAACACGGTGTTGAGGATGGTGGCGCGCTGGATGACGGCGGCTTCGATATGCGCCCATTCATCCTGCGGCAGGATAAAGGGCAGGGGGTCCAGATCCCAGGGCCGCTGCCCGCCCTGAGTGTCGGCGTAGGCGTTATAGGTCAGGCCGTTTTCATGTACCAGTCGACGCACGTTTTCAACGCGCTTGCGCATCTCGGCAGGCTCTTCACCACTCAATGAATCTATCAGTGGCTGCCAGTGAGGGCGGGGCGTTCCGGGCGATTGCAGCAGCTCGTTATGAGAGTTTGCCGCAAACGGGTATTCGTTCAGTATCGAAGACAGCATGGCGCAATATTAAACAGCTTGCCACCGCAGGTCGAGCGTAAACGGGAATTTCGGGTTGCGCGGTTCTTCCGCAATCGATACCGCCCCCGGCGTGTGACCATGATCCCAGAAGCGCGTAAAGCGGCGCGCCTCGGCCTCAAAGGCATTGACCGGGAAGCTGTCGTAATTGCGCCCACCGGGATGGCTGACGTGGTAAGTGCAACCACCTATTGCCCGCCCGCTCCAGGTATCGACCAGATCAAACACCAGTGGTACATGCGGCGCGATGGTAGGGTGCAGGGCGGACCAGGGGCTCCAGGCACGGAAGCGCACGCCCGCGACATATTCGCCGGCAATGCCGGTGGCTTGCAGCGGCAGAGGTCTGCCATTGCAGGTGACGATATGGCGGCCATCCGTCAGGCCGCGCACGCGCAACTGCATGCGCTCTACCGAGGAATCCACATAGCGCGAGGTGCCGCCGCCGCTCATCTCTTCGCCCAGCACATTCCAGGGCTCGATGGCCTGACGCAATTCCAGCTCCACGCCGTGGTAGTTGACCGTGCCGTAACGCGGGAAACGGAATTCCACAAAAGGATCAAACCAGTGTTTTTCGAAGGCATAACCCGCTTCGCGCAGGTCCGCCACCACATCGGCAATATCCTGCGCAATAAAATGCGGCAGCATCCAGCGATCATGCAGCTCGGTGCCCCAATGCACCAGCTTGCCCTGGTATGGCTTGCGCCAGAAATGCGCCACCAGCGCCCGTAGCAGCAGCATTTGCAGCAGGCTCATGCGGGCATGGGGCGGCATTTCAAAGGCGCGGAATTCTACCAGGCCCAGACGGCCAGTCGGGCCATCAGGCGAATAGAGTTTGTCGATGGAAAATTCGGAACGGTGGGTATTCCCTGTCAGGTCCACCAGCAGATTGCGCAATAGCCGGTCGACCAGCCACGGGCGCTCACTCTCCGTGGTGTCTGGCAATACCTTGTCCATTTGCTGAAAGGCAATCGCCAGCTCGTAGAGATTGTCGTCGCGAGCTTCATCCACACGGGGCGCCTGGCTGGTGGGGCCGATAAAGGTGCCAGAAAACAGATACGACAATGCCGGGTGGTTTTGCCAATAGGTAATCAGGCTTTTCAATACATCCGGTCGGCGCAGCATGGGACTGTCGGCCGGGGTGGCGCCGCCCAGGGTGGCGTGGTTGCCACCGCCGGTGCCAGTGTGGCGGCCATCCAGCATGAATTTCTCGGTGCCCAGCCTGGTCTGGCGGGCTTCTTCATACAGGGTGGTGACATTACCCACAAGCTCCTGCCAGCTCGCTGCCGGGTGGATATTGACCTCGATCACGCCCGGGTCAGGCGTGACGCTGAGTGACTTGATGCGTGCGTCGCGAGGAGGTGGGTAGCCTTCCAGCCAGAGCTTGAGCTGATGCTTGGCCGCGGTGGCTTCAACCGCCGCCACCAGGGTCAGGTAATCCTCAATGCGCGACACGGGCGGCATGAATACATGCAGTCGTCCGCCGCGGACTTCCACGCACAGCGCGGTGTGCACTACCTCGCGCGCTTCCGGTTTTTTCAGGCTGGCCTTGCCGGGCTTGCTGCGGGCCAGAGGTTTTTCCGGCAAGTCTGCTCTGGCTTCAAAGGGATCCACCGCAAACTCGGGCTCGACATCGTCGGGCAATACCCATGGCAGCGAGGCTAATGGCAGGCGCAGGCCCATGGGCGAGTCGCCGCTCAACAGGTAAAGATGCTCGCGGCGTAGCGGCCATTTACTGGTGCGCCAGCTGGTGGTTTTGCTGGTGGATTCCGGCTTGAGCGGAATCACATAACCAGCGGCTTTGCCCAGGCCCACTTCCAGCAGTTGAGCCAGGCGTTTGCGTTCTTCGCTGGCACCAAGGTCGGCCTGCAGGGGGTCAACATTGTCCGGCAGGCGCTGTTCCAGCAAGGCTTGCTGCATGACATCCTCATACGCTTCTATCATGCAGGCCGGGGGCAGACCCAATGTTTCCACCAAGCTGGTGGCAAACAGTCTGGCCTCGGCTACGTCGTAATTCTCCGGCTGACCATCCTTGGAAAACAGCGAGGCATCACTCCACATGGGCTGGCCATCCACACGCCAGTACATATTGATGGCCCAGCGCGGCAAAGGCTCGCCCGGGTACCATTTTCCCTGGCCATAATGCAGCAGGCCGCCCTGACTGAAGCGCTCTTTCAGCCGCAGCGCCAGCTTGCCTGCCAGCTCACGTTTCTTGTCGCCATGGGCCTGGGTGTTCCACTCGGGGCCGTCCATGTCATCGATCGATACAAAGGTGGGCTCCCCACCCTGGGTGAGCCGCACATCCTGCTTTTGCAGATCACGGTCTACCTGCTGACCTATCTGGTCTATCTTTTCCCAGTCTTCTTCACTGTAGGGTTTGGTGACGCGCGGGTCTTCGTGTATGCGCGTGACACTCATTTCATGGTGAAACGTAACTTCTGCGATGTCGGTAAAGCCGGTTACCGGCGCAGCCGAGGCGGGCATGGCGGTACACGCCAGCGGAATATGGCCTTCGCCTGCCAGCAAGCCGGAGGTCGGGTCCAGGCCTATCCATCCGGCGCCGGGGATATACACTTCGGTCCAGGCATGCAGATCGGTGAAGTCCACCTCGGTGCCACTGGGCCCATCTAGCGCCTTGATGTCGGCGGTGAGCTGAATCAGATAGCCGGAGACAAAGCGCGCAGCCAGGCCAAGGTGGCGCAGTATCTGCACCAGCAGCCAGGCGCTGTCGCGGCAGGAGCCACTGCGTTTTTCCAGCGTTTCTTCCGGCGTTTGCACGCCGGGCTCCATGCGCACCAGATAGCCGATATCGCCTTGCAGACGCTGGTTGATGGCCACCAGGAAATTGGCAATGCTGAGTGGTGAGGCCAATAGCTGGCTGCGCGTGTCGTCCAGCCACTTGGCCAGCCTCGGGCCTGCCGGTTCCGCTTTCAGGTAGGGAGCGAGTTCGTATTCCAGTTGTTCGGTATAGGCAAAAGGAAACTGCTCGGCGTATTTTTCCACGAAAAAATCGAAGGGGTTGATGACCGTCATATCGGCCACCAGCGTCACCGTGAAGTCCAGCTGGGTGACTTTTTCCGGGAACACAAAGCGTGCAATGTAATTGCCGTAGGGATCCTGCTGCCAGTTGATGAAGTGCTTTTCCGGGTTTACCGTCAGCGAGTACGACAACACCGGCGTGCGGGCGTGGGCCGCGGGCTTGAGCCGTACTTCATGCGGAGAGAGATTAACCAGGCGATCAAAGGTGTAGCTGGTCTTGTGGTGCAATGCAACGCGTATGGCCATGCGAATCCTTCACAACTGTTCTTAAGTTCACGAGTCTTGAGTCACGAATCTTTGGGTCACGAACGTTTTTGGACTTATTCAGATGGCAGGCCAACATGACCTGCCACGGCCATGAATACCAGCATGAACCATGCCAGCAAACGACTGCTGAGCCTGTTTTCAGGCTGTGGGGGAATAGCGTGGTACTGATTCAGCCCAGCGCACACCGGGAGTGAAGACTAACTTGGCTTGTAGTATGCGCTGGATTGAGGAAATAAACCGTGCTCTTTAAAAATGAAGGCCATTCCAAAGAGCACGTATCAGGAATAACTTAACGACCCTTGCCGCTCATGGAGCCGCGGTTGTAATCCTTGTCGCCTTGCGGAATGCAACGACCAAAGCCGAGGAAGCCGCCTTGCATATTGGATGGACAGCCCTGGTTTTCCGGGAACTGCTTGGCGATTTCCTTGGCTTCAGCTGCTTTTGCCGTATCCACGAATTCCCAGCGGCCATTCGGGTGCAGCACGACTTTCTCGCCCTTGTCAGTGGTACCGGTGATGTCTTGCGCCTCACTATCAGCGGCATGGGCGAAGGGAGTGAGGGCGGCCAGCAGCAGGCCGATGTAAACGAATTTCATGGATTGTCCTTATGGTTAAGCGGCAGTTCTGCCGTGCAGTTGTACCAGTTTTTTCAGTTCGGGCACGCATGAACCGCATTGCGTACCGCATTTCAGCTTGTTTTGCAGGGTAATGAAATCAGCGCCCATCTGTATGGTATCAATAATTTCGTTCTCTGCCACATTCAGACAATTGCATACAATCTTGCCGCGACTCCTCTGGCCGGTGGGTGGCGCACTCAATGGCGCCAGCGCCCAGCGCCTCAGCTCATCGCTGAACTGGCCTTCCGTCATGACTTCGCGCAGCCACTCGGCAGCCAGGGTTTCGCCTATCAGCCGCACACCAGTGACTTGCTGGTGACCGGTCGCGGCGTCGGGCTCCACCAGAATACGCTTGCTGATACCACGCCGTGCATCCTGATAATTCAGCATGGGCGCGCCTTCTGTCATACCCAGCAGCGCATCCAGCGCATCTATCACCGCGGCATCGGGGGCCGCATGGTGGGCGGCTTGCAGCACGACCATACCGTTGCCGCGCCCATAAAGCCCACAACTCGCATAGTCGAAACCGGGCAGCAGGCGGCGAATCGCCTCCAACAACTGCATGTCGTGGTAGTTGCGCATCACGGTCATCCGCCATGGCAGCTCGACTTTCTCCAGCTTGACCGCGGTGTGCTTGAGTTCGGGTTGGCGTGAGAATTTGTCAAACGCCGATGGCATCAGCGCATTGCAGCCCAGCCCGCTCATGAACTGGCTGCCCCAGTGCATGGGAATAAAACTCTGCGCCGGCTGGATCTCATCGGATGGTTGCGCCCGCAATGTCAGGCTGCCACGTTTATTGCTGACCTTGACCAAGTCGCCCGGCTTGATCTGGTGCCGCTCCATGTCCTGCTGGTTGAGCGAAATCACTGGCTCATCCACATGGTTGAACAGCTGGGCCACGGTGCCGGTGCGGCTCATGCCATGCCACTGGTCGCGCAGGCGTCCGGTGAGCAAATGCAAAGGTTGTCGCGCATCGGTTTTGTCGGCGGTGGGCTTGTAGTGCGCGATATGAAATTGCGCGCGGCCATCCGGTTTGGGGAAAATGCCATCACTATATAAGCGTTGTAAGCCAGTGCTTACCTTCTCGTTAAGCGGCCACTGTTGTGGTCCCTGCGTATCTAGAAGCTGATAACTGAGGCCGGTAATATCGAGGTCACGACCGCGGGTGGATTCGCGGTGCTCATTGAAGATCGTCTCGGGCACCAGATAGTTGAACAGCGTGTTTGCCTTGCCCATGCGCTGTTCCAGACGCTGTGCAAAATCGACCACAATCTCCCAGTCATGGCGGGCTGCCCCCGGTTTGGCGACGGCTGGGGTGATATGCGTAATGCGCCGTTCGGAGTTGGTGACGGTGCCTTCTTTCTCGCCCCAGCTGGTGGCGGGCAGCACCACATCGGCATAGATATTGGTATCGGTATTGCCGTACGCATCCTGCAATACCACCAGTTCGGCATTCTCCAGCGCGGCCCGTACCTGGTTGAGGTCGGGCATGGAATGCGCCGGATTGGTGCAGGCGATCCAGATTGCCTTGATTTCGCCTGATTTCAGGGCATCGAACATCTCGACGGCGGTCTTGCCTGCTGCCGCGGGCACATCCTCCACACCCCACAGGGCGGCAACCTCGGCGCGATGCTCTGGATTATCCAGATCGCGGTGGCCGGATAGCAGATTCGCCATGCCACCCACTTCGCGTCCGCCCATGGCATTGGGCTGGCCGGTAAGCGAAAACGGACCTGCGCCCGGTTTGCCGATTTGCCCGGTGGCGAGGTGCAGATTGATGAGGGCGGCGTTTTTATCGCTGCCATGAATAGACTGGTTGAGCCCCATGCAATACATGGAAAGTGAAGGACCGCTACCAAACCACTTGGCGGCGGTCACCAGATCGGCCTCGCGGATACCGCAAATGTCCGCCACCATCTTCGGCGTGTATTCCCGCACGGTTTCCTTCAGCGCATCAAAGCCGTTGGTGTGCTCACGGATAAATGCCTGATCCAGCATGCCTTCCCACAGCATGATGTGCAGCATGCCATTGAACAGGGCGACGTCGGTGCCCGGCTGAATGGCCAGATGCAGGTCAGCAAAGGTGGCGGTATCGGTACGACGTGGGTCGACTACCACGATTTTCATGTCCGGATTGCGGGCCTTGGCATCTTCAATGCGGCGGAAAATGATGGGGTGGGCATAGGCGGTATTTGAGCCGGCGATGAAAAGACAGGCGGTGTGGTCGATGTCTTCATAGCAGGCCGGCGGTGCATCGGCACCTAGTGTCAGTTTGTACCCACTCACGGCGGAACTCATGCACAGACGCGAGTTGGTATCGACGTTGTTGGTGCCGATCAGGCCTTTGGCGAGCTTGTTGAAGACGTAATAATCCTCGGTCAGTAGCTGGCCGGAGATATAAAACGCCACGCTGTTGGGGCCATGCTCGCGTATGGTCTCGGCGAAGCGGTATGCCACATGGTCGAGCGCCGTATCCCAATCAGTAGGCTGGCGCGGGGCCTGACGGCTGGTGCGCATTTCGGGTTGCAAGACGCGCGTATCCAGCTTGGCCGTGAGGTGCAGCGTGGAGCCTTTGGTGCACAGGCGGCCGAAATTCGCCGGATGATCGGGATCGCCGCGCACGCCGGTAATGCGGTCATCTTCGCTGGTGATGATGACGCCGCAGCCAACGCCGCAATAACAACAGGTGGATCTGGTTTCTTTTAACATGATTCTGGGTACCGCTGGTTAAGGCCAACACGAGAGTAAAGGATAGACTGCGTCCCAGCATGACGGGCAAGTGACGCTGATCTTCCATATTCGTGTTGCATGATCAAACGCATGGGGCTGACTGCCTTCAGGACGGAATGTCCAGGAAGACCATGCCGTCTTCTACCTTGACGGCGAAGCAGGCAGTCTCGCCCACATCCGGCTCTTCGGCCTTGCCGTCGATCAGGCTGATTTTCCAGCTATGCAGCGGGCAGGCCACCTTATCACCATACACAATACCTTGCGACAGCGGGCCACCTTTATGCGGGCAGCTGTTGTTAAGGGCAAACACGCGGTCATCCTCAGTGCGGAATACGCCGATGTCGCCCTTGGCTGTGCGCACCACGCGCGAGCCCAGCTTGGGAATATCAGTCAAAGGGGCAATTTTGGTCCAGGTACTCATAAAAAAACTCCAAATCAAGAGATGACAACGCAACAACAAAAACACAAAACGTACTAACAAAAACTCAATAAGCCGCTGTCCTGCGCTCGACTTAAACCGGCAGCATTAGGAGACGATCAGCAAGTACAGCAGCATGAAATTCACCATCAGCGATACCAGCGCAATCCACTGCCATTTGACTAGTCGCGCCCGGGCAATCAGCGGCGTGCGTGGCGGCGGCAAAATCGGCCGGGTTTCGCCTATCTCCAGTGCCAGCAGCATTTCTTCGGCGGTTTCAAAACGGTGCTCGGGCAGACGGGCGACGGCTTTCAGCAAAATATTTTCCAGCCAGCGTGGAATCTCCGGCCGATAACGCGTAGGCGGTACAGGCTCGCCAAAGCGCGGATGCTGGAAAGGCTCAATCTCGCCATAGGGATATTTGCGCGTCAGCAGGTAATACAGGGTGACGCCCGCCGCATAAAGATCGCTGCTGACCGAGGCGCCAGCGCCATCAAACAGCTCGGGCGCCATAAAGCTGGGCGTACCGGGGTTATCCATGCTGGCAATATGGCCGGTGACCGGGCTCAAGGCCACGCCCAGGTCCAGAATGCGCAGACGCTGATCCATCGCCATGTGCAGATTGGCGGGCTTGATGTCGCGATGCAGTATCTGCAAGCGGTGCAGGGCGCCCAACCCGCGCAGCAGGGCAATGCCAATGCCGGTAATGCCAGCGGTGGTGAAGTGATGGCCGTTATCCAGCCGATGTTGCAGGGTGGCGCCCTCATGCCAGCTCATCACGTAATACAGCTGGCTGCGCTGCTCGGCGGTCAGTGGCAGCACTTGTGGCAGGTATTGCGATACCACGCGCTTGGCCAGCCATTCTTCATTAAGCAGGGCCTGGCAGCTGTCACGATCTTCCGCCAGCAAGGGTTGCAGGGTTTTGAGTACCCACAGCTGGTTGGTGATGCGGTGGCGTACCTTGTAAATAAGACTGGCGCGTGACTCATGCAAGACGCTGAGCACTTCAAACTGGTCGATGACATCGCCCGCTTTCATCTTGGGCGGCACCCGCAAATGGCGGTGCTCTGCCAACAGGTCAGTGAGGGTTTCCTCTCCCAGCTGCACCACATGTGCCGCCAGCACGGTGGCATTGTCGTGACCGCCCTGGGCAATTGCCAGCCGGGTCAGCTCATCGCAGATCAGCTGCGGGTTATCGTAAAGCCCCATGACATGATGCAGCGTCGCTTGGTCCAGCACATCCCACACGCCATCGCTCATCAGCGCGTAAACATCGCCCACCTGCAGGGCGCCATCGGCATAGTCGACGGACAAATGCTGGTCGAGGCCGATGGCCCGTTTCAGCACATGCCGCATGTCGGGGCGTTCCCACACATGGTCGGTGGTGAGTTGTTGCAATTCACCATGGCGCAGGCGATAGATGCGGGTATCGCCCACATGCGCCGAGTAAAAGCGCTGGCCGCGAAACACGATCAACGACAGTGTGCTGGCCATGCCGGCAAAATCCTTGTGCTGGGCGGCTTGCGCCAGCAGCCAGCGGTTGGCGGCGGTGATCACCTTGTCCAGCGCGCTATGCACTTCCCAGGTATCGGGTGTGGCGTAGTAGTCGGACAAGATACTGCGCACGGTCATTTCAGCGGCCTCACGCCCACCGGCATTGCCGCTGACGCCATCGGCCAGGGCGATCAGCGCGCCCTTGGTCTGCAACTGCATGCCAACCGGCGTCACCATGCCCGCAAAATCCTCATTGCGTTCACGCGGGCCGGTGGCCGTGCTTTGGCCGAGCAGCAATTGCAGAGACATGAAAATCCTAGACCTTGGCCGACGTCACGGCGGCCGAGCCCCAGGTGGTGCGCCAGCGTTTTTTGACACTAGTGAGGCCGATCACCGCCAGAATGGCCAGACCGGCAAACACGGTCAGCCCGATCTGGTAACTGCCCGTGACCTGCTTGGAGTAACCCAGGCTTGAAGCCAGATAGAATCCACCCACACCTCCGGCCATGCCTACCAATCCGGTCATCACGCCGATTTCCTTGCGGAAGCGTTGCGGTACCAGCTGAAACACGGCGCCATTGCCCATGCCCAGTGCCAGCATGGCAGCGATGACGACAGCCAGGCCAGCTACTTGTTGCGCAGGACCAAAACTCAGCACGAACAGGAAAAACGCCGCGACGATATACATGACCGTCAGTGTGCGGATACCGCCGATGCGGTCAGCCAGATTGCCACCCAGTGGCCGCACCAGCGAGCCAGCAAATACGCAGGCCGCCGTAAAGTAACCGGCATGCACCGGTGACAAGCCATATTGATCGTGGAAATAAATGGTGAGCGACGATGCCATGCCGACAAAACCGCCAAAGGTCACGCTGTAAAAAAACATGAACCACCAGGCATCGCGGTCTTTCAGCACCGCCACATACTGGCTGATGGACTTGGCGGCGGGGGCATCGGGCGCATCCTTGGCAAATATCAGATACACCACCAAGGCAAACGCCAGAGGGATCAGCGCCAGGCCGAAGACATTATTCCAGCCATAGGCAATGGCAAGGCCCGGGGCGAACAGAGCGGCCAGCGCCGTACCCGAATTACCCGCGCCGGCAATGCCCAGCGCCGTGCCCTGATGCTCCGGCGGATACCAGCGCGAAGCCAGCGGCAAGGCGACGGCAAAGGCTGCACCGGCAAAGCCCAGAAACACGCCTAGCAACAGGGTGTGCTGATAGCTGTGGATGCCATGCAACCAGGCCACCAAGAGCGCGGCGATGACAATCAGCTGGCCGATCAGCCCGGCTTTTTTCGGCTTGATCTGATCCACCAGCACGCCCATCACAATGCGCAACAAGGCGCCTGTCAGCACGGGGGTGGCGACCATCAGGCCTTTTTGCGCCGGGGTCAGTTGCAGGTCGGCGGCGATCTGCACCGCCAGCGGACCCAGCAATACCCAGACCATGAAACTCAGGTCAAAGTACAGAAAGGATGAAAACAGGGTGGGCTTGTGCCCGGCCTGCCAGAAACTTGTTTGCATGCGAATCTCCTCAGCAATGCCGGGTGCCAGCGCAGACTCAGGCTACCACAAGCCTGAGCCATACATGGCACGCGGTGCGTTAAACGGTAATGGTGTCGAATTCCTTGTGCGTTTCGCGCTGGTTGGCACGTTCCGCCCATGGGTCGGTGGCGCCCTGCAGGGCAAACATCAGCCGCTCGTAGGCGGCCTTGCGGCCTTCGGCATCTTCCAGAATGCGTTTCTTCACATAATCCAGACCCACGCGCTCTATCCAGTGCACGGTGCGGTCCAGGTAGCGCGCTTCTTCGCGGTAAATCTGGATAAAGGCACCGGAATACTCGATGACTTCTTCCGCTGTTTTTACCTTGCACAGGAACTGCGCGACTTCGGTCTTGATGCCGCCGTTGCCGCCGACATAAATCTCCCAGCCGGAATCGACGCCGATTACGCCCACATCCTTGATGCCGGATTCGGCGCAGTTGCGCGGGCAGCCGGAGACGGCAAATTTCACCTTGTGCGGTGCCCACATGTGGTCAAAGGCTTTTTCGATATCAATGCCCAGCTGGGTGGAGTTTTGCGTGCCAAAGCGGCAGAACTCGGAGCCGACGCAGGTTTTCACCGTGCGGATGCTCTTGCCATAGGCATAGCCGGACGGCATGTCGAGGTCTTTCCACATGTCCAGCAGGTCTTCCTTCTTCACGCCCAGCAAGTCGATGCGCTGGCCGCCGGTAACCTTGACCATGGGCACGGCATACTTGTCGGCCACATCGGCAATCTTGCGCAGCTGGTCTGGCGTGGTGACGCCGCCGTACATGCGCGGCACGACGGAGTAGGTGCCGTCTTTCTGGATATTGGCGTGAACTCGTTCATTAATAAATCTTGATTGCGGATCATCCTTGGCTTCATGCGGCCAGGTGGAAATCAGGTAGTAATTCAGCGCCGGGCGGCAGGTAGCGCAGCCATTTGGTGTGCGCCAGCCCATGCCCTTCATGGCATCGGGAATGCTGAGGTATTTGTGCTTGCGGATTTCATCGCGCACTTCTTCGTGGTTGAAATCGGTACAGCCACACACTGCCTTCGAGGTGGAAGGAGGCGCATAACCGCCGCCCAGGGTGGAAGCCAGAATCTGCTCGACCAGCCCGGTGCAGGAGCCGCAACTGGAGCCTGCCTTGGTCTGTTTCTTGACTTCATCTATGGTAAACAGGCCCTGGCTCTTGATCGCCTTGACGATGGTGCCCTTGCATACGCCATTGCAGCCGCAGACTTCCATCTCGTCGGTCATGCTGGAAGCTTTGTCCTGGCCCTGGTGGCCGGTATTGCCCAGGCTGTCCTGGCCGAACATCAGGTGGTCACGAATCTCGTGAATAGGCTTGCCATCGCGCAGCAGCTGGAAGTACCAGCTGCCGTCGGTGGTGTCGCCATAGAGCACGCTGCCGATGATTTTGTCATCTTTGATGACGAGTTTTTTGTAAACCCCGCCAACTGCATCGTGTAAAACAATTTCTTCGGAGCCTTCCGTTCCGCTGAAGTCGCCTGCCGAGAACAGATCAATGCCGGTTACCTTGAGCTTGGTGGAGGTGACCGAGCCCTTGTAGAGGCCGATGCCGAAATTGGCCAGGTGGGTGGCGCAGACTTTTGCCATCTCAAACAAGGGGGCAACCAGGCCATAACTGATGCCGCGGTGCGCCACGCATTCGCCCACGGAATAGATGCGCGGATCGTAGGTCTGCATGGTGTCATTGACCACAATGCCGCGGTTGCAATGGATGCCTGCTGACTCTGCCAAGGCATAGTTGGGGCGTATGCCCACGGCCATCACCACCAGGTCGGCGGCAATCTCGCTGCCATCCTTGAAACGCACGCCGGTCACGCGGCCGTTTTCACCCAGAATCTGCTCGGTGTGTTTTTCCAAGAGAAAGCTGAGGCCTTTGGCTTCCAGCGATTTTTGCAGCATCTTGCCTGCGGTCTTGTCCAGCTGGCGTTCCAGCAGCCAGCCGCCGATATGCACCACGGTAACGTCCATGCCCTGAATCTTGAGACCGTTGGCAGCTTCGAGGCCCAGCAAGCCGCCGCCAATCACCACCGCATGCTTGTGCGTTTTGGCGGTCTCTATCATGGTATCCACGTCTTTAATGTCGCGGAAACCGATCACGCCATCCAGCTCCTTGCCGGGAATCGGCAGCATGAACGGCGTGGAGCCGGTCGCCAGCAGCATGCGGTCGTATTCGGCCTCGGTGCCATCTTCGGCATAGGCGATGCGGCGCGTGCGGTCTATCTTCACAATGCGCTTGCCGGTATGCAGCGTGATGTTGTGCTCGGCATACCATTCGCGCGTGTTCAGGATGATGTCATCAATGGTCTGCTCGCCTGCCAATACGGGCGAGAGCATGATGCGGTTGTAATTGGGGTGCGGCTCATCGCCAAACACGGTGATTTCATAGAGATCCGGGGCTATCTTAAGCAGCTCTTCTACGGTTCTCATGCCAGCCATGCCATTGCCGACGACGACCAGTTTCATTTTTTTCATACTCATTCTCCTACCTCTTAAAAATCACGCAGCAGCAACGGCTGCCACGTCCAGGTTCAGTTGTGCCAGGCGTACCACATCGCCCACCACGATAATGGCCGGGCTACCCAGGCCCGCCTGCTTCACCGCCATGGGCAGCATGCCCAGGCTGGTGACGACTTGCTGCTGCTCCGGCAGGCTGCCTTGCTGGATCGCCGCTGCCGCTGTCTCTGCCGATAAGCCTGCTGCCAGCAGCTCGCTGACGATGCTGGCGAGATGCTTCATGCCCATGTAAATCACCAGCGTGGTGCCGCTGGCGGCCAGTGCCTGCCAGTTGGGTTGCTCACCATCGCGGGTATGGCCGGTCACCAGCGTGACGCCATGCGTATACTCGCGATGCGTTACCGGCACGCCAATCGCGGCCGCAGCGGCTATACCGCTGGTGATGCCGGGGATGATGTCGACCGCAATGCCCGCGGCACGCAGCTCCAGCATTTCTTCGCCGCCGCGGCCGAACAGGAAGGGATCACCGCCCTTGAGCCGGGCCACAGTCTGGCCCTGCTCGGCGAGCGATACCATCAGGCGGTTGATGAAGTGCTGCGGAGTCGACTTGCAGCCGCCGCGCTTGCCCACTTCCACAATGCGCGCCTGGGGTGCATGCGCCAGCAGGGCGCGGTTCACCAAGTCATCCACCAGCACCACATCGGCTGCCTGCAATGCCTTCACTGCCTTGAGCGTGATCAGCTCCGGATCCCCGGGACCTGCCCCTATCAAATACACTTTTCCTGCCATCGCATTCACCGTTTCAATCTTGATACATTGTGTTCAAGGCCCGTCGCATTAGCGCTGGGCCGACTTCATGGCGCTGACGATCAGCTCGTCCAGCTCGCCCGTGATGGCGGTAAGCACACCGGCCACCACCGAAAATTCCTTGCCAGCGTCGCCCGCCCGCGCTGCCATGATCTGCGCATTGACCGACACAGTCTTGGCCTGCTTGGCGATCTGCTGGATGTTGCCCATCAGCGCCCTGTGCTCTTTTTGCTGGGCATGGGCGTGCTGCTTGGCTTCCGCCTCATATACCTGCGTGATCTGATTGAGCAGGTTGACTAATGGGGTGGCCTGTTTGCCGAGCTCTTCCACCTGGGCGGCAGCCGCCTTGGTGCCAAGCGCCGCGATGGCCGAGCGGGCTTGCAGGATGAAAGCGCGGATGCGCTTGACTGCCTGCTGTTCGCCAAAATAAATGGCCTGCAGCGCAGGGAAAAACACACCAGGCAGTGTGGCATTGCCTTTTGTCAGCTCGCCATGGCTGGTTTCAAACAGGGCTAGCGCCTGCTCGGCGACTGCTACCGCTTCTTCATGCTGTTGCGTCGCCAGAATGGCATTGAGGATGATGCGTTGCGACAACATGCGCTGGCGCCCGGCCAGGTTGATCAGCGAGCTGAAAGTCTCGGAGCTGACTGCCTTGGCCTCGGCATGGTGTGGGCGGCGATGTTGTATAACGTTATTCATGCATGCATCCATCTCTTGTTGTTCAAAAAGGTATCTGCATCGCAGGATGCAGATACCGCTGCTTATTTCACTGGCTGTCTGATATAACGGCCTAGAAGGTGTACATCACGGTCAGCCACAACTTTTCGGTATCGCGAATCCGCCCGCGATTGCCAGCGGTGGTATCGGCTGCAGCCAGCAAGGTGTAATGGTCATCCTCGGTGTATTTGCCGTATTCCAGCTTGGTAACCAGGTGCGGGTTCACGTTGTAGGTCACGGCGGTATTCCACTCGGTGCCATACTTGTTGCCAAAACCACCGCCCACAGTGTTGAAGCGTTCGTCCGATTTCAGGACGTGGTAATCGGCAAAGAACAGGAAATCGCCCCATTTGTAGGTGGCGGTGACAAAGCTGTCCTGGATGCCTTCTACCGGCGTGGTCAGGAATTTATCCACCCAGCCTTGGAACAGGTGGTTGGTGCCAAATGGGGTCTGGAAGGCATACTGGCCGTTGTTGCTGGACAGCAGTTCCTGATCGGCGCGTATGCTGAAGTTATCAATGCCGACGCCGCCACCGAGCTTGTAGTAGTGGGCGTCAATGCGGGAGTCACCGCCGCTGTAATCGGTCTGCTTGGCATATTCGGCGGTGTAGAGCGCACGCAGGTTGGGGTTGAACGGGTGCACGCCATCCAGCCGCAGCCCCAGGATCTTGTTGCCCTGGTCAGCGTTCTGGTTGATGTTGCCATTCTTGCCCTGGGCGACCCCACCGGTACCGGCGGCATTGCCAAACCAGCCACGGCCATAGCCCAGGTCATCAAAGCCGGAGAAGTAGCCATAGCCCACCAGGAACTCGGTAGGCGACAGGCGGTATTTGGCATTCAGGATTTCCAGCGCGCCGTTGTCACGTGTTTCGGTGGTGATCTGCTTCACGCGCTCCATATGCCCCACAAAGACTTCGGTATTGGGGATGGTTTTGTTGAGCAGGCTGACACCGTCAAACACCTGCATGACCTGACGGAAACCGATGTCGCCAATAAAGCGCACATTGTCCAGGTTGATCTGCTGGCGGCCCAGGCGCACGCGGTTGTTCTTGATACCGGTCCAGTCGATATAGAGCTGGTTGATGCCGGTGTAGTCGGGGTCAACAATCTTGGCGTATTCGGCATGGCTGGTCTGGTTGGATACGCTGTTGATCAGGGTGCCGTTGGTGCTGTCGTTGTAGTCATCCTGAAACTTGGCGACATCGATCATCTGCGCCGCAAAACTGAAATTCTTGTAGGGCGCGGTTTGCCAGCCGATCAGGCTGCGCAGGGTCAGGCCTTCGCCATCCTTGAGCGCGTTGTTGGCGGCTGATGTGCCCGCCGGGCCCAGGCCATCCTGATTCACGTTTTCATAACGCAGGCGAAAGCTGGTGAGATTTTTGCCGGTTTTGACCGCATCCATGAAGGTGTATTCGGGCAGCGTCTCTTCTGCCATGGCGATGGATGCCTGTGCGCTGCCCAAGGCCAGCAGTACGCAAATGCTGGCTTGACGCAAGGTGAAACTCGAATTACTTTGCATGTGTTGCTCCTTTTTTCTGATGAGGGGTAACTTGCTGTACCGGCCCGTCCTGACCGACGGGCCACTTTTTTGCCTGTTTGTTTAAATACTCGTATTGCCTGCTCAAGCCGCCTTCTTGGCGTGGCGTTCATACAAAAACTTCAGCACTTCGCTACGCAGATGGTTGTAGTGGCTGTCTTCTGCCAGCTCCAGCCGCTTGCGCGGGCGCGCCAGTTCCACGTCCAGGATTTCACCGATAGTGGCGGCCGGGCCGTTGGTCATCATCACAATGCGGTCTGAGAGCAGCACGGCCTCGTCCACATCATGCGTGACCATCACTGCCGTGCAGCCGGACTTCGCCATGATGGCCATCAGCTCGTCCTGCAAATGGGCGCGGGTGAGGGCATCCAGCGCGCCAAACGGCTCATCCAGCAGCAGCACCTTGGGTTCCATGGCCAGCGCACGGGCAATGCCCACACGCTGTTTCATGCCGCCGGAGATTTCATTCGGGCGTTTGTCGGCGGCATGGGCCAGGCCCACCAGCTCTATCGCAGCCTGGGTGCGCTTTTTCAGCTGGTCTTTGGTGTCGGTGGCGCCAAAGACGCGTTCCACCGCCAGGTAAACGTTTTCACTGCAGGTGAGCCAGGGCAGCAGCGAGTGGTTCTGGAACACCACGGCGCGCTCAGGGCCGGGGCCAGCAATCTCGCGGCCCGCGCAAAACAGGTTGCCATTGGTGGGTTGCAACAGCCCGGCAATCAGGTTGAGCACGGTGGATTTGCCGCAACCAGAGTGGCCGATGATGGAGATGAACTCGCCTTCGCGTATGCTGAAGTTCACATCTTTCAGCGCTTCAAACGTGCCTTTTTTGGTGAAGAAGGTCATGTTCACGTTTTCCAGCTGCACATACTTTTCTTGCAGGATTTTTTCCATGATGGGTTCCTTATTCGTAGCTGAAGCGGCGGGCGAGGGAGGTCAGTGCCAGCTCCAGCAGGAGGCCGACAATGCCGACAACGAAGATGGCGATGATGATGTGTTCCACATTGAGGTTGTTCCATTCATCCCACACCCAGAAGCCGATACCGACACCGCCGGTCAGCATTTCTGCTGCCACGATCACCAGCCAGGCCACACCGATGGACAGGCGCACGCCCGTCATCATGTAAGGCAGCACGAAGGGGAACAGAATCTTGGTGACGATCTTCCACTCGGAGAGGTTGAGCACCTTGGCGACGTTCATATAATCCTGCGGCACCTTGCTCACGCCCACGGCGGTATTGATGATCATGGGCCAGATGGCGGAGATGAAAATCACCCAGATGGCCGCCGGGTTGGCGGCCTTGAATACCAGCAGGCCGATAGGCAGCCAGGCCAGCGGCGATACCGGACGCAGGATGCCGATGATGGGTGCTGCCATGCGCGACATGAACTGGAAGCGGCCGATGATGAAACCCAGCGGTATGCCTACCAGCGCAGCCAGGCCAAAGCCCAGGCCCACACGTTCCAGCGACGCCAGGATATTCCAGCCTATGCCCTGGTCATTGGGGCTGTTGTTGTAGAACGGGTCGCTGAACAGCTCCACTGCCGAGTGCCAGGTGCTGACGGGACCAGGCAGGTTGGGTGATTGATAGGAGATCAGCGTCCATACCGCGATCATGGCCAGCACCCCGAAAACCGGCGGCAGCAGCCATTCAAAAAACGCACGCAGTTTCAGGGCGCGCGCACTGGGGCGCTTGCTCGGTGCCATGCGCGCGGCTGCGGGCTGGACAGCGGCTTTCACTGCCGTGGGGGTGGTTTGCTCATTCTGCATGATGGTCTTGATGCTTTCCTTGCTTATTCCGATTGCACTCATGATGATTTGCCTCGCATCACATGTCCGTGACTGGCGGCCCAGACTTCCGGGCCGCCGCTCGCCTTATCAGGCCTTGATCTTGAAACCGTTGGCATAGGCTTTCGGGTCCTTGCCATCCCACACCACGCCGTCGATCAGCTTGCTGCTGCGCATCGGGTCGCTTGGCACGGCAATGCCCAGGGATTTGGCCGCTTCAGTGTAGATGTCGATACGGTTGACCTTTTTGGCGATCGCCAGGTAATCCGGGTCGGTTTTCAGCAAACCCCAGCGCTTGTGCTGGGTGAGGAACCACATGCCATCCGACAGGTAAGGGAAGGTCACCTTGCCGTCGTTGAAGAACTTCATGTAGTTGGGGTCTTCCCATTTCTTGCCGATGCCATTGTCGTAATGGCCAAGGAAGCGGCCTTCGATGACTTCTTCCGGGGCATTCACATAGGCCTTGCCAGCAATCAGCTTGGCCACCGCGGGGCGATTGGCGGTGGCGTCGATGTAGCGGCAGGCATCCAGAATGGCCTTGGTAATGGCCAGCGCGGTATTGGGGTTCTTGGCGACAAATTCAGCGGTGGTGCCCAGTACCTTTTCCGGATGGTCGGTCCAGATTTCCTGGGTGGTGGCAGCGGTGAAGCCAACCTTGTCGTAAATGGCACGTGCATTCCATGGCTCGCCCACGCAGTAACCATCCATATTGCCGATACGCATGTTGGCGACCATTTGCGGTGGCGGTACCACGATGGTTTTCACATCCTGGAAGGGGTGGATGCCGTAAGTCGCCAGCCAGTAGTAGAGCCACATGGCGTGGGTGCCCGTGGGGAAGGTCTGGGCGAAGGTGTAATCGCGGTTTTCATTGTCGAGCAGGCGTTTCAGCGTGGCGCCACCGGTGACGCCCTTGTCCTTCAGCTGGTTGGCCAGCGTAATGCCCTGGCCGTTGTTGTTCAGCGTCATCAGCACGTTCATGTCTTTTTGCTGACCGCCTATGCCCATCTGCACGCCATACACCAGGCCATACAACACATGCGCCGCATGCAGTTCGCCATTGACCACCTTGTCGCGCACGCCAGCCCAGGAAGCTTCCTTGGACGGCACGATCTTGATGCCGTATTTCTTGTCGAAGCCCATCTGCGCAGCCACCACGATAGGCGCACAGTCCGTCAGCGGGATGAAGCCGATTTTGACTTCGGTGAGTTCTGGAGCATCCGAGCCTGCAGCCCATGCCTGGTTGCGCAACCCTGCCGGTAGCATGTTCATCATGACGGCAGCGCCCAGTGCACCGGCGGCGGCGTTCTTGAAAAACTGGCGACGACTGGTGTCGACGTCAGGTGTAGCGTTATCTGCTGCAGTATCTGGTGTTTTTTTCATGTCTGCTCCCTAAAAATGATGCATCAAGTATCAAAATCAAAACCGCAAAAACAAAAAAGGCGTCCAGCCTGCAAACAGTTTCCTGTCTACATGCTGGACGCCTTTGTCCATATCCGTGGAAGCGCAATCGCTTCGTTTAATGTGCTGCTTTGCTAACCTTTGCCTGCATTCAGCGAGGCTAGATTACTGCTGCTTGCAGAGGTCGTTTCCTGGTGGATATGCCCTGCTGCATAAACGTTAGGCCGCCGTTGGCCTGACATTTTGTCTAGACATAAGCAAACCGTGTGCCAACTTCATTTTAAAAATTAAGTTATTGAATTTTAATGATTTTATAAATGGCGGGGCTGAATTTCAGCCGAGGTGACTTTGTGATGCATCGCACTTATTGTGTGCAAGTGCACCATGATATGAAGCGGACTATTGCCCTTGTGCGGATAGCGAGATGATATTTTCGGCAATATCAATTAGCTTGCGATTTTGCTCCATCGCCGTGTTGCGCAGCATTTTGTAGGCTTCCATTTCGGATAAGCCCAGTTTGCTCATCAGCAGGCCTTTGGCGCGTTCAATACGCTTTCTTTCCGCCAGCGATTTTTTGGTTTCCGACAGCTCATTTTCAATTTCCGCCAGTTGCTGCGATTGCTGTTGCAGTAAGGCAATTATGGATTCCATGGGGTAGGGCGTGAGCTCGTCGTGGGCTAAAAAGGTAAATGCACTTTCCAGCGGAATCGCCAGATTGAAAAACGTGCTGTCGACATTGGATGTGGGCGTTTGCCTGGCTTTCAGCTCGCCCAGATGCAAGCGCGTGTTTTCCAGATCCCGTCGCGCCTGCTCGCTCAAGCTGTTCAGGGTGTCGTGCATGGCGGCCACCAATCGGCACTGGATATGCCATATCTCCGTGAGCCTTGTGCTGCAAGCTTCAAACCAGGCATCGCTATCAGCGCGCTGGAGTGCCTGCTGGTCTTTGGCGGCGGTCAACTTGCTTCTGTAAGCGCGCTGTGTGTGGTGTGCTTCGGTCTCCAGCGTGGTACGCCAAGCTTCGCGCAAGGCATCCGTGCCAAACTGGCTGAACAGCTCAAAATGCCGGTCCTGTTGCGCTATCAGCTCCAGGAGCTTGTGCTGGTGTTCCAGTTGCATGTAGCCCGAACCAAACAGATGCGAGCCCAAGGCGCGCTCCTGCCCCGCAAATTCTTTGCCTTGTACCAGGTTGTAGAGCGCGACCAGATAGCTCGAGATCTTGCTGTTAACGGTATTGTCGGTAATTTCAAAAATGAGCGAAATCAGACTTCCGATCAGCCGCGTGTAGGACTGTATGCAGTCGCTGAACGGAATTTTTAGTAAGGTGACTTGGTGGCGAAAGGGCAAGAGCTGCTCAAGCCCCAGCAAAATCCACGAAACCAGGGTCAGCTGTTTGGCATCTGCCGAGGTGTTGTGATGGAGGTAGCGTTGCAAGGCCTCTTTAAACGCCGACTCCGAAATCTGGTTCTGCTCAATGATGGCACTGCGCTCTTTGGCGAAGCGGCTGCCAGCGGAGGCCAGATAAAGACAGCTTGCACCGCGCTCTGCCTGCAGCTGGTGCACCATCCAGCCTATGCTCTCGACAAACTGAATGCTGACGGAAAGCCGTTCCAGCTCTTCGATATGGCGCGTTTTGGCCAATAAAATCGTATTGTCGGGTGAGATATTCTGCATGGTGAGTCAATGCAAGCAAGAACAGTGCTCAATGCATTCAGGCATGGAGCACAGAACGGCGTGCACTTCGAGACGTCTTGAGGTGGCTGATGATTCGCCGAATTGTAGCTTAGCGAGGCGGCTATACAAACCGCCCGTATTTCTGATGCGGCATCCGGCGCGCTGGTGGGCGCGTCCCACCGCAGATTCGGCGGGTTTTGGGGATTAGCGTTGCTGTAGCTGGCAGCTGTGCAGGATGGATTGCTGGAGTGTATTGAAGCTGGCAAGTGCGCCGGTAGCCGTGGCATAAGGCTGCTTTTGCAGGTAAATAATCAGGGCCATCTGGCGCGGGGGAATACTGGCCGATAACTGCTGCAGCCTGCACTGGCAGGCGGATGTCAGGTCGGTGGCCTGCCAGCCCTGGCGGCAGGCATGCAGCTGCGATTGTTGCAGGGCCAACGGCCAGGCTTGCTGATTTTGCTGGCCATCCGGGATATGGGCGCGCAGCTGGGTTAGCAGCTGATACATGAATTCCAGCCCCTGGTTCAGCGCTTTCAGATCGGCAGGGTGCGCATCATTAGCCGCGATGGTGACCACGCTTTCGGTCTGCTCGGGGATGGCATAGCCTTGTGCGCTCATGAGGATACGTTTGGCCGGGTTTTGCTCCAGATATTGACGGGTTTGTTCCAGATCGGCGGCGGGGAGTTGCAGGCGTAATTCAGTGGCGCAGTCGGGCAGCGAGCGCAGTTCGACCTGAATGGTGCCATCTTCGCGACCTTGCTGGAATACCGGTGCAAGCTCGGCCAGCACGGCATTTTCTTCCGTTTGCCAGCGCTGCAGCACCGCATCGCAAGGCTGGGCCAGGGCTGGCAGGGCGGCGGCCAGCAACAAAGCCAGCAGCCAGCGGGAAAAGAAATGGCGCATTGTCATCATGAGCACTGGGAGCATGCAGCGCGGGCGCAAGTTCAGGCGCGCCCGCTTGCATTGCTTCAGGGCTTATTCATGAGCGAGGCTGGCGGCATCGGCAGGGGTGGGGGCTGCGGGGGACGGGTTGCCAGAGGCTTCGGTATCGTGGAACTGCAGTTTGGCCAGACGCGCATAGAGCCCGCCCATCTGACGCAGTTCTGCTGGCGTGCCGGTTTCCACGATGCGCCCCTGATCCATGACGATAATCCTGTCCACCTGCTGCACCGTGGCCAGGCGGTGCGCGATGATGAGGGTAGTACGGCCTTGCATGGCGGCCTGTAAGCCTTGCTGCACCAGGATTTCGGATTCGGCATCCAGCGCGCTGGTGGCTTCATCCAGCAGCAGGATAGGGGCGTTTTTGAGGATTGCACGTGCGATGGCGATACGCTGGCGTTGCCCGCCCGACAGCCGCGTGCCGCGTTCGCCCAGGAAAGTATCGTAGCCCTTGGGCAGGCGATGGATGAACTCATCGACCTGGGCGGCCTTGGCGGCCATCAGCACTTCGGCATCGGTGGCATAGGGGTAGCCATAGCGGATATTTTCCATGGCATTGGCCGAGAAAATCACCGGGTCTTGCGGCACCACGGCGATCAGGCCGCGCAGGCTTTCCAGGCTGAGCTGGCGTATATCCTGCCCGTTGATGGTAATGCTGCCAGCGCTGGTGTCGTAAAAGCGCAGCAGCAACTGGAACAAGGTGGTCTTGCCGGCACCTGATGGGCCGACCAGCGCAATGTTTTCGCCAGCGGCGATCTCCAGTGTCAGCTCTTGCAAGGCAGGCTGGGTGGGGCGTGAGGGGTAATGAAAGCTGACATGGTGAAAGCCGATGGTGGCTTCCGTGGTCGACTTCAATGCCATGGGTTCTGCCGGTGCCTGAATGGCAGGCTCGGCCTGCAACAGCTCGAGCAGGCGCTCGGTGGCACCCGCGGCCCGCATGATGTCGCCCCAGACTTCGGCCATGGTGCCCACCGCCCCTGCCACCATGGCGGCATACAACACAAACGATGCCAGCTCGCCGCCGGTCATGGCGCCATCACTGACCTGACGCGCCCCCAGCCACAGCACAAAGACGATGGTTCCCAGCACGGCGGTGATGATCAATGCGGTCAGCGCGGCGCGCACGCGAACGCGACGGATCGCGGTTTCAAAGCTGAGCTCCGTGCTTTGCTTGAAGCGGCCAATCTCGCGCTGCTCCTGCGTATAGGACTGCACGGTGGGCATGGCATTCAGGATTTCACCGGCCATGGCCGAGCTGGCGGCGATCTTGTCCTGCGATTCGCGCGAGAGCTTTTTGACAGAGCGGCCGATCAGCATGATGGGCAACACCAGCAGGCACATCAGCCCGAGGTTGATGGAAAAGAGATAGGTGCTGGTGACGGCCAGCATCACCATGCCGCCGACAAACTGGAACAGGCTGCGCAGACCCATGGAGGCAGAGCTGCCAACCACCGTCTGGATCAGGGTGGTGTCGGTGGTCAGTCGCGACAGCACCTCGCCGGTCTGCAGGGTTTCAAAGAATTGGGGTGATTGCGTCAGCACGCGGGCATAGACGGCGCTGCGCAAGTCTGCCGTCACCCGTTCCCCCACCCACGAGACGGTGAAATAACGTGCCGCAACCAGCATGGCCCAAGCACAGGCCAGCCCAAACAGTAGCAGGAAGTGGCTGTTGAGATCGCCATTGGCACTCGGCCCCTGCTGCGGCGGTTTGTCAAAACCAAAATCCACCAGATCGCGGAATGCCAGGGGCACCGCCAGCAGGGTGGCACTGGCAAGTGTCAGCAGTAACAGGGCAAGCATGATCTGCCAGCGATAGGGTTGCAGGAACGGCCAGAGCCGACTCAGTGCGGAAAGGCGTTTGGCAGGGGCAGCAGGCACGGGGGTTTCTGCGCTCATATCGGGGGAATCGGGCGTGGTTGTCATGTAAACGACAGACCTTGTTGGGGGTGGGAATGTTCCATGGATTGCATGGTACTCCAGAAATCGCCCGCACAATGCCTGAGGCGCGGGAGACTTACCTAACTGGTAAATGCCTGCGCATAACTGTAAGCCTCCACTGACACCCGTATCAGACCTACCCCTATGTGCGTTGCGAGCAAGCCCCTATACAGTGGAGCTGCGTGTCAAACAAACGCTTAAACCAAGGAGGGAATTCTGATGATTAAATATTTTATTGCCTGGCTGCTGGGTGTACCGGCATTCCTGCTCATCATCATCTATTTTTTCATGCACTAAATTAATTGCACGCCTGCGCGTGCATGAATACCGTCGGCCTTTGGTCGGCGCCGCATCACAAATTACCCCATAACCAGAGCAGTTCAACTGTTCACTAATTTGAAGAAAAGAGGGAATTTATGTCCATCACGACCATTTTGCTTATCGTACTGATCCTGATGTTGCTGGGTGCGTTGCCGACCTGGGGGCACAGCCGTAACTGGGGCTATGCGCCAAGTGGCGGTTTGGGCCTGGTTGTCATCATTCTGTTGATTCTGCTGCTCACCGGCCGTATCTAGCCATCGTGCCAGCAAGTTAATAACTAAACAGCTTTAGGAGATAGACATGCAAATCCTCAATAAAACCTGGCGGGTGACCGGCATCGTGTTGACGGTGGCGTGTCTTTCCGCCTGTAGCAATATGTCCGCCCGCGACAAGAATACAGCCGTAGGTGCAGGTGTTGGTGCCGCGGCAGGCGCTGTGTTGACGGGCGGCAGCGCTGTCGGTACCGTCGGTGGCGCTGCCGTGGGCGGCATTATCGGCAATCAGGTTGGTAAAGATAAGAAATAGATAAAAGCAGGGAGGAGACCACCGAGTGCCTGGCACCAGGTGGTGATGTTGAGAAAAAGCCGGAGCATGATTGCTCCGGCTTTTTTATGTATTCCAATAGCTTCTGTTCCAGGCACGCCTTTTTCTATGCATCCAGCCTGCAGGTGTCATATCCATGCCAGCCATCCCAAAGGTAGACACGGCATATCGCCCAGGTCTGTTTTATACTGTGAGCCCATTGCACATCACTCACGGTCATTATGAAAACTATCCTGAAGAATAGCGTGTGGCTGCTCGTTGCCATCCTGGGGGCGGCAGCGGTGGGAGGCATCGCCCTGCATCGCGGCGAGAGTATCAATTCCCTGTGGTTTATTGCCGCGGCATTATGTGTGTATGCCCTGGCGTATCGGTTTTACTCGGCATGGATTGCCGCCCGGGTGCTGATGCTGGATGCCTCGCGGGCAACCCCGGCCGTGCGCCTGGATAACGGCCGCGATTTTGTGCCCACCAATAAATGGATCGTCTTCGGCCATCACTTTGCGGCGATTGCCGGGCCTGGCCCATTGGTGGGGCCAACGCTGGCCGCCCAGTTTGGCTATTTGCCAGGTACCTTGTGGATATTGTTTGGTGCTGTGCTGGGGGGAGCCGTGCAGGATATGGTGACCTTGTTCCTCTCTACCCGCCGTAATGGGCGCAGCCTGGGTCAGATGGCGCGTGAGGAACTGGGGGCAATAGGCGGCACCGCCGCTCTGGTCGGCACCTTTGCCATCATGATCATCCTCATCGCCGTGCTCGGGCTGGTGGTGGTGAATGCCATGAAGCACAGTCCCTGGGCCACCTCCACTGTGGCGGCGACGATTCCCATCGCCATGATTGTCGGTTTGTACATGCGCCACTTCCGTGCGGGCAAGGTGCTGGAAGCCTCTGCCCTGGGCGTGATCCTGCTGTTGCTGTCCGTTGCGGGTGGCGGCTGGGTGGATCATCACCCGACCTTGCGCCTGTGGTTTGACCATGAAGGCCTGACCCTGGCCTGGTGGATTATTGCCTACGGCTTTGCTGCCGCCATTCTGCCGGTCTGGCTGCTGTTGGCGCCACGCGATTATCTCTCCACCTTCATGAAACTGGGCACCGTTATCGTGCTGGCGATTGCGATTCTGATGCTGCAGCCGGAAGTCAAAATGCCGGCACTGACTCAGTTTATTGATGGCACCGGCCCCATTTTCGGCGGCAAGCTGTTCCCGTTTGTCTTCATCACCATCGCTTGCGGCGCTATTTCCGGTTTCCACGCGCTGATTGCCTCCGGCACCACGCCCAAGCTGCTGGAAAACGAGCGCGACATCCGCATGATCGGCTATGGCGCCATGTTGCTGGAGTCCTTCGTGGCCATCATGGCGATGATTGCCGCTACCGTGCTTGATCCCGGCGTGTTTTTTGCGATCAACAGCCCGGCGGGCATCGTCGGCAAGGAAGCAGCCGATGCCGTTGCCACCATCAGCGGCTGGGGTTTTCCGGTCACCGTGGCGCAAATGGATACGCTGGCGCGCGAGATGGGCGAGGCCACGCTGTTTGCCCGTACCGGTGGTGCGCCGTCGCTGGCGGTGGGCATGGCCAGCATTTTTGGCAGTGCGTTCGGCCAGGGCCTGCTGGCGCTGTGGTATCACTTTGCCATCATGTTCGAGGCGATTTTCATCCTGACCACGCTGGATGCAGGCACCCGCGTAGGCCGCTTCATGCTGCAGGATATGCTGGGCAATATCTGGCCCAAGCTGGGCGAGACCTCCTGGTATCCCTCGGTATTGTTTACCAGCGCGCTGGTGGTCGCCGGATGGGGCTATTTCCTTTACATCGGCGTGATTGACCCTAATGGCGGCGTCAATATCCTGTGGCCGCTGTTTGGTATTTCCAACCAGATGCTGGCGGCCATTGCTTTGTCGGTTGCCACGGGCATTTTCGTCAAATCCGGCCGTCTCAAATTTGCCTGGGTAACGGCACTTCCGCTCACCTGGCTGGTCATTATTACCAGTACCGCCGCCTGGCAGAAAATCATGAGCGATGATGTGCGCGTGGGCTTTTTTGCCGCCGCCAATGATATGGCGGCCAAGCTGGCGGCAGGTGCTTTGCCACCAGAAAAAGCCGCCGTGGCACCGCAGCTGATTTTCAACCAGCAACTGGATGCCTGGCTGACACTGTTTTTCGTCGTGATACTGTGGGTGGTGATACTCGATATGCTGCGCGTGTGCTGGCGCTATCTGGCAGGCAAGTCTGTACGGCCATCGACCGAGCACCCACACGAAGCCGCGCCGCTGAATGCCCAATGGGCAAGGGATTGAACATGCTGAATAAATTGAAAGCCTTCTGGCGCGTGGTGCGCCGCCTGTCTGGCGATGATGCCTACGAGCGTTATCTGCGGCATCACGCCGAGCAGCACGTGGACGAGCCGCCGCTGACGCGCGAAGCCTTTTTCAAGCAATGGCAGGATGGCAAATGGAAAGGCGTAAAGCGGTGCTGCTAACTCGGGATACCGTTCAGCCCACTATCTCCGGTCAGGAGCTGAGTGCGGCGGATATTGGCCGGGTAATCGAAATGGCGTGGGAAGATCGCACGCCATTTGAAGCCATTGCATTTCAATTTGGCTTATCTGAAGCCGAGGTGATAGTGCTGATGCGGCAGCAATTGCGCGCTTCGGCATTCCGGTTATGGCGCAAGCGCATGCAGGGCCGGTCAACCAAGCACGCCGCCTTGCGCAGCCCCGAGGTCGCGCGCCATCGTGCCCGCCATCGGGTGCCGCAGTTTTAAGCTCGCTGCCGGGGCGCCGGTAAAATATCTCACCAGACCCGCAATTACCATGGACAAGCTTAGCCCCGTCGGTAACAATCCCAAATAACTATCAGTGTTTTCACACGCTACGTAAGTCAGTCGGGCCTGGAGATCAATTTGCTAACAACAGTACTTAGTAGTGTTATCGGGACGATATGTGTTGCTGCCATTCTTGCAGCTCTAAAGAGTCGGTGGCTGTATGTTATTGCCCCGAAACTGTATCTAAACACTCCAATTAGCGACGGCCAAATAATATCGATTAACATATTCAATGCTGGCCTCACGGCAGAAGAAGATGTTGCCGTTACATTCCGTCAAGCATGCAAATTTGAACTGATTGGCACATCCAAAAGCACTTTGGTCATAAATGGGAAAACCATTTCTATTCCCAAACTATCAAGGCTCGAATCAATAACGATCGTATTGCTAATCGAAGGAAAGATATTCGACCCAATAGACATTGAGAGTGTTGAATCTAAATCAACAAAGGGCAAGGTTGTTGAGAGCAAAGAAAAGGCCACCGCCTTATGGCAAACTGCGATTGTCATTCCCATCGCTCTTTTGTTTCTTGCTGTGCCATTTGCTTTTGGTACATCTGTCGGTGCAGAAATGAAGGTCTCGGCGTTCGACTATCTAAATGACAAGCTCGAGATGTTCGGACAGAGCAAGCAGCTTTCTGGATTCAAGACCTCTCTGCGAGAAATTAGCGCCGATAATAAGTTCGAAGGGGCAATCAAGGACTCAAAGATCTCAGTAGAAACGACTGAGGTTGTTAGACGAGGAGATGTGATAACAATAATTACAAAACTATCAAACAATACCAAAGAGCCACTTATGATTGAGGGTTACCTCAAGAGTTCCGCTGGCGACAAGGGTCCTTTGAGTTTTTGGGATGAGCGTGTCGAAACTCTCGCACTGGCACCTGGTGAGAAGAAGTCCGTAAGACAAAGAGCGTTCCTCCCGGAAGCACTCTCGGCCAAGATCATAGAGAACAGGTTTTCATTTGAGAGCCTGTCAGGTGAATCACTTAGTACCTCGCTGGTAATGGAGTTCAACTAGTTGCCTAACATGGTGGTCAACACGGAAGCTCCGCCGATAAGACCTGCTCCACGCCTGTTACCTTCACGTTGGACCTCATGAATGCTGTCCTTCTCCGAAATTGAGACCTGGCTCAAACAAGCGAACACAAGATACAGAAGCGAGTCCATTCCTCATCGTCAGAGACCGTTTCGAGCGATAAGTGACTTCTCTGTAGAACACAAGATATCCCTTGATTTCTCATCGACAACTGCCAATCAAATTTTTGAGTGGTTTAAGTCAAACAGCCCGCCGTATTCTCATGCCCTCGGCTCAATGTTCACTGGAGCATACTTTTTTGACTCTGCATTTTGGCCTATTGAAGTCCCTATCATTTATGGCCAGATTACCGTGGACGCCTTCAAATGTTTGGAGACGATGCCGCAGACAATCAAAAATGAAATTGAATCTAGCCAAGGAGATACTCGGCGGCTTGTCGATTATTGGGTAGATTGCATGGATTACGGTTACGGCATCGACGAAATTCGAAACGGTGCTGGTGGACTATCTGATAAAGCGAGGCACTTCGCAAAAAGTGCCGATCGTGAGTTGCGAGGAGCCATCAGCCAGATTGTTTTACCGAGGCCAAACACAAAAGCCATTCTTGGGCTGCGAATGGCAACGGAGATTTTCATGAAGGCAGTTTTAATTCAGGAGCTAACTCTCAAAGACTCAGATCTCAAGAGGATTAATCACAGTTTGAAAAGTGCAGCTCATGAGTGCGCCAGAATTACCAGTGATGAAACGTACTCAGCTTTGGCAGATATGAGTGACGTCTTTCCGGCGGTCTCCTCTCGTTACGAACGCGACGAATGGCCTTTGAAAGACTTGTGGCAAGCAGTAACCCTAGCCCAGATTTCCGCAACAGCGCTAACGCGGAGATTTACGGACAAAGATATTCGACTGAGTTTTTTTAGGTAATTCATAGTTTAGTGCGCCGCCATGAAATTGAGGTTCAACCCATTATTCCACCGGACCGCCTTCGGCGGCCGGTGAATTCAAACGTTAGATTATTATGAGCCTACGCGAGCTTTATCAAACCCATTACTTCTACGAGACTGATCGTAGAGACCAAATTAACAACTCACTGACCATACCACTTGGAGTTATCTCATTGGTCAGTGGGGCATTTTTAGTTATCGCTAGGGAAATTGATTATCCATTCAACATCTCTGAAACAATACAGCTTTATCTCCTAGGCTTAACAGCCGTAAGCTTAATTTTGGCTGCCATTTTCATGGGCCGTGCATATTGGGGCTATGGTTATGCCCATATGCCGAGAGCTGAAGAAATACGTCAATACTGTGAGAACTTAAAAATTCACTATATAAGTCAAAACTACACTATAGATGATGCAAATAAGTTGGCTGATGAAGAAACACTTGAATATGTTGAGTCTCAATATTCGGTGAACGCTGAACTAAATGCAGAAAACAACGACATAAAATCAGCAAACTTGTTCAAAGCTAATGGCTTCACAATGGCATCAGTAGTTTTTTTAGTAATTTCTGCTGTACCCTATGTAATAAACTCAATCGAAGAGCCTAGTGAAATTCAAAAAGTCAAAATTACAAACTTAAAGGAGCTATCTATGGCAACCCCAACACCACAACCTCAAAGTCAACAACAGCCAGTTCCACAACCTAAGCCATCCCCCCCACCTAGCAGGGTTATTAAAGAACATGTTGAGCCAACATTGAAGAAATAATCTAACCTATCTTTCAAGCGGGACGCCTAACGGCGCCCCTTAATTCACACGTTAGGCCTTTCCACTGGAACCACTATGGCGCTATCCCTCGGCAAGCTACTTGAGACCTTCGACCAACGCATTGACAACACAACCCTCGACGAATTCCGAGATCATCTTGAAACGTCTTTGCGCCGTCGAGAAAAGGCGTTGGAAAAAGAGTACTCCTCGCTCACAGAGGAAGATTTTGAAGATCCTCGTGACATTGACGGCTACAAGATGCATATTGAGGACCAAGTCTACTATGCAAACGAGGTGAGAAAGCTTGGTCATGAGCTATGTATCGTCGCGCTATATCGCCAAATTGAAATTCACTCTAAACGTGTGGCAAAGAGAAACTTCCCAAGCCTTAACGAGCGGCAGTTATCCAACATAGCTGCGATGAAAGTAGCTCTCCCTTTCGATCTTGAGGCGCTCCCACACTTCGCGGCTTTCGATGAACTTCGCTTGTTCAATAACGCAATCAAGCACGAGGGGCGCGTTTCAGACGACTTAGTGAAAAAGTTTCCAGCCTTGCGCGCAGGAGAAGAGCTTGCCGACCTTGATAAGACTTACGACAGACTATTGCCGTTGATACAGCAATATACGAAGGCGTTTGTGTCGGCTGCGTATGCAAATTCAGCAAAGTACAAGGTCTAACATTGCGGTCAAAGCCGCTCCCTCCGGTCGCTGCGCGATAAAGCGCCGCGCCCTTTACATCAAACGTTAGGCGCCATTCGAACATGTCTACCCGACTGACTGCACTTGAGATTGCCGAACGTCAGTTACTGACTGCGTTGCAGATGTGGCGTGATGGCGACTTCATCAGTTGCATTACTCTCGCTGGCGCTGCGGAGGAGATATTGGGCAAGCGCATGCTCAAACTTGGCCTTGAGCCCTCTTTCGACAACATCAAGGAAACGATTGTTAGGTTTGCTCGGCACTTTGGGGAGGCAGACCAGAACATCAACAAGACGGTCGCCGAATTGATGAACCAAACTCGTAACGAGCTAAAGCACTATTCCGGTGACGAGTCGCTGGAGTTCGACATCAAGGCAGACGCGGAGGAAATGCTGGAAAGAGCAATCTCAAACTACACTGGACTTACAGGCAGGGTTCCAGAAGAAATTCTTCAATTCTGGGGTGCTTTCGGTGGTGCCTAACCAATCCATCAAGCGGGACTGCACTTACAGCGCAGCCCCTTATCCTAAACATTAGGGCTATTCAAAAGCACTGCCCTGGGAGCCGCTCTGGTATTGCCTCTGCAACGTGTCGGCACATCGGAAGAGGCAGCAGCCGTGGCAATGTTCCTTTTTTCTATTGTCTCGTCCTATGTAACGGGCAGCCAGTATGCAGTTGATGGTGGTTTAATTGAGGCTATACCGTAATTTCGTACCATTAGAAAATGGAATTTCCGGCACAATTTTCACCAAGAAGAAGGGAGGTTGTGTTGTGAAGAGATCAGAGTTTACGGAAGAGCAGACCGTATAATCAGGGGCAGGTCTCTAGGTAAAGTCTAGGTAAGTCTCAGACACAGCGCCCCCATCGGCCGCCACAGTTTCTAGGCACGCGGCTTCCGGCACAGGTAAAACATCACCAGCCCGGCGATCACCATGGGCAGGCTCAGCCACTGGCCCATGCTTAGCCCCATCGATAACAATCCCAGGTAGCTGTCCGGCTCGCGGGTGTATTCCGCCAGAAAGCGGAAGCTGCCGTAGCCGATCAGGAAGAGCGCCGAGACCGTGCCGCGTGGTTTGGGTTTGCTCGAATAAATCCATAAAATCAGGAACAGCACGACACCTTCCAGCGCAAATTCATAAAGTTGGGAGGGATGCCGTACCACGTTGTCCACTTTGGGGAAAATCATGCCCCAGGGCATGTCGGTGGCCCGGCCCCACAGCTCGCCGTTGATGAAATTGCCCATGCGCCCGGCGCCCAGGCCTATCGGCACCAGGGGGGCTACAAAGTCCATGATCTCCAGCCAGCGCTTGCCGGTTTTGCGGGCAAACAGCGCCATGGCCGCCAGCACGCCGAGAAATCCACCATGGAATGACATGCCGCCTTGCCACAGATAGAGGATTTCATGCGGATGCTGGCTGAAGTAAGTGGGCTGGTAAAACATGACATACCCAAGTCGCCCGCCGATGATGACGCCCAGCGCTCCGTAAAACAGAATGTCATCGACATCGCTGACCTTCCAGCCACTGTCAGGGTTGCGGCGTATGCGCCACTTGCCCAGCCACAGCAGGCTCAAAAAGCCCAGCAGGTACATGAGGCCATACCAATGGATGCCGAAGCTGCCGATATGAATGGCGATGGGGTCGAATTCTGGATGTATGAGCATGGTGGAAGCAGGCCTGCCCAAGTCGGCTAGCCCTTGGTTCTGTTGGTATTCATGATGTGCTATGGTAACCGAAAATAATGACAATCAGGATCGCGCAAGCAAATTGCCGATGTGCGATACCGGTTTTGGGAGGGTGACATGCAACACTCAGGGATGGAAACGTCCATGCAGAATCCGGGGGAGATCCCAGCTCAGCCCATTACCCTGGACATGCTCTGCCGCTTTGCGGTAGCCATGTTTCAGCACACTAATGAAAAAATTGCCCTCTATAACCTGAAGGCCGAGACGCGCTATATCAACCCCGCGCTCAAGGCGATATTGCCTGATCACTTGGGCGGAACCGCCGATGTGGTGCTGCATCCTTTTTTCTGGAATTACCGCGAGACACTGGAAGAGGTGATCCGAACAGGCCGTCCGGGTGGTTGCGTGGCGCATTTCACCGTGGGTAGCCAGGAAATATTTGATCTCATCAGCTTCAGTCCATTGTCAGATGAACATGGCCAGATGATCGGTGTGCTGGCGATTGGCCGCCAGACCGACCAGCGCGATGCCGCGGAGACGCTGGAGATCCGCCGTCGCGAACAATATCAGCGTGCCGTGCTGAATACCTTTCCTTTCATGGTGTGGCTGAAAGACAAACAAAGCCGCTTTCTGGCCACCAACAAGGCGTTTGCTGAAGTGCTGCAAATTGCGCATGACGAAGACATGCGTGGCAAGACGGATTTTGACTATTTCCCCCACGCCATGGCGGAGGGTTATGTGGCGGATGATCAAGAAGTGCTGGCTTCCGGCGCAGCCAAGATGCTGGTAGAGCCCATCATGAATCCAGACGGCGAGCTGCATTGGGCGGAAACCTACAAATCGCCGGTGGTAATTGATGGACAGGTCATCGGGACGGTGGGCTTTGCGCGGGACATCACAGCAGAGCGCCGGCTGGAAGCAGAAATCGCCCGCCGTGAGAATGAATATTCCATGCTGGTGCAAAATCTGCCGCTGACGGTGGTGCGCTATGACCGCGAGTGCCGCCGTGTGTTTGTGAACTCGTATTGCGCCATGCGCGAAAGCCTGCAGCAGCGTATCAGTGAGGTGATGGGCAAGACGCCGGCCGAGTATTGGAGCGGCAATATCATCAATATCACGGCCGAGGATTACCAGAAACGTATTCTTGAGGTGATGGCGACGGGCGAGTCCGATACCCTGGAACTGATCACGCAGTATGGCGAGGAGCAACTGGTGCATCTGGTTCGCATCGTGCCGGAGCGCTCAGCAACTGGTGAGGTGATCGGCGCCATGACGGTGGCGAGTGATGTCACGGAAAACAGCCGCTACCGCAAGCGCATCGAGCAGCTGGCTTACCACGATATCCTGACTGAGTTGCCCAATCGCTTGCTGTTCAATCAGAAACTGCAAATGCTGATTGAACAGACGCCAACCAACAAGCATGGCTTCTGCCTGCTGTTTATTGATCTGGATAACTTCAAGACTATCAACGATACGCTGGGCCATTCGGTCGGCGACAAGTTGCTGATTGAGGTATCGCGCCGGATCCGCCAGTTGCTAGGCAAGGACGACATGCTGGCGCGCATGGGCGGCGACGAATTTGCCATTTCCCTGCCGCATTGCCTGTCGCGCCTGGACGCCGCCTTGCTGGCCGCGCGCATTATTGATGCGCTCAATGTGCCGTTTGAAGTGTCCAGCATCAAGTTTTTTGTGTCAGCCAGCATGGGGATTGCTTTTTACCCCGAGGACAGCAGCCATCTGGATGATTTGCTCAAGCATGCCGATCTGGCCATGTACCACGCCAAGCGCCAGGGGCGTAACAATTTCCAGTTTTACAACCAGGAGCTGACCGTCAATGCGGCCGAGCGTTTGCTCATGGAAAACCTGTTGCGGCAGGCGCTGGCAAAAGGCGAGCTGCAGCTGTATTACCAGCCCATCATGGAGCTGGCGACAGGCGAGATGTATGGCGCCGAAGCCCTGCTGCGCTGGAACAGTTTTGACCTCGGCATGGTGGGGCCGGACAAATTCATTCCCATCGCCGAGGAGCGGGGCATGATCGTCGAGATTGGCGGCTGGGTGCTGCGCGAGGGCTGCCGTACCGCCGTGGCCTGGAATGCGCTGCGCAGCCAGCCCTATGTGCTGGCCATCAATCTGTCTTCGCGGCAATTCATGCAGCAGGATTTTCTGACCACGATTACCGACTGCCTGCAGGAAACCGGGTGCCGCCCGCAATGGCTCAAGTTTGAAATTACCGAAAGCCTGCTATTGCATGACAGCGACCATATACGCCAGACGCTGGAAGCGCTGCACTCTATCGGCATTGCCATTGCGATTGATGATTTTGGTACCGGCTATTCGGCGCTGGGCTATCTGAATAAATTTCCTGTGAGTCAGGTCAAGATTGACCGCTCGTTTGTCAGCGATATTGCTACCAATACGGAATCGGCGCTGCTGGTCAAAGCCATCATTGCCATGGCCGATAGCCTGGGCAAGGATTTGGTGGCCGAAGGCGTGGAAACTGCCGAGCAGGCCGAACTCCTCAGTCAGCTTGGCTGCCAGTATGTGCAAGGCTATTACTACGGCCGCCCGGTGCCGCTGGAGACCTTCAACCAGTCGTTGCGTTGATGCAACGTCGTGGTCCGCTTGGGCCGCTCAAATGATGCAAGATAGAGACATCTCACGTCCTCGACGTTGATCTGGGTTAAAATTTACTTTTTTGATTCCACTCGGATTAACGCCATGCCTGAATACCGTTCCCGTACTACCACCCATGGCCGCAATATGGCGGGTGCCCGTGCCCTGTGGCGGGCTACCGGCATGAAGGAAGAAGACTTCACCAAGCCAATTATTGCGATTGCCAATTCCTTTACCCAGTTTGTGCCTGGCCATGTCCACCTTAAGGACCTGGGCCAGATGGTCGCCCGTGAAATTGAGCGTGCTGGCGGCGTTGCCAAGGAGTTCAACACCATTGCCGTGGATGACGGCATCGCCATGGGCCACGGTGGCATGCTGTACAGCCTGCCCAGCCGCGACCTCATTGCCGATAGCGTTGAGTACATGGTCAACGCTCACTGTGCCGATGCGCTGGTATGTATCTCCAACTGCGACAAGATCACTCCCGGCATGCTGATGGCCGCACTGCGTCTGAATATCCCGGTGGTATTCGTGTCTGGCGGCCCGATGGAAGCAGGCAAGGTCAACTGGCAAGGTACATTCCACAAGCTGGATCTGGTGGATGCCATGGTGGCCGGCGCTGACAGCAAGGTCAGCGATGCGGAGTCCGAGGCGATTGAGCGTTCTGCCTGCCCGACCTGCGGCTCCTGCTCCGGCATGTTTACCGCCAACTCCATGAACTGCCTGACCGAGGCGCTGGGTCTGTCATTGCCCGGCAATGGTTCGACGCTCGCCACGCACGCTGCCCGCAAGGAGCTGTTCCTCAAGGCGGGTCGCCTGATTGTGGAGATCACCAAGCGCTATTACGAGCAGGACGACGAAAGTGTATTGCCGCGCAACATTGCCAACTTCAAGGCCTTTGAGAATGCCATGAGCCTGGATGTGGCCATGGGCGGCTCCACCAACACCGTGCTGCATTTGCTGGCCGCTGCGCATGAAGCGGGCGTAGATTTCACCATGGCCGATATTGACCGCATTTCGCGAAATGTGCCTTGCGTCTGCAAGGTAGCGCCTGCCACTGCCAAGTACCACATGGAAGACGTGCACCGTGCTGGTGGCGTGATGGGTATTTTGAGCGAGTTGAACCGCGCCGGAAATATCCACGCGGATACGCCTACCGTGCACAGCCCAACCCTGGGCGATGCACTGGCGAAGTGGGATATCACCACCACTACCGACGAAGACGTGAAGAAATTCTATCGCGCTGCGCCTGGCGGCATCTCCACCACCATCGCTTTCAGCCAGTCCATGCTGTGGCCTGAGCTGGACACGGACCGTGAGGAAGGCTGCATCCGCAACAAGGAGCATGCTTACTCGCAGGATGGCGGCCTGGCCGTGCTCTACGGCAACATTGCGCTGGATGGCTGTATCGTCAAGACCGCCGGTGTGGATGACAGCATTCTCAAATTTACCGGGCGTGCGCGCATTTTTGAATCGCAGGATGCCGCCGTTGAAGGCATTCTCGGTGACAAGATCGTGGCGGGCGATGTCGTGGTCATTCGTTACGAAGGTCCACGCGGTGGCCCTGGCATGCAGGAAATGCTGTATCCGACCTCCTATCTCAAGTCCAAAGGTCTTGGCAAGGAATGTGCTTTACTTACGGACGGACGTTTTTCTGGCGGTACCTCGGGTCTCAGTATCGGCCATGCATCGCCGGAAGCGGCTGAAGGCGGCGCCATTGGTCTGGTGGAAGAGGGCGATACCATCGAAATCGATATCCCCAACCGTACCATTCATCTGGCCGTGAGCGATGAAATCCTGGCGCACCGTCGTGCCGCCATGGAAGCGCGCGGCAAGGATGCCTGGAAACCACAGGCGCGTGAGCGTCATGTGTCACCAGCCCTGCGTGCCTATGCTGCCATGAGTACCTCGGCGGCCCGCGGTGCAGTGCGGGATGTCAGCCAGATCGAAAAATAATATTGTAAGGATCAAGAGTCGGATGCAATCCATACAGCAGTTGAATGCGCGTTACGGCGTTGGCCAGAAAATCCATTTCTATTCCGATCAGAATGGTCTGGTAACGGTTCATATTGAAAACCCCCATGCCTCGGCCAAGATCGCCCTGCAAGGCGCGCATGTCATGGAGTGGCAACCCCATCACTCTGAAGAGCCGGTATTGTGGCTGGGGGGGGAGGGGGGGTTTGAGCCGGTATTGTGGCTGTCGGATCAGGCGCGTTTTGTTCGTGGCCGTTCGATTCGCGGTGGGGTGCCGGTCTGCTGGCCCTGGTTTGGTGCACATGCCACCGATGAATCCCTCTGTCCGCACGGTTTTGCCCGCGTGGCCCAGTGGAAAATCGTCGATACCGTCATTGATCCGGATGGCGCCACGCGCATCATCATGCAGCTCATTGAAACCCAGCAGCTCGGCAAGCAATGGCCGCATCACTGTGAAGTCACCCTCACGGTGATTGTCGGCTCCGCCCTGCGGATGCAACTTACTACCACCAATACCGGTACCGCACCGTTTGTGCTGGGTGAGGCGTTGCATACCTATTTTCATGTCAGCGATATTGAAGTCATCAAGATCAGCGGGCTGGATAACACCCAGTATCAGGACAAGGTGGAAGGCTATGCCGTCAAGCAGCAGCAGGGCGACATCCGCTTTACGGAAGAAACCGATCGGGTCTATATCAATACCGAGAATACCTGTGTGATTGAAGATCCGGGCCTGCGCCGCCGCATTACCGTGCAGAAGTCCGGCAGCAAATCGACCGTGGTATGGAACCCCTGGGGACAGAAAGCCGCCGAGATCGGCGATCTGGGCAGCCATTCGGGCTGGCGCCACATGGTGTGCGTGGAGTCGGCCAATGCGACTGACAATGTCGTCACCGTTGCACCGGGCGAAGTCCATACGCTGGAGGTGGAATACAGCACCGAATATTACCTCTAGCCTGCATGGCGAAAAGGGGTCGCCTGGCAGCCGGATTGAACGGCTGGCGGTCAGGCAAGTCAGAATGATGCATGTGCAAGTGATGCATGACAGGACACGGTCAACGTTCAGGCTTTATTGACGTTGATAAGGTGTAGGTGATGCACGAGATTGACAGGGTTAATAAAACGCTTAAGCACTTTCCAAGGCGAGGCAATCCTAGGTATCATTACAAGTTGTATTAACGTAGTTTTTACAAGACCGAGATGAAGGAGAAAGCATGAAAGGTTTATTAATGACGGTTGCAGCCGCCGGCACTTTGATGCTGGCTGGACAAGCAAGCGCAGCAGATGCCAAGGCCGCTGAAGCCCTGGCGCAAAAGAATGGCTGTCTGGCATGTCACAGTGTTGCCAACAAGGTAGTGGGTCCTGCTTACAAGGACGTTGCTGCCAAGTACAAGGGCGACAAGACAGCAGAAGCCAAGCTGATCGCCAAGGTCAAGGCTGGTGGTAGTGGTGTTTGGGGTCCTATTCCAATGCCGCCTAACAGCCCACACGTAAAAGACGAAGACATCAAGACTATCGTTGAATGGATTCTGACTCTGTAATTACGGATTACAGTTTTCAAACAAAAAAGCCGGTTCAAAAGACCGGCTTTTTTGTTGCTCGCAGCTCTCAATGCATGAGGTTGAAATCGCAGTCGCAGGTGATGTTTCTGCCTATAGCTGGGCGGCTGTTATGACGATTTCAATCCGCCACTCTGGCCGCGCCAGCGCCGCCTTTACCGTGGCACGCGGGGGAGCCGCTCCGGCGGGCACCCAGGCATCCCACACTTTGTTCATGCCGTCGTAATCGGCCAGGTCGGCCAGAAAAATCTGCGCCATCAGGATGCGCGATTTATCGCTACCAGCTTCTGCCAGCAAGTTATCGATCATGGTCAGTACTTCGGCGGTTTGGCCCTGGATATCCAGACTGCCGTCGTTGGGGACCTGGCCAGCCAGGTAAATCGTGCCGTTGAAAATGGTGGCCTCGCTGTAGCGGGCACCAGGATGTAAACGTTGAAGGTCGGACATAAAAATTAACGCGCTTGTTTATTGAGAACGCTATGGTGCCTGGAATAAACAAAATAAAACACTATTCCGATCAGCACCCAGATAATAAAGCGATGCCAGGTTTCATTGGGCAGGAATACCATCAATGCCCCGCATGAAATTACGCCCAGCAGGGGAATCAACGGGTTCCATGGATTTTTGAAGGGGCGCTTGAGATCAGGCTGACGTATCCGCAATACCATGACGCCTATGCACACCATGACAAAGCTTGCCAGGGTGCCGATATTCACTGTCTCCGCGAGTTCGCCCAGCGGGAAAAAGCCGGCGATGGAGGAAATAATCAGCGCGCAAAGCAGAATGATGCGCACCGGCGTGCGTCGCTCCGGATTGAGCTTGGAAAACACGGGGGAAATCAGACCATCGCGGCTCATGGCATAGAGGATGCGGGTGAGGCCATACATGAGCACCAGCAGCACGGTAATCAAGCCAGCCAGCACGCCGGTCGCCACCAATGTGGAAGACCAGGTGAAGCCGATTTTGGTCAGCGCGTAGGCGACGGGGGAGCTGACATTGAGTTCGGTGTAATGCACCATCCCGGTCAGCAGGCCTGAGACCAGAATGTAGACCAGGGTGCAGAAGGTCAGCGATGCGATCAGGCCGATGGGCAGATCACGCTGGGGGTTTTTAGCCTCGTCTGCTGCGGTGGAAACCGCATCAAAACCAAAGTAGGCAAAAAACACCAGGGAAGCTCCAGCCAGCACACCGATGGTATGCCCATCTGCATGCTTGTCGAACCAGCCAAACGGCATGAAGGGCTGCCAGTTGTCGGCATGAATGTGCAGGGCGGCAATGCCGACAAAAATCACGATGGTGCTGAGCTTGATTGCCACAATGATGTTATTGACCTGCGCGCTCTGTTTTACGCCGCTGATCAGCAGCAGGGCCAGCACCCAGATAATGCCAAACGCGGGCAGGTTGATGATGCCGCCCTGACTGGGAGCCTTGGTCAGCAGTTCCGGCAGGTGGATATTGAAATTCGCCAGCGTACCAATGAAATACCCGGACCAGCCATTGGCAACTGCAGCCGCTCCCACCCCATACTCAAGCAGTAGTATCCAGCCCATGATCCAGGCGATCAGTTCACCGAAGGCGACATAACTGTAGCCATAAGCGCTGCCGGAGCCGCCTACTGAAGCGGCCAGTTCGGCGTAGGAGAGCGCTGCGAAACCAGAGGCAATGCCAGCAAAAATAAATGAGACCACCACCGCTGGGCCTGAGAGGGTGGCGGCTGCAATGCCGGTCAGCACGAAAATGCCGGTGCCGATGGCGCATCCTATACCTAGCAGCGCCAAGTCAAAGGCGCTGAGACATTTTTTTAGACCGCTGCGGTCTTCAGTATCAATCGGCTTGGTACGAAAAAGCTGTGCAAACATGCTATCCCCTATTTTTTGAAAATAGTATGCACGAAATATGCCTGTCGCCTACGCCTTGAAGTAACGGTCGGTTTCCGCCTTGATCACCTTGGAAAGTACCAGCAGGCCGATCAGATTGGGAATCGCCATCATGCCATTCATCAGGTCCGAGAAATTCCACACCAGTTCCAGGCTGATGCTGGCACCCACGGCGACCGCCAGGGTGAACACCAGGCGATAAATCTTGATACTGCGGAAGCCGAACAGGTATTCCACCGCTTTTTCGCCGTAGTAATTCCAGCCGATGAGGGTGGAGTAGGCAAACAGCGCGGTTGAAATGGCGACGATATATTTGCCAGTGTCGCCCAGGGTTTCTGCCATGCTGATGCTGGTGAGCTGGCCTGCGCTGACGCCATGCTTCCAGGCCGTGGCGGTGAGGATGATGAGGGCGGTCATGGTGCACACCACCAGCGTATCAATAAAGGTTTGCGTCATGCTCACCAGTGCCTGGCTGACCGGGTCTTTGGTGCGTGCGGCAGCGGCGGCAATGGGGGCCGAGCCGAGGCCGGATTCATTGGAAAACACGCCGCGGGCAATGCCATAACGCATGGCGGCGGCGACCGTGGCTCCGGCAAAGCCTCCACCGGCGGCGGCCGGGCTGAAGGCGTGATGAAAGATCAGGTAAAACGCATGCGGGATTTCGCTAAAGTTGTAGGCCAGCACCACCAGGCCGCTGCCCACGTATATCAATATCATCAGGGGAACGAGGTAGGAGGTGAATTTGCCGATGGACTTGATGCCGCCGATGATCACGAGGCCGGTCAGCACCATGAGGATAAAGCCGGTGAGCTCGGTGGGAATATGAAAGGTGGATTTGAAGATTTCTGCCGTGGCATTGGCCTGCGCCATATTGCCAATGCCAAAGGCGGCACAGGCGGTAAAGAAAGCGAACAGGGCGCCCAGCCACGGCATGCCCACGCCTTTTGCCAGGTAGTACATGGGGCCGCCGCGCATGCCATGCGGGCCTTTTTCACGGTATTTGATGGCGAGGACGGCTTCTGAATATTTGGTCACCATGCCGACCAGGCCTGTCATCCACATCCAGAACACAGCGCCTGGCCCGCCCAGGGTAATGGCGGTGGCAACGCCGACAATATTGCCTATGCCCACGGTCGCGGCAAGCGCGGTCATCAGCGCTGCAAAGTGGCTGATATCGCCGTCGTGCCCGACTTCTTTTTTGAAAATAAGCTTGAATGCCAGTGGCAGGGTGCGGAACTGCAAACCCTTGAGCAGCACGGTCAGGTAAAGGCCGGTGCCTACCAGCAGGATCAGCATGGGCGGCCCCCAGATCCAGCTGGATAATGTGGCGATGACGCTTTCAACGGTTTGCATTTATCACTCCCTTTTTACAGGGATTATAAGCACAAACCGCGCCGATCAAGCTAACCCAGCCAGTTTTTATCGATCAGGAAGTCGCTGTAGAGACGGGCTTCAGGCGAGCCTGCTTCGGGTTTCCAGTCATAGCGCCATTTGACGATGGGTGGCATGGAAAGCAGGATGGATTCGGTACGGCCATTCGATTGCAGTCCAAACAGCGTGCCGCGGTCATACACCAGGTTGAATTCCACATAGCGGCCACGACGATAGGCCTGAAAGTCGCGCTCGCGCTCGCCGTACGCCATGTCCTTGCGGCGCTGCACGATAGGCATGTAAGCCTGAATGAAGGCATCGCCCACATTGCGGATCAGGGCAAAGCTCTGCTCAAAGCCCAGCTCATTGAAATCATCAAAGAAGATGCCGCCTATGCCGCGTGGCTCCTTGCGATGCTTGAGGTGGAAATATTCATCGCAATGCTGCTTGAAGGCGGGGTAATACTGGCTGCCGAAGGGCGTGAGTGCTTCGCGGCAAAGGCGGTGAAAGTGAATGGCGTCTTCTTCAAACCCGTAATACGGCGTCAGGTCCATGCCGCCGCCAAACCACCAGATCGGCTCTTCACCGGGTTTTTCCGCGACAAAAAAGCGCACATTCATGTGCACGGTGGGGATGTAAGGGTTACGCGGATGAAACACCAGCGAGACGCCCATGGCTTTCCAGCTGCGGCCTGCTGCTTCCGGGTGTGCCACGCTGGCGGAGGGCGGCAACTTGTTGCCAATCACATGCGAAAAGCCCACGCCTGCACGTTCAAATACATTACCTTCTTCCAGCAGGCAGGAAGTGCCGCCGCCGCCTTCCGGCCGCTGCCAGCTGTCGTTGAGGAAGTTCTTGCCATCAATCAGCTCAATTGCCTCAACGATGCGGCTTTGCAGACCTTGCAGATAGTCATATACGGCGTCGGAATTCATGCGGTGCTCCGGTTTAGGGGCGCAAAATGCGTCCGGTGATGAGGTCTTGTATGGTCGAGGGCTTGCGGGCGCCGCCGGTGAGTCCGGCGATGACGCGTACGCGCTGCCCGAAAAGCTGGCGGCATTTACGGGTGGTTTTGGCCGGGGCATGGCCTGCCTTGTTGGCGCTGGTGGAAACAAGGGCCATGCCTGCCATGCGGCAAAGTCTTGCCGACAGAGGGTGTGCTGTCACCCGCACGGCAAGCGAGGGATGACGGCCATGCAGCCAGATGGGGCAGTCTTCGGCGTGTGGCACCAGCCAGGTATGCGGGCCGGGCCAGGTGGTGGCAACCCGCGCTTGCTGCTCGGGGCTTAAGGGTGCGATCAGGCGCTTGAAGCGCGTCTGCTGATCGCCAATCAGGATCAGCCCTTTGCGCTGCGGCCGACCCTTAAGGCGCAATATGCGCTGCACGCCCAGGCGGCTGTGTGGATCGCAGCCCAGCCCGAAACAGGACTCGGTAGGATAGGCAATGACCCCGCCATGACGCAGGTAATGCCGCAACTCGCGTGCATTCATCATTGCTTTTTACCCTCAGGATTTAACGGCGCGGTAGCCGATATCCTTGCGCATCTGCGCGCCATCAAAGCGAATCTCTTCGGCGATCTGGTAAGCACGGCTTTGCGCGTATTTCACGGTTTCGCCCAGCGCGGTAACGCAGAGTACGCGGCCACCGCTGGTCAGCACGCGGCCATCTTCCAGGCGGGTGCCGGCATGAAACACATGGGCATCCTGCAGATCACGCGGCAGGCCGGTGATTTCATCGCCCGTGCGTGGGGTATCGGGGTAATTGGCCGCTGCCATCACCACGCCCAGCGCGGTACGGCGATCCCAGTCCACCGTCGCCTGATCCAGCGTGCCGTTGACGGCATGCTCGGCCAGACCCACGAGGTCCGTCTTCAGACGCAGCATGATGGGCTGGGTTTCCGGGTCGCCCATGCGGCAGTTGAACTCCAGTGTCTTGACGTCGCCTTCAGGCGTAATCATCAGGCCTGCATACAAAAAGCCGGTGTAGGGAATGCCATCTTTTGCCATGCCTGCCACGGTGGGGGCAATGATTTCGCGCATTACCTTGGCGTGTATGTCAGGAGTGACCACAGGGGCGGGGGAGTAGGCTCCCATGCCGCCGGTATTGGGGCCCTGGTCGCCATCCAGCAGGCGTTTGTGGTCCTGGCTGGTGGCCAGTGGCAGGATATTCTTGCCATCGACCATCACGATAAAGCTGGCTTCTTCGCCCGTCAGGAATTCTTCGATGACCACGCGGGCACCGGCCGCTCCCAGCTTGTTGTCGGCCAGCATGGCGTCAATGGCGGCGTGTGCTTCGTCTTCATCCATCGCCACCACCACGCCCTTGCCAGCGGCCAGACCATCGGCCTTGATGACGATAGGCGCGCCTTGCGCACGCACGTAGTCATGGGCAGCGGCGGCATCGGTAAACGTGGCATAGGCCGCTGTCGGGATGCCATGACGAATCATGAAGGCCTTGGCGAAATCCTTGGAGCTTTCCAGCTGGGCAGCGGCTTTGGTCGGGCCGAAAATCTTCAGGTCATTGGCACGGAACGCATCGACGACACCCTGCGAAAGCGGGGCTTCCGGGCCGACGATGGTGAGGGCGATCTGCTCCTTGAGTGCAAACTCCAGCAGATCCGCTACCGATGAAACGGGAACGTTGACCATGTCCGGGTTAAGTGCGGTGCCTGCATTGCCCGGCGCGACATAGACGCGGCTGATATTGGGGTTTTGCGTAACTTTCCAGGCCAGTGCGTGTTCGCGGCCACCGCTGCCAATGACGAGTACTTTCATGTTGTTAACCCTGTGCTATATGAACAATGCCCTGCGGTCTGAACAATGCGCACTCCGGGTAATCGGAAAGCACGTCCAGATACGCAGGGCATGGCATGTTTAGTGACGGAAATGACGAATGCCGGTGAGCACCATGGCGATGCCATGCTCATCCGCGGCAGCAATGACTTCTTCATCGCGAATGCTGCCACCTGGCTGAATAACGCAAGCAGCACCGGCTTCAGCCAGCACGTCCACCCCATCGCGGAACGGGAAGAAAGCATCGGAAGCCACGGCAGAACCCTGCAGGGAAAGCCCTGCATTCTGTGCCTTGATGGCAGCAATCTTGGTGCTGTCCACACGGCTCATCTGGCCTGCGCCCACGCCCAGCGTCATGCCATTGCCACAGAAGACGATGGCATTGGATTTGACATACTTGGCCACACGCCAGGCGAAGAGCAGGTCTTGCAGCTGTTGCGGGGTAGGCTGTGTGCGGGTAACCACCTTGAGGTCAGACAGGCTGAGCTCGTGGTTGTCCGCAGTCTGAATCAGCAGGCCCGAGCCCACGCGCTTGGTGTCATGCGAATTGCGGCCTTGCTCCCAGGCGCTGCTGCCACCGGGTGGCAATGCAATCTTGAGCACGCGCACATTGGCCTTGGCCTTAAAAATCGCCAGCGCATCGGCCGTGAAGTCAGGCGCAATCAGCACTTCGACAAACTGCTTGGCAACGGCTTCTGCCGCGGCAGCATCCACAGTCTGGTTGAAGGCGATAATGCCGCCAAAAGCCGAGGTCGTGTCAGTCTGGAAAGCCTTGCTGTAGGCTTCGAGTGCGGTCGCGCCTACGGCAACGCCACAAGGGTTGGCATGCTTGACGATCACGCAGGCGCCACTGTCAAAGCTCTTCACGCATTCCCAGGCGGCATCGGCATCGGCGATGTTGTTGTAGGAAAGCTCCTTGCCCTGCAACTGTTCGGCGGTGACCAGTGAGCCAGGTGCCGGGTACAAGTCGCGGTAGAACGCAGCCTGCTGGTGCGGGTTTTCGCCATAGCGCAGGTCTTGCACCTTGACGAAGCGGCCATTGGTTTGTGCAGGGAATGCGCTGCGGGTGCCATCGCTATTGATAGAGGAAAGATAATCGCTGATGGCGGCATCGTAGTTGCTGATGCGGTTGAACGCGGCGACGGACAGCGCAAAGCGTGTGGCCTGGCTGGTGGCGCCACCCGTGCTCTTCATCTCATCCAGCACGGCGGCGTATTGCGATGCATCGGTCAGCACCACGACGTCTTTCCAGTTCTTGGCGGCAGAGCGCACCATGGCCGGGCCACCGATGTCGATGTTTTCAATCGCATCTTCCAGCGTACAGTCGGCCTTGGCGACAGTGGCTTCGAACGGGTAAAGATTCACGCACAGCAAATCAATATTGGGGATGCCCGCTTCATGCATGGCGCTGACATGCTCGGGCAGATCGCGGCGACCCAGCAGGCCGCCGTGCACCTTGGGATGAAGCGTTTTGACGCGGCCATCCAGCATTTCAGGAAAGCCGGTGTAATCACTGACTTCAATCACCGGAATCTGGTGATCGCGAAACAGCTTTGCCGTGCCGCCAGTCGAGAGGATTTCGACGCCAAAGGCGTGCAGGCTTTGGGCAAATTCGAAGATGCCTGCCTTGTCGGAAACGCTGATGAGTGCTCTTTTGATGATGGCCATGATGTCAGTTGATGTCTGTGTGGGTCAGTAAATATGCGTCGTTAAATGAAGCGGGAAAAATAAAACAGGAAAACATGTAGCGCAGCAGGAGGCGGCCGTGGCCGCCTGGCGGTTATTCAATCTGATAAAGCTGCATCTTCTTGCGCAGGGTATTGCGATTGAGGCCGAGAATCTCGGCAGCCTTGCTCTGGTTGCCCCCGGCACGATGCAGCACGTATTCGAGCATGGGTTTTTCCACGCAGCCCATTACCATGTCATACACGGCGTGGGGCGGCTGGCCATCCAGGTCTTTGAAATATTCATCCAGGGCAGCCCGGATACAGGCGGCGACGTCTTTATTACTCATATTCAGGCCGCCATCGCTTGGTCGTCGGAGGATTCAGTCTCGGGGACATATTGCAGACGCTGGTCGTGCTGCAGCAACTGGCTGAAGAACTGGCTGATGGCTGCCTGTTGCTCGTCTACGGTTTGCAACTGATTCATGTGGTGGCGGAAATTCGCGGAATCCTTCAGCCCCTTGGTATACCAGGAGATATGCTTGCGCGCCACGCGCATGCCGGTCAGCTCGCCGTAAAAGTCATACAGATCCTGCACATGGTCCAGCATCACCTGATGGATTTCGCTCACTTCGGGTGGCGGCAGATGCTCGCCAGTTTCCAGAAAATGCGCAATCTCACGGAAAATCCAGGGGCGACCCTGCGCCGCACGGCCTATCATCACGGCATCGGCCTGGGTGTATTCCAGCACAAACTTGGCTTTTTCCGGGGTGGTGATATCGCCATTGGCGATCAATGGAATCTTGATGGCTTGCTTGACGGCGGCAATGGTGTCGTACTCGGCATCGCCGTTATACAGGCAAGCCCGGGTGCGGCCATGCATGGCCAGGGCTTGTACACCGATGTCTTCCGCCATGCGCGCCACGGCCACAGCGTTGCGGTTGTTCTTGTCCCAGCCGGTACGGATTTTCAGGGTGACTGGCACATCCACGGCGGCCACCACTGCTTTCAGAATCTGCGATACCAGCGGCTCATCCTTGAGCAAGGCCGAGCCTGCCATCACATTGCAAATCTTCTTGGCCGGACAACCCATGTTGATATCGATGATCTGTGCACCGTTATCCACATTGTGCTTGGCGGCTTCCGCCATCATCTTCGGGTCTGCCCCGGCGATCTGCACCGAAATCGGCTCCACTTCGCCCTCGTGGTTGGCGCGGCGCAAGGTCTTGGCGCTGCCATACAGCAGCGAGTTCGACGTCACCATCTCGGAAACAGCCAGCCCCGCCCCCAGCTTCTTGCATAGCATGCGGAAAGGCCGATCCGTCACGCCTGCCATAGGCGCAACTACCAGATTGTTTTTGAGTTTGTATGGGCCGATTTGCACTGAAGCTGAAACCTTGGACAAAGTCCGTACGATGATTGTGGAAAAGCTGCCTATTTTATATGCAAACGGCAGGCGCGCAAAACGAAAAATTGTAATTAGTGGGCTTGACAAGAGTAAAAGCATGCCTCTGCTAGCTTGTTGATTCCCTTAATACTATCGAGATTGTCCCGTGCCCCGTCCCAGGGCAGAGTCAGGCAAAAACACTTGCCTTGCTGAACCACATTTTCTGGCATCAGAATGCCTGAAAAGTGGGCTTCACGCGATGGATGCTTTATGCTGGCGCCACCCCGATACCATAAGCACATATCCCGATGAACATGCAGCCGACATCTACCCCCTCCACCACCCGCATTGCCTTTGCCAGCTTCATCGGCACGGCAATCGAGTTCTATGACTTTTACATCTACGCCATGGCGGCAGCACTGGTGATTGGGCAGGTGTTCTTCCCGGCGGAGGCGCCAGCGGCACAGTCGCTCAATGCCTTTTTGACCTTTGGCATTGCCTTTCTGGCGCGGCCGCTGGGGGCGGTGCTGTTCGGGCATTTTGGTGACCGGGTGGGGCGCAAGGTGACGTTGGCGGCATCGTTGCTGTTGATGGGGATTAGCACGCTGCTGATAGGCGTGCTGCCGGGCTATGCCGAATGGGGCGTGTGGGCGCCGGTGGTGTTGTGCCTGTTGCGCTTTGGTCAGGGCCTGGGGCTGGGTGGCGAATGGGGTGGTGCGGCCCTGCTGGCTACCGAACATGCGCCGGAGGGGCGGCGTGCCTGGTTTGGCATGTTTCCGCAGTTGGGGCCCTCCGTGGGCTTTTTGCTCGCGACCTTGAGCTTTCTTGGTTTAAGCCTGTGGCTGACAGATGCTGAGTTCAAGGCCTGGGGGTGGCGCGTGCCGTTTATTGCCAGTGCCTTGCTGGTGGTGGTGGGGCTTTATGTACGCTTTACGCTGGCCGAAACCCCAGCCTTTGCCGCTGTACTGGCTCACAAAGCCACCCATACCCTGCCGGTGGGCGCCTTGCTGAAGACCCATGCGCGTGCCGTGCTGCTGGGTGCGCTGGCGATGGGCGTGTGCTACAACCTGTTTTACACCGCGACGGTGTTTTGCCTGAGCTATGGCACCGGCACGCTGGGCATATCGCGCCCGGTTTTTCTGGGCATGCTGTGCGTGGCGATTCTGGCGATGACGCTGGCGACGCCCTTGGCCGCTGCCTGGAGTGATCGTATCGGGCGTCGACCGGTGTTGCTGCGCGGAGCGCTGGCCGCCATGCTGGCGGGGTTTCTGCTGGCACCTGCCTTGCAGAGTGGTTCATTGTTGCTGGTGACGGCTTATCTCGCGTTGTTGCTATTCCTGATGGGCGTGACCTTTGCCCCCATGGGCGCATTTTTGCCCGAGCAGTTTCCGGCCGCCGTGCGCTACAGCGGCGCCGGGCTGGCATATAGCCTGGGCGGCATTCTTGGCGCCTCGCTGGCGCCTGCCATTTCGCAAGCGTTGGTGCAGCAGGGCGGGCTGGCCTGGGTAGGCGGCTATGTGTCGGTGATGGCGGGGTTGAGTGCGTTGGCTGTGCTGGGGCTCAGGGCGCGGGCTGGGTAAGTTGTTCCAGTTCGCCTAGCCAGCGGATTGCGTGCTCGCGGCTGGTGCCGCACATGGCGGGTTCCGGTTGCAGGCCGCCGCAAAAGTGCGGGCGCTCGGGCTGGCCGAAGATGGCACAGCGCAGGTCATCCGTTAATTGTATGCAGCGCACACCCGCTGGCTTGCCATGCGGCATGCCGGGGATGGGGCTGGTGATGGAGGGGGCGATGCAGCAGGCGCCGCAGTCGGGGCGACAATCCATTTATATGGCTTGCCAGGGGAAACCGGCTTGCGTCACGCCTTGCGTGATGTCGGCCATGGCGGTGGCTACCTGCTCAGCTGGGCCTTTGACCCCGAGCTCAATGGTGCGGCGCGTATCCAGCTTGGGCAGACTGAAGAGCTTGACCTCGGGGTGGGTGGCGACGATGTGGTTCATGAGATCGATCAGCTGGCTCTCACCGGCATCCCACACCACAATCGCTTGTTCGGTGATCACATCCTGGTGGAACAGATGGGCGTAATGCGTATCCAGCACCCATTCCATCATGGGCCATGCCATCTCGGGAAAGCCGGGCATGAAATAATGCGAGCGCAGTGAAAAGCCCGCCACGCGGTTGACCGGGTTAGGGATCAAGTCAGCGCCCTGGGGGAAGTCGGCCATCAGCACGCGCTTGGGATAGGCGGCCTCGCCAAAGCGTGCTTCGATTTCGGCTACTGCGCCAGCGTGGCGCTCAATCGGCAGGCCCGCGGCTTCGGCAGCGGCCTGGCGGGTAAAGTCGTCCGGCGTGGCGCCTATGCCGCCAAAGCTGAGCACGATGTCGCCACGGTCCATGCTGCGTTTGAGGCTTTGCGCGATACGGCTCTGGTCATCGCCCAGATACTCGGCCCAGCCGAGCTGCAAGCCGCGTGCGGCCAGGGTCTGGATTACCCGTGACAGATGGGCATCCTGCCGTTTGCCGGAGAGGATTTCATCGCCGATGATGTAGGCACCGAAGGTTGGCATGATATGTGGACGTTATCGAAAATTGCATTATATCCTGCCCGGCAATGCAGGCTCGATGTGCTGGCGCTTGCAAGATCCGACCTTATGCAAGGCCATAAAGCCGGGCGCCATGTCATATACTTGGCAGCATATTTACCTTGATGCAGCTTATGACCACCGACAAAGACAACCCCGACAACGAAGTGCTATGCCACTGTAGCGGCACCAAGCGCGGCCAGATACGCGCGCTTTTTCTGGAGGGGCGCGATCTGGAGGGCATCTCACGCTGGACGGGTGCGCTGACTGGCTGCGGCGGCTGTGAATGGGATATTGAGTGGTATCTGAAGGAGCTGAAGGAAGAGGGCGCGGGGGCTGCGCCCGTTTCTGCGGCAGTGCCGGATTCCGCCGAGCCGCCCGCGGGCGATATTCCGGAGGCCCCGGCAGAGGAATCTTAGGGCTTAACCAGCTTGGCCTGCCAACATCTGCGGTGCTGAACCATGTGCTGAACGATCAGTGCGCTGCTTCCCAGTTACTCCCCACCCCGACTTCTGCCAGCAATGGCACATCCAGTTTTGCCACATCCTGCATCAGCTGCGGCAGTTTTTCCTTCACCAGCGCCAGCTCGTTATCCGGTACTTCCAGCACCAGTTCATCGTGCACTTGCATGATGAGTTTTGTGGCGAGCTTTTCGCTTTCCAGCCAGCCTTGCACGGCTATCATCGCGAGCTTGATGAGGTCGGCCGCGGTGCCCTGCATGGGGGCGTTGATGGCGGCGCGCTCGGCGCCGGCGCGGCGCATGCCGTTGGGGCTGTTGATCTCGGGCACCCACAGGCGACGGCCGAAGAAGGTTTCCACATAGCCCTGGGCTTTGGCGCGCTCGCGCGTGTTTTGCATGTAATCGCGCACGCCGGGGTAGCGGGTGAAATAGCGCTCGATGTAGTTCTGCGCGGCCTGGCGTTCGATGCCGAGGTTTTGCGCGAGGCCGAAGGCGCTCATGCCGTAGATCAGGCCGAAGTTGATGACTTTGGCATAACGGCGCTGCTCGCTGCTGACGGCGTCGCGCTCCACGCCAAAGATTTCCGCCGCGGTGGCGCGGTGAATATCCTCACCGGCGGCAAAGGCGGTCAGCAAGCCGTCATCCTGTGACAAGTGCGCCATGATGCGCAGCTCGATCTGGGAATAGTCAGCCGAGACGATGTGGCCACCCGCAGGCGCCACAAAGGCTTCGCGAATGCGGCGGCCTTCGGCGGTGCGTACCGGAATATTCTGCAGATTGGGGTCCGAGCTGGAGAGCCGACCGGTCACCGCCACGGCCTGACTGTAGCTGGTGTGCACGCGGCCGGTGGTCGGGTTGATCATGCGCGGCAGCTTGTCGGTGTAGGTGGATTTCAGCTTGGCGAGGCCGCGATATTCCAGCAAGACCTTGGGCAAAGGGTAATCCAGCGCCAGCTCCTGCAGCACGTCTTCATCGGTAGAAGGCGTGCCGCTGGGGGTTTTCTTCAGGGGCTTGATGCCCAGCTTGCCGAACAGGATTTCCTGCAATTGCTTGGGCGAGCCCAGGTTGAAGGGCTGCCCGGCCAGTTCGTAAGCCTGTTGTTCCAGCGCCATCAGCTTCTGGCCGATTTCGTGGCTCTGGCGATTCAGCATGTCATTGTCGATCAGCACGCCATTGCGCTCGATGGTGAACAGGATATCCAGCACCGGCATCTCGATCTGGCGATAGACGAATTCCAGCTTGGCATCTTCCGCTACCTGCGGATAGAGATTTTCATGCAGTTGCAGGGTGACATCGGCATCTTCGGCGGCGTATTCGCTCGCCTGCTCCAGGGCCACCTGGCTAAAGGATACCTGCTTGGCGCCTTTGCCTGCGACTTGTTCATAGGTGATGGTCTGCACGCCGAGGTGGCGCATGGCGAGATCATCCATGCCATGGGTGCGATGGCTTTCCAGCACGTAAGATTGCAGCAGGGTGTCGTGCGCAATGCCATTGAGCACAATGCCGTGGTTGGCCAGCACATGCTTGTCGTATTTGAGGTTCTGCCCCACTTTTTTAATGGCGGGGTTCTCCAGCAGCGGCTTGATGCGTGCCAATGTGGCTGCAAACGGCAGCTGATCCGGCGCGCCAGGGTAATCATGTGTCAGCGGCAGATAAGCGGCTTCGCCCGCCTTGATCGAAAACGACATACCGACCAGCTTGGCGGTGAGTGGATCCAGCGAGGTGGTTTCGGTATCAAAGCACACCAGTGCGGCGCTGCTGATCTTGTCCAGCCAGCGTTGCAGGCTGGCTTCATCGAGGATGGTCTCAAACTGGCGGGTAGTGACGCCAGCGGCGGCAAAGAGATCTGCCGAGGTGCCTGCAGGCTGGGCTGCCATGGCAGGCAGCGGTGCTTGCGCGGCGGGAACGGCAAGGTCCAGCTCGCGGCGCAGGGTCTTGAATTCAAAACGGTCGAACAGCTCGATCAGCTTTTCGCGGTCCTGCGGGCGTGGTGCCAGATCCTCCAGGCTCTCCTGTATGCCCACATCGCAGCGTATGGTGATCAGCTCGCGCGCCGTCGGCAGCCATGGCAGAGCTTTGCGCAGGTTTTCGCCTACTACGCCGGTAATCTGGTCGGCATTGGCGACGATGTTTTCCAGCGAGCCATATTGGGTCAGCCATTTGACGGCGGTTTTCGGGCCGACTTTTTCCACGCCGGGCACATTGTCCGAGCTGTCGCCTATCAATATCAGATAATCCACCATCAGGCTGGGCGGTACGCCAAATTTGGCTTCGACGCCTGCCGGGTCCAGCACTTCATCGGTTTTGCGGAAGGCATCGCGCATGGTGTTGACGACGGTGATGTGTTCATTCACCAGCTGCGAAATATCCTTGTCGCCAGTGGAGATGATGACGCGCATGCCTTCGCGCTCGGCTTGCTTCGCCAGCGCGCCGATGACGTCATCGGCTTCCACGCCGTCTTCCACAATCAGCGGCCAGCCCATGGCCTGGATGGCAGTGTGCAATGGCTCTATCTGCAGGCGCAGATCGTCGGGCATGGAGGCGCGGTTGGCCTTGTATTCGGGGTAGATGTCGTCACGAAAGGTTTTGCCTTTGGCATCAAACACACAAGCGCTATAATCGGCCGGATAATCTTTATGCAGGCGGCGCAGCATGTTGAGCACGCCCTGAATGGCGCCGGTCGGCTCGTTTTGCTTGTTGCGCAAATCGGGCATGGCATGAAACGCCCGGTAAAGATAGGATGAGCCGTCAACCAATAACAATGTTTTCATAAGGTGCCTTCATAAACTGACTTCTGACGCATGCCGGATATTCAGGATGCCATGCGCCAGTCCCGCATTTTTCCAGGCCCTCAACACGCAAGGTTAAGCCCCATGTCTGCTGCAAAAAAAATCCCGAAACTGATGGACCCGGATCTGATCGAGCATCGACGTTCCTCGCACGAGGCCTGGCATGCACTCGAGATTATGTCAGAATTCGTCGATGCCACCGAACGCCTGAAACAGATAACCCCGGCCGTCTCGATTTTTGGCAGTGCCCGCACGGCACCGGATCATCCTTATTATCAGCTGACGGAAGAAATCGCGCGCCAGCTCTCCGAGGCAGGCTTCAGCGTGATTTCGGGCGGTGGCCCCGGCATCATGGAGGCCGCTAACAAGGGCGCGTTTTACGCCCGCTCGCCCAGCATCGGTCTCAATATCGAATTGCCGCACGAGCAAAAGGGCAACCAGTATCAGGATATCAGCCAGACCTTCCACCACTTTTTCATGCGCAAGGTCATGTTCGTCAAATACGCCTCAGCCTATGTGGTGATGCCCGGTGGCTTTGGCACGCTGGATGAGCTGATGGAAGCACTGACGCTGATACAGACTGGCAAGTCGCGCAAGATACCGATCATTCTGGTGCATGAGCCTTTCTGGAGAGGCATGCTGGACTGGTTCCGCAATACGCTGGTGGCCGAAGGCATGGTGTCGCCGGATGACATGGATCTGGTGCAGGTGATTGATGATCCCGCCGCCGTGGTGGAAGCCATCTTCAAGCACTATGAAACCCGTGGCTTCGAGTTGTCACCTGCCGAGCGCCAGATTCAGCTTTATCTGTGATTGGTGTACGACAAGTTCTGCATATCCATTTTCCCGGCTTGGGGTGGTTTTTGCTAGAATGCCTTCATCCCGCCGCTTTCGTTGTGAAGGCGGCTCAAAGCCTGAGGTGATTATGCGACTGCTTCGTCATTTAGTTGTTCTAGCACTGGTATTGCCATGGCTCGCCCATGCCGCGGACCTGCCCAAGAATCTTGAACCGTTGCCAGAGGCGCCACCGCCTCCAGGCTATGAAAACACACCTGAGCCAGAAGTCACCATCACCAAGAAGGGTGAGGACACCATTGAAGAGTACCGCATGAACGGTGAGCTTTACATGATGAAGGTGACGCCTTCGCATGGCGTGCCTTACTATCTGACCAAGGATGACGAGCAAAGCGATTGGGCACGTTCCAATGGGCCAACCCCACCCATCTCCATTCCAAAGTGGGTATTGTTCCGATTCTAGAATCCCGGTGCGAAGAGTTCAGCTCTTCGCCATCTCACGATAAGCGTTATGTCCGTATTCACTACCGTTACTTTCGAGCAGCTCAGCCATTGGCTTGAAGCTTATCCGCTGGGCCAGCTGCGGGATCTGCAGGGCATCGCTTCCGGCATTACCAACACCAATTATTTCGTAACGACCGAGACTGGTCGTTATGTACTCACCCTGTTTGAAGAAAACACGGCGGAAGAGCTGCCGTTCTTTCTTGATCTTATGACCCATCTGGCCGAGCGCGGCATTCCGTGTCCGCACCCGGTCAAAAACCACGCGGGCTCCAGCCTGGGCGAGCTGAATGGCAAGCCAGCGGCGCTGGTGAGCTGCCTGCGCGGCAAATCCCTTGAACATCCTTCCGTTGAGCAATGTGCTGCAATCGGCCGTGTGCTGGCTGACATGCATCTGGCTGGCCTGAGCTTTCCTGCCGGCATGAAAAATCAGCGCGATGGCGACTGGCGGCAGAAGACCGCGGCCAAAGTGGCCCCTTTATTGCGGCCTGCAGATAAAGCCTTGCTGGATGCGCAGCTGCAATTCGAGGCCGAGGCGGATTCGGAATATCTGCCCGGCGGCGTCATTCATGCCGATCTCTTCCGCGACAATGTGCTGTTTGATGGCAACGAACTGGGCGGTATCATTGATTTTTACTACGCCTGCCAGGATGCCTTGCTCTACGACGTGGCCATTGCCGTGAACGACTGGTGCGTGCATGCCGATGGCAGCCTGGACCAGGCCAGAGTTATGGCGCTGATAGAGGCATACCACGCCGTGCGCCCACTGACCGCCGCCGAGATCGAGGCGTGGCCGGGCATGCTGCGCACAGCGGCCATGCGGTTCTGGTTATCGCGCCTGCATGACCTGCATTTCCCCAGTGCCGGGGAACTGACGCATGCCAAGGATCCAGACCATTTCAGAAATATATTGCACAAGCGCATGACTGAGCCGTCAGTGCTGGGGTCGCTACCCGCCTGAGGCGGCGGCCCACAATCGTCTAAAGGGGAAAAGACATCATGTTCAAGCGTAGCGCCAAAGAAGCCTTCCACTGGGTAAAGGATTGTCTGAGTATCTTCCGGCAGAATCCTGCCATGTGGATGCTGGTGGCCCTGAGCTATGTGCTGCTGTTCATGGTGATTCCCGCCATGGTCTTCTTACCGGTGATCCTCAAATTGCTGGTGGTGATCATGGGGCCGTTTTTCCTGGTGCTGGCGCTGACGCTATACCGCGAGGCCGACTACGGGCGCGATACCGAATTCAGTGACATCGTGGCGCAGGTAAAGCCGCAGATCGGCAAGCTGGTTGCTCTGGGCGGCGCTTGCATGGTCTATGGCATTCTCATCAGCTATGTCACCTCGGGCGATATGCAGGCGCTGGATGACATGGTGAATGCCAAGGCCGATGCCGAAGCGCTGGCCACGCGCGCCGTGCCGCTGGCGATCAAGATGCTGGTGTTGATGACGCCGATTTTCATGTCCACCTGGTTCGCCCCTATGCTGGTGGCGCATCACCAGTTCTCGGTCTGGAAAGCCATCAAGTCCAGTATTGCGGGCTGCCTGACCAGTGTGTTGTCGCTGACCTTTGCCTGGATATTGCTCACCGCGGGTCTGGCTCTTTGCATGATGGCGACGGGGATTGTGGTGGCGCTGGTGACCGCGATTATCAAACCGGTTGGTCTGATCCTGACCTCGCTGACACTGCTGGCCTTTTTGCTGCTGGCCACCTCGCTGATGCTGGGCTTGCAATATGTCAGCTATCGCGACATCTTTGCCAAGAAGCTGGATGCCAAGGCGCTGGAGCCTTCCGCTGCATAAAATAGGCGTGGCAACCAGCTCGTTTTGAACGATGCTCTTCAAACAAAAGGCCCGTCTCTGCGGGCCTTTTGTTTTATACCTTTTCCAGCTTGGCGTATTCCAGCATGAGCCATTTCATGCCTTCGCTGCCAAAGTTCACTTGTACCCGCATGTCGTTGGCGTTGCCTTCGTAATTGACGACTACGCCTTGCCCAAATTTGCTGTGCGCTACGGCCTGGCCTATTTTCCATGGCATGCTGTTTTTCTGCTCGCTGCTGGTGGCGGCTTGCGATACTGGCGACTCGCCATAGCCACCCCGGCCAGGGCTGGCGCGGGTATTCAGGCGCTTCAGCAAGGCCTCAGGTATTTCATCCAGAAAGCGCGATGAAATACCGTAGCGTACCTGACCGTGCAGCATGCGGCTTTGCGCGTGGCTCAGATAAAGACGCTGGCGCGCGCGCGTCACGGCCACGTACATCAGGCGTCGTTCTTCTTCCAGGCCATTCGTTTCATACAGGCTTTGCTCATGCGGGCACAAGCCTTCTTCCAGCCCGCTGATAAATACCGTGCGGAACTCCAGCCCTTTGGCGGCATGCACGGTCATCAGCTGCAAGGCATCGCGGCCGACTTCTGCCTGATGTTCACCCGCTTCGAGGCTGGCAAAGGTCAGAAAGTCCGTCAGGGTGCCGGCATCCTCATTGTTATTGACGAAGGTAACGGCCGCCGAGATTAATTCATCCAGGTTGGCGATACGGTCTTCGCCTTCCTTTTCATTCTGGTAATGGGTTCTCAGGCCGGAGAGCGTGGTGGCAATCTCGGCCATTTCCGGCAGGGTGAGCCCGGTGGCTTCTTCCGCCATTTGCCGGATCAACGCGACGAACCCTTCAACCCCTTTGCCTGGGCGGCCATTGCCCACTTTGTTGATGGCGGCCTGCCACAGGCTGCAGTCTTCGGCGCGGGCGGCTTCCTGCAATTGTTCCAGGCTGCGGGCGCCTATGCCGCGGGTCGGGAAGTTGATCACGCGCAGCAATGCGGTGTCGTCGTTCGGGTTGGCAATCAGGCGCAGATAGGCCAGCGCATGCTTGATTTCGGCGCGTTCAAAAAAGCGCAGGCCGCCGTAAACACGATAAGGCAAACCAGCTGAAAACAGCGCATGCTCCAGCACCCGTGACTGGGCATTGGAGCGATAGAGCAGGGCGATCTCGCTCAGCTCGGTGCCTTCGCTGTGCAGGGATTTGATCTCGTCGACGATAAAGTTGGCTTCATCAATATCGTTGTACGCCTGATACACGCGTATCGGCTCGCCCTTGCCAGCCGAGGTCCACAGGTTCTTGCCCAGGCGGTTGCGGTTGTGGGTGATGATGGCGTTGGCGGCATCCAGAATATTGCCGTGCGAGCGGTAGTTCTGTTCCAGCTTGACGATATTGCGCACATTAAAGTCTTGCTCAAAGTCGCGCATATTGCCCACGCGCGCGCCGCGGAAGGCATAAATTGACTGGTCGTCATCGCCTACGGCAAACACGCAATTGTCCGCCCCGGCCAGCAGCTTCAGCCACAGGTATTGCAGGCGATTGGTATCCTGAAACTCATCAACCAGAATGTATTTGAAGCGGCTCTGGTAGTGCTGGCGTATGCTGGCATCGCGACTCAGCAGCTCATAGCAGCGCAGCAGCAGCTCGGCAAAATCTACTACGCCTTCACGCTGGCACTGGCGGTCATACTCTTCAAAAATCTCCCGCATGCGCTGTGAGTGCGCGTCATAGGCATCCACCGCGTTCGCCCGCAGGCCTTCTTCCTTGCAGCTGTTGATATAGCCCATGACCTGCTTGGGTGGAAATTTTTCATCATCCACATTCATCTGCTTCATCAGGCGTTTGATGCTGGATAACTGGTCGGCGGTGTCCAGAATCTGGAAGGTAGCAGGCAGCAGCGCTTCGCGATGATGCGCCCGGAGCAAACGGTTGCAAAGGCCATGGAATGTGCCCGCCCACATGCCGCGGACATTGATCGGCAGCATGGCAGACAGCCGTGTCAGCATTTCCTTGGCGGCCTTGTTGGTAAAGGTCACCGCCAGCAAACCATTGGGCGATACTTGTCCGGTCTGGATCAGCCACGCAATGCGCGTCGTCAGTACCCGGGTTTTGCCGCTGCCCGCGCCGGCAAGGATCAGGGCAGATTGGTGCGGCAGCGTGACCGCCTCAAGTTGCTTGTCGTTCAGGCCTTCGAGCAGAGAGGTAGAGGGGTGTTGTGCGTTCATGCGCTAATTATCGCAGGTCACACTGGGGAAGAGAACCTAAAACCGGAGGGGAGGGCTGGGAATGTTAAAAAATGAAAAATCGGGGATCATGTCTGACAATTTTAGAAATTGTCGGAACTAAACGCGAGTGACTTCGTCTTACTTTGCAGATGGCGCAAGTCATCTCCCGCTTCTCCTCCCTGAGCGGGAAGCCTTATCTGATGAGGCTGCTTGATCCCCGATTTTACTCCCCTTTAATCGGGGTTTTTTTTGCCTGTCGCTCTTGTAAATCCTTACGGATTCTGGCGCGGAAGCGTTTCTGGAGCTGATTATACCTCGGGCAAGATTAAATTGTAAAAAAATGTAACAGAAAATTTGCCCCCAATACTGGCTCGTCTTTCAGGCGAGTATTGGGGGCAAAGAATTCTTATTTTTACGTGGCAATGTTCCGGGTTTAATCCGTCACCACAATAATGCTCACCCGGCGGTTTTCTGCCCGGCCCGCTACGGTGGCATTGCTCGCTACCGGGCTTTGTGAGCCCATGCCTCGAACAATAATGCCACTTTTGGGCATGCCGGATTGGATAAAGGCATCCGCCACCGCCCAAGCGCGCTGCTCTGACAACTCGACGTTATAAGACTCGCGACCCGTAGCGTCAGCGTGGCCCTCAATCCGCATCTTGTTCAATCCGACCGACTGCAGCGCCTTGCTTACCTTTTGAACAGCGCCGCGGCTTCTGTCATTGAGTACAGCCTGGTTGGTATCAAACAGCAATTTGTCGGCGAAGCTGAGCGCCCAGCCATCATCGGTGTGCACAAAGCCTTGCTCTTTCAGCGTACGAATCTGCTTCTGCCGCAGGGTTTCCTGTGCAGGGGCCGCAGGCGTTGATTTACACGCGGAGAGGGTCAGCGATAGGGTAAATGCCAGCAATGCATAACAAACAGTAGAACGAAATAATGAATACAATTTAAACCTCATACTTGGAATGTGGGGGAAAACCCTGTGTTGAATATCCCACGCTTGATGCTGAGCCTATGACTGGCTCTTGATGAATTCCTTGATTACAAACCGATGGCCCAACTGCCGCGCTCCTGGTCCTTGGCCCGATACATGGCTTCGTCCGCTGCCGCGAGCAACTCCTGTGCGGTACGCGCATGGTCGGGGTAGAGGGCAATCCCGATGGTCACTGAGCAGGTGATCAGCTCCCCGTTGGGTAGCGTGATGGGGGATTGCATCTGATGGGCAATTTTCTCGGCGATATGCACCGCATCTTCGGCATGCTTGATGGGTTTAAGCAGCGCCGCAAACTCATCCCCACCCAGACGGGCCACAATATCGCTCTCACGTAACTGGCCACTGATGCGCAGCGCCATGATTTTCAGCACCTCATCGCCAGCCGCGTGTCCGTAGGTGTCGTTGATTTCCTTGAAGTGATCGCCATCCATGAACATCAGCGCTACCGCGTTGCTGTGGAATCTGGCATCACGCACGGCGTGCTCCAGTTCGGATTCGAGCAGGCTGCGATTGCACAGGCCGGTGAGGCTGTCATGGTTGGCGCGATAGGCCAGGGTGTCGTGTTCACGCTTGACATGGCGTTGCCAGGTGGCAAGTTCATCCATCAGGGCATTGAAGTCCTGATTGAGTTGATTGAGCTCGGCGATATTGGCAGCAGGCGCACGCAAGCCGAAGCTGCGATATTGGCGCACGCGGTGGGCGGTATCGGCAAGGATATTCAAGGGCCCGGAAATCCCGGCATGCATGCGGCGGGAGAGTGCCAGTGCCAGTAAGGTACTGAACGCCATGCAGGCAAAGACGCAGCTGATCCCGGTGACCATGTATTCCAGCAGCAGGCGGCTGTGAGGTACCAGACGGATACGGCCTATGGTCATATTATCGTGTGTGACCGGGTAGTAGTAGGGCTCGGGCATGACGATGTTGGCCAGCCAGCTTTCCAGGTGAAAAAAGGCGCCTGTCTCAGGGCGTTTCCAATTGGCCAATGGGATGCCATGGCGGCCGATGACGCGGATCTCGGCCACATCCTCGCGCTTGCCTACCTTATCCAAGGCCTCTTGCACCGCCAACTCATCGTTGAACAGCACAGCCGCTTCCACCGTATAACTCAGCGAGCGCGCTACCAGCTGCATGTTTTGCGTGGCATACGCCTGCAAGGCATACATGCCAGCGAGGGTCAGCGCAAGCCCGGAGGAAATGACGGCAATCAGCGCCACGCTGAGGTGCGCGCGCCGCAGAACCTGATCCAGCCTTGGGAGTGGTGAGCGAGGCGTGGTCATGGCGAAGCCTTGCGCTTTCCTAGCTGCAGTACATTGGGATGCACACGCAAACCGCTGCGCGCGATCGTATCGAGATTGACCTCGAAGTAGACATTGTCTTCACGGAACAAGAGGCAGAACATGCCCCCTGCGCTGCACGAAGGCGGAGGCTCGCTGATGATGAGCACGGGCTGGCCGATGAGCTGGGCCAGCAGCGATTCACGTTCGCCATTTTCCATGGTCCCAAGGTAGGCAATCTGGCACTGGGCAACCGCTTCGGGAGTATGCAGGGCCAGCTGGCGTACCGTAATGCGGGGATGCATGGGGTTGGGCGCACCGGCCATCAAGGCATCGGCATATCGCGTGTCACCGGTGATGCAGAGCTGAAGTTCAGGAAAAGGCGCCGGCCAGCGCGTATAGCTGACGATACCGTACACAATTTGCGCCACCTGTTTGCCACGCGCAATGTCATCGCTGGCGGCGGCGTGGCTGATCTGGCTCGTTAGCAGCAGGCAGGCGAAACCCAGCCATGCCAACAGCAAAGAATCAGGACGGTAGCACTGCCTACCGGGAAATGGTGCGAAACGGTAAATTTAACAACCCCTAGTCAATCAAATATGACGAGTTACCCGCAAGCACCCGTTCTGTATTTATACGCGTAAGTATGGCCTGAAATGGATGAGCTGCATAGATATCGGGCTGTGCAGCCCATGTAAAGACATCGGGCCCTGAGGGTTTATTTTACGTGAATTGCGATATTTCAGCCCTGGGTAACCTGAGCTCGAATCGCATGGTGTGATCTTGGTAAAGCGCACGAATGCTGCCGCCATGCGCTTCGATAATGGACTTGGTAATGGCAAGTCCCAAGCCTGTGCCTTCGCTCTCGCGCTGGCGCGATGGGTCCACCCGATAAAAGCGGTCAAATAGCCGCGCCAAGGCGTCTTCAGGAACAGGCTCGCCGGCATTGTCCACCCAGACCGTGATCCAATGGCTATCGTCATAGTGGAGGGTGATCGTGATGGTCTGCCCCACCGGGGTGTAGCGCACGGCGTTGGAGAGCAGATTGCTGAAAGCGCGGCGTATCATCAGCCGGTCTCCGGCCAGGGTGGCGGTGCCATGGCGGCTGACCAACAGCTGTTTTTCAGCCGCGAGCGCTTCGTAAAACTCAATGACGGCATCGATTTCCACGCCCAGATCCATGGTTTCGCGGTGCGGCACCAGCAGGCCATTGTCGGCCTTGGCCAGAAACAGCATGTCGGCAATCATGCGCGAGAGCCTTTCATACTCTTCAATATTGGAATAGAGAATCTCCTGGTATTCGCCCGTCGAGCGAGCTTGGGAGAGCGCCACATGACTTTGCGTCATGAGGTTGCTGACCGGCGTGCGCAGCTCATGGGCAATATCGGAGGAAAACTCGGAGAGCCGGAGAAATGATTCCTGCAGACGCTGCAGCATGTCGTTGAACGATACCCCCAGTTCGACCAGCTCCCGCGGTAGGGAGGCGACATCGATTCTTTCGCCCAGACGGCTCGCCGAGATATTGCCCGCCATGCGCGCAAAGTCGCGAATCGGCCGCAGGCCACGGCGGGCCGCGATCCAGCCGACCGCCACCAGAAACAGAATGCCGGTGGTGAGATAAAGCCACAAGGACCGCTGGAAGTGATGGATGAAATGGTCATGGTGGCCAATATCCACCGCAATCGCGACATTCCAGAAGGGGCGCTGAGCGCTTGCCGGAAACTGCACCACCAGCCCGCGATAGGCGTGCCCGTTTTGCTGCCAGCGTTGCAGGTGTGCACTGTGTGGAGCGTAAGGTGCCGGATGCGGAAGCAGTAACTCCGGAGGGAAGCTGGCCTCCATGGAGCGGTAAACCAGCTGCTTGTCCGGGCGATAAACCATGACAGAAAGGGCGTGATGACCGATCAGCGCGTCGTTCAGGCGCTGTGGCAGAGGTTGCTCTTCCTTCTCAGGCGCGGAATTCAATGCATGATGGATGAGTTCAAGCTTGCCTTCTATTTCGATCAGGTCCTCTTCGGCAAAGTGGCTATCCACCGCGTAGCTGGCAATCGCCCCGATGGCGATCATGACCACCGTGGAGAGTGCCGCAAAAATCAGGGTGATGCGGGTGATGATGGATGTGTGCATGTTCATGGTGCCTCGGGCACATCCAGCACATAGCCCATGCCGCGCACGGTGTGAATCAGCTTGGGCTCGAACGGATCATCAATCTTGGCGCGCAGGCGCCGCATGGCCACCTCGATCACATTGGTGTCGCTGTCAAAATTCATGTCCCACACCTGCGAGGCAATCAGCGAGCGCGATAACACTTCACCACGCCGACGCACCAGCAATTCCAGCAGTCCAAATTCCTTGGCCGTGAGCTCGATTTTCTTGCCATCGCGCTGCACGCGCCGCCGCAGCACATCGATTTCAAGATTGGCAACTTGCAGCACATCGGCTTCGCGCGTTCTGCCGCGCCGCAGTAGCGTGCGTATACGGGCCAGCAATTCAGAAAAGGCAAACGGTTTGACCAGGTAGTCATCCGCGCCCAGTTCCAGGCCTTTCACGCGGTCTTCCACCAGGTCACGCGCCGTCAGAAAAAGCACGGGCGTATGCTTGCCCGCCTCACGCAGGGCAGCGATGATCTGCCAGCCACTGGCGCGTGGCAGCATCACATCCAGAATAATCAGGTCGTAATGTTCAGCCAGCGCCATATGTTGCCCATCCAGGCCATCATGGACCAGGTCCGTGACAAAGCCCGCCTCGGTCAGGCCTTTGCGCAGATACTCGCCGGTTTTGTGTTCATCCTCGACTACAAGAATTCGCATGGAGTGGTCAGGTGGTGGTGTAGACAGTGATTGTGCCGCAAACCATGCTGCCTGGCAGCAAGATGACAAAAATGTAATCTGGATGTCAGCTGGCTGTCGGGTCAGCCATGCCATGCTGGTCAGCATGAAATTTTCTCCGTCTATCCGCTCGCCCCGCACTGACATGATACGCATGGCATATGCGCGGCTGTTGCTGCCACTGGTGCTTGTCAGCCTGTTGCCCGGCTGCGCCACGTTTTCGCGTGATGGCGGGTTTGATCAGGTGGCTTCTACGGTGAAAGCGAAAACCGGCAAGGAGATACGCTGGGTCAAATCTGAAGACGAGCGCCACGCTCTGGATGAGCGTATCGCGCAACTGTTGCAGCAGCCCATCAGCGTGGACGATGCCGTGCAGATTGCCTTGCTGAATAACCATGGCCTGCAGGCATCGTATGCCGAACTGGGTATTTCAGAAGCTGATCTGGTGCAGGCCGGGCGCTTGCCCAATCCGCGCTTTTCCATGCTGCGCGCCAGCCGCGACGGCGATTACAAGATCGAACAGGCGCTGACCTTTAATATTTTTTCGCTGGTGACCATGCCCAAGGCCACCGCCATCGAGCGCCGCCGCTTTGAGCAAACCCAGCGTCAGGTATCGCTGGAGGTATTGCGACTGGCGACTGCTACCCGCAAAGCGTATTTCAGCGCGCTGGCTGCCGCGCAATCCGAACGCTACATGCAGCAGGTAATGCGGGCAGCCGAGACCAGTGCCACGCTGGCGCAGCGCATGAAGCAGGCAGGCAACTGGAGCACACTGGATGAGGCCCGTGAACAAGGCTTTTATGCCGATGCCACCTTAGGCGCAAGCCGTGCCCGCCAAGCCAGCTTGCAGGCTACCGAGCAGCTCACACGCTTGATGGGCCTGGATCATACCCACTACACCCTGCCCGAGCGCATGCCGGATTTGCCCGCGCATGCAGAAGAGGCGGCCAATCTGGAGCAGACTGCTTTGCAACAGCGCATGGATGTGCAGATGATGAAGCTGCAAACCGAAGCCCTGGCCGGTCAATTGGGCCTGACCAAAACCACGCGCTTCATCAATGTGCTGGAGCTGGGCCCTGCCCGCGTGCTGGAAGGACGGCGCTCGGACCCCTACAAAAATGGGGTGGAGATTTCGCTGGAGATTCCCTTGTTTGACTGGGGCAGTGCCCGCGTGGCGAGGGCGGAATCTACCTACATGCAGGCCGTGAACCAGCTGGCGCAAGTGGCGGTGGAAGCCAGGTCAGAAGTACGCGAGGGCTATGGGCGTTACCGCGCCAGTTACGATATTGCCCGGCATTATCGCGATAGTGTGGTGCCTATCCGTCAGAAAATCGCCGAAGAAAACCAGCTGCGCTATAACGGCATGCTGGTCAGCGTGTTTGATTTGCTGGCAGATGCACGGGCGCAGATTGCCAGTGTGAATAGCTACATCGAAGCCTTGCGCGATTTCTGGCTGTCGCAAAGCGATATGGAAATGGCCTTGATCGGCAAGCCGGATTTTTCCATGCCAGCTTCGGCACTGGCCGCCCAATAAAGCCAGCCCAACCCAGGCGCAAGTGATCAACAGGACAGGAAACGATATGGTGTCTAGGCGTGATTTTCTTAAAGGGGCCAGTCTGGCCGGGGTAGCCGCTACCGCGGCCACGGTCAGCAAGGTCGCCATGGCGGCGTTGCCGGAGATCATCTCGGTGAGCGATGCCGACACCCAGGCGTCGCACATGCCGGATACTGGCCGTCCATATAACCCGGTTGTCACCCTCAATGGTTGGACTTTGCCATGGCGCATGCGCAATGGCGTAAAGGAGTTTCATCTGGTGGCCGAGCCGGTAGTGCGCGAATTGGCGCCCGGCATGAAAGCGCATTTATGGGGCTACAACGGTCAGAGCCCCGGCCCCACTATCGAAGTGGTAGAGGGTGACCGCGTGCGCATTTACGTCACCAATCGCCTGCCCGAGCATACTTCCATGCACTGGCATGGTCAGCGCCTGCCCAATGGCATGGATGGCGTCACTGGCCTGACTCAGCCAGGCATCAAGCCCGGCAAGACCTTTGCCTATGAATTTGTCGCGCAGCGGGCGGGCACCTTTATGTATCACCCGCATGCCGATGAAATGACGCAAATGGCGATGGGCATGATGGGCTTCTGGGTCACGCATCCGAAAAACCCCGCCACCATGGCGGTGGACCGCGATTTTGTGTTTCTGATCAATGCCTACGATATTGACCCCGGTGCCTACACACCGCGCATCAACACCATGCTGAATTTCAATCTGTGGACCTTTAACAGCCGGGTGTTTCCCGGTATCAGCCCCATGGTGGTGAATCAGGGCGACCGCGTGCGCATCCGCGTCGGCAATCTCAGCATGACCAATCATCCCATTCATATTCATGGGCACGAATTCATGGTGACCGGTACCGACGGCGGCTGGGTGCCACCCAGCGCGCGCTGGCCCGAAGTGACGACGGATATAGCTGTGGGCCAGATGCGGGCGCTGGAATTCAAGGCGGATGCGCCGGGCGACTGGGCGTTTCATTGCCATAAAAGCCATCACACCATGAATGCCATGGGGCATGACGTGCCCACCATGCTGGGCGTGGAGCAGCGGGATCTGAGGCAGCAGCTGCAAGGCTTGTTGCCCGATTACATGGCGATGGGTCAGCACGGCATGGCGGATATGGCCGAGATGCAAATGCCGCTGCCGGACAACACCTTGCCGATGATGTCGGGCCAGGGCCAGTTTGGCGGGGTGGAAATGGGCGGCATGTTTACCACCGTCAAAATCCGCCAGGGCATCGCCAAACATGATTATCGCGACCCCGGCCATTACCAGCACCCCGCCGGTACCGTCGCCTGGGAAGTGGAAAACGATCTTCCGCCAGTTGAGCGCCCCGCAGACACCGACGCCCGGGGTGGCGTTGAAGTACAGGTGCGCAAACCCGGCGACCACATGCAGCATTAACCTGAATGGAAGTTACTCATGAGCAAACCCGTCATTCGTGTTTTATGGACTTTTAACCTGATCGGCATGATGGCCTTGCCGCTAACGGTATTCGCGCATGAAGGAATGGCGCATGACGCGCCGGTGACTGCTGCTGCAGATGCCGACATCAGCGCCACTCCGGGCGAAGTGCGCAAGATCAATCTGGAGCAAGGCACCATCACGCTACGCCATGGCGATATCAAAAACCTGGGGATGCCGGGCATGACCATGGTGTTTGTCGCGCAGGATAAAGCCATGCTGAACGGCTTGGCAGAGGGCGATCAGGTGGTGTTTCGTGCCGAGCGGCTGAATGGGGTGCTGATGGTGATTGCCATCCAGAAACAGGGGGCGGCCAGTTCATCGTCAAACCCGGCGCCCTGAGTCAGCTTCGCGATGCAAGGCTGATGTCATGACAATAGCGCGGCTGGACATGGCATTCAATTCATCGCAAAGACCATAAAAAAAGCCCCGGTTTCCCGGGGCTTTTTGCTTGATGGCGAGGCTTGCAGCCTCTGCATCAGGGCTTGATTACATCATGCCGCCCATGCCACCCATACCGCCCATGTCGCCGCCGCCCATCGCAGGCGCGTCTTCCTTAGGCAGTTCTGCAACCAGTGCGTCGGTGGTCAGAATCAGGGATGCAACAGAAGCTGCATTTTGCAGTGCGGAACGGGTTACCTTGGCTGGGTCCAGAACGCCCAGTTCAACCAGGTCACCGTAAGTGCCGTTGGCAGCGTTGTAACCGTAGTTACCCTTGCCTTCCAGAACCTTGTTAACCACAACAGATGGCTCGTCACCAGCGTTAGCCACGATCTGGCGCAGAGGCTCTTCAATCGCGCGCAGCACGATCTTGATACCAGCGTCCTGATCAGCGTTGTCGCCCTTCAGTTCCTTGATGGCAGCGCGAGCACGCAGCAGAGCAACGCCGCCGCCAGCCACGATACCTTCTTCAACAGCAGCGCGGGTAGCGTGCAATGCATCTTCCACGCGTGCTTTCTTTTCCTTCATTTCGATTTCGGTAGCAGCGCCAACCTTGATCACAGCAACACCGCCAGCCAGCTTGGCTACGCGCTCTTGCAGTTTTTCACGGTCGTAGTCGCTGGTAGCGTCTTCGATTTGCTTCTTGATCTGGTCAATGCGGCTCTTGATGGTGTCTTCAACGCCAGCACCGTCGATGATGGTGGTGTTTTCTTTGCCCACTTCAATCCGCTTGGCTTGGCCCAGATCATTCAGGGTCACGCTTTCCAGCTTCAGGCCCACTTCTTCAGCAATCACGGTACCGCCGGTGAGGATGGCGATATCTTCCAGCATGGCCTTGCGACGGTCACCAAAGCCAGGAGCCTTGACAGCCACAGTCTTCAGGATGCCGCGGATGTTGTTCACTACCAGGGTAGCCAGGGCTTCGCCTTCGATGTCTTCTGCAATGATCAGCAGAGGACGGCCAGACTTCGCTACTTGCTCCAGGGCTGGCAGCAGGTCACGAATGTTGGAGATCTTCTTGTCGTGCAGCAGCACGAATGGATTTTCCAGCAGGGCGATTTGACGCTCTGGGTTGTTGATGAAGTAAGGAGACAGGTAACCGCGGTCAAACTGCATGCCTTCAACCACGTCCAGCTCGTTTTCCAGGCCGGAACCGTCTTCCACGGTGATCACGCCTTCTTTGCCTACCTTGTCCATGGCATCCGCAATGATCTGACCGATGTCAGCATCGGAGTTGGCGGAGATGGAGCCCACTTGAGCAATTTCCTTGCTGGTGGTGGTTGGCTTGGAGATCGCCTTGATTTCTTCCACGATCGCCACAACAGCCTTGTCGATACCGCGCTTCAGGTCAGCTGGGTTAAAACCGGCAGCAACGTATTTGAAGCCTTCACGTACGATGGCTTGAGCCAGTACGGTAGCGGTGGTGGTGCCGTCACCAGCGTTGTCGGAAGTCTTGGAAGCCACTTCCTTCACCAGTTGTGCGCCCATGTTTTCCAGCTTGTCCTTCAGCTCGATTTCCTTGGCAACGGATACACCGTCCTTGGTCACGGTAGGGGCGCCGAAAGAACGCTCCAGCACCACGTTACGGCCTTTAGGACCCAGCGTTACCTTAACGGCATTTGCCAGAATGTTCACACCGTTAACGATTTTGGCACGTGCCTCATCGCCAAAAATTACTTGTTTTGCAGCCATTGTTAATTCTCCTGAATCTAGATTCGGTTAAGGGATGCGTCGCAATTAAGCTTCAACAACGCCCAGAATGTCTTCCTCACGCAGTACCAGCACTTCTTCGCCGTTAACCTTCACAGCCTGGCCTGCATACTTGCCGAACAACACCTTGTCGCCCACTTTCACATCCAGAGCGATAGCCTTGCCGCTGTCATCTTTCTTGCCAGGACCAACAGCGATCACTTCGCCTTGATCGGGCTTCTCAGCAGCAGTATCTGGAATGACGATGCCGGATGCTGTTTTACGTTCTTCTTCCAAGCGCTTAACAATCACGCGGTCATGCAATGGACGAATTGCCATGAGTTACTCTCCTTGATTAAAGTCATTTTTTGACATTGGGTTGATCAGAATTCGGGTCGGGATGGATGCTGTTAGCACTCATGCCTATAGAGTGCTAATAATAAGGGCGGGGGTGGGTTTTTTCAAGAGAGGGGAGGGATCTTTTTGGAATGCCGGTGGATTCGTAAGCGTTTGCTGTGCAGGTGCAGCCTCTGAGGATACGGGAGCGACCTCCCGTTTTAGGTCTGCAGTTCCATATGCATCGCCACTGACACATGATGCGGTGTGTCAGTGGCGATGGCTCAACTGCATGTTATCGGCTGGTGCCTTATTGCGGTTTGGTCACGACTTCGCGCAATTGAAAATAATCAGAAAAGCAGCGATTTTCCCAATGGGTAGGGTCCGCCGTGATATCGCTGAAAAAGGTAATAGGCAGCAAGTGGCGAGAATAGGCTGATACCTGCAGCTTGCCATCGGTTGATGCCTGGGCCGTGGCAAAGCGCTGCTGCATGAAAGAGTGCAAATCCTGACTGGCTTGTACCTGCACGATGACTTCTCTCCATGACTTGTGGGGGTAAGTGATGAAGGTAGCCAGCAAGCCAATCATCAACACGGTTATGGCGGCGATGCCATAGGTTCTTTGCCAGGACAATCCAGGCTGATCAGATTGTGCGAGGTAATTCAGGTAAGTAAATCTGGCGATAAAGAAGGCCATGACGATAATCAGCATGAAATCCTGCGTTTTTGTCCGGCTGGGGCCGAGGTCGCCCATGATGTATGCCCGCGCAAAAATACCGGCCCACAGGGCTGCGAACAGGGCGATTGCAATGGTGATGGTGTCAGGACGCGAAATCCTGCTCAGTGGGTTTTTGAACGGAAACAGCTCCATGAATATACGCCACAGGACGACCAGTGCCAGAAATGCGAAAAGGTAACGCCGTATGATCAACTCAAGTGCCAACCAGGCAGCTTGAAGGATGCTGGTCTTGTCCGGCATCAGCGCGGCGCGCAAAAAGTTGCCTGGGGCGAGGCCTGCGATCAGTCCGCCGATAATGGCGGCCAGTAACACCCAGCCCAGACGTTTGTCATGTTCGCGCAGGTAATAGGCCAGGGTGAGTGACCCGAGGAATGCAATATTGGCGAGCAGGGCGCCTTCGTTGCAACCTGCAAGCAGAAGGGCCCCGCAACTCATCAGGCCCACTCTGGCTGGGGTAAGTACGGTCTGATTGGTGTAAACCTTTACCGTCTCGGTAATCACTAGCAGGAAAAGGCCGCAGGCAACGCCATAGGTTGCGCCACCAGATAGCCAGAATAAAGACTGCCTGAGCTGAAAGAACGCCATTAGGAGCACAAAAAAGCCCAGCACCATAAAAAAACGCGACTGGGCAAACGCCCTCACAAAATGAATGGTCGCGATGAGATTCAGCAGCAGGATGAAGAAGGGAACCGCGTAATAGTGCTGCAACAACAAATGTGCAGAGCCAGCAAATCCCGAAATAAGAAATGTGCTGAGATAGCGCCCACTCCAGTGGTGGTAGATGTCAATGACATTGCCAACGAGGCCATGTACATGCTCGCCATATCCATAACAAAAATCATCGACTGATGGCACGGCATTCAATGCGTTAAACACCAGCCACATTAGAAAAACAATGGCTGTTAATAGCCAAGTGATACGCACCGCGCTCAACACCCGGGTCGCCGTGATGTCGGCGTGCAGGTTCGAAGGTTGATAGGTGGTGGTGGGCGTCATGCTGCGGCCGCCTCGGTTGCACCATGATTCGATGCCAGGCTGGTCTCGCAGCTTGTATGGTAGTTAAGACAAGTGACGGATGAAACTGGAAGAGTTTCAAGTCGAATATGCCCATGCGTCTGCGCACGGACGTGGATACTGATAAATGCAATCACTGCATTCCCCTGAAAATAAAGTAATAAGTGGTCGAGCTAGTGTTTTATGGCGCCTCTCTATCGGAGGCTGCATCTGCTTCAGGCTGGTCAGAAAAGCGTGCGTGTATTAGCCTCGCTAAACTGGCGATGCACTGCGCAGTGCGCGTAGCTTAAATCAATTGCCCTAACAATTGTTAAGCTATGTAAATTTTTTGTGATGTGGTCATGCCAAGGCTTGCCTGAAACGGATTGCACGCAGGTGCCAATCGTTGCTGCGTTCCATATGCGATCACGAAGTGATCAAACCAAAGCTGAGGATCGGTGCTGAGGAGAGAGAGGCGGATTCTCTGAACGCTACCTGGAAAATAAATCCAGGCAGCGTTTTATCCGCCTCCGCTATTCTATAGAAGACTTAATTGCGCTTTTAGCTGAATATTGGCGTGTGAAAGGTGAAATGTAGGCAGAAATTGCTCAAATGCCTCGATCGGCAGGGGCTTGCTGAAGAGATACCCTTGATATTTCATGCAGCCTTTATTCAGCAGGTAATGCAGTTGCTCGATGGTTTCCACCCCTTCGGCAATCAGCATCATGTTGAGGTTTTTGCTGAGCACGACCAGAGTTTCCACAATCGCCTTGTCGCTCTCGTTGGTCAAGAGATCGCGCACAAACGATTGGTCTATTTTCAACTGTTCAAATGGCAGGTGCTTCAGGTAGTTGAGCGAGGAGTAGCCAGTGCCAAAGTCATCCAGTGACCAGCTGATGCCGAAGGCACGCAGGGCTTTCATCTTCTGGATGGTGGTGTCGACATCCTTCGCCAGCATGCTTTCGGTGAGTTCGAGTTTTAGCTGCGCGGGCGTGGCGCCGCTGCGCATCACGATCTCGATGACTTCCTGCACGAAGTCGGGCTGCCTGAGCTGCGATGCGCTGACATTCACCGAGATGCTGAGATGCGCCATGTTGGGGTCTTTAGACCACTTGACCAGTTGGGCGCACGCTTCTTTCAGCACCCATGTGCCAATGGGCTGGATCAGGCCGGTTTCTTCGGCTGCGGCGATAAAGACGCCCGGGGGAATCATCCCGCGCACGGGATGTTGCCAGCGTAGCAGGGCTTCCGCCCCGAAAATATTGCCTACGGCATCCACCTGCGGCTGATAATGCAGGCGGAACTGGCCTTGCGCCAGCGCCGCACGCATATCGGCATACAGCGAATGACGCGTGGAAATGTCAGTTTGCATGACAATCAGCGCCACACCCAGAATCGCGAGTGCAGCCAGGTTGTTAATCCATGCTCCCAGCAGGCGAATCTCCTGATCGGCGATCAGCTCGGGTTTGACGATGCCGATGTGAGAGCTCGCAAAAATCAGGCAGCACGCCAGCAAGGTAAATGGCAGCACCAGACGCAGATAGAGATTTTCCTTGCGAAATATCAGCGAGGCGCCCGCCGCCACCGGCAGAAAATACATATGAACCGAGCGGGGGACATCCTGCGTTGGCACATCCAGCCAGCAGATCACGCAAAGCATTACCAGCAACCCATGCGACATGCTGATCGCCACCAAGCGCTCGCGCCCGGCGTTGATGAGAATGAGGGTGTAGATCCCCAGGGCAATCAGAATGGCATGGGACGCCATCAACAGCCATTTGCCATGACAAAGATAATAGGCGCCCCACATGCTGCAGAGCATGATCAGCGACCATCCGCCAATCGCCAGCAACATTCTTACCCGCAGGTTGTGCGGTTCCTGTGCATAGGGTGGAAGCTCGTGCTGCAATAATTTGAACAAGAACCGTAATGGCATCGGCAGGCTATTCAGATGGGGCATGGCACATTGCCCCTGGCGAACGATACGGTCGCGATGGCATCCGCCTCCATCAGAAAAGCCGCCAGGCAATCTGCAGCGGGTCGAGGTCTCATTGCCAGTCTGGTAATCACTAACTACTTTCCGTTGAATTTATCTCCAGCCACGCCACGCAGGGCGATAGCCGCCTGACAGCCAAGCCTCAGCTCACGCTGGGCTCACATGTCTGATGCGGGTGATACATCATGGAAATTGTAAAACGCCGAATACATTCACCCTTGCGGTAAACGGCAGTCCCGCTACCGTAGGCATATGCCCTTAGGTCGGAAACTTTGCGTCCCTGCCTTTCAGCAGGTTTGCCTTTCAATAACGGCGGTCAGTTCATCAAACTTTGCCGGGTATGTCAACTCTGCATCCTGCAATTTCACCCAGTATCACTCTGGAAATAACGCTTGAGATGAATTTTTCAGAGTTATTTTATATCCGCATGACTTCCTTAAGCTGCCTCTAGTAATTATCAAAAATGGATGTTTCCCCATTGTTAGTGATTTTGCACACATGACAATGGTTGATTGTGGCATATATTTTTTTGCCCATTCTTATACGGAGTGCCCGTGTAAATCTCGGGGATAGAGATACTTTTAATCAATATCTCCAATTTTATGTTGGCACTTAATTTAATTAGCCCTTCATTTAATTAGCCCTTCTTGGCTAGTTATGTTTCAAATTCCTCACTTAAATTTAAAGATAAATATGAAAATCAATGGTTTGTGTGTAAGTGTTGTCGCGTTGGTGCTTTTTGGATGTGCATCAACCCCAAAAATTTCTGAATCGGATATAAAAACATTACTTCAAGGACCTGTTCAGATAAATATACCTGCACCAATTGCACTTTCAGAGCGTACCAAAGCACGTGCGATAGGCAATTTTGTGGCGTCGTCGGTAGCGGGGAGCGTTGCAGGAAGTACTGGAAACGCAAAGACCTTAGGGCAGATGCAAGCTAATCAGCAAATTGGGAGTCAGTTTGGTAACCAGCTCAATCAGGCTTTACCAAAAGGGGTTTCAGTTACAAAAGGCGGAGGTGTTAATACTTTGCTAGCCAATAAGTTGAAAGATGAGTTCGCAGAAAAAGCTTCAGCAAATCCTGATCTTGAGATCCAGCTCAACGTTAATACCAGACAATGGGAGTTGGAATATGTAGGCCTTCTAAGTAGTGACTACAAGCTTAACTATAATTTGGAGGTCAATCTTGTTCGAGTACAAGGTGGGAAGTCATCTGTTCTAAAATCATGGGCATGCATGGGTAGCGCTCCAGAGTTAAAAACTTATGAGGCGTGGATTAAAGATGATTATGTTGCTGTCAACAACCAGGCAGTAAAAGTTTCTGAGAAATGCATTTCCGAATTCAAAAAATCAGGGTTGTTATAGGTGGAACTATTTTCACGATTTAGATAAATGGGTTGCGGTGTTTTATGTGAGTAATGATGGCTTCCAAATGAGGGTTAATGGTAGCCAATATCTCAAAGGTACCAGCATCGCCTGCAAAAGTTAATTGTTGGGTAAGCAGCTTTACAAACGATAAAATGGACTCTATAACGAAGTGTATATTTTCAATGGTGTAGCAGCCATTTATCGAAAAGGACATTACCTCCCATGACAATCCAATCCACCGTCACCACCCTGCTCGAAAGCAAAGGCATCGCTTTCAAGATCATCGAAATCCCGCTTAGCGAAGACAAAAAGCCTATCCGCAGTCTTGAGGAGTTGCTCTCTGCGCAGGGGTTGGATCCGCAGTCGGTGGTGCGCAGTGTGGTGTTCAAGGGTGAGCAGAGCGGGTTTTGCCTGCTGGCGGTGGCGGGTGGTGGTCGTGCGGATTGGGCGTTGTTGCGTAACTTTCTGGGGGAGCGCAAGTGCCGCATGGCGGAATATGCCGAGGTACCGGAGGCGACCGGGTATGTGGTCGGTGCGGTGCCGCCGATTGCCTTGCCTGAGGGCTTGCGGGTGCTGGTGGATAACAGTGTTTCTGCGTATGAGACGGTGGTGATCGGCAGTGGCGTGCTGGGTTATGCACTGGCCTTGAAGTCGGCGGATTTGCTGAGTCTGTTGCAAGACAAGCCGCAGGGTAGCTTCGTCAAGGTCGAGTAGTTTATCGGGGTGGTATCGCGGGCACGCCTCGTTCGCTTCGCGATACAATAAGGCCTCACGCCAGTGAGGTGGAAAATCGTGATCCCCTCTCGTCTGGTCCTCCACATTGCCTGACCCCACAAGGATGCAACATTAAGCTCGCTCCCAGCCTGGTCGTTTCCGAAAATCCTGCGGATCCGTTCCGGTACATTATTTCTGTGCGTGCCATGTGCGATCTGGTTGCCCGCCGCGGTGATCTGGATCAGCGCTTTACGCCTGCGCCCACGGCGCTGGAGGGGATGATGGGGCATACCTCGGTCACGTCCAACCGCAATGCGAGCTACGAGACCGAGATTGCACTCACCGGCGAGTACCAGAATATTTTTGTGCGGGGCCGGGCCGATGGTTATGACCCGGAGTTGAACCAGCTGGAGGAGATCAAGACCTTCAAGGGCCTGCTGGAGCGCATGCCGGAAAACCATCGCTTCCTGCATTGGGCTCAGGCCAAGGTATATGCCGCGCTGCTGTCGCAGGAGCGCGAGCTGCGCGAGATCAATACCGCGCTGGTGTATTACAACGTATCGAGCAAGACGGAAGAGCCGCTAAGCGAGCTTTATACGGCGGAGGCGCTGGCGGCGTATTTCAACGCTCAGTGCGCCCAGCTGCGCACCTGGGCGGACCGCGAGGTGGCGCATCGTTTGCGCCGCAACCTGCAGCTCACGGCCTTGCAGTTTCCGCATCCCACTTTTCGCACCGGGCAGCGCGTGCTGTCGGAATCGGTATACAAGACCGCGAGCCTGGGAAAATGCCTCATGGCGCAAGCCACCACCGGCATCGGCAAAACGCTGGGCACGCTTTTCCCCCTGCTGAAAGCCATGCCGGAAAAGAAGCTGGACAAGATTTTCTTTCTTACCGCGAAAACCTCCGGACGCAAACTGGCGCTTGATGCCATCCATGTGATTCACGCGGCCAACCCTGACCTGAGCTTGCGCACGCTGGAACTGGTGGCGCGCGAAAAAGCCTGCGAACATCCCGACAAAAGCTGCCATGGCGATTCCTGCCCGCTGGCCAAGGGTTTTTACGATCGCTTGCCGCAAGCGCGCATACAGGCGCTTGAGCGCGGCATGATGGACCGCGAGGCACTGGCGGCGGTGGCGCGTCAACATCAGATCTGCCCTTATTATCTGGCGCAGGATCTGGTGAGCTGGAGTGATGTGGTGGTGGGCGATTACAACTACTACTTTGATCTTTATGCCGTGCTGTATGCGGGCACGGTGATGAATGAATGGCGCGTAAGCATCCTGGTGGATGAGGCGCACAACATGATAGAGCGCGGCCGCAAGATGTATAGCGCCGAGCTGGATCAGCAGATGTTTGAAGCCATGCGGCAGGAAGCCCCCAAGTCGCTGAAAACGCCGCTGGAGAAGCTCAGCCAGGCCTGGAGCAGCATGGTACAGCAGCAGGTGGCGCCGTATGAAGTCTATCCGGCGATTGAGGAAGACTTTGAGCTTTCCCTGCAGCGGGTAGTCACGCGCATTACCGATTATCTGGCGCTGCACCCGACCGATAATGCCGCCAGCCTGCTGAATTTCTATTTTGATGCGCTGCAGTTTGTCACGCTGGCCGATGCCTTTGGCCCGCATTGCATGTTTGATATCACGCTGAAACAGGGCCGCGCTAATCTGTTGCAGGCAAACACGGTGCTGTGCATACGCAATATCGTGCCCGCCCCATTTCTCAAAACACGTTTTGACGCCGCGCAATCGGCCACGCTGTTTTCCGCCACGCTCAGCCCTTCGCATTTTTACAGTGACATGCTGGGCCTGCCGGATAAAACGCCGTTTATCGATGTGCCATCGCCATTCAGCCCAGAGCAGCTGGACGTGCGGCTGGTGACGCATATTTCCACGCGCTATCTGCGGCGGCGCCACTCGGTGATGCCGATAGCCCAGCTCATGGCCAAACAATACAAAGCCCGGCCGGGCAACTATCTGCTGTTCGTGAGCAGCTTTGATTATCTGCAGCAGGTATACGAGCTATTCAGCGAGCGTTATCCCGATATTCCGGTGCGACAGCAATCGCGCATGATGACGGAGCAGGACAGGGAAGCCTTCATCAATCGCTTTACCGAAACCTCAGAAGGCATTGCGTTTGCTGTGCTGGGCGGCGCTTTCGGTGAGGGCATCGATTTGCCGGGTGATCGGCTGGTGGGCGCCTTTGTCGCCACCATAGGCTTGCCGCAGATCAACGAGGTAAATGAGCAGATGCGGGAACGCATGGAAGAAATATTTGGCGCGGGTTATGAGTACACCTATCTCTACCCCGGCCTGCAAAAAGTGGTACAGGCGGCGGGCCGTGTGATCCGCACGCGTGAGGACACTGGGGTCATCTACCTGATTGATGATCGCTATTCGCAGGTCGAGGTGCGCGCCCTGCTGCCCACCTGGTGGGATATCCGTTAAGGCTTTGGGCCCGGGTTGCCTGGTGTTGAAGCCGCCCGATCCCGCCACTCAACCTTCGTCAGGCCGCTTCGCTTTTTCGTGCATCGGCTATCTGCCGTTGCAGCAAATGCAGCACATGCCGCTCAATGGCATCCAGCGCCCATGGGGCATCCTTATCCGTGGTTTCCTGCTCCACGGCCTCCAGTAATTTCCCCGCCATATAGGTTTCGATAATCAGCGGGTGCACATAACACTTGCGGCAGATGGTGGGGGTATTGCCCAGCTTGCGGGCGGCTTCGGTGATGGCCTGCACCACATTCTTTTTGGCCTGGGTCTGGTTTTCAAAGGCATCCAGCGTGGTGAGCGATTGAAAGGTATGCAAGGTGCCAGACCAGGTTCTGAAATCCTTGGCGGTATAGTCGCGACCGGTGATGCTTTTGAGATAGGCATTCACGTCCGATGAACTCACCGCATGGCGTTCACCGGCGTCATCCACATACTGAAACAGCGCTTGCCCGGGCAAGTCTTTCATCTTGCGCACCAGTCTGGCGAGCCTGGCGTTCTGCAGCTCGATGGCATGTTCCACCCGGCTTTTGCCGCGGAAGTGAAAGGCGATGCGGCCGCCTTGTACATCCACATGGCGGTTGCGCAGGGTGGTGAGGCCAAAGGAGCGATTGGTGCGGGCGTATTCATCATTGCCGACCCGTATCATGGTTTTTTCCAGCAGGGCGATGACCAGCGCCAGCACTTTCTCCCGGCACAACGCTGGCCTGGCAAGGTCGGCATCTACCTGTTCGCGTATCAGCGGTAAATGCAAAGCGAAATCCAGCATGTGCGCGTATTTGGCTTCATCGCGGATGGCGCGCCACTCCTTGTGGTAGCGGTACTGCTTGCGGCCCTTGGCGTCTATCCCCGTAGCCTGGATATGCCCATTGGCATACGGGCATATCCACACGTCTTGCCAGGCGGGCGGAATGGCGAGTGCCCGGATGCGCGCCAGATGCGTTTTGTCATGCAAGGGGCGGCCTTGCCGGTCCACATAACGAAAGCCCTTGGCCATGCGCTTGCGGGCAAAGCCCGGCGTGCCGTCATTCACATAACGCAGCCGCGCAGCTTCGGCAGAGAGCGCCATGTCGCCATGCAATTCGGCGCCAAGGGCGTCGTTGAGCTGTACCGTACATTCATCAAGTGGGGTATCGGGCATTGCATGCTTTCAACGGAGGTATGTGTACTTGATGACCCGCCCAGGCAGCGAAAAGTGCCATAAGAAAAGCGCGGCCATTGCATACAGTGGGCCGGGGATAATGTATGAGAGCTGAGCGAGGCGAAGGTATCTGCTCCGGTTTTTTTTGCAGGAACTGCATCTGTTGGGGTTAGGCTCCCTGTTTTATGATGTGCCTTTCGTTGATAGCGGCTGGGGCAGACATGCAGATTGTGGCAGTAACCAAAAAAGATCAGGACTTGCTGTTTGCCTCGGGCAATACCTTGCGCATTTCGGTGGAACGCATGTTTGAGGTTGGTATTTACGAGGGTGTTGCCGAGGTGGCACGTATTCGCTTTGAGGCCTTGTCGTCGCTGAATAACCTGGAATTGCCACCTTTGTATCGTCTATCCGCCGCGTCGGTGACGGCCGCCATGCCGCGCGAGCAGCTGGCCGATGCCGGTCGCGCCGCTATTGCCTTGTTTCAGTATTACACCAATGGCAGCGTGCGCGTGCCCGATGAGATGCAGGCGACGCTGGCACTGGCCTGATTAGCGGATATGCTCGGGAATCAGCCTCGCCACCGTGTGCAGGGCCTGCTCGATTTCGCTGGTCCATTCATGGCCGTAATTCAGCCGTATATATTCTGAAAACTGCCGCTGCGCCGAGAACATGGGGCCGGGGGCAATGCTGATGCCCAGCTCCAGACAGTGCTGATGCAGCGAGAGCGCATCAGTACCTTCCGGCAGTTTTAGCCACAGAAAATAACCCCCCGCCGGACGCGTGAGCTGCGTGCCAGCAGGGAAGACCTGCTCAATGGTTTCAATAAAGCGAATCTGCTGCATCAGCAGGGTGTGCCGCAAGGCACGCAGGTGCCGGTCATAGCCGCCCATGGCGAGATAGGCCGCCAGCGTTTGCTGCACCGGTGCCGGTGCGGCGAGCGTGGTGGTGAGCTTGATGCGCTCTATGGTTTTGGCAAAGCGGCCTGCCGCTACCCAGCCCACGCGATATCCCGGTGCCAGACATTTGGAAAACGACGAGCAATGCATGACCAGCCCCTCGGTATCAAATGCCTTGGCCGGCTTGGGGCGCTGTTGTCCAAAGTACAGTTCGCCATACACATCGTCTTCTATCAGCGGCACCTGATAGCGCTGCAGCAAGGCCACCAGAGCCTGCTTTTTATCTTCCGGCATCAGGCTGCCCAGCGGATTCTGAAAATTGGTCATCAGCCAGCAGGCCGCCGGTTTGTGCTGCTCCAGCGCCGCCGCCATTGCATCGAGATTAACGCCGGTTTTGGGGTGGCTGGGGATTTCAATGGCATTCAGCCCGTTACGCTCAATGGCTTGCAACGCGGCATAAAAGGTCGGGCACTCAATCAGGATGCTATCGCCGGGTTTGGAGACCGCGGCCAGGCAGAGATTCAGCGCTTCCAGCGCGCCATTGGTAATCACGATGTCATCGGTGGGTACGCTGAAACCATCGATCATATAGCGCACGGCAATCTGGCGGCGCAGGTTTTCATCGCCCGGGCTCAAGTCGCGCACCGAGCTCCACGGGTCCATGTGCTGGGCGATGGAGGCCATGGTGCGGCCCAGTTTTTTCAGCGGAAACAGCAAAGGGCTGGGAAAGGCAGACCCCAGTGGCACCACCGTGCGATTGCGGGTGGCACCCAGGATATCAAACACCAGCTCGCTCACATCCACCGGCGTCAGATAAGGATGCGCCACCGGGTGCGCGGCCAGCTCCGGCAGGGTTGAACTGCCGCCGCTGACGTAATAGCCAGAGCGCTCTTTTACCGTAATCAGGCCGCGCGCTTCCAGCAGGTAATACGCTTCAAACACGGTAGACGCATTCACCGCATGGCTGGCGCTGGCCTGCCGCACCGAAGGCAGTTTATCGCCCTTGCGCAATACACCGGTGCGTATGGATTCGGCAATCTCTTCCGCCAGTTTTTCGTATTTTTTCATGGCTGGGCCTTGCTGCTGATCATGCAGGTAGTATAAATCTGATATGGTTTTTTATATAGTTTCTGCATCTGTTTTATCTTGCTGGCGAGTTTTAACATGGCACACACTCAAATGAATGGAGCCAGCCATGCAAGCGGTTATTGCCGGTGCTGCCAAGCCCGCCAGAAAAATCATTCCCATCGTGCCGTATGCGGTCAAGGGCAAATATCGCAACCTCAAGACCGGGATTCTGCTTCTGGCCTACACGGTTTATTTTGGCCTGCCCTGGCTCACCTGGCATGGCGCGGCGCGCAGTGGCCAGCCCTTGCTGTTTGACCTAGCCAATTCGCGCTTCTTTTTGTTTGATATCGTGATCTTCCCGCAGGACCTGATGGTGCTGATGGCGATCATGGTCATGGCGGCCACCATGCTGTTTGTGTCGGCGGCGCTGTATGGCCGGGTGTTCTGCGGGTTTTTCTGCTTCCAGACTCTGTGGACCGATGCCTTCCGCATGATAGAAGGCTGGGTGCAGGGCGAAGCACAAGCCCGTATCCGCTTGATGAAACAACCCTGGGGCCTGGAGAAAATCGCCAAGCTGGGGTTGACCCATGCGCTCTGGCTTGTCCTGGCGCTGGCAACCGCCGTGACCTTTACCCTGTATTTTGCTGATGCCCGCCAGCTGATATCCGCCATCTGGGAGGGCCGTGCGCCCATGGCGGCCTATACCGCGATTGCCACCATCACCGCCACTACCTATGTCGCCGCCGGCTTTGCCCGCGAGAACATCTGCCGCGTGGCTTGCCCCTATGGCAAATTCCAGAGCGCCATGCAGGATCCGCTGACCAAAACCGTGGTCTACGATGCTGCCCGGGGTGAACGCACCCAAGGCCGCCAGCCGCCTGCCAAAGCGCTCAAGGAGCCGGGCTCTCGCCAGCAGCAAGGCGTGGGTGACTGTATTGATTGCGGCTATTGCGTCAATGTCTGCCCCACCGGTGTGGATATCCGCAAAGGCTTTCAGATTGACTGCATTGCCTGTGGCTTGTGTATTGATGCCTGCAATACCATCATGAAATCCATACAGCTGCCGACCGGCCTGATTGATTTCCGCCAGGCCGCGGCCGTCGAGCCTGCGGCCAAATCTGCCACCATCAGCTTTGCCAGCCGCCTCAAGCAATATGGCTATCTGGGGCTGATGGCATTGGCGATTGTCTTCTTTGCCTACAAGATTCAGCACCTGGAGCCCTTTGTCGCCAATATCCAGCAGGACCAGCCGCTGGTGACCCGCATGTCCAATGGCGATCTCAAGAGCCGCTACATCGTGCGCCTCACCAATAAAGAAGCCCAGGCGCAGACCTATGTGCTCACCCTGCAAGGCTTGCCGCCCGATGCTTCTCCTGCGCGGCATGTGATGCATGTGCCATCCGGCAAGACCTACGCCAGCACGTTCAGCATTGTGGTGTCACCGCAGGTAGCGCAAACCCTGCAAGGCTTCACCGCCGTGATTACACCCATGGAAGCGCATGAACGCGCCGAGCCTGAACAAGCGCAGGAATTCAGTCTGGCGTATTCATCAGGCCAGGCTCGGTAATGACAGGGATGAAGGTGATGCGTGTTGCCCTATAACAAGGGCAGCATCTGTGGCGGCGCGGGGACATCCTGAAATAACAGGGAAGGATTGTGCAGTACCTGCGTCATTTCCTTGGCGGGCAGGGGTTTGCTGAACAGGAAGCCTTGCATCTTGGTGCAGCCCAGGGATTGCAGGGTGTGCATTTGCGGGATGGTTTCCACGCCTTCGGCGATGAGGTCGAGCTTGAAGCCGTTGGCGATGCCGGCAATCGCCGAGATGATGGAGGCGTTTTCGCTGGTGCTGCTGATGTCGCTGACAAAGGATTTGTCGATCTTGACGCTATGGATGGGGAAGCGACGCAGGTAAGCCAGCGAGGAGTAGCAGGTGCCAAAGTCGTCCAGGGCGATCTTGATGCCGTGGCTGCCCAGCTCTTTCAGCTTGCTGATGGAGCTTTCCACATCGCGCATCAGGAGGTTTTCGGTAATCTCGATTTCAAACAGGTCTTCGCTCAGCTGGTGGTGGCGTATCGGCGTCAAAATGCGGCTGACAAAGGCATCTTCTTCCACCAGTTGCGGAGAGATGTTGATCGCCAGGCTGAAGTTGTTGAGCCCGGCATCCTGCCATTGCCGCATCTGCACGCAGGCTTCTTCCAGCAGCATTTCACCCAGGGCGTGGATAAGGCCGGTTTCTTCTGCCAGCGGGATGAATTCCAGCGGCGAGACCAGGCCCAGCTCGGGGTGATGCCAGCGCGCCAGGGCTTCGAGGCCGATGACGCAATGACCATCCAGATGAATCTTGGGCTGGTAGTAGAGCACGATCTGGCGTTTTTCGATGGCGCGCCGCAGCTCGTTTTCCAGCGACAGCTTTTTGTGGAACATGCTGTTCATGCTTGGATCGTAATACTGGAAGCCATTCTTGCCGCGCCATTTGACGTGGTACATGGCAATGTCGGCGCGCTTGATCAGGTTCTCGATGGAGTCGCCATGGTCCGGGTAAATGGCAATGCCGATACTGGATGAGATGAAGATTTCGCGATCATCCAGCATGAAGGGGCGTTTCAGCTCATCAAAAATCTTCTGCGCAATCACCGTGGCATCGTCGGGCTGATTCAGCTCGTGCAGCAGCATGGTGAATTCATCGCCGCCCATGCGCGCCAGCGTATCCTGCTCGCGCATGCAGTTGCGCAGGCGTGCCGCCACTTGCTTCAGGAGCTCATCTCCATACAGATGGCCTAGCGTATCGTTCACCCATTTAAAGCGGTCCAGATCCAGGAACATGATCGCCAGCTTGTGCTTGTTGCGCTTGGCGTGATGGATGGCTACGGTTAAGCGGTCCTTGAACAGCATGCGGTTGGGCAGGTCGGTCAGCGTATCGTGATAAGCCTGGTGCGTGATGGCCTGCTCGGCCTTCTTGCGCTCGGTAATATCGCGCGCCACGCCATAGGTGCCATTGAATGGCGTGCCATGTTCCGGGTGCGTGCCATAAATGCCCATGGCATTGATGACCACCGTGATGTAGTTCTGCTCGGGCTGGCGGCGTTCACTGCGGCGCTCCTGGCAGCGCAGGCGCAGCTCCACGTTCTTGGCGGCGCGGTTGCCGGTGCGGCGCTCGTTGAAGGCGTGGTGCGCGCGCTCGTAGTCCTCTTCATGGATCAGCAGCGTGTAGTGCTTGCCCAGCATGGTCTCGCGTGAATAACCCAGCAGGGTTTCCACGCGATTGTTGATGAAGGTGAAGTTGCCGTTGTCATCCAGCGTGTAGATGATGTCGGGCGAGCTGTCGATCAGGTACTGGTAGAGCGTTTCTGATTCTTCCAGCCGGGCGTGGATGGATTTGTTCTGCAGCTCGAGCCGGGAGTGTTCCAGCGCGTTTTCGATGGTGCGCAGCAGCTCTTCCGGCTGATAAGGCTTGCGCAAAAAGTCATAGGCGCCGTGGCGCATGGCGTCAATCGCGGCATTCAGGGTTTTGGTGCCGCTGATGACGACTACGGGAATGCGTTGCTTGCCCTTGGGCAGTTGCATCAGCACCTCATGGCCGGTCATGCCCGGCATGGAAAGGTCCAGCAGCATCAGGTCAAAGCGCTGCTCGGCAACGAGATCAAGCGCGGCAAAGCCAGAGTTGCACACGTGGGCGACATAGCCATGAATTTCGACCAGGTATTTCAGGCTTTCCGCCAGCCGCACATTGTCATCGACAATAAGCAGCCGCGCCAGCGGCGCTGTTTCGGCAACCGGCTTGGGTGAGGCGTTGATGGGGTAGATGCTCGACATGGTGCCCTTTTATTCCATTAATGCCAGATCGCTGGCTTCGGATTGCAGAGGCAGGCGCACGTCAAAGCTGGTGCCCTGGGGGGATGTACGGCAGGCCATGCTGCCATGCAGGGATTTGATAATGTCGTTGCTGATGGTGAGCCCGATGCCGCCGTGGTTGCCGCCCTTGGTGCTGGTTTGCGGGCTGAACAGGCGAGCCATCACCTCATCCGGGATGCCGTGGCCGGTATCGCTGACCTGAATCAGCAGCATGGGTTCTTCGCCAGCCCGGTTCTCCACATGGGTGGCAATGGTCAGCGTGCCGCCATTCGGCATGGCTTCGGCGGCATTGCGGATCAGATTGACCAGCACTTGCCGCAACTGATACGGAATGGTGGTGACTTCGGGCAGGTTCGGATGCAAGGCTTCCACTACATCCACACCGGCGGGTTCCAGGTAAGTCTGCCGATGCAGGGTAATCAGGTCCAGCACCATCTGGTTGATATCCACACTGGCGGCGCTATAGCTTTGGCCATTGGAATACAGCTCGCCGATCATGACGCCGATACGGTCGATCTCCTCATTGACGATGCTGATGTCATCGCTTTGCATGCCGTTTTTCAACATGCGCTGCTCTAAAATCGCGAGGTAGTTTTTAACCGTGGTGAGCGGGTTGCTGGTCTCATGTACAAACCGTCGCAGGCGCTCTTTTTGCGCTTCGCCTGCCAGCATGTCATCGGCTGGTTGTCCGCTGGCGGCCAGGCGGCTGGCGGCAATACGGGCAAGGGCGGTGGGGATGGACATTTGCGTGTCCAGCAGCAGAAACTCGGGCTGATCCAGCGCCAGCACCATTACGCCCATGGGCTTGCCTTTCAGCATCATGGGCACGCACAGCATGCCGGCGGCATTGCTCATGCGCATCATTTGCTTGTCTGGCAGGGTGGCCTTGCTGCCACGGAAGGCTTCAAAACTATGGCGGGCCGCCTGCGCAAGCCAGGTATCGGCAATCAGGCTGACATCCTGCTGGGTCGGCAGAATGAAATCGGCCACCCACTTCTGGTCTGCCTGCAGCGGCTTGCCGATGAGGGTGTTCTGGGTTTCATTGGGCACAAACAGCATCAGCTGCTTGCTGTGGCAAATCAGCCGCGCCAGCTTTTGCAGTTGCAGCAGCAGGGCTTCTTCATCCGGCTGCTGGCTGAGCGTGCTTTCCATGTGGTTGATCAGCGCATTGCTTGCTACGCCTTGCATCAGGCGGTCATCAATATTGGACGACGGCGCAAGCGGCGCTTGTGCGCGGTTGCCCAGCGCACCCAGCAGGGCTTCGATATCTTCGGCTTCCGGGGCGCTGTCCATGCCCAGCGCTGGTTTTTCGGCTTCCAGGTTAAGCGAGATCGCCAGCACATCAATCTGCTGATGGCTGATGCTGACAATTTCATCCAGCGCGGTTTCGCTCAGGTTGAACCAGCGCTCGGCCAGTTCGGCCAGGGCGGGTTTGTCACGGATATTCTGCTGTGCCAGCAGATTGGCCAGGTAGACAATCTTGATCAGCGCCGGCGAATGTTCCAGCTGTGCGGCTGGAAGATGGTGATAGGCAATCGCATCTTCCAGGAAGGACTTCACCTGCCAGTTTTTGATGACCCAGGCGCCCAGCTCGCAATGGTCGATGCCAAAGCGCGCGGCTTCACTCTCGATGTAGTTGGGCAGGGATTCGTCGATGGCAAAAAACGCCTGGTACTGGGCATTGAATCCACTCAGCAGCCCCAGGCGGCCAATATCATGCAGCAGCCCGGAAATATAGGCTTCGTCGGTAGAAACCGCGCTGGTGCGGGCGGCCAGTGCCTTGCACAGCAAGGCGGTGCGCAGCGAGTGATACCAGTAACTGGCGAGATCCTGCTGATTGCTCTTGAAGTAATCGCTCAGCATGCGCTGGAAGATAATGCTCAGGGTCAGCGTCTTGACCAGGTCCCAGCCCAAGTTGGAGATGCCGCTGTATACCGACAATACCTGGGTGCCGCGCTGGAAGGCCGCCGAGTTGGCTACCTGCAGGATGCGGGCACTGATCACCACATCCATTTCCATCAGGTCCGCCAGCTTGCGCATGTCGGTATCTTCATCCTGCAGCATTTCCAGAATGCGCGTCAGCACCTGCGGAATAGACGGCAGCGCACTGATCGTGACGTGATTCAGCACGATCTGCGCGTGATGGTCCGGCGTATATTGAGGCGATTGCTGCATGGGTTTATGGATTCAATGTCCGCGTTTTATAAACAGGCTACAAAAGGGCGGGACGCAAGAATCGTGCTCGCAAGGCGCATGCTATATAGACCCCCCTTGGAAAAACGCAATTAAACTACGTAAAATTTTCTGTTAAAAAGTGATGTTTTTTTATAATTTGCCAACAAATTAAGGCACTTATGCCAAATTATTAAACCACAATGTATCATTGTGTGAATAAAGAGACAATACCGTGTCTTATCCCACAATTAATTTTTAGGATTTGTGTTATCCAACGGCGGTCGGGCGCAAAGAAATGTGGTGCCGAAATCCCGTACTGACTGACCAGATTTCGACGTTGCCATGCTGGGAGGGAAACTGCCCGGTTTGGTGCCGGGCAGTTGGGTAGGTGGAGATTAGAACTGCATCTGTGCCGAGAAGGCCAGGCTGCGCGGGGTGCCAAGGTAATAGGAGTTCAGCCAGTAATCCTTGTCGAACAGGTTATTCACATTCAATCGCAAGGTCAGCGGGCGATTAGACACCGTGGTCTGATAACGCGCGCCAATATCGGCCGTGACATAGGATGGCAGACGGTCCTTGTTGGCATCATCCGCATATTGCTTGCCGGTGTAGTAAACCCCGCCGGTGAGCGTCAGCCCCTCAACGCCAGGAATCTGATACTCGCTATAGACCTTGGCAAACTGCTGCGCGACATTCACCGGCACATTCCCTGCATTTTCCGATTTCTTCACCGTGGCATCCATTAGCGTCAGGCCGGTAATCAGCGTCAGCCGGTCTGTGGCTTTGCCGGTAGCACCGAGTTCTATGCCCTTGTGGTTCTGACGGCCATTCTGGCGATAGGTGCTGATACCGTCTGCCACATCAATGTACTGGTATGCCTTTTCGATTTCAAAAATAGCGGATGTCAGCAATATCTTGCCCACACTGGCTTTCAGGCCGAACTCCTGCTGGCGGCTGACCATAGTCGGCATGACGGCATTGGCATTAGACACGCTCGTTGGCGCGCGACCACCAGCTTCCAGCCCTTCGATGTAGCTGAGATAAGACGTCAGCCACGGCATGGGTTTGTATATCAGGGAAACCGCAGGTGAGGTACGGCTCTTGTCGTAGGAGGAGGTCTTGCTATTTGCTTCGTCGTAGGTGAGCGACAGGATGCGGCTGCGGTTTACCCCGGCCAGCATGGACCATTGCTCGTTGAAGGTCACCAGATCGCCCAGCATCAGATTTTCATTGATATCGCGGCCCTGGGTATAGAGCGACTCGGTGTTCGCTGCAAAGGCGGGCTGCCCAACATAGGTCGGGCTGCTGATGGAGAATGGTCCCAGATAGTTGTTGGAGCCGCTGCTGTAATTCGATCCACGGTAAAGGTCGGAATTCATGTAGTAGCCGGTGGTGACCTTGTGCGAAATGCTGCCGGTATCAAAGCGGATATCGGCAAATGCCTGCCCGGCATTGTATACATCCTCGGTATCGTCACTGGCCAGGGCGAGCTGCCGGTAAGTCGTTGCCGATAGCGGGTAGTTGTACGTCCCCGGATTGCCTTCACGGTTGATGTAATCTCGCATATAGGCACCGCGCAGGGTGACATGGTCATTCAGCTGATAGGTGAGCTTGCCCATCAGCTTGGTGTTGTGAAACTCATCGCCTGTCCATTTCTGGCCCCAGTTCTTGCTGCTGTCCGGGGCGGAGGGGCGCTGTACTCCACTTCCAGCATCCACATACCAGTAGGCCGAGGTGCCGTCGATTCGGTAGTGGTTGTAAGCTGCATTCAGCTCCAGCAGCAGCTTGTCGGTGATCTGCCAGTCGATGGCGCCGCTGACCAGCTCGCGCTGTATGCTCTGATGATCCACTGCCGTGCCGCCATCCTGCTTGACCACGTTTAGCCGATAGCCGGCGCGACCTTCGTCGTCAATGCGGCCGCCAAAATCGCCATGCACATAGGCCTGGCTGCCACCGTAGTTCCCTACCGTCACGCTGTTCAGCCGCTCTATGGTCGGGCGTTTGTATACGAAATTGATCATGCCGCCGGGGCTGGCTGCGCCATATAAAAAGCCGGAAAGGCCATTCAGCACTTCCACCCGTTCCTTGTCTTCCATGGTGGCAGCGTGGTTGTAGGCGCGGCGCATGCCGTCTTCGGCCGTGTTGTAACCGCCAAAGCCGCGAATATTCACATTGGGGCTGAAGCCCGTGATCTGCGGCGTGGTGGTGCGAGTCGATGGGTTCAGCTTGTACACATCGTCTGGCGATTGTGCCTGGATATTCTGGATCAGCTCCTGCGGAATCACGCTCATGGCATAGGGGGTATCCTGCAGGCGCATGCTGCCGAGTGCGCCGACGGAGGAGATGGTCTTGACCCGATAGCCATCTGCGGCCTTGCCTTCTTCCTGCACGTTAGCGCTGGATTCGTTGGCGGCTGACACGCTGACTTCAGGTAGCGTGGTAGGCTCGGCATGGCTTTGCGGTTTTTCCACATTGGCGGGATTGGGCTTGAGGGTGTAACTGCCATTGCTGCCTTTTACCGCCTGCAAACCGCTGCCGGCCAGCAGCGCGGTCAAGGCGTCTTCCGGCTGGTATTGCCCATTGATAGGTTTGGCCTGCTTGTTGCGCACCAGGTCGGCATCCACCCCGATCAGCATGCCGGTTTTGGCGGCCAGCTCGGTGAGGGCTTGCCCCAGTGGCTGGGCGGCGATCTGCAAATGGCTGGCAGTGCCGGTGTCGGCGGCGTGGGCCTGCGTCATCTGGCACAGGCACGCCACAATGGCGAGATGTAAAAGTGAGGCGCGGCCCCACGCTGGAGATGTTGTCATATGGACTCCCTGAGTTTGGTCATTGGAATTGAGAAGCTCTCAACTCCAATGACCGCGCTGAGGAAAAATCGGGCAGTCAGGAGTATTCGTCCCTTATATAAATCCTATAGAACGCTACCGATCCGACGCAGGCTCGTTGCCGGCATCGACCAGCACGATGTAGTTCGAGTAGCGCTGAATGCGAATGGGCAATGCCTGTTGCAGGATGCTGAGCGCCTTGTCGCTATCATCGGTGGGCAACACCCCGGTAAAGCGGAAGGCTTGGGTATTTGTCCTCAGCTTGAGCAGGCCGGGGCGGTATTCCGCCAGCCGTGCGATCACGGCACTGAGTGGTGCATCTTCAAACACCAGCCGTTGCATGTGCCAGCTATCTGCCAGGGCAGGCGCTGGCATCAGGGTGTATGCCTGCTGGGCGTCAAAGCGTAGCTGTTCGCCTGCATATACTTTGCTGATGGTGGCGGAGTGGCGCGGCTTCACAGCGACCGTGGATTCCAGCACGGTGACGGTGCTGCTATCGGCATCCTGCCGCACCAGATAACGCGTACCCAGGGCTGTGGCCGTGCCATCGCGATTTTCCACGATAAAGGGGCGCTGCTGCGGATCGTGCGCGACTTCGGCCAGCACTTCGCCCTCGGTCAGGCGTATGGTGCGGGTGTGGGCATCAAAGCGGATATCCACGGCGCTATGTGTATTCAGGGTGATGCGGCTGCCATCACTCAGGCTGATCTGGCGAATTTCGCCGGTCGATGTACGTTCATCTGCCAGCCAGTAGCGGGTGGTGGGCAGTTGCAGGCCGCCCAGCAGCAGCAAGGCACTCAGGGCGGTGCCGATCAGCGCCTTGCGCCTGCCCTTGCTGCGTTTTGGTTTCGCAGTGTCACCATGGTCCGCCAGGCTTTGCCACAGGGTTTGCATCTGACGAAATATCTCGGCGTGGCCAGGGTGCTGCTGTTGCCATGCCTGGCAGGCCGTCTGCAATGCGGCACGCTGGGTGTCGCTTTCGGCCTCGGATAACTGAATCAGCCATTCTGCGGCCTGCTGGCGTATCTCGGCCATGCGGGGCTGTGTCATCCCGGCGGAGGAGGCTGGCGTTGGCATGTCGTCGGGCATGATCAGGGCGCGCCGGGGTAGAGCCGGGCATGGCAATGCACCAGCGCCCGCGACAGATATTGCTTCACGCTGCTTTCCGAGACTTGCATGGTGGCGGCGATCTCGCGGTATCCCAGCCCATCGACGCGAGCAAGCAGCAGGGCGCGCCGCGCTTTTTCATCCAGCTCTTCGCTCAGCATCAGCAATACCTGCGCCAGCAATTGCCGCGCCGAGCAGATGGTTTCCGGACTATGGCTGCTGTCATCGGCGTTGAGCAGCGCCACGGCTTGCAGGGTTTCCTGCTCCACCTGCCGCTTGCGGAATTCATTGATCATCAGCCGGTTGGCCGTCACCAGCAGGTAAGCCCTGGGCTCGCGAATGTCGGGGATGTTGTCCAGCGCCAGCAGGCGGCTGAAGGTGTCGTGCGAAATATCCGCTGCATGGTGCGGGCAGCCCAGCTTCTTGCGCAGCCAGCCCATGAGCCAGCCCTGATGGTGGCGATAGAGCAGGCTTAACCATTGATTGCGCAGATGAATCTGGGGACTCAGCATGGTCGTGGCGGATTAATTCGCGGGGCTGGGCTTGGAGCCGTCGCGCTGCGCCAGTTGGCGCTTGCTTACGTCAGTGGACGCGGCGCGCTGACTTTGGTGCAGGCGCGACTTGCGCTTGCGTGCCCAGATAATGATGCCTGTGACGGAAAGCATGGTGACGACCACCCCCATCAGCGAGATCAGGATGCGCCCCGGCAAGCCGAGAATGCGGCCCGAATGCAGCGGGAACTGCGCCTGCATGAAGATATCGCCGGCACTGCCCGTGCCCGGCACGATGGCGCCCGCATATTCGCCAGTCTTGCCATCGAAATAGAGCCAGGGGTTGCCGAGCCCGCCATCGCCATGGTCATTGTCGGCTTCAAAGAATCCCACGCCATACACGCCAAATTGCGGCGACCAGAAAATGGCACCGGGAGGCGCTTCCCAGCCGCGCTTTCGTGCCTCGCTGGTGGCACGATCCAGCACGGCCTGACGCGAGATGACCGGCGTCAGCGGTTTATCCAGCGGGCTGGGGGTGATGGTATCAAACGGGCTGGCAGTCAGCGGCGATATGCGGTTTACCAGCGGGCGCATGACTTCCGTACCCAGGTTCATCGAGATGGAGGTGACCGCCATGATCAGCAGCAAGCCCCAGACCCAGACGCCGCCCGAGCGGTGCAAATCAAAGTTGAGCGCATAGCCGCCCTTTTGCCAGCGAAACGCAAACGACTTGCGCCAGCTGGCGAGGTTGGGGAAGGAAATCCACAAGGCAATCAGGCTGTCTATGGTCCAGACGATGGCAATAATCCCCATGAACAGCACGCCCAGTTCAAGATTGAAGCCATCGGGGATATGCAGGCTGTAATGCAGCTTGTACAAGAATGGCAGCAGGTTTTCCGGCGCCAGTGAAATCTCGCCCCACATGCGCTTGCCCTGCACCTCGCCCGTGTAAGGGTTCACCGCCATCTGGTTGAAGTCTGGCGTGTAGGGCTTGCCGGTGGCCGGGTTGAGCCGCGGCTGCACGAATAGCTGCAAGGCATGTCCGGCTTCTGTTGCCAGCGGCAGGTAGGTCACCTGGATGGACGGGTTGGCGGCCTCGATCTCGGCAGCCAATTGCAAGGATGGCTGCGGAATGCCATGCGCCGGAGCTTGCAGCTCGAAAAGATGCGGATTCAGCGCCGCATCCAGTTCATGATCCCAGGAAATAACCGCGCCGGTAAGACCGGCAATAAACAGAAAAATCGCGGTGGCAAGGCCAAACCAGCGATGTAGCAGGGCAAGTGGTTTACGCATGAAGCATCCGGCAGTAACAATATTCAGGGGATATTATACATATCAAATACAAATCATTCTCATTTTGTGCTGAGCCATGATATTGCATGAAAGCAGAGCGGGATCATGTGCTTGCACGCAGGGACCTTATCCCGACTTTACGATTGAGCGGTTGTGGGATGTCGGCTTGTTTCATATAATGATAATTATTCTCAACTGTATGTATCGGTCATGTCCCTGATTCTTTGTCCCCGTCGTCGCGATGTGGCGGAAATGCTTTATACCCAGCATCACAGCTGGTTACAGGGCTGGCTGCGCAAAAAGCTGGGCTGCGCGCAAGGGGCGGCGGACATTGCACAGGATACATTTTTGCGGCTGATGGCCTCACGTGATCTGCTGATGCTGCAGGAGCCGCGGGCTTTCCTCACGCGCACGGCAACCCGCTTGCTGATTGATGATGCGCGGCACAAGAAAATCGAAGCCCTGTATCTGGAGGAACTGGCGGCACAGCTGGAACAAGCCCATGCGCCAGACCCGGCAAAAATACTGGAAGCGGTGCGCGCTCTGACCTATCTCGTCTCGGTGCTGGAAACCCTGCCGCAGAAGCCGCGTGAGGCATTTCTGATGGCGCAGCTGGAAGAACTGGGGCATGACGAAATCGCCCGTCGCCTGTCGGTGTCCACCCGCATGGTGCGCAAGTACCTGGTGCAGGCGTTGGTGCATTGCCACGATGCGCTGGAGCAGGTGCAAGCATGAGCGAAACATTCGCATGAGCAACATCGCAGATCAGGGCGCAAAGTCAGCTGAAACGAGGTCTGCCGTGGTGCGTCAGGCAGCCGAGTGGCTGGTGCTGCTGGCCAGCCCGGAGGCCAGCGCGGCGGACGAGGCGGCGTTTAATGCCTGGGTACAGGCAGATCCTGCCCATCTCAATGCCGTGGTTACCATGCGCGGCTTCGTCGGCAAGCTAAGTGCCATAGCGAGCGATACCTCGCAACGCGCTGTTCTCCAGCAGGCGTTGCACAAACCGGCATCCGGCCGCGGCTGGCGTAACGCAGTCGCCGCGATGTTGCTGCTGGGCGCCATGCTGGGCAGCTGGCAGCTACTCAATCCATGGTCGGCCATGTTTGCCGATCTGAGTACCGAAACCGCCGAGTGGAAAAGCGAAGTGCTGCCAGATCAATCGCACCTGGCCTTGGCCAGCGCCACGGCGGTGGATATCAACTTCAGTGCGCATGAGCGCAAGCTTGCGCTGCTCAAGGGCGAGATTCTGGTGGATGTTGCGCCTGATCCAGAGCGTCCATTTATCGTGCAAACCCCACATGGCACCATGCGCGCCCTCGGCACGCGCTTTGTGGTGACGCTGACCGATAGCGGGACCACGCTGACCATGCTGCATTCCCGGGTCGAGGCCAAAACCGAGGCGCAAGATCAGGCGCGCATAGTGAGTGCAGGCGAGCAGGTGCTGCTGTCGGCTGAACACATCAGCGCTCCCGTGGCGATTGATACGGAAAGTGTCGCCGCTGCGTGGAGTGCCCATCAGCTGATGGTGCAGGACCAGCCTATGGACCAGGTGCTCGACAAGCTGTGGCGCTACCGTCGCGGCATTGTCATGTATCGCACGGCCGATATGGAAGCCATGCATGTATCGGCCCTGCTGCCACTGGACGATACGGACCGGGCGCTGCAATTGCTGGCGAGCAGCTTCCCGCTGCGCATCCGTCATTTGACGCCCTGGCTGAGCTGGGTGGAGAAGGTGGAAAAGCCTCAGTCGGCAGCCAATGTCAGCCAAGCCCCTGCGCAGGGTTCATCCAAATAACTGACAAAAAAACGGCAAGAAATGCAGCACATGCAGTTCCGCTTTTGCGGGTGACTACGTCATAGCTTGTGTAGACACCATCAAAAAGGGGAGCACATGAAGCAGTATCAGAAAAGTGGGAAAGGGCAGGCGCGCATGCCTGCAAAAGCGGCAGCGTGGACAAGATTAAAGCCCGCCTGTCTGGCGGTACATCTGGCCCTGGGTTCCATGCTTGCCATCTCGGCAAGCACCCAGGCAGCAGAAGTTGCGCAAAAGAGTTACCAGATTCCAGCGGGCAGTCTCGCCCAGGTATTGAACCGCTACGCGCAGCAGGCTGGCGTGCTGATTTCGTATGATGCCGGGCTGGTGAAAAACCTGAATTCGCCCGGCCTGCAAGGGCAATACGACGTGGACGCAGGCTTTGCCCGTTTGCTGGATGGCAGTGGTCTGCAGGTAAAGCGCAATGCCGCAGGCTACGTGCTGGAAGTCGCGCCCAAAGCCGCTGCGCCAGACTCGGCGGCAGTGCGTGATCAGACCCTGCCTGAAGTCGCTGTGGTCGCAAACGAGGAAAGAATGGCCGTCACCGAAAACACCGGCTCGTACACTACGGGCGAGACCAGCACCGCCACCCGGCTCGGTTTGTCCCTGCGCGAAACGCCGCAGTCGGTGAGCGTGATCACGCGCCAGCAAATGGACGACCGCGCCTTGCTGGGCTTGTCAGATGTATTGCGCCAGACCACGGGCATCAGCGTCAACCAGAATGGCTCGGACGTCACCGATGGCGTGCAGTATTACTCGCGCGGCTTCGCAGTGGAAAACTACATGATAGACGGCATTCCGCTGTCAACCAGCGAAAGCTGGCAGTATCAGGTTTCCGACCTGGCATTTTATGACCGGGTTGAGGTGGTACGGGGCGCGACTGGCCTGATGAGTGGTGTCGGCACGCCTTCCGCCGCAATCAATCTGGTGCGCAAGCGCCCGACCAAAGAGTTTCAGGCCTCGGTCACCGGCATGGCGGGCTCCTGGGATAACTTCCGTGGCGAAGCGGATGTTTCCGGAGCGCTGAATGAAGATGGCAGCGTACGTGGCCGCATGGTGGGCGTGCGCCAGAGCAGCAATTCCTTTATCGACCGCATGAGCTCCGACAAGGAAATGTTCTACGGCATTCTGGAAGTCGACCTTACCCCCAGCTTGCTGTTTACCGCTGGCCTGGAATATCAGAAATACACCTCCACTAGCGCCAGCCGTGCAGGCCTGCCCTTATTCTTCAGCGATGGTAGCCGCACCAACTGGTCGCGTTCAGCCAATTCGTCTGCGTCATGGGCGGATTTCAATCATGAGCAGCGCTCGTATTTTGCCTCGCTGGAAAAGCGCTTTGACAACGACTGGCTGGCCAAGGTGGTGGTCAACCAGCGTCGTAGCGATTACGACGCCCTGCTGGGCTATGCCATCTGGAAGACACCGAATACCGACGGCACCGGCATGGGCATGTACAAGGGCAGCTGGCTGGCCAAGCCCAAGCAGAACACTATCGATGTTTATGCCACTGGGCCATTTAGCCTGTTCGGGCGCGAGCATGAGCTGGTGGTAGGTGTCACCGCCTCCAAAACCAGTTATCAGCGCACCACAAGCACTGGCTGGGCGCGTAGCGATATTGACAATATCTTTACCTGGAATGGCGATACGCCTGGCTACGACGGTATCCCGGTAACTGGTTCCGGTGCGTTTGATAGCCACGAATCCGGTGCCTACACCACGGTGCGCCTCAAGCCCGTGGATGATCTTTCCATCATGATCGGCAGCCGTATCAGCAACTGGAGCACGCGCAACTTCTCCTGGGACCCGAGTGGTACGCAGAATGCCACCGATGCCCGCAGTGAAAGCGGCGTGGTAACGCCGTATGCCGGTGTGGTGTATGACCTCAACCGTACCTGGTCGGTGTATGCGAGCTATACCGATATTTTCAAGCCACAAACCAACCGCGGTTCTGACGGTACTTTTCTGGATCCTCTGACCGGCAACAGCAAGGAAGCGGGCGTCAAAAGTGAATTCTTTAATCGCAAGCTCAACTTCAGCGCCGCTGTGTTTGAGATTCAGCAGGACAATCTGGCGCAGCTGATTCCCGGTGTCACGATTGACGGCAACTCAGTGTATCGCGCTGTATCCGGGACCAAGAGCCGCGGCTTTGAAGCCGAAGTCAGTGGCGAACTTCGCCCGGGCTGGCAAGTGGTGGCCGGGCTTTCACATAGTCGCGCCAAGGATAAAGACGGCGAGCTGCTGAATACCTATGTTCCGCAGAACACCATCAAGCTGTTTACCACCTATCGCATGAGCGGTGTGCTGAACAAGCTGACGGTGGGCGGCGGCACCAACTGGCAGAGCAAGACCTACACTGATGGGCTGGGGCCGAATGGCGACCAGCGCTTCACGCAGGATGCCTATGCCGTGGTCGACCTGATGGCGCGCTATCAGGTGGATAGCCATCTGTCGGCTGCGTTCAATATCAACAACGTGTTCGACAAGTCGTATTACAGCACGACCAGTTCGAGCTATTTCGGTACGCCGCGCAATGCCATGCTGACACTCAAGTATCAGTTCTGACGCGCGTCGATTTGTGGTTTAACCCGTGACCGGTACCTGGTTGTTTTCAGGTGCCGGCCTGTTTTTTTTGTAAAGGATGCATGCAGGTGTATGACGAAGGCAATGAGATGAGTGACGCCGGGCTGGCGCCGCGCAAGTCCGCGCACGCGCCGCGTAAATCAGGCTCCGGCACATCCGCAACCAGCATGCGCTGGGCGGTGTTTTCCCGGGTGATGGCGGCGATTATCGGCGCCTATGTGCTGACGCTGCTGAGCATCGCCGTGCTGGTACTGGTATTGCCGATGTCGCGCGCGGAGTCGGTGTTGCTGTCCATGCTGTTGTCCTTCCTGATCTATGCCTGCGCTGTCCTTTGGGTGTTTGCCACGCGCAGTGCCTGGCGCGCATGGTGTGGCATGTTGCTGCCTTCGCTGCTTATGGCAGCGGGGCTGGGTGTGTGGTGGAGTGTGAGATGAAAGACGCGTTTAGAGCTTCCATGGCATGGGTGCACACCTGGGCTGGCTTGCTGGTGTGCTGGGTGTTGCTGCTGATCTTTGCCGCAGGCACGGCCAGCTATTATCGCAACGAGATTACCTTGTGGATGCAGCCCGAGCTGCATGCCATTGCCCCCAGTCAGGATAGCCAGGCCCACATGGCCGAGCGGGCGGTGATCGCCCTGCAACAGCGCGCGCCCGATGCCAAGCAATGGTTTATCGGTTTTCCCAATGAGCGCAGCCAGGGCCTGCAGATTTTCTGGGAAGACAAACTGCCGCCGGGGGTAGAGCCCACGCGTGAACGCTTTCACGATGTGATGCTGAACCCCGATACCGGCTTGCCACTGGAGGTGCGGGAAACCAAGGGCGGCAATTTCTTCTACCGGCTGCATTTTGATCTGCATTACCTTCCGGTGACGCTGGCGCGCTGGATCGTCGGTTTTTGCGCCATGTTCATGCTGGTGGCGCTGATCACGGGCGTGATTATCCATCGCCGCATTTTCAAGGATTTTTTCACCTTCAGGCCCGGCAAGGGGCAGCGCTCGTGGCTGGATGCCCACAACATCACCGGCGTGCTGGCCTTGCCCTATCACCTGATGATTACCTACACCGGCCTCATGCTGCTGATGTACCTCTACATGCCCACGCCGATTGTGGTTGCCTACCAGGGCAACAACCAGGCATTTTTCGGCGAGCTGTTCCGCGAGGAGCCGGCGCCTGAGCCCAGTGGCCGAGCAGCAAAACTGACGTCCATCGGTAATCTTGTCGCACAGGCACAGCATATCTGGCGCGGCAGCGAGGGTAATGGCAGCCATGCAAAAGTCGACCACATGCATATCAACAATCCCAACGATGCCGCCGCCAGCGTCAGCATGGATAAAGCCGGGGATGGCGGCCTGATTGAGAGCGGCATGTCGCTCACCTTTGATGGTGTCAACGGCAAGCTGCTGCATGAGGTGGATGCGGAACAACGCGCCGTGGTACAGACCGCCACCGCAATGCGCAGCCTGCATGAGGCAAATTTTGCCCAGCCCTTGCTGCGTGCCCTGTTTTTTATCAGCGGCCTGGGTGGCTGCCTGATGATTGCCAGTGGGGCGGTGCTGTGGACCGTGAAAAAGCGCCAGGCGCAAGCCAAGAGCTTGGCCAGTGGCCTGCCGCCAACGTGGGGATTGCGGCTGGTTGAGGGGCTGAACCTGGGCGTGATTGCGGGTCTGCCTATCGCCTTTGCCACGTTTTTCTGGGCGAACCGCATATTGCCGGTAGGGCTCGCGGACCGCGACGAATGGGAGATTCACTGTGTGTTTATCGCCTGGGCCGCCGTGCTGCTGCTGGCGCAGTGGCGACCGCGGCGGCATATGTGGCAGCTGATGCTCTGGCTGGGCGGCCTGATGTGGCTGGCGCTACCGGTACTGAATGCCATGCTGACGCCGCAATCGGCCTTGTTGACCACCTTGCAGCAAGGCCCAGCGGCCGTAGCCGGCTTGGATATTACCGCCATGCTGCTGGGCGCGGCCATCTGTTTTGCCGCCTGGCGTACCGGCAAGGTGCGCAGCCAGTTAAGCAATCCTCGGCGCTCTGCACGGCCTGAACACAGACCCGAGCTGGCCGAAACGGAGGTGGCATGATGAAAGGCTCATGGCTTTACCTGGCAGTGTTTGCACTGGCGTATCTGGGGCTGGCAAGCCTGGCCTATGGCATGGAGCGTCACCACAAGCAGCTCACCCGCGCACACGGTTCTTCCGTGCTGGCGGCGCTGAAGCGCCTTACTCCAGTAGCAGCGTGGGGCTGGCTGATTGCTGCCTTGTATCTGGCGATCAGCCTCGAAGGTGCCGGGCCCGGCAGCGTGCTGTGGCTGGGTAATCTTACGGCAGCGGCCATGTTGCTGGCCTTGCTGTTGACCTATGCTCCGGGTCTGGCGCGCAGGTTCGCCATGGTCAGCCTGCCGCTGATCGTGCTCGGCATGCTAGTGGCCTACTGGGCATAGATATGCACGTACCAAGTCTGGCAACTTGTTCCAGGCTTGTTTTGGAAATTTCACACGGAAGGTAATTCATCTTGATGCATTCAACACTCTCGCGTTTTGCTATTGCCCGCCTGGGCGCTTTGCTGTTGTCGACCCTGCTGTTCAGCCTGTCGGCGCATGCCGATTATGTCTGGCTGGAGCGCGATGGCGCCACGGCCCATGCCTATCTGGGCGAGCTGCAGCCGGATCGTCCTGTGGCCAGCGCCGAATTGCTGGGCGATGCCCGCGCCTTTATGGCGGATGGCAAATCGCTGGCGACCACCATGAGCGACAGCCATTACAGCATTGCCAACCTGCGCGAAGGTGGTGATCTACGCTTTACTGCCAAGCGCCAGTCATCCAATGGCGGCCTGCTGTTTTACCAGGCCAAGGCCGGGCGTGAGGACACCAAGCCAGTGAATGATCTGGAGCTGGTGCCGGACCAGGCGGGCGGCAATACCTTCCGCCTGTATTGGAAAAGCCGGCAGGTACCTGCTGATCAGGTCAACGTCTACACCTCCGAAGGCTGGACGCGCAGCTTCAAGGCCGCCGCCGATGGCAGCGTGACCATCACCACGCCATTCCCCGGCCGCTATGTGCTGGAAGTGACCGCCAAGGTCAATGGCACGGTGGAACTGGACGGCAAAAAGTACGATGACGTGCGCCATGTGGCGACCGTGAGTTTTGTCGTCGCAAAATAAACGCGTAAACGCAGTACCCATTTCGTTTGCTCATCCGTCATAGAAAGTAAGAGCCGAAAAAATCGGCGAAAAGGTGGATGAGATGAAGAAGCAAACATATGGATGGGGACTGCTGGCCCTGGGGATAGTGCTGACCGGCGCCTTGGTCTGGACCATGCGCGACACGGTGGAGCGCGATACGCAGGCCGTGAGCAAGGGAGACATCGAGATCAATGTCAGCGCACTTGGCACCTTGCAGCCGCGCAGTTATGTTGATGTTGGCGCGCAGGTGTCGGGGCAGATACGGCGCATACACGTGGCCCCCGGCAGCCATGTGGAAAAAGGCGAGTTGCTGATCGAGATAGATCCCAGCATTCAGCAGGCGGTGGTTGATAGCGACCGGGCGACGCTGGCCGCCCTCAAGGCACAATTGATGGAAAGCCAGGCGCAAAGCGAGCTGGCCGGGCAGCAACACCGCCGTCAGCAGCAGCTGGCAAAAGACGACGCCACGCGAGAAGAAGATGTACAGACCGCCCTTGCCAGCTGGCGCGCTGCCGAAGCCCGGGTAGACAATCTGCGTGCGCAGATTGATGGCGCCCAGTCCACGCTCAAGGGCCATGAAGCCCAGCTGGGCTACACCCGCATTTATGCGCCTATGGCCGGTACCGTGGTATCGCTGGAGGCGCGTGAAGGGCAAACCCTGAACGCCACTTACCAGACCCCCATGATCCTGCGCATTGCCGACCTCAGTAGCATGACGGTATGGGCGGAAGTCTCCGAAGTGGATGTCACGCGCGTCAAGCCTGGCATGCCGGTGTATTTCACCCGCCTGGGTACCGAGCAGCGCCGCTGGCAGGGCAAGGTGCGGCAAGTGCTGCCTGCGCCACCCACGCCCGCCGGGCAAGGGCAGAGCAGTGAAACCAAACCCGCCGCCTCATCCGTGGGTAAAGTGGTGACCTACACCGTACTGTTTGATGTGACGAATGCTGATGGTGACCTGATGCCGCAAATGACGGCGCAGGTATTTTTTGTGGTGTCGCAGGCGCTGGATGTGGTGATGGTGCCCATGCAGGCCCTGCATATCAAGACGCCCGGCGTATATGAAGCGCGGGTGCTGAACAAGGCGGGCAAGATTGAGGTGCGCGAGGTGCGCATTGGCCTGCAGGACCGCATTCATGGTGAAGTCCTCCAAGGCTTGCAGCCTGGTGATCAGGTGGTGACAAGTGAACGCAATATCAGCCACTGGGCCGAGAGGTTTCAGTGGTGAGTGAGGCCATCCCGCTGATCGAGCTGCGCGCCATCCGCAAGTGTTATGGCGGCGGCGATACGCCCGAGGTGGAAGTGTTGCGCGGCATATCGCTCAGCATTCATGCGGGCGAATTCGTGGCCATCGTCGGGGCATCGGGTTCCGGCAAATCCACCCTGATGAATCTGCTGGGTTGCCTGGACCGGCCGACCAGCGGCGAATACCTGTTCGCCGGGCTGGATGTTGCCGGGTTGGGAGCCGATGCCCTGGCCTGGTTGCGCCGCGAAGCTTTTGGTTTTGTGTTTCAGGGTTATCACCTGATCCCTACCGAATCCGCCCGCGAAAATGTGGAAATGCCCGCCATTTATGCCGGCTTGCCCGATGCCGAGCGCGCGGCACGTGCCATCAGCCTGTTGCAACGGCTGGGCCTGGGCGATCGCCTGGACCACAGGCCCAGCCAGCTTTCTGGCGGTCAGCAGCAGCGGGTGTCGATTGCGCGCGCGCTGATGAATGGCGGCCGCATCATTCTGGCCGATGAGCCCACCGGCGCGCTGGATAGCCGTAGTGGCGAAGAAGTCATGGCTTTGCTGAATGCACTGGCCGATGCCGGACATACCATTCTGCTGATTACGCATGATCGTGAAGTCGCCGCGCAGGCCAGGCGCATCATCGAAGTGCGCGATGGGCAGGTGGTGTCGGATTCCCAAGCTTCTGGCCGTGACGAGAACTCCGTATCGCCTTCCATTGTGAACGCCACACCCGCTGCGGCTTCCTTGCTGGGCTCACCCCAGCAATTGGTCGAGGCCATGCAGCAAGGCAGCACCGCCTCCCCAGTATTCTGGAGCGATCTGCGCGAGGCCTGCCGCGCCGCCTGGCGCGTGATGACCATCAACCGCTTTCGCACGGCGCTCACCTTGCTCGGCATTGTGATTGGCGTGGCGGCGGTGATCGTCATGCTGGCGGTGGGCAATGGCGCCAAGCGCAATATCCTGTCGCAGATTTCCATGTTCGGCTCCAAGAATCTTTACCTGGAGCCGCAAGGCGAAAGCGCGCTGCAAAACGGCGGGCGCATCTCGCTGGATGACGTCGCTGCGGTGCGCGAGATTCCCAATGTGCTGGCCGCCATGCCGTATCTCGAAGGCTTTTATACCGCCCGCTATGACAACCGGGATTTCCGTACCGAGATTGGCGGCGTTACGGTGGAGTTTCCACTGACCATCAACTGGAACGTGGCGCGTGGCAGCTTTTTTAACACCACCGATGAAAACAGCATGGCAAAAGTCGTGCTGCTGGGCACCAGTGTGAAAAAAGCCTTGTTCCCGGATGAGGTGGACCCGCTCGGCAAATATGTGCTGCTGAACAATATTCCGTTTCAGGTGATCGGCCTGCTGGCAGAAAAAGGCGCGGGTCGCGGCCAACAGGACGAAGACAATCGCGTGGTGATTCCATATTCCACCGCCAGCAGCCAGATTTTCGGCAGCCCTTACCCCAACTGGGTCGCCATCACCCTGGATGATCCGGCGCTAATGCATGAAACCGAGCAGGCGGTGGATCAGCTCATGATGGCGCGACACCATATCAAGGATTATCGCCTGTTCAATGCCGCTTCGTTTATCAAGGGGCAGGCCAAAGCCAGCGACACCATGTCCTTGCTGCTGGGACTGATTGCGGTGGTTTCGTTGCTGGTGGGCGGCATAGGCATCATGAATATCATGCTGATGACGGTGCGTGAGCGCACGCGTGAAATCGGCATCCGCATGGCTACCGGCGCCCGTCAGCGCGACATCATGCGACAGTTTCTCACCGAGGCCATGCTGGTCTCGCTGGTGGGCGGTGCGGTGGGCGTGGTGCTGGGCCTGTTGATCGGTGGGGTGCTGGTGGTGGCTGGCGTGCCTATCATATTTTCAATAAGTGCCATTCTGGGGGCATTTGGCTCTGCCATGCTGGCGGGCCTGATCTTTGGCTACACGCCCGCCAAAAAGGCGGCGCAGCTGGACCCGGTAGTGGCATTGGCGAGCGAATGATGCAATTTTCTGATCTGGATGTACCTATGAATGCGGTTGGTGCGCGGGCAGTCCGCCTGGCTGGCTTATCAAATCTGCTAACGATCTCAAAGCGCTGGCGCTTGCTTGGCGGCATGATGGGCATTGTGGCCGCCAGTTTGAGTGCATGTTCAAGCACGCCACCGCAACCCTTGCCAGCCACTTCGGTGCCTGATCGCTGGCAATACGCGACGGGGAGTGTTGCCGCCGATGCCGTCTCGCAGCAATGGTGGCAAAGTTTTGGCAGTGATGAGCTGGACCAGCTGCTGACCCGTGCCCAGCGCGACAGCTTTGATGTGCAAGCGGCTGCCGCACGCGTGGAGCAGGCGGTGGCTCAGGCGCGGATTGCCGGGGCGCCTTTGTTGCCTGAGCTTAACCTTGGCGTCAACGCCAGTCGGCAGGATTATCTGGATAGCCATCGCACGGCGGATGGTTCCAGCCACACCGTGGCGCTGGCCGCAAGTTATGAGGTGGATTTCTGGGGCCGCAACCGGGCGCTGCGCGACCGTGCCCGCTATCAGCTGCAATCCAGCCGTCATGACCTCGACACCGTGCAGCTGACACTGACCAGTGGCGTGGCACGTCTTTACCTGCAAGTGCTGGGCTTGGCCGAGCGCCTGTCGATTGCCGAACTGAATGTGGCGAATGCCAGCCGGGTGCTGGAAGTGGTGGAAGCGCGTTATCGCGCCGGGGCGGCAACTGCGCTGGAGGTGGCCCAGCAGCGTGGCTTGCTCGCCAGCCAGCAACGCACGCTGGAAACCCTGCGCCAGCAGCTGGCGGATGGCAAAACCGCGCTGGCGGTGCTGATCGGGCTGCCACCGGCGGAGCTGGTGATAAGTGGGCAGGGCTTGCAGGGCGTACAAACGCCGCAGATTACGCCGGGCCTGCCTGCACAACTGCTGGTGCGGCGGCCGGATATTGCCCGCGCCGAGGCCGCACTGGCGGCGGCCGATGCCAATACCATTGCCGCCCGCGCCGCCATGTTGCCGCGTGTGCAGCTCACCGGCAGCCTGGGGCTGGGCGGCGAGCAATGGAGTGACATGCTGGCGCATCCGATCTACAGCGTGGCCGCTGCGCTGACTGCGCCGGTATTCAACGCCGGTCGGCTGGCGGCCGGGCGGGATCTGGCGCTGGCGCAGCGCACCGAGCTGTTGCAAAACTACCGCGCGGCGATTGTGGCGGCGTTTGGCGATGTGGAAACCGCGCTCAATGCCGTGCAGGCGATTGAGCAGCAGCGGCGCTGGCAAAGCGAAGAACTGGCCCAGGCCGAGCGCGCGTTTCGTCTGGCGGAAACCCGCTACCGGGCTGGCGCCGATACCCTGCTGACCATGCTGGATGCCCAGCGCACCTGGTATAGCGCGCAGGATCAAGCCGTGCAGCTCACGCTGGCCAACTTGCAAGGGCGCGTTGCCTTGTTCAAGGCCCTGGGCGGCGGCTGGCAGCTCACACCTGCGTCCGCCTCGTGATCCAGCTATTGAATAAGGGGAGTATTCACGGCAAAGCCTTGGGATGACGGGCTGCCTGTGTCACAATTCCATCTGAAACAATTACCCTGCCTGTGTGGCAGATGATGGAGATGATGATGGTGGACGCATTGACGGATGCGGCGATCCAGCAGCTCAATCTGGGCTACAACGCCGAGGAAGACCGACTGCTGCTGAAGATAGGTTTGGCGGACGATGTGGAGGTGCCGGTATGGCTCACACGGCGCATCGTGCGCTCCTTGTGGAAACTGCTGCATCGCGATGCAGCGCCAGCCGCCACGGCTCCTGAGCTGGCCGCTACCCCGATTTACCCCACCGCTGCCGCGCAGGTCATGCAGGCCTTTGCCGAAGAGATGCGCGAGCTGACGCTGGCGCAGCAGGTCAGCGAAAGCCTGGACATGACCGGTGCCTATGAAGAACGCAGCCAGCAGCTGGGCGACGAACCCTTGCTGGTTAGCGTATGCCGCATGATTACCGAACAACCGGATAAACCGACACTGGAGCTGGCCGCCGCCGATGGTCAGACCCTGCATTTTTCCCTGAGCCCCGAACTTGGCATGGCATTGGGCAGCATGCTGCAACTCGCCACCCGCGAAGCTCAGTGGGATCTGGGCTTTGCCGATGGCCCGCTGCTGATCGATCAGCATGTGGTGCCCGCTGTTCTGCATTAATGAAGGCCACCTGCATTTTCAATGACTGAAGCGAGCCGTAATCAACAGCTGCTGGCGCGCAGCCTGCATGCCGTGTGGCATCCCTGCACCCAGATGAAACATCACGAACACCTGCCGCTGGTACCCATACAGCGCGGTGAAGGCGTATGGCTGTATGACATGGATGGCAAAGCCTATCTTGATGCTGTCAGTTCGTGGTGGGTCAATCTGTTCGGCCATAATCATCCCCGCATCAAGGCCGCCATCAGCCAGCAAATGGATCAGCTGGAGCATGTGATCCTGGCGGGCTTTACCCACGAGCCCGTGGTGCAATTATCCGAGCGGCTGGCAGCGCTCACTGGTCTGGGGCATTGTTTTTATGCTTCGGATGGCGCCTCGGCGACCGAAATTGCGCTCAAGATGAGCTTTCATTACTGGCGCAACCTTGGCCTTACGCAAGGCAAGCCCAGCGCTAAAACCGGCTTTATCAGCCTGCAAAACAGCTATCACGGCGAAACCCTGGGCGCACTATCGGTGACCGATGTCGCTATTTTCAAGGATACCTATGCCTCCCTTCTGCGGCAGAGCACCCAGATTCCCAGCCCGGACTGGCGGCTGGCAGAAGCCGGCGAGAGCGCCGAAGCCTATGCCCTGCGCTGTGCCCAGGCGCTTGAAACCCATCTGCAACAGCACCATGCCACCACCGCTGCCGTGATTATTGAGCCGCTGGTGCAATGCGCTGCCGGCATGGGCATGTACCACGAGGCTTACCTGCAACGCTTGCGCGCCTTGTGTGATCAGTACGAGGTGCATCTGATCGCCGATGAAATTGCCGTGGGCTTTGGCCGCACCGGGACGCTGTTTGCCTGCGAGCAGGCTGGCATACGGCCCGACTTCCTGTGCCTTTCCAAGGGCATCACCGGTGGCTATCTGCCTTTGTCGGTATGCCTGACGACCGATGCCATATACCAGGCGTTTTACGATGACAGCACCGCGCGTGGTTTTTTGCATTCGCACAGCTATACCGGCAATGCGCTGGCCTGCAGTGCGGCCCTGGCCACGCTGGATATTTTTGCCGAGGAAGACGTCATTGCGCGCAACCGCGGCAAAGCTGCAGCGATGAATGTGCAATTGCAGGCCTTGCAGGATCTGCCCATCCATCATCTGCGCCAACGCGGCATGATCTGGGCGTTTGATGTTGAATCGGCGCGCCCCGATTTCTCCCGCCAGTTTTACCTTGAAGCCTTGCAGCACGGGCTTATCCTGCGGCCCATCGGCAATACGGTGTACTTCATGCCGCCGTATTGCATTACGCCGGACGAGATGTCCGCCCTCGTCGACCACACCGCGCAGATACTGCGCAAGCTGGGTTAGCCGTGTTGCGCCGCCTGCTGCTTTGTTGCTTGCTGGGGCTGGCCGTGCCTGCACACGCCGTATTGCCTTTGCCCGTGAGCCAGGCTTTGCAACAGGCCGGGCTGGCGGATGATGATGTGGCGGTGTATGCCCAGCGGCTGGACCTTCCCCTGCCGGTGATTGCGCACCGTGCCGATGCCGCGCTTAACCCGGCATCCACCATGAAGCTGCTAACGACTTATGCCGCGCTCGATATGCTGGGCCCGGCCTACCGCTGGCGTACCGAGATTTATCGCGATGGTCCGCTGGTGGATGGCGTGCTGCAGGGCAATCTGATTCTGCGTGGCGAGGGCGACCCGGCGCTGATGGCGGAAGATTTCTGGCGCTTGCTGAGCCGTTTGCGCCAGCTGGGCGTGCGCGACATTACCGGCGATCTGATCATCGATACCAGCTATTTTGCACCGCAGGCGCAGGATGCCGCGGCCTTTGATGGGGATGGCTACCGGGCTTACAACGTCACCGCCTCGGCACTGGTGATCAATCTGCAAGCCAGCAGCCTGAGGCTGGCGGTATCCGCCGATAGTCCCGCCAAAGTAGAAGTCAGCGCCGAGCCGGCATTGCCGGGCGTGGTAGTGCAAAACCGCCTGCAGGTCACACGCGATAGTTGCGGTGACTGGCGCAGCCGCCTGCAATACAAGGTGCAACCCAAAGTGGAGCCGCAGGCGGCAAATGATCCTGTGCGTGGTGTGAGCATCACATTGAGCGGGACGTTTTCGGCAGATTGCGGTGAAAAGTATCTAGAACTCAGCGTGCTGGATGGCCCGCAATATACGTATCAATTGTTCCAGAGCCTGTGGCAATCGCTCGGTGGCTCCTTGCATGGCGAGGTGCGGTTGCAGGCCTTGCCGCCACAAGCAGTGAAACTGACGGACCAGCTATCGCCGCTGCCACTGGCGGATGTGCTGCGGCGCCTGAACAAATACAGCAACAACCTGATGGCGCGGCAACTGCTGCTGACTGTGGCCGCCCAGCAGGGCTCCCTGCCCGCCACGGAAGAGGCCGGAGCGAATGCCGTGCGGCAATGGCTGGCTAAAAAAGGCTACCGCTTCCCTGAGCTGATGATAGAAAACGGCGCCGGGCTGTCGCGCGTAGAGCGCATCAGTCCGCGCCATCTGGGGAATATTCTGGCCGATGCCTATGCCGGCCCATGGATGCCGGAACTGATGTCATCGTTGCCCGTGCTGGGCGTGGATGGCACGTTGCTCAAGCGCATGCAGGGCCAGCCGGTGCAAGGGCGGGCGCATCTCAAAACCGGGTCGCTGAATGGTGTGAGCACGCTGGCGGGTTATGTGCTGGACCAGCACGGCCAGCGCTGGCTGCTGGTGTTCATGGCGAATCACCCACGCGCCGCGGCTACAAGAGCGGCGCAGGATGCCCTGATTAACTGGATTTACCGGCATGATGAGTAGGCAGGATTCAGGCATGGTTTGCCCCGGATTTGCGCGGCCTCCGGTGCCAGGCTACGGAACCGAAGTCGAATTCGGGTATCATAATTCCCTCAGAAACGGGCGGAGAGGCTGCAAGGCAGCTGTCTGTTTCTGCGGCACTTGATCCAATAACAGCAATATCCCGTAACAGCGATGCCGTAAAAAGGTCCCATCAAACGGGCCTTCGTAACATTAGCCCCTAAATTTTGGAGTACGCAATGAAACATGTAAGTCTTTTTGCCAGCGCATTGTTGCTGGCGATGTTTGCGACCAGCGGATGCAGTGCTGACAATAACGGAACATCTTCAACACAGGAAAAACCCGCCATGAGCAAAACCATTACCGAACTGGTCAAGATCGACCAGGTAGTCGGCACCGGCCGTGAAGCCGAACCCGGCCTCAACGTTACCGTGCATTACACCGGCTGGCTGTATGACCCCAGCAAGCCAGAAGGCCATGGCGCCAAATTTGATAGCTCGGTGGATCGTCGCGATCCTTTCATTTTCTACCTCGGCGGCGCGCAAGTGATCCGTGGCTGGGATGAGGGCGTAGTCGGCATGAAGGTGGGCGGCAAGCGTACCCTGATCATTCCATCGCACATGGCCTACGGCGAGCGTGGTGCGGGCGGCGTGATTCCTCCGTATGCCACGCTGGTATTCGATGTGGAACTGCTGAACGTCAAGTAATCTGTCTGAACCGGCCATGGTTTGGCCGGTTCAACACAAGCCCGTAAGCGGGCGGGAGCAAGTATGAAAGCAAGAATCAAGTGGGTGGAAAATGTCTGTTTCATGGGCGAGTCCGAGACCGGACATGCTGTGATTCTGGATGGCGCACCGGATGCCGGTGGCCGTAACCTGGGCATGCGGCCAATGGAAATGCTGTTGATCGGCATGGGCGCCTGCACCTCGTTTGACGTCGTCACCATCCTCAAAAAAGCCCGGCAACCGGTGACGGATTGCGTCGCTGACATCAGCGCTGAACGTGCTGACGAAGTGCCCAAAGTGTTTACCAAGATTCATGTGCATTTTGTGGTGACAGGCAAAGGCCTGAATCCGGCACAGGTTGAGCGTGCGGTGAAACTGTCTGCCGAAAAATACTGCTCGGCATCCATCATGCTCGGCAAGGCGGCAGAGATTACCCACGACTTTGAAGTGGTGGAGGCTCCGCTGTGAGTACACGCCCAGGCGGTATGCTGGGCATGCATCATGTCGCATTGTTTGTGCATGATCTTGAGGCCTGCCTGCATTTTTACCGTGATGTGGTCGGCATGGTCGAAGAGTGGCAGCCTGATCCGGACAATATCTACCTGACCTCTGGCAATGACAATGTCGCCCTGCATCGGCTAGCGGCAGACAAAACGTTGGATGGCCCGCAACGGCTGGATCATCTGGGCTTTATCTTGCGGACTCCGGAGGACGTGGATGCCTGGGATGCCCATCTTACGGCGAATGCCGTACGCATCGCGCAGGCGCCGAAAACCCATCGGGATGGCGCACGTAGCCTTTACTGCTTTGACCCTTGCGGGAATCTGGTGCAGTTTATTTATCATCCGCCGATTTCGGGACGCATTACCCTTTGATTGTGATAGTGGTTTTGCTTCTGTAATAAAAAAGCCCCGCATTGCGGGGCTTTTTTATTTGCTGGTGGGGCGGTGATGACTAGGCACTAGTACTGCCAGGTTAGCGTGGCACTCGCATTCATTGGGGCGCCATAATAGCTCTGGCCCGTCATCAGGCTGCTGAGATATTTCTCGTTGGTCAGGTTGTAGACATTGAGCGCAGCGCTCCAGTGCTTGTTCAGCTCGTAGTTGGCCATCAGGTTAATCAGAGCATAACTGTCCTGTTTGACGCTAGCGCCATCATTGTAAACATAATGCACATCATCCTGCCAGTTTACGGATGCGCCGACCTTAAGCTTCTCGATATTGGGTACGCGATATGTGGCGCTCAGCTTGACCATGTTGCGAGGGGTATAAGGCTTGACGTTTTGATCATTGTCGCCTTTCACGCTCATGAGACGGGTGTAGCCGCTGCTGACTTTCAGGCGATCATTGACCTCACCTGAGAGATCAAATTCGTAGCCCTTGGTCGTAGCGTTGATGGCTTCATTGATGAGTGCTCCGTTTTCATCATACGTATTAGTTGACTGGGCAAGATTTTCCTGAACAGATTTGAACAAGGCGAATGAAAAATTCAGATTGTTTGCCAGTTCGCTCTTAAACCCAGCCTCATAATTCTTGCCCTTTAACGGGGGCAGTATAGATTTATTTTTATCGATAGCGGTTTGAGGATTGTAAATGCCGGTATAACTTGCATAGAGCGAATGTTGGTCTGTCAGGTTAAACACCGCGCCCACATAAGGGGTGACTTTGTTGTGTGCTTCCGCAGAGTTGTCCGCAAAGTAGTAGATACCGTCATATTTGTAGGTGAGCATGCTGGCACCTGTGGTGACTTTCAGCTTGTCCGTCACATTGAATTTGGCGGCAGTATAACTATTAAGGCGCTTCTGGGTTCTGGAACCGTAGTTGTTCCAGCTTGTCCAGTCAGGTTGTTCAAAGGTGGCGGAATCGTTAAAACTGCTCAAGGTTGAGGAGGTGACGTTGCCAATCGAATGTACATTTGCGCGCGACCAACTCGTGCCTATAACCAGCTCATGTTCGCGTCCCGCCAGATTGAATGGGCCAGAAGCATAAATGTCGGCTATATATTCCTTGAAGGTATCGCGATAGCGGCCAGCGTAATAGATCAGGCCGGTGCCTGTAGTGCGGCTTTCATAGCCGTCCAGATAAAACAGCTTGGTATTTCCGACCTCGCGCTTGCTGCTAAGCTGGGTCTTGATTTTCCATCCGTTGTTGAATGAATGTGTCAGTTCGGCAAATGTAATATTGGTCTGGTTGTTCCAATAGGTCCAGTCAGGTGAGGGGGTGGTAGACCGGCTATAGGTGCGTGGTGAGCCATCAGCATAACGAAGGGGTAGTGCGCCCCAAGTGGGCGCATTCGTATCATTTTGCTGATAGGTATGCCCGAGGGTCACTGTGGTCTTCTCTGTAATGTCCGCTTCGATAATACCGTAGGCCAGATTGCGCTCTTGACTGTTACGGTCCAGATAGGAATTGCGGTTCTGGTTAGCCAATACAATTCTTCCGCGCACATTGCCAGCCTCATTCAGGGAGCCCGAAACATCGGCCTCAACCCGGCGCTTGTCCCAAGAGCCTGCGGTCACGCTTAGCTTCGCCTGAAACTCTTCCGTAGGACGCTTGCGGATGAAATTGATTGTTGCCGAGGGATTGCCAGTGGATGTCAGCAAGCCATTGGCGCCGCGCAGCACTTCGATTCTGTCGTAAATCGCGGTGTCCATATCGCCTATCATCAAGCCGGTTTGAAATGGCACACCTATTCCATCAATCTGGAAGTTTGTGATGTCAGAGCCGCGCGCGCTGTAATAGGTCCGGTCAGTCTCGACTCGCTCGACTTTGATGCCGGTCGCCATATCCAGCAAATCATTCACGGAGGTCAGTTTGAAATCATCAATTTGCTCGCGCGTAATCACCGAGATCGACTGTGGTGTTTCCTTCAGGCTGGTATTCAGACGGGTAGCGGTTTCCGTCGATTTCACCGAATAGGATTTTGTTTTTTCAGAAGGTTTTGGAGCCGAGTCTTCGGCCTGTGCACTGACTTTGACTTCGGGCAAGGTGTTTGTGTTTTCAGCGGTTTGTTCGGCGGCGAAACTGTTCGTCGCCCAAATGGCGGATAGTGCCAGCGCAAGAGCTTTTTGTTGCATGGGTGTCCTCATGAGGCTTGTTGTGAGGCACGGGCGGGCTACTTGTTGCTGGCTGGTGCGGATGATTAATTTATCAAATGATAATCGTTTTCATCCACATTGGAAATGCATGGAGTGTAAAAGTGTTGGATTTTTACATCTGCAAAGGAACTTACAGGGTGTCAGGGGAGGTATCCCCCGCTTGAAATGGAGTGAATGTTGCAAGGGTGCAACATTCACGGAGGGGGGAATTTATTCTGTCACTTCGGCCGTCAAGGTGTGCTGGCTCGAAACGACATCCAGCAAGCGGTCGATATTGGGGTGTTTGCCTGGAAAGGCTTTTGCATCCGCGGTGTGCTCGGCATACAGTTCCAAGCCCTCCTGAGCTGCGGCGGGTGTGATGGCGCCATGCTTTTTCAGCAGGTGTTGGTACACCTTGAGCGAGCCCTGGCTGCCGGGTTTGTTTTCAATCAAGCCAGCGGGTTGCTGGTCAGGAGTGTAAAGGGCGATGGATTGAATATGATCTGCACTGGCAAGGGTGCTGAGAATTTCGCTAAAAGGTTTCATGTTGGTGTTTTATCAGGCTTAAAGATAATAGGTGGTGGAAGTCATGACTTTGGACGCGGCTTGCATGGCGGACTTGATCGGAGGTGGAAGCTCAGCTCCACCCTGTGCCACCGCGGTTTCGGCATGCTTGGCTTCGTCTTCTTGCATCTGGGTGACAACTGCACGGCTTTTGGCATCCTGCTCAGGCAGCGTTTGCAGATGGGATTGCAAATGCCGACCCACCTGACGTTCCGTTTCCGCCAGAAAGCCCAAGTTCCATTTATCGCCCAGGGCGCCAGCCAATGCACCAAGTGCAAACGAGCCACCGTACCAGAGCGGGTTGAGCAGGCTTTTGCGGCCACCCAGTTCGCGGATGCGCTTTTCGCACCAGGCCAGATGCTCGGTCTCTTCACGCGAGGCTTCCTGCAAAGCTGCCACCGTCTGCGGATTGCGTGCAGTCAGAGCCTGGCCGTTGTACAGCGCCTGTGCGCAGACTTCGCCCACATGGTTGATGCGCATGAGGGATGCCGCATGGCGTTTTTCAGTCGCGCTGAGAGGTGCTTCGGGAATCGTTTGGTCGGGGAAGGGGCGTTGGCTGTGGGCTTCGGCAAATACCGTGCGCAGGCCTTTGTCTAACTCGATGATCAGTTTGTCCAGCATGATGACTTTCCAATGAAAACCGCCGCCATATTGCATGGCGGCGGGTTCGGTCTTACTTGTGTTGCAGGATCTGCAGGCCTTTGAGCAGGTTCAGGGCCTGAGTGAACTGGTAGTCGTTCTTGGAGCCTGGCTCCATGGGAGCCTTGTCAGCGGCTTTGTCCTTCCCATCCTTGTCGGCTGGCTTGGCATCATCCTGGCTGTTGGCCGGGGTTTTTGGCGTTTCAATCGTCACCGGAGTATCGCCATCCTTAGGGTTGGACAGGTGATGTGACAGATCAGCCTCGCGCAGATTCATGCCTTGCTCGACGGTGTTGATCGTTCCTTCTTCCACAGCGATGTCCGGCACGATGCCCTTGGCCTGGATGGAGCGGCCGTTAGGCGTGAAGTAGCGCGCAGTTGTCAGCTTGATGGCGGTGCCGTTATTCATGGGCAGAATGGTTTGAACGGAGCCTTTGCCAAAACTCTGGGTGCCCATGATGACGGCGCGCTTGTGATCTTGCAGAGCGCCGGACACAATTTCAGAAGCCGAAGCGGAGCCGCCGTTTACCAATACTGCCATGGGCACGGTCTTGATGTCCGCAGGCAGGTTGCGCAGGTAATCACCACCGCCGCGCACGTAGTTTTCAGGTTGTGCGGTCAGACGCATCTTGGCATCTTCCGTGCGGCCTTCGGTGTAGACCACGAGGTCACCCTTGGGCAGGAAGGCAGCCGAAACACCAACAGCTGCGTTCAACAAGCCGCCTGGATTGTTGCGCAAGTCCAGAATCAGGCCCTTGAACGGTTCCTTGTTTTCGTCACGCATGGTCTTGAGGGCCTTGGCCAGGTCTTCACCAGTGTGTTCCTGGAACTGGGTGATGCGGACATAGGCGTAGCCAGGTTCGGTCAGCTTGAATTTCACGCTTTGCGTTTTGATCACGGCCCGGTTCAGGGTCACGATGATAGGTTTGGCTTCGCCCTTGCGCAGGATGGTCAGGGTGATGGGGGTGTCTGGCTTGCCGCGCATGCGCTTGACGGCATCATTCAGCGTCATGCCTTTAACCGGGGTTTCATCCAGTTTTACGATCAGGTCGCCGCTCTTGAGGCCGGCCTTGTAGGCAGGGGTGTCTTCAATCGGGGAAACTACCTTGACGAAACCATCTTCCATGCCGACTTCTATGCCCAGGCCGCCGAATTCGCCTTGCGTACCGGCTTGCAGATCCTTGAAGCCATCAGCATCAAGATAGGCCGAGTGAGGGTCCAGCCCGGACAGCATGCCGTTGATAGCCTCGGTCAGGAGTTTTTTGTCTTCCACCGGTTCTACGTAGTCACTTTTGATCTTGCCGAAAATCTCAGCGAAGGTGCGCAAATCGTCGATAGGCAGCTGTGGTTTGGTTTCCTTATCGGCGACGGCGGAGTAGTTGAGGCTGAGCATGATGCCCAGAACAGCACCCGCAGTGATGAGGCCGAATTTTTCGAATTTTGCGCGCATGTGACACGATTCCTTCATGGGAAAAGTAATGGGAAGTACTTAATGATTAATCAGATTAAAATTGAGCTTAACGCAAAGCTTGCATATTTTCCGCTATTTAATGGGAGCTTGCAAAGCCGCCGAGTGTTTTTAGGCGGTTTTTTACGCTATTTGTCAAAATCTTGCATACCTAACATCTTGCTAACTTGAGGTTGTCATGAAATCACATCATATCGAACTCGAATACTGTACCCAATGCCGCTGGTTGCTGAGAGCGGCCTGGATGGCACAAGAGTTATTGACGACCTTCGAATCGGACATCGAACGTGTATCGCTGGTTCCGGGTACCGGGGGCATTTTTGAGGTGCGCCTGAATGGCGAGGTCATTTTTTCGCGAAAACAGATGGAGCGCTTCCCCGAGTCCAAAGAATTAAAGCAGCTGATCCGTGACCGCATTGATCCTGAGCGTTCTCTTGGGCACAGTGATCGCTAGGAGGCGTTTGCAGAAATGCATAAATTTTAAGGGATAAATTTTTAAGCTTAATTTTGCAAATTTTTACTTTAAATAATAATCATTCTCAAATAGAATTGGCTGTATGTGATTCTGATTGAGGTGAATGTTAATGAATGCGATTAACCGGCTTGAGTTAAAAGCGCTGTTTGCCAGCCAGGCACTAGACCCTGAGGAACTGCCTGCCCATGACATGCTGGATGTGGTGATGTCCCGGCGCTTTGGGGTGGAGTATCAGCCTATTGTCGACGTGCAGGCTTGCGAAGTGATGGGCTATCAGGCCTCTGCCAGGTTCTGGAATGCCGAGCAGCAAGCGCTGGATGCAGGGCGCATGTTTGCCAGCCTGCACCGCAACCCCTTGCTGCTGTTTTATACCGAACTAGAGATGAAGCGCTTGCAGATCGCGCAGGCGCCTAGCCAGGGATGGCTGATGCTGGATCTGGATATCGACAGCTTTTTTGAAGGTGGTGACCATCTGGATAATCCGTTTTTGCAGCTGTTCAAGACCCATGCCTGGACCGAGCGCGAGCTGCTGGTCAACATCGTCGAAAATCATAATCTGGCCGATGCCCAGCGCTCGCAACGCATGATCGAGCTATTGCAGCAGAGCGGCACTTCGGTAGCGCTGGAGGATGTGGGCGTGCGCTGGGGCATGTTTTCACTGAGTGCTTTTATGGATGCCACGGTGATCAAATTTAATGGTCAGCAGTTGCGCAGCATGAATGAAAACGCCGCTCAGGCCATGGTCGATTGGCTGGTGAGCGCTGCCCGGCGCATAGGCGTGCATGTCATCATGAGTGGCATTGATAGCTGCGAAGAATTCGAATGGGCGAAACGTTTTGGCGTGGATTATGTGCAAGGCGGACTGTTTGCCAAGCAAGAGATTACGGCCAAGCTATAAACGACAGGGTGGTAAGGAAAGGCAGTTGAAACAGAGGTTGCGGCGGGGGGTATTACTTGAGGGAAGGCTGGCTGGATTCGGTTTCACTCGGCTCAATACGTCGGGCGCCATTGAAGCGTTTGGCCCAGTAGGCATCTTTCATATCCACCACCTGAATGCCGCCGCCCGTGCTGGGGGCATGGATAAAGCGGTTGTCACCCAGATAAATGCCCACATGAGAAAAGGCAGATTTCAGCGTATTGAAAAATACCAGATCCCCGGGTTGCAGCTCATCTTTGGATACCGACTGGCCCAACTGGCTGATGGCGCGCGCATTATGCGGCAGGGTCAGGCTGGCTGCCTGCTTGAATACATAACGAACAAAACCGCTGCAATCAAACCCGGTGTCCGGAGAGTTGCCACCATATTTGTACTGAATGCCAGTCAGGCTGAGCGCGTTTAGCAGCACTTCTTGCGCCGTGTCAGACCAGTCAGCCGTGTCGGCAGCAAAGCCTGATTTGGTGGTGCCATTGTCCGCGCGCGTCTCTGCCGCATGGCAAAAACTGGTGAACAACAAGCCGAGAAAAATGAAGAGGGTGGCAAAACGCATGCCCCGATTCTAAAAGCAAAAGACGCGTGTTGTAAACCCTTGACGCAATGTGAAATTATTTTCGGTCTTCGGTTGCCAAGGAACCATAGTGTAGAATCAGGCTCAAGACATCACCAACGCCGGAGCCTGGTATGCGCAATCACTCCCTGATGAAATTCCGCAATATTCGCTATTCCTCCCCTCAGCTGGCGCATGATGTGCAGCGACCGCAAGAGGGCTTGCAGGGCACCTTGGCCGACTACGCACATCACATGGGGGTGAGCACCAGGCAACGTTTGCGTTTGATTGCCAGAGGCGTTGTAAATGAAATTCGCAGCAGCGCGCGGGAAGGCGGCAAGATGGCGGGCCGGGCGGCGGAACGAGTAAAAGCCAGACTGGCGCATGGCGCTGCCCGCCGACTGATCAAGCTGGCGGACAGGCTGGAACGCAAGGTCTCCCGCATCAAGTAGCCTCAAGTTACGTAGCGCTAATGTCACCCACCTAACAGGAATAAATTAACGCCCATGATTCGTGCCACCCTCTTCGTTATTCGTGACTTCCGCCGTATTCGGGCCATCGCCGGTATTTTGATGCGCTATGGCTGGGGGGATGTCGCCAAGCGTCTTGGGCGTGGCAGCTTTATACGCAGGGCGGGCAATGCCCTGAATTCAGAGGCTTCACGCGAGGTCATGAGCTTGCCATCCGAAGTGCGCGCGCGCCTGGCGATTCAGGAGCTGGGCCCAACCTTCGTGAAATTGGGGCAGGTGCTGGCAACCCGTCCCGATATTTTTCCGCCGAACTGGATTGCCGAGTTTGCCAAGCTGCAGGATCAAGTGCCGCCAGTGGCTTTTGAAGAGCTGCTGCCTGAGCTGGAAAAAGCGCTGGGCCGTTCGCCGTTCGATGTGTTTCGTGATTTTCAGGTAGAGCCGATTGCTGGCGCCTCCATTGCCCAGGTGCACCTTGCCAAGTTGCAGGATGGCACCCCAGTCGTGCTTAAAATCCGCCGCCCCAATGTACAGCATAGTATTGATGCCGACCTGCGCTTGCTGATGCATCTGGGCAAGCTGGTCGAGGCCGAGTTTGAGCAGGCACGCCGCTTTCAGCCGGAAGAAATCATCAGCCAGTTTTCCAAATCCCTCAAGCGCGAGCTGGATCTGGCGCTGGAGGGGCGCAATACCGAACGCTTTGCGCAGAATTTTGCCAAGGATAAAAACGTCAAGTTTGCCAAGATATTCTGGGAATTCACCAGCGAGAGCGTTCTGGTCATGGAACATATTGACGGTATTGCTGGCAACGCGCTGCAAGAGGCGCGTGAGGCTGGGCTGGACCTCAAGCTGCTGGCCGAGCGTGGTGCCAATGCGGTGCTGAAGATGGTGCTGATTGATGGTTTCTTTCACGCCGACCCGCATCCGGGCAATATTTTTTATCTGGAAAACAACCGCGTTGCCATTATTGATTGCGGCATGGTGGGGCGTATTTCGTTTGAGCGGCGCGGTGAAATCGCCGATTTGCTGGCGGCGCTGGTGTCACGGGATATTGATACCCTGCGCGATATCCTCATTATCTGGGCGGGCGATGCCGAGGTGGATGAAGCCAAGTTGAGTGCGGATGTGGATGAGTTCATCTGCAACTATGACAATGCGCCGCTCAAGCACCTCAAATTCAGTGCCTTGCTGAATGACCTGACGACCATCATGCGTGAAAATCACCTGTCCGTACCGCCTGACCTCACCATGCTGTTCAAGGCATTGGTGACCCTGGAAGGCCTGGGCAGGCAGCTGGATCCGGACTTTCAGATTGTCAGCCACCTTACGCCCTTCGTGAAGAAAATCATTATTGATCGTTACATGCCAAGCACCCTGCTCAAGCGTGGGCGACGCGGCATCAGTAGTATTGCCAGTGCGATTACCGAGCTGCCAGGCGATGTTTCGCAGGTATTGAAAGAAGCTGGCCGCGGCAAGCTCAAGATCAATCTGGACCTCAAGCGCCTGGATCACTTTGGTCATCAGCTTGATCACAGTACCAATCGGCTCACCATGGCCATGATTACTGCAGCCCTTATTGTGGGCTCGTCCATCGTCATGACGGTGCGCGGCGGCCCCACGCTATTTGGCCTGCCGGCCTTCGGGTTTATCGGCTTTTTCCTGGCCTTTGTCATCGGCGTCATGCTGGTGATTTCCATCTGGCGCTCAGGGCGGGATTGAGTCAAACATGCATTAGCTCTACAGCAGGGCGCGCCGTTTGAAGGCGCGCCCCAACTTGGTGCAAAAACGCACATATTGTCAGGAGTTGCTCTTGAAGATCATGATTTCTAACGACATTATGCGCTGGCACGCGGTTTGCGTAAGCTAAACCATGGATACTACCCTTCAAACTGCATTCGATGAGATGCAACTTCCAGCGGGGGCGGTACGCGAGATTTACGCCGCTTATGCTGACTGGTTGCGTGATGTTCCCCACCAACAGCTGGAAAGCAAACGGCAGGAAGCCGAGCTGCTGTTTCGCCGCGTAGGTATTACTTTCAATGTCTACGGTGAAACAGCGGGTGCCGAGCGCCTGATCCCGTTTGATGTGATCCCGCGACTGCTGGCCGCCAAAGAGTGGAAAGTGTTGTCGGATGGGGCGATTCAGCGGGTACGGGCGCTGAACATGTTCCTGAACGACATCTACCACAACAAGGACATCATCAAGGCGGGTATTGTCCCCGCCAGCATCCTCGCCAACACTCAATACCGCCCGGAAATGCACGGGGTGGACGTACCAAATGGCATTTATGCCCATATCGCCGGTGTCGATATCGTGCGCACCAGCGAAAGCCAGTTCTACGTGCTGGAAGATAATCTGCGCACCCCATCTGGCGTTTCCTACATGCTGGAAGACCGCAAGATGATGATGCGGCTTTTCCCCGAACTGTTCCGTCGTTACTCCATCGCGCCGGTCGAGCATTACCCGCAAGTCCTGCTGAATAATCTGCGCGCGGTGGCCCAGCCCGGCGTGCAAGAGCCAACGGTGGTGCTGCTGACGCCAGGTGCTTATAACAGCGCCTATTTCGAACATGCTTTTATTGCGCAGCAGATGGGCATCGAGCTGGTCGAAGGCCAGGATCTGTTTGTGCGCAACAATGCGGTGTATATGCGCACGACCGAAGGCCCCAAGCGCGTCGATGTCATCTACCGCCGCATAGACGATGATTTCCTTGACCCATTGAGCTTCCGCCCCGACTCCATGCTGGGTGTTCCCGGTTTGCTGACGGTTTACCGCAACGGCGGGGTTACCTTGGCCAATGCCGTGGGTACCGGCGTTGCCGATGACAAGGCGACTTATACCTATGTGCCGGAGATGATCCGGTTTTACCTGGGAGAAGAGCCCATCCTTTCCAATGTGCCCACGTATGAACTGAGCAAGGAGGATGACCTCAAGTATGTGCTTGATCACCTGCCTGAGCTGGTGGTTAAGGAAGTGCAGGGGTCTGGCGGTTACGGCATGCTGGTTGGGCCTAGTGCCAGCAAAAAGGAGATTGAGGAATTCCGCTTGCGTATTCTTTCCAATCCCGCCAATTACATTGCCCAGCCAACACTGGCGCTTTCCACCTGCCCGACCCTGGTTGAGCAAGGGATTGCGCCCCGGCATGTGGATTTGCGTCCATTCGTGCTTTCCGGCAAGACGGTTACCCTGGTGCCTGGCGCCTTGTGCCGTGTGGCATTGCGAGAGGGGTCGCTGGTGGTCAACTCATCCCAGGGTGGCGGTACCAAGGACACCTGGGTGCTGAATGACACCGGCATGTAAGCGCGGACTTGAAGCTTAAGCAGTTGCAGGCCGCTACGATAATGTAAAAAAGAGGGAATTCCGGCAAGGCAACGCCGGACCTCTCGGAAAAGGGTTCAAAGTGTTAAGCAGAACGGCGGATCACCTCTACTGGATGGCACGTTACATTGAGCGTGCCGAGAACATGGCACGTGTGCTGGATGTGACTTACAACATGTCACTGGTGCCGAATGCGGCGCAAAGCGAAGCGGCATTGTGGCAACCCGCGGTGGAGATTGCGGGCAACACCGAACTGTTTGAAAAGAATTACGGCGAGTACACGGCGGCGAATGTCATTCAGTACATGTCCATGGACGATGCCAATCCATCCAGCATTTACAACTCCTTGCGCAGCGCGCGCGAGAATGCGCGGGCGGTGCGGGTGGCCATGTCCTCCGAAACCTGGGAAAACATCAACACCCTGTGGCTGGAATTCAGCCAATTCATCGGTATCCGACTGGTGGAGAGCGGGCTTAGCGTATTTTGTGACTGGGTCAAATCCCGTTCGCATCTGTTTCGCGGCGTGAGCTTTGGCACCATGCTGCGTGATGATGCGTTCCGCTTTGTGCGGCTGGGGACGTTTATCGAGCGGGCAGATAACACTGCCCGGCTGCTGGATGTGAAATACCATTTGCTGTTGCCCGAAGGCGAAGAGGTGGGCGGCGCGGTGGATTATTACGAGTGGAGTGCGGTGCTGCATTCGGTGTCGGCCTTTCAGGCTTACCAAAAGGTATTCAGCGATACCATTGTGCCTTGGCGTGTGGCGGAGCTGCTGGTGCTGCGTGGCGATATGCCGCGTTCACTGCTGGCCTGTTACGATGAAATCACCATTATTCTGGGGCAGCTGTCCGGTCGGCAGAATAATGAATGTCGCCGACTGGCAGGCGAGCTGCACGCCAAGCTGCGCTATGCGCGCATGCGCGACATTTTCCAGGATGGGCTGCACGAATTCCTCGAAGACTTTATTGTCAGCAATAACAGGCTCGGTGGCGAAATCCAGCGTACCTATCTCAATGTGCACGGCGGCTAAGGCGAACTAACGGGTTACGGCAATGCTACTTAATATTGAACATCGCACGACCTACCAATACAGCGAGGTGGTGAATTACACCATCCAGCTTTTGCGTCTGACGCCGCAAAACGGCTTCGGCCAGCAGGTGTTGCGCTGGGAGATTCGCGTCAATGGCCATCTGCAGCCGCACAAGGATACCTACGGCAATCATGCCCATACGCTGGTGGTGGATGCCCCGCATGAAGAGATCAGTATCGTGGCATCGGGCGAGGTGGAAACCGGCCTGAATGTGTTGCCTATCAATGATGGCTTGCCCACGCCGATTTATCTGCGTCCTACGCCGTTGACCGAGATGGACGAAAACCTGACGGCCTTTGTGGAAGAGTTCAAATTAACGCACCCCAAACTGCAGGAGCCCGCAGCCCTGCAAACCTTGATGGATGCCATCATTGACCGTGTGCCGTATGTGAAAGGCCAGACGGCGGTGGAAACCTCCGCGGCCAAGGCATTCGCCCTCGGCTCCGGCGTTTGCCAGGATCATGCTCATATTTTTATTGCCTGCTGCCGCTATCTGGGCGTGCCGGCCCGCTATGTCAGCGGTTATCTGTTTACCCCGGATGGCAGCCTGATGGAAAGCCATGCCTGGGCAGATGCCTGGCTGGATGATATCGGCTGGATCAGTTTTGATGTCACTAATCGCTGCCGTACCAACGGCGTGCATGTGCGGCTGGCAACCGGTCTGGATTATCGTGACGCCTGCCCCATCAGCGGCGTGCGCAATGGTGGCGGTGTGGAAACCATGTCGGTCAAGGTCGTTGTCCATCAGATGCAGCAGCAAGCCCAGCAATAAGCGCTACCGTCATACCCAAGGAATCAGCACATGAACTCTCTCGGCTTTGCCCGTCACGGCGATAAGGAAAACTCGCCATTCTTTGAAGAATACCTGGTGCGCCTGCTGGAAGAGCGGGACCGTGTCGGCCTGACTGACATGATTCACGAAATAGATGCGCTGATGATTACGGTGGACCCAGGGCATTCCATTCAATACATCGCCGAGCTGGCGCTGATGACGCCGTATCATTACCTGGTCACGCTGGAAAGCGAGAGCCACTGGACGCATATCCTGCGCATTGATCTGGAGTCACCGGATATTCTGGTGCGCGAAGTCAAGGACCCCAACCTGCGCGGGATTTTCCGTGCCCTGAATGAGGTGTACCCGGTGGGCGCCCGCAAACCCAACAGCCGCTATATGGGGGAAGTGCTGCGCGTCAGCAATCTGCACGAAGTCAGCCGCCTGCAGCAAGCGCGTGAATTCCGCTTTTTCAGTCAGGATGAAGTGCGCAAGCTGGAGCTGCCTGGCAATCTGGCCGTGAGCAAACCCTCGCCTTATACCCATAACATCATTGCCTATCTGGAGCGCGAGCCGCAGGAGCTGCGTGTGTATGCGCTCGGGGTCAGTCGCATTGATAATGAAGTGCAGGCGGTCTACGAGCAAGCCAAGAATACCCAGGCCAAGCTGGGTGTGGATCAATTGTTGCTGCCGCTGGATCACCTGGCCACGCGCGTTTACAGCCAGAATCGCGAACTGGCGATTCTGGAGTACCTGTCCTGGTCGAGCTACTATTTCTGGGGCGCCTACAATATTCACGACCAGAACTCGTCGACCAATGTCACCAAGAGCGTGCATGGCATCCCCGAGTCCAAGAGCCCGGCCAAGGTGTTTACGGCCAACAACACGCCTTATTTCGTCAATCACCTGGAAAAACTGCCTTCGCCGACCGAGACCTTTGTGCGCAATTATGGGCCGCGCCTGCACCACATGGCGATCGCCGTGCGCGATGGCGAAACCCAGGGCCTGGAGAACATCGATTACGTGGTGAATTCCATCGCCGAACAGGGCAAGGGTTTTCTGCTGGATGTGATCGGCTCAAAGAGTGAAGGGCTGAAGCAGATTTTCTCCAATGCTTCCGAACACTCTTCGCTCATCATTGAGTATGTGCAGCGCTTCGGCAGCTTTGATGGCTTCTTTACCAAGGATAATGTGGCTGTGCTCACCGAAGCAGCAGGCCGCGAAGAGGGCGTGCAAGCCGTAGTCTGAGGGTGTACGCCATCCGTGCGCAGACGCTGGGGGCGCTTTGCGGTAAAATACGCGCTTCCCCAGCCTAGTCCTTCGCCATGACCGCTCACCGTCGCCAACTTGAACTGCTCGCCCCTGCCCGTAATGCCGACTTTGGCATTGAGGCTGTGCGGCATGGCGCCGATGCGGTATACATCGGCGGCCCGGCGTTTGGCGCTCGTGCCAAGGCTGAAAACTCCGTCGCCGACATTGCGCGCCTGGTGCAATATGCCCACCGCTTTCGTGCCGAAGTGTTTGTCGCGTTCAATACCATTTTTCACGATAACGAGATCGAAGCTGCCCGTGACATGACCTGGCAGCTTTACGAAGCGGGTGTTGACGCGCTGATCGTGCAGGATATGGGCCTGCTGGAAATGGATATTCCGCCTATTCAACTGCACGCCAGCACGCAAACCGATATTCGTACTGTGGAAAAAGCGGTGTTTCTGGATCAGGTAGGGTTCAGCCAGATCGTTCTGGCGCGGGAGATGGATATCCAGACCATCCGCAAAGTCGCGGATGCGACCCAATGCAATCTCGAGTTCTTTATTCATGGCGCGCTGTGTGTGGCCTTCAGCGGCCAGTGCTATATCAGTCACGCCCATACCGGCCGCAGTGCCAATCGCGGCGAATGCTCCCAGGAATGCCGCCTGCCATACACGCTGGAAGACAGCAAAGGCCGCATTCTCGCCAAAGACAAGCACCTGCTTTCCATGAAAGACAACGACCAGAGTGCCAACCTGCGTGCGCTGATTGATGCAGGCGTCAGCTCCTTCAAGATCGAGGGGCGCTACAAAGACCTGGCCTACGTCAAAAATGCCACCGCGCATTATCGTCAGCTGCTGGATGAGATTCTGCTGGACCTGCCGGATTACGCACGTGCGTCTTCCGGGCGCTGCAGCTATACCTTCACTCCGCAACCGGAAAAAACCTTCAATCGCAGCACCACCGAGTATTTTATTCACGGCCGTGGTGAGGACGTGGGCGCGTTTGACACGCCCAAGTTTGCCGGAGAAGAAATCGGCAAGGTAAGCAAAGTCGGTCAGGATTATTTTGAGGTGGAAAGCCAGCTGGAATTACATAACGGCGATGGCGTGTGTTTTTTTGATGTGCATAAAGAGCTGGTTGGCATGCGCATCAATACCGTCAACGGTAAGCGCCTGTACCCGAATGAAATGCCTGCGGACATACGCCGCAACATGACGGTGTATCGCAATCGCGACCAAGCCTATATGCGTCTGCTGGAAAAAGACTCTGCCAGCCGCCGCATCAGCGTCGATATGGTGTTTTATGAAACCCGCGATGGCTTTGCGCTGGATCTGGTGGATGAAGATGGCGTCACTGCGCATGCGCAATGCGTGGCGGAAAAGCAACCGGCCCAGCAGGCCGAGAAAGCCTATGCCAGCTTGCGCGATAACCTGACCAAGCTGGGCGCTACCGATTTTGTGGCACGCGACATCCGGCTTGAGATTGCCCAGCCCTGGTTCCTGGCGGCATCCATCATTAACGGCCTGCGCCGCGATGCGGTATCCGCGCTGGAAGAGGCGCGGCTGCAAACCTATCCTCGCCCGCAACCGGCGATTCCCGCCCAGCCGCCCGCTGTTTATCCGGAAGATACCCTGAGCTATCTCGCCAACGTCTACAACAAGCATGCGCGGGCGTTTTATGAAAAGCATGGTGTCAGCGCGATTGCCGCTGCCTATGAAGCCAATGAAGAGCTGGGCGAAGTGCCGGTGATGATTACCAAGCACTGTCTGCGCTATAGCTATGCCATGTGCCCCAAGGAAGCCAAAGGCGTCATCGGTGTGCAGGGGACGATTACCGCCGAGCCCATGACCCTGATTAGCGGCAAGGACAGGATTACCCTCAAATTTGACTGCAAGCGGTGTGAGATGCATGTCATGGGCAAGGTGCGCAAACCTGTCCTTGCCATGCCGCCGCCGCAGCCCGTGCAGTTCTTTGCCAAGCGGCCATGAGCCCTCGGCGTGCATGATGCGATGTGAATAAATTCGCGTCAAAGCTGTAAAAACCGGTAAACCCGGCTGATCGCTCTCGCGGGCCTGCTTATACTCGTTGCTCCATTATCTGGGGAGTTCTTGATATGCGTTCCATCCATAGCCCAATTGCCATCGCGTTACTGTTGTCGGCCTCGCTCGCTTCGGCTGATGCGCCGCCGCCTCCACCTCCGCAGGATTTTGCTGCCGCCAAGCAGGACGCCATTCAACGGCTTAATGCCGAGCTCGCCTGCGTGCAGGCGGCCAAAACCCCTCAGGCATTGCAGCAATGCCGTCCACGTCCGCCGGCTGGCGCTGATGGGCGGTCGCAGAATGCCCCACCTGGGCCGCCGCCTTCCTCCTGGTAGTCGTGTTCGCGCCCGAATCTCATGCGCTCGCGTGTTAGAATGCACGCGGAAGTTGGCTGGACAGTCGCCGCCCGCGCAAGCGGGGGGAGGAAAGTCCGGGCTCCGCAGAGCAGGATGACGGCTAACGGCCGTACGCCGTGAGGCGAGGAACAGGGCCACAGAGACGAGCGTATTAAGTTACGGTGAAACGCGGTAACCTCCATCCGGAGCAAGACCAAATAGGGTAGCAAGGGCGTGGCTCGCGCTGCTACCGGGTAGGTTGCTTGAGCGTACGAGCAATCGTGCGCCTAGATGAATGACTGTCACGCATCGCAAGATGCGACAGAACCCGGCTTATCGGCCAACTTCCTTTTATTGCTTCTGTTTTTCCCTCTGATTTTGACCCGATTTACACCACTTTCCCCCACCTGATTATCGAGCACCTCACGATTCAGTCACATCAAAGATTGTTCTCACAAAGCACTTTCAGTTAATTGGCTATCTCCTTATTTTTAAACAACTAATTTTTTGGCAGCAAAATTCGCTAAGTCATTGTCCCATAAAGGAAAAATAGCAAAAAACCGCTTGCATGCCCTTATTTTTTTAACTATAGTGGGCGTAAGTGGAGAAATGTGGGTTTTTGTGGGAGATTGCTGGCCGAGGCTAAGGGCGGTCAGCAATTTTTCTAACCCGACAATTGGCAAAGGGGTGTGTGTTTTAAATGTTTCGCGGTGCTACATCATTGAATCTGGATGCCAAGGGCAGATTGGCCGTGCCGGCCAAGCACCGCGATGCCCTGTTGTCCCAGTGCGCCGGTCATCTGGTGCTCACTGCGCATCCACACCGCTGCCTCCTCCTTTATCCCCAGCCTGCCTGGGAACCCATTCAGGCAAAAATGATGGCGCTCTCCAGTTTTGACCGCCAGTCCAGCAGTCTGCAGCGTTTGCTGGTGGGCTTTGCCGAAGATATCGACATGGATAGCGCAGGCCGCCTGCTGGTGTCTCCGGTATTGCGCGAATTTGCCGGTCTGGAAAAACAGGCCATGCTGGTCGGTCAGGGTAGCCATTTTGAGCTCTGGAACATGGACGCCTGGCGAGCCCAGCTTGATCAGGTGATGGCCGCCGACGAAATGGTGCTGCCGGCCGAACTTGAAGGATTCTCACTGTGAGCGCGCGCTCACAATCCCCCTCCGAAGTCGTTGTGTCCCCACATGTTTCGGTATTGCTTGAAGAGGCGGTCGCTGCCCTAGCGATCAAGCCCAATGGCATTTACGTGGATGGCACCTTTGGTCGCGGTGGTCATAGCCGCAAAATTCTCGAGCAATTAGGCGCAGATGGTCGCCTTCTGGGCCTGGACCGTGATCTGGCAGCTGTTTCGGCTGCCCAGTCCATTCAGGATCCACGTTTTTCCATACACCATCATCACTTTTCCGAGTTGGGCGAAGTATTGCGCGCCCAAGACATCCAGCAGGTCGACGGGGTCTTGCTGGACCTTGGAATTTCATCGCCGCAAATCGACGAAGGCGAGCGCGGTTTCAGTTTCAGATTTGACGGTCCGCTGGACATGCGCATGGATCAAAGCCGTGGGCAAACAGCCGCTGAGTTTCTGGCGGAAGCGTCCGAGCAACAACTTACGGGGGTAATTAAAGAATATGGTGAAGAACGGTTTGCTAAACAGGTTGCAAGGGCGATTGTTGCGGCACGCACAGGGGGGAATGCCCTCACCACTACAGGACAGCTTGCCAAGGTCGTGGCTGGGGCGATCCCCAAAGTCGAGCCTGGGCAAGACCCGGCGACGCGCACCTTTCAAGCTTTACGGATTTTCCTCAATCAGGAGCTTGAGGAGTTGTCGCTAGTTTTACCGCAATGCCTGGATGCCCTGGCACCAGGCGGTCGTCTGGCCGTGATCAGTTTTCACTCGCTGGAAGACCGCATCGTGAAACGCTTTGTGCGCAGTGAGCAGGATCGCGACGACTTGCCTGCCAATTTTCCGGTGCTGGCGAAGGACTTGCCACAGCCACGCATGATGGCGGTGGGCAAACCCATCAAGCCCAGTGCCGCTGAGATCAAGCGCAACCCACGTTCACGCAGCGCCGTGCTGCGTGTGGCCGAGCGTACGGGGGTGGCATAACCATCATGACGCGGCTCAACCTCATCCTCTTCATGGTACTGATCGTGACGGCGCTAGGCGTCATTACGTCTCAGCACAAGTCGCGCAAACTCTATATCGAGTTGCAGCAACAGGAAGATGCCGCCAAGCAATATGACGTGGAGTGGGGCCAGTTGCAGTTGGAGCAAAGCACCTGGGCCATGCACGCGCGGATTGAGCAGATCGCCAATCAGCGTCTGCATATGCAGGTGCCGGATGCCAAGCGGGTGCAGGTGGTGACGCGAGGTGCCCAGCCATGAGGTCGCGCGTGATTCAGCCTCCCGTTATCAAGCTCCCCGCCTGGCGTCGCCGCGTATTGTTGATCGTGGTGATGGCGGGGTTTGCCGCATTGCTGGGCCGCAGTATCTACCTGCAAAGCATGCACAAAGGCTTTCTGCAGAAAGAGGGCGATGCCCGCTATAGCCGCTCGATGAAGCTGCCAGCGCATCGCGGCATGATCACCGATCGTTTTGGTGAGCCACTGGCCATCAGTACGCCGGTGGAGTCGATCTGGGCGAGTCCGCCGGACGTGCAGGCTACGCCGCAGCAGATCAGCAAAATGGCGACGCTACTCAAAATGAAGCCCGCCGAACTCAATAAAAAACTCGCCAATAATCCGCGCGAGTTTGTCTACATCAAGCGCCGCATTCCGCCCGAGCTTGCCAAGCAAGTCATGCAGATTGGCGTGCCCGGTGTTTTCATGCAGCGCGAATACCGTCGCTATTACCCAGCTGGCGAAGTCATGGCGCATCTGGTCGGGTTTACCGGCATCGATGAAAATGGCCAGGAAGGCTTTGAGCTGCGCTATCAGGATTGGCTCTCCGGCAAATCCGGCAGCCGTCGCGTCATCAAGGACCGCCAAGGCCATATTGTGGAAGACCTGGAAGCCGTCAAAGTCCCGCAGGATGGCCATGATCTGGTGTTGTCGATAGACCGCAAGATCCAGTATCTGGCCTACCGCGAACTGGCGCATGCCGTCGAGCAGTTCAAGGCCAAGGCTGGTGCTGCCATTGTGCTGGATGCCCGTACTGGCGAAGTGCTGGCCATGGCCAATCTGCCCACTTACAACCCCAATAACCCGGTCAATATGGCCGGGCGTTCGCGCAATCGCGCCATTGTTGATACTTTTGAACCAGGCTCCACTCTCAAGCCATTCACCGCTGCAGCTGCCCTGGAGTCCGGACATTTCACGCCAGATACCCATATCCAGACCGCGCCTGGCATTCTGCGCATTGGCCCGGCTACCATCCACGACGCTCACCCGCAAGGCATGCTGACGGTGGCGCAGGTGATCCAGAAATCCTCCAACGTCGGTTCGGCCAAGATGGCCCTGACGCTGGAGCCGCAATATCTGTGGGGCATTTATAACCACATGGGCTTTGGCAGCCCGACGCATATCGGCTTCCCTGGCGAAGCTTCCGGCCGCCTGCGCAATTACAAGAACTGGCGGCCTATCGAGCAAGCCACCATGTCGTTTGGTCACGGTATCAGTCTCACGCTCTTGCAGCTGGCGCGGGCCTATACCGTGTTTGCCAATGATGGGGAGCTGAAGCCGGTTTCGCTGCTGAAGCTGAAGGAAGCCCCGGTGGGGCAGCAGGTGTTTTCCGCCAAAACGGCGCTCGCCGTGCGCGATATGCTGGAGCTGGTCGTGCAGCCAGGCGGCACGGCGCCACGTGCCCAGATAGCGGGTTACCGCGTGGCAGGCAAAACCGGTACCGCCCACAAGCTGGGGCCGGGCGGTTATCTGGCCGATAAATATGTGTCCTCGTTTGTGGGGCTGGCTCCGGCTTCCAACCCACGCCTGATTATTGCGGTGATGGTGGATGAACCGAGCAGCGGCCAATATTACGGCGGCACCGTGGCGGCGCCCGTGTTCAGTGCCATCATGGCCGGCGCGCTGCGCATGCTCGCGGTGCCACAGGATGCGCCCAACGACAATATCGTGATCCCGCCAGAAGATGCGCCAGAGATCAAGGAGGTGGTGTAATGACCATCCTTGCCTCCCTTCATGATCTCGGCATACGCCCAAGCAGCCTGACTTCCGATAGCCGCAAGGTGACGGCGGGCAGTCTTTTTGTGGCTTACCCTGGTGACGCTGCCGATGGACGGGCCTATATTCCGCAGGCGATTGCCAATGGCGCTGGCGCCGTATTGTGGGAGGCCGAAGGCTTTAGCTGGCCGACTGATCTGCAGGCCGTCAATCTGCCGGTGAAAGACTTGCGCAAGCAGGCCGGCGAGATCGCCGATGAATTCTATGGTCACCCTTCCCGCGCGTTGTGGATGGTGGGGGTGACCGGTACTAACGGCAAGACCTCCTGCACGCAGTGGCTCACCCATTGCCTGAATAGCCTGCAGCGCAAAACCGCTGTCATCGGTACCTTGGGCAATGGTTTCCCCGGGGAGCTTGCTACTGCCATCAATACCACGCCGGACCCTATTGTGTTGCACGGTCTGCTGGCCGAGTACCTGAAACAGGGCGCGGTAGCCACCGCCATGGAAGTCTCCTCGCATGGGCTGGACCAGGGGCGCGTCAATGGCGTGCATTTTGATGTTGCCGTGTTTACCAACCTCACGCGCGACCATCTGGATTATCACGGCGACATGGACAGCTACGCTGCCGCCAAGCGCCGTCTGATGGAGTGGCCTGGCCTCAAGCTGGCGGTATTGAACGCAGAAGATGCCTACGGGCTGACCTTTTTGCAGGCGCTGCGCTCCGAAGGGCGCCCGGTGTTGAGTTACGGCATGCAAAGCGGCGATGTGCATTCCACCAGCCTGCATCTGCATGAAACCGGCATGCAAATGTCGGTGACGACGCCTTGGGGGGATGTGACGCTGCAAGCTTCAGTCATGGGCCGATTTAATGCCTATAACCTGCTCGCCGTGCTGGCGACCCTGCTGGCAATGGATGTGCCGCTGGAGGCTGCCGCGCAAGCCATCGCTACCTTGAAGCCCGTGCCAGGACGCATGGAGCAATACGGTGGCAACGCCATGCCCGTGGTGGTCATTGATTACGCCCATACACCCGATGCCCTGGAAAACGCATTGCAGGCTCTGCGCGAGCAAACCCGCGGCAAGCTCTGGTGCGTGTTTGGTTGCGGTGGTGATCGCGATGCCGGCAAGCGGCCAATGATGGGTGCCATTGCCAGCCGTCTGGCCGATCACGTCGTGGTCACCAGCGACAATCCCCGCAGCGAAAACCCGGACACCATCATTGCCGACATTACCGCCAGCATGGGTAGAAATCACCAGATCATGGTGGATCGTCGTGCTGCGATTGCCCACGCCATTGAGCAGGCCGCACCAGGGGACATCGTGCTGGTGGCAGGCAAGGGACATGAAACGTATCAGGAAATCAAAGGCGTTCGGCATCCGTATAGCGATGTCGATGTCGTCACAACATTATTAGGAGCCGTCGCATGATGCGTTTGTCCGAGTTGGCGGCTGCAGTAGGCGGCGAGCTGGTGGGGGAAGATGTGCTGTTCACCAGCGTGGGCACCGATAGCCGCAATATCGTGCCAGGCCAGCTGTTTATTGCCCTGCGTGGCGAACGGTTTGATGGTCATGCCTATGTGCTGCAGGCACTGCAGTCCGGTGCCGCGGCTGCGTTGGTGGCAGAGGCCCAGCCAGGCATGGCCGCTGGCGTGGTGGTCAAGAATACGCGCCTGGCATTGGGCCAACTGGCCGCCGTGTGGCGCAACCGTTTCTCGATTCCGGTGGCAGCGATTACCGGCAGCAACGGCAAAACCACGGTCAAGGAAATGGTCGCTTCCATTCTGCGTGCCGAGGCCGGTGACAGCAATGCCGTGCTGGCGACACGTGGCAATCTCAATAACGACATTGGCCTGCCGCTGACCCTGCTGCGCTTGCGTCCTTCGCACAAATACACCGTGGCCGAGATGGGCATGAACCATTTTGGTGAAATTCGCTACCTGAGCCAGATGGCGCGACCTACCGTGGCGCTTGTCAACAATGCCACCAGTGCCCACCTGGGCGGGCTTGGCTCCGTAGAAGGCATCGCCCGCGCCAAGGGTGAAATCTTTGAAGGGCTGGCGCTGGAAGGCATGGCCGTCATCAATGCCGATGATCTTTACGCGCCGCTGTGGACCGAGCTCGCAGGCGAACATGACATTCTGACCTTTGGCCTCGCCAAGATGGCCGATGTTACAGCCAACTATGAGCTGCGTGCTGATACCAGTTATGTCTACATGAAATCGCCCATAGGCGGCATTGCCTTCAACCTGCAAGTGGCGGGTTTGCACAATGTGCGCAATGCCCTGGCTGCCAGCACGGTGGCCATTGCCATGGGCGCAAGACCAGAGTCGATAGCCAAGGGCCTGGAAGCCTTTGATGGTGTGGATGGCCGTCTGCAGCATCGCGCTGGTATCGGTCAGGCGCTGGTGATTGATGACACCTATAACGCCAACCCGGCCTCCATGAAAGCTGCGATTGATGTGCTTGCCGCCCGCCCGGGCAAGCGCCTGCTGGTGCTGGGCGACATGGGCGAGCTGGGAGAAACCGCCGGGAAAAACCCGCCGCTGCCATGCATACCGAAATCGGCCAATACGCCCGTGAGGCTGGCATTAACGGTCTCTACACGCTGGGCGATTTGTCCCTGGAAATGAGCAAGGCCTTTGGTGACCCTGCCCATCATTACAAAACGCCCGAGCAGCTGGTGGCTGGCCTCTGCCACGAGATGGATGCCAATACCGTGGTGCTGGTGAAAGGCTCACGCTTCATGCGCATGGAGCGCGTGGTGCAGTTGATTGTGAGTGAACAAAATAATACGAAAGAGGAGGCGCACTAATGTTACTGGAACTTGCCCGCTGGCTTGCGCAAGACGTACGCGGTTTTAACGTCTTCAATTACATCACCCTGCGTGCCGTCATGGCGACGCTGACGGCCCTGGCTATTTCCTTCATTGTTGGCCCCGGCCTCATTCGCAAGCTGACCCAGTACAAGGTGGGCCAATCTGTGCGCGATGACGGTCCACAGACCCATCTGGTCAAGGCCGGTACGCCGACCATGGGTGGCGCCCTGATTCTGGTGGCGATTGGTATTTCCACCCTGTTGTGGGCGGACCTGACCAATCGCTTCGTCTGGGTGGTGCTGATTGTTACCCTGGGCTTTGGCATCGTTGGCATGGTGGATGACTGGCGCAAAGTGGTGCACCGCAACCCCAAAGGCCTGTCTGCCAAGGAAAAATACTTCTGGCAGAGTCTGCTGGGCTTTGGCGCGGCAATCTACCTCTGGCATACCTCTACCATCCCGGCGGAAACCACGCTGATTTTCCCTTTCTTCAAAACCGTCACGGTGCCTTTGGGTGCTGCGAGCTTTATTGTGCTGACCTATCTTGTCATCGTCGGCAGCAGCAATGCCGTCAATCTGACCGATGGGCTTGATGGCCTGGCCATTCTGCCCACTGTACTGGTAGCAGGCGCATTGGCGATCTTTGCCTACGCCGCGGGTCACCTCTATTTCTCCAAGTATCTGGGCATTCCTTATATTCCCGGCGCGGGCGAGCTGGCCGTGTTTTGCACTGCCATGGCAGGCGCAGGTTTGGGCTTTCTGTGGTTCAACGCTTACCCCGCCGAAGTGTTCATGGGTGACGTCGGTGCGCTGGCGCTTGGGGCCGCGCTGGGTGTGGTGGCCGTGATTGTGCGTCAGGAAATCGTGCTGTTCATCATGGGTGGCGTGTTTGTGATGGAAACGCTGTCTGTAGCCGCCCAGGTGACGTATTTCAAATACACGAAAAAGCGTTACGGCACCGGCCGACGCATTTTCCTGATGGCGCCATTGCACCATCACTATGAACAAAAGGGCTGGAAAGAAACGCAAGTCGTGGTGCGCTTCTGGATCATTACCATGATGTTGGTACTTGTCGGCCTGTCGACTTTGAAACTGAGATAAATATGAAGACGAAGCGCACGATATTTTGTGTTGGGGGAGACTCACATGCGAGCCAGGGCTCGCATGTTATGGCGACACCAAACCAATATATCCGCTTCTGGATCATTACCATGATGTTGGTACTGGTCGGCTTATCCACATTGAAACTGCGTTAAGGAAAACAAAGACCATCATGCGCGATCTTGCAGGCAAACAGGTGCTGGTGCTGGGGCTGGGTGATACCGGCCTTTCGGCCTTGCGCTGGCTGCGCGGCCAGGGTGCCGTGCTGTCTGTTGCCGACTCGCGCACGGCACCGCCTAATCTGGATACGCTCAAGGCGGAGTTCCCTCAGCTCACGGTATATACCGGGCCATTCCGTTCCGCCATGTTCAATGCGGTTGATCTGGTGGTGATCAGCCCTGGTGTGGCGCTGGCCGAGCCGGAAGTGCAACAGGCACTGGCCAATGGTATTCAGGTGGTGGGCGATGTTGAGCTGTTTGCCCAGTTCCGTCCGCGCAGCAGCAAGGTGATCGCGATTACCGGTGCCAATGGCAAGACCACCGTCACCACGCTGGTGGGTGAAATGTGCAAGGCGGCTGGTCTCAAGACTGTGGTGGCTGGCAATATCGGCCTGCCCGTGCTCGATGCGCTGCGTCAGGTGGAAACCGACGGCGCGCCCGATGTTTACGTGCTGGAGCTTTCCAGCTTTCAGCTCGAAACCACGAGCAGCCTGGCACCCGATGCGGCTGCCGTGCTGAACGTGACCGAAGATCATATGGATCGTTACCCCGGCATGCCGGAATACGCCGCCGCCAAGGCACGCATCCTCAAAGGGGCTGGCGTGCAGGTGCTCAACCGCGAAGATGCCTGGTGCCGCAACATGGCCTTGCCGGATCAGCCCGTGGTGACATTTGGCCTGGATCTGCCTGTCGAGTCTCATGCCTATGGCCTGCTGGCGCTGCATGATCAACTCTGGCTGGCACAAGGCGCACACCCCATTCTGCATGTGGAAGAGCTGCGTATCCCCGGCTTGCACAATGCCGCCAACGCCCTGGCAGCGTTGGCCTTGTGTCGTGCCATCGGAGTGGATTGGGCGCCACTGCAGCATGTGCTGCGCGAATTCAAAGGCTTGCCACACCGGGTGGAGTGGGTGGCTGATCTGCATGACATTGCCTTTTACGATGATTCCAAGGGCACCAATGTGGGCGCGACCTGCGCTGCGCTGGCTGGCTTGCCACGCAAGGTGGTGCTGATTGCCGGTGGCGATGGCAAGGGCCAGGATTTCAGCCCGTTGCGTGAGCCAGTCGACCAGAATGCCCGCGCCGTGGTGCTGATAGGGCGCGATGCTGCGCTGATTGAGGCCGCCCTGCAAGGCAGCCCGGTGCCACGCCTGCATGCCGCAAGTCTGGAAGAAGCCGTGCAGCAGGCTTATGCCGCCGCGACGCCTGGCGACGCCGTTCTGCTGTCCCCCGCGTGTGCCAGCTTTGATATGTTCCGCAATTATGCCCACCGTGCCGAAGTCTTTATCGCCGCCGTGGCAGATCTGGTGACGCGTCACGAGGAGGTCCAGTCATGATGATCACCCTCGGTAGCCGCGAGCGTTTCAATAGCGCCACCTATGATCAGGGGCTGGTCTGGGTCACGCTGATCTTGCTGGGCATAGGCCTGGTGATGGTGTATTCCGCCTCCATCGCCCTGGCCGAAGCTGACAAAGCCACCGGCCATCAAAGTACCTATTTCCTGATTCGCCAGGCGGTCTTTATTGTCATCAGCCTGATCGCCGGTTTGATGGCCTTCCAGGTGCCCACGGCCATGTGGCAGAAAATGGCGCCGTATCTGTTCCTGACCGGGATTGCGCTGCTGGTGCTGGTGCTGATCCCCGGTGTGGGCCGCAATGTGAATGGCAGCCAGCGCTGGCTGTCGCTGTTCATTATCAATCTGCAGCCATCGGAGTTCATGAAGCTGTTTGCCGCCATTTACGTGGCGGATTACACCATACGCAAATCGGCCGTGATGGATAGCTTTACCAAAGGCTTCCTGCCCATGGTGTTTGTGATGCTGCTGGTCGGCTGGCTGCTACTGCGCGAGCCTGATTTCGGCGCATTTGCCGTTATCGCCGCGATCTCCATTTCCATCCTCTGGCTGGGTGGCATCAATGGCCGTATTTTCGCTGGTCTGCTGACGCTGTTGCCGATTGCGATTGTCGGCCTGATCTGGAGCTCACCATACCGCCTGCAACGTGTGATCGGTTTCATGGACCCATGGGCTGATCCGTTCGGCAAGGGCTATCAACTGTCGCACGCCTTGATCGCGTTTGGCCGTGGCGAGTGGTTTGGCGTTGGCCTGGGGGCCAGCGTGGAAAAACTGCTCTACCTGCCCGAAGCGCATACCGACTTCCTGCTGGCCGTGATCGCCGAAGAGCTGGGCTTTGTCGGCGTCATGGTCGTGATTGCGCTATTCGCCTGGCTGATCCTGCGCGCCTTTGGCATCGCCAAAGAAGCCATCGGCAATGAGCGTTACTTCTCCGCCCTGCTGGCACAAGGCATAGGCGTTTGGATGGGCGTGCAAGGCATCATCAACATGGGCGTGAACATGGGGCTCTTGCCCACCAAAGGCCTGACTCTGCCTCTGCTGTCGTTCGGCGGCAGCGGCATCCTCGCCAACTGCATCGCACTGGCGGTCTTGCTCCGGATTGATTGGGAGAATAGACGATTGCAGAAAGGATTGCCGGCATGAGCAAGACGCTCCTGATCATGGCGGCGGGTACGGGCGGGCATGTGATGCCAGGCCTGGCGATTGCCGATGTGATGCAGCGTCGCGGCTGGCAGGTGCACTGGCTGGGCACAACGCACGGCATGGAAAACCGTCTGGTACCACCCAGTGGCATTGCCATGACACGGCTGGATTTTTCCGGGTTGCGCGGCAAAGGCTTGTTGCATACCGCCAAAGGTGTATTCAAGCTGCTGGCCGCCACCTGGCAGGCCTGCAAGCTGATCAAGCAATTGCAGCCTGCGGCTGTGCTCGGCATGGGCGGCTATGTGACCGTGCCGGGTGGCTGGGCTGCCCGTTTGTGCAAGGTACCGCTGGCGCTGGTGAATGCCGATGCCGCGCTGCTGATGTCGAATCGCGCGCTGGCCAAGTCGGCCAACCGCATCCTGTTTGGTTTTGAGGGTGGAGAAGGCGGCCTGGGGGGTATGGCCGTCAAGGCGCGCGTGACCGGTAACCCCGTACGCGCCGCGATTGTGGCAGTGCCTGCACCAGAAGAGCGTTATGCCAAACGCCAGGGTCCGCTGCATCTGCTGGTAGTGGGCGGCAGTCTGGGCGCGCAAGTGCTGAATGTGAATTTGCCACGGGCGCTGGCGCTGATTCCCATGGAGCAGCGTCCCACGGTAACCCATCAGTCTGGCGCTGATCAGGTGGATATGTTGCGGGCGTCCTATGCGGCGGCAGGCGTGGAAGCTGAGGTGCTGCCTTTTATTGAAGATATGGCCAAGGCCTACAGCGAAGCGGATGTGCTGGTGTGCCGTGCCGGTGCCATTACGGTGAGTGAGCTGGCAGTGGCGGGGGTGCCCGCGATCCTGGTACCGCTGGTGGTGTCAACCACTTCGCACCAGCGTGACAACGCGGCCTGGATGGCGGCGCAAGGCGCAGCCGTTCATCTGCCGCAGCAGGAAATGACGCCACAGCGTCTGGCCAATTTGTTGCAGGAACTGAATCGCACGCGGCTGCTGGAAATGGCGCTGGCAGCGCGCAGTCTGGGCCGCCCACAGGCGACCGAGACCATCGCCAATGAACTGGAAAGTATGGCCCTGGCATCCCGGGGTGGAGCTGCGATATGAAACATAAAGTAAAAAACGTGCATTTTGTCGGCATCGGTGGCTCGGGTATGAGCGGCATTGCCGAGGTGCTGCTGAATCTGGGCTTTGGCGTCAGCGGCTCTGACCTGGCGAGCAATGCCACCACCCAGCGTCTGAACAGCCTGGGTGCCAAGGTGTATCAGGGCCATGAAGCCGCGCACCTGAGCGATGCCGATGTGGTGGTGGTGTCGAGTGCGGTGAACGAAAGCAATCCGGAAATCATCGCCGCGCGTGCCAGCAACACGCCGGTGATTCCACGGGCGCTGATGCTGGCCGAGCTGATGCGCTTCCGCCAGGGCATTGCCGTGGCAGGGACGCACGGCAAGACCACCACCACCAGCCTGATCGCCAGCATTCTGGCCGAAGCGGGCATGGACCCGACCTTTGTCATCGGTGGTCGCCTGGAAGCCGCCAGTGCCAACGCACGGCTGGGTACCGGTGAATTCATTGTGGCCGAGGCCGATGAATCCGATGCTTCATTCCTGCACCTGTCGCCGGTGATTTCGGTGGTCACCAATATTGATGCCGACCACATGGATACCTATGGGCACGACTTTGAAAAGCTCAAGGGCGCGTTTGTCGAGTTCCTGCAGCAGTTGCCGTTCTGGGGCATGGCAGTGTTGTGTATTGATGATCCCAACATCCGGGCCATTTTGCCCAGCGTGACCAAGCCGATCATGCCGTATGGCTTTTCGGAGGATGCGCGCATCCGTGGCAAAAACGTGCGTGCGGATAACGGCACCATGCACTTCACGGTGCAGCGCATTAACGGCGTGACTACCGAGTTTGATGTCACGCTCAACCTGCCTGGCAACCACTACGTGCTGAATGCACTGGCAGCGATTGCCGTGGCGAGCGAATTGAATGTACCCGATGCCGCCATCATTAAGGCGCTGCGTGAATTCAAGGGCGTGGGGCGCCGCTTTGAGCGCTATGGCGAAGTGCCAGCCCGCAATGGCGGCCAATTTACCCTGATTGATGATTACGGCCATCACCCGGTCGAGATGCAGGCGGTGATTGCCGCTGCCCGTGGTGCATTCCCTGGTCGCCGTCTGGTGCTGGCCTTCCAGCCGCACCGCTACACGCGCACCCGGGATTGCTTTGAGGATTTTGTAAAAGTGCTGTCGAGCGCCGATGCCGTGTTGCTGAGCGATGTATATCCGGCCGGTGAAGCGCCTATCGTCGCTGCCGATGGTCGTGCGTTGGTGCGCGCCATTCGCGTGGCAGGCAAGGTGGAACCCCTGTTTGTCGAGACGACCGCCGAGTTGCCAGAGGCCATTCTGGGCGTAGCGCAGGATGGCGATGTGGTGATCGTGATGGGCGCAGGCTCGATTGGACAAGTCGCTGCCAAGACCAGGGAGGCCGCGACGGCATGATGGCCCAGCAGATCCCCATGCAAGGTGAACTGATGCTGAATGCGCCATTGGAGCGCTATAACAGCTGGCGCGTGGGTGGTCTGGCGGATCGTTTGTATATTCCGGCGGGGCTTCAGGATTTGCAGCAGTTCATGCGCACGCTGAGCAAGGACGAGCCTCTGCATTTCATTGGTCTCGGCTCCAATCTGCTGGTGCGTGATGGCGGTGTGCGCGGCACGGTGATCGTGATGCATAACGTGCTGACCGGGCTGGAGATGGTGAATGGCGAGCTCTATGCCGAAGCGGGCGTGACCTGCGCCAAGCTGGCCCGCTTCAGCGCCCGGCAAGGTTTGCAGGGGGGCGAATTCATGGCGGGCATTCCCGGTACCGTGGGCGGTGCGCTGGCCATGAATGCAGGCTGCCATGGCGGCGAAACCTGGGACATCGTGCAGCGGGTGCTGACCATGGACCGTCAGGGCGAACTGCATGAGCGCAGTCGTGCCGAGTTCGATGCCAGCTATCGGCATGTGGCGCTGGCTGGTCAGCCTGAGCATTGGCTGGGCGAGCAGGAATGGTTTATCGCCGCCTGGTTCAGCCTGCCAGCGGGCGATGCGGAAGAGGCTGAGCAGAAGATCAAGCAATTGCTGGCAAGGCGGCTCGCGACGCAGCCGCTTAACCAGCCGAATGCAGGTTCGACTTTTCGCAATCCGCCAGGCGATTATGCGGCGCGGTTGATTGAAGAGTGCGGGCTCAAGGGCTACCAGATTGGTGGTGCGCAGGTATCGGAAAAGCATGCCAACTTCATCGTCAACCTCGGTGGCGCAAGGGCGGCAGAAATTGAACAGTTGATTGCGCATATGCGCGAGTCGGTAAAAGCCAAGTTTGGCATTGAGTTGCAGCAAGAGGTAAGAGTGATAGGCGAGACGGAAACAGGAGAGCGGGAAGTGTAAATGCGCAGGGTAGCCAGCAAGGCTCACCTGCAAACACATGAACCAGCGGATGTGATGATGAAAAATTTTGGAAAAGTGGCGGTATTGATGGGCGGGCGCTCCGGCGAACGCGAGGTCTCCCTGAAGAGCGGCGGCGCGGTGCTGGCTGCCCTGTTGCGTCAGGGCGTGGAGGCTGCTGCCTTTGATCCTGCCGAGCGTGACCTGCATGAACTGCTGGCGTTTGATCGCGTGTTTATCTCGCTGCATGGCCGCTTTGGTGAAGATGGCACGGTGCAGGGCGCACTGGAACTGATGGGTATTCCCTATACCGGCAGCGGTGTGCTGGCCTCCAGCGTGGGCATGGATAAATGGCGCACCAAACTCTTGTGGCGCTCCGCAGGGATTGCGACGCCGGACTTTGAGCTGCTGGATGCCAGCAGTGACTTTGCCGCCGTGGAGCAGCGCCTGGGTCTGCCAATGTTCGTCAAGCCAGCCAATGAAGGCTCCAGCATCGGCATCAGCAAGGTCAAGCAGTCCGGCGCGCTGAAAGCGGCATACGAACTTGCCGCCAAGTCCGATCCACTGGTGATCGCCGAGCGTTTTGTCGGTGGTGGCGAATATACCGTGGGCATTCTGGGCGATGAAGCTCTGCCCATCATCCGTATCGTGCCGGCCAACGAATTTTATGACTTTGAAGCCAAGTATCTGCGCGATGACACGCAGTACCTGTGCCCATGCGGTTTGCCCGCCGAGCAGGAAGCCCGCATCCGCGCTGAAGCGCTGCAAGCTTTCCGTGCCATTGGTGGCCGTGGCTGGGGTCGCGTGGATTTTCTGATGGATGAAGCCGGCCGCCATTACTTCCTGGAAGTGAATACGTCGCCGGGCATGACAGACCACAGCCTGGTGCCGATGGCCGCCAAAGCCAATGGCATCAGCTTTGACGAATTGGTGATCCGCATACTGGAGTTGGCGCGTGTGGGATAAACCCCAGGTCCTGAACTGGATCGCTAACTTCCTGTTTGCGCTGGCAGCGGTGCTGATGCTGTATGGCGCGCTGTTTGTGGTCGTGCACCTGCCGATTTTTCCTATCCGCCAGGTGCGGGTAGATGGCTCGCTGGACCATGTGACGCGCGAGCAGATCAAGCTGATTGTCAGCCGCCACTTGCAGGGGAATTTTTTCACGATGGACCTGGAGCAGGCGCGCAGTTCGTTTGAAAAGCTGCCATGGGCAAGATCGGTGAGTGTGCGCCGCCGCTGGCCGGACAAGCTGGAGGTCACGGTAGAGGAGCATCGCGAACTGGCACGCTGGGGCGATATTGCGCTGGTGAATACCTATGGCGAACTGTTTCATGCGGCTTCGGATAGCGACCTGCCAGTGTTTTATGGGCCTGGTGATGGCGTGCATGAAGTGGCCGAGCACTACGGCAAATACAGCCAGCTGCTGTCGGTAGCCGGTATGCGGGTGAGCGAACTGGTGCTGACACCGCGCCGCGCCTGGCAGATACGCACCGACAAGGGCATGGTGATTGAACTGGGGCGCGAGCAGATGGATGAGCGGCTGGAAAAGTTTGCCGATGTGTATCAAGGCACGCTTTCCAAGCTGGGGGTGGCTGTGCGCTACGCCGATTTGAGATATCCGAACGGGTTTGCGGTACGCAAGCCTGAGACAGGCAAGGCCGAAAAACCGGCCACGAACGAGCCGATAACAGCCAAAGCGCGGGCGGCATAAGCACCACAATGAATGAATTGAAATACTGGAGAAATCAATGAGCAGGGTTAGAGATGATAAGAATCTTATCGTCGGACTGGATGTCGGCACATCGAAGATCGTCGCCATCGTGGCGGAGTTGCAGCCCGATGGTGGACTGAAAGTCATTGGTCTCGGACAGCATGCCTCGCGCGGCTTGAAAAAAGGTGTGGTGGTCAACATCGACTCCACCGTACAAGCCATACAGCGCGCACTGGAAGAAGCCGAGCTGATGGCGGACTGCAAGATCAGTACCGTGTTCACCGGCATCGCAGGCAGCCACATCAAGAGCCTGAATTCGCACGGCATGGTGAAGATCAAGGATGCCGAAGTGACGCAGATGGATGTCGATCGCGTGATTGAAACGGCGCGCGCGATTGCCTTGCCGTCCGATCAGCAGATCCTGCATATCCTCACGCAGGAATTCATTATCGACGGCCAGGAAGATGTGCGCGAACCACATGGCATGAGCGGCATGAAGCTGGAGGTGAAGGTGCATATCGTCACCGGCGCCGTGGCAGCCGCACAAAACATCGTCAAGTGCATCAAGCGCTGCGGCCTGGAAGTGACCGACCTCATTCTGCAACCGCTGGCTTCCAGCATGGCGGTGCTGACCGAAGACGAAAAAGAGCTGGGCGTATGCCTGGTGGATATCGGTGGCGGCACGACCGATATTGCTGTGTTCAAGCAAGGTGCGATACGCCATACCGCGGTGGTGCCGATTGCCGGTGACCAGATTACCAATGACGTGGCCGTGGCGTTCCGCACGCCTACGCAATCCGCTGAGGAAATCAAGATCAAGCATGGCTGCGCCTTGCGCCAGCTGGCGGATCCACGCGAAGTGGTGGAAGTGCCGGGTGTGGATAACCGTGATCCACGGGAGTTATCGGTACAGACCCTGGCTGAAGTCATCGAGCCGCGTGTGGTCGAGCTGTATGAGTTTGTACTGGGCGAACTGCGCCGCAGTGGCATGGAAGAAATGATTGCTTCCGGCATCGTCATCACCGGCGGTTCCGCCATGATGCGCGGCATGGTCGAGCTCGGCGAAGAGATATTCCACATGCCGGTGCGTCTGGGCATGCCGCGCTATGTGGGCGGTTTGTCAGAAGTGGTCGGCAACCCGCGCTATGCCACGGGTGTGGGCCTGGTGTTGATGGGCAAGCAGCAGATCGAGCGTCAGTTGCAAGGGCAAATGGAATCCACGTCCTTGAGCCAGATTTTCAGCAGGATGAAGAGCTGGTTTCAGGGCAATTTTTAGTAGCAGCAAGTAGCAGTGTCATCAGTAGCACGTGATTTAAGGCAGATTTTGTTAGGCAGACAACAAGGAGGATGTACAGATGTTTGAAATTATGGATAGAGATTCGCAAGAAGCGGTCATCAAGGTTATCGGTGTAGGTGGTTGCGGTGGCAATGCCGTGGCCCACATGATCGAAAAAGCGGTAGGCGGCGTGGAATTCATTTGCGCCAACACCGACATGCAGGCATTGAAGAAAAGTAATGCCAAGACCGTGCTGCAAATTGGTACGGATATCACCAAGGGTCTGGGCGCTGGCGCCCGTCCTGAAATCGGCCGCGAAGCCGCACTGGAAGATCGTGACCGCATCGCGGAAGTGATTGATGGCGCGGACATGCTGTTCATCGCCGCGGGTATGGGCGGTGGCACAGGTACTGGTGCTGCTCCTATCATCGCTGAAGTGGCCAAGGAAATGGGCATCCTGACCGTCGCTGTCGTGACCAAGCCATTTGCCTTTGAAGGCAAGCGCACCAAGGTTGCACAAGAAGGTCTGGAGGAACTTTCCAAGCACGTGGATTCTCTGATCATCATCCCGAACGAGAAGCTGATGCAGGTATTGGGTGAAGATGTGCCTTTCCTCGAAGCATTCCAGGCTGCCAACGACGTGTTGCATAACGCCGTGGCCGGTATTGCCGAAATTATCAATTGCCCAGGTCTGGTCAACGTCGACTTTGCAGACGTACGCACCGTGATGTCCGAAATGGGTATGGCGATGATGGGTTCCGCACTGGCTACCGGTCCGGACCGCGCTCGCATTGCCGCCGAGCAGGCTGTTGCCAGCCCGCTGCTGGAAGATGTGAATCTGGCTAACGCCCGTGGCGTTCTGGTCAATATCACCGCCAGCACCTCGTTCAAGATGAAGGAATACTATGACGTTATGAACACCATCAAGGCGTTCACTGCAGAAGATGCGACCGTCATCGTTGGTAACGTAGTGGATGAGAGCATAGGCGATGGTCTGCGTGTGACCATGGTGGCGACAGGCTTGAATGGGATTGTAGGCCGCCGTCAGCAGAAGCCTGAACTGCGTGTGATGACCCAGGTGCGCGACGGTACCACCAACCAGCCCATGTTTGTTGGCGGTGGCGTGGTGGAAGACGAAAGCCCCGCGGTATTCAGCAGCAACGGCCGCCGTGCTCAGGTGGAAGCCATGAAGCTGTCGGGTGTGGAGGAATACGATATTCCTGCCTTCCTGCGCAAACAGGCTGACTAGCCAGTACAGCATCAAGGTCTGAGCTGGTGTCGTCCCGACACAGGCTGTCAGCGTTGATGCAGGGGGCAACCCCGCATGTAAAAGCCAGTAAAACAGGCGAAAACCGTGTGGTTTTCGCTTGAGGAAAGCTGCCGGCTATGGCGGCGCATATGCTATGATGTTGAAATAATTGAGGTTAATGCCGCAGTGCTTAATGCTGCGGCCCAAGTGTTAACGGGTTGTATACCCAGGGTGTAAGAAATCATGTTGAAACAACGCACACTGAAAACCGTGATCCGCGCCACCGGCGTCGGGCTGCATACAGGCGACAAGGTCGAGATGACCTTGCGCCCGGCTGCGCCCGATACCGGAATTGTATTCCGTCGTGTCGATCTGCCCGACACGGCGGCATTCAAGGTGCAGCCTCAATTCGTTACCGATACCCGTTTGTGCTCAGCCTTGGAGCATGGCGGCAGTCGCGTAGCCACCGTCGAGCATTTGATGTCCGCCTTGGCCGGCCTTGGTGTAGATAATGTGCAGGTGGATCTCACCGCCGGTGAAGTGCCCATCATGGATGGCAGCGCCGGTCCGTTTGTCTTCCTGCTGCAGCAGGCAGGGATAGTCGAGCAGCCTGCGCTCAAGAAATTCATCCGTATCAAGAAAACAGTGGAAGTCCGTGATGGCGACAAATGGGTGCGCTTCGACCCCTATTTCGGCTTCAAGCTGGATTTCACTATTGATTTCAATCATCCGGTGTTTGAACACAGCGGCAAGCGCGTCGTGATCGATTTTGCTGACAACTCCTATATCAAGGAGATCAGCCGTGCTCGTACTTTCGGCTTCATGCATGAAGTCGAGTACTTGCGTTCCAATGGACTGGCCCGTGGCGGCAGCCTGGATAACGCCATCGTGCTGGATGAATACCGCGTGCTGAACAACGATGGCTTGCGCTATGACGACGAGTTCGCCAAGCACAAGGTGCTGGATGCCATTGGCGACCTCTATGTTCTGGGGCATCCGGTAATCGGTGCGTATACCGCCTATAAATCCGGCCATGCCATGAACAATCAGCTATTGCGCAATCTGCTGGCCGATCAGGAAGCGTGGGAATATGCCACTTTCGAGCGTACCGAAGAAGCACCTAGCGGCTTCCAGGCGCCGATCGGCATGCCGCCTGTCCTGCAATACGCCTGAGCCCGGGTAATCCCTGATGCTGGTCTTGCGACTTTTACTGGTCATCGGGGTCATCGCGGTGGCTGTTTCAATGGCGGTTTACCTGCTGTCCGGCGATAAACGCTACCTTCGCTTTTCCTGGCAATTGATCAAGTTCACCGGTGTTTTGCTGTTTGTGGCGGCGGTCATCATGGCCATGGGCCGCATTATCCTGTTCTGATTTCCTTGGTGTAATCTCACAGCCCAGGGCTGGGTTGTCCGCGCAGGATTGCGTGGCAAAACGTGTCCTATTCGTGCCCCATAGCCAGTAGCCCTGTGCTATGCTTTTCTCAGTAGTAATCGACACAGGCTTTACCCATGCAACGGTACTCCGCAGTTTTCAGTTTTGCTTTCATGCTCATGGTGTCCACGGCGGCGTCTGCACTCCTTGTGCCTGCAGCACAGGCTGCCAGCAATGAAGAGTTGTTCAACGATGCCCGCATTGCCTACAAAAACCGGGATGATCTTAGCCTGGAACGTGACTTGCAGCAGATGCAGGCACAAGACTATCTGCTCGCCCCTTATGCCGATTACTGGTTGATGCTGCTGAGGCTCAACCAGTCGGACAGCCAGACCGTACGCACTTTTCTCGCCCAATATGCCGATATGCCATTTGCCGACCGCGTGCGCGGCGAGTGGCTGAAAGGCCTCGCCAAGCGCCAGGAGTGGACGACCTTTTTTGATGAGCTCCCCGCCTTGAAGCGGGATGATGCCGGGGTCAGCTGTTATGCCCTGGAAGGTCGCGCCATCCGTGGCGATAGCGATGCCCTGGCGGAAGGCCGAACACTCTGGATGAGCACCGCCGAGCAGCCGGTCAATTGTCTCGCCTTGTACGATCGCATGCAGAAAAATGGCGCCTTGAGTAATGACCTGATCTGGGAAAAGTTCAGGCTGCTGATGGCCGATAACAAGGTGAGCCCGGCCAAGCTGGTGGCACAGCGTATATCGACGATGGATGCCGCGGCCCTCAAATTGCTGGACAAGACTTATCAGAATCCGCAGCAGGCGCTCGAAAAGAAAACGCTGAGCCTGAAAACCCGCTATGGCCGCGAGCTCAATCTTTACGCCCTGGACCGTCTGGCACGCACGCAGCCTTTGTATGCGCTGGATATGTGGCAAAAGCTGCAAGCTTCATTTGAGCCCGCCGAGCAGGATTATTTCTGGAGCAGGTTAGCCCTGCATGCCGCGCGTCGGCATGACCCGGCCGCCCTGAGCTTTTATGACCGGGTGCCTGCGGCTGCCCTGGATAAGGAACAGATGGCCTGGAAGGCCCGTGCCGCGCTGCGTGTCAGCGATTGGTCACGATTGCTGAACACCATTGCCGAAATGCCAGCCACGCAGCAGCAGGAGGCCGCCTGGCGTTACTGGAAAGGCCGCGCGCTGAAGGAGCAAAAGCAGATCCCTGCCGCCAATGCACTGCTGGTACCGTTGTCGCGTGAGCGGAGCTATTACGGCCTGCTGGCGGAAGACGAGCTGGGCGACGTGCTGAGCGCGGTACCTGCCAGCTATCGGCCCACCTCGGCAGAAGTGGAAGCCGTGAGTGCTGTCCCTGGCATACAGCGTGCGATGGAGCTGCAGCGCTATGACATGCGCTGGGAGTCGCGCACCGAATGGGCCGCAGCGACCACGGGCTTTGATGACAAGCAGATGATTGCCGCTGCCGAACTGGCCGCCAAGCAGGAGTGGTATGACCTCGCGATTATTACCGCCGACAAGACCACCAGCACGCATGATTTTTCCTTGCGCTACCCCACGCCTTATCGCGAAATCGTGCGCGGTTTTGCCAAGGAACAGGGGCTGGATGAGGCCTGGATTTATGGTCTGACCCGTCAGGAAAGCCGATTCATGCACTATGCCAAATCCGGCGTGGGTGCCTCTGGCCTGATGCAGGTGATGCCTGCCACTGCCAAATGGATCGCCAAGCGCATGGGGTTGGATAACTACCAGAACACCATGATTCACCAGCTGGATACCAATGTGCAGCTGGGGACTTACTATATGCGCTACACGCTGGATCTGATGGGCGGGCAATCCCTGATGGCAACCGCGGCCTATAATGCAGGACCGGGGCGCGCCCGGCGCTGGATGGCGGATCAACCGCTGGAGGGGGCGATTTATGCCGAAACCATTCCTTTCAGCGAGACGCGCAACTATGTGCAGAAGGTCATGGGCAATGCTTATTATTATGCGCATCGCCTGGGCACTAAAATACTAAGCCTCAAGCAGCGGCTCGGCACAGTGGGCGGCGGCGGAGGGGTAATGACGACGGAAGAGGCGGAAAACTAAGCATGAAAATAAAACAAATATGTGTACTCGGTGGTTCTGGCTTTGTCGGTAGCGCAATTGTTCACCGTTTGAGTGCGGCCGGTTATCTGGTCAAGGTGCTGACGCGTCGGCGTGAAGCCAGCAAGCACCTGATCCTGCTGCCCAATGTGCAAGTCGTGGAATGCGATGTCATGGATGATCAGGCCTTGCGTACGCACCTGACAGGCTGTGATGGGGTGATCAATCTGATAGGCATACTGCATGAGAGCCGCAAGGCCAGCTTCGAGGCCATGCATGCCGAGCTGCCCAGCCGTCTGGTGCAGTTGTGTGTGAAGCTGGGTGTCTGTCGCCTGCTGCACATGAGCGCCCTGCAAGCGGCGCCCGATGCGCCCAGTGCCTATCTGCGTTCCAAGGCAAAAGGCGAAGCGGCCGTTCTGGCCAATGCGGATCGCCTGAATGTCACCATCTTTCGGCCATCGGTCATTTTTGGCCGCAATGACAGCTTTCTCAATCTGTTTGCCAGCCTGGTCAAGCTCATGCCTGTGGTCGCCCTGGCGAAACCCCAGGCACGCTTTCAGCCCGTATGGGTGGAAGATGTAGCCCAGGCATTTACCAATGCCGTTGAAAATGCCGAGACCTTTGGTCAGGTATACGAATTGGGCGGCCCACGCGTGTACACCATGAAAGAGCTCATTCTGTTCGTTGCGTTTGTGCTGGGCAAAAAGCGCATGGTGGTCGGGCTTAACGACAAGCTTTCTTACCTGCAGGCCTATGCGCTGGAAAAAATGCCCGTCAAGCTGATGACGCGTGACAACCTGAGCTCCATGGAAGTGGATAGCGTGACCAGTGCACCTTTCCCCGCTGTGTTGGGCGTCACGCCTACCGCGCTGGAAGCGGTGGTGCCTGAATACCTGACCAATGACACGCCACGCAACGCCTATAACCGTTTTCGCGGCCTGGCCGGTCGCTAGGTTCTGGTGGGCATGCAAACCTTTGTCGTGGGCGGAGCCGTGCGGGATGCGCTGCTGGGCTTGCCCGTGCAGGATCAGGATCATGTCGTGGTTGGCAGCACCCCGGCAGAAATGGAGGCGGCGGGTTTTCGTCGTGTCGGCAAGGATTTTCCTGTCTTCCTGCATCCGGATACCCACGAAGAATATGCGCTAGCCCGCACCGAGCGCAAAACCGCCAAGGGGTACAAAGGGTTTGAGGTGCATGCCTCCCCCGATGTCACGCTGGAAGAAGACCTGGCGCGACGCGACCTCACCATCAATGCCATCGCCCGCGCTGAGGATGGCAGCCTGATTGATCCCTACCATGGCAAAGCGGACCTGGAGGCGCGCATATTGCGCCATGTCAGCCCGGCATTTGCCGAAGACCCGGTGCGCATCCTGCGAGCCGCACGTTTTGCCGCAAGATTTACCGAATTTACCCTGGCTCACGAAACCCTGGCCCTGATGCAGCAGATGGTCGCTGATGGCGAGGTCGATGCCTTGGTGCCGGAGCGGGTCTGGCAGGAGCTGGCCAAGGGCCTGATGGAGGCTAAGCCTTCGCGCATGTTTGAGATGCTGCGTGCCTGCGGGGCCTTGCAGAGAATATTTCCCGAGCTGGATCGCCTGTGGGGCGTGCCGCAACCAGCCCAGCATCATCCCGAAATCGACACGGGAGTGCATGTCATGATGGTGATTGATTATGCGGCCAGCCAAGGCTATTCATTGCCGGTACGTTTTGCTGCTCTGACGCATGACCTGGGCAAGGGCACCACGCCGCCGGATATCTGGCCACGGCATATCGGCCATGAGTTGCGCAGCGTGGATCTGCTCAAGGATGTAGTCAAGCGCCTGCGAGTGCCCAACGATTGCCGCGAGCTTGCGCAGCTGGTGGCCAGGTTTCATGGCAAGGTGCATCAGGTTAACGCCATGCGGCCGGATACCCTGCTGCACTTTCTGCAGGAGCTGGATGCCTTGCGTCAGCCGACGCGGTTTGACGATTTTCTTAAGGCTTGCGAATCTGATTCGCGCGGCCGTGCTGGCTTTGAGCACAAAGCTTTTCCTGAAGCTGCTTATCTCAAGCACCTGCTGCAAGCCGTGATGCAGGTGGATGCTGGCGCCATAGCCCGACAGTTTTCCCATCCCGAAGAAATTAAAAATGCGGTATTTGCCGCCAGGCTGAGTGCCTTGCAGGAAGTATTGGCTGTCCGACATTCCTGAAAAACGTCACCATGCGGTGACACTTTCAGGCGCGGCGACTGAGGCATACGCTGCCTATCATTCGCTACACCTTCAATGGAAGCCAATAGCCACGCCACTTGCAAGCAGCATGCACGCAGATTGTTGCGTATCAGGCATGCATCTGGTGCATATTGACCGCGCTTTGTGCATGCCAGCTCGAACGCCAACTGGCTAATGCTATAAATCGCCGCATTTAAACGCTTTTTGACGATTTTTTGCCAGAAACCTATGGCTTATGCAAGTTGGCACGCGGATTGCTTTAGTTACACCAAACGTAACTTAAGGAGTCTGCACCATGAAACGAGCACTTGGTACTTCCTTGATCGCCGCGGTTGTTGGTCTTTCTCTCAACCACGCGGCACAAGCAGCAGAAATGCCTGGCAATCAGGCAGTCACTGCCAATTTCAGCATGAATGAGCCGGTGGCTTTGACCGCCAACACCGCTACCTTGCTGGCCATGGCCGATACTGGCCGGGCCGACCGCTTTTCCATGACGGCCATGGCAGATAGCAATATCGGCTTTGATGCACCAGCCGCGCCTGCCCAGTCCACCGAGCTGGCTTTGCGGCCAGTTCCTGAGCCCAAGGCAGTGATGCTGCTGACGGGCCTGGGCTTGCTGATGTTTGTGGGTTATCGCCGTTCGCGAATGTAGTCAGGCTGTCGGTTCGGATAATAAAAAAGGCGGACATGTTCCGCCTTTTTTATTATCTCTGTTAACAGAGCGTCTGTGCCGACTGAACCTCAGTTTCAGTTGATCAGCAGCCCGAGTTGCTGCTGTACGAATTCCATGGGTTTGCGCTTGAAGCCGCTCTTGGCGAATTGCTGCCAGCGCCCCACCACAAAACACAGCATCAGATTGGCTTTGGCTTCGGGTTGCAGTTCACGCCCAGTCTGGGTTTCTGCAATGCGCAGGCTTTGCTTGAGCGTGGACTCAATGCGATCAAACAACTGATTGATGCGGGTTTGCAGCGCGTCATCTTCATTCACCAGCGCGTCACCAATCAGTACGCGTGTCATGCCGGGATTTTTTTCCGCGAACAGCAGCAGGATGGTCACAATGCGCTGTGCCTGCTTCATGCCTTCGGATTCTTCGCTGGTGATTTTGTTGATCAGGCCAAACAGGGTTTGCTCGATGAATTCGATCAGGCCACCAAACATCTGCGCCTTGCCTGCGAAGTGGCGATAAAGCGCCGCTTCAGACACATTCAGGCGAGCAGCCAGAGAGGCGGTGGTAATCTTTTCGCGCTTGGGCGTTTCCAGCATTTTTGCCAGCGTTTCCAGAATCTGTTGTTTGCGTTCTCCAGCCATTGCTCATCCTTGCTAGGTAATAAGGTTAGCGGATTTTAGGGGAAAACGTCGCCGAGTGAAATAGCTGACTGCCTGCTGTTTCTATATTGTGTGACGAGTAAGCGCTAACACGCTGTTTAGTCTGGCAGATACGTAACATGGCTTGTGCAAACGACGTGTGATGTGCACGGTTTTCATGCCCAGGCGACGCGCGGTCCGCAGGGCGGGGAGATTATCTTCGACCATGATGCACTGGCCGGGGTGGGCGCGCAGGGTGCGCAACAAACTCTGAAAACCGCGCACGGAAGGCTTGGGGTGAAAGCGCGTGGACTCGACGCTATGCACAATCTCGAACATGTCTTCCACGCCAATCAGCTTGAGTACGCGCAGAGCGTATTGCATGGGCGCATTGGTGAACACGACTTTGCACCCGGGCAGGCGCAGCAGGGCATGTCGCAGGCGCTTGGCATGCACCACCATGTCAGGCAGGTTCATCAGTTCGTGGGTGCGCACCAGAAAATGGTAAGGGTCAGTGCCATGGTGGCGCATCAGCCCTTTCAGCGTGGCGCCATAAATACGCCAGTAACGCTGGCGCAAGGCATGGGCTTCTGCCTCGCCTAGCGCCAGGGTGTCCATGATGTAATGCGTCATGGCGCGATTGAGGTGCGGGAAGATATGGGCGGACGCGTCGTGCAACGTGTCGTCCAGATCAAAGATCCAGATAGGGCGCAAGGCGGGCGTCTGGCTTTATTTTGCCTTGATCAGGGTGCCCACCCCTTCATCGGTCAGCACTTCCAGCAGCAGGGCGTGCTCCACCCGGCCGTCGATGATGTGTACTGATTTGACGCCACTGCGCGCGGCATCCAGCGCCGAGCTGATCTTGGGCAGCATGCCGCCGGAAAGGGTGCCATCGGCCACCAGATCGTCAATCTGCTTGGGGGTCAGGCCGGTCAGCAGATTGCCTTCCTTGTCCAGTACGCCAGGTGTATTGGTCAGCAGGATGAGTTTTTCCGCACCAAGGATTTCGGCCAGCTTGCCAGCCACCACATCGGCGTTGATGTTGTAGGTTTCGCCTTCCGTGCCTACGCCGATAGGCGCGATCACTGGAATAAAGTCGCCACTATCCAGGAACTGGATCAGGCTGGGGTCGATGCCGCTGATTTCCCCGACCTGACCGATATCGATCATTTCGTCCGGCTTGTCCTTGTTGGGGATCATCAGCTTGTGCGCGTGAATGAAGTTGCCATCCTGTCCGGTCAGGCCGACAGCCTTGCCGCCGTTACGGTTGATCAGATTGACGATTTCCTTGTTGACCTGACCGCCCAGCACCATTTCCACGATATCCATGGTTTCTTCATCGGTGACGCGCATGCCCTGGATGAACTCGCCTTTTTTGCCCAGGCGGTCCAGCAGCTCGTTGATTTGCGGGCCGCCGCCATGCACGACGACGGGGTTCATGCCGACCAGCTTGAGCAGCACAACATCGCTGGCAAAGCATTCCTTGAGGTGCGGGTCGGTCATGGCGTTGCCGCCGTATTTGATGACAATGGTCTTGTCAAAAAAGCGTTTGATGTAGGGCAGGGCTTCCGCGAGGGTCTGGGCTTTTTGCGCGGAGGTGGTGTCGTTCAGCATGTGGTGTCTCGGCGTTGGCAATGCTGTGCATTTTACCTTGAACGGCTGCATTTGAGATGGTGTAATCTTCTAAAAAAACAAGGGGTATGGCGATGACGTCTGATATTGAAATTGCGCAACAGGCCAGCATCCTTCCCATGGAGGACATCGCGGCCCGTTTGGGGCTACCTGTCGAGGCGCTGGAGTTGTATGGCGCCCACAAGGCCAAGATCAATCTGCACAAGCTGCCCGTGCCTGCGGACGCCGGGCAGGGCAGGCTGATACTGGTCAGTGCCATCAGCCCGACCCCGGCTGGCGAGGGCAAAACCACTACTACCATAGGGTTGGGCGATGCCTTGCAGCGCATAGGCAAATCGGTATGCATCTGTTTGCGCGAGCCCTCCATGGGGCCGGTGTTCGGCATGAAAGGTGGGGCGACGGGTGGTGGTCATGCCCAGGTCATGCCGATGGAAGACATCAATCTGCATTTCACTGGCGATTTTGCTGCGATTGCAGCGGCGCACAATCTCCTCGCCGCGCTCATCGATAACCACCTGCATCAAGGCAATGCGCTCGGGCTGGATGTGCGGCGCATTACCTGGCGCCGTGTGCTCGATACCAATGACCGCGCCTTGCGCCATGTCGTGGTCGGGCTGGGCGGCAAGGCCAACGGTTATCCGCGTGAAGATGGCTTTGACATCGTAGTGGCTTCCGAAGTCATGGCGATTCTGTGCCTTGCCTCTTCGCTGGCCGATCTCAAGCGCAGGCTGGGCAATATCGTGGTGGGCTATCGCACCGATGGCCAGGCGGTGACGGCAGGGCAATTGCAGGCACAAGGCGCCATGGCCGTATTGCTGAAAGAAGCGATCAAACCCAATCTGGTGCAGACGCTGGAACATACCCCGGCCCTGATACATGGCGGCCCGTTTGCCAATATTGCCCATGGCTGCAACTCGGTGGTGGCGACGCGGCTGGCATTGCAGCATGCTGATTATGTGGTCACCGAAGCCGGCTTCGGCGCCGACCTGGGGGCCGAAAAATTCATCGATATCAAATGCCGCAAGAGCGGTTTGCGGCCGCATGCCTGCGTGATAGTGGCGACCATACGCGCACTCAAGTACCACGGCGGGCAAGCCCTCTCTGCCTTGCCGCAGGAGAGTCTATCGGCCCTCAAGCAGGGCCTTGCCAATCTGCAGAAGCATGTGGAGAACGTCAGTACGCATTACGGCTTGCCCTGTGTGGTCGCGCTGAACCGTTTTTCGCAGGATACCGAGGCCGAGCTGGCGCTGGTGCAGGCTTGCATGGCGGAGCAGGGCGTCAGGGTGGTGCTATGCACGCATTGGGCCGATGGGGGTGCCGGGGCGGAAATGCTGGCGCATGAGGTGGTGCGGCTGGCAGCGGCTGAGTCCACGATGCGTCTGGTGTATGCCGATGAAGACAGCTTGTGGGAAAAACTGCGCAAGCTCGCGACGGCAGTCTATGGCGCTGCGGATATTGCGGCCCCGGCGCAGGTGAAGGCGCAGCTGCAAGCCTGGCAGGATGCCGGCTATGGCCATTACCCTATCTGCGTAGCCAAAACCCCCTATTCTTTCACCACAGATGCGGCGCAGCGCGGGGTGCTTGCCGGCCATACGCTGACGGTGCGCGAGGCCAGGCTGTGCGCTGGCGCGGAATTCATTGTGCTGATTTGCGATGGCGTGAATACCATGCCCGGCCTGCCAGCCGAACCCGCTGCCCATCGTATCGATATTGATGACCAGGGGAATGTCAGCGGATTGTCCTAGCCTGAGACCTGCCCATGTCAGCGGGGGATATCTGAATGCATGTATGGGCAGAAAGTCCTGAGAAAAGAAAAGCCCCGACGGTGGGTCGGGGCTGGGGCAGGCAACTTGTGATTACCTGGGTAACTGCTGCTTTACGTTAATTAATGGTGAGTTTTCTGGCGCTGGTTGCCGCTTTTTTCGGCAGCGTCAGTTGCAGTACGCCGTCGCGGTATTGGGCTTCGGCGCGACTGTCATCAAGTTCATTCGCCAGCTCAAAGCTGCGCGACAGTTTGCCGTAGTGACGTTCGCTGCGTAGCAGTCGTCCGCCTTCCTTGACATCCTGTTCGCGTCTGGATTCCGCACTGATGGCCACACGATTGCCATCAATGGTGACGTGGATGTCTTCTTTTTTTACGCCGGGCAGATCAGCATGCACGGTGTAATGGTCGTCGTGTTCTTGCACGTCAATTTTCAATACGGCGGAGCGCTCAGCGCTGACTGGACGGAAAAAGCCCTTGAAGACATCGTCAAACGGATCCAGCGCGTTGACGGTGAAGGGATCGAAACGGGTAAGGTTGGCCATGTTTAATCTCCTTTAATGAGGTTGGGAATTGTGTTCCTGTTGTCATTAATGGGATCGGGCTTTTTGTTTTCAAGCCCCCATCCGTATCTATTTTGCCGCCCATGCGGCCTGGTTTTTACAGTTGTTTGGTAAATACCTTGGAGCGGCGTTGCAGGTTGTAAAGCTGCTGCCGCTGTTGCGGCAGGGCATTCACATCGCGCTCGATGAATCCTCGCTCTTCAAACCAGTGCTCGGTATGGGTGGTTAGGACAAATACCGATTTCAGGCCTTGCTCTTTGGCAATGCTTTCGCAGTATTGCAGCAGCCGGTCGCCACGTCCGCCACGGCGATAGGCATGATGCACCGCCATGCAGGCGAGCTCTGCGGTTTTTTCTTCCGGGAAGGGGTAAAGCGCCGCGCAGCCGATAATGCGGCCATCGTGTTCCATAACATGGAAGCGGCTGATTTCCATCTCCAGCCGTTCACGGCCACGCCGCACCAGCACGCCTTCGGCTTCCAGTGGCTCGATCAATTGCAATATGCCGCCCACATCGCTGATTTCTGCTTCGCGCATGGATTCCAGCGGCTGCTCGGTCACCATGGTGCCGATGCCGTCATAGGTGAACAGCTCTTGCAGAATGGCACCGTCAATATGGCGGCTGATCAGGTGGGTGCGGGCTACCCCCTGGTCACAGGCGCGTACGGCGGCCGGCAGGTAATACGCTTCATCTTCACTGAAATTCTGTGCGCCGCTGCCCTGGGTGTTGTTTTCTACATTGCGCAGCAGGTTTTTGGCTTTCAGTGCTGTCATTTCACGCAGCAGTTCGCCGCGCACGTTGTGTACGCCGTTGGCATCCATCAGAAAGATCAGCTTGTCTGCGTCCAGGGCGGCGGCGGCGCTCACGGCCACGTCTTCCAGCGTCAGGTTGAATACTTCGCCGGTTGGGGAGTAACCCAGCGGCGACAGCAGCACCAGTTCGCCGTCGTCCAGCCGCTTCTGGATGCCAATGGCATCGACCTTGCGCACGGTGCCGGTGTGTTGCAAATCCACGCCATCGCGCACGCCCAGCGGTCGTGCCGTGACAAAGTTGCCGCTGGCAACACGGATATCCGAGCCAGCCATCGGGGAGTTGACGATACCCATGGAGAGCTGGGCCTCGATTTCTACCCGAATTGCGCCATTGGCTTCTTTTACAGCTTCCATGGCTTGCGCATCGGTCACCCGCAGGCCGTTGACCAGGCGGGTTTCGATGCGGGCGCGCTTCAGGCGCGATTCGATCTGGGGCCGGGCGCCATGCACCAGCACCAGCCGCACTTCCAGGCTGGCGAGCAGGTTGAGGTCGTGCGACAGGGCGGTAAATTGGCCGTCTTCAACGACTTCGCCACCAAAGGCGATCACAAAGGTCCGGCCGCCAAAGGCGTGAATATAAGGCGCGGCCGAGCGGAACCAGCGCACAAAATCCTGGGGATGCTGCATGGGGCGCGGTGTCGTCGCGGGGGTGGTGGCCGTGTCGGCTTGCGCGTATAGCTGGGCGGGTGTGCAGTCCAGCGCATGACACAACTTGCGCAGCATGGACTCGGAAACGCCTTGCGCCCCGCGCTCGATGCGGGAGAGGTTGCCGCTGTCAGTGCCTACATTGGCTGCGAGGGTTTGCAGGGTGAGCGCGAGTGTTTTGCGCCGTTTGCGGATGGCTTGGCCCAGTGACATGGCGGTGTCCTTTTATGTAATGCGCAGACTTTATATAAATTTTGCGTAATTTGCAATTAATGAAATGGGTCTGTCTTGCCGAGAGTCAAGGGCGATGCTATAAACAGCCTTGATTCGCCTTCATTCCAATAACATCAATATCGGTGGCTTCATGATCAGATCCCTGCTTGCCCGACTGCCGCGCACGGCCACAGCGCCTTTCTGTCCGTCCGAAGTGCGTGGCACGGTTCAACTGGCCCCTGGGCTACCCTTCTGGAAAAAGCTGCTGAAATTCGCAGGCCCCGGTCTTCTGGTCGCAGTGGGGTATATGGATCCGGGCAATTGGGCAACGGATATCGAGGCTGGTTCCAAATATGGCTATGCGCTGCTTTTCGTGATTTTAAGCTCCAGCCTGATTGCCATTTTTCTGCAGGGCTTATGCATACGTTTGGGCATCGCCAGCCGTCGCGATCTGGCACGCTTGTGTCGTGAGCACTACAGCCGCCCGGTCAATCTCACTTTGTGGGCCATGGCGGAGCTGGCGATTATTGCCTGCGATCTGGCGGAGGTGCTGGGCGCGGCCCTGGCGCTGCATCTGCTGTTTGGCTGCTCGATTCTGACGGGGGTGGTGCTGACGGCCTTTGATACGCTGATAGTCCTCGGTCTCAAGGGCAAAGGCTTCCGCCAGGTGGAGGCAATCGTGCTGGGGCTGATCATGACCATCAGCTTGTGCTTTGTGGTGCAACTCTGGCTGGTGGGGCCCGATTTTGCCGCTGCTGCTGCGGGCCTGGTGCCATCGGGCGCCGCCTTGCACGATGCTGAGGCGCTTTACCTTGCCATCGGCATTCTGGGGGCAACGGTGATGCCGCATAACCTCTACCTGCATACCTCCATCGTGCAGACGCGAGTGGTGAGCGATCGCCCGGCTGACAAGCGCGAGGCCATCCAGCTTTCTACGATTGATACCGTGGTGTCGCTCAGCCTGGCTTTTTTCGTCAATGCGGCGATTCTGGTACTGGCGGCCGCGGCTTTTCACGCCAACGGCCACAGTGATGTGGCCGATATTCAGGATGCCCACCAGTTGCTGAGTCCGGTATTGGGCACGGCTGCTGCTGGCGTGTTGTTTGGCCTGGCCTTGCTGGCGGCCGGACAAAGCTCCACGCTGACCGGTACGATTGCGGGGCAGGTGATCATGGAAGGGTTTCTTGATCTCAAGATTCCCTGCTGGCAACGCCGTCTGATTACCCGGGGGCTGGCGCTCATCCCGGCGTTTATTGGGGTGTCGTTGTGGGGTGAGGGGGCAGTGGGCAAGTTGCTGGTACTCAGTCAGGTAGTGCTGAGCTTTCAGCTTCCGTTTGCCATTTACCCATTGATGCGGCTTGCCAGCAACCGCAAGGTGATGGGGGAGTTTGCCATCGGCTGGATGAGCCAGGCGCTGGCGTGGTTTCTGTTTCTGATGATTTCCTCGCTGAATGCCTGGCTGGTGTTCCGGTTTTTTGTGGCTTAAAAATCACCCCATACTGTATTGATGGCAGCAAGCGCAGCAAGAGCGGCGGTTTCTGTGCGCAGGATGCGCGGGCCTAACTGCACTCCGGTAAAGCCCTGGGAGGCGGCCATGGCAATCTCTTCGCTGGTCAGTCCACCCTCGGGGCCAATCAGCAGGCATATGGGTCCCTGCGGGAGAGGGAGGTCTTGCAGGCGTGTGCTTGCCAGTGGATCCAGCGTAATGCGCGTAGCAAATGGCGGGGCGCTTGATAGCCACTTTGCCAGCGATGTTGCTTGCCCCACCTCGGGCAGAAAGGCGCGGCCTGATTGTTCGCAGGCGGAGATGGCGACGTTCTGCCAATGTTCGCGTCGCTTGTCTGCCCGGTCGCCAGAGAGCTTGACGACGCTTCTCTGGCTGCTGATGGGCTGAATGGTATGTATGCCGAGTTCTACCGATTTCTGTATCGTGAAATCCATGCGGTCGCCTGCTGAAATGCCTTGTGCCAATGTGATCTTCAGCCTGGACTCATTGCTGACGGCGACAGCCTGCCCGGTTTTTACGATGACTTCATTTTTGCGGATTGTTTCGATTTCGGCACTGTAATCATGCCCATCGCCATTGAATAAACGCAGGGCATCGCCCACCTGCAGGCGCAGTACCTTGATAGCATGGTTGGCGGCGGTGGCTGGCAGGGTGATCGAGCTGTTGCTGGTCAATGGCACATCGGAGAAAAAGCGGGGGCTGGACATAAGAGCCTAAGTGAATGTTAGTATTGCGGATTATTTTAAAAGATCGGCTTGCTGGCGGCGAGTTTTTATCGGGTATGCACGAGATTTTGCGCGCATTCAGTTGAAGGGCGCATATCTCCACCCGACATGCAGGCGAGCGGATCAAGGCAAGATAGGAGCAGTCGGTAAAAATGGCAAGCGTAAATCCCCCGGTATGTGACTTCGGCTGGAAGGCACCTGACTTCAGTCTGCCTGACGCGGATGGGCGAATCTGGACTCTGGCAGATATTCGCGGTGAGCGTGGCACACTTGTCATGTTCATCTGTAATCATTGCCCCTATGTGCAATCCATACGCCAGCGGCTGGTGAATGATGTGCGTGAATTGCAGGCGCAAGGCATCAATACGATTGCCATCCAGTCCAATGATACTGTCGCTTACCCGGAGGATGGTCCGGAGCGCATGCGGGAAGTGGCCGCTGAGTACGGTTTTTGCTTCCCATACGTTATTGATGAGAGTCAGGATGTCGCTCGTGCTTATGGGGCGGTGTGTACGCCTGATTTCTTTGGCTTTAATGCCGACCTCGAGCTGCAGTATCGCGGGCGTTTTGATGCATCGCGCAAGGAGCTTGCACCAGAGAGTAGCAGGGATTTATACCGCGCCATGGCGCAAATTGCGGCCACAGGTCAGGGGCCACGTGAACAAATTGCCAGTATAGGCTGCTCACTCAAATGGAAAGAGTGAGTCATTTAATAAAAGCTTGAGCTTGTATATTCCTCCATTAATTACTGAATCTGCATTGTATTCGCCCACCATTCAAGGGGTGCTAGCCAAGCTGATCGCCCTTACCAGCGAACGCGATGTCAACGCGCTGGAGATTTCGCTCGCCCATGCCTTGTTTGAACTGGTAGCGCCTGGCGCAGTTGCCATATACAAGCTTGAGGATGTCCATAGCAAGAAATTCGCCCTTACCGTGATGGAAGGGGGTGATGTACCCAGCGCTCAGATTCCTGCCGATTTGCAGCATATGCTGGAGCAGTGTGTCGCCACTGGTCAGCGTCAGCAATACGTGCGGCAAGATGGTGAAACCGTCACGCTTTATCCTGTGAGCTGTGCCAAAAACAAGCCATTGGCCGTGATTGGCGTTACCGCACCCGAAGTAGCCGGTTTCGACCAGATTACCGGCATGCTGCTGCAGGTGTATCAGAACTTCATTGCCCTGATTAATGATAACGAGCAGGACACCCTGACCGGGCTGCTTAATCGCAAGACCTTCGAGCACAAGGTCAACAAGGTGGTGACCCGCGTGCAAAATAGGCATCAGCGCGAAGACGATGCGCTGGGCCTGCACTATTACATGGCGATTTTTGACATTGACCATTTCAAGCTGGTGAATGACCGCTATGGCCATCTGCTGGGGGATGAGGTGCTGTTGCTGTTCGCGCAACAAATGACTTACAGCCTGCGCGATCACGATCTGCTGTTCCGCTTTGGTGGCGAAGAATTTGTCGCCATTTTTGAATGTCATGATCAGCAAGAAATGCAGATGGTGCTGGATCGTTTCCGCGAGCGCGTCGCCGAATTCGAGTTTCCGCAGGTGGGCCGTATCACCGTGAGTGCCGGCTATACCGAGATCATGGCCTACGATGTTTCCTCACATATCATCGACCGGGCGGATGTCGCTTTGTATTATGCCAAGCATCATGGCCGCAACAGGGTTTGCAATTATGAGCGGCTGGTGGCAGAGGGCGCTCTCGAAAACAAGCGAAACGAAGGGGGAGTAGAGCTTTTCTAGTCCTTTTGATTAAACGGCGGTATTGCTCAAAAGTGGGTTCTAAGGAATAATTAGGCACTGAACGCGTACCGCAGCAACAACGTTATATAGCGTTACATTCCCTGCATCAGGGGATTTCCAAAAGAATTTGAGGTAAGGCTTCTAGCCGGCTGAGACGGCCGGGTAGATGCCTTTTTTCTCTTTAACCGTGGGAGATTTTAATGGCAACTCGTGTAGATTTAGCAAACGCCATCCGTGCGCTTTCGATGGACGCCGTCCAGAAAGCCAACTCGGGGCACCCAGGCGCGCCTATGGGTATGGCGGAAATTGCAGAAGTAGTGTGGAACCACAACCTGAGCCACAACCCGACCAATCCTCAATGGGCTAACCGCGATCGCTTCGTGCTGTCCAATGGTCACGGCTCTATGCTGATTTACTCCCTGCTGCACCTGACTGGTTACGATGTTTCCATCGACGACATCAAGACATTCCGTCAATTGCATTCCAAGTGTGCAGGTCACCCTGAATACAGCTACGCTCCTGGCGTAGAAACCACCACTGGTCCTCTGGGCCAGGGTATTGCCAACGGCGTTGGTTTCGCCATGGCAGAAAAGCTGCTGGCCAGCCAGTTCAACAAGCCAGGCCACGACATCGTTGACCACTACACCTACGTGTTCCTGGGCGACGGCTGTATGATGGAAGGCGTTTCTCACGAAGCTTGTGCACTGGCCGGTACCTGGGGTCTGGGCAAGCTGATGGCTTTCTGGGATGACAACGGCATCTCCATCGACGGTCACATCGAAGGCTGGTACACCGATGACACCGCTAAGCGTTTTGAAGCATACGGCTGGCACGTTCAGTCTGTAGACGGCCATGACTCCGCTGCGATCCAGGCTGCTATCGACGCTGCCAAGAAGGTGACTGACAAGCCATCGCTGATCTGCTGCAAGACCATCATCGGCAAGGGTTCTCCAAACAAGTCCGGCAGCCATGACTGCCACGGTTCCGCACTGGGTGACGCTGAAGTGGCTGCTACTCGCGCCAACATCGGCTGGAACCACGAGCCATTCGTAATCCCTGCTGACGTATACGCAGGCTGGGATGCCAAGGCCAAGGGTGCTGCTGCCGAGTCTGCATGGGACGCCAAGTTCGATGCATACGCAAAGGCTTTCCCAGCAGAAGCCGCTGAATTCAAGCGCCGCATGGCAAATGAACTGCCAGCAAACTGGAAGGAAGCGACCACCAAGATGATCGCCGACTTCAACGAAAAGGCAGAAGGCGTTGCCAGCCGCAAGGCCTCGCAAAACGTTATCGGCGCTCTGGCTCCACTGCTGCCAGAATTCCTCGGCGGTTCCGCTGACTTGACCGGCTCCAACCTGACCAGCACTGGCAGCTTCGTGCACGTGGATGGCAAGAAGCCAGGTAACTACATCTCCTACGGTGTACGTGAATTCGGTATGGCTGCGATCATGAACGGTATGGCACTGCACGGTGGCTTGCTGCCATTCGGCGGTACTTTCCACATGTTCTCCGACTACATGAAGAACGGCATGCGTATGTCCGCGCTGATGAAGCAACGTGTTGTTTACGTGCTGACTCACGACTCTATCGGTCAAGGCGAAGACGGCCCAACTCACCAACCAGTGGAAAACACCTCCGGTCTGCGTTACATCCCACGCATGAACGTATGGCGTCCTGCTGATGCTACTGAAACTGCTGTGGCATGGGTAGCTGCTGTTGAGCGTACCGATGGTCCAACCAGCCTGGTGCTGAGCCGTCAGAATCTGCCTGGCATCAAGCACGATGCTGCGCAAATTGACCTGATCCGCAAGGGTGGTTATGTATTCTCCGACGTGTCTGGCAAGGCTGATGTGATCATCATCGCCAACGGTTCCGAACTGGATCTGGCCATCAAGGCCGCTGCTGAGCTGAATGCAGCTGGTACCAAGGTGCGTGTGGTTTCCATGCCATCTACCAACGTATTCGACGCACAAGACCAGGCTTACAAGGACAGCGTGCTGACCCCAGGCGTGAAGCGTGTTGCAGTGGAAGCTGCTCACCCTGACTTCTGGCGCAAGTATGTTGGTCTGGAAGGTGCTGTGGTCGGTATCGACACCTTCGGCGAGTCCGCTCCTGGCGGCGTGCTGATGAAGCACTTCGGTTTCACGGTTGAAAATGTTGTGAAAACCGTAAAATCCGTACTGTAATAGTGTGTAGTTAAGTCAAAGGGAGCCAGTCTAGTGTTGGCTCCCTTTTTCTTTATCAGGGAAAGGAAAGACAAATGGCAATCAGGGTTGGTATCAATGGATTTGGCCGCATTGGCCGTATGGTGTTTCGTGCAGCAGCTCAGCATTTCACCGATATTGAAGTAGTCGCGATCAATGATCTGCTGGAGCCGGACTATCTGGCATACATGCTGAAGCATGATTCCGTGCACGGCAAATTCAAGGGTGATGTCGCTGTGGAAGGCAATCATCTGGTGGTGAACGGCAAGACAATCCGCCTGACCGCCGAAAAAGATCCGGCCAACCTCAAGTGGGACGAGGCCGGTGTGGATATCGTGATCGAATGTACCGGCTTCTTCCTGACCAAGGAAACCTGCCAGAAGCATATCGATGCGGGCGCCAAAAAAGTGGTGCAATCGGCTCCTTCCAAGGACGATACCCCCATGTTTGTCTATGGTGTTAACCATGCCAGCTACCAGGGCGAAGCGATTGTGTCGGCAGCTTCCTGCACCACCAATGGCCTGGCGCCGGTTGCCAAGGTGCTGAACGATGCATTCGGCATCAAGCGTGGCCTGATGACCACGGTACACGCTGCCACGGCAACACAGAAAACCGTCGATGGCCCATCCAACAAGGATTGGCGCGGCGGCCGCGGCATTCTGGAAAACATCATTCCTTCGTCCACTGGCGCTGCCAAGGCCGTCGGCAAGGTGATTCCTGCCTTGAACAAAAAGCTGACAGGCATGGCTTTCCGTGTGCCAACCTCGGATGTATCCGTGGTGGACCTGACCGTGGAACTGGAAAAAGAGACCAGCTACGAGCAAATCTGCGCTGCGATGAAAGCCGCGGCTGAAGGCGAACTCAAGGGTGTGCTGGGCTATACCGAAGAAAAAGTGGTGTCCACCGATTTCCGTGGTGAAACCTGCCCATCGGTATTTGATGCTGATGCTGGCATTCAGCTTGACCCGACCTTTGTCAAAGTCGTGGCCTGGTACGACAACGAGTATGGCTACACCTGCAATCTGATGCGCCTGGTGCAGCACGTCGCTAAATAAGGAGCTGGGCATGAAAGTCATCAAAATGACCGACCTGGACCTTAAGGGTAAAAAGGTACTGATTCGTTCTGATCTCAATGTGCCGGTCAAGGACGGCAAAGTGACCTCGGATGCCCGCATTACCGCATCCATGGCCACTATCGAGCACGCGCTGAAGGCGGGTGCCAAGGTCATGGTGACGTCTCATCTGGGGCGTCCGGAAGAGGGCGTGTATTCCGAGGAGAACTCGCTCAAGCCGGTTGCCGATGTCATTGCTGCCAAGCTTGGCAAGCCTGTGCGCCTGATCAAGGACTGGGTGGATGGCGGCTTTGACGTGGCCGACGGTGAACTGGTGCTGCTGGAAAACTGTCGTTTTAACAAGGGCGAGAAGAAGAATCTCGACGAAACGTCACAAAAATACGCCAAGCTGTGCGATGTGTTTGTGATGGATGCCTTTGGTACCGCCCACCGCGCAGAAGCTTCCACGCATGGCGTTGCCAAGTTTGCGCCCGTGGCTGCTGCAGGCATCCTGCTGGTACAGGAACTGGATGCGCTGGGCAAAGCCCTGCTCTGTCCGGCCCGGCCTATGGTGGCGATTGTCGGTGGTTCCAAGGTGTCGACCAAGCTGACCGTGCTGGAAAGCCTGGCTGAAAAAGTGGACCAACTGGTGGTGGGCGGCGGCATTGCCAATACCTTCCTCAAGGCCACCGGACATGAAGTCGGCAAGTCCTTGTGTGAAGATGATCTGGTGCCCACAGCCAAGGCGCTGATCGACAAAATGTCCGCACGTGGTGCAGCCGTGCCGATTGCCGTGGATGTAGTTGTCGGCAAGCAATTCGACGCCAACGAGCCTGCGGTGCTGAAAGACGCGAGTGACGTGGCCGCAGACGAGATGATTTTTGATATTGGCCCGAAATCTGCTGAGGAATTGGCGGAGATCATCATGAATGCCGCCACCGTGGTCTGGAATGGCCCGGTAGGGGTGTTCGAGTTTGATCAGTTTGGTGAAGGTACCAAACGCATCGCGGAAGCCATTGCCCAGACCAAGGCGTTTACCCTGGCGGGCGGTGGCGACACCATTGCCGCGATTCAGAAGTATGATATCTATGACAAGGTGTCCTATATTTCAACGGCCGGTGGTGCTTTCCTGGAGTTTCTGGAAGGCAAGCCCCTGCCAGCAGTTGAAATTCTGGAGGCACGCGCACGCGGTTAAGCCGATACGCGGCTATTCAGTAAAAAGGGGCGCTCGCGCCCCTTTTTTTATGGGCAGCCGTTATTGGTAATATGGTTTCAGGTGGCAGCGTTTGCGGTCTGCAGACGATGGCCATTTCAGGAGGTAGCAATGGAATTACGCAGAACCAAGATCGTGGCGACGCTGGGACCGGCCTCCAGTGAGCGTGAAGTGCTGGAACGCATGCTGGATGCCGGGGTGGATGTGGTGCGACTGAATTTTTCGCATGGGCAGGCGGCAGACCATATTGCCCGGGCAGAGCTGGTGCGGGAGCTGGCGCGTGCGCGGCGACGCTCGGTAGGCGTGCTATGCGATTTGCAAGGCCCCAAAATCCGTATTGGCAAGTTTGCCGATGGCAAGATACTGCTGCGGCCCGGTGATAATTTCATTCTGGATGCAGATTGCCCCTTGGGCGATCAATCGCGCGTGGGCCTGGATTACAAAACCCTGCCACAAGAGGTCGTCACGGGCACGGTGCTGCTGCTGGACGATGGCCGTATCGTGCTCACCGTGGATTCAGTGGAAGGTAGTGCGGTCTATTGCACAGTCAAGGTAGGCGGCCTGCTATCCAATAACAAAGGCATTAATCGCTTGGGTGGGGGCCTGGCAGCCGAAGCGCTGACGGAAAAAGACCGCGAGGATATCAAGACCGCTGCTGCCCTGAGCGCCGACTATATCGCCATCTCGTTTCCGCGCAGCGGGGCGGATGTCGAACTGGCGCGACAACTGGTGCAAGAAGCAGGCGGCCATGCCCATATTGTCGCCAAGATCGAACGGGCAGAAGCGATACCCGCCCTGGAAGAGATTGTGGATGCCGCCGATGTCATCATGGTGGCGCGCGGGGATCTGGGCGTGGAAGTGGGCGACGCCGTGGTGCCCGGCTTGCAGAAACGCATGATCCGGCTGGCGCGCGCCAAGAACAAGCTGGTGATTACCGCCACGCAGATGATGGAATCCATGATCCTCAACCCCATCCCAACCCGGGCCGAGGTATCGGATGTGGCGAATGCCGTGCTGGATGGCACGGATGCGGTGATGCTGTCGGCGGAAACCGCGGCCGGCCAGTTTCCGGTGGAAGCGGTATCAGCCATGCATCGCGTATGCAAGGAAGCGGAGAAAGAATACTACGACGACAGCGTGCGACGCCTGGGACGTGATACCTTTGATGAAATCGATGAAGCGATTGCCATGGCCACCAGTTACAGCGCACGGCATTTCAACGTGAAGGCGATAGCCGCACTGACGCAGTCGGGCAAGTCGGCCATCTGGTTATCGCGTGCCAACAACAATGTGCCCATCTATGCGCTGACGCCAGAGCAAAACACGCGGCGCAAGCTGACGCTGTGCCGTGGGGTCTACCCTTATCGCATGGAGGTGGGCAGTCATGATATTGACCGTATTCTGTTTGATGCGGAAGAAGAGCTGGTCTCGCGTGGTGTGGTGACCAATGGCGATTATATTTTGCTGACCTTTGGCCAACCCATCGGTAAGGCTGGCAGCACCAACACCATGAAACTTGTCCAAGTAGGGGAACATCGCCAAAGTTAGGAGTTTGCCATGGCACTCATTACTCTCAGGCAGGCACTGGATCACGCGGCCGAATATGGCTACGCCCTGCCTGCGTTCAACGTCAATAACCTGGAGCAGATACAGGCGGTCATGCAGGCTGCCGATGCGGTGGATAGCCCGGTCATCCTGCAAGCCAGCGCGGGGGCACGTAAATACGCAGGCGAGATCTTCCTGCAGCATCTGGTGCTGGCCGCCATTGAAACCTACCCGCATATTCCTGTGGTCATGCATCAGGATCACGGTGCCTCGGCTGATGTATGTGTGCAGGCCATACGGCTGGGCTTTTCCAGTGTGATGATGGATGGCTCGCTGCGTGAAGATGCTTCTACCCCTGCGGATTTTGCCTACAACGTGGAAGTGACGCGTCGGGTAGTGGATATTGCCCATGCCGTTGGCGTGTCCGTGGAGGGCGAGCTGGGGGTGCTGGGTTCACTGGAAACCGGCATGGCGGGCGAGGAAGATGGGGTTGGTGCCGAAGGCCACCTGGACCACAGTCAGTTGCTAACTGACCCGGAAGAAGCTGCCGATTTTGTACGATTTACCAATGTGGATGCGCTGGCGATTGCCATAGGCACTTCGCATGGCGCCTATAAATTCAGCCGGCCACCCAGCGGCGATATTCTTGCCATCGAGCGCATCCGTGAGATTCATGCACGCTTGCCCAACACCCATCTTGTCATGCACGGGTCATCCTCGGTACCGCAGGAGTGGCTGCAACTGATCAATGCCCATGGTGGCGAGATTCCCGAAACCTACGGTGTCCCAGTGGAAGAGATTGTGCAGGGGATACGGCATGGCGTGCGCAAGGTGAATATTGATACCGATCTGCGCATGGCGTTTATTGGGTCGGCGCGGGAATTTCTGCATGGTGGACAGCACAATCGCGAGCTTGATCCGCGCAAGCTGCTGACGGCTGCCACGCAGGGCATGGCCAGCATCTGTCGGGCACGCTTTGAGGCATTCGGCTCAGCGGGTCAGGCATCGCGAATCCGGCCTGTGGCCTGTGCCGAGATGGCCCGCCGCTATCGGCAAGGCGAGTTAACCGCGCTGGTACAGCCTCGCCAGGGTGTGTGATGCTCGCGTAAGTGCTTGCTTATCTGCATATCGTACGGGTGTGGTTGTCATGTAAAATAGCGCTCAGGCCAGCATGGCTGGATTCATTTGATGAATCTGGCGTAGTCATGACACATAAGACAATATCAGGTAAAAACCTTGGGGAGCGCCAGCATGAAACCAAATAAATTTAGCAGCCTGGGCCAGTATGGCCTGGGCATTGTCGAGCAGATCGTATTGATCGTGATTGCACTTGCGACCGTGGTGGCGACCTATCAGCAGATTGCCCATATCTGGCAGGCCTGGGCAGTCACAGTGGGCGATTTGCTCCTGCTGTTCCTCTACCTTGAGGTCATGACCATGCTCAACCATTACCTGGGCTCGGGCAAGCTGCCAGTGCGCTATCCACTCTACATCGGCATTATTGCCTTGGCGCGCTATCTGGTACTGGATATCAAGGAGCTGGATGCCTGGCGCATTTTTGCCGTCTCGGCCTCCATCCTGCTCATTGCCATGGCGATTTTGCTGGTGCGTTACGGCCATGTGCGCTTCCCCTATACCGATGGCACGGATCTGCAATCCAAATAGGATCGTGATTTAGATAACCATGCCAGCACACCGCATTAACGCATATTGATTAAGGAATCCGTTTTGACAGCACCTCTCATGCGATCCAGCATTAACAGCCTGCCTCTGATCAATCAGGGCAAGGTCAGGGATATTTACGACATCGACGACAAGACCATGCTGCTGGTGACGACTGATCGCCTGTCGGCTTTCGATGTGATTTTGCCAACGCCGATACAGGACAAAGGCGCCGTGCTGACCCAGATTGCCAATTTCTGGTTTGATAAGCTGGGGCATATCGTGCCCAATCACCTGACCGGCATTGCCCCGGAAAGCGTGGTGTCAGACCCGGCGGAAAAAGCCCAGCTGGCGCGTCGTGCGCTGGTGGTCAAAAAACTGAAGCCGCTGCCGATCGAAGCCATTGTGCGCGGCTATCTGGTGGGTTCCGGCTGGAAAGAATACAAAGCCTCGGGCACCGTATGCGGCATCGCCCTGCCAGCAGGTTTGCAAGAAGCTTCACCATTGCCACAGCCACTGTTCACTCCATCCAGCAAAGCCGAGATGGGCGACCATGACGAAAATATCACGCTGGAAAAATGCGCCCAGCTGCTGGGCAAAGAGCTGGCCGAAAAAGTGGCCCGCATCAGCATTCAGCTGTATACCGAAGCCGCTGCCTATGCGCTGACACGCGGCATTATCATTGCCGACACCAAGTTTGAGTTTGGCCTGGATGCGGCTGGCGAGCTTTATCTGATTGATGAAGCGCTCACGCCGGATTCCTCGCGTTTCTGGCCTGCCGAGCAATACGCCGTAGGCAGCAACCCACCCAGCTTCGACAAGCAATATGTGCGCGACTGGCTCGAATCCACTGGCTGGAACAAGGTTGCGCCTGGCCCTGAGTTACCCGCTGACGTTGCGCAGAAAACCGCGGACAAGTACCGCGAAGCCTATCGCAAACTGACGGGCAGCGAGTTGCCCCGCTGAAGCAGAAGCTGAAACAGCTTGCCGCCACGCTCAAGGCCGAGTTCCAGGTCTACAAGCGTGTGCTGGCGCATCCGAAGACGCCAATGGCAGCCAAGGCATTGCTATGGTTGGCCCTGGCGTATCTGGTGATGCCGTTTGACCTGATACCTGATTTTATTCCTGTTATCGGCCAGCTCGATGAGCTGATCATCATCCCCGGTCTGGTGTACCTGGCACTTCGCCTTATCCCATCCTGGGTGGTTGAAGAGTGCCGGGCACAATTGAAGAAAGAAACCTGCATGACGGATTTTCAGAAGTTGATCGATGGTTATCGTCGTTTTCACGATAACTACTTCGTGACGGACGAGCAGCAACTGTTTGCCGAACTGAGTCAGGGCCAGAAGCCCAGCACGCTGGTGATTGCCTGTTCAGATTCCCGTGTCGATCCGGCCATCGTGCTCGATTGCAAGCCTGGCGATTTGTTTGTGGTGCGTAACGTGGCGAATCTGGTCCCGCCCTATGAGCAGGGCGGCGGTTACCACGGTGTGAGTGCGGCGCTGGAGTTTGGTGTCAGCGCCCTGGAGGTGCAACACATAATCGTGTTGGGGCATAGGCAGTGCGGCGGTATCAAGGCCCTGTTTGAAGGCATTCCAGAAGGAATGGACGGCGAATTCATCAAGCCCTGGGTCGGCATGGCGAAGCGGGCGGCCGACCGGGTCAATGCCGAGCATGGCCATGAGACGGCAGATGACAAGCTCTGCGCCTGCGAGATGGCGGCCATTGTGGTTTCGCTGGAAAACCTGCAAACATTCCCCTTCATACGCACCCGTATTGAGCAGGGGCTTATCAAGCTGCACGGCTGGTATTTCGATATCATCAACGGCGAGATGAAAGCCTATAACGCCGATCAGCTCAAATTCGAGACGCTGGTTTAAAATAACAACTGAATCACCCTATTTTTGATAAAAGGATCAAGTAATGTCACTGAACAATGTGCCAGCAGGCAAGGATATCCCCAACGATTTCAACGTCATCATCGAAATCCCGATGCGTGGCGAGCCGATCAAATTTGAAGTGGATAAAGAGTCCGGCGCGGTTTTCGTGGATCGTTTCATGGGCACTTCCATGCACTACCCCTGTAACTACGGCTACATCCCTCACACCCTGGCTGAAGATGGTGACCCGACCGATGTGCTGGTGATTACCCCTATTCCTTTGCAGCCTGGTGTGGTGATTCGTTGCCGCCCGATTGGCATGCTGACCATGGAAGACGACGGCGGCGTGGATGCCAAGGTACTGGCCGTGCCTGTTGATAAGGTCTGCCCTCAGTACAAGGATGTAAAAAGCTATCACGACATTCCTGAGTTCCAGTTGGCACCTATCTCCCACTTCTTTGAGCACTACAAGGATCTGGAAAAGGGCAAATGGGTCAAGGTGGGTGGCTGGGTGGGCACCGATGAAGCCAAGGCGGAAATCCTGGCCAGCGTGGCACGCTACAGCAAGTAATCTCTGCTTAAGCTTTCAATAAAAAACGGCGCATAAGGCGCCGTTTTTTATTGTCCGCGAGGCATGTGCCAGGCTGGCTTACCAGTGTATGGGCGTTTGCCCCCACTCGGCCAGCACGGCGTTGGTCTGGCTGAATGGTCGGCTGCCAAAAAATCCGCGGTGCGCGGAAAGCGGCGATGGGTGAACGGACTCGATGATGCGGTGCTGCGGGGCGATCAGGGATTTATGGCGTTGCGCATGGCTGCCCCAGAGGATGAATACCAGAGGCTGCTCACGCTGGCCCAGCCATGTCATCAGCTTTTCAGTAAACGCATGCCAGTAGGCCGCATGCGCGCCAGCTTCGCCGCCGCGCGTCGTTAGCGAGGCATTCAGCAGCAGCACGCCCTGCTTGCTCCAGTTGCTGAGGTTGCCGCCTTCAATATGCGCTTCGCCAATATCGCTCGCCAGCTCCTTGAGGATATTGCGCAGAGACGGCGGCGGGCGCACACCTTCAGGCACCGAAAACGCCAGGCCATGCGCCTGCTGTATGCCATGGTCTTCACCGTGATAGGGATCCTGGCCGAGAATGACGACGCGCGCCTCTTGCGGGTTTACTGCGCGCAATGCCTCAAACCATAGGCCGGGCCGCGGACGTATATCGGTTTCATCACGCAGTTGCTCGCGAATGCTGGCATATTGCTGTGCCAGTTCTGGTAATCGCTCAGCCCAGGTGGATGGGATGGTTTCAGGGGAATGCATGATGACTCCGGCAGGGCCTGTGGCGGGCTGGCGCTTATTCGCCGATTTGCAGCAGCAATCCGCGGCGGCGAGCGGCGCGGAAATAGCCCAGAAAGGCAGCGATGCCACCACCCAGATACAGAATATTCAGCAATATGGCATTGACCAGATAATGCATATTGAAGGTACCCTGCAACAGCAGCTCGCGCATGCCTTCAAACACATGGCTCGCTGGCAAGGCCCAGGCTACCGGCTGCAGCCAGTGCGGCAAAGTGGCGACAGGATAATAAATGGCGCACAAGGGCTGAATGGCAAACACCGCAATCCAGGCCACACTTTCAGCACCCAGGCCATAGCGCAAGACGATGCCGGACACCAGCAAACCCACGGCCCAGCCCATGGCGATCAGGTTGAAAAAGAAGGCGATGAGCGGCAGCCCCATGTCAAAGATGTTGTAATGGAACAGCGGAATCGCCACCAGTGCTGCACCGCCTATGCCGATCAGGGTGCGGATCAGGCTCATGACGATCAGCGCCGATACCATTTCATAAGGGCGCAGGGGGCTGACAAAAAGATGCCCCAGGTTGCGCGACCACATCTCTTCCATGAATACCAGGGCTATGCCCAGTTGACTGCGAAACAGCACATCCCACAGCAGCACCGCAGAGAGCAGAATGCCGGCAGCCTGCGCCACGTAATGGCTGTTTTCCTTGAGGAACAGGGTGATGAAGCCCCAAAGGATCATCTGCACCGTAGGCCAGTACACCATTTCCAGCACGCGCGGCCAGGAGGTGCGCATCAGATAAAGATGGCGCAGCACAATCGCGCCGATACGGCGTGGTGAATAATGGATGTCTTGTTTGCTCATTGTGGGGCGCGGTCCCGTGCGATATCGATAAAGACCTCTTCCATGGAGGTGCGGCCATAGCGCGCCAGCAGCGCATCAGGCGAGCCAGTGTCGACTACTTTGCCTGCGCGCAGCATGATCACATCGCTGCACATGCGCTCGACTTCGGTCATGTTGTGCGATGCGAGCAATATGCTGGCGCCAGTGCGTTGCTGGTATTGCTCCAGGTGCGTGCGTATGGCATCGGCGGTGTCCGGGTCCAGCGAGGCGGTCGGCTCATCCAGCAGCAGAACTTCCGGTTCATTGATCAGCGACTTTGCCAGAGAAACGCGGGTTTTCTGTCCTGCGGAGAGTTTGCCGTAAGGCCGGTCCAGCAGCTGGCTGAGGTTCATATCTTCTGCCAGTTTGGCAATGCGTTGCTTGAGCGCGGGCAGGCGATAGAGATGGCCAAATACCGTCAGGTTTTGCCGCACGGTGAGGCGCTGAGGCAAATCGACGTAAGGCGATGAGAAATTCATGCGATGCAACAGGCGGTGCCGGTGTTTCAGCATGTCTTCGCCCAGTATGCGGATATTGCCACTGCTGGGCAGCAGCAATCCCAGCAGCATGGCGATGGTGGTCGTCTTGCCCGCGCCATTGCCACCGAGTAATGCCGTGGTCACTCCGCGCCGAGCGGTGAAATCCAGTCCATTGATCGCGGTGACCTGATCGAAGTGCTTGTACAGTCCACTCACTTCAATGACGTTGTCTTTGCTGGTATCAAGGCTCATGTTGCATCCCCGCTCATATGACTTTCCACAGCATGTTGAGTCCGAGTGCCAGCAGCAGGCAGGCGAACAGGCGGCGCAGTATCGGCGTCGGCAGGCGATGTGCCAGGGCCGCGCCCCAGGGGGCGGTGATAATGCTGGCCAGTGCTATACCCGCCAGCGCAGGCAGATAAATGAAGCCCAGGCTGTTGGCAGGCAAGCCGGGCACACTCCAGCCGGTGTAGATATAGCCTATGGTCCCCGCCAGGGCAATCGGCAGGCCGATGGCGGCTGAGGTACCAATCGCGCGTTTCAAAGGTACATTGCAATAATGCAGATAGGGTACAGATACCGTGCCACCGCCTATCCCCACCAGACTGGAGATAAACCCGATAACAACGCCCATGACGCCATTCAGCCAGCGACCAGGAACCCGGCTAGCCTGATTGGGGCTGAGCTTGAACAGCATCTGGCAAGCCACGGCTGTGAGGAAAACCGCAAAAATCGCTTGCAAGGCATGGCTATGTATCTGGGCAACGATCAGGCTGCCGAGCAAGGTGCCAAGGACGATGGTGGGGGCCAGTTGCCTGACCAGGGCGAAGTCCACATTGTCCTTGCGATGATGGGCGCGCGCAGATGACAGCGAGGTAAACACAATGCTGGCGAGCGAAGTGCCCAGCGCAATGTGCATGATATGACTTTCGGGGAAACCCAGGCCTGCAAACAGATAAGCGAGGATGGATACAATGACTACGCCGCCGCCTATGCCGAAAAGGCCAGACAGCACGCCGGTTGCAGCACCTGCTGCCAGATAGTACAAAAATTCCATAGTTTGATCAGAGCTTGCGTTAAGAGATTAGTTTCAGAAGGGAGAGGGCCGGGCTTATTTTTCTGCCCGGCTGATCAGTCGGCTGAGCGCTTCCCCCAGCGGAGAGCCTTTGAGTTTCTGTGCCAGATCATCCAGGTTTTCTGCGGCTTGCGCGCTCAATGTGCGCAGTATTTTGGGTGTTTCCCGCGTGCCAGATTGCACTTGCACTTCCACCCGAATTGAAGTAACTTCAACCCCTTGCTTTTGCAGCCCACTGATTAAAGTTGGCAATAAAAGCTTCAGTCTTGCCGCAATTGCGCCGTTATGGGCATATACGGTCAAGCGCTTGTGCTTGATGACACCGGGTTGCGTATAGCGCGCCAGCTGAGCAGGCACCACAGCATTCCAGGCATTTTTAGAGGCAGTCAAACTGTCCGACAAGCTGGTCAATGCTTCGAGATTGGCATTATCTTTGAATAACGCGTTCAGCTTGCGCATGCCGATGGGCTCTCAAAGGGGAATTGCGTGAATATCATTATTGTCTCTGACACAATGGCAAAACCCAGGGTTCTCACTCTGGGGCAAGTCGTACTATTTCTGGCGCTTTTGATAGCAGGCATAGCCCTGCTCACATCCCTCCTTATTCTGCCACAGGCAGATGGCAAGCACCATGGCGTCAAGGCGCTTATTCCGGCGGCTTTGCACCTTGTTTCCCCCAATACCCAAGAACATATTGATGCCCTGGCCATGCAGCTGGGTGAATTGCAGGCGCGCATGATGCGACTGGATGCCACCAGCGAGCGGCTCTCCGGCATGGCGGGGATCTCGCCATCCACTCCTGAAGAAGCGCAGCCCGAACCTGGACGCGGCGGCCCCGAAGTACGCGCCTACGGACTGGATGTCCCGCAGTTGCAGGAGAAGATATCCGAGCTGCTGTTCGAGATGGAGCGCAAGCAGGACCAGCTGAGTGCTATTGAGGCATTCATGATGCAGCAGAGCGTGCAGAAAAATGCTTTCCCCAATGGCCATCCCGTCAATGGCGCTTATAACTCTTCAAGTTATGGTTGGCGTCTGGACCCCTTCAGCGGCAGGATGGCGTTTCATGAAGGCCTGGATTTTACCTCTGAGGTAGGTACGCCCATTTACGCGGCGGCAGGTGGCCTTGTCACGACGGCAGAGCAGACGCCCGATTATGGTAAAATCGTCAAGATTGACCATGGTGCAGGTTTTGAGACCCGATATGCCCACGCCTCAGAATTATTGGTAAAGGTGGGTGACCGGGTTGAAAAAGGCCAAATGATCGCCAGAGTAGGTACTACAGGACGTTCTACGGGTGCGCATTTGCATTTTGAAGTTCGCCTGAATGGCGCACCGCTGGATCCCAGGAAATATTTGCTGAATTAAGTCGTCCATCATGGGTGGATGCGCGTTGTTGCTGGCATTGTTACATACCCAGAAACTGTTTAAGTCAACCTAGAGGTTTCCGTCCTTGGGGCGGAAAGTTGGTGTTATTGCATGTTATCCACGCTGTTCAAGAAAATTTTCGGTAGCCGCAATGAGCGGCTGGTCAAACAATACGCACAGAATGTGCAGGTGATTAACGCGCTGGAGCCTGCATTGCAGAGCTTGAGCGATGAACAGCTGAAAGCCAAAACAGAGGAGTTCAAGCAGCGCTATCAGAATGGCGAGTCGCTTGAAAAACTGCTGCCGGAAGCATTTGCAGTAGTGCGTGAAGGCAGTCGCCGTATTCTGGGTATGCGTCACTTTGACGTGCAGTTGATCGGGGGCATGGTACTCAACGCTGGCAAGATTGCCGAAATGCGTACCGGTGAAGGTAAAACCCTGGTGGCTACATTGCCGGCCTACCTGAATGCGCTGACCGGCAAGGGCGTGCATGTCATCACCGTCAACGATTACCTGGCAAAGCGTGATGCCGAGTGGATGGCCCGCCTTTACAACTTCCTGGGCTTGACCGTCGGTATCAATCTCTCGCAGATGTCACATGATGCCAAGCAAGAGGCATATGCGGCTGACATCACCTACGGCACCAACAACGAATTCGGGTTTGACTACCTGCGCGACAACATGGTGTTCACCTCGCAGGAACGCGTGCAGCGCGGTCTCAGCTATGCGCTGATTGATGAAGTCGACTCCATCCTGATTGACGAAGCGCGTACCCCGCTGATTATTTCCGGTCAGGCCGATGACAGCATCGACCTTTATGTGCAAATGAATGGCATCGCCGCCAAGCTCAAGCGCCAGCAGGAAGAAGAGGGCGAGGGGGATTTCTGGGTGGATGAGAAATCCCATCAGGTCCTGATGTCAGAAGCCGGACATGAGCACGCCGAACAACTGCTGGCCGAGGCCGGTTTGCTGTCCGAAGGCGCCAGTCTTTACGATGCTGCCAGCATCAGCCTGGTTCACCACATGTATGCCGCCTTGCGCGCGCAATCTCTTTTCCACCGCGATCAGCACTATGTGGTGCGCGATGGCGAAATCGTGATCGTGGATGAATTCACCGGCCGCATGATGCCGGGCCGCCGCTGGTCCGATGGCTTGCATCAGGCTGTTGAAGCCAAGGAAGGCGTGGCGATCCAGAAAGAAAACCAGACGCTGGCATCCATTACCTTCCAGAATTACTTCCGCATGTACGGCAAGTTGTCCGGCATGACCGGTACTGCCGATACCGAAGCTTACGAATTCAACCAGATCTATGGTCTGGAAACCGTCGTGATCCCTACCCATCGTGGCATGCAGCGCAAAGACATGATGGACAAGGTCTACCGCACCTCAGGCGAGAAATACCGCGCCGTTATCGAAGACATCAAGGATTGCCAGAGCCGTGGGCAACCCGTGCTGGTGGGTACCACTTCGATTGAAAACTCCGAACTGATTTCGCATCTGCTGAATGAAGCCAAGCTGGAGCACCAGGTGTTGAACGCCAAGCAGCACGAGCGCGAGGCACAGATCATTGTGCAGGCGGGTCGTCCTGGCGTGATCACCATTGCGACCAACATGGCGGGTCGTGGTACCGACATCGTGCTGGGGGGCAACCCTGAGCCAGAGATTGCGCTGGTGCGCAGCGATGAAAGCCTGAGCGACGCTGACAAGGAAGCCCGTATCGCCGCCATCAAGGCCGATTGGCAGAAGCAGCATGACGCTGTGCTGGCTGCAGGTGGCCTGCACATTATTGGCACTGAGCGCCATGAATCACGCCGCGTGGATAACCAGTTGCGCGGCCGTTCTGGCCGTCAGGGTGACCCAGGTTCCAGCCGTTTCTATCTCTCTCTCGAAGACCAGTTGCTGCGTATTTTCGCTTCTGACCGCGTATCCGCCATCATGGAGCGCCTGAAAATGCCAGATGGCGAAGCGATTGAGCATCCATGGGTGACGCGCGCCATCGAGAACGCGCAGCGCAAGGTGGAAGGCCGCAACTTCGATATTCGCAAGCAGCTGCTTGAGTACGATGATGTGTCCAATGATCAGCGCAAGGTGATCTACCAGCAGCGTAACGAGTTGCTGGAAGCCGCCGATGTGGGCGAGACCATCGCCGCCATGCGTGCCGATGTGGTGAATGACACCTTTGCTTCCCATATCCCGCCAGGCACCCTCGAAGAGCAGTGGGATATTGCCGGTCTGGAGAAAGTCCTGCTGGCCGATCTGGGTCTGGATATTCCCCTGCAAAAGATGCTGGAAGAAAATCCTGACCTGCATGAAGAAACCCTGCGTGAGCATGTGCTGAATGCGGCGGAGGCGGCGTATGCTGCCAAAGAACAACAGGCCAGTGCCGATGTGATGCGCCAGTTTGAGCGCGCCGTGATGCTGCAAAGCCTTGATAACCATTGGCGCGAGCATCTGGCAGCGCTGGATCATCTGCGTCAGGGCATACACCTGCGGTCTTATGCGCAGAAAAACCCCAAGCAAGAGTACAAGCGCGAAGCCTTTGAGTTGTTTGCTGCCCTCCTGGATACCGTAAAGCGTGAAGTCACCCAGATCACCATGCTGGTGCAAGTGCGCAATGAAGCTGATGTGGAAGCCGTAGAAAAACCGGTGGAGCTGGAAAACGTGCAATACCAGCATGCTGACTTTGATGCGAGTGCCAGCGTCGGTGAGGATCCACTGGCCGTTGCGGATGTTTCCGCGACGGAAGAAAGCCAGCCCTTTGAACGCGAAGGCGTCAAGGTCGGGCGTAATGATCCATGCCCATGTGGCTCTGGCAAAAAGTACAAGCAGTGCCATGGCAAACTGAGCTGATTTATCGCGTATTGTCTGACTTGAAAAAACCCGGCTGATGGCCGGGTTTTTTTATTGGTGGCATGGCTTTTGCGTGAATATGCCTGTGAAAGAAGCGCCCGGCAGTTGTCAGTCCGGGCAAAAAGCGGAAGGCGAGGGCATATTGAGGGCAGTCAGCAGCAAGATGGCAGGGATGTCGCTGGGCATTGGCAGCTGGGTCGGCTTGATGCCAGCGGTCGCTCATGCCGCACCCACTGGCCCCGGCATGGTGCCGGTGACACAGATCAGTGCCGGGGATACGGCATGGATGCTGACGGCCACGGCTCTGGTGCTGCTGATGACCATTCCCGGCCTCGCCTTGTTTTACGCAGGCATGGTGCGCAAGAAGAATGTACTTTCGACCGCCTTCCAGAGTCTGGCGGTCACCTGCGTGGTCACCCTGGTATGGGTGGTGGTGGGCTACAGTCTGGCCTTCACGCCATCCAGTTTTTTCATTGGCGGTTTTGATCGGGTCTTGCTGCATGGCCTGGGTTTCAGCCCGGATGGGGCGGAGATCAGCGTCAGCCATATCGCTTCCAGCGTACCTGAAGCCGTGTTTGTCATGTTTCAGCTTACCTTTGCCATCATTACGCCAGCCCTGCTGACAGGCGCTTTTGCCGAGCGCATCCGCTTCCCTGCCATGCTGCTGTTTATCGCGCTCTGGAGCTTGCTGATCTATGCGCCGATTGCGCACTGGGTGTGGGAGCCAGGCGGCTGGCTGGCGGCGCAGGGCGTGCTCGATTTTGCGGGCGGTACCGTCGTGCATATCAACGCCGGTATTGCCGGTCTGGTCTGCGCCTACATGCTGGGGCCGAGGTTGGGCTATGGCCGGCTTGCTTTCCCGCCATTCAATCTTACCTATACCTTGCTCGGTGCTTCCCTGCTTTGGGTAGGCTGGTTTGGGTTTAATGCGGGCTCTGCCGTGGCGGCGGATGGGCGTGCGGCCATGGCCATGCTGGTCACGCAAGTGGCAACGGCCATGGCGGTGTTAACCTGGATGGCGCTGGAGTGGTGGGTGAAGGCACGCGCGACCTTGCTTGGCGCGTGCTCGGGCGCCGTGGCGGGTCTGGTCGCGATTACCCCCGCCTCAGGGTTTGTGGATGCAGATGGCGCGTTGATCATCGGCGTGGCGGCGGGCATTGCCTGCTATTGGGGCGCCACCGGCTTGAAGCAGGTGCTGGGTGCGGATGATGCGCTTGATGTGTTTGGCATTCATGGCATAGGCGGCATTGTGGGGGCCTTGCTGACCGGCTTGCTGGCCAATCCCGCTGTCGGTGGCATGCATGGCAACATGATCGCGCAAACCACAGGGGTGATTGCCACCCTGGTGTATAGCGGGGTGGGTACTTGGGTCATCCTGTTGCTTGTGAATCTGGTAAGTCCGCTGCGGGTGAGTGCCGAGGATGAGGAGGATGGGCTGGATATTTCCCAACATGCGGAGCGTATCATCTGATGGCGGATACTGAAAAAACAGCGATAGCTGCGCACCTCTATGTTTCCTTGCGTAGGGTTGCCAACCGCGTCATTGATATCGAGTGGATGGCGCAAAATGAAGAGTATGCCCGTGCGATCATCAAGCTCGCGGTTGAACAGGGCAATGACGAACTGGCGCGCCAGGCGCTACGCTACCAGGCCTTGCTAAATGGGGAGCAAGGCCCTGCCCGAACCGAGGCCGCCGCCCCTTCCGTCGATACTGTCAAGAAGCGCTATATCGGCACATTGCGGTAGTGTTGCCAGATCATATCTTCGGAGATGCTTGCTGCCGACAGGCTGGGTCCATGTGATTATTCAGGTGGTCTCATCTTGGCCTGCACTACCTTCTTTCCATTGCACTATCAATCCCGGCCATCTCCAGGATTTTCTGCGCCTATAGCTCGCTGCATGTTTGTTATAATCCTGAGGCTATTCTCCAGAGGTTGTTTCCCATGAGTTCTGAACCCAATTCCACCGTTGTATCCTCGCCCTGTATCGGCGTCTGTGCCATGAACGAAGAAACCGGCTTGTGCGAAGGCTGTTTTCGCACCATAGACGAGATTCGCGAGTGGTGGGATATGTCGCCCCAGCAGCGTCATGAAGTAAAAGAACGGCTGGCACAACGCCAAATCGAAATCGCCCGCTTCGACGACTAAGCCCGGTCTGCTGCCCGGCTGCTTGCGCTATTCTCCGTGCGCGCGATGACCTCACAGGGTTACGCCACTCCACATGTCATGCCCTTGTCGCGGTGATCGGGTAAAATCGCGACTACTTTCTAATTTCGTGTCCATCTTTCGGGAAACCTCCACATGCCAGTTCATCTTACTGCTCCTGATGCCGCCACCCTGAAGCCGGTTGCCGGCATTACCCTGGGTTATGCCAAAGCCCATATCCGCAAGCCAGACCGCAAGGATGTGCTGGTCATGCAGCTGAGCCCAGGGACGCGTGTGGCAGGCGTATTCACGCAGAACCGGTTTTGTGCAGCCCCAGTCACGCTTTGCCGTGAACACCTGGCTGCGGGAAATGAGATCCGTGCGCTGGTAGTGAATACGGGTAATGCCAACGCAGGCACTGGTGAGCCCGGCATGCAGCATGCGCGTGAAACCTGCGATGCCCTGGCCACCTTGCTGGGCTGCCAGGCCGGGCAGATTCTGCCATTTTCGACCGGTGTGATTCTGGAGCCTTTGCCGATTGAACGGCTGGTGGCAGGTTTGCCCGCAGCCGTGGCAGCTCAACGCGCCGATGGCTGGCTGGATGCGGCCGAAGCCATCATGACTACCGATATCGTGGCCAAGGCCGCATCGCGTCAGGTGATGCTGGGCGGCAAGCAAGTGACAGTGACCGGCATTGCCAAGGGCTCCGGCATGATACATCCCAACATGGCGACCATGCTGGGCTATGTGGCGACCGATGCCGCAGTTAGTCAGTCGGCTTTGCAGGCGATCATTGATCACGCGGTAAATCACTCGTTCAACTGTATTACCGTCGATGGCGACACCTCCACCAATGACTCCCTGATCCTGATGGCAACGGGCCAGGCAGGAAATGCGGAAATTACCGAAAGCAGCAGTGAGTTTGAGGCTTTGCGTGCGGTGATGACGGAAGTCGCCGTTGAACTGGCGCAAGCCATTGTGCGCGATGGCGAGGGTGCTACCAAGTTCATGACCATACATGTCGAAGCTGGCAAAGACCGCGAAGAATGCCGCAAGGTGGCGTATGCCATTGCGCACTCCCCGCTGATCAAGACGGCATTCTTTGCCTCTGACCCGAATCTTGGCCGTATTCTGGCGGCTATCGGTTACGCCGGTATCGCTGACCTGGATGTCAACGCCATGCAGCTTTATCTGGGCGATGTGCTGGTCGCAGAGCATGGCGGCCGCGCTGCCAGCTATGAAGAGGCGCAGGGTGCAGCCGTCATGAAGGAAGCGGAAATCACGGTGCGGGTGGTGCTGAATCGCGGTAGCGCAAAAGCCACCGTGTGGACCTGTGATTTTTCCTATGATTACGTCAAGATCAATGCAGACTATCGCTCCTGATTATTGAATTCAGACGAGGCCATCCATGGCAGATATTGAACAATTGATACAGAAAGCCGAGCGCCTGCTCGACCGTCTGGAAAAGCACTTGCTGCCGCAGGCGCAGGATACCGATTGGAGTGCGATCGCCTGGCGCTGGGTTGCGCATCAGGGGCGTGGTTATCTGCAAGCCGTGCATCACCCGCATTATGTCAGCCTGTATGGCCTGCAAAATGTGGATGAGCAGAAGGCGCGCATCGTGCGCAACACCGAGCAGTTTGTGCGTGGCCTGCCGGCCAATAATGTGTTGCTGACCGGCGCGCGCGGTACCGGAAAGTCTTCCCTGGTGAAAGCGGTGCTGAGCCACTTTGCCCAGCATGGTTTGCGGCTGGTGGAAGTGGAAAAGCAGGATCTGGTGTCATTGCCAGAGATCGTGGCGATTTTGCGCGAGCGCCCCGAACGCTTTATTGTCTTCTGCGATGATCTGACGTTTGATGCTGGTGAGCCTGGCTACAAGGCGCTCAAGGTGGTGCTGGATGGCTCGGTCTCGGCGACCTCGGACAATGTGCTGGTGTACGCCACCTCCAATCGCCGCCACCTCATGCCAGAGTACATGGCCGAAAATCTCGAAACCCAGCATCTGGGTGAAGAGATACGCCCTGGCGATACCGCTGAAGAAAAAATTTCGCTGTCGGAGCGCTTTGGCCTGTGGCTGTCCTTCTATCCATTCAGCCAGCAAGACTATTTGCGCGTGGCCGAGCAGTGGCTGGAATACCATGGCATCACGCCGTTTACCGAAGATGCGCGTCAGGCGGCCTTGCAGTTTGCGCTGGCTCGCGGCTCGCGCAGTGGCCGCATTGCCTCGCAATTTGCCCGTGATTATGCCGGGCAGGCCAAGCTGAGCGAACTGGCAGCCGTCAGCAATCCTCCGGATGCGCAATGACCGATAAGCCTGTGGTGCATGCCGCTGTGGCGGTGCTGGTGCGGGAAGATGGCAAAGTGCTGCTGGCGCAACGCCCTGAAGGCAAACCCTGGGCCGGTTGGTGGGAGTTTCCCGGAGGCAAGATCGAGCAGGGCGAATCCGTCTTGCAAGCGCTTAAACGTGAAATCGAAGAGGAGCTCGGCACCGCGATTGTCGAGGCTTATCCCTGGATTACCCGCCGCTTTGCCTATCCCGAGCGTACCGTTCAATTGCATTTCTATCAGGTGCGGCGATGGGCTGGTGAGCCACATGGGCGCGAAGGTCAGGCCTTGTCCTGGCAATGGCCTTCTGCGGTGGATGTCGGGCCTTTGTTGCCTGCGAACGAACCATTGCTCCGCATGCTGAGCTTGCCCTCCATATATGCGATCACGCAGCTGGAGGCGCTGGGTGAGCCGGTGTTTCTGGCCCGCCTGGAGCGGGCATTGCAAGGCGGCTTGAAGCTGATACAGGTGCGCGAAAAGCATCTGAGTGAAGAGGCTCTTCTGGCTTTTGCCACTAAAGTCCTTGCGCTGGCGCGCCCTTACGGTGCCAGAGTCTTGCTGAATGCGTCGCCGGAATTGGCCTCCAGGGTGCATGCTGATGGCGTGCATCTCAGCAGCCAGGCGCTGATGGCCCTGGAACAAAAGCCTGAGGGCTTGGTGGTGGGGGCTTCCTGCCATGATGCACACGAGCTTGCCCGCGCGGCTGAGCTTGAGCTCGACTTCGTCGTGTTTTCCCCTGTGCTGCGAACCCTGTCCCATCCGGATGCCAAGCCTCTGGGCTGGCATGGGTTTGCCGAGGGCATTGCTGGCTATGCCTTGCCAGTCTATGCATTGGGTGGTTTGCAAGCATCCCATCTGCAAGAGGCGTGGCGTCATGGCGCGCACGGTATTGCCATGTTGAGAGGATGTTGGAATGAAAACAGCTAAGCGCAAAAAATGGGCGGTATTGGCGCTGTTGCTTATGGTGGGTGCGGTCGCACTTTATTTCTATATGCGGGCGCCAGCGATGCCGCAGAGTATCAAATTGTTATATTGCCCAGCACCGGTGGACGGCTGCGGTGATCAGAATCTGCATGTCGTGTTTGCCTCGTCGCCTGCGGTGCTGAAGCCCTTTGGTATCGATGTCGCCATGGCGGGTGCTCAGACCATACATGCCAGTTTTGCCATGGACGGCATGGAGATGGGGCTTAATAAATACCGGCTGCTGCAGAAGCCTGATGGCCGCTGGCATGGGGATATTACGTTGCCGGTGTGTGTGCAGGGGCGCAGTGACTGGATCGCGCGTATTGATGTGGAAACCGCCGCCGGGCTGCAGCGCTATCAGTTTACCTTCAAGGCGGAGTCGCGCTGAGGTCGACGCGAGTGCTGGCTAATCGGCTGCCGCTTTTACCAGGCTGCTGTGCGTGTAGACATGCTGCTTGCCGTGGCTGTCCTGTACGTGGAGTTTGAACGTCACATTCGTGCCTGCCTTCAGCGGGGCCTTCAGATCAAACAGCATCAGGTGAAAGCCGCCTGGCTCTAGATTGACCGCTTGCTGCGCTTTTAATGGCAAGGTTTCCAGCATGCGCATCCGCATGACACCGTCGTTCATGGTCATGCTGTGTATTTCCACCGATCCTGCAACATCGCTTTCCACTTTGGTCAGGGTGGCGTCTTCAGCGCTGGTCAGTGTCATGTAGGCTGCGCCTACGGCCTGCCCCGGTGCTGTGGCACGTACCCAGTCATGGCTGATGCGCAAGGCATCGGCTGCCCAGACGCTCTGGGTGGCAGACAATAACAGGCATAAGGCGATACATCTGAGCTGTTGGAACATGGGCATGACTCCTTATTCTTCCAGGAATTCGTCAGGTTCTATGGGTTGTGCAATACGGTAACCCTCGTCTGCCCACAAGCCCAGGTCAATCAGCTTGCAGCGCTCGGAGCAAAAGGGACGAAAACGATTTTCGACAGAGTATTCGGATACGGCTTGGCATTGGGGACAGGTGACCAAGCGTTTTTTGATGGGCTTTACAGGTTGCACAGGGTAAGGGTGAAGTTAACGTTCTTGTCGCATGCACGCGGCTTTTGCGCGTAGTCCAGGCTATTGAAACGGATGTTGATGGCGTATTTGTTGGCGCTGACTTCCGGGAAGCATTCGACATCATCGTCGACCTGCAATCTCAGCATCTGGGCAGGTTTGGAGCCGCCCAGCATTTGCTGGTACACGCCATTGATGGCGGTTAGCTCAACGGTGTTGCCGCTGCCGCGCAAAATATGCAGGATGATGCGCAAGGCATCATAAATGCTGATCAATGGCTGCAGCCAGTTATCGAGATCCTGACGGCGCCTGTCTTCATCCAGCCCCAGCCAGTAATGGTAGGACGGCAGATCAAACTCGCAGACGCCACCTGGAATGCCAGCACGCTGTTTGATGCTCATCAGCCAGTCGTTATCGCGCAGGGTTTGGCCAAGCTTGGTGGTGTTCTGGCGCAGGGCTTTGCTGGTATTTTCGATTTCGCCGATCAGGTCGGTAAGCACTTTTTCGGCGATGGAGGGATTGCCAAGCAAGCTGGTCATGACGATCTTTTGCCGGTCCAGCTCTTGCAGCAGGTCCGCCTTCAATTCGGCACGATCAATCACATCAAGAATCTGGAACAGGGAGAGTAGCGCGCAGTGATGGTGATACTCATGCCCGGCCGCCATATTGTGCAGCACTTTAGTGAACAGATCCTCCAGGCGCAGCAGCGTCCGGATACGTTCATTAAATGGGTAATCGTAACTGGGCACGGGCTTTTTTGGCTGAGCGCTTAGCGTTTTTAAAGTTACGGTGGATTATGAAATCTAATTGCTAACTATGCAAGGATTAATGTATTTTTGGTGAAAAGCGATGACATTTTTTTGTAATTCATCCAGGCTGCCGTTGTTGCTGATGATGTCATTTGCCAATTGCCGACGGGTTTCGCGGGAGAGCTGGGCTGCCATGATGTTTTTCACTTCGATTTCCGACATTTGGCTGCGCTGCATGGTGCGGGCAATCTGTATGGATTCCTCACAATCAATCAGCAGGCTGCGATCTATCAATCGCTGGTAGCGTTCGCTTTCAAACAGCAGAGGCACCACGATGATGCTGTATGGCGCGGTGTTGCGAACCTGCTGCAGCTGGCGTTGCGCTTCTTCATAAATAGCCGGGTGCAAAATGCCTTCCAGCTGCTGGCGTGTCGCAGCATCCTCAAATACCTTGCTGCGTACAGCGGCGCGGTTGAGGCTGCCATCTGCGTTAAGCATGTCATTTCCCAGTTCCTTGGCGATCGCCAATACAGCTGGTTGGCCTGCTGCGGTGAGCTGGTGCGAGATGACATCCACATCAATGACCGGAGTACCCAGGGCAGCAAACTGCGCTGCTGCCGCTGATTTTCCGCTGCCTATGCCGCCCGTCAGTCCTACGATCATGTCAGCTGCCCAGGTAAAAGCTTGCCAAAGTCGGGCCGAAGAACAAGGCGGCAATGCCGCCTAATGCCAGGTAGGGGCCAAATGGGATGGGCGTGCTGCGACCATGGCGTGCAAACAGAATCAAGCCTATGCCAATGACCGAGCCCGCCAGTGATGAAAGCAGGATGACGGCAGGCAGCATTTGCCAGCCAAACCAGGCGCCGATGGCGGCAAGCAATTTGAAGTCGCCGTAGCCCATGCCTTCTTTGCCTGTTATCAGCTTGAACAGCCAATAGATGCTCCACAGGATGAGATATCCGGCTGCGGCGCCACCCACGGCGGAGGATAAGTCGGTAAAGCCGCCATTGAGATTGACCAGCAAGCCCAGCCATAGCAAAGGGAGCGTAATGTCGTCAGGCAGCAGCTGCGTATCCAGGTCAATGAAGGTCAGGGCGATCAATGCAAAAACAAATAGCCAGGCAAACACCGTCATGCCGCCGTAGCCTAGTTTCCAGCTCACCAGGGCTGTCAGGATGCCGGTGAGCAGCTCGACCGCTGGGTAGCGCAAGCTGATAGGCGCCTTGCAAGCCCGGCATTTGCCGCGCAGGCCCAGGTAGCTGATCAGGGGGATGTTCTCGATGGCCGTGATGGCATGTCCGCAATGCGGACAGCTGGAACGTGGAGTCAGCAGGTTGAATTTTTTCGGAGGTTCTGAAGGTGTCTGTCCATCGAGTGACTGGCAATTCAGTCGCCATTCCGCTTCCATCATTTTAGGTAGCCGATGAATGACGACATTCAGAAAGCTGCCTACCAGAAGCCCGAGCAGGGCAGAAACGGCAATAAAAAAGGCAGGGGAGTCCTGCAATACCTGAAGAAAATTGCTAATAACGTCGGGCATACGCTTGTTCCATTAAACTTTCTGCATCATCGCACCGTTATACAGATATAAGCAACTATCCACTGTCGGGTAGAGTCACACTTGAAATTGCGCCGTATCGACGCCACTTACACCTTAACCAACCACTTAAAACGAAAGGAAGCGAATGATGGAAAACACTGTCCAAGCTGCATGGGAAGCCCCGGTCGTTTGCCGCGTAGAGGTTGATCTTCCAGGATGGATGGAGCAGTTGACCGGCCGCTCCAACTGGGAAGTCTATGGAGAAGAGGAGGACGACGGGTACATGAGCTTTGCCATGAGGCAAGGACGTCAGCAGGCTGAAGTGACGCTCTACCATAACGGCTATGCCGTGGTGGATGTTGATGGGCGAGCCTTGTTTGATGGAGCGCTCACGCCAGATACCAGCCCCTGCGCTCACCTTAGCTACTATCGTGCCGATAGCGGCGAGCAGATTGTATTGAATTGATGTAGTGCCAGGATGCCTTGCGCATTCTGGCACCTGCTTCAGTCTGTTGAAAAAAACGCCACCACCCTTAGCGGGTTGGTGGCGTTTTTGTTGGTGCGCGGGTTCTGCGACTGCTTAAAATGTGCGGTCCACTGCAAATTCGGCCAGTTTTAGCAGTGCCTGGCGTGAAGGGGAGTCCGGCAGATGCTGAATCGCGTCGCACCCGGCCTTGGCCTCCTGCCGCGCAATCGCGCGCACCTGATCAAGCGCGCCAGTCTCGTGCACAGCTTGCATGACGGCGGGTAGTTCATCCAGACCGCCCTCTTCAATCGCTTTGCGTATGGTCTGGGCTTGTGCGGTAGTGCCCAGACGCATGGCGATCAGCAGAGGCAGGGTTGGTTTGCCTTCTGCCAGGTCGTCACCCAGATTTTTGCCAATTTCCTGGCTGTCGCCGCTGAAATCCAATACGTCATCAATCAGCTGAAACGCGGTGCCGAGTCGCATGCCGTATTCCGCCATCGCCTGTTCATCCTGTTCCGAGGCTGAGCAGATAATCGCGCCGAGGCGGGTGGCGGCTTCAAACAGCTTGGCCGTTTTGTAATGGATGACTTTGAGATAGGCCTCATCGGTGATGTCGGCATCGTGTACGTTCAGCAGTTGCAATACTTCGCCTTCAGCGATGATGTTGGTGGCTTCGGCCAGCACTTCCATCACGCGCATGCTTTCGACGCCGACCATCATCTGAAAGGCGCGTGAGTAGATGAAGTCGCCCACCAGTACGCTGGCTGCATTGCCGAACAAGGTGTTGGCCGTGGCGCGCCCACGGCGCATGGCGGATTCATCGACGACATCGTCGTGCAGCAAGGTGGCAGTGTGGATGAACTCCACAACAGCGGCGAGCTCGTGATGGCGCGCATTCACCTCGCCAAACGCGCCAGCGGACAGAAGAACCAGCGCAGGCCGCAGGCGCTTGCCGCCGCCATTGATGATGTACTCGGCAACCTGGTTGATCAGAACAACATCGGAGTGAAGGGATTTGCGAATCACCGCGTCGACTGCTTGCATGTCTTGAGCGATGCAGGATTGTATAAAAGCGAGGGACACGAGTATCAGCCAGAATTAGATGCGGCATTTTAACATATAGGGTATGGGCATATACAGCGCTTGTCCCGTGCTTGTTGGCCTTGCGCAACGTCTGCGGCATAATGTCGGCGTTATGGCGAATTGTTTGCGGAAAAGCGCATTAAGATTTGCTAAACGTCCAATTTTCCGTATAATGCTCGATTCATTTGAATGCGTAGCGAACGAGGCTAGATCATGTATGCAGTCATCAAGACCGGCGGTAAGCAGTACCGTGTAGCAGCCGGCGACAAACTTAAGGTTGAGAAGTTGGTGGGCGAAGTCGGTAGCGACATCACCATCGACCAAGTATTAATGGTTGCTGACGGCGACAACGTTACTATCGGTGCTCCTGTCATCGCTGGTGCCACTGTCAAGGCCAAGGTGGTCGCACACGGTCGTGCTGACAAGGTCTTGATCTTCAAGATGCGTCGTCGTAAGCACTATCGCAAGACCCAGGGTCATCGTCAGGATTTCACTGAAATCCAGATCGAAAACATTGCTGCCAAGTAATTCGGCTGCAGTTACTTGAGATAAGGAATAAAACATGGCACACAAAAAAGCAGGCGGTAGTTCCCGTAACGGCCGCGACTCACAGGCCCAGCGACTGGGCGTGAAAGCCTTCGGCGACCAATTGGTTTCTGCTGGCAGCATTATTGTTCGTCAACGTGGCACTCGCATGCACGCTGGTGACAATGTAGGCATGGGCAAGGATCACACCCTGTTTGCCAAGGTGGATGGCAAGGTTGCTTTCTCAGTTAAGGGCGCTCTGCGTCGCAAGCTGGTCAGCATCATCCCTGCTTAATTCGCAGCACAGGTTGGTAAAAGCCCTATCGCACAGATAGGGCTTTTTTATTTCAGGCGTGCATGTCGGAAAAAACGGCTTGCTATAATAAGCCGCGCTTGTCGATATTGAGATTGACTGGAAAACATGAAATTCATAGATGAAGCAACCATCAAGGTCTACGCCGGCGACGGCGGTAATGGCGTAGCCACCTTCCGGCGCGAAAAGTACGAGCCCATGGGCGGTCCCAATGGCGGCGATGGCGGTCGTGGTGGCTCCATCTATGCGGTCGCTGACCGCAACATCAATACCCTGGTGGATTATCGATACACGCGAACCTTCCGCGCCCAGCGCGGTGAAAATGGTCGCGGTTCGGATCAGTACGGTGCGGGTGGTGAAGACCTGATACTGCGCGTGCCCGTGGGCACCGTGATCAGCAACAAAGCCACCGAGCAAGTGCTGATAGACCTCGCCGAGCATGGTCAGCAGGCTTTGCTGGCCAAGGGCGGTAATGGCGGCTTGGGCAATATTCATTTCAAATCCAGTGTTAATCGTTCTCCCCGTCAATGTACCAAGGGGGAGCCTGGCGAAGAGTTTGAGCTTTATTTCGAGCTGAAGGTCCTGGCGGATGTGGGCTTGCTCGGCATGCCTAATGCAGGCAAATCGACGTTTATTCGCTCGGTCTCTGCAGCCAAACCCAAGGTGGCGGATTATCCTTTCACCACGCTGCATCCCAATCTGGGCGTGGTACGCGTGGATACCAATCGCAGTTTTGTTATTGCCGATATTCCCGGGCTGATAGAAGGCGCGGCCGAAGGGGCTGGCCTTGGTCACCAATTCCTGCGGCATCTGGCACGCACGCGCTTGTTGCTGCATCTTGTCGACATTGCGCCTTTTGATGAGTCGGTTGATCCAGTCAAAGAAGCCCGTGCGATTGTGGAAGAACTGCGCAAATACGACGAGTCCCTTTATCAAAAGCCACGCTGGCTGGTGCTGAACAAGGTCGACATGCTGTCTGACAGTGCAGAGGTTGTCGCGGCATTTGTGCGCGATTATGGCTGGGAAGGCCGTGTATTTGCCATATCGGCGCTGGCAGGCATCGGTTGCAAAGAGCTGACCTACGCCATCATGGAACATATCGAATCTGTACGCGCGGGTGAGCATGCGCAAGAGGATCAAGATGGACTCCCTGCTGCTTGAGGCTGATTGCATTGTCGTCAAGGTAGGTTCAAGTCTGGTCACCAATAATGGTGAGGGACTGGATCGGCAGGCGATTGCCGCCTGGGCAGACCAGATATCGCATCTGGTAAAGCAGTCGCGGCAAGTGGTGCTGGTTTCCAGTGGTGCGGTTGCCGAAGGCATGCAGCGCCTGGGCTGGAAAAAACGGCCCAAGGCCGTAAATGAGTTGCAGGCCGCCGCGGCTGTTGGTCAAATGGGGCTGGTGCAGATGTACGAAAGTTGCTTCAGCAAACACGGTCTGCACACCGCCCAAGTGCTGCTGACGCATGATGATCTGGCAGACCGCAAGCGTTACCTGAATGCGCGCAGCACATTGCGTACCCTGCTTGATCTCGGGGTCATCCCCATCATCAATGAAAACGATACGGTCGTCACCGACGAAATCCGCTTTGGGGATAACGACACTCTGGGTGCGCTGGTGGCCAATCTGATTGAAGCGGATGCGCTGGTTATTCTTACCGATCAGCAGGGTTTGTACTCGGCTGATCCACGCAAAAATCCCGATGCCCAGTTCATTAACCACGCGGTGGCGGGTGCTCCCGAACTGGAAGCCATGGCAGGCGGCGCGGGCAGCAGTGTCGGTACTGGTGGCATGCTGACCAAGATACTGGCGGCCAAGCGTGCGGCACGCAGTGGAGCCCATACCGTGATCGCCTCAGGCCGTGAACCACAAGTGCTGGTGCGTCTGGCCGCGGGTGAAGCGGTGGGGACACACCTGCAAGCAGGCCAGGTGAAATTGATGGCTAAAAAACAATGGCTGGCAGATCATCTGCGCCTTTCCGGCAAGGTCATCATGGATGATGGCGCCGTGAAAGCGCTACGCGAAGATGGCAAAAGTTTGCTGCCAATAGGCGTGCTTTCGGTCGAGGGCAGTTTTGAGCGTGGCGAGGCTGTGGCGTGTTTTGATCAGCGGGGGCAGGAAATTGCCCGTGGACTCGTAAACTACAGTGCCAGTGAAACCTCGCGCATCCTGCGCAAGCCCAGCGCGGATATTGCCCAGATACTGGGCTATGTGGATGAAGCCGAGCTGATTCACCGCGATAATCTTATTCTTTTGTAAAGGTAGCTTCCATGTCTACAACACAGGCGCAAGTCGCCATCATCATGGGGTCTGATAGCGATTGGCCCGTCATGCGGCTCGCGGCGCAAATGCTGGCTGATTTTGGCGTCGCATATGAAGCTCGCGTGGTGTCGGCTCATCGTACTCCGGACCTGATGTTCGAGTTTGCCGAGCAGGCCGCTGAGCGTGGCTTCAAGGTAATCATCGCCGGTGCTGGCGGTGCTGCTCACTTGCCCGGCATGGTCGCAGCCAAGACCATACTGCCTGTTCTGGGCGTGCCTGTCCCCTCCAAGCATTTGCAAGGGCAAGATTCCCTGTTATCGATTGTGCAGATGCCCAAGGGTATCCCCGTCGCTACATTCGCCATTGGCGAAGCCGGGGCGGCAAACGCTGGCTTGTTTGCCATCGCCATGCTGGCGACACAGGATGCTGCGCTGGCCACCAAGCTGAATGAATTCCGTGCGGCCCAGGCCGACAAAGTATTTGCCATGCAATTATCGGAGCAACCTTGAGCGTGAAATTAGCTGAACTTTCTTCCAAGATTTTGCCGCCTGCCATGCTCGGCATGCTGGGCGGCGGCCAACTGGGCCGTTTTTTTGTGATTGCTGCACATGAAATGGGTTACCGGGTGACCGTGCTTGATCCTGATCTGAATAGCCCGGCAGGCAAGATTGCCGATGTGCATTTGTGCGCGGCTTACGATGATCGTGAGGCGCTTGAGTCCATGGCGCAGAGCTGTGTTGCCATTACCACCGAATTTGAAAATGTCCCGGCCGAAACGCTAGAGTTTTTTGAGCAGACCCGCATTGTGCGTCCGGCTGCGGCCGCAGTTGCCACCGCGCAGCATCGCGTCAAGGAAAAAAACTTCATACGCGATGCTGGCTTGCCAGTGGCGCCGTTCCATGTGATTGAATCCGCTGCTGATTTTAATTCGGTGGATACCGCGATTTACCCGGCGATTCTGAAAGTGGCGCGATTTGGCTATGACGGCAAAGGCCAGGCGCGGATAAGTGGGCGCCAGGAAGCTGAAGCGGCGTTTGAGCAGTTTGGCGGCGAGACCTGCGTGCTGGAGAAAATGCTGGCGCTGGATCTTGAAGTTTCCGTGGTGCTGGCGCGCGATGTACATGGGCATGTGGCTACCTTCCCGGTAGCAGAAAACAGCCATCTGAATGGCATTCTGGATATCAGCATTGCCCCTGCGCGCTGTAGTGATGCCTTGCGCGAAAAGGCCACGGCGCTGGCGATTGAACTGGCACAGAAGCTGGAATACGTTGGCGTGCTGGGTGTAGAGTTTTTTGTCTGTGGCGACCAGATTCTGGTGAATGAAATTGCTCCGCGGCCGCACAACTCCGGGCACTACACGCTGGATGGCTGCGTGACTAACCAGTTCGAACAGCAGGTGCGCGTGCTGACCGGACACGCCTTGGGCGATGCGCGTTTGCATAGCCCGTCTGTCATGGTGAATATCCTGGGCAATATCTGGCACGATGGCGAGCCGGATTGGGCCGCTGCGTTTGCCGTGCCAGCACTCAAGCTGCATTTGTATGGCAAACATGAGCCCCGTGCTGGTCGCAAGATGGGCCATTTTACGGTGGTGGATGTGAATGCGGATAATGCTTATGGTTTAGCCATGCAAGCCCGTGAGGCTCTGGGGATTGGCGAGTAACGCACCACAAGAGATTTTATTAAGAAAGTTGGTCGATGTGAGGGTGCGAAGTTTGCACCCTCATTTGTTTTGTTGCGCTTGGTTTTTTAGATCGGTTCAGGTCTCTTGCTAGCTGAATATCCTGGAGCCGAATGCGGGTGTATTGGATTGGCGCCATTGATAAAGGATGGCGGGTGGTCTGAGTTTGGGGTTGGGGCGCTAACACCAATAAAAAAGCCGAACATCTGTTCGGCTTTTTTGCTTGCAGCTATGTAGCTTGAATACTATGCCATGGCCTTGATAGAGGCAGACAGGCGGCTCTTATGGCGAGCGGCCTTGTTCTTATGGATGATATTCTTGTCCGCGATACGATCAATCACGCTTACATTTTCGATGTAAGCAGTTTGTGCGGCAGCTTTGTCACCTGCTTCAACCGCTTTGATGATCTTTTTGATCGCGGTGCGCAGAGTGGAACGTAAGCTGGCGTTGTGGGCGCGTTGCTTAACTGCCTGACGGGCACGTTTTCTCGCCTGTGCGCTATTAGCCATGGATAATCCTAATCAAGTTTGTAAATTCGAAGCCGAGCATATTAGCCGTTTTTTTGCCATCGTGCAAGTTGTCTCGCGCATGTTGCGCTTTAGGCTTGCCGTGTGGGCATGCTAAAATCATGCGCTTGTATTCATGGCGTTAGGTATGCCGCTGCTATCGGCGTGCCGATGCACTCATTGCCGGGTTTGCGCCTTGGTTTAGACCCCGATGTCCATGAGTGATTTTTGCAGCTATTGGACTTAAAGAGTGGCTTCGCAGGCCACGCGCATTTTATAGATGGCTCCGCGCCAACCCACGGCGGTGGCAGAATATTAATTGAAAATACTGGCGTAATGAACCTCTTAAAAGCTCTGGCTACTGTCGGCAGCATGACCTTTGTCTCGCGCATTCTCGGTTTTGTGCGCGATACGCTGATTGCTCGCGTGTTTGGTGCAGGTATATACACCGACGCTTTTTTTGTTGCCTTCAAAATCCCCAATCTGTTGCGTCGCCTGTTTGCCGAGGGCGCGTTTTCGCAGGCATTTGTGCCTGTGCTGGCCGAATACAAAAACCGGCGCGGCCACGAAGAAACCCGTCTTCTAGTGGATCATGTCGCCACTTTGCTGGGACTCGCGCTTATCGTCGTGACAATATTGGGTATGCTGGCAGCGCCCTGGGTGGTGTATATCAGTGCGCCCGGCTTTGAATCCGAACCGGATAAATTCGCCATGACCGTGGCGCTATTGCGGGTGACGTTTCCGTACATCTTCTTTATCTCGCTGGTCTCGCTGGCGGGCGGCGTGCTGAATACCTATAGCAAGTTTTCGGTGCCTGCCTTTACGCCAGTCTGGCTCAATATCACCTTCATTGTGGCCGCGCTGTTTTTTGCGCCTTACTTTGATCCTCCTGTCATGGTACTGGGGTGGGCGGTATTTGCTGGCGGTGTGTTGCAGCTGGTGTATCAAGTGCCATATTTGCGCCAGATCGGTCTCCTGCCCCGCATACGACTCGGCTTGGGGGATGAAGGGGTATGGCGTATTTTGCGTTTGATGGGCCCGGCGGTTTTCGGGGTGTCGATCGCACAGATTTCCCTGCTCATCAACACCATTTTTGCCTCGTTTCTGCAGACTGGCAGCGTCTCCTGGCTCTATTACGCAGACCGCCTGATGGAGTTTCCGACCGGCATTCTTGGCGTTGCCCTGGGGACCATCCTGCTGCCCAGCCTGTCCAAAAGCTTTGCGGACAAGGCCGATGGCGAATACTCGCAATTGTTAGACTGGGGGCTACGCCTGACGTTTATTCTGGCTTTGCCCGCGGCGGTGGCGCTGGCGGTGATCGCCGTGCCGCTGGTTGCGAGCCTGTTCCACTATGGCGCGTTTTCCGAACAGGATGTGTGGATGACACGGCAGGCCCTGATGGCATACAGCCTGGGGCTGCTTGGCCTGATTCTGGTCAAGGTGCTGGCGCCTGCCTTTTACTCGCGTCAGGACATTAAAACCCCGGTGAAGATTGCCATTTTTACCCTGCTGGCGACGCAGGCGATGAATCTGCTGTTCATCGGTCCATTCAAGCATGCCGGGCTCGCGCTGGCCATTGGGCTGGGCGCTTGCCTGAATGCCGGGCTGCTCTATTTTTACCTGCGCCGAGCCAATATCTACAAGCCGCAAGCTGGCTGGTGGATGTTCATGTTCAAGCTGCTGGCCGCGGTTTCCGTGATGGGCGGTGTGTTGTATGTCGCCATGGGCGACAACCAGCACTGGATGCACCTCAAGTTGCTGGCCAAGCTGACTTCCGTGACCATGCTGGTAGCGTTGGGGGCGGTTTCTTATTTTGCTGCGCTCTGGCTGATGGGCATACGGCCCAAGGACTTCATGCGGCGGGTGGCTATCTGATGCGGGTATTCCGACATTTTCCTGCAAGTGGAGAGCGCCCCCCGGCAGCGCTGGCGATAGGCAATTTTGATGGCGTACACCTTGGCCATCAGGCCTTGTTGCGCCAGCTGGTGCAGGTGGCGGCGGCGCGAGGTTTGCAACCCGTGGTAATGACCTTTGAGCCACATCCGCGTGAATTTTTTACGCCTTTACAAGCGCCAGCGCGCCTGACCTCGCTGCGTGAGAAGCTCGAACACTTTATCGAGGCCGGGGTGGCCGATGTCTATGTTTGCCATTTCAATCAGCGCTTCGCCGCGCTGGAGGCCTCCGCCTTCATGCAGGACATTCTGCGCGGGCAATTGAATGCCGAAGCCATACTGGTGGGCGATGACTTTCGCTTTGGTGCGCGGCGCCAGGGTGGGCTGGACGATCTGCGCCAGGCCGGCTTTGCACTGGAAAGCGTGCCAGAGATTCAGCTGGATGGCGATCGCATTTCCAGCACGCGCGTGCGTCAGGCGCTGCATGACGGCGACTTGCCTCTGGCGAGTGCCTTGCTGGGACGTTACTACAGCATCAGCGGTAAGGTGGTGCATGGACGCAAGTTGGGGCGCCAGTTGGGATTTCCCACTGCAAACATACACATGCGGCACGAACGGCCTGCACTGACCGGGGTATATGCGGTAAAATTGGACGGTTTGCCGGGTGTGGCCAATCTTGGCGTGCGCCCGACCATTGCCGGAACCCCGCGCCTGAGTCTTGAGGTCCATTTGCTGGATTACAGCGGCGACCTTTACGACCGCCATGTCCATGTCAGCTTTCTGAAAAAGCTGCGTGATGAAATGAAGTTTCCCGGGCTGGATGCGCTCAAGCAACAGATAGCGCTGGATAGTGCCCAGGCCCGCACCTTTTTTGCAAGCCAGGGTGGCTGATCAGGGTGCCTGATTTTTTATAATACCGTTTCACTTTTGCAAACCATACGGCTCAACTTAAAGATACGCGTTCATGACCGACGAAACCAAATACCCGCTTAATTTGCCGGAAACCAGCTTCCCCATGCGTGGCGATCTCGCCAAGCGTGAGCCAGGCTGGCTGAAAGCCTGGCAGGATAAAAAACTTTACCAGCGCATCCGCAAGGCACGTCAGGGCAAGCAGAAATTCATCCTGCATGATGGCCCGCCGTATGCCAACGGGGATATTCATATCGGTCATGCCGTTAACAAAATCCTGAAGGACATCATCGTCAAATCCAAGACCCTGAGCGGTTTTGATGCGCCCTATGTGCCGGGCTGGGATTGCCATGGCCTGCCTATCGAGCTCATGGTGGAAAAGCAGCACGGCAAGAATATTGATCCTGCCCGTTTCCGCGAGCTGTGCCGCGAATATGCCAAGGAACAGATCGAGCGCCAGAAGAAGGATTTCATCCGCCTGGGCGTACTCGGCGATTGGGATCATCCCTACCTGACCATGGATTTCAAGACCGAGGCCGACATCATGCGCGCTCTTGGCGAGATCTATCAGAATGGTTACCTGTATCAGGGCAGCAAACCCGTGCACTGGTGTGTGGACTGCGGCTCTGCGTTGGCCGAAGCCGAAGTGGAGTACGAGGATGTCAATTCGCCTGCCATAGATGTGGGGTTTCGCTTTGTTGACAACGCTGCACTGAGTGCCGTTTTTGATACGCCATTGGACGGTGACGTGTATGCCGTCATCTGGACGACAACCCCTTGGACCCTGCCTGCCAATCAGGCAGTGAGCGTGCATCCGGAGCTGGATTATGATGTGATCCGCACCAGCAAGGGCTTGCTGGTGTTAGCGCATGCCCTGGCTGAGGCTACGCTCAAGCGTTATGGCGAAGAAGATGCGACGACGCTGGGCAGTTGCAAAGGCGCCAGCCTCATGGGCTTTATGCTGCAGCATCCTTTCGATAATCGTCAGGTGCCCGTGATCACGGGGGAGCATGTCACCACCGATGCTGGTACCGGCCTCGTGCATACGGCGGCTGCCCATGGTAACGACGACTGGCTGGTGATGCGTGCACATTACCCGAATGAAAAGCCATTGGTGCTTATCGGTGGGGATGGCAAATTCTTCACTAGTGATCTGGTTGAACTGGAAGCGATCCGTGGCCTCAACCGTCAGGAAGCCAACAAGGTCATCCTCGCCAAGCTGCAGGAAAACGGTGTGCTGTTTGCCAGCGCGCGTCTGAATCACAGCTTCCCGCATTGCTGGCGCCACAAGACACCGTTGATGCAACTAGCAACACACCAATGGTTTATCGGCATGAATGCCCAGGACAAGACCGGCACCAGCCTGCGTGAACATGCCAATCAGGCGGTCGATGCCACCGAGTTCTTCCCGACATGGGGACGTGCGCGCCTGGAAGCCATGATCAAGAATCGTCCGGACTGGTGCGTGTCGCGTCAGCGCAACTGGGGTGTGCCCATGCCGCTGTTCGTGCACAAGGAAACCGGCGAGCTGCATCCTGACACCATGCGCCTGCTGGAAACCGTCGCGCTGCAAGTGGAACAACAGGGCGTCGAAGCCTGGTTCTCGCTGGATGGCGCTGCCTTCCTCGCCCAGCATGCGCCGGACAATGCCGGGCAATACAAAAAAGTCACCGATACCCTGGACGTCTGGTTTGATTCCGGCGCCACGCATGCGGCTGTGCTGAAGCGGCGTGAAGAGCTGCGCAGCCCGGCTGATCTGTATCTGGAAGGCTCGGACCAGCATCGCGGCTGGTTCCAGTCCAGCCTGCTGACGGGGTGTGCCATCGATGGCCGCGCGCCGTATAACGCCTTGCTGACACATGGTTTTGTCGTGGATGGTGCTGGTCACAAGATGAGCAAATCCAAGGGCAATGTCGTGGCGCCGCAAAAGGTGATGGACACTTATGGCGCCGATATCCTGCGTCTGTGGGTGGCTTCCACTGATTACTCCGGCGAGCTGACCATCTCCGATGAAATCCTAAAGCGCGTGGCCGAAGGCTATCGTCGCATTCGCAATACCTTGCGCTTCCTGCTGGCAAATCTGGCTGACTTTGATGCCAGCAAGGATTTGCTGCCCGTGGATCAATGGCTGGAAATCGACCGCTACGCGCTGGTGCTGACCACGCAACTGCAGGAATCCATCGTCAAGGATTACGACAAGTATGAGTTCCACCTCGCGGTGCAGAAATTTGTCGGCTTCTGTTCAGAAGACCTGGGCGGTTTCTACCTGGATATCCTGAAAGATCGCCTCTACACCACCGGCGCCAGTTCGCATGCGCGCCGTGCCGCGCAGAGCGCGCTCTACCATATCACGCACGGGCTGATGCGCCTGATGGCGCCTATCCTCAGCTTTACCGCCGATGAAATCTGGCAGACGCTGGGCTTGAGCGCGGACGATAGCGTGTTTGAGGAAGAGTGGTACACGCTGCCTGCGCATGGCATGAGCGATGAAGATATCCGTGTCTGGGGAGACATCACACAGGTGCGTTCACTGGCCAACAAGGCGATTGAAGAAAAGCGCGCTGCTGGCCTGGTAGGCTCCTCGCTGCAGTCTGAGCTGGATATTTATGCCGATGGTGCCGTCCATGCTTCGCTGGCTCGCCTGGGCGACGATTTGCGCTTTGTGCTGATCACCTCGCGCGCGACCTTGCATCTGCGTCAAGGCGGCCCAGTTGAAATCCAGGTAGCGCCAAGCGCGCATGCCAAGTGCGATCGTTGCTGGCATTACCGCGCTGATGTTGGCGCGCATGCTGAGCATCCGACCCTCTGCGGCCGCTGCGTCAGCAATCTGTTTGGTGCCGGTGAGCCACGTCAGCATGCGTAAATGGCTGGCGCTTAGCGCGGCGGTCATTGCGCTCGATCTCTATACCAAGCATCTGGTGGTCAAGGCATTTGCTTATGGCGAGCATCTGCCGATTACCTCGTTTTTTGATCTGGTGCGGTACCACAACGAAGGCGCGGCATTCAGCTTCCTCAGCCAGGCTGGCGGCTGGCAGCGCGTCTTTTTCAGTGCGATTGCCCTGATTGCATCGGGCATTATCCTGTTCATGCTGCGCCGCCATCCCACACAGAAACTTTTCTGTTTTGCGCTGGCCCTAGTATTAGGCGGGGCGCTGGGCAACCTGTATGACCGACTGACGCTGGGCTATGTGGTGGATTTCCTGTTCTTCCATTACCAGAGTTTCTATTGGCCCGCGTTTAATGTGGCCGATTCGGCGATCTGCGTGGGCGTCGCCCTGCTGATTCTGGACAGCTTCAAAAAGAAGTCCTGACCCTCTTTTCTAACCGACGGCCCGGGCGGGCTAGTCCACAGGAGCCATCACATGCCGGATTGGGAAAAACTCATTGCTGCCAAAGTCGCCGTCGCCAAGCGCGGCTTGCAAAAGCCGGGCAAGGTCAGCGCCAACGCGCGCATTCCTGCTGGGCAGACCGAGGTCAGGAATTTCCCCGTGCTTGATCTGGGCATCCAGCCTGATATTCCCTTGAATGAGTGGTCATTGCGCGTGTTTGGCCTGGTGCAGCATGACATCACGCTGGATTGGGCTGCCTATCAGGCCATGCCGCAGATAGAAGATGTATCGGACTTTCATTGCGTTACCCGCTGGTCGCAACTGGATATGGAATGGGCAGGTATATCGGCCAGCGAACTGTTGCTGCGCGCTGGCCCCTTGCCTGAGGCTGGCTTTGTGACCTTGCATTGCTACGATGGCTACACCACCAACCTGCCGCTGGAAGCCCTGCTGGATGATGATGTGATCATTGCCCACAGCGTGTTTGGTCAGCCGCTGAGTATTGAGCATGGCGGGCCGGTGCGATTGGTCGTGCCCAAACGTTATGCCTGGAAGAGCCCCAAATGGCTGAAGGCCATTGAACTGCATGCGGAAGACCGTCCCGGTTTCTGGGAAGTGCGTGGATATCACAACGAGGCGGACCCATGGCTCGAACAGCGCTTCGGTTAAAACTGATCGAAACCCTGATGGCAAAACGTCAGGCTGATCGTGAGGAGAACATCATGGCAACTGTCATCAAAACCGATGAAGAATGGCGCGCCCAGCTGACGCCATTGCAATATGAAGTCACCCGCAAAGCCGCTACCGAGCGTCCTGGCACCGGTGAATATGCGTTTCGCTTTGAGCCTGGAGTGTATCGCTGTGTGTGCTGTGGTACGCCGTTGTTTGCCTCGGATACCAAGTTTGATGCGGGCTGTGGCTGGCCCAGCTATTTTGAGCCACTAGACCCGGGCAATGTGCGTGAGAAGCGGGACATCAGCCACGGCATGATACGCACCGAGGTGCTGTGCAATGTCTGCGATGCGCATCTCGGGCATGTGTTTCCTGATGGCCCCAAGCCTACCGGGCTGCGCTATTGCATCAACTCTGCTTCGCTAAGCTTCGAGCCTTTGCAACCCGTTCGGGGCTGAGCATTCCTCAGCCCTGTTCGTGGTTTTCATAAGGGCTGCCGCCTTCACGCAGATTACTTGCGGCGTATCAGCCGCTGAATAATAGTCACCACCAGCACGATCAATCCACCTGCCACGATGCCAGTAATGGCATCCAGTGTAATCGTCGCCAGCAAGGCAACCGCATTGCCTGCGCTGGCACTTACCGTGCTTTGCACATCTGCCGCGAGGTGATGCAGCCAGGGCAAGCCATGCGCCAGTATGCCGCCGCCCACCATGAACATCGCCGCGGTACCCACCACGGAAAGTGTGCGCATCAGCCATGGTGCACCCGCCAGCAGCAAGCGCCCCAGGCTGCGGCTGAATACGGCCCATAACGACGCTCCACGACGCTGTGCCAGATAAAGCCCGCCATCATCCAGTTTGACGATACCCGCCACCAGACCATACACGCCGACTGTCATGATGACCGCGATGCCGGTGAGCACCGAGATTTGCTTGGCAAGAGTGGTTCCAGCCACTGTCCCCAGCGTGATGACAATGATCTCTGCCGACAGGATAAAGTCGGTACGCACCGCACCCTTGATCTTGTCGCGTTCAAAACTCACCATATCAACAGCGGGGTCGCTCAGTGCCTGGGCTTGTGCAGCGTGTCGGGTTTCTTCTTCAGCGCCATGCAGGTATTTGTGCGCGATTTTTTCAAAGCCTTCAAAACACAAAAATGCGCCTCCCAGCATGAGCAGAGGCGTGATGGCCCAGGGCAAAAATGCGCTGATCAACAACGCCGTCGGCACCAGTATCAGCTTGTTGATGAAGGATCCCTTGGCCACGGCCCACACCACGGGCAGTTCGCGGTCAGCTTTTACTCCGGCCACCTGCTGGGCATTGAGCGCCAGATCATCGCCCAGTACCCCGGCGGTTTTCTTGGCGGCTACCTTGGTCATGACGGAAACGTCATCCAGAATAGTGGCAATGTCGTCGATCAGGGTGAGCAAGCTGCTACCGGCCATAATGTTGTCCTGTGTATCAATGGATCCGCCAGTGTACCTGAATGTCGGGCAGATAATAAAAAGCCCCCGGCGCAAGGCGGCGGGGGCGGGCAGTGCATCGCTTTTTTATCAGGCGGCCTGTTTCAGGCTGGCCAGATCAATCACAAAGCGGTATTTCACGTCACTCTTCAACATGCGTGCAAACGCATTCTCGATGTCCTGGATTTTGATCAACTCAATGTCCGAGGTGATATTGTGCTCGGCGCAGAAATCCAGCATCTCCTGGGTTTCGCGCAAGCCGCCAATCAGCGAGCCCGCCAGCGAGCGACGCTTGAAGATCAGGTTGCCAATGTTCGGCGTCGGGTGAGGGCTATCCGGCACGCCAACCAGGCAATGCGTGCCATCGCGCTTCAGCAGCGCCGTGTATTGATCCAGATCATGCGGTGCGGCCACGGTATTCAGAATAAAATCAAAACTCTGTGCGTGCTTGGCCATTTCTTCCGGGTTTTTGGAGATCACGACTTCATCCGCACCCAGGCGCTTGGCATCTTCCACCTTGCTGGCTGAGGTAGTGAACAGCACGGTATGAGCGCCGAAGGCATGCGCAAATTTCACGGCCATGTGACCCAAGCCGCCGAGGCCGACCACACCGACCTTTTGACCCGGGCCGACCTTCCAATTGCGCAGGGGGGAGTAGGTGGTGATGCCAGCACACAGCAAAGGCGCGACTGCTGCCAGGTCCAGTTTTTCCGATACCTTGAGCACAAAACGCTGCTCCACCACGATCAGGTTGGAGTAACCGCCATAGGTGGATTGCCCTGGCATTTGCTTGTCCGGTGAGTTGTAGGTAAACACCGCGTGGTTACAGTATTGCTCCAGGCTGTCTTCACAATCCGGGCAGCTGCGGCAAGAGTCCACCAGACAGCCTACACCCGCCAGATCCCCTGCCTTGAACTTGGTGACGGCGCTGCCGACCTTGGTCACGCGGCCAACAATCTCATGCCCCGGCACCATGGGGAAAGTCGAGTTGCCCCATTCATCGCGTACCTGGTGCAAATCCGAGTGGCAAACGCCGCAAAACAGGATTTCGATTTCGACATCATTGGCACCTACCTCGCGACGTTCGAAATTAAAAGGGGCCAACGGCTTCTTGGGATCGTAAGCGGCATAACCAATTGCTTTTGCCATGGGGATAACCTCCGCAGAATTATTAGAAAACAGAAGAGACTGTGCCGAACGGCACAACTTCATGTGGGACAGTATGCAATAGTCTGGTGTTCCAATAAATGATGCAGTCTTGAAATCAGAATTCCGGAAATGGAAACAATCTTGGATGACATGTGCGAGTGCTGGACGTCTGCTTTGAAATCCATGCCACGCTTCTGTTTTTACATCGGCCTGCTGTTTTTGCAAACTGCGTGCGGCATTGAACCCCATATCAATTGTACGGATGCTAAAAAAGTGCATGTAGGCATGAGGCAGGCAGATGTGGTAAAGCTGCTGGGAGACCCTTACTTTGTCAGTCTCAGCAAAGACAACGTGGTGTTTGGCTGGCAGGACAAAGAGGATATACGTCTGGTGAAAAATAGTCTGCAAATCCACATTAACCCGCAAACCGGGCTTATCAACAACATCGAAGGGACATGTGCGGAATGATCAGGATAATCTGCATTTTGATGGCAGCTGCGTGCATTAGTCTTCAGTCCGCGCTGCCTGCGTTCGCGGAAACTGTGGTGGGCATGCCATTCAATGTAAAGGGCGAGCGTCTCGATGTGACGCCGCCAGCTGGCTGGAAAATCGTCTGGATGGAGGGCGACCCCAAAGGCGAGTATTTCGTGGAATACGCGCCGCCAGGAGAAGATGTCGAAACCTGGAAAACCGGGCATCTTTCCATTATCAGAAAACCCTATCCTTCTGCGCAGACCATGAAGGAAATTCGCGATGCCAAACTCAAGGTGGCGGACGTGGCATTGATAGGCATGGTCAAGCGCTTGTCTGGCTCATGTGCGGGATATGAGGAGATCACCATGCGGACCACGACGGCCAACGGGCTTTATTCTGCACTCGGCGGGGGATATTGTGGCAAACCGTCCGAAAATGCCCCACTGGGGGAAGGCGCTTTTGTCGCTTTTTACGAAAGCAAGAATTTCATTTACAAAGTGCAGTACAGCTGGCGCCCTCAATCCGAAGCCGAGAAGCAGAGCTCGCTATGGGCGATTGATGCGGCTCACGCCAAGCTCTATCGTGAGTCCATGAAATCTGCGGCCCTTTGCGATGAAAGCAAAAAAACCTGCAAAACGCGTTATCTGCCCTGAGTGTATGTATGCCCCCACCGTATGGGGGATCAGCGAAGGTAAAAAAGTAAAAAGGTAAAAAAGCCCCGCATCCTTTCGGAATGCGGGGCTTTTTCATGGCGGAAAATTACGAAATAGCGGCAATCGCCTTTTTCACGCCAGCAGCATAAGCCGGGTCGGCTTTTTCAAACTGCGCAAGTACACGCGCCTGAATATCTGCATTGGCTTGCGACAAGCCACCGGCAATATTGTTGAACAACTGTTGCTTCTGATCGTCGTTCATCAAGCGGAAGAGTTCACCGGCCTGCGTGTAATAGTCTTCCTGGCTCTGGTCGTGGTAGCCAATCCATGCTTGTTCCAATACCGGCATCGGCGGTGGTGCAAATTCCGCTGCGGGGACTGGCGCACCTTCGGCTGCCCGATCATTCGGGTAGAAATTCGGCGAGCCGAGGAAGGCATTTTCATGACCATGTGCCGGGCAACCCATGCCTGCCATGGCGCCATCGCGCTGGTAGTGGTTAACCGGGCAACGCGGAGCATTGACTGGCAACTGGTTGGCGTTAACACCCACGCGGTAACGATGCGCATCCTGATAAGCCAGCAAGCGGGCCTGCAACATCTTGTCCGGCGAGGCACCTACACCAGGCACCAGATTGCTGGGTGCGAAGGCAGCTTGCTCGGTTTCGGCAAAGTAGTTGCGCACATTGCGGTTCAACTCCAGCTGACCAATCTCGATCAAGGGGAAATCCTTGTGCGGCCAGACCTTGGTCAAGTCGAACGGGTTGATGTGATAACCCTTTGCTTCGGCTTCCGACATGATCTGCAACTTCACTGTCCAGCTGGGGAAATCGCCGCGATCAATCGCATCCACCAGATCCTTCTGGGCACCAAACGCTGGCATCTTGGCTGCTTCTTCATTGGTCAGGGTTTTGATGCCCTGATTGGTCTTGAAGTGCCATTTGATCCAGTAGCGCTGGCCATCCTTGTTCCAGAAGCTCAGTGTGTGTGAGCTGAAGCCGTGTACATGGCGGTACGAAGCCGGGATGCCACGGTCCGACATCAGGATGGTCATCTGATGCAAGGATTGCGGGTGATTGGCCCAGAATTCGAAGGCATTGGCCGGGTTGGGCAAATTGGTGCGCGGGTCTTTTTTCTGGCTGTGGATGAAGTCCGGAAACTTGATCGGGTCATTCAAAAAGAACACGGGCGTATTGTTGCCCACAATATCCAGGTTGCCTTGCGGTGTGTAGAACTTGACGGCAAAGCCGCGAGGATCACGTGCATAGTCGCTGGAATCCTGGCCGCCACCTACGGTAGAGAAGCGCAAGAATACTTCGGTCTTTTGCCCCACATCCTGCAAAAAGCTGGCGATGGTGTAATCCTTGAGGCTCTTGCTCAAGGTGAAAGTGCCGTAAGCGCCGGTGCCGCGGGCATGCACTACGCGCTCGGGAATGCGCTCACGGTTGAAGTGTGCCAGCTTTTCGAAAAGGTAGTGATTGTCAAAGGTCAGTGGGCCACGTGCACCGACACTGATGCTGTTGTTGTCATCGGGTACCGGAGCCCCGGCAGAGGTGGTCAAGATGTCTTTGCTCATTACATTTCTCCTTATCTGGGTTGATAACCTGGCAGTGGCGCCTTGGTATGGGTGCCATAGTAATGAAACTTGATTGATATCTGAAGTTGATTGTTTTGATGTAATCAATAAGTAAAACTGATCAAATAAATCCTACCTGGCTGACTATAAAAAAATAAGGCGGTTTCTCCTAGAGAAACCGCCCACAGCGGAGATGAAACCAGTGATGAATTGAAACGGCAGGCCTGATTAGCTATTCAGTGTCCTGCTCTTCAAATGGCAGCTCCGATTCGAGCCACATGACATTGATGATGCCAAATGCCAGCGCCAGTCCGACGCCCAGTATCCAGGTGAAATACCACATGTGCGTGCTCCTTTAATAGGCAGTATGCGAGTTATCGCGGATATGCTGTACCGTGATCTTGCCGCGCAGTACGCGGAATACCCAGGAGGTATAGATCAGGATCAGCGGCAGGAAAATCAGGGTCACGATGAACATGATGCCCAGTGTCTTCTTGCTGGAGACCGCATCCCACAGGGTCAGGCTGCTTACCGGATCGGTGCTGGAGGGCATGATGAACGGAAACATGGAGAAACCGGCCGTGAGGATAATCCCCGCCAGCGCCAGGCTGCTGAAGACAAAAGCGCAGCGCTCCCATTTTTTGGCCGCACTCAGCAGGGCCAGCGCAATGCCAGCGAAGCCGACGGTGGGTGCCAGCGTCATCCAGGGATAGGTGCTGTAATTGCTGAGCCAGGCCCCGGCCACTTTTTCTACCGTTTTGTGCAGTGGGTTGATGGCGTTATTCACGTCTGGAATCTGCAGCAATCTGTAACCCTCAATGCCGGCCGCCAGCCACAGGCCTGCCAGCGCAAACAGAATGGCGCATGTGATGCCGCTGATGCGGGCTGCGCGCGCTGCGCGTTTTTGCACTACACCTTCGGTACGCAGTTGCAGGTATATCGCACCGTGCATCAGCAGCATGGTCAGGCTGACCAGGCCGCAGAGCAGGGCAAACGGATTAAGCAATGCCCAGAAGCTGCCGGTGTAAAACGAACGCAGCGTGTCGTCGTAATGAAACGGCAGGCCCAGCAGCAGATTGCCAAAGGCCACGCCAAACACCAGCGATGGCACAAAGCCGCCGACGAACAAGGCCCAATCCCAGCTATTGCGCCACGCAGGGCTTTCCATCTTGCTGCGGTAATCAAAGCCTACCGGGCGGAAAAACAGGGCAAACAATACCAGCAGCAAAGCCACGTAGAGACCGGAGAACGCCGCGGCATACACCAGCGGCCACGCCGCAAAAATGGCGCCACCTGCGGTGATCAGCCAGGTCTGGTTACCTTCCCATACCGGGCCCACCGAGTTGATGATGACACGACGCTCGTCGTCGGTTTTTCCCAGAAAGGGCAGCAAGGTGGTGACGCCCATGTCAAAGCCATCCATGATGGCAAAGCCAATCAGCAATACGCCCACAAACAGCCACCAGACCAGCTTTAGGGTTTGATAGTCGATGATTTCGCTCATGATTTTTCCTTAAGCAGCAGCACGCGAAGAAACTTCAAAGTGATAGCGACCGGTATGCAGGCTGGACGGCCCGAGTCGCGCGTACTTGAACATCAGGAACAACTCGATCAGCAGCAGCAGGGTATAGAAGCCGAGAAAGCCGGCAATGCTGAAATAGAGTTCGCCGGTGTTGAGCGATGAGGTGGACAGATGCGTGGGCAGAATGCCGGAAATCGTCCATGGCTGACGGCCCATTTCCGCCACCACCCAGCCCATTTCGGCGGCAATCCAGGGCACGGGGATCGCGGCTACTGCCAGGCGCAGCAGCCAGGTTTTGCTGGCAATGGTGCGTTTGGCCGAGTAGTAAAACGCGGCACCCAGCATGAACAGCATCAGCACGCCCAGGCCCACCATGACACGGAAGCTCCAGAACAGCACGAACACATTGGGGATGGTGTCGGCGGCGGCAAGCTTAACTTGCTCGTCTGTCGCATCGACGACATTCGGCGTGTATTTCTTCAGCAGCAGGCCATGGCCCAGATCATCCTTGACTGCGTTGAAAGCCGCGACGGCTTCGGCGCTGGTATCGCCGCCCTTCAACTTCTGCAGGGCAGCATAGGCCACCATGCCGTTGCGGATGCGGTCTTCGTTTTCACGCTTGATATCCACCAGGCCGGCCACGGGCTCATCCAGCGAGCGGGTGGCGATGATGCCCATCACGTATGGAATCTTGACGGCGTAATCGGTGCGTTCCTCTTTCTGGTTGGGCAGGCCAAACAGGGTAAAGGATGCGGGTGGCTGCTCGGTATGCCATTCGGCTTCCACCGCGGCCAGCTTGACCTTTTGCACTTCGCCGGTGGCGTAGCCGGATTCATCGCCCAGAATAATCACCGAGAGGATGGAGGCAAGCCCAAAGCCGGAAGCGACCGCAATCGAGCGCAGGGCAAATGCGGTATCGCGCTTTTTCAGCAGATACCACGACGAAATGCCGAGCACAAACATGGCCGCCGTGGTGTAACCCGCTGCCACGGTATGCACGAACTTGACCTGGGCTACGGGGTTGAACAGCAGATGCGCGAAATTCGTCATTTCCATGCGCATGGTTTCAAAGTTGAATTCAGCGCCCACCGGGTTCTGCATCCAGCCATTGGCAATCAGGATCCACAGCGCGGAAAGATTGGAGCCAAGGGCCACCAGGAAGGTCACGACCAGATGCTGCTTCTTGCTCAGGCGATCCCAGCCGAAGAAAAACAGGCCGACAAAGGTGGATTCGAGGAAGAAAGCCATCAGACCTTCAATGGCGAGCGGCGCGCCGAAAATATCGCCGACGTAATGCGAGTAATACGCCCAGTTGGTACCAAACTGGAATTCCATGGTGATACCGGTGGTGACCCCCATGGCAAAGTTGATGCCGAACAGCTTGCCCCAGAACTTGGTCATGTCCCGGTAAACCTGCTTGCCAGTCATCACATATACGGATTCCATGATCACCAGCATCCAGGAAAGCCCGAGCGTCAGGGGGACAAACAGGAAATGGTAGAGTGCGGTGGCGCCGAACTGCAGCCGCGAGAGATCGACGACTTCTGCCGAGGGTAGCATGACATGACTCCTATTTTGAGGTGCTCATTATTATGCGGGTGACCGCTGCCTGCCTGTCCTGCTTGGCGATGGGGTGTGAAAAGCACGCCCACCAGAGCAGGTAAAGCAGTACTACTTTTGCGAGCAGGATCACCGTAATTTCGATGGCCAGACGACTATATCGGCGATGCGCCTTGAGCGATGTCAGATGCGATATCCAGCGATTATTCATCATTCGGCATAGTAGTTTGGCTGGGCTTATTATAATAGGCCTTATTTAAATATGGTTATTAATTTGGGCCTGATTTGGGCGATATAAAATAAATATATCAATACCTTATGTTTGATAGTTTTTGTGTGGCTTACTGGCGCGTCGGATGTTTGTTCAATTTGCGCTGCAGGGTGCGCCTGTGCATGTTAAGGCTGCGCGCCGTGGCCGAGATATTGCCGTCATGCTCTTTCAGCACGCGCTGTATATGCTCCCACTCCATGCGGTCTACCGATAAGGGGTTGGCGGCGAGCGGAATGGTGTCATCGGCTTCTTTACGCTCCAGCGCCTGCAGGATTTCATCGGCATCGGCCGGCTTGGCAAGGTAGTAGGTCGCCCCCAGTTTGACCGCCTCAACCGCCGTAGCAATGCTGGCATAGCCGGTCAGCACCACTATGCGGGTTTCTTCATCCAGGGCTTTCAGCTGGCGGATCAGCGTCAGTCCGGAATCCCCGGGCATTTTCAGGTCAAGCACGGCATATTCGGGGGGATTGGCGGTCGCCATGCTCATGGCCTGCACCGCATCATGCGCCACACTGACGGCAAAGCCGCGCCTGGTCATGGCGCGGGCCAGCACGTGGGTAAAAGTTTCGTCATCATCTACCAGCAACAGGCTGGGGAGTTCGTCCATCTCACTCATGCGACAATCTCCGTAATGGCAGGCTGACGCTGGTGAGCGTGCCGCCCTGCTCACGATTGCTGAATTGCAGGCTGCCGCCCAGGCGCTCAATCACGGATTTAGCCAGGAACACGCCCAGCCCCAGGCCGCCCACGCTTTCCCTGTCTGCGGAGGTGTGCATGCTGGATTCCAGATGCACTGCCGCCTTGGTGGTGAACCCCGGCTCACCCAGCCGCGCCTGTGCCACGCTGTTGAGGCCGGGGCCATTATCAACAATCTGCAGCTCCAGCCAGTCGGCTCGCCAGCGCGCATGCACGCTGATGCCATCCGGCGAGGCATCGCCCGCATTATCCAGCAGATTGCAGATGGCCTGGCTCAAAGCCCGGTCAGCCACAATCTGCGGCGCAGGGCTGCTGCCTTGCTGATCCAGCGCCAGCGGAATGGCCGGGCGCATATCCTGCCAGCGGCTGAAGGTATCCTGCAAAAACGCATCCAGCGGACGACTCAGCCCTGCCTCGGCACGCAACTCGCCCGCCGAGCCGGAGAGCGAGGACAAAATGCCCTTGCAGCGGTTGATTTCCTTGCGCAACAGATCAAGTGATTCTGTCAGCTCGGTATTATCGGTATGGGTTTGCCGTAGCTCTTCGGTGACTACCGCCATGGTGGCAAGTGGTGTGCCCAGCTCGTGTGCAGCCCCGGCTGCCAGGGCGCCGAGCGCGAGCATGCGCTCACTTTCCAGTGCCTGTTCCCGGGCTTCTGCCATCAAGCGGTCATACTCGCGCAGGCTGCGTGCCATGCGCTCCACAAAAATGGCAATGACGCTGGCAGACACCACAAAGCCTGCCCACATGCCGACCAGATGTACGCTGAATCCACTCTGGCTGGCGTGCATATGCATCATGTGCATGTCCATATCCATCTGCGACATGTCCATGCCTGGCATCATGCTCGGCATGGTCGAAGGTAGCGGCTGATACCAGAACATCAGGCCGCTGTAGCAGGCGATGGCCAGAGAGGCGACCAGCCAGACAAAGCGCGAGGGCAGGGCGACGGCCGCGACAATCAGTGGCAGCAGATACATCCAGACAAAGGGATTGGTGTAGCCGCCTGCCTTGTAGAACAGCACACTGAGCACGCCCATATCCAGTAACAGCTGCATAAGCAATTCAATGTCGGATACCGGCATGGGGTGACGCAAACGCCACCAGGTCATGCCATTCAGTATCAGCATCAGCAGCATGGCGCCCACCACGGTATGCATGGGCAGCGCCACATCGTAATACAGCATGGCAATGGCGGCGGCGGCGCCCAGCACCACGGTCATGACGAGCCGCAGCCTGAGCAGGCGGCGCAGATTGGTGCGGGTGGCAAGCGAGGATGACGTGGACGCGAACATGCCGGGGATTCTAACCCAAGTTGGCGGCGCATCGCTGCGGCAAATTGCCACAGCGGGCTTGCTGCATGTGGGCCAGAGGGTGATGGGTGCGACAACATGTCGCATGGTGGCGCCGTGGGGCAGACCCTACAATTTCGGGCATGAAAACAACTGCCTGCATCATTCACTCACTTGTCTGCGGCGCCCTTGTCACTGGGGCAGGGCCTGCGCATGCCGACCATAACGAAACCGTGGTGCTGGATCCGCTGGAAGTGACGGCCACGCGCAGTGCCACTGAAACCAACCAGCGCGTGCCCGCGGTCATCGAAAGCGTCACCGCGCAACAGATTGCCGAGACCACTAACGCCGCCACGGCCGCTGAAACCATCAAATACCTGCCCAGCCTGCAGGTGCGCGAGCGCTATATTGGCGACCGCAATGGCATTATCGCCAGCCGCACGGCGGGTACCTTATCCAGCGCGCAAACGCTGTTGTATGCCGATGGTATTCTGCTGTCCAACCTGCTTGGCAACTCCTTTGCCTATCCGCCGCGCTGGGGCATGGTGTCGCCGGAGGAAATCCAGCAGGTGGATGTCATGTATGGGCCGTATTCCTCGCTGTATGCGGGCAACTCCATGGGCGGGGTGGTGAATATCCAGACGCGCATGCCACAGAAGTTTGAAGCGCATGCCAACATGCAATGGTTCACGCAGCGCTTCGATCTTTATGGTACCAAGCAAAACAACGAGGGCAAGCATGCCAGCGCTTCTGTCGGTAACCGCATCAACGACCTTTCTTTCTGGCTGGGGGTGGATCATCTGGATACCTGGGGCCAGCCCATGCAGTTTGCCGTGGCAACGGCCACCACGGGTGGTGCCGGTACTGCGGTGACTGGCGCCTATCGCGATGTCAGTGAAAAGGGCGTCTCCCGCCTGGTGTTTGGCGCCTATGGCATAGACCACTCGGTGCAGGACAACCTCAAGCTCAAGCTGGCGTATGACATCAGCCCCAGTTTGCAGGCGCGCTATACCGTGGGCTTGTGGCAGCTGGATTCCGATACCCGGGTGGACAGTTATCTGCGCACCGCCAGCGGCGCCGCGTTTTACAACGGCAATGTCAGTATCGGCGGCAATACCTACAGTGTGCGCGGCCTCAACCCCACCGCCGCCAACAGCGTGCATCTGATGCAGGCCTTGCAGTTGCAATCCAAAGCGGATGGCGGCTGGCAATGGCAGCTCGGCCTTTCCGATTACCGCTACAACCGCGATGAAAGCCGTACCTCAACCGCCAACAACCCAACCCTGAGCAGTGTGGGCACAGTGCAGGACATGCAGGGGACCGGCTGGACCGCGGCCGACGCCCAGGGCACCCTGAGTCGCGGTGCACATCAGGTGGATGTGGGCTATCACATTGATCACTATGCCCTGCGCAGCGTGACGGATAACGCCAGCGACTGGAGCAGCGCCACTACCACTACACGCAATAGTGCTTCGCGTGGCGATACCATGACCCAGGCGCTGTATGTGCAGGATGCCTGGCGCTTTGCCCCCCGCTGGAAACTGACAGCCGGCGGACGCTATGAAGACTGGCGGGCATGGAATGGGCAGAATCAGGCGACCGTGGGCGGCAGCCTGCAAACCAGCGATTACGCCGACAAGCAGGAGCGTGCGTTTTCGCCCAAGCTGGCCCTGAGCTTTGAGCCTGAGCCTGCCTGGGGTTTCAACGCCGCCCTGGGGCGTGCCTATCGCTTTCCTACCGTGAGCGAACTGTTCCAGAGTATTACCAGTGGCAGCAATCTGGTGCAGGGCAATCCTGACTTGCAGCCGGAGCGGGTGCTGTCGGCCGAGCTTTCTGCCGAGAGGCGCTTTGCCAAAGGCTATCTGCGCGCCACGTTGTTTCAGGAAAACAAGCACGATGCCTTGATCTCGCAAACCGTTACTAACGGGGTTAGTGCCTGTGGCAGCGCCACCTGCAGCTTTATCCAGAATGTGGACCTGATACGTACCCGCGGCATTGAACTCGCAACGCAATGGCAGGATGTGTTTGTACATGGGCTGGACCTGGGTGGCAGCCTGACCATGACCGAAGCGGAAATTCTGCGCAATAGCGCCAACCCTGATACCGAAGGCAATCGCCCGCCGCGCATCCCCAATGCCGTCGCCAAGGCAGTGGCGACCTATCATCAGGGGCAGGCGCTTACCTATAGCCTGGCATTGCGCTACAGCGGTCGCCAGTACACCTATCTGGATAACAGCGATAGCAACCCCGATACCTATGGTGGCGCCAGTCATTTCTTTTTTGTGGATGTGCGCATGGCGTATAAATTTGCTGACCGCTGGACAGCGGCGCTGGGCGTCGATAATCTCAACAACGACAAGGCCTATGTGTTTCACCCTTACCCGCAACGCACGGCCTTTGCCCAACTCAAGTTTGATTACTGATAACGGATTTGCATGCGCATGCTGATGGTTTTACCGGCAATCTGCCGGGCGATTGTATTGTTTTTGCTGGGTTTGCCAGCACTGCTGGCGGCTAGTCTTGCCCTTGCCCATGAAGGGCACGATCACGGCGCTGCGGCAGCGCCCCTCGCCATATCCCTGGTCTTCGATGCGCAAGGGACCTTGTGGCGCGCCTCGGTAAAAGACGGCCATGTTCTGGTGGATAGCTCGCCCGATAACGGCCAGCATTTTGATACGCCGCGCGTGGTGAATCCTGACGCGCAAAAAATCGGCGTGGATGGCGATGCCAAACCCAAGCTCGCCCTGGGGCAAGGGGGGCATCTGTATGTCACCTGGACGCAGGCGCTGCCCAAACCCTATACCGGCTATATCTGGTTTGCCCGCTCCGTGGATGGCGGCAAGCACTTTGAGCCACCGTTTATCGTGCATCAGGACCGCGCCGAGATAACCCATCGCTTTGATGCGCTGGCCGTCAGCCGCGTGCCGGGGCAGGCCCAGGATCGCCTGTACGTTGCCTGGGTGGACAAGCGTGATCTGCTGGCGGCGCAAGCCGCGGCTAAACCCTATGCGGGTGCTGCGATCTATTACGCGGTATCGGACGATGGTGGCGCCAGTTTTGCTGCCGAGCGCAAGCTGGCCGATAGCAGTTGCGAATGTTGCCGCATTGCGCTGGTGACCCCGGATGACGGTTCGGGCGATGCCGTGGCGTTATGGCGCCATGTGTTCGAGGGCGGCGTGCGCGACCATGCCATTGCCAGATTCAATACCAAGCCCGTCGCTGCGGATGCCATCAAACGCGCCAGCTTTGGCAACTGGCAGATAGACGCCTGCCCGCACCATGGTCCGGCGCTGGCGCAAGGCGGCGACTGGGGCTGGCACATGGCCTGGTTTGACGGTGGCACGCATAATCGCGAAAAAATGCCCGGCCTGTTTTACGCCCGCATGGACGGCGAAGCCTGGGTATCCTCTCCCGCCAAACGCATAGGCGATGGCAGCAAACAGGCGGGACATCCCGCGCTGATCAGCCGTGGCGATGCCGTATGGCTGGCCTGGCGCGAGATGGAAGCCGACGGCAGCCGCCTTTACCTGATGCGCTCGCAAGATGGCGGCCGCAGCTGGGGTCAGGCCGAAGCCATGCTCAGCACCGCAGGCAGTGCCGATTACCCCATGCTGCTCATGCGCGGCACCCAGGTCTATCTGGCCTGGAATACCGCCCGTGATGGCCTGCTTGTGAAGCCGCTGGAGACGGCGCCGTGAGCATGCGTGACCTGGCTGCCATCTGTGGCCGTGTTGCGCGTGGCATGGCGCGGGAGATTGCCCTGATCGGCTTGCTGATGGTGGTATCCGTGGTCGGTAGCCGCTGGGCCATGGCGGCTGACTTTCAGCCCTGGCAAGGGGAGAGCCGCCGGGCACTCGAACAGCAATACGCCCGCAAACCCTTTATTCTCGCCTTGTGGTCACTCGATTGCGCCTATTGCGCCGAGGACTTGCGCACGCTGGGCGCCTGGGTCAGGCAGCATCCACACGTTACCTTGGTCACGGTGAATACCGATATCGGTCAGGCAACAGAAGCCGCAGCATTCATGGATGGGCTCGCCTTGCCAGCCCATGCCCGCTGGCAGTTCGCCGGGAATGATGCCGATCGCCTGCGCTACCAACTGGACCCCGCCTGGTATGGCGAGCTGCCACGCACCTATTTTTATGATGCCCGCCATCAGGTCCAAGCCATCAGTGGCCGGCCAGCCAAAAACTGGCTGGACAACTGGGGCCGCAGCCTGCCTTAGCGGATCCATGGCTACGCGGATATTCATGCGTGGCGCACTTCTTATCCCGAGTTTCCTGATTTCCGCTTTGTCTCCCATCTGAATTGTCTCCCATCTGAATCACTGGCGTTTCTGACAGGCCCGTCCCGTCTGCGCGTGCGACATCATGTCGCATTTTCAATTTCCCCTGCTTCGCTAGAATGCCTGCGCAACATGAGCCTGCGCCTGCAGGCATGCGATATGAGAAAGACAGGGAGTCTATGAAACAAGCAATCCGCATGAAACATCTGCCATACGCGGTGGCCGTCGCCATCAGCGCGATGAGCTGCAACAGCCTGTACGCCGAAGAAGCGACAGTGAAACTGCCCGAGGTAGTGGTCGATGCCAAAAAAGACAGCGAGCCTGTGCGGGCGCGCCCGCTCAATAGTGCAGATGTGGTCGAAGTGCTGGCAGCTGAAGGCAGCCTGCAGTTTTACCAGTCGGGCGGAGTGTCGGCCTTGCCGGTGATACGCGGACTCAATGATGACCGCATCAAAATCCTGGTGGATGGCGCCGAGGTGACTGCTGCCTGTGGCAATCACATGAACTCCCCCTTGTCGTATGTTGCCCCTGCTACCGTGGCGAATGCCAGCGTGCTGGCGGGTATCACCCCCGTCAGCCAGGGTGGCGACAGCATCGCGGGGACTATACTGCTGAATTCGCCCACTCCGGTGTTCGCCGGGAATGGCGAGACGCTGGTGACCCAGGGCCGTTTCTCCAGCCTCTATCGCAGCAATAACAATGCCTTCAGCACCGCCCTCAGCGCCTCTGTTGCCAATGACAGCCTGAGCCTGGGCTTTACCGGCACCATAGACCGTGCGGGCAGTTACGAAGATGGCCGCGGCAACAAGGTTCGCTCCACCCAGTTTGACCGGCGTACGCAAACGGTCAACGTTGCGGCGCGCGGTGAAGACCAGCTGTTGACCGTCAAACTCACCCATCAGGATGTGCCGTTCCAGGGTTATGTGAATCAATACATGGACCTGATCAATAACCAGTCTGACGCCATCAATATCGGCTATAGCCGCACGTTTGCCTGGGGCGATCTGGATACGCGCCTCTACTGGCAGAATGTGAATCACGAGATGGGATTCTTCTCGAACGAGAAGACCGGCACCATGCCCATGAAAACCAAGGGCGAGGATATGGGCTATAGCATCAAGGCCACGGTGCCGCTGGATGCCATTCATACCCTGCGCATTGGCAACGAAGCCCACCGCCAGAAGCTGGATGATTTCTGGCCTGCCGTGCCGGGCAGCATGATGATGGGCCCGCAGACCTATGTGAATATCAACAATGGTCGTCGCGATCGCGTGGCCGTGTATGCCGAGGTGGCCTCCAGCTGGAGCAATCAGTGGAGCACACTGCTGGGCCTGCGCGAGGATGTGGTCCACACCAGCACCGGCGAGGTGCAGTCCTACGGCGGCATGATGAACGCCACCGACAATGCGGCGGCCCAGGCTTTCAATGCCGGCAATCGCTCGCGCACCGATCAGAACATCGACGTCACCGCCATGGCGACCTATATCGCCAGCAACACCGCCAGTGTGGATTTCGGCTATGCCCGCAAAAACCGCGCTCCCAGTCTGTATGAACGCTATTCCTGGGGCCGCGGCACCATGGCCATGACCATGATAGGCTGGTTTGGCGATGCCAATGGCTATGTGGGGGACCCTGACCTCAAGCCGGAAACCGCCAATACCATCAGTGCCACGCTCAATCTGCACGATGCCGCGCAAGCGCAATGGGAGCTCAAGCTCACGCCGTATTACACCTATGTGCAGGATTACATCGGCGTGAATCGCATCGGAACCTTCAATCTGGCCAGCGGCGTGCCGCGTGCACTACTGCAATTCCAGAATCAGGATGCCCAGTTTTACGGGGTGGAGGCGGCCTTCAAGCGCAGCCTGTGGGATAACGCACGCTTTGGCCAAGGCCGTGTCAGCGGCTCGCTGGGCTGGACGCGTGGCGAGCGCGTCAGCAATGGCGACGATCTCTATCACATCATGCCGCTGCAGTTCAAAGCCTTGCTGGAGCAGCGTATCGGTGCCTGGAGCAATGCCATTGATCTGCAACTGGTGGACAGTAAAACCGCGGTGGATAGCGTACGCTTTGAGTCCAAAACGGCAGGCTACACCCTGGTGAACCTGCGCACTGGCTATCAATGGAAAAAGGCGCGGCTGGATCTCGGCGTCACCAATCTGTTCGACAAGTTCTACTACCTGCCCTTGGGCGGCGCGGATTATGCCAACTGGAATGCCAATGGCGGGCAGGGGGCAATTGGCCCTGTGGCTGGCATGGGGCGCTCGGTGAATGTGGGCTTGAGCGTGGATTTCTAACGGAAGCCAGGACCGCATCCGGCTAACAAAAAACGGCGGCGAGTGGGGGACACTCGCCGCCGTTTTTTTACACTTGCAGATTCGCCTTGAGCGCAGGTTTGACTTGCGATCTGGTTAACTTGCGATCTGATTATCCTTGCTGATGAAATAGCTCAGGCGCTTGCGCGGTTTGAGGAAGTGCATGGCATCCTCTGGTAACTGCGAAGGCTTGAGGCAGAGGCTGATATTGATGCTGGGGTCGTCGCGCAGGTCGATCAGCTGGCTTTCCTCAGTCGGCGAAGCCGGGTCATGCACCATGACAAAGGGGCGCAGCGGCTTGTCCATGTTGACCGACACCACAATGCCATGCAGGCCGGTGGAAAGCTGCACCACGCTGCCTGGCGGATACACGCCCAGGCATTTGATCAGGCGCTTCAGCAGGCTTTCATCGAACTTGCTGCGCTGGTGGGCAAACATATAGGCCAGCGCTTCATACGGGGTGAGGGCCTTGTTTGTCAGCGCCGGGTTGCACAAGTTGTCGTAGACATTGACGATGGCCAGCAGGCGCGCCAGCAGCGATATGTCGTTCATCTTCAGGCGCTTGGGATAGCCGCTGCCGTCGGCATATTCGTGATGATGCAGTATCAGCTCGACTACTTCGGGGGACATGCCGCACTGTTTGGCAATGCGCGCGCCAATTTCACTATGCTGCTCCATGAAGGATTGCTCGGCCTTGGTCAGCGGCTCGGTTTTCATCAGCAGGCGGTTGGGAATCTCGATCTTGCCGATGTCATGAAACAGCGCAGCCAGGCCCAGGGTGCGGGCATGTTCTTCCGACATGTCCATGGATTTGGACAGCATCAGCGCCAGCGTCGTTACATTCAGCGGGTGGTTGAAATGCTCATCCCCCGAGCGGTTGCCGCTCATGGCATAAATCGCGATATCGCTCTCGCCCAGCACCGAGTCCACCATGCCTTCTATCAAGGTGTTGGCCTGCTGCAGGGAGGTCTGGGTTTGCGTCAGGATATTGCGCGTCACCTGCTTGGCCACATTGGCGGCTGCCAGGAATTTCTTTTCGCTTTCATCCAGCGCATGTTGCAGTTCTTGCAGGCGCAAGCCCGGGTCTGGCTGATGCCTGTCATGGGAAACAGGCTCCACGGGCGGCTCCACCAGCGGCCCTCGCGGCGAGAGGATGGGCTCGGGCATGGGCAGCGGGTCGCAATCACTGCGGTTGGGGTCGTAACGCAGGCGTTTGAGGCCGACTTTTTTGATGGTGGCGATCTGCTCTTCATCCTTGAGCTTGAAGTTGCTGAAGGTGAAGGGGTGGTCCATCCAGCCGAGATCCAGGTGGACATAAAGCCCCACCCTCAGCTGGTTCACATCGATGAAATGATTTTGTTGCGGATTCATTTTTTATTGTTGAGTTGTTCTGCTCGCAAGAGCGCAGTGAATTCGCTGGCAGTGACGGGGCGGCTGTAAAGATAGCCCTGACCCTGCTGGCACCCTATTTTCTTTAAAAAGCTCGCCTGTTGCCGTGTTTCTACCCCCTCGGCAATCACGGTAAAGCCCAGGCTCTGCGCCATGGCATTGATGGCGGTGGCAATGGCCGCGTCATCGCTGTTATTGGGCAGGTCGCGCACAAACGACTGGTCAATCTTGATCTTGTCCAGCGGCAAACGCTTGAGGTGGGAGAGCGACGAATAGCCAGTGCCAAAGTCGTCAATCGCCAGCCGCACCCCCAGATGCTTGATGCGATCAAACACATCAATCACATATTCCGTGTTGTGCATGACGGTGCTCTCGGTAATCTCCAGCTCCAGCAGGTGCGATTCGCAATCGGTTTCCACCAGAATGCCATACACGGTATCGGCAAAATTGCTGCGCTGTATCTGCACGCCGGAGACATTGACCGACACCCAGTCGATATCAAAGCCCTGGTCGTGCCACTCCTTCACCTGCATGGCCGATTGCCGCAGCACCCATTCGCCGATGGGGATGATCAGCCCGGTTTCTTCCGCCAGCGGGATGAACTTGGCGGGCGATACCACGCCCAGCTCCGGGTGTATCCAGCGGATCAGCGACTCGGCGCCGATAATGCGGCCGGTTTCCAGCGATACCTGGGCCTGGTAATACACTTCAAACTGATCCCGTGCCAGCGCGCGACGCAGCTGGTTTTCCAGGGTAAAGCGTTCCACCGCGTTCTGGCTCAGGTCAGCGGAGTAGAAGCAATGGTTGTTCTTGCCCTTGTTTTTCACCTGATACATGGCGATGTCGGCGGCCTTGATCAGGCCATCCACATCCAGGCTGTCGTCCGGGTAAACCGAAATGCCGACGCTGGCGCTGATGAACAGCTCGCGGCCATCAATCAGGAACTCATTCTGCAGGCTGCTGATGATTTTCTTGGCGACCTTGGCGGCATCTTCGCGTTCGCGCAGCACATCCATCATGACAATAAACTCATCGCCACCGAGCCGGGCCACCGCATCGCTGTCGCGCACCGCGGCGCGTATGCGTTGCGACACCTCAAACAGCAGCTTGTCGCCCATCTGATGGCCCAGGGTGTCGTTGATCGCCTTGAAGCGATCCAGATCCACAAACAGCAGCGCAATCTCGTTCTGCTCGCGCTCGGCATATTTGATGGCATGGTCCAGCAGCTCATGCATCAGGCGGCGGTTGGGCAGGCCGGTGAGCGGATCGCGATTCACCAGCTCATTGAGCCGGCTTTGCGAATGCTTGATTTCACTGATGTCGGCAAACACGCCAACGTAGTTGATCACCTTGCCTTCTTCATTGTTAACGGCGGTGAGCGTCACCCATTCGGCATATTGTTCGTTGTTCTTGCGCTGGTTCCAGAATTCGCCGCGCCAACGGCCTTCGCGCGTCAGGGCTTTCCATATCTCGCGGTGTGGCTCGGGCTTTTTCAGGTCGGCTTCCAGCACATTGGGGATATTCCCCAGCACATCATCCTCGGTATAGCCGGTGATGTCGGTAAAGCCCTGGTTGATGGCGATGGTGCGCAGCTCATCATCGGTGATGAAAATGCCTTCAGCCGTGCTTTCAAAGGCGATTTTGGCCTGATGCAAGCGGTGGTCGGAAGATTCGCGCTGAATCGCCACGCCGAACGAACGGCCGATGGACATCAGCGCACCCAGCTCCTGCGAAGTGACTGTCGAGGCCGCATGATCGCGCTCTATCATGATCACGCCCCACCAGTGGGCATGTACGAAAATCGGGATGATGACGAAAGACTGGCTATCGTGGTTCAGCAGAAAGCGGCGTTCGTCGGGCGGGAAGTCATCGGCATTGCCAAAAATCGGGCTGCCCTGTTGCAGGATGTTGAGCCAGCGGCTGCAACCATCGCGCAGATAATCAATGCAGTGGTAGCCATCGCTCAGTGGCTTGAAGCCAGGCGCATTCCAGTGGTGCAGCAGTTCGGAAATAGGCGCTTCGGCTTCGATATCGCTGCTGTTTTTCAGCAAGGCTGCCCGGCTGGCATGGGAAGCCAGCCCCAGCAGTTCCAGCACGCCGACGGCGACTTTTTGCCAGGATTCCGAAGAGTGCAGCAGCCAGTCGCAGGAGATCAGCGCATCAAGGATGGCGCTACGCTGTCGCAGCTGGCTCTCCACCTGCTTGCGGTCGGTGATGTCGCGCCCCAGGGTGACAATGCCATGGCGACTGCCGTCATCATGAAACAGCGGCACCTTGATCACATCCAGCACCCGGTCACCGCCGGGCAGCGGTACGGTTTCTTCTTCCCGCAGCAGCTGGCCGGTTTCCCAGACATATTCATCCGCAGCCTGCCAGTGCTGCATGAAGTCACGCAGATTGGGGTGCGTGAGATCGGCCAGTTCGCGGTCGGTCTTGCCCTGGGTGTTGACGCCATTGAGATGCAGTAGTGAAAGTCCGCTGGTATTAGCATGCAGCCAGCGGCCCGCACCATCTTTCAGGCAGATGTAGTCGGGGCTGGCATCGATCAGTTTACGCAGCAGATTGAGCATGCTGCGCAGCTCGTATTCGCTGGCAAAGCGTTCGGTGACATCCTGCATGTAAAGCACATAGTCGGCGCCTGCGGTCGCTGGCTCCAGCGTTGCGATCTGCACACAAAAACTTTTGAGCGCATTGCCCACGGCATGCTGCAGGGTGAATTTGAGATTGTTTTTCTGTAGCTCGGCCAGCACGCGCTGACCTATGCTGGCAGGAAGTTTGGCGCGCGACGGGGATTTGAGGCTGAGAATCTGGAGGGCGTATGGGCTGGCGTAGCGAATATGCAGCTTGGCATCAAAAGCAATAACAGCGACTCCATCCATGGCGTGGAGTAGCTGATGAATCAGATCGGACTCTGTCTGTGCGGTCAGTGCCATACCAGAGATACGTAAATCGAGATCATGACAGGCTGGCCCGCTGCACGGCGGCGCGTAATACAGACATACTTCTTCCCCCGGATTGGTCTAAGTTTGCTGCATGACATTCATTTTTAATCAAGCCGTTAAGGCCCTAAATGTCGAATTCTCATGAAGCTTATGGCGCTAAGTTACCACGAGGTCTGTCAGATGAAAACCTTTTATGCTTAAGGATATATCGGCCGGGTGCAGGTAAAACTTGAAATATGGAAAAACCCTCCCATCTATAGGGTATTCAAAATACATGACGAGGAGCAGGAAATGCGTATAGACAAGCTGACAACCAAATTTCAGCAAGCCCTGAGCGATGCGCAAAGTCTGGCTGTCGGCAACGATAATCCCAGCATAGAAGCACAACACTTGTTGGCAGCGCTGATCAATCAGGAAGATGGCGGCACCCTGTCGCTACTGTCCCGGGCGGGGGTCAATACCGGCAACCTGAAAGGCAGTTTGCAAAAAGCCATCGAGAGCTTGCCCAAGATGGAAGAAAGCACGGGTGAAGTGACCGTGTCGCGTGAGCTGAATAATCTCTTGAACCTGACCGACAAGCACGCGCAAAAACGCGGCGATGCCTATATCGCCAGTGAGATGTTTTTGCTGGCGCTGGCCGAGGACAAGGGTGACACCGGCAAACTGCTGAAACAGGCCGGACTCAATAAATCTGCGCTGGAAGCGGCCATCAACGCCGTGCGCGGTGGGGACCAGGTGAATAGCCAGGAATCGGAAGGCAATCGCGAGGCGCTGAAGAAATACACCATGGACCTGACCGAGCGTGCTCGTGCTGGCAAGCTGGATCCGGTGATCGGGCGTGACGATGAAATCCGCCGTGCGATTCAGGTGCTGCAACGCCGCACCAAAAACAACCCGGTGCTGATCGGCGAGCCTGGCGTGGGTAAAACCGCGATTGTGGAAGGCCTGGCACAGCGCATTGTGAATGGCGAGGTGCCGGAATCGCTGAAGAACAAGCGCGTGCTGTCGCTGGATATGGCGGCATTGCTGGCAGGGGCCAAATACCGCGGCGATTTTGAAGAGCGCCTGAAATCCGTGCTGAAAGAGCTGGCACAGGATGAAGGCCAGACCATCGTCTTTATTGATGAAATCCACACCATGGTTGGTGCGGGCAAGGCCGATGGCGCCATGGATGCCGGCAATATGCTGAAGCCTGCGCTGGCACGCGGTGAACTGCACTGCGTGGGCGCCACCACGCTGGACGAATATCGCCAGTACATAGAAAAAGATGCCGCGCTGGAGCGTCGTTTCCAGAAAGTGCTGGTGGATGAGCCCAGTGTGGAGGCGACCATTGCCATCCTGCGTGGCTTGCAGGAGAAGTACGAGCTGCACCACGGCGTGGAGATTACCGATCCGGCGATTGTGGCGGCGGCTGAACTCTCGCAGCGCTACATCACCGACCGCTTTTTGCCAGACAAGGCGATCGACCTGATCGACGAAGCGGCCTCGCGCATCAAGATGGAAATCGACTCCAAGCCGGAAGTGATGGACAAGCTTGACCGTCGCCTGATTCAGCTCAAGATCGAGCGCGAAGCCGTGCGCAAGGAAAAGGACGAAGCCTCGCAAAAACGCTTTGACCTGATTGAAGACGAGATCAAGCGCCTGGAGCGGGAATATGCCGATCTGGACGATATCTGGAAATCGGAAAAAGCCCAGGTGCAAGGCTCGGCCCATATCAAGGAAGCCATTGAAAAGCTGAAGCAGCAGATGGAAGAAGCCAAGCGAGAAGGCGACTGGCAGCGCGTGTCGGAAATGCAGTACGGCAAGTTGCCGCAGCTGGAAGCCCAGCTCAACAAGGCTGCGTCGGAAGAGTTGAATGGCGTGCCGGTGAAAAACCGATTGCTGCGCACGCAGGTGGGCGCAGAGGAAATTGCCGAGGTGGTGAGCCGTGCGACCGGGATTCCCGTGTCCAAGATGCTGCAGGGGGAACGCGACAAATTGCTGACCATGGAAGACAAGCTGCACGAGCGCGTGGTCGGCCAGGATGAAGCCGTGCGACTGGTGGCCGATGCCATCCGCCGCTCGCGCTCTGGTTTGTCCGACCCGAACCGGCCTTATGGTTCATTCCTGTTCCTTGGCCCGACGGGTGTGGGCAAGACCGAGTTGTGCAAGGCGCTTGCCAACTTCCTGTTTGATTCGGAAGAGCATCTGGTGCGGATCGACATGAGCGAGTTCATGGAGAAGCATTCGGTATCGCGCCTGATAGGCGCGCCTCCCGGCTATGTGGGCTACGAAGAAGGTGGCACGCTGACCGAGGCCGTGCGGCGCAAACCTTATAGCGTGATCCTGCTGGATGAGGTGGAAAAGGCGCACCCGGATGTATTCAACGTGCTGCTGCAGGTGCTGGACGATGGTCGCCTGACCGATGGTCAGGGCCGTACGGTCGACTTCAAGAATACCGTCATCATCATGACCTCCAATCTGGGCAGCCAGATGATACAGAGCATGAGCGGCGACGATTATCAGGTGGTGAAGCTGGCAGTGATGGGCGAAGTCAAAACCCATTTCCGTCCGGAGTTCATCAACCGTATCGATGAAGTGGTGGTGTTCCACTCCCTGGGTGAAGCGCACGTGAAGTCGATTGCCGGCATCCAGTTGCAAAGCCTGGCAAAACGCCTGAATGCGATGGACATGCAGTTGGAAGTCACGCCGTCTGCGCTGGCAGAGATTGCCGCTGCTGGCTTTGATCCGGTGTATGGCGCCCGTCCGCTCAAGCGGGCCATCCAGTCCGAGATTGAGAATCCGCTGGCACGCGAAATCCTCAGTGGAAACTTCGCCGCCAAGGATACGATCAAGGTCGAGTACAAGGGCGGCAAGATGCTGTTCAGCAAGGCCTGAGCTGGAGGGCTTGCGATTTTAGTCGCTAGTTAACTCATGTTGTAAACGGAAAAAGCCGACGTCCTGTCGGCTTTTTTCTTGGCGGCTATCGGGAGTTACAGCGCGGCAGCGATGGCGGTGGCCAGCGGCGTCGTTGGCCGCCCAATCAGCTGGCTTAACTGGTGGCTGTCATCAAACAGCGCACCTTGCGATGCACCGGTATCCGATTCTGCCAGCAGCACCGCCAGAAAATCGGGCAGACCGGCATCCAACAAGGCTTGTTTATAGGCCGCTTCCGGCAGGTTCTGGTAGGTGACCGTCTTGCCCGCCACACGCGAGAGCTCGGCCGCGAATTCCGCCAGGGTATAGGCTGTATCGCCTGCCAGTTCGTATACCTTGCCCGCCTGATTGGGCGTGCGCAAGACGGCAGCTGCGGCAGCCGCGTAGTCACTGCGACTAGCCGAGGCGATTTTGCCGTCGCCTGCGCTGCCTAGCAGGACACCATGTTGCAAGGCGGGCTGGATGCTGGCGGCATAATTTTCCGTATACCAGCCATTGCGCAGGATCACATAAGGTAACCCGGAATTGCGCAACGCTTCCTCTGTCGCCTTGTGTTCAGTTGCAATTGGCAGCGGTGTGGTATCGGCATGCAACAGGCTGGTATAGGCCAGCAGGCTGACATTGGCGCGTTTGGCGGCGGCAATGACGTTCTGGTGTTGCGGTAATCGTTGGCCGATTTCGCTGGAGGAAATCAGCAGAATCTGGGTGGCACCGTCAAAGGCGGCATCCAGCGTGGCCGGGTGAGTGTAGTCCGCCTGACGCACAACGACGCCACGGGCGGCGAGGTCGGCCACCTTGGCGGGGCTGCGGACGGCGGCAATAATCTGGTTGGCAGGCACCGAGCTTAACAGCGCCTCAATCACCAGTCGGCCGAGTTGGCCGGAAGCTCCGGTAATCACGATCATGGTAAAACTCCTGTTGGCTTGAAATTAAAGAAAAGGCACAATAACAAACAAGCTAACTTTTAGTAAGTACTTACAGAAAGGTAAGTGTCAACATGGCGAATAAAGAAACAATGCCCACCGAAACGCTCGCAGAATTGATGCAGCGTGGCAATGTGTTTGCCGCGCAATGCCCTTCGCGCGAGGTATTGAAGCATGTCACCAGTCGCTGGGGTGTACTGGTGCTGGTCGCCTTGCTGGGCGGTACGCATCGCTTCAGCGATTTACGGCGCAAAATAGGCGGCGTCAGCGAACGCATGCTGGCGCAAACCCTGCAATGGCTGGAGCAGGATGGCTTTGTGTTGCGCACCTCTTACCCGGTGGTGCCGCCGCATGTGGAATACAGCCTGACCCCGCTGGGGCAGGAGGTGGGCTTGCGCGTGGAAGCACTGGCCGACTGGATACAGGAAAAGTTGCCGAATATCCTGGCCGCACAACAAGCCGATGCATAGCGCGATGCCGGCCTTTATGCATGGCAATGGCGTAGAATGCTGCAAGTCTTGAGGTGCACTCAAGACTTGCGCTGGGAAGCCGTTCAAGTAGAGCATGCGGCGCATTGGTGTTGGCGGATGTACTGTTCAAATCATGATGGGGTAACGTAAATCAGGCATGGGTAAATTCCCGATGATCTTGGTGTGGATGTTCGTTTTCAGCAGCTTGCCCGCTGGCATCGCCATGGCCGCTGAAAGCGCGTCGTCTGCCAGCCAGACGCAGCAGGCGCGCGCAATCGACGATATTCTGGATAATGAGCCGCCCGTCATTCGTCAGCTGCTGCAGGATGCCAGCCGCCTTGAAACCAGTCTGGACGAGGTGGAGGGCGAGTGGCAAGCCGCCCGTCTGTATTGCCAGGCCTCGCGCATGGGCAGTGCCGAGGCGCAATATCGGCTCGGCATGCTGTATGCCTTTGGCAAGGGTGTGCCGCAGAGCCAGGCGCTGGGCGCGTCGCTATTCACCCTGGCATCCAGCCAGGGGCATTTTCAGGCGCAACGCATGCTGGAGACGATTGCGCTTACCTCCAGTGAATTGCCGCCCTGTGTATTGGCCGATGTGGCGCCGGACAAAGCGCCGTTGGATAGTTACGCCGGCAGTGATGCCGCCCGTATCGAACAGCACATTGCCAGCCTGCCTGCCAACAAGCGCTGGCTGGTGGGCTTGGTGGATACCCTGGCGCGCTGGCACCAGGTGGACCCCAAGCTGATACTGTCGATTATTGCCGTGGAGTCCAATTTCAAGCTGTCTGCCCGCTCTTCCAAGGAGGCCATGGGGCTGATGCAGCTGATCCCCGATACTGCCGAGCGTTTCAATGTGCGTAACGCCTACGATGCCAGCCAGAATATACGCGGCGGCATTGCCTACATGCGCTGGTTGCTGGCTTACTTCAAGGGCGATGTGCGTCTGGCGGTGGCTGGCTACAATGCGGGGGAGCGTGCGGTGGATCGCTATCGTGGCGTTCCGCCCTATGCTGAAACCCGTGCTTACGTAAAGCGCGTGATGGAGTTATACCCGCGCCTGCATCATCCCTATGACGAGCGCGTGGTGGACCCCACGCGCGTGATCATGAAGCAGGGGTAATATCGGCGCTGAAACATTTCACCAGCCCGTGCGTTGGCGATGAATTTTTGATTCGCCGGGCAGTCGAAACACCAATCACTAATTGTTCTGGAGATGAACGTGCAAACAATCAAACAGCTCTGGCTGGCCAGTATGTTAATGCTGCTGGCAGCGTGCGCTACCACCGGCCAGCAGGAACCGCAGGTCAAGCGGATTTCCCCCGAGGAGCTGGAACGCCTGATGCCGAAGCCGGTGCCGAATATCAGTCTGGAAGAGCTGGTGCAGCTTTCCAAAACCACCCCGCCGGAAGAGCTGATCGCCAAAATCAAGGCCAGCAATTCGCAGTATGACCTTACACCCTCGCAATCGGTGGAGCTGAGCAAGCAGGGCGTCAGCCCCAAGGTGCTGGACTATATTTACCAGACCCGCGAAGCTGCCTTGCGCGAAGGCTTTGCCGATGAAATCAACAAGCGTGAAAAAGCCAAGCGCGAAGAACAGGAACGTTTGCGCCGCGAATACCAGCTGCGCTATCAACCCTACTATGACCCCTGGTGGGGCTATAGCTACGGCCCCGGCCCCTACTGGCGGCGTCCTTTCTATGGCCCGAGTTTCCGGTACGGTTACGGCTGGTAATCCTTGCTAGCCGGACAGGATGAACACAGCGTAGCCGCATTGCCCTGTGTACGTCTTGTCCGGCATATAATTCTGCTTGATCTCATGGGAGAAGCAGATGCAACAATCATCCACGCACATCACCGTGCGCACGCAGGGCAAGCGCCTGTATGACATCACCCCGCAAGTCACCGACTGGGTAGCCGATACCGGCCTGCAGTCCGGCTTGCTCACGCTTTATATTCAGCACACCTCGGCCAGTATTCTGGTGAATGAAAATTACGACAGCGATGTGCTGGTGGACATGGAAGCCTTTTTTGCCCGCCTCGTGCCTGAGGGCGATCCATTATTCATTCACACCGCCGAAGGGCCGGATGACATGCCCGCCCACGTGCGCAGTGCGCTGACGCAGACCAGCATCTCCATTCCCATCCTCGACGGCGCGGTCGCGCTGGGCACCTGGCAAGGCATCTTTCTGTATGAGCATCGCCGCATGTCGCATACGCGCAAAGTGCTGTTGCACGCGATAGGCGAGTAATGCAGATTCCCGCGTTCAATTTTGGCCAGATGCCGCGCATCGTATTTGGTGCGGGTACCCGGCACCAATTGCCTGCATTGGCGGCTGAGTTCGGCTCACGCATCCTCATCCTCACCGGTGCGCGCTCGTTTACCGCGAGCGATGATTGGCCGGTGCTGCAAACCGCATTGCGCCATGGCGGCTTATCCTTTGAGCACGCCGTGGTTGATGGCGAGCCCTCGCCGCAACTGGCCGATGCGCTGGCAAGCCAATATCGTGCTGCAGGCATTGAAGTCGTCATTGGCATAGGCGGCGGCAGTGTGCTGGATGCCGCCAAAGCGGTGGCGGGGTTGCTGCGCATCCCCAATAGCGTGATGGATTTTCTGGAAGGCGTCGGGCCGGAATTGCCTTATCCCGGCCCGGAAGTGCCGTTCATTGCCGTACCCACGACAGCAGGCACGGGCTCGGAAGCCACCCGCAACGCCGTGCTCTCGCAACATGGCGAAGGTGGTTTCAAGAAGTCGTTCCGGCACGAGCGGCTGGTGGCGAACTATGCCGTGATAGACCCCGATCTGTTGGCGTCCTGCCCGCCTTCCCTGATTGCGGCCAATGGCATGGATGCCCTGACGCAATTGCTGGAGTCGTATGTTTCTACCCGTGCCAATCCCTTGACGGACGCTTTAGCCATGTCTGGCCTGCGCGCGGTGCGCGACAGTTTGTTGCCATGGTTTCGTGGCGAAGGCGACCTGGCAAGCCATCGCAGCAATATGGCCTATGCCGCCCTGTTATCTGGCATTACCCTGGCGCAGGTGGGGCTGGGCTCGGTGCATGGATTGGCGGCACCGCTAGGGGCATTTTTCCCGATGCCGCATGGCGTGGTTTGCGGCACGCTGGTGGCGGAGTGCACGCGCGTCAATATCGCCTGTTTGCAAGAGCGGGCTCCGGGCAGCGACTTTCTCTGGCGGTATGCCCATGTTGGTAAAGTGCTGGCGAATGATATGCGGCTTGCTGAGACCGATGGCCTGCATGCCCTGGTCGAGCGGCTGGAATTACTCACCGGTGAAATGGCATTGCCCGTGCTCTCCAGCATGGGCATGCAGGCATCGGATATTCCCCGCGTGGTGGCCAACTGTCGTGGCAGCAGCATGAAAACCAACCCCGTCGTGCTGAGCGATGACGAGGTGGCGGGTATTTTGCAGGCCCGCTTATAACATTCACTTCATCGTAACGTCATGCGTTTGTCATCTGCCCCGGCAACCATGGCGCCATGGATGATCAAACAACAATAGTGCGTCCCGCCATCGGGCAAGCCCGGCGCCTGGTACTGGTCACGGAAACCTGGCCGCCGGAAATCAATGGTGTAGCCATGACTCTGTCGCGGCTGGTGCAGGGCATTTCAGACCTTGGCTGGCAGGTGCGGCTGGTGCGGCCGCGCCAGAAGTCGGATGGCGAAGATTCGGCTGGTCACATGCTGGTGCCCGGTTTGCCTATCCCTGGCTATAGCGGTTTGCGCTTTGGCATGCCCATGGTGGAAAAACTGCGCCAGGCCTGGAAAAAAGAGCGGCCAGATGTGGTGCATATTGCCACCGAAGGTCCGCTGGGCTGGGCCGCCCTCAAGGTGGCACGCAATATGGGTATTCCCGTCACTTCCAGTTTTCATACCAACTTTCATCGCTACTGCAAGCACTACGGCATGAGCTGGCTGCGTGGCGTGGTGACGCGTCATCTGCGTCAGTTTCACAATCAGTCTGCGCTGACCATGGTACCCAACGACACCCTGCGCCAGATGCTGCTGCAGGAAAACTATCGCAATGTGGCGGTGCTGGGTCGCGGTGTGGATAGCAGTCTGTTTTCACCTGCCCGCCGCAGCCCGGCCTTGCGCGCCGAGTGGGGACTTGCGCCGGATGATCTGGCGGTGATCTATGTGGGTCGGCTGGCGGCGGAGAAGAATCTGGCGCTGGTGATCAAAGCATTTGATGCCATACAGAAAGTGAACCCGACCGCCCGCATGGTCTGGGTGGGCAGTGGCCCGGAAGCGCGCAAGCTGATGCGCCGCTATCCGCAGCATATTTTCTGCGGAGCAAAATCGGGCGAGGAATTGGCGGAACACTATGCATCCGGCGATGTGTTTCTGTTCCCCAGCATGACCGAAACCTTTGGCAATGTGTTGACCGAAGCCATGGCCAGCGGCCTGGCAGTGGTGGCGTATGACTATGCTGCGGCTGAAATCTTCATACAGCCGGGTGTGAATGGCGTCAGGGTGCCATTTGGCGATAGCGCCGGGTTTATCCAGGCGGCGACGGCACTGGTGGCTGACCCTGCGCTAATGCGGCAATACGGCGGCGCGGCCGCGAGCGCAGTGGCGCAGTGTTCCTGGCAAAGTGTGTGCCGTTTGTTTGATGGGTATTTGCAGGCACAAATTCCTGCGCAGAATGTTCCGGAAGACGTTGCCAGCCCCAGTCTGACGCCGCAGCTTTAAGCCGCCGGATGTGCATGGCTGGCGAGTGACTAGCGCACCACGCTCCAGCTTAAAGGATCAAACGGCTTGCTCTGGTAACGCAGCTCGAAGTACAAGCCGGAGGCCTCGTTGCCACCACTGTTGCCCACCGAGGCAATGGTATCCCCGCCCTTGACCGTGTCGCCCACCTGCTTCAGCAAGGCCTGATTGTTGCCATACAGGCTCATATAGCTATTGCCGTGGTCCACGATGATGAGATTGCCGAAGCCACGCAACCAGTCGGCAAACACAACGCGGCCGCTGGCGACGGACTTCACTTCGCTACCTTCGGCCGATTTGATGAACAGGCCTTTCCACGAGACGCCGGTATCTTCGCGCGAACTGCCGAAGCGGTTAGTGATGTCGCCACGCACAGGCAGATTCAGTTTGCCTTTGAGCGCGGCAAAATTACCGCCTTCAAACGCATTGGTCGGCAGGTCTTCATTGCGGGCAATCACTTGCGGCGATGAAGGGGTCGTAGCCTTGTCAGTGGTCGCAGGCTTCTGCGGTTTGCGTTTCGGTGGCATGGCGGCCAGGCGCGCCAGTTTTTCCACCAGCTGCGACAAGCGCTGCTCATCACGCTTCATTTTGTCGATCTGACCGCGCTGACTGTTGATCTTGGCGGCCAGGCTCTGCAGCACCTTGTTGCGCTGATTTTTTTGCGCTTGCAGGGCTGCGCGTTCTGCTTCCTGGGAGGCTTTCAGATCTGTCAGTTTTTGCAGGCTGGCAGCGGTTTCCTCATTCAGCCGGGTGAGTTTGTCCAGGTTGCGCTGCATGCCGGAAATCAGCTCGGCGCGGGCCTGGGCAACGTAGCGATAGTATTGCCACTGACGGGCAGCCTCGGCCGGGTTTTCCTGTTGCAGAAAAAGCTGGGTGTATCCCGGCTGGCCGTGCAGGTATTGCTTGTAAAGCTGCGAGGAAAGCATGCGCTGCTGCTTTTGCAGCTCGTTGTCTACGCCATTTTGCTGTTGCTGCAGGGCTTGTAATTGCGTGCTCGTCTGCTGTTGCTGCTGTTGCAGTTCATACAGCTTGCGATTGGTATTGCTGATAGCCTGCTCGCTCTCTTTCAGCGCATCGCTGGCATCGGCATGGGCTTCCTTGGTGTCGTCGAGTTCTTTTTTCAGCGATTCGATCTTGTCATGCAGCTCGCTCAGCTCGGCCTTGGATTTTTCCACCTTGGGCGCTGCCACGCTGATGCCTGGAGCCAGGCTGAGCGCGCACAGCAAGACGAGCCCGAGTGCAGATGCATCGGGCCACAAACGCAGGTAATCACGCATTCGTCGGGGCGATGAAATGAACGAGGGGGTGCCCGGTCATTTCGGCAGGTTGCGGCAGTCCCATCATCTTGAGCAGGGTAGGGGCAATATCCGACAGCGCACCCGTGGCCGACATGGTGGCCTCGCGACCCACATACAGCAGAGGTACCAGATTGGTAGTGTGCTGCGTGTGTGGCTGGTGATTGGTGTAATCCTGCATCTGCTCGACATTGCCGTGGTCGGCGGTGACGATGACTTCGCCACCGATGGATTGCATGGCCTTGATCACGCGGGCAACGCAGGTATCCAGCGTCTCCACGGCCTTGATGGCGGCATCCAGCTTGCCGCTGTGGCCTACCATGTCACAGTTGGCAAAGTTGCAGATGATGGCGCTGTACTGGCGGCTCAAGATAGCGGCTTCCAGTTTGTCGGTGACTTCAAACGCGCTCATTTCCGGTTGCAGGTCATAGGTGGCGACCTTGGGGGAAGGCACCAGAATGCGGTCTTCGCCGGGGAACACCAGCTCTTCGCCACCATTAAAGAAGAAGGTGACGTGCGGGTATTTCTCGGTTTCGGCGATGCGCAGCTGGGTCAGGCCCTGGCTTGCCAGATATTCGCCAAAGGTATTGCGCACTTCCATGGGCGGAAAGATGGGCACGGCACGCACTTCATTCTTGTCGTACATGGTCAGCGTGAAGTAGGCGCTGAATTGCGGAATGTGGTGACGCTCAAAACCATCGAATTCGGGAGAGAGCAGGGCGTGGGTCAGCTGACGCGCGCGGTCTGAACGGAAGTTCATGAAGACCACCATGTCACCATCTTCCATGCGCAATGGCGCGCTACCGGGGGCGGTGATGGCGGTTGCTTTTACGAACTCGTCGTTCTCGCCGCGGGCATATGCGGCGCTCAACGCTTCTTGCGGCGTGCTGGCGGTGAATTCTCCTATGCCTTCTGTAACCAGACGGTAGGCCGGAGCCACGCGCTCCCAGCGCTTGTCGCGGTCCATGGCGTAGTAGCGGCCACATACCGAGGCGACTTTGCCTGCACCGATCTCGGCCAGTGCGGCTTCCAGTTTTTGCAGGTAGGGGCCGGCGCTGATGGGCGGCGTATCGCGGCCATCAAGGAAGGCATGCACGTAGATGCGGTCCAGCCCCTGTTGTGCTGCCATGCGCACCATGGCGTGGATATGATCCTGATGGCTGTGTACGCCGCCATCCGATAGCAGGCCAAAAATATGCAGGGCTTTGCCTTGCTGCTTGACCTGCTGTACGGCATTGACCAGGGCTGGCATGGTGTAAAACTCGCCGCTGGCAATGGCATTGTTGATGCGTTCAAATTCCTGGAACACCACGCGGCCTGCGCCAATGTTGAGGTGGCCGACTTCCGAGTTGCCCATCTGACCGTCTGGCAGGCCGACATAATGCTCGGAAGCATTGATCAGCGTGTGCGGATATTGGCTCCATAGCGCATCCCAGTTCGGGGTGTTGGCCTGGGCGATGGCGTTGTCCTTGATTTCTTCGCGATAACCAAAACCATCGAGTATGAGCAGTATTACCGGGGTGACCTTCATTGGGGATTGTTTTCCAGCTGATTGAACACGAGCCTTGTATTTTAGAGATTTTTTGCCAATAAATCTGCAAGTAAATGTCAGGCGCAGTCAGCCCTTGTTGCTGACGATGAGGTGGCGCTCTTGAAATTCCGCCGATTGGCAGCATAGTCATTCAATGTCATTAGGAATTCGGTACAATCGGCAGGCATTTTTCGGGCTATTCTTTTGAGGGCTTCACAGTGAAATTTCTGATCAATAACGCAATTTATATCGGCCTGGCCGTCGGCTCTGGCCTCATGCTGTTGTGGCCCATGCTGCGACGCGGCGCCAAGAGCGTCAGCCCCAGCGAGGCGGTACTGCTGATTAACCGTAACCAGGCCATCGTGCTGGATGTGCGCGACGATGCCGAATTTGCCGCCGGACATCTGCAGGATGCCCGCCACATTCCGCTGGCCAAGCTGGATGAACGGCTGGCAGAGCTGCAAAAGTTTCGCGAAAAACCGGTGATCGTGCATTGCCAGAGTGGGGTGCGGTCCAGCAAGGCAGCTGCCACGCTGCGTAAACATGAATTCACCCAGGTGTATGAACTGGATGGCGGCGTGAATGCCTGGACCCAGGCCAAGCTGCCTTTGGTAAAGGGGTAAGCCATGCCTAGAATCACTATGTATACCACTGCATATTGCCCCTACTGCATGCGTGCCGAGCAACTACTGGACGCCAAGGGCGTGACCGTGGAGAAGATTCGTGTGGACCTTGACCCGGCCGAGCGCGAGACCATGATGACACGCACCGGACGCCGGACAGTGCCACAGATTTATATCGACGATTTTCACGTCGGTGGCTTTGACGATTTGCGCGCCCTGGACCTCAAGGGCGGGCTCGATCCGTTGTTATTCAAAAACACGCCATAAGCAGTTAGAATGGCATGAGAGATGCGGGGCCTGCCCCGCTTTTTATTATTCATTAACGATAGGGACAAGGGAGCGCCTTTGCTCCCATTAGGAAACATCATGGCCGAAGAACAAGCAGTAGCCCAGGATCAAGACAATCAACCTGGTTTCAGCATTGAAAAAATCTACGTGAAGGATATCTCCCTCGAGATCCCTAACGCGCCGCAGGTATTCATTCAGCGCGAAGCCCCACAAGTGGGTATCGAGCTCAGCAACAGCGCCAGTGCTGTGGAAGATGGCATCTATCAGGTGCTGACCACCGTGACAGTGACCTCCAAGGTGGAAGACAAGACCGTATTCCTGATCGAAGTGGCACAAGCCGGTATTTTCCAGATTCGCAATGTTCCTCAAGAAAACCTGGAAATCATCCTGAGCGTGACTTGCCCGAACATTCTGTTCCCTTACCTGCGCGAAGCGGTTTCCGATATTTCCACTCGCGCTGGTTTCCCACCAGTACTGCTGAATCCGATTAACTTCGAAGCCCTGTACGCCCAACAAAAGCAGGAACAGGCTGCGCAAGCGAATGGTTCAACGACCCACTAAGGTTTTACTTTCCATTGCCATGATTCTGGCGTTGACGCCCTCGGTGGCTTCAGCGCTGGAATACCGTTCTGTCGCGGTTCCGCGCGCCATCCTCTACGATGCTCCTTCCGGTCAGGGTAAAAAGCTCTATGTCATCTGGCAGGGGTATCCGCTGGAGGTGATCGTCAACCTTGGTGACTGGATCAAGGTGCGCGATAACCGTGGCGGCCTCAATTGGATAGAAGCCAAGCAACTGGCGACCAAGCGTACCGTGATCGTGATTGCGACCCAGGCCTCCATTCAGCAATCTGCCGACGCCGCCTCGAGTGTGGTGGGAACGGTAGAAAAGGATGTAGTGCTGGATATGCTCGAAATGAGCGGCAACGGCTGGATCAAGGTGCGTCATCGTGACGGGCTGGTAGGGTATCTGCCCACAACCGCCGTCTGGGGATATTAATGAAAGTTACCGTATTGGGGGCGGGCGCCTGGGGAACGGCGCTTGCCATGCAAATCAGCATACAGCACCCCGTGGTGCTGTGGGCACATAATCCGGAGCACGTCTCCGGCATGAAGCGGGCGCGTGCCAATCCGCGCTATCTCGGCGATTTCAAGTTTAATGACAACCTGAGCATTGAAGGCGATCTTGGCCGTGCGGTAGCCCATTCTGATCTCGTGCTGTCTGTCGTGCCTACCGCAGCCTTTCGAACTACGCTGCAAGCCCTGAAAGCGCTTGATTGCAAGTTGCCGGTGGTGTGGGCCAACAAAGGCCTGGAACCGGAAACGGCCAAGCTGCCACACGAGGTGGCGATGGACGAACTGGGTCCGCAACATCCATGGGGTGCGCTTTCTGGCCCCAGCTTTGCTGCAGAGCTGGTGCGCGGCTTGCCAACCGCTGTGACGCTGGCGGCTAACGATGCCGATTTTGCTCGCGAAGCCGCGAGCGTCATGCACGGCGGCAGTTTTCGAGTGTATTCCAGCGATGACGTGGTGGGCGCATCCGTAGGTGGTGCCTTGAAAAACGTCATGGCGATTGCCGCAGGCATCAGTGATGGCATGGACTTTGGCAACAATGCCCGTGCTGCGCTCATCACCCGTGGCCTCGCCGAGATGACGCGTTTCGGCGTAAGCCTGGGTGCCAAAAAAGAAACGTTTATGGGCCTGGCCGGGGCTGGTGACCTGATACTGACCTGTACCGGCCAATATTCGCGTAACCGCGAAGTGGGCTTGCAACTGGCTTCAGGCCGCAAGCTGCCCGAGATTCTGCAAAGCCTGGGGCATGTGGCAGAAGGCGTGAACACCACGCGTGAAGTGGTACGACGTGCCAAGCTGATGGGCGTGGATATGCCTCTGACCGCTGAGGTTGATCAGGTGCTGTCGCATGGCAAATCGCCACGTGTCGCGGTGGAAAGCCTGCTGAGCCGGGAGCAGAAACCGGAGTCGGTTTGAGGCAGGGTCTGGCGAGATAAATCTTTGAATCAAAAAAACAGGCTGGCATTTCGCCAGCCTGTTTTTTTATGCAGATGACAAACCGCAAACGCGCTTAAACAGCGCCGGCAAAATCGTGTTGCCGCCAGGCCTCGTACAACAGCACCGCTGCGGAGTTGGATAAATTCAGGCTGCGGTTATTCGGCATCATGGGCAGGCGGACGCGGTGGTCCGGGGCGAATTGATCCCGTATTTCTTCCGGCAGCCCACGGGTTTCCGGCCCGAAGACAAACACATCGCCCTCCTGAAAGGCAATGGTACTATGACGCGTGCTGCCCTTGGTGGTCAACGCAAACATGCGGCGCCCCGCCAGCGCGGTGCAACAGGCCTCCCAATTCTCGTGCACCTGCATATTGGCATACTCATGATAGTCCAGGCCGGCCCGTTTCAATTGTTTGTCTTCCAGGCTGAAGCCCAGCGGTTTTACCAAGTGCAGGCGCGTGCCGGTATTGGCGCACAGGCGGATGATGTTGCCGGTATTGGGCGGGATTTCCGGTTGATAAAGCACGATGTCGAACATGATGAGTACCGCTGAACAGATGGCCTGCATTTTACATGAGCATGCAAACTCAGCGGGTCGATGACATGCAGATAGACAGGAATGAAATTTTTGTCATAAAATTGTCATAATTCTGAAACATTTTGAATCGTGTGCTGTCCTATCGGCAAGATGAAATTCATGGTGCGCCGTTGCTGGTGTTCCCGTAATAATGGAAGAGAGATACACCTGATACCCATGTGGTTAATGTAGTGCTTATGCAGAAAATAACCTCCTTACTCAAGCCATTTGCTGTGCTGTTGCTGATCTGCCTTCTGTTCCAGGCATTCGTCAGCGGCCAGCCCATGGTCGATATCGATCAGGCCAGAGGCGACGCACAGCCCGCTGTGGTAATGGCGCTGTCCGAGTTGCCGGATCAGCAGGATGTGCTGCCTGATCCTGAGCTTGATGATGAGATCAAACAGAAAAGCACCTTCTCCGAACTGGATGTGGATCATCTGTCCTCGCTCTATCTGGCGCAGGATACTTCACGCCATCTTTTAGTCAGTCCTCTCAGCTTTTCCTACGCCGACATTCTCGCCGGTCTCTATCGCCCTCCCCAGGCGATCATTTCCTAAGGTAATTCCCGAATTCCGGATGGTGCGCAAGCACTGACCGGATACCCAGCGCATCCTCTGGATGCCTTTCTGGACGGCTTCGTCCGTCTGTCTCAACCACAATATGTGTGCATCCACGGCTGCTTGTGGCAGCGGTGTACTTGCACTCAGGAGGAGTTTTTGCATGAAAAAAATACATTCATTATCCGTGGCCGCTATCTGTGCCCTGTCCGTGGCGGCGTTTTCGCTACCAGCTCAGGCGGGGCAGAGCGAAGAGCAGCGCTACATCATACGCAAGGCGATTGAAGCCAAGCAGGAAAAGGCGCGCCAGGCTGCGCAGCTGAAACGGGAAGAGATGCAGAAGCAGGCAGGGGAGTGTGTACGCCCTGAACAAAGCCAGGCTGACGCACCGACCAACGCCAGCTAGCCGTCCCTCTCCCGACGGGTTCGCCCGTCGGGGAATGCAATGCCTGCGCAAGGGTAACGGCCTTACGGTTTCACACCGTTGCGCAGGGTTTTCATCACTTATTTAGGATCAAGCAAATGTACAAACATCCCCTGATCGATCGCGACAAAATCACACCTACGGCTGCCCTCGATTACCTGATCGAGGGCAACCAGCGGTTTACCAACAATATCTCCAGCAACAAGGATTTGCTGCAGGTCGCTAATATCACCAAGGACCAGCAGCATCCTTTGGCTGCCATATTGAGTTGCAGTGATTCACGTACTTCCACAGAACTGATTTTTGACCAGAATCTGGGCGATATTTTCAGTGTGCGCCTGGCAGGCAATATTGCCTCCAACAAGGCCATCGGCAGTCTGGAATATGCCTGCCAGTATCTGGGCGCCAAGGTCGTGGTAGTGCTGGGACACACCAAGTGCGGGGCGGTGAAGGCGGCCTGTGATCACTTCAGCGGCGGTCACATTGGCGAAATCACATCCCTCATTAAGCATGCGGTGGATGGAGAAAAAGAGTGCCGCGAGCATCGGCATTCTGGCAATCCCGAGTTTGTAGACAGGGTATGCGAGCTGAATATTGCCTTGCAGATGGTGCGTATCCTGCATGGCAGCGAGATGCTGCTCAATATGCTGCGAGAACAGCGCATCGGCCTGGTCGGCGGCATGTATGACTTGGAGACGGCCATGGTGGCTTTTCCGGAACAGTATCGCTGGTTCAACCTGCCCGATGCCCTGAAACAGGTGGCGTTTGACGATCTCATGCGCATCAGCGCCGGAGGAGTCCTGCATGCAGCGGCTTGATCGGCAGATTCTTAGCAAAGACATGCTGGCATCGCTGGTGGTGTTCCTGGTGGCGCTGCCCTTGTGCATGGGGGTGGCGATTGCCTCGGGCATGCCGCCCACGGCCGGCATCGTCACCGGCATCATCGGGGGCATCATTGTTGGTGCCTTGTCTGGCTCGCCGCTTACGGTGAGCGGCCCGGCCGCCGGGCTGGTGGTGCTGGTGGCGGATATGCTGCAACGCTTCGGACTGGCCATGCTGGCCTTGATCATCCTGCTGGCCGGGGTGGTGCAGATCCTGGCAGGCGCCTTGCGCATGGGCGTCTGGTTCCGGGCGATTTCCCCTGCGGTGATCCATGGCATGCTGGCAGGTATTGGTATTCTCATTATCGGCTCGCAATTTCACATCATGCTGGACCGCTCGCCGCTCAACAGTGGTGTCGCCAATCTGATGGATATTCCGAACGCCATGGTGGAAACCCTGAGTCATCACGGGGGCAACCTGCCTGCGGCCTTTATCGGGCTGCTGACCATTGCCGCTATTGTGCTGTGGACGCGTTATGCCCCGCCACGATGGCGTGTGATCCCCGGTGCCCTGGTCGGGGTGGTACTGGCGGTGCTGGTGGCGAATGTGGGCGGCCTTGAGATCAAATATCTGGTCGATCTTTTTGCCGAGCCCGCACAGCTTGGCAGCCTGTTCCAGATTGCCCTGCCAGATTGGGCAACCTTGCGCGAAGGCCTCAATGGCGGCTTGCTGCTTGCGGTGATTTCACTGGCATTCATCGCCAGTGCCGAGACCCTGCTCTCTGTCAGCGCGGTGGACAAGATGCACAGTGGCCCACGCGCCCGCTACGATAAAGAGCTGATGGCGCAAGGCTTGGGCAATTCACTCTGCGGTTTGCTGGGAGCATTGCCCCTGACGGGCGTTATCGTGCGCTCCACCGCCAATATCCAGGCTGGAGCTGCAACACGCACGTCCACCATCCTGCATGGCCTCTGGCTGCTGCTGTTCGTGGGGGCGTTCCTGTTCACGTTCAACTATATCCCCGTTGCCACGCTCGCGGCCGTGCTGGTGTATACCGGCTACAAGCTGGCATATCCTAAGGTGGTAAAGGAACTGGCCCAGTACGGCAAAACCGAAGTAGCCATTTATGCCATTACCATCCTGAGCATCGTGTTCTTTGATCTTCTGACCGGGGTGGTGGTTGGGCTGGCCTTGTCGCTGATCAAGCTGATCTACATCTTTACTCATCTGGCGGTCTGGGTTGAGGAGGAAGCCCATGGGCGCAAAACTACCGTGCATCTGCAGGGCTCGGCCACATTCCTGGCGCTGCCCAAGCTGGCCAATGTGCTGGAATGCCTGGATTACGGGCGTGAAGTCATTATTGAGTTTGATGATCTGGAGTATATGGATCATGCCTGCATCGAGCTGATTGATGACTGGCAAAAGCAGTATCTGGGTACTGGTGGCCGCGTGCACATCGACTGGGATACGCTCATCAGCAAATACCACGACAAGTTCAATCGCCGGGCCTTGCCTGCCTGAGGTTGCTGCTTTGCTTTGTGCTGCGTCTTGTTGCAAGCTGCCGGGCTTGTGGCGGGGCGCAGCTTTTTTCCACTATCGCGGCAGTGTCCGCGCTATCACCCAGCACTCCACGTCGGCTGCACCTGCTTTTTTAATGGCTTTGGCCAGTGCTTGCAGGCTGGCGCCAGTCGTCATCACGTCATCCAATAGCACCACGCGCTCACCAGCCAGCGAAGCATGGCAGGCAAACGCGCCTTTCATATTGCTGGCGCGCGCTTTCAGCGGCAGGCTGGCTTGTGGCGGCGTGAACTTGATGCGTTCGCAGCTGCTGTAATCCAACGCTATATCCAAGGCCTTGCTGATAACGCGGGCGACTTCCAGTGATTGGTTGTAGCCGCGTTCCCGCAGGCGCAGCGGGTGCAGCGGCATGGGGATCAGTCGGTCAGGTCGCGGTCTTGCCTTCACTGATTCTGCCAGCAGATGGCCGAATACGCGGGCCATATGCAGCATGTCGCGGTATTTATAGCCTTGCAGCATGGCATCCAGCGGAAAGTCGTAGCGGAGCAGGGCATGGGTATGGTCGAATGCCGGCGGCGAGGTCAGGCAATGGCCGCACAGCAAGCCCTGACTGGAGGGCAGGGCGCATTGCGGACAGCAGGGAGCCTTGTGCCAGGGCAGGTCCTGTTGGCAGGACGCGCACAATCCCAGATCACCGCCGTCGGCTGCGGTGCACAACAAACACTCCTGCGTCAGAATCTGACTAAAAAATGAGCACATGTTTTAAAGGTGACTGGCATTTAATCGACAAGTATAATGGCGGACACGACATAGCGAGGTGTATACATGGCTACCAAAGTGATTACCGTCAAGCAGCAGATTCGGGCTGCGCAGATGTTTACCTTCTTTTCCATCATCGCGGTGCTTTTGTTGCCAGCGATTATCCCGATGCTGTTGTGGCTGGCGGCTTCCATCTTTGTATACGCGGCGGCGGCCAATCATCCCAATCCCAAGATCTGTGATTACATCCGTTTCTCCGGGTACCGCTTTTACGGCGTGGTCGGCACGCTGGTCGTGATTCTGAATTTTAGTCCCCAACTGGCAAAAATGGCAGGCGGCTGGCCACATTTGATGGGGTTTATCTGGTTGGGATGTTTCCTGGTGGTGGTGCCTTTGGGCGTGCGGGATTTGTTGCGCGCGAAGAATGATTCCTGGCAAGAAATGAATGTAGAGGTAGACAATGCTTGAAGTTGCAGTGGATGCGAACAGCATCAAGAAAAACACACCGGTCGTCGAGGCTGAAAAACGCTGGACGGTCGCCCAGATTGTCGAGCTGTTTGAAATGCCCTTCAGTGATCTGATTCACCGGGCACAAACCGTGCACCGCCAGAATTTTGACCCGAATGCCGTGCAAGTCAGCACGCTGCTGTCGATCAAGACCGGCGGCTGTTCGGAGGATTGCGGCTACTGTCCGCAAGCGGCCCGCTACCACACCGATGTTGAAAACGAACCTCTGATGGCGCTGGACGCCGTGCTGGAAGCCGCCAAGGCCGCCAAGGAAAATGGCGCCAGCCGTTTCTGCATGGGCGCTGCCTGGCGCAGCCCCAAGCAGCGTGACCTTGAGCCTGTGCTCAAGATGATCGCCGAAGTGAAAGCCATGGGGCTGGAAACGTGCGCTACTTTAGGCATGCTGAAAGACGGCCAGGCCGAACAGCTGAAAGATGCCGGTCTGGATTACTACAACCACAATCTGGATACCGCTCCCGAGTTTTATGGCGATGTGATCACCACTCGTACCTATCAGGACCGGCTGGACACGCTGGATCGCGTGCGCGATGCCGATATCAATGTCTGCTGCGGTGGCATTATCGGCATGGGCGAAAGCCGCGTGCAGCGTGCCGGTTTGCTGGCACAGTTGGCCAATATGGAGCGTCCACCGGAAAGCGTGCCGATCAACCTGCTGACCCAGGTTGAAGGTACCCCGCTGCATGGCACCGATGAGCTCGATCCATTCGAGTTTGTGCGCACCATCGCCGCTGCCCGCATCACCATGCCTGGCAGTTATGTCCGTCTATCTGCAGGCCGCCAAAGCATGCATGAGGGTATCCAGGCGCTGTGCTTTATTGCTGGGGCGAACTCCATTTTCTACGGCGAAAAGCTGCTGACGACCGGTAATCCTGAAGCCGAGGCAGATCGCGCACTGTTCGCCAAGCTGGGCCTGCATCCCGCCTGATCATGACCTTGCTGGACGAGCTGGCTGCTGAACTGGCAGAGCGTACCTCTGCTGGTTTGCGGCGCCAACGACGGGTTATCCAAGGCCCGCAAGCCGCCGAGGTAGTGGCAAACGGTAAGCGCTTGCTATCGTTTGCCAGCAATGATTACCTGGGGTTGGCCAATCACCCACGCCTGATCTCCGCCATGCAGCAGGCGACCCAAGCGGTGGGTGTTGGCAGTGCTGCCTCCCACCTGATTACCGGCCATCATGTCTTGCATGAAGAACTGGAGCAGGCGCTGGCCCGCTTTGTGGGGTTGCCTGCCGCGCTACTTTTCTCCACTGGTTACATGGCCAATATGGGTGTCGTCGCTGCGCTGATGGGGCGTGATGACGCCGTGTTTGCCGACAAGCTCAACCATGCCTCGCTGAATGATGCCGTGGTGTTATCGCGTGCTGAATTCAAGCGTTACCCGCATCAGGATCTGGCCGCCCTTGAATCCCTGCTTGCCGCTAGTCGCGCACGGCGCAAGCTGGTGCTGGTCGATGCGGTGTTCAGCATGGATGGCGATATTGCGCCGGTGCCTGAAATTCTTGCCCTGTGCGAACGCTACGATGCCTGGCTGATGCTGGACGATGCGCACGGCTTTGGCGTGCTGGGCGAGCACGGTGCGGGCATCCTTGAGCACTTCAATATCACCTCGCCTCGCATCATTTACATGGCAACCCTGGGCAAGGCGGCGGGTGTGGCGGGTGCATTTGTGGCAGGTGAGCCGGTGCTGATCGATTACCTGCTGCAGCAGGCGCGCACCTATATCTATACCACGGCCAGTCCGGCGCCACTGGCCGCCGCGTTGCTGGAGGCCTTGAACGTCATCCGCGACGAGCCACAGCGCCGCGCGCATTTACGGTGCCTCATGTCTGTCCTTAAAACCCATACGCCTCGTCGCTGGCAGTGGATGCCCTCGGCAACAGCCATACAGCCTTTGCTTGTTGGCAGTAATGATGAGGTATTGCGCCTCAGTGAGTATTTGCTGACGCGCGGGCTGCTGGTACCTGCCATCCGGCCGCCAACTGTTCCCAAGGGCACCGCCCGTTTGAGAATTTCGCTCTCGGCAGCGCATAGTGAGCAGGATGTTCATACCTTGATAAACGCTCTGCGTGAAGCAGAGGTGGTACTGGAGTCTGCCGCATGAGCCTGCATATTGACATTAAGGGTACTGGTCATCCGCTGGTGCTGATCCATGGCTGGGGCATGCATGGTGGCGTCTGGCAGCCGCTGATCAAAAAACTCAGCCATCATTACCAGCTTCATATTGTGGATCTGCCTGGCATGGGCCACAGCCGTCCGCTGGAGCCCGCGCATCTGCATGCCATTGCTGAGGCATTGGCGGCGCAGTTGCCACCGCATGCCGATATCTGCGGCTGGTCCATGGGCGGTCTGGTAGCCATGCGTCTGGCCCTCACGCATCCTGAGGTGGTACGGCGCATGATACTGATCGGCAGTTCGCCGCGCTTTGTCAACGCGGACTCCGACAACGCGGCATCTGAAGATGGCAGCGTTGACCCGTGGTCGTACGGCATTGCCGCGGACGTGTTTCATCAATTCGCCAGCCAGGTGAATGCGGATTACCATGCGACGCTGATCAAGTTCCTGACGCTGCAATGCATGGGTTCCAGCGACGCCCGCGCCACGGTCAAACAACTGCGCTCGACGTTTTCCGAGCGACCGGTGCCAACGGCGGGCTCGCTGCAAAAAGCACTGCATATCCTGCTGGAAAACGACCTGCGTCACGAGATTTTGCATTTGCACAAACCCGTGCTACTGATTCACGGGGATCGCGATACCCTGGCGCCGGTGCAAGCGGCCCACTGGCTGTCGCAACATTTACCATTTGGGCGCCTGCGCGTCATTGCTGGCGCTGGGCACGCGCCGTTTCTCTCACACCCTGAGCAGTTTGTGCACGCGATTGACGAATTTCTTGAGCCGGGCAAAGCGGGCCATCCGCTGGAGCGCCAGCCATGACCGCCGACGCTTATCTGATAGACAAAGCCCGTGTGCGCCGCTCGTTTGACCGCGCCGCGGGCACCTATGATGCGGCCGCCCTGCTGCAGCGCGAAGTGCGCGAGCGCATGCTGGAGCGGCTTGATCTGGTCAAACTCGCCCCACAGGCTGTGCTGGATGCAGGCTGTGGCACGGGGCACGCCAGTGCGGCCTTATCTGCCCGTTACCGCCAGAGCCAGGTGATCTCGCTGGACATTGCCATGGGCATGCTTAAAAAAACCATGGCGGCGCGCTCGCTGGTGCAGCGGCTGTTTGGCTTTGACCGGCGTCATGCGGTGTGTGCGGATATTGAGCGCCTGCCCCTGGCCGCCGCCAGCATCGACCTGGTGTGGTCCAATATGGCGATTCAATGGTGCAATGATCTTGATCAGGCGTTTGGCGAGATACAGCGCGTGTTGAAGCCCGAAGGTCTGCTGATGTTCAGCACGCTGGGGCCGGACACCCTGAAAGAACTGCGCGCAGCGACACGCCAGGACAATACTCATGTCACCGTCAGCCGCTTTATCGATATGCATGATATTGGCGATGCCCTGGTGCGGGCGGGCTTTAATGCGCCGGTGCTGGATGTGGAGTATTTCGAGTTGACCTATGATGACGTCATGGGCGTGATGCGCGACCTCAAGGCCATAGGCGCCCATAATGCTGCCGAAGGTCGCCACCGCGGTTTGCAGGGCCGGGGCTTCCTGCAGCAGGTTCAGGCACGCTATGAATCTTTCCGGCGGGATGGCAAGCTGCCTGCCACCTATGAGGTAATCTACGGCCATGCCTGGAAACCCCAGGCCCGAGTGGCGCTGCCAGATGGGCTATCGCCTGTGCAGTTTCGTCCACGCGCATCCTCTTCCACATAAACGACCTGATTCACCAGATGCAGAATCCTCTCAATAACAGCAAGGCCTGGTTTGTGACCGGCACCGATACCGGCGTCGGTAAAACCTTGATCTCCAGTGCGCTGGTGCATGGCTTTGCTGCGCAAGGCCTGCGCTCGGTTGGCATGAAGCCTGTGGCCGCTGGCTGTGAGTGGCGCGATGGCGAGTTGCACAATGATGATGTCGCCATGTTACGCGCCGCCAGCAATCTGTCCTTGGCGCGCGAGCTCATCAATCCCTACGCCTTTATGCCTCCGATCGCGCCACATATCGCGGCGCAACAGGCGAATAGCCCGATCGTGTTTGATGTGCTGCTGCAGAACTTTCATGGCTTGCAGGCTGAGGCGGAACGCGTGATTGTGGAAGGAGTGGGCGGGTTTTGCGTGCCCTTGGGCGATACCTTGGATACGGCGGACCTTGCCGTGGCGCTGGGCTTGCCCGTCATCCTGGTGGTGGGTTTGCGACTCGGTTGCCTGAACCATGCCTTGCTGACGCAGGAGGCGATATTGTCGCGTGGCCTGCGCCTGCATGGCTGGGTGGGCAACCACATTGATCCCGACATGGCGATGCCTCTGGAAAACATCGCCGCCTTGCAGCAACGGATACAGGCGCCTTGTCTGGGGATTATTCCGTGGCAGGCTGGGGCTAGTTCTGATTTAGTGACGTCGCATCAGCCGGATTTCCGGCGAGTCGCTTCTCTGCTTAATCTCTCAACACTTGCGGATTAGACTAGCTAAAAACTTTGGCATGCTCTTAAAGCCCTGCCTGAATTACATCTAGACTCGGCGAAGTTGATAGATTTTTAATACTGAGAAACCAATGGTTATTAGGCTGAATGCATAAATTAAGCCTATTAGCTCGCCTGCCTGAGGCTTTATGAACGAGTTCAGTCTTTGGGTAAGAAAAATTGCCGCGAAGATAGCGGGGTAAGAGGTTTTTCCATCTAGAGACTCTTTGTATCCCAGGTAAGAAAGGGAAGCAAGAAGGGCAATGCTGGCTAAAATAATTGGTTTGGTTGGATCAATCACTGCCAACACACTGATGCACAAACCCAATCCAATAGATAGCGCCAATTTCCATAGTGAGATGCTCGACATGCAGCCTCCTTTTTTCTTTATCTGACTATATTTGATTTTTTTAAAAAGGTCAGACTTAACCGTTATCCCGATAAAGCTTGTGCTGGTTGATGTATGCCAGCACATTGTCCGGCAGCAGATAGCGCACACTCAAGCCTTGCTCCAGCGTGGCGCGTATATGGGTGGCTGAAATATCCAGCGCGGTGATGTCCTGCAGGTAAATATGCCCGGCGGGTTTCTGCTGCAGGCGGGCGGTGTCGTGGGTCTGGCGTTTGCCGAGCAGGCTGCGCAGTTCGGGGCTGAGGTCGGCATGGATTTCGGCCGGGCCGGGCCGATAGGCTACGACCAAGTGACAATACTCCAGCAGTTCTTGCCAGCGATGCCAGCTGGATAAACCCGAAAAGGCATCGCTGCCCAGCAGCCAGCATAATGACACTTGCTCGCCCAGCTCGGCTCTCAGCGATATCAGGGAGTCAATGGTGTAGGAGTGCCCGGAGCGTTCCAGCTCGCGTGTATCTAATACAAAACGTGGATTGCCCGCGATGCCCAGCTGGACCATGGCAACGCGATGCGCCGAACTCACCTCGGGCTCCGCACGGTGCGGCGGATGCGCGGCAGGCATAAAGCGCACCTGCTCCAGGCCGATGGCATCGGCCAGCTCCTCCGCCATGCGTAAATGCCCCAGATGCAGCGGGTTGAAGGTGCCGCCCAGAATACCGATGACTGCGGGGGATTTCATGGGCGGCGAGGTTTCATGTGGAATGAGGGATCAGGCCCGGACCTGGCCGTCGCCAAATACTACGTATTTGAGCGAGGTCAGTCCTTCAAGGCCCACCGGGCCGCGGGCATGCAGTTTGTCGGTGGAAATCCCGATCTCAGCGCCCAGGCCATATTCAAAGCCATCAGCAAAGCGTGGGGAAGCATTGACCATGACACTGCTGGAATCTACTTCGCGCAGGAATTGGCGCGCCCGGGTGTAGTTTTCCGTGACGATGGCTTCGGTATGCTGCGAGGAGTACTGGTTGATATGGGCAATGGCCTCATTCACATCGGCGACAACCTTACATGAAATGATCGCGGCCAGATACTCGGTGTAGTAATCCTCTTCGGTCGCCGCCTTGGCTTCTGGTACCAAGGCGCGCGTTTCATCGCAGCCGCGGATTTCCACGCCTTTGGCCGTCAGCATGGCCGCCAGTTTTGGCAGCGCTTCAGCGGAAATGCCGCGCGCGACCAGTAACGATTCCGCCGTGTTGCAGGTGCCCAGGCGCTGGGTCTTGGCGTTTTCCAGTATGCGCACGGCCTTGTCGAGGTCGGCGCTGTCATCCACATAGACATGGCAATTGCCATCCAGATGCTTGATGACAGGAATGCGCGCTTCGTTGGAGATGCGCTCAATCAGCCCCTTGCCGCCACGTGGCACAATCACATCCACATATTCTTTCATGGTGATCAATTCGCCGACGGCGGCACGGTCCGTGGTTTCCACCACTTGCACGGCCGCGGCAGGCAGACCCGCCGCGTGCAGGCCTTCATGTACCAGCTTGGCCAGCGCGCGATTGCACTCAATGGCTTCGGAGCCACCGCGCAAGATGGCGGCATTGCCAGACTTGATGCACAGTCCGGCAGCATCCACCGTCACATTCGGACGGGCCTCGTAAATGATGCCGATGACGCCCAGCGGCACGCGCATGCGTCCGATCTGGATGCCAGAAGGACGGTATTTGAAGTCAGACATTTCGCCGATAGGGTCGGGCAGGGAGGCGATCTGCTCCAGGCCCTCTGCCATGGTAGCGATGGATTTTTCGCTCAAGGCCAGGCGATCCAGCATGGCGGCTTCCATGCCATTGGCCTTGGCGCGATCCAGATCCGCCTGGTTGGCGGCCAGCAGGGCAGCCTGATGACGCCGTATGGCCTGGGCGATGGTGATTAGCGCCAGGTTTTTGGTGTTGGTATCGGCGCGGGCCATGGCACGCGATGCCTGCCGTGCCTGCTGACCTACCTGTTGCATGTAATGTTTGATATCCATGATGTCCTCTATGCTGCCTGATGCAGCATGTTCTTATGTGCGCCGTGCTGCGCGGCTGCTTACTTTTGCCAGGCCGAAGCACAGGCGCGATATTTCAAGCCAGGCATCCTGACGGATCAGGCCCTTGGCGGTCTTGTCGATCTCGGCCAGCTTGTGCAGGGCGGCTTGCAGTTGGCGCAGGCTCAGTCTTGCCAGCGCTCGTCGAGTCAGGGCCTGCCGGTCGCCGTAAATGCGCGCTTGCTGCATGGCCTGGTTCAGATTCTCGCCGCGTGTCTCGGCTTCTTTCACGCGTACCAGCGGCCTCAGCACCCACAGCAACGGATTCATGACCGCGATAGGCTGCACGCCCTCATCGCGCAAGCCTTGCAGTATCCGCACCGTGCGTTCGGTATCACCGGCCAGTACGGCCTCGCCAAGTTGAAACGCATCGTAGCGCGATACATTCAAGACGGCATCGCGCACGGCTTCAGCAGCAAGTGGTCCCGCCGGATACAGGAGCCCCAGTTTCTGGATTTCCTGATGTGCCGCCAGGAGATTGCCTTCCACCTGATGCGCCAGAAACTCCAGCGTGGCCTGATCCGTCTCTTGCTGCTGCATGGCCAGCCTGCGCGCAATCCATTGCGGCAGCTGAGCAGCCTCCACTTCCTGCAAGGTCAGGGTGACTGCCGCATTTTCAAGGGCACCATACCAGGCGCTGTTTTTACCATCGCGATCCAGCTTGGGCAGGATGATGATGGTGACCGCATCGGGCAGCGGTTTGGCTGCCATGGCCTGCAATGCCTTGCCGCCATCGGTGCCGGGCTTGCCGGAGGGAATATGCAATTCCAGTATGCGCTGGCTGGCAAACAGCGAAATCGACTGACCAAATGCGGCAATCTGCTGCCAGTTGAAATTGCGCTCCACGGTCAGGCTGGTGCGTTCATCAAAGCCCAGTGCACGAGCCTTGGCACGTATGGCATCCAGACACTCGCGCTGGGCCAAAGGTTCGTCGCCGGTCAGCACATAGATGGGCTCCAGGCCCTTTTCAAGATGCTTGGCGAGTTGCTCTGCCGGTAAACGCATCAGAGCTTGGGTGCTTGCAGATTGCCTGGTTTTTGCACAATCAGGCGGCGCAGCAGTTCGCGGGCAGCCTCGGCGCGCATATCGTCATACAGGCGTTGCTCTTCGCCCTGCTTGGCCAGCAATTCGGCATCGCTGTAGGAGTAATCGCGGCGTTGTTCAATCATTTGCTCCTTGCCCCACAATTCGCTGTCCGGGTCTTTCAGGCGGAAATAGACGCGATAGTAGAGATCAAATTCTCGTACCAGACCGGTACCGCTCAGGGACAGAATGCGCTTTTCCGTTTTTTCGCCCACCATCTCCAGCATCAGCTCGGCGTTTTCCTTATCCGGCACGATAGTCACGCCGTTGACGGCCAGGGCTTTTTTCAGAGGCCTGTCTATGCTGGTATTGACGCCTGTCATGTACAGGTTCTTGAATGCCAGGTCGGCGGTGCCGCGCATCTGAAAGCCGCAGCCGGCCAGCACCATACTGATCAGCAAGAGCAGTACGGAGAGGCCGGAAAATCCGGAGCCAATGAAAGGGTTAACGCCGTTACGCATTCTGTGCATGGACTATCCCACTACAATGTTGACGAGTTTGTTCGGTACCACAATGATCTTGCGTACAGTGCCTTCGGCCAGGTGTTTTTGCAAGCTTTCATGTTGCAGGGCCAGTTGCTCGATGCTGGCTTTATCCAGTGTTTTGGGCACCGTCATATTGCCGCGCAGCTTGCCATTCACCTGCAAGACCAGCGTGATGTCATCCTGCACCAGGGCAGCCTGATCGGCCACCGGCCATGCAGCATCGACAATCTGGCTGCCGGGTTTAAGTTCGCTCCACAGGGCCTGACTGATATGCGGCACAATCGGCGACAGCAACAGGATGGCATGTTCCAGTACTTCCTGGCGCACGCTGCGCGTCACATCGTCTTGTCCTTCCAGCTTGGCATAGGCATTCATCAGTTCCATCACGGCGGCAATCGCGGTGTTGAAGGCATGACGGCGACCATAATCATCGCTGATTTTTTCGATGGTCAGGTGCAACTGGCGGCGCAGGGTTTTCAATTCTGCGTTCAGTTCGCCAGTCGATGTGGCGGCGCTATATGCCGACACTACGCCTTGTTCCACATGGGCGGCCACGGCAGCCCATACGCGTTTCAGGAAGCGGTGCGCGCCTTCCACGCCAGCGTCTGACCATTCCAGGCTTTGCTCGGGGGGGGCCGCAAACATCATGAACAGGCGGGCAGTATCAGCGCCGTATTGCTCAATCAGGGCTTGCGGATCCACCGTATTGCCCTTGGATTTCGACATCTTGCTGCCATCTTTCAGCACCATGCCTTGCGTCAGCAGCTTGTTGAACGGCTCGTCGTTCTTGAGCAGGCCGACATCGCGCATCAGCTTGTTAAAGAAGCGCGCATACAGCAAATGCAGAATGGCATGCTCAATCCCGCCTATGTATTGATCCACCGGCAGCCAGTAGTTGGCACGCTCGTCGACCATGGCCTTGTCCGCATCAAAGCTCGCATAGCGAGCGTAATACCATGAGGATTCAAAGAAGGTATCCAGCGTGTCCGTTTCGCGCGTGGCCTTGCCGCCACAGGTCGGGCAGGTGGTCTCGTAGAAGCCGGGGTCTTTCTTGATCGGCGAACCGACGCCATCCATCACCACATCTTCCGGCAATACGACCGGCAGTTGGTCGGCGGGCACGGGGACTTCGCCACAGCTGTCGCAGTGGATGATGGGGATAGGGCAACCCCAATAACGCTGACGTGAGATACCCCAGTCACGCAGGCGGTATTGCGTGCGGCGCTTGCCGAGGTTTTTGGCGCTGAGCGCGGCAGCAATGGCGGCGGAGGCACCATCAAAATCCAGTCCGTCAAACTCACCCGAGGCAAACAGTACGCCGTGCTCAGTATAAGCGGCGGTCAGTGGCAGGCTGAGTTCGCCGTCGACGGGGCGAATCACGGCTTTCACTGGCAGCTGATATTTGCCTGCAAATTCGAAGTCGCGCTCGTCATGTGCAGGCACGGCCATCACCGCGCCTTCGCCGTAACTGATCAGCACGTAATTGGCGATCCACACCGGCAGCTTTTCGCCAGTCAAAGGGTGGGCAACAAACAAGCCAGTCGCCATGCCTTTTTTCTCGGCAGTAGCAAGGTCGGCTTCGGCCACGCTGCCCATCTTGCATTCAGCAATAAAGGCCTGCAGGGCAGGGTTATTGGCCGCTGCCTGGGTAGCCAGTGCGTGCTCGGCGGCCACGGCCACATAGGTGGCGCCCATCAGCGTATCGGGGCGGGTTGTGTACACCTTGAGCGTGTCCGCAGTGGCATTGCCTGCCGCATCCAGGATGGGGAACTCGACTTCACAGCCGTAGCTCTTGCCTATCCAGTTGCGCTGCATGGTCTTGACCTGCTCGGGCCAGCCTTCCAGCTTGTCCAGATCCGCCAGCAGCTCATCGGCGTAGGCAGTGATCTTCATGAAATATTGCGGGATGTCGCGCTTCTCAACAATCGCGCCCGAACGCCAGCCACGACCATCAATCACCTGCTCGTTTGCGAGCACGGTCTGGTCGACCGGATCCCAGTTCACCGTGGCCGTCTTTTTGTAGATCAGGCCTTTCTTGAACAGCTCGGTAAACAGCCATTGTTCCCAGCGGTAGTATTCCGGCTTGCAGGTGGCGATCTCGCGCTGCCAGTCTATGCCCAGGCCCAGCGATTTCAGCTGGCTCTTCATATGCTCGATATTGCTGTAGGTCCAGCCAGCAGGCGCCACGTTGTTTTTGATGGCAGCATTTTCTGCGGGCAGGCCGAAGGCATCCCAGCCCATGGGCTGCATAACGTTAAAGCCTTTCATGCGATGAAAACGGCTTAATACATCACCAATCGTGTAGTTGCGCACATGGCCCATGTGCAGGCGGCCGCTGGGGTAGGGGAACATCGACAGGCAATAGTATTTTGGCTTGTCGCTTTGCTCGCTGGCGGCAAATGTCTGATGGGTTTCCCAGTATTGCTGGGCCTGTTGTTCAATTTCGCGGAAAGGATACTGCTGCTGCATGAGGACGTGGGCTTTTGTAATGATTTATAAAGCTAAAATTATACCTTGAAGCCGTATGCCATGTCAGACTGCGGCGTAAAAACATGCGCCTGCATGCACCATGAAAAAAAGCCCGCGCAAGCGGGCTTTTTGCTGAAACGCAAGATGCAGTAAACAGCTTACTTCAAGGCATCAAAAATGCTGTCGCGGATCTTGTTCATGTCGCCCAGGCCATTGACCTTGACGTATTGTGGTGCGCCGCCGGTGCCAGACTTGGCCCAGTCGGAGTAGTAGCCGATCAGCTGTTCGGTCTGCTCGTGGTAAACCTGCAGACGTTTTTGCACGGTTTCTTCCTTGTCATCTTCACGCTGCACCAGGTCTTCGCCGGTGATGTCGTCCTTGCCTTCGACCTTGGGCGGGTTGAATTTGACGTGGTAGGTGCGGCCGGAAGCCGGGTGCGAGCGGCGGCCGCTCATGCGTTCAACAATCGCTTCGTCGGGCACGTCGATTTCCACGACGTAATCGATGCCAACGCCGGCTTGCTTCATCGCTTCGGCTTGCGGAATGGTGCGTGGAAAGCCGTCAAACAGGAAACCGGCCTTGCAGTCGTCATCCTTGATGCGTTCCTTGACCAGACCGATGATCACTTCATCCGGCACCAGACCACCCGCATCCATGAATTTCTTGGCTTCCAGACCCAGTTGCGTGCCTGCCTTGACTGCTGCGCGCAGCATGTCGCCGGTGGAAATTTGCGGAATATTGAATTTTTCCTTGATGAAATTGGCCTGGGTGCCTTTACCGGCGCCGGGAGCGCCAAGAAGTATCAGTCTCACGTGAGGTTCCTTTTTTGTACTGAGTGCGGAATCGAAACCGCGATTATATCAAACGAGGTAATTGGCGATGCTGACAAATGAGGAGAGCGGCAGATTTTCTGCGCGCCACTGTGAATCGATGCCGAGCGCTTCAAAGCCCGCGTCATCCAGCAGGCCCTTGAGCGTGTTGCGTAGCGTCTTGCGGCGCTGGCCGAATGCGGTCGCCACCACGCGTGAAAACAAGGCGTAATCCTTGGCGGGAAATGGCAGCTCGGTATGCGGCACGCAGCGTACAAAGGCGGATTCCACCTTGGGAGCCGGGTCAAAGGCTTCAGGCGGCACGGTGAACAGATATTCCATGTGCAAATGGTATTGCAGCATGACCGACAAACGCCCATAAGCCGCGCTTGACGGCTCGGCGACCATGCGCTCGACCACTTCCTTTTGCAGCATGAAGTGCATGTCGATGATGTGGGCTACGTTATCCAGCAGATGAAACAGGATGGGCGTGGAAATGTTGTATGGCAGGTTGCCGACCACGCGCAGCCGGGGCGCAATGCTGGCGAAATCAAATTTCAGCGCATCGATGTTGTGGATGGTGACCTTGCCGGGGGCATAATGCTTTTCCATCCAGGCGATGATGTCGCGATCAATTTCCACCACGTGCAGGTTTTCCAGCCGTTGCAGCAAAGGCTGGGTCAGGGCGCCAAGACCAGGGCCGATTTCGACCATGAGGTCATTCGGCTGCGGGGCGATGGCATTGACCAGGCTGGTGATGATGGCCTGATCTGTCAGGAAATTCTGGCCGAAGCGTTTTTTTGCAACGTGTTTCATGCGGAAGCGGATGTTTTCTGTGAGAGTTCAATGGCAAGCTGGATGGCGGCCAGCAGGCTGCCAGGGTTGGCGTTGCCGGTGCCAGCAAGGTCGAGTGCCGTGCCATGGTCTACCGAGGTGCGGATGATGGGCAGCCCCAGCGTGACGTTGACGCCGCCGCCGAAGCTGGCGTGTTTTAGCACCGGCAGGCCCTGGTCATGATACATCGCCAGCACCGCATCGCCGTGCTGCAGGTGATGGGGCGCAAACAGCGTATCTGCCGGTAGCGGGCCTTGCAGCAGCATGCCTTCGCTACGCAGCATTTCCAGCACAGGGGTAATGGTGGTGATTTCTTCATCACCGAGATAACCACCTTCACCGGCGTGCGGATTCAGCCCTGCCACCAGAATGCGCGGCTGGGCGATGCCGAATTTATGGATCAGGTCGTGATGCAGGATGCGCAGCGTGGTTTCCAGGCTGCGGCGTGTAATGGCGGCACTGACGGCGGTTAAGGGCAAGTGGGTGGTAGCCAGCGCCACGCGCATGCCGCCGCCGACCAGCATCATCACCACTTGCGCGGTGCCGGTTTTTTCTGCCAGAAACTCGGTGTGGCCGGTAAAGGCGATACCCGCATCGTTGATCACGCCTTTGTGTACGGGAGCGGTGACCATAGCGTTAAAGCGGCCATTGGCGCAGCCCTCTAGCGCGATCTCCAACGTGCGCAGCACATAGGCGCTGTTGCGCGCATCCAGCGTGCCTGCCATGGCCGGGGCGGCTAGCGGGGTATGGTGCACACGCAGTTCACCTTTACCCTGGTGTACGGATGGAGTCGTTTCGTCGGAGGTGATGGTGAGGGGCAAGCCCAGTTGTTGTGCGCGTGCTGTGAGCAGGTCGCGGTCCGCAATGACGGTGACGCAGGCCGCCAGTGGCTGACTGGCCAGCATCACACACAAATCCGGACCTATGCCGGCGGGTTCGCCAGCGGTAATGGCTATATGGGGTAAGCGCCTGTCCACTGCTTAATATTTGTCTTCCAGGCGCAGCTCGACATAGGCGCGGTCGCGCAGTTCGCGCACCCAGTCCTGGTAAGCTTCATCAGCTTTGCGCTGGCGGATTTCCTGACGCGCTTTCATGCGTTCTGCTTCACGCGTCATGTCCTGGTTGCGGCGTTCCAGCACCTGAATCAAATGCCAGCCAAAAGGCGAACGCACGGCGTCACTGATCTGGCCTGGCTGCAGGGCATTCATGGCTTTTTCAAATTGTGGAACGGTGTCACCCGGGTTAACCCAGCCGAGGTCGCCACCATTGGCGGCCGAGCCGTCGTTGGAATAGCGTTTTGCCGCCTCACCAAAATCCTCACCGTTATCAATCAGCTGTTTGATGCCATCAATCTTGCGCTTGGCTTCGGTTTCCGACAGCACTTCGCTGGTCTTGATCAGGATGTGGCGGGTATGCGTTTGCTGCACCATGGTGGAGGTATTGCCGCCACGACGGTCGGTAAGCTTGAGAATATGAAAGCCATTGGGGCTACGCAGAATGCCGGATAACTGGCCGACCTGCATGGGTTTCAGTGCTTCCAGGAATAAGGCGGGCACCTGGGCCGCGGTCTTCCATCCCAGCTTGCCGCCTTCCAGTGCATTCGGTGCATCGGATACGCGGGCGGATACCTGTCCGAAATCCTCGCCTGCTTGCAGTTTCTTCAATGCATCTTCGGCTTTTTCACGCAGGCGCTTGAGGTCTTCAGGCGATCCATCTTCCGGCGCGCGGATGAGGATATGGGAAATTTCATATTCATCCGATGAATCCTGACGAGACGATTGCGTGGTCAGGAAGTTATCCACTTCGGATTCGGTGACATTGACGCGGTTGTCCACTTCACGCTCGCGCAAGCGCGCCAGCAGGATTTCGTTGCGGATGTCTTCGCGGAATTTCTTGTAGACAATGCCTTCGGCCGCCAGGGCTTCCTTGAACTCCGGTACGCCCATCTTGTTCTGCTCGGCGATACGCATGATGGTCTTGTCGAGCTGGTCATCGTCTACGCGCAGGCCGGTCTGCGCTGCATACTGAAGCTGCAACCGGTCGTTGATCAGGCGCTCCAGTATCTGTTTTTCGAGTACATTGCGTGGCGGTAACTGGTTGCCTTGCTTTTCCAGTTGCGCGCTGACGATTTCAATGCGGTCGTTTAATTCTTTCTCGGTGACGACGCCTTGGTCGACGACGGCCACGATACGGTCAATCTTGTTGACAGAGCCATCCTGTGCGGCGATAGCGACATGCGGCAGCAAGGCGCCAGCCCACAGGAACAGGCCTGCCATCAGGCAGTTTTTAATGGTCATATTACTCATAGGAGGATGGTTGTTGCTGAACGGTATCGGGGAGCAAGCCAGTGCTGGTGTAGCCTGGAATACCCCGGTTTAACAGAGTTAACGGATTGGAACCAATGGAGGCCAGGCCGCCCAGTTCCAGTTGGATAAAGAAGGCATAGTTGGCACTGGCCGTTGCGGTGGAGACCCGTTGCAGCACAGTACGCGCCTGCCAGCAGCCTGCGTTGTATTCAAGCCCCGCCAGACCTTCAATCGGACGGGTTTCACGCAGGGAGTAGTTCCAGCGGCCCAGGCCATACCAGCCATTGCCCAGCGGCCATTGGCTAGACAAGTTGATCTGTTCCAGACTGTCTTCGGTATAACGGTAGCCGATATTCAGCACTTTGCCGGGCTCGGGGTTGTAGCGCGCGCCGATGTTGGCCTTGGTGGTGCGGCTGCGATCCGTATTGAACTGCCATGCCGTATCCAGGCTCCACTTGTTGAGCAGCTTGGCAGTGAGGGCGGTCACGATATCGGAGGAGTCACCGGTACGCAGGTTTGCACCGGGTAGACCCACCTTCTGGTCAGCAAAGTAAAAGCGCTGGCCTACGGTGGCGGCAAGCCGCTGCTCACCCGTGCGACTGTCGATCATGCGCGAGGTGACCGCCAGGGTGATCTGGTTGGCGTTGTTGATGCGGTCATTGCCGTTGAACTGATTTTCCAGGAACAGGGTGCTCATGCTCAAGTCGGACTGTGAGCTGTCAAACACCGGCAACATCGACTGGTCCTGGTAGGGAATGTAGACATAGTACAGGCGCGGTTCCAGCGTCTGCGTGTACATGTTTTTCACGACCCGCACCTGGCGATCATAAAACAGACCGCTGTCCACGCTGACGATAGGTAGCGTGCGACTGGTGGATTCATAATTGCCGCTGACGGAGCCCAGCGTGTATTCGGAATTTTGCAGTCCGTAGCTGGTGTAATTCACGCCGATCTTGGGCGTGATATAGCCATAAGGCCTGGCCATGGGCAGGCTGACCGAGGGGTAGGCAGTAAAGCGATTACCGGTTACCGAGGTGGTCAGCACTTGACCGCTGGCAGTGGTCGAAGTCAGTGGGCTGCTGGGGTTGCGGTCAAAGCTGACCCATTGGGTATAAAGGTTGGTATTGAAGGCGCCCACATCCTTGTTGCCGGTCAGTGTCAGCTGGGGCAGCCGCTCATAGGGGTAAGAAACCCCATCCAGAGTCTGATACTTTTGTACCAGGCCATTAAAATTCCATACATCGTTCGCGTAGTTCAAATACGCTTGTTGCGGCAAATTCACCCGGCTGGTTACCGTAATGCGGGTAGAGAGTTCGGAGAAGTATTTGTCATCCGATACCTTTTCGAACTGGTAACCCGTCGACCAACCATTGGGCAATGTCTGGTCATGCTTCAAGCGCATGTAGTAACGTGTATCGCCCGTGCTGGCATCGCTAGGCAGATATTCCACGTTATCAATGCCGGAATAGGTTTCACCCAGATAGCGGAATTCACCCTGGTATTGCATGCCGCGTGTACCCAGATAACGGGTGGCGACAGTGGCGTCCATGTTCGGAGCAATATTCCAGTAAAACGGGGTCAGCAATTCGAAACCGCTACGCGACGTGGTGCCGAAGGTTGGTGATAACAAACCGGTTTTACGCTGGTTCAGGAAGGAAAAACTAATCCATGGTGTATATAGAATCGGCGTATTCAAGAACTCCACGCGCGCGTTGCGTGCGGTGGCCGTCTTGGTGTAATCATCCAGCTCAATCTCACTAGCCTTGATGTACCAGTCATCCTTGCCCACTTCGCAGGTGGTGTAGCGTGCCCCGGTCAGGCGCTTTTTATCCTGGCCTTCAAAGAAAATGGCCGAGGCATCGCCGCGCGATGCGCCTATTTTCTTCTGGAAGCCTGGCGAGCTGCTGGACTTGTCGTCTATATTTTGTGAGCTGATTTGCGAGTTGCTGTCCGCGATGACTTCATTCGGGTCGGCAAAGGTTTTTGTACTGCCCAGATTGGCAGCGCCTGCCAGCGGGATCCCGGTGAACTGATTGTTGAGCTTGAAGGAGGCGTCGCGCATTTCGCCTATGTTTTCATGCAGCTGCATGCGCAGCTCCGGGCCGGTGACGACACCGCCACCAGACTCGATGCGGGCATTGCCCAGCACGTGCAGGGCTTCGTTTTGCTCGTCGTACTCAATCACATCGCCGTATACATCCTGACTTTGCTGGTGCAGCGAGGCATTGCCGGTGGCTTTCATTTTGCGGCCCAGATTCATCTGCAGCTTGTCGCCTTCAATGACGACTTCACCCGGCTGGCTGGTGACGCCAACGGTCTGCAACGGAGCGCTGCCCATTTGCTCGAGTTCGGATGTCTCTGCGGCTTGGACTGAACTGTAGTTGAGGCAAATGAGGGCTACGGCAAATGGTAGTCGGCGGATTTTCACTATGGTTGGGCTACGCAAAAAGTGTGGGTGGGACTTTGTTATAGGGTGATAAAATCGCATAAATTCAATTTTTAGGCAATGCATATCTTTGCCGCCGATAGCGTGAAAACCGCGTCGCGCAAGCATTCGCAGGCGTTGCCACAAGTGTTAATTTTGTCAGGAAGTTTTTACCCCATGCGATTGACTCAACTGCAGGCGTGGCTGGATCAGGTTCTGAACCATGCCGCTTATCAGCTGACCACGGCTTCGGCCGATGCCAGTTTCCGGCGTTATTTTCGAGTACATCTGGCGGACCGGACCCTGATTGCGATGGATGCGCCGCCGCCTCAGGAAGATTGCCGGCCATTCGTCGAAGTCGCCAGGCTGCTACTGGAGGCTGATCTTCATGTGCCGCAGGTACTGGCGCAAGATCTGGAGCAGGGATTTTTGTTATTAAGTGATCTGGGCGACACGACCTACCTGCAAGTGCTCACGGCAGACAATGCCAGTGCCTTGTATCGTGATGCCTGTCAGGCGCTGGTGTCATTGCAGCGCGCCAGTCGTCCCGACGTTTTGCCCCCATACGACGAAGCCTTGCTCATGCGGGAAATGCAGCTGTTCCCGGACTGGTATGTCAAACGGCACCTTAACAGGGAGCTGGATGCAAAACAGCAGGCGGTGCTGGACAGCACCTTTGCCGTCCTTACCCAAAATGCGCTGTCTCAGGGCCAAGTGTATGTGCATCGTGATTACCATGCCCGCAACCTGATGCTCTGCGAGCCTAACCCCGGCGTGCTGGATTTTCAGGATGCCGTGTATGGGCCGATCACCTATGATCTGGTCTCGCTGTTCAAGGATGCCTACATTGCCTGGGAAGAAGAGCAGGTGCTGGATTGGACGGTGCGCTACTGGCAATCGGCACGCGATGCCGGTTTGCCGGTACCGCAGGATTTTTCCGAGTTTTATCGCGATTTTGAGTTCATGGGCGCGCAGCGTCATATCAAGGTGCTGGGGATTTTTGCCCGCCTGAATTACCGCGATGGCAAGGATGGCTATCTCAAGGACATGCCACTGGTGCTGGAATATTTGCGCCGTGTCTGCGCCCGCTATACCGAGCTGCGCCCGATGTGGCGCCTGCTGGATCAATTGCATGATGTTGCCCCGCAGCAGGGTTTGACCTTCTGATGCGCGCGATGATACTGGCGGCGGGCCGCGGCTCCCGCATGCGGCCGCTGACCGACCATACGCCCAAGCCTTTATTGAAAGCGGGTGGCAAGCCATTGATCGTGCATCACCTCGAGCATCTGGCCGCCGCGGGCTTTTCTGAAGTGGTCATCAATCATGCCTACCTCGGCGCGCAAATTGAGCAGGCACTGGGGAACGGCAGCGCCTGGGGCCTGTCGATAGAGTACTCGCGAGAAGCCGAGGCGCTGGAAACAGCGGGCGGCGTAGCCGCGGCCTTGCCTTTGTTGGGCGATGAGCCTTTTCTGGTGATCAGTGGCGACATTTATGTTGAGGCGGATTACCGGGAGTTGAGCGAAGGTTTGCTGGCCGAAAATGATGCTGCCCTGGCCTGCCTGTGGATGGTGGACAATCCATCCTGGCACGCTGCCGGGGATTTTGGTCTGGTCGATGGCTTGATTCAGCTGGATGGCAACCCCAAGCTGACCTATGCCAATATCGGGGTTTTTCAGCCTGCTTTTTTTGCCAGCGTACCCGCGGGGGCAAGCATGCCCATGCTGCCCTTGTTCAAACAGGCGATCGCCAGGCGGCAATTGGCCGGCCGGCATTTTTCGGGTGTTTGGGACAATATAGGCACGCCCGCCCAGCTCGCGCAGCTGGATGCCTATCTGAATGAGTCACATGCTTAAGGTCATGCCATGCTAGATATACCGCATTTGCAATCCCGCCGTGCCACCCTTGCCAGCCGCATGGGGCAGGGCGTCGCCATTATCCCTACCGCGGCTGAGGCTCTGCGCAATCGGGATACCCATTATCCCTATCGCTATGACAGCTACTTTTACTACCTGACGGGCTTTACCGAGCCCGAAGCCGTGATCGTGGTGATTGCCGGTGATACTCCCAAAAGTATCCTGTTCTGCCGCGACAAGGATATGGAGCGCGAAATCTGGGATGGCTTTCGCCATGGTCCCGCCGGTGCGCTGGCGGAGTTTGGTGTTGACGAAGCCTACTCCATCAGCGAACTGGATACCCGCATCCCGGCCTTGCTCGCCAACCAGCCCGAGCTTTACTTCAGCCTGGGCGCCGATGCGGTCTGGGATCAGCGCGTGACGGGGTGGATCAATCAGTTGCGCAGCCAGGGCCGGGCGGGTGTCAGCGCGCCTGCTGCGATTCGCGATGTAAGAGCCTTGCTGGACGAGATGCGGCTTATCAAGTCGCCGCAGGAGATTGCCACCATGCGCCGCGCGGCCGTTATTTCGGCTGAAGCACATGCGCGTGCTATGCAGGCCACCAGGCCAGGCAAGCATGAATACGAAATTGAAGCCGAGTTGCTGCATACCTTTTATCGCCATGGCAGCCAGTATCCAGCGTATACCTCCATCGTGGCCGGCGGCGCGAATGCCTGCGTGCTGCATTACATCGCCAACAATGCGCCGCTCAACGATGGTGATCTGCTGCTGATCGACGCGGGTTGCGAACTGGATGGTTATGCTTCGGACATTACGCGGACTTTTCCCGTCAATGGCCGATTCAGTGGGGCGCAAAAGGATGTTTATGAGCTGGTGCTGGCGGCGCAATACGCCGCCATCGCCCAGGTCAACCCGCAATCGCACTGGAACGCCCCGCATGAAGCCGCACTCAAGGTGTTGGCGCAAGGCTTTATTGATCTGGGCCTGTGCCGCGGTACGGTGGATGCGGTGCTGGAGTCGGGCGATTATCGCCAGTTTTACATGCATCGCACTGGCCACTGGTTAGGCCTGGATGTACATGATGCAGGTGAGTACAAGCTGGACGGCGAATGGCGCACATTGCAGCCAGGCATGGTGCTGACGGTGGAGCCGGGTTGTTACATTCGACCTGCCGACGGTGTGCCGGAAGCGTTCTGGAATATCGGCATCCGTATTGAAGATGATGCGCTGGTGACTGCCGAGGGTTGCGACATCATTACCGAAGCGGCACCTAAAACCGTCGCCGCCATTGAAGAGTTGATGAGGGCAGCATGAGTGATCAGGCCGATATCATTATCGTAGGTGGCGGTCCGGTCGGCGCTACTCTGGCGCTTACTCTGCGCAAACAGGGGCTGCGCGCTACGTTGCTGGAGGCCCGCGCGCCCGGTGCCGCGCATGCGGATCAGCGCGCGCTGGCTTTGTCTTATGGTACGCGCGTCATTCTGGAAAAGCTCGGTCTGTGGAGCCAGCTTGCAGAGCAGGCGACCGCCATCAACACCATTCATATTTCACAACGTGGCAGCCTGGGCCGCTCGCGCTTGCGGGCAGAAGAGCACGGCCAATCGGCGCTGGGTTATGTGCTCTCCTATGGCAATCTGAGCCGTGTGCTTGATCACGCATTACAACAGGATAACGAGACCGATATCCGCCATGAAGCCGAGGTACTGACGATTACGCCTTCAGCCGAACATGGTGAAGTGAGTTACCGGCAGCATGGCGTGACACATACCCTGACCGGCAAGCTGGTAGTTCTGGCCGATGGTGGCCGCAGCCTGGGCGATATTCCGGGGCTGAAGCGCGAAACCAAGCACTATGGGCATGATGCCCTGGTCACCAAGGTCCGCGCCGAGCTGGCCCACGACAATATTGCCTATGAGCGATTCACCCCGGATGGGCCGGTCGCCCTGTTGCCCAATGGGCCGCGCGACTTTTCGCTGGTATGGACCGGACAGGCAGATGCCATCCACGGTTTGCTGGAACTGCCGGATGATGTCTTCCTGCAGCAGTTGCATCAGCACTTTGGTGATCGTGTTGGGCGTTTTTTGCAGGTGGAAAAGCGCATGAGCTTTCCGCTCAAGCTGTCCTATCTTGATCCGGTAACCGCGCCCCATCTGGTGGTGATCGGCAATGCCGCCCAGACCATGCATCCGGTGGCCGGGCAAGGTTTCAATGTGGGGCTGCGCGATGCCTGGGAGCTGGCCAGAAAAATCGCCGAAACGCCTTCCGCCGCATGGGGAAGCCCGGATATGTTCAAGGCCTACAGCGCCAGCCGTAAAACCGACACCAAGCGCGGTTTGCTGTTTACCGATTTCCTCGTCAACCTGTTTTCCAATGACATTGTCGGACTCAATCGCATGCGGGGTGTAGGCCTGGGTTTGCTGGATGTGGTGCCTTTTGTTAAACACAGATTGGTGCGCAAAATGAGTTTTGGGAGCCGTGGATGAGTACGCGCGCTGAGATGGTAGTGGTAGGTGGCGGTCTGGTGGGCTTGGCAACGGCACTGGCGGCCACGCACCAGGGCATGCATGCTATTTTGCTGGATCGTGCAGTACGTTCTTCCGAGGAACTCACGCATGACTGGGATAGCCGGATTTATGCCATCACCCCGGGCAATGCCGAGTGGCTGGCAGCACTGGGTGTCTGGTCGCGTATCCCCGCTGAGCGAATTTGCCCCATCGATCGCATGATGGTCTGGGGCGATAGCGCCCAGGACCAGTTGCATTTTGACGCCGAAGACATAGGCGCCTCCCAGCTGGGGTTTATTGTTGAAAACACGGCCTTGCAGCAGGCGCTACTGCAAGCTCTGGACGAGGCTGGCGTTGATATGCGATTTGGTACTGCGTGTGCGGGTGCCTCTTTCAGTGACAAAGCCGCTACGCTGACGCTGGAAAGTGGTGAGAAAATCAGTGCCGACCTGCTGGTGGCAGCCGATGGCGGGGCCTCCTGGGTGCGGCAGCAGGCCGGCATCAGCAGCGATAAACATGTGTATGCCCAGCAAGGGCTGGTGGCGAATTTCGAAACGGCATTGCCACACGGCAATATCGCGCGGCAATGGCTGAATAAGGATGGAATCCTGGCCTGGTTGCCCTTGCCGGGGAACCGCATTTCGATTGTCTGGTCCACGGAGGGGGCAAAAGAATTACTTGCCCTGGATGCCGCGGCGCTGGAGGCACGTGTGGCCGAGGCTGGGCAGCATGCCTTGGGCGCTTTGCGCCTGATTACGCCAGCTGCTGCGTTTCCTCTGGTCAAACAGACATCGCATGTGCTGGTAAAGCCCCATCTGGCGCTGGTGGGCGATGCCGCGCATCAGGTGCATCCGCTGGCCGGGCAAGGGGTGAATCTGGGCTTTCGCGATGTGGTTAGCCTGATGCAGAGTCTGACCCGGCGACACGCCCTGCAAAGCTGGGGCGATATTCAGCTTTTGCGTCATTACGAGCGGTCGCGCAAGACGGATATGGTATCGTTGCAGGGATTGACGCATGGCTTGCAACTGCTGTTTGCCAGTGAGCATCCGGTGCTGCGGCGTTTGCGTAACCATGGCATGCGGCTGGTAGATGCTTCCGCATTGAAAAAACCGCTGATACAGCACGCTATTATTTAAGCAGTTTGATTAAGGAAATTTCATGATTAAGAAGTTGATGGGAATGATGCTGGTTGCGGCGTTCAGCCTGAATGTGCACGCCGATGAAGCCAGCCTGCGCAAGGCGATTGAAGCGACGTATCCCAAAGTGCGCGTTGAAAGCATCACCAAAACCAGCTATGCCGGCTTGTATGAAGTATTTCTGGATGGTCAGATTATCTATACCGACGACAAATTCAGCTTTCTGATTGCGGATGGCCGTCTTATCGAGCCCAAGTCCAAGCGTGATGTGACTGGCGAGCGTCTGGATGAACTGACCAAGGTGGATTTCTCTTCCTTGCCGCTGGATCAGGCCATCAAGGTCGTCAAGGGTAATGGCAGCCGCAAGCTGGTCGTATTTTCTGACCCCGACTGCCCTTATTGCAAACGGCTTGAGCAAAAAGAGCTGGTGAATATCAACGATGTCACGATCTACACCTTCCTTTTCCCGCTGGAACAATTGCATCCTGATGCGGTGAACAAATCCAAGGCCATCTGGTGCGCTACTGATCGCGCCAAGGCCTGGCAGGATTGGGTGTTGAATGGTCAGCTGGCCAAAGCCGGTAACTGCGATACCTCTGCGATTGATAAATCCGCCGAGCTTGGTCGCAAACTGGGCGTGGTGAGCACCCCCACCCTGATTTTCGCCGATGGCAAACGCATGCTGGGTGCCTATCCTGCCAAGGATATTGAAAAAGCCATGAGCACCACACCGGCCAAGAAATAACAGTCACTGTTTTTGGGCTGTAAAAAAAGAGGCGGTAATCCGCCTCTTTTTTTGTGTCCGCGACCCGCTGAAAAGCCAGCGGGCTAATCTGTTGCAACGCGCCTTAAACCACTTGCCCCATCTTGAAGATAGGCAGGTACATGGCGATGACCAGCCCCCCGATCAGCGTGCCCAGCACGACCATGATGATAGGCTCCATCAGGCTGGACAAGGCTTCTACCGCATCATCCACTTCTGCTTCGTAGAAATCGGCGACCTTGGACAGCATCGAGTCAAGCGCACCCGATTCCTCACCAATGGCGACCATTTGCAATACCATATTGGGGAAAACTTCTACATTCTGCATGGCCACGGTGAGGCTGGTACCCGTGCTGATCTCGCTTTGAATCTGCTTGGTTGCCTCATAGTAAACGCGATTGCCCGATGCGCCGGCAACGGAATCCAGTGCTTCCACCAGTGGCACGCCGGCGGCAAACATGGTGGAGAGGGTGCGTGCAAAGCGGGCGATGGTGGCCTTGCGTATCAACTCTCCAAATACCGGAATTTTAAGAACAAGCCGGTCCATGGTCGCTTGCATCTTGATCGAGCGCTTCCATGAGTAGAAGAAAAACCACACGCCGCCACCAATGGCCCCAAAAATTGCCCACCAGTATTCCACAAAGAAATCGGAGATAGCCATGACGATGAGGGTCGGGGCTGGCAGGTCCGCGCCAAAGCTGCTGAATAGTTCCTTAAAGGCCGGAATCACGAAGATCATGATAACGGCAGTGATGATGAAGGCGACGACAATGATGGAGACGGGGTAAAACAGCGCCGACTTGATCTTGCTTTTGATCGCGAGGATTTTTTCCTTATAGGTTGCCAGGCGGTCAAGCAGCGAATCCAGAATACCGGCTTGCTCACCAGCTCCTACGAGGTTGCAATAAAGGGCATCAAAGTAAAGCGGGTATTTTCGGAACGCTTGGCTGAGACTGCTGCCAGTTTCCACGTCGGATTTGATATCGCCCAGCAGTTTGGAAACCGCGGGATTGTTATGCCCTTTGCCGACAATCTCGAATGCCTGTAGTAGCGGCACGCCAGCTTTCATCATGGTGGCCAGTTGACGCGTAAATAGCGTGACATCCTTTTCCTTGACCTTGCCGCCGGACTTGAGACCGCTCTGTTTTTTGATCTTGGTAACGGTAATGCCCTGGCGACGCAAGGTGGCATTGACGAAGGCTTCGCCACTGGCTTTGACTTCGCCTTTGATTTTTTTGCCTTTTTTGTCCGTGCCTTCCCAGGCGTAGATCACTTCCTTGCTAGCTTGTGCGGCCATAATTACCCCTGAGTGATGCTATGGTTGGCGGATTATTCATTGGTCACTGCCTCAACCTCTGCGATGGAAGTGAGACCCTGTTTGACTTTCATGAGGCCTGACTGGCGAAGGTCACGTACGCCTTCGCGCTTGGCCTGGTCCGCAATGTCATGCGCGGTGCCGTTTTTCATGATGATACGGCTCATTTCGTCCGAAACGGGCATGACCTGGTAAATCCCCACCCGACCTTTGTAGCCGCCATTGCACATCTCGCAGCCACCTTCGCGCGGCCCATACAGTTGCCAGCTTCCATCCAGATCGGCTTCGGTGAATCCCACGCTGAGCAGCGCTTCTTTTGGCAGGTCGAGCGGCTCTCTGCAATGCGGGCACAAGCGTCGTGCCAGACGCTGGGCTGTAATCAGCGAAACAGCCGAGGCAATGTTGAAAGGTGCCACGCCCATATTCATCAGGCGGGTCAGGGTCGATGGCGCATCGTTGGTATGCAGGGTGGACAGCACCATGTGGCCGGTCGAGGCGGCCTTGATCGCCATGTCGGCCGTTTCCAGATCGCGAATTTCCCCGATCATGATGATATCGGGATCCTGTCGCAAAAATGCTTTCAATGCAGCGGCAAAGGTCAGGCCCTGCTTGTCATTCACATTCACCTGGTTGATGCCAGGCAAAGGGATTTCCGCCGGGTCTTCCGCAGTGGAAATGTTGACGCCTGGGCTATTGAGAATATTGAGGCAGGTGTAGAGAGACACGGTTTTGCCTGAGCCGGTGGGCCCGGTGACCAGCACCAATCCATATGGGCGGCTGACGGCACTGAGCAGTGCCTCTTTCTGGTCTGGCTCATACCCCAATGCCTCAATGCCCAGCGTGGCGCTGCTCGGGTCCAGAATCCGCATGACGATTTTTTCGCCATTGATCATGGGCAGGGTGCTGACGCGGAAGTCGATGGTCCGGGTTTTGGACAGCACCAGTTTCATTCGGCCATCCTGCGGAACACGCTTTTCCGAGATATCCAGATTGGAGATCACCTTGATGCGGGAGGCCATTTTTTCCTTGATGGCCAAGGGCGGCTGGGCGATTTCCTGCAATACGCCATCTACCCGATAGCGAATGCGGTAATACTTTTCATACGGTTCGAAATGCAGGTCAGAGGCACCCATGTTGATCGCATCCAGCAGTATCTTCTGGATGTATTTCACCACCGGAGCATCGTCAATTTCCGCACTGCTGACTTCTTGCTCCACCGGCTCATTGCCGGATTCCATGTCCAGACTGAATTCATCGCTCATGCTGAGCGATTGCATGCTGGTATCGCTCGCTTCCACGAGTCTGGCAATCCACTTGCTCAGTTTGTCTTCTTCGACCACTACAGGCGAAAGCGCCATGCCCACCTGAAACTGGACATCATCCAGAGCATGCAGGTTGGTGGGGTCGGACAGGGCGACAAAAAGCGAGTTGCCGCGGCTTTGCAATGCCATGACACGGCTGCTCGCCATGAGCTTGGTGTCTATCGTTTTGGCCGGAATGTAATCGGGATTTAAAGCATCAAGATCAAACAAGGGGAAGCCGAAGGCATTGGCTGCCGTCTCGGCAATTTTCAGTGCCGGCAGTTTCTTGCTTTGTACCAGCTGGCTGACAAAGGGGATGCGTTGTGCAGTTGCACTGGCCTGTACACTGGCCGCGTCTTCTTCCGATAGCAGTTGCTCTTGCACCAGCATGCGTGCAAGCCCGCCTAACTTACTGGGAAGGGTGGTGGCTGCCATTCAGATAACCGACCTTGCTGTGCTTGTATTGGGAGTTTTCACGACATTTAATAATGCACGGTCGGCTTTTTTTTGTAAAGCAAGTGACATATACAGGTGACAAATTTTGCATTTCAATACAGATAAATAGCCATTGCACTTCAGAATCCAAGTGAATACTTGGCGTGCCCCGTCAGATTGGGGGTAAATAGCGTAGTTGAATTAGGCACTTAGCTGTCTTGTATTGAAACTGTTTTAAAAAGTTCAAATAAAATGCAAAAAACGCTAAAAAAACCTTGACTTCTTGATTCAACACACGTAAAAACGCGTTCAGGCGTTTGGATTCGAGGTCATAGTAGCCGGCACTACCGACTTAAAGTCTTGAAGTACAAACTTTTGAGGACGCCTCCTCTTAATGTTTTAGCAAGGAAGTATGAAATGGCAACAGGTACCGTAAAGTGGTTTAATGACTCCAAAGGTTTTGGTTTCATTACCCCGGACGATGGTGGCGACGATTTGTTCGCACACTTCTCCGCAATTGTAGAGTCTGGCTACAAAAGTCTTAAGGAAGGTCAGCGCGTAAGCTTTGACGTTACCGAAGGCCCTAAAGGCAAACAGGCTTCCAACATCCAGAAGGCCTAAGCTTTTTAAGCTAACCAGTCTTCATGAAAACGGCCCGTCACGCGGGCCGTTTTCATTTGTAGTGAGTTTTGCGCATGTTAGCCACCCTAATGGCGTGGCTAACATGGCTGGCTGATTACATGTTGTTGATGATTTCGTCGCCAAATTGAGCGCTGCCTACTTGCGTAGCGCCTTCCATTTGCGAGGAGAAGTCATGCGTGACGCGTTTGGCGCTAATCGCTTGCCCCACGCCTTTTAGCACCAGATCGGCGGCTTCTGCCCAGCCCATGTGGCGCAGCATCATCTCAGCGGAGAGGATGAGTGAGCTTGGGTTGGCAATATCCTTGCCTGCAATCTTGGGGGCAGTGCCGTGTGTTGCCTCAAACATGGCAACGGTATCCGACAGATTGGCGCCTGGCGCAATGCCAATACCACCGACTTGCGCGGCCAGCGCGTCGGACATGTAATCACCATTCAGATTCAGGGTGGCCACCACGTCATAGTCCTGCGGGTGCAGCAGAATTTCCTGCAGGAAGGCATCGGCGATGCAATCCTTGATGATGATGCCATTTGGCAGCTTGCACCATGGGCCGCCATCGATCTCCACCGCGCCAAATTCTTCCTTGGCGACTTCATAGCCCCAAGTCTTGAAACCACCTTCGGTGAATTTCATGATGTTGCCTTTGTGGGCAATGGTCACCGATTTGCGGTTGTTGTCGATCGCATATTGAATAGCCTTGCGAACCAGGCGCTTGCTGCCATCCACGGATACTGGCTTGATGCCGATGGAAGAGGTTTCGGGAAAACGGATTTTCTTGCGCACGCCCATGTCGGAAAGGAAGTCGATGACTTTCTTGACTTCATCGGTCCCTGCCGCCCACTCGATACCAGCATAAATGTCTTCGGTATTTTCACGGAAAATCACCATATCGGTTTTTTCCGGGTGTTTAACCGGGCTGGGCACGCCGGTGAAGTACTGTACCGGGCGCAGACAGACATACAGATCCAGTTCCTGACGCAGGGTCACATTCAGCGAGCGGATGCCGCCGCCTACTGGCGTTGTCAGCGGGCCCTTGATCGAGATCACATAGTCGCGCACGGCTTTCATGGTTTCTTCAGGCAGCCAGGTATTGTCTCCATATACCTTGGTGGCCTTTTCACCAGCGTACACTTCCATCCAGGCAATCTGGCGCTTGCCGCTGTAGGCCTTGTTTACCGCAGCATTCACAACCTTGATCATGGGGGGCGTGATGTCAACGCCAATGCCATCGCCCTCGATAAATGGGATAATCGGCTGATCGGGAACGTTGAGAGAGTTATCTGCGTTTACGGTGATTTTTTCGCCAAAGCCAGGCACAACGATTTTTGTAGACATTGAGTAGATCCCTAGAAATTAAATGCTTATTCTGTTCAACAAGCCTTTTGGCGTAGTTTGCCAGTTCAGCGCGCATGAAAATCATCCCACGCTCAAGGATTACATCGCGATGCCGGATGTATATGCAGCGGGGAGACTAGATACGGACAGCGAAGGTTTGCTCATTTTAACCGATGACGGCCGCTTGCAACACAGGATTGCGCACCCCAAGCATAAAGAAATCAAGATATATTGGGCTCAGGTGGAAGGTGCGCCGGACGATGAAGCACTCTCGCCGCTGCGCCGTGGTGTCGATTTGGGCGATTTTGTGACTCAGCCTGCACAGGTAAAAATTATTGCCGAGCCTGCCAATCTATGGGCACGGGTTCCGCCCATCCGCGAGCGCAAAGCCATTCCCACCACCTGGCTGGAAATCCGCATCAGTGAAGGTAAGAATCGCCAGGTAAGGCGCATGACGGCCAAGATCGGCTTTCCTACCCTCCGGTTGATACGCTATGCGATAGGCGCACATACCCTGGCCGGGTTGCAACCTGGCGAGTTTAAGATACTGGCGACCTGATGGTTTTGTCTCAGCCAGCCGATTGCCATGAAAGCTATCTCTGATGGATGTCGTTTTTTAATTAACCCGCTTTTTATGAGGATTACGCATGAAGCCCGTCATCATTTTTCGTCACGCTGCAGTTGAAGGTCCCGGATTTCTGGCGCAGTTTCTGGATGCGCATCAGATTCCCTGGCAATTGTTGAAGATTGATCAGGGTGAAAGCTTGCCCACATCGATTGCCGACTACAGTGGCGTGGTTTTGATGGGTGGACCCATGAGTGTGCATGATGATCTGCCATGGATAGCGCCTGTGCTGGGCCTTATCCGTGAAGCGTATGCACTGGATATCCCGCTGCTGGGGCACTGTCTGGGTGGCCAACTGATCAGTCAGGCACTCGGCGGCCAGGTAACGCTGAACCCGATCAAGGAAATCGGCTGGGGCGAGGTATCACCAACGGCTGCGCCGGAAGCAAAAGCCTGGTTTGGAGATCAAGCCCATTTCCTGGCATTTCATTGGCATGGTGAAACCTTTGCGCCACCACCGGCAGCCACGCCCTTGCTGGTCAGCCCCTATTGCGAAAATCAGGCCTATGCCATCGGCAAGCACCTGGCATTGCAATGCCATATTGAAATGACCGAGCAAATGGTGCTGGACTGGTGCCGTGTCGGCGCAGATGAAATCCAGGCCGCTGCGGCCAGCCCTGGTGTGCAGCAGGTCGCCGATATCACGGCGGCGCTCAGTGCAAATGTGGCGGTGCTGCAGAAAACGGCAGAGCGCGTCTACACGCAATGGATTCGCGGCCTCAAGGCTTGAGGCGCGGCATGCCAGTCTGGCGCTTATGGTAAACTTCAGCCTTTTCAGGCTTATACGCAAGAGAATCTCATGTCCGGCAATACACTAGGCACACTTTTTACGCTTACCTCCTTCGGTGAGTCTCACGGCCCCGCCATTGGCGGTGTGGTAGACGGGTGTCCGCCGGGCATGGCCCTCAGCGAGGCTGATCTGCAAGTGGAGCTGGACCGGCGCAAGCCCGGTACTTCGCGCCATGTCACGCAGCGCAAGGAGCCGGATACCGTTGAAATCCTGTCTGGTGTGTTTGAAGGTAAAACCACCGGCGCGCCGATAGGCTTCATTATTCGCAATCAGGATCAACGCAGCCAGGATTACGGCAAGATCGCCGAAACATTCCGCCCAGGCCATGCCGATTACACCTACTGGCAGAAATACGGCATCCGCGATTACCGCGGTGGTGGCCGCTCCAGTGCCCGCGAAACGGCAGTGCGTGTGGCGGCAGGCGCCATTGCCAAGAAGTGGTTGAAAGAGCGTTACGGCGTCACCATTCAGGGTTATATGAGCCAACTGGGTGAGCTGACCATTCCCTTCGAGACCTTTGATGCTGTCGCAGAAAACCCCTTCTTTGCGCCCAATCGCACCATCTTGCCTGAGCTGGAAGCCTATCTGGACAAGATTCGCGCTGAGCGCGACTCGGTGGGCGCCCGTATTTCCGTGGTGGCCCGTGGCGTGCCGGTGGGCTGGGGCGAGCCGGTCTACGATCGTCTGGATGCCGAGCTGGCATACGCCATGATGAGCATCAATGCAGTCAAGGGTGTCGAGGTCGGCGCAGGTTTTGCCAGCGTGGCGCAGCGTGGCTCGGAACATAGCGACGAGCTGACGGCGCATGGTTTTGCTACCAATCATGCCGGCGGCATACTCGGCGGTATTTCGAGCGGACAGGATATTGAAGTGCACCTCGCGCTTAAGCCAACGTCCAGCATTCCCCAGGAGCGCCGCTCCATCGACAAGCAGGGCGAAGAACTCACCATGCAGACGACTGGTCGCCATGACCCTTGTGTCGGTGTGCGTGCGACGCCCATTGCCGAGGCCATGATGGCGCTGGTGCTCATTGATCACGCCTTGCGTCATCGTGCGCAATGCGGCGATGTTGTGACCCCCACACCACATATCTGATTTTCTCTGAATAAAACCGCAGACGTCCGGTATGCATAAGTCTCTCTACTGGCGTCTGTCTGGTTTTTATCTTGCCTATTTTGGCTTCGTCGGCGCCTTTACGCCGTTCTGGAGTCTCTACCTGAAATCCCTCGCCTTCAGCGCTTTCCAGATCGCGATTCTCATGTCGCTGTTTCAGGTGGCGCGCATATTCTCGCCCAGTTTGTGGGGCTGGCTGGCCGATCATCTGGGCCATCGTGTCCGTATCATTCAATGGCTGGCGGGCTTGAGCCTGCTGGCATATGCCGGTGTCTTCTTCGGAACCTCATTTGCCTGGCTGTTTGCGGTGATGCTGGCGTTGAGTTTTTTCTGGAGTGCTTCCTTGCCATTGATTGAGGCGGTCACGCTGGGACATCTGGGGGACAGGTTTGATCGGTATGGCCGCATCCGCCTGTGGGGGTCGATCGGGTTTATTGCCGCCGTCATTGGCCTCGGTTACCTGCTGGATTTCAGCGATATCCGGGCGCTGCTGTGGGTGGTGCTGGGTTTGCTGGTCGGGGTGTTTCTGTTTTCACTCAAGCTGAATGATCCCGCCGTACTTCGGCACCATGATGATGCCGGATCGCTATGGGCGATTATTCGCCGTCGGGAAGTGGTCGCGCTGATGGTCGCCTGTTTCACCATGTCGGCGGCACATGGTGTGTATTACACCTTCTACTCGATCTATCTGGTTGCCCACGGTTACAGTGCCACCCATGTCGGCTGGTTATGGGGGCTGGGCGTGGTGTGCGAGATCCTGATTTTTCTTGGCATGCCGCGGCTGACCGCCATGTTCGGCTTGCGCCGCATCATGATGGGCAGCCTGGTTCTGGCCTTTGTGCGCTTCAGTGTGATTGGCTGGGCGGTGGATAGCTGGGTGCTGATTCTGCTGGCGCAGACCCTGCATGCGGCGACCTTCGGCTCTTATCACGCCGCCGCCGTGGCACTGACGCATCAATATTTCAAGGGGCGCCACCAGTCCAAAGGGCAGGGGCTGTATACGAGCGTCTCCTATGGCATGGGCGGCACGGCCGGGGCCATTGCCAGTGGTTATGCCTGGGATACGCTGGGGCCCAGCTGGACATTTACCCTCTCGGCCAGTTGCGCTATGCTGGGCTGCCTGTTATTTGCCTGGCTGATGCCCAAGAAAAACCACTGAGTCCTCTCTGAAGGAGACCCGCATGCCGCGGCTGTTCACTCTCGCTTTGCTCTGCCTGTGGCCGTTTGCCGTGCATGCGGATACCGATATCAATGTGGTGGCCCTGTTTAACAACAAGGCGATGCTGATTATCAACAAGGGTAAGCCGCAGACTCTTTCTGTGGGCCAGGTCTCACGTGAAGGCGTCAAATTGGTGGCGGCCGATACCAGCCGGGCGGTGCTAGAGGTGGAAGGCAAGCGGCGTGAACTCGGGATGGGGCAGGCTGCTACAGTGGCGGGAAATCAAGCCACCGGCCCTGCCAGTGTCACTCTTTATGCCGATGGTGCCGGGCACTTTGTGACGGATGGCATGGTGAATGGCCGCGAGCTCCGATTTCTGGTTGATACCGGGGCTACATTGATCGCCATGAACAGTGGTGATGCGGTCTATGCCGGCATTGATTACAAAAAGGGGACTCGCATTCCTATCCATACTGCCTCGGGGGAAGAGGTGGGGTACCGTGTGGTGATCAATACACTGAAGCTGGGAAACGTGATCCTGAATCAGGTCGATTGCGTGGTGCTGGAGGGTGGTTCCCCCTCGATGGTATTGTTGGGCATGAGTGCGCTGAACCGCATGGAAATGCGGCGCGACGGTATCACCATGACGTTGACCAAAAAATACTGACCCCGCGATTTTCGCTGGGTTTCGGCAACAAAAAAGCGCATCTGGTGAGATGCGCTTTTTTATTTTCAGCTCGCTGCAAGGCTTGCCAGCGTTAAGCCTGGATACGTTTGTCCCGCTCGATCAAGGCATAGGCCGAGTGGTTGTGAATGGACTCGAAATTCTCAGATTCCACTACGTATTTCACGATGCGCTTTTCCACATTCAGTTGAGCCGCTACATCGCGCACCATGTCTTCCACAAACTTGGGATTGTCATAGGCATGCTCAGTGACGTATTTTTCATCTGGACGCTTCAGCAGACCAAACAGCTCGGAGGAAGCTTGTGTTTCCACGATGCGGATCAGGTCTTCCACCCAGATGAAATCATTGATCAGGGCGGTGATGGTCACATGCGAACGCTGGTTGTGCGCGCCGTAGTTGGAAATTTTCTTCGAGCATGGGCACAGGCTGGTGACCGGGACCATGACTTTGACCGTGATATCAAATTTGCCCTTGTTGATTTCACCAATGAAGGTGACTTCATAATCCAGCAGGCTTTGCACGCCAGAGATCGGCGCTGCCTTGTTGATGAAGTACGGGAAGGTCATTTCGACGTAACCGGACTCCGCTTCCAGCCGCTCTACCATGGCACGCAGGATAGTCTCGAAGGACTCCACCGAAATCTCGCGCTCGTTCATGTTGAGAATCTCAACAAAGCGCGACATGTGGGTGCCCTTGAAGTTGTGCGGCAGATGCACATACATGTCGAACATGGCGACCGTATGTTGCACACCGCCAGTTTTGTCCTTGACCTTTACCGGATGGCGTATGGATTTGATCCCCACCTTGTCGATGGCGAGATGTCGCGTATCCGGCGTGTTCTGGACATCTTCAATGGCTGGTGTAACTGGCTGGTTCATGGGGCGTTCCAATATCGTAAAGAGAGTGCGGTGTAATACTTGAGTATACTACTAGGTTAATTTTTTCTCAATTGAGGCAATGATGCCTTCCGCATTGAGACCGCATTCCGCCAGCATGGTTTCATGCACGCCATGATCAATGAAGGTATCCGGTAAGCCCAGGCTCAGGGTGGCCACCTGCGGATTGATCTGCTGCAGTGCTTCCATCACCGCCGCGCCTGCGCCACCGAGCAATGTGTTTTCTTCCACCGTCACCAGTAGGCTATGGCTGGCGGCCAGCTCGGCAATCAGGGCCACATCCAGCGGCTTGACGAATCGCATGTTGACGACCGTGGCATCCAGCTTTTCTCCAGCTGCCAGCGCGGGTGTCAGCATGCTGCCAAAGGCCAGTATGGCAACGTTTTTGCCATGGCGGCGCACCTCGCCCTTGCCGATGGGCAGGGCTGTCATGGCCTTTTTAATGACGGCACCAGGGCCGCCACCACGAGGGTAGCGCACCGCGCTGGGGCCATCATGCTGATAGGCGGTATACAGCATTTGGCGGCATTCATTTTCATCCGACGGCGCCAGGATCAGCATGTTGGGGATGCAGCGCATAAAGCTCAAATCAAAGCTGCCGGCATGGGTCGGGCCATCGGCGCCCACCAGGCCAGCGCGATCAATCGCAAACACGACAGGCAGGTTTTGCAATGCAATATCGTGAATAAGTTGATCGTAGGCGCGCTGTAAAAATGTCGAGTAAATGGCGACCACCGGCTTCATGCCATCGCAGGCCATACCCGCGGCAAAGGTGAGGGCATGCTGCTCGGCAATGCCCACATCAAAAAAGCGCTTGGGGAATTTTTCGGCAAAGGCATTCAGGCCAGAGCCATCGCACATGGCCGGGGTAATGCCGATCAGGCGCTCGTCTTGCTCCGCCATGTCGACCAGCCAGTCGCTGAATACCTGGGTGTAGGTTTTTTTGCTGCTGGTGGCAACAGAGCAGCCATTGCTCGGATCAAATTTCCCCACACCATGGTATTTGCCGGGATTATCCTCGGCAGGCGCATAGCCATGGCCTTTTTGCGTGACGATATGGAGGAATTGCGGGCCCTTGAGCTTGCGGATGTTTTTCAGCGTGGTAATCAGGGTTTCAATATCGTGGCCGTCAATCGGGCCGATATAGTTAAAGCCGAACTCTTCAAACAGCGTGCCTGGCGTGACCATGCCCTTGACGTGCTCTTCCGCACGCTTGGCAAATTCCAGCATGGGTGGCACCACGCCCAGCACCTTCTCGCCGGAGCGGCGCATGGACGCGTAAAAGCGGCCGGAAAGCAGCTTGGCCAGATAGTTGTGCAGGGCGCCCACATTCGGCGAAATCGACATGTCATTGTCGTTGAGGATTACCAGCAGGTTGGCATCCATTGCGCCTGCGTTGTTGAGCGCCTCAAAGGCCATACCGGCGGTCATGGCACCGTCGCCGATGATGGCAACCGCGCGGCGCTCTGAACCCTGCTGCTGGGCGGCAATCGCCATGCCCAGTGCGGCGGAGATCGAGGTGCTGGAATGCCCCGTGCCAAAGGTATCGTATGGGCTTTCGTTGCGACGCGGAAAACCGGCGATGCCATTCGGCATGCGCAGATCGGCCATGCCATCGCGGCGTCCGGTCAGAATCTTGTGCGGGTAGGTCTGGTGGCCCACATCCCACACCAGCCGGTCTTCCGGGGTGTTGAATACATAGTGCAGGGCGATGGTCAGCTCAACCACGCCCAGGTTGGATGAAAGATGGCCGCCCGTCCGCGCCACGCTATCAATCACAAAGGTGCGCAGTTCCTGGGCCAGCTCGGGAAGCTGCTTGCGATCAAGTAATCGTAGCTGTTCCGGCGATTGGATAGTGTCGAGTAATGGATACATATCAGAAGCTGCGTTGCGTAATGAATTTAGCCAGCTGCTGCAGGCGTATGGCGGAATCCCCGTAAGCAGCCAATGGCGCCAGGGCTTCGTCGTAAAGTTCTTGCGCCAGCTGCTTTGCCCGCTCCAGGCCGAGGATGGTGACATAGGTCGGCTTGTTGCTGTCGGCGTCCTTGCCAGCGGTTTTGCCGAGCGTGGTGGTGTCGGCTTCGCTATCGAGAATGTCGTCCACCACCTGGAAGGCGAGGCCGATCGCCTGAGCATAGTGGTCGACGGCTTTAATGCGGTCGGCATCAACCGTATCCGCGCTTTCGGCACCCAGCAGGGCGGCAGCACGAATCAGTGCACCGGTTTTGTGGATGTGCATCTGTTCCAGTTCGGTCTGCGTCAGGTCGAGGCCCACGCTGGCAAGATCAATTGCCTGCCCACCGGCCATGCCGCGCGAACCGCTCGCCACCGCCAGAATATGCACCATATGCATTTGGCGTGCTGCATCACGAAGCAGCCCCGGCTCCGCCAGCACCTTGAACGCCAGTGCTTGCAGGGCATCACCGACCAGCAATGCGGTGGCGTCGTCGTATTGTTTATGACAGGAGGGTTTGCCGCGGCGTAGGTCGTCATCGTCCATGCAGGGCATGTCGTCATGCACCAGCGAATAAGCGTGTATCAGCTCTACCGCGGCGGCTGATTGTTCCACCGCCGAAATCGGCGCCTGACAGAACTCCCCCGCAGCGTGGGCGAGCAGGGCGCGAACGCGCTTGCCTCCGCCCAGCACGGCATAGCGCATCGCCCCATGCAGGCGCGATGGTATGATATTTGCAGCAGGTAATATGTCGTCCAGCACCCGCTCCATGCGGGTCTGGATATCCAGCGACCATGCGTTGAAATCCATTATTGTTGATCGCTAAAAGATTTGAGTTGGTGGGTATCGTTCAATATCTGCACTTGTTGATCGACATCGGCCAAGGTCTGCTGGCAGAATTTCAATAACTCGGCCCCGCGTTTGTAGGCGGCCAGCGAGAGCTCCAGCGGTAGCTGGTTGGTCTCCATCTGCTGAACCAGTGCTTCGAGTTCGCTCACAGCACTTTCGTAAGTGAGTGGCGCATCGGCAATTTTTTTGCTCATGACATTGATTATTCTGGGGCGTGCGTCTGTAAAATGAAGGCCGCGAGGCGATAACGAGTATGCATTTCTAGCCTGAATTATATAGTTTACGCTATATCTTTGTCAGGGCTAAATGCAGGGTCGGGAATAACAATACAACAGGGAGCAGCGCAGGCTGCATATAACGATGATGAAGAATGCTACCTCGCTGGACGAAGGCTGGCTGGTTCGCCTGGAGTCAGCCAACCAGGCTTTGTCCAAAGCCATGCCGCTTGGTGATCTTGAAGCGGTGATCTATCTGCAGCAATCGTGCCGGCCGGATTTGCTGTCACTGACTCGCTACTTTGCCACCACGCCCAAGCTCGATGTCGTCCTGGAAAACCGCATTGTGCGTACCGTCGGCGAGCATCTGCAACAGTCACGCGTGGCATGCACCAACCATATCAAAGCCTTGATGGCCCGCCAGAGCAAGCAGCAGCTCATGCAGTTGCTGCTGGAAAAGCTGCAGGTCATGGCCTTGATCGCCAAATGGTGTTACCTGCGTTATCAGCCTATTCCCGAGCGGTACTGGCTGGAACTGCATGCGGATTATCTGCTGGCCGAACGCTTGCGGCTGGATATCCCCGCTTTCCAGTCGGGCTATGTGCATATTCTGATGCTGGACAGCATCAATCTCAGTAGCATGCAGAAAGCCGAAATCGAAGCGCTGGACCGCTGGGTAGCGCAGTGGAGCGTGCAAGTCGCAGTGACGTCACATTGCGATGACCGCCCGCATGCCATGTTTGTCGACCTGGGGCAAGATGTCGGTGCCCGTCGTCTGCGCAACTTTACGCCCACTGAAAACTTTCGCTGCTGGGTGATTGAGATGATCCTGCGCGATCTGGAGCAGATGCGCGAGCAGCTCTCTGCTGGCGCCATTAGCCTGCCGATATTGCCAGACGCCACGACAGTCCGAAGCGCCCAGATCATTGATCTGCTTATCATGGCCTGGTCTGATCTGCGTGAGCAACGTCGACGCGTCGAGCGTGCCGCCGTCTCCAAGCTGGCGCAAGCGGTCAATGGCCTGTTTGCCGTATGTCAGCAAATCCGAAACGAAGCCTACCGCCCGACTTTTCTTCATCCGGATGATGTGCAGCCCCTGCCTAATTCGTGGGAGGTGCAGAACGAGAGCGTATTTGGCCTGGGCGCGGTCGTGAATGCGGACCTGAATCTGTGGGTCAAGCCCGGCGCCTTGCTATCCCTCCAGTTTGCGTTGAATCCGGATATGGAAGTGCTGGCCGTGGTGCGTAGCCTCCAGCAGCGGCCGGGGCGCGAGCTATATGTCGGCCTGGAAGTGATTTCCTATACGCCAGCCTATGTGCAGCTGACGACGGAAGACCCACCTGCCGACGAAGAGCCCATTCCTGGTCTTTATCTGGGGCGCGATGACGACAGAAACTGGCCGCCGAGCTTGCTGCTGCCTCTGCAGCCGCAAGCCTATGTTGGAGAACTGGTAATGCATCTGGAGCATTCCGATTATCGGGCCACGCTGGGCGATGTGCTGGAACAGCAGGCCGACTGGGTGCGCATAGCCGTCATGGTGCGCGATTAAACGCGCTGCGCCCGGGCATGCTCGAGGTTGTTGATGAGTATGCCGTGGGCCGGAAAGCGATGAGCCTTAACGCAGCACGCGCTGCAAAAACTGGCGGATGTCGTCAATTTCTTCGGCACATACGCTATGCGGCATGTCGTAGGTATGCCATTCCAGCGCATAGCCATTGTCTCGCAATACATCGCGCGACGTGGCCGCAGTGGAGGGCAGAATTACGCTATCGTCAGCGCCATGGGCCATGAAAATGGGCGTTGCCTGATTTGCGGCATGTTTCTCAGTAGCCAGTGCCTGTTTGATCGGTAAGTAAGTCGAGAGGGCAAGGACCCCAGCCAATCGATGTGGGCAGCGCAATGCTGTTTGCAGCGCCATGGCGCCCCCCTGCGAAAAGCCCGCCAACACAATGCGCTCAGCGGCAATGCCACGCGCGATTTCATCCTCAACAAGTGTTTCGATCTCGGCCTGCATGGCGCGTATGCCCGCTTCATCCTGCTGGCTATCCAGCCCCAGCCCAAAAATATCGTACCAGCCGCGCATGGGGTAGCCATTGTTGAGGCTGATAGGCCGCACTGGCGCATGCGGAAAAATATACCGCACTTGCAGCAAGCCCAGTTCCTCGGCAATCGGCACGAAATCATGCCCATCGGCGCCCAGTCCATGCAGCCAGATAATGCTGGCGGTCGCCAGCGCTTGAGGTTCCAGGGTGATTTTTTCGAGCATGTGTGGATTATCCAGATAATGTTGTTGGCCGGGCTGCTAGGCTGGGCGGGGAATACGCGCTAACATCGTGCCATGCCAGTCTGTCCGGCAGCGGGCAAGCATCTATCATAACAAAAGACGGAAGCGGGGCTATATGGAGCGAGCGCCATGCAAGTGAAAGTATTGGGATGTAGCGGCGGCATAGGCGGCAATCTGCGCACGACCTCATTGCTGGTGGACGACGATATCCTGATCGACGCAGGCACCGGGGTGGGCGATCTCAGTATTGAGCAGATGGCGAGAATAGATCATGTCTTCCTCACCCATTCGCATCTGGATCATATTGCCTGTTTGCCTCTGATGCTCGATACGGTGGCTGGTCTGCGCGAAGCGCCAGTGACTATTTATGCGCTCCCCGAGACCTTGCATGCGCTTAAAACCCACATCTTCAACTGGATCATCTGGCCTGATTTCAGCGCCGTCCCCAGTGAAACAAGCCCCTTGCTGCGCTACGCCGAGGTCGCGCAAGGTAAAGCCGTAAGCTTAAGCGGGCGCAGCATTACCCCCTTACCCGCCAATCACACGGTTCCTGCGGTCGGCTACTGGCTGGATAGCGGGGCGAACAGCATGGTCTTCACCGGTGACACGACCACATGCGATGCCTTGTGGGAGCAGGTCAATCAGATTGAAAACCTGAAATACCTGCTGATTGAAACGGCGTTTGGCAATGAGAATCTCGCTCTTGCTCAAGCGTCGAAACATCTATCTCCCATATTATTAATCGATGAGTTGATGAAGTTAAAACAACAAGTTTTAACTTACATTACCCATATTAAAGCAGATTCATTTAACGCAATATCGAAACAATTAATAGAAAGCAGGAATGGGCTTCCTAAGGTGATGATACTAACCGGTATGACTTTGTTTGAGTTTTAGAAAATAAAAAAGGAGCCTTAATTCAGGCTCCTTTCGCTAGCTAAAAAATTTAAACTCTACAATTTGCTGGTACATATTTGTTGAGGTCGGCTGCGCTAACCGCACATGCCCATGTAATTGACCCCGCATTAAGTGTTGGCGTAAGGCTGAGGGTCATACCGTTAGCAGTTGGTGAGCCACCGAGAGTGTTGTTGTAAGTTATCGTAATTACACCGCTTGCGCCTACGGCAACACTGGTTACAGCATTACCTCTAATGTCGGTACTTTCAGGAAGGCCCGCGGCAGCATTTGTTGCAGGGAAACTGCCTGATGAAGCATTAGTTTCGGCTACAGCAACTTTTGCAGCATCTGCCAAACCTAACCCTTCAGTTACTTTTGAGCGGATCGTGTAATCTTGGTACGAAGGAATCGCCACCGCTGCCAAAATACCGATAATCGCGACCACGATCATCAGTTCGATAAGAGTAAAACCTTGCTGTGCGTTTTTCATGTCATCACCTTTCAATCAATTTAGGAGAGTCTCTAGCAGATGTCTGCCAGGGGTGTTGCGTCGATAAACGGGGTGTTGGTTGATCACTTCGTTTATCAGATGAATCAAGCATAACGCAGGCAAAAAAAAAGCGGATGGTGACATCCGCTTTTTTGATTTTCAGTGACAAAAAATGTCACCGTTTGCTGATGGCAATTAGTTGCCTTCAGCTACTTTCTTCAGGTTGGCCAGGCCAGCGTCGTAGACACCGGTCACAGCATTGATGGCGGATTCGTCATCCTGACCTGGTGGGATAGGTGGGTTAAGCTTGTACACGCGGTAGAAGCGGCCTACCCAGGTCACAGTGCTTTCACCAGCGCCAGGGCCTGCCTTGACGGTAATGAAGGAGTTGTAATCAGCTACGGGCAATACGCCTTCCACGATTTCGTACTTCAGCTTCATGTCGGCGTCGTCAATGCTGCGCAGTTTTTCGTAGATGGTGCCGCCACCCTTCAGGGTCAGCAGGCGATAGGTGTCACCATCTTTGGTTTCGAGCTTGGTGCTGGCCACAGCAGGGTGCCATTTTTGCAGGTTGCCGAAGTCTTTCACCAGCGCCCATACCTTGGCGGGATCAGCCTTGATGGTAACGGATTTTTCCACTTTTTGTGGGGATGGACCGTGCGCAGCGGCGGTCAATGGAATGACGGCCATGGCAATGAGGGCGAGTAGTTTTTTCATGCGATTTTTCTCCGTTGATAAAAGTCTTGGTGCTAAATCCGAATCCGGGGCTGGATTCATTCTCAGTGCGCCGTCTCCTGAATAAACTGGCCAAATGCCCGGCTTTGCTTGTCCGTGGCAATGGTCTGGACCAGCTTATTGTTGCTGGCGTCGATCACTGAAACCGTGTTGTCGAACCAGTTGGCAACATATACCCGCTGGTTCGCATGATCAAAACTGATGCCTTCGGGGTAACCTCCCACCGGCACGATGCTGATGACTTTTTGCTGGGCAACATCAATGACTGAGACATTGTCGCTTTGCGTATTGGTGACGTAGATGCGGCTGCCATCTGTGCTGACCGTGACGCAATAGGGATGTTCCCCCACCTTGATGGTGTTGACCTGGTGTGTTTGCGTATCAATCATGGAAACGCTGTTGCTATAAACATTAACGGCGTAAAGCTGCTTGCCATCCCGGCTCAGGCCCAGGCCAAATGGGTGTTCACCCACGGCAATGCGCTTGACGATCTGCATGCTGGTGGTATCAATGATAGCGACATCGTTGCTATCGCGATTGGCAACATAAAGCTGCTTGCCATCCGGGCTGACGATAATGCCTGCTGGCGCCTTGCCGATATTGACTGTGCGCTGTTGTGTAAGATCGGCGGTATCCAGCGCCAGTATCTTGTCTTCAAACCAGTCGGCGACAAACAGGGTTTTGCTGTCTGGCGAGAGGGCAATGCCGACCGGCGAGCCATGCAATGGCAACTCTTGCAATACTTTGTAATGCTGAGAGTCAATCACGCTGATGGATTGGCCGTCGACATTGCTGATATAGGTGCGGCCCAGGGCTGCAGAAGTCGCGACTCCGACAGGCGCCTTGCCAACTTCTATGCTGGCAATGACCTGATTTGACGCAAGATCAATCACCGATACCGTGTTATTCCCCTGATTGCTGATGTAGGCAAAGCCGCCAGCCTGGCATGACCATGCGATACAGGCGGAGAATGCAGCAAGGAGGATAAGCAACGGTTTCAATGGAAAGCGGATCTGCGGAATGGTTGTGATGTGAATCAAACGCTTGAAAAGCCGATATGGTTGACTACGCAGTATACGGGGGGCTTGCAAACAGCGTCAAGGCGCGCTTGGCAGGTGATATTCCCGAATTTGCACGGCCTGCAGGCGTGATCCTCTGGCTTCCGGTGAGGCAAGTTGGCATGCGGCTTTCAATCGGGGCTGAAGTGTGAAAAAATTACACTAAATTATTAAGGTAGTACGTCATGATAGATCGCGATGGATATCGCCCGAATGTCGGCATCATATTATGCAATGCCCGCAATGAGGTTTTTTGGGGCAAGCGTATTCGCGAACACTCCTGGCAGTTTCCGCAGGGTGGCATCAAGCACGGCGAAACGCCCGAGCAAGCCATGTACCGTGAGCTTATGGAAGAGGTTGGCTTGCGCCCGGAGCACGTCAAAATTCTTGGCCGCACCCGCGACTGGTTGCGGTATGAAGTCCCCACCAACTGGATCAAGCGTGAGTGGCGCGGCAGTTATCGCGGCCAGAAGCAGATATGGTTCCTGCTGCGTATGGTAGGTCGCGATTCGGATGTGTCGCTGCGTGCCAGCACGCATCCTGAGTTTGATGCCTGGCGCTGGAGCGAGTATTGGGTGCCCATGGAGAGTGTGATTGAGTTCAAGCGCGAGGTGTATCGTCTTGCCCTGAATGAGCTTGCGGCTCACCTCAGCGGGGATACGCGCAAAAAACCGCGCAGTCACAGCAGTTCGATTATTGCCTCCTGAGCAAGGCTTGCGTGGGGCTGGTGCGTGCTAGCCCCTGTTTGCCATGGCTTCGCCCAGCCGGATCGGGCGGCCTTCCTGCCATACCGGATTAAACTGCAAGGGCTGTTTTGGAAAAAGCAGCACCACCGTTGAGCCCAATAAAAACCGACCCATTTCCTCATTCTGCTTGAGGTGAATCTGGTGCTCTGCATATTCCCATACCGAAATATTGCCCGGACGTGGCGGATTGACCACGCCATGCCAGGTTGTGGCCATGCTGCCGACGATGGTGGCGCCTACCAATACCAGCACAAACTTGCCATGCGCCGAGTCAAACTCGCACACCACGCGCTCGTTGCGCGCAAACAGGCCAGGCACGCCTTGCGCAGTCACCGGGTTGACCGAAAACAGATCGCCGGGGACGTAGGTCATGCGCAGCAGATGCCCATCGCAGGGCATGTGGATGCGGTGATAGTCTCTGGGGCTGAGGTAGAGGGTGGCAAAGTGGCCATCCTGAAATTCATCTGCCAGTGCCTGATTGCCCGCCAGCAATGCTGTGGTGGAGTAGTGATGGCCTTTGGCCTGAAAAATCTGGTCGCCAACAATGGGGCCGATCTGGCTGATAGCACCATCAACCGGGCATAGCCAGGTGGCCTCAGCGACGGGGCGGGCATCTGGACGCAGGGGACGGGTGAAGAATTCGTTAAAACTGGCGTAGCGCTTGATATCGGGCTCAACGGCCTCTTGCATATTCACTGAGTAACGAGCGACGAACCAGCGAATGATCGCTGTTGTTACCCAGCCCATGCGGGCATTGGCGACCCATCCAGCGAAAACGGTGATGGCCTGTTTGGGCAAGAGATATTGCAGGGAGACGGCGAGACTGTTCAACACACAAGATTCCGGATGGGCAATGAGCGGACTATTATAATGATAGCGGCGGCAAGTCCCAAGGATGGCGGTGTGGAGGCAATAAAAAAGGCGATGCATGAGCATCGCCTTTTTCATGGTGTCATGCGTTGAATTTACGCATGACGGAGATGTTGCTTAGTTCTTGCTTTGGTCAACCAGCTTGTTCTTGGTGATCCAAGGCATCATGGCGCGCAGTTGGCCACCAACTTGCTCAATCGGGTGAGCAGCGTTCAGGCGACGACGTGCGGTCATGGATGGGTAGTTGGTGCGGCCTTCGGCGATGAACTGCTTGGCGTATTCGCCAGTCTGGATGTTCTTCAGGCATTCCTTCATGGCAGCACGTGCCTGATCAGCAATCACGCGTGGGCCGGTCACATATTCACCGTACTCAGCGTTGTTGGAGATCGAGTAGTTCATGTTGGCAATGCCGCCTTCGTACATCAGGTCCACAATTAGCTTCAGCTCGTGCAGGCACTCGAAGTAGGCCATTTCAGGCGCGTAACCAGCTTCGGTCAGGGTTTCAAAGCCAGCCTTTACCAGCTCAACCGCGCCGCCACACAGCACAGCCTGTTCGCCGAACAGATCGGTTTCGGTTTCTTCGCGGAAGTTGGTTTCGATCACGCCACCCTTGGTGCCGCCGTTGGCGCAAGCGTAGGACAGTGCAACATCCTTGGCCTTGCCGGATTGGTCCTGGTAGACAGCGATCAGGGTTGGTACGCCGCCGCCCTTCAGGTATTCGGAACGCACGGTGTGGCCTGGGCCCTTGGGGGCAATCATGATCACATCCAGGTCGGCGCGTGGCACGATCTGGTTGTAGTGAATGTTGAAGCCGTGAGCAAATGCGACGGTAGCGCCTTGCTTCAGGTTGTTTGCGATGTCGGCATGGTAGATTTGCGGCATGGTTTCATCTGGCAGCAGAATCATGACCAGATCGGCCTGCTTCACAGCATCGGCGATTTCAGCAACCTGGTGACCGGCATTCACAGCCTTGTTCCAGGAGCTGCCATCCTTGCGCAGAGCCACGGTTACATTAACACCGGAGTCTTTCAGGTTTTGTGCGTGGGCGTGGCCTTGAGAGCCATAACCGACGATGGTGACTTTCAGATTCTTGATCAGTGAAAGGTCGGCGTCTTTATCGTAATAAACTTTCATTTCAACTCCTAAATTTATAGTGTTTGGCGTGAGTCCGGATATTTGAAATCAGGTCTGGGCCATGCGGCGCCAGAAAACGGGCATCCAATTGCCCGAACTCACATTGATTAAATCTTGAGAATCCGGTCGCCGCGTCCGATGCCAGAGGCGCCGGTACGCACTGTTTCCAGTATGGCCGTCTTGTCCAGCGCTTCCAGAAACGCATCCAGCTTGCTGCCAGTGCCAGTCAGCTCAATGGTGTAACTGCCATCGGCCACATCAATGATGCGACCACGGAAGATATCGCACATACGTTTCATTTCGTCGCGGAAAGGGCCAGTGGCCTTTACCTTGACCAGCATCAGTTCGCGTTCGATATAACGACCATCGTTAAGGTCGAGTACCTTGACCACATCGACCAGCTTGTTGAGCTGCTTGATGATCTGCTCGATCACTTCGTCGGATCCGGAAGTGACGATGGTCATGCGTGACAATGTGGGATCTTCGGTAGGAGCCACAGTCAGGGATTCAATATTGTAGGCACGCGCCGAGAACAGGCCGGCCACACGGGACAAGGCGCCCGCTTCGTTTTCCATGAGTAAGGAAATAATGTGTTTCATCTAACAGCTCGCTCTACAGTTCTTCGGCCAGAATCATCTCGGACAGCCCCTTGCCATTCGGCACCATCGGGAATACGTTTTCCTTCTGGTCGGTGAGGAAGTCCATGAATACCATGCGCTCTTTCAGCTTAGGGCCGAACGCTTCTTTCAATGCTGGCTCGACATCGGATGGCTTCTCGATGCGCATGCCAACGTGGCCATAAGCTTCCGCCAGCTTGACGAAGTCAGGCAGCGCGTCCATGTAGGATTCGGAGTAACGGTTGCCGTAGAAGAACTCTTGCCACTGGCGCACCATGCCCATATAGCGGTTGTTCAGGGTGATTACCTTGACCGGCAGGTGGAACTGCTTGCAGGTAGACAGCTCCTGAATACACATCTGTATCGAAGCTTCACCAGTCACACAGGCAACTTGTGCATCGGGGTAAGCCAGTTGCACGCCCATGGCGTAAGGCAGGCCCACACCCATGGTGCCCAGGCCGCCAGAATTGATCCAGCGACGTGGCTTGTCGAATTTGTAATATTGCGCCGCCCACATCTGGTGCTGGCCTACGTCGGAGGTGATGAAGGCATCGCCCTTGGTCACTTCCCACAGTTTTTCCAGCACGTATTGTGGCTTGATGATGTCGCTGTTGCGGTCGTAGCTCAGACACTTCTTGCTGCGCCAGGCTTCAATCTGGGTCCACCATGCCTGAATGGCCGCTTCTTCCGGTTTTTTGTCGGCAGCCGCTTTGAATTCGCCATCCAGCAGATCATTCATCTCGCCGAGTACGGACTGTACGTGGCCAACGATAGGCACATCCACCTTCACGCGCTTGGAAATGGAGGAAGGGTCGACATCAATATGAATGATGGTGCGGCTCTTGCTGAAGAAGTGATCCGGATTGCCAATAACGCGGTCATCAAAACGCGCGCCGATGGCAATCAGCACATCACAGTCCTGCATCGCCATATTGGCTTCCAGCGTGCCGTGCATGCCCAGCATGCCGACAAACTGGCGGTCGGTGGCAGGGTAGCCACCCAGGCCCATCAGCGTGTTTGTGATCGGGAAGCCCAGACGGCGTGCCAGCTTGACCAGCTGCTCGGACGCATCGCCCAGAATAATGCCGCCGCCCGTGTACAACATCGGGCGCTTGGCATCCAGCATCAGGCGCAGGGCTTTCTTGATCTGCCCGGAATGACCCTTGAGTATCGGATTGTACGAACGCATTTCCACGGTTTCAGGATAGCTGAATGCGTGGAACTGGGCCGTGATGTCCTTGGGAATATCCACCACTACCGGGCCTGGACGGCCGGTGCCTGCAATATAGAAGGCTTTCTTGATGGTGGCAGCAAGATCCTTGATGTCCTTCACCAGGAAGTTGTGTTTCACACAGGGACGGGTAATGCCGACCATGTCGACTTCCTGGAAGGCGTCCATGCCGATGGAGGGGGCTGGAACCTGACCACTCAGCACCACCAGTGGGATCGAATCCATGTAAGCGGTCGCAATGCCAGTGACGGCATTGGTCGCACCAGGACCGGAGGTGACCAGCGCAACACCGACTTCGCCCGTGGCGCGTGCGTAAGCATCCGCCGCATGCACGGCAGCCTGCTCATGGCGAACCAGCACGTGCTTGAAGTGGGATTGATTGAAAATCGCGTCGTAAATGTTCAAGACAGCGCCGCCAGGATAGCCGAAAACGAATTTAACGTTTTCTTCCTGTAAGCAGCGAATAACGATTTCTGCGCCCGTGCATTGATTGCCCGTGGTCGGATTGCTAGGGTCTTCCATAAATCTTGCTGTTTTTACTGAGAATTGGGGAACCCTGAACAGTAACTGTTTGAATGTATTTGGTCAAGAATCAAAATGCGAAATTGACGGATGTACAAACATATTCGGCACAGATAATGAAATTTGCGCCAAAGAGGCTTATTCCAGAGGTGGCGCTACCTTGCTCAATTCTTCCATGGTGGTGAGTCCGGCCGCGATTTTTTCGGCGCCATTGATGAGCAATGGTTGCATGCCTTGCTTGTAAGCCATGGCGCGAATTTTTGCCAGGTCGGCATCCGGGGTGATGAGTTTTTTGATCTCGGGGGTGATGGTCAGCATTTCATAAATACCGCTACGGCCGCGATAGCCGGTCATGCGGCATTCCAGGCAGCCGGTAATGCCGTGCGCATGCGCTGGCGCGGGCAGCTTCCATGGTGCGGTGTATTGATGCCACTGGTCGCTGTCTATGGTCATGGGCTGTTTGCAGGCAGGGCAGAGGGTGCGCACCAGCCGTTGCGCCATGATGCCGAGCACCGTGGACTGAATAAGGTAGGACGGCACGCCAAGATCCAGCAGGCGGGTGATGGCCGATGGCGCATCGTTGGTATGCAGTGTCGATAGCACCAGGTGACCGGTAAGCGCCGCCTGGATGGCCATTTCGGCGGTTTCCACATCCCGGATTTCGCCCACCATGATGATGTCTGGATCCTGGCGCAGCAGCGTGCGTATGCCATCGGCAAAGCTGAGGTCAATGTTCTGCTGCACCTGCATCTGGTTGAAGGCCGGCTCCACCATTTCAATAGGCTCTTCCACCGTGCAGACGTTGACTTCTGGCGTGGCCAGTTGCTTGAGAGTGGAATACAGCGTGGTGGTTTTGCCAGAGCCGGTGGGGCCGGTGACCAGAATGATGCCATTCGGTTGGCGGGTCCAGGCGCGCCATTGCTCATCTTGCGCAGATGAAAAGCCCAGTTCGATGAAGTCCTTGACGATGACATCCGGGGTAAATACCCGCATCACCAGTTTTTCGCCAAAGGCGGTCGGCATGGTGGAAAGGCGCAGTTCGACCTCATTGCCTTCGGTGGTCAGTGTCTTGATGCGGCCATCCTGCGGACGGCGTTTTTCCACCATGTCCATGCGGCCCAGCAGTTTGATGCGGCTGGTAATGGCATTCATGATGGTGGAAGGCAGCTGGTACACCTGATGCAGCACGCCATCAATACGGAAGCGCATGATGCCGATATTGCGGCGGGGTTCCAGATGGATATCGCTGGCGCGTTGCTCGAATGCGTATTTGAACAGCCAGTCCACGATGTTGACGATGTGTTGCTCGTTGGCGTCGAGATTCTTGTTCTTGCCCAGCTCCACCAGTTGCTCGAAGTTCTGTACCCCGATGATCTGCCCGGCCTTGGCCGTATTGGCGAGATTGATGGAGTTGGCGAGGTTGTACACCTCGGGCAGGTAGCGGTTGATCTCCAGCGGATTGGCGATGACCAGGCGTATCTTGAGATTCATGATGCGCTCAAGATCGGGAATCCAGTCGGTCAGGAAAGGCTCTGCGGTGGCGATGGTGGCTTCGTTGGCGCCGACCTTGACCGGCATGATCTTCAGCCGTTCGGCATAGGCTTTGGAGACGACCTGCGCCACCGATCCGAAATCCAGATTGAGCGGGTCTATGTGAAAGTAATCGAGGCCTACCCGTTTTGCCAGCCACTCGGTCAGGTTTTCAACGGACAAGGGCTTGTGTGGGCTTAGCAGGCTTTTCCACTTTTGTTCACCGATGACGACCAGTGGGTGCAGGTTGGATTTGTCCAGCTTGCGATCTTTATATAACTGCTCGGCATCCTTTTTTTCCACCATGCCGTCATTCACCAGCATGCGCAATACATCGCCAATGGTGAGGCGGCCTTGCAGAGGTTTGGCTGTGGCAGCGACTTTGCTCATGTGGGGTCCTTCGGTATGCCCTGTTGTCATATTTCAGTCATTCAGGATAGTGGCAAACGCGCTCACGGGTCTAGCGTTTTTACGATTGTAAGTGTTGTTGTTTCAAGACTTTGAATATTCACTCTTGAATCTTCACTCTTCGATATTCAGTCTTGAAACCGGAGCGATAAGTCTATCGCATGTACGTGTTTGGTCAGGCCGCCAATGGAAATGCGGTCCACACCGGTTTCCGCAATGGCGCGCACGGTCTCCAGCTCAACTCCCCCCGATGCTTCCAAAATGGCACGTCCGGCAGTCAATGCCACTGCCTCGCGCATGCCGGCCAGATCAAAGTTATCCAGCAGGATTAATTGTGCGCCTGCGGCCAGCGCTTCTTCAAGCTGAGCCAGGGATTCCACCTCAATCTGCAGGCTGGCATGCGAGCTCAATTGGATGGCGGCTTGCATCACCGCCGCAATGCTGCCTGCAGCGGCAATATGATTTTCCTTGATCAGAATGCCATCGTACAACCCCATTCGCTGGTTCACGCCACCGCCGACGGTGACGGCATATTTTTGTGCCATGCGCAGCCCGGGCAAGGTTTTGCGGGTATCCAGAATTCGCGCTTTGGTGCCCTGCACCGCTTGCACGTAGCGCGCGGTGACCGTGGCGGTCGCCGACAAGGTCTGCAGGAAATTCAGCGCGCAGCGTTCGGCAGTCAGGATTTGTCGGGCATTGCCGGTGATGATGCACAAGGTTTGTCCGGCGGTGACTTCAGCCCCTTCGCTGATCTGCCACAGCAGCCTGGCTTGTGGAGCCAATCGCGCAAAGCAGGCCTCCACCCAGGGAATGCCGCATATTATCGCGGGCTCGCGGCTGATCAAGGTGGCATGCGCATGCTGGTCGGCGGGTACCAGACTGGCTGTCAGGTCGCCGCTGGCAATGTCTTCGGCAATGGCCGCCTCAATATTGCGCTGGATCGCGCTTTGTAATTCGGGGGAGAGCAGGGGAACGGATAGGGTGGTGGTCATGATTTACATTATAATGCCGACTAAGCTTATCTTCGTCGAATCCTCCATCCTTATGAAGCTCTATTACTCACTCACCAGCCCTTATGCCCGCAAAGTTCGTGTGGTCGCTGCCGAAAAACGGATTGATATCGAGATGGTGCAGGTGGTGCTCTCTGACCCTGACTGCCCCGTGCCCGACCATAATCCCTTGGGCAAGATTCCCGTTCTGGTGCTGGATGATGGGGAGAGCATTTTTGATTCGCGCGTGATCGTCGAATTTCTGGACCACCGTACCCCGGTGGCTCACTTGATCCCGCAGGATCATGGGCAAAAAATACGGGTTCGCCGCTGGGAAGCCCTAGCTGACGGTGTGTGCGATGCCGCCGTGGCGGTGATCATGGAAGGTCGCCGTGCGCCTGAAAAGCAGGATGCGGCTGCGCTGGAAAAACAGATGGGTAAAGTCACGCGCGGCCTTGCGGCCATGAATGATGAACTGGGCGCGGCCAAATGGTGTGTCAACGGCAACTTCAGTCTCGCGGACATTGCACTGGGCTGTGTGCTGGGCTACCTGGATCTTCGTTATTCGGATCTTGGCTGGCAGGACACCTACCCCAACCTGGCCCGGCATTATGCAGCCATGCTGCAACGCCCCTCGTTCAAGGATACGATGCCACCCGCCCAATAATGGCATGGCAGGCGGCGGTGCTGGAGAGTCCAGTACAGCTGCCTGCCGGTGTTCAATGCTGGGGCTTCAAGGTCATTTCTTCCATCCCAGCTTCAAATGCTGCTGCCATCGAGCAGCCCAGTCAAACTTTTCTATCAAACTCCGCCTGTCAAACTGCGCGGGTAATGATGCCACCACCCAAACACACCTGACTTTCATAGACCACGGCGGATTGCCCCGGCGTGATCGCCCATTGCGGCTGGCCGAAACGGATTTCGGTTTCGCTTTCTTCCAGGCGATCAATTTCGCAAGGCGCATCTGGCTGGCGATAGCGGGTCTTGGCTGCATACACCCAATGTGTTTCCGGCGCTTCGCCTGCAATCCAGTGCAATTGGCTGGCCACCAGGCCATCGTTGCATAGCAGCGGATGGTCATGGCCTTGCACGACGATCAGCACATTGCGCTGCATGTCCTTGCCCGCTACAAACCATGGTTCGCCATTGCTTTCACGCGAGCCGCCTATCTTCAGGCCCTGACGCTGACCCAGTGTGTAATACATCAGGCCTTCGTGTTCGCCCACCACTTTGCCTTCCGGCGTTTGCATTTCGCCGGGTTCGCGCGGCAGGTAACGATTCAGGAACTCGCGGAAGGGACGCTCGCCGATAAAGCAGATACCGGTGGAGTCTTTTTTGCCTGCCGTGACCAAGCCTTCGCGATGGGCGATTTCACGCACCTCGCGCTTCAGCAGGCCGCCCAGCGGAAACAGCGTTTTGCTAAGCTGAAGCTGGTTCAGGCGATACAGAAAATAGCTTTGGTCTTTGCTGCCATCTTCTGCCTTTAATAGCTGGAACAAGCCGTTTTTCTCGCGTACTTGCGCGTAATGGCCGGTGGCGATCAGGTCGGCGCCCAGGCCCATGGCATGATCCAGAAAGGCCTTGAACTTGATTTCCGAGTTGCAGAAGATGTCCGGATTCGGCGTGCGGCCCGCCTGATACTCTTCCAGAAAGTTCTGGAAAACACGTTCTTTGTATTCCTTGCTGAAGTTAACCGCTTCCAGCTCAATACCGATCTTGTCGGCGACCGCCGCGGCGTCTATCAGGTCCTGCTTGGCCGGGCAGTATTCATCGGTGTCGTCGTCTTCCCAGTTTTTCATGAAAAGACCCACGACGTCATAGCCTTGCTCCTTCAATAGCAAGGCCGTTACAGAAGAGTCGACGCCGCCGGACAGGCCAACGACTACACGCTTTTTACTCATGGTTCACCGCGTTCCAGATGGGTAATGATGTTGAGCGGGAAACGTTGTCCCGCCAGATAATGTTCGATGCAGGTCAGCACCTGCGGGCTGCGATGCAGCGCGCGGCATGCCTGGATTTCCTCCAGGCTCATCCACAAGGCGCGCCGTATGCCGCTATCCAGTGGCTGCTCGGGATCATGGTCGGACACTGCGCCAATAAAGGCATACCGCATATAGGTAATGTCTTTTTGCGGATGATGCCACTGGTAAATGCCGAGCAAGGCTTGCGGCTCAAAGCGGTAGGCGGATTCTTCGCGGGTTTCGCGGATCACGGCTTCCAGCAGCGATTCGCCACGTTCAAGATGGCCGGCCGGCTGGTTGAATCGCACGCCGTCGGCGGTGTCTTCTTCTACCAGCAGAAATTTGCCGTCCTGCTCAACGATGGCGGCGACAGTGGTGTTGGGTTTCCAGATCATGCAATTGCTTGAAAAATTGCATATTTTACCGCGCTTGCTACGGCTTAGCCATTCAAACCGGGAAAAAGTCCGCTAATGCCCTGCGCAATGAACTCCACCGCCATGGCCGCCAGAATCAGGCCCATCAGGCGGGTCACGATGTTAATCCCCAGTGTCCCCAGCTTGTGGGCAATCGCCGAAGACAGTCGCAAGGTCAGCCAGATCAGCAGGCATACCGCTGCGACAGGAACAATCAATGACACATGCCCCCAGAAACCGGAATGCTTTTGCGCCGTGATGATCATGCTACTGATGGCGCCCGGCCCAGCCAGTAGCGGAATGCTGAGCGGCACGATGGCGATGACCTCACGCTCGGCGACTGCCTGGGCTTCTTCCGGCGTCTGCCGGGCGTGGCTTTGCTTGCCGTGCATCATGGAGATGGCGATCAGCATGACCAGTATGCCGCCACCGACCTGAAACGAGGGAATGCTGATGCTGAAAAAATCCAGAATGCCGTTGCCAAGAAACGCCGAGGTCATTAGCACAACAAATACCGTCAGCCCAACTGTTTTGGCGGTGCGTGCGCGATCTTTGGGGCTCCAGCCATCGGTGGCGCTGATAAAGATAGGCACGCTGCCCACCGGGTTGACGATGGCAAACAGGGCAATGCCGGTTTTGAACAGGTAGGCCCATTCGCTCATAGCTTCAGATTCTCCGTGACAGGCTTCGGTTGGTGGTTTTTGTAGACATCAGTTAGTATTTGTCACCATTTGATTATAACTGCCGCACAAGGTTTTATGCCCTCTGTATTGATTCCACTGGCCCATGGCTGTGAAGAGATGGAAGCCGTCATCGTGATGGACATTCTGCGCCGTGCTGGCGTGGATGTTGTGGCGGCCAGTTTGACGCCAGGCCCGGTGGTCTGTAGCCGTGGAACGCGCCTGCTGGCGGATGCCTTGCTGGATGAGGTGCTGCAGCAACCATTCGACATGCTGGTATTGCCCGGCGGCATGCCAGGTTCCGAGCATTTGAAAAACGATGCGCGCATTCAGGCACTGCTGACGCAATATGCTGCAGAAGGCCGCTATATTGCCGCCATCTGCGCGGCGCCCATGGCCCTGCATGCGGGCGGATTGCTTGAAGGCAAGCGCGCAACCAGCTTCCCCGGTGTGCTGGATCAGTTGCCGGGCACACATCACTATATGGAAGATGCCGTGGTCAGGGATGGCAACATCGTCACCTCACGCGGACCCGGCACGGCGATGTCGTTTGCGCTGGCGCTGGTGGGCTTGCTGTGCGGCGAAGCCAAGCGTCAGGCGGTAGAGGAGCCTTTGCAGCGATCATGATGAAAAAACGCCTATACTTGGCATCGCGTTCTCCACGCCGTGCCGAGCTGCTCCAGCAATTGGGCCTGGAGACGATATTCATGGCGGCCGATGTGGATGAGTCACCGTTGCCCGATGAAGCCCCCCACGATTATGTGCTGCGCCTGGCGCAAGCCAAAGCGGAAACCGGCCTTGCCGCATGGCAGGCGCAGGGTGGTGAAGCCCTGCCCCTGCTCGCCGCGGATACCACGGTGGCGATTGATGGCCTGATACTTGGCAAGCCGGAAGACGATGCGGATGCCCGCGCGATGCTGTTGCGCATGTCCGGCCGCTGGCATGAGGTGCACACCGGTGTGGCTGTCGCCTCGGCATCTGGCGTGCATGTCCGTTTGTCTACCACCCGTGTGGAGATGACGACGCTGGACGAGGCCACCATTCAGGCTTACATTGCCACCGGCGAGCCGCGTGACAAAGCCGGGGCCTATGGCATCCAGGGCTTGGCCAGTACTTTTATTCGCCGTATCGAAGGCAGCTATTCCGGGGTGATGGGCTTACCGGTATTTGAGACGTCCGAACTATTGAAACAGGCAGGAATTTCCGTGTTGTGAACGTCATGCATGCATGGCAGAGAGCTGGTAAATGAGTGAAGACATTCTGATCAACGTGACCCCGCAAGAAACGCGGGTAGCCATTATCGAGCAGTGCATCGTGCAGGAGCTGCATATCGAGCGCAATACCTCGCTGGGTCTGGTGGGCAATATCTACCGGGGCCGCGTCTGCCGGGTGTTGCCGGGCATGCAGTCTGCGTTTGTCGAGATCGGCCTGCAGCGCGCGGCATTTCTGCATGTGGCAGATGTGCTGGAGTGCGCCAATAGCGACAAGGACAAGGAAAAAACCATCCAGGAAGTGCTGCACGAAGGCCAGCCCATCATGGTGCAGGTCATTAAGGAGCCGATAGGGACCAAAGGCGCGCGCCTTACCACTCAGATCAGCATTGCCGGGCGCTTTCTGGTGTATCTGCCCCAGCAGCAGCATATCGGCGTGTCGCAGCGGATTGAAGACGAAGCCGAGCGCGAATTTCTGAAAGAGCGGTTGCTGAAGCTGTTGCCGGAAAACCGGCAGGGCGGCTACATCATACGCACCATGTCCGAGACCGCCACCGATGATGAGTTACTGGCGGATGTGGATTATCTCAACAAGGTCTGGAGCAATATCCAGGCGGCCAGCCATGGCGCGGCAGACCGTTCGCTGGTGTTTCAGGATCTCAGCCTGCCCATGCGCGTGTTGCGCGATGTGGTGAACGAAGACACCGACCGCGTGCTGGTGGACTCGCGCGAGACTTACCAGAAACTATTGGAGTTTGGTCAGCACTACGCGATAGGTGCGGTGAAAAAGCTGGAACATTACCAGGGCGAGCGCCCGCTGTTTGACATGTACCACGTGGAGCAGGAAATCGAGCGTGCCATGTCGCGCAAGGTGGAGATGAAATCTGGCGGCTATCTCATTTTTGATCAGACCGAAGCACTGACCACGGTGGACGTGAACACCGGCGGTTTCGTCAATGGGCGCAGCCTGGCCGATACCATCTTCAAAACCAATCTTGAGGCGTCGCAATGCATTGCCCGGCAGCTTCGCCTGCGCAATCTGGGCGGCATCATCATCATCGACTTCATCGACATGGATGAGGATGAACATCGCGTGGCGGTGCTGGATGAACTGAAACGCGCACTGGCCAAAGACCGCGCCCGTACCGGTATCAGCGGGTTCTCGGCACTGGGCCTGGTGGAAATGACGCGCAAGCGCACGCGCGAGAGCCTGGCGCATATTCTGTGTGAGCCTTGCCCGGCCTGTCAGGGCCGCGGCGAGATCAAAACCGCGCAAACCATCTGCTATGAAATCCTGCGCGAGCTATTGCGGCATGCCCGCCAATTCACGGCGCGTGAGTTGCGCGTGCTGGCCTCGCCCAAGGTCATTGATCTATTGCTGGATGAAGAGTCGCAGAGTCTGGCCAACCTGTCGGACTTTATTGGCAAGCCGGTATCGCTGCAGGCCGAAACCCAATATCCGCAGGAAAACTTCGACATCATCCTGATGTAAGGCTGCTTGCAGTTAAGGTAGATAGCCAGGGAATAAAAAAACGGCGCGACCATTTGATCGCGCCGTTTTTTATTGGGTCTCTGCGAAGAGACTGTAGCTTAGAACAGCTTGAGGAATTGCAGCTCCAGTGGTGCCACGATCAGCATCAACAGCAATTGCGCGATGATGAAGACCAGAATCGGCGTCAGATCAAAGCCACCTACCAGTGGTACCCGATTACGCAGCGGGGCCAATATGGGACGGGTCAGCGCATCCAGCACCGGGGTAATCACCGTGTAGGGATTCACCCAGCTCAGGATAGCCTGCAGGATAACGGCATACAGGAAGATATAAATGCTGAGCTTGATCAGCCCAACCACGGCGAGGCCCACCAGCGCAATCCATACGCCACCACCCGCGACCATCAGCGGAAAGTCACTCAACCATAATGAAGCGAGCTTCAATATCAGCTGGGCGACAAAAGCTACGATCAGCGTGGAGATATCCAGTCCGCCCCAGCCAGGAATCACCCGGCGCAGCGGCTTGACCGCAAAATTGGTAATGGCCACGACGAATTGCGATGCCGGGTTTTTGAAAGGCGCGCCAGTCAGCTGCAGGTAAAAGCGCAGTAGCGCGGCCAGGGTAAACATGCCGAGTATGGTTTCCAGCAGAAATTGCAAAGCGTTGGCGATCATGTCATTCCTTACCTAATTGGTCGCCCAGCTCGGCAGAGCGGGCGGCAGCAGCGTGAGCCGCCTGAATAATGGCGTTTTTAACCCCGGCGGTATCCATGGAGAGCAGGGCGCGTTCGGTGGTGCCGCCTTTGGAAGTCACCTGCGCACGCAGGGTGGCGGGCGTTTCGCTGCTTTGGCTGGCGAGCGCCGTGGCGCCGGCAAAGGTCTGCAGGCTGAGCAAACGGGCGTCTTCTGCACTCAGGCCCAGCTCCAGCGCGGCTTGCTGCATGGCCTCTATGAAATAAAACACATACGCGGGACCACTGCCGGAGATGGCGGTGACCGCATCCATTTTCTGCTCGGCATCCAGCCACACGGTTTTGCCCGCGGCCTGCATGATGGTGTCGGCAATGTCTTTTTGTGCGGCGCTGACGGCAGGCAAGGCGTACAAGGCAGAAATCCCGGCCTGTATCTGCGCCGGTGTATTGGGCATGACGCGTACGATGGCCTGGTAACCGCCGAGCCAGCGTGCCAGATCCTGGCTGCGGATGCCGGCGGCAATCGAGATCACCAGCTGCTCATGCAGCAGGCTGCCCAAGAAGATCGCCAGGTCGCGCAGTTGCTGCGGCTTCACGGCCAGCACAATGACATCGGCACTGCTCACGCTGGGCAGTTGCTCGGTCACATGCACACCATATTCTGCGTGCAGTTGCTGGCGCTTGTCGGCATCCGGCTCGATGACGCTGATGGCATCCATGGCGTAGCCATTGCTCTGCAGGCCGCCGATAAGGGCGCGCGCCATATTGCCGCCGCCGATGAAACTGATTTTTGTCATGGTTTATCGTTCAGTATTTAAAGTTGTTTTGCGTTGCACTGCGTACTGCTGTTGTCCTGACATGCGCTGCCGCGGGTCATGCCGTCTCTGCCTTTGCCGGACGTGGGCCGAAAATCGCCGAGCCCACCCGCACGATAGTGGCGCCTTCGCCTATGGCAACCGGAAAATCTTCCGACATGCCTATCGACAAGGTATCCAGCGCGATGCCTTGCTGCCTCAGCGCATCATACAGGGCGCGCACCATTCTAAACTGTGCACGTTGCAATTCCATATCGGGCGTAGGGGCAGGTATCGCCATCAGGCCTCGCAGTTGCAGGCGTGGCAATTGGGTGATGGCACTCGCCAATGCGTATGCCTCCTCTGGCGCAATGCCGCTTTTGCTTTCCTCATGGCTGACATTCACTTGTAGGCATATCTGCAGCGGAGGCAGCTCCGCTGGCCTGGCCGCGTTCAGACGCTCGGCAATCTTGAGCCGGTCCACACCATGCACCCAGCTGAAATGCTGGGCGATAGGCTGGGTCTTGTTGCTCTGGATGGGCCCGATGAAGTGCCACTCAATCGGCAGGTCTTGCAGCAGCGACTGTTTGTTCAGGGCTTCCTGCAGATAATTTTCGCCAAACCGTTGCTGACCAGCGGCCCATACATCGCGGATGGCATCGGCGTTTTGCGCCTTGCTGACGGCCAGCAGGGTAATCTCCTGCGGGTCGCGTCCAGCGGCCGTGGCCGACTGACAAATACGGGCTTGCACGGCTTGCAAGCGTTCTGTGATTGCGCTCATAATCCATTCATCATTTTTATAAAATTATAGCAGGAGCCTAGGGTGGATATTTCGGATTTGCTGGCGTTCTCGGTTAAAAACAAGGCTTCTGATTTGCATCTTTCCGCCGGTATGCCACCCATGATCCGGGTGCATGGCGACGTGCGCAAAATCAACCTGCCCTCCATGGATCACAGCCAGGTGCACGACATGGTGTATGACATCATGAACGACGGCCAGCGCAAGATTTACGAAGAAACCCTGGAGTGCGATTTCTCGTTCGAGATTCCCAATCTTGCCCGTTTCCGGGTCAATGCCTTCAATCAGAATCGCGGTGCGGGCGCGGTATTCCGTACCATTCCTTCCAAGATTCTGAGCATGGAAGAGCTGAACTGTCCGCCTATCTTCCGTGAAATCGCGCAAAACCCGCGCGGCATCGTGCTGGTGACCGGGCCGACCGGTTCCGGCAAATCCACTACGCTGGCGGCCATGGTCGATTTCATCAATGAAAACGAGTACGGCCATATCCTGACGGTGGAAGACCCGATTGAGTTCGTCCACACCTCGAAAAAGTGTTTGATCAACCAGCGCGAAGTCGGTCCGCATACCCTGTCGTTCTCGAATGCCTTGCGCTCAGCGCTGCGTGAAGACCCTGACGTGATTCTGGTTGGCGAAATGCGCGACCTGGAAACCATACGCCTGGCCCTGTCGGCCGCTGAAACCGGCCACCTGGTGTTTGGCACCCTGCATACCAGCTCGGCGGCCAAGACCATAGACCGTATCGTCGATGTATTCCCCGCGGCCGAAAAGGAAATGGTGCGCTCCATGCTCTCTGAGTCCTTACGGGCGGTAATCTCGCAAACACTGTGCAAAACCAAGGATGAGCAGGGCCGTGTTGCCGCGCATGAGATCATGATAGGCACGCCGGCCATCCGTAACCTCATCCGCGAGAACAAGATTGCGCAGATGTATTCCGCCATCCAGACCGGGCAAAATGTGGGCATGCAGACGCTGGACCAGAACCTGCAGGAGCTGGTGAAGCGCAATATCATTTCGGTGGGCGAAGCCCGAGGCAAGGCTGCCAACAAGGAATCCTTCGGCGGCTAAGCAGCTTTTCGTACGATTATTCAACGCGTTTATTTAAGGTAGTCTTCCATGGAAGAAGGTCAGGCAGAGAAGTTTGTTTTTGATTTGTTGCGCATGATGATTGCCAAGAAAGCCTCTGATCTGTTCATCACGGCGGCCTTTCCACCGGCAATGAAGATCGATGGCAAGATGACGCCCATGAGCAGCCAGCCACTCACGCCCCAGCACGTGCGCGAGATTGCCCGTGCCATCATGAACGACAAGCAGGCTGCCGAATTCGAAGCGACCCGCGAATGCAATTTCGCCATCAGCATGCCGCGTGTGGCCCGGTTCCGGGTCAATGCCTTTGTGCAGCGTGGCTCGGTCGGTCTGGTATTCCGGACCATTACCTCGGCTATTCCAAAGTTTGATGACCTGCGCCTGCCTGAGGTATTGAAGGAAGTCTCCATGACCAAGCGCGGCCTGGTGATTCTGGTCGGCGGCACGGGCTCCGGCAAATCCACCACGCTGGCGGCGATGATGGGCTACCGCAACGAAAACAGTTACGGTCATATCATCACCATTGAAGACCCGATTGAATTCATACACGACCACAAAAACTGCATCGTGACCCAGCGCGAAGTGGGCGTGGATACCGATAACTGGTTTGCTGCGCTGAAAAACACCCTGCGCCAGGCGCCTGATGTGATCATGATCGGCGAAATCCGCGATCGCGAAACCATGGACTACGCCATTGCCTTTGCCGAAACCGGCCACCTGTGCATGGCAACACTGCACGCCAACAGCACCAACCAGGCGCTGGACCGCATTATCAACTTCTTCCCTGAAGAGCGTCGTCAGCAATTGTTGATGGATCTGTCGCTGAACATGCGGGCCTTTGTCTCGCAACGCCTGATTCCGAAGCGTGATGGTCAGGGCCGTGCGGCGGCGATTGAGATCATGCTGAATTCCCCCCTTATTTCTGACCTGGTGCTGAAGGGCGAAGTGCATGGCATCAAGGAGATCATGGCGAAGTCACGCGAACTGGGCATGCAGACCTTTGACCAGGCCCTGTTTGAGTTGTATGAGCGCGATGAAATCAGCTACGAAGATGCACTGCGCAATGCAGACTCCATCAACGATATCCGCCTCAAGATCAAGCTGGAGGGCAAGGACGCGCAAGATCGCGATATGTCCTCCGGGCTCGATAAACTGGGAATAGTCTAGCTTTCAAACGCCGCTGTGGTTGCTGCTGGGCACCTGGGGGAACGAACTTTGCCCTGAGTTCGCTTACCAACGGATATGGCGGCTGATATACGGATTGGTATTTCTGGTTGGCGATATCCTCCCTGGCGTGGTGTCTTTTATCCCGAAGACCTCACGCAGGCGCGGGAGCTTGAGTTTGCTTCCCGTGCGCTGCCCAGCATTGAGCTGAACGGCTCGTTTTATGGATTGCAGCGCCCGACCAGTTACCAGCGCTGGTATCAGCAAACTCCCTCCGATTTCATCTTCAGCATTAAAGCCACGCGTTATGTCACGCATATCCTGCGCCTGCGCGATATCGAGACTGCCATGGCGAATTTTTTTGCCTCCGGCCTGCTGGCGCTCAAGGAAAAGCTAGGCCCCATCCTCTGGCAATTCCCGCCCAGTTTTAAATTCGATGCCGCCCTATTCGAGCATTTCCTGCAACAGCTGCCACGCGATACCCATGCCGCCGCTACGCTGGCCCGCGACCATAGTCCGGAAATGGCGGGCAAGACATGGTTTGAAGTGGATGAGAAGCGGCGCCTGCGGCATGCGGTGGAAATACGGAACGTCAGTTTCGAGCATGCGGAATTCATTGCCTTGTTACGCCAATATGGAGTGGCGCTGGTCGTGGCGGATACCGCAGGCAAATGGCCGTATATGGAAGATGTGACGGCAGATTTTGTTTACCTGCGCTTGCATGGCGATGCGGAGTTATACGCCAGCGGCTATGGCGAAGAGGCCTTGAATCGCTGGGCGAAACGTATCAGCCAGTGGAGCCATGGGGGTGAACCCACTGACGCCAGTCGGGTCGCGGAAGCGGATGCTGCGCCATCTGCCAGGGCACGGGATATCTATTGTTATTTTGATAATGACATCAAGGTGCGTGCACCGTTTGATGCTCGGAAGCTGTTGCAGGTGCTGGGCCGTGATCAGGGACTGGTGCCGCTGGATGCCTCCGCGCTGGAGAATGCGGTAAAGCCGCCGAGGAAGCGGGCGCCCCGCCGGCAATCGATAAAAAAATAACGCCAGCCGATGTGGCTGGCGTTTTTGCGATCTGCGGCCATGGTCAGGCCTCGGACGAATTATGCGGCCTGATACACCAGCTGGCCGTTGACCAGGGTATAGCGTACCTTGCCCCGCAAGTGCAGCCCCAGGAAGGGGGTATTTTTGCCCTGGCTTTGCAGCGCATTGGCTTCCACTTTCCACTCCTGTGCCGGGTCAAGCAGACAAAGGTCGGCGTCTGCGTGCAAGGATAACTCGCCCGCAGGAATATCCAGTATGGCCGCTGCCTTGGTGGTGACGGCGGCAAGAGCCTGAGTCAGCGGAATATTCTGCTCATCAGCCCATTTGCATACCAGGGGCAACAACAACTCCAGCCCGGTGGCCCCGGCTTCCGCTTCCCCAAACGGTTGCAGTTTGGCGTCGTCATCCACAGGGGTATGGTCCGAGCAGATGGCGTCTATCGTGCCGTCAATCACTCCCTGGCTCAAGGCATCGCGATCGCGCTGGCCGCGCAATGGCGGACGCAGGTGGCAGTTGGGGTCAAAGTATCCGATGTCATGCTCTGTCAGATGCAGGTGGTTGATGCTGACATCGCAGGTAACAGGCAGGCCTTGCCGTTTGGCGGCGCGCACCATTTCCACACCTTCCGCCGTGGAGAGGCGGCACAGGTGGATGCTGGCGCCTGTTTCGCGGGCAATGGTCAATATGCTGGCAATCGCCAGCGTTTCGGCTGCCGCCGGGATGCCTTTGAGGCCGAGGCGGCTGGCGACTTCGCCGTCGTGGGCTGTGCCGCCGCTGGCGAGGTAAGGTTCTTCCGGCCGCAGCCAGATGGTATAGCCGAAGGTGGCGGCGTACTGCATGGCGCGCCACAACACCTGGGTGTCGGTAATCGCCACATCGGCTTGCGAAAAACCTACACAACCGGCCTCGGTCAGTTCGGACATTTCGGTCAGCTGTTTGCCCTGCAACTGGCGGGTAATGGCACCCAGCGGATACACATGGGCCAGGTGCAACTGTTTGGCCTTGTGCTTGAGCATCTCTACCAGGCCGGGTTCATCCAGCACCGGATCGGTATCGGGCGGGCAGGCCAGGCTGGTAACACCGCCAGCGACGGCGGCCTGCATTTCACTTTCCAGCGTGGCTTTGTGCTCAAAGCCGGGCTCGCGCAGGCGGGCGGACAAATCCACCAGTCCGGGCAACACCAGCAAGCCGCTGGCATCCAGAGTCTGTGTCGCTTCGAAGCCAGCAGGGCCGCTGCCTATGCCGACGATCTTGCCTGCGGCAATGTAGATATCCTGCGTGGTGTCGATGTTGTTTTTGGGGTCGATCAGGCGCCCGTTTTTAATCAGTATTTTCATGCGCTGTTTCCTGCAAGCATGGACATGACCGCCATGCGTACGGCGATACCATAAGTGACCTGGGGCAATATCACGGATTGTTTGCCGTCAGCGACGGCGGAGTCGATTTCTACCCCACGGTTCATGGGGCCGGGATGCATGACAATCGCATCCGGTTTGGCCAGGGCCAGTTTTTCCGGGGTCAGGCCATAACACTTGAAGTACTCCTGCGCGCTGGGCAGCAGGGCGCCACTCATGCGCTCGTTTTGCAGGCGTAGCATCATGATCACATCCACATCCTTCAGGCCTTCGCGCATGTCGTGATACACCTGCACGCCCAGTTTTTCTACGTGCTGCGGCAGCAGGGTCTTGGGCGCGATGACGCGCACTTCGGGCACGCCCAGCGTGGTCAGGGCATGAATCTCGGAGCGGGCCACGCGGGAATGCAGCACATCCCCTACCAGCGCCACGCGCAGGTTGTGCATGTCCGGCTTGTAGCGGCGGATGGTGAATACATCCAGCAAGCCCTGGGTCGGGTGCGCATGGCGCCCATCACCGGCATTGATCACGTGGATATGCGGCGCCACATGCTGCGCGATCAGGTGGGCAGCACCGGATTGCGCGTGGCGGATGACGAACATGTCGGCGTGCATGGCCGTCAGGTTGTCTATGGTGTCCAGGATGGTCTCGCCCTTGGATTGCGACGAGGTGTTGACGTTGAGGTTGATCACGTCAGCGGACAGGCGCTTGGCGGCAATCTCGAAGGTGGTGCGGGTGCGGGTGCTGTTTTCGAAGAAGATGTTGCACACGGTTTTTCCGCGCAGCAGCGGCACTTTTTTCACCTCGCGCTCGGCCACCCCGACAAAAGATTCCGCGGTATCCAGAATCTGGTTAAGGATGGCGCGCGGCAGGCCTTCGGTAGACAGCAGGTGTCGCAGCTTGCCATCCGGGGTAAGTTGGGGGTTAAGCATCAGAGGCTGTCTTTCAGTTCAAAATGGAAACGGCCGTTTTCCGATTGCAGCAGTTGCAAGTTCTGGCTTACGGGCAGTGGAATATCCGCCGCGACGATCTGCGGCACGATGGGCAACTCGCGGCCACCCCTGTCCACCAGCACCGCAAGGCTGATGCTGGCCGGGCGGCCGTAATCAAACAGCTCGTTCATGGCAGCGCGTATGGTGCGGCCAGTATGAAACACATCGTCAACCAGGATGATGTGCTGATCCTGTACATCAAACGGGATCTGCGATGGCTTGTTTTCAGCACGCAGGCCACGCTGGTCGAAATCATCCCGATAAAACGAGATATCCAGCGTTCCGCGTGCCACAGGGCGGCCCAGCAGTGGCAGCAGGCGGTCTACCAGCCAGACGCCACCACTGTGAATACCCACCAGTGCAGTGTTGTCGGTGATGAGCGGTTTCAGCTTTTGCAGCAGCACCTCAAAGGTGGCTTCGGCGTCAGGCAGTATCATGGTGATGTGCTCTATTCATGGTGTCATTGGCTCCCCGCATGCGGTTGCGCTACGGAGAGGGAAGACAATGTGTCAAAGTAGGATTGCAAGATATGTTGGGCGGCCACCTGATCCAGCATGACTTTCTGCTTGCGGCCGTATACACCAGTTTCATTCAGCGAACTGCTGGCCTCTGCCGAGCTCAGGCGCTCGTCTATCATGACCACGGGCAAACCAAAGCGGCCATCAAGCCGTCGGGCAAATTTGCGGCACAGCAGGCTGGTGGCATGCTCTTCGCCATCAAGCGATAGCGGCAGGCCGACAATTAACACGGTAGGGCGCCACTCGTTGATCAGCGCGGTAATCGCCGCAAAGCGCACATCGTTGGCTTCACTTTCGATGGTGGTGAGCGGGTGGGCGATGCCCAGCAGGTGTTCGCCTACGGCCACGCCTATGCGTTTTTCGCCAAAGTCAAAAGCCAGCGCCGTTCCCTCTGAGGTGAGCAGCAATTGCTTGGCGGGATCGTTGTTGATGGTGTTGAGGCGAGGGGTGACGGTCTGCATGCGCTCAGGCAGGAAGAGAAGTAGGGGCCATATCAGGCATGCCCGGCCTCTTCCGAAAGCTTGGCAAAATCAAGCCCCAGCAGTTGCATGGCCGCGGTGAGTTTGTTTTCACTGGGCAGGTCAAACAATACCGTGTCGTCGGCAGGGACGGATAACCAGGCATTCTGCGCCATTTCCTGCTCCAGCTGCCCGGCAGCCCAGCCGGAATAGCCCAGCGAGATGAAGATTTTTTCTGGCCCCGTGCCATTGGCGACGGCTTCCAGCACATCTTTCGAGGTGGTGAGCGTCGTCTTGCCATTGATGGAGATGCTGGACTGCCAGTCGCCGGGCGGCTGGTGCAGCACAAAGCCGCGGTCTATCTGTACCGGTCCGCCAAAGTGCACGGCACTGGCGGCCATCTCGGCATCGTCCAGCGACAGGTTGATCTGGCTGAACAGCTCCTGCAGCGTCATCTCGGTCGGGCGGTTGATCACGATGCCCAGCGCACCATCCGCATTGTGCTCGCATATATAGGTGACCGACTTGGCAAAATTGGGGTCGGCCATGGCGGGCATGGCAATGAGAAAGTGATTGGTAAGATTGACGTTTTCCACGGTTCCAATTATCGCATAAATATCAGGTCGGGGAAGCTTCCAGATAGCCAACGACTTCCAGCCCGAAGCCGGTCATGCTCGGCATTTTGCGCGGGGCAGCCATCAATCGCATTTTGCGTACACCCAGGTCGAGCAGGATTTGCGAGCCTATGCCGTAATTCCGCAGATCCTGCTTGTGCCGGATGGACTGATCCGCACGCTGGATGCGGTCGACCAGATCACTGCCGTGTTCGTCACCACGCAGCAGTATCATCACGCCGCATTCGGCCTGGCTGATGGTCTCCATGGCTTTCAGGGTATTCCAGGAGTGCGAGCAGCTGGAACTGTCGAGCAGGTCGAATACCGACAGCGGCTCGTGCACGCGCACCAGCACTTCTTTCGATTCATCTGGTGCGCCTTTGATCAGCGCCAGATGGGTCTGGTCATTGATGCGGTCCGTGTAGGCAATCAGTTGCAGCGGACCGTAAGGCGTCTGCACCGTGCGCTCGGCGCTGCGCTGTACCAGGCTTTCGGTCTGGCTGCGGTAGTGAATCAGGTCGGCAATGGTGCCGATTTTGAGCTGGTGTTCGCGCGCGAATTCAATCAGGTCAGGCAGGCGGGCCATGCTGCCGTCGTCCTTGAGGATTTCGCAGATAACGCCTGCGGGCTCCAGACCAGCCAGGGCGGCAAGGTCACAACCCGCTTCGGTGTGGCCGGCGCGTACCAGGACGCCACCATTTTCTGCCGTGAGCGGGAAGATGTGCCCAGGGCTGACAATGTCGGCCGGGCTGGCATTGCGGGCAACGGCTGCCTGCACCGTGCGTGCACGGTCCGCAGCCGAAATGCCGGTGGTGACACCTTCGGCGGCTTCAATCGACACGGTGAAGGCGGTGCCCAGCGGCGCGCCATTTTTCTGCACCATAGGTGGCAGTGCCAGCTGCTGGCAGCGGTCTTCGGTCAGGGTCAGGCAGATCAGGCCGCGACCATATTTGGCCATGAAATTAATATGTTCAGGCGTGGTGAATTGCGCGGCCAGCACCAGATCGCCTTCGTTTTCGCGGTCTTCCTCGTCCACCAGAATGACCATGCGGCCCTGGCGAATGTCCTCGATAATGTCTTTGGTCGGGCTGATCACGCACTTTCTCCTTCGGTTTTCCATTGCGCCATGCGCTCTACGTAACGGGCGATCATGTCGACCTCCAGGTTCACCCGGCTGCCCACGCCCAGGCTCTTGAGCGCGGTCACTTCTATCGTATGGGGAATCAGGTTCACGCTGAACACATCGCCATCCACGCTGTTAACGGTGAGGCTGACCCCATCAATCGTGATGGAACCCTTGATAGCGATATAGCGCGAAATGGCATGTGGCGCACGCACGGCCAGCAGCATGCAATCTCCCGCAGGCTCGAACCGCACCACCTGACCGACGCCATCCACATGGCCGCTGACAATGTGGCCGCCCAGACGGTCGGAAAAGCGCAGGGCTTTTTCCAGATTGACGGGTTTGACATTATCCAGCCCGACCGTGCAGTTGAGGGTTTCGCGCGAGACATGCGCCTGAAAATGGCTGGGGCTCAGGCTGACGGCGGTGAGGCACACGCCATTGACGCAGATGCTGTCGCCAATGGCAACATCACCAAGATTCAGTGCGGTGGCGTCTATCGTCAGCTTGACATCGCTGCCGAGGGTGTCGACTTTTTCGATACGGCCTACCGCTTGGATGATTCCGGTAAACATGAGAGTGTAAGGGCTCCAGAATGTAAAGGTTTGCAATGCCTGCCCGGGCGCATTGGTCCACACGGGCAAGGCATGCTGTTTATGCTGATCACAGCCTTGCATAATTTTAGCAGAATGGCGCCTGTTCCCTGCTAGAATTCGGCGCTATGGCTATTAAATTCACTACATTGCCGTACGAGATTTTCGTCGGCCTGCGCTATACACGCGCCAAGCGTCGCAATCACTTCATCTCCTTCATTTCCATGACCAGCATGATAGGCATAGGCCTCGGTGTGGCTGCGCTGATTATCGTGCTGTCGGTCATGAATGGTTTTCAGGAGGAGTTGCGCTCGCGCATTCTGGGCGTAGCTTCGCATATGCAGATCAGCGGCGTCGATAACAAGCTGGCCGACTGGCCCATCCTCGCCAAAGAGGTGGAGCATGCGCCCCATGTGCAGGCCGTAGCGCCTTACATCATGGCGCAGGGCATGCTTTCCTACGGGCAATCGGTGCAGGGCGCCATTGTGCGTGGCGTGCTGCCGGTGGATGAAGATCGGGTGGCGGACCTGGGCCGCCATATGCGCGCAGGCAAGCTGACCGATCTTAAGGAAGGCGAATTCGGCATTGTGCTGGGAGCCGAGCTGGCGCAATCGTTAGGGGTGATACTGGGCGACAAGGTCGTGGTGCTGGCGCCGCAAGGTCAGTTCACGCCGACGGGTATCGTGCCGCGCATCAAGCAGTTTCGCGTGGTGGGTATTTTTCAGATTGGCATGTACGAATACGATGCCGGCCTGGCCTTGATCCACATGGCGGATGCCGCCAAGCTTTATCGCATGGGCAGCGATGTCTCCGGCGTCAGGCTCAAGCTGGATGACCTGTTTGCTGCGCCGCGTGTCACCACGGCACTGGTGGCGCAATTGCAAGGCAAGGGCAATTATTACATCAGCGACTGGACCGAGCAGCATGCCAATTTCTTCCGCGCCGTGCAGATGGAAAAGCGCGTCATGTTCATTATTCTTGCGCTGATTGTCGCGGTGGCCGCATTTAATATCGTCTCCACGCTGGTGATGGCCGTGACCGACAAGCGCGCCGACATTGCCATCATGCGTACCTTTGGCGCCAGCCCCTCCAGCATCATGCAGATATTCATTGTGCAGGGCGCGCTGATCGGCGTGATCGGCACGGTCTTTGGCGCGATTTTTGGTGTGGTGATTGCGCTCAATATCGAAACCATCGTGCCCTTCATCGAACGTACCCTGGGCATCCAGTTTTTGGCCAAGGACGTGTATTACATCAGCGAGCTGCCATCGCACCTGCTGTGGAGCGATGTCGCGGTGATTACCGTCATGTCTTTTATATTAAGTCTGCTGGCCACGCTTTACCCAAGCTGGCGCGCAGCGCGCATCAATCCGGCGGAGGCTTTGCGTTATGAGTAATGAAGTGATTGCATGTAGCGCCTTGCGCAAAACCTATGCCGGGCTGGATGTCGCCGTGCTGAACGGCATTGATCTGCATGTGACACAGGGCGAGCAGGTGGCGATTGTGGGCACCTCCGGTTCTGGCAAAAGTACGCTGCTGCATCTGCTCGGCGGGCTGGATGCCGCCAGCGCAGGCGAAGTGCGGGTGATGGGGGAAAAACTGGCAGACCTCAGCGAGGCGCGCCGCGGTGAGCTGCGTAACCATGCCCTGGGCTTTGTGTACCAGTTTCACCATCTGCTGCCCGAATTCACCGCGCTGGAAAACGTCGCCATGCCCTTGTTTATCCGCCGCATGCCGCGGGCAGAAGCGCTGGCGGCTGCAGCTGAAACGCTTACCCAGGTCGGGCTGGCGCATCGTCTGGAACATATGCCTGGCGAGCTTTCCGGCGGCGAGCGGCAACGCGCTGCGGTAGCGCGGGCGCTGGTGACTAATCCGCGTTGCATATTGGCGGATGAGCCGACGGGCAATCTGGACAGGCACACGGCCAATGCGGTGTTTGATCTGTTGCTGGAGCTGAATGCGCGGCAAGGCGTTAGCCTGGTGGTGGTTACGCATGATCTGGAGCTTGCCGCCAAGATGCAGCGCCAATACCGCTTGCAGGATGGTCAGCTGATCAGCACCGGTGCTGATCATTCTTCGTCTGTTTCCGTTTGACCCTGCCCTGACGTGATTACCCTGGCGCTCGCGTTTACTGCCGGCGCCTGGGTACTGCAACAACTCCCTTCTCTCCCTGCACTTTGGCCGGTCGGCCTTTTACTTATATTACTGACAGGTCTTTGCTGGTATTTGCCTGCGCATATGCGGCGGGTGTTTCTATGTCTGCTTGCCGTTGTATGCGGTTTTGCCTGGGCCGCATGGCTAGCGCAAGCGCGCTTGGCCGATGCCTTGTCTCCGGAATGGGAGGGTCGTGATATTGCGGTGGTGGGGGTGGTGGCTGGCTTGCCCGAGCAGCGCGAACGTGGCGTGAGTTTTGCATTTGATGTTGAGCAGGTATTGACGCCAACCGCCAGAGTGCCAAATCGCATCTCGCTGAATCTTTATCGACACAATGCCTTTGGCTCACGAGATTCCGGTACAGGAGAGAGCGCATCTCCAGCGGAGAAGCAGGCCGCCATACCGCAAATACACGCCGGTGAGCGCTGGCAATTGACTGTCCGGCTCAAGCGTCCGCATGGCAGTGTGAATCCGCATGGCTTTGATTTTGAACGCTGGGCACTGGAAAACGATCTGCAGGCATTCGGCTATATCCGCACCCGCAGCGAATATCGGCGCGTGGACGATATGGTGTGGCGCCCGGCCTATGTGGTGGAGCGGGTGCGTGAGCACCTGAATGCACGCATCGCCCAGGTCTTGCCCGGAAGGCCCGCCATGCCATTATTGCAGGCGCTGGTGACGGGTGATGATAGCGGCATCACCACTGCAGATTGGGATGTGTTCTTGCGCAGTGGTGTGAACCATTTGATCAGTATTTCCGGTTTGCATATCACTATGCTGGCCAGTCTGGCGTATTGGGCCGTGTATGCGGGCTGGCGCCGCAGCTACCGGCTGAATCTGCTGCTGCCAGCACGCAAGGCCGGTGTCATCCTGGGCTGGTTGGTGGCATTGCTTTACTCGCTGGTGGCCGGGTTTTCGGTACCCACCCAGCGCACCTTGTACATGTTGACGGTGTTTGCCATTGCCTTGTGGCTGGGGCGGCGATTCGGCATTGCAAGGGTACTGGCGTGTGCCTTGCTGGTCGTCGTGCTGATCGACCCCTGGGCGGTGATGGCACCGGGTTTCTGGTTATCCTTCGGTGCAGTGGCGGTGATGGCTTTTGCCGGAGCATATCGTATCGGCATGCTGGCCAAATGGCGTCAGGCGGTGCATGCCCAGTGGGCAGTGACGCTCGGCTTGTTACCCCTTTTGCTCTTGCTGTTTCAGCAAGTATCGCTGGTGTCGCCGCTGGCAAATGCCATCGCCATTCCAGTGGTCAGTCTGGGCGTGGTGCCCCTGGCCCTGGCCGGTACCTTGTTGCCTATTGATAGTCTGCTTTGGCTGGCGCATGCCTTGATGCAGTTTGTTACCCAGGCCATGCATTGGCTCGCCGTATCGCGATGGGCAGTATGGCAGCAGCAGGCGCCCCCTGCGTGGTCGCTATTGCCCGCCATGGCGGGTATTTTCTGGATGCTGTTGCCAAGAGGATTTCCCTTGCGCTGGCTGGGGTGGATGGGCCTGCTGCCCATGCTGCTGATCCGCCAGGAGCCGCTGCCGGACGGTGCTATGCGCGTGGTGATGCTGGATGTGGGGCAAGGCATGGCAGTGGTGGTTCATACCGCCCGGCATACCTTGCTTTACGATACCGGCCCGCGTTACTCCGCGGAAAGCGATGCTGGGCGGCGCGTTATCCTGCCGTATTTGCGCGGAGAGGGCATCGTCCGGCTGGATGGGCTGATCGTGAGCCACAATGACAATGATCATAGCGGCGGATTGCAGGCTGTGGCGGATGTGTTGTCCCCGCAGTGGATGCTGAGCTCATTGCCTGCCGAGGCTGTTCCGCTACAAGTCAAACAGCACAGAACCTGCCAGGCAGGCCAGCGCTGGCAATGGGATGGTGTGGTGTTTGAAATGCTGTATCCGGATGTGACCAGCATGGAACAGGTAGATCTCCAGGATAACAACCGCAGTTGCGTGGTGAAGGTAAGCAGTCGCTACGGCAGCATATTGCTGGCTGGCGATATTGAAAAAAGCGCAGAGGCTCGCCTGCTGGAGGCGGCGGGTGGCCGTGTGGCCGCGGATGCCTTGCTGGTGCCGCATCACGGCAGCCGCACCTCGTCTACGCCTGCATTTGTGGCGGCCGTGCGTCCCGCGATTGCCCTGTATGCCGTTGGCTATCGCAATCGATTTGGTCACCCCAAGGCCGAGGTAATGGCGCGCTACCATGGGCTGGGCGCGCAGGATTATCGGTCAGATCGCGATGGCGCCATCCTGCTCGACTTTTTGTCGGTCGAGGGAATCGCCGTGCATAGCTGGCGACAGCAATCCATGCGCTATTGGTATGCGCGTGATTAAGCGCGCCTGTATACAGTCCTTGTCTCATAAGTAATACCTATCGCTTTTTTCTCCACAAACATGCGGATTCATCGTAAAGTTTGGCTCGGTGCTGCCGAAGTATCTATAAGACAGGGTACGCATGCATGGGGATACGCAGTAATGCATGGTGGCAACGAAAAAATAAACAAAAATCGAGACGGAGTAGCTTGATATGACACCCTTGCGCGTTGGCATTGCAGGACTGGGCCGCATAGGCCGCGGTATTTTACGAGCGAACCACGCTGCATTGGCCGAGGGGCGTTTCGATATCAAGGTCGTATGTGATGTGATGCCCATCGATCAGGTGGCTTATCTGCTCGCGCACGACACCACCTATGGCAAACCGCCATTTACCCTGGATTTTCAAGGCAACGATCTGATTCTTGGCGACAAGCGCATTCGTTACGAGCGCGTTGATCGCCGCCGCCGCCCCACCGAAGACAGCTTTGCCGCACTGCGTGAGTTTGATCTCGATGTCTTTATCGACGCGACCGGCACGGCATCGATTGCCGATTTGCGTGCCGTTATCGAGCGCAAGGTGGCGCGGAAAGTGGTGTGTACGGCCAATATCGCCGGCTGTGATATGAGCATGGTCTACGGTGTCAACCACGAGCAGTATGATCCCCTGCAGCATGACATCATTGCCTCCAATACCTGTACAGGCAATGCGCTGGCGCCTGTGGCCTATGTGCTGCAAAAGCATATAGGCATTGAGTATGCCAGGGTCATTACCATACACCCGGCGCTGTCCGATCAGCGCGCGCTGGACGGGTATCACCCCACTTCGCATCTGGGCCGTGCCTGCGCGGCCTCCATTCTGCCAACCAGCACTAATGTCGCTGCTTCTACCGTATTGGCCTTGCCGGAGCTAGAAGGCAAGCTGGACTCCCTGTCATATCGCGTGCCGACTGAAATCGTGTCTATTATCGATATAACCGCGACGCTGACCCGCGACACCTCGCGCGATGAATGTATTGAGTTGTTTGAAAAATATGCCAGGGGCGATCTTAATGGCATTGTTCAATGTGATTACGGCGCTTGGGGGCATCAGCGTGCCAGCATTGATTATCTCGGCACGGAGTTTTCCGCCATCCTGCAAATGCGGCATCTCACCGTGAGCCATGGGCGACAATTGGGCCTGACGCTGATGCATGACAATGAGGTGGCTTACTGTTGTCGCGTGCTGGATGTGCTGGGGGTAATAGATCGTGTAAAGGCGGCCAGCAAACTCAAACTGGTGGAGCCCTTGCGCGCCTGAGGAAGTTTTTGCATAGACATCATGCCTTTATCTGAAAGCCGGACACCTTGTCCGGCTTTGTCATTCCTGCGTTTGGCGAAGCGCTTGCCAGTTGTAAGTTTGCTTGCTGAAAACCGGCTCGCACGCTAAAGTATTGCCACTTTTGATCATCCTTTGGAGCCTCACTGTGTGGGAAATTATTCTAGCGGCCGGCTGGCCGATTTGGCCGCTGATTATCGCTTCTATCATTGCTGTTGCGATTATTGTTGAGCGTTTGTGGGCATTGCGTGCCGAATTGATTGCACCTAGCAACCTGTTGCCGGAAGTGCAGCGTTGGCTGGGCCAGGGCGGTGTTAACAAGGAAACCTTGATCAAGTTGCAACAACATTCCCTGCTGGGGCAGATTTTCGCCAGTGCCCTGGCCAATGTCGATTCTTCTCGCGAAGTCATGAAAGAAGCGATTGAAGAGTCCGGCCGTGCCGTGGCGCACAAGCTGGAAAAATACCTCACCACACTGGGTACTATCGCCACTGTCAGCCCGCTGCTGGGTCTGCTGGGTACGGTGATCGGGATGGTCGAACTCTTCGGTGCCTTTACTGCGACTGGCCATGATGTGGCTCAGTTTGCCCGTGGTATTTCCGTCGCGCTGTATAACACGGCAGGCGGTATTGTCGTGGCCGTACCCGCGATGATTTTCTACCGCTATTTCCGCGGCAAGGTAGATGGCCTGATTGTGGAAATGGAACAGCAAGCCGTCAAGCTGGTGGAACTCATCCACGGCGAACGTAAATAAGCGAGCAAACACCATGAATTTTCAACGCGGAAAAAAGCACGAAGATCTGGAAATGAATCTGGTGCCGTTGATCGACGTGTTGCTGGTCATTATTATCTTTCTGGTCGTCAGCACGACGTTCTCGCGCGTGAGTGAGTTGCAGATCAACCTGCCTACCGCAGAGGCAACGCCGCCAGAGCAAAAGCCGCTGATCGTGAATGTAGGTGTTGATGCCAGCGGGCATTATGTGGTGAATGACAAGCCGGTGAGCGATACCAGCGTGGCTGGTCTTGGCGTCGCATTACGGCAGGCCGTCGGTAACGGCAAGGAACCAACCATTGTGATCAATGCTGATGCCAACAGCACGCACCAGTCTGTGGTGAATGTCATGGAAGCTGCGCGGCAGGAAAACTATACCCATATCAACTTTGCGACACAGGTAAAGTCTGGCTCCTGATTCTGACGCACGTTTACCTGTTCGGGTAACTCCACTATCCTGGTTTGCCCGCCATTTGGCGGGCAAACCTTTTAACAGTCCCTGAGATTTATGTCCAAAAAATCCTCCCGCCGAGCCCCGGTTGCTTCCGAGCATAACGCCAGAACCCTTTATATGCGATTGCTCGGCTATACCCGTAAATTCTGGGTAGCCATGACACTTACCATTCTGGGGCTGGTCGTGCTGTCAGCGACGAATACCGGTTTTCTGGCAACCATCAAGATGGTGGTGAATGAAGGTTTCGTCCAGCGCGAGAGCAGCAAGCTGGCATTGCTGCCCTTGATGCTGTTCGGGCTGCTGGCCTTGCGCGCGTTTGCCGGGTTTGTCTCTGCATTTGGCATGCGCTGGGTCTCGCGCCGCGTGGTAGAAAGCTTGCGCCTGGATGCATTTCGCCGATTGATGGCATTCCCGGTCAGTTACTTTGATGCGAATTCAGCCGGGATGGTGACCTCCAAGCTGACCTACGATACCGAGCAGATTGCCAAGGCATCGACCAATGTGGCGGTGGCGGCGGTGCGGGATACCCTGACCATTATCGGCATGGTGGGCTACATGCTCTACCTTGACTGGAAGCTGACGATGATTTTCGTCATCGTGGTGCCATTGATGGTGTTTTACCTGAAGATCATGACGCCCAAGCTGCGACAGGCAAGCCGTGTGGTGCAGGAGTCCATGGGCGATTTGACGCAGGTGATTGAAGAGGCTGTGTCCGGTCAGCGTGTGGTCAAGATTTTTGGCGGTGCCGATTACGAGTTTCAGCGTTTTGCCAAAGTGGCCGGGCGCAACCGTTATACCTTGATCAAGATGGCGCGCCTGTCCAGCCTTAACAGTATGGTGATTGAGGTGCTGGCGGGCTTGGCGCTGGGGCTGGTGGTTTACTACGCCATTGGCAATTTTACCGCAGGCGAGTTTGCTGCCTTTATTGGCGCCTTGTTGATGCTGATCGCGCCTATTAAAAGCCTTACCGGCATGAATGAGGATATCCAGACCGGACTTGCGGCCGCGGAAAGTGTGTTTGCCTTGATTGATTCGCCGGTAGAGGTAGATACAGGCACGCGTGAAATTGGACGCGCGCGCGGCTTGATCGAGTTTCGTCATCTGGAATTGCATTACGAGAATGCCAAGCGCGCCGCCTTGAGTGATCTCAACTTCACGGTAAACCCCGGTGAAAAACTGGCCCTGGTGGGTCGTTCTGGTGGCGGCAAAACGTCCTTGGTGAATTTGCTGCCGCGCTTTTATGAGTATCAGCAGGGCGAGTTGCTGCTGGATGGTCTGGATACCCGGCAGATGAGTTTGCATAATCTGCGGGCACAATTCTCACTGGTGAGCCAGGATGTGATCCTGTTCAACGACACCGTGTTCAATAATATTGCTTACGGTGTGTTGCGTAATGCGTCGGAGGCGGATGTCATCGCCGCAGCCAAGGCGGCGCATGCATGGGAGTTCATCCAGCAATTGCCCGAGGGCCTGCAAAGTGAGATTGGCGACCGCGGTGTTCGCCTGTCTGGCGGTCAGCGCCAGCGCCTTGCGATTGCCCGTGCGATTTTGAAGGATGCTCCGATTTTGCTGCTGGATGAAGCGACTTCCGCGCTCGATACCGAATCCGAACAGCATGTGCAGGCAGCCCTGGACGAACTGATGCGCAATCGGACCACCATTGTGATTGCCCACCGTCTGTCCACTATTGAAAATGCAGACCGCATTCTGGTGATGGATCATGGCCGGATTGTCGAGAGCGGTAATCATCAATCCTTGCTGGCGCAGGATGGCTATTATGCCAAGCTGTATCAAAAGCAGTTTCACTAAGTTGTACTGTGTAAGCGAGGCCTGAGCCCGATGAAGGCGAAATTGGCTACCTTTATCCAGCAACAATGGACACGTACCGGCGTCTGGCATCTGCTGCTGATTCCTTTATCCTGGCTTTTTGCCGCTTTAAGCAGTCTCCGGCGCCTAGCCTATCAATATAGCCTTCTCCCTTCATTTCGCCTGCCCGTGCCCGTGATTGTGGTCGGCAACATCAGTGTGGGCGGGACAGGAAAAACGCCCCTCGTCATCTGGCTGGTCAAGCAATTGCAAGCAGCGGGTTTTCATCCTTTGATCGTAAGCCGCGGCTATGCCGCCTACGCCGATGTTGTCGATATCAGGCAGGTCCAGCCTGGCAGTGATCCGGCGATTGTGGGAGATGAGCCTCTGTTAATGGCGCAACGCACGCAGGTCCCTGTCTGGATTGGACGCGAGCGTGCCAAAGTGGCGCAGGCTGCGCTGGCGAATTCTCCGGAGTGCAATGTGATCGTCAGTGATGATGGCCTGCAGCATTATGCATTGCAGCGCGATATTGAAATTGCGGTGGTGGATGCAGCCCGCCTGTTTGGCAATCGTCGATTATTGCCGGCCGGCCCCTTGCGCGAGCCGGTGGCGCGCTTGTCCGAGGTGGATGCCGTGGTAATGAACGGTGCCAATGGCGATGAGGATGGCTTTTATATGCAACTGGTCAGTCATGAACTGTATAACCTCAAATCACCTGCATCCACATGTGCGCTAAAGGTATTTGAAGGTCAGGCTGTTCACGCTGTGGCTGGTATCGGCAATCCCCAGCGTTTTTTTGCTCAATTGAAAAGCGCCGGGCTTGAAGTGATTGAGCACCCGTTTCCCGATCATCATGCCTTTGAGGCTTCGCAGCTGGCATTTTGTGATGATGTTCCCGTCATCATGACTGAGAAAGATGCCGTGAAGTGTGCCGCCTTTGCGCAACCCAACTGGTGGGTGATGCCTGTTGAAGCCGAGCTTTCGCCTGCATTTCTGCCACATGTTCTCAGTAAATTAGGAGTTTGATATGGATGCAAAATTACTCGACATCCTGGTGTGCCCCGTATGCAAGGGCCCGCTGGTATTTAAAAAAGAAGCACAAGAGCTCGCTTGCAAGCCTTGTCGTCTGGCCTATCCCATACGTGATGGCATTCCCGTCATGCTGGAAGATGAAGCACGGCGCCTGGCGGACACGGAAGAAGTCTGAATATGAAATTCAATGTCGTCATCCCCGCCCGGTATGCCAGCTCCCGTCTGCCCGCAAAGCCATTGCTCGACATCGCCGGCAAGCCGATGGTGATCTGGGCTGTTGAGCGCGCCCTGCAGAGTGGCGCTGAGCAGGTGATTGTGGCGACGGATCATGCCGATATCCTGCAAGCGGTGCAGTCTTATGGATATCAGGCCATCATGACGCGAGAGGATCATCCCTCCGGAACGGATCGTATTGCGGAGGTGGCGGCATATTTTGGATGGAGTGATGACACGATAGTCGTCAACGTGCAGGGCGATGAGCCGCTGATCGATCCGCTATTGATTAAAGAAGTCGCGACCAACCTGCGCGATCATCCAGAAGCGGCCATGGCAACTGCATGTCATGCCATTCATGATCGTGAGCAGATATTCAATCCCAACGTAGTCAAAGTAGTGACCGATAAGGATGGGCACGCGCTTTATTTCAGCCGCGCTCCTATTCCTTATGCTCGCGATGCTTTCCAGAGCGAGTCTTCACCGGAGGAGATAGTGGCATACCGACATATAGGTATCTATGCATATAAGGTGAGTTTCCTTAATGCATATAGTCTTCTTGAAGCCTGTTCCTTGGAGAAAACTGAAATGCTAGAGCAGCTAAGGGCGCTTTGGCATGGCTATAAGATCAGTGTTGCCGAGACTGCGCATGCCCCCGCTGCCGGGGTAGATACCCCGGCAGATCTGGTCAGAGTCCGGATGATGTTGAAAGACGCGGCGGCTGGCTAAAAAATCCCTAAAACCGCGTATTGGGCAAAGAGCAATTGATCTCCTTGATTATTAAGGAAATGGCATCTGGCGCCGCTTCAGGGGATGCGGGAGTTTAGTGGAAAACCTCAAAAGAGCGTTGACAGTGTCGTTTCTGCTTTGCTATAGTCTCACCTCTCGACGCAACGTACATAGCGAAGCGACGAAGCGGACGCGGGGTGGAGCAGTCTGGCAGCTCGTCGGGCTCATAACCCGAAGGTCACAGGTTCAAATCCTGTCCCCGCAACCAAATAAACGAGTCTGAATTTAGTTGTTGACGAAACGTTTAAGCGCTGTATAATGCGCACCTCTCAACGGAACAGCTCGTCGGGCTCATAACCCGAAGGTCACAGGTTCAAATCCTGTCCCCGCAACCAAATAAACGAGTCTGAATTTAGTTGTTGACGAAACGTTTAAGCGCTGTATAATGCGCACCTCTCAACGGAAACGTTGATGAGTGAAAGCGAAATAAGAAGTACCTGCTCTTTAACAAACTGAACAATCGATAGGTGTGAGTGCTTGTGGTTTTGTGAAGTCGGCCCGGTAATGCCGGGTGACACTCAAGATACATAAGTGCTTAACACCTTGAATGAAACTTTGTAGAAATACCTAGATTCATTTGAGAATTAAGCCAAGCGACATACCGACCCCTTTATTGGGGTCACAAGTAATAGTTGGGAATTAAACTGAAGAGTTTGATCCTGGCTCAGATTGAACGCTGGCGGCATGCTTTACACATGCAAGTCGAACGGTAACAGAGAGAAGCTTGCTTCTCTGCTGACGAGTGGCGAACGGGTGAGTAATATATCGGAACGTACCGTATTGTGGGGGATAACTAGTCGAAAGATTAGCTAATACCGCATACGCCCTGAGGGGGAAAGTAGGGGATCTTCGGACCTTACGCAGAACGAGCGGCCGATATCTGATTAGCTAGTTGGTGGGGTAAAGGCCCACCAAGGCGACGATCAGTAGCTGGTCTGAGAGGACGACCAGCCACACTGGAACTGAGACACGGTCCAGACTCCTACGGGAGGCAGCAGTGGGGAATTTTGGACAATGGGCGCAAGCCTGATCCAGCCATGCCGCGTGAGTGAAGAAGGCCTTCGGGTTGTAAAGCTCTTTCGCAAGGAAAGAAAACTTACTCGCTAATACCGGGTGAGGATGACGGTACCTTGATAAGAAGCACCGGCTAACTACGTGCCAGCAGCCGCGGTAATACGTAGGGTGCGAGCGTTAATCGGAATTACTGGGCGTAAAGCGAGCGCAGGCGGTTTTGTAAGTCAGATGTGAAAGCCCCGGGCTCAACCTGGGAACTGCGTTTGAAACTGCAAGGCTAGAGTATGGGAGAGGGGGGTAGAATTCCACGTGTAGCAGTGAAATGCGTAGAGATGTGGAGGAATACCAATGGCGAAGGCAGCCCCCTGGCCTAATACTGACGCTCATGCTCGAAAGCGTGGGGAGCAAACAGGATTAGATACCCTGGTAGTCCACGCCCTAAACGATGTCTACTAGTTGTTGGTGGAGTAAAATCCATTAGTAACGCAGCTAACGCGTGAAGTAGACCGCCTGGGGAGTACGGTCGCAAGATTAAAACTCAAAGGAATTGACGGGGGCCCGCACAAGCGGTGGATTATGTGGATTAATTCGATGCAACGCGAAAAACCTTACCTGGCCTTGACATGCTACTAACGAAGCAGAGATGCATTAGGTGCCCGAAAGGGAAAGTAGACACAGGTGCTGCATGGCTGTCGTCAGCTCGTGTCGTGAGATGTTGGGTTAAGTCCCGCAACGAGCGCAACCCTTGCCAATAATTGCCATCATTTAGTTGGGCACTTTATTGGGACTGCCGGTGACAAACCGGAGGAAGGTGGGGATGACGTCAAGTCCTCATGGCCCTTATGGCCAGGGCTTCACACGTAATACAATGGTCGGTACAGAGGGTTGCCAACCCGCGAGGGGGAGCCAATCCCAGAAAGCCGATCGTAGTCCGGATTGCAGTCTGCAACTCGACTGCATGAAGTCGGAATCGCTAGTAATCGCGGATCAGCATGTCGCGGTGAATACGTTCCCGGGCCTTGTACACACCGCCCGTCACACCATGGGAGTGGGTTCTACCAGAAGTAGTTAGTCTAACCGCAAGGGGGACGATTACCACGGTAGGATTCATGACTGGGGTGAAGTCGTAACAAGGTAGCCGTATCGGAAGGTGCGGCTGGATCACCTCCTTTCTAGAGAAAATCCGAAGCTGCAAGCATTCACACTTATCGGTTGTTCAAGAGCACATCAAGGAATGGCCTTAGAAGGGTCTGTAGCTCAGCTGGTTAGAGCACCGTCTTGATAAGGCGGGGGTCGTTGGTTCGAGCCCAACCAGACCCACCAGATTCACCCGAGTAGGGGGATTAGCTCAGCTGGGAGAGCACCTGCTTTGCAAGCAGGGGGTCGTCGGTTCGATCCCGTCATCCTCCACCACTACCTTGATGAAGAAGTTAGAAATAAGTGCAGGTTGCTGTATTTATTTCTGGCTTTTAAAGCCGGATTGATCTTTAACAAAATGGAAGAAGTAAAGAGAACACAAGAACTTTGTGATGAGGTTCTGAGTGTTCAAATGGGTAATTGATTGCAGAAATCAAAACATTTGAGCTCGTTTAGTTCGAAAGAAATAAGCGGATTCAAATAAGTTGCTTTAGAAGCAAGCCTATAGCGGACCGACTACTACTCGTTGGTCGCGAGATTTGAGTTTAAAAGGGCTCAGGTTTTAACGTTATAGGGTCAAGCGAATAAGTGCATGTGGTGGATGCCTTGGCGATTACAGGCGATGAAGGACGTGGTAGCCTGCGAAAAGTCTCGGGGAGCTGGCAAATAAGCTTTGATCCGGGAATGTCCGAATGGGGAAACCCACCCGCAAGGGTATCGCTCTCTGAATATATAGGAGAAGCGAAGCGAACCGAGTGAACTGAAACATCTAAGTAGCTCGAGGAAAAGAAATCAACCGAGATTCCGGAAGTAGTGGCGAGCGAACCCGGAAAAGCCTGTTATTTTTAGCAGACGCGATAGTAGAACGGAATGGAAAGTCCGGCCATAGCGGGTGATAGCCCCGTATACGAAATCCCGTTTGTGGAACTAGGATAACGACAAGTAGGGCGGGACACGTGAAATCCTGTCTGAACATGGGGGGACCATCCTCCAAGGCTAAATACTCGTAATCGACCGATAGTGAACCAGTACCGTGAGGGAAAGGCGAAAAGAACCCCGGGAGGGGAGTGAAATAGAACCTGAAACCGCATGCATACAAACAGTGGGAGCCTCGTAAGGGGTGACTGCGTACCTTTTGTATAATGGGTCAGCGACTTACATTCAGTAGCAAGCTTAACCGATAGGGGAGGCGTAGCGAAAGCGAGTCCGAATAGGGCGATAGTTGCTGGGTGTAGACCCGAAACCAAGTGATCTATCCATGGCCAGGATGAAGGTGCCGTAACAGGTACTGGAGGTCCGAACCCACTAATGTTGAAAAATTAGGGGATGAGCTGTGGATAGGGGTGAAAGGCTAAACAAACTTGGAAATAGCTGGTTCTCTCCGAAAACTATTTAGGTAGTGCCTCGTGTCTCACTCTTGGGGGTAGAGCACTGTTATGGCTAGGGGGCTCATAAGAGCTTACCAAACCATTGCAAACTCCGAATACCGAGAAGTGCAATCACGGGAGACAGACCATGGGTGCTAACGTCCGTGGTCAAGAGGGAAACAACCCAGACCGCCAGCTAAGGTCCCTAATGACGTGCTAAGTGGAAAACGAAGTGGGAAGGCACAGACAGCCAGGAGGTTGGCTTAGAAGCAGCCATCCTTTAAAGAAAGCGTAATAGCTCACTGGTCGAGTCGTCCCGCGCGGAAGATGTAACGGGGCTAAGCACGTAACCGAAGCTGCGGATGCATATTTATATGCATGGTAGGAGAGCGTTCTGTAGGCCTGCGAAGGTGTTCTGTGAGGAATGCTGGAGGTATCAGAAGTGCGAATGCTGACATGAGTAGCGATAAAGGGAGTGAAAAGCTCCCTCGCCGAAAGCCCAAGGTTTCCTGCGCAACGTTCATCGGCGCAGGGTGAGTCGGCCCCTAAGGTGAGGCAGAGATGCGTAGCTGATGGGAAACAGGTTAATATTCCTGTACCTCAATGTAATGCGATGTGGGGACGGAGAAGGTTAGGTCAGCCATCTGTTGGAATAGGTGGTTTAAGCGTGTAGGGAGATCCTTTAGGCAAATCCGGAGGGTCAATTCTGAGGCGTGACGACGAGTGCACTTGTGCACGAAGTGATTGATACCAAGCTTCCAAGAAAAGCCACTAAGCTTCAGTTATATTGAGACCGTACCGCAAACCGACACAGGTGGGCAGGATGAGAATTCTAAGGCGCTTGAGAGAACCCGGGAGAAGGAACTCGGCAAATTAGCACCGTAACTTCGGGAGAAGGTGCGCCCCGGTAGGTTGTAGAGATTTACTCTCGAAGGCCGATGGGGTTGCAGTGAAAAGGTGGCTGCGACTGTTTAATAAAAACACAGCACTGTGCAAACACGAAAGTGGACGTATACGGTGTGACGCCTGCCCGGTGCCGGAAGGTTAAATGATGGGGTGCAAGCTCTTGATTGAAGCCCCGGTAAACGGCGGCCGTAACTATAACGGTCCTAAGGTAGCGAAATTCCTTGTCGGGTAAGTTCCGACCCGCACGAATGCCGTAACGATGGCCACACTGTCTCCTCTCGGGACTCAGCGAAGTTGAAATGTTTGTGAAGATGCAATCTACCCGCGGCTAGACGGAAAGACCCCATGAACCTTTACTGTAGCTTTACATTGGACTTTGACAAGATTTGTGTAGGATAGGTGGGAGACTTTGAAGCAGGGACGCCAGTTCTTGTGGAGTCAACCTTGAAATACCACCCTGATGTTGTTGAGGTTCTAACCTAGGTCCATTATCTGGATCGGGGACCGTGTATGGTGGGCAGTTTGACTGGGGCGGTCTCCTCCCAAAGAGTAACGGAGGAGTGCGAAGGTAACCTAGGTACGGTCGGAAATCGTACTGATAGTGCAATGGCATAAGGTTGCTTGACTGCGAGACGGACAGGTCGAGCAGGTGCGAAAGCAGGTCATAGTGATCCGGTGGTTCTGTATGGAAGGGCCATCGCTCAACGGATAAAAGGTACTCTGGGGATAACAGGCTGATTCCTCCCAAGAGTTCATATCGACGGGGGAGTTTGGCACCTCGATGTCGGCTCATCACATCCTGGGGCTGTAGCCGGTCCCAAGGGTATGGCTGTTCGCCATTTAAAGTGGTACGTGAGCTGGGTTTAAAACGTCGTGAGACAGTTTGGTCCCTATCTGCCGTGGGCGTTGGAAGTTTGAGGGGGGCTGCTCCTAGTACGAGAGGACCGGAGTGGACGGATCTCTGGTGGACCGGTTGTCATGCCAATGGCATAGCCGGGTAGCTAAATCCGGAAAAGATAAACGCTGAAAGCATCTAAGCGTGAAACTTGCCTCAAGATGAGACTTCCCTGTGCTTTAGGCACACTAAAGAGTCGTTCGAGACCAGGACGTTGATAGGACGGATGTGGAAGTGCAGTAATGCATTAAGCTGACCGTTACTAATTGCTCGTGAGGCTTGATCCTATAACCTTGAAACTTGAGTTCAAGGTTGCTCTAAAGCGCAATCAATACGCATACTTTACTTCTTCTGTTTTTTAAAGACGCTTGTCTGCAAGGACAAGGTCAGCGTGTTCGAACGAACATGCAAAGCTTAACAGGGCTTGAATGCATCATCTCAAGCACTACCGGTTATGCTTGGCGGCCATAGCGAATTGGAACCACCCCTTCCCATCTCGAACAGGGCCGTGAAACGATTCTGCGCCAATGATAGTATACTTCTCGTATGCGAAAGTAGGTCACCGCCAAGCTTCTCATTAAAAAAGCCTCTGCTGATGCAGAGGCTTTTTGCTTTTGTGGTACTTGAAATCCATATTGCTAGAGCACTCCTCAGGACAGCGACCATGCTGTCCTGAGCTCTAAATGTACTCTGCTCATCATGCAAACCAAGCTGTGTATTTAGCTTGATGCAGTTTTGTACACATGAATCGAGCGTGCTGGTATTACTAAACTATCCTTTTGTTTTACCTCTTTGCCTTCACCCGATGAGCTCACCAGGAATTGCCATTGCTTGATTTCGCATTCCGGGATTGTGGCTTCTATTTCAATGTGCGACGCATTGAATATCACCAGTATGCTAGCCTGGTGCTTGTCGACAGCCATGAGTTTCACGATAAGCGATTTATTGAAAGGGTCTTCCCATTGCTCGTTGGTCATTAGCTGACCATTGACGTTGTACCACGCTACATCGGCATTCCCGTGTTTGTTCACGCCGGTTAAAAACTCTGCTCTGGATATCGCATTATTTTCACGGCGTATCTGGGCGAGTAATCCGACAAGTTCGATCAAGGTTTTGTCAGGGTTTTGCCAGTCTATCCATCCAATTTCACTATCCTGACAGTAGGTATTGTTATTACCGCCCTGGCTGTTGTGTAGTTCATCCCCCGCTAACAGCATGGGGACGCCTTGCGAAAGAAATAATGTGATAAGGAAATTTTTCTTTTGCTGCAGACGCAACGCATTAATCTCGGCATCTTCAGTTTCACCTTCTACACCACAATTCCAGCTTCTATTGTCATTAGCACCGTCGTTATTATCTTCGCCATTCGCCTCGTTGTGTTTTTCGTTATAGGAAACAAGATCGTGCAGTGTGAATCCATCATGGGCGGTCACGAAATTCACACTGGACCACGGACGACGATGCTGGGCGTCGAACAAATCACTGGATGCAGCAAATCGGCCTGCGAATTTGGCTAAACAACCTTCATCACCTTTCCAGAAATCACGAGTCACATCACGATAGTCGCCATTCCATTCCGAGAATCCAGGTGGAAACTCACCTAGTTGATAGCCACCCGGGCCGACATCCCATGGTTCTGCGATGAGCTTGCAGCGGGACAATATGGGGTCTTGCAATATGGTATGGAAAAAAGGGTGGCGGGCAGTAAAACCAGTGTCCTCGCGGCCCAGGGTTAAGGCCAGGTCAAATCGGAACCCATCAACGCCATACACTGTCGTCCACATCCGCAGACTATCCATGACCATCTGCAGTACTTTCGGGTGGGATGTATTCAAGGCATTCCCGCACCCGGTCAGGTTGTCGTAATAGCGCGGTTCACCAGGCAGGGATCGGTAATAACTTAGATTGTCTATGCCTTTCCAGGATAAGGTAGGTCCCAGATGATTGCCTTCACATGTATGGTTGTAAACAACATCCAGAATCAACTCAATGCCTGCTTCATGCAAACGATCCACAGTCGTGGCTATTTCTTCGAGATCCCCGCTATGCAGGTAATTGGTCTCTGGGGCAAAGAAGGCCAGCGTGTTGTATCCCCAATAATTTCTAAGATTACGCTCAATCAGATGCCTGTCCTGAGCAAAGGCATGTATCGGCAACAACTCCAATGAAGTAATGCCGATGCGATGCATATGGTCAATCAAGGCAGGGTCCGAAAGGGCTGCAAAGCTTCCACGAATATCATCCGGTATCAGGGGATGCTTCATGGTCAGCCCTTTGACATGGGCCTCGTAAATGATGGTTTTGGGCCATTTGACTTGTGGTTTGTTTGATTTGGTCAGAGGCGCAGGATCCACCACAATCGCTTTGGGCATAAAGGCCGCGCTGTCGCGATCATCCATGCGGAGGTCCGCATCTTTGGATGGACTGAGCTGGTAGCCATACAGGGCATCATCCCACTGGATATCCCCGGAAAGCTTTCTCGCATAAGGATCGAGCAATAATTTGTTGCTATTGAAACGCTGCCCTTGAACAGGATCCCAAGGGCCATGAACCCGGTAACCATACAACTGGCCTGGCTGGATGTCTGGAATATAAACATACCAAACTCCGTTGGTGCATTCCGTGAGGTCTATTCGTTCAACTTCTTTGCCATCTGCGGAAAACAGGCACAAGGTCACACCTGTGGCATTATCAGAAAATAATGCAAAGTTAGTACCTTTGCCATCGTATGTTGCGCCCCGGGGGAAAGGGGATCCTTCTTTTATTGTGCGCATACTTTCCTCAAAACAGTAGGTGGATGACGAATGTTCAGTTTGGAACGTACTATCCAGATAAAGTTTATTCAGGGATTGCCGTATTAGGATTATCGACAAGCAATATAGCAACGCGATGAAGTATGGGCAGAAGCTCCGCCGTGCTTTGTCATGGGGATGCTATTGCTGAGGTATAACAAGGGGGCGGGGCAATGGAAAGCAGGGTTGCAGCGAAATACGTATACCAGATACGAAGTAGAAATGGTGTGGTGGTAGACAATTTGCAGATATTCGGCCGAGACGAGACGGAGGCCCGCCTAAAACTGCAAAAAATGTACACGCACTGTGAAATTCTGGATTGTCGGGTGTTATCCGGTGGCAAAGCGCCGACTTCCAATTACGAAGATATACTGGACCTCTTGGTTAAATCCACATGAACAGCAGGATCAAGCTCTTCGCTCAGCTCAATCTTGCTGAGCTCCTGCAGTAGTGCCATATAGTCATGGGCGCCCTTAGCCTGCGGGCTGTAGCGGAAGATATCCTCTTTGGCCTGGGGACTTTCTGCGACCGCCACATTTTCCGAAATAACTGTCTGGCATAGCTCGTGAGCGAAATATTGCCGCGCGAGCTTTTCAACTTCGAACGTCATGCTTCTCCGTCTATCGTAACAAGTCAGCAAATAACGCCGAGGCACTCGACGTTTAAGCACATTCTCCAGCGCCTTCAATGTCTTCTCGACTTTCTGGGCCCCTTGCAGAGATAAAAAATCGGAAGCAATCGGCACGATAATCAAGTCTGCTGCAAATACCGCATTCAAGGAAAGTACGCCCAGATAAGGGCAGCAATCCAGTAATATGCAGTCAAGATTGATCTTTTTTTCCAGCGCATCCAGTCCTGATCGCAGGCGATTAAGGATAGTGGGACCCTTGCCAAAAATACTATCTACCTTCACCAATTCCCGATGTCCCGGAATCAACAAGCCAGCGTCATTCCATGGCGTAGTGAGCTCATCAAGCGGTGTATTGTTCTGGTAAAAGCCAAATAAACTGCGCTGCGAACTGGGAAGGCCGTCGCTCAGGATTTCCGTGAGATGGCATTGGGGGTCCATGTCGATCAATAACGGCGATTGTTTCTGACTGAGCATGGCGGCTGCAAGGTTAAGTACGGAGGTTGTTTTTCCTACGCCTCCTTTTTGATTGAATACCGCAATTCGACGCATGTAATTCCTTTTAAGGCATACAAAAGCTGAATCTGAAACCCGATCTTCGTGTAAAACAGAACTATCATACGATCAAGCCCACTAATTCGGTAGTAATTGATAGCGGCGATTTTTTCGTTTGCGATAACTGACAGGATGCACCATGGTAAAAGAGTTGGATGTAGCAGTATTGGCGGGCGGTTGTTTCTGGTGCCTTGAGCCTGTGTTTTCACAGCTGGATGGCGTTGAGAAAGTCGTCTCCGGATACACGGGCGGGCATACATTGCAGCCGGACTACAAACAGGTGTGCCGCGGGGATACTGGGCATGCGGAAGCCATCCGTATCAGCTTCGATCCTGCGCGGATCAGCTTTTACGAATTGCTGGAAATCTTCTTTTTATCGCATGATCCGACGACGCCAAATCGGCAGGGAAATGATATTGGCACCCAGTACCGTTCGGCGATTTTCTGCCAGAATGCAGCACAGCGATCTACCGCTGAACAAATGATTGCCGAGCTCAATCAGCTGCATGTGTTTGCCTCGCCTATCGTCACCGAAGTTAATGATGCCGCCGTGTTTTATGCCGCGGAGGATTACCATCAGCAATACTATGAGCAACATCAGGAACAACCCTATTGCATGCTGGTTGCAGCCCCCAAGGTCGCTAAGATTCGCGCCAAATTCCCTGAAAAGATTCGCAACTGATAAAGCCTGGGCAGAGCTGCCAGGCCTAGTGCCGGCTCAGCCATTGGCGGCGCCAGAATAAAAGCCCCATGGAGGAAGCGACAAAGGCCATGACGCACAGCGTCCACCAGAAACCATTGGGGTTTTTAAGCCACGGCATGCTGTCAAAGTTCATGCCGAATATCCCGGTGATCAAGGTAGCCGGCATGAAGAGCATGGTGACGACCGTCAGCGCCCGCACTTCCATGTTGACCCGGTTGCTGATGCTCGACATGTAAATATCCAGCATGCTGCCTAACTGATCCCGTATCGCTTCCAGCGATTCGATCAGGTGGATGGTGTGGTCATACACATCGCGCAGAAAGACGACATTCTCCACGGCAAAAAACTTGTCGTCATTACGTACCAGCTGGTTGACGGCTTCACGCAATGGCCAGATGCTGCGGCGCAATTCCATGCTCTGGCCCTTGAGCTTGTGCAACTGGAGCAAATGCTGATTGTTGGGCGTGTGCAGCAATTGCTCCTCCAGCTCCTCGCATTCATCACCCAGTTTTTCCAGGGTGCTGAAATACTGGTCCACGGCGGCATCCAGCAATGCATAAGCAAGATAATCCGTCCCCGCCTCGCGGATGTGAACGCGGCCATTGCGCAGCCGCTCGCGCACTGGCTCGAAGCAACCGGTAGGGCGCTCCTGAAAGGTCAGTACATAGTCGCGCCCGAGGATGATGCTGATTTGTTCGGTTTGCAGCTGGTCAGATACCGAGTCGTAGGCTACATGGTGCAAGACGATATAGAGGTAATCGCCATAGCTTTCCACTTTGGGGCGCTGATTGGTATTGAGGATATCCTCCATGACCAGCGGGTGTAGTCCGAAACATTTACCCAATTCAGCGATCAGGCTGGTTTCGTGCAAACCATAGACATTCAGCCATAACTTGCAGGAGGGCGGCCGCTGGTAATGCGCGAGCTCAGCCTGGGTGAGCTGCTTTTCATGCAGGCTCTCCGCTCCATATTCCAGAATATGAATGGCGGGTTGCTGGGTTTTGATGTCCCCGATATAGACCAGGGTGCCGGGGGCTGCCCCGGCTTTTTTCAGGCGCGATTTGCGATGCTTTTTACTCGCCATTACACATCCAGGTGGCTATAAAGCGGCGTCGACAAATAGCGTTCGCCAAAGGATGGAATAATCACCACTATCAGTTTGTCCTTGTTTTCCTGGCGGGCGGCCAATTGCAACGCGGCCGATACGGCTGCGCCGGAGGATATGCCGACCAGCAAGCCTTCCTCCGTTGCCATGCGGCGGGCGATGTCCATGGCATCATCATTCTTTACACGGACGATTTCATCATAAATCGCCGTATTCAGAATCTCGGGAATAAAGCCTGCACCTATGCCCTGAATCGGATGCGGACCGCGAGCGCCTCCGGATAATACCGGGCTTGCATCGGGTTCTACAGCAACCACCTGTATGGCAGGGTTGCGGGCCTTCAACACCTCGCCAACACCCGTAATGGTGCCACCGGTGCCAACGCCAGACACAAAAATATCGACCTTGCCATCGGTATCGCGCCAGATTTCCTCAGCGGTTGTGCTGCGGTGTATGGCCGGGTTGGCGGGGTTGGAAAATTGCTGGGCGATCACATACCGGGAATCAGCCGCCGCCAGTTCTTCTGCCTTGCGTATGGCGCCAGGCATGCCTTCGCTACCCGGGGTCAGGATCAATTCTGCCCCATACGCCTTGAGCAGCAGTTTGCGCTCGCGGCTCATGGTTTCCGGCATGACAAATGCACAGCGCAAGCCGCGCGCTGCACACACCATGGCGAGGCCTATGCCCGTATTGCCACTGGTTGGTTCAAGCACGATGCTGTCTGCCTTGAGTTTGCCAGCGGCCTGCAAGGCATCAATCATGGCTACGGCAATGCGGTCTTTCACGCTATGGGCTGGATTCATGTATTCCAGTTTGCAGACGATGGTAGCGGGCAGATTGGCACTGATACGATTCAAGCGTACCAGCGGGGTATTCCCCACCAGCTCAGCGGTATTGTTGGCAATGTTCATTCTGATAGCTCTCCAAAAATAAGCGATGCACGAAGGCAAAATATAATGCCGCTATTTTATCCGCCCTCATGCTTTAGCAGGCGCATAAATTGCATCTCCCTAGCAGATTTTCCCGGCGCGTCAAATCCGTATTGCCATTTACAGTCACTCTGGAAAGGGTTACTGTACGAACATTGGGGAAGTACTTATAAAAACAGATGCAACATGATGAAATTGCTACCATTATTAAAAAATTCAATGATGCCAATATGCCTCCTATAAATTCCCTTGCACGCAGGTCCTGCTTCAAAGCGCTTTCGCTGATACTTCTGCTGGTATTGGTGCCTGTGCTTGCCTTTGGTGCAGGCCTGGGGCGTATTAATGTCAAATCGACGCTGGGGGAACCACTTAACGCAGACATCGAGTTGCTGGAAATGCCAGCCAAGGAAGCCGCCACGCTTGTCGCGCGTATCGGCAATAATGATGAATATCTGACAGCCGGACTGCAGGACGCCATCGTGCCACCGGGAGTCCGGGTCACCAGTGTGGCGCGGCCAGATGGCACACATGTTCTGCACGTCACCACACCAAGAGCCGTCAATGAGCCTTTTCTTGAGCTGCTTATCAAGGTGGACTCGGATAATTTGCATATGGTTCGGCAATACACGGTATTGCTCGATCCTCCCACCAGCAAAATTGGCGATGAACCTGTCGTCGTTAATACAATCCCCGAGTTGCAAAGTCAGGGGCTGGTCGCAGAAGTACCGCCTCCATTCCCGGTAAAATCCAAATCCCGCAAATCACGCTCTGGCGGCAATGTTGCCCATGCGTTTTACACGTCCAAAGCCGCTATCCCGTTATCCGCCGATACCTATCTGACACAGCCGGGCGATATTTTTGGCAAGGTTGCCCAACAATACCAACCGGCGGGAGTACCACTCAAAAAGGTGATGGCCGCTTTGTATGCCGCCAACCCCGAAGCCTTTCTCGATGGCGATATCAATCAGCTCAAGTCTGGTCAGGTGCTCAAGATTCCCAGTCCTGAAGCGCTGGGCGGAGAGCTTCCAAACAAGGCGAGGCCTGCGGTCGTTGAGGTTCCTCCTCCTGCAGCACCCAAGTCGGCAGATGCTCCAGCCAACCCGGAGTTTGTTTTAAAGATATCGCCCGGAGATACCTCGGATGCTGCCGACAAGGATGGCCAGACCGGGGAGCCCACTGCCGATGCAAACGCGGAAGCGAAAGGTCGGGGCACGCAGGCCACTCCTACGCCCGAGCTTGTTGCGCCAGCGCCTGCTGTCGCCCAGGCTGCACCCCCCGCACCCTCACTGGCAACGGTTGCCAACCAGGGGCAGCCGGGTTTCTGGGATACGGTGCTCGACCGCCTGGTATGGATAGGCCTGGGCTTGCTGCTGGGATTGGTCTCACTAGGCATGGTGTATTACCTGCACATGCGTCGATTGACCGCCATGCAGAACTGGCACGAAAGCATGGTACAAACGACCGCTCCTCGCCCCCATCCGAATGATGTTGAGCCTAAAGTGGTGAGCGCGCCCCCGCCGGTAATGCCTGTTGAACCAGCCGTAGCGGCCATTATGGCACCTGCCATTGCGGCGGCAGTGGCAGAGGATAAGCAGGAGGCATCTTCATCGACTGCGCCGTCGCAGCCCGGCTCGGAGCAGGAGGCTGATTTTGACATCCATGAGGTGGATCCCATGGTCGAGGCGGAGATTTACATCTCCTATGGTCGTGACGAGCAGGCCGAAAACATTCTGCTGAATGCACTGGAAAAAACACCGGATCGCCATGAGTTGACGCTTTGCCTGTTGAAAATTTATGCGGAACGTCAGGACGCGATTGCCTTCGATAATCTTGCATTGCGCTTGCAACAAGCTGCGGAGAATGGGGAGCCGGGAACGCTGGAACAGTGGCACAGTGCGGCTGTGATGGGGCATCGCCTGTCGCCGCATAACCCGCTTTATATTGTTGAAGGACTGACGGATCAGACGCCCGCTCCAGAACCAGAAGAAGACACTCTGATGTTGCCGGAGCTGGAGCCTATTGTGGAGGAGCCTCCGGTTCTTCCCGAGTTTGAACCATTAAAGCCCTTGGCGGAAACCAATATTCTGGAATTCACGTTTGAAAAAATCCCGGCAGAGGGTGCCCAGAAAAAACCAGAAGAAGTTGAAGAGCATGACACCCATGCCACTTTGTTTCCCTCTGAGAAAAAATAGCACCAGGTAGGGAATAAAAAAGCCGACGATGACGTCGGCTTTTTTGTTTAAGTCGCCTGAATACTCTTGCCGGGCGTGAAGAAAAATCCTCCGGCCACATGGTGCAGGGTTTTCAATGCATCATGATCGTCAAAATGCCAGCGACCATCCGAGAACACCCGCTCGTCTGCCCAGGCGGCGACTACCTCAGCGAGGTATAAATCGTAGGTATCCTGAATATGGGGCTCAGGAATCAGCTCGCATTCCAGCCATGCGACACAGCCCTTGATTAACGGTGCCGGGACTTTGCTGGCAGCAAAGGTTGGCAAATCAAAAGCGGCAAACTTGGTGGCTGGTGCCTTCCCCAGCAATTCACGTCCCGAACTCGAGCCTACCTTCACCACCAAGTCGGCTTGGGCCGCACATGGTACGTTAATGGCAAACTTGCCACTGGCTAGGATGAGTTCGCGTGTGTAGGTATTCCTGTCGATCACAATGGCCACTTTGGGTGGCTTGAAGTCCAGCGGCATGTTCCAGGCCGCTGCCATCACATTGCGTTGATCCCCATGGGCAGAGCTTACCAGCACGGTGGGCCCGTGATTCAGCAATCGATATGCTTGCTCCAGGCTCACCGCGACCACATTTTTCTCCATGGGGGTCAAACGGCCGGCTTATTTCTGCCAGGCATCGCGTAATGTCACGGTGCGGTTGAACACGGGTTTGCCCTCAACCGAGTCTTTTTTATCGGCGACAAAATAACCATGGCGTTCAAACTGGAAGGTGTCTTCCGGTTTGGCTTCCTTGAGGGCAGGTTCGAGTTGCGCCGTGATCACGGTGAGCGAGTTCGGATTGATGTCATTCAGGTAGTTGCGGTCGCCACTGCCTGGATGAGCCTCCTTGAACAGGCGATCATACAGGCGCACTTCGGCGGCATAGGCATGCGCGGCGGACACCCAGTGGATGTTGCCCTTGACCTTGATGCTGTCGGCGCCAGGCGTGCCGGACTTGGTATCTGGCAGGTAATCGCAGTGCACGACCGTCACATTGCCGTCGGCGTCTTTTTCAAAGCCGGTACATTTGATGACATAGCCATAACGCAGGCGCACGGTATTGTCCGGGAACAAACGGAAATAGCCTTTGCTGGGGACTTCCATGAAGTCTTCGCGCTCAATCCAGAGTTCGCGCGACAGGGGGACTGTGCGTTTGCCGAGCTCTGGTTTTTGCGGGTGGTTAGGGGCAAAGCAGTCTTCGGACTGACCTTCCGGATAATTGTCGATGATCAGCTTGATCGGGTCCAGCACGGCGATACGGCGTTCGGCAGATTCATTCAGCGTTTCGCGCATGCAGTCTTCAAGGATGGTGTACTCAATCCAGGAGTCTGCTTTGGAGACGCCGATGCGATCAGCAAACAGGCGGAACCCTTCCGGGGTGTAGCCGCGACGGCGTGCGCCCGCCAGGGTGGGCAGGCGAGGGTCATCCCAACCACTGACATGGCCGCCATCTACCAGCTCAATCAGCTTGCGCTTGGACAGCACCACATAGGTGAGGTTAAGCCGCGAGAATTCGTATTGTTTGGGCAACGGGTGTGCCAGCAGGCCACCCTCCGCCAGTTTTTCCAATACCCAGTCGTAAAACGGCCGCTGGTCTTCAAATTCCAGCGTGCAGATGGAGTGGGTAATGCCTTCCAGCGCATCCTCCAGCGGATGGGCATAGGTATACATCGGGTAGATGCACCAGGTGTCGCCCGTGTTGTGGTGAGTCGCGCGTTTGATACGGTAAATCGCCGGGTCACGCAGATTGATATTGGGGGACGCCATGTCGATCTTGGCGCGCAATACCATGCTGCCATCCGGATGCTTGCCATCACGCATCTCGCGGAAAAGGGCAAGGTTTTCTTCAGCCGGGCGGTCGCGCCAGGGGGAATTTTTGCCCGCCTCGGTCAGCGTGCCACGGTTAATCCGCATTTCTTCGGCGGATTGCTGGTCGACATAAGCATTGCCGGACGTGATCAGGTATTCCGCCGCGCGGTACATGAAATCGAAATAATTGCTGGCGTAATACAGATGGGAGTGACCAAATGCCTCCCAGCCGAAGCCCAGCCATTGCACGGAGTCCTTGATGGAGTCTACGTACTCTTGTTCTTCTTTTTCCGGGTTGGTGTCATCGAAGCGCATGTGGCATACGCCCTGATAATCCCGTGCCAGACCGAAATTCAGGCAGATGCTCTTGGCATGGCCGATATGCAGGTAGCCATTGGGCTCAGGCGGAAAGCGCGTGCGGATTTTGGCCGGGTCTGGCTGGCCGGTTGCCTGCGTGCTTGCATCGCCGGGCTCGCCACACCATTGGCGGCTGGCATAGGTGCCTTGCTCGATGTCGCGTTCAACGATATGACGAATGAAATTGGAGGCAGGTGCTACTGGGGTTTTATCGGCTGACATGGAATCTGACTAAAATGGGATTGCCGATATTTTACACCCAGCCGCCTGCTGAGTGGACACTCGTGCCTATGCTAATATAGCCCTGACATGACAAACCCGCTTACATTCCCCATTCTGCACCGCCTGGCGGATGGGAGCTTCCATTCTGGCGAGGCACTTGCTGCCCATTTCAAGGTAAGCCGATCCACGGTATGGAATGCAGTCAAACATGCAGAAACACTAGGCGTTGAAATTTTCTCGGTGCGTGGCAAAGGCTATCGACTCTCCCAGCCGCTCAATTTATTGCGGGCCGATAAGATTTCGGCGGCGCTCGGGTCTGCCTCTAACAACGTGCATCTGCTGGTGCACGATCAGCTCGATTCCACTAATCGCTGGTTGATGCAGCAGGCAGCGAGCGGGGCTGCTCATCTCAGCTGTGCCGTTACCAGTCATCAAACCCATGGGCGAGGGCGCCGTGGTCGGGTGTGGCAATCCGCGCTGGGTAACAGCCTCACATTCTCTCTGCTTTGGCGCTTCGATACGGGGGCGGCAGCCTTATCTGGCTTGAGTCTGGCAGTTGGGCTGGCACTTGGGCAGGCATTTGCCGAGATGGGCGTGACCGTTGCGCTCAAGTGGCCGAATGATGTGCTGGTGGAGTACCGCAAACTTGCCGGTATCCTGATTGAGTTGCAGGGCGATATGGAGGGGCCGAGTGCTGCTGTGATTGGCGTTGGAATCAATTTGCGTTTGCCGGAGCGCATGCTGGCGCAGATTGACCAGGCGGCGATTGATCTGCAAAGCCTCAAGGATGAAGCCGTGGATGCCAATGTGGTGCTGGGCATTGTGCTGAAGCACATGCTGCAGGTGATTGGCCGCTTTGAGCAAGAGGGGTTTGCGGCGCTGGTCGCCGACTGGCAAGCCATGCATGTTTACCATCAGCAGCCCGTGCGCTTGTTGATGCCAGATGCTACCGAACGCCATGGCGTGGTCGCTGGCGTGGCGGAGGATGGCAGCTTGCGGGTGATGACCGACGCGGGTGAGCAGCGTTTTACCTCAGGCGAAATCAGTTTGCGAAAGGGCGTGGCGTGATACTGGCAATCGATGCTGGCAATACCCGTTGCAAATGGGCCTTGTTTGATCCCAAGGCAAGTGTGGTGGCCGAGGGCAGTTGGCTAAACGAGGCGTTGGCGGATTCAGTATTGCCCACGTGCTGGCAAGAGGCCAAGCGCATTGTCGTTTCGAATGTGGCTGGCCTGGCGGCAAGCCGACCTTTGCTTACCCTGTTTGAACAACTGAAAGCGCCAGTGCACTGGGTACATGCATCGCACGCTGCGGCCGGGGTGTTTAATCGTTATCAGCCGCCTGAGGCCCTGGGCAGTGATCGCTGGGCCGCCCTGATTGCGGCCTGGCAGCACTATCGTGCGCCTTGTCTGGTAGTAAGTGCAGGCACGGCGCTGACGGTGGACATGCTAGGTCGTCACGAACAACCGTCAGGTGGCGAATTTAAAGGCGGCACGATCAGCCCCGGTTTTCGCCTGATGCATCAGGCCCTTTTGCAGAATACCGACGGCATCCGGACTTTGCCCGGGATGTGGCGTACAGCGCCGACGAATACTGGCGATGCCTTGTATACTGGCATTTCGCATGCGATGGCGGGCAGTGTGTTATTGCAATGGCAGCAGATGAAAACCCTGCCAGGATTGGATCCCGCTATCGTGATTCCGTGCGTGCTGACCGGTGGCGATGCGGAATTGTTAAGACAGGCATTGGTGCAAGCGCAAGCTGATATGCCCATCACAATAGATGCTTCGCTGGTATTGCGTGGCTTGTTCTATCTTGAAAGAGAATGTTTATGAAGTGGTTGGTTTCCGCGCTGATCGTTGTGAATGTATTGGTCTGGGCCTATTTCAAAACGCAGCCCTCCGGCAACGAATTGCCTGGCGTTGCTGAGCAATCGATTTCACCCGAGCGCATCAAGCTTTATACCGCAGAAGAAGCCGCCAAGCTGCCGAAAAAAGCGGCGGTAGAAGCTGAGAGCACTACCAACGCATGTTACGAATGGGCGGGCTTCACCGCCAATACGGTCGCAACTGCGCGCGCTGCACTGCTCAAATTATCCATATCGCCTCAGGAGCGTGAGGATAAGGTCAGTGATACCATCCGCTACTGGGTTTACATTCCGCCCATGAAATCCCTGCAGGCAGCCCAGGCAAAAATCCAGGAACTGCAGTCATTGGGAATTACCGAAAGTGCAGTGATGCAGGATCCTTTATGGAGAAACGCGATTTCACTGGGGGTATTTACCGATGAGCAACTGGCCAATCGTCTGCTTAATGATTTGCGGAACCGCGGAGTGCGTTCTGCAACCAAGGGAATGCGGCATGCGGAAAAAGGCCTGACAACCTTGTTGCTCGGGCCGTTATCTACCGAAGTCGTTACCGAAGTCGAAAAACTGAAGCCGGAGTTTGCCGGCACTGAATTCAAGCAGGTTAATTGCCAATAGGAGGTAGTATGGGGTTTTTCAACACAGTACTTAAGTCCGTCGCAAAGAAAGCCGCGCTCGCCGCACTGGTCGTCGTAGGCAAGCAGGTGCTTACCAAAGCCATTGGCAGTGCCATTGATAAACGCAAGGCAGAGGATACCGGGGTGGGCGAGGAAACGCAGGCGCCATCCGCAGCCGCTCCCTCTGACGCGACAGTAAAAGCCAAACCAGTACGCAGGTCCCGTGCCAAGCCCAAGCCAGCGGTGACTACGGATGAGAAGCTCGTCAAAAAGCCCGCTGCCAGTCGCAGCAAAACCAAGGATGCCAGCACGAGCACCGCGACCGCCCGCAAGCCAAGAGCGCCCAGGAAACCGAAAGTCGTCGAAAGCAAAGGGGAGGAGCCAGGCACTCCGAACCAGCCAGCACAAGGGCCAGCCAGCGAGTGATGAACTTGACCCTCGCCGGAATGGCGAGGGTGGTTTGAGCACTTCACTGCTACAGTCGTGTTTGGAGTGGCAACCGCTAGCGCGTAAACGCAGTATTAGTCCGTGAACAATGTCTCAACATTAAAGAGCCGCAATTGCGGCTCTCATGTTTTTATGGTCTCTATGTGGGGTGGGCAAGCCTCAGGAGTGCGGTTTGGCATTTGCATTAAGGACGAAGAGGCGCAGAGCTTGTAGTGGTGACGAACGCAGTGGTTGCCGGAAGTGGCTCCCTTTTTTGTTGTGAGTCGTATGTGAGCGATGCATCATTACCCATGACCACCCGCATGGTGATGGGGTAGTTATAACCATAGCCAGTGGCGTGATCGATCAACGCTCCTATGGCGCCACCTGGCATCACCAGATTGCCGCGAGCGGCATCATTCGCATGCGATGCTGAGGTGAAGCGTCCGGCCTCATTGTCACCGCGTTCACGCTCGCAAATAATCCTGAGGTCGCCACTGGAGCGATGAATTTGCAGTTTCCCGGGGGCATAGCCGACCCACGTCCCCACATCATTGCTGGCTACACAACGCGCCTGGACGGGTTGGTTGTCCCTGGTATAGGCTTCCAGCATCACGGTCTGCATGCCGTCCTGCGTCAGCGTGGCACAGCCGTTGAGACTGAGCACTAGGGGGATAACCAAGCATGTGATTGCATGACGCATAGCGGATTCCTTGTGCCAAAGGGAGGAGCCGGACAAAAATATAGCTGGAGCAAGCCCCAGCTATATTTACGGCACCAATCGCAAAAACTTGATTAGCGTTTTTTCGGTGGCAGCATATCCGTGATCGTGCCTTCCTTCAGTTCTGCGGCAAAGCAGATAGTTTCAGACAAGGTCGGGTGCGCATGGATGGTGAGCCCCAGATCATGCGCATCGGCGCCCATCTCAATGGCCAGCACGGCTTCTGCCAGCAATTCACCGGCATTTACCCCGACGATACCCGCACCAATGACGCGATGGGTTTCCTTGTCGAAAATCAGCTTGGTAGCACCTTCGGTACGTGCGATGGACAATGCACGGCCGCTGGCGGCCCACGGGAATGAGGCCTTTTCGATTTCGATGCCTTTGGCCTTGGCTTCGGTTTCGGTCATGCCTGCCCATGCCACTTCAGGGTCGGTATAGGCGACGGATGGAATGACCAGTGCCTGGAACTCGACTTTGTGACCGGCAATGACTTCGGCGGCAACTTTGGCTTCGTGCGTGGCTTTGTGCGCCAGCATGGGTTGTCCGACGATATCGCCGATGGCGAAGATGTGCGGCACATTGGTACGCATCTGCTTGTCGACCGCAATAAAACCGCGATCATCTACCGCGACACCGGCATTCTCGGCGCCAATGTTCTTGCCATTGGGACGGCGGCCAATCGAAACCAGTACGCGGTCATAGACCTGGGCTTCTTTCGGTGCATTTTCGCCTTCAAAACTGACATGAATGCCATCTTTTTTGGCATCAATCTTGGCAACCTTGGTTGACAGCATGATGCTTTCAAAGCGCTTTTCCATGCGCTTCTGCAATGGGCGGATCAGGTCGCGGTCGCAACCGGGGATCAGACCATCCATGAACTCGACCACGCTGACTTTACTGCCCAAGGCATCGTAAACCGTGCCCATTTCCAGGCCGATAATCCCACCGCCAATGACCAGCAGACGCTTGGGGATATCTGCCAGCGCGAGGGCGCCAGTGGAGTCCATGATGCGTTCGTCATCCGGCGCACCGGGGAATTTGGTGGCTTGCGAGCCAGCCGCAATAATCGCGTTCTGAAAGCCGACCGTCGTTACCTTGCCATCGGCTGCCGTGACGGCGATCTGATGCGAGCTGGTGAATTTGCCTACACCTTGCACCACCGTTACGCCACGTTGCTTGGCCATGGCGGCCAGGCCACCTGTCAGCTTGCCAACGACATCGTTGGCTTTCCAGTTACGGAGCGTGTCCAGGTCAACCTTGGGCGCGCTGAAGCTCACGCCGTGATGGCTGGTTTCTTCGGCTTCGGTAATGACTTTTGCCGTATGCAGCAAGGCTTTGGACGGGATGCAGCCTACATTCAGGCAAACACCGCCCAAGGTGGAGTAGCGCTCGATCAGCACGACCTTCTTGCCCAGATCGGCGGCGCGGAAGGCCGCGGTATAGCCGCCAGGGCCTGAGCCGAGTACTACCACTTCTGTATCAATATCATTGTTGCCACTGGGCGCTGCTGCCACGGGGGCAGGAGCGGCTGGCGTGGCAGCTTGGGTCGGTGCAGGCGCTGCGGCGGCAGGGGCCGGGGCACTGGCGGCGACGGGCGCTGCTTCGGCAGCAGATGCTTCCACCAGCAGAATCAGCGAGCCCTTGGCGACCTTGTCACCGACCTTGATCTTGACTTCCTTGACGGTGCCAGCGTGGGAGGATGGAATGTCCATGGAAGCCTTGTCGGACTCCAGCGTGACCAGTGCATCTTCCTTGGCGATAACATCGCCCACCTTTACCAATACTTCAATGACATCGACGCTATCGAAATTGCCGATGTCCGGGACGAAAACTTCTGTTAACTGACTCATGAAAACCCTTTACAGCAAGAGACGGCGAACGTCGGACAGCATCATGCGCAGGTGGCTGGTAAAGCGTGCGCCATCGGCGCCATCGATCACGCGGTGGTCGTAAGACAATGACAACGGCAGGATCAGACGCGGCTCGAAGCCTTTGGTCTTGGGGTCATACACCGGCTGGAAGCTGGAACGTGACACGCCCAGGATCGCTACTTCAGGGCAATTGATGATGGGCGTGAACGCCGTGCCACCGATACCACCCAGGCTGGAAATCGTGAAGCAACCACCTTGCATTTCCTCGATCTTGAGTTTGCGCTCGCGTGCCTTGGCAGACAGGTCAGCCAGATCACGGGCAATATCCAGCACATCTTTCTGGTTCACATCACGGATGACGGGCACGACCAGGCCATCCGGCGTGTCGCAGGCAAAACCGATGTGGTAATACTGCTTGAGGATCAACTCGTCGCCAGCAGGAGAGAGCGAGGAATTGAAGTTGGGGTAAGTGCGCAGGGCGTTGACCACGGCCTTCATCAGGAAGGCCAGCATGGTCAGCTTGACGCCGCGCTTGGCTGCTTCATCCTGCATGGACTTGCGGAAGTCTTCCAGATCGGTGATGTCGGCTTCGTCGAATTGTGTGACGTGCGGTGCGGTCACCCAGTTGCGATGCAGGTTGGCACCTGACAGCTTCTTGATGCGCGACATCGGCTTTTGCTCGATGCTGCCGAACTGGCTGAAATCAATGACTGGCGCCTGTGAAACGGCAATGCCACCGGCGGCGCTACTGCTTTGCGGCTTGGCCAGTTGGGCTTTTACATAGGCTTGCACATCGCTTTGCAGGATGCGGTTTTTCGGTCCGCTGCCGCTGACCAGTGACAGGTTGACGCCGAGCTCGCGCGCAAACTTGCGGATGGAAGGGCTGGCATGGGCCAGTTTGCCCGGCGCAGCCGCTGTGCTGGCGGCAATCGGATTAGGCGTGGCTTGCGGCTGGATCACCTTGGGTGGCTCAGCGACGGGACGGCTAGGCGCAGGCACGGCCTGCTCCTGTACCGAGGTCACCACGGGTGGTGCCGTTGGCGCTGGTGCAGGCTTGGCTGCGGTCGCCTGTTCCTCTGCGGCATCCAGCGTCAGGATCAATGTGCCCTGAGCAGCCTTGTCACCTACCTTGATGCTGACTTCCTTGACTACCCCGCCAAATGGCGCGGGAATGTCCATGGAGGCCTTGTCGGATTCCAGGGTCACCAGCGAGTCATCCTTGGCGACGGTGTCGCCAGCTTTGACCAGCACTTCGATGACATCTACGCTATCAAAATTGCCGATATCGGGGACGAGTACTTCCTTGATTGCCATTTTCTAATCGTCTCCTGAATTAAAGAGTCACCGGGTTTGGACGGGTGATATCGATGTTGTATTTCTTGATCGCTTCCGCGGCCTTGGCTGCAGGCAGCTTGCCTTCGTCAGCCAGCGCCTTGAGGGCTGCCAGCACGACGTAGTAGCGGTCGACTTCGAAGAAGCTGCGCAGTGCTTCACGCGAATCCGAACGGCCGAAACCATCGGTGCCCAATACCACATAGCGTTGCGGGATGAAGTTACGGATCTGGTCAGCAAACGAACGCATGTAGTCGGTGGAGGCAATGACCGGGCCTTCGGCCTTGGACAGTTGCTGTGCCACATAGCTTTGCTTCTGTTTCTTTTCAGGATTCAGCAGATTCCAGCGCTCGACATCCAGGCCTTCACGACGCAGCTCGGTAAAGCTGGTGACGCTCCAGATATCGGCAGAAACGCCCCAGTCTTTTTCCAGCAATTCGCCAGCGGCAATCACTTCGCGCAGAATCACGCCGCTGCCCATGAGTTGTACCTTGGGGCCCTTGGCTTTGGATTTGCTGAAGTTGTAGATGCCTTTGAGGATGCCTTCTTCAGAACCCTTGGGCATGGCCGGATGGCTGTAATTTTCGTTCATCAGGGTGATGTAGTAGTACACATCTTCCTGGTTTTGCACCATGCGGCGCAGGCCTTCCTGAATGATCACGGCCAGCTCGTAGGCAAAGGTCGGGTCATAGGAAATGCAATTCGGCACAGTGGCAGACATCAGATGGCTATGACCATCTTCGTGTTGCAGGCCTTCGCCATTCAGTGTGGTGCGGCCAGCAGTGGCGCCGAGCAGGAAGCCACGGGTACGGCTGTCGCCAGCGGCCCAGGCCAGGTCGCCAATACGCTGGAAACCGAACATGGAGTAGAAGATGTAGAACGGGATCATCTGCACGCCGGTCACGCTGTAGGACGTGCCCGCTGCAATCCAGGACGAGAAAGAACCGGCTTCGTTGATGCCTTCTTCCAGAATCTGGCCGTCCTTGGATTCCTTGTAGAACATGACCTGGTCAGCATCCTGCGGCTCATACAGCTGGCCCAGGTGCGAGTAGATGCCCAGCTGGCGGAACATGCCTTCCATACCAAAGGTGCGGGCTTCGTCCGGCACGATAGGTACCACGAATTTGCCCAGCGTCTTGTCACGCACCAGGGTGGACAGGATGCGCACAAAGGCCATGGTGGTCGAGATTTCGCGCTCACCGGTGGCACCCAGCATGTTTTCAAAGGCGGAAAGCTCGGGCACTGTCAGTTCGTTGCCCTTGCGACGGCGGGATGGCACAAAACCACCCATGGCTTCGCGACGCTGCTTCATGTACTGCATTTCCGGACTGTCGTCAGCCGGCTTGTAGAAGGACAGATTTTCTACCTGCTCGTCGGTCAGCGGCAGATCAAAGCGATCACGGAACGCCTTCAGCGAGGCAATATCCATGCTCTTCTGCTGGTGGGTCGTGTTATGACCTTCACCAGCTTCACCCATGCCGTAGCCCTTGACCGTCTTGGCCAGGATCACGGTAGGTTGGCCCTTGTGGTTCACTGCCGAGTGGTAGGCGGCGTACACCTTGTGTGGGTCGTGACCACCGCGGTTGAGGCGCCAGATGTCTTCATCGGACATGGCGGCGACCATTTCCTTCAGCTCGGGATACTTGCCGAAGAAATGTTCGCGGGTATAGGCGCCGCCCTTGGCCTTGAAGTTCTGGTATTCGCCGTCCACGGCTTCTTCCATGCGCTTCTTGAGCAGGCCGTCCTTGTCCATGGCCAGCAATGGATCCCAGTAGGAACCCCAGATCACCTTGAGCACATTCCAGCCGGAACCGCGGAAATCGGATTCCAGTTCCTGGATGATCTTGCCATTGCCGCGCACCGGACCGTCCAGACGTTGCAGGTTACAGTTGATGACGAAAATCAGGTTGTCGAGCTTTTCACGGGCGGCCAGCGAAATCGCACCCAGCGATTCCGGTTCGTCCATTTCACCGTCGCCGCAGAATACCCAGACCTTGCGATCGGAGGTGTCGGCAATGCCGCGGTCATGCAGGTATTTCAGGAAGCGCGCCGTGTAAATGCCCTGCAATGGGCCCAGGCCCATGGACACCGTGGGGAATTGCCAGAAATCTGGCATCAGCCATGGGTGTGGGTAGGAAGACAGGCCATTGCCGCCGGTTTCCATACGGAAATTGGATAATTGTTCTTCAGTAATGCGGCCTTCAAGGAAGGCGCGGGCATATACCCCAGGGGACGAGTGACCCTGGAACAGCACCAGATCGCCACCGAATTTATCGGAAGCGGCGCGGAAAAAGTGGTTGAACCCGGTGTCATACAGCGTGGCAGCAGACTGGAAGCTGGCAATGTGGCCGCCGACGCCAGGGGATTTTTCATTGGCGCGCAATACCGTCATGATCGCGTTCCAGCGCACCAGTGCGCGGATCTTGCGCTCCATGGCGGTGTCGCCAGGATGCTTGGGCTGCAGGTGGGCTGGAATGGTGTTAACGTAGGCCGTGGTGGCATTGTACGGAAGGTATGCGCCTGAGCGTCTTGCCTTGTCTACCAGGGTTTCGAGCAAAAAGTGCGCGCGTTCTGATCCCTCGTTCTCAAGTACCGCATCGATGGCTTCCAGCCACTCGTGGGTTTCTTGAGGGTCAATATCGGGGGTTAATGCCATGTGAGAAGTCTCCGGGAAACTTTTGTCTATGCTGTAGGTATAATCAGCCAAGGACTTATTGTTGTGCTTGAACTGAAGCTTGAGTGCCGAGGCAGTTTTTGACTGACTGACTTAAGGCGATATATTGGCTTTTTTGACTATTTTGGTCAAGTTAAGCATCTCCAGTAGATTTAAAACTTCTGCTGCTAAGTGCCCGCAAAATCTGAAAAATTTGTAACAAACTGTATACATTCCAAGAGGGTTTATGGCCATCCAATTAAAGCAAAATGCGGCATATGCTGATGCCAGCCAGCTTAACAACGCGACGCATATCCTGTTTGTACTCCCCGCCAAGCGGCCGCAGGATCTCCCTCATGCATCGGTGCTGGATGCCAGAATGAAGCGGCAGCGCAGTCTATATGCTGAGCTTGCCAAGTCCCCCTTGACCGCCGACTTGCCTGAAGGCGCCAGGGCAAGTTGGGTCGTGCTTGAGCAAAAGCAATCTGTGTTCCAGCGGCACACCCTGTTGCGCAAAGCGGTCAAGCCACTGCTGGATGAGTCGCCCGCGCAATTGGTGATTGCGGTATATGGTGACGCGGAAGAGGCCGCGCAGGCAGCTGCAGAGGCTTTATATGTCACCGAGGTGAATGCGGCTGTGCTGCCCACCCGCAAATCCAAGTCAAAAAAACATGCGCTCAAGACGATTCATCTCCATGGACACAAGCGTGCCGACGGCTTTGCGGCGGTGCGTGCGCGTGCCCAGGGCAATATTCTGGTGCGCCAGCTCACCGTGTTGCCACCGAATGAACTGACGCCCGCCCTCTATCGGGACCGTATCGCCGAGTTGGCAGCCAAGCATGGCTGGGACCATGAGAGCTTTGACATGAAGAAGCTCGGCAAAATGGGCGCCGGGGCATTTGTGGCCGTGGGCCAGGGTTCAGACCCGCAAGACGCCGCGATTGTGCATCTTCGCTATAAACCCAAGCATGCCAAAAAGCGCATCTCACTGGTGGGCAAGGGCATCTGTTTTGATACTGGTGGCCATAACCTCAAGCCTGCCCGTTACATGAATGGCATGCATGAGGATATGAACGGCTCCGCTGTGGTGCTGGGGACGCTGCTTGCCGCTACCGAGGCTGGCTTGCCTGTGGAGATTGATGCCTGGCTTGCCATTGCGCAGAACCACATCGGTCCGCGGGCCTATAAACAGAATGACGTCATTACCGCGCTCAACGGTACCACCATCGAGATTGTGCATACCGATGCCGAGGGCCGCATGGTGCTGGCGGATACGCTTACGTTGGCCTCACGCCAGAAGCCGGACCTGATGATCGACTTTGCCACGCTGACCGGCAGCATGGTAACAGCGGTGGGCAATCGCTACAGCGGTGTGCTGGGCAATCGTCCTGACATGCTGTGTCACGCGGTGGCGGCGGGTAACGAGGCGGGCGAGCGCGTGTGTGCATTCCCGTTCGATGCGGATTACGAAGAAGAACTGGATAGCGATATTGCCGATATCAAGCAATGTACGCTGGATTCGGATGCCGACCATATCATTGCGGCGCGTTTCCTTTCGCGTTTTATCGAGGGCGATATTCCCTGGATGCATGTCGACCTCGCTGCCGTGAACCGCAAGGGCGGGCTGGGTGCCGTGGCTACGGATACCACCGGTTTCGGGGTCGGGTTTGCGCTGAATGTGATAGCGGCATTTATGGCGACCAAGGCATGAGTGCCGGCTGCAGGCATCACTAGATAGGACGCGGGCAGCCATGGCACACATCAAACCCATTACGGATCTGGACTGGTTGGTGCAATTCCCCGCGCTGATGGCATTGGAGCCCGAGGCGCGGAGCTTGTTGTTGAAGCATGCGCGCGTGGTCGAAGCCCCGGTCGGTACCATAGGCTATGAGGAAGGTACCCCTTGCCACGCTTATGTGCTGAGATTGGCGGGGCAATCGCGCGTGTTCAAACTTTCCAGCAGCGGCCGGGAGATTTTGCTGTACCGCGTGACGGGTGGCGAAACCTGCGTATTGACGACCACCTGTCTTTTGGGCTCCAGCGATTATCCCGCATCTACCGTCGTGGAGGAGCCGATACGCGATATCCTGGTGCCGGCCGCTGCCTTTCACGAAATGATGCTGGAGTCACGCGTGTTCCGCCGCTTTGTCATGGAAAACTATGGCGCCCTGATCAGTGATCTGATTGTGCTGCTGGATGAAGTGGCTTTTCATAGCCTGGACGCCAGGCTTGCCAAACTGCTGCTGGAGGAGCCGGGTGACCAGGTGCGTCGTACCCATCAGCAGCTTGCGGATGAACTGGGCACGGCACGTGAAGTGGTGAGCCGCCAGCTCAAGCGCTTCGAGCAAAAAGGCTGGCTGGCGCTGGGGCGTGGCAAACTGGAATTGCTGGATCGGGCTGCGCTGGAGCGCATGATTCATTAAGCCGTGTTTTTATACGGAAGCGTTGTGCGCGGATTTGCGGCGTTTGATCTGCCGCCACAGCCAGCTATCCGCCAGCTGCTGGTCATGCAGCATGTAGCGCATGGTTTTGAAATCTCCCAGCGCGTAAGTCGTGGTGCTCTTGGCGTTGTCATGGCCGCAAAACAGGATGCGGTCTCCGCGTTCAAGTGGGGTAGTGGCTTCTGGCAGCAGTAGCGGCTGATGGTTGCGTAATATCATCAACGGCACAATCGGCAGACTGGTTTCCCGATGATGCGGATTGCGCAGGATGTCCGCCAGCGTAATCGGTTCATGCGCCAGCATGTGGAACAGGGCGGGCGTGTTTTCCTGCGTAATGCTGATGGCCCAGGTTTCCGGCACATTTTCGCCCACGGTTTCCACCAGGCGCTGTATCAGGCTGTTGGCCCAGACATTGGTTTGCAGCCGGACTAGGCTGAGGAATTGCGCCAGCAGCGGTGAAATCATGTTGGCCAGGCATTCATGCGCAATGATGTCGCTGGGTTCCATGGTGATGTCGGCCTTGAAGTGCTCAAACAGCGCGGCGTTAAAGCGCTTGTTCTTGCGCAATACCACAAACAGATCCGGGTTCATCTCGCGCGCGGTCATCACGATAGACAGGTTGTTGATGTCGTCATTGGTGCCCGCCACGATACCCACCGCTTCATGCACCCCTGCCTGTTGCAGTGTCTCCTTCTCGGTGCCATTGCCCACGATACATTCCTTGCAGCCAGTACGCTCCGGGTCAGCCTCGATGATGGTGGTGACGATGTGCTCAAGCTCCAGATTCTGCACGACCGAACGGCCAAAGCGGCCATAGCCGCAAACGATCCATTTGCCGATGGGCGGGCAGATCGGCGATTTCAGGCTTTCCCCAGGCACGCCGGTCAACCATTCATGCAGCAGGTAAGTGCCAATGGCATGCACTTCCATCGCCAGATGATCGCCAAAAATTGTGTAGGGATTGATGATGTGATCGGTGCCAAACGAGGCCATGTTGGACGCCGTTTGTTCGGTTTCGGCGCGCCCCAGCACGCGTAGCTCCGGGCTGATCAGCTTCACTGCCACGGCAATGGCGAGATTGGCATGATCATCATTGGTGAGCGCGGCAACGCCCTGGCACATCGGGTTTTTCAGCCCGGCACGCAGCAGGGTTTCGGGCAGCTTGGCATCCGCACACAGGTTGGGGATATCAAACTGGTAATCTTCCAGCTCCAGCTCATTGATGCGCTCCTGCTCCAGCTCGATCACCACCACGCGCACTTCATTTTTATCCAGTGCCCGCACCAGCAGGCTGCCGGTTTCGCCATAGCCGCAGACGATATAAAACGGCTCCATCAGATGGTTGACCTCACGCGCAAACCGCGAGGTGGTAAAGGCCTGGCGCAAGCCCGGATCCTGGAACAGGGTAATGATCTTGCCGATAGCGTAAAACCAGGGGATCACCGTGAGGTAAATCGAAAACGACATCCACATGCGTTGTGCCGTGGAGTAGGGGAAAGGCACTTCGCCAAAGCCTATGGTGGTGGCGGTATAGCTGATGACGTAAAACGCTTCAAAAATGCTGAGTCGCCATGGGTGACCATCCGGGTCAACGCCTGGCATGAGCGACATGCCGGCGACCGCAATGGTGTAGCTGACAATAACCGCGATGATAGGCAGGCGCATGCGCCTGAGAATCAGAAACAGGATGTTGTTCACGGCGTGGCGGCTTTGCGCTTGCCTTGGCCTAGCGCTTGATCTGGATGGTTTCTGCAATCAGCAGAACCACGGAGGTGATGTTGGCAAGCAGTGCACCGCCCGAGAGCGAGACCACACTCACGATAACGCTGGGGTCATCACCTTGTGTGCCTGCTGCTGCCCAAAGGATAGCCGCGGCAATCAGTTGCAGATCCGCGACCAGGCTGGTGGCCAGGTGAATGGCCCCAATATGCGTGCGGTCGCCGAACTTGAGGACGGTGGCAATCAGATTCACCACAATCGCGACATACAGCTCATAGGCGTGGTGATGGTGAGGGTTATCAATGTCGCCGATAAAAAAGCCGAAATTCAGCGTCAATGCCAACAGGATAAAAAAACCGAAAATGACTTTCTCGAGATTCATGGTATTCCCTTGTGCTGATGAGGCTAAAGGCGGTTGCCCATTATGCAGAGCTTACCGGGGCTGAACAAGCGTTGCCTGGGCCAGCAGCCAGGCGCCGGTTTGCAGAAGCAGGCGCTGGCAGCGCTGGCTTTGCAGCAGCGTGTGGAGGTGATGCGCTGCTGCTTGGTCATCCGGCTGTGTGGCATGGGCCGTATCGTGCAGCCAGTGGTATTCGGTCAGCAATGCAGCAGGCGTCAGTGTGTACAGCTGCAGTGCGCTTGGCAGGTATTGCAGGGTGCTACGGATCTCGGCGATGGCATGCTGCTGGAGTTGAGCGTCGTCTGCTTCCAGCAAGGCTTGCTTGCTTTGTACTTGGTGCACGCATGCCCACACCAGCTTGGTCAGCGCCGCTTTATCCAGGGCTTGCGGCAATGCCGCCAGCGCCAGGGTGGAAAGCGATGGCGGCAGCGTGCGGTAATGTCCATAGCCGCGCTGTGCCTTGCTGATGTTTTCGATGGTGAGCGGAATATCTGCCTGCAAAGCCAGCGCCAGCGAAAATACCTGTGCGGCATCGCCACTTTTCAGTTCGATCTCGACTTCGCTGATGGTTTCGCGAATATGGCTGCCCACTTGCAGCTCGCCCAGATCAAGAGCCACTTCCAGCGCCGTGCCGTCAGCCATGCGCAGTTGCCATTCGGTGCGTTCCACATCCGTCACGAACAGGGGCTGCAAGGCATCGCGCAATTGCCGGTCGGCAAATATGGCAGCCAGCGCGGGTTCGGTGATTTTGCTGAAATCAGGCTCGCTGCCGCTGATAATGTCTTCCCACTCCATGCGCTGGTGGAGGCCGGCGACGGAGGAGCCCGCGGCTTTTACCGCCTGAAACCAGCCGCCGGACATGCTGCGCACGCGCAGGCTGATTTCGGCATCCAGCAAACGCAGGTCGGGTGTGTCGAAGTACGTGCTGATGAGCTGGCGCGTGAGCGGACCATGCTCCAGTCCATTTGCCAGCGCTGGGTGATTGAACAGGCGCGTTGTATCAGCCGCGTCTATGCGCAGCTTCAGTTCTATTTCATTAGGCATTGCGGTCTGCGTTCACCAGCCAGTGCAGCAAGGGCGCCCATTGCTGCAGATCACGAGCGACCTGCGATGGGCGAATATCAAACAGGCTGGCGCCTTGTTCGGCGACCAGGGCATAAATCTGCGCATCCCGCAGGTTGCCCATGACGGGGAAGCCGCTTTTATCGAGATAGCGCTGCAAATTTGCCGCCGAACGGGTACGGCTGTCGATGCGCATGCCGACGACGGCGACAAAGGTACGCTCCTTGCGCACGGCTTTTTCTTCGCGCAGGGTTTCAAGGAATTCCTGGCTGGCGCCAATATCAAAGGCCGAGGGCTGGATGGGTACAATCACCCAGTCGGCTGTTTTTACAGCGTCGGTCAGCTTGTCGCCGCGCAGTCCGGCGGGGGAGTCGATGATGGTCCAGTCTGCACTCAGGCTGTCTGCGTGTCTGCCGCGACCATCCATGCCATGAATCAAGGGGAGTTGACTCGGTCTGCGCTCCAGCCATTGCAGGGAAGATTGCTGCCTGTCCATGTCCGACAGCACGACATGGCGTCCACGGCTGGCAAAGTACCCGGCAAGATTGGTGGCCAGTGTGGTTTTACCGCTGCCTCCCTTGGGGTTGGCGATCAGTACTGTTCTCAAATTCCGTCTTCCTTGTTTGCCGGCCTGTTGTGCCAGCCGGTGGCTGACCACATTATTCTGCGCGGCATTTCTTCTTGTGTCTGTTTATGCTTGAGCGCTTGATTTTGCCTGCTGAGCGTTATGGGATGCAACCAACAGGCTTGCGATATATCTCAGGTAACGCGTTTTATAGATGATCCGGCGAAATAACCGCACGCAAAATGGTCTGGTCTTCATGGGCGCGCTGGCGATTGCTCAGCCACCAGATATTGCCTTTCTTGACGCACCAGTACTGAATTTTTCCGCTCATGGCCAGCGCAGCCGCCATGCCCAGCGAGGGTTGGTGCCCGACGACCAGCACTGAGCCCTGAGCCTTGGGCCAGCCGGCGGCTTGCAATACATCATGCGGAGCGGCGCCGGGGGCGAGGGCGTCGACTGTCGTGAAATCCATCCCCAGTGCCAGCGCAGTTTGCTGGGTGCGCGTGGCTGGGCTCACGATAATGCGGGTGGCGGGGGGCAGGTGCTGGCGTAACCATTCGCCCATGACAGCGGCCTGTTTTTTACCATTGGCCGTGAGGGCGCGCGTGATGTCTGGTGAGGTGTCGTCTGCTTCGGCATGACGCCATAAAATGAGATCCATATAGCGTATCATTCTGTTAAGTTGAATATATCTTAGCGCCTGCACGGCGTATAACAAAGTGACATCTAAGTGAACCTGAAGTGAATCTCCAGATTTTCCTGAAAACACCGCACACATTAATGACCATGAGTCCCGCCGTGGTGGCGACCTTTGAGCGTTTGCTGGCGGTGGGTCGACGTGAATTCCTGACGACGACCATTGATGAGATATTGTGCAGCAGCGCGGGTCTTGCCAGCCAGCAAGACTGGCCGCTAGCCTCATTGGCGGCGCTGGCTGACGGCCTTTCATTGCCGACCGAGTATGTGTTTTTTGCCCATCCTGTGCATCTGCAACTGCAGCGTGACTCTTTTACGATTGCCGTGCCTGAGGCCTTGTCGCTGCAAAAAGCAGAGGCGGATAGCTTGCTGACTTTATTGAATGAGCATTTTGCGGAGCAGGAGCTTAAATTTGTGCAGAGCCCGCATTGCGCTGATCGCTGGTATTTGCAGGTGCAAACGCCGCCGCATATTCAAACAACCCCGGTCGATGTGGCAGTGGGGCGCGATATTCGCAGCCTGTTGCCGCATGGGCAGGATGCGGCTTTCTGGAATGCCTTTTTGAATGAATTGCAGATGTTGCTGTTCGAGCATCCGCTTAATCAGGCGCGCGAGGCGCAGGGCGCATTGCCGGTAAGCGGCGTGTGGGTCTATGGCGGCGGCGTCTTGCCAGCGAAATCCCCCCGGGTATTGCCGCTGCTTTTTGCTGAGGATGCCGTGGCGCGTGGTCTGGCTACCCTGCAGGCAGGCGAATGCCATGCGGTGCCGCAGGATATTCGCGAATTGCTACGACATGAAGCGACGCAGGCCTGGCTGGTTCCAGTTGAATCGGCAGCGGCGGTGGTGAATGGATTGCCCGTGCTATGGCAGGCGCTACGTCGCGGGGGGCTAAGTCAGCTGGAATTGAATATTGCTTTGGGAGATCGGGTATTGCAGTGTCGCGTGAATAAATGGGATACCTATCAATTCTGGCGTAAATCCAGACCGTGGACGGAGGTGCTTGGTGGTTAATATTGTAAGGCGCGAGCCTGACGAGGCTGCTGCTGCCACGCTGGCAGCCAGTGGCTTGTCGCCATTGCTGGCGCAGCTGCTTGCGGCGCGCGGAGTTAAAACGCCAGTGCAGCTTGAAGCCTCGCTCGCCGGGCTGATTCCTCCTGATCGTCTGACCAATAACACTCGCATGGCGGCTTTGCTGGCAGATGCGATTGTCGCAAAGCGCTCTCTGCTGGTTGTCGGCGATTATGATGCGGATGGGGCAACCGCCACCGCCGTGATGGTGCGCGGCTTGCGCATGCTGGGCGCAGTAGTTGATTTTCTGGTGCCTAATCGCTTTGAATATGGCTACGGCCTGACGCCTGAAATTGTGGAGCTTGCTGCTCAGTCCAAGCCGGATTTCATCATTACCGTGGATAATGGCATTGCCAGCGTCGATGGGGTGGCGCGTGCTAATGCGCTGGGCATGTCCGTACTGGTTACGGATCACCATTTGCCCGGCGACCATGTGCCGGCAGCCGCCTGCATTGTGAATCCCAATCAGCATGGCTGCGATTTCCCCAGCAAGCATCTTGCCGGAGTGGGCGTGGCGTTTTATGTGATGCTGGCTTTGCGTGCCGAGATGCGGGCGAGAGGCTTGTTTGAGGGCAAGGCTGAGCCGAATCTGACCAGTCTGCTGGACTTGGTGGCCTTGGGAACGGTGGCTGACCTGGTCAAGCTGGATGACAACAACCGCATTCTGGTTGAGCAGGGGCTGCGGCGTATTCGTGCCGGCCAGTGCAGCCCGGGTATTTTATGGCTGATGCGTCTGGCAGGCCGTGAGCCCGCCTCAAGTTGTGCGCAGGATCTTGGTTTCAGCGTGGGGCCAAGGCTGAATGCGGCAGGTCGCCTGGATGACATGACGCTGGGCATCAGCTGCCTGCTGGCTGAGGACGATCAGTCAGCCCATGCCATGGCCCAGCAGCTGCATGCCCTCAACCATGAACGTCGCAGCATAGAGGCGGATATGCAGGAAAGTGCGCTGGCAGAGCTGGATGGCCTGGATGCAGAAGGCCGCTATAGCCTGAGTTTGTATCAGCCGGACTGGCACCAGGGGGTGATAGGCATTCTGGCATCGCGCATCAAGGAGCGTTACCATCGCCCCGTAATTGCCTTTGCCCAGGCGGGCGATGGGGTGCTCAAAGGCTCGGGGCGTTCGATACCCGGGCTGCATCTGCGGGATGCGCTAGATCTGCTGTCCAAGCGTGAGCCTGATCTGATACTCAAGTTTGGCGGGCATGCCATGGCAGCCGGGCTCAGTATTCGCGAAATTGATATGGAGCGTTTCCGGCTGGGCTTCGAGTCTGTGGTGGCAGGCTTGCTGACTCCAGCGGATCTGGAGTCCATTATTGAAGTCGACGGGGCGCTGACGCTGGAGGATATGCACTGGGATGTAGCGGTGGCGCTGCAGCGCCAGGTGTGGGGGCAGGGGTTTCCTCCCCCGATGTTTTGCGACGATTTTGAGGTGGTGGCGCAACGGATTGTCGGTGGCAAACATCTAAAGCTTACTTTGTCGACCCGTGGACGCGCCGTGGATGCGATATTTTTCCGGCAGGAGGAGTTTTTGCCGCAGTATGTCACGGCGGTGTATGAATTGCAGACCAATGCCTTTAACGGCGCCCGCAACGTACAGTTGCTGATCAAGCACTGGCAGCCTGTGGCGGCGCAGTCAAATTGACTGCCGAGCAGGCTGCACGGTACCATTCGGAAAATTTTTAGGTATTCATATGCGTCGTAAGCTGGTGGTCGCTAATTGGAAAATGCATGGCGACCTTGCGCAAAACAAGGTGCTGTTTGATGCATTCAGGCAGCGGCTTGATCATTTGACCTCGGCCGATTTTGCGGTCTGTGTGCCATACCCTTATCTGTTTCAGGCGCAGCAGGAGCTGCAGGGCAGCCATATTGCCTGGGGCGCCCAGAATGTTGCCAAGCATGAAGTCGGAGCATACACCGGAGAAGTCAGTGCGCGCATGCTCAAGGACTTTGGTGCCAGTTATGTGATCGTGGGGCATTCCGAGCGCAGTACCGCCTATTGCGAAAGCGACGAGAATATTGCCGCCAAATTTGTGGTGGCGCGCAAATCGGGCATCACGCCTGTGCTTTGCCTGGGAGAAACCCTGGCCGAGCGCGAGTCCGGTCTGTGTCATCAAGTCATTGCCAGCCAGATTGATGCCGTACTGAAGACGGTGGGGGCTGGCGTGTTTGCACATGCCGTTGTTTCCTATGAACCGGTATGGGCTATCGGCACGGGTTTATCTGCAACACCGGAGCAGGCACAGCAGGTACATGCGTTTATCCGTGATAGAATCGCCGCGCTGGATGTGCATGCGGCAGAAACCGTAAGAATTCTGTATGGGGGTAGCGTAAATCCCCTAAATGCGTCACAATTATTCGTTATGCCGGATATAGACGGCGGTTTGATTGGCAGATGTTCATTGAATGCCAACGATTTTGAGGAAATTTGTCGCGCTGCTTGTCAGTAGATTTGATAAAATCAAACTAAAGCTGACTTAAGCAGTGGATTTGAGAGAACATGGAAACTTTAGTATCAATTGTGCACGTATTGGCTGCACTCGGTGTTATCGGATTGGTATTGCTTCAGCACGGCAAGGGTGCTGATATGGGCGCCGCTTTTGGTAGTGGTGCTTCAGGCAGCCTGTTCGGTGTTAGCGGATCCTCCAACTTCATGAGTCGTGCCACCGCTGTTTTTGTGGGCATCTTCTTTGCTACCAGCTTGACCCTGGCTTACATGTCTAGCCACCGCACCCAAGGTTCAAGCGTCGTCAAGCTCCCAACGAATTCTGTTGTTGCACCTGGCAAGGCAAGCGAAAGCGCGCCAGCCAAACCTGCTGAATCCTCACCAGCAAAGGATGTGCCGCAGTAATAGTTGTATTGGCTTTAGCAGCCAGACTTGCCGTCGTGGTGGAATTGGTAGACACGCTATCTTGAGGGGGTAGTGTCGAAAGACGTATGAGTTCGAGTCTCATCGACGGCACCAATAATTAAAATACTCAATCACAATTAGGTGCATTGAGTTAAATTGGGGCGTGAACATGCTGGAAAACTACTTTCCTATATTACTGTTCATCATCGTCGGTTTAGCCGTCGGTATAGCCCCTATTGTCCTTGGCAAAGTGGTGGCCCCCAGCCGCCCTGACGCCGAAAAAAATTCTCCCTATGAATGCGGCTTCGAAGCTTTCGAAGACGCTCGCATGAAATTCGACGTACGTTATTACCTCGTCGCTATCCTCTTTATCCTGTTCGATCTTGAAATCGCTTTCCTCTTCCCCTGGGCCGTTGTGCTGCAGGAAATTGGTCTTTTCGGTTTTATTGCCATGCTGGTTTTCCTGGGAATTCTGGTGGTGGGTTTCGTCTACGAATGGATGAAGGGGGCGCTCGAGTGGGAATAAACCTCAATCGCTGTCCTGGTAATGTGCCATTGGCGGCGCATGTTCAGTCCGCTGCCTTGCTATCCATTACGCATATTGTTATCGCTCTGCTACCTGCTTTATGGCAAGTAGATGCCGACTACGGGGTCTCTGCATGAGTATTGAAGGTGTACTGGAAAAAGGGTTTGTCACGACCACGCTGGATACGGTCATCAATTACACGCGCACGGGTTCGCTGTGGCCGATGACGTTTGGTCTGGCGTGCTGTGCGGTGGAGATGATGCATGCGGGCGCATCCCGTTATGATCTGGACCGGTTTGGCATTGTATTCCGCCCAAGCCCCCGCCAATCCGATGTGATGATCGTGGCAGGCACGCTGGTCAATAAAATGGCCCCTGCGCTACGCAAGGTATATGACCAGATGGCCGAGCCGCGCTGGGTCATTTCCATGGGCTCCTGTGCCAATGGCGGCGGTTATTACCATTACTCGTATGCTGTTGTTCGCGGCTGTGACCGTATCGTTCCTGTCGATGTATATGTGCCAGGTTGTCCACCGACAGCCGAGGCGCTGCTCTATGGCATCATCCAGTTGCAAAACAAAATCAAGCGTACCAATACTATCGCCAGGTGATTACATGAGCTCCCGTCTGCAACAACTTACCGCCAATATTGAGTCGGCGCTTGGAGACAAGCTGGGCCGTCTGGTGAGCCATGTCGGCGAATTGACGATTGAATGCTCGGTTGCCAATATGCTGGATGTCTGCCTTATCCTGCGAGACCATCCTTCGCTCAAGTTTGAACAGCTGATTGATCTGTGTGGCGTTGACTATGCCGAGTATGGGGAGGGTAGCTGGAGCGGGCTGCGTTTTGCCACGGTCTACCATTTTCTTTCCATCAGCTTGAACCAGCGTGTGCGTTTGCGGGTATTCGCAGCAGATGATGATTTTCCCGTACTTCCTACGCTGGTAGATATGTGGCCGGTTGCCAACTGGTTTGAACGCGAGTCCTTCGACCTCTACGGCATTATGTATGAAGGCCATCCTGATTTGCGCCGTCTGCTCACCGACTATGGTTTTGTAGGCCACCCTTTCCGCAAGGATTTCCCGATGATAGGCAATGTGGAAATGCGCTATGACCCTGAGCAACAGCGCGTCATTTATCAGCCAGTGACGATTGATCCCCGCAACAACGTGCCACGTGTTATCCGTGACGAGGGCTTCCATCATGGCTGAAATTCGTAACTACACCATGAACTTCGGTCCCCAGCACCCGGCTGCGCACGGCGTGCTGCGACTGGTGCTGGAGCTGGATGGCGAAGTCATCCAGCGGGCCGATCCGCACATTGGCCTGTTGCACCGTGCGACGGAAAAGCTGGCCGAGAATCGCACCTATCTGCAGTCAGTGCCTTATATGGATCGCCTCGACTATGTGTCGATGATGGCGAACGAGCATGCCTATGTCATGGCGATTGAAAAGCTGCTCGGGCTCGAAGTCCCCATCCGCGCTCAATATATCCGCGTGATGTTCGATGAAATTACCCGCGTGCTGAATCACCTGCTGTGGCTGGGTGCGCATGCGCTGGACGTCGGCGCGATGACGGTATTCCTGTACGCATTCCGCGAGCGTGAAGACCTGTTTGACTGCTATGAAGCCGTCTCTGGCGCCCGCATGCACGCTGCTTACTACCGGCCTGGCGGTGTCTATCGTGATTTGCCAGCCCGTATGCCGCAATACGAAAGCTCCACCGTTCGTGCCAAGGATGAAATCAAGCGCCTCAATGAAAATCGCCAGGGCTCCTTGCTCGATTTCATTGAAGACTTTACCAACCGCTTCCCCGGATATGTGGACGAATACGAAACCCTGCTGACCGATAACCGTATCTGGAAGCAGCGTACTGTGGGAATTGGCGTGGTGACGCCTGAGCGCGCCTTGGCGCTGGGCTTGTCCGGCCCCATGTTGCGCGGTTCTGGTTTTGCCTGGGACTTGCGCAAGAAACAGCCTTACGAAGTCTACGACAAGATGGATTTCGATATCCCGGTGGGCGTAAATGGTGATTGCTATGACCGTTACCTGGTGCGTATCGAAGAAATGCGCCAGTCCAACCGTATCATCAAGCAATGCATAGACTGGCTGCGCAAAAATCCTGGCCCGGTGATTACTGACAATCACAAGGTGGCACCGCCTGCCCGTGAAGGTATGAAGCAGGACATGGAGTCCCTGATCCACCACTTCAAGCTGTTTACCGAAGGCTTTCATGTGCCCGCCGGAGAAGCCTATGCAGCGGTGGAACACCCCAAGGGTGAGTTTGGCATTTACCTGATTTCGGATGGGGCCAACAAGCCTTATCGTTTGAAAATTCGTGCGCCTGGTTTTCCGCATCTGGCAGCGCTGGATGAAATGACGCGCGGCCACATGATTGCCGACCTGGTGGCCATTATCGGTACACAGGATATCGTTTTCGGGGAGATTGATCGCTAATGTTGTCTCAGGAATCCCTCGCCAAGATTGATCGCGAATTGACCAAATACCCGGCTGACCGTCGTCAGGCGGCCGTCATGTCCGCCTTGCGTATTGCCCAGGATGAAAAAGGCTGGTTGTCCAAAGATACAGTGGCCTTTGTGGCGGAGTATCTTGGTATCCCGCCGATTGCCGCCCTGGAAGTCGCCAGTTTCTACAATATGTATGAGCTGGAACCGGTTGGGCAGTACAAGATCACCGTCTGTACCAATATCTCCTGCATGCTGCGTGACTCCGATGTCATTGTGGACCATTTGCAGGAGCGCCTCGGTATCGGCTTCAACGAAACCACGCCTGATGGCAAATTCACACTCAAAGAAGGCGAGTGCATGGGTTGCTGCGGCGGTGCGCCTTTGTTCCATATTAATAACAAGCGCATGTGTGAATTCCTGACCAAGGAAAAAGTGGATGCGATTCTGGAGGAGTTGAAGTAATGGCTGCTTTTGATACGCCTGTTCAACATCGCTCCGACAAGGAAACTCTGGTCTGCCTGCGCACGCTGGGGCAGCCTGATCCCGCATCGCTGCAAGCCTATCTGAATGTGGGCGGCTACAAGCAATTGCAACGCCTGGTGCAGGATAAGGTGAAAGCCACCGACGTCATCACTCAGGTCAAGCTTTCCGGTCTGCGCGGCCGCGGTGGCGCTGGTTTTCCTACCGGTCTCAAGTGGAGCTTCATGCCGCGTTATTACGATGGCACCAAGTATCTGGTATGCAATACCGATGAAGGCGAGCCCGGTACCTTCAAGGACCGCGACATCATCCGCTACAACCCGCACCAGCTGATTGAAGGCATGGCCATCGCCGCCTATACGCTGGGCGCGCGCGTGGGCTACAACTACATACACGGTGAAATCTGGCAGGACTACGAGATATTCGAGCGTGCGCTGGATGAAGCGCGTGCTGCTGGCTTCATAGGCGAAAACCTGTTCGGCACCACCTTCAGTTTTGATCTGTTTGCCGTGCATGGCTATGGCGCGTACATCTGCGGTGAAGAAACCGCACTGATCGAGTCGATTGAAGGCAAGAAGGGCCAGCCGCGTTTCAAGCCGCCATTCCCCGCCAGTTACGGCGTGTTCGGCAAACCGACCAATGTCAACAATACCGAGTCCTACACATCGATACCCTGGATACTTGAGCATGGTGGCGATGCCTTCCAGGCGCTGGGTGTGCCAAACTCAGGCGGCACCAAGCTGTTTTCGGTGTCCGGCCATGTGGAGCGCCCAGGCAATTACGAAGTGCGCATGGGCATGCCGTTTACCGAACTGCTGGATATAGCCGGTGGCGTCTGGAAAGGTCGCCAGCTTAAGGCCGTGATTCCTGGTGGTCCATCGACGGCCGTCATGCCCGCTGCCGCCATCATGGGTGCGACTATGGATTACGATGGCTTGTCCAAGGCGGGTTCCAGTCTGGGTGCAGGATCCATGATCGTGATGGATGAAACCACCTGCATGGTGAAAACCCTGAAACGTCTCTCGTATTTCTTCTATGAAGAATCCTGCGGTCAATGCACGCCGTGCCGTGAAGGTACAGGCTGGCTTTACCGCGTGGTGAAACGTATTGTCGAGGGTGAAGGTCGCATGGGCGATCTTGATCTCCTGACCGATGTGAGCAGCAATATCTCCGGCCGCACGATTTGCGCGCTGGGCGATGCCGCTGCTACGCCGGTGCTCAGTTTCATCAAGCATTTCCGTCCTGAATTCGAATATTACATTCAGCATGGCAAGTCCATGGTGACGGGCAAGGCGGAGTGATGGTCATGACCACGTACACATGCAATTTCAGTCGTGATAAAGCCAGCCAGCTGGTGTTCTTGCGTGTGTCCGGGGTTGAACATAGCTTTTCAGTGTTAGGCTTTTCAAGGTTAGTACCATGCTGAATATAGAGATAGACGGCAAAGCCGTAGAAGTCGATCACGGCACCACGATCATCGATGCAGCCGACAAGCTTGGCATTGCCATTCCGCGTTTCTGCTATCACAAAAAACTCTCCGTAGCCGCCAATTGCCGCATGTGTCTGGTGCAGGTTGAGAAGTTTGCAAAGCCGCTGCCTGCCTGTGCGACGCCAGTTGCCGATGGCATGAAAATCTTCACCCGCTCCAAAGCCGCCGTGGAAGCGCAGAAAAGCGTCATGGAGTTCCTGCTGATCAATCACCCGCTGGATTGCCCGATTTGCGATCAGGGCGGCGAGTGTGACCTGCAGGATATCGCCGTTGCTTACGGCGCCCCCGCTTCGCGCTATGCCGAAGAAAAGCGGGTAGTCCTTAACAAGAATATCGGCCCATTGGTCTCTACCGACATGACCCGCTGCATTCAGTGCACGCGCTGCGTTCGCTTCCTCAAGGAAGTCGGCGGCATGATGGAGCTGGGCATGGTAGGCCGTGGCGAGCATGCCGAAATTACGGCGTATGTCGACAAGAGTGTCGACTCCGAACTATCCGGCAACATCATTGATTTGTGCCCCGTGGGCGCACTCACCAGCAAGCCATTCCGCTACAAAGCCCGTACCTGGGAACTGACACGCCGTCCTTCCATTGCCCCGCATGATGGTCTGGGTTCGCAGATCGAAGTGCATATCAAGGATGGGAAAGTGTTGCGCGTACTGCCGCGCGAAAAAGAAAGCATCAATGAATGCTGGCTGTCTGACCGTGACCGTTTTTCCTATGAAGGCCTGAACAGCCCCGACCGTCTGACCGTGCCCATGATCAAGCATCATGGTGAGTGGCACGAAACCGACTGGAAGACGGCACTGGAATTTGCGGCAGGCCAGCTCAAGGACATTACCAATGCCGACGGCGGCGAGCAGTTTGGCGTGCTGGTTTCACCCAACAGCACCATGGAAGAAGCCTATCTTGCCAAGCAGATTGCGCATGGCCTGGGCTCCAGCAACATTGACTATCGCCTGCGCCAGACCGACTTCCGCCTGGATGGCAAGCGCATGGGGACGCCGTGGATGGGCTGCAATATCCCTGACCTGCAAGAGATGGATCGCATCCTGGTCATCGGCAGCAATCTGCGCAACGAGCACCCGCTGCTGGCAAACCGTATTCGTAAGGCAGTAGCGCAGGGCGCCGAGCTGTCGCTGGTCAACCCTATGGATGATGATCAGTTGATGGCCGTCAAGCACAAGGCGATCTGCACCCCGAACGATATGGTCAACGTGCTGGCGCAGATACTGAAAGCCATGTCAGGTTTGCAACGCCTGTCGCTGTGTTTGCCAAAGTCACTTAATGATCTGCTGGAAACCGTCCGCGTGTGGGATAACTCGCAAGCCATGGCAGAAAGCCTCGCCGGTTTGGGCAAGGAAGTCGACCTCGTCAGCCCGCGCACCGGTATTTTCCTGGGCAATATTGCCCAAAGTCATCCTCGCTTTACCGAGCTTTATAGTCTGGCTGAAGCCATTGCATCGCTCTGCGGCGCTACCTTTGGCATCCTGTCGCCAGCAGCCAATAGCACCGGTGCCCATCTGGTGGGCGCCCTGCCAGGCGAGCATGGCCTGAATGCCAAAGCCATGCTGGAGTCACCACGCAAGGCTTACCTGCTGGTGAATGTGGAGCCCGAGCTGGATTGCCATCATGCTGCGCAGGCCCGTCAGGCCATTGCGGAAGCCGAGTGTGTGATCGCACTGACAGCATACAAATCCGAGGCGCTGGAGCATGCCGATGTGCTGCTGCCAATTGCGCCGTTTACCGAGACCTCCGGCACCTACATGAGCATGGAAGGGCGCGTGCAGAGCTTTACCGCGGTGACCAAGCCCTTGGGTGAATGCCGTCCGGGCTGGAAAGTATTACGCGTGTTGGGCAATACCCTGGGCTTGTCCGGCTTTGATTTTGATAGCAGTGAACAGGTTAAAAACGCGATTTTTGGCGGTCAGAAACCTTCTACTGTGGTCTGGAACTCGCTCAATAACAATCTGCGCGAACTGATCGAAATTCAGGTCAAGATCAAATCCAATGTCTTGCAACGCCTGGGCGAAGTACCGCAGTTCCAGTCCGATGCTATCGTGCGTCGCTCACCGCCATTGCAAAAAACCCGTGCCGTGCAGGCTCCGGTAGCTGCCATGCATAGTCAGCTGCTTACAGAGCTGGGCCTGGATGATGGTGAAATGGTCACCGTGAAGCAGGGGGTGGCAAGTGTGCTGCTTAAAGCCAAGCGTGATGATGGCCTGCCACATGGCGTGGTGCGTGTACCGACCGCCCTGCCGGTGACCAGTCTGCTGGGTGATCTCATGGGTGAAATCGAGGTGACACGCGCATGATCGCCTTTATGCAAAATCTGTTGGGCCCAGCGTGGCCCGTGGTCTGGACCCTGGTCAAGATCATTGCCATCGTGGCGCCCATCATGGGCGCGGTGGCTTACCTGACCCTGGCTGAACGCAAGGTGATTGGCTTCATGCAGGTGCGCATGGGTCCTAACCGTGTGGGCTATTTTGGCCTGTTGCAGCCGATTGCCGACGGCCTGAAGCTGTTGATGAAGGAAATCATCATTCCTTCGGCGGCCAATAAAACCTTGTTCCTGCTGGGACCCGTGCTGGCGATTGCGCCTGCGCTGGCGGCCTGGGCCGTGGTGCCGTTTGATGTGGACATGATCCTGGCCGATATTGATGCGGGCTTGCTGTATATCCTCGCCATGACTTCGGTGGCCGTATATGGCGTGATCATCGCTGGTTGGGCATCCAACTCCAAGTATGCCTTCCTTGGCTCGCTACGCTCGGCGGCCCAGATTGTTTCCTACGAAATCGCCATGGGCTTTGCGCTGGTGGGTGTGCTGATGTGCGCCGGCAGCCTGAATCTGGGCAAGATCGTGGTCGCGCAGGCGGGCGGTTTCTGGCAATGGTACTGGTTGCCATTGTTCCCCTTGTTTATTGTTTACTTTATCAGTGCAGTGGCGGAAACCAATCGCGCCCCATTTGACGTGGCCGAAGGCGAGTCCGAAATTGTCGCGGGTTTCCATGTGGAATACTCGGGCATGGCGTTTGCCGTGTTCTTCCTGGCCGAATACGCCAACATGATACTGGTCTGCATGCTGGCGGCCATCATGTTCCTGGGTGGCTGGCAGCCTCTGCTTGACGTAGCGCCTTTCAACATGATCCCAGGCTTCCTGTGGCTGATCATCAAGGTGGCGCTGCTGTTGTTCTTCTTCCTTTGGTTTCGGGCTACTTTCCCGCGTTATCGCTATGACCAGATCATGCGACTGGGCTGGAAGGTGTTTATTCCTATCACGCTTGTTTGGATCATCGTGGTTGGCGGTCTGATGCAGACCCCGCTGGCCTATCTGTTCCACTGAGACCATTATGCTAGCCAAGATCAAAACCGTATTATCAAGCCTGATGCTGGTCGAGTTGCTGAAAGGCATGGCGCTGACCGGACGTTATTTTTTCGCGCGCAAGATCACCATTCAGTTCCCGGAAGAGCGCACGCCCATGAGCCCGCGTTTTCGTGGTCTGCATGCCTTGCGCCGCTACCCGAATGGCGAGGAGCGCTGCATTGCCTGCAAGCTGTGCGAAGCTGTTTGCCCGGCCATGGCGATCACCATTGAATCTGAGCAGCGCGAAGACAATACGCGCCGTACCACACGCTACGATATCGATCTGACCAAATGCATTTTCTGCGGCTTCTGCGAAGAATCATGCCCGGTCGACTCCATTGTGGAAACGCGGATTTTTGATTACCACGGCGAGAAGCGCGGCGATTTGCTTTATACCAAGCCCATGCTGCTGGCGGTGGGCGATAAATATGAAACCCAGATTGCGGCGGATCGCAGTGCGGACGCCAAATACCGCTAATTTAGCGTGCCAATAAACACGAGCGACGGATACGAATAACTATGCGCCCTACATCAACCGAGCTGACTAGATGAATTTCAACGACTACGTATTCTATGTCCTGGCGGCTATCCTGCTGTTTGCTGGCTTGCGCGTCATTACTTCACGCAATCCGGTGCATGCCGCCTTGCATCTGGTGCTGGCGTTTTTTACCGCTGCCGGTATCTGGCTGCTGCTGGAGGCCGAGTTTCTGGCGATTGCGCTGGTGCTGGTTTACGTGGGCGCGGTGATGGTGCTGTTCCTGTTTGTGGTGATGATGCTGGATATCAATCTCGACAAGCTACGTGAAGGTTTCTGGGAAGCGCTGCCGATTGCCTTGCCCGTGGGCATTCTGATGACGCTGGAAATGGTCATGATTCTGGGCTCCAAGCACTTCGGCGTTGACCGTGTTGCAGCGCCAACCCCGCATCCCGCCGGTTATAGCAATACTGCCGAGCTTGGGCGTCAGCTGTATACCGATTACCTGCTGCCGTTTGAGCTGGCTTCTGTCGTGCTGCTGGTGGCGATTGTGGCGGCCATTGCGCTGACCCTGCGTGATCGCAAGGATTCGAAGTTCATTGACCCGGCCGAGCAGGTCAAGGTCAAGCGTGCAGACCGTATTCGCATGGTGAGCATGCCTGCCGATGTGGAAATCCCGGCAGCTGCCGAGACCGAAGGAAAGGACAAGGCGTAATGGTTGGCCTCTCGCATTACCTCATACTGGGTTCATTGCTGTTTGCCATCAGCGTGGTCGGCATTTTCCTTAACCGCAAAAACGTCATCGTGCTGCTGATGGCAATTGAGCTCATGCTGCTGGCGGTTAACCTCAACTTTATTGCCTTCTCGCATTATCTGCAGGATACGGCTGGCCAGGTGTTCGTGTTCTTCATTCTGACGGTGGCGGCAGCCGAGTCTGCCATTGGCCTCGCCATTCTGGTGGTGCTGTTCAGAAACCTGAAAACCATCAACGTCGATGACATCAACAGTCTCAAGGGTTAAGCGGAAAATAACAAATGACTGACATGCAAACCATCTATCTGCTGATTCCGCTCTTGCCACTAGTGGCGGCGACCATTGTCGGCCTGTTTGGCCGCATGCTGCCGCGCGCTGCTGCACACTGGCTCACCATTGCTGGTGTGGCAGGTGCCTTTGCGCTGTCGGTAGTGGTATTCAATGATGTGTTGCAGGGCAGGGTGTTCAACGGCACGGTCTACACCTGGCTGACCAGTGGCGATACCAGCTTTGAAGTCGGGTTCCTGATCGACCGGCTGACAGCTGTCATGATGCTGGTGGTGACCTTTGTTTCGCTGATGGTCCACGTATACACCATAGGCTACATGGCCGAAGATCCTGGCTATAGCCGCTTCTTCAGCTATATCTCGCTGTTTACCTTCTCCATGCTGATGCTGGTGATGAGCAACAACTTCATGCAGCTCTTCTTCGGCTGGGAGGCGGTGGGCCTGGTGTCCTATCTGCTGATTGGTTTCTGGTATACCCGCCCGACCGCCATCTATGCCAATCTCAAGGCTTTCCTGGTAAACCGCGTGGGCGATTTCGGCTTCCTGCTCGGCATTGCCATGGTGCTGTATTTCTTTGGCAGCCTGGATTACGCCGCCGTGTTCTCCATCGCACCGCAGTTTGCCGATGCCACGGTCAGCATCATCCCCAATACCGAATGGTCGCTGTTGACGGTGATTTGCATCCTGCTGTTTATCGGCGCCATGGGTAAATCGGCGCAAGTGCCTTTGCACGTATGGCTGCCAGACTCCATGGAAGGCCCGACGCCTATTTCTGCGCTGATCCACGCGGCTACCATGGTGACTGCCGGTATTTTTATGGTGGCGCGCATGTCGCCGCTGTTTGAAATGTCGACGACAGCTTTATCCACTGTGATGGTGATCGGCGCGATTACTGCCTTGTTCATGGGCTTTCTTGGCATCATCCAGAACGACATCAAGCGCGTGGTGGCGTATTCCACGCTGTCGCAACTGGGCTACATGACAGTGGCGCTGGGTGCATCGGCCTACTCCGTGGCCATCTTCCACCTCATGACCCATGCCTTCTTCAAGGCCTTGCTGTTCCTGGCCGCCGGTTCTGTGATCATGGGCATGCACCACGATCAGGACATCCGCAATATGGGGGGCCTGCGCAAATACATGAAGATCACCTGGATCACCTCATTGATTGGCTCCCTGGCGCTTATCGGCACGCCATTGCTGTCCGGCTTCTACTCCAAGGATTCGATTATCGAAGCGGTGAAGCTCTCGCATATCCCCGGCAGTGGCTTTGCCTACTTTGCCGTGCTGGCGGGCGTGTTTGTGACGGCGTTTTACTCTTTCCGCATGTATTTCCTGGTGTTCCATGGCAAGGAGCGCTGGATGGAAAAAACAGCGCATGCGCATGATCACCATGATGCCCATGCCGATGATGATCATGATCACGACGAGCATCACCACGGCCTGGGCCCGCACGACAAGCCGCACGAGTCGCCCTGGGTGGTGACCCTGCCGCTGATCGCACTGGCGATCCCATCGCTGGTTATCGGCTATATCGCCATTGGCCCCATGCTGTTCGGACATTTCTTTGATGGCGTGATCTTTGTGGATACCGAGGCACACCCCGTCATGCATGAGCTGGCGCATCATTTCCACGGCGCTGGCGCCATGGCTCTGCATGCCCTGACCAGCCTGCCTTTCATCTTTGCCCTGGCGGGTGTGGTGCTGTCGTGGTTCTTCTACATGAAGCGGCCGGACATCCCTGCCGCCATCCAGAAGCGTTGCGGCTGGCTGTATCGCCTGATGGAAAACAAATATGGCTTTGATACCTTTAACGAGAAGGTATTCGCCGGTGGCTCGCGCTTCCTGGGTGGCAAGCTCTGGGGCATAGGCGACGTCAAGTGGATCGATGGTTATCTGGTCAACGGCACCGCACGCCTGATTGGTCGCATTTCCGGCATTATCCGGCACTTGCAGTCCGGCCTGATCTATCACTACGCCTTTGCCATGATCATCGGCGTGTTCCTGTTACTGTCCTTGTTCATGAAAGTATAAGCGGTGGATTGGCCTATTCTTAGTCTAAGTATCTGGGTACCTATTTTCGCCGGGGTGCTGGTGCTGTGCACGGGCGGTGATCAAAACGCACGTCTGGCGCGCTGGCTGGCCTTGTTCGGCAGTATCGCGGCTTTCCTGGTCACGCTGCCTTTGTATACCCATTTCAACATGATGGATGGCGGCTTTCAGTTTCAGGAAGGCCATCGCTGGATCACCTCCTTCAATATCAATTACCACCTGGGGGTTGATGGCCTGGCCGTACCGCTGATCATCCTCACCAGCTTTACCACGGTGATAGTGGTGATTGCCGGCTGGGAAGTGATCGAGAAGCGCGTGGCGCAATACATGGCGGCATTCCTGATCATGTCTGGGTTGATGATAGGCGTATTTGCCGCGCTGGATGCCATTCTGTACTACATGTTCTGGGAAGCGATGCTGATCCCCATGTTCCTGGTGATTGGTATCTGGGGTGGTCCTAACCGCGTCTATGCCACCATCAAGTTCTTCCTCTATACCTTTATCGGCTCTCTGCTGATGCTGGTGGCTTTCATCTATCTCTATCATCAGAGCAATAGTTTTGAGCTGGTGGATTACTACCAGCTGCCGCTCAGCTTCAAGGCGCAGATCCTGATCTTCCTGGCTTTCTTCATGGCATTTGCCGTCAAGGTGCCGATGTGGCCGGTGCATACCTGGCTGCCGGATGCCCACGTGGAGGCACCAACGGGTGGTTCCGTGGTGCTGGCAGCCATTGCCCTTAAGCTTGGCGGCTACAGTTTCCTGCGCTTTGCCATGCCGATAGCTCCGGATGCTGCACATTACCTCTCCGGTTTCATGATCACGCTGTCACTGATTGCCGTGGTGTATATCGCCTTGGTGGCCCTCGTGCAAAAGGACATGAAAAAGCTGATCGCCTATTCGTCGATCTCGCACATGGGCTTTGTCACGTTGGGCTTCTTCATTTTTAATCCGCTGGGCATGGAAGGCGCGATTGTGCAGATGATTTCGCACGGTTTTGTATCCAGTGCCATGTTCCTGTCGGTGGGCGTGCTGTATGACCGCATGCATAGCCGCCAGATCGCTGATTACGGCGGTGTGGTCAACACCATGCCAACATTTGCTGCCTTTGCTGTGCTGTTTGGCATGGCCAATGCCGGTCTGCCAGGCACCTCCGGCTTTGTGGGGGAATTCATGGTGATTCTGGGCGCCTTGCAAGCCAACTTCTGGTTTGCCTTCCTCGCCTCCACCACGCTGATCCTGGGCGCAGCCTATACGCTGTGGATGGTGAAGCGCGTGTTCTATGGTGAGATTGGCAATGCCCATGTGGCCGCGCTGAAAGACCTGAATCGCCGCGAGTTTTTCATCCTGTCGGTGCTGGCTCTGCTGGTGATCGGGTTTGGCGTGTATCCGCACCCGATTACCGAAATGACACACGCCACCGTGAACAACCTGCTCGCGCACATGGCGCAGAGCAAGCTGCTTTGATAATGCCTAGATAACAAGCGAACCAGCCAATGAACGCGATTCAATCCGACCTGTATGCCGCCTTGCCGGAGATCATCATTCTCTGTATGGCGATGTTCGTGCTGCTTCTGGACCTATTCCTCAAGTCACACAATCGCTCCCTGATATACATCTTTACCCAGTTGGGCCTCGCAGCGGCGGCAGTCGTCACCGCGTGCACGCACAATGTCTCGGTGGTGAGCTATGCCTTCAATGGCATGTTTGTCGATGACCCCTTGTCCGATGTGCTCAAGCTGATGATGTACCTGACAACATCGGTCATGCTGGTCTACACCCGCCAATATGTCTCGCTGCGTGATATGTTCCGTGGCGAGTATTTTGCCCTTACGCTGTTTGCCTTGCTGGGCATGATGATCATGGTCTCCGGCCAGCACTTCCTCACGCTCTACATGGGCCTGGAACTGCTGTCGCTGTGTCTGTATGCACTGGTCGCCATGGACAGGGACAACCCGCGCGCCACCGAAGCCGCCATGAAGTATTTCGTACTGGGTGCGCTGTCTTCCGGCATGCTGCTGTACGGCATGTCCATGCTGTACGGCGTGACGGGCACGCTGGATGTTGCCGAAGTCGCCAACGCCTTGCTGCAAGGTGCGCCTGATCATGCCGTGCTGGTATTGGGCGTGGTATTCCTGATTGCAGGCCTGGGCTTCAAGCTCGGTGCAGTGCCTTTCCAGATGTGGGTGCCGGATGTGTACCATGGCGCGCCCACGGCCGTCACGCTATTCATTGGCTCGGTAACCAAGCTGGCCGCGTTTGCCTTCATGATCCGCCTGCTGATTCAAGGGCTCTATGTGCTGGCGATCGATTGGCAGGGCATGCTGGCGATCATGGCTGTGTTGTCCATCCTCATCGGCAATATCACCGCCATTGCGCAAACCAACCTCAAGCGCATGCTGGCATATTCCACCATCTCGCATGTGGGCTACCTGCTATATGGCTTCATGAGTGCGGGCACCAATGGCTATGTGTCCGCCATGTTTTACATCATGGCTTATATGCTGATGACCCTGGGCGGCTTCGGCATCATGCTCTTGCTCTCACGCAAAGGCTTTGAGGCCGATAACCTGGAAGACCTGAAAGGCCTCAACCAGCGCAGCCCATGGTATGCCTTCCTCATGCTCATCATCATGTTCTCCATGGCCGGTGTGCCACCCACGCTGGGCTTCTATGCCAAGTTTGCCGTGCTGCAGGCCGCGCTCCAGGCTGGCTTTGTTGGCCTCGTCATCTTTGCCGTGGTCATGGCCGCGATTGGTGGTTTCTACTACCTGCGCGTGGTCAAACTCATGTACTTTGATGAACCACTGGATAACACGCCGATCAAAGCCCCGATCGACATGAAAGTGCTGCTCAGCCTCAATGCGCTGCTGTTGCTCGCACTCGGCATGTTCCCGCAACGATTGATGGATATTTGCGCTTACGCCATCACCCACAGTTTTCAATAAGTAGCTGATATGACACAAACGATTTTGCTGTTGCTGGCCCTGGTGCTGGCGAATATGCCCTGGTTTTCCGAACGCCTGTTTTTCGTGATCCCGCTTAAAGGCGGCACCAAGCACACTGGCTGGTGCTTGCTCGAACTCATCGTGATGTACTTCGTCACCGGTGGCATCGCCCACTACGCCGAACTCTCCACCATGGGCCAGGCATTCCCCCAGGGCTGGGAATTCTATGCCACCACCGGCAGCCTGTTCCTCGTCTTCGCCTTCCCCGGCTTCGTCTACCGCTACTTCTGGCTCAACCGCGCCTGAGCCTGCGTTATCAAGCCGCCAGCACTCAGTGAGGGCGGCCTGTCTGTTGAATTTTACTGTCAGCAACAGGATAATAAAGCCTCCTTTCGCCATCACCCGCATGGCTTCCGGGGTGTAGCTTAGCCTGGTAGAGCGCCGCGTTCGGGACGCGGAGGCCGGAGGTTCGAATCCTCTCACCCCGACCAAACACTCATAAAAATCGTCTATCAATGTTCGTAATATCGAACATTGGCTCACAGCTTCTATGAAAGCACTTTTTTAAAAAGACCGTATTTGGCTTTGCGGAAATCAGCTACAAGATTTCTTTAAATTTGGTCGTAACCATGTTGTAATTCAAACACCTAATATGCCTGTACAAGCGATTACAAGAGATATGTATTTGAATTTTATTCAGCAAGGTAAATAAAATGGTTACAGAATTTGCTCCGGAAGGCTATGAACCTACATTGGATAGAATTGTGTCGGCATTTGGAAAGGCTCCACACTTTGTAATAGGTGGTAGGAGTTTTACTTTAAACGAAATTTTTGGGGATATTTTGTATGGAGTTGAAGGTGTAAAGGCTAAAACTAAAGTACCTGAAAAATTGGAAATCATAGAACAGGTGATTGCAAAACTTCATGAAGCCAGGGCTGCATTGGAAGCTAACGAGGAGCGAGCAGGGATCATGGCTTTAGCAGATGCAAAGGAGCTCTTCAGAAGTATCAGATTAGCGGGTAGAAAATAACTCCCTCAACATCTGATCGACGCGCAGGCACCATTTGGTCCGTGACGAAATCACCGGCAGCTTCGAGCGGCCCAACTACCGCTACAACAGCGCTGCTTAATCCCGGCAGTGTCGCCAACCAAGTCACGCGGTATTACTACGTAGACGGGAAACGGGTAGGGGATGTAAGCAACGACGGAGCCAGCCCCACGCACTACGTGCAAGGCATGGCCGCGCGCACTGCCAAGAGCGGCAACTACGCCAACTGAAAACCGGTGGAGAGCGCCGACTTCGACCAGAACTACCAGCCGATCACCCTCACCAACCCTGGGCCAAGGGACTATTCGTAATAAGAGCCTGGAAGCGAGTCAGGTACAAGATTTCTTTAAATTTGGTGGTAGCCATGTTGTAATTCAAATACCTGATATGCCTATGCAAGCGATAACAAGAGATCAGTATTTAAATTTTATTAAGCAGGCGAAATAAGCATGGTTACAAAGTTTGCTCCTGAGGGATATGAGCGTACGCTTGGAAAAATTGTCTGGGCTTTTGGCTACGCCCCACACTTCTATTCTGACCCTATCGGCAGAAATTTCACTTACGATGAAATTTTTGGGGATATTTTGTATGGAGTTGAAGGTGTAAAGGCTAAAACTAAAGTACCTGAAAAATTGGAAATCATAGAACAGGTGATTGCAAAACTTCATGAAGCAAGGGCTGCGTTGGAAGCCAACGAGGAGCGAGCAGGGATCATGGCTTTAGCAGATGCAAAGGAGCTCTTCAGAAGTATTAGATTAGCGGGTAGAAAATAACCCGCTCAACATGTGACCGACGCGCAAGGCACCTCCTGGTCCGTGACGAAATCACCGGCAGCATCGAGCGCCCCAACTACCGCTACAACAGCGCCGCCTTTAATCCCGGCAGTGTCGCCAACAAGGTCACGCGGTAACGGCTAACGGGTGGGGGATGTCAGGAATGACGGCGGTAGTGGAGGACGCGCCTGCTTGCCGATATTAAGCAGTAATCCAGCGCATGCACATAGCCGAATGCGCCACTATCACTTAAACTCAAGCCTAACCATCTACCAATTGATTACTCCCCATGCACAACGACAACGACCTCATCGAAACTCCTATCTCTTCTGAAGTAATCGCCTCGGGCGGTATGCTGACGGCGCGCCGTGACCAGGTACGCTTGCCTACGGGCGGGCAAAGCCAGCGCGAGTATGTGTTGCATCCTGGCGCTGTGGTGATGGTTGCACTGCTGGATAACGGTCATCTGATACTGGAACGGCAGTTTCGGTATCCCTTGCGTCGCGTGTTTATCGAGTTGCCGGCGGGCAAGATTGATCAGGGCGAGGCGCCGCTGCTGACCGGGCAGCGCGAGTTGCTGGAGGAAACGGGGTATACCGCCAAGGAGTGGGTGTATCTGGGTTTGCAGCACCCCTGCATCGGCTACTCAAATGAGGTGATTCATATCTATCTGGCACGTGGTCTTACCGCTGGTGAGCACATGCGCGATGAAGATGAGGCTTTGCATATTATTGATGCCAGCTTGCAGGATTGCCTGGCGATGGTGCAGCGCGGCGAGATTACCGATGGCAAAACCATCGTGGCGTTGATGTGGGCGGAGAAGTATTTGTCTGGCCAATGGCAGCCGATGCCAGCGCAGGCTTGAGATGACAGATCGCGCACTGGTAGTGGGCTGCGGTGATCTGGGGCAGGCCGTCGCCAGCCTGCTGCAGGATGGAGGACTGGAAGTGTATGGGCTGAAGCGCAGCGCCACGGACTTGCCGGCAGGTGTGCATCTGCTGCAGGCGGACGTGACGCAGCCTGAAACCTTGCAGGGGTTGGCGGCCTTGAAGCCCCGTATCGTGATTTATTGCGTGGCGGCGGATGCGCATCGCGATGACAGTTACCGTGCGCATTATGTGGATGGTTTGCGCAATACCCTGGCGGCCCTGCGGCAAGCGCCACCTGAGCATGTGTTTTTTGTTTCCAGCACGGGCGTGTATGGGCAGGTGAGCGATGACTTGCTGGATGAAGCCACGCTGCCGGTGCCGGATGGTTTCAGTGGCGAACGCATGTTGCAGGCAGAGCAGTTATTGGCGAGTGAATATCCTGCCGCGCATACGATTCTGCGTTTCTCGGGCATCTACGGCCCTGGCCGCCGCCGTATGCTGGACCTGGCGCGTGAGCCTGCGCGCTGGCCTGCGCAAAATGGCTGGACCAACCGCATCCACCGGGATGATGGCGCGGCCGCGATTGCCTACCTGGTCAAGCAACTGTTTGCAGGCAAGCCGGTGGAGCTGCTGTATGTGGTGACGGATGACCGGCCTGCATCGCAATACGAGGTGCTGCAATGGCTGGCACAGCAGATGGGGGTGCCGGATGCTCCGCAGGATGCGCCTGCGATTAGTGGCAACAAGCGCCTGAGCAATCAGCGTCTGCGGCATACAGGGTTTCAGTTGCGCTATCCGGATTATCAAACAGGTTATGCGGCCCTGCTGGAACAGGAAAACCTGTAGCCTTGATTATTCTGCCAGGATAGTCAGCAACGCCGTTTGTCGGGCATGCTCCTATCGGGGCCTCATCCCCACGCAACCCTTGCGGATATGAATGGGCGGGCGATTCCAGCAATACAGCTTTGATAATATAGAGTCGATCAAACAGAAATACGCATATCCCAGGCCGTCAGGCCTGGGCTTGCTGGCCCAGCTGATTCAGCGCCAGCAACAGTTCATCCATATCTTCTGCTTGTGTGTAGGGATTCATCAGCGTGGTGCGTAGCCAGACCCGGCCTTCCAGCGTCACGCGCGTTAAATGAAAGCGGCCGCTCTGTACCAGTTGCTCGCGCAGGCGGCTCTGATGCGCATCCAGCGCGGGGCCTTCCAGTGCAGTTGGCCGATGGCGGAAACACACGATATTGGTTTGCGGCTGCATGAGCAGCTCAAAGTCCGGATGCACCTCCAGCTTTTGAGCCAGCAGGCGCGCCTTGGCAAAAGCGCTGTCCAGCAGTTGCGCCATACCGCGCACGCCATACAGTGAAAACGCCACCCACAGCTTCAAGCCCATCATGCGCTTGGTGCATTCCAGCGTGCGGTAACTGACGTTATACATTTCCTCAATATGCTCGCCGCCCTGAAAAAGGTAGGAGGCATCCTGGCTGAATGCTTCAAAGCTGCTGGCCGTGTTGCGAAACAGCACGGCGGAAACAGCGGCGGGCATATACAGCAGTTTGTGACCATCCCACACTACAGAGTCGGCGAGGGCAATGCCTTGCAGCGCAGGGCGATGCTGTTCGGAGAGTAGGGCAGACGCGCCATGCGCGCCATCTACATGCAGCCACAATCCATGGTCCTGGCAGTAGCGGCCTATCTCCAGCAACGGGTCTATGCTGCCCGTGGGGGTGCAGCCTGCGGTAGCCACCACGGCCATCACCGTGGTGTCATTCGCCAGGACTTCGGCATGCGCAACAGCCAGCGCGTTGACCAGCATGCGGCCTTCGGTATCGGTAGGAATACTAACGACGGCATCGGTACCCAGCCCCATGATGCCCGCCGCGCGACTGATGGAGTAATGCGCATGCTCGGACACCAGAATGCGCAACGGTTTGACGTCGGCCACGCCATGCTTCCATACATCGGCCGCATGTTGGCGCGCAGCGAGCAGGGCGGTGAGATTGGCTTGCGCGCCGCCCGAGGTCAGTATGCCACCTGCATCCTGCCAGCCGATCAGCTCGCCCAGCCAGCGCAGGACTTGCCGCTCCAGCATGGTGGCACTGGGGCCGGTTTCATAGACGGCCATGGCCTGGTTGGTGAGGGCGGCGACCAGATCGCAAAGGGCGGCCACGGGCAATGGCGTGGCGACCTGATGTCCCATGTTGTGCGGATGATGAATCGCCAAACTGGTCGGGAGGATGTCATTTTTCAGGCGTGCGAGTAATCCGTCAGCATCCAGCACAGGCTCTTGTGGCAAGGGCATTTGCCATTGCGCGTCCGCTTTCTCGGGGGCTTGCCAGTGCATCACCGGGTCTTGCCCGGCCAGATTGCCAGCCAGGTAATCCGCCAGCAAATCGATCAGCTTATGCCCTAGTTCACGGAAATTTTCCGGGGCAAACATGGCGGCGATGTCCGCCGAAGGGGTTGGTGGTGTGTTCATCAAATGGCAGTGCTGCGTGTTCGGAACCAGCCAGTCAGGCTGATGCGTTCGCGGCGTGAAGGCATGACTTCATGCATGAAGCGGCCAGAGAGAAAGGTGACCAGCGTACCGCCGGTCGGGCTGATGTCCATATAGGGTTCGCTGGCGTTGCCATTCAGGTAGATACGCAAGGTGCCGCCGTCTTCCGGCTGCCAGTCTTCATTCAGGTACAGGATGCAGCTGACCTGGCGCTCAGCACGCCCCTGAAACTGATCCAGATGCTTGCGATACACGGCCCCGGGCGGATAAATGGCCAGATGTGTTTCCAGCTCAAACAGCCCCATGAACAGGGCCTGGTTGAAGTCCTGCTGCAACTGCCGCATGGCGGCCAGATAATCCTGCTGTGCCGGACTGGCGAGATCATCCTCAAGCCAGTGAATGAAGTCGCCCCGCAGCCCGATATTGTCTGCCGACCGGCGACTGGAAAGTCCCGTGGTCGCCGCCTGCAGTGCGCCTTGCGCATGCAGGGCCTTTGCCTCATCGGCCAACGCCTTGATCAGGGCAGGTGGCAAAAAGTCAGGAGTAATGGCATAGCCATCATTGGCAATAGCATCCACCAGTAAATCATTGGAACGTGAATTCATGTGAGGGCAGAACCCGGACTAAGAGCAGTCGCCCATTATAGCCCGCCCAGGCCGGGCTTATGCAGCGGGCAGATGATACAAGGCGTATGCCAGGCCTCCTGCAAGCAATACCCCCAGCCAACCCAGCAAACGCAAGCGCCGCCGCAGGGATTCCATCTGCGCCACCATCCCGGCATTCTGCTCGGCCAGCCGCTTGATCAGCTGACCCGACTCCTCCAGCTCATCATGCAAACGTGCCAGTGCCTGACGCTGCTCACGCACGGCCTGCGCCAAGGCTTCCGGTTCGGGCGGAAGTACCATAATCTCGGTTCCATACGTGTCGGTTTCCGCCTGGCCTTCGGCTCTCAGGCGCTGATACAGCCTTTTGGCGCCATCCAGCACTTGGGGAGCGTGATCAATGACTTGCCCCCACGGGATCAATTTGAATAATGTAGACCAAAGCATGATCTTCCTTTGAATAATGACCCTTGAATAACCGCTTACCTGATCAAAAGACCGCTAGCGGCTTAAATCATTCCCTCCCGCATGAAGATCAAGCGTCATCTGGCGTGCGTTACGGTGATTGTTCCACGCCGGGAGTTCGGCTATAATGCGTGCCTCTTGAAGCTTGAGGCATCAATTCAAGCCTGCAGTCGCGTAGCTCAGCTGGTTAGAGCACCACCTTGACATGGTGGGGGTCGATGGTTCGAGTCCATTCGCGACTACCAAACAAATAAAAAAAGCCGCTCATTTGAGCGGCTTTTTTTATTGTCAGATTCAGTTCAAAGATTACTTGGATGCCAATCCATACCAGCCGCTCTTGCGCATGCAGATAAGCAAGCCGCGCGTGGTGTATTGCGTAACCGGGTCCGGACGATGCTCTTCGCCGAGTTCAGCAACGCACTGGTTGGTGGCGTTTTCTAATGTGACTCCACCTACGCCCCTTTTCCACCAGGACGAGATTTTGAATTTATCCAACATGCTCTTGACCTCAGGGGCAGTGGAGTTCTGAGGATCGCTTTTGTTGCCAGCTTCTACCATGGTGGCCTTTGTAGCGGCTGCCATTTCCTCATGCGTCATGCTTTTGCTGGGGCTGTTATTTTCGCTGGGCGTCATCACTGCGACAGGGTCAATATCGTTGAGGTCTTGCACAAACCAGCCCTGTGCTTCCATGCATTTCTTCACGGCAGCGGAATCCGGGTTTTGCGCCCGACAGTCGGCACGGGTTCGCTCTAAATCTGTTGCTGATGCACCACGCTTATAAGAAAACTCCCCGCATGCAGTTAATAGCAGGCAAGTTAGCAAGGGGGTAAGTAGCAGTTTTTTCATCGGGTTGTCCTCGCCTTTTTTCACGTCGTCAATTTCCTTGTAGGACAAAAGCTCACACAGCATACCGCTCTCGTCTGTAAAAACAACTACGCAATATGACGTATTTAAGCCCCCCTTCGCACTCGCTAATCTAGCACCACGTTGCACGTCAGTCGGTTTTTGCGATGGATGACGTGAAACCCGTTTCAGGGTGCAGGTTTTTTTACAGTGTGTGGCTCATCAATATAAAGGGGATTTCGTGATGAATTTCAAGCTTAACAAGTGTGCGTTGGCAGTAGCGGCAGTGGCAGCCATGTCGGTTCCAGCAATGCAGGCGCAGGCTGGCGGCACTATCAATTTTGGTGACGATAAATCAATCAGTGTTGGTTTTGGCATGCGCGGTTCGTTTTCCAGTGTAGAAGATGCTGCCGCAGATGGTGGCCGTTCGCAGGATTTTAAACTTGATAGTGCGCGTATTTATTTGTCCGGTAAGTTGAATAAGTACATCTCCGGTATGTTTAATACCGAAAAATCTAGTGATGACACTACGAAAGTGATTGACGCCAATGTTCAGTTGAATCTGACGCCTGAGATTGCAATCTGGGCTGGTCGATTCCTCTCACCAAGTGATCGTGCAAACCTCGCAGGACCTTACTACTCGTTGGGTGGTGGCTACTGGGCCAGCGTTGCCTCTCGGTATGGTTTTAATGGTGGAACGATTGGCCGTGACGATGGTGTTGCGTTGGTTGGTAGCGCCTTTGGCGACAAGTTGAGTTACTCCTTCGGCGCATTTGAAGGCGACAAAATCTTCTTCTTCAGTGGTGTGGGCGCGCAAGCACAGGATAGTACTGCTGCTAAGACAGCACGGGCTTCTGACTCCCTGATGTATGCAGGCCGTGTTCAAGTGGACTTCTGGGATCCAGAACCGGGCTACTACGGCACAGGTAACTACCTGGGTACCAAGGATATTCTGGCTGTAGGTATTGCAGGTCGTTACAAGAAAGACGGTGCAATTTCTGCCGCTGCCGCCAAGGGTGATTACTCCTCATACAGCGTTGACTTCCTGCTTGAGAAAAAAGGGGTTGGTCCGGGTGCAGTCTCTGTAGAAGCTGCTTACTACGACTATGACACGGATGGCGTATTCCTGAGCGAGCAAGGTAAGGCGTACTCCGCTGGCGCTGGTTATATATTCAACGACACAGTCGGTGTTGGTCGCTTCCAACCTTTTGTTCGGTATCAAAAGTTTGATGCTGACAGCAAAGTTGACACCAAAAAATACGACTTGGGTACGGCTTACATCATTGATGGCTACAACGCCCAGGTCAGTGCTTTCTATTCCAATCTTGATGTGACGGGTGCATCCAAGGTCAATAGCTTCAACGTCGCTATGCAGTTCCAGTTCTAACCTTCAATTAGAGGAGATGCCACAAGATGAAAACCCTTGTAAAACTCGATCTTGATAAAAAGCCATGGGAACAGGACGGCCAGATTCACAATCGCTGGCATCCCGATCTGCCGATGATTGCCATGGTGAAGCCTGGCGATGAATTCCGGGTGGAGTGCATGGATTGGACTGGCGGTCAGATCAAGAACGACGACAGTGCAAACGACATTCGTGATGTGGATCTGTTGCAAGTGCATTACCTGAGTGGCCCGATTGGCGTCGAAGGTGCCGAGCCGGGCGATTTGATGGTGGTGGAGATTCTGGATGTAGGCACGCTGGAAGATTCGCAGTGGGGTTTCAATGGTTTGTTTGCCAAGGAAAATGGCGGTGGTTTCCTGACCGATCATTATCCTGAAGCACGCAAGTCGATCTGGGACTTCCACGGCATTTACACCACATCGCGCCATGTGCCCAACGTTAAGTTCGCCGGCATCATGCACCCTGGTCTGATCGGTTGCCTGCCATCCCGCGAGTTGCTGGACACCTGGAACAAGCGCGAAGGCGAGCTGATTGCGACTGATCCTGAGCGCGTGCCACCACTGGGCCTGCCACCAAATGCGCAAGCCGCCGTGATGGGCAAGATGACCGGTGAAGCTGCCAAGGCTGCTGCGATGGAAGGTGCGCGTACCGTGCCGCCACGCGACCACGGCGGTAACTGTGACATCAAGAACCTGACCAAGGGTTCCAAGGTGTTTTTCCCGGTCTACGTCAAGGATGGCGGTCTCTCCATGGGCGACCTGCACTTCTCGCAGGGTGACGGCGAAATCACTTTCTGCGGCGCGATTGAAATGGCCGGTTACCTCGATATCAAGGTCAGCCTGATCAAGGATGGCGTCAAGAAATACGGCATCAAGAATCCGGTGTTCCAGCCTAGCCCATTGACCCCCAACTATCGCGATTACCTGATTTTTGAAGGTATTTCGGTGGATGAGCAGGGCAAGCAGCATTACCTGGATGTGCATGTGGCTTACCGTCAGGCCTGCCTCAATGCTATCGAGTACCTCAAGAAGTTTGGTTACAGCGGTGCGCAGGCCTTGTCGATTCTGGGCACAGCGCCGGTAGAAGGCCATATCAGTGGCGTGGTGGATATCCCGAATGCGTGCGCCACCTTGTGGTTGCCGACCGAGATCTTTGACTTCGACCTGAAGCCCAATGCCGATGGACCGAAAATCATGGTCGCCAGCGGTCCTGACCTGGCCAAAACCAGCTGATCAGAACGTCGTCGACTAGCGTAAATAAAGGGGAAGCCGGTATGCCTGTATATGAGTATCACTGTGAAAGTTGTGGCGTGTTTTCTGCACTGCGCAAGATGTCCGAGTCCAGCCAGCCTGCCGTCTGCGAAAGCTGTGGCGGCATGGGCGAGCGGATTCTGTCAGCACCCAACCTGGCCATTCTTGGCAAGGCACAGCGCAGCGCACACGAGCGCAATGAAAAGTCCGCACACGAGCCAGGCGTACGCCGTCGCTCCAGTTGCGGGTGCACGGGTTCTCATACCTGCAAGCCATCCGGCGGCGCCACCAAAGAGAAATCAGCAGGTGGTAACAACGGTTTGCAGATGCAAACCAAAAAAACGGCAAGGCCGTGGATGCTGGGGCACTAGCCCTTTTATCCCCGCCTTTGCTGCAAGCAGTTTTTCGTAGGGCAGATAAGGTTAGCTTCACTTTCAACTAGGAGAAATTTATGAGTACCAATGATAGACGTCGATTCATGACTAAAGTGGGCGCCCTGACCGGCGCACTGCTGGCGGTCAGCATGGTTTCCGGCATGGGCAGCGCTTTTGCCGAGGACTTCCCTACTGCCAAGGTGAACACCACCAAGCTGGCCGTGACCGACAAGACCGTCAAGGTCGGTATTCTGCACTCGGCTACCGGCACCATGGCCATCAGTGAAACAGGTTCCATCCAGGCTGAAAAGCTGGCGATTGCCCAGATCAATGAAATGGGTGGCGTGCTCGGCCGCAAGATTGAAATCATTCAGGAAGACGGCGCCAGCGACTGGCCGACCTTTGCTGAAAAATCCAAGAAACTGCTGGAAAACGACAAGGTAGCCGCTGTATTCGGTTGCTGGACTTCCGCTTCCCGCAAGGCCGCCTTGCCAGTGTTTGAAAAAGATAACGGTCTCTTGTTCTACCCCACCTTCTACGAAGGCCTGGAGCAATCCAAGAACGTGTTCTACACCGGTCAGGAAGCGACTCAACAGATTCTTGCTGGTCTGGACTGGATCGCCAAGGAAAAGAAGGCAAAAACCTTCTACCTGATTGGCTCTGACTACATCTGGCCACGTACTTCCATGAAGATCGCCCGCAAGCACATTGAGCAGCATCTGGGTGGCAAGGTGGTAGGTGAAGAGTACATCGCGCTGGGCGATACGCAGTTTGGTTCCGTGATCAACAAGATCAAGCTGAAGAAGCCTGATGTGATCTACGCAGCGGTTGTAGGTGGCAGTAACGTGGCCTGGTTCAAGCAATTGAACGCTGCTGGCCTTAACTCCAGCAAGCAAACCATGCTGACTATCTCGGTAACCGAAGATGAAGTACTGGGTATCGGTGGTGAAAACCTGGCTGGCTTCTACTCTGCCATGAAGTACTTCCAAACCTTGAAGAACCCGAACAACGAAAAATTCGTGGCTGACTTCAAGAAAATGTGGGGCCCGAAAGCCGTTATCGGTGACGTGACCCAGGCTGCTTACCTCGGCCCATGGCTGTGGAAGGCTGCTGTTGAACGTGCAGGCAGCTTCGACGTGGACAAGGCAGTGGTTGCATTGCCAGGCTACGAGCTGAAGACAGCGCCAGAAGGCTACGTCAAGGTTGATCCTAACCATCACCTCTGGAGCAAGCTGCGCATCGGTAAATGGCGCGCTGATGGCCAGGCTGATGTGGTATACGAATCTGAGCTGATCAAACCTGATCCGTTCCCAAAGGGTTACCAATAAGCATCACGTAAACCATACGGCCCTTAGGGGCCGTATTGGTGAGCGGTAACAAAAACAGTTCAAGCAATGGGAAGTTTTGTGAAATTGTGCAGTGAATTTTTCAGGCAAGTCATACAAGTGGAGGCCTAATCATGTTCGGATATTCAATGGCGGAAATAGGAAACATCATGGTGATGCAGGGCTTCGCCGGCCTCAGCATGTTCAGCGTCCTGTTACTGATGGCGCTAGGTCTCGCGATCATTTTCGGGCAAATGGGGGTGATCAACATGGCGCATGGCGAGTTCATGACCATAGGCGCATATACCACCGTGATGCTCTCAAAACTGGCCGTCGCCTACGGCTTTGTTAATTACTACTTTATCTTCGCCATTATCGTGGCCTTTGTGCTGGCTTTCGCCATCGGCTACCTGGTTGAGTTCACTTTGATCCGGCATCTCTACAAGCGACCGCTGGATACCTTGCTGGCGACCTGGGGCTTAAGCCTGGTCATGCAGCAGATTTTCCGTTCCAGCTTCGGTGCCAAGGAAGTGAGCGCTGAATTGCCAGAATGGCTGCTGGGTTCTTTCCAGCCTACACCTGATATTGATATCCCGATTAACGGGGTATTCGTGATGGGGCTTGCTGCCGTCGTCACCTTCGGTGTGTTCCTCTTCATGTTCCGTTCGCAATGGGGTCTGCGTGTCCGCGCTACCGTGCAAAACCGTGTCATGGCAGGGGCTGTCGGCATCAATACCAAAAAGGTTGACCGCGTAACGTTCGCACTTGGCTGTGGCATTGCCGGGGTTGCCGGTGCTGCATTTACCACCATTGCCTCCACCGGTCCTACCACCGGTACGCTCTACATCGTCGACAGCTTCATGGTCGTCGTGTTTGGCGGTGCGGCAAGTCTGTTCGGTACCATTGCTTCTGCCTTCGGCATAGCCCAGGCGCAATCGATACTGCAGTTTTTCATGACCAGTTCCATGGGTAAGGTGGCCACCCTGCTCACCATCGTCGGCATTCTGATGATGCGTCCTGAAGGTCTGTTCGCTTCCAAAGTGCGTAAGTAAAGGAAACATTCATGAAAACACTCTCCGATAAATTGTTGGGCGGCAAGCAGGGGGTCTTGGGCCTTGCCCTGCTGGCGCTGCTGATCCTGGTTATCCTGCCGCTGGGCCTGGATATCTTCCGGCTCAATCTGGTGGGCAAATACCTCACTTACGCCTTTGTGGCACTGAGTCTGGTGCTGCTGTGGGGCAATGGCGGCATCCTTAGTCTGGGGCAGGGCATGTTCTTCGGCCTGGGCGGTTACTGCATGGCGATGTTCCTGAAACTGGAAGCCTCTGACCCGATCAGCACCAAGATCCAGACCACGCCAGGCATTCCTGACTTCATGGACTGGAACCAGCTGACGGCCTTGCCATGGTTCTGGGAGCCGTTCAAGAGCTTGCCATTCACCATCCTGGCGATCCTGATCGTGCCCACCATCTTTGCCTACATCATCGGCTTTGCCATGTTCAAGCGTCGTGTGGGTGGTGTGTACTTCGCCATCATCACGCAGGCGATTGCGCTGATCCTGAGCATCCTGATTGTGGGCCAGCAAGGCTATACCGGTGGTGTGAACGGCATTACCGACCTCAAGACCATGCTGGGCTGGGATATCCGTACCGATAGCGCCAAGTACATTCTTTACTATGTGAATGCGATTCTGCTGTTCGGCTGCATCTTCCTGTCGCGTTACATCCTGACCAGCAAATTCGGCATGCTGCTGCTGGCCATGCGCGATAAAGAAGAGCGCGTGCGCTTCTCTGGTTACGATGTGTCTGACTTCAAAATCTTCACCTTCTGCGTGGCTGCGATGATCTCCGCCATCGGTGGCGCCATGTTTACCCTGCAAGTGGGCTTCATGTCACCTTCATTTGTCGGTATCGTACCGTCGATTGAAATGGTGATCTTCGCTGCTGTGGGTGGGCGCATGTCGCTGATAGGCGCGGTATACGGCACCTTGCTGGTCAACTACGGCAAGACCGTGTTCTCGGAAACCTACCCGGAACTCTGGCTGTTCCTGATGGGTGGCCTGTTCATCGCCGTGGTGATGTTCTTCCCGGATGGCCTGGCTGGCATTTACCAGAAACATGCCCGCAAGATTCCTTTCCTCAAGCGCTGGGTGGCGGAGGAGAAACAAAAGCAGACTGACGCCCATGCCAGTCATGGCAAGGTAGGCACAAAACTGGGAGCAGAAGCATGAGTAATACTGACTTTATCCTGGCAATTGAAGACCTGACCGTATCGTTTGACGGTTTCAAGGCGGTGGACAAGCTGAATCTGTACGTCGACAAGAACGAGCTGCGCGTGGTGATCGGCCCTAACGGCGCCGGCAAGACCACCGTGCTCGATCTGATCTGCGGCAAAACCAAATCCACCTCGGGCTCGATCAAGTTCAAGAACAAAGAGCTGACCAAGCTGGCCGAGCATGAAATTGTGCGCGCCGGGGTGGGGCGCAAGTTCCAGACGCCTTCCATCTACGAAAACCTGACCGTGTACCAGAATCTGGAAGTGTCGTATCCACGTGGTCGCAGCGTCTGGGGCAGCCTGCTGTTCAAGCGCTCGGACGATGTAATGACACGGGTATACAAGGTGGCGGAAGAAATCCTGCTGAAAGACCTGCTGGATATGGAGGCCGCCTTGCTGAGCCACGGCCAGAAGCAATGGCTGGAGATCGGCATGTTGCTGATGCAGGAGCCAGAACTCTTGATGCTGGACGAGCCAGTGGCGGGCATGAGCGCCAAGGAGCGCGACCAGACGGCCGACTTGTTGAATCGCATCTGCCAGAACCGTTCGGTGATCGTGATCGAGCACGACATGGAGTTCGTGAAGAAGATCGCGCACAAGGTGACTGTGCTGCATCAGGGCAAGATTCTGGCCGAAGGCAGCATGGACAAGGTGCAGGCCGATGAAAAGGTCATTGAAGTGTATTTGGGCCACTAGCAGTTGAGCCATTACGTCACGGGAGACAGACGATGTTTGAAATTCAAGACCTGAATGTGAGTTATGGCCAGAGCCAGGTGATCCACGGCCTCAGCTTCAAGGCTGAGCGCAACGAAACCCTGGCCATCATGGGCCGCAATGGCATGGGCAAGACCACGCTGTTCAAATCGCTGATGGGCATTCTGCCCAGCAAGGCCGCCAAGGCAACGGTAGATGGTGTAGACCTCAATGGCAACGAAAGCCATGAGCGCGTGGCCAAGGGTCTGGCATATGTGCCACAGGGCCGGATGATATTCCCTACCATGACGGTGCAGGAAAACATCATGACCGGCATGGAGAAATCCAAAACCCGGGAAATCCCTGAGGATATCTATGCCTTGTTCCCGGTGTTGTTCGAGATGCGTAACCGCAAGGGCGGCAATCTCTCCGGTGGTCAGCAGCAGCAGCTGGCGATTGCCCGTGCGCTGGTGACCAATCCCAAGGTATTGCTGCTGGATGAGCCCACCGAAGGCATACAGCCTTCCATCATCAAGGACATTGCCAAGGTGTTGAATGAAATCCGCAAAATGCGCGAGATCACCATCATCGTGTCCGAGCAGGTGCTCAGCTTTACCATGGAAATTGCCGATCGCATCATCGTGATCGACAAGGGTAAATTCATCCACGAAAACAAGCGTGAAGAAGTGGATGCGGCCAAGATCAAGAGTTACCTCTCGGTGTGAGCGACCGGGAGTTTCCCCCGACTGGCAGGCCCTTTCAGACTGCCAGTCGGCCCTTTTCGCAGTCCGTTTTTCCATTTTTTTATGTCATGATGCGGTATGAACCAGATTTCCCATGAGGCGCTTACCGCATTATCCGGCGCATATGCCGCAGGCTGGCAAGCCAGGCTGGAGCTGGAGTTTGCCGTCAGTCACCAGCGCAGCACGCTGGTTCGCCGCGCCCATCAGGGGCCGCTGGTCATACAGAAAAGCCTGCATCCGGAAGGACCTGAGGTCTGCCACGGCATTATCGTGCATCCGCCTGGCGGTGTTGCCGGTGGTGATCAGCTGACCTTGCAAGCCACGCTGGGGCCGCAATCGCAGGCCTTGCTGACGACACCCGGTGCGGGCAAGTGGTATAAATCCGGTGGCCGTCGCGCCAGTCAGGCACTGCAGTTTCATCTGGCTGACCAGGCGCAACTGGAATGGCTGCCGCAGGAAAATATATTGTTTGATGGTGCTGATGTGCACTTCGAAGCCGACATTCACCTGACCGGCCAGGCTGTTTTTGCCGGATGGGATATTCAGTGCTTTGGGCGTCAGGCGCGCGGCGAGCTATGGCAGCACGGAGCTGTGCGCCAGCGCTTTACCATCCGTCGTGATGGGCGCTATATCTGGCTGGAGCGTGGTCACTGGCATCCAGAATCCCTGGTCATGCGTTCGCCCGTCGGTCTGCATCACGCGCTGGTCCATGGCAGTTTTGTGGTCGCCGCGGGCAGTTTGCCCAAGGATATTCTGGCGGATTGTCAGGCATTGACGGTGGCATCCGCCGCGCGCGTCGGCGTGACCGCCTTGCCGGAGATCGTGGTGGCCCGCTATCTGGGGGATTCTGCCCCGGAGGCCCGGCAGTATTTTGAGGCCTTGTGGCAGCACTTGCGCCCCTGGTACGGTGCGCGTCAGGCTGTGCGGCCACGTATCTGGAACACCTGATAGGGGACACCGCGGCGGGGTAACCAGCTGTTCACTGTGTCTGCGTGGCTTGGCGATCATGGCGGTGAAGTGGTAGAAAACGGCTTGCTATAACAGGATGAGTTGGCGAAATGCCAAGAGGATGAAACGAGGCAAACGATGGAATTAAGCCCAAGAGAAAAAGACAAATTGCTGATTTTTACAGCCGCGCTGCTGGCTGAGCGTCGCAAGGCGCGCGGGCTCAAGCTCAATTACCCGGAATCGGTGGCGTTTATTTCAGCCGCCATCATGGAAGGCGCACGCGACGGCAAGACCGTGGCCGAGCTGATGGGCTATGGCGCCACGCTGCTGACGCGTGACGATGTGATGGAGGGCGTGCCCGAGATGATTCCTGAAATCCAGATTGAAGCGACATTCCCCGATGGCACCAAGCTGGTCACCGTCCATCACCCCATACCCTGATTGTCTGTCACGCAAAAGTTAACGAAAAGAGACATGTCATGATTCCTGGTGAAATGCAGGTAGAAGCAGGCGAGATACTCCTTAACGATGGCCGTGCCACGGTGACGCTGGCCGTTGCCAACACCGGCGACCGGCCGATACAGGTAGGCTCGCATTACCATTTTTACGAGACCAATGAAGCCTTGAGTTTTGATCGTCAGCTTGCCTATGGCTTCCGGCTGGATATCGCCGCGGGCACTGCGGTCCGCTTTGAGCCGGGGCAGACACGCACCGTGCAACTGGTAGCACTGGCGGGTGACCGGCAGGTGTATGGATTTGCCGGCAAGGTCATGGGAGCACTGATATGAGCGTCAAGATTACACGGCAGGCCTATGCTGAAATGTTTGGCCCCACGGTGGGCGACCGCCTGCGACTGGCGGATACCGACCTCTGGATCGAGGTGGAAAAAGACTACACGCTGTATGGCGAAGAGGTGAAATTCGGTGGCGGCAAGGTGATACGCGATGGCATGGGTCAGGGCCAGCGGGTCGCGGCCGAGGTTGCCGACACGGTAATCACCAATGCCCTGATTGTGGACTATACCGGCATCATCAAGGCCGATATTGCCATCAAGGCCGGCCGTATCGCCGCGATTGGCAAGGCGGGTAATCCCGATATTCAGCCTGGCGTCACCATTGCCATTGGCGCCGCGACTGAGGTCATTGCCGGCGAAGGCATGATCGTGACCGCTGGCGGCATTGATACCCATATCCATTTCATTTGCCCGCAACAGATTGAAGAAGCGCTGATGTCGGGCGTCACCACCATGATAGGCGGCGGCACCGGCCCGGCAACGGGTACCTTTGCCACTACCTGTACCCCGGGCCCCTGGCATATTCATCGCATGTTGCAGGCGGCCGATGCCTTCCCCATGAACCTGGGTTTCCTGGGCAAGGGCAATGTCAGCGTGCCGCAGCCGCTGGTGGAGCAGGTGGAAGCCGGCGCCATCGGCCTCAAGCTGCACGAAGACTGGGGCACCACGCCCGCCGCCATTGATAATTGCCTGAGCGTGGCGGAGGACATGGATGTGCAGGTGGCTATTCACTCCGATACGCTGAATGAATCGGGCTTTGTCGAAACCACGATCGCCGCCTTCAAGGATCGCACCATCCATACCTTCCATACCGAAGGCGCCGGTGGCGGTCATGCGCCGGACATCATCAAGGCGGCAGGCTTTGCCAATGTGCTGCCATCTTCCACCAATCCGACCCGGCCCTACACCGTCAATACCATCGATGAGCATCTGGATATGTTGATGGTGTGCCATCACCTTGATCCCGCCATTGCAGAAGACATCGCCTTTGCCGAGAGCCGCATCCGCCGCGAGACCATTGCCGCAGAAGACATCCTGCATGATTTGGGTGCTTTTTCCATGATGTCGTCCGATTCACAGGCCATGGGCCGCGTCGGCGAAGTCATCATTCGTACCTGGCAGACCGCGCACAAAATGAAAGTGCAGCGTGGCGCCCTCGCTGAAGATACCGCGCGTAACGATAATTTCCGCGTGAAACGCTATATCGCCAAGTACACCATCAACCCTGCGCTGACGCACGGGATAGCGCACGAAGTGGGCTCTATCGAAGTCGGCAAGCTGGCAGATCTGGTGCTATGGCGCCCGGCATTTTTTGGCGTCAAACCCTCCACCATCCTCAAGGGGGGCATGATCGCCGCAGCGGCCATGGGCGATCCCAACGCGTCCATTCCCACGCCGCAGCCTGTGCACTATCGCCCCATGTTCGGCGCCTACGGCGGCGGACTTAAAACGTCGGTGACCTTTGTCTCGCAAGCTGCGCTGCATAATCCGCAGCTGGCGGCACTGGGCTTGCAAAAACCGCTGGTGGCCGTGCGCGGCACGCGCGATGTCAAGAAAAAAGACATGATCCACAACGGCTGGATGCCAACGATAGATGTGGATACCGAAACCTATGCCGTGCGCGCCGATGGCATGCTGCTGGTGTGCGAGCCTGCTACCGTGCTACCCATGGCGCAACGCTATTTTCTGTTTTAATGGCATGCCTTGCATGACGAGCGCAAGTCAGGGGGAAGCGCAGATTCAATGAGCGAAATGCTGAATATATTTGAACGGGCCGTTGGCCACGACCACATTGATGACCGGGTGGCATTGCCTTTTGATCGTCGCCAGAAAAGCCGGTTGCGCGTCACCTTGCAGTCTGGCCAGGAGGCCGCCTTGCTGCTGGAGCGCGGCACTATTCTGCGTGGCGGCGATTGTCTGCGCGCGGAAGATGGCCGCATTATTGAAGTGCTGGCGGCCGAGCAGCCGGTGATGGATGTGACGGCCGCCGATGCGCCGACGCTCACCCGCGCTGCTTATCATCTGGGTAACCGGCATGTGCCTTTGCAGGTTGGCGATGGCTGGTTGCGGCTGGAACAGGATCACGTGCTGAAAGACATGCTGCTGGGGCTGAATGTGACGGTGCATGAACTGCAGGCACCATTTGAACCTGAAGCCGGTGCCTATGGCGGCGGCCATCGCCATCATCATGATGAGGATACCGGCGGCAACCTGCGTCCGCCCATGCGGTTGAAGCGCCATGCCGGATAAGGCGCTGGCCCTTTCGCGCCTGTTGCAGCTGGCAAGCCCTATGTTGCCAGTAGGTGCCTACAGTTATTCGCAAGGCCTGGAGTGGGCTATCGAGTGTGGCGATGTCACCGATAAAACCAGTGCCGAGGCCTGGATAGGGGCGGTGCTGACCATGTATCAGGGACAGTTTGAGTTACCGCTTTTGCATCGCCTGATGCTGGCATGGGCGGCGGGTGATCAGCCAGCGGTCCATGAATGGGATGCGATTTACCAGGCCGGGCGTGATACGGCCGAAGCGCATGCCGAAAGTCGCCAGATGGGCTATTCACTGGTGCGCTTGCTGAGCGAGTTTGAGAGTCTGCCCGTGGATTGGCTGGCGCGCTTGCAGGCCATGCCGACCCCGGCATTTATCACGGTATATGCCGGCATTGCCGACCAGTGGCAGATTTCACCTGAGCAGGCCTTGCATGCTTATGCCTGGTCCTGGCTGGAAAATCAGGCCTCTGCCGCCATGAAAGCGGTGCCACTGGGGCAGGTGGCCGGGCAGAAAATACTGCTGGAACTGGGCGGGCGATTGCCCGCGCTGGTGGCGAGTGCCATGGCATTGCCGGACGAGGACATCAGCAACTTCTGCCCCGGCCTCAGCATTGCTGGCTGCCGCCATGAAACACAATATACCCGGCTATTCCGCTCCTGACGGGGTAGCCATGACCATCGCAATGAACAGTGAGATCAAGCCAAGGAATACGATATGAGCACATCAACAGAACACACGACTGAACCCCTGCGTGTCGGCATAGGCGGCCCGGTAGGCTCCGGCAAGACGGCGCTGACACTCGCCTTGTGCAAGCGTTTGCGCGACGTCTACAACATCGCCGTGGTGACCAACGATATTTACACCAAGGAAGACGCTGAGTTCCTGACGCGCAACGAGGCCCTGAGCCCGGATCGCATTATCGGCGTGGAAACCGGCGGCTGCCCGCATACCGCTATCCGCGAGGATGCGTCCATGAATCTTGAGGCGGTGGCACAGCTCAGTCAGCGCTTTGCGCCGCTGGACGTGGTATTCGTCGAGAGCGGTGGCGATAACCTCGCCGCCACCTTCAGCCCCGAGCTGTCAGACCTGACGATTTACGTGATTGATGTAGCGGCAGGCGAGAAGATTCCACGCAAGGGCGGTCCTGGCATTACCAAATCCGATTTGCTGGTCATCAACAAAATCGATCTCGCTCCCATGGTAGGCGCATCGCTGGAGGTCATGGACCGCGACGCCAAACGCATGCGCGGCGAGCGGCCATTTCTGTTCAGCAATCTCAAGACCGGCCAGGGCCTGGAAGACATTGTCCGCTTTATCGAAAAACAAGGGCTGATGCAGTAATTGCACGGTCCGTTACCCGCTACACAACAGGAGTCCATTATGCAAAATCGACATACACACACAGGTCTGGCAGCCATGGCCTTGCTGCTGAGTCCAGCGCTGGCACTGGCGCACCCGGGCCATGGCCTGGACAGCGCTGCAGCTGGCTTCATGCATCCACTAACCGGCTGGGATCACTTGCTGGTGATGCTGGCGGTGGGGCTGTGGGCTGGGCGTCTTGGCGGCGCTGCCCGCTGGCAATTGCCGCTGACCTTTTTACTGGTGATGCTGGTGGGCGCACTGGCCGGCATGGCCGGGCTCACACTGCCCGCGATGGAAACCGGTATTGCTGCCAGTGTCATGGCCATTGGCCTCTTGATCGCCTTGCATGTGGTATTGAAACGCCTGTGGCAGGTGGCGCTGGTCGCGCTGTTTGCCCTGCTGCACGGTGTGGCGCACGGTGCTGAGCTGGTCACCCACTCAGCGCTGATGGTGCTGCCTGCCATGCTGGCGGCCACGGCCTTGCTGCATATGGCGGGTTTGCTGTTGGCCTCGCGCGGCCTGCCTTTGTCCGCACGCCTGCAGCAAGCCATCGGTGGTGCCATTGCGCTGGCGGGCGGCTGGATGCTCTTCGCCTGATACGCTTTACTCAGTCACTCGAAAAACGCCTGCCCATTCTGGGTGGGCGTTTGTTTTTTCCCTCCCGTCATCTGCCATTTCTGCATGGCAGCTTAGCGATTCATATTTCTTTACCAGGGCGTATCGCCCGATATTTATGATTTTGGTGTTATAAAACACTGACTATGCGCAGAGCTGGCAGGTAAGGTGCATCTCTTTGAAATACGTCATTTGACGCAGTGCGAAAAGTTTTGAGCTTGCGTAGGATGAAGTGGGGCAGGTTTGTGCCAAACAAATAACAAGGCAGCAGGGGGCATTGCTGCGCTATATGGCGGAAATGAAATGGCAGACGGGACAGTCAATCAGGGGAAATTGAACGGCGAATCCATGGCGACGCAGCGTATCGTGAAGATACGTCGCGACTACAACACATGGGTCGCCAATGAGACCCTGGAAGACTACGCCCTCCGATTCACTCCCCGCTCTTTCCGCAAATGGTCGGTGCTGCGCGTGGCGAATACGGCGTTCGGCGCCATTTCCTTTCTGGTGCTGGAGGCCATAGGCGGCACCATCGCCGTCAACTACGGTTTTATCAATGCCTTCTGGGCCATCATGGCCGTCGGCCTCATCATCTTCATGACCGGGCTGCCCATCAGTTATTACGCTGCCAAGTATGGCGTGGACATGGATCTGCTGACCCGTGGCGCCGGCTTTGGCTATATCGGCTCAACCATTTCCTCCTTCATCTACGCGTCGTTCACTTTTATTCTGTTTGCGCTGGAGGCCGCCATCATGGCCTATGCGCTGGAGCTCTGTTTCCATTTGCCGTTGTGGATAGGGTATATGGTGAGCGCGCTGGTGGTCATTCCGCTGGTGACGCACGGCGTGACGCTAGTGAGCCGCATCCAGATGATCACCCAGCCGATATGGCTGGTGCTGCTGGCCTTGCCTTTCATTTTTGTGATCTATAAAGATCCGGACATACTCAATCGCCTGCATGCCTATAGCGGCAGTTCCGGCCTGCATGGCGAGTTCAACCTTCTGATGTTTGGGGCCGCCATTGCCGTGGGTATTGCCCTGATTCCGCAGATTGGCGAGCAGGTCGACTTCCTGCGATTCATGCCGGAAAAAACCGAAAAGAACAAATGGCAATGGCATGCGGGCGTGTTGCTGGCGGGGCCAGGCTGGATATTGCTCGGCATCCTCAAAATGCTGGGTGGCGTGCTGCTGGCCTATCTGGTGATTGAGCAGGGCGTCAGTCATGAGCAGGCGATCAACCCGACGCATATGTACATGGCAGGGTTCAATTACGTCTTCTCCTCACCGCAAGTGGTGCTGGGGGTCACGACCTTGTTTGTGGTGATCTCGCAGGTCAAGGTCAATATGACCAACGCTTATGCCGGTTCGCTCGCCTGGTCCAACTTCTTCGCCCGGCTCACGCACAGTCACCCCGGACGCGTGGTGTGGATGGTGTTCAACGCGCTGATTGCCGTCATGCTGATGGAGCTCGATGTGTTCCAGGCGCTGGAGCAGGTGCTGGGGCTCTACTCCAATATTGCGATTGCCTGGATCGCCGCTGTGGTGGCTGATCTGGTGATCAACAAACCGCTGGGCTTGAGTCCCAAGGGCATCGAATTCCGCCGCGCCTATCTGTTTGACATCAATCCGGTAGGGGTGGGCGCGATGCTGCTGTCATCCGTGCTATCCATCCTGGCGTTTTCTGGCACCTTTGGTCAGCAGGCGCAGGCATTCTCGGCCTTTATTGCATTGTTTACCGCCTTGCTGGCATCACCGCTGATTGCCTGGGCCACGCGCGGCCGTTATTACATTGCGCGTGAGCCGTTCAAGTTCACCTTGCCGCAATCCAGCATCCCCATGCGCATCGCCAAATGCTCGGTGTGTGGCAATGATTACGAAACTGATGATATGGCGAACTGCCCGGCCTACCAGGGCTTCATTTGCTCGCTGTGCTGCTGTCTGGACGCCCGCTGTAACGATGCCTGCAAACCGCAGGCGCGCTTTTCCGAACAGTGGCAGGACATGCTCAAGTTTGTCTTCCCCAAGGCCTTGTGGTCCTATTTGCAGAGCGGTCTCAGTAACTATCTGCTGCTGATGGGAGTCACGCTGACCTTTCTCGGCGCCCTGCTCGGGCTGATTTACTTCCACGAAACGCTGATCCTGGAGAAGAGTGCCGCCGCCGCTTTGCTCGGGCCCTTGCGGCTGGCCTTCCTCAAGGTATTTGCAGCGCTGGTGTTTGCCAGTGCGGTGATCGCCTGGTGGCTGGTGCTCACCAGTGAAAGCCGCCGTGTGGCGCAGGAAGAATCCAATCGCCAAACCGGTTTGCTGCTGCGCGAAATCGAACTGCACCGGCAAACTGACGCCGAGCTGCAACAGGCGCGCCAGGTGGCCGAGCAAGCCAATCAGGCCAAGAGCCGCTATATCACGGGTATCAGCCATGAGTTGCGTACGCCGCTCAACAGTATTCTTGGTTATGCCCAGCTGCTGGATAACGATGTTTCCATTCCCGCTGCCCGCCAGCCCGCCATCCGCGTGATTCGGCGTAGCGGTGAGCATTTGCTATCGCTGATTGAAGGTACGCTCGATATTGCCCGTATCGAGAGTGGCAAGCTGACCTTCGATATCAAGCCCTTGCGCCTGCCGGAGTTTATCCAGCAGGTGGTCGATATGTTTGAACTGCAGGCCCGCAACAAGGGCTTGACCTTCAGCTATCAACTCACTGGCGATCTGCCCGACATGGTGCGCGCCGACCAGAAGCGCCTGAGCCAGATACTGATCAATATTCTGGGCAATGCCGTGAAATTCACCCGGCAGGGTGGCGTGGTATTCCGGCTGCGCTATGCGCGCGAGCTGGCTGTCATCGAGATCGAGGACACCGGCCCCGGCATTCTGAAAGAGGAGCTGGATGAGATTTTCGAGCCCTTTGCCCGTGGCAGTGCGGCTAATAACAGCACGGTGGCAGGTACCGGCCTGGGGCTGACCATCAGCAAGATGCTGACGCAGTTGATGGGCGGCGAGTTGAGTGTGCGCAGTGTGGTGGGCAGTGGCACCGTGTTTCAGATCCGTCTCTTCTTGCCGCAAATTCACAGCAGCAACGAAATGCAGTCGGTCATCATTGCGCAGCCTGTGGCTTACAAAGGCCCGCGTCGCCGGGTGCTGGTGGTGGATAACGAGCATGTGGACCGCGAGCTGATCATCAATATTCTGGAGCCGCTGGGCTTTGAAATGGCGCAGGCGGCCAATGGTCGTGAGTGTCTGGAGATCTACCCCAATTTCCGTCCCGATCTGATTTTGATGGATCTGGCGATGCCGGTGATGGATGGCTGGGAAGCGAGCTACATCATACGCAAGGTGCATCAATCCGATGTCTGCATTGGGATTGTTTCGGCCAATGCTTTCGACAAGGGGCTGGAAAACACGGCCGGAATTCCGACTGAAGACATTATCCTCAAGCCGGTGAATGTGTTTGAGTTGCTGGGCTGGATGGGTAACCGTCTGGGCCTGGAGTGGGTGACACGCGCCGAGAGCGTTGCCGAGGAGCCACCTCCACCACCGCAGGAGCCTTTGCTATTCCCGCCGCCGGAGTTTCTGCATGAGTTGCAGTCATTCCTGAAAATCGGCTTTGTGCGTGGAGTGGCAGAAAAACTGGAAGTCATTGCCTTGCTGGGCCCACAATACGGCCCCTTTGTGACCCTGATGCAGCGGCTGCTGAAAGAATTTCAGCTCGATGCCATGCGAAAAATACTGGAAGAAGTGAGTCTCCATGAAAAAAGCGAATGATGACCGTAGCGCGCAGACGGTTGTTCTGATCGTTGACGATGTGCTGGATAACCTGGCGGTATTGCATGATGCCCTGGATGAATCCGGCTTTATGGTGCTGATTGCCCAGGATGGCGCAACGGCCCTGGCGACAGCGGCACAGGCTCAGCCTGATGTCATTCTGCTGGATGCCATCATGCCGGGGCTGGATGGCTTTGAGGTATGCCGTCGCCTGAAGCAGGAGCTGGTGACGCGACATATTCCGGTGATTTTCATGACTGGCCTCACCGAGTCCGAAAACATTGTGGCGGGGTTTGAGGCGGGCGGCACCGATTATGTGACCAAGCCCATACGCACGGCAGAGGTACTGGCACGTATCAGCGCACATTTGAAGACATCCCGTCTGGTACACCAGACTCGTGGCGTGCTTGATGCATTTGGCCAGGCCGCGATTGCAGTGACGCCGGGCACTGGCAAGATCGTCTGGCAGACACCATTGGCGCGGCAGTGGATGGAGCGTTATTTTGGTGAAGAAACCATGCCGGAATATAGCGCTACCATGCCGCCGGAGCTGGTGCGCTGGCTGAAAGAGCTGTTCGAGGGCGGCATTGCTGGGCTCAACAAGCCGACACTGACCATTCCGCAAGGCAGTGGCCGCCTGATCTTTACCCTGGTGGAAATCGATAACGATGACCAGTGGGTGATTCTGCTGCACGAAGAGTCGGATGCCGCCAAGATAGACGCGCTGATGACCACGTTCAAACTTACCCGCCGCGAGTCCGAGGTGCTGTACTGGGCCATGCAGGGCAAGACCAATCGCGATATCGGCGACATCCTGGGTACCAGTCCGCGTACCATCAACAAGCATCTCGAGCATGTGTTCACCAAGCTCGGGGTAGAGACCCGCACCGCCGCTTCGGCGCTGGCAAGAAGCAAACTCAAGATTTAGCGTTTCCTCGTTTGGCTTTAAGGCCGGATATGCTATGTTGAACCACAGGATAATAAATCCAGCAGTTCAATAACAGTCACAGCGCATGCCGTCAGCGGCAAGGCGCATCTATGGGTGGAGAGCATATGGCGGCAAAGATCGGCCGTTTTGAAATCGTGCGTATGCTGGGCAAAGGCGCGCAAGGCATTGTTTACCTTGCGCGTGACAGCCATCTGGGGCGCGATGTGGCGATCAAAACCCTGCATGCTACGCAAGAGGGCATGGGCGCGCTGCTGCAGGAGGCGCGTATCGTCAGCAAGCTGCAGCACGCCAATATCGTGACCCTGTTTGATGCGGGAGAACACGAGGGCGCCCCCTATCTGGTATATGCCTATGTGCAAGGGCAGACGCTGGCGCAGCTGCTGCACGCGGAGCCCGGGCTGCCCCTGACCCGTGCCGTGCAGATTGTCAGCAGCCTGCTGGATGCCGTTGCCTATGCGCATGCGCAGGACGTGCTGCATCTGGATATCAAGCCCGCCAATATCATGCTGAACGCGACCGGCCAGCCGCAGATCATGGATTTTGGGATTGCGCGCAGCATCAGCCAGCCACCTCAGGGCCGTATTGAAGGCTCGCCACATTACATGGCGCCCGAAATGGTCACCGGCAAAACAATCACGCCGCGTGCCGACCTTTATTCGCTAGGCATGCTGTTGTATGCGCTGGTGACGGGCCAGCCCGCAGTGGAGGGCGATGATGTGCAGGAGGTGCTGCGCAAGACGCTGCATGATGCCACCACCGCGCCGTCTGAACGCAACATCCATGTGGATGCCCAGCTGGAAGCCATTATCCTGAAAGCGCTGGCAAAAAATCCGGATGACCGCTATGCCAATGCTGCCGCCATGAACCAGGCCTTGCAGCAATACCTTGACCCGACGCGCGAGGATGAAAAATCCGGGCACGATGGCAAGCACAGCACGCTTGAGTTTTTGCTGCGGCGCATGCAGAGCAAGAGTGATTTCCCGATTTTGTCGTCTACCTTGAGCGAGATCAATCGCGTGGTGGATGACGAGTCTGCCAGTACCAACATTCTCACCAAGACCATCCTGCAGGACTTTGCCCTGACCAACAAGCTGCTGCGACTGGTGAATACCGTCACCTACGGCCAATTTGGCGGCAAGATCAACACCATTTCCAAGGCGGTGGTGATCCTGGGTTTTGAGACTGTTCGCAATGTCGCGATGACGCTGATACTGTTTGAGTTTCTCCAGAACAAGGCACAGGCCGCCCAGCTGAAGGACGATGTGCTGTCATCGTATTTTGCCGGGATACTGGCCGCGCAATTTTCCTCGGGGCGCAATATACGCGATGCCGAGGAGGCCATGATCTGCTCCATGTTTCGGAATCTGGGCAAGCTGTTGGCGACGTTTTATTTCTTTGAAGAAAGCCAGGAAGTCGCGCGGCTGGTGGAACAGGGCGACGGTGAGGAGAAGGCAGCGGTAAAGGTGCTGGGCATAGGCTATAGCGAGCTGGGCGTGGGCGTTGCCAAGAGCTGGAATTTCCCGCCCCGTCTGCTGGCCGGCATGCAGAGGCTGGTGGGTGAGGTGATCAAGCCCTATGGCGAGCTGGAAACCCTGACGGTGACGGTCAATCTCGCCAACGAGCTCTGTGCGGTGATTGCGCATGGCGATGCCGAGCAGCAAACTCAGGGCATACGCAAGATCATGAAGCGCTACAAGGATGCCGTGGCGATTACCGAGCCACAGTTGCGTGCGGCGATAGAGTCCAGCCTGGCTGAAATGTCGGCACGCGCCGGTATCGTCAGCATCAATCTCGCCCAAAGCGCCCTGATGAAAAAAATGCGGCAGTGGGCCGGGGAGGAAGAGCCAGTCGCCAAACAGCAGCCTCCTGAAGTGGATAGCATGGCCGGTATCACGCGGCTGGACATGGGGCATATTGCCGATGCGGAGGATGGGGATGCTGACCGGCACGATGCCGATGCCATCCTGTCGGCGGGTATTCAGGATGTCACCAATACCCTGGTGGAAGACCATCAGCTGAATGACATCATGCAGATGGTGCTGGAAACCATGCACCGCGGCATGGAGTTTCAGCGCACGATTATCTGCGTGCGCGATGCCAAGCACAACGTGATGGCGGCCCGCTTTGGTTTTGGCAAAGATGCCGAAGCCATGCTGCCCAAGTTTCGCTTTCCCATCAATACCACACCCGATGTGTTTCAGATTGCGCTCAGCAAGGCCGCCGATCTCTCCATCGCGGACATCAATGCGCCCAATATTGCGGACAAAATTCCCGCCTGGTATCGCGCCATGGTGACGACGGGCAGCTTGCTGCTGTTGCCTATCGTCATCAAGGAAAAACCCATTGCCCTGTTTTATGCCGATATGCCTACCGCCAACAGCATGCAGATCTCGCAGCGACAGTTGTCCTTGTTGCGTACCTTGCGCAATCAGGCCGTGCTGGCCATCCGCCAGAAAATGTAGCGCGAACGCCATGGCGTGATGGCGGTCACATTGGTGGTGAGATCAATAATGGGAGGTAATGCATGGAAAGCCCTGCGCATGAAATGGCTCAATTGTTTGAGCAGCTAGGATTGCCTTCGGATGAAGCATCGATAGTGGAGTTCATTAGCACGCATGGCCATTTGCACACGGGTCTGGCGTTGAGCGAGGCCCCATTCTGGACGCTATCGCAGGCGGCATTCCTGCGTGAAGCCATCCAGGCAGATGCCGATTGGGCCGAAGTGGTGGACAGATTGAATGCCAGTCTGCATGCGGCGCGCGATGCGGGTGGCGACCAGGCTTGAGAAAGATGGAGACTGGCTGGAATTAACAAAAAAGGCAGCTCAGGCTGCCTTTTTATGTATTAGCACGCCTTAAGACGGGCTATTTTGACCGTGGCGGCCGGGGAGCGATTTGCGCTCTGGCGGCTGATGGGCTGTCGACGGTGAAGTGGCGATGTCGCCCAGCTGTAGAAAGCCCACGCGGCCGAAACCACAAAGCCGGTTGTGCCGGTCAGCATGGCGCCGTCGCTTTCATTGGCAAACCAGCCTAAACCAGCGCTGAATGCAGTAAAGACAAAGGGTATGGCAAACAGAATGAAAAACTTGATAAGCATAATGTCCTTTTGGGATTTTTGATGTTGAGAAATCGTTGGCTTGGGTAAAACCAACGATTGCATTGTGACAGACATTTGTTACAGAAAAATGTAATAAATGAAAGCAATTGAAACAGCGGCTGGCTGGCGGCGGCCTTGCCAGTGGGTTTGAAGTCCACAGAGCGGTGAGCTTCAGGGCTTTGTTCAGGGCTCAGAAAGCTCAGCCAATATCGCCTGCCACTCTTCTTCCGGCGTCTCGTATTCCTCATACCGATGGCTAGTCCTCGCATACCAGTAGCGGCTGTTGCCCTCGTCGGGTTCTATCTTGTGCAACACGGCGTGAATCCAGTGCGCGATGGGATGCCCCGAGGCCTGGGCAATGTTGTGCGCGGCATCCCATTGGCCAGCCATCGCCAGATGAGTGGCTCGGATCAACTCTTCACGTGCTTTTTCTGGATTCATTCTACTGGCTCCTTGTCTGGTATCAGCGCGCCACGTTTACCCAGGTTGGCTGCTTGCCATAAATACCACGCAGCAATACTGCGGTAGGGTTTCCATTGTTCGCCAATCACCGCCAGGGCTTTGGGCTTAGGCTGCTCAGGCAGGTTTTTAAGCAGGCGCCAGCCTTCGCGTACGCCAAAATCATCCACCGGCAGCACGTCATTGCGTCCCAGGCTAAATATCAGCAGCATTTCTACCGTCCACCGGCCTATGCCCTTCAGCGAGGTGAGACGGGTGATCAACTCTTCTTCGCTCATGTCCGCAGCGATGCTGGCGCTGGGGACGGTGCCCGCCAGCGTGGCTGCGGCAATGCCCCGGATGGCGTTGACTTTTGCCATGGATAGACCGCAGCTTCTGAGCTGTGTTTCATCCGCGGTTGCAAGCTGCTCAGCACTTGGGAAACTATCATGCGGAAAGCTTGCCATCAGTCTGGACAATATGGCGGCAGCGGCGTTGCCATGCAATTGCTGGTGGGCGACGGCGCGTACCAGCGCCTCATAAGGTTCGCGCTGCTCGCGGCGCTGAATGGCGCAAGGCCCCACCAAGGTGACCAGGCGTTGCCAGTCCGCATCCAATCCCGCCAGAAAGCGGCTGGCTGCGATGTCTGTATTGTCAGGTGGGGCTGTTTGCATGGGCTCTCGTCATGAATGTGCGGCATACAGGCGTGTTCAACATGAGGTGTTCAGGCGCCTGCGTTGCCGCAAATGGGTCATAAATAGCCTAGCATGATTCAGTTGGCCAGGGATGTTGTCCAGTTTTTGCGCTTTGTGCGATAATTTCCCGTTGGGCGGCATCCTCCCCCATACGCTGGAAAGCCGTTAAATCAACGACTTTTACATCTGTAGTCCCCTTAATAGCTTGAAAGATCACTATGCCGGTAATACGTTTGCCTGACGGCTCTGAACGACAGTTCGACGCCCCCTTAACCGTTGCTGCGGTTGCGCAAAGCATAGGCGCTGGCCTTGCTCGTGCCGCACTGGCAGGCAAAGTCACATTGCCGGGGCAGGAGCCTCGCCTGGTGGATACGTCTTTCGAGATCGCCGAGGATGTAGACCTCGCCATCATTACCGACAAGGATGCGGACGGGCTTGAAGTCATTCGCCACTCCACTGCCCACTTGCTGGCGTATGCGGTCAAAGAGTTGTTCCCGGAAGCCCAGGTAACCATTGGCCCCGTCATTGATAACGGCTTCTACTATGACTTTTCCTACAAGCGCCCATTTACGCCGGAAGATCTGGAAGCCATTGAAAAGAAAATGGCCGAGCTCGCCAAAAAGGATGAGCAGGTCACCCGCAAGGTGTTGCCGCGCGATGAAGCCGTGGCGTATTTCCAGTCCATAGGCGAGGCCTACAAGGCGGAAATCATTGCCTCCATTCCGGCTGACCAGGATGTGTCGCTCTATACCGAAGGCAATTTCACCGACCTCTGTCGTGGTCCGCATGTGCCCTCCACTGGCAAGCTCAAGGCATTCAAGCTGATGAAGGTGGCTGGTGCCTACTGGCGTGGCGATTCTAACAATGAAATGCTGCAACGCATTTACGGTACTGCCTGGGCCAAAAAGGAAGACCTGGAAGCCTATCTGCACATGCTGGAAGAAGCGGAAAAGCGCGATCACCGCAAGCTGGGCAAGCAATTGGACTATTTTCACATGCAGGACGAAGCGCCCGGCATGGTGTTCTGGCATCCGCGAGGCTGGAACTTGTGGCAGGAAGTGGAACAGTACATGCGCGGCCTGTTCCGTCAGTACGGTTATCAGGAAGTCAAAACGCCGACCATCATGGACCGCTCCCTGTGGGAGAAGTCTGGTCACTGGCAAAATTACCGTGAAAACATGTTCACCACATCCTCGGAAAACCGCGATTATGCGGTGAAGCCGATGAATTGTCCTGGCCATATCCAGATATTCAACAGTGGTTTGCACAGCTATCGTGACCTGCCCCTGCGACTGGCCGAGTTTGGTTCCTGCCACCGAAACGAGCCCTCTGGCGCATTGCATGGTCTGATGCGCGTGCGTGGGTTTACCCAGGATGACGCACACATTTTCTGTACTGAAGATCAAGTAAAGCAGGAAGTCGCGGACTTTATTGTCATGCTGTACCAGGCTTACAAGGATTTTGGTTTTAACGATGTGCTGGTCAAGCTCTCGACTCGCCCTGAAAAGCGCGTGGGTTCTGATGAAACCTGGGATAAAGCCGAAGCGTCCCTGGCAGCGGCATTGCGGGAAAACAATCTGGCATTCGACCTGCAACCGGGCGAGGGCGCGTTTTATGGTCCCAAGATTGAATTCACTCTGAAAGACAGTCTGGGTCGCCTCTGGCAATGCGGTACTATACAGCTGGACTTCAACTTGCCAGAGCGCCTTGGCGCGGAGTATGTGGCTGAGGACAACACGCGCAAGCACCCTGTGATGCTGCATCGCGCCATCGTCGGTTCCATGGAGCGTTTCCTGGGTATCCTGATTGAAAACTATGCCGGAGCGATGCCTACCTGGCTCGCCCCTGTTCAGGCCATGGTCCTCAATATCACCGATAGCCAGTCTGCTTATGTGCAGGAAGTGGTCGCCGAACTCAGGAAAAACGGCTTCCGGGTCGATTCGGACTTGAGGAATGAGAAAATAACCTATAAAATTCGCGAACATAGCTTGCAGAAGCTGCCTTATCTGCTAGTGGCAGGTGACCGCGAAATGCAAAGCGGACAAGTGGCTGTGCGTACCCGCAAGGGTGAAGACCTTGGTTCCATGTCGGTGAGCGCTTTTATAGAGCGGCTCAAGGCGGACGTTGGCGCCAAGGTTTAAATTTATGCATGGCCGTTTAATGATTAATTTGGAGAATTTGCGATAGCTCAAGAAAAAGAAATACGAATCAACGGTGACATTACTGCACAACAGATTCGATTGGTGGGGGTTGATGGCGAGCCGCTGGGGATCATGAGTCTCAATGAGGCTTTTGCAAAAGCGGAAGAAGCTGATATTGATCTGGTTGAGATTGCGCCTCAGGCGCAGCCACCAGTCTGTCGCTTGATGGATTACGGCAAATTCAAATATGCCGAAAGCAAGCGTCAGCACGAGGCTCGTCTCAAGCAGAAGCAGGTTCAGGTCAAGGAAGTGAAATTCCGACCAGGCACGGATGAAGGCGATTACCAGGTCAAGCTGCGTAGCCTGATCCGTTTCCTGCAGGAAGGCGACAAGGCCAAGATTACCTTACGTTTCCGTGGCCGTGAAATTACCCACCAGGAACTTGGGCTCGCACTTTTGAAACGTGTGGAAGCCGACTTGCAGGAACATGCGGTGGTTGAGCAGTTCCCCAAGATGGAAGGCCGTCAGATGGTGATGGTCCTCGGTCCGCACAAGAAGCAGAAGTAAGTGCATTAACTTCAGCCCGTTATTGCGTTATAATAGAGGGCTGTTTTGATGATGGCTGGCGCTAAATGCTGCCAGTATCAAGCAGCAAGAGGTAGCGACGCGGCTAAAGGCATGCCCGATCGCTCTTTTTTATTGTTCCTTCAGGAGAAAAAAATGCCAAAAATGAAAACCAAGAGTGGCGCCAAAAAGCGCTTCAAGTTCTTGGGTAATGGCAAGGTTAAGCGTACCCATTCGCACCTGCGCCACATCCTTACCAAGAAGACCACCAAGCAGAAGCGTAACCTGCGTGGCACGGCTATTATTTCCGCAACTGACGTCAAGCGCGTACGCGCCATGATGCCAACTCAATAAGGAGATAGAGCATGCCTAGAGTAAAACGTGGTGTCATCGCCCGCGCACGTCATAAGAAGGTTTTAGACGCTGCCAAGGGTTACCGTGGTCGTCGCAAGAATGTATACCGCATTGCCAAGCAAGCGGTAATGAAGGCTGGTCAATATGCATACCGTGACCGTCGTCAAAGAAAGCGTCAATTCCGTGCTTTGTGGATCGCGCGTATCAACGCCGGTGCACGTGAGTATGGTTTGACATACAGCCGTTTCATCAACGGTCTGAAGAAGTCTGCTATTGAAGTGGATCGCAAGGTATTGGCCGATCTGGCTGTGTTCGACAAAGTGGCATTTGCCAAGTTTGCCGAGCTGGCAAAATCGGGCCTTGCTGCCGCTTAAATCCGGCAATTGAAAAAGGAGGCCTTGTGCCTCCTTTTTTATTGGGTTTTTCCCTCAGCCGTTTCGCTGTGGATTTTCGATGGAATTCCTGCATCTGAATGCTGATGAAAATGCCCTGGTTTATTGATGCATGACACATGCAAGTAAGGTCTCAAGAATATATGACACAACATCTTGATCACATCCTGAGCGAGGCACAAAGCGCGTTTGCTGCGTGTGACAATCTCAATGATCTGGAGCAGGCCAAGGCACGATTCCTCGGTAAGAGTGGTGCCTTGACCGATGCATTGAAGGGCTTGGGCAAGCTGTCAGCCGAAGAGCGTCCCGCCGCCGGCGCGGCGATAAATGTGGTGAAGCAGGGCGTAGAAGAAGCTTTGCGCAACCGTCGCGATACGCTGTTGCTGGCGGAGCAGGAACGTCAGCTTTCCAGCGAGGCGCTGGATGTGACATTGCCTGCCCGAAGTGGTGATCGAGGCGGTGCCCATCCGGTTTCGCTGACGCTGGCACGGATTGAGCAACTGTTTCACTCCATTGGCTTTGATGTCGCTGAAGGCCCGGAAATCGAGTCCGATTTCTATAATTTCACCGCCCTGAATATTCCTGAAGATCACCCTGCGCGTGCCATGCACGACACGTTTTATGTGGATGAGCAGCATGTGTTGCGTACGCACACCTCGCCTGTGCAAGTCCATTACATGCAAAACAAGACCCCACCGTTGAAAATCATTGCGCCTGGCCGCGTGTATCGTGTGGATTCCGATGCCACCCACTCGCCCATGTTCCATCAGGTGGAAGGCTTGTGGGTCGATGAAGACATCAGCTTTGCCAACCTCAAGGGCGTTGTGCAGGATTTCTTGCAGCGTTTCTTCGAGCGTGAAGATCTGGAAGTGCGATTCCGTCCTTCGTTTTTCCCCTTCACTGAGCCCTCTGCCGAAATGGATATGAGCTGGAATGGTGGCTGGTTGGAAATCGGTGGCTGCGGCATGGTGCATCCCGAAGTGTTCAAGCATGTGGGCATCGATAGTGAAAAATATCGTGGGTTTGCCTTTGGCCTCGGCGTTGAGCGCCTGACGATGCTGCGGTATGGCGTGAATGACCTGCGCCTGTTTTTCGAAAACGATCTTCGCTTCCTCAAGCAGTTTGGTTAACGATCATGCAATTCTCAGAAATTTGGTTACGCCAGTACGTCAATCCTGCCATTAGCAGTGAGCAGCTCGGTCATGCCTTGACCATGGCTGGCCTTGAGGTGGAAGCGATGGACGCTGTGGCGCCAGCGTTCAGTCACGTCGTGGTGGCAGAAGTGCTGACGGCAGAAAAGCATCCGGATGCGGATCGCCTGCAAGTATTAACAGTGGATGTCGGCTCGGGTACGCCCCTGCAGATCGTCTGTGGCGCCAGCAATGCGCGCGTGGGCCTGAAGGCGCCATGCGCCATGGTTGGTGCGGCCTTGCCTGGCTTTAACATCAAGCAAGCCAAAGTACGCGGTGTCGAGTCGTTTGGCATGATGTGCTCCGCCAAGGAGCTGGGGCTTGCCGAAGAGAGCAGTGGCTTGCTGGAGCTGCCTGCAGAGGCGGTAACCGGTACGGATATTCGTGATTTCCTGCAACTCGATGATCAGCTGTTTACATTGAAGTTGACGCCTAACCGTAGCGACTGCCTGAGTATCGTCGGCATCGCCCGTGACGTGGCTGCGATCACAGGTGCAGCATTGCAGGTGCCGGCGATTGATCAAATAAGTCCGGCTGCCAGCACTGGCGTCAAGATCGCCGTAAGAGAAGCCGAAGCTTGCCCGTATTACAGTGGGCGCAGCATCCGTGGCGTGAATGCCGCCGTGGCGACACCCGACTGGATGCAACGACGTCTGGAGCGTAGTGGTATTCGCAGCATCAGTGCGATTGTCGATATTACCAATTATGTATTGCTGGAACTGGGGCAGCCTCTGCATGCCTTTGACGCTGGGAAGCTGCAGGGCGATATCGAGGTGCGATATGCCAATTCTGGCGAGGCGCTGAGCTTGCTGAATCAGCAGCAAGCGAACTTGCAACAGGATATGCTGGTGATCGCCGATGCCCAGGGGCCGCTGGCCTTGGCCGGCATTATGGGTGGTCTGGATTCGGCTGTCTCACTGGAGACACGCGACATTTTCCTGGAAAGTGCATACTTTGCCCCCGGCGTGATCGCTGGCAAAGCACGCCGCCTGGGCTTGTCGACGGACTCGTCGTATCGCTTTGAACGTGGCGTGGATTTTGGCAGCACCCGTCAGGCATTGGAACGTGCAACTGCGCTTATTCTAGAGATTTGCGGTGGTGAGCCTGGTGATGTTGTCGAAGTCAAATCTGCCTTGCCCACGCGCAAACCGGTGACATTGCGCTATGAACGACTGCTTTCGGTGCTGGGTATCCCGCTGGAGCGTAGCGAAGTATCGGCCATATTTGCCCGCCTTGGTTTCGAGGCACGTGAGTCGGATGGTCGTTACGAGATTACGCCTCCCAGTTATCGCTTTGATATCGAAATTGAGGAAGACCTTATCGAGGAAGTGGCTCGCCTGCATGGCTATGAGCATATCCCCGCGATTGCGCCGCAAGCCAGATTGGCCATGTTGCCTGCCTCAGGTAGCGAACTGAATCGTGCCTGGGTGCGCGATGCCCTGGTGGCTGGTGGCTATCAGGAAATCGTCAGCTACAGTTTTGTGGATGCCAGCTGGGAACGTGACTTGCTGGGGAATAATGACGCGATTGTGCTGAAAAACCCCATCGCCAGCAACATGAGCGTGATGCGTAGCGGCTTGTGGGGCGGTCTGTTGCAGACGCTGGTTTATAATCTCAACCGCAAGCAGCCCCGCGCCAAACTGTTTGAAATTGGCTCCGCCTATCATAAAGCGGACTCCGGCTATGCTGAAACCATGCGTGTCTCCGGGTTGGCTTACGGTGCTGCCCACCCTGAGCAATGGGCTGAAGATGAGCGTGATGTGGATTTCTATGATGTGAAAGCCCAGGTGGATGCGCTGACGCACGGACGCGCTGTGTATCAGGCCGCCACGCATCCGGCGCTGCATCCAGGTCAATCTGCCCATATCTTGCTGGATGGCAAGATCATCGGCTGGCTGGGCAAGTTACACCCCAAGTGGCAACAGCATTATCAATTGCCACGCAGCACGGTGGTGTTTGAATGTGATCTTGCCCCTTTGCTTACCGTTCAGTTGCCTAGATATCAAGAGGTGGCTAAGTTCCCGCCTGTGCGACGCGATATTGCCGTGGTTGTGGATGAGGCAACCCCTGTTCAAGCGCTGTTGGATACCATGAATGATGCGAAAAATGTCTTGATTTCAGACATCGCATTGTTCGATATTTACCGCGGAAAAGGTGTTCCAGAAAACAAAAAAAGCCTTGCATTTCTTGTGCTTATGCAAGATACTCAAAAAACTTTGACGGATGCTGAGGCAGATGCCGTCATGAGTAATTTGCTAGCATTGCTCAAGACCAAACATGGTGCGGAATTAAGAAATTAGAACGCCAATGGGGCGCCAGTTTTTAGAAAATGCGTCGCGATGGTGCGAAAGTTAAGAAAAGTAGTTGGGAGATTTGCATGACATTAACCAAAGCCGATCTGGCTGATTTGCTCTTTGAACAGGTTGGGCTGAACAAACGTGAGGCCAAAGATATGGTCGAAGCGTTTTTTGAAGAAATACGTACGGCTTTGGAATCAGGAGACAGTGTAAAACTGTCGGGTTTCGGCAATTTCGAATTACGTCAAAAATCAGAGCGGCCAGGCCGCAACCCCAAAACCGGCGAAGAAATCCCGATCACGGCACGCCGTGTCGTCACGTTTCATGCCAGCCAGAAGCTCAAGCTAAAGGTAGAGGAGGCTTATGCCGGAGACCGCGCCTAAGGTTGTGTTGCCGCCGATTCCTGCCAAGCGTTACTTCACCATTGGTGAGGTCAGCGAGCTATGTGGCGTTAAGCCCCATGTCTTGCGCTATTGGGAGCAGGAATTCACGCAGCTCAAACCCGTCAAGCGCCGTGGTAATCGCCGGTATTACCAGCACCATGAAGTTCTGCTGATTCGCCGTATCCGTGAATTGCTCTATGAGCAAGGCTTCACTATCAGCGGCGCCCGCAACAGGCTTGATGATGCGGCACAAGCAGTAGAAGCTCCACCTGAAACTGTGGTGGAAAAGCAGGTTGAGCATTCCTCAGCTGCCTCCGCCTATCCGCAACTGGATGTTGGTTTGTTGCGCAGCGAGTTGCGTGAAGTGCTTGATCTGCTGCGCGCCCACTAAAAACCAATTTCCTGTTTGTTCCCTCCAGTTCATTCCGCTATAATGCAGGCCTTGTTGCTTTAGCGACATCGGGGCGTAGCGCAGCCTGGTAGCGTACTTGCATGGGGTGCAAGTGGTCGCAAGTTCGAATCTTGCCGTCCCGACCAGTATCCAAAAGGGGTTAGGTAACTAACCCCTTTTTTCATGCCGCTTTTTCATGTTCGCGCGATCAGCGCGATATCTCGTTTATTCCTGTTCCCGGACTATCACGTTTTTCCAAGGCGTTGGAATCTTCACGTTTTGTTATCGCTCGGCTCGTTCATGGGTTCCGAACTGGATTCTTAAGCATCGACATTGTTAATGAGAATTGTTATTATTTATAAATGCTTCTTAATAACAATGATATGCAAGGAAAATAATGTCTCGCTTCTCTTTACTGACCAGTACGGTCGATCCCATACAAGTTTCTGGCAAGGCAGCGGGTGCTTTATTACTGTTGGCATTTTCTACGGGCGGGTCTGCAGAGGAGGTGACAGAGCAGCAACTGGCGGATAAAAAGAAAGCACAGCAGAGTGCAGCGGCAACGCCAGTTGCGACAACACTGGATACTGTCCATGTTGTTGATAAGTCGGCAGACACGGTTTTGCCTGGCGAGTTGATGCCTGCGTATGTGGGTGGTCAAGTCGCGCGAGGGGGGCGGGTGGGATTGCTGGGCAATAAGTCAGTGCTGGATACGCCATATAGTGTGATTAGCTATACCCGTGAGCTCATTCAGAACCAGCAGGCGACGACCTTAGCGGATATTGTCGAAAACGACTCATCCATTCGCAATAACAACCCCAGGTTTGGTCGCTTTGATCAGTTCTCCATCCGTGGTTTTTCTCTATCGAATGGGGAGGTGGCGCTGAACGGATTGTTCGGGCTGGTTCCCAATTACACAGTACCACTGGAGGGGGTTGAGCGAGTTGAAGTGCTCAAGGGGCCTAACAGTTTGTTGAATGGCATGGCACCTACGGGTGGCGTTGGCGGTGCGATCAATGTGATTGCCAAGCGGGCGACAGATGCACCGATTACCCAGTTTACCGCTAACTATGCCTCAAGCTCGGTTCTTGGCGGGCATGTGGATATTGGTCGACGCTTCGGTAGCGATAACCAGTTTGGCATTCGTCTGAACTCGGTATATCAGGATGGTAGGACGGCATTTTCGAATGATCAGAGAATAGAGCGTTCACTCATGACCTTGGGGCTGGATTTTCGAGGTGAAAATTTACGCCTGTCTACGGATGTGTGGCATTACGAGAATCGAGGCACGGCACCAATGGAACGGGTAACCTTGAACAGCCGCGGTGGTGTTCTGGCCGCCGTGCCTGATGCCGATAAGGTCACGCGCAACTTTGCCCAGCGCTGGTCTTATGCCAATACCATAGACACGACCGTTGCCGTGCGTGGCGAATATGATTTTTCACCTGCTATCACAGCCTACGCCGCGGTGGGGGCTCGTCGCGGACGATATGATTTTCTGCGAGTGCCGGTGGCGGTCGATTCTGCGGGCAATTTTGTTACCACGACCGGTAACACTACGGTCAATACGAGTACCGTGAATCGTTTTCTAAGGCATGAGGATACGGTGTCTGGAGAGGCGGGCGTGCGCACCATGTTTGATACTGGTGCGGTTCACCACACGGTGAATCTCAATACCAGTTTGTATCGTATCCAGTTTGGTAATCTGGAAAATGAAATAGGCACGGTAGCATCCAACATTTACAACCCGGTGAATGGGGTGGAGCCAGCCGTGATTGGCATGTCCAATACACCTCCACGAACAGCGGAGACCGACTTGAGCAGTATTGCCCTGAGCGATACTTTATCCATGCTGGATGATCGTCTGCAAATCACCATAGGCGTCCGCAAGCAGGCGGTTCTTAATAAAACCTATCTGGTGACAGGGCCCGTGCGTGCCAAGTATGACGAAGACGCACTAACGCCGACGTTCGCTTTTACGGTAAAGCCGCTCGACCATCTCGCTCTTTATGGAAACTACATTGAGTCGCTGACCCAGACCGCTATGGCCCCTACAAATGCTGCCAATGCGGGAGATATTTTTCCTCCAGCCAAAACCAAGCAGGTTGAAGTGGGGGCGAAGCTGGATCTTGGTAACTTCGCTTCTACCTTGGCATTGTTCCGGATTGAACGTCCAAGTACATTTCGCGACCCCGCTACCCTTGTTTTTGGGTTGAATGGCGAGCAACACAACACGGGCCTGGAGTGGTCTCTGTATGGGGAGCCCGTGAGTGGCGTGCGTGTATTGGGTGGGGTGACACTGCTGGATGGCAAATTGAAAAAGACACTGGGTGGCGCGAACGATGGCAATACTGCGCCAGGCGTAGCCAAAGTGAATGCCAATCTCGGCATGGAGTGGGATGTTACTGCCATACCTGGTTTTACCTGGACGGCACGTACCATCTATACCAGTGATCAATATGTAGATGCTGCCAATACGCGCGAGATTCCGGATTGGGCGCGGCTGGATCTTGGTGCCCGCTACCGGTTTGTTTCGGCGGGTAAAAACGTAACCCTGCGCGCCACGGTAGATAACGTGCTCGACAAGCATTACTGGGCTACCGTCAGCACTAGCGATAGCGTGAATGGCCTGACGTATGGCACACCGCGCATGGCATTTTTCTCTGCCACGGTGGACTTTTAATCGGAGCGATATCTGGGAGTTAATGGCCAATGGCTGATTCCAAGCCATTGGCCATCGGACTATTTTTGGCCCTGGCGCTTTTTGAGCCAGATAAAGACACCGGTCCAAGCCAGCAATACGGTCAGCAAGCCGGTGACTAAAATGAGTATGCGCCCGGGCAAGCCAAATATCTGCCCGGTATGTAGCGGATATTGCAGAATACTCAAGCGATCTCCCGTTTTGCCTCGTGCGTAGCCGTATTGGGCTTTCAGTTCGCCTGTGTTTGCATCAAAAAACACTTGCTCACGCTTGAAGGTCAGCCAGGCATTGGGTTGACGTTCATCAAAGGTCAACCGGTAGACATTCTGCTTGGCCAAGTATGAAATATTGGCAACCCGGTAATCATCCGCACTGGCGGGCCGCAAGGCTAAGCCACGCTGATAAGCAGCATCCCAATCCAGTGAAATCTCCCCATCTTTCACTTTGGGCAAGCTATCACCAGGAAGAGGGCTGAAGGGCATTATCATGCCCATCACCGGTCTGAACACTTCCCGGTTGAGATTGAGGTAAAAACTGCTGAATGCGACGACAGCCAGCACGGGCCACAGCCACAAGCCACTGGCACGATGCAGGTCAAAATTTACGCGAGTTGCATTTGCCTGATACTTTATTTTCCAGGCGGGCGCCCATTTTTTCATGAACTGTACGGGCGCTGGCAGTAGACCATGTCGTGGCAAAGCCAAATAAAATCCAACAAAACAATCCAGTAGCCAAAGTATGGCAACGCCACCCAATAGCCATTTTCCAATTTTTCCTGGCAGATGAAGTGTGTCATGCAATTTGAACAGGAATGGCATCAAGCCCTGACGACTGATATCCACCTTGCCCCATTCGCAGGCGCCCAGAATTTGATTGGTATAAGGGTTAACAAATACCTGCATGGGAAGAGGGGCGTCGTCGCCAGTCTGTTTACTATCCATACGCACAATCAATGCGCGATCGGCGCTGTGCTGAAACTCAATGCGTGCTATCTGATGGTCGGGATAGGCCTGACTGACCTTGCGTGCAAGTTGTGCCAGCGGCACTGGTGAGCCTGCCGTGGGCGTCACCAGCATCCAGTCCGGATTCAGCCATTCATCAAGCTCGTGATAAAACGCCAGCGATGCTCCGGTCAGTCCCGCAACCGTTAAAAACAACACTAGGATTAACCCTGCATAACGATGCAGGCGGACAAACAATTTTCTGGACATGAGGGCGAGAGCCTGTTCTTTGGTGTCGCGATTGGAAATAGCAAGGATGCCTGCCGTAGACCTGGATGAATGAGGCGGACGGGTAGCGTGTATTATCTCAAATTGTAAATGATATCAATTATCATTTGAGATGTATAATGCGGGACGCAAATATACACGCAGGAGCTGTTATGAAATTAAAGTGGGGCGTTGTTTGCGCCTTGATGATGCCGTATTGGTCTGTCTATGCTGAGGTGGCGGAGGATGCCGCTGAATTGCCGGAAGTCGCTGTCAGCGCCCGTCAGGAGGAGTCGGCCACTGGGCCAGTGAAAGGCTACAAAGCCAGCCGTTCGCAAACGGCCACCAAAACCAATGCCGCGTTATCAGAAACCCCCCAGTCCGTGACGGTGATTGGCAGTGAGCAGATCCGCGATCAGGGCGCACAGTCGCTGGCAGAGGCTTTGCGCTTTACCGCTGGGGTCGATGCCGGGCAGCGCGGACGGCGTGGGTTGGATGATATTTCCATCCGCGGTTTTGTGCAGAGTGCTTATGTGCTGCGTGATGGCATGCGCATGGATAACGACATGTGGATACAGAACGAGCCGTTTGCCTTTGAACGTATCGAGGTGCTGAAAGGCCCGGCATCCGTACTCTATGGCCAGATTTCTCCCGGTGGGCTGGTTAATCTGGTGACGAAACGGCCAACTGACAAGCCAATTGCCGAAATCGGCATCGGCCTGGGCAATTACAATCAGAAGCAACTGACCGCCGACTTTTCGGATGCATTGAATGAGGACGGCACGGTGCGTTATCGCCTGGTGGGCATTTCATCCGCGAGCGACGACCAGGTAGATTTTGTCGATCGCCAGCGTACCTATATTGCGCCGTCATTAACCTGGGATATCAGCGACAAGACCAGCCTGACCTTGCTGGCAAGCTATCAGAAGAGTGACTTTGTGCCGATTCGTGGCCTGCCTGCGCGTGGTACCGTGCTAGCCAATCCCAATGGCCCAATTTCATACAGCCGGTTTGTCGGCGTGCCCGGTGTGGATAAATACAGCACCGAGCAGACGCAAGTCGGGTATCTGTTTGAGCACGCGTTTTCCCCATCCATCAAATTCAAGCAGAGCATGCGCGTGAATGATTATGACCTGGAAGGTGCGTTTACCAGTCCGACATCATTGTCTGCCAACGGCCTTAACTACGCTCGCCGGATTGAGTATCGCGATGTGCATGGCCAGATGCTGACCATGGACAATCAGCTCAACATGCAGTTTGACACGGCGGCCTTGCGCCATGATGTGCTGGTGGGGTTTGATTACCTGCATTTTGACAGCAAGCGCACGGATAAACGCGCCAGCGTCACCGCGCTTAATCTCTATAACCCGAATTACAGCCCGACTATAGGTGTTGCCGTTACAACGCCAGCGACCACCGGCACAGACAAGCTCGAACAAAAAGGGTTATATCTGCAGGATCACATCAAGTTTGGCGATGGCTGGAATCTGGTGCTGGGCTTGCGTCGCGATGAATCCGATCTATTGGAAAAACGCCTGAGCGGCAGCAGAACTCGCACCAATCCGGGGGCAACTACCGGGCGTGCCGGCTTGCTGTATGCCTTTGGCAATGGCTGGTCACCTTATATCAGCTATAGCGAATCTTTCGTACCCGTTACCGGCAGCGGGGCAGACGGTTCCGCCTTCAAGCCGGAAACCGGTCAGCAGCGTGAAATCGGCCTCAAGTATGAAACACCGAACAAGGCATTTGGCACCACCGTGGCGCTGTATGACCTGACGCGCCAGAACGTGACGACGACGGATCCCAATAACACCGCATTCAACATCCAGACCGGCGAGCAGCAGCATCGCGGTGTGGAAATCGAGGCTACCGGGCAACTGACCTCGCGGCTCAATGTGGTGGGCAGCTACAGCTATATTGATGCCGAAATCACCAAGAGCACCACAGGCACGCTGCACAAACGTCCGATTCTGGTGGCGAAAAACATGGCCAATCTCTGGGCCAATTACGACATGGGGCGCTGGCTGCAAGGCCTGGGCGTAGGCATAGGCGCGCGTTATATCGGCAAGCAGGCGGGGGATGATCTTAATACCTTCTACACGCCGCATTACACCGTGTACGATGCCGCCTTGTTCTACCGCACGGGGCCATGGCGCTTTGCCCTGAATGCGCGCAATCTGGCTGACAAGGAGTACATTGCCTCCTGCTCCAGCGTGAGCGCCTGTTACACGGGTGATCCGCGCATGATCATGTTGAATGCCACTTACGCCTTCAAATAACACCGCCCTTTTAGCTGAAAAACCGCGGAGCCTGGCCATTCGGTCAGGCTCCGTTTCCATATGGGGCGGCATCTGCTACATTGAGGGCAGTGTTTACTACCTCATCGAGATACCTCCTTGTCGGCCTCTGCCTTGCACGATTACCCCGCATCGTTTCCTGTAGCACGCGGCATGCGGCGCCATTTCCATTTTTATCTTGGCCCTACCAATTCCGGCAAAACCTATGAAGCGCTGCAAGTGCTGCAGCAAGCGGCATCCGGCGTCTATCTGGCGCCTTTGCGGCTGTTGGCAATGGAGGTGCGTGATCGGCTGATGGAAGCGGGTGTGCCCTGTAATCTGGTCACCGGGGAAGAGCGGCACTGGGTGCCGGGTGCCCGGCATACGGCCTGCACGGTTGAGATGATGCGGCCGGATCAGGTGGTGGATGTGGCTGTCATCGACGAAATCCAGATGCTGCAAGATGAGGCGCGTGGCTATGCCTGGACCGCCGCACTGGTTGGCGTCCCCGCGCAGCAGGTGTTTGTGTGCGGTTCGGATGCCGTCACGCCCATCTGCCTGGCCTTGCTGGAATCGCTGGATGAGCCGTGGCAACTGACGCGGCTTGAGCGCAAAACGCCATTAATCCTGGAAGAGCACGCCATTTGCGGCGAACGCTACAACCGGGCGCGGCTGAAAGGCAAGCTGCAAAAGGGCGATGCTGTCATCGCCTTCACGCGCAAGGATGTGCTGACCTTGAGTGCGCGCATACGGCAATGGGGCTTGTCGGTGGCCTCCATTTACGGGGCATTGTCGCCCGAAGTGCGGCGTACCGAGTCGCGACGCTTTGCCAGTGGCGAGGCTGATGTGCTGGTGGCGACCGATGCCATTGGCATGGGGCTGAATCTGCCAATCCGGCGCGTGGTGTTTACTACCGTACATAAATTTGATGGCGTGGCGAGCCGCCTGATCGGCCCGACCGAAACCCGGCAGATTGCGGGGCGTGCCGGACGTTACGGTATCTATCCCACCGGCTTTGTCGCCGCGGTGGAGGCCGATGAACTACTGCATCTGCAACACATGCTGACGACATCGGATAGTGCGGAGTTGCAGCAATTGCCGGTGGCCGCCAATTGGCCGGATATCGCGCGGCTTTCGCAACGGGTGCACACCGCGCGCATAGGGGAATTGCTGGAGAGCTTTTCCCGGCAAGCGCTGGAAAGTGATCTGTTTCACCTCACCAGTGCCGAGGGGCAGATTGCGCTGGGGCATCTTATCGACCAGCAGGCGCCTCATATGCCCCTGGCCGACAAGTTCCGGTTTTCATGCGCCCCGGTGTCTTTCGACAAGCGGCACGAGATGGATTATTTCATTCAATGCCTGAAAGCCCATGCCGCCCACAAGCGCAGGCGCCTGCCAGAGGATGTGGCCTGGCTCGACAGCAGCGGGCCGCAATACCTGGAGCCGGCGGAACAATTCAGTCAGGACATCAGCCTTTATGCCTGGCTGGCATTCAAGTATCCGCAGACCTTTCCTGATGGCGAGCTGGTACCCATGCTGCGGCAGCGCGTGAGCCGCTATATTGAGCGCGCGCTGCTGACGCAGGCGGGCTATGGGGATATCACGCGCGAGCTCTATGTGTATGGCTGAGACGCGCATGCCTCTGCCGCAGTGAGCGGGAAATGACTGGCACCTGCCGCGCTACTTAACACGCGGAGCGGGGCTAGCGCCCCAGCCCCAACGGCCTTACCCAATAAACGCTAGACGCACACGGCGCGCACTTGCGCGATATCGGTTTTGCCCTGGAGTACCTTGTTGATGCCATCCTGCTTCAGCGTCAGCATGCCGCTATTCAGGGCTTCTTCCAGCAGTTCACTCACCGGTGCACGTTTCTGAATCATGCGCTTGATTTCCGGCGTCACGATCATCAACTCATACAGGCCAAGACGCCCACGGTAGCCGGTGTTGTTGCACTCTTTGCAGCCTTTGGCGCGATAAAGGGTAAATTTGCCCTCACGCGCAAATTCTTCCTGAAAGCGCGCCAGTTCTTTCGTCGCGCCATGGCTGGTGCCAAGGACAAATTCGGCCGCCAGCTCTTCCAGCTCGGCATGGCTGGGTTCATAGGCTTCCTTGCATTTGTCGCACAAGGTCTTGGCAAGACGTTGGGCCATGATCGCCAGCAACGCATCGGCAAAGTTGAAGGGGTCCATGCCCAGGTCGAGCATACGCACAATACTTTCCGGCGCGCTATTGGTGTGCAGCGTGGAGAGCACCAGGTGGCCGGTCAATGAGGCTTCAATGCCGATCTTGGTGGTTTCCTGATCACGCATTTCGCCCACCATGATCACATCCGGGTCGGCCCGCAGAAAACTGCGCATGGCGGCGGCGAAGGTCCAGCCTATCTTGGCATTCACCTGCACCTGGCGCAGCCCCTGCTGGGTAATTTCCACCGGGTCTTCGGCTGTCCATATCTTGCGTTCAGGGGTGTTGATGTACCCCATCAGCGAGTGCAGCGATGTGGTTTTGCCTGAGCCGGTCGGGCCACAGACCAGAATCAGCCCATAGGGCCGCTGCATCAGCTTTTTCAGGTTTTCCAGTTTGTCCTGCGCCAGCCCGAGTTTATCCACTGGTACAGGTTTGGCCGCCGCCAGCACCCGCATCACTACATCTTCCAGCCCATTGGCGGTGGGGATGGTCGCCACGCGCAGCTCGACATTGGCCGGGCCGAATTGCTTGAAATCCAGCTTGCCATCCTGTGGCTTGCGCCGTTCGGAAATATCCAGCTGCGACATGATCTTGATCCGCGAGATCAAGGCATTGCGGAAATTGGACGGGATTTCCAGATACTGCACCAGCGTGCCATCTTTGCGGAAACGCACCTGCGTATTGCGGCGATCCGGATAGGTTTCAATATGAATATCCGATACGCCATCCTGATAAGCATCCAGAATCATTTTATTGACCAGCTGCACCAGCGTGTTATCGGACTCTGCCACGGGCTCTTCGGCAGACTCAAACTGCATGCTGTTCTCTTCGCTGAACAGCTTGGTGGCCAGGTCATCAATCTGCATGCCGGCGACATTGCTGGATTTCAGGTCGAAATCCAGCATGTCATCCTTGCTTTTGCTGAATTCAAACGCACCGCTGCGACCATAAAAGCTGTCAATCGCCGTGACGATATCTTCACGCGAGGCCATGGCAGGCAGGGTTTTCATCTGCGTGAGAAAGCGTACCTCATCAATCGCCTTCACATTCATCGGATCTTCAAACGCCACCACCAATGCGCCTTCATACATACACAGCGGTATCAGCAGATGCTTGCGGGCCACGGGCGCGCCAATCAGGCGTATGGCATTCGGGTCAAAGTTGAATTTACTCAGACTGACATACGGGATGCCCAGCTTTTTCGCCAGCGTGCCCTTGAGGGTCTGCTCATCGACGATGCCCATGTCGACCAGAATGCGACCCAACGGAATACCGCGGTTTTCCTTCTGCTTGTTCAAGGCATGCTGCAGTTGATCCTCGGTAATCAGCTCCAGCTGTCTCAGTGCCTCGCCCAGCTTGAGAATCGGGCGACTTTCCTGATGGCGAATCGCCTTTTGCAGCTCTTCACTGGTGACAATCTGATTTTCAAACAGGTAATCGCCTATGCGCTGATTGCGCAATTCATCCTGGCGTTTCAGCGCTTCTTCCACCGCATCTTTGGTCGCCAGCTTTTCCTGTATCAGGATTTCGCCTATCTTCTGACCAATCTTGTAACTCTTGATGGATGCGCGTGGGAAGTAACCGCGGATGATCTTGCTGTCAGCCGTGGTCGGGTAAATGTACAAGCCATGGTTCGTGGTGACATAGCTGTAGGTGTAACCCACCACCATTTCGCCATCGGTATATTCGATCGCATAGGTTTGTTTTTCGGAAGGGGGAAACAGCTCCTCGGCCCTGTCCTCAAGAAAAGACTGGTTGGGCACCAGTTCCATGGGTTGCAGCAGCTGTATGCTTTTGATTTTATCGACGGCCAGCGTTTCTTGCGGTTTATCCTTGGCGGTACGATAGATCAGGGTATTGGCATCGGGCATGAACTCGATGAGCTGTCCCAGTAGCTTCTTGCCATCAAACAGGTAGATCAGGCAGATTTCGTTAGCAGGGCTCTCGCCATTGGCAGCAAAGCTGAAATAAGGTGGCTTGGGCCACTCGATCACTGATTCTTTCATACTCCCCCTAGTGATACGTACGTATATATTCCGCTTATTAAAGCACGGCCCATGCCATCACATAAGGGGGCTTTTATTTTTATTTTAAATGGGTAAGGCTGGCATGCCACAGGCCTGAGAGGCGGGGCGACAATATCATCCGGTAGATGAAGGGCAGTCTGGCTTGCCCCTCCGGTCGGCGCATGATGTTCTGCAGTCAAGGCAGGTTAGTGCCTTCCTCACCATCCCGCATGTTCAGGTGAATTCGGGAAAATTTCCCGAATGATGAAAGGAGCTAAGACTATAGAATAGCCGTTTTCACGAAGACGGAGCGCCATGAGCCTCAAGTTACGCTTAAATCTGATGATCACGGCCCTGCTGGTGCTGATCATGGCGCTTGGCACCATGCTGATGGTGGCAAATGCAAGGCAGGATGTGCGTGCCGAGGTGGAGTCGACCGCCAAACTGGCCCTGTATCTGCTGGATGCAGAAGCCTTGTATTACTCCCAGCTTTCCAATCCCCAGCAGCTGCGTTCATTCCGGCTTAAAAGCCTGAGCAATCTGCGTCACTTGCGCATTGAATTCTATGATCACAACGGCACGCTGGTGGACAGCAACAGCCTGCCTGCCGATGCGGAAAACGAAGCGCCACCTCCACGCTGGTTTGTCAGTGCAATGGGCATGGTGTCGAGCGAGTGGATACAGTCGCGCCGCATGATCAAGGTCAATGGCCGGGTGATCGGTGTGCTGGTCGTCACTCCTGACCCTTCGTACGAGATTGCCGAAGTCTGGGGCGATACCCAGGATCTGCTGGTGCTGTCGGCGCTGTTTTTCCTGCTGGTGAATCTGATGGTGTACTGGGCGGTGGGCCATGCCTTGCGTCCGGTGGATACGGTACTGGCCGCGCTTAACGAACTGGAGCGTGGCAATCTCAAGGCACGCCTGCCGGATTTCAAGCTGAAAGAGCTGGCGCGCATCAGCCACAAATTCAATCTGATGGCGCACAAGCTGGAAACCAGCGTGGAGCGTAACCATCGTTTGTCGCAACAGCTGATACGTGCGCAGGAAGATGAGCGCAAGCATCTTGCACGCGATCTGCATGACGAAATCGGCCAGAGCCTGACGGCGATCAATGCCGATGCCACGGCCATCGTGAATTCCGATTCAAGCAATCCGCGTATCAAGGAGAGTGCGGCGGCGATTGTGCAGGTGGCACGCCATGTGGTGACTATTGTGCGCGACATGCTGGAGCACCTGCGGCCAGATACCCTGGATAAGCTCGGCCTGCACATTGCCCTCACGGATCTGGTGAGCAACTGGCGTCAGCGGCATCCCGAGGCGACCATCACCATCAATATTGAGGAAGACCTGGAAGATCTGGGCGAGTTTATCCCGATCACCATCTACCGCCTGGTGCAGGAGGCGCTGACCAATATCAGCCGTCATGCCAAGGCGGGGTCGGTCAGCCTGGCAGTGCAACGCATGGGCAACCACCTGCATCTGGTGATACGCGATAACGGCTGTGGGTTTGAAATGGAAAAAGCGCCTTCCGGCTTTGGCTTGGCTGGTATGCGCGAGCGGGTGGAAGGGTTGGGCGGCAAGCTTGATGTGCAGAGCGCGCCAGGGGAGGGGACGACCATCATGGTCAGTATCCCGGTGATAAATCAACAGGAGTTGTCAGGTGAGTGAAGAAATTATCCGGGTCTTGCTGGTCGATGACCACACAGTGGTGCGTTCTGGCTTGTGCCGCTTGCTGGAGCAACACTCCGGCATCAAGGTGGTGGCCGAGGCCGAGAGCGGTGAGCAGGCTTACCAGGTGTTTGGCGAATACCTGCCCGATGTGACGGTGATGGATCTTTCCATGCCGGGTATGGGCGGGCTCGAAGCCATGCGCCGGATATTGGCGCGGTACCGTACAGCGCGCGTGCTGATTTTCTCCATGCATGAAAATGCCGCGTTTGCCATGCAGACCCTGAAGAGCGGTGCACGCGGCTATGTAGCCAAAACCGGCTCGTTTGATGAGCTGGTAAAAGCCGTGGTGGAAGTTGCGCGAGGCAAGAGCTATATCAGCACCAGCATTGCCCAGAAGATCGCCCTGCAAACCGTCATCGGCGATGGCGACCTTATCAGCCAGCTGTCGCCGCGTGAATTCGAGGTGTTCCGTTTGTTTGCCGAGGGCAAGAATGCCGAAGAGATTGCCGAGGTATTGAAGATCAGCCAGAAAACGGTGGCGAATTACCACACGCTGGTGAAGCAGAAGCTGGGCTTGTCCAACCCGGTGGAGATGGTGCGTTTTGCCATCAAGCATGGCTTGATCGATAGCTGAGGCCAGTTCATGGCTGGTCTGGCGAACCATATAAGCCAGAGCAAAAAAAAGACCGGCAAGGGTATGCCGGTCCATCAACTATGGTGTTGTCAGTGGAGAGAGACAACTGACTCCAGTGTAAAAGCAGAGCCCCGCTTGCCGTGAGAGACGGCTTCATGATTTCAGCGGGAAATGTTCACGTTTTGATGATGTTGAGCTTGATGGCGAGCAGCATCAGTTGCGCGGCGTTTTCCACATTCAGTTTTTGCCGCAGGCGCGTCTGCACATTGGCGATGGTCTTGTAATCCAGACACAGAGCCGCGGCAATATCCTCAATCGAGCGGCCCTGGGCCAGCAGGTTGAATACCTCGAATTCGCGTGAGCTCAGGCTGTTGAGTATGTCGCCGCCATTGATGTTGTGCATGGCGATTTCCTGCGCGATATCGTGGCTGACGTATTTGCGGTTATTGGCAATGGCAAATACGGCCTCTACCAGCACATCCGGCGCAGACGACTTGGTGACATAGCCACTGGCGCCCGCCTGCAATGCGCGGGTGGGGAATATGGCATCGTCATGCATGCTGAACACCAGCACCTTGGCATTGCGGTCGCGCGAGACAATGCGCTTCAGCGCTTCCAGGCCGCCCATGCCGCGCATGGAAAGGTCCATCACCACCACTTCCGGCTGGTGCTCCGAGTAAACCCGGTAGGCATCCTCGCCACTATCAACTTCGGCGATCACCTTGATTCCGGATTTTTCCAGCAGGTGGCGATAGCCCTGCCTTACCACGGCATGGTCGTCCACCAGCATCACTCTTACTGCACCTTGCATTACACCATCTCCTTTATCGGGGTTGTGGGGATGACCGCACGAATCCGGGTGCCCGTGCCAGCAGCGCTGGACACCTCGAATTTACCGTCAACCGCCTTGATTCTTTCACGCATGCCGGCAAGCCCCAGGCCTTTGTGCGGCTGGGCCTGCGAGATGCCGCAACCATCGTCGGTAATATCCACGATCAGCTTGTCGCCCTGCATGAACAGGTGCACATCAATCAGGCTGGCCTGGGCGTGGCGTGCGGCATTGGTAATTGCCTCCTGAATCACGCGATAGATATTGATGGTCAGCTTGTCATCCAGATGGTCAAGCGCATCGTCTATCGCCAGCTGATAGCGCGTGCCATTGGCCGGATATTTCCAGGTGTCGATCAAGTGCTGCAAGGCTGCGCCCAGCCCAAGCTCGTCCAGCGCGGCAGGGCGCAGGCGATGAATAAGCTGGCGCGCCGAGCGGTAGATATGATCGGAGTGCGAAATAATGTGCAGCGCCACTTCACTGATGCTGGGTGGCAGATCCGGCATATTGACCAGGCTAGTGGCGTTGGCCTTGATCGCATTCAGGTATTGCCCCATGTCGTCGTGCAGGTCGCGGGCAATATGGCGGCGCTCTTCTTCCTGCAACTCCAGCGCCTGTCGCAACAGAAAGTGATTCTCCCGGAGCAGGTTGGAAATTTCCGATTCGGCGGTTTTGATCTCGGTGATATCGGCGGCAAACACATGCAGGAACTGCAAGCTGCCATCCTGGCTGAAATGCCCGAGGATGCGAGCCATGGCATAAGTGCGTTTACCGTAGACGCCTATTACACACAGCTGCTCCACATCCACTTTTTGATGTTCTTTGACCACTTCCATCAGGTGCGACCACGACGGGCCGTGCTGCAAGTAGTCGGCCAGGTTATTCCCCACGGCCAGCTCTGGCGTCTGTATTTCCAGGAAGCAGGCCATGGCCGGGTTGCACATCTGGATCACGCCTTGCGTCGTGACCACGGCATTCCCCGCCAGGTTTTCATTGAACAGTGTCTGGAATTGCAGGCGCTCTGCCAGCAGTGCCTGTTCGGTCTGGTTGCGGCTGCGCACCTCGCGCTTGATCTCCTGCCAGCGGCGCCAGGCAAACCAGCTCATGGCGAGGGTGGCGGCGGCCAGCGCATAGGGCAGCTCATCAATGTCGTATTCGTCTTGGCTGGTCAATGTCCAGTCGATGAAGATTTCCGACAGCTCAAAGTAGCCTGCCAGCAGGTAAGTCAGGATGAAGCTGCAAGGGACAATCGCAAACTCGAGCAGGACATTCTTTCTATCCAGCTGCTTGCCTAAGGTAATGGGGGCGAACGGGATGCGCATAAATGCTCAGTATGCGCTCTGTCACATTGGCACCCTAGCGACTCGCTCCCGAATGTGACCGGGAGCTCATCCTTACATTGTTACAAAATGTAATTAAGTATTACAAATTGTGAATATGTGAATTTTTCCCTGCGCAAAAGTGAATGGCGCACCTCGTGCCGCAAAGGCAGGTTTGAGATAGTTCGTCGTCGCTCTACGACAGTGGTAGCGAGGGAGTAGGACTATATCAACATACGAGGAGGATTCCGAAGATGAAGGCAAGAATAACAGCTACTGGCTTTGCAGTTGCTGGATTGGCATTGTCAGCCATGCTGCCATCAGTAGCTGCGGCAGCTGATAGCCTGGAAGCGCTGGGTGCCAATCCCAATAACTGGACAATGCAAACTGGGGATTATACGGGGCAACATTACAGCCGCCTTTCACAAATCACGACAGGTAACGTCAAGAACCTGAAAGCTGCCTGGTCGTTCTCCACCGGCCTGCTGCACGGTCATGAAGGTGCACCGCTGGTGATTGGCGACATGATGTACATCAACACGCCATTTCCAAACAATACATTTGCCCTCAACCTGGCTGAGCCAGAAAAGATTGTCTGGCAGCACAAGCCCAAGCAGGATGCCTCCGTCAAGGCGGTTGCCTGCTGTGACATCGTGAACCGTGGCCTTGCCTACGATGATGGTCGCATCTTCAAGACCCAGCTGGATGGTCACCTGGTTGCCCTGGATGCCAAGACCGGCAAGGAACTGTGGAAGATGGAAAACTGCGATCCTGCAGTAGGTTCCACCATTACCCAGGCGCCTTTCGCTGTTAAGGGCAAGGTGCTGGTTGGTTGTTCCGGTGCTGAGCTGGGCGTGCGCGGTTACGTGACTGCCTATGATCAGAAAACCGGTGAGCTGGTATGGCGTTCGTTCGCGACCGGTCCTGACAATGAGCTCAACCTGGCCAAAGACTTCAACAAGGACAATCCTCACTACGGTCAAATGGGCCTCGGCACCAAGACCTGGGAAGGCGAAGCCTGGAAAATCGGCGGCGGCACCAACTGGGGCTGGTATGCCTATGATCCCAAGCTGAACCTGTTCTACTACGGTTCCGGCAACCCTGCTCCATGGAATGAAACCATGCGTCCAGGCGACAACAAGTGGACCATGACCATCTGGGCACGTGATGTGGATACTGGCGCCGCCAAGTGGGGCTACCAGAAGACTCCTCATGACGAGTGGGACTTCGCTGGTGTTAACCAGATGATCCTGACCGATCAGCCAGTTGGCGGCAAGTCGCAGCCTCTGCTGACTCACGTTGACCGTAACGGCATCATGTACACACTGAACCGTCAAACCGGTTCTATCGTACAAGCTGCCAAGGTTGATCCTGCAGTGAATGTATTCAAGAAGGTGGACCTGAAGACCGGCCTGCCATTGCGCGATCCTGAATTCAGCACCCGCATGGACCACAAGGGTACCAACATCTGCCCATCTGCCATGGGTTTCCACAACCAGGGTCTGGATGCTTACGATCCTGACAGCCGCACGTTCTACTTCGGTCTGAACCACATTTGTATGGATTGGGAGCCGTTCATGCTGCCATACCGTGCAGGTCAGTTCTTCGTTGGTGCAACGCTGGCTATGTACCCAGGCCCTAACGGCCCAACCAAGAAGGAAATGGGTCAAGTTCGCGCCATGGACGGTGTAACTGGCGAAGTGAAGTGGACCAAGTGGGAGAAATTCTCCGTTTGGGGCGGCACTCTGGCTACCAAGGGCGGCCTGGTGTTCTACAACACTCTCGACGGCAACATCAAGGCTCTCGACAAGACCAACGGCAAGGAAATCTGGAAATTCAAGATGCCTTCCGGTGCGATTGGTGCGCCTATGAGCTACGCCTACAAGGGTAAGCAATACATCGCTACCAACTACGGTGTAGGCGGTTGGCCTGGTGTAGGTCTGGTATTTGACCTGACTGACCCAAGTGCTGGTCTGGGCGCTGTAGGTGCCTTCAAGGAACTCCAAAGCTACACCCAAATGGGCGGTGGTGTGATGGTGTTCGGTCTGTAATACAGGCCTTGTGATTAGGCCGCCGGTGCCCGGCACGATGACAGGGTGCCGGCGGTTTTTATCAGATAGCGTTTTTACTGTGCAGTTTTAAAGATCATCACGGTGTGTTTTAAGGGAAAGCAATGAAACTGATCAAGTGGAGTGTGATGTTCGCCATCTGGGCGAGCGCGTTCGGCGGGCAGACTGCCATGGCGCAAGACAATGCGCAAATCAAGACCAAAGCCGACAGTCCATTACGAATTTGTGCGGGTGAGGATGAACTGCCTTACTCGAATACCCGGGAAGAAGGGTTTGAAAACCGGATCGCCGATGTGCTGGCCAGTGAGCTGGGCCGCAAGGTGGAAAACGTCTGGTGGAAAGATGCGCGCTATGTGGTGCGTGACCTGCTGGATAAGGATAAATGCGATGTGATTATTGGTGCCGATGAAAACGACCCACGTGTCGCCACGACGCCTGCTTATTACCGTTCCGGCTACATCTTTGTTTACAAGAAAGACAAGGGCGACCTGGGGCTGACGGACTGGAATAGTCCTTACCTGAAGAAATCATCCACCCAGATAGGCTGGATTCCGGAAACGCCACCAGAGGTGATGCTGGTGCAGATCGAGCGCTTTGTCGACATGTTCCAGTACAAGGCCGAGATCTCCAATTACAAGTCGCCGCGCAACCATTACATCAAGTATGACCCATCGCGTGTGGTGAATGATGTGGTGAATGGCCGCCTGGATGTGGCGGTGTTGTGGGCGCCTGCAGCTGCCCGATATGTCAAGCAGTCCAGCGTGCCGCTGGTGGAAAAGCTGGTGGTGGATAACGCCAAGAAATCCAATGGTGAGCGTGTTCCGCATCAGTTTTCGGTAAGCGTGGGTGTGCGTAAGAACGATACCGAGCTGCTGAAGCAGATTGAGCAGGCGCTGGTGAAGCGCAAGGGCGATATTGATGCCATTTTGAAGGCAGAAGGTATCCCGTTGTTGCCAACAACCAAGCCTTGAAGCGACGCTTTACTGAGCGGTAGCCACGATTTTTCAATAAGCAATAAAGGGTAATGCAATGCGTAAACGTAACAAACTGGTTCTGGTCGCGGCACTTCTGGCGGCCACCGTATCTGTCTTCGCGGATGACCTGATCTTCCGCGGCACCATCTCCGGTGAAATGCTCGATTTCAAGGGCCTCAACGAGACGGAAACCGATGCGGTGAAGAAATTCAAGCAAACCGGCGTCAACCCCTACAACGGCAATGCCGAGGTGATCAAGAAGGGTGAGAGCCTGTTCTCCACCGCCTGTTCCGGCTGCCATGGCCATCTGGCCGAAGGCAAGCTGGGCCCGGCGCTGTCCGACGACTACTGGACCTACCCCAAGAATGCCACCGACAAGGGCTTGTTCGAGACCATTTTTGGTGGCGCCGAAGGCATGATGGGCCCGCAACGCGGCCGTCTGACGCAGGATGAGATGCTGCAGATCATGAGCTGGGTACGTTCCATTTATCAGGGCGATCCTGAAAAAGCCAAGTGGCTCAATAACTAAGTTGCTTTTGTATCACTCCCTTCGCGATGTGATCCTGGCCGCGCGAAGGGTTCTTTAACTGCCGGGTATGAGGAGGAATGCAATGCAAAGCAAAAATTGGCTCAAGCACGGTCTGATGGGCGTGGCGGTTTTGGTATTTTCATCCAGTGCTTTTGCTTACGATGGCACCAACTGTAAAGAACCAGGCAACTGCTGGGAACCAAAACCAGGTTTCCCGGAAAAGATTGCTGGTTCCAAATACGACCCCAAGCATGACCCCGTCGAACTCAGCAAACAGGAAAAGGCCATCAAGGCCATGAACGAGCGTAACGCCAAGCGCGTTGCCAACCTGAAAGAAACAGGTCAGTTCAAATACGACGTCAAGTAAAGCGATTGATTTAACTGGCGTAGCGGATAGTGCATGTTATGCGCTATCCGCTTTTTCCGGTGCCACCGCGGCATCCCGGACCCCCTCTGCCGCCTTGCGCGGATTAACCCGATAGTGAGTTCCATGAATACGACACCTTCTGCTCTGGCCGACTGGCGTGAACGCGCCACGGCGTTTGAACAATCCCTGAATGCGGTCGTTCTGGGGCAGACCCACCCGATCCGTTCCCTGCTTATTTCACTGTTTGCCCGTGGCCATGTACTGCTTGAAGGCGATGTGGGCGTAGGCAAGACCACGCTGCTGCGTGCGGCTGCCCGTGCGCTGGGTGGCGCTTATCAGCGCGTTGAGGGCACGGTGGACCTGATGCCTTCCGACCTGATTTACCACACATGGATAGACGATGCCGGGCAGATGCGCATTGATCCCGGCCCCTTGCTCAGTCAGGGCGACGCCTTGTCCGTGTTTTTCTTTAACGAGATCAACCGGGCGCGTCCACAAGTCCACTCACTGCTGCTGCGCGCCATGGCCGAGCGCAGCGTGACGGCATTTAACCGCGAATATTATTTCCCGCATTTCATTCTGTTTGCTGACCGCAACCGCGTGGAAAAAGAAGAAACCTTTGAGCTGCCGGGCGCCGCGCGCGACCGCTTCTTCATGGAAGTGCTGGTGAAGGCTCCGGACGACGACGAGATTCGCAAGCAACTGATGTTTGATACCCGCTTTCAGGATACCGACAAGCTTATCGAGAGTGTGCCTGCGGCCATCCTGCCGTATGACCAGCTGAACGATGTGGCCGCCAGCATTCAAAAGCATGTGCAGGCCAGCCCTGCGCTGCAGAATTATGCGCTCGCCCTGTGGCAGGCGACTGCCCAGCCACAGGATGTGGGTGTGCAGTTATCCGGCATTGACGTGGGCAGCCTGGTGCTGGCCGGAGCCAGCCCACGTGGCATGGGCATGCTGATGCGCGGTGCGCGCGTGGTAGCGTGGCTGGCCGGGCGTGATTATCTGATGCCGGAAGACATACGCGAAGTGTTCTACGACATTATTGCCCACCGCGTGTTTCTGCAGCCAGTGCACGAGCTGCACCGCGATGTGATTGCCCCAGCCTTGATGGAAGCCGTACTGGCACAAGTGGCGGCACCGTGAGCCTGTTGTCCTCTATCCCCGAGCTGATTCACTACTATGTGAAATGGCGCGCCAACGGCTTGCGGGCTGGCGCCCATGTCGGCCGCATTGCCGGTTCCGGCAGCCGCTTTCGCGGGCACGGCCCCTTGCTGGATAACCCGGATCCGCGCCGCATTGATGTGCGTGCGACTGCACGTGATCCATACCGCCGCCTGCTGGTGAAGATGTACCAGCAAAATGTATCGCTGCCAGTGTGGGTGGTGGCCGACTGGTCGGCCTCCATGGCGTTTCAGAGCGAGCAGGGGACAGGCGCCGGGATGATGCAGGATTCCGCTGAACATCCACTGAGCAGTTCCAAAGCTTCAGCGCGTGGTGACGCAAACAAAATCGAAGTGATTGCCGACCTGTGCGAGCAATTGGCCTGGTCTACCTGGCGTATGGCAGACCGGCTGGGGTTCATAGCCTGCAACGATGGCATCGTGCGCGAGCTGCAAGTCCCCGCACGCTGCAGCCGCCTGCAGGGCAGCGCCATTCGCCAGCGGCTCATGCAAGCGCCCGCTCCGCAAGGCGGCGCGCATGGTCTGGCCTCTGCCGCCGCCGAGATCGGCCGCGAGCGTTCGCTGGTTTTTCTGGTGACCGATGCCCATTACCCCTTGCCTGAATTGCAACAGGTGCTGCAAAGCCTGAGCGGCCATGATGTGGTGCCCGTGGTGCTATGGAATAGCGCCGAATACAGCGCCCTGCCGCGCTGGGGCTTTGCCCGCTTTCGCGATGCCGAAACGCGGCAGGAGCGCCTGCTGTGGTGCCGGCCTCGCCTGCAGCAAAAAATCAATGCCGCCTATGAGGCGCGCCGTGAGGCCATTGCCGAGGTCTGTGCGCAATGGGGACGCCTGCCGTTTTTTATCAGTGACCGCCTGCAAGCGCGGGCGCTGACACATTATTTTATGGAGTCGGCACGATGATGCCTTTACACCGTCCGTGGCGCCTGATTTCCGGGTGCCGCAGGGCATGGCTGGCGATGCTGGGCCAGGCCATGCTGGTTTTTTCGATGGCAAATGCGCACGCCGCTGCTGATGCGCATGTGGAAAGCCATTACCGCGAGGCCGGATACTTTATCGGCGACGTGATTGATGAAGTGGTGGATATTACCGCCACGCCAGGTGCCACGCTGGTGGAAGAAACCCTGCCGCGCAGTGGTGATGGCCAGTGGATAGAGCTGCGCGAGGTGGATGTACAGGAAAATGCCCCGCAGCATGGCCGTTTCAAGCTGCATCTGCGCTGGCAGTTGTTCAAGGCTCTGCGCGAGACGCGCACCATCCCCTTGCCTGCCTTCACCGTTAACCTGCGCCATGGCCAGACCGTGTTGCCGGTCAAAATCCACGAACGGCAGGTCATGGTGTCGCCCTTGCTGCCGGTGATTCTTGATACCAGCCAGACCAGTTTGCGCCCAGACAGCCTGCCGCCATTACGCGATACCGCGCAGCCCATGCGCTACACCTTGCTAGCACTGGCGCTGACGCTGACTGCCGCGCTCTGGCTGTTATGGCGCCATGACAAACCACCTTTCCGCTGGGCGCCCGCTGGGCCATTCACGTCGGCCTGCCGTCGTCTGCGTGGTCGCCAGGGCCGCAAACTCAGCCTGGCGCAAAGCTTTGCCGTGGCGCATCACGCGTTTAACCAGACGGCAGGGCGGACGGTGTTTGCCAGCGATGTGCCGGTGTTGCTGAAACTGCGGCCTGAGCTTGCGCGCCTGCGCCCCGAGATTGAAGCGTTTTATGCGCGCTCTGCCCGCGTGTTTTTTGCCGAGGCACCGAATGCCGCGAGCGCTGACGATGTCGCCGCGATCAAGACCTTGCTGGCCGCCTGTCGCGCACTGGAGCGAGGCCGCAAACCGTGATCAACGCCTTGGGGTTTGATACGCCAGCCGCGCTGTGGCTGCTGGTGCTGGGCTTGTTGCCCTTATGGCGCCATGGTCAATCGGTGTTGCGCCATCCAGCCATGTTGCTGATGCCGGAAGACCGCTGGTCGCGCATCTTGTCATGGGCCTTGCGGCTCATTGGCATGCTGAGTGTGGTGGCGCTGGTGCTGGGCATGGCGGGCTTGCACCTGCGCCAGTCCGAGGTGGAGCGTGTGGGGCATGGCGCCCATATCATGGTGGTGCTGGATCGCAGTGCCAGCATGAACGATGACTTTGCCGGCAAATATATCCAGTCGACCGACGCCGTGCAGAATCCCTCCAAGCTCAAAGCCGCCCGCGAAGTGCTCGCCAAATTTATCGAGAGCCGCCAGCAGGATCTGGTGGGCCTGATCACCTTCAGTACCTCCCCGGTGTTTGTGCTGCCACTGACGCATGATCAGGTCGCGCTCAAGGCAGCGCTGGATAGTGCCGAAGCCCAGGGCATGGGCTTTACCGCCGTGGCGCGGGGCCTTGGCATGGCGCTGGATTACTTCAAGGGCAAGCCGGTGACAGGCGCCCGGCTGATCCTGCTGGTATCTGACGGCGGCGCCCATATCGACAGCCAAACGCAGGACCGTATACGCAGCTGGTTTGCCAGTGAGCACGCAGCGCTTGCCTGGATTTATATCCGCGGCACCAATTCCCCCAGCATTTTTGTGCAGCCGGGGGAGGGCGATGATGCCGCCAGCGCCCCTGAGTATTTCCTGCATGAATATTTCAAAACCCTGGGCGTGCCTTATCAGGCTTATGAGGCGGAAAACCCGCGCGCGCTGGAAGCCGCATTGCGCGATGTAGGCAAGATGCACAACCTGCCTTCGCATTACTTTGAAAAACAGCCACGCCGCGATCTGGCAGGGATTTGCTATGCCGCAGCCCTGCTGTTGCTGGCGCTGCTGTATGGCGCAAAACGAATGGAGATATCGCAATGGCACGCATGATCTTGTGGCGCGAGACCCTGGCCTGGAGCCTGCTCGCCGCCGGTCTGGGGCTTACTGGCTGGCAGGGCTGGCAATGGTTGCAGGCCAGCCAGGTGAATCAGGTACTGGCTAACCCCAAGGAGCCGATAGAGAAGCACGCGCCATGGCTAAGCCAGACTCCCGAAGGGCAGCTGCTGCAAGCCTGGCAGCTGACGCGACGTGGCGATAGTACGCATGCGCTGGAAATCTATGGTCGGCTGGAGCAGCACCTGCCTCCGGCCTTGCTGGCGCGCGCCAAATACAATATGGGCAATACCTATCTGTCGACGGCGCTGGGCGCGTTGAGTGAAGAGGGCGCGCTGGCCTACAACCAGGCCGCTCCCTTGCTGGCGATGGCCAAGGATGCTTACCGTGACGCCCTGCGCCATGATCCGACGCTATGGGATGCCCGTCACAACATGGAGCTGGCGCAGCGTGCCAGCCCGGATCTGACACCCGGCATCCGCAATGAGCAATCACAGGAAGAAACCGAGCTGAAGACTACCACCGAGCGTGCCTGGCCGACGATACCCGGTTTCCCCAAGGGCATGCCGTGAAGCAAGGCTGGCGTTTGCGTATTGCCCAGGCTCCGGGTCGGGCGCTGCTGCTGGCGGCCTGTATCCTGATGTTGCCGGTGTTTCTGCATCCGGAGCTGCCCTTGCCGCGCAAGGTGTACTCGGTGGGCTTTGTTATCGATATTACCCAGAGCATGAATGTGCGCGATGGTGGTCCCGGTGGTGTGGCCCGCCTGGCATTCGCCCGACAAGCGGTGCGCGATGCCTTGCGTCATCTGCCCTGTGGCTCGCTGGTGAGCATCGGCATGTTTACCGAGCGCGACGTTTCCATGCTGTTCAAGCCCATGGAAGTCTGTGCCCATTTCAGTGTGCTGGATGAAGCCGTGGAGCGGCTGGACTGGCGCATGGCCTGGGCGGCGGATTCCTTCATCACGCATGGCCTGTATCGCGGTATTGAAGAAACCCGCAAGCTCAAGCTCGATACCCTGGTGTTTCTGACCGATGGTCAGCAGGCACCGCCCGCCAATCCGCGGTACATGCCGGTGTTTGATGGCAAACCGGGCGAAGTAGGCGGCATCATTGCCGGGGTCGGCGGGCTGCAACGGCAAGCCATCCCCAAGCTCGATGAAAACGACAACATTACCGGCTACTGGCTGCCGGAAGATGCCATGCAATTTGCCACCTTCGGCATGTCCCACGTGCAGTCTGTGCTGGAAATGGAAGGTTACCATGGACGCAATGCGCCGCATGGCGCACATCCCGAAGGCTCGTATACCGAGCATATGTCGGCCCTGGATGAAAAAGGCCTGCAGGAACTCGCCAAGATAACCGGTTTGCATTATCTGCATCTGCAGGACAAGGCCCAGCTGGCCGATGCCCTGCGTCAGAACACCTTGCACCGGCAGTGGGTTGCCAGCGATATCCGTCCCGTATTTGCCGGGCTGGCCTTGCTCCTGCTGCTGGCCTCGTATTTCCCCGCTTTTATTTCATCATTGTTCAAGAAAGGAAAACCATGAAATCATGGATTGCAGCACTGTTATTGGCATTACCCCTGGCGGCGTGGGCGCATGGCCCCACCCCGCAGAAAGCCGAGGAAACCGTAGAGATCAATGCGGCACCCGCTGCCGTCTGGGCCAAGATCAAGGATTTTGGCGCGATTGCCAGCTGGCAACCTGCCGTGGAAAAAGTGGCGGCTGAAGGCGGCAATGGCAATGGCGCCAAGCGTACGCTGACATTCAAGAGCGGCGGTGTGCTGGAAGAAGAACTGGATGATTACTCGGATGCCGAGATGCGCTATGCCTACCGCATGGGCCGTGACATGGATATCAAGGCCTTGCCGGTCAGCTCGCTGAATGGTCGTCTGGAAGTGACCGCAGGCAAGGACGGCAAGACCGTGGTGACCTGGAAGGCTCGTTTCTACCGTGCCTTTACCGGCAATGAGCCGCCAGCCGGGCAGGATGATGCCACGGCAGTGGAAGGCGTGACTGCCTATTTCCGTCAGGGTCTGGATAATCTGAAGCAGCTGGTGGAAAGCGGCAAGTAACTTTCGGGAAAAATTCCCGAGGTTTTTCGGGATGGCCAGTGTAGTGGCAACAGACGGCGACCTTTAGTATGCAACACATGCTCTAGTGCAATTGAAATGTCAGGAATGACGGTTCGCGTGTCGCACAATGTTCAGGCATACTCCATAGAAATTCAACCAGACTTGCTCTCCAGGTCTGGTTTTTTTTTGCCGGTTATCGGCCGGTCTGATCCTCCCCGCAATTAACGCTTGTGAAATTATGTGGATGCGATTATCTTAAAATCGCTTGCACGCCTTGTGCTGACTGCCTGCAAGCGGCTTGATCTCCATAAAAACTTATCCATGAACAACAGGTGATGTCTTGCTAGAGGCAACGATAGCCAATCCATTTTTTTCTGCACTGATGTCAGGCATGTCGGATGAAGCCTATCTGGTGGATGCTAATAACATGCAACTGGCCTGCGTCAGCAGTCAGGCGCTGGTCAGTCATCAATGCACGCTGACGCAATTGCATGCAATGCCATTGCACGCGGTGCTCGGCATGCCCGAGACCGAGCTTGTGCAGTGGCAGGCCCAGTGCGTGAAACAGCCTTCAGGCGCACCGTTGACGACGCTGTTATTACCCAAGGCCGATGGCGAAAAAGGGCGGCGTGCAGGCGACAGCACCAAAGTGAGCTTTTTTGAGGCCGAAGGGCGGTCCTGGATGCTGGTTATGAAAAACAGCGTCAGCCGCTCAGCCATGCAGGCGCTGGATGACAGCGAGTCGCGCTTTCAGGCGATTGTGGCCAACACGCCGGGTCTGGTATTCCAGTTCAGATTGCTGGGGCCGGGCCGGCTGGGTTTTATCTATCTGAGCGAGGCCTGTTATGCCGTGCTGGGCATTACCGAAGCCGAGTTGACCAAGACGCCATCGCAGTTTTACCGGCTGATGGCAGAAGAAGACCGGCCATCGTTCCGTGAAGCCTTGCTGACCTCGGCCAATGAAATGAAGGTATTGAACTGGGAGGGCCGCATCTGGATCAAGGCCTGGCAGGATACCAAGTGGATCAACCTGCGTGGCAGTCCCATCAAGCTGCACGATGGCGAAGTGCAATGGGGCGGCATCATTACCAACATTACGCAGAGCAAAAACGAAAAGCTCGAGATTGAACGCTCACGCCAGCGCATGGCCGAGCTGTCTGCCCACCTGACACAGGTGAAAGAGCAGGAGCGTCGGCGCATTGCGCGCGAGATACATGATGATCTCGGTGGCAACCTGACCGCGATCAAGATCGGCCTTACCTCCATTATCAAGCGTATCAATCCCGATGAACCCAAGCTGGTGGAGAAGGCACACAATCTGGAAAGCATTGTCGATCGCACCTTTGATATCGTGCATCGCATTGCCAGTGACTTGCGGCCGGATGTGCTGGAACTGGGCATCGTCGCGGCGCTGGAGTGGCAATGCGGGCAATTTGAAAAGCAGTTTTCCCTGCCGTGCCGGTTTTACAGCTCGCAGACCGAGCTGGCTGTCAGTGCCGATGAGGCGATCACGCTGTTCCGCATCTGCCAGGAGGCGATGTCCAATATCGCCAAGCATGCCAGGGCCAGGCAGGTGGAAGTTGAGCTTCTGGTCGAAGACCGCGATATCATGCTGCGTATCGTCGATGACGGTCAGGGCATACGCATGCAGGACCAGCATAAATCCAACTCTTTTGGTCTGCGGGGCATGCGGGAGCGCGTCGCTGCGCTGGATGGCAGTCTTGAAGTCGAAAAACGTGTACGTGGGGGTACAGCGGTGCAGGTTAAAATTCCACGCAGTCTCAAGTAAGATTGCGACATAACGAAGGTAATACGGGGACAAGCATTTATATGCCTGCAGATAAAAAAATAAAGGTCATCATCGCCGATGACCATGCGATTCTTCGCGAAGGGCTGAAGCAGATATTGTCGGAAACCGAGGATATCGAAGTCATCGCCGAGGCGCAAAATGCCAGTGAGGCCATCCACTACGCCTGCAAACTCGAGGCCGATGTGCTTCTGCTGGATATTTCATTGCCGGACCGCAGTGGTATCGATGCGCTGCGCTATATCAAAAAGGAAAACACCAAGATCGCCATCCTCATGCTGTCCATGCATCGTGAGGATCAATACGCCATCCGCTCGCTCAAGGCCGGCGCAGCTGGCTATCTGGGCAAGCAGGGTGCCTCTTCCGAGCTGGTGAATGCGATCCGGGTGATCGCCAAGGGCAAGAAATACATTACGCCGGAAGTGGCCGACGCCCTGGCCAATCAGGTGATGGATACCGAGAAGCCCTTGCATGAGTCGCTGTCCGACCGCGAATTCCAGACGCTGACGCTGATTGCCTCCGGCCTGACGGTGGGTGAGATTGCCCTGCGGCTGTCGCTATCCGTCAAAACCGTGAGCATGTACCGCACCCGGCTTCTGGAAAAAATGCAGCTGAAGCACAACGCTGAACTCACGCACTACGCGATAAAAAACAATCTGGTCGATTAGGCGGCTGTCGCTGCCTGGAGACAGCGCAGATGTGAGTCCACGTCTCTGGTCTGACCCTACTCTGGCAAAGCTCAGCCGTGGGTTTTGCCGATTTAAGCGGTTTTTACCTCCCTGTTAGGCTGTTTGCATTGTCGTCTGTTTGATTAGCATGGCGGAATCAAACTATAGACGGAGCCTTTGCCCGAGCGGCAAAGGAGATGCAGCCATGGCAGACCCTACTCTCCATATCTATCAGCAGAAACCCGCCTTGCTCGGCCAGGAAATCCTGGCACGACTGGAGGCGCGTGACATTGCGCCTACGCCTGAAGCCTATCAGGCCTTGTATCTGGAATTGACTGGACAACAGGCCGCCGCGCCGACGAGCGCCCCACAACAGGGCAGCCCGTCGCCTGCCGCTCCCAGCATGCTGGAGCAGCGCTTTCAGAAAGTGGCCCGCCAGCTGGCGAAAAACTCCAATGAAGCGGGGATGAAGCTGGCCTATGCCATTGAGAATGAAGACTGGGATGCATTGCTGGACGGGATTTTCAAGCTGGTGAAGGCCTCGGTGGCCATCCAGTCGCAACGGTCCCGGTTTGCCGCCTTTGGTGATTTAAGCAATGCCGCAGATGATGGCCGACCCTGGCAGGATCAGCTTGCCAAGATGTTGGCACATACTTTGCCTGCATTGTTGCAGAACGAATCCGAGCTGGCCATGAAGTCACGTCAGCTGGCTGAACAGGTGAAGACAACACAATCTTACCGTGCCATGCAAAAGGTCATGCGCGAGGTCAATGAGCTCAGTTATCGCATCAGCATGGTGACCGAAGATGAGTACGGCAAGCAGAAAGCGTTCATCCGTTTGCTCAATTTGACACTGGATAGTCTCACCGAAGTGATCCAAAGCGACGATCAAGTCCTGCATGAAGTGCGGAATTTTCAGAAAATCGTTAATGAGCCATGGGACCAAACCAAGCTAAACAAGGCAGCAAAGCAGTTGACCACGCGAGTTTCGGCTCAGCGTACATAAGTTTAAGTAATTGATTTTTATAGTTCTTAATAAAAATATATGAGAAAGGTTTAAAGATTTGTTAATTACGGCCGTCATCAAACACAAGATTGCTTGATTCGGAATGCTTGAAAATTTAAATAGCCAACCCCGCTAAATTTTCACTAAAAGTAACCGATAAACAATTTAACAGCGGCGCGATGAACGCAATGCTGAAATGCAAAGTAAGTGTTTGAATCAATTAACAAAGGAGAATTACCATGGCTGCTGTAATTAACACCAACATCGCCTCGCTGAATGCTCAACGTAACCTGTCTGCTTCTCAGTCGAGCCTGAATACTTCGCTGCAACGTTTGTCTTCTGGTCTGCGCGTAAACAGCGCTAAGGATGACGCCGCTGGTATGTCCATCGCAACGCGTATGGACTCCCAGGTTCGCGGTCAAACTGTTGCGATCCGTAACGCTAACGATGCGATCTCTTTCGCACAAACTGCTGAAGGCGCGCTGGGTAAAGTAACCGATGCACTGCAACGTATGCGTGAACTGGCTGTTCAGTCCGCCAACGCCACCAACGGTACTGGTGACCGTTCTAACCTGGATGCTGAATTCCAGCAACTGGCTAGCGAAATCACCCGTCTGGGCACTGACACCAAGTTTAACAGTATCGCTGTGTTCGGCTCTACCAGCATGACCTTCCAAGTGGGTGCAGATAGCGGTCAGACGATTACTGTCAGCGCAACAGCAGCTTCTTCGATCTCAGGCAACATCCTGACCGACACCGCTGCTAACACGGCATTGACTGCGATTGATACGGCCCTGAACACTGCCAATACCAACCGCGCTACGCTGGGTGCTGTGCAAAACCGCTTTGAGTCTGTGATCAGCGCCTTGCAAGTATCGGTTGAAAACCAGTCGGCAGCCAAGTCACGGATTGTTGATGCTGACTTTGCGGCAGAAACCGCCAACCTGACCCGTACGCAGATTCTGCAACAGGCAGGTACCGCGATGTTGGCCCAGGCTAACACCGTACCGCAAAACGTGCTGACCCTCCTGAGAGGCTAAGACGTAAGCGAAGGCTAGATGGGATGAATCGCCCGTAGAAGGAACGAAAGCCTTCTACGGGCATTCACACAAAGGAGCTAAAAATGTCGATCGCAAATATAAATGCATATACATATGGCGCTGGCAGCAGCCCCCAGGGTTTGGGTGGCGGCAGGGCAGCAGCGACAGTGTCAGCACCAGCCCAGACAACGGCTGCGCAAAACGACACCAACAAATCTGCAAGTGACAAAGATATCGCGGCCGCAGTTAAAACGCTGAACAGTTTTATTTCACCCGTGGCACAGAGTGTGCAATTTTCCATGGATCAGGATTCCGGAAAAGTCGTGGTGAAAGTAGTGGATACAGAAACAAACAAAGTGTTGCGGCAAATCCCCAACGAAGAAGTGCTGGCGATTTCCAAGACGCTGGATAAATTGCAAGGTCTGGTTATTAAACAAACGGCTTGATGCCGATAGGTAGGAGAGGATTATGGCGACATTGACAGGATTAGGAACTGGTTCCGGACTGGAGCTCGAGACCTGGGTGACGGCATTAGTCAACGCAGAAAAAGGCCCTCTTACCCAAGTAACCGCGCAAAAGACTGCAACGCAATCCAAGATATCGGCCTATGGCACATTGAAAAGTGCGCTGTCTACTTTCCAGACTACGATCAGCAGTCTGGCAACCGCCTCCAAATTCAACCTGCAAACGGCAACGTCCAGCGATACCAGCCTGTTCACGGCTACTGCCACCGGCAGTGCTACTGTGGGCAATTACTCGATCAATGTGACCCAGCTTGCACAAGCGCACAAGATCGCTTCTTCCGGTTTTTCCTCGACCAACGCGGTAATCGGTAGCGGCACGCTGGAGATCAGCTTCGGCGAGTACAACAGCACCACCAATACCTTTAGCGTCAACGGCAGCAAAACCGGGGCAACCATCACCATTGACTCTTCCAATAACACCCTGGCTGGCGTGCGCGATGCGATCAATTCCGCCAATGCCGGAGTGACGGCTTCGATTGTGAATGACGGCTCCACCAATGGTGCGCGTCTGGTGGTGACCTCCAAAGAGACGGGCGCCTCCAGTAGCGTCAAGATCAGCGTAACCGATAGCGATGGCAACAGCAGCGATGCCAGCGGGCTTTCGCAGCTGGCCTACGACCCGACCAGCACGGCAGGCGCGGGCAAAAACATGACACAAAGCCAGGCTGCCACCAATGCCTTGCTGACAGTGGATGGCATCAGTGTCACCAAGTCCAGCAATACCATTACAGACGCGATTCAGGGCGTGACCCTCAATCTGCTCAAGGTAGGCACCGGCACCGCCACCAATCTGAATGTGGCTACCGATACGGATGGCATCGTCAAGAATGTGCAGGCGTTTGTCGATGCCTACAACGCACTCGACACCACGATACGCAACCTGACCAATTTCAATGCGACAGACAGCACCAAGTCTGGCGTATTACTGGGGGATTCTGGCGCACGCTCCATCTCCACCCAGATGAAAAGTATTTTTACCCAGACCATTGATGGCACCAGCACTTACAGCACCCTGTCGCAAATTGGCGTCGGCTTTCAGCGCGATGGCAAACTTGCACTGGATAGCACCAAGCTCAAGACTGCTCTGGAAACCAATTTCTCTGATATTTCAAAACTGTTCGGTGCCAGCGGTACGACCACGGATGCGCTGACCGCATACGGCGGCAGCTCTACCGCTACCAAGGCCGGTACCTATGCCGTGACGGTGACGCAGCTGGCTACCCAGGGCACCATGGTGGGCGGTGGCGCCCCCAACCTGACGATTACCGCCGGCAGCAACGACAAGGTGACCTTTTCGATTGACGGCACTGACTACAGTATTACCTTGGCCGCAGGCACTTATGCCAGCACCCAGGCACTGGCTGACCAGGTGCAGCAGCAGCTGGTGAGTGCAGGTTCCCTGGCCCAGATTGGCGTGGATGGCGGCGGTGCGCTGAAAATCACTTCGCCCAGCTACGGTTCTGATTCGCGGATTACGCTGAATGGTGGCAATGGTGCCAGCGGCCTGTTTGGCAGTGCCACTTCCACCACCGGTGTGAATGTCGCCGGCTCGATCAATGGCGTTGCCGCTACCGGCACAGGGCAGAGCTTGAAGGGCGCGACGGGTGACGATTCTGAAGGCCTGTTCGTCAAGATTCTGGGTGGCAGCACCGGCAGTCGCGGCACGATTACCTTCAGCAAGGGCTTCGCCAGCCAGTTGAATGAAGTCACGACCAATCTGCTGAGCGACGATGGCTTGCTCGCGACGCGTACCGATGGTCTGAACAGCTCAATAACTCGTTTGACCAAGCAGGAGGAGGCCTTGAATGATCGTCTGGATGCGATTGAAAAACGCTACCGCGCCCAGTTCAGTGCACTGGATACTCTGGTCGCCAGCATGAAAACGACGAGCAGCTACCTGACTCAGCAGCTCGCGCAACTTTCGGCAAACAGCTAACCCTGCCATTTAAGGAATAAAGATTATGTTTGGATCTAGTCGTGGTGTGAATGAATATTCCCGGGTTGGCGTTGAAACCGGCGTGGTCTCCGCCGACCCCCACAAACTGGTAGTGATGTTATATGACGGTGCGATGACGGCCTGCCACACCGCCGTGATGCATATGGAAGCCAAGGACTTTGAGCGCAAGGGCGCCATGATCTCCAAGGCGATCATGATTATCGAGAGCGGCCTGCGCCTGAGTCTGGACAAAAAAGCCGGTGGCGAGATTGCCACCAGTCTGGATGCGCTGTACGGCTATATGAGCGACCGTCTCTATATGGCCAATATTAAAAATGATCCCTCGCTGATACAGGAAGTCATACGCCTGTTGGGCGATCTCAAGAGTGCCTGGGAAGCCATTGGTACCCAGGTTGCGCCTGACAACACCCAGTTTCAGCGTGTACAAAATTACGCAAAGGCATCGTAATGAGCGAATCCATGGAAGTCCAAATCTACGAGTCTGTGGCCGATGTCACTGGCGAAATGCTGCTGGCAGCGCGCGAACATGACTGGGAGCGCCTGGCACAGCTGGAGCAGCGTTGCGCGGATTTTGTGCAGCAACTGAAGTCCTGCACCGAAGAGCATTTGAGTGGGCCATCCTTGCAGCGCAAGATCGCCAGCATCAAGAAAATCCTGGCAGATGATCGCGAAATCCGCAATCTGGTGGATCCGTGGATGGTCAAGCTGTCGGCCATGATCAGCAGCAACAGCAACGAGCGTCGACTCGGTAGCAGTTATCGGCAGTAATGAACTGCCATGCAGATCAAGCTATCGGATACGCCAGGAGTTGCGCCGGTTAGCCGGGTAACCCAGGCGCTGCCTACGGTCAGGGTTGCCGATACTGTTCAGGATGTCGATTTTCGTTTCAATCAATTCATCAAGGGCCAGGATTATCTGGCCCAGGTGATGTCCCGTGCCGATCCCCGGCATTTCAATGTGGAAGTTGGCGGCACGCTGCTCAAGATGGACCTGGGTTCGCAGGCCAGGGTAGGGCAAAACCTCACCCTGCGTTTTCTGGATGAAACGCCGACCCCCACCTTTCAGCTCATGTCATCGCTTACTGCAGAGGCCGAGCCCGACATTGCCCTCAGTTCTGCCGCCCGACTCATCGACAGCAAATTGCAGGAAGCCCAGAAGCAGGGCGTTCCTACCCGGTTTGAGGCCACAGGCATTGTCAGCCAATCGCCACAGGCGCCGCAGCAAATGGCGCAGGATCTCAAGCAGGCCCTCACGTTGACCGGGCTGTTTTATGAATCGCATCTCAAGTCCTTTGCCGAAGGTGGGCGTCCTTTGGCCGCGATCCTGCAAGAGCCACAGAATCAACCCAACTCCAATGCCGGCACCATGCTGTTGCCGCAGCAGCTTTCCGTGCTGGAAAACAGCCGGGTGAACTGGCGCGGCGAGGTGTGGCCTGGCCAGCAGATGAACTGGTCGGTGGAAGTGCAACAAGCACAGCCGCAATCCACGCAGACCCAGGCCTCACCGGCAGCGGCCGTGCAAGCACAGGCATTCAATCAGCCATCGCCTTTGCAGCAATCCATGTTGCCCAATCCTGCTCTCAATCAGCCCTTGCTGTACCAGCCGCCATCGGTGCCGGTGGCGCAGCGCGGCAATCAGCAGGATACGGCGACCGATCACGCCACCGCGCAGCTGGATTACGAACCTGAAGTCAGCAGCGAGTTGACGCTGGACTTGCCACAACTGGGACGCGTCAGCGCCCGCCTGCGCGTGGTGAATGGCCACATGAGCATACAGTTGCAGGCGCAGCAGATTGATACGCTGCAAACCATGCGCGCACGTCGGCATCAACTGTTTGAGGCATTGGAACAAAGCGGGCAAACGATAGATGCCCTGGTGGTGGTGCGCGATGGCGAATAAACCGGCCGAAGCGGGTCTGACCCAGCAGGCGATAGCCCTGGCCTACGAGACCGGTGACTTTGCGCCGCGTGTGGTGGCCAAAGGCCGTGGGCTGGTGGCGGAGCAGATTATTGCCCGGGCGCGCGAGCATGATGTGTTTGTGCATGAATCCAAGGAGCTGGTGTCCTTGCTGATGCAGATTGATCTGGACGACCATATCCCGCCCAAACTGTATATGGCGATTGCGGAGATTCTGGCCTGGCTCTATCGGCTGGAGCAGGATGCGGACGCGGAGCCGCCGCAATACCACCCCTGAGATTTTTATCCTGAAACGGCTTAAACCTGCATGTTCATGATGTCCTGATAGGCGGACACCAGTTTGTTGCGCACCTGCAAGGTGGCCTGGAAGGAAATATTGGCCTTCTGCCCGGCAATCATGACATCGGACAGGCTGACCGAATCATCACCCATGGCGAAATTCTTGCCCAGGCGTTCCGCTTCCAGTTGCGACTGGTTCACCTGATTCAGGCTGGCTTTCAGTGTTTCGGCAAAGTCGACTTTGGGTGTGCTTTGCGTGTTGCTGGCAGGCGTGGTCTCGGCAACAGGCGCCATGGCTGGCTTCTGCGTTGCCGCTCTGATCTGCGCCAGCATGGATTCTATCCTGCTGGAATCTATTCCGTTAATGGCCATCTTGTCCTCACCGCATAGGGAATGCTACGAAGCTAATGTATCATTCCCCTTATCCAGTCAGCCCCCAAATAAACCAGTGAAATTCGCTCTATTCCAGCATTTGAAAATGGCGGATGCGATGATAATGACCTGCAATCGGTAATCCTTGCTCAAGGGCCCAACATTAAACCGGTCACTTGAGCGCGTTTTGAATTGGAGATGGATATGGCTGCAGCACCTGACGCCGTTGTTGAAGCTGCCCCCACTGGCATATTTGGGCAGAACACGGCTGTATTGACCAACAAGGTTTTGCTCGCACTGGGCGTGGCCGCCGTGGTCGCTGTCATGGTGGTGTTCTGGTTGTGGAGCCAGCAACCCGAATACCGTGTGTTGTTTTCCAATTATGCTGACAAGGATGGCGGCGCCATTGTCGCCTCGCTTGAGCAGATGAACATCCCCTACAAGTTTTCCGAGAGCGGCACTGCCATTCTGGTGCCAGCATCGCAAGTGCATCAAGTGCGGCTGAAGCTTGCAGCCCAGGGCTTGCCCAAGGGCGGCAATATCGGCTTTGAGCTGCTTGAAAACCAGAAATTCGGGGTTTCCCAGTTTGTCGAGCAAGTGAATTTCCAGCGCGGCCTTGAAGGCGAGCTGGAGCGCAGCATCCAGACCATCTCCGCCGTTGAAGTGGCCCGTATCCACCTGGCGATTCCCAAGCCTTCCGTCTTTGTGCGCGATCAGCAAAAGCCCACTGCCAGTGTGCTGCTCAATCTGCGCCCAGGCCGCATGCTGGATCAGCAGCAGGTGAGCGCCATCGTGCATCTGGTGGCGAGCAGCGTGCCTGAGCTGCCGATTGCCAATGTGACCGTGGTCGACCAGAACGGCAATCTGTTGTCCGATACCGACAAAAAAGCTGGCCGCAATAATCTGGACCCAACGCAACTTAAATATATAGACGAGTTGCAGCAAAATATCGTGCGCCGCGTTGAGTCCATCATCGCGCCTATGGTCGGTGCCAAGAACGTGCATGCCGAAGCCAGTGCCGAAGTGGATTTCTCTACCCAGGAGCAGGCTGCTGAAACCTATCGCCCCAATCAGGCACCAGATGCCATGTCGGTGCGCAGCCAGCAATCCAATGAATCACAAAGCACCTCGCCTGCTGGTGTGGGTGGTGTCCCAGGTGCGCTGTCCAATCAGCCACCGGCACCTGCCACGGCACCGCTGAATACCGCTGTTCCAGCCAATGCCGGTGCGCCCGGCGCAGGCACGCCTGCGAATGCAGCGGCCGCTAACGCAGCCAATGCCACGCCTGCCGTACCGGTTAACACGCAAAAGAACGTCACCACCAATTACGAGCTGGATAAGACCATCCGCTATGTGCAGCAACCCATGGGGGGCGTCAAACGCCTGACCGTGGCCGTGGTGGTGAATCACAAGCAGGTGGTGGACAAGAATGGCAAGGTGACCAACCGCCCACTGACCGATGCCGAAAAAACCGAGATCAGCGATCTTGCCAAGCAGGCAATGGGCTTCAACCAGGAACGTGGCGATTCGCTGACCGTAGTCAACAGCTCGTTTGCCGGTGATCAGATCGAAGCCATCCCTGATCTGCCATTGTGGAAGCAGCCAGAAAACATCGAGATGGCCAAAGAGTGGCTGAAGATGGCCGCAGGCCTGCTGGTAATCTTCCTGCTTTATCGTAAACTGATGAAACCGATGATGCAAAAGCTGGTAAAGTCGGATGAAAAGGAAGCCTTGCCCGCGCCCGGTGACGATGATGCCGCCGTGGTGACACTGACTGGCGCCGCTGAGGGAGCGGAGGGTGAAAATATGGTGGGTGTGCCGAGAAAGCTCGCCGCCAAAGGCTACGAACAAAATCTGGAAGCTGCCAAACAGCTGGCCAAGGAAAACCCTAAACTGGTCGCGAGTTTGGTAACGAATTGGGTGAGTAAAGAATGAGTGAAGATGGCGTGATGAAAAGCGCAATCCTCATGCTCGCATTGGGGGAGGATGAGGCGGCGGAGGTCATGAAGTACCTGAGCCCGAAAGAGGTGCAGAAGCTTGGGTCGGCCATGGCGGGTATGAAATCGGTTGAGCATGACCAGATTGAAGCCGTGGTGACGGAGTTTCTCGATATTGCTGACCAGAAAACCTCCATCGGCCTCGATTCCGACGAGTACATCCGCTCCGTGCTGACCAAGGCACTGGGCGATGACAAGGCAGCCGGGCTGCTGAACCGCATTCTGCAAACGCGCGACGCCAGCGGCATTGAAAGCCTGAAGTGGATGGATGCGCAGACCGTGGCGGAATTCATCAAGAACGAACATCCCCAGATCATCGCCACTATCCTGGTCCATCTTGAGCCCGATCAATCCGCTGAAGTGCTGAGCAATTTTACTGATCGTCTGCGGCAGGACGTCATGCTGCGCATTGCCACGCTGGATGGCGTCAAGCCAGTCGCGCTGCGCGAACTCAATGAAGTGATGACCAAGCTCCTGACTGGCAACGAAAGCCTGAAGAAGCAGCAGATGGGCGGTATCAAGGCGGCAGCCGAGATCATGAACTATCTGGGCGGCGACAACGAAGCCAGCGTCATGGAAGGCCTGAAGAGCTACGACGAAGACATGGCGCAGAAGATCATGGATGAGATGTTTGTCTTTGATAACGTCATTGATATCGACGACAAGGGCATACAGGTCATGCTGCGCGAAGTGCAGTCCGAAACCCTTATCGTGGCACTCAAGGGTGCGACGCAAGAGCTGCGCGACAAGATATTCAAGAACATGTCCAGCCGTGCGGCCGAGATGATGCGCGAAGACCTCGAAACCAAGGGACCGGTCAAGCTTTCCGAAGTCGAGGCGCAGCAGAAGCAGATCCTGCAGATCATCCGCCGTCTGGCCGACGAAGGCCAGATTATCCTGGGCGGCAAGGGCGACGAGGCTTATGTCTAACGCCACCATCCCCAAGGAAAAACAGACCGCATATCAGCGCTGGGAGCTATCCTCGTTTGCCGAGGATAAACCCAAGCCGGTGGCGGTCGCCAAATCGCCCCAGGAAAAAGAAGCCGACAGCGCCAAGCTGGCGCAGATGATAGACAAGCTGCGCCAGGAAGGTTACGCCAAAGGGCTGGAAGAAGGCTATGCCGCTGGCATGGCGCAAGCCCTGGAGCAGGCGCAGGCCGAGCGTGAGCAATTGCAGGTGTTGCTCAACTCGCTGACCGAAGCCATGTCGGCCTCTGATGAAGCCGTGGGCGAGCAATTGCTGGCACTGGCGCTGGACTTGGCCAAGGCCATGCTGAAGACCAAGATCGAAGTCGATCCGGCCGCCGTGCTGAGCGTGGTGAAAGATGCCATTCACTATTTGCCGTATGTGCAGCGTCCTGCCCGGATTCTGGTGCATCCCGAGGATGTCAAAACCCTGAAAAACTATCTGGTGGACGATATTGCCGAGCACCACTGGATGATCCAGGAAGACCGCAATGTCGAGCGTGGTGGCTGCATCGTCGAAACCGCCGCCAACCAGATCGACGCCACCAATGAAGTGCGCTGGAAGCGCATTGCCGATGCACTTTCCCAGCAGAATGACTGGCTGAAATAATGACTGCCGCCAATCCTCACGTGCAACGCTGGCATCGCTATCTGCGCGATTGCGGCGAGATACTGGAGATTGTTGAGCCGCTGGAAGTCGCAGGCCGTATCACTAAACTCACCGGGCTGGTAATGGAAGCCGTCGGCATCAAGCTGCCCATCGGCAGCGCCTGTGTGGTGCCACTGGCCGAAGGCCGCCGTGTAGAAGCCGAAGTCGTGGGCTTTGATGGCGATAAATTGCTGTTGATGCCGCAAAGCGGGGTAGAGGGCATCGTCCCCGGCGCCAAGGTGTTTGCCATGGATGTGTCCGATGCCTTGCCCAAACCCAGCCATTCCAATCCTCCACGCCGCCGTACCTCGGATCGCGCCCGCCATTTGCCCGTCGGCGATGGCTTGCTGGGGCGCGTGGTTGATGGTGCCGGCCGTCCGCTGGATGATCTCGGCCCATTGCTCACGCAGAACAGCGTGCCACTGAATACCCGTCCGCTTAATCCCTTGATGCGTGCCCCGATTACCGATGTGCTGGATGTGGGCGTACGCGCCATCAACAGCATGCTGACCGTAGGCCGTGGCCAGCGCATGGGCCTGTTTGCCGGTTCCGGTGTGGGCAAGAGCGTGCTGCTGGGCATGATGGCGCGCTACACCACGGCCGATGTGATTGTGGTGGGCCTGATTGGCGAGCGGGGCCGCGAAGTAAAAGAGTTTATCGAACAGATTCTGGGCACGGATGGCCTCGCCCGCTCGGTGGTGGTGGCGGCTCCGGCCGATGTGCCCGCGCTGATGCGCTTGCAGGGCGCCAGCTATGCCACGGCGATTGCCGAGTTTTTCCGTAATCAGGGCAAGAATGTTCTGCTGATCATGGATTCGCTGACGCGCTATGCCATGGCTCAGCGCGAGATCGCATTGGCGATCGGCGAGCCGCCTGCCACCAAGGGCTATCCGCCTTCGGTATTTGCCAAGTTGCCAGCGCTGGTGGAGCGTGCGGGCAACGGACGGCCAGGCGAGGGCTCTATCACCGCGTTTTATACCGTGCTGACTGAAGGCGATGACCAGCAGGACCCGATTGCCGATGCCGCGCGCGCCATTCTGGATGGACATATTGTGCTGAGTCGCAGCCTGGCAGAAAGCGGCCATTACCCGGCGATTGACATCGAGCAATCCATCAGTCGCGCCATGCATAACATAACCTTGCCCGAACATCAAAAGCTATCAAGAAGGTTAAAGCAGCTCAATTCGCGGTATACACGCAGTGCGGATTTGATTAATGTAGGAGCATACGAAGCTGGCAGCGACCCGGTCCTGGATGAGGCGATTGCCAAGCACACAAAAATCGAGGCGTTTTTGCAGCAGGATATTGCAGAGCGTTCCGATGTTGAACATAGTATTGCTGAGCTTGCCGCCGTGGTGGCAGGCTGAGTTAATCAGTAGGGGGCAGATATGACAGCACAATCACTGGTTCTGGTGACATTGACCGAGCTGGCTGGCAAGGAGGCCGATCAGGCCGCCGAAAAGCTGGTGGCACTCAACAAGCTGCTCGAAGATGCACAGGTCAAGCTCAATATGCTGACCGAATACCGCAATGACTACATGGCCAAGCTGGCGCGTGATCTCGAAACCGGCATGGATGCCCAGTCGTATCAGAATTTTCAGTCCTTTATCCGCAAACTTGACCAGGCGGTAGGGGGGCAGCAGGAATCCGTGGAACTGGCGCGCAGCCGTGTTTCCGCCCAACGCATCGTCTGGCAGGAATGCCAGAAAAAGAAATTATCTTATGAGGTACTGGCAGAGCGCTCGGAAAAGAAAGCGCACCAGCAGGAGCAAAAGCGCGATCAGAAACTGATGGATGAGCATGCCATGCGCAGCAGCCGTCAGCCTGGCCGAGGCTAGCTCCCATACTGCGAAAGAGTGAATCATGCAAAATACCCCGTTACCGATCATTTCCAGCACCCCGTCCAGCAATGGCATGGGCTCCATGAATGCCCCCAAGTCCACGACGACGGACAGCGCGGCGGCCACCAATAGTTTTCAGAAAGTGCTGTCCAACCAGGTGCAGCAGCGCCAGCAAAAGAACGACAGTCAGCAGGGCAAAGCCACGACGGCGAATGTGAAATCGCCACAGACCGAGCAAAAAGCGACGGATACCAAGGCGGCTGACGCCAAAAAAGATGCCGCAGACATCAGCGCCAATATCGCCCCTGAATTGGCTGACCAGTTCAAGGACCTCGCCTTGCTTGCCAAGCAGGGAAAAGACCTCAAGGGCAAGCCTGAGAAGTCGGAAGAAACAAAAGAAACCACAGATGCCGCGTCCGTGGTGACTACGGATCCTGCCATTGCGGCACTGGCCGTGCCTGCCAACGTGCCGGTAACGCCTGCTGACAAGCCTGCATTGACCACAGAAGATGCCGCAGCCGCCCCGAAGCCGCAGGTGGATACTACTGACAGCCGCCCCCGTGGCCGCCTGGATCAGGAGCTGGGCAATATGCTGGCTCAAAGCCGCACTGACACTAGCGATACCAGCCAGATTGCGCAGGCTGGCAGTGACCAAGCCGATATGAGTGCATGGCTGGAGAAAATGCTGCCAGGATTCAGTACGGGCGAAACCGCCAAGCTGGCTGAACAGCAAGCGGCCAAGGTGGATAACACCGCCACCATTACCCAGGCGCAAGCTGTCGCAGCGACTGCGCCCATGAATCCTGTGCAGGCGAGCGAAGCCGTCGGTAGCTCCAATACCATTACGGCGTATCCTGGCCGCGCAGGCTGGGATCAGGCCATCGGCCAGAAAGTGGCCTGGATGGTGGCTGGCGGCGAGCAATCTGCCACGCTCACCCTGAACCCGCCTGACATGGGGCCGCTGCAAGTGGTCATTCATGTGCACAATGACATTGCCGATGCCACCTTCATGTCCAACAACCAGGAAGTGCGCCAGGCACTGCAGGATGGCATGTCCAATCTACGCGACATGCTCAATGCCTCCGGCATCCAGCTTGGGCAGAGCAACGTCGGCGAGCATACGCAATCCCAGCAGCAACTGGCAGAAGCGGGTGGCCGTAGTGGCCGCGCTTCCGGCAATGCGGCGGAAGATGGTAGTGCAGCCCCCGCCGCCGTGCAGTCTACCGCGGTGCGTAGCGGCAACGGCATGGTGGATACCTTCGTCTAGGGCGTTTGCTCAGTCACTTAAGTCGGGCACGTTCAGCCGGGCACCTTCAGTCGCCCTGATACACAGATCGGCATCCGCTTTGGCCCTGATATGGCCCGGATGCCCATCCAACCCTCCCCGCCGCGCGCTCTCTGCCCGATTTGGGCTATTTTTCTCCCTCTTTTCGGCGCATCTTGGTATCCTTGGATTTTTAATAATAGAAGCGTCCAGATAGACGCGGTTACAAGGGAAGAGCATTAGATGGCAAAAGATCCAAAAGCGGCAGCGCCCGCAGAAGAAGCACCTGCAGCGGGTTCCAAGAAGAAGCTGATCATGATTATCGTGATTGCCCTGCTGGTGCTCGGCGGTGGCGGTGGGGCGGCAGCATGGTTCTTCCTGCACAAACCTGCCAAGGAAGAACACAAGGTCGAAGAAAAGCACGAAGAGGCGCCAAAACCGCCGGTCTTTGTCAGCCTGGAGACCTTCACCGTCAATCTGCAACCTGATCCTGAATCCCAGTTCCTGCAAGTCGACCTCACATTAAAAGTCGCCGATGCCGAGCAGGCTGAGATCGTGAAGCTGCACATGCCGGAAATACGCAACCGTCTGCTGATGCTGCTTTCCAGCAAAAAGCCTTCCGAAGTTACCAGCATTGAAGGCAAGAAAGCCTTGAGCGACGAGATTGTGGCGCAGGTCAAACAGCCATTCTCGGCGGGCGAAAAGCCGCTGGAAGTCAGTGGCGTATTTTTCACTTCATTCGTGGTGCAATAAACAGCCATGGCGGACAGTTTTTTATCTCAGGATGAAGTCGATGCCCTGCTGAAGGGCGTGGGCCTTGACCAGGACGATACCCCGGTCGAGCACGACCCGCATGGCGTGCGCGAATACAACCTTGCTACCCAGGAACGTATCGTCCGTGGGCGCATGCCTACGCTTGAGATCATTAACGAACGCTTTGCCCGCCTGTTGCGCATTGGCCTCTTCAACTTCATGCGCCGCAGCGTGGAAGTCTCCGTCGGCCCCGTGCGCATTTCCAAATACAGCGAGTTCGTGCGCAATCTGGTGGTGCCTACCAATCTTAACCTGGTGCACATGAATCCACTGCGCGGCACCGGGCTCATGGTGTTTGATCCCTCGCTGGTATTTTCCATCGTTGACAATATGTTTGGCGGCGATGGCCGTTTTCATACCCGCATTGAGGGGCGCGACTTTACCCAGACCGAGCAGCGCATCATCCAGCGCGTGCTGGCGATCGTGATCGAAAACTACGAAAAATCCTGGGAGCCGGTATATCAGGTCAAGTTCGAATACCTGCGCTCGGAAATGAATACCCAGTTTGCCAATATTGCCACTCCCAACGAAGTGATCGTGGCGACCACCTTCAGTATTGAGCTGGGCCCGGCAGGCGGCGAAATCCATTTCTGCTTCCCGTATTCCATGATCGAGCCGGTGCGCGATCTCCTGACTTCCAGCCTGCAAGGCGAGGTGCTGGGCGTGGACAAGCGCTGGGTGCGCCTGATGACGCAACAGATTCAGGCCGCCGAGGTGGAGCTGGTGGCTAACCTGGCCAAAGCCAGAATGCAGCTGGGCGATGTACTGAACATGAAAGTGGGCGATGTGATTCCCCTCAATATTTCGGAAACGATAGAGGCGCATGTCGATAATGTGCCGGTCATGGAATGCAAATACGGGGTGTTCAACGGGCAATATTCGCTGCGGGTAGAGAAATTGCTGCGGGCCAACGCCTCAGAGTATGTAAAAGGAGAGAAACATGGCGAATAGCCCGGAAGACGAATTTGAACAAGCCGCAGCAGGCGCTGCCGCTGAAGACGACTGGGGTGCCGCCATGGCCGAGCAGCAGCAGGCCGAAGACAGTCCGCTGCAAGCCAAGCCTGCCCAGGCGACGGTGTTTACCGAGCTGACCGGCAAGAAGATGAGCGAGACGCAGAACGACATCGACTTCATTCTCGACATTCCCGTACAGCTGACCGTCGAGCTGGGCCGCACCAAGATCGCCATCAAAAACCTGCTGCAACTGGCGCAGGGCTCGGTGGTGGAACTGGATGGCATGGCCGGTGAGCCGATGGATGTTCTGGTGAATGGCTGCCTGATTGCCCAGGGTGAAGTGGTGGTGGTGAATGACAAGTTTGGTATCCGCCTCACCGATATCATCACCCCGGCTGAACGCATACGTAAAATCAACCGATAGGCAGCGCATGAGAAAACTGGCTGTCCTTCCCGCGCTGCTGTTGCCGATGCTGGTGTTTGCTGCTGATGCGCCACCGACGCCTGCCACCAGTGCCCTCAAGATGACGTTTGGTTTGCTGGTGGTGCTTGCCATCATGGCGGGCCTGGCTTGGCTTATTCGCCGGTTTGCCCCTGGACGCACCGCCCAGAATTCGGTCGCCCGCGTCGTGGGTGGCGTCAGCGTGGGTACCCGTGAACGTGTCGTGGTGGTTGAAGTGGCGGGACGCTGGATCGTCGTGGGCGTGGCCCCCGGGCAAGTGCGTGCACTGGCCGATCTTGAAGCAGGTGACAGCCAGGTCGAGCAGGCCATCACCAGTGCCAACCCGCAGCCCTTTGCCGGCTGGTTACAACGATCCGCAGAGAAATTTCATGGCAAAAAGTAATTCCATCCTGGCGCATCGTCATTGCAAAACTCTGCTCCGGCATCTGCCATGGGCACTGCTGGCTATTCCGGCGCTGGCCCATGCCGAGGCCGCCATGCCCCTGATCAATGCCGCTCCGGGCTCCGGTGGCAGCCAGAATTACACCCTGAGCCTGCAGACGCTGCTGCTGCTGACCTCGCTTTCTTTCCTGCCTGCTGTATTGCTGATGATGACTGGCTTTACCCGCATCATCATTGTCTTGTCGCTATTGCGCCAGGCGCTGGGTACACCGACTTCGCCGCCCAACCAGGTGCTGGTGGGGCTGGCGCTGTTCCTGACATTTTTTGTGATGAGTCCGGTGATGGACAAGATCTACGTTGAGGCTTACCAGCCTTTGTCCGAGAACAAGATCACCCTGCAGGAAGCGCTGGAGAAGGGCGCTGCCCCGCTCAAGACTTTTATGCTGAAGCAAACGCGCGAGGCCGATATTGCCCTCTTTATGCGCATTTCGCGCAGTGATGCTGTGGATGGCCCCGAGCAGACGCCGTTGCGTGTGCTGGTGCCTGCCTTCATGACCAGTGAGCTGAAAACCGCCTTCCAGATCGGCTTTGCCATCTTCATTCCCTTCCTCATCATCGACATGGTGGTCGCCAGCGTGCTGATGTCCATGGGCATGATGATGGTGTCACCTGCCATTGTGGCCCTGCCATTCAAGCTCATGCTGTTTGTGCTGGTGGATGGCTGGCAACTGGTGCTTGGCTCACTGGCCGAGAGTTTTTACTGAGAAAGGTGCGGACATGACCCCAGAAGGCGTGATGACCCTGGGCCGCCAGGCCATGGAAGTGACTCTGATGGTATCGGCGCCCATGCTGATCGTGGTGCTGGTCATCGGCTTGCTGGTCAGTATTTTTCAGGCGGCGACGCAGATCAACGAAACCACCTTGTCGTTCATTCCCAAACTGGTCGGTGTATTTGCCGTGCTGGTGATCGCGGGCCCGTGGATGCTCAGCGTCATGCTGGACTACATGCGCGCCATCTTCACCAGCATTCCTTCCCTGGCGGGATAAGCCCACGCTGTGGTCTCTCTCAACACGGATATCCTGCAATCCTGGATCGTGCTGCTGTTGTGGCCCATGACCCGTATTCTGGCCATGATCGCCGTGGCCCCTGTCCTCAGTCACCGTTCCATCTCCGCCCGCGTCAAAATCAGCATGGCGCTGATGATGACACTGGCGCTACTGCCCAGTCTGCCTCAACCGCCGTTGCTGGATATTTTCAGCTGGAAAGGCATACTGGTGCTGGCGCAGCAGATGGTGATCGGGTTTGCCATTGGCTTCAGCATGCGTATCGTGTTTGCCGCGGTGGAAATGGCGGGCCAGATGATAGGCATGACCATGGGCCTGGGCTTTGCCATGTTTTATGATCCGCAGACCCAGGGGCAGAGCAATGCCATCAGCCAGTTCATGGTGTTGCTGACCACGCTGATCTTCCTGAGTCTGGATGGGCATTTGCTCATGATCTCGGCCGTGATGGAAAGCTTTGCCAATTTTCCCCTGAGTGCCGAATGGCAGGGCGGGCTGGACTTCATGAAAATGGCGAACTGGGGCGGCAAGATTTTCAGTGCCGGTCTGCTGATTTCACTGCCGGCGATCGCGGCCTTGCTGATTACCAACATGGCGCTTGGCATACTGACACGTACCGCGCCGCAGCTTAATCTTTTCGGGATAGGGTTTCCGGTGACCATCGCCATAGGCTATGTGGTGGTCGCGCTGGTATTGCCGGGGATTTTGCAGCCTATCCTGCAATTAATACAGGAAAGCACGGCCAATATGGCCTTGCGTTTCTAGCCACCTTATCTTCAAACCGCCTGTCTTCAAGCCCTGCACATTCGTAGGCAGATCACATTAGATGTACTTGAACAGCGTGAGGCCGGAGAGCTGAACGTAAGACTGCTGCGCTGCTTCCAGAATGGTTTTTTGCTTGGTAATGTCGGACAACGCCTGGGCGTAATCCAGATCCTGAATGTCGGACAGTTCTGCCTTGTATTGTAGATTTCTATCGTCGCCGTTGTTGTCCAGCGCGTCGATTTCCTTCAGCTTGGAGCCGGTGGAGGCGCGCACGGTCAGCACGTTGTCCAGGCCTTTATCCAGGCTGGTATTGGCCGAGGCCAAGGCGGTATTCAGCGCGGCGGAGGTGGTGGCGGGGTTGGAGAGCAGGTCCACAATATTGGAAAGCGTGGCAAATACGTCATTGCCCTCTGCCTGAAATACGTCCGGGCCATTTTCCGTGGTCGACATGCGGCGCGTATCGCTGACCTGCATGTCCATCTGGCCATTATCCCCGTTGTAAGTGGCGCCCGTGGTAGTGGCGGTATAGGGCTGGGTCGTGTTCTTGAAACCGCCGAACAGGTAGTTGCCATTGCCGTCCTTGCTATTGGCAAGGCCGATCAATTCCTGCAGGTCATTACTCAGCTGGGTGGCAATGTAATTTTTTTCCTCGCTGGACAAGACTGCATTGCCGGCACCGACCAGCGTGCTCTTGGCCGATACCATGAGATCGGTCACGCTGGTCAAGGTGCTTTCAATCGAGTTCAGGTTGAACGAGGCCATGGCGCGGTTATCGGCATACTGGCTGTTAATGCTTTGTGCCTGGCTGATGGTCAGCGCGCGGGCAGCGCCGACAGGATCATCGGCGGGGGTCAGAATACGCTTGCCGGAAGAAACCTGTTGTTGCAGCTTGTACTGCTCGCTCTGCAGGGCGCTGATCTTGTTGATCCCGGTTTGATAAATTGTATTGGTGCTAATGCGCATGGCGATATTCCTTAGCGGATATTGATCAGCGTGTCGAACATCTGGCTGGCAATCTGCATGACTTTGGCAGCGGCCTGATAAGACTGTTGATAGCGAAGCAGGTTGGCGGCTTCTTCGTCCAGGTTGACCCCGGAGTTGGATTCCATTTCGGCCTGTGCCTGTTCCAGCAGGGTGGCTTCTGCCGCGCCTGTTACCTGCAGCTCACTGGTCTTGTTGCCCACTGCGCTCACGATTTGGGCAAAGGCAGCTTCATATGACTTGTTGCCGCTAACGGTAGAGGCTGTTTGCAGCTTTGCCAACAGCAAGGCGTTGGTATTGTTGCCTGAACTGCTGCCGGTGCTGGGCGTCAGCGTGAAGCTGTCGCCGTTATTCGGTGTGCCACCCATGGTGAAACTGGCCCCGGCCACGGTGTAGGTTGCTCCGGCGGTATAGGGAACAGCAGCGCCAGCGGCATAGGTCGTCGTGGTGCCGCTACTGGTTTTGACGGTGACGGCTTCGGTCGCGGGGAAACCATTCAGCGTGCCTGTACCGCTATTGTATGTAAGCGTGAGTGCGCTACTGAAAGGGCTGCCCATGTAGGCACTGTTCACTGTCAGGTTGCTGATGGCGCCACTGCCGGTATTGCTGCTGCTTTTGGCGGCAATCAATGGTGATGCTGCGGCAATCTGGTCGGTGCCGGTGATCGATACGGAAATCTGTCTGGCGGCATCGGCTGTGGGCTGGATGAGGAAGTTATCCCCGCTGCTCATGGTGCCGCTACTGACGCTGATGCTGACCCCGTCAATGGTGATCGGCATGCTGGTGTAGTTGGTGGTGGTGCCATCGCTCAGGCGTTTGACCGAGTAATTGGTGCCGCCGTTATAGGTCAGCGTATAGTCGCTGGTGGTAACCGCCGAGGCATCGGTAAAACTGCCGGTCAACACGGCATTGCCGGTATTGTTGCCATTGGATTTGATGGTCGGGCTGATGGTGTTGAAGTAATTCACGCCCGCATTGCCATTGAGGTCCAGCCCCAGTTTTTGCTGGGCGTTGAAAGTCTCGGTCAGTGAAATGGCAATCTGGCCCAACTGGTTTTTGGTGGTATCCAGTGAGTGGTTGCGGAACTGGACCAGGCCGCCCAGCGTGCCGCCGGTGACGCTGTTTTCCCCCAGAATGATCGGGGTGCCACCCTTGCCGGAATATGCCACTTCAAGCCGGGTGCTGTCGGTGGGCGAATTGACCACGGACAGGCTGTAGCTTTCCTTATCCACCACCAGAGGCAAACCATTGCCGACAAATACGTTATAGCTGTTGCCCGATTGCACGATGGTGGTCTTGATCTGACTGCTCATCTTGCTGACCAGCAGATCACGCTGGTCCATCAGGTCATTGGGTGTTTTGCCCGTGGCCCCCATCGCATTGTTGATCGAGTCATTCAGGGAGGCGATCTGCTGGGCGTATGAGTTGACCAGTGAGGTGCTGCTTCTCAGTTGCGAGTTGACCGAATTTTCCATCTCGGTGAGGCGGCTGCTGAGGCTCTGAAAACGGCTGGCAAGCGCTTCGGATGAAGACAGCATGGCCTGGCGGCTGGAAGCCGAGCCCGGGTTGTTGGTCAGATCCTGCACGCTGTCGAAGAAATCCTGCAGGGCAGGCGACAAGCCTGCCGAAGAATCGGCCAGCATGTTGTTGATACTGTTGATCTGCGAACTGTAGGTGGAGAGCTCACTGCTGCGGGCCTGGCTGACATTCACCTGCTTGGCCAGCAGGGCACTGTATACCCGTTCGATGCTGGTTACCTGAGTACCTTTGCCCAGATAGCCAAAGCCTACATTCTGCGAAGCGGCTGCTGATTGCGAAATCACTTGCCGGTTGTAACCCGCACTGGAAGCGTTGGAGATATTGTTGCCCGTCACGCTAATCCCGATCTGGGCTGCGTTCAGCGCACTTTTACCTATATTTAAGATATCGCTTCCCATGGTTCTTTTTTCCTAGACTATGGATTATTGACGGCAGAAGCCGCAGGAACTTTAATCGTGGGCATCAGGCGGTAGTGACCTTCTTGATCACACTGATCAGTTTGCTGGCGTAGTCAGGATCTGTAGCGTACCCCCCGTTTTGCAGTCCTTGCGCGTAGGCATTGACGTCATTGAGGTTGGACATGGCGTTGCCATAGCGCGGATTCTTGCTGATCATGTTGGCAAAATCCTTGAAGGAGTCTGCATACGAGTCATAGGCGCGGAAGGTTTCCACGCGCTTCTGCTTGACGCCATTCACGTATTCCGTGGTGACAGCATCCACGGTCTTGCCAGTCCAGCCAGCGGTGGCCTTGATGCCAAACAGGTTATAGCTGTTCTCGCCGTTGACGCCCTTGATTTCGCGTTTGCCCCAGCCGCTCTCAAGCGCGGCCTGACCCAGCATGAAGTTGGCAGGGATGCCCGTTGTGCGGCTGGCTTCCTCGGCATACGGCGCCATGGTGGCCTGGAAGCTGTCAGCATTGCCATCGGACTTGGTTGAGCCTGAGCCCTTGCTGGCGTCCTGCGATGGGTCTGCATACATCTGCAGCGCCGTGCGGGGCACAAAGGGGCTGCTATAGGGCAAAGCCGCGCTCACACCGTCATCCTGATCGGGGTTGGCGCCGGGGGTAACACCAGTTTTGCTCAGCTGTCTTGCCAGTACATCGGCCAGGCCTATGCCCTTGGATGCAATATTCTGACTCAACTGCTGATCCAGCATGGCAGTGAAAGTGCGGCTTTGTTCATTGTCAAACATGCCTTCCTGGGGCGTGGCATCGCGCATGCTTTTCAGCATCATGTTGACGAATACGGCTTCAAACTGCTTGGCGACGGCCTTGATCGCTTCAGGCGAATCATTCTTGCCGGCCAGCTTCAGCTGATTCAGGCTATTGGCATCAAATGCCAGTTTGCCGGTGCTGTCTGAAGGAGCGTTGACCATGGTGTGCGGCCTAGATCACTTCAAGTTCTGCGCGCAAGGCGCCAGCAGACTTCATGGCCTGCAGAATGGCGAGCAGGTCCTGGGGGGTGGCGCCGATGGCATTCAGGGCCTTGATCACATCGGATAGCGATGCGCCGCCATCCAGCTTCAGGACCTTGCCAGGTTCTTTTTCGATAGAGATTTCCGAGCGGGCGGTGCTGACGGTTTGTCCGCCGGAAAGCGCGCCAGGCTGGCTGATGACCGGCGCGGTGTTGATGACGACGGAAAGATTGCCGTGCGATACCGCGCAGTCTTCCAGCGATACCGAGCGGTTCATGACCACCGAGCCGGTGCGTGCATTCAGAATCACCTTGGCCGAAGATTCGGCAGGGTTGACGTTAATCGACTCCAGCGCGGCCAGGAAGCTAACGCGGCTGCTGTCTGCGGGGGCATTGACGCGGATGACGCGGCCATCCTGCGCGGCGGCCGTGCCCGTGCCAAAGCGCTGGTTGATGGCATCGACCACCTTGCTGGCGGTGGAGAAATCCGAATCTTTCAATTCCAGGTTAATGCCGGTGCCCTGATTCAGCGCCACCGGAACCGCACGTTCCACCGTGGCACCGGCCGAGATACGGCCTACGCCCAGGTGATTGATCTGGGTCTGGCTGCCATTGGCCGAAGCACCGACGCCGCCTACCACCAGGTTGCCCTGGGCCATGGCGTAGACTTGGTTATCAGCACCTTTCAGCGGTGTCATCAGCAGCGTGCCGCCGCGCAGGCTCTTGGCATTACCCATGGAAGATACCGTCACATCCAGCGCCTGGCCCGGCTGGGCAAAGGGCGGCAGGGTGGCGGTGACCATCACGGCGGCGACGTTTTTCAGTTGCAGGTTGGTGCCCTGTGGCAGGGTCACGCCCATGCCTTGCAGCATGCTGATCAAGCTTTGTACGGTAAATGGCGTTTGTGTGGTCTGGTCACCGGTGCCATCCAGACCCACGACCAGGCTGTAGCCGATCAATTGGTTGGAGCGCACGCCCTGTATGGTCGCCAGATCTTTCAGGCGCTCCGCTTCCACCGGCAGGCTCATGCCCAGGCCGGCGGCCAGCAGGGCAATCAGCAGAATATTCAGGCGGCGTTTAGGCAGAAGCGTGGTCATGATGGCATTCTCACAGCGGGATGAAGCTCAGGAAAAAGCGTGACAGGATGGACGTCACAAGGGCGGCATCCACACGGCTGTTAGTGCGATATTCGATACGGGCGTCAGCCACGCGGGTCGATGGCACGGTGTTGGCGGCCGTGATGGTGTCGGGGTTCACGACGCCGGACAGGCGTACAAACTCGGTGCCTTTATCCAGCGCCACCTGTTTTTCACCACCCACGACCAGGTAGCCGTTAGGCAGCACATCAAGTACCGTGACCGCAATCGAGCCAGTAAAGACGTTGCTGGCATTGGCGGCAGCGGCATCGGTGTACGACAGGTCAGATGCGCTGTTAAACGCGGCACGCGGCAATGGGCTGCCAAACGAGGCGGTGACGGAAGAGTCTACGCTGCCTTTTTTGCTGGCGGAGCTGCCGTTGGCTTTGGTGGCCGAGGTGTTCTCGGTAATGTTGATCATCAGCGTATCGCCGATCAGGCGCGCGCGACGGTCTTCAAACAGCGGGCGGTAAGCGGCGACGTTGTAAATGGCGCCGTTGGTGGGCGGACGTGCCGAGGCCGGGTAAGGCTTGGTGGTCAGCGGCCCTTGCGTGATCGAGGTGGGTGTGCAGGCGCTCAAGGTCAGCGCGCCAGCCGCCAGCAGCCCCAGTACGGCGGGCTTCAGTTGCGTTGCAATATGACGAATGATCTTAAGCATGTTCATACTCCCGGCCTTGCCATGACTATAGCTGCGACAGCCTTTGCAGCATCTGGTCAGAAGTGGTGATGGCCTTGCTGTTGATTTCATAGGCGCGCTGGGTCTGGATCATGCTGACCAGTTCCTCAACGACGTTCACGTTGGAGGTTTCCACGTAACCCTGATTCAATACACCCGCGCCGTTGGCGCCTGGGGTATTGGTGCTGGCCGTGCCCGAAGCCGAGGTTTCGACATACAGGTTTTCGCCCTTGGATTGCAGACCGGCCGGATTGATAAACGTGGCCAGCTGGATGGTGCCAATCTGGGTGGTCGCCACCGAGTTGGGCAGGGTGACGGACACCGTGCCATCGCGACCAACGGTGATGCTCTGCGCATTGGCCGGAATGGTGATGGCTGGCTGGATGGTGTAACCGCTGGCGGTTACCATCTGGCCCTGGTTATCGACCTGGAATGAACCATCGCGCGTGTAGGCGGTGGAACCATCGGGCAGCAGCACCTGAAAAAAGCCTTCGCCATTGATGGCGAGATCCTTGGCGTTTTCCGTTTGCTGCAGGTTGCCCTGGCTGAAAATGCGCTCAGTGGCCACGGGTTTGACACCGGTGCCGAGCTGCATGCCGGAAGGCAATTGGGTTTGCTGAGAAGACTGCGCACCGGGCTGGCGGATGTTCTGGTAGAGCAGATCCTCGAATACGGCGCGTGAGCGCTTGAAGCCATTGGTGCTGACGTTGGCCAGGTTATTGGCGATCACGTCCATTTGCGTTTGCTGCGCATCCAGGCCGGTCTTTGAAATCCACAGTGAGCGTATCATGATGATGTCCTCTCGTGCCCGAGATGCATAAACGGGCGTTGGTATGACTGCATATTAACGTAAGCCTGATCAACCCAAACTGAAGAGTTGACTGGCTTTATTGGCGTTATTCTCGGCGTTCTCCAGCAGTTTCATCTGCGTTTCGAACTGGCGGGCCAGGCTGATCATGTTGACCATGGCATCCACTACATTGACATTGCTGCCTTCCAGCGCGCCGCTGGCGACCTGGATATTGGCATCAGCCTGTGCTGGCTGGCCGTTCTGTGTGCTGAACAAGCCATCCGTGCCACGCACCAGCGTGCTTTCGTCCGGATTCACCAGCTTGATGCGGCCGACGATATTGGTCGGGCTGGGTACGGTCACACGCGACACGGTAGATACCGTGCCATCCTTGCCGATGGCGATTCTTTCATCGGGCGGTATGGTGATGGGGCCACCATCGCCAAGCACGGTCAGGCCGTCTGCCGTCTGCAAAATGCCATTTTCATTGACCTTGAGCGAGCCATTGCGGGTGTAAGCCTCGCTGCCATCCAGCCGTTGCACCGCAATCCAGCCCCGGCCCTGAATGGCGATATCCAGATCGCGCGAGGTGCCGATAATGGTGCCGGGCGTGAAATCGGTAGCCACGGTGGTGTCAATGACGAAAGCCCGCGTTGGCAGGCCTTCGCTGACAATAGGCACAGCGCGGAAAGAATCCACCTGGGCCTTGAAACCGGTAGAGGTGGCATTGGCCAGATTGTGCGCCGTGGTCGCTTGCTGCTCCAGAATATGCTTGGCGCCTGACATCGCGGTGTAAATCATGCGGTCCATATGGTCTCTCCTTTACGGCTTCAGCCCGGGCTCAATGCTTAACGCAGGTTGACCAGGGTCTGCAAGACCTGATCTTGCGTCTTGATAGTTTGCGCGTTGGCCTGGTAGTAACGCTGTGCAGTAATCATGTTCACCAGTTCCGCCGTCAGATCCACGTTGGAGTCTTCGGTGGCGGATGATTGCAGGGTGCCCAAACCTCCGGTTCCAGCCTTGCCGATGACCGGTACACCTGCGTCGGCGGTTTCGGCAAACTGGTTGTTACCCAGCGCAGACAGGCCGTTAGGGTTGGCAAACTTGGCCAATACTACCTGGGCCAGGGCCTTGGCCTGACCGTTGGTATAACGGCCGATAATGGTGCCGTCAGCCGCAGTGCTGAAGCTGGAAAGGCGGCCGGAGGCGTAGCCATCCTGCACCTGGCTGTTCAGGCTGTAATCGGAGCCAAACTGGGTGGAGCTGGCGAAATCAATGGTAATGGCCTGTGATGCAGGTACCGTTGGCGGTGCCAGAGTAACGGCCTGAGTAGTCGTGCCGGTCAACAGGCCGTTGGTGTCAAATGTCAATGTAGATGAACCCACGGCGGTGGTGCCACCGTCAACGGTGGTGCGCACACTCCAGGTATTGGCGGCGGTTTTGATCAGGTAGCTCTGCAGGGTGTGCGGATTACCCTGACTGTCATACACGGAAATCGGCACTACCTGCGTGTAGGTGGTGGGGTCGGCCGGATTGAACGAGGCGATCGGCAACACGGCGCTGCGCGAATCCAGGTTAAATACATCGTTGACCTTGGTAGAGGCCTGGGGCGCCAGGTCTGCCGAGCTGATCTTGATATCGGTCAGGGCACCGGTCTGCAGGGCGCCATTGGTGTCCGCCACGTAGCCCGTCAGGCGTTCGCCGCTGGAGGTCACGATGTAGCCTGCTTTATCCAGCTGAAACTGACCGTTACGGCTGTAGGTAATGGCGCCGCTATTGCTGAGGCGGAAGAAGCCATTGCCATTGATGGCGATGTCCAGCGGGTTTTCGGTGTTGGTGATATTGCCCTGGGTGAACTGGCGCTGGATGTCGGCGACTTTCACGCCGATACCGGCGGAGCCGGTGCCAGAACCGTTCAGTGCGTTGGCATACACATCGGCAAACTCGGCGCGCGATTGCTTGAACCCGACCGTGTTGGCGTTGGCGACGTTATTGCCAATGACGTCCAGACTCTTGGATGCGGCATTGAGGCCGCTTAACCCTTGTTGAAAACTCATGTTGATCTCCTTGTTAGCGTGAGGACGTGCATTGACTAAAAGACTTCCACGACATCATCAATACCGATGGAGTCGAGTTTGCCCAGGTTGAGTTTGATGCCACTGCTGCTGTTGGATACGCTCATGACCTGATCGTAAGACAACGGCGTGGCGGTGACGCTGGTATTGGCGGTGGTGGCGGCGACTTCGAACTTGTAATTGCCGTCTGCTGCCTTGGAACCATCATCCTTGTAACCATCCCAGCTCAGTGGCAATACGCCGGCTTCCTGCTTGCCCAGGGTCAGTTGACGCATCTGATTGCCGGCAGAATCCTTGATGGTGACGGTGACCTTGTCGGCGCCTACCGGCAGGTTGATGCCCAGATAGGATTTGCTCTCGGTGAGGGTCAGGCTGTCGCCCTTGGTCAGCACATAGCGGCCTATCATGTTGGATGCCTGATAGGTCTGGCTGGACTGCACGTTGCTGATCATGGATTCCATGGTGGTGTTCAGCTTGTCGATACCGGTAACCGTGGAAAGCTGGGCCAGCTGGCTGGTCACCTGCGCGTTATCCATCGGGTTGAGCGGATCCTGGCTTTTCATCTGGGTGATGAGCAGGGTCATGAAACGGTCCTGCACATCGGAGGCGCTGGAACCCGAGCTGGATTTGCGCGTGTTCATCGTAGTCAGCAGGTCATTTGAAATGGTGGTCATGGCGTGATCCTTAAAGGAAATTATTGTCCGATGGTCAGTGTTTTCAACAACATGGTCTTGGCGGCATTCATGGTTTCCACGTTATTCTGGTAGGCACGCGAGGCCGAGATCATGTTGACCATTTCTTCGGTCACATTCACATTGGGCATGGTGACATAGCCTTGCGCATTGGCTGCCGGGTGCTTGGGGTCGTACACCACCTTGGGTGGAGACGGGTCTTCAATCACCTGTTGCACCTTGACGCCGCTGACAGCGGCGTTGTTGGTGGGGGTGGCGCTGAATACCACCTGCTTGGCCTTGTACGGCTGACCATTGGCACTGGTGGCGCTATCGGCGTTGGCCAGATTGCTGGCGACGGCATTAAGCCGCTGCGACTGGGCGCTCATGGCTGAGCCGGACACATTGAATACATTGAACAGAGACATGATGGTGCTCCTTTATATAATCCGGCTATTGGCCCTGAATCGCCGACAGCAGCTTCTTGATCTGGCCGTTGATCATGTTGAGGCTGGCTTCGTAACGGATGGCATTGTCGGTAAACTGGTTGCGCTCCACGTCCATGTCGACAGTATTGCCATCCACGCTACCCTGGATCAGGGGGCGGAACATGGGCTCGCCCGGCTTGCCGGTCGGCACGTAGTCGACACTGGTGGGGTCGCCACTGAGGTGGGCGCTGGATGTTTTGCTGACGTCGAGGCCAGAGCCGGGGGTGTCGTTACCGCTCAGGGCATTATTGAGCGCATCATTGAAATTGATGTCGCGCGCCTTGTAGTTCGGGGTATCGGCATTGGCGATATTGGCGGCAATAAGCTCCTGCCTTTGCGCACGCACGCGAAGAGCGGACTGCTGAAATGCCAGTGCTGCATCTAGTCTGTTCATGTGTACTGACCTCCTGTTTCGATCCGGCTTCAAGTTTTCACCCAGCTCAGGTTTTTACCTGGCTCAAGTTTTAACTTAGTGCAGCCGTTATCTATGATGAGGGCGAGTGTAGAGCCCGACAGTCAACTTCAATCAGAGGAGTAAAGGGGGAAATGTCGTCTTTTTCCACCATTTACTTTTGTCCCGGCTACGTAGAATGCAGGCTGTATCTTTCTCCGCAGTCGAGGAACGCATCATGGCAAGTCATTCTATCGTAAAGCAATTTTTGGCATTCTGCACAGGAATATTGCTCCTGGCTGGCAGTGCGCTTTCCCATGCTGAAGCGATGCCGAATACTGACCAGACGCAGAACCTGACCTCCATCCGCAAGAAGGTCGAAGAATTCCTGACCGTGCAGACCGCCGGTTATCCCGGTCGTGTCACCGTCACTGCCGGTGCCATAGACAATAATCTCAAGCTCGCCAAATGCCCGGCGCTGGAAGTGTTCATGCCGCAGGGTAGCCGTGCCTGGGGCAAGACCAATGTCGGTGTGCGCTGCAATGCGCCCGCCTGGACCATCTACATGCAGGCCACAGTGAATGTGGTGGGGCAGTATCTGGTGGCGGCGGCGCCGCTGGCTCAGGGCCGGGTGGTGGATAGCGGTGACCTGCTGTTTGAAAGTGGCGATCTGGCTCAGCTGCCTCCCGGTATCTTTACCGATCCCGAGCAAGCCATTGGCCGCATCGTTAATATTTCCATGAATGCCGGTACCGTGCTGCGCCAGGAGATGCTGAAAGCGTCACCTGTCGTACAGCAGGGTCAAACGGTCACGCTGATTACGCGAGGCAAGGGCTTCAGTATCAGCGCCGAAGGTCACGCGCTCAATAATGCTACCGATGGCCAGCTGGTGAGGGTCAAGGTCGCCAATGGGCAGGTAGTAAGCGGGATTGCCCGCAATGGTGGAAAAATTGAAGTCAGTTTTTAAGCATGTGTTTTTGCGTCGAATGAATGTAAAGGCTGGCAAGAGCCGTTTCAAACTTGCCGATCGGTGTTAAAGTTTAAGAAAACCCTGCCGATATGAGCCTTATAGAAGGCAAGATGCACACACATTCATGCATGAGGAAAAACCATGAAGATCAATGACTCCATCCAGAAAACCACTGGGTTGGTGACCGAGAAGATCGAATCCGGCACCGCAAAGAAAACACCGGCACCGGCAGTGGGTGGCGCAACCGCCACCGGGGGCCCCCCCCCCCGCCACTGAAAGCGTCACGCTTTCCCCACTGTCCTCGCAATTGCAATCCCTGGAAGCACGGATCGCGACGCAGACGGTATATGACACAGATAAGGTAGACGCCATCAAAACGGCGATTACCAACGGCCAATTCCAGGTCGATTCCGGCAAGGTTGCCGATGGCCTGATTGAAACCGTTAAGGATTTATTAACTTCAGCCAAATCGTGAGATAACCATGAGCACAAGCATCTCGTTCGAGCAGGATAGCCAACTGGTCAATCAATTGATCGTTTTATTATCCCGTGAACAAGCCAGCCTGGTGAGAGCCAATATGGACGAGATCGAGCAGATTCTTGATGAGAAGGCGCATCTGCTCAGCGAGCTTGGCAGCACGGTACAAAAGCGTCACGACGCCCTGGTGAAACTGGGCTTCGAAGGCAGCGAAAAAGGCATGGCAGATTGGCTGGTAGCCCAGAAAACCGTGGCTGTGCAGCAATCGTGGATGCAGTTTCACAAAATGCTGGTGCAAGCCCAGGAAATGAACCGTGTGAATGGCGTGCTGATCAACAAGCACTTCAGTCGTAATGAACAGTTTCTCAATGCGCTGCATGCGCATCACTCACCTGGCCAGATGTATGGTGCCAACGGCCAGGCCACGACGCAAAGTTATCTGCGGAGTGGATTACAGGCCTAGCGAACTTCCAGTTCCTCCAGAGGCGTTAAGTGTAGTTAACGCCCCGCCGCCCCGATGGGCGGTTTTTTTTGCCCTTTAACCTTTCCAATACCAGATCACACTGCCCGATCGCCCGGCCTCATCCTTGCCAGGCATGGGTTCGCCTTGCCGCATGCTCACCTCTTGCATGCTCAGGTGCGGCGCAAACCATATCCCCTCTTTGGGGCAAGGCTCCCCTGGCAGGGCAGACAGCGTCGCAGTGCGCGCTGGGGCAGCAGGCGTCTGCGGGAGCTGCCTTGTTTCTGGCGTGGGCCAGTCGCTGTCGTCATCAAAGCGTCCCATCCAGCGCGGGCCGTCTATGGTGTTAAAACGGGGATTGGGGTCATCATCTCAAGGGTCAAGGCTGGAGAGCAGCAGATCGTCACAGCGCACCGGGCGGATCAGGCGGCTGGCGGCGGCGAGCAGCGGCGGTATGCCCTCTTCCACCGGATGCAGGGCCAGCTCCCCCAGTTGTACCCAGTAAGCGGTCTTGCCTTGCGGGTATGGGATCGCGGTGATGGTCCCTCCTAGCGGGGTCAATGCCTGATAAAGGGCATCGGCCGTCAAGCCCAGCTTCGCCAGCCAGAAAGGCGACAGCAGAAAGCACCAGGTGGGGGTGCGCAGGCCTGCGCTCAGGTCCGATACATTCACCCAGCCGCTCTCGTCATCACGATAGTGGTAGCCCATATCCCCCGGATGATCGATATCCAGCCCATAGAAATAATCCGCGCAAATACGCTCCATGACCTCGGCTTCATAAGACCCCATGGCGCCACTGCCGGTGGAGCCGATTTCAAAGCCGCTGTAGTACTGGTCAGGCTGCAGAATGCTGATCCACTTGTGCATAAAGCGGTGCCACTCGGCCTTGTGCTGCAAATACCAGGCATGGCGGAAGGTGATCTTGAGCGTGGTGTAGCGCATCTCGGTGTTGTTGTTGACCCAGGCTTCAATCGCCCAGCGGGCGGAAGAGATGCGGCTCTCCATGTCGGTGGCTTGAATCCAGAAGGGTTGCTCTTTGTGTACGGCCTTGCGCACCTCTTCATACAAATCGGCAGGCAAGCGCCTGTCGCCAGCCTTGAACCAGACTTCCGTGGAGTCTTTCCATATCATGCGATACGGACTATCGATCATGCCCAGCAGTTGTTCATGCACCTCGATCATGTGGTGGGCCATGTTCTCAAAGTCTTCTGGCTTGTGCACGATGTACATTGTTACGAAGGGGCAGACGCCGTATTCCTGGCCCTCGTAGCCATAGAAGTATTGCGGGGATTGTTTTGTTTCATGAATGAAGTTGGCAATTTCTTCTTCGGTTAAATACAGCTCAGAGGTGGACATAGTGTGATCGCCTTATCGTTTGCCGGGGCCTTTTTTGCGGCTGGTGTGAGTTGGTTTGGAATCTTCGCTGCTTCCGTCCTTCTGCCGGATACGGTCCCAGGGGTAGCGGAACAGGGAGACGCGCGCGCCCAGGGTCACGCCCTTGCCTTCCAGCGTGCGGGCTTTACCCACATGGGCGGTCTTGGCTTTGGCGCAGTCTTTGCTGAGCTGCTTGTAGCGCCTAAACTGCTCATCCCGAATCGTATCGCCGGGGAACTTGATCTCGACGATGCCGAAGAGGTTGGTTTTGCTGAGGGGCTCGTGCCGGTAATCGGGGATCGCCACATCGGCGGCAATGGCGCCCTTGCGTCTATGAGGCATGGGGTAAAAGGGATTCAGCTTGCCGCCCAGCCGGGTAAGCCGGGTGCCCTGCACTGGTGGGTTTTCAAAACGGGGCCCAAAGCAGGCTTCGGCTTTCATGGGGCTTTTCCAGTCCAGCAGGTCATCGGCAAATTCGATCATGTGGGACACCACCAGCTGCTTCAGCCGCACCACGATAAAAGCATCCAGATCAACATCCGCCAGCTCCTCAGCGCTCATGGCCAGCAACTCAATCAGAATTTTTTTCTTGGCCTGTGGCAAGTCTTTGATCTCCACCCCGCGCTTGCGCCGCAGCGATAGCACCGGGGTCTTGTTGACGATATCGCATATTTCCGTCAACTGACGGCGAAACGGCATGGGCATGCGGATGGCGGTTTTAATCAATTCGCTGCCACAGCCCTGCCAGCAACCTAGCCCTATGCTTTCCAATACCAGATCACGCTACCCGACTGCCCATCCTGCCCCACACCAGGCATGGGGTCACCTCGTCGCATGCTCACCTCTTGCATGCCCAAATGCGGGGCAAACCATACTCCCTCTTTCGGACAAGGCTCCCCTGGCAGTGCAGACAGCGTCGCACTGCGTGCTGGGGCAGCGGGCGTCTGCGGAAGCTGCCGTGTTTCTGGCGTGGGCCAGTCGCTGTCGTCATCAAAGCGCTTTAGCCAGCGGCGGCTTTCCGTGGGGGTAAATACCATGTCATCGTCATCATCCCAACGGGTCATGCCGGTCAGGCTGAGCTCTTCGCCCCGTGCCGGGCGCATCACCTTGGCCACAAAGGCCAGGTCGGCAGGTACCGGCTCGCTGACTGGGTGTAGCTGAGGCGCATCGCCGACTTCAATCCATACCTGATCCTGGTTCAGCACTTCGGTACGGATCGCGGGATGCTCATCATGACGCAAGGCATGCACCAAGGCATAAGCCCCCCCAAGTTTTTGTAGCCAGGGGCCGCCTACCAGCCCCGCCCACACCAGTGGACGCATGCCGCCCAGAGGCAGGCCTCTTGTTTTGCTGTTCTCAAAACCGTTCCAGAACGGCTGCTCAATATCCAGCCCATAAAAATGCTGGGCCAGCTGGTATTCCAGCCCCTCAATATCCGCCGATGCGCCGAGGTCCAGTGGCCGGGCAAAGCCCAGGCCCATATAGCCCTGTTCGGCCCCCAGTTGCCGGGCCGTTTCGCGCAGAAAGCGGCCAAAGACGTCCCGCTGGGTGTGCCACCATGTCAGAGTAAAGTCAAAGCGCAGGTTGTTGTAATCTTCTGTGTTATTCGCCAGTCTTACTTTGGAAGACAAGGCGAACTCGGGGGAGTCGGTGATGGCTTTTTCGCTGGTAAATCCATAATTGATATTTCTGTCCTTGCATGCTTCAGTATAGGCATGCCAGTCCTGCGGCAAGCGTTTGCCGCCAAAGGGATGGGGCCGGGAGGAATCAGGGTGTTCTGCCGTCACGAACTTGTTGCCTATCATGGCATTGAAGCGCTCTATGCAATCGACCACGATATGCGCTTTGTCCCGGGCCTCGCGGGCGGTGCCGGAGCGGAAGTACAGGGTGGCGAAGCAGCCTGTGCCTAACCATTGGGTGCGGCCATCTGGGAAATCCCATCCCCATACGGTATTCGGGTCTTCAAGTAAATCTGCAATTTTGCGGGGCAGTTTGTCCTGATCGAAATTCATCCTTATTTACCTCTTCCACGTTTTTGATGATTATCTCGCCCCCGTGTCGCATCCCGTCCATCCCGCGTCTTTGGCCGCAGGCTGACATGCAGGTCTTCCGGCACCCGCATCAGGGCGACGCGGTGTTCTTCCACCAACTTGGAATAATCTTCCAGCTGTTTTTTTCGAATGGGATCATTGGGGAATTTGATTTCCACCACGGCAAACACATTGTCACGCGGGGTGAGCGCGGCCGGTTGATGGCGGTTTTCTGCAATGGTCAGGTCGGGGATGAGCGCCCCTCTGGGTACCGGCCAGAAGGTAAACGGCAGATTGCCCACCCGCTTCGGCCGGGTGGGCGGGGCTGCATTCAGATAAGGGGCTTTGGTATCCGGGTTATAGGCCAGCTCCGCTTTCAGCGGGCTTTTCCAGTCCAGAATCGCATCCACGGTTTCAAAGCAAACGCTGGCCGTGTATTGACGCAAGGCCACTTCAATGGTGCGGTGACGCAGTTCGCCACTAGCGCTCACCATCGTGCGCAGTCGCCGTGGCACTTTGATCGGATGCTCGTTTGCCAGCTTAACCACATGGCTGATCGGCAGGCGGAATGGGATTCTGCGATTAATGAAGGGGCGAAAGGTGGCTTGGTCACGCACTTCGGATTGGGTGCGCCATGCGTGGGTATTGCCACCGGAGTCAACACGAGCCAGCTGGCTCGATTTCACATCAATCTCATGCTTGAGATTGTCCAGCACAGCTTCTTTGAGAAAGGCTTTATATTGGGCTACTGCCTTGGCCAGTTCAGCGGCATCCACCATCGCCTGGGCAGCTTGATATGCTTCATAGGCACGCCAGCCAATAACCCCCGCCTCAATGGCCATTTCGATCATGGCGATGACTAATGCACCCATTACGCCCCCTCCGCATCATTCGCCGCAAGGAAGGCGTCCAGGTCTGCCGGATCAGGAGGAGCGTCCGTGCGCTGACTCGGCACCGACAAGCCATTTATCTTCGCCTGATAATTCTCGGTGATGGGCTGATCCACCCGCAGGGGCGCCATTTCCGCGACGATGTTTTCTGGGAGGTCGGTGTAAAGATACTCGCCCAGGCCTTGATCGTCCGTCACCCCGCCAACGCTCTGCCCCTCCTCCGTGCTGACCCGATAGCGATGCCCGGCGAAATGTGTTTGTTCTGCCTCTGGAAGCTGATTTTTATTGAACTGGTAGCGGCCAAGTGGATGGTTGAGACTGATGGGCACCTCCGGCATCACCACCGGCAATCTCGGCCTTGTGCTGCAAATACCAGGCATGGCGGAAGGTGATCTTGAGCGTGGTGTAGCGCATCTCGGTGTTGTTGTTGACCCAGGCTTCAATCGCCCAGCGGGCGGAAGAGATGCGGCTCTCCATGTCGGTGGCTTGAATCCAGAAGGGTTGCTCTTTGTGTACGGCCTTGCGCACCTCTTCATACAAATCGGCAGGCAAGCGCCTGTCGCCAGCCTTGAACCAGACTTCCGTGGAGTCTTTCCATATCATGCGATACGGACTATCGATCATGCCCAGCAGTTGTTCATGCACCTCGATCATGTGGTGGGCCATGTTCTCAAAGTCTTCTGGCTTGTGCACGATGTACATTGTTACGAAGGGGCAGACGCCGTATTCCTGGCCCTCGTAGCCATAGAAGTATTGCGGGGATTGTTTTGTTTCATGAATGAAGTTGGCAATTTCTTCTTCGGTTAAATACAGCTCAGAGGTGGACATAGTGTGATCGCCTTATCGTTTGCCGGGGCCTTTTTTGCGGCTGGTGTGAGTTGGTTTGGAATCTTCGCTGCTTCCGTCCTTCTGCCGGATACGGTCCCAGGGGTAGCGGAACAGGGAGACGCGCGCGCCCAGGGTCACGCCCTTGCCTTCCAGCGTGCGGGCTTTACCCACATGGGCGGTCTTGGCTTTGGCGCAGTCTTTGCTGAGCTGCTTGTAGCGCCTAAACTGCTCATCCCGAATCGTATCGCCGGGGAACTTGATCTCGACGATGCCGAAGAGGTTGGTTTTGCTGAGGGGCTCGTGCCGGTAATCGGGGATCGCCACATCGGCGGCAATGGCGCCCTTGCGTCTATGAGGCATGGGGTAAAAGGGATTCAGCTTCCCACCCAGCCGGGTAAGCCGGGTGCCCTGCACTGGTGGGTTTTCAGTGCCGGTAATCGGGGATCGCCACATCGGCGGCAATGGCGCCCTTGCGTCTATGAGGCATGGGGTAAAAGGGATTCAGCTTCCCACCCAGCCGGGTAAGCCGGGTGCCCTGCACTGGTGGGTTTTCAAAACGGGGCCCAAAGCAGGCTTCGGCTTTCATGGGGCTTTTCCAGTCCAGCAGGTCATCGGCAAATTCGATCATGTGGGACACCACCAGCTGCTTCAGCCGCACCACGATAAAAGCATCCAGATCAACATCCGCCAGCTCCTCAGCGCTCATGGCCAGCAACTCAATCAGAATTTTTTTCTTGGCCTGTGGCAAGTCTTTGATCTCCACCCCGCGCTTGCGCCGCAGCGATAGCACCGGGGTCTTGTTGACGATATCGCATATTTCCGTCAACTGACGGCGAAACGGCATGGGCATGCGGATGGCGGTTTTTATCAATTCACTGCCATCCCCCAGCGGCCCCTGCACCTTGCGGGTGACCTCGCTCTGGACTTTGCGAGCATCCACATTTAACAGGCGTGCCAGCAGTTGCCGTTCTTCCTTATGGTCAATATTGTTGTTTACCTCTTCCTGTAATGACTGCATCAGGCGACGAATCTGTTTTTTCGCCTCCTCAAGATTGGATTCGTATTTGCTAACGTCGTCATACAAGGTTCTCGCTAGATCATAAGTCTCATAAACAGCAGCAGCTTCTATGATCAACTCCAGAATGGCCCAGACAATCGGCATGCTACACACTCGCTTTCTTGTTTAATGCAGCAAGCCACGCCGTATCGATACGTTCACTTTCACGAGTCCTCGCCTTGACGATATGGGTACTGACGACCTGCTCACTCTCCAGCAATGCACTTGTACCTTTGCTATCGGTAATGCCATTGGCTACTTCGCCAGACTCAGCCTCCACCTTCCATGCGTAACCTTCAAATGGCCGACCATCATCTTTGAACAGCTGATAGCTGGCTGCATAAGGGCCTATGCCGCCGGAAGGCACCTCCGGCATCACCACCGGCAATGTTTTGGGGCCATCCATCCCATGCTGATTGGCATGGACTTTCCAGCTGCCTGCCGTGCCGCTCTCAATGCCGCTGGCGCTCCAGCGGGTGTAGCTGCCGCGGCACCTCCGGCATCACCACCGGCAATGTTTTGGGGCCATCCATCCCATGCTGATTGGCATGGACTTTCCAGCTGCCTGCCGTGCCGCTCTCAATGCCGCTGGCGCTCCAGCGGGTGTAGCTGCCGCCTGCGTTCACCACGATTTCCTGTTTGGCGTTGAAGGTGATGTTTTCTGCGGTGTGGCGAATGTCCAGATTGGCGACCATGTCGATGCTGTGTTTGAGGGCTTGGATATCGATGCTCTCTTGTGCCGAAATGAGCTTGATGCCCGCCTTGTACGCAAACAGCCGTATCGCCTCACGTACACTGGCGATGAGGCTGCGATTGGCACTCAAGCTGACATTGCCGCCTTGTACGCAAACAGCCGTATCGCCTCACGTACACTGGCGATGAGGCTGCGATTGGCACTCAAGCTGACATTGCTGCCCGTGGTAATGGCATGGTCTTCGCCACTGTGCTGATGGGTGCTGCCGGGGGTGGTGCTGGCAATGCCAGCGGGGCTAGCCATGACGAGGTGCGGTTGCTGCAGTTCGAGGAAGGCGGTGTCGTTGGAGTTTGTATTGCTGGTATTGCTGCTCTTGTTGCCGGTAATACCGTCATTCTGCCCCTGCAGCCGTTCGCTCACCCTGGGCTGGTCGTCGTTGTCCTGCGCCTGGTGCTGGCTGGCGAGCTGGCCCAGGTCGGCATGCTGGGCTTGTGCCTGTGTGAGACGTGCTGTGGTCTCGCTGAGGTCGGTGAGGTGGTTCTGGGCTTCTCTTCTCGCTTCGGTGGTGAGGATAAGGCCTTGTCTGGCGCGAATCGCCCCATGCCCATCGGTGCGGAGTTCCGTTCTAGTCTTGCCGTGGTCTCGCTGAGGTCGGTGAGGTGGTTCTGCGCTTCTCGTCTCGCTTCGGTGGTAAGGATAAGGCCTTGTCTGGCGCGGATGGCCCCATGCCCATCGGTGCGGAGTTCCAGCCCTTCACCCCGGTAGTCCAGCCGTCCGGCATTGCCGTCTATACGGGTGATATGCCCCAGGCTTAAGGAGGAGCTGTCATGGTCGCTCTTGAGGTGTGAGACGTGCTGTGGTCTCGCTGAGGTCGGTGAGGTGGTTCTGGGCTTCTCTTCTCGCTTCGGTGGTGAGGATAAGGCCTTGTCTGGCGCGAATCGCCCCATGCCCATCGGTGCGGAGTTCCAGGCCTTCACCCCGGTAATCCAGCCGTCCGGCATTGCCGTCGATACGGGTGATATGCCCCAGGCTTAGGGAGGAGCTGTCATGGTCGCTCTTGAGCTGCAGCTGGATCTTGCCATCAGTGTCATCGAGGATGAGATGATTGCTGCGGCCGGCAGCGCCATTGCCCCCACCGGGGATGAGCTCGCGCGAGCGGATGCCACTCAAGGCTTGCTGAGCCGGGAGCTGCCACGGCGGCAGGTTGAGCTGGTTGTAGAGACGGCCGGTACATACCGGCAAGTCAGGATCCCCGCCGAGGAAGTCAATCAGCACTTCTTCGCCTATGCGCGGCAGGTGCATGGCGCCCAGCTGATTGCCACGGCGGCAGGTTGAGCTGGTTGTAGAGACGGCCGGTACATACCGGCAAGTCAGGATCCCCGCCGAGGAAGTCAATCAGCACTTCTTCGCCTATGCGCGGCAGGTGCATGGCGCCCAGCTGATTGCCTGCCCAGGCTTGCGATACCCGGACCCAGCAACTGCTGTGCTGGTTCTTCAGCCCATAGCGGTCCCAGGGGAACTGCACCTTGATACGACCGTACTGGTCGGTGTAGAGATTGCTCTCGGCGGTGTCGCCCGTAGGCCCGGTGACGAGGGCGGTCTCCGGGCCATGGGTACGTGGCTTGTGGCCGGGGGCATGCGGCAGCAGCACCTCGGGACGCAGCACTTCGCGGGTGGGCTGGCCGCTGAAGTGGGTCTCCATGCGCCAGGTGCCGGTGAGTTCGCCTGTCAGCGCGCCACTGCTGCTATCGACGAGGGCGGACTGGATGGCGCTGAGCCCAGCGCCACTGCCGTGGCTTGCATTTCCTCCCGTCTTTCCGACGGTCTTGCCAACCGTCTCTTCACTCACATTCTCAATCAGCGAACTGCACCTTGATACGACCGTACTGGTCGGTGTAGAGATTGCTCTCGGCGGTGTCGCCCGTAGGTCCGGTGACGAGGGCGGTCTCGGGGCCATGGGTGCGTGGCTTGTGGCCGGGGGCATGCGGCAGCAGCACATCGGGGCGCAGCACTTCGCGGGTGGGCTGGCCGCTGAAGTGGGTCTCCATGCGCCAGGTGCCGGTGAGTTCTCCCGCAATGGCGCCACTCACTCTATCCATGATGGCGGCACGCACCGTTGAAGCTGAAGAGGACACGGTCTCTTCACTCACATTCTCAATCGAGGACACCGTCTCTTCACTCACATTCTCAATCAGCAAGGTGGTGCTGAGGATCAGGTACTCCTGATTGGCCTTTGCTCTGGGATGTTCTTTGAGGGTAAAGGTATGGCCAGGCACGACACCCCGGATATGGCCTTCGCCGGCCACCCGGTGGCCGGGCTGGCGCAGGGCTTCCATGCGCAGCCGGGCCAAGAGCTCACCTTGCGGCTCGGTCTGGTTGGCTTCGCGGTCCATGCCGGCATTGGGCTGGCTGTAGTCACTGCCATGGTCAGTGCGCCATTGGCAAGCTCGGCCCGGGGACGGGTGTAGTCGTAATCGCGGCTGGCATAGACGCCTGAGGTCAGTTGCTCGGCATCGCTGAAGTGGTGCAGGTACTCTGCATCGGTCTTATGGTCTGGTGGGTAATAGGCAATGGTGTGATAGCCACTGGCCGGGTCATCGGGCTGGAATGGCGTATAGGCGCCATTGTGATCGGCCAGTACCAGGGTATGGCGCCCGTCGTCATGGCGGAAATGAAAGCTGATGCCCCACTCCCGCCACAACCGGGTGAGGAAGGCAAAGTCGGATTCGTTGTATTGCACGCTGTAGTCCCGGGCGGGATAGGTCTCGATCAGCCGCTTCTCCAGCGCATAGGGATAGTCCGCCAGTACGGCTTCGGTGATCTCGACCACGGTCTGGTCCTGGAACACCTTGCAGTCGGTGGTGAGGGTGGCGAGGTGGAGCCAGGGGCGTAGCGTAATGACATAGAGCGCATGGCGGCTGTCTTCGCCAGCGTGGCGTATGTCGGTGATGAGTCCACTGACATACCGTGTGCCTGCCCCCTGATTCGCCATGCCGAGATCGCCCAGCGCACCGGGCAGGAACTGGCCGTGGCCTTCGAGGCTGATGCCGCAGGTCAATACTTGACCCATCAGCGGACCGAAGTCGAGATCACTGCCGACTTCCCCCAGACGGCTACGCACCGTGAGCTGGTAGTCAAACAGGGTGTTGATGCCCTCGGCCTTCGAGGCTGATGCCGCAGGTCAATACTTGACCCATCAGCGGACCGAAGTCGAGATCACTGCCGACTTCCCCCAGACGGCTACGTACCGTGAGCTGGTAGTCAAACAGGGTGTTGATGCCCTCTCCCCCGGCAAGGCGGACAGGCTCCAGCCCATCGGGCAGGATCTGATGGAGTGCGGGACATTGCAGGGTAAGCAGGCGACGGGAGGATAACAGCGAGGGCAGCATGACAGGGAATCCGGGGCTAAAGGCGGGTTCGATCATGCACAGGATTGCTAAATCAGGAAATTGCCCTTAAGGGCGAATGACAACTCCTGAGGTCATTTAGATACCGTACTCAAGTATTGAAGCTTTTGCCCTGGAGTGTTGTGGTGCAGGGCTTAGGGCGTATGGTCACTGTCTTGCTTGCTGCCTTCTTGCGCCTGGTGATACTGGTGGGCAAGCTTGGGCACGATATGCAGGATGGCATACGCCAGAATGGCGCTCAAAATGGCGGTGGATTCGCGGCCCAGACCAGCGGCGACGCCGATGGCGGCCGTCATCCACAAGCCTGCGGCGGTGGTGAGGCCATGCACTTCGCCATCGTGCCCATGTTTGATGATGGTGCCTGCGCACAGGAAACCCACACCCGCAATCACCCCTTGTACCACGCGGCTGATTTCAGCGTCGGTGAGCCCGGCCTGTATTGGCACCAGCACAAACATGGCAGCGCCCAGCGCTACCAGCATATGCGTGCGCATGCCGGCGGCCTTGCCGCGGAATTCACGCTCATAGCCCAAAAGCCCGCCCAGCATCGCGGCGATACCCAGACGCAGAACCACGCGCGTGACCTCGGCCCCATTGGGCAGGTCGGAAAACTCGGCCATGATGGTGTTGATGACTTCATGCAGCAGGCTATCCATCCGGTTTCCTTCGTCTTACTTGCTAGCCAGGCTGACGCTACGCCCGCTAGCGGCGGCTTCCAGCGTCGCGACAATCGCGCGGCAATTGGCCTTGGCATCCTGCAGGCTCAGCAACGGGGTTTTATCGTTGAGCACACAGTCGCTGAAATGGGCGATTTCCAGATTGAAGTGGTTGCTGGGCGCGTAGGTTTCGACGTGTTTTTGCCCGTCATCGGTCCACCAGCTGATTAATGGCACATCGCTGGTGCCTGGCAGTTGCCACACGGTATGGCAGATCAGCGAGCCTTTGTTGCCGACAATACGGTATTCGGACTGGCGGCTGCATTCAAAACTCACATCAAAATGCCCGCGTTTGCCATCGCCAAAGTCCAGAATGCCGCTGGCAGAAATATCGGCGCCGCTTTCAGCGTATTTGGCCATGGCCGAGACGGCGAGGGGCTCGCTGCCAAAGCAGTGGCGCAGGGTATGGATGGCATAAGGGCCCACATCCCACATGGCACCGCCGCCATTGGCGGTGTCTTTTGCCAGGCGATAAAGCCGGGCAGGGCGCATCAGGAATGAAAAGCTGGCGTGCGCATAGCGGATATCGCCCAATACCCCCGAGGCCACAATCTCTTGCACGCGCTGATGCTGCGGGTGAAAGCGATACATAAAGCCTTCCATCACCTTGAGGTTTTTTGCCTGGGCAGCGGCTTCAATGGCGTTGATGTCCTCTACCTTGAGTGCCATGGGCTTTTCGATCAGCACATGCTTGCCTGCGGCCAGTGCCTTCAGCGCCCATTCGGCGTGCTCGTCATTGGCCATGGGCAGGTAGACGGCTTCCACGCGTTCATCTTGCAGCAGTGCTTCCAGATTATGGTAAAGCGAGACACCGGGCGTGCCGGGCGCGTATTTTTTCAGGGTTTCGGCCGCGGCATCGGGACGGCGGCTGGCAATCGCAACCAGTTCGGCATTGGGCGCCGCCACGATGGCAGGCAACAGGCGTTCATTGACTCTGGCAGCACCCAGAATGCCCCAGCGCAGGCGAGAACTTGAGCTCATGTACAGGCCTTATGGTGATAAGTGAAGCGTTGAATGATGGCAGAATTCGGTGGCTGCGGCTAGCTGAGCCGTGAGCGGGAGCTAGTTGGCGGCGGGTTTGCTGCTGGCTGCAGCTGGCGGTTTGGCTGACGCCGGTGCTTGTGCCGCTGCTGGGGTAGCGGTGGCTTCCGGGGCATTGCCTGCCTCGGGTGCGGAGGGCGCTGTTGGCCGGATGACCGTCGTTTTGTCGGGGGTGATCTCGGAAACATCGGTCTGATTGGGCATCAGTGAGTCGTAAAGAATCATGATGGAAACACGACGGTTGCGCGCCCGGCCCAGTGGCGTGCTGTTGTCCTCCAGCGGTTGCGAGGCGCCAAAGCCCACGGCGCTCAGGCGTTTCTCATCCAGGCCACTATCCTGCAGCATGCGTACCACGCTGCTGGCGCGCATGGCGGATAGCTCCCAGTTGGAGTAAAACTTGTCGTTATGGATGGGCACATTGTCGGTGTGGCCTTCCACCTGAATCGCATGGTTATTGGCTTTCAGTGCCTGGGCGATCTCGTTGAGCGGACCGCTGGCGATGGGTTGTAGCTCGGAGGCGCCGGGCGCAAACAGCAGGCTGTCGTGGATATCCACCCGCACGCCGCGGTTGTTCTGCATGACCTTGATCTTGCCTTCCAGCACCATGGGGGCCAGGTGGTTGGCGAGATTGTTCGCCATGGCGGTCATGGCTTCGCGCTCACGGCGTTGCTTGTCGTTGCGGCGGGCGAGTTCCAGCGGACGGATGAACGATGGCTGCCCATACAGGCCCTTGATATTGGCATGCTCGTTGTTGCCATCGGGCGGGTTGTTGAGTTGGGGTGTGTTTTCGCCGGTGAAGGCGGTGCCCAGAGAAGATGTCAGCTGCTCGTACTTGCCCTGATTGACTGAGGAGATCGCGTACATGACCACAAAAAACGCAAACAGCAGGGTGATGAAGTCAGCATAGGACACCATCCAGCGTTCCTTGTTGTCCTCGTCTTCCTCTACCTGTCTTCTGCGCATGGATAGGGTTCCGTATCAGCGCATGTAGCTGTTGAGGCGCTCTTCTACCACGCGCGTATGGTCGCCTTGCGCGATGGATACCCAGGCATTCATGAGCATTTCGCGCCGGCTGGCCTCTTGCAATACGTAAGCCTTGAGCTTGCTGCCTATGGGCAGGAACACAATATTGGCGAGGCCCACGCCATAGATCGTGGCGACGAATGCCACCGCAATGCCACTGCCCAGACGGCTGGGGTCGGACAGGTTTTCCATCACATGAATCAGGCCTAGCACCGCCCCCAGAATGCCAATGGTAGGCGCGTAGCCGCCGGCGGAATCCCAGATTTTGGCGGCACTGCGGTACTGGCTTTCGTAATAGTAGATATCAATGGCGCAGATTTCGCGGATCTTGTCAGCGGCGATGCCGTCGATCAGCAGGCGCAGGCCTTTTTTGATAAAGGGGTCGGTTTCGTTGTACAGCTGGGCTTCGAGCTTGAGCAGGCCATCGCGGCGGGCGGTGTGGCTCCAGCCGATGATGCGGCGACTGAGTTCTTTTCTGTCATCCACCGGCGGCTGCACAATCCAGCGCAGCAGCATGATACCCAGCTTGAAATTGGCCGGTTTGCTTTGCAGCAGGACGGCACCAAAAGTGCCAAAAACCACAATCAGGAAAGCCGCAGGCTGAATCAGCGAAGCAACCTTGCCGCCTTCAATGGCTTGCCCCAACAGAATGCCGAAAATGGCGAGTAAGATGCCGCCTAGGCTGCCCCAGTCCATAATTGCTCTTTCATGTAAGCGCGTAATCGAGCAATGGCTTGACTATGCAACTGGCAGACCCGTGATTCGGAGACATTCATCACAGCGCCAATTTCTTTGAGGTTAAGTTCTTGTTCGTAGTACAGACCCATTAAAATCTGTTCGCGCTCGGGCAGGTTTTCAATTGCCTCAATCAGGGTTTCCCGGAAATTGCTGTCGAGCAGGCCTTTGATCGGGTTGCCTGAGTCATCCTGCAGAAAGCGGTCCAGAAAGTGGTCGCCGCCTTCGGATTCATGAAAATCTTCGTAGTAGAGCAACTGGTGGCCGCTGCATTCGCCCAGCATGTCGTAGTAATCATCCAGCGACATCTTGAGTTGCTTGGCGACTTCGCCTTCGGTCGGTGGCCGCCCCAGCACTTGTTCCAGCTGGTTGATGGCACCTTCCACATCGCGCATGTTCTTGCGGATGCTGCGTGGCAGCCAGTCGGCATTGCGCAGCTCATCTATCATGGCGCCGCGTATGCGCTGGGCTGCGTAGGTTTCAAACTGGGCGCCATGCGTATCTTCATAACGATTGATCGCATCCAGCAGGCCCATCATGCCGGCCTGCACCAGGTCGTCCAGCTCCACGCTGGGCGGCAGCTTCGCCTTCAGCTGATAGGCCAGCTTCTTCACCAGCGTGGCATGCTGGTGCAGCAGGCTATCTTTCTGATTGGGTTTTCCCGTGGCCGTATACATACTTTCCTTGCTTGGGCACCTTGTCGTTTAATAGTGTGAGATGGATCACAAGCATTGCTTGCCGACATTCTACACCCGTGCCGCGCGAGCGCCAGCCCGCCTGCGGTTGCGCATATCAATCCGATATGTGCAACCGTGCCTGAGCCGAGGCTACGGCATTGTCTTGCCCTGCGTATTGTGGCCTGGCCTTACAGCGTGATCGAAGTACGCTGAATCTCTGCCAGTATCGCCTGCCGGTAATCCAGCTTACGCGCCAGTGCCTTGAAGGCAGCCGAGGCTTGTGCCATTGGAAATGCATCAATGACCACGCGCCCCAGTTTTTCTGCCCGGCTCAGGTGCTCATCCGCCGGGATCGCCCCCATGAACTCCAGGTCTATCTGCATGAAGCGGCGTGCCACCTGGGCAATGTTTTCAAACACCAGCATGGCCTGGGCCTGGCTGGCGTTGCTCACCACAATACCGAAAGAGCGTCGCCCCAGCTGGCTGCATACCTGCTTGATGAGGATGTAGGCCTGCTTGATCGACTCCGGATCGCGCGTGAGTTGAATCACAATTTCGCCATCGTTGAGCGATTGTAATGGCAGAGCGTTATTATTTAAAACAGTATCGACCAACACGATGTCATATTCCTGCGCCAGCTTGCCGAAGATACGGTCCAGCTGCAGGCCTTCTGCTTGCTGGAACTGCATGCTGCCCTGCTTGGGCAATAGACGGCTGATGCGATAACCCTGCTCGGAAAACTTGATCGCCTTGTTCAAAGGCACGCGCTGATTGGCAACTTCCAGCAGGCTGGGGGTATTGCCCAGCTTGTAATGGGTCAGGGCATCGCCTGTATTGGCGGTGGCGTGCACGATGATGACATTGTTGCCATCATCCTGAATCGAGGCACCGAGATTCTTGATCAGTCTGGCCTGGGCATTGCCCGGCATGGCGGACAACACCGACACGATACGGGGCCGGGGGCCGGACATGATGCGCCGCAGACCGGCAGCTTGATCTTCGCGGAAACTAGACATGATCGGCTCCCATGCTCAGCTTGGTGGCGACTGGCGAGGTATTGCCCATCAGGAATGGCAGCTCGTTATGCTTGAACTGGAAGGATGACGTGTTCTGCGCACCAGCGCGGAACGCGCGATGGATCAGCAGCTTTTTATTGGCGACATGCAGGTCTTCCGGCACGCGCTGACCATTCGCCACGTAATACAGGCGCAGTTTTTCGCGGATGATCACATCCAGCGCGCTGCCGATGGTGGCGGCTTCGTCCAGCTTGGTGATGATGCAGCCATCCAGCTGCTTGACCTTGTATGCACGCACCACATCGGTCAGTGTTTCGCCGGTGTTGGTGGCGTTGAGGCACAACAGCTTCTTGATCGGCTGGCGGGTGCTGGACAGCATGGCGATCTGCTCGGCCACCATGCGGTCTTTCTGGCTGACACCCACGGTATCGATCAGGATGGTGTGCTTGCCCTTGAGCTCTTCCAGCGCAATTTTCAGGTCGGCTTCGTCTTTCACCGCATGCACCATCACGCCCAGAATCTTGCCGTAGATGCGCAATTGCTCATGACCGCCAATCCGGTAGGCATCGGTCGTGATCAGACCCAGCTTGCCAGGACCATGCTTCATGACAAAACGTGCGGCCAGCTTGGCGGTGGTGGTGGTCTTGCCGACACCGGTTGGCCCGATCAGCGCAAACACGCCACCGCGATTGAGGATTTCATCTTCATTAGGGATGGCTTGCAGGTTTTTTTCCAGAATCGATTGCACCCAGGTGTTGGCTTCGGCGCTGGTGCGATGATCAGGCATGTTTTCGGCAATCTGGCGCGACAGCGCAGCACTGAAGCCTGCGGACAGCAGCATGTTCAGTGTGTTGGATTTGACCGGGTCACGGTGCTGGATATTGCCCCAGGAGATTTCCACCAGTTGCGATTCGATCACGCTGCGCATATTGCGGATCTCGTTCAGCATGTCATTGATCTGCTTGTTGGACTGTGGCGCGGCTGCTTGCGCTGGTGTGGTGGTGACCTTGGGGCGTGCCGTGGTGGTAGGTGCAGGCTCGGTACGCACAGCGCGATAAGGTTCGGCTTCGGGTGCAGCCTGACGCACAGGAGGACGTGCCTGGCGTGCAGCGGGGCGTGCCTGCGCAGCTTGCAGGGGCTCCATGGCAGGCGCTGCACGGCGCTTGCTGCTTTGCACCGGGGTATCATCGGACATGAAGGAGGCCATGTCTTCTTCCTTGAAGGCCAGGATCTCGTTACCCCCGTTGACCGCACGGTTAGACAGGATAACGGCATCCTCACCCAGGCTTTTACGGACCATGGCTAATGCTTCGCGGGAACTCGATGCGAAAAAGCGTTTGATGTTCATGCTTGACCTCCAATAAGGCTAGTGACACGGATAGTTTTTGAATCAGGAAGCTCTTCATGCGACAGCACACGAAGATGCGGAATAGCACGGCGCAGGAATTTCGACAGGGCAGAGCGCAGCGGACCCGGTACCAGCAGCACAGGCGTCATGCCCAGTTGCTCCTGCTTGCGGGTAGCGGCTTCGGCCTGTTTGGACAGGGTTTCAGCCAAGCCAGGCTCAATGGCAGCACCGCCAGCATTGCTGCTGCTCAAGGCTTGCATCAACAGGCGTTCCAGCTGGTTATCCAGCGCCATGACGGAGACTTCATTGCCAGTGGGGAACAGCTGCTGAACGATAGCGCGGCCCAGCTGCACGCGGACAAAGGTAGTCAGCTCGCTTGGGTCTTGTGTGCGTGAGGCATATTCGGACAGGGTTTCGACGATGGTGCGCATATCGCGGATGTGCACGCCTTCGCTCAGCAGGTTCTGCAATACCTTCTGCACCACGGACAATGGCAATTGCTTGGGCACCAGGTCTTCGACCAGCTTTGGCGAATCCTTGCCAATATGGTCCAGCAGCTGCTGGACTTCCTGGCGGCCCAGCAAGTCAGCGGCATTGGTGGTGATGATGTGGTTCAGGTGGGTAGCCACCACGGTGCTGGCATCCACTACGGTATAACCCATGGCCTGGGCCTGATCACGCACTGCGGATTCCACCCAGATGGCGGGCAGGCCAAAGGCAGGGTCGGTGGTGGCGGTGCCAGGCAGGGTGCCACTGACCATGCCAGGGTTGATCGCCAGAAACTGACCATGGTTGGATTCGCCGCTGCCGACTTCTACACCTTTCAGGGTGATGCGATAGCCGGAAGGACGCAGTTCCAGGTTGTCGCGAATGTGCACGGTAGGGGCGAGGAAGCCGACTTCCTGGGCGAATTTCTTGCGCAGGCCTTTGATGCGTTTCAAGAGATCGCCACCCTGGGCTTTGTCGACCAGCGGAATCAGACGATAGCCCACTTCCAGCCCGATAACATCGACCGGGAGCACATCATTCCAGCTAGCCTCTTCAGGCTCGCCGGTAGGAACAGGTGGCGGTGCCACCACAGGGTCTTCCGCGCTCTTCTTTTTCTCGGCCACGAAATAGGCCAGACCGGCAAGCAGGGCACCCAGCGTGAGGAATGCAAAGTGTGGCATGCCAGGAATGGCGCCCATGCTGCCGATAATGGCGGCGGTGACATAAATGACCTTGGGGTTGGAGAACAGCTGGGTCACCAGTTGTGTGCCGACGTCTTCCGTATTGGCGACGCGGGATACCACCACACCGGCTGCCACAGAAATCACCAGCGAAGGAATCTGTGCGACCAGACCGTCACCAATGGCCAGCAAGGTGTAATTCTTGATGGCATCGGCAAAGGCCATGTCGTGCTGCACCATGCCCACGATCAGGCCGCCGACGATATTGATGACCGTGACCAGGATGCCGGCGACGGCATCGCCCCGTACATATTTGCTGGCACCGTCCATGGCGCCGTAGAACTCGGCTTCCTGGCCGATCTCGGAACGGCGGCGGCGGGCTTCATCTTCGCCGATCAGGCCGGCATTCAGATCGGCATCAATTGCCATCTGCTTGCCGGGCATGGCGTCCAGGGTAAACCGGGCGCCCACTTCGGCAATCCGGCCAGCACCCTTGGTCACCACGGTAAAGTTGATGATGGTCAGGATCACGAACACCACGATACCCACGGTGTAGTTACCGCCAATCAGGAAGTGGCCAAAGGCCTCAATCACTTTACCTGCAGCATCCGGACCGGCATGCCCCTCGGTCAGCACCACGCGGGTGGAAGCCACGTTCAATGACAGGCGCAGCATGGTGCTAACCAGCAGCACGGTCGGGAAGGCGATGAAGTCCAGTGGCTTGGATGTTTGCAGGCCTATCATCAGCACCATGATGGACAGGGCGATGTTGAAGCTGAACAGCACATCCAGCGCGATGGCAGGCAATGGCAGAATCATCATCGCCAGCAACATGACGATCAGCAGCGGGGCGGCGATGGTACGGCCGCCCAGATGACTCAGGATATCCTTGAGGGCAAAGTTGTTCATCAGGCTGTTACCTCAGTCAGCTTGTGATGGGGATCCAGTGCATCCGGCACATCCAGTTGGGTCGGTGTTTCAGGGCGGAAGCCGCCATGCTTGTTGAAGGCGCGCATCTGGAACACATAAGCGATGATCTCAGCCACGGCGGAATACAGTGCCTGAGGAATTTCATCGCCCAGCTCGGTGTGGGCATAAAGCGCCCGTGCCAGCTTGGGGGATTCCAGCGTCATGATCTTATGCTCGGCGGCCACTTCACGAATCTTCAGGGCCACGGCATCGGCGCCCTTGGCAATCACCACCGGTGCACGCATGCCCAACTCCTTATATTGGATAGCCACGGCGTAGTGGGTCGGGTTGGTGATGACGACATCCGCCTTGGGGATTTCCGACATCATGCGGCGGCGGGCAATCTCGCGCTGTTGCTGACGGATACGTGCCTTGATCTGCGGGTTGCCTTCGGATTCCTTGGATTCCTGCTTGACCTCTTCCTTGGTCATTTTCAGGTTATTGGCATAGGTGGTGAGCTGGTAGGGCACATCAATCGCGGCAATCAGCACCAGGGCGCCCACAATGAAAAAGAAGCTTTTCAGCAGCATGTCTTCCACTTCGGCGATGCTGGTGTGCAAGGGCAACAGGGCAAGCGAGAGGATGGTGTCGACATCATGCGCCACCACGACATACGCCACCGAGCCTACCAGTATGGTTTTGCCCACGGCCTTGAGCAGTTCCACCAGGGCATTTTTGGAGACCATATTGCCCAAACCACTGACGGGGTTAAGGCGGTTGAATTTGGGCACAAAGGCCTGATTGCTGACGTTCCAGCCACCAATCAGGGTAGGGGCGGCAATCGCCATGATGAACAGCAAACCTGCCAGCGGAGCAAAGGTGATTAGCAGACTATATATAGAGTCGGAAATTTTCATGAGCAGCAGATTGCTGTCATAGGCCAGGGCGCGCTCAAAATGCAGGCTGCCGCCCATGGTGTGCTTGAGCGCATCACCAAACTGCGAACTCATCATGGCAATGCCCATGCCGCCAGCCAATAGCATCGCACAGGTCACGAACTCGCGTGAGCGGGGGACATTACCTTCCTCGCGCGCCTTTTCGAGGCGCTTGGGCGTCGCCGGTTCTGTCTTTTCTAAATCGCTGTCTTCAGCCATTTCGTGTCCTGTGTGCCGTGTGTGTGATGGGGATGTGCGGTCCCGCTGACATGGAGCACATTATCAGTGGCTGACCCCATGGAGCATTCCATGAATAAAAGGGGTAAACCCATGCTTAATTCCAATGGCGATGGTGGGCTTGAGAAGATTCAGTACAGATTTTTAAAAAAATTGAAAATAAAAATATATATAAAACAAATACATATTAATTTTATTAAAAATAATTTAAAAAATCCTAAAGTTTTCCTGAAGCCAGCCGATAGACCATTTGTGTGATACGGATTAATGCGTCTTCAAGGGGTTGGCGGCGCGTAGTGCGTATGTTGGTGTGTGTAGCAGCAGCCTGGCTTTAGGGATTTTTTAATAAAATTAGGTTAATTGAAACAATGAGTTATCAAATTAATTCTAATTTTTTAAAAAAATCCCTAAAGTTTTTAAAAGCCGGGCCGATAAATCCTTTGTGTGTAGTCCAGTAGTGTGTGTGGTGGTGTGATTTGTTGAAGTGTGTGGCTTTAACAAATCTGACAATCGTAAACTTGTGTAAGGTTGTGTAAAAATTAAGGTTTTTATAAACAACAACTTATCAAATTGTTTATGATGCATTCCGGGTAAGCGCTAAAGTTTTTCTCAGGCGTGCCGTAATGGAAGTGTGTGTAGTAAATCGTGTGTGTGTCAGGCTGCTTTTAGCGCCTACCCGATGTGTGCAGTAAAGTAGTAAAGCTTAATAGTCCTTTGATTTTAAAAGGTTTAAGCTGAAAATCAGTCAAGTATCCCAGCCGGATGTAGGCGTTTGTAAGACAAACGCCTACATTTCCGCGTCTTCGCGTCTTACGCAAAAAACCGACAGACTCCAGTTATGCCCGCATCCCTTTAGGTTCAAAGTACGTCTCACGCGCCCCACACACAGCGCACACACACACGAGGGACCCAAAATGACTGAAAAAGACATGATGTCTGACATCAAAGACGCCAACCTGAGCTACCTGATGCTCGCCCAACAAATGATTCGCTCCGACAAGGCTTCCGCCATCTTCCGTCTGGGCGTCAGCAAAGAAATCGCGGATGTTCTGGAAAGCCTGACTACCGCTCAATTGCTTAAACTCTCCAGCACCAACATGATGCTTGCCCGCTTTCGCTTCGACGACTGCGCCATTCTGAACATGCTGACCAGCTACACCAAGGATCGTCACCTTGCCAGCGCGCATGCCGCCATCCTGATGGCAGGCCAGGCGCCTGAGGCAATGGCTTAAGGTTTTTGGAAAGCGCCGCTCCGGCAAATTGATCAAGAAGGCAGGCATTATCATGGAAAAGAAAAGCGTAGTTAACGAAGCACAACAAATCCAGTTGGCGATACAGCTGATCACGCTGGGCGCACGGTTGCAACTGCTGGAATCGCAGACGACCTTGTCCCGTGAGCGCCTGATCAAGTTGTACAAGGAGCTGAAAGGCGTATCGCCACCCAAGGGCATGCTGCCATTTTCCACCGACTGGTTCCTGACCTGGCAGCCCAACATTCACTCTTCCATGTTCCTGAATATTTACAATTTCATGCGGGAACATACGGATGTGAACGGCATAACCGCCGTGATCAAGGCCTACCAGCTGTATCTGGATGAAACCGGTACCGAAGATCCCGAAACTGCCGTGCTGTCGCTCACCCGCGCCTGGACTCTGGTAAGATTTGTCGAGAGCAAGATGCTCAAGCTGCAAGCCTGCAGCTGCTGCGGCGGCCACTTTGTGGTGAATGTGTATGACTTGAATCAACACTTTGCCTGCAGCTTGTGCCATGTACCATCGCGTGCTGGCAAAACCAAAAAAACCAGGGAAATGGCTGCCGCCTGAGGCGCCGGGCAAATTCGCGCTGTTGAGGTATCACCACACCGCCAGTGAATAGCGCCCCGCGCGCCAGGGCGCTTGATCGGGGGTAGGGTGAATTACGCAAACAGGCAACATCAACAGCAAGCGACATTGCCACGAGAGGTACTTGCCTGCGCAGGCTCAAGCCATGTCGTGGCGCCTGCCATCCGGCCGGGCGATTTTCTGTCAGCTGACAGTCATTGTCCCTTGTTCATCACCCCGTCTTTTCTAAACCTGCCTGGCGTTCTCCATGGCATCTGAATCTCCTCGTGTATTGCCCGCTACCCTTGCCTTGCTGATACAGCTGGGCATGCTGGGCATCAATTTGGTCATTGCCTTGCTGTTTGGCCAGCTCACCGGGCGCGTATATCCCTTCTGGTTGCTGGTGCTGATACAAGCGGTGGGGGCTTATCTATTGGCCCGGCTTTGGGGCATGGCCTCGTGGTGGCGCCTCATCCATCTCTTTTTTCCGCTGGTCGTCTGGCTCATGGTGCAGCTGCATCTCCCCAATTGGGTGTACCTGGCTGGATTTTTGTTCAGCCTGATGCTGTTCTGGACCACGTTTCGCACACAGGTACCGTTTTACCCCTCCTTTCCGGCAGTGTGGCGGCAAGTGCTGGCGTGGATGCCAGCGCGGCAGGGCTTGCGCATGATTGATATAGGCAGCGGGCTCGGTGACATGGCCATGCACATCGCCAAGGTGCGCCCCGACTGCCAGATGCTCGGCATTGAAGTGGCTCCTCTGCCATGGCTGATCAGCCATGCGCGTGGACGCTGGCGCAGATCCTCCCCCCGCTTTGTGCTGGGGGATTACCACAAGCTGGACTTTCGGGAATTTGATGTGGTGTTTGCCTATCTGTCACCCGCGGCCATGCCCGCGCTGTGGCAAAAGGCGAGTAGCGAAATGCGGCCGGGCAGCCTGCTGATCAGCTATGAATTTGAAATACCGGGCGTACCGCCCGCATTGCAGCAGCCTATTGGTGAAACGGGGAAAGTGCTTTATGGCTGGATCATGCCGGGCATGTGAGCTCACTATTGATCGCGAAGCAGCCGCCTGTTGCCAGAGATCACAATCGGGTTGCCGGAGGCTGGGCATCGTGCGCCATCCTTGATGATACCCAGCCTGCTTTAACCTAAAAATCCATGGTGGCCGATAGCATTACGGTGCGCGGCTGACCAAGATATAACCAGCTGCCGGAGCTGCTGCTCCAGTAGTCGCGACCAAACAGATTCTGTATCCCCAGCCTCAGGACCAATGGCCGCTCGGCCGCGGTGGTTTTGTAGCGAGCACCGACGTCCCAGCGGGTCCAGCCCGGAATACTGCGTGTATTGGCTTCATCCAGATACTGGGCGCTGGTTGACATCATGCGGGCGGTGAGGGTCATGCCTGGCACCAGCGAAAGATCATATTCGCTGCCCAGGTTCAGCTGCCAGCGCGAGACGTTGGGCGCGGTGTTGCCGTCATAAGCATCGCTGCTTGCATGCGTGAGTTTGGGCTGGATGTAAGTCGCCCCGCCAAGCAGGCGTACGCCCTGAACTTCGCCGAACACATTCAGCTCAATACCGCGATTGCGTTGTTCTCCTCCTACCTGGTAGGTCGAGGTGCCATCGCCATTGGAAACCGTCAGCCCGCTTGGTTTTTCAATCTGGAAGGTGCTAAGCGACGTAGTGAAGCGGCCGAAATCGTATTTCACCCCGACTTCGTGTTGCTTGGTCTTCACCGGAGGGAACACCTTGCCTGCATTGGTGGTGCCAATCGGCGCGGTGTCGCCTTGCGTCAGCCCTTCAATGTAATTGCTGTAGATCGACCAGTTTGCACCGGGTTTCCACACTGCAGCCAGCACCGGAGTCACGGCATGCTTGTCATAGGAGGTGGTGCTTTCCCCCGTGCTGCTGTAGTCAATGACTTCTACGCGTTGATAACGTCCCCCCAGGGTAACGCTCAGTCTGTCATCAAGAAAGCCCAAGGTGTCGGCTACGGCCAGAGATGGCAGCTGCAGGCGGTTGGTCTTGTCCGGGTGGGAGTCCATGCCGGCAGTGGATGGGCGGCTAACACTGGGCGGGTTGTAGATGTTGGTGGCAAAACTGCTGAAGCCATAATAGTCGGCCGTATAGCCGCTATCTTTCATCAAGTAGTTGGCGCTGAAGTTGAGCTGATGGCTAACCGCGCCCGTGCTGAAATTGCCACGCACACCGCCCTGTGCAGTGCGGTAATTCGTCCAGTTGGGCCAGTAGTACACGGTGGCTTGCGCATTGCCCTGGGCATCGGCCACGCTGACGTCGGTGGAAAGATAACTCGAGATGGTATTGCTGCCGCCTGCTGCGCCGTAGAGGGTCCAGGTGGGGGTGAGGTCATACTCGGCTTTTGCCAGCAGATAATTGCTTTTGGAGTTGGCATACTCCCAATCCTGCGCAATCCGTTTTTTGGCGCTGGGCGGAGAGGGGATGGTGATGCCGTCGGCAATTCCGAAGCCAGCTGCGCCCTGAGGAGCTTCGTTGTTCATGGTCTGATGCCCGGCATCCAGCGATGCCCGCAGACGATTGCCGCGGTAATCAATGCCGATGGTGGCTGCGCCCAGTTCAACCGATTGCCCTGCAGTGGCGTTTTTGCCGTCGCGATATACGCCATTGAAGCGGATGCCCCAGGCATTATCCTCGCCAAAGCGACGCCCGATATCGACATGGCCACCGAAGTTGCTATTGGACATATAGGTGGCCGTCAGTCGGGTCAGCGGCGTGTCATCCGCCCGTTTTGGCACCATATTGATGGTGCCGCCGACGGCTCCGCCCGCGCCTGGCGCCATGCCGTTCAGGAGGGCGCTCGGGCCTTTCAGCACCTCGATGCGTTCCGCCATCTCCACCGGGGCAGCGCGATTGGATGCGATGCCGCTGATGCCATCAAACAACACGGAATCCTGAACCGAAAATCCGCGTATCAGGAAAATATCCCCGCCAGCGGCCGCGTTGGTCAGGCTGTAAGACACCGTGCGCACGGAAGGGTCGTTGAGCACCACATCCGCAGCGGTGATCGCCTGCTGGTTTTCCATCAGTTCGGCGGTGTAACTCGTGGTGTTGAATGGCGTATCCAGCACATCCTTGTTGCCCAGCAGTCCCAAACGGCTGCCACGGGCGACCTGACCACCCGCGTAAGCGGAGGGCAGGTTTTCTGGTCGCTCAGCGACTGCCGTAACGGCTACGAGCGGTAAGGTGGACATGTCATCCTGGCGCGTGCTTGCGGCTTTGACCGCTACCGCCCGCATGCCATAACTGCCATCGGCCTGCCGGTATGCCTCAAGCCCGCTTCCGGCCAGCAGCCTGGCCAAGCCATCCTCGACATTAAAATTACCCTTCAATCCCTCGCTGGTCTTGCCTTCGATTATCTCGCCAGCGCCGACGAGGTAGATCCCGGATTCGCGCGAAAATCGGGTCAATGCGACGCTGAGCGGCCCGGCGGGAATGTCATACGTGCGCAGGCTCTGGGCGCCGCTGGTTTGTGCGTGGGCTGGAGGCGCCCATACGCCAAGGGCGAGCGCGCCCTCGAGCATGAGCAGGTGAATGGCGAATGCCAGTGGGCGCATCTTGGGGAAACGTGCGGCAGTCGCAGGTGAAGCAGGCTTGGTCTGGTCGTGGTGATACATCAATGCATATCCTTTAGCGTTAAGGGTCTGGAAAAAGCGAAGACCCTTACGGCACGGATCGTTTGGCTACCTTGACGCATCGCGGCCATTGCCACGGGAAGTCATCTTGAGGATGGCGGGAATTCAATGATGAAAGGGGTCTTCTTGCTTGGTATAACCATTGGCAAGGCAAAACCCGGAACTATATTTTGCAAATATTTTTTCAGCGCGCGGATTCCAGCGTTGTCCACCAGGGCAGCGGCTGCTCGACGCGGATGGGCAAGGCCGATGCCAGCATGCGCAATACGCGATCTGTGTCTTGCAGCGGGAAGCTGCCGTAGACCTTGAGTTCGGCCACGCCATCCGCCACACCAAGATGGCCTGGCCGATAGCGGCGCAGTTCCTGCACGACGTCGCGCAATGCAATGTTATCGGCCACCAGCATGCCCTGCGTCCAGGCTTCCCGCGCAGCCCCCGCCGTTGCCATGGCGGTAATGTCTGCGCGATCAAAGCGTGATTGCTGGCCTGCCCTTACCACGCGGCTGATGGCGCTTGACGCCGTGCGTATTTCCACCGCGCCCGCATACACGTCGAGCTGAGTGTGTGCTTCATCCAGATACACATTGAATCGCGTGCCCAGTGCCCGCATGCGGCCATGCGGTGTTTCCACCAGAAATGGTCGAGTTTCATCATGGGCGGTTTCAATGAACACCTCACCTTGTACAAGCTCTATGCGACGTTCACTGGCACTGAAGTGAACATTAAGGGCACTGGCTGTATTGAGCCAGAGCTGGGTGCCGTCGGCCAGGGTGAGGCTGCGCTGCTCCCCGGTGGGGGTGCGATGATCGGCTGTCCACGCCAGCATGCTTGCGGGCAACATGCTTTGGCGCCAGCTCAGCAAGCCCAGCGTGCCGCCGCTGGCCAGCGCAGCCAAGGTAATCAGTACGCGCCTGCGGGCATGCAGGCGGGCATGGGCCTTGGTCAGCGCATGGGCGGTTTGCCGTGGGTCAACGGTGGTGCGCAAGGGGTCAAGTCCGCGGCTGATGTCTTCCACATACTGCCAGGCGGCTTGATGTTCTTCGGCGGCGTGCAGCCACGCTTGCCAGCGGGCGGTCTCGTGGCTGCTGGCGCTGCCATCGCGCAAGCGGGCATACCATTCGGCAGCTTGGGTCAGCACGGCGTGCGAGGGGGCTGGCTGTAGATTGCTGGTAGGGGCGGGTTTCATGGATAACGATGAACGTATAACAACAAGCGCATCAGCCTGCAGGCTCGCTAGTCAACTCGCGCATGGTCTGCTGCGCGCGCAGCGTCAGGCAGCCCAGCATCGCCTGTGCCACGTATTTTCGGACCATGCGGCCAGACACACCCAGCGCTAACCCGACTTCGTCGTCGGTCATGTCGCAGATAACGGCCAGCGTGAACGCGCGAGCGGCTTTGGGGGGCAGCTGGCCGAGCATGGCGGTGACTTCTTCCAGTGCCTGCAACACCATGGCCTGGCGTTCGGCAGAAGGGTGGTGCGTGGCAGGCATGGCTGCCAGTGTTTCCAGCCAGGCTTGCTCAATCTCGCGGCGACGCCACAAGTTGATGCATAGATGCTGTGCGGTAGTGCGCAGATAGGCTCTCGCTTCGGCCACGCTGTCAAAACGCCGTTGCGTGCGACCGCTGATCAGTCTGACAAAGGTGTCATGTGCAAGGTCGGCGGCATCGGCGCCGTTGCCCAGGCGACGGCGCAGCCACCCCTGCAGCCAGCCATGATGATGAACATAAAGATTTTCAAGAATAGAAGACGGCTGGCTCAATGGAGGATGCTCAACGGCAAATGAGAATTAATATCAATTATTGCCGAACCCGCACCAGCTTGCAACTGAGTATGGAGCAATTTCTTTGGGTTGCTTTCAGGCTGTGATTCTAGGACACAGTTTTTGCAACTTGGTCTCGTTAATCCTCTGCAAGCGGCTTCATCACAAGAATTTCACCGGAAGCGCTGGTTTGCAATATAAAATGGAAAACACAAGTTGATCGGCGATTTGGTGTAGTGCAATACCCTGTTAAGCTTAGGGGAATAGCTTAATATGTGGCATGCATCACTCGCTAGGGATGCAGAATTTTAATCGGGGGGTTTAAACGTGCTAGTAATCGTAGGGTATGTCGTGGTCCTGGCGGCCGTGTTCGGGGGATATGCGCTGGCTGGGGGGCATTTGGGGGCATTGTGGCAACCCCTTGAAGTATTGATGATTTTTGGTGGTGCCATCGGGGCGTTTATTGTCGGCAATAACGGCAAGGCGTTGAAAGCAACCCTGGGCGCGCTGCCAACACTATTCAAAGGTTCCAAATTCACTAAAGCGCTCTACATGGATTTGCTGGCCTTGCTGTTCGAAATTCTCAGCAAGATTCGCAAAGACGGCATGATGTCGATTGAAAACGACGTTGAAAATCCCGAGAGCAGCCCGCTCTTCAGCAAATATCCTGCCTTGCAGGCCGATCACCACCTCATGGAATTCATCACCGATTATCTGCGCTTGATGATTTCCGGCAACATGGATGCCTTCCAGGTGGAAAATCTCATGGATAACGAAATCGAAACCCATCACCAGGAGGGGCATGTGCCGGTGCACTGTATCGCCCGCCTCGGCGATGGCCTGCCAGCTTTTGGTATTGTGGCCGCGGTGATGGGCGTGGTGCACACCATGGAAAACGTGGCCTTGCCGCCTGCCGAACTGGGCATTCTGATTGCCCACGCGCTGGTGGGTACCTTCCTCGGTATTCTGCTTGCCTATGGTTTCATCGGCCCGCTTTCCAGCCTGCTGGAACAAAAGCTGGATGAGTCCACCAAGATGTACCAGACCGTGAAGGCCACGCTGCTGGCCAGTCTCAACGGTTACGCCCCGGCGATTGCTGTCGAGTTTGGCCGCAAGGTACTGTACTCCACTGAGCGCCCTGGCTTCACCGAGCTCGAAGAGCACGTCAAGCAAGCCAAGTCCAAATAAGCCCATAGCGTAGCGGAGTCTGTCGTGGCAGAAGATACCAAGCCGATAATTGTCAAACGCATTAAAAAGGTGGCCGGTGGTCACCATGGCGGGGCATGGAAGATTGCCTACGCCGACTTCGTCACCGCCATGATGGCGTTCTTCCTGCTGATGTGGCTATTGGGGTCTACCTCCAAGGCCACGCTGGAGGGAATTTCCGAGTATTTCAAAATGCCGCTCAAGGTTGCGCTGCAAGGCGGGCCCTCGGTTGCAGCCAGCGATTCGGTGCTAAAAGGCGGCGGCAAGGACCTCACCAAAAAGCAGGCGCAGGTAAAACCTGTCGATGGCCCTAAAGGAAAGCAAAAAGAGGTCGATATAAAAGATGCGAAGACTGCTCTGGAGAAGGCGGAACAGGAAAAACTGGCTGAACTGAAACTCAAGATTGAAGAAGCGATTGATGCCAGCGCCACCTTGAGCAAGTTTAAAAAGCAATTGCTGATTGATATTACGTCGGAAGGCTTGCGCATCCAGATCGTGGATGAGCAGAACCGGCCGATGTTTGCTTCTTCAAAAGCCGAGCTGCAGCCTTACGCCAAGCAGATTTTGCATGAGATAGGCAGCATGCTGAACGATGTGCCAAACAAGATCAGCTTGTCGGGACATACCGATGCTGTGCCTTACCCCACCGGGGATAAAGGTTACAGCAACTGGGAGCTTTCTTCTGACCGGGCCAATGCCTCGCGCCGCGAGCTGGTGGCGGGCGGAATGGATGAATCAAAGTTGTTGCGTGTGGTGGGGCTGTCATCGGCTTCCTTGTTTGACAAGGAAAACCCGTTGAACCCGGTGAATCGCCGGATCAGCATCATCATCATGAACAAAAAGGCCGAGGAAGACGCGGTCAAGGATGAAGGTGCGACGGTCAATGTGCCGTCGGATAACGCCGCCAGTGAAGTCCAGAAAGCGACTGAAGTGCAGAAAGCGGCGACTGGCCAATGAAGACATAGATAACGACCGTACTGGTACTGAATACGGCGAATAAAAAAGAAGGATGATGGGAATATGCAGTCGGAGACAATACCAGTAGAAGAGCTGAGACAGTTGTTGGCGGGCGTGTCCGACCATGGGACACAACACCTGCTTGAGGTCGAGGCCGATCTGATGCAAACCACCTACCTGCTGAGTGAGGCGATAGAGAAACTCGGCGCCTGTTTCATGTCCGTCCACGAGGCCGTCACGGCCCAGCAGCAGGAGCTTGATCTCCTGCTGCAACAAACCAAACTCCCAGACCAGCAGCAGCAAAAGCTGCTCCAGTATCGCGAGCAGATCGCCAAAGAAGTCAATACAGCCGTTACCGGGCTGCAATTCCAGGATTTAACCAGTCAGCTTATCGCCAGGACCATCAAGCGCGTCAACGGGCTCAAGGAGCTATTGAGCGCGCTCGCTACGCACGGCGACAGCATGGACAGCGAGCAGGAGCACCAGGAAATCGCCCGGCTCCTGCAAGAAATGAATCGCAGCCTGAATAGCCGCAGTGTTGAGCTGTCAGGCGGTTTGCGCAAAGCCGTGGACCAGCACCATATGGGAAGTGGAGAGATTGAGTTGTTCTGAGGATTGAGATCAGCAGACTCATGGTATAGAGCAGTTCATGTGTAGAAATTTAATCAACAAGCGAGTATGAAAATGGCAAAAACAATTTTAGCAGTCGATGATTCGGGGTCTTTACGTCAGATGGTGGCGTTCAGTCTGACGGCGGCTGGCTATCAGGTCGTGCAAGCTGTGGATGGCCAGGATGGCTTGAACAAGGCGCGCGACCAGGTAGTGGACCTGGTGCTGACGGATCAGAACATGCCCAATATGGATGGCCTGACGCTGATCAAATCCCTGCGTGGCATGAGCAGCTATCAGAAGGTGCCTATCCTGATGCTGACCACCGAATCCAGCGACGAGATGAAGGCCAAAGGCCGCGCTGCCGGTGCCAATGGCTGGCTGGTCAAGCCGTTTGATCCCAAGCGCTTGATTGATGTTGTACAAAAAGTAATCGGTTAATACCTCTTTTTTCGACCTAATGAATACGCCCGCCGCATGATGCAATGCAGGCAAGCAAAAATGGAGTCAGCAAATGTCGATTGATATGAGTCAGTTTTATCAGGCTTTCTTTGATGAAGCCGAGGAATTGCTCGCCGAGGCGGAGCATCTGTTGCTCGCCCTCGATCTGGACAATCCCGACTCGGAAGACCTGAATGCCATTTTCCGTGCTGCCCATTCCATCAAGGGCGGCGCCGCCACTTTCGGCATGACCGACATGGCAGAAATCACACACGTTCTGGAAAACCTGCTGGACAAGATCCGCAAGAACGAGATGGCGTTGACCGGTGAGCATGTGGACACCTTTCTCGAAGCCAAGGATGTGTTGAATTCGCAGCTGGAAGGCCACCGTTCCGGTGCCGATGTGGATCGCGATGTGCAGGAAGAAGTCAAACGCAAGCTGAAAGCCTTGTCCGAAGGCAAGCCGGTATCGGCCGCTGCGGAAATGGCGGCAGTGGCTGCCCCGGCTGCGGCATCTGCCCCGGCGGCTCCCAAGCCCGCCGCTGCCGCCCCGGCTGCACCCGCAGACAAGATGCGTCATTACAATATCGACGTCAAAGCCTTGAGCGAAAAAGACACCGCCAACCTTGAAGGCGAGCTGGGTCTGCTCGGTGAAGTCAGCAGCAAGCGCCTTGATAATGGGCATGTGGCTTTCTCGCTGAAAACCGAAGACAGTGAAGATGACATCATCTCCATCTGCGCGTTTATTGTTGAACCCGAAGATATCAAGATCACCCTGCAGTCTGGCGCTGCTGCGCCATCGGCTGCGGCAGCTGCTCCTGCCGATGGCAAGCACCGCTTCAACATTGAAGTGCCCGAGCTCAGCGACAAGGATGCAGAAAACCTGAAATCCGAGCTGGCATTGCTGGGTGACGTCAGCATCAGCAAGGCGGGTGGTAAAACCATCTTTGCCCTGACCACCGAAGATAGCAAAGACAGCATCGAATCCATCTGTTCGTTTGTGGTGGACCTCGACACGCTGGTGATCAAGGATGCCCCAGCCGCTGCTGAAGCACCTGCGGCAGATGTCGCCGTTGCGGCAAGTGGCTTTATTGAAGGCGATGGCTTCGGCTTTTTTGAGCCGATCACGCCACCACCGCCAGCACCCGTCGTCGAGGCGGAAGCTCCCAAGCCAGTGGAAGCAGCACCCGCCCCGGTCGCCGAGAAAAAACCCGCCGCCGCCAAAAAAGAAGTCGAAAAACCGGCCGCTGCCGAAACCACCTCGATTCGGGTGGGCGTAGAAAAGGTCGACCAGCTGATTAACCTGGTGGGCGAACTGGTGATTACCCAGGCCATGCTGGAAGAGCGTATCAGCAAGCTTGATCCGGTCACCCATGAAGATCTGCTCAACAGCCTGGGCCAGCTCACCCGCAACACGCGTGATCTGCAAGAGTCGGTGATGTCTATCCGCATGATGCCGATGGACTATGTGTTCTCGCGCTTCCCCCGCATGGTGCGCGATCTGGCCACCCGTCTCGGCAAGAAAGTGGAGTTTGTCACCAGTGGTGCCGCCACCGAGCTCGACAAGGGCCTGATCGAACGCATTGTGGATCCCCTGACCCACCTGGTGCGCAACAGCATTGACCATGGCATTGAAGTGCCGGACGTACGTCACAAATCCGGCAAGAATGAAACCGGCCGCTTGTCCCTGTCCGCTTCCAATCGCGGCGGCAACATTGTGATTGAAGTGACCGATGACGGCGCTGGCCTCAACCGTGAACGCATTCTGAGCAAGGCCAAACAGAGCGGCCTGCCCGTGAGCGATACCATGCCCGATAGCGATGTCTGGCAGCTGATTTTTGCCCCGGGCTTTTCCACGGCCGAGCAGGTGACTGATGTATCCGGTCGCGGCGTTGGCATGGATGTGGTGAAGCGTAATGTGAGCGCCATGGGCGGCGTGATTGATATCCGCTCGGCGCTGGGCTACGGCACCACCATGTCGATCTCCTTGCCGCTGACACTGGCGATTCTGGATGGCATGTCGGTTTCGCTGGGCGACAACATGTACGTGGTGCCACTCAATCTCATCGTGGAAACCATGCAGCCGCAAGCGACGGACATCAAGACCGTCACCGGTGCCGGTTTCATGGTGCATGTGCGCGGCGAATACCTGCCGATTATTCCGCTGTATTCCCTGTTTAATCAGCCTACCCAGATCACCAATCCGGTGGATGGTGTGCTGGTGATCATCGAAGCCGAAGGCAAAAAAGCCGCCCTGTTTGTCGATGGCCTGGTTGGCCAGCAACAGGTGGTGATCAAGAGTCTGGAAACCAATTACCGCAAAGTGCCCGGTATTTCCGGTGCCACCATCATGGGCGACGGCTCGGTCGCGCTCATCCTGGATGTGCCCACCATTATCAAGATGGGCCAGAACAATAATTCTGAAGGAGTGTATCAATGAGCAGCATCACGGAAAGTGGTAACAACACCAACGATGGCGTTACCAATGCCAAGGAATTTCTGACCTTTGTACTGGGCAACGAAGAATACGGCCTGGAAATCCTCAAGGTGCAGGAAATTCGTGGTTACGACGCCGTGACCAAGATTGCCAATACGCCTGACTTCATCAAGGGCGTGGTCAATCTGCGCGGTCGTATCGTGCCGATTGTGGATCTGCGCATCAAATTCAATCTGGGCAAGGTGGAGTACAACGAATTCACCGTGGTCATCATCCTCAACCTCAATGGCCGCATTGTCGGCATGGTGGTGGATGGCGTATCCGACGTGATGAGCCTGCAACCCAACCAGATTCGTGCAGTGCCCGACATTGTGGCCAGCATTGATACCAAGTACATCGTGGGGCTGGCATCGGTGGAAGAGAAAATGTTCATCCTGGTGGACATTGAGCAGTTGATGAGCAGTACAGACATGGAGCTGATGGATACCGTCGCCATGCATTAAGTGAAGCACCTGGCCGAGCGTCACGCCGGCACATAACTATAAATTTGAGGAGTATGCACATCATGAAAATGACTGTCGCAAATCGTATCAAGCTGTTGATTGCTGCTGCAGTAATCGGTCTGCTGATCGTGGTAGCCATCGGTCATGTTCAGACTGGGCGGGTATTCGACAAAGCCAACTATGGCAACGAAAACACCACGCCAAGTGTCGCAAGTCTGGGCCTGATACAAGAGTATTTCCAGCGCTATCGCATCGTGGTTCTGCGCCACATTCTGGATACCGAGCCTGCGGAAATGGTCAAGGATGACCAGCGACTGCTGGAACTCAAAGGCAAGCTCGACGATGAATTGAAAAACTATGGCGATAATTACATCAGCAATGATGAAGACCGCCAGATGTATGACAAAACCAAGGCAGACTGGGATAAATATCAGCAGCTATTGCAGAATGTGCTGAGCCTTTCACGTGCAGGTGAGCGCGATCAGGCCGCCGCACTGCTCAAAGCGCAGGCCGATAATATTGCCCGGGATCTTACCGCCCATATCGAAGAGCACTTCAAACTGAACATGACCTTTGGTACCGCTGCTGCGGAAGACGCCATGGCAACGCGTCATACGGCGACCATCATTAATGTGGTGGTTGCAGTAGTAGTGACCCTGGCCGTGATTGTGATTGGTATCTTCATGCTGCGCGCCATCATGCGCCAATTGGGCCAGGAGCCAGCAGAGCTGGCTGAAATGAGCCGGAAATTTGCTGCGGGCGATCTGACCCAGAAAATCACGGTGGCCGAAGATGATAAATCCAGCGTGGTGTACTCCATGCGCCGGCTGCAGAAGACCCTGCAGGGCCTGACCGATTCTCTCAATTTTGTCAGTGCCGCCCATGAAAAAGGCGATATTGACGAGACCTTGAAGGCCGATCTGTTTGAAGGCTTGTTCCGGGATGTTGCCAATGGCGTCAATGGCATGGTTGGTGGCCATGTGAACATGATGCGCAAGACCATGGCTACAGTTGAAGGCTTTGGTGCAGGCAATTTTGATGCGCCGCTGGAGAAATTCCCGGGCAAGAAAGCCTTCATCAACGACACCATTGAAAAAGTACGCAGCAACATCAAGAGCTTTATTGCCGACATGAACCACATGTCGCAAGAGCATGATGCCGGTGATATCGATGTCCGCATGGACGTGAGCAAATACCAGGGTGCCTATGCCGAGATGGCCAATGGCGTGAATACCATGGTGGGCGGTCATATTGATGTGAAGAAGAAATCCATGGCCGTGGTGCGCGCATTTGGCGAGGGCGACCTTACTGCCACGATTGAGCAGTTGCCTGGCAAGAAAGCTTTCATCAACGAGGCGATTGAGAAAACCCGTGGTCAGCTGAAGGCTGCTGGCGAGGCTGCCCGTTTTGCCGAACTGATCAAGACCAGCCTGGACAATGCCGCTGTCAGTGTCATGGTAGCCGACCCTGATGGCATCATCATCTACATGAACAAGTTTACCGAAGACCTGATGAAGCGCTCCGAAGCCAATCTGCGCACACAACTGCCCAACTTCTCCGCGAACAATATCATTGGTCAGAACTTCGACGTTTATCACAAGAATCCCAGCCATCAGCGCAATATGCTGGCCAGCCTGCACAGCCCTTATGCCACCGAAATTACGGTGGGCGAGCAGATATTCAAGCTCAATGCAGCGCCTATCTTCAGTAGTAGCGGAGAACGTATGGGCACCGCCGTGCAGTGGATAGATCGCACGACCGAGGCACATGCCGAACACGAAATCGGCGAGATCGTGAAAGCTGCTGCCGATGGTGACTTCAGCAAGCGTGCGCGCAGTGATGGGCGTGAAGGCTTCTTCAAGCTGGTGGCTGAAGGCCTCAACCAGACCCTGGATACCATCATCGCGCCGATCAGCACGGTAAAAGAAGCCGCAGACGCGATCAACACCGCTGCGAAAGAAATTGCCCAGGGCAACTCCGACCTGAGCCGCCGTACAGAAGACCAGGCATCGTCGCTGGAGAAGACCGCTGCCAGCATGGAGCAACTGGCCTCCACCGTGAAGCAGAACGCCGACAACGCCAAGCAAGCCAACCAGCTCGCTTCTGCGGCATCTGGTGTGGCTGTAAAGGGTGGCGAAGTAGTTGCCGATGTTGTCTCCACCATGAGCGCCATCAACGACAGCGCCCGCAAGATCGAAGACATCATCTCTGTGATTGACGGCATTGCCTTCCAGACCAACATCCTGGCGCTGAACGCTGCGGTAGAAGCCGCCCGTGCCGGTGAACAAGGCCGCGGCTTTGCCGTGGTCGCCGGCGAAGTACGCAACCTGGCGCAACGCTCCGCAGCGGCAGCGAAGGAAATCAAGGAACTGATCAACGACTCGGTCAGCAAGACCACCGAAGGCACCACCCTGGTGGAAAACGCCGGCAAGACCATGGAAGAAGTGGTGCAGTCTGTGAAACGCGTATCAGACATCATTGGCGAAATTGCCGCCGCCTCGCAAGAGCAGAGCGCCGGCATTGCCCAGGTGAACGATGCCGTGATCAAGATGGACGACGTGACGCAGCAGAACACCGCGCTGGTGGAAGAGGCTGCTGCGGCAGCGGGCAGAGCGCCGGCATTGCGCAGGTGAACGATGCCGTGATCAAGATGGACGACGTGACGCAGCAGAACACCGCGCTGGTGGAAGAGGCTGCTGCGGCGGCAGAATCCCTGGTTGAGCAGGCCACTGCGCTGACCGATGCCGTGGCCGACTTCAAGCTGCGTGAAGGCGATGTCCGCGCACCTGCCGCCGCCAAGATGCTGTCCCGGCCAGAAGTACGAAGCAACCCGGCTCCGCGTCCAGCCCCTGCCAGAGCTGCAGCTGCGCCAGTGCTGAAGGTCGCGTCCAAGGCCAGCGTGAATGAGGATGAGTGGGAAGAGTTTTAATGCAAACATCCTGATTTTGCATCTCAGTGAAGTAAAAAAAGCCCCGGATTTCCGGGGCTTTTTTTGCATAGGAGTGCAGCCTATGCAATCTGTAATCAAGTGTAAATACTGTAAAAAATCATGAATATATGCATTTTGTGGCTGTTTTTTGAATTAAAGCCCTAAAGTTTTTCAATGCATTGATTTAATTGGGTATTTTTGTCTTGTTCCATATATTCCCGGCAATATCGGGAAACTTTATTGTTAATGATGTGTAATTTTCCTAAAGAAATCCAAGAGTTAGGTCGTAGCAGGTTCAGATGGTGATGATCGAGAAGTGAGCGCCTCACCAGTCTGCAGTACCTATATATCCCTACATGGAGAATGACAAATGACAAAGATGATCGTAGCAATCGTTTCCCTGGTAGCTGCAATGGCAGCATTCAATGTGCAAGCTGAAGAAGTGTGCAAGGTAAGCGTAATGGGCCGTATCTGCACCAATGACAACAGTGCTGAAACCGCCGCCCACATGAAGGGCAACGCGGTTGCCGAAGCCGAAGCCAAGAAGCTTGCCGCTGCTACCTCCAAGGATGGCAAGACCGTTCTGGTAGATGCCAAGGACGTGCAGTCCAAGTAATCCAGCACCCCGGGTAGCCCGTGCCCGAGAGCCAAGTCTCATCTCCGCGACCACCGCTCTCGCACTGATAGCGCCCAAAGATGTACTAACCGCTTCTTATTGAAGCGGTTTTTTTTTGCCAGTACCTGGAGCATATTGCCCAGACAGGACAGTGGCCACATGGCCTGCATGGCATAAATAAGCTGTAAATACGCGCTTGTTCATGCGATGACCGGATACTGCAAGCCGCTATAGTCTGGCAATGGGGTAAAACCCTGCACAGGACAGGCGCGATGCACTGAAAAAAATGCGTTAAAGATTCAAGTTCTGCGGAATTTACACGTAAGAGATGTAGAAGCTTGTAGCTCGGTTTGTCGAGCGCTGCACCGGATCAATGCCAAGGCATGAAACAACATAAAAATGAAGTCGGAGAAAAGAAATGACTGTCGCTAAGCGTATGTATCTTTTGATGGCGGTTGCCATTCTGGGGCTGGTGTCCTTGGCCGGGTTGGCCTATCACCAGATTAATCGGGTCTATGACATCACCAACTTTTCCAATGTGGATTCCATGCCCAGCATTGCCAGGCTCGATGAAGCGCTCAGCGAGTTTGAAGAGCTGAATACCCTGGTATGGCAGCACATGACCAACCAGGACAATGCCAAGAAGGCCGAGATTGAGACCAAGGTTGCTGCCGCCCACGTACGTCTGACCGATACCCTGAAAAAATACGAAGACAATCATATCTCCGATGATGAGGACAAGCGTTTGCTGCAGGTGGATCGCCTGTTGCTCGCGGACTACGACAACCTGGCGGGCAATGTGTTGACGCTTTCTCTTGCCAACAAACATGATGAAGCGCGTGATGCCTTGCTGGCAGGCGAGACCACCATCCTCAAGTTGCAAAAGGCGATTGCTGACCACCGCCAGCACAACGTTGAGTTGGGTGTCCAGAGCGCTGAAAAAGCGGCTGCCATCAAAGCCAGTGCAACCGAGTTCATGATGATTATCGCCATCGTGGCTCTGGCCCTGGTCACCGTGATCGGCTTCATGATCATCCGCACCCTCATGCGTCAGCTCGGTGGCGAGCCCGCCCTGGCTGCGCAAGTGGCCAAGCGTATTGCGGCTGGCGATTTGCATGTGGCGATCAAGCTCGCCAATGATGATAAAACCAGCCTGATGTATTCCATGAAGCAGATGACCGACACCATCATCACCCTGCTTAAGGATCTGGAAAGCCTGGCCGATCAGCATGAAGCCGGCAATATGCGCGCCACTATCGTCAGCAGCCGCTTCAATGGCGAATTCAACACCCTGGCTGACAAGATCAACCACATGGTGGGCAATTATGCGGACGTGCTGAATAAATCCATGTCCTGCATTACCGCGTTCTCCCAGGGCGATTTCACCAAGACCCTGCAAACCCTGCCAGGTGACCTGGCCTTTATCAACAAGGGCGTGGAAGGTCTGCGCCAGAACATCCAGACCCTGATCTCCGATATGCATTACATGTCCACTCAGCACCGTGAGGGCGAGGACGATGTCGTCATGGATATCAGCAAATACAGTGGCTCGTATGCCGAAGTTGCCGCCGGTGTGAACAGCATGGTCGGCGACCATATTGAAGAGAAAAACAAGATTGTGAGCTTCGTGACCGCCATTGGTAACGGTGACTTCACCATCAAGGTAGATCCATTCCCAGGCAAGAAGGCTTCCATCAACAAGAGCCTGGAAAAAGTCCGTGGCAACCTGCAAGGCCTGATTGACTCGATCAAGTGGGTCAGTAACGAGCATGAGCAGGGCAATATCGACATGACGCTGCATGCCCACCTGTTCAAAGGTGACTTCAGCAAGGTGGCCGAGAACGTCAATATCATGGTGGGTGGCCATATCCAGCTGATGGAAAAAGCCATGGCCTGTGTCAAAGCCTTTGGTGAAGGTAACTTCAATGCCGAACTGGAGCAGTTCCCTGGCAAGAAGGCGTATATCAACGAAACTGTTGAGCAAGTGCGCAAAAACCTCAAGGCACTGAATGAAGACGTACAGATGCTGGTGCGTGCCGCCAATGAAGGCCGCGTATCGGTACGTGCCGATGCCAGCCGCCATCCTGGTGACTTCCGCAAGATTGTCGATGGCGTGAACGAAACGCTGGAAATGATCGTAGGCCCGATCAGCACGGTAAAAGAAGCCGCGGATGCGATCAACACCGCTGCGAAAGAAATTGTGACTTCCGCAAGATTGTCGATGGCGTGAACGAAACGCTGGAAATGATCGTAGGCCCGATCAGCACGGTAAAAGAAGCCGCGGATGCGATCAACACCGCTGCGAAAGAAATTGCCCAGGGCAACTCTGACCTGAGCCGCCGTACGGAAGACCAGGCATCGTCACTGGAAAAAACCGCTGCCAGCATGGAGCAGTTAGCCTCCACCGTGAAACAGAACGCCGACAACGCCAAGCAAGCCAACCAGCTCGCTTCTGCGGCATCCGGTGTCGCTGTAAAGGGTGGCGAAGTAGTCGCCGATGTGGTGTCTACCATGAGCGCCATCAACGACAGCGCCCGCAAGATTGAAGACATCATCTCGGTAATTGACGGCATTGCCTTCCAGACCAACATCCTGGCGCTGAATGCTGCGGTAGAAGCCGCCCGTGCTGGTGAACAAGGCCGTGGATTTGCCGTGGTGGCAGGCGAAGTACGCAACCTGGCGCAACGCTCTGCGGCAGCGGCCAAAGAGATCAAGGAACTGATCAACGACTCGGTCAGCAAGACCACCGAAGGCACCACCCTGGTGGAAAACGCCGGCAAGACCATGGAAGAAGTGGTGCAGTCTGTGAAACGCGTATCGGACATCATTGGCGAAATTGCCGCGGCCTCGCAAGAGCAGAGCGCTGGTATTGCGCAGGTGAACGACGCCGTGATCAAGATGGACGACGTGACGCAGCAGAACACCGCGCTGGTGGAAGAAGCTGCTGCGGCAGCGGAATCGCTGATGGAACAAGCCAACGGCCTGTTGAATTCGGTGAGTGTATTCGTGCTGGATGGTCAGGCTGCGCCTGCCGTCGCCGCGCCTACCCGTCGGCCCGCCATTGCCTCCGCACCGTCTGGTCGCCCCGTGCCTGCACCGCAACCCAAGCTGCAAGCACCGGCCAAAACCGGTACAGATGACGAGTGGGAAGAGTTTTAACGCTGTAAACGCAATACGCTGACAGGCTGGGGCAGGGCGCTTGTGTCCTGGCCTGCCTGTCAGGCACTGTCAGTGCAATAAACGAGAGGTAATGCCAACCAGGACATTACCCGGTACCAGGTGGAGAAAGCCATGCATTATCCTGTTCTTGAAGCGGCAAGGTCGCCATACGATGGCAGCGTTGCTGGTCTATGCTACGTGCGATTTTTCACCTGTCCTGTTCACGATGAGCCATTGGGGCCCAGGGGCGCAATTTGCGGCAGTGTCTGATTTCCTGCCGTGCATATTCATGCGATGCTGTTTGCGAAGTTGCCGGCGGGTTGGAGGTCGATCAGACCATGCTGACCTGGTGGCAAGCGCTTGATGGGTTGAAAAGAAAACAAGGTTAATTATGGTAACGAAATCCAGCCATGGTGGTGAGCGCGAGTTCGAGTTTACGCAACAGGACTTCGAAAAGGTACGCAAGCTGATTTATGCCCGTGCCGGCATCTCATTATCCGAAGCCAAAGTCGACATGGTGTATAGCCGTATCGGCCGCCGATTGCGTGCTCTCGGCATGAATTCGTTCAAGTATTATCTGGATGCACTGGAAAGCAATGCCAACCCGGATGAGTGGGAAGCCTTTACCAACGCGCTGACCACCAATCTGACCTCGTTCTTTCGCGAGGAGCACCATTTCCCCGTGCTGGCCGAGCATCTGGCCCATCTCAAAAAACCGATCACCATCTGGTGCTCTGCCAGCTCGACTGGCGAAGAACCCTATTCGATAGCCATGACCGCTTGCGAAGCGTTTGGCACCCTGCATCCGCCCGTCTCCATTATTGCTTCGGATATTGATACCAATGTGCTGGCAACAGCCGCGCGTGGTGTGTATCCGGAAGATCGCATCAGCAAGATGTCCCCCGAGCGCTGCAAGGCGTTCTTTCTGCGCGGCAAGGGCGCACAGGAGGGGCTGGTGCGCGTGCGCAATGAGCTGCGTGATCTGATTACCTTCCAGCAAGTGAATCTGCTGGCCGACGAATGGCCGTTGAAAGAGCCGTTTGATGCGATTTTCTGTCGCAATGTCATGATTTACTTCGACAAGCCGACCCAGGCCAAGATCATCAGCAAGTTTGTGCCATTGATGAAGCCGCATGCCTTGCTGTTTGCCGGCCATTCTGAAAACTTCCTGTACGTGTCGCACGACATCAAGCTGCGCGGGAAAACCGTCTACGAGTTGAATCCTGCCACTGCAGGTGCGGCGACGGAGTCTGCCATGAGCCGACTGGCAAGGGAGACTGTCTAACCATGCTGGTGAATGAAGAAATCTCGACCTCGCTTTACTACGATCGCACCTTTGATTGCGATGCCGCCAAGATATCGCCCGGCGAGTATTACTACACCGACAAGGACATGGTGATTGTCACCGTGCTGGGCTCCTGTGTATCAGCCTGTATACGCGATACCGTCTCCGGCATAGGTGGCATGAACCACTTCATGCTGCCCGATGGCGGCAATGCCGATAAAGACAATCCGGCCTCTGAATCCATGCGCTATGGTGCCTATGCCATGGAAGTGCTGATCAACCAGCTGTTGCGCAATGGTGCGCGCCGCGAAAACCTCGAAGCCAAGATTTTTGGCGGCGGCAATGTACTGCGCAGTTTTACTTCCATGAACGTGGGGGAACGCAATGCGCTGTTTGTGCGCCAGTTCCTCAAGGATGAAAACATCAAGGTCACCGGCGAAGACCTCAATGATATCTATCCGCGCAAGGTCTACTTTTTCCCGAAAACGGGTAAAGTACTGGTCAAGAAGCTCAAGCAGCTGAACAATTACACGCTTATCAAGCGCGAAGAAACATACGCAAGCCGCCTCAAGACGGACAGTGTGGGTGGTGAGGTTGAGCTGTTTTAACGATTAATCAACACATAACAAAAAAAATTTAGGGAAGAGATTAAGCAGAATGAAGATCAAAGTATTGGTGATAGATGACTCCGCCTTGATACGCAGCCTGTTGACGGAGATCATTAACAGTCAGCCCGACATGGAAGTGGTCGCCACCGCGCCGGACCCGTTGATCGCGCGTGATTTGATCAAGCAAACCAATCCCGACGTGCTGACGCTGGATGTGGAAATGCCGAAGATGGACGGGCTGGATTTTCTGGAACGCCTGATGCGCCTCCGCCCCATGCCGGTAGTCATGGTCTCCACCCTGACCGAGCGTGGCTCGGAAATCACCATGCGCGCGCTGGAGCTTGGCGCCATTGATTTTGTTACCAAGCCCAAGCTCGCCATCAGTGACGGCATCCGTGAATACGCTGACCTCATTGCAGACAAGATCCGCGCTGCCAAGCAAGCCCGTATCTCAACCCTGGCGCCACGCAGCACCGCGCCAACTCCAGGCGCACCGCAACAGAATGCCTCGCTTCGCAACCCGCTGATCAGTAGTGAAAAGCTGATCATCATTGGCGCCTCGACCGGTGGTACCGAGGCGATCAAGTCTTTCCTGATGGAAATGCCGCCTGATTGTCCCGGTATCCTGATTACCCAGCACATGCCGGCTGGTTTTACCCGTTCATTCGCCAATCGCCTGGATTCCTTGTGCCAGATTTCCGTGGCCGAAGCGCAGGGTGGCGAGCGTATCCTGCCGGGGCATGCCTTTATCGCACCGGGCGACAAACACTTGCTGCTGGCACGTAGCGGGGCCAACTATGTAACCGAATTGAGCGATGCCGCGCCGGTGAGCCGTCACAAGCCATCGGTAGACGTGCTGTTTGACTCGGCAGCCGCCCAGGCTGGCAAGAATGCCATCGGCGTGATACTTACTGGCATGGGCAAAGATGGCGCCCTCGGCATGCGCGCCATGAAAGAGGCGGGTGCCTACAATTTTGCGCAGAACGAAGAGAGCTGCGTGGTCTACGGCATGCCGCGCGAAGCGGTGGCGCATGGCGGTGTGGATGAAGAATTGCATCTGCGTGACATGCCTTCCCGCGTGCTGGCGTACCTGATGGCCAACAGCTCGCAGTCGCTGCGTGTGTAATTTTGCTAAGATGCTGATTAAAGCTTGCCCGGTTTTGGACGATAAACAAGGTAAGACCTTAATCAATGCTCGGTAACATGATTCAATTCGCTAACATCACGGATCAGCCTGATTGGATCATGGCAGCACATAACTATGGAGTTTTAGATGGCTAATCCAAATACCAAATTTCTCGTGGTTGATGACTTTTCAACCATGCGCCGAATTGTGCGCAACCTGCTCAAGGAGCTGGGCTATACCAATGTCGATGAAGCCGAAGATGGCGTCATGGCCCTCAGCAAGCTGCGTGGCGGCAATTTTGAGTTTGTCGTGTCCGACTGGAACATGCCAAATATGGATGGCCTGACCATGCTGAAGGAAATCCGCGCCGACCCCACCTTGTCATCGCTGCCCGTGCTGATGGTGACCGCAGAAGCCAAGAAGGAAAACATCATCGCCGCTGCCCAGGCTGGTGCCAATGGTTACGTGGTGAAGCCCTTCACCGCTGCCACGCTGGATGAGAAGCTCGCGAAAATCTTTGAAAAACTGGAAAAGTCAGGGGCATAACATGAGCGAGCCTCTTACTTCTGAAGACAACAGCTCGTCGGCAGCGCCAGTGAATACCAACGACGAAATCCTCAACCGTATCGGCCATGTCACACGCGCTCTGCATGATAATCTCTCCGGCCTGGGCTTTGACAAAATACTGGAAAAAGCTGCCTCAGAAATCCCCGATGCGCGCGAACGCCTGAATTATGTGGCCAAGATGACCGAGCAAGCGGCCGAGCGCGTGCTGAATGCCACCGATGTTGCTACACCGCTGCAAAATGCCTTGTCCACCCAGGCGGCAGATTTGCAGAAGCGTTGGGATGCCTTGCTGGCCACCCCGGCCCTCAAGAGCCAATACGATGCGATTGCGACCGATACCATGGCTTTCTTGGATCAGACGGTGAAGAATACCTCTGAGACCAAGGATCTCTTGATGGAAATCATGATGGCGCAGGATTTTCAGGATCTTACCGGTCAGGTGATCAAGAAGATCACCACGCTGGCGCAGGATCTGGAACAGCAGCTGGTACAAGTGCTGATCGACTTCTCGCCTGGCCATATCAATACGCCCAAGAAAGAAGCCGATACCGGCCTGCTGAATGGGCCACAGATCGACCCGAATGCGGTGGATGTGGTGGCGAGTCAGGCACAGGTGGATGATCTGCTTGATAGCCTGGGGTTCTGAAGCGCGCCGTATGAATGAAAAAGCCGACGAAAACGTCGGCTTTTTTTATGGGGCAGAATGGAATTGACTCGCTGATCGCATGTATCAGGATCAGCCAGCAGGTGTTTGGGTGCTTATCCCACTACCGTGTAGCCTGCTTCTTCAATAATGCTGGCCAGCTCTTGCTTGCTGAGCGTGCTTTCAGTGCTCAGCTTGCCGCTGGCAAGATCCACTTCCACTTTGGCTGCAGCATCCTCGTTCTGAATCGCCCGGGTAACGGCATTAACGCAGCCGCCGCATACCATGCCTTCTACCTTGAATGTCTCCATGCGCTATGCTCCTGACCTGATTTTCTGAAAAACCGATTATACTGATGATGCTGTTGTCATATGAGACTGGCGTTGCCGATAAAGGTTTTGCTTTCGCTGAACGTCATGCCGGAATCCGGTGTGACGGCTGATGATAGCCGGGCAGAGTTGCCCGTGAATGTGAAGCAAACCAGGCAAATAAAAAAGGCCTGTGCAGAGCACAAGCCTTTGTTTTTGGTGGGAGATCGGGGGATCGAACCCCGGACAAACGGATTAAGAGTCCGCTGCTCTACCAGCTGAGCTAATCTCCCTTTGCGACTTCAAAATCGCGAAGAAGGCGAATTATCAATATAAACGTGACCTCTGTCAACCTTAAGTCACCAAAATCAGGAAGAGTATTCATGACAGTACAAGTTGTTGCCAGCCAACCCTATCAGGACCAGAAGCCAGGGACTTCCGGCCTGCGTAAACGCGTGCCTGCATTTCAGCAGGTGCACTACCTGCAGAATTTTGTGCAGAGCATTTTCGATACTATACAGGCAGCGCCCGGTGCGACGCTGGTGCTGGGCGGCGATGGCCGTTACTACAATCGTCAGGCGATTCAGATTATCCTCAAAATGGCGGCGGCCAATGGCTTTGGCCGCGTGCTGGTCGGGCAGGGCGGTATCTTGTCCACGCCCGCCGCCTCATGCGTGATACGCAAATACAAGACCTTTGGCGGCATTATCCTGTCTGCCAGCCATAACCCTGGTGGGCCAGATGGCGATTTTGGTATCAAATACAACATGGAAAATGGCGGCCCGGCGACGGAAACCGTGACCGAAGCCATTTACGCCCGCAGCAAGGTCATCAACGAATACCGCATTGTGGATGCCGCCGATGTGGCGCTGGATGTGATCGGCGAAAGCCAGCTGGGCAATATGGTGGTGCAGGTGATTGATGCGGTGGCGGATTATGCCGAGCTGATGGAGTCCCTGTTTGATTTTCCTGCCATTCGCAGCCTGCTCGCGAGCGGCTTCCGGCTCAAGTTTGATGCCATGCATGCGGTAACAGGCCCTTATGCACGCGAGATTCTGGTCAAGCGTCTGGGCGCCAGCGAAGATAGCGTGATGAATGCCGTGCCGCTGGAGGACTTTGGCCAAGGCCACCCCGACCCCAATCTGACCTATGCGCACGAACTGGTCGAGATCATGTATGGCGACAATGCGCCTGAATTCGGTGCTGCTTCGGATGGTGATGGAGATCGCAACATGATACTGGGCGATCATTTCTTTGTGACGCCCTCAGACAGTCTGGCCTTGATGGCCGCCAATGCGCGTTTGATTCCGGCCTATGCGGCTGGCATTGCCGGGGTGGCGCGCTCCATGCCTACCAGCGCGGCGGTGGATCGCGTGGCTGAGGAGCTGGGAATTCCCTGCTACGAGACACCCACGGGCTGGAAGTTTTTTGGCAACCTGATGGATGCTGGCAAGGTGACGCTGTGCGGCGAAGAAAGCTTCGGCACCGGCTCTGACCACGTGCGTGAAAAAGATGGTTTGTGGGCCGTGCTGTTCTGGCTCAATATTCTGGCCATCAAGCGCCAGCCGGTGGCGACCCTGGTCAAGCGGCATTGGCGCCAGTTTGGCCGCAATGTGTATTCGCGCCACGACTATGAAAACCTGCCAACCGAAGCGGCACAAGGCGTCATGACGCTGCTGCGCGACAGCTTTGCAAGCCTGCCTGGCAAGAGCTTTGGTCGCTATACCATCGCCAGCTGCGACGACTTCAGCTATACCGATCCGATTGATGGCAGCCTGAGCACCAAGCAAGGCGTGCGTATCCTGTTTGAAGATGGTTCGCGCATCGTGTTCCGGCTTTCCGGCACCGGCACTGAAGGCGCAACCCTGCGCATCTACCTGGAAGCCTACGAACCTGATAGCACCAAGCATGACCTGGATGCACAGGATGCGCTTGGGGACATGATCAAGATTGCCCTGACCATTTCGGAGCTCGCCACCCGCACCGGCCGCGATACGCCTACCGTGATTACCTGATGCAAACGCGGATGTGCCCTGTGCCTGTATGGGCATAACTCACATCCGCGAACCTTGAATGGGTGAAATGGGGACTGGCAGGAATGCCAGTGCTCAGAAATCGCCGCCTTTAGCAGCAGGAACCGGTTCATCGCCTTGTTTGATGGTCATGCTGCCACGAAACAGCCGCACATCCATGCGCCCCAGAAATGACATGCCTAGCAGGGCTTCGCCTTGCAGGCCTGGCGTGATCATGGCGGCGACATCCTGGGCTTCCACATCACCGATCTTGACGCTGCGAAGGCGCGTGATATAGGCCACGGCGTCACCATTGGCCGTGCTGGTGCGCGCTGCCACATGGCTACTCAGGCCCAGGCGCTCGGCAGTCTGGCTTGAGATCGCCACTCCTGTCGCGCCTGTGTCCACCAGCACCTCCACTTTTTCGCCATTGATCAGCGCGGTGGCCCGGTAATGCCCATCCATGCCGCGCTGCAGTGTTACTTCGCCGCCCTGGCTGCTTGGGTTGCGGTTGGGGTTCATGCGGGCATCCACCACATAGTAGATGCCGCCAGCTGCCAGCAACCATGCCAGCACCGCCAGCCATGCCGTTTTACTCAATGGATCACCTGTTTAAAAAGGCAGATGCACGTGCGGCGCTGCCGCCAGAATCACACTGCGGAAGGCTTCCTGAATACGGCGCAGTGCGGCTTCGTCATCGGCTTCAAAGCGCAACACGATCACCGGGGTGGTGTTGGATGGGCGCATCAGACCAAAGCCGTCCGGGTATTCCACGCGCAGACCATCAATGGTGATGACTTCGGTGGCGCCCGCGAATTCAGCGGTCTTTTGCAGGCTGGCGATCAGCGCATGCGGCTCGCCTTCATTCATGTGTATGTGTTGCTCAGGCGTGCTGACGCTGTCTGGCAATGCATTCAGCAGCGCGGAAGGGTCGGACGAGCGGCTGAGGATTTCCAGCAGGCGCGCGCCGCTGTAGAGGCCATCATCAAAACCGAACCAGCGCTCCTTGAAGAATACATGGCCGCTCATTTCGCCTGCGAGGGCGGAGCCGGTTTCTTTCATTTTTGCCTTCACCAGCGAGTGGCCGGTTTTCCACATCAGTGGCAAACCGCCGCGTGCCTTGATCCAAGGCGCGAGGTTGCGTGAGGATTTCACGTCATAAATGATGGTGGCGCCGGGTTCGCGCTGCAGGACATCTTCTGCAAACAGCAGCAGCTGACGATCAGGGTAGATGATCTTGCCATCCTTGGTGACCACGCCCAGGCGGTCCCCATCGCCATCGAATGCCAGGCCGATTTCGGAGCTGCCTTTGCCGAGGGCGGCAATCAGATCCAGCAGGTTTTCCGGCACGGAAGGATCAGGGTGATGGTTGGGGAAGTGGCCATCGACCTCGCAGAACAGCTCTTCCACCTCGCAACCCAGAGCGCGGTAGAGCTTGCCCGCGTAGGCGCCAGGCACACCATTGCCGCAATCGACGGCAATGCGCATGGGGCGGCTCAGCTTGATGTCAGAGGCAATGCGGTTGATGTAGTCATCGGCAATGTCGTAATCACTGGCCTTGCCACTGCCGCTGGCAAAGTCCTGTTGCTCAATGCGGGTGCGCAAACGCTGGATGCTCTCGCCAGAAAGGGTTTCCTCGGCGATCACCATCTTCAGGCCGTTGTAGTCAGGCGGATTGTGGCTGCCCGTGACCATGACGCCACAGCCGGTCTTGAGCTGATGCGCGGCAAAATACACCATAGGCGTTGCCACCAGGCCCAGGCGTATGACATCCACCCCTGTGCTGAGAATGCCGCGTGCCAGGGCTTCCGCCAGCTCGGGGCCGGAGAGGCGGCCATCGTAGCCTATGCAAATGGCTTTTTGCTGCAGTTTGGCAGCCTCGCTACCGATTGCCTTGCCGATTTGCTCGACAATCTCGGGAGTCAATGTTTTACCGACAATACCGCGGATATCGTAAGCCTTGAAAATCTCTTTTGGTGCAAGCATGCGACGTGCCCTTTGCTGAATGGAATTGCTCCTATTCTAAACGGGATTCCGATATCGCGGCTTGCTCAAATCGGGCAATACCGCGGGCAATAGTCCAGATGGATTAAGGCTGGAAAATTTTAACCATAAATATATAATGGTTATTATGGAATTCCCGACCTCACTCGTGCACAAATACAGCAAGGCCGCGCCGCGTTACACCTCGTATCCCACGGCCTTGCATTTCCATACCGGCTTTGATGCGGCAGACTGGCAGCATGAGCTGCAAGCCAGCCGTGACAGCGGGCGCGATATCTCGCTGTATGCGCATATCCCGTTTTGCGACACGCTCTGTTATTACTGCGGCTGCAATATGGTGGCCACGCGCGATTACAGCAAAGCCGAGCGTTACCTGGAGGTATTGCTGCAAGAGATGGCGCTGGTGGCAGACACTGCCTCAGCTGATCGCCTGGTGCGTCAGATGCACTGGGGTGGTGGCACGCCTACTTATTTAAAACCGGATGATCTGGTGAAGCTGCATCAGGCATTTGCTGGTCGTTTCCGCATGGCAGACGATGCCGAAATTGGCTGCGAAATGGATCCGCGTGAACTGTCGCGTGCGCATGTGGATGCACTGGCCTCCTGCGGATTCAACCGCCTGAGCCTGGGCGTGCAGGATCTCGATCCGCAGGTGCAAGAGGCCATCAACCGCATTCAGTCGCAGGATCTGATCGAGCAGGTGTACGGGTGGATACGCGATGCCGGGATCAACAGCATCAATTTTGACCTCATCATTGGCCTGCCACACCAGACCCCCGAGCGCTTTGCCCATACGCTGGATGCGGTGATCGCGATGGCGCCGGATCGACTGGCCGTTTTCAATTACGCGCATGTGCCGTGGATGAAGAAGCATCAACGCCTGATACCAGAAGCGGCATTGCCGACGCTGGATCAGCGCCTGGAGTTGCTAAGAATGACGCTGGATCGCCTGACGGCGGCGGGCTATGTGCATATCGGCATGGACCACTATGCCAAACCCGAGGATGAACTGGTACGTGCCCAGCAGCAAGGGAGCTTGTATCGCAACTTTCAGGGCTACACCACGCACAAGGATTGTGACATCCTGGCCCTGGGCGCCTCGGCCATTTCGCAAACGGAAAACGCCTATGCGCAAAATACCAAGGTGCTGTCAGAGTATCGGGATGCGGTGACGGCAGGGCGGCTACCGATTGAACGTGGCTTGCAAGTAACTCCCGAAGACCAGCTGCGCCGCGCGGCCATTACCCAGGTGATGTGTGAGTTACGCCTGGATAAACGCGCATTTTCAGCGGCATGGAATATCGATTTTGATGACTATTTTGCTGCGGCTTTGCCTCAGATGGAGGAGATGCAGCAGGATGGTTTGCTGGCATTGCAGGGCGATGAACTTCGCGTGAGCGAGATTGGTCGTTTGTTTCTGCGCAATATCGCCATGCTGTTTGATGGCAGGCAGATGGAGACCAAGCCTCTGAGCAGCGATCAGACCATTCAGGTGCAGCCGCGCTATTCCAACAGCATCTGAATTGCCACCTGGGCATAGAGGAATTCTGACGAATCCCGCCACGTTAAGCGTGGTCACTGGTCAAGCAGCGACTACGCTTAACGCTGGTGATACGGGGGGGCTATTCTGCCTCTTCTATCCAGGCCAACTGGATCGCTTCCAGTATCTTTTCGCCGCATTTTTCCGGCGCATCGTCAAACTCCTCCAGATCCAGCACCCATTGATACAAATCGGTAAAACGGATGGTCTTGGGATCAATATCCGGGTGTGCGTCATACAGCGCTTCAGCGATGCGCAGGCTGTCAGTCCATTTCATGCGGGTTTCCTTGCGTAAGAGTGAATATCAAAAACTTTTGGCACGCTCGTACTGCAGCGGCCATGGGTGGTCTGCCCGTAATTCGCGCGCGGCATGCAATGGCCAGTGCGGGTCGCTCAACAGCGTACGCGCCATGAAAATCACATCGGCCTGATGCGTGGCGAGAATATGCTCGGCCTGGGTCGAGGTGGTGATCATGCCGACGGCACCACTGGCAATGCCGGCTTCATTGCGAATACGGCTGGCAAATTCGGTCTGATAGCCAGGCCCGGTGGGAATCACGGCATCGTAAATCAGGCCGCCGCTGGAGCAGTCAATCAGATCAATGCCGATCTCCCTGAGCCAGCGTGCGAATTGCACGGACTGGGCGATATCCCAGCCGCCTTCTATCCAGTCGCTGGCGGAAATGCGCACGAACACAGGTTTATCCTGCGGCCAGAAGTCGCGCAGGCGCTTCGCGATTTCCAGTGGCAGGCGGCAACGGTTTTCCAGAGAGCCGCCGTATTCATCGTCGCGCTGATTGGCAAGCGGCGACAAAAATTCATGCAGCAGATAGCCGTGTGCGCAATGCAGTTCAATCACGTCAAAGCCCGCGGCCAGCGCTCGTTCAGCCGCTGCCATAAACGCATCCGAAATGCGGGCGATGCCTGCTTTATCCAACGCTTGTGGCGTTGCATGCTGCGGGCTGAATGGTATGGCGGATGGTGCGACGGTCTCCCAGCCACCCTGCGCGACAGGTATGCCCGTGCTGCCTTCCCAGGGGCGGGTCGACGAAGCCTTGCGTCCGGCATGTGCCAGTTGAATGGCGGCCGCGGCGCCTTGTCCATGAATGAAATCCACAATGCGATGCAAGGCATCGCGCTGGGTGTCGTTCCACAAGCCCAGGCACTGCGGCGTAATACGACCTTCCGGCAGCACGCCGGTGGCCTCCACCATCACCAGCCCGGCCCCACCGCGGGCAAAGCTGCCCAGATGCACCAGATGCCAGTCATTCGGCATGCCCTCAATGGCGGAATACTGGCACATGGGCGATACAAAAATGCGGTTGCGGATGGTCAGCTCGCGCAGCGTGATGGGAGTAAAAAGATGGGCCATGACGGGACTCGCTTCCTAGGCAGTAAAAATGGGGATGTCGGCAATCTTTGGACGCCATTCTGCCGGGCCGGTTTCATGCACCGAATGGCCCTGGCTATCTACGGCTACCGTCACCGGCATGTTTTCCACGGTGAATTCATACACCGCTTCCATCCCCAGATCAGCAAACGCCACCACGCGCGCCGCTTTGATGGCGTGCGAAATCAGATAAGCGGCACCGCCGATGGCAATCAGGTACACCGATTGATGGCGACGTATGGCATCTACCGTCGCTTCACCGCGCTCGGCTTTGCCTATCATTCCCAGTAACCCGGCTTCACCCAGCATGGTGTCGGTGAAGCGGTCCATGCGGGTGGCGGTGGTCGGGCCGGCAGGGCCGATGACTTCATCGCGCACCGGGTCTACCGGGCCGACGTAATAAATAAAGCGGTTATGAAAATCCAGGCCATCCGGCAAGGGCTGGCCGGAGGCGAGCAGGTCGACAATGCGCTTATGCGCGGCATCGCGCCCGGTCAGCAATTTGCCGCTCAGCAGCAACTGTTCGCCCGGCTGCCATTGCAGGATGTCAGCTTTGGTCAGGCTGTCCAGGTTCACCTGGCGCATGGGCGTGCCTGATTCCTGCGCAATCTGCGGCCAGTCTTGCAGGCGTGGCACCGGCAATATGGCCGGGCCGCTGCCATCGAGCGTGAAATGAATATGACGCGTGGCCGCGCAGTTGGGGATCATGGCGACCGGTAGTGAAGTGGCGTGCGTGGCGGTTTGCAGGATTTTGACATCCAGTACCGTGGTCAGGCCGCCCAGCCCCTGGGCGCCTATGCCTAGGCGATTCACTTTTTCGTAAAGTTCCAGCCGCAACTCTTCGGCGCGGTCCGCCGGGCCGCGTGCCCGCAGTTCATGAATATCGATAGGGGCAAACAGCGATTGCTTGGCCAGCAGAACGGCTTTTTCTGCCGTGCCGCCTATGCCTATGCCCAGCACGCCCGGTGGGCACCAGCCGGCGCCCATGGTGGGCACCGTGCGCAATACCCAGTCGACGATATTGTCCGAGGGCTCCAGCATGGCGAGCTTGGCCTTGTTTTCCGAGCCGCCACCCTTGGCGGAAATGTTGATCTCGACTTTGTCGCCCGGCACCAGTTCCACATGCACCACGGCAGGCGTGTTGTCCCGTGTGTTCAGGCGCTTGCCTGCGGGGTCAGAGACGATGGAGGCGCGCAAGCGATTGTCCGGATCACCATACGCCAGGCGCACGCCTTCATTGACCATCTCTTGCAGACTCAGCTTCGCATCCCATTGCACCTGCATGCCAACCTGCACAAAGGCCACCACGATGCCGGTATCCTGGCACAGCGGGCGCTGCCCCTGCGCGCACAGGTAGGAGTTGATGAGGATTTGTCCCATGGCATCGCGTGCAGCGGGGGCGGGTTCGCGTTGCCATGCCTCATGCAGCGCCTGCAAAAAATCAGGTGAGTGATAGCAGGCAATGTATTGCAGGGATTGGTAAATGCTCTGTATGAAGTCGTCTTGGCGAATCGTGGTCATGGAAGCGCTCGGGGATAAATGCTTGGCCATTATAGCGCTCAACAAGGACCTCACAAAAAAAGACCGCTGTGCGGCCTAAGCCATGCACAGCGGGTGAAGAGACCTATGAGATATACGTCAGGAGATTGCCATTAGCTGTATCGCAAGGCGCGTGCCAGATATTTTTTGATTTTTAATCAATGGCTTGAGTTCGGCGCTCGGTTGCCTGGTGGTTGTAATCAGCCACATGGCTGTATATAGCCACCAACGATGCACTGCGCAATGAGTGAAGCGTATTCATTCTTTAAGTGGCTGATCATGTTAAAATTCTGCCTATTTACTTTTTAAGCCCTTGGAAAATTGAACATGTTTAGCACGGCAAAAACCCTGAACGTCGCAGATCCTGAACTTTGGCAGCATATTGAAGCCGAGCGTCAGCGCCAGGATGAGCATATTGAACTGATCGCCTCTGAAAACTACACCAGCCCTGCTGTCATGCAGGCGCAAGGTTCTCAGCTGACCAACAAGTATGCTGAAGGTTATCCAGGCAAGCGTTTTTACGGTGGCTGTGAGTTTGTCGACCAGGTAGAGCAACTGGCGATTGACCGTGTGAAGAAGCTGTTCGGTGCTGAATATGCCAACGTGCAGCCGCACTCCGGCTCTCAGGCCAACCAGGCTGTGTATTTCTCTATCCTCAAGCCAGGCGATACCGTCATGGGCATGAACCTTGGCCACGGTGGTCACCTGACTCACGGTTCCCCAGCCAACCTGTCCGGCAAGCTGTTCAACATCGTGCCTTACGGCCTGAACGACAAGGAAGAAATCGATTACGACGAGATGGAGCGTATTGCCATCGAGTGCAAGCCCAAGCTGCTGATTGGCGGTGCTTCTGCCTATGCCCTGCGCTTTGACTGGGCACGCATGGCCGAGATCGCCAAAAAGGTGGGCGCTTATTTCATGGTCGATATGGCGCATTACTCCGGCCTGATCGCCGCTGGTGTTTACCCTAACCCGGTACCCCATGCTGATTTCGTGACATCCACCACCCACAAGACCCTGCGCGGTCCACGTGGCGGCATCATTCTCGCCAAGGCCGAGTTTGAAAAGTCCCTGAATTCCAATGTGTTCCCATCCCTGCAAGGCGGCCCGCTGATGCACGTGATCGCAGGCAAGGCCACGGCTTTCCTCGAAGCATTGCAGCCAGATTTCAAGGCTTATCAGGAACAAGTACTCAATAATGCCAGCATCATGGCGCAAACTCTGGCAGAGCGCGGTCTGCGCATTATCTCCGGCCGTACCGAGTCGCATGTGTTCCTGGTGGACCTGCGTCCCAAGAACCTGACCGGCAAGGCGGCGGATGCTTACCTCGGCCAAGCCCACATCACCGTGAACAAGAACGCGATCCCGAATGATCCGGAAAGTCCGTTTGTTACCTCCGGCATACGTATCGGTTCGCCAGCCATCACCACCCGTGGCTTCAAGGAAGAAGAAGCCCGTCTGGTGGCCAACCTGATTGCCGATGTGCTAGACAACCCGACCGATGAAGCCGTGATTGCTGCGACCAAGGCCAAGGTACACGCCTTGACCAGCCGCTTCCCGGTATACGGCGCTTAATTCCCGCCCATCTTCATCGCGACACATGAAAGGGGACATGTGAAACATCAGGCTGAGGCGTCCGTATCCATGGAGGAGGCTAAACCTCGTTCATGGGCAGAATGCCTGTCGCCTGGGTTTCATCCCTTTCACCGCGTTGCGTTTAACCTGCCTGGTCAACTCTCATGAAGTGTCCTTTTTGCGGTACCGATGACACCCAGGTCATTGATTCCCGGGTGAATGAAGAAGGCAACTCCATCCGTCGCCGTCGCCGTTGTGCGGCCTGCGACAAGCGTTTTACCACCTACGAAACCGCCGAGCTGCATCTGCCGCAAGTGGTCAAGCAGAATGGCAACCGCGAGGAATTCAATCGCGACAAGCTGCGGCTTTCCTTTACCCGTGCCTTGCACAAGCGCCCCGTGCCCACCGAATATGTGGACCGCGCCATTGAGCACATCGTGCAAAAGCTGCTGGCCAAGGGCGAGCGCGAAATCATGGCGCGCGATCTCGGCGAGAGCGTGATGCAGGAGCTGCGCCTGATGGACAAGGTGGCCTATGTGCGCTTTGCCTCGGTGTATCGCAGCTTCCAGGATGTCGACGATTTCAGCGATGTGATTCGCGACCTGGACAAGCCCCACCGTCGCCTGACGGACCCCGCCGGAGAATAAGCCCGTGTTCAGCGCGCTGGATCATCAGATGATGGCGCGAGCCCTGCGGCTGGCAGAGCAGGGCCTCTACACCACCACTCCCAACCCTCGTGTCGGCTGCGTGATCGTCAAGGACGGTCAGATTGTCGGCGAAGGCGCGCACCTCAAAGCCGGCGAGCCGCATGCCGAGGTACATGCCCTGCGGCAGGCAGGCGATCTGGCGCAAGGCGCCGATGCCTATGTCACGCTTGAACCCTGCAGCCACCATGGACGTACACCGCCCTGCGCTGACGCCTTGATCAAGGCCGGTGTGAAGCGCGTGGTCGCCGCCATGCAAGACCCCAACCCCCAGGTTGCCGGAAGCGGTTTGCAACGCTTACAGGCGCAAGGCATTGCCGTGCAGTCCGGCTTGCTGGAAGCGCAGGCGCGTAGCCTGAATGCCGGATTCATTTCGCGCATGACGCGCCGCCGTCCGTTTGTGCGCAGCAAGATCGCCGCCAGCCTGGATGGCGCCACCGCCTTGCAAAATGGCATCAGCCAATGGATTACCGGCCCTGAGGCCCGCAAGGACGTGCAACACTGGCGCGCGCAATCCTGCGTCATGCTGACTGGCATAGGTACCGTGCTGGCCGATGACCCGCAACTCAGCGTGCGGGATGAGGCCGGAGAACTGCAAGGCCGCCAGCCGCTACGCGTGATTGTGGATAGTCATCTGCAGATTTCACCGCAGGCGCGCATTCTGCAAGGTGGCAATGCCCTCATCGTCTACGGCAGCGCCAGCGCGGACCGTATTGCGGCCCTTTGCCAGCATGGAGTAGAGCTGATGCACTTGCCCGACCATCAGTCACGCGTCAGCCTCGATAGCCTGCTGGAACTCCTGGCGAGCCGTGGCATCAATGAAGTGATGGTGGAAGCCGGTGCCACGCTGAATGGGGCTTTGCTGCATGGCGGACTGATTGATCAGCTGATTCTGTATTACGCCCCCAAGTTGCTGGGTGCCGATGCCCGTGGCATGTTTGGACTGCCTATGTTGCAAAGCATGGCGGCCCGCATTGATCTGGATATTACCGACATGCGGCAAATAGGCCGCGACATCCGTTTGCTGGCAACGCCGCACTCACCACAACCCTGAATCACCAAGGTCCGCTACACGGACACCTCACCCCGGGAGAAGCCGCGCGTGCTTGTCGATACCCATTGCCATCTTGATGCGTCAGAGTTCGATGACGACCGGGCAGACATCGCCGTGCGCGCGCAGGATGCTGGCGTTGCGCGCATCGTGGTGCCGGCGGTAGAGGCGGCAAATTTCACTATCGTGCAGGCATTGGCCGCCGAATTTCCCTGGTGCCGCTACGCGCTGGGCATACACCCACTGTTTATTGCGCGTGCCAAAGAAGAGGATATCGATGCGCTGAAACAGCAGCTGGAGCAGCGCCTGCCCGTGGCGATTGGCGAAATCGGCCTCGATCTCTTCATCCCCAACCCGGATATCGAACGCCAGCAAGCTTTTTTCGTGGCGCAGCTCAAGCTGGCGCGTGATTTTGATCTGCCCGTCATCCTGCATGTGCGCAAATCCAGCGATCTGATCCTCAAGCACTTGCGCCGCATAGGCGTAAAGGGCGGCATTGCCCATGCCTTCAATGGCAGTTTTCAACAGGCAGAGCGCTTTATGGAGATGCGCTTCAAGCTCGGCTTTGGCGGCGCCATGACCTATGACCGCGCCCTGCATATCCGTGAGCTGGCCCGGAAACTGCCGCTGGAAGCCATTGTGCTGGAAACCGATGCCCCCGATATTGCGCCCGAATGGCTGGGACATCGTGGCCGTAACAGCCCGCACGAGTTACCTGCCATTGCTCAGGTACTGGCGGATTTGCGCGGCCTGCCGTTGGCAGAAGTCATTGCTGCGACAGGCAAAAATGCCCTGGAAGCCTTGCCTGCGATAGCCTAGTTATGCACATGAGCTCATGTGCTACATTAACTTGAAGCGAAAAACCTTAACAATCCAATGACATAACATAAACCATTGATTTTAAATGGTTATTTATAAGACTATTTTTTAGGCGTTTTAAAAAATCCCTTACGGCAGCCATAGTTACATTTTTAAGTCACAGCTGTTCACAGTTTTATCCACAGAAATTGTGGATGGATAGTTGAGTGCGGGTGAACCTTACTCCTACTGATCGGTGAGCGGTACCAGGGAATGTGCAAACACCCATTCACTGTACGTCTGTTTTTTTTCAAAATCTTTGTATCGTGTTGGAAAACCGTAGCGTTTTATCGGGCGCTGTACCCCAAGACTATAGACACCCATGATGTTATTGAACTGATCAAGCACTAGCCCCCAATCCTCGGCACCGGTCATAGGGTCACGAGGTATTTTGCGAAGATGGCGTTTTGTGTTGGGGAAGCGTGTATCGTTTAACAAGGCACTCAACGACGCAGGGTGTTGTTTTACCAGACCAGGGGATTGATCATAATATTGTTCGATGGCTTCTCTTAGCTTGTCGCCTGTTTTCAGCAATTCTTTTTCTCGTTGCCGCTGAGCGTCTTGCGAATAGACCAACGCAGCCTGACTCAACATTAATCCTATCAGTACAAGCAACACCAGCAACCATAGCAAGGCATAGCCTGCCAGCGTCTTCTTACCAGTCCGAATAGGCACTGCCATCCTCCGCAATATCAGTTGAGCCGCTGTGTATATCGTAAATTAAGCCTTTTGTTTCCGGGTCCGCAGGGGAAACGACAGTCCAGGTTTGGGTGCTTTTGGTGATGGGGTCTTCCGGGATGCTGCGCAAGTATTTTCCCTGGACCAAGTCTTCCAGCGTTTCTGGATATGCGGCGTTGTCGGCGTAGTACTTGTCGATCGCCTCCCGCATGGTGATCAGATCATGCTTGAGCGAGGTTTCCTGAGCGCGGCTGATCGTATCGAAGTAACGGGGCGCTACCAGACTGAGCAGTGTGGCGATGATCGCCAGCACGACCAACACCTCAATAAGCGTAAATCCCTTGCGTTTATGCATCACCACTCCCGGTAAGGCCGTTTGTCCAGCCCCTTGTCACGTGAAAGCGAGTAGACGTCATATACATCGTCGCCAGGCTGCGGTTCATCAAATGAGCTGGCATAACTGCGCTTGCCCCAAGTCGCTTCAGGGTCTGTTTCGCTCGCCGGGGCAAAAGGGTCTCGCGGGATGCTACGCAGAAAGTAGAGCTTGCGCTTTTTAGGGTCGCGCTGGTTTTCTACGCCTTTCACCAGGGTCTGCAAATTCGGCGGATAACCGGACTGCTCAGGATTTTTCTTGATTAATCCTTCGTCCCCGGCTTTCTTGTAAGCATCCAGTGCATCGCGAATCTGCCACAGCGCCCGTCGCAATTCCTGTTCTTTGCTGCGCTTCATGGTCATTTGCACCATGGGCGCTGCCGAACTGAGAATGAGGGCGAGCAATACCAGTGTGACTAGCAGTTCAATCAGGGTGAAACCCCGCATACGTGGCATTTTCATGATCAAGGAGCAGGAGGAGCACTGATCTGGTCAATTGGCCGCATCACGGCAGCGGCTTTTTCGTCCCGTGCATTGCCTGCTTGGTTATCCTGAACTTGTGGCGTAACGATGACTTGCGTCTGAGAGCCAAGATCTTGTGCAGCCCGTCCTGTCTTGCTTGTGCCGCGGTCCACGCCTGCCGGGAAGGCGGTGTACATGGCATCTGCCGGAGTAATGTTGCTGATGATGCGGGGTGTGATCAGCAGGGCGATTTCCTTTTTGGTGCGATCGGTGTTGCGGTCGGTGAACAGTTTGCCGATCAGCGGCAGGTTGGCCAGCCCCGGTACCTTGTTGGAAATCTTCTGTTCGTCATCGCGCAGCAGGCCCGCCAATACCTGTGTTTCGCCGTTTTTGAGGCGAAGCATGGTATTGGCGTTACGCGTGCCTATGGTATAGGTCACGGTGCCTGAGCTGGAGGTGATCTTGTCGGTCTGGTTGCTGACCTCGAGGCCCACCTTGATCGAAACTTCGTCATTCAGCAGCACGGTAGGCTCCACATCCAGCTTGATGCCCACCTCGATATAACTGACCGACTGCGACACAAAGCCGGTGGAGTTGGCGATGCTGGTCAGCACCGGGATACGGTCACCCACGTGAATCTTGGCTTTTTCACGATTTTTGACACGGATGCGCGGATTGGCCAGCAGGTTGGTGTCGGTATCCTGCTGCAAGAGATTCAGCGCCAATACCGGGTCGCTGATGCTGAATACCCCAAGGTCCGAGTTGAAGTTTTTAAGCTCACGCACAGTCAGCTCACCTGGGCTCAAGGTCGTGGTGCCATTCACCGTATCGCGACCCTGCACGCCCACACTCACGGCGCTGGGGTAACGGATGCCGATGGCTTCCAGGCTGCGGCGGTTGATCTCCAGCACTTCCACCTCCAGCACTACTTCCGGCTCTGCCATGTCCTGCGACATGATCAGCTTTTCGGCGGTGCGGATCGCCTCGGGCGTATCGCGCATGACCAGCGTGTTCAGCTTTTCATCGATGTAAACATCCTTGCTTTTCACCACGGTCTTGATCATGTTCATGGCTTTTTTGGCCTCGGTATTGCCGAGGTAAAAGCTGCGCACATACATTTCCTGGTATTCCTGGCTGCGGCTCAGGGGGTAGATCATCAGCGTATTGTCATTTAGCACCTTCTTGGCCAGCTGGTTGCTGGTAAGGATTACTTCGATGGCGTCTTCAATGGGCGTATTGCGCAGGAACAGGCTGGTGCGCTGGTCATTCGGCATGTCGTGGTCGTAGGTAAAGTTGATGCCCGCCGCCTTGGAAATAAACTCGAACACCGACTTGATCGGCACATCCTTGAACTCCAGGGTGATGGGCTGCTTGAACGCCGACTTGATCAGTGGCGGGTTGGCAATCTTGTCGATGCGTTTCTGTTCGATATCTTCAAACATGGCCCGCGCCGCCACATGGTTGCTTTCTTCCGCCAGCACGGCGCGGGTGATGTTCTGCGCGCCCTCGCTATCGCCAGCCTTGAGCAAAGCCTGCGCGCGCTGCAGCATGGCATCGTGACGGGCCGCATTGTTGAGCTGGCGCAAGCCTTCCTGCGCACGCTGGTTCTGATTGTCCAGGGCCAATACGCGGTAATAGCCTGCCTCGGCTTCTGTCATGCGGCCTTGCTGCTTGTTCTGGTCGGCTTCTTTCAGCAGCAGGGTCAGCTGCATGTCCTGTTGCTGTTTCAGGTAGGCGCGGTACTGCGGATTGTCGGGGAAGGTGCGGAGCAGCTCGCGCAGGCGGGCGATGCCGCCTTCAATATCTCCGGCATTTACCAGCTTGCGGGCTTCCTGAAATTCGGCATTGCCTTGCTGCACCTTTTTTTCCTGCGCGGAACAGGCGGCCAGCCCCAGCATCAATGCAACAACAACAGCGCGATAAGGGCGGGGCAATTTCAATTGATATCTCCAATCATCATGGGAACTTCGGTATTCAATGGGCGGTAGCTCATGATCATCTGCGGCGGCTCTATGCGTTTTACCTGCCATTTGCCGATGACATCGCCTTCGCGCACGGTGTAATTCAATGCGCCCTTGCTGAGAAACACCGTCAGCTGGCCGTTGTTAACCAGCTTGCCCGCATAGATGAATGGCAAGGCCGGCGTTTGCGGCACGGGTGGAGCTTCCTGCGCCTGGGCAGACTCAGGGGGCTCTGGCATTTCCAGATTGAACAGGTTGGGAATAGGCTCATCGCTGGTGCGTTGGCTCAGCTTGCGGATATCCAGTTCGTCGTTATCCGCGGCTTCCTCACCGCGCGAGCCGGAGGCGAATACCTGGCGTTCGGGTTTTATTGCGGTAGCGGGCTTGCCAGGTTTGCTGACCTTAGGCCTTGCCGCGGCAACATCCGCTTCAGGTTCGTTGATGGATGTCCACACGGTGGCGCCCAGTGTCAGCGCCAGGCCCAGCCAGATCGCATATCGGGAAACAGGCGTGCGTTCGCTCATGACTGACCCCGCTGCAAAAATACGGTAAAGCGCAGACGGGCTTCCAGTGCTTCGGTATTGATATCCTGGCGTTTCAGCGTGATCTCGTTGAGCGCCGCTGATGGTATGCGCTGCAATACCTGGTTGGCAAAGCTGCGTATCTGCACATAGTTTCCACGCACTGGCAGGGTGATCTGATAACGGGTAAAGGCCGCGGCTGGGCTGCGTGCCAGAGAGTAGTCGGCTTTTTCCGGTACCAGTTGATGCTCGGTGGCGGTGGTCAGTATGACGCCCAGCAGGCGGGTGGCTTCTTTTTCCGCGGGCAAAAAGCCATAAAAGGTATTGAGCGTGGCCTGTGGGGAGCGATCCACAAAGCGGGCCTGATGTTGTGGCATGGTGGCGCGCAAGACGTCCAGCTCCTGCTCACGCTGTGCCAGATGCGTATTGCCTGGCACCAGCCAGCCTAGTACCAGGGCCGCGCTGATCACCAGCAGGACCAGCCCGAGAAGCCCCTGCCAGCCCAGCTGGCGCGCCTGGTACTGCAGCCAGGCCATGATGGCATGCTGGTTTACTGTACCCATGCGGCCTCCACAACAAAATGCACGGGCATGGGGCTGCCTTCGCTGCGTTCATGGGTCAGTAAAAACACATCCTGCAATACCGGTTGTGCTGCCAGTTTTTGCACGTAGCTCAGCATGCCTTCCACGTCCATCGCCTCGGCGGTAATGCGGATTTTTCGCAGCCTGGCATTGGGCTCAATCGCCAGCAGCTTGACCTCGGGCGTATTCAGGCCTTCCAGGGTTTTAAACAGCGGCCGCCAGGGCAGTGCCAACTCGGCCATCACGGTTTTTACCGCGGCAATCTCATCGCGCTTGGCGGCGTTTTCCTTGCCACTCAGCGAGAGACTGCTGGTGTTGCGGCGTGGCTGCTGCCATTGCTGCAGATCCTGTTCCAGCTTGCGCTGCTGTTCGTCAAGTTGTTGCCAGGCAATGCCGGTGGCGACAGCGGCCGCGCCGCCGATCAGCAACAGCAGACGGGCAAGCGAGGTTTGCGCGTGGGCAGGGCGCCCATGATTGAGTACCAGGGTTTTCATGATGCGGTCTCCGCCAGCCCAGGCTGGCGTACAAAAGGAATTTCACGGCTGAACTGCTGCAGCGCACGGCCACTGATATGCACGCGCGGCGCACCCGGTTCAGCGCTGTAGACGACCACAGGCCATGGCTGGCTATCGAGCCCGGCCAATATCGCATCCCGCTGAATCAGGGCGGGCAGGGCGTCAACATGGGCACTGTGGCACTGCACGCTGCGCCATTGCTTGTCCTGTTGCAGCAGCACGGCAATCCGCCCCTGCTCCAGCACCGCGAGGCATAAGCCGGATGCGCTGGTATTGCCGCGCTTGCCTTTGCCTGCACGCTTGCTGCGCTGGCGAGCGGTCTCGTTAATGGCCTGCATCAATAGTGGGTGTATGTGTTGCAGCCGCATGCCCGCTTCGGCGAAACAGTGCTGCAAGGCTTGCAGCAGGGCGGGGTCGACGCCACTGGCGATGGCGGCCTGTCCATAGCCCGTCGGGCTGACGCGCAGATCCCATTGCCGGGCAGGCTCGCCATAAGCCTGGGTAAAGCAGTGGCGCACAAAGGCGTGTTTTTCTTCCGGCCGGCTGAGGCTGGCGTTCCAGGGAATCAGCACATAGCGCACCAGATGATTGGAGAGCACGACACGCGGCTGGCAGCCTTGCCAGGCCTGATCGCGTAGCGCCAGAGCCAGTTGGGTGAGGGCGGCTTGCCAGATGGCAGGGGCGGGTATGCCGGCATCACCGGCCATGGCAGGGGACGGGCGGGCAATGGTGATCACGTCTTCGCATATCACGCGCTGTTTGCGCCAGCCACCCAGGCGCGTCAGCACCAGCTGGTGCGGCTGTACCAGCACGCGCAATTCGTCGCGCCCCAGCTTGCCTATGAGCGGCAGGCGCGAGAGCAGGCCAGAGGCGCCGCCTGTGTAAAGGCCAGAAGATATGTTAGACCAGCGAGGTGACACGGTTGATCTCCAGTAAGGTAGTTTCGCCACGCCGCACCATATCCAGCGCGGCTTCGCGCATGGTGCGGGTACCGTTGGCGCGGGCGGCTTCCTTTACCTTGCGCACGGGTTCGCGGGTGACGATCAATTCGCGGATCAAATCATTGAATACCAGCAATTCGGCCACCGCCTTGCGGCCCTTGTAGCCAGTGCCGTGGCAATGGCCACAGCCCTGCCCGCTGCGGAAGTGAAAGCTGGGCAGCATGTCAGCAGTTACGCCGGATTTGGCCAGCAGCTCGTCGTCCGGCATGTCATCCACCGCGCAGTGCGGGCAGATGATGCGCACCAGCCGCTGCGCCATGATGCCGTTGATGGCAGACACAAAGCTGTAGGGGTCGACGTTCATGTTGGTAAAGCGGCCGATCACGTCAAACACATTGTTGGCGTGCACCGTGGTCAGTACCAGGTGGCCGGTGAGGGCAGACTGCACGGCAATCTGCGCGGTTTCGGAATCGCGGATTTCGCCCACCATGATCTTGTCCGGGTCGTGCCGCAAAATGCTGCGCAGGCCGCGGGCAAAGGTCAGGCCTTTTTTCTCGTTAACGGGAATCTGCAGCACGCCAGGCAGCTGATATTCCACTGGGTCTTCAATGGTGACGATCTTGTCCTGGCCGTTATTGATTTCGGAGATGATGCCGTACAGCGTGGTGGTCTTGCCTGAGCCAGTGGGGCCGGTGACCAGCAGCATGCCGTAGGGCTCCTCGGCCAGCAGGCGGAAGCGCGCCATGATGGATTCTTCAAAGCCCAGCACTTCCATGCTGAGGCCCTTGGCCTGATCGGTGACGGCCTTGCGGTCCAGAATCCGCAACACGGCATCTTCGCCAAACACGCTGGGCATGATGGACACGCGCAAATCCACTTCGCGTCCCATGGCCATGACCTTGAAGCGGCCATCCTGCGGCACGCGGCGCTCGGCAATATCCAGCTCGGACATGACCTTGATGCGTGAAATCGCCTGCTCGGCCTGCGTTATCCCCTGCACGCTGCCCACCATGTTCAGCACCCCGTCGATGCGGTATTTGATGGTGAGGCCGTGGGGATCGGTTTCCATGTGGATATCGCTGGCACCGGCCTTGAGCGCGTCATACAGCGTCGAACGCACCAGCTTCACCACCGGGCTGGTGTCTTCCGAGATGGAGCGTAGCGAAATATCTTCTATGCCGCTGTTGCCGCTTTCGGCATCGCCATGCTCCGGCAGAATGCCATCCATGGCACGCATGCTTTCTTCAAAGCGGGCGAGGTAGGCGGCAAAATCCTTGCGGTGCGCCAGTGCCCAGTGGGCGGGCTCCGCCAGGCGCAGCTCCATGCGGCCATGCAGGTAAGGGTCCAGCGGGTTGGCGCAGACCATATGCAGCTGGCCGTCATCATCGCGCAGGGCAACGCATTCCTGCTTGCTGGCTTCGGCATAGGGCAGCAGGGCAAAATCCGGTGTCAGCAAGTGCAGCTCGGCCATGGGCAATACGGGGTAATGCAGCAGGGCGCCCAGTGCCTGGGCAAAGCTATCGGCATCCAGCGCCGAGAGTTCTTCCAGCACATCCAGCACATGGCGCTGGCTTTGGCTGGCAAGCTGGCGTGCCTGCTCTACCTGTGCCAGTGTGAGTTGGGCAGGCGGGCTCATGATGTCGTTACCTGTGCTTTGCGCGGCAAGCTGATCAAGCGCGGGCGATAACATGGCGTCCAGAGGTTGGTTCATTGAATATTCCCCGCCAGTTCAAAAATCGGCATATACATCAGCACCACCACCACGCCGATCACCAGGCCGATCACCACCATCAGCAAGGGCTCCAGCAGGCGGGTAAACCAATCCACAGCACGGGCGATTTCTTCATCGTAAAACACGCCTATGCGTTCCATCATCTCGCCCATGCGGCCGGTGCGTTCACCCACGCGCAGCATGCGGATGGCGATGGACGTTGTCATGCCATGTTCTTCCATGGCGCTGGAGAGTGGCTTGCCTTCGCGAATGTCGCGCTCGACCAGGGCCAGACTATTGCGCAGTGCTGGTTGCAACAGCGAAGACACCATCTGCATCGCGGTGACCAGCGGAATGCCGCCGCGCAGCAGCATGCCCAGCGTGCGGTAAAAACGCGCCAGCTGATAAATGCGCATGGTTTCGCCCAGCGCGGGGATCTTCCACACCTGATTCATGATGGCGGCCCGCACGGCCTGGCGGCTCAGCACATAGCCCAGCACGCTCACCACGGCAATAAATCCGAGAAACACCTGCTGGCCGTGCTCTTGCAGCAAACGGCCCCAGGCCAACAATACTTGTGACATCCACGGCAGGTCATTGCCTGCGCTTTCATAAATCGTGCTGAACTTGGGCACGACATAACCCAGCAAAAACAGCATCACCAGCCCGCCGACAATAATCAGCAGTACCGGGTAAATGGAGGCGGTGACGATCTTCTTGCGCACGGCATCCAGCTGACCCTGATACGTCACATGGCGGCCCAGTGCCTGCACCATGTCGCCCGTGCGTTCGCTGCTGCGGATCAGCGCCACATACAGCGCGGGGAATACCTGTGGAAAGCGCTCCAGTGCGCTCGATAGCGGCAGGCCTTCATACAGCGCGGCCATGACTTGAGTCAGGATGGTTTTGGAGTCGGCATTGGCTTCTTTTTCTGCCAGCGCCTCTATCGCCTCCACCAGGCTCAGGCCCGAATCCAGCAGCGACAATAACTCCTGGCTGAACAGCATCAGGTTGAATTTCTGCTTGCCCAGGCCACGCGCCACCGCCAGCTTGCCCTGCGCCTTGGTCGCCAGCACGCTATAGCCTTGAGCCTCAGCCTGCAGCTGGGCTTGTATCGCATCGCTCGCATCCAGCACCAGCGATTGAATCTGCTGCCCGCGGGCTACTTTCAGTTCAAATTTCATGGCAGCTCAACTCTCATCACGCTTCAATTTCATATACTTGAAAGGCATATCCACAAATCGCGCCCCATGTCAGCGCGTTAACTGCACACATGCATTTCTGTGTCGCTTTACCACACCTGCGGTAGGCCACCTGGCCGCTACCAGTTCACCACATCGGCAAACTCATCATTGCCGCCGGCCTGGCCATCCTTGCCAAACGACCACAGGTCAAATTCCCCATGCTCGCCCGGATATTTGTATTGATAAGGCTTGCCCCAGGGGTCATTCGGCACGGTTTTCTGCAGATAAGGCCCTTGCCATTTCGGTTCATCAGACGGCGCGCTATTCAGCGCTGCCAGCCCCTGCTCCGTGGTCGGGTAATGCCCGGTATCCAGCCGGTATTGATCCAGTGCCTTGCCCAGCGCATCAATCTGCGCCTTGGCCGTTTTCACTTCCGACTTGCCAATCTGCGCAAAATATTTAGGCCCGACATAACCCGCCAGGAGGCCGATGATGACCATGACGACGAGGAGTTCCAGCAGGGTGAAGCCAGCGTTAGCGCGTGGGCTTAAGTGGTATTTCATGCGAATTCCTTGTAATTACTGGCTGATGATGGCGCCCGGCGGAGCATAGCCCGGTAGCGAGATTTCGATGGCATCCTGCCCCTGTCCGGTAGAGCGCAGGCGAATAGCTCCCTCATACTCGCGCGGCTCTGCTGTCGCACATTCCGCTTTGACGTATAGGGTTGAGGTGTAGGGGTAGCTAGTACCGTCAGGATCCTGGGGATTGACATCGGTTGTGAAGTCAACCCAGTTGTCATTAACGGCAGCTTCATGGTCGTGAATGGCAATGGGTTTTTCATTGGCCTTGGAAGGCAGTTTTGGTAATGCGCTATCGCCAGGCATATGGCGTACAGAGGTAAACGTGCGCCCAATGCGGAATACCACCTCGGTTTCACGTGCAGCACGCGGATGGTTGGAGAAAAAATAGGCTGCTTCTACGGATTTACCGGCGAAGCCGCCGCGCACAACGTCATTCAATTCAAACGATTTGCCATTTTTCAGCGTGATGTTTTTTAGCTGGACATGCGTGCCATACAAACAGAACCCATTCTCCGGATTGCGCCAGAGGGTATCGCTGACAGTTGCTACATCGGGATCGGCCTGAACATATTTCTCAGGGACCAGGGCAGATTTTGAGGTATAGGCGACGAGTTTGTATCCTGCGAGCGGGGCCCGCATCACATCACGCATCATGGCCTCGGTGTATACCGCGCATTCGTTTTCTTCAGACGCTGAGGGAGGTGTACTCAAGCCTAGGCCAAAGTCCCCGGTGGTATTGCAGATGCGATAAGCAGATTCACTAAATCCAGCTATCGGAATATCGACAAATCCTAATTTTGCATGTGCCTGATGACTGGTTATGATCAATGAGGTTAACAATAACAAGTGGTTTGTATTCATTTGCTCTACAACATCCTTTTTTCATCTAAACCCTGACGCATCCGCGCCAGGGGGCTTGCGTAACAGTGATTCAACAAAGGTTTAAAAACTGGTATTTGCCCCCGCTGGAACAAAACCAATAGTGCTGATGGTGACCCATGGCTGGGTTTCCTGGCCGGTCTGACGAATTTTCACGCTGTTCGGCAGGGCGACAGGAGGAGCTGAGCTGCATGTACTGCGGACATACATCACGGAGCTATCCGAGGCGGATGCTCCATCTTCATCCGCACCCCCGGAAATATCCAGGGTGAAATCTACCCAGTTAGCGCTGATAGCAGCGGTTTGCTGTGCAGCTGTTGGGTTACCAGGAGGGGTTGGGTAAGTTTGGCCTACGCCATTGATCTCGGTGCTGGCTGCCGGTGCACCACTGGTGAGTGGCTGAGCCAGATAGCCTGTCGCAATAGTGTTTGGGTTGAAATAATTTGCCTGCATTTGTACTGAGGTGTGGGTGCGGCCGATACGGAAGATAGGTGAGTACTCAACAACACTAGGAGGCAAGTAATATCCGGCCTGCAGACTGGTGGAGTTGTTAAAACCCGCAAATGCTATGTCATTGACGGCGAGTTTTTGTGATCCTGTGCGTTGCGGGTGGTAGTCAAAGTCGGCTGCCGCCACGGTGTTCATGCGCAGACGCTTGGCAAAGATGCATTCGGTGTTGGCGGCATTGCGGAATACACGTTCATCCATGAATGCAAGTGATTGGCCGTTGGCCGTGATCGTGCGGGTCAGTGATGTACCGGACACCAGAGTAAAGCCACTTACCGGTGAAGTGTTGATATTGCTGGGGAATACAGCGCAGGTGTTGTTGGCACCCGCAGTTGGAGGAGTGTGGGTGACAGAACCAAAATTGCCCGTCTGGTTGCATAAAGTATAGGCAGAGGTGCCACCACTGGTTACGAAACCCGTGGCGGGTAGAGCGACCAGCCCAGTAGCGTGGCTGGCGGTGGGGATCAAATACAGCGCTATGAACAAGACAGGGTGAACATTCAGTCGTTTCATTATTACGCTCCTTAAATTTGGTTACCCAACCTTCTGGCACGAATGCCAGAAGGTGGTTCTCAGAAACGAGAATTCACTACATTAGAAGCTGGTGTTAGCGCCTGAACGTGCAAAACCAGTTGTGCTAATCGTGACCCATGGTTGAGTCTCTTGGCCGGTTTGGCGAATTTTCACGCTATTAGCCAGCGCAACCGGTGCTGCAGATGTGCATGCAGCACGCACATACAGCATGGAGCTGTCTGGCTCGGTGGTACCGTCCTCATCCTCACCGCCGGTGATATCCATGGTGAAATCAACCCAGTTGGTGCTGATCGCGGCAGTTTGCTGCGCAGCTGTTGGGCTACCTGGGAAGGTTGGATAAGTTTGGCCTACACCATTGATTTCAGTGCTGGCTGCTGGTGCGCCGCTGGTGAGCGGTTGTGCCAGATAACCTGAAGCAATATTGGCAGGATTGCTGCCATCTGCTTGCATTTGCACGGAGGTGTGAGCCCGGCCGATACGGAAGACAGGCGAATCTGAAATGTTGGTGAAGTAATAGCCTGCCTCAGGGGTTGTCGTGCTGCTGAACCCAGCAAGCGCTACATCATTCACTTCCAGTTTTTGAGCGCCAGTCAACTGCGGGTTGTAATCGAAATTGGCGCTGGCGGCAGTGTTCATACGCAGACGCTTGCCGTAGATACACTCCGTGTTGTTGGAATTGCGGAACACGCGCTCTTCAAGGGTGCCAAGAGTCTGGCCATTGGCTGTAATGGTGCGGGTTACCGAAGTGCCAGAAACCAGCGTAAAACCAGAAACAGGCGAAGTGTTGATATTGGACGGGAACACAGCACAAGTGTTGTTTGCACTTGTTGTTGGTGCAGTGAAGTCATCCGAACCAAAATTGCCAGTCTGGTTGCACAGTGTGTAGGCAGAAGTGCCCCCGGCAGTTGAAAACCCTGTAGATGGGAGACCAACCAGACCGGTAGCTTGGGCAGCGCCCGAGACCACACCCAGAACGGCAACAATAGCGGCATGCAAAGACAAGTTTCTCATTACTATCTCCTATAGTTACAATAGGCAGGCATTTGTGGCTGCCCGCTTCACCAATTCACCTCAATCAGCATTAGGGCCTGTAAAACGCTAAGTTGATTGCGGATGAATATTGCAGGGGGCAGTCACAATGCCCCTTTCCCCCTTTAAAACCATAAAATTCCCTAAAAATCATACGTGAGGCTGACCCAGGCAGCTCTAGGCGCACCCGGCGCCAGGAAGGTGCTGCTTCGCCATTCGCTGGAGTTGTAGTTAAAGCCTCCGGTGCCTATCAGACCGTTGGTGGATGGGGAGAACGGATTAAGGCCCAAACGCCCCGCACTGTAGTATTCCCGGTCAAACAGATTATTAACCTGCAGACGCAGGGTCAGGTTCTTGTCCAGTTTGTAGCTGGTATGGAAGTTGAATACGGCATAGCCTGGTGTTTTGCCTGGAAAGCGCACATTGGGCCGGTTGATAGTGTAACTACAGGTCGCGTTGGAGCCGTATAGCACCCCATAATCATTTACGGCTCTATCTCCACACCCTCCCACCAGAGGCAAGGATTCGCCTTCACGGTGTTTGTTATTTTCGTTGCCGCGCACAAAAGCTTCGGAGTGCATCACGGCAGTGATGCCCATAGACCAGTTGTCGGTAATGTCATAGCTGAAACTTGCATTCAGGTTATGCAACGGCACACCGGGAATACGGTCTCCCGGACGCACATGAATTTGCTGATAGCCCGTAGGTGTTAGTGAACTTGCCAGACCATCTCGTTGAATGACATTGCCAGCACTGCTGTTGTTGGGGCTTGCCGTCAGGAAGTCATCCTGAAAGGTTGCATCAGTCAAAGAGTAATTAACACGGAAGCTAGCCCGCCCCGATTTGCCTTGCAGGCCCATTTCTACCCCCTGCCTGCGAGTAGCCCCTACATTCTGGAAATAACTGCGGTCGGGCGTGAACGATACAAAGTAAATATCATCTTCCAGATTAGATTGGTACACGCTGGCATTCCACTGAATATCTTCGGTGATATAGCCACGTGCACCAAACTCCAGAGTCTTGGAGATGACTTGTTTTAAATATGGATCGCCCGACAACGTGCTTGGCAAACTGCAAAAGCGCCGTTCGACCAGAGAGCGCGGCATGGTACTAATCACATTGCCCGCCGTATCATAGTTAGGGACAGGGGTGTCGTCGTATGCGCACCCTAGTTCAATCACCGAGGGGGTGCGAGCTCCTTGACTCCAGTTGCCATAGACATTCAACTTTTCATTGACTTGCCATGTGCCGCCAAATGATGGATTTAAAGAGTAGTAGCTAAACTTTTCCGTTTCTGCTGAACCAATCAGGCCTCTGCCCGCAGCATATTCGGGTGTGAAGTAATTGATCTCTCCGGAAGGGCATTCATCTGCGGTAATCGTGCCGTCATTGTTATTATCCGTACATAAGACGCCTAAACTGTAAAAGTTAAGGAACGAGGCCGGGCCATTCAGGCCAAGGATATTGTTGGTGGCCAGAACATTGCGTACGCGTGTGGCGTTGTAGCGCAATGAAGTATTGAAGTTAAGGTTTTTCGTGGGTGACCAAGTCTCGCTGGCATACAGGCTCTTGGTAATGCTGGTGCCGTTGAAGTCATTCAGCCCCAGACCATAAGAGGCTGCCGCGTATTCATAGCCTATGCGGTCTGCGGCCAGATAAGCGTTGCGGTTAGCATCCAGAAGCCCCAGTTGCTGCTTGCTGTTGTAGTCCGCCCCTGCGCTGTCGATAGAGGCACCCACCATGAACTTGTGCTTTTCCAGATTCCAGTTAAGTTGCAGCGAAGCGCCATCAGTAATCTGGTCGATCTGGGTGTTGGTGATGACAGCTGTGGGCGTGCAATTATTGCCTTGGGCATCACAGGCATAACCTGGGCCTGTGCCTCGTCCTGTTCCCGAGTTCGCGTCTGCTCCATCGCGGTTAATGCCGCGGCTGCCTACTGAAGTGTCATTTCTGACGATGAGTCCAAGTGGTTTTCCTAACCCAGGGTTGGCTGAGTTGAACTGACCGAGCTTGGGCGCCGAAGCGATGATGTTCCCATCCTGATCTCGCTCATAAATCAAATAGTCGTCCGGATTAATCGCATTTGCGCCAACATAGACAATGAACCCACTATTATCCAGATAGTTGCCATTCAAATAGCCTTCTGAAACACCCCCTACACTGTAGGTATAAGCTTGCCCACCCTGATTATTGATAACACTGGTAAAACCATATTTTTGCGAAATGCCATCCCAGTTATTTGGAAAAGATCGATTAGCCCACATCTCTTTTATATATTGGTTATATTGAGAGGGCAGGGTTGGGTTTAAGGTTGAGTTCGGATTCGCCCCCCATTGAAGTGCTTGACGAACCACATTGCCTTCGGAGTCGATAACATCGACCGTACCTTGCCCCGCGACCGCTGGCGAGTTTGCATCCGTGCCTATGGCCAGATTGTTAGGATCAAATGCTGTGTTTTCAGAGCCATCGGACAGGAATTGGGGATTGCCATGGATATCAAGCAAGTAACCTTCCGTTGTCGCGGCCACATTGTAGACTGTGGCTTGAAGGTCTGGCAGACCATCACGATCATAGTCGGTAAAGCCAGCTGATACTTTTTCTCCAGCCTCCGCGCGACGGGTGACTGTTCCGCTGATATTGGTATTGACATCGCCAGTGCTACCGTGGCGTTTGCTGTCACGTCGATACACCTGGGCCGTGACGTTAAAGGTGTCGCTGACATCCCAGATGCCGCTCAGTTGAAACTGCGCCAGTGTATTTCTGGTGATATCCGGCGAGGTAAATACCTGAGAGTTGTCTTGCATTGCCATCTCGGTCGGCAGCATGCCGTTACCCACCAATTTGTTTTGCGCTAGCAGGGTGGCAAAGCTCAATCGCAGGTTTTCATTCTGCCATTCCGCTTTGCCGAACACTTGATTCACCCGTGAAGGGGAGTTGTCGCGCCAGCCATCTTCCATGAATAGATTGGCCGATAAAAAACCGGCAATCACGCCGTTATTTCCGCCCCATGAGGCCTGTAATTGCTTGCGGCCAAAGGATCCGGTCAGGATCTGTGTTGATCCGCCGACATCAGTAAAGCCACTTTTGGTTCGCATGGAGATGGCGCCACCCAGTGTTCCCAGACCAAATACCGGGTTACCGCCGGGGAACACATCGATCGAGCTCAATGCGTTAAGCGGGATCATGTCCCAGTTCACGACATCGCCAAATGGTTCATTAACCCGAACGCCATCAACAAACACGGATAAGCCCTGTGCCGTGCCGATTTGAGGGCTTGCAGTAAAGCCGCGATAAGTGACATCCATTTGAAAGGGGTTGCTCTGGTAATCATTGACATTGACCGATTGCAATTTTGTGTTCATCAAATCAGTGATACTTAAGGCATTGGCTTCTTTGATTTCCTTGGCCGAGATGCTCTGCACATTGCCGGGAATCTCTTCCTTGGTGAGTCCCAGCCCTGGCAGGGGTCCCACTTCATACAGCCGTTTTGCCCGCACCTGAATCTCCTGGAGTTTCATTGCTGAACTTTCACCGGGTAGAGCATTCGGGTTATTTTCTGGTTGGGTTGATACCCCGTTTTGCTCATCGGTACCTGCAGCCAGCAAGATGCCTTTGGATACATTAAAGCTGGACGCTTGCGCGGGTAGTTGCGCTAACGCATCCTGTTTGTTGGTTTTTGCTGCGTTGGCATATTCCTCTTCAATATCCACGGCGTGAGCTTGGGTACACAGTGCGATACAGTAAGCCCCTATTGCTCGGGAAATTTTCCCGGTTTTCTTTTGAGGAAAATGTGATTGGAAATCCTGATTTTTTTGCTGCATGCTGCCCCATAGGGCAAGCTTTTGGCCTTGTTTTGAGCCTTTTTTTATTGTCTGGTTATATGTTTTTTGAAATTGCATTTACATCCCTCCACGATAATCATGAAGGGGCAAGAGATGTGCCAAATGTAAAAATATGTAACTAAATAATAGAAAAAATCATATAAATTAAAAGGTTGATGTTTCGATGGATTGTAAAAAGTTGTAATGCCTAAAATTGCGAAGGTGGTTGGTAGTAGCCAAATTGGCTGAAGATATGCAGCCAATTTGGCTGATAGTAACCAGCACGCGAAAAAGTTCTAACGGTGCAAGTGATCGGGAAAATTTCCCGATGAAAGCTAGGCGGGCGAGCGTAAGTCTGGCAGCGCGTTCGTGGGGGAGAGGTCTGTGTAAAAAGGCGATGTCAAATCACGTCTGCGGATGGAAATAGCAACACAAATGTAAAAAGCCTGTTAAGCAGCAAGGCTTTATGAAATTGGTGTAAAAACCGCTTGCCATGCGGGTAAAACAGTGCTTCTTGAATTCATTTATACACACCACCTAAAGTGTTACATTAACTCGTGTAAAAAAATGATACAAATCCAATAACATACGAATTTATTTATAATAAACAACGAGTTGCAAATAAGTTCAAAAAATAAGCGATTTAAAAAAGTCCTTATAAATGCAATGGTTACATTTTTAAGTCACAGCTATCCACATAATTATCCACAGATTTTGTGGATAGGAATATTTCGTATTTGGCACCCTTTCAAATGAAAATAAATCAAGCTTTTTTTCGTACTATTTGGCCGGTGGTGGAAGGCGGGGCGGTGGAGATTATCGACCAGACCCAGCTGCCGCATCGCTTGCATATCCTTCGCATCGACAGCGTGGATGAGATGGTGCATGCCATCAAGCACATGCAGGTGCGCGGGGCGCCTTTGATCGGTGCTGCTGCGGCGTATGGCATGGCCTTGGGTATTGTCGATAGCGCGCTGGATGGCGATGTGGAACGCATAGGCGAGACATTGCTGCAGAGTCGACCCACGGCGGTGAACCTGCGTTGGGCGGTGCAGCGCATGCAGCGCGTGCTTTTGGCCTTGCCGGTGGAAGAACGTGCAGTTGCGGCCTGGCGCGAGGCGGCGGTGATTTGCGATGAAGATGTCGCGTTGAATCAGGCCATAGGCCAGCATGGTTTGAGCATGCTGCGTGCGTTGGCGACTGCGCGTGGTCGCGGCTCTGCGGCGCAACCCTTGCAGATACTCACGCATTGCAATGCTGGCTGGCTGGCGACGGTGGATTGGGGCACGGCTTTGGCACCCATCTATGCCGCGCACGAGGCCGGGCTGGCGGTGCATGTGTGGGTGGACGAAACCCGGCCGCGCAACCAGGGGGCGGCATTGACCGCCTGGGAACTGGCACAGCATGGCGTGCCGCATACCATCATCAGCGACAACGCGGGTGGGCACCTGATGCAGCATGGCAAGGTGGATTGCGTGATCGTGGGAGCCGACAGGGTGACGGCAACAGGCGATGTCTGCAACAAGATCGGCACTTATCTCAAGGCGCTGGCAGCCCATGACAATGAGGTGCCGTTTTATGCGGCTGTGCCATCGCCCACCATAGACTGGAGCATGCAGGATGGACGGCGGGAGATTCCCATAGAAGAGCGCGATGCCGATGAGGTGCACTATATGCAAGGTGTGACGGCGGATGGGGTAGTGCAACGGCTGCGCATCACGCCGCCGGGGAGTGCGGCCGCCAACCCGGCCTTTGATGTGACACCTGCGCGACTGGTGACAGGGATTATCACCGAGCGGGGCATTGCCAGCCCGGCTGCATTGCATGCGCTTTTTCATACCTCAGGCTGATGGTATGCGGGTGGGGCGCCGCACCGATACGCAGGCTCCAGCAATCCGTGTAAGATCGCAGTTCACGTTCCGGGAGTGAACATCATCATGCTCAGCCAGCGCGAAAACCTGTTGAATACCAGTCGCAAGCTCGTGGAGTTGGGGCTTAATCGCGGCACCTCCGGCAATGCCAGCGTGCGCAGCGACAAAGGGTTTTTCATCACGCCCTCGGGCATGGAGGTGGATGCCATGACCCCGCACGACATGGTGCTGATGGATATGGCTGGCAAACACAAGGCGGGGTGCAAGCCTTCCAGCGAATGGCGTTTTCACCGGGATATTTATCAGGCGCGGCCTGAGGTTGGCGCGGTCATCCACGTGCACTCCACCTTCGCCACCAGCCTGGCTTGCCTGCGTCGCGATATTCCACCTTTTCATTACATGATTGCCGTAGCCGGTGGTAGCGATATTCGCTGTGCGCCCTATGCGCTGTTCGGGTCGCAAGCCTTGTCGGATGCGGCTTTGCAAGCCCTGCAGGGTAGGCGCGCCTGTCTGCTGGCGAATCACGGCATGATTGCATTAGGAGCCACGCTTAAGCAGGCGCTGGATATTGCCCATGAGGTGGAAACCCTGTGCGAGCAATACTGGCGTGCCTTGCAGGTGGGGGAGCCGGTGTTGCTGACGGAAGCCGAAATGGCGGAGGTCTTTGAACAGTTCAAGGGCTATGGGGCATGGGCCGAGCCCTCCCAGGCGGCATCGGCATAACCCGGCATCACGATGCGAGCGCGAAAATGAATACTCAGGAATCGACATGCAAGCCTTATATCTGACCTCCAGCCTGCGCAAGCTTGAGCAACAGTACGCGTCAGAACCGCTGATGGAGCGGGCAGGGCACGCAGTGGCGACTCTGGCCCGCACATTGTTGGCGGAGGGACACAACCGCATTCTGGTGGTCGCCGGCCCCGGCAATAATGGCGGCGATGCGTTTGTCGCCGCGCGCTACCTCAAGGCCTGGTGGCACGAGGTGACGGTGGTATTTGCCGGGCAGCGCGCCAGCCTGCCGCCGGATGCCGCGCATGCTTATGATGGCTGGCTGGAATGCGGGGGCGAGGTGCTGAATACCTGGCCGGAAACGGGAGCCTGGCAACTGGCGATTGATGGCTTGTTTGGCATAGGCTTGAAGCGGCCCCTGACCGGTGAGATGGCGGACCTGGTCGCACGCATCAATGCCCTGAGCCTGCCTGTGCTGGCGATTGATATCCCCAGTGGCCTGGCCGCTGACACCGGCGTCATACTGGGGACGGCGGTTCGTGCGACCCATACCATTACCTTTCTCGGCCGCAAACCCGGGCTATATACGCTGGATGGCCCAGACCATGCCGGGAAAGTGCATGTGGATTTGCTCGGCTTGCCGCCTTTGCCGGAAGCCGATGGTACTTTGCTGGATGCACCATTTACCTTGCCTGCCCGCAGGCGCTTGAATAGTCACAAAGGCAGCAATGGCAGCGCAGGCGTGATTGGTGGTGCGGCCAGCATGACAGGCGCTGCCTTGCTGACCGCCCGTGCGGCGTTGCTGCTCGGCGCCGGGCGTGTTTATGCCGGCCTGCTGGATCCGGCTGCGCCTGCGCTGGATGCGGAGTATCCGGAATTGATGCTGCGCGATGCTGACCAATTGCCCACGGTGCATGCCCTGGCGGTGGGGCCAGGCATGGGCCGCTCGCCGCAGGCACACGCGGCCTTGCAGCAGGCGCTGGCTAACCCGGCGCCGCTTGTCCTGGACGCCGACGCGCTTAATCTGCTGGCAGCGGATGCTGATTTGCAGCATCGCCTGGCTGAGCGGGCACCTGGTTCGGTGGTGATCACGCCGCACCCCGGAGAAGCGGCGACCTTGCTAGCGACGGATACGGCCCGTCTGCAGGCGGACCGCATTGCTTCTGCCCGGGCACTGGCGGTGCGGTATCAGGCAATTGCGCTGCTCAAGGGCTGCGGCACGGTGGTGGCAACGCCGGATGGGCGCTGGTGGATCAATGCCAGTGGTAACCCCGGGCTGGGCAGTGCTGGCATGGGCGATACCCTGACCGGCATCATCGTCGCGCTGGCGGCGCAGGGCTTGCCTTTGCTGGAATCCACCCTGCTCGCCGCGTACTTGCATGGGGCGGCAGCCGATGCGGCGGTGGCCCATGGACAAGGGCCGCTCGGGCTTACTGCAACGGAGGTCATGCTCTCTGCCAGGCGCTTGCTGAATCACTGGCTGAGTACCGCGCATGCTTGATGACTGGACGCACAGAGGCGGTCGATAAGGCCAATTGTCATTTGTGGCGAATGACCGTTTCCAGTAAAATACGCTTCCGTCCGCAATGTCCGAAAAGCTCCATCACATGACCAAATACGTATTCGTTACCGGCGGGGTTGTTTCCTCACTTGGTAAAGGCATTGCAGCCGCAAGCTTAGGCGCAATTCTCGAATCGCGTGGTATCAAAGTTACCATGCTCAAGCTAGATCCCTACATTAACGTCGACCCGGGCACCATGAGCCCGTTTCAGCACGGTGAAGTGTTTGTCACCGACGACGGCGCTGAAACCGACCTCGACCTCGGCCACTATGAGCGCTTTATCAGCGCCCGCATGGCCAAACGCAATAATTTCACCACTGGCCAGATTTACGAAACCGTGATCAAGAAAGAACGTCGCGGCGAATATCTGGGCAAGACGGTACAAGTCATTCCGCACATCACTGACGAGATCAAGGCCCACATCAAGCGTGGCGCCGAAGGTGCCGATGTTGCCATCGTTGAAGTGGGCGGCACGGTAGGCGATATTGAGTCCCTGCCATTCCTGGAGGCGATTCGCCAGATGGGGATAGAAGAAGGCAAGTCCAACGCCTGTTATATCCACCTGACGCTGTTGCCCTGGATTCCTACTGCAGGCGAACTCAAGACCAAGCCTACCCAGCACTCGGTGAAAGAGTTGCGTGAAATCGGTATTCAGCCCGATATCCTGCTGTGTCGTGCTGACCGTAGTATTCCTGATGATGAGCGCCGCAAGATCGCGCTTTTCACCAATGTGCCACCAGAAGCGGTTATTTCCGCGATTGATGCCAGCTCCATCTATCAGATTCCTGGCCTGCTGCATGACCAGATGCTGGACGAAATCGTCTGTCACAAACTGAATATTCTGGCACGTGCTGCCGATCTTTCCAGCTGGAACAAGATCGTGCATGCGCTGGCAAACCCACGCTACGAAGTCAATATTGCCTTCGTAGGCAAATATGTAGACCTGACTGAATCCTATAAATCGCTGACCGAAGCCCTGATACACGCGGGGATTCATACCGAATCCAAGGTCAAGATCCACTACATCGATTCCGAAGATATCGAGAAAAACGGCACTGGCGCATTGAAGGCCATGGACGCCATTCTGGTTCCCGGTGGCTTTGGCAAGCGCGGCACCGAAGGCAAGATTGCCGCTATCCGCTATGCCCGTGAAAACAAAGTGCCTTATCTGGGCATCTGCCTCGGCATGCAGCTGGCGGTGATTGAATTTGCCCGTGATGTGGCAGGTCTTGCCGATGCCAATAGCACCGAATTCAATCCGGATAGTCCACATCCTCTGGTTGGCCTGATCACCGAGTGGAAAGACGCCAGCGGCAATGTGGAAGTGCGCAGCGAAGACTCCGACCTGGGCGGCACCATGCGTCTGGGTGCGCAGAAGTGTCCTATCGAGCCGGGCACCATGGCGGCTGCTATTTATGGCAGCGAAGTCAACGAACGCCATCGCCATCGCTATGAAGTCAACAATCATTATGTTGAACAATTGCAGGCGGCAGGCCTGGTGATTTCGGCGCGCACCCCCACAGAAAATCTCTGTGAAATGATCGAGTTGCCGCAGGATGTGCACCCCTGGTTTGTGGCGTGTCAGTTCCACCCGGAATTCACTTCCAATCCGCGTACCGGCCATCCGCTGTTCAAGGCTTATGTGCAGGCGGCATTAGCCAGAAAAAACAAATAGGCTGGTTTGAAAGGGGAGCCTGTCTCCCCTGAGTTTTCCGTCGCAGACAGCTTGATGGGCGATCTGCCTGGTGAGCATGGGCAATTATTAAAGGCGTAAAAGTATGAAATTATGTGGTTTTGATGTTGGTATCGAGCATCCGATTTTTCTGATCGCTGGCCCATGTGTCATTGAGTCCAAGCAAATGGCGATTGATACTGCCGGGCAGTTGAAGGAAATCGCCGCGGCGATCGGTATTCCCTTCATCTACAAGTCTTCTTACGACAAGGCCAATCGCAGCTCCACCAAGACCTTTCGCGGCTTTGGCATGGAAGAAGGCCTGCGTATCCTGGACGATGTGCGTGCGCAGATCGGCGTGCCTATCCTGACTGATGTGCATACCGAAGAGCAGGTGCCGCATGTGGCGGCTGTAGTCGATGTATTGCAAACGCCCGCATTTCTGTGCCGCCAGACCGATTTCATTACCGCCGTCGCTACCTGCGGCAAGCCGGTGAATATCAAGAAAGGCCAGTTCCTGGCGCCAGGCGACATGAAACAGGTCGTGCAAAAAGCCAAGGAAGCCAATGGCGGCGCCGATACCATCATGGTTTGCGAGCGCGGTGCTTCGTTTGGTTACAACACCCTGGTGTCGGATATGCGCGGACTTGCTATCATGCGCGAGACACAATGTCCGGTGGTGTTTGATGCCACCCACTCGGTGCAGCAGCCCGGTGGTCAGGGCGACAAGAGTGGCGGCCAGCGCGAGTTCGTACCAGTCCTGGCCCGTGCGGCTGTGGCCAGTGGTATTGCCGGTCTGTTCATGGAGACCCATCCTGACCCCAGCAAGGCGCTGTCAGATGGCCCGAATGCCTGGCCTTTGCCCAAGATGAAAGACTTGCTGCAGGTGCTGGTGGAACTGGATCGCGTGGTTAAAAAAGCCGGTTTTATCGAGCATACGCTATAACAGGAGCCTGTCGGCGGAGAGGTCCGCAGGCAGTGCCACAGATCCATACGTCATACCCATAAATACCGTTTATTAAGTACCGTTTTTTTTATTCGCATGTACCTGTCCCCGGGGCAGAACCATTCAAGTTTTTATATAAAGGAAGAAAAAGCATGAGCGCAATTGTAGACATCATTGCCCGCGAGATTATTGATTCCCGCGGTAACCCGACGGTAGAAGCGGATGTGTTGCTGGAGTCCGGCATTATTGGCCGCGCTGCCGTGCCTTCCGGTGCTTCTACTGGCACCAAGGAAGCCGTCGAGCTGCGTGACGGTGATACGGGTCGCTACCTGGGCAAAGGTGTACTGCAAGCCGTTGAAAACGTGAATACCGAAATCGCTGAAGCGATTGTGGGCCTGGATGTGGAAGAGCAAAGCTTTATCGACACCACCCTGATTGATCTCGACGGCACGGAAAACAAGAGCCGTCTGGGTGCCAATGCCATCCTCGCGGTTTCCATGGCATGTGCGCGTGCCGCTGCCGAAGAATCCGGCCTGCCACTGTACCGTTACCTGGGTGGTTCCGGTTTCATGCAACTGCCTACCCCCATGATGAACATCATCAATGGTGGCGCGCACGCTGAAAACAGCGTCGACATGCAAGAATTCATGATTATTCCAGCTGGCCTGCCCAGCTTCCGCGAAGCCCTGCGTGCAGGCGCTGAAGTATTCCACGCCCTGAAGAAGACCCTGCACAAGAAGGGTCTGGCCACTACCGTGGGCGATGAAGGCGGCTTTGCGCCTGACCTGCCATCCAACGAATCTGCCATTCAGCTGATTCTGGAAGCCATTTCCGCTGCTGGCTACGAGCCAGGCCGCGACATTCTGCTGGGCCTGGACTGCGCCAGCTCCGAGTTCTACAAGAATGGCATGTATCACCTGGAATCCGAAGGCCTGCAACTGACCTCCGCCCAGTTCTCTGACTATCTGGCAACCTGGGTCGACAAATACCCCATCATCAGCATTGAAGACGGCATGTCCGAGCATGACTGGGATGGCTGGAAGCTGCTGACTGACCGCATGGGCAAAAACGTGCAGCTGGTGGGTGATGATCTTTTCGTCACCAACGCCAAGATCCTGCGTGAAGGCATCCAGAAGGGCGTAGCTAACTCCGTGCTGATCAAGGTCAACCAGATCGGTACCCTGACCGAAACCTTCCAGACCATTGAAACCGCCAAGCGCGCGGGTTACACCTCGGTGATCTCGCATCGCTCCGGTGAAACCGAAGACACTACGATTGCGGATATCTCGGTAGCCACCAATGCCTTGCAGATCAAGACCGGCTCCCTGTCCCGTTCCGAGCGCATTGCCAAGTACAACCAGCTCTTGCGTATTGAAGAAGAGCTGGGCGACGCAACCAGCTACGCTGGCATCGATGCCTTCTATCATCTGGCTCGCTAAGCACTTGCCGGATTAAATCAACATGCGCAGTTTGCCTGGCAGACTGCGCATTGTTATTTAAAACGTATCCATGCGATTTTTAACCCTTATTTTTGTCATACTGATTGCGACGCTGCAGTATCCCTTGTGGCTGGGCAAAGGCAGCTGGTTGCGGGTGTGGGACTTGAACCGGCAAATCAGCGAGCAGAAAGACAAGAACGCTCAGTTAAAAGCGCGAAATGATACACTGGACGCAGAAGTGCGTGATCTGAAACAGGGCTTTGCTGCCATTGAAGAGCGCGCCCGCAGTGAGCTGGGAATGATCAAGCAGGATGAAGTGTTTTATCAGGTGATCGATAAAGCGCCCGTTGCACAACCTGCACCGCCCGCTGCACCACAAAAATAAGAGTTCGACTTCATGGGTAAATTCATCATGAATAGACACAAGCTCATTTTTTTATTGACGCTTGTCCTGGCGATGGGCGGTATCAGCATTTCGCTGATGAGCTACTCCGTGTCCAAAGCCTCTATTCACCGCGCCATCAGCGATAACGAGTTGCCGCTCACGGCAGACAATGTCTATTCCGAGATTCAGCGCGACCTGGTCCGGCCTGTCTTCATTTCCTCCATGATGGCTTCGGATACCTTCCTGCGCGACTGGGTGCTGGATGGCGAACGGCGTGTCGATTCCATCAGCAAATACCTGCAGGAAATCCAGAGTACCTACGGTACTTTCATCAGCTTTTTCGTCTCGGAAAAAACCCGCCAGTACTATTACGGCAACGGCGTTCTGAAAAAAGTGCAGAAGACCGAGCCCCGCGATGTGTGGTATTTCCGGGTGCGGGATCTCAATCAGCCTTATGAAATCAATGTAGACAAAGACCTCGCGCATCAGGATGCGCTGACGATTTTCGTCAATTATCGTGTTTACGATTATGCGAAAAACTATATAGGCGCCGTGGGTGTGGGCCTCACGGTGGATTCGGTCAAAGGGTTGATTGACGGCTACCAGGAGAAATTCCGCCGCTCGGTGTATTTCATCACCTCCGAAGGTACTGTGATGCTGTCCGGCAGCAAGCAGCATATCTCCGGCAGCCATGTGCGCGAATTGCCTGAATTGCACGCCCTGTTGCCGCAGATTACTTCGCAGGAGACCGGCTCATTTGAATACCGCTACAAAGGCAGTGATCGCCTGATCAATACCCGCTACATTCCCGAGCTCAAGTGGTATCTGATCGTGGAAAAAAACGAGAGTGAAGCCACGCAAGTCATCCGCAATACCTTGTATATCAATCTTGGGATTTGCCTGCTGTTGACGGCCCTGGCGGTCTATCTCACCAACCTCGCGCTTAAGCGGTATCAAACCCAGATTGAAACCATGGCGACTACGGACTCGCTGACGCACCTGCCCAATCGCAAGGCCTTTGAGATCATCATCGATGTCATCATGCAGGAGCGCATACGCTATGGCAAAGACCTGGCGGTGATCCTGCTGGATATCGACCATTTCAAGCAGATCAATGATCGCCATGGCCATTTTGCCGGTGACCAGGTGCTGACTGAGGTCGCGCTCATCATACGTTCGTGTTTGCGTTCGGTAGACTTTGTTTGCCGCTGGGGCGGAGAAGAGTTCCTCATCCTGCTCAAGGATTGCAGCGAACGGAATGCCCGCCTGCTGGCAGAAAAAATCCGCGAGACGCTGGAAACGCGTCCGGTGGACCACAAGAATGTGCCCATACACCTTACCGCCAGCCTGGGCGTAGCCATGGTGCAGAATGGCGAACGCATCGAGCAGGTGCTGGAACGGGCGGATTACGCCATGTACCAGGCCAAGGCGCTGGGCCGTAATCAGGTGATTTTCAGTAACTTCAAGAATGGCTGAGCTGGCTTGCTAGCGTATTGATGCTGCGTCGTCTCGCATAAAAAAAGCCCGCATTTAGCGGGCTTTTTTGTTGGTTTATTTTCTGTCCGGAGGAAAAGCGTAGGGCATGGGTAACCAGGTGATCGCTTGCTGATGCCAGCTTACGGTTTTGCCCTCGCTGGCTTCCTGGCGCAGTTCCACCAGCACCCGGCCCTCGGCTCCGGCAATGCCGCTGCTGCGAACTATCTGGCCTACGGCCTCGCCTTCGCCGATAAATACCTCATCGCCTGGCGCGGGTATCTGGTCAGTCGCTGTCAGGCTGCCAATCAGTGACCGGCGCTTTACCTTGCCCAGATAATGGGTGCGGGCGACGATTTCCTGGCCGGTGTAACAGCCTTTCTTGAAGTTGATGCCGCCTAGCGCATCCAGATTCACCATCTGCGGCACAAAGGCTTCCTGCGTGGCTGGGAATATCTCGGGAATACCGGCTTCGATTTCCAGCCAGTCCCAGCCGGTCTGGCCGACGGGGTCAAAGTGCTGTTCCAGTTCTTGCCAGAGTTCTTGCGCGTTTTCCTGCGAGGTGAAAATCTCAAAGCGCGGTAGTGCGCCAGGCAAACGGATCAGTGTGGCATTCTCCTGCGTGCTGATGCCGTGAACTTCTGTAGGCACAAACTCAAACATGGCCCCCAGAATTGCCTCGCTATTGCTGCCTGCTACGCCGATGCGCACGATAGTGGTCGACACATCCTGAATCACCACCTTGGAGCGTAGCACGTACATTTTCAAACGTTTGAGTATGGGTTCCAGCAGGCTGCCATTCAGTTGCAGGTGGATATGGCCCTGATGGGCAAAGGCGAGAAACAGGGCCAGCAGGCGGCCTTTGGCGGTGCAATAGCCTGCATAGTGGCTGTTGCTGCCGTTCAGCAGGTTGATATCATTCGTCAGCTGGCCCTGCAGGAAGGTAATGGCATCTTCGCCATCTACCTGCAGCAAACCCAGATGAGAGAGATCGGCCATGACATGATCGTGCCGGGCGGCGGCCAGCTCTTTGGCGGGGGCACCGAAATCAAGCAGGCGACCATCGACAATAGAGGCGCCGCGGGACTGTAAGAATTCTTGCCATTGCGTCATGATAGTAAGCCATCAATAATCGAATGGGACATTATAGCGTGAAGCCCCTGCAAGTCGACCTTCGTCCATCGCCCCGGCTCGCGGCCATCCTCATGGTGGCGAGTGTCGGCGCAGTGCTTATGTTGCTGGTTGTTCCTCTGGTATGGTGGGTGAAGCTGGCGGGCGGCGTCGCTATCGTGGTGGCCAGCGTATGGCATCTGCGACGCCATGCCTGGCGCTCTGTTCCGCAGGCATGGGTGGGCTTGCGCTGGTCAACTGAAAGTGGCTGGCAAGCCTGGCGTCAGGAGGGGGAGGCCATGGCGATCACGATATTGCCGGACTCCATGGTGACCAGCGCGCTTACGGTGATTCGATTTCGCAGTGCGGACCAGCGTTGGCCGCAGGCCCTCGTGCTGCTGGCCGACAGCGCGGATGCGGAATCCTTGCGCCGCTTGCGCGTGCAGTTGCGCTGGGCTTATGAGCGCACGTCGGCTGAACCGGCAGCGCGCTGACGACGTTCGGCTCTGGCTGCCCGCAGGCGCTTGAACAGATGCACCAGCCGTTGCGGGGTATAGGCACCGATGATGGCGATGCCCGCCAGGGTAGCGAGTATCCAGTCGATCTGCATGGGCGAAAAATCACGGCGGGAAGGCTTGAGTTCGCTCATGGCGCTGCGTACCGCTTGCAGGCTATCGCCACGCACATAGGTCGCGTGGATTTCTTTCGACAGTTGCATCAGGTATTCCTCATCCAGCCGGGATGCGTAACGGTCATTTTCTGAAGGCGCGACGTTGTCGTCGCGATTACCAAAGTTCTGCTGCGAAATCTGGGCGATACCGGGCTGCATGGTGAAGTTTTCAGCAGACCAGTAGCCGATGACCTTGTTGGACTCATCCATCTTGGGAATGGGGTGCGGGTCCATGCTGCCTATGCCCACCATCAGCCAGCCACCGCCTTGAAAGGTGCTCAGGTCGCGCGTGTTGAAGGCATGCAGCTTGGGTGCTTCTTCACCATCGGTAAAAAACACCACTTGCGAAGCTTCCGGCATGGCACGCAACAAGCGGCTCAATGACTCGGTACTGTCGCGCAGGCGGCTGTTGCCAGACCAGGCCATGCGCCACTCCATATGGTCGATGGTGTCCTGAATCGCCGAGTAGTTGGCACAGACCTCAATCGGCGTGTAAAGCGCGGCCACACTAACCCCCGCAAACAGCGAGATGCTGACCCGGCTGCCGCAGGGCAGGCGGCCGATAATGTCGTGCAGCATGCTCTTGGTGTAATCCAGGCGCGAGACTTCCTTGCCATGCCAGTACATGCCCTTCACGTTCATGCTCTGGCTGATATCCACCACAAACACATAGCTGTAGATATTGCGGGGGATGGGCACGGTGGGTTTGAATGCCGCTGCCAGCACCAGCACAAACGCGGTTGCCAACATGGCGGCATCGCGGCGGTGCCACAGGTAATGCCCAAAGCGTTTAAGCAGCTCAGTGCGCCACATGATCAAGGCAGCCCGACCGGAATATTGCCCATGATCAGACCGGGCGAATCAGAATCACCCACGCCCGGCGTAGGGTGGGCTGGCAGTATGGTCAGCACGCGATCCAGATTATGGCGTGCATCCCAGAAGTGGTTATCCAGCCGCAGGGATTGCTGGTAGGCGGTTTTTGCTTGGGTCAGCAGATACTCGGTCTGGTCGCGCACCGTCATGTTGGTGCCGTTGATGGCGAGTCCGCGCAGGAAGAAGATATTGCCCATATTGAATTGCACCGCCGAGCGTTGCGTATCCGTGCCCTGGTCATTGAGCTGGCTGAACAAGAGCGTGGCTTCCTGCAGCCTGCCATTTTTGGCCTGCCAGTAGGCCACGGCAAACTTGGCTTCGTAAGACTGCTTGTCAGTTTGCGGGGGATCACCCTTGCTGATGGCAGCGTTGAACGCCTTGATCTGCTGGATACGGTAGGCTTCGCCGGCAGCAACAGCGGCGCTGGCGATGGCAATGACGCCGAGGATCAGCGTCCATTTTTTAGCACTTAATGCCATGTTCGGACCTCAATGAATTTAACGGCAAGCAGCAAGGCAATCAGAACAGCGGCGATGCTGTAGCACCACGGTGCGTAATCCTTGCCGGGAATCTCTTCAATGTACTTGATCGGTTTTTTCTCTTTGCGATTGATGTCCTGAATCGCGGCTGCCAGCGATTGCGGATCTTCCGCTTCATAGGGCTGGTAGCCCGAGCGCAGGGTCTTGAAGTAATCGTTGAGCTCAATCGCCGGTGGTGGTGGTCGGTCATCCGGCGTTTTGTAGGTCTCATCAAAAATACTGATGGAGCCCGGCTGGCGCAGCACGATCCAGTACAGCGTGACGTGCATGCGGTCCAGCCAGTCGCGGATTTTCTCCTGCGTGGCAGCGCCTATGCGACCGCCGCCATCGGACAGCAGGATAATGGCGCGGGAACCCGAGTCCGGCGTCTTGTCGAACTGGGCGAGGCCGGTTGTCAGGCCGCTGCCGATATTGGTCTGGAACAGCGCCGAGCCGCCAGCCGCGCGGATGGCCGCCAGAATCGCTTCCTTGCTCTCGGTTAGCGGCAACACATGCATGGCGGAGTTGCTGAAGGTCACCATGCCAAACATATCGTTCTTGCGCTCATTGACGAAGCGGGTGATCAGGCGTTCGGCGGCGGCGGCTTTGGATTCACCGGCACGTCCGCTGGCAATCGCGCCGGAAAAGGGGTCATCCATACTGGCACTGCGGTCTATGATCAGTACCAGCTGCGCGCCAATGCCGGTGCGTTCAATGGGCTGGGAAGGCGTGGCAGGTCCGGCAACGCCCAGGATAATGAACATCAGCGCCAGCGCCGCCAGTATCTTGAGCAACAGCCCCAGCAGATCGGACAACCCATCGCGCGGAATCAGCTGCATCCATGAGTAACTCTTGCTGTGCTGGCGATCCAGCAGCAGTGGCACCAGTGCCAGCGGTAACAAAAGCAGGACCCAGGGTGTGACGAAATTCACTTGTTCAGCCCTCGTTCGCAATCGCGGCAGTGGCGGCAAAATTGTTGCAGCCATTGTTCGGGGTCACCCTGCACCTGGTGCTTGGCCGTGGCATCAAAAAATACGCTACGCGACAGGCGGAAGAACTGGTTCAGCTCATCGCGCATGCTGGCAAAGCCTGGTTTGCGGGCAATGATGTCATCGGCGCTGAATACGCTACCGCCGCTACTCTGGTTCAGGGCATGGTGCATGCGGGTCATGCCGGTTTGCAGGCCCAGGTTCTGTTTGCGGATTTTCTTGATGTCGCGGTAGGCGCGCGCGAATTCTCCACCCATGCGCGGCAGCCAGCGGCGGTTGCCCAGAATATAAAGCAGCCCCAGCAGTGAGAGTGCCAGCGTGCCGAGTGCAATCCACAGCGCCAGTTTTTGCTGGCTGTCATCCAGTAGCAAGGGGCCGCGCAACTGGCTCATGTCGTTTTCGATCTTTACCGAGCCATATACCGCCAGCGGGGAAATGCGGAAGCTCCAGTAAGGAATCCGCACCTGAAATACGCGGCCTTCGCCACCAAACTTGACGTATTCAGCCGGCAGTTGGCTGGGCTTCACCACCACATTGTTGGTAAACACCTGGTATTGCAGCTTGAGCGTGTAAATATTGAAGGCACCTTGCTGTTTTTCGCTGATATCCACCGAGCGCACTTCCACGCCCTGATTCTGTCCGCGGTATTTTTTCTCCGTGCCCTTGAGCGGCAGCGAGGTGTCCAGCAACTTGTAGCTGGCGGGCGCTTTCAGGATGATGGTGCGATGCAGGATATCGCCCACATGGTAGCCGACGTCACGCGCCGGGTTGATCTCAGTGACCAGGACTTGCGGGTTGGGTTGGCTATCGGCAAGCGCGGCGGGGATGCCGTGCACGCTGAGAACTACCAATATCAGGGAGAGTATCCGGGAGTTGATCATCATTAAGCAGCCACAAACTGGTAAAAATACTCGGTTAAGGCGTCGGGCTTGAAGCCGTCTTCCATGAAAAATGGGGGCAGGTCGTAACGCATGAATAGCGCGCTGAGGGCGGCGCGGCGTTCGGCAAAGGCCGCCTGTATGCGGGCATGCATGTCGCCGCGCAAAAACACCGTGCGGCGCTCGCCGGTTTCACTATCGGTAATGTGCGTTACGCCAAACTCCGGCAGCTTGCGATACTCCGCCGCATCCCACAGCACCATGGGTACCACGTGATGGCGTTGCATGCCGACCAAGGCTTCTTCCAGCACATTCAAGGGCATGTGAAAGTCGGATACCAGGAAAATCAGCGCCCGCTCGCGGGAGAGGTAGGGCACGACCTGCGCCAGTCCATCGCCCCCGACTTGCGGCGGCTGGTAATCGCGCAAGCGTTCGGCCATCTGATATGCACCTTGCAGGCGGGTGCTGGGGTGTGACATCCAGTCCTCACGCACCTGCTGATCAAAGCCGATAAAGGTGAATGGGTCGTTGACGCGCGAGGCTGAATACGCCGCCGAGGCGGTAATCTCCGCGGCAATTTGCAGCTTGTGGTGCTCGCCGCTGAAGCCCATGGAGCCTGACAGATCGCACACCACGTAAATGGGTGTGGCACTGCGCTGGTTGAAAATGCGCACAAACACCTGTTCGGCAGGGTCGCGCAGCGTCAGACGCAAGTCGATACGGCGCGGGTCGGGATAGGAAATCAGCGGTGCATGGCCGACGAAGTCCATGCCCAGCCCGCGCTGTACGCTGGCGTGGCGGCCAGCGTGGCGGCCACGGGAGCGCCAGCCGATCTGGTAAGTGAATTCCTTGGCAAGTGCGTGGGTCATGTGCGGTCAACTATTCCGTAAAATCAACGGCCTTAATTCCTGGCGTTTCGCCGGTGTTCAGCATGAAGGTCAGGGCCATGCGAGGGTTCAGCACCTGTCAAATCAAGGAACGCTGATGGCATTGACAATGCCAGACAGCAATTCACGCGCAATTTCGGTACGGCGCATCTCATAAACCGGGCTGAATACCAGGCGGTGCGCCACGGTTTCGTGGAACACGGCGTGTATGTCTTCCGGCAATACGGCATCGCGCCCATTGAGCCAGGCATTGACGCGCGCAGCGCGCAGCATCATGGCCATGCCGCGTGGGCTGGCGCCAGCGATGACCAGGCGGTTGATGTCGACGCCACTGATCTGTATACCGTATTGCCCCGGTGTCTTGGTGGCCAGCCACAGATTGAGGGCATAGCGGCGCAGGGCAGGGCTTGCTTGCACCTTATCCTGCACCAGGGCCGCAAATTCATTCAATTGATCAAACTGCAGAATACCGGCAGGCACTCTCTCGACCAGCGCATCCACATTGTGGAAGCGCGTATCGAACATCAGCGATTCCATGACATCGGCATCGCTAGGTACCACGATAGGAATTTCCATCATGAAGCGATCGCGGGCGGCGGAAGGGATTTCAAAGGTTTCTTCTTTTTCCACCTGGTTGCGGTCAGCAAATACCAGCATGTGCGGGAACTGGTGCTCCTTGTTGAAGGCGGACAGGGTGCGCTCGGCCATGACGCGCAGCAGCAGCGAGTGCACTTGCGGGCGGGCACGATTGATTTCGTTGAAGAAGAACACGGCCAGGTTTTCACCTTCGGATAGCAATGGGCCAGGGCTCACGTGCGGGCGGCCATCTTCGCCCAGATAGGTGTGGTACACCAGATCGTTGGGCATCAGGTCTATCGTGCCTTCAATACGCTGGTAGCCGCCGCCGATGCCGCGGGTAAAGGCGCGCAGCAGGGTGGTTTTGCCCACGCCAACATCGCCTTCAAGCAATACGTGCCCACGCGCAAAAATGGCGGTGGTAATCAGCCGCACCGGCGATTCCTGGCCGACGACGACTTTATTGATTTCGGATTCCAGGTTTAACGCATGTGCTTGCCAGTCAGCTAAAAGACGGTCACTCATTGACTTGATCCTGATGGTAGATAAGGGTGAATGTAAAAAAATGTTACGGCATCTTAGCCAGATTCCCGGTGGGTGTAAACCGATCGGTATACCCCTTGCAAAATATAGTTTATTTTCAAAGGGCTTTCGTTTCGAAGCGTTTCCGGCGAAAATACTGTTTTTTACCGATCAGCATCCTACAAGCAGAATTACATGCAAAAACAAAACAGTTTCACTTTTGAAGAGCTTCTGGCCTGTGGCCGGGGCGAAATGTTCGGCGCTGGCAATGCGCAACTTCCCTTGCCCCCCATGCTGATGTTCGATCGCATTGTGTCGATTACCGAAGATGGCGGCAAATATGGTCATGGCCAGATTGTGGCCGAACTGGATATCAAGCCTGATCTCTGGTTTTTTAATTGCCACTTTGAAGGTGATCCTGTCATGCCTGGTTGCCTGGGTCTGGATGCCATGTGGCAACTGGTGGGCTTCTATCTGGGCTGGATGGGTGGCGCGGGCCGTGGCCGTGCGCTGGGCGCTGGCGAGGTGAAATTCACCGGCCAGGTATTGCCTACCGCCAAACTTGTCACCTATCGCATTGATCTGAAACGCGTCATCATGCGCAAGCTGGTCATGGGGATTGCCGATGCCCATATGGAAATTGATGGGCGTGAAATCTACAATGCGCAAGATCTGCGTGTGGGCCTGTTTACCCGCACCGACAATTTCTAAGCAAGGTTTTAAATTAACAGAGCAAAGCAGGGTAACGGTATCATCGGGTGCAATGCAGTTGGCGATGTTCATGATGACATACGCAAAAACGACTTTGTCACACGGTTACCCTAGACTCAAAGGTTCATCTGGCAAGTTGAACTCAATAATGTGAGGAATCACGAGATGCGTCGTGTAGTAGTAACTGGCATGGGGATCGTCTCCAGCCTAGGCAACAACAAATCCGAAGTGCTGGACAGCCTGCATGCAGGCCGTTCCGGTATTACCTTTCAGCAGGAATATGCTGACCAGGGCTTGCGTTCGCACGTCGCCGGGTCAATCAAAAACCTGAACGTGGAAGAATTAATTGATCGCAAGCTGATGCGCTTCATGGCCAAAGGTCACGCCTATGCCTGGCTGGCCATGCAGGAGGCGATTGCCGATGCTGGCCTGCCCAAGGAACTGGTGTCCAACATCCGTACTGGCCTGATCGTGGGCCAGGGCGGTGCTTCGCATGAAAGCATCATGAACGGCATTGATACCCTGCGTGAAAAGGGCGTGCGTCGCGTAGGCCCATACATGGTGACCAAGGCCATGGCCAGCGGTGTTTCCGCCTGCCTGGCAACCGGTGCCGAGATCAAGGGTATCAATTACGCCATCAGCTCCGCCTGCGCCACCAGTGCGCATTGCATAGGCGCCGGGCTTGAGCAGATTCAGCTGGGCAAACAGGACATCGTGTTTGCCGGCGGTGGCGAGGAAGAGCACTGGACGCTGTCTTTCATGTTCGATGGCATGGGCGCACTTTCGAGCAAGTACAACGACACGCCTGAAAAGGCATCGCGTACCTATGATGCCAATCGCGATGGTTTCGTCATCTCTGGCGGCGGCGGTATCGTGGTGCTGGAAGAGTATGAGCATGCCAAGGCACGCGGTGCCAAGATTTATGCCGAAGTGGTTGGTTACGGTGCCACTTCCGATGGTTACGACATGGTAGCCCCAAGCGGTGAAGGTGCCGAGCGCTGCATGCGCCTGGCGCTGCAAGGCGTGGAAGGTGGTGTGGATTACATCAACACCCACGGTACCAGCACACCTGTGGGCGATCTGAAGGAACTGGAAGCCATTCGCGCCGTGTTTGGCGATAGCAATACTGCCATTGCTTCCACCAAGTCATTGTCTGGCCATGCGCTGGGCGCTGCGGGTGTGAATGAAGCGATCTACACGCTGCTGATGATGGAAAACAACTTCATTGCGGCTTCTGCCAATATTGAAACGCTGGACCCGGCTGCCGAAGGCCTGAACATCGTGCGCCAGCGTATTGATAACGCCAATATCCAGACCGCACTGTCCAACAGCTTTGGTTTCGGCGGCACCAACGCCACGCTGACCTTCTCGCGTCGCGGTCTGTAACTTCTTCCCGGCTGTGTGCCTCTGAAGTTCGGAGGGCGCGCGGCCGGGTAAATTCCAAGCAAAATGAAAGCGCAGCCTGCTGCGCTGACAAAGATTCAGTCGTTCAGTCAGCTGGCTGCCGGGTTGACCAGCAGGGCGGCGGCGACGTGACGGTCTTCTGCCATGAGGATGTTGTAAGTGCGACAGGCGGCGGCCGTGGTCATGCATTCCACCGGGATGCCGCGTGCAGTGAGTGACGCCGTGAGACGGGGATGGATAAACCGGTGCTTGTCGCCAGTGCCCAGCAATACCACCTCGGGTGCCAGCTCGGCGATGCGTTCAAAATCCGCTACCGTCAGCGCATCAAAATCTGCAACCTGCCAATCGGTCACCAGCAGGTTGGGGAGCACCAGCAGGCTGCCGTGATAGCGCTGGGCATTCACCTCTACCCACTCGGGCGCATGTCCGGTAATCAGCTGGTTGCCAGCCGCCTGGGTTAAATGCAGTTTCATTGGTTGTCAGTCCTGGCTTTAAATTGCCTGATAAGGCTATGACAATGTAAGATAACACATTTTTTTCGTCAGGTTTTCCGCCGTGGATCCATTACTCAAGTCTTCCAAACTCAATAACGTGTGCTACGACATTCGCGGCCCGGTATTGGCGCGCGCGCGCGAAATGGAAGAAGACGGCCACCGCATCATCAAACTGAATATCGGCAACCCGGCGCCGTTTGGTTTTGAAGCACCCGAAGAGATTCTGCAGGACGTGATCCACAATATGGATCAGGCGTCCGGTTACACCGACTCCAAGGGCCTGTTTGCCGCCCGCAAAGCCATCATGCACTACACCCAGCAGAAGAATATTGCGGGTGTGACCATCGATGACATCATCATCGGCAATGGCGTGTCCGAGCTCATCGTCATGGCAATGCAGGCACTGCTTAATAATGGCGACCAGGTGCTGGTGCCCATGCCCGACTATCCATTGTGGACAGCGGCTGTCACCCTGGCTGGTGGTACTGCCCGCCACTACCTGTGCGATGAAAACACCGGCTGGTTGCCTGATCTCAAGGACATTGAGTCCAAGATCACCGCTAACACGCGCGGCATTGTCATCATCAACCCGAACAACCCGACCGGTGCGCTTTATCCGCGTGAAACGCTGGAAGGCATTATCGAAATCGCCCGCCATCACGGCCTGGTGATTTTTGCTGACGAGATTTACGACAAGGTGCTGTATGACGGCAACACGCACACCTCCATCGCCTCACTGGCCGATGATGTGCTGTTTGTGACCTTCAACGGCTTGTCCAAGAATTACCGTACCTGCGGCTACCGTGCTGGCTGGCTGGTGGTGTCCGGTGAAAAACGGCATGCTGGTGATTATATTGAAGGCTTGAACATGCTGGCCTCCATGCGCCTCTGTGCCAACGTGCCGGGACAATTGGCCATCCAGACCGCGCTGGGCGGCTATCAGAGCATCAATGATCTGGTGGCCCCGGGCGGACGCCTTTGCAAGCAGCGTGACCTCGCGTATGAGTTGCTGACGGCGATTCCCGGTGTCACCTGTGAAAAGCCAGCGGCGGCCATGTACCTGTTCCCGCGGCTGGACCCCAAGATTTACCCGATCAAGGATGACCAGCAGTTCATTCTTGACCTGTTGCTGGAAGAAAAAGTCCTGCTGGTGCAGGGCAGTGGGTTCAACTGGAAAAAACCGGATCATTTCCGCGTGGTGTTCCTGCCCAATGTGGATGACCTGACCGAAGCGATCAAGCGTATTGCCCGCTTCCTCGAAGGCTATCGCAAGAAGCACGGCACAGACAAAATCAGCGCATAACGCGCCATCTGCCGCGGCTTGATATGGCCGCGAGTAGTTGTCATTGTTTACTTTAAAAAGATCAGCGTGAATATGAAATCAATCAATGTAGGCTTGTTGGGTATTGGTACGGTGGGCGGCGGCACTTACACCGTGCTGACCCGTAACCATGATGAAATTGCACGGCGTTCCGGCCGTGACATTCGCATTGCCCGGGTGGCTGACCGCAATCTGGAACTGGCTCGTCAAGTGACCCAGGGCAAGGCGGACGTCACCGATGACGCGTTTGCCGTGGTGAGTGACCCTGCCATTGATGTGGTGGTGGAGTTGATTGGTGGCTATACCATTGCCCGCGAATTGGTGTTGCAGGCGATTGCCAATGGCAAGCACGTGGTCACTGCCAACAAGGCGCTGATTGCCTTGCACGGCAAAGAGATTTTTGCGGCCGCGCGCGCCAAAGGCGTGATCGTGGCCTTTGAGGCGGCGGTGGCTGGTGGCATCCCCATCATCAAGGCGCTGCGTGAGGGCCTGAGTGCCAACCGCATTGAGTGGATTGCCGGCATTATCAATGGCACCACCAACTTCATTCTTTCCGAAATGCGTGAAAAAGGCCTGACCTTTGCCGATGTGCTGAAAGAAGCGCAACGCCTGGGCTATGCCGAAGCCGACCCTACCTTCGACGTCGAAGGCATTGATGCTGCCCACAAGCTGGCGATTCTGTCTGCCATTGGTTTCGGTACGCATCCGCAGTTTGATAAAGCCTATACCGAAGGTATTACCCGTCTGGATGCGGTTGATATCAAGTATGCCGAGGAACTGGGCTATCGCATCAAGCTGCTGGGTATTACCAAACGCAGTGAAGCCGGGGTGGAGTTGCGCGTGCACCCGACCCTGATTCCTGAAAAGCGCCTGATCGCCAATGTAAATGGCGCCATGAACGCCGTGGTGGTGAAGGGCGATGCTGTGGGCCCCACCTTGTATTACGGCGCCGGTGCCGGTGCCGAGCCTACCGCCAGTGCCGTGGTGGCTGATCTGGTGGATGTGGCGCGCATGATGGATGCAGCCATTGACCAGCGCGTGCCTTATCTCGCTTTCCAGGATGAGCAACTGCAGGACCTGCCGGTATTGCCGATCAGCGACATCAGCAGCGCCTATTACCTGCGCTTGCGTGCCATGGACAAGCCCGGCGTGCTGGCGGAAGTGACCCGCATCCTGGGTGATCGCGATATTTCGATTGATGCCATGATCCAGAAAGAGCCGGAAGAGGGCGAGGATCAGGCCGATATCATCATTCTCACCCATGTGACCGTAGAGAAAAACATGGATAGCGCGATTGCTGCGATTGAAGCCTTGCCTGCGATTGCCGGCAAGATCACCAAATTGCGTATGGAAGAACTGGGCCGATAATGAAGTACATCAGTACCCGCGGGCAGTCGCCTGCACTCTCGTTTACCGAAATCCTGCTGGGTGGTCTGGCGCCGGACGGCGGCCTGTACTTGCCCGAGCAATATCCACAGCTGAGCGATGCGGACCTGACACGCCTGCGCGGCATGAATTACCGCGATCTGGCATTCAGCATTCTTTCGCTGCTGGCGGACGATATTCCGCCAGCGGATCTGCGCGCGATTGTCGACAAGACCTACCGTGCCGATGTGTATGCCTATGCGCGGCCTGAGCAAAATGCCGAGGACATTACCCCGACGCTGAAGCTGGAAGACAATCTCTATTTGCTGTCCCTGTCCAACGGCCCGACGCTGGCCTTCAAGGATATGGCCATGCAGTTGCTGGGCAATCTGTTTGAATATGTGCTGGCGAAAAAAGGCGAGACCACCAATATTCTGGGTGCCACCTCCGGCGACACCGGCTCCGCGGCTGAATACGCCATGCGCGGCAAAAAAGGCGTCAAGGTGTTCATGTTGTCACCGCACAAGAAAATGAGCCGCTTCCAGACCGCCCAGATGTTCAGCCTGCAGGATGAGAACATTTTCAATATCGCCGTCAACGGCGTGTTTGATGACGCGCAGGATATCGTCAAGGCAGTGTCCAATGACGCCGCGTTCAAGGCCAGGAACAAGATCGGTGCGGTGAACTCCATCAACTGGGCACGCGTCGCGGCGCAGGTGGTGTATTACTTCAAGGGCTACTTTGCCGTGACCCGCAGCAACACGGAAAAAGTGAGCTTTGCCGTGCCTTCCGGCAATTTTGGCAACGTGTGTGCCGGCCATGTGGCGCGCATGATGGGCTTGCCTATCGATAAACTTGTGGTCGCCACCAATGAAAACGACGTGCTGGACGAGTTCTTCAAAACTGGCGTGTACCGTCCGCGTGGCTCGGCCAATACCTACCACACCTCCAGTCCTTCCATGGACATCAGCAAGGCCTCCAACTTTGAGCGCTTTGTGTTTGATCTCACCGGGCGCGATGCCGCCAAGGTGCGTGCCCTGTGGAGCAAGGTAGATCAGGGCGGTGCCTTTGATCTGAATGAAGACGGCCTGTTTGCCCAGGTAGCCGATTACGGCTTTGTCTCGGGCAGCAGCAATCATGCAGCCCGCATGCAGACCATACGTGAGACACAAGCCAAGTATGGTGTGACCATTGATACCCACACCGCTGATGGTCTGAAAGTCGCGTTGCAAGTGCGCGACCCCGCCACCCCCATGCTGGTGCTGGAAACGGCATTGCCGGTCAAGTTTGAAGATGCGATTCAGGAAGCCCTGGGCCACAAGCCGGAGCGCCCGGCCAGCCTGCAAGGCCTGGAAGATTTGCCGCAGCGCTTTGAGGTGATGGATGCCGATGTGCAGGCCATCAAGCAATTCATTGTCGACCACACCGCCGATTAGGCTGGATTTACGCGGAAAGCCGTCACCTTATGCAAACCTATCATGATCTGATGCGCCATGTGCTTGAGCATGGCCACAAGAAAGAAGACAGAACCGGCACCGGCACTCTGTCCGTATTTGGTTACCAGATGCGGTTTGATCTGGCGGCTGGTTTTCCGCTGCTCACCACCAAAAAAGTGCATCTGAAATCCATCATCCACGAGTTGCTGTGGTTCCTGCAAGGCAGTACCAATATTGCCTATCTCAAGGAAAACGGCGTCACCATCTGGGACGAATGGGCCGATGCCGAGGGCAATCTGGGCCCGGTGTATGGTTATCAATGGCGCAACTGGCCCAAGCCGGATGGCAGCCATATCGACCAGATCACCCAGGTGGTGGACGCCATCAAGCGCAATCCGGATTCGCGTCGGCTGATTGTCTCGGCCTGGAACGTGGCCGATGTCGACCAGATGAAGCTGCCGCCTTGCCATGCCTTCTTCCAGTTTTATGTGGCGGATGGCAAGCTCAGCTGCCAGCTGTATCAGCGCAGTGCGGATATCTTCCTTGGCGTGCCGTTCAACATCGCTTCCTACGCCTTGCTGACCATGATGGTGGCGCAGGTGTGTGGGCTTAAACTGGGCGATTTTGTGCATACATTGGGCGATGCGCACATTTATCTCAACCATATGGAGCAAGTGAAAGAGCAGTTGTCGCGCACGCCCCGCAGCTTGCCCACCATGCAAATCAACCCAGACGTGCGTGATATTTTCGCATTCCGCTACGAAGATTTCAGTTTGCAGAATTACGATCCATATCCGCCCATCAAGGCACCTGTCGCTGTTTAAGCTTGGCGGGAAGCTTCGTTTTTCCCGCACAAGCGTCACATTTCAATAACTACAATAAATGCCATAATCTGGCTGTAAGCTCTTGTCGGCATTGGTTTTGCTTGCAAATTTTTGCTGACTTGTTTTTTTAATCACTATGGAGTTGTTACTATGAAAAAATTATCTGTTGGTGCTGCACTGATCGCCTTGGCATTTGCTGCCAATAGCGCGGTTGCTGCCGATCTGGTGATCCCCAAGACCAAGGTAAGCCTGGAAAAGTGCCTGGTTGCTGCAACCAAGGCCAAGCCCGGTACCGTGGTAAAAGTGGAAATGAAGCTGGAGAAAAAGGTTCCAGTTTATGAGTTCGATATTGAAGCCGCTGATGGCAAGGCTTGGGATGTTGAGTGCAACGCGCTGAGCGGCAAAGTGACTGAAATCGAGCAAGAAGTGAAGTCTGCTGAAGACCCACTGTTCAAAGCCAAGATGAAGGTTAGCGAAGCCGATGCACGCAAGACGGCATTGGAAGCTCATCCAGGTGAAATCACCGAAGTCGAATACGAAATCGAAGAAGACGGCGCTGCTACTTACGAGTTCGACATCGTGGGTAAGGATGGCAAGGAAATCAAGGTTGAGGTTGATGCCACTTCCGGCAAGATCGTGGAATCGCACAGCGAGATCTACCAGATCGGCAAGGAATAATCAGCAGCCTGATTGGTGTTGATTCGACCCAATAAAAAACGCCCGTGAGGGCGTTTTTTATTGCCTGTTTCCAGGCAGCGGGGGAAGAAAAAAGGCGGACCTCCTCGGGGATTAGAGGCCCGCCACGGGGAAACGTTAAGCGTTAAGCTGGCGCCCTATGCTAAGCCGGACTTGCTCACCCACGGCGAGACGGGGACGGTCAAGTTGCGTAATGGTATGCGTCACGCCATCTGCCATGCGCACCTGGATGATGTAGGCGGTCAGTTTTTCGCCATCACGCGCCTGCAGGGCGGGTTGTTGCAGTGGATGCTGCAGGGCTTCGCCCTCTACCGTGCGTATCGAAATAATCGTGCCGCAGCTGCTGCAAGCTGACGAATGCTGATCGGGAACCGGCGCAGCAGCGGCCTGGGGCTTGGCAATGGCGGCGTCACGGTGACGGCCATCAGTCAGGCTTTGCGCCGCATCCTGTTTTTCGGAATGCACTGGAATCAGACCGGTAATTGCCGCGCTACCAAGCAGGCTGAAGATTGTCAGTGCGACGGCGGCAACCAGAACCAGTGGATGCGTTTTGCGTGGATTAGGATTTTTCATGGTAATACCCTCCCTTAGTATCCGTAACCTTGATAACGGTAGTATCTGTCGTGACCATGACCGTGGTCGTGATGACGTGGACCGCGCCAGTCGCGCTCATACACCATGTAACCGCGTGGGGCTGGCTGGTAGTAGACGCGCGGTGCAGGTTGGTAATACACCCGTGGGGCGGGGCGATAGCGAGGCTCTGCCTGGTAGCGTGGTGTCTGTGACGCAATCGCCACACCTGCGGCCGCACCAATGGCACCGCCGATGATCGCGCCATCACGGCCACCGATGGAGGAGCCGACTATGGCGCCGGCACCGCCGCCCAGTGCGCCACCGAGAATCGAGGGTCCATTCACCTCCATAAAGCCTTCGGCCTGGGCCGAGGTGCTGAAGGCACAAACCAGCGCCAAGGCTGCGCAGGCGTGGGCAATTTTCGTATTCATCTTGTTCTTAAGCATGTGATTTACCCCTTAACAACCAAACTGTTTTTAACCGTTTGCACACCCTGCACGGAGGATGCAATTTCCACCGCGCGATGCGCTTGCTGATCCGTATCGACAAAGCCGCTTAATATCACTTCACCTTTGTAGGTTTCCACACTGATGTTGAGCGATTTGGTGTGACTGTCGTGCACCAGTTCATCGCGAATCTTTTCGGTTACTTCGGTATCGTCCAGAAATGCTTCCATGCGGGCTTGCTGGGCAGCTTGCTTGAACTGTTCAAATTCCTGCTCGCTCAAACTGCCATTGCGGTCGATATCGGCGTTTTCGAAATGCTGTGCGAGGTCTTGATCCTGAACCGCCTCATCGTGGTTCAGACGATGATCCTGATTGCTGTCCAGCTTGCTGAAAGCGCTGGCAAAAGGCTGCACCAGTGGACGATCAGCGTTAGCCGCAACCCCGGATGCGCTGTAGGCGCACAGAGCCAAGCTCAGCGTCAGGGCGGTGGTTTTCAGATTAAATGTAAATGGCTTGTTTTTCATGTTGGTTTGCTTACATTGCTCACAAGATATATGGCAAGTAGCGTGCCAACATGAAAATGTTGTTTTAAATCAATCGATTAATTGAAATTTAGGATTTTTAACCCCCGGTGAAATCGTCGCTGAATGGCGACGCTCCACAGGGGGTGTTTTGTAAAGCGTTGAATTTAAATAGGAATGGGTGTCGCGAAAACTAGGCAGCTTGGCCGCTGGTGTCGTCTTTGAACAACGCCGGGGTCAATTGATGCCGTTGCAGCAGCTTGTAGAACTCGGTGCGATTACGTTGAGCCAGTCTGGCAGCTTGCGTGACGCCGCCATTGGTGGCCTTGAGCAGCTTGATCAGGTAGTCCCGCTCAAAGTTCTTGCGCGCAATCTCAAATGGCACAATGCCGCCGATATCGTCCTGCAGGGCTTTTTGTACCAGGGAGGTGGATACCAGCGGTGTGGTCGATAACACCACCGTCTGTTCCACGATGTTTTGCAATTGCCGGACATTGCCCGGCCACGGCGCTGCAATCAGCAACTCCATGGCGTCGGGTGAAAAGCCATTGAGGTTTTTGCCGTATTTGGTGCTCAAGGCATGGAGGAAGTTATTGGCCAAGAGAGGGATGTCCTCGCGCCTGCCTGCCAGGGAAGGGATATCCAGCGATACCACGTTGATGCGGTAATACAAATCCTCACGGAAGCGCCCGGCTTTCATTTCTTCGGCGAGGTTTTTATGCGTGGCCGAAATAATCCGTACATCCACCGCAATCGAGGTGTTGGAGCCGACAGGCCGTATCACGCGCTCTTGTAACGCCCGTAGCAGCTTGACCTGCAAGGGCATGGGCATGTCGCCGATTTCATCGAGGAAAATCGTGCCGCCTTCCGCGCTCTGGAACAGGCCTTTGTTATCCCTGACGGCGCCGGTAAAGGCGCCTTTGGTATGACCAAACAGCTCGGATTCAAGCAGGGCTTCGGGGATCGCGCCACAGTTGATCGCCACAAACGGGCGGCGATTGCGCGGACTGGCTTTGTGTATGGCACGCGCCAGCAGTTCCTTGCCGGTACCACTGTCGCCTTGAATAAACACACTGGCGTCTGACATGGCCATCAATTTGGCCTGGCTCAGAAGGTTTTCCATGTGCGGACTGCGGGTGATGATGGCTTCGCGCCAGCTTTGATCTTCCGTGCTGTCTGCCGTGACATGCGCGCCTGCGGTGAGCCGCAAGGCTGCTTCCACCTGTTGCAACAGGGATTTGCTGTCAAATGGTTTGGTTAAAAAGCCAAACACGCCACGCCGGGTGGCATCCACCGCTTCTGGAATCGAGCCGTGCGCGGTGAGCAGGATGACGGGCAGGGCAGGGTCCGCCTGATGGATGGCGTCAAACAGCGCCAGGCCGTCCATGCGCGGCATGCGCAGATCGCTGATCACCAGTGCGGGGCGACTCACCCCGATATGCGCCAGCGCTTCTTCGCCATTGGCCGCGGTGACAACCTGGTAGCCAGCGGCCACCAGCCGCATTTCCAGCAGTTTAAGAATGTCGGGATCGTCGTCTACAGCCAGAATCTTGCGGCCAGTGACGGGCGATAAAGCCAAAACACTCATTTCTTGGGTCCTTGGTCACGATCTATCATGGTTTTTTCAATATCCTTGAGGTCATCCAGTTTTTTCTGCAGGTTCATCATGCCGGTCTGGGCCGTATCCGCGCGCTTTTGCTCATCGCGCACGCGGCTTACCAATCGCAGGTTTTCGCCAACGAAGTCGCGCAACAGGCCAAACAGATTCTTTTCATCGGCAGACAGCGTTTTCTCTGTCAGTAATTCATCCAGCAAGATTTGGGCCTTCTGCGAATCACGCGTTTTACTGGAGGGCAGTGCATAAGCAATTGCCAGCTTGCTTCGCGTGAGCAGAGGCAGTTTTTCCTTGCCATTGCTTGTGCTCAGGATGGCGACCTCCTTTTTCTGAGTATCGGCGGGCAGGTCGGTGAAATACTGCGCGTACTCCAGCAAGGCATTGTTGTTGACCACGGGGGTTTCCGCTTTGACCTCGGTTTTGCCGCTATGTTCGTGGTGCGTGGTCGCAGACTCGGTAACCGGAGCCTGCGGTTTGGTCGAGACCGGCGCGCAGGCATTTAACAGCAGCGCGGTGAGTAGCGGCAATGCTGCTCGGGTCAGGCCCGGATAAAGGGCGGTAGTCTTCATGGAATATTCTCCTAAAAATTCGTATTAATGCCGATATGCCTGACCACGCGGGGTGAAGCATATTGCTGACATGCCATGAAGGACGGCAATAAGGGCAAGGCTTGAGTGGACTAGGCGGCTTTACTGGCCGGATGCAACGGCAGGCGCACCTGGAAGTGGGCGCCATGTTCCGATGGCAGCAGCATGATCTCGCCGCCGTGCGCATCTACATATTCTTTGGCAATCGACAAGCCTAGCCCGCTTCCACTGACCAGACTTTCATAGACGCCGTTCCCTTTGTAAAAAGGATCAAACAGTTTTGCCTTGTCCGCCGCCATGACGCCCGGGCCGCCATCATGGACTTCAAACACCAGACTGTCATTAGTTTGCCGGGTGCGCAAGCGGATGGTGCCGGATTTTGGCGTGTACTTGATGGCATTCGAAATCAGGTTGTCGACGATGGTGGCGACTTTTTCGGCATCCGCCTTGAGGTGCACGGTTTCGCAGTCCCGCTCAATAGTAATCTGCTTGCTGCTCATGGTCAGCGCATACGAATTCAACACATTTTCCAGCAGGGTGGGGAAGTCAAATCCGCTTAATTCCAGCTGCGGTTTCTGATATTGCACGGCGGAATAATTCAGCAGGTTTTCTATCATTTTTTGCAGGCGCATACTGCTTTCGCGCAGGATATTCGCAATCTCTTTCTGCTGCGGACTTAAGGCGCCCCCGATTTCATCGCTCAGCAGTTCGCTGCCTTCGCGGATGGCGGTGAGGGGCGTTTTCAGCTCGTGCGATACGTGGCGCAAGAAGCGTTGTTTTTGCTGATTGAGCTCATCCAGTTGCGCTCGCAGCCAGTCCAGGCGTATGCCCAGGTTATGCAGGTCGCCGGGGCCATCAATGCTGATGGGTTCATCGTACTTGCCTTCGCCCAGCCGACGGATGGCGGCATCCATGCGCTTGATGGGTTGTGCGACCAGGAATGTGATTACAGCGGCAACCAGCAGCGCTACCGGAATCAGGGTCATGGTCTGGCTGATCAGCATTTCCTGGGTTTGCTCGGCCGTGCGCGCCAGAATCGCTGACTCGCGGTCGATCAGGCGATTGTTTTCACGCAGGATATTCTGCGCCTGATCCGATAAATCCAGGAATTCGGCAATGGCTGCCTTGGCGGTTTCCGGGGTGGGCTGCAATTGCACCACCGTGTCGTAGAGCTTGTCTTCCTGCTGGTTGATCGCTTTCAGCGCCTCTGCCTGGCTCGCCGTAATGCTGAGGCCGCTCAGCTCATCAATCGCATCGGCAAACTGCTCGTGTGCCCGCGTGAAGTTCACCAGCAACTGCACGTCATGCAGCACAAAATACTGGCGGGCGCTACGCTCCATCAGCATGAGTTGTTCCGCAATCGCCCGGCTGGCGCGGGTGGCCTGCACCGATTGCGCCACGGTCGTGCGACTTTTATCGGCGAGTCTATCCAGATAAACCGCCGCATTGCCGAAGGCAAATAGCAATGGGAGCATGGTGAGTGCAAAACCAAACAGCAATAGCTTTAAAAATGATCGAGGATAAGCAATGCGCAACTAATCAATCTCCAATGTTCAGGCCATGCCTGGCTTGCCTGAGCTTGCCGCCATATGGACCGGCGATTTTTCATGAATGGGCGAATGTGACCCGGTGTGTCCGTTGCCATTCGGGATTCAGGGGCCGGGCAGTATAATACCGCCATGCCCAAACTCTCTCTTATCGTAGCCATCGCGCATGATGGCGTCATCGGGGTCAATAATACCCTGCCTTGGCATTTGCCCGAAGACCTCAAGCGCTTTCGCGCCTTGACCATGGGCCATCATATCATCATGGGCCGAAAAACCTATGAGTCACTGAACCGCCTGTTGCCGGGCCGCACCACCGTCATTGTCACGCGCAATGCGGACTATCGGGTTGAAGGCGCACTGGTGTCCAGCTCGCTGGAAGATGCCCTTGCACAGTCGGCAGGCGATGATGAGGTGTTCCTCATCGGTGGTGCAGAACTTTACCGTGAAGGTCTTGCCAAAGCGGATCAGCTCTACATTACGGAAATTGATGCCCACTTTGAAGGCGATGCTTTTTTTCCGCAGATGGATAGGGGGCAATGGCAGCTCATCGAAGAGGAGCGCCATGTCAGTGAACAAGGCTTGCCATTCCGCTATCTGACTTACAGACGCAACGCAGCCTAACAAGCAGCATTATCAAGGCAGGGGTTCGCACTATGATCGATTCAAACGACCAGACATCGACTGATATAAAGCCTGAGGTCGAACCCGAGGCGTGGTTCTCGCAGGCGCTGGCCTATATGCGAATTGAACAATGGGCAGAAGCTGAAAAGGCACTGCGGCAAGCGCTGCAGCTGGCGCCGGATTATGCGGAAGCCCATTGCAATCTTGGGTACGTGCTTGAGCAGTGCGGCCATTGGGATGCGGCAGAAGATGCCTATCGCAGCTCCTTCCAGCATGCGCCGGCCTTGCTCAATGCTGCACTTAATCTTGGCGTGCTGCTGCAACGCATGAGCAGGTTTGATGAGGCGGAGAGCATCTATCAGCAGGCCATGCGTCATCATTCTGAACAACCTGCCTTGTGGACCAACCTTGGCATTCTTTACACGGCGCTGCAGCGGGAACACGAGGCGGAGCGCGCTCACCGCCATGCGCTGAACATGGCACCGGACTATCGAAAGGCGCGGTTCAACCTTAGTTACCTGCTCCTGCGGCAGGGGCGTTTCGAAGAAGGATGGCGCTGCCTGGAAGCGCGAACTCTTACGCCACATGCCTCTATTGTGAATGCCCCTCGCTGGAATGGCGAGCCTCTCAGCGGGAAAACCCTGCTCATCATTTGTGAAGGTGGCCATGGCGATGCGATCCAATTCTGTCGCTATGCATTGATGCTGCAACAACAGTGGTCTGTGCGCCTGCAGATCGTATGCCCCTTGGCCTTGCAGCGGCTGTTTTCCATGCAGCCCATGTTTGATGAGATATTGACCAATGCGGGGCAAGCTCAGTGTGATTACTGGTGCCCGCTCCTAAGCCTGCCCGGGCTTATGGAAACCCGCATCGACAATATCCCGGCACAAACTCCCTATTTGAGCGTCTCTTCCGAGCACCAGCAGGAATGGCAGGCCCTGCTGCCTGCCGAGGGCGTGAATGTGGGGCTGGTGTGGAAGGGCAATCCTAAATTCGAGAATGATGTTGACCGTTCGCTGCCTAGCGCCGGCTGCTTCATGCTGCTAAGAAATATCCCCGGAGTTAATCTGATCCGGCTGCAGCAGGAGCCGGCAAGTGAGGTTGGTGCCGCTGCCGTGGGCTTGCACGATTTACCTGAAGCCATGGTGGACTTTGCAGATATGGCCGCTGTGATCTCGGGGTTGGACCTGGTGATATCGGTGGATACGGCCGCCGCTCATCTGGCGGGTGCGATGGGCAAGCCTTGCTGGCTCATGCTGCCGACGTACATGACAGACTGGCGCTGGATGACCGTGCGCGACGACAGCCCCTGGTACCCTAGCATGCGCTTGTTCCGTCAAACGGAACGAGGGATGTGGCTTGACGTGATGAATGACATGGCTCACACCTTGCAAGCCGCCACCGCCGTCGGTGGTATGTTCTCCTTGCGCGAATAGCGCTTGCCCGCGCTGACCGCGATGAAATGCGCCGACCCTCAGGGCCAGCGCACGCGATTAATCAGGCCGCCACGCAATCCACGTAGTAATACGCCTTGCCATCCACCACTTGCTTTACCAGGCCGTGCACATCGGTTTCAAAGCCAGGGAAGCGCTCATTGAAATCGCGGGCAAAGCGCAGGTAATTCACGATGATCGCATTGAACTGCTCACCCGGAATCAGCAATGGAATGCCAGGCGGGTAAGGCGTCAGCAGCACGGCAGTGATGCGACCTTCCAGCTCGTCGATCTGCACGCGGTCAATCTTGCGGTGCGCCATGCGCGCAAATGCATCGGTCGGCTTCATGGCCGGAATCATGTTGGACAGATACATTTCGGTGGTCAGGCGTGCCACGTCGTTGGCGCGATACACTTCGTGAATTTGCGTACACAAATCCTTGAGGCCAATGCGCTCATAGCGTGGCTGCTTGGCAACAAATTCCGGCAGTACTTTCCACAGCGGCTGGTTCTTGTCGTAATCATCCTTGAACTGCTGCAAGGCGGCGACCATGGTGTTCCATCGGCCCTTGGTAATGCCGATGGTGAACATGATGAAGAACGAGTAAAGACCGGTCTTTTCCACGATAACGCCGTGCTCGGCCAAATACTTGGTGACGATGGCGGCGGGGATGCCAAACTCGTCCGAGAACGAGCCATCCACATCCAGCCCAGGCGTGATAATGGTGGCCTTGATCGGGTCCAGCATGTTGAAGCCTTCGGCCAGATTGCCGAAACCGTGCCAGCGTTCGCCGGCTTTCAGCATCCAGGCTTCGCGTTCTTCAATGCCCTCTTCGGACAAGTCGTCCGGGCCCCAGACCTTGAACCACCAGTCGCTGCCCCATTCTTCATCCACCTTGCGCATGGCGCGGCGGAAATCCAGGGCTTCCATGATGGATTCTTCCACCAGGGCTTTGCCGCCCGGGGCTTCCATCATGGCGGCAGCTACATCGCAGCTGGCAATAATCGAATATTGCGGGCTGGTGGAGGTGTGCATCAGATAGGCTTCATTGAATACATCCCGGTCCAGGCGGTTGTCTTCTGCATCCTGCACCAGAATCTGCGATGCTTGGCTCAGGCCGGCGAGCAGCTTGTGCGTGGACTGGGTGGAGAACACCATGGAGTCTTTGCAGCGCGGGCGGTCAGCGCCAATGGCGTGGTAGTCACCGTAAAAGTCATGGAAGGTGGCGTGTGGCAGCCAGGCTTCGTCAAAATGCAGGGTGTCGATCTTGCCATCCAGCATTTCCTTGATTTCTTCCACGTTGTAGAGCACGCCGTCGTAGGTGGACTGCGTAATCGTCAGTACCCGTGGCTTGGCATTTTTGTCGGTGGCAAACGGGTTGGCTTCAATCTTCTTCTGGATGTTTTCCCAGGCGAATTCCTCTTTGGGAATCGGGCCGATAATGCCGAAGTGATTGCGCGTTGGCATCAGGAACACCGGCACGGCGCCGGTCATGATGATGGAGTGCAGCACCGACTTGTGGCAATTGCGGTCCACCACCACGATATCGCCGGGGGCGACGGTGGAGTTCCACACGATCTTGTTCGAGGTCGAGGTGCCATTGGTCACGAAATACAAATGGTCGCAGTTGAAAATGCGCGCCGCATTGCGCTCGGAAGCGGCAACCGGGCCGGTATGGTCCAGCAACTGGCCCAGTTCGTCCACGGCGTTGCAGACGTCAGCGCGCAGCATGTTTTCACCAAAAAACTGGTGGAACATCTGGCCGACGGGAGATTTCAGGAAGGCCACGCCACCGGAGTGACCGGGGCAGTGCCAGGAATAGGAGCCATCGGCTGCGTAATGGGTCAGCGCGCGGAAGAATGGCGGTGGCAGGCTGTCCAGATAGGTACGCGCTTCACGCACGATGTAGCGGGCCACGAATTCCGGCGTATCTTCAAACATGTGGATGAAGCCGTTCAGTTCGCGCAGGATCTCATTCGGGATATGGCGGCTGGTGCGGGTTTCACCATGCAGGAAAATCGGGATTTCCTCATTGCGGTAGCGGATTTCGTCGACGAATTTGCGCAGGTTATCCAGCGCTTCTGGCTTCTCTTCGACGAACTCTTCATCGTCAATCGACAGAATGAAGGCCGAGGCGCGACTTTGCTGCTGAGCAAAGGAGGTCAGGTCACCATAACTGGTCACGCCCAGTACTTCAAAGCCTTCTTCTTCGATGGCTTTGGCCAGCACGCGTATGCCGAGACCGGAGGAGTTCTCCGAGCGAAAGTCTTCATCAATGATGACGACAGGAAATCTGAACTTCATATAGGCCTCCGAAGGCTGCCCGAAATGGCGAAAGGAGCGGAATATAGCACGTTTTCGTGACGTGACAAGCCTTTGAGCAGTAAAGCTTTGTCCGTGTGGAATCGAATATGCGAATTGGAGCGGCTTGGCGGCCGAACGTTCATAAAAATGTCATATTGGCGCATGCATTTTCTGGGGGCTGCCGGGGGCAAAATCGCGACTTTTAGAGCCTGTATTTCTGGCGGTCTGGTTATGCTTGCAGCAGCCCAGACGAAATCAACGCCTGGGCAACCATATTTTTCGCCATAGTTCCCGCGCAGCGCCCCTAGAGCTGCATCAGCGCATCGCGCACGCGCAACTCGTCGACGCCTTTGCCAATAAAGACAATGCGGGTCAGCGGCTCGTCTTCATCCCAGCCTTCCAGCAGGGTGGGGGGGTAGAGGGTATGTTGCACCGCATGCACGGCAATCGGCGCAGGCTGGTCTTCGGCGTGAATAATGCCCTTGAGCCGCAGCAATTGCTCGCCAAAGGTCGCGCATAGCCATTTCAGCACCGGCTCCAGTTGATCCCAGGTCAGCGGCTTGGGCAGGGTGACGGTGAAGCTCACAATCTCGTCATCGTGCACGGCCTTGGGCAACATGCCGCGGCCCGCCTTGGAGCGCGTGGGTGCGCGCAACCAGCGTTGTGGTTGCGCCTGCTTGCCATCCTGACTGAACAGGCCCACATCAATCAGGTGTTCGGGCTCAATCTCGCCATGACGGATCATGTGTTGCGTAGCGCCTGGGTTGAGCTCAGTGAGCGTCGCCGCCAGCGCTTCCTGCTGTTCCGGTGTGGCCAGGTCGGACTTGGTCAGCAGCAGCACATCGGCCACGGCGGCCTGCTTGCGTGCTTCGCCATGTTTTTCAATCTGCTGAATGCCATATTGACTGTCGATGGTGACCACCACCGCATCCAGCCGGTAGGTCGAGCTGATCACCGGCTCGTTCATCAGGTTGGCGAGGATGGGGCCTGGGTCGGCCATGCCGGTGGTTTCGATCACCAGGCGCTTGAATTCGGGAATCGCTGATAACGCGCGCTTGAAGAACAGATCGCGCAGGGTATCGGCCAGTTCATTGGTCAGCGTGCAGCACAGGCAGCCCGAGCTAAGTAACACGGTGTTGTCAGCGACATGCTCGCTTTCCACGGTGCGGGCCAGTATGTGGTCCAGCCCGGCCTCACCCAGCTCGTTGATCACCACCGCCGTATCTTTCATGCCGGGGTTGTTGAGCAGCTTGTTCAGCAGCGTGGTTTTGCCGCTACCGAGAAAGCCGGTGAGCAGGGTGACGGGAATGCGGGGATCGTGGCTCATGGATAACCTGTTGCTTGGGGCCAAAAGGCAGAGTTTAAAAGGTTGGTGATGTGTCGTTGCCAGGAATGCGCCAGACCAGACTCTTGCCTGACCCGGCTACATCGCTCAAGTTCTATTGTAGCCGCAGAATCTTCAGCTTGGAAAACCGCTCATGCTGCGTCTTGCTCTTCTTCATGCGCCGCATGCCACGCCGGGAAGGGGTCGGGCAGTTTGCGCCAGTCAGATACGCCGCTGGCCATTTCCTCATCGCTTAGCAGGCAGGCATCAAAGCCTGCCCGTATCGCGGATTCGTTCATGTTCATGCCTATCAGCACCAGTTCCTGCTGGCGGTCGCCCCAGGGTTCCAGCCAGCGCTGCTTGATCATGGCGAGGGACTCTTCGTCCTGCGGCCAATAGTCAGAAGGGGTAGCCGCCCACCACATGCCCGCCAGTTCATTGCGCGAGATGGCCCCCGCTTGAGACCAGTTGGCGCAGAAATCAGGACGGCTGGCCAGCCAGAAGTGGCCTTTGGATCTGACCACACCTGGCCATTCCTGGCCCAGCCATGCCCACAGGCGTTCTGGATGAAACGGTTTGCGCGCCCGGTAGACAAAGCTGCTGATGCCATATTCCTCGGTTTCAGGCACGTGTTCGCCACGCAGCTCCTTCAGCCAGCCAGGGGCATCCTGTGCGGCTTCGAAGTCAAAGCGGCCGGTATTCAGCACGCGATCCAGCGGCACCTTGCCGAAACTGCTGTGCACGATGTCGGCACGCGGATTCAATGTCTTGAGGATGCCTTCCAGCTGGCCGATCTCGGCAGGCGTCATGAGATCGGTTTTATTGAGGACGATCACATCACAGAATTCCACCTGCTCGACCAGCAGGTCGACCACGGTGCGCGTGTCTTCTTCGCCCATGGTTTCGCCACGATCCGCCAGGAAGTCACGCGAGCTGTAGTCGCGCAGGAAATGGTAGCCATCGACCACGGTGACCATGGTATCCAGGCGCGACACATCCGACAGGCTGACATCGTTTTCATCGCGGAAGGTAAACGTCTCGGCCACCGGAAGTGGTTCCGAGATGCCGGTGGATTCGATCAGCAGGTAATCAAAGCGGTCCTCGGCGGCCAGGCGGCGGATTTCCACCAGCAGGTCTTCGCGCAGTGTGCAGCAGATGCAGCCATTGCTCATCTCCACCAGCTTTTCTTCGGCGCGCGATAGTGCCGCGCCGCCTTCACGTACCAGGTGCGCGTCAATATTGACTTCGGACATGTCGTTGACGATGACCGCGACGCGGCGACCTTCGCGATTATTGAGAATATGGTTGAGCAGCGTGGTTTTGCCGGCGCCGAGAAAGCCGGAGAGCACGGTGACAGGGAGTTTTTTCATGGGATGTCCTTCGCTAGGGAGTGTGGCTGGTGTCGGTGGCGCTCAATGCCCGAACTGGCGCTCGCGACGCTCGTGTCTTTCCTGGGCTTCCACGCACAGCGTGGCGGTCGGGCGGGCCAGCAGGCGTGCCAGGCCGATGGCTTCGCCGGTTTCTTCGCAGTAGCCATAGCTGCCTTCTTCAATCCGGCGCAGCGCGGCATTGACCTTTTTCAGCAATTTGCGCTCGCGATCGCGCGCCCGCAGCTCCAGTGTGCGGACTTCTTCCTGGGTGGCGCGGTCGGCCGGGTCGGCGGCATCTTCGGTTTCGCGCAGGTGCTCGCCGGTATGGGCGGCGTTATCGCTGATTTCGGCCTTGAGGCTTTGCAGCAGATGGGCAAAGTACGCCAGTTGCTCTCCGTTCATGTAGTCGGTGGCGGGCATGGCGAGTAGCTGTTGTGGGGTCAGGTCTTGTGGCATGTGGGTCAGCAGGGGCTGAATATGTTTGCAACAATGTTGCGATCCCGTGCATGCTAATGCCTGGCGTTAAAAAATGCAACCTAGTTGCATTTATGAAGGTGGTGTTGCAGGTAATGAAAACGATGCCGTGTTAAAGACAGGGGCTGGAAGGTGAGACTGGCTGCCACGGATGAGTGGCAGGGGTTCGAGGCTTAGGCCTGCGCGCGCTGGCAGTCGGCGCAACAGCCTTTAATGTTGAGTTCGATGGAATCGACGGTAAAATGCTCGGGTATCTGCGCAGGCAATCTGGCATGCACGCCTTCCAGGCAAAACACCTTGCCGCACGAGGTGCATTTGAAGTGAGCATGCTGATGCAGCGTATTTTTTTGCGTGTGCTGGAAGCGGCGAGCCCGGTCATGCCCCATAATAGCGTGCGCCAGACCATGCTCCAGCAACCAGTCCAGAACGCGGTAGAGCGTGACCCGGTCAAACGATGCTTCGCTGCCCAGAGCTTGCAGGATTTCAGGATGGGTGAGGGCGTGCTGAGCGCCCGCCAGTACATTGAGTACGGCAATACGTGAAGGCGTGGGACGTTGTCCGGCGTCCCGAATCAATTGTTCTGCGTTTTCCATAGGCTTGAAAAGGTTGTCAGCTTTCAAGTGTCAGAGATAACGCCGGAAACGTCAACCACATGCCCACAAGGGCGGAAAAAGAATCAAACACGCATGAATGTATTTTACGAAGAGGATGGTGGCTTCAAGGTTGCCGCCATCATGACCGAGAATCCGGGTTCCTTGCAGGTCGAGGCCCTGACCGGCAAACGCTCCAAGATCAAGTCTGCCAATGTGCTCATGAAGTTTGAGCAATCCCTGTCCGGGTTCATGGAAGCCGCCAATGCCGAGGCTGAGCAGCTGGATATCCCGTTTTTGTGGGAATGCTGTGGCGAGGACGAATTTGCCTTTGATGCGCTGGCGCAGGATTACTACGGACAAAAACCCACGCCGGTGCAATCAGCCGCGGTGGCGATTCGCTTGCACAGCGCGCCGGTGTATTTTTATCGCAAGGGCAAAGGGCACTACAAGGCCGCGCCTGCCGATACCTTGAATGCCGCGCTGGCCGCGATTGAAAAGAAGCGCCTGCAAGCCGAAAAAATTGCCACCTTTGCAGAGCAACTGAAGGCAGGTGAGCTGCCCGAAGAGTTCCGCAGCAAGCTGGACATGCTGTTTTACGATCCCGACAAAAACTCCATGGAATGGAAAGCGCTGGAGCAGGCGGCGGCCGAAACCCATACCGGGCATGTGCAAGTGCTGGCGGCTGCGGGTGCCATCGCTTCCATACACGATTACCATCTGGGCGCTTTTCTGCGCGAATATTTCCCCAAAGGCACAGGCTTTGATGCTGTGGACGCCTTGCCACCGGTCGACGACCTGCCGCTGGCCGAGGTCGAAGCTTTCAGTATTGATGACAGCACGACCACCGAAATCGATGATGCCCTATCGGTAACGCCGCTGGGCAATGGTCTCACCCGTGTCGGCATTCATATTGCCGCCCCGGCGCTGGGTATTCTGCCGGACTCACCGTTGGATGCGGTCGCGCTGCACCGTTTGTCTACGGTCTATATGCCGGGCAACAAGATCACCATGCTGCCGGAAGAGGCCATTGAGCCTTTCAGCCTGAATGCAGGCCATGAGCGGCCTGCGCTGTCGCTGTATCTGGATGTGGCGGCGGATTTCAGCATTGTGCATCGCGAGAGTCGTGTGGAGCGCGTGCGTATTGTGGAAAACCTGCGCCATGATGCGCTGGAGCCTTACTTCAACGAAGCCACGCTGGCGGAAGATAGCGGGCATCCCTATTGGGCGCGCCTGCTGTTCCTGTTCAATCTGGCCGAAGCGCTGGAAAAAGCCCGTGGCAAATACGACCCGACGCGGCCGCCACAGCTCGATTACAACTTTTATGTCACCGACGGCAAGGTGCAGATCGTGGCGCGCCGTCGCGGTTCGCCCATGGACAAGCTGGTGGCCGAGCTGATGATAGAAGCCAACAGCCAATGGGGTCTGCTCTTGAAAGAGCATGCCATTCCCGGTATTTACCGTGCGCAGAATGGCGGCAAGGTTTACATGACCACGCAGGCTGAGCCGCATCAGGGCCTGGGCGTGGGGCAATATGCCTGGAGCACTTCGCCTCTTCGCCGCGCGGTGGATCTGATTAACCAGCGCCAGGTGATCTCGGTATTGCGCGCGGAGCCGCCGGTATATCCGCCGAATAGCGATCTGCTGGCCTCGGCCATGCGCAATTTTGACCAGACTTACAATGCCTACAATGAATTTCAGACGCGCATGGAGCGCTACTGGTGCCTGCAATATCTGGTGCAGGAAAACATCCAGGAAATCGGCGCCACGGTGTGGCGCGAGAATCTGGTGCGGCTGGATAACCTGCCGTACATTACCAAGGTGCACAGCCTGCCGGAGCTGGCACCGGGCACCCGCGTCAAGCTGGAAATTCGTCAGGTGGATACGCTCATGATGGAACTGGACACCCGATTCAAAGGCGTGGAGACACCCGTAGCCGAGGTGGCAAATGTTTAGGATGGGACGCAACATCGCACGCAGCATACACCGGGCCATTACGCATGAAGACAGCGTGGATGTGAGCGAGATCGACGGCGTGCGCTCGCTGCATCTGGGCTCGGATACCGTGCAAAGCTCCATGCGGGTCAAGGCGCCTTATGATCTTGAACTGAAATACACGCGCGGCATGATGGTGTTTCTGCTGTTCAACAAGCAGGTGCGCAATCTGGTCATGATCGGCCTCGGTGGCGGCTCGGTGCCCAAGTACATCTACCAGTACCTGCCGCAGATTGCCTGCAAGGTGATCGAGATCAATCCCCGCATTATCCAGGTGGCACGCAGTCACTTTTTTGTGCCGCATGATGAATACCTGCCTTCGGGCGAGGCGCGTTTTGAAGTCGTGCAGGCCGATGGGGCCGTGTATGTCGCCGAAAATGCCGACAGCATGCAGGTGCTGGTGATCGATGCCTTTGACAGCCGCGGCATCCCGCAGGACCTCTGCACCCAGTCTTTCTTTGATGACTGCTTTGAAGCGCTCACGCTGGATGGCATGCTGGTGGTCAATCTGTGGGGCTCGGACCGCAACTTTGATGTCTACCTGCAACGCATCGAGCAAAGTTTTCATCAGCGCGTGCTGGTTATGCCGACCGGCCGCCCTGGCAATATCATCGTATTTGCCTTCAAGCGTGCGCCGCAGGATCTGCGCTGGAGCTCGCTGCGCGAACGTGCGCGTGCGCTGGAAGCCGAATACAAGATCGAATTCATGGATTTCATTGAGCGCTTGCGCGACCATAATCCGAATACCCCCAATCGCTTGCTGCTGGAAAGAGAGTCCGCGGAATGAAATCCCATCAATTTTTTGCCACCTGCCCACGCGGGCTGGAAGCGCTGCTGGCCGAAGAGCTGCAGCAACAGGGCGCGCGCGCCGTGCAGGTGACCGATGGTGGCGCCTCGTTTGGCGGCGACATGGCGGTATGCTACCGCGTCAATCTGCACAGTCGCCTGGCGACGCGCGTGCTGCTGGAAGTGGTGCGCGGCAACTATGCCAGCGAAGATGATCTTTATCAGGCCGCGCTCAAGTTCAACTGGCCGGAGTGGTTTGATGTGGGCCGCAACTTCATGGTCAAGGTGACTGGCGTCAAATGCCCGTTGAAAAGTCTGGAATTCGCCACCCTGCGTATCAAGGATGCCGTTTGTGACCGTTTCCGCCAGGCCGTGGGCAGCCGCCCTTATATCGATACCAAAGAGCCCGATGTCCGCATCCACGCCTATCTCGCTGCCGAGCATTTTCAGTTTTACCTGGATACTTCCGGCCATGCGCTATACCAGCGCGGTTTGCGCCGTGCCAGCATAGAAGCGCCGCTGCGTGAAAACCTCGCCGCGGGGATCCTCAAGCTGTCCGGCTGGCAGCCGGGCACCTCGCTGCTGGACCCGATGTGCGGCAGCGGTACCTTTTTGCTCGAAGCCGCCATGATGGCCTTGCACATTGCGCCCGGCAGCCGCCGTCATTTCGGCTTTGAAAAGCTGAAGAATTTTGATGCCGACAAATGGAAGACCCTGCGTCAGCAAGCGCAGAGCCAGGCCAAGCCTGCGACCTTCCAGAAAATCTACGGCAGCGATCAGGATTTGCGCGCCGTGCGCGTCACCAAGCAGAATCTGCAGGAGGCTGGGTTGCTGGAAGCCGTGCAGCTGAGCCATGCCGATATGGTGGAAGTGCCGCCGCCCGCCGAAGCCGGTGTGCTGGTGGCCAACCCGCCTTATGGCGTGCGTATTGGCGAAGATGAAGAGCTGGCTGCGCTTTACCCCAAGATGGGCGAAGCGCTCAAGCGCAAGTTTGCTGGCTGGAACGCCTACTTTCTGACCAATGACCTGCGCATGCCCAAGCTGATGCGACTGGCGCCTTCCAAACGCACGCCTTTGTTCAACGGCCCGCTGGAATGTCGTTTGTTTGAAATCCGCATGGTGGCAGGCAGTAACCGCAAGGAGAAGCCTGCCGATGAGTGACAGCCTGGATGAACTGCGTGCCCGGGTAAATGCCTTCGTCGTCGAGCGCGACTGGGCGCAGTTTCATACGCCCAAAAATCTGGCGATGGCGATGATCGTGGAAGCGGCGGAAGTAGTGGAGCATTTTCAATGGGACACCCCGGCAGAAAGTGCCACCATGGATGCTGCCCGCAAGACGGAGATTGGTCATGAGTTGGCCGATACCTTTGTCTATCTGCTGCGGATTGCCGAAGTCTGCGGCATAGACCTGATCGCCGCGGCCAATGCCAAGATAGACCTTAACGCGAAGAAATATCCGGCTGATCTGGCGCGTGGCAGCAATGCCAAATACACCGCTTATCAAGTGCCGCCTGAGACGAAAGACTAGCGCTCAAACGCCTTGCCATGCTCGCGCCATCTCTGGCTAGCCTGCTTGATCAATACACCGGTTTGCCCTTGCAGGGCAGAGCAGCCGAGGTAATGCGGCCTATCCAGGCCGTATTGCCCATATCGCTCTCCGGCAAAAACAATTCCCCTAGCGTTTTCTGGCCTTTGACGTCCGACATGCTCAGCACAAACAGCACGCGCTGATCGGCACGCAGGCGTATATCCCAGCCATGCGCGGTCTGATCTACCGTGCTGGTGCGGTTGGGGTAGGATTCGGCCAGCCTTTGCAGCAGGCAATAACTCGCGTTTTCACTGCTATCGGCAAACTGGTAGCGCGCCTTCAGCAGCATGGCGCTGGATTGCGGAGCGTTGCTGGCACAGCTGCTTAGTAACAATGCGATCAGCATACTGGCAAATGTCAGCATGCCGGGGTTGCGGCCTTGATGCATGGCGATTCCTCGCAGGGTGGTCATGATGCGCCGGATTTTAGCAGGCAACAGGCGAGGAATAGGCGGCGGTTTCTGGTAAAATTACATTTTTGCCAACGTCCTGAATTTATTCATGTCCAGCCTCCAAATGATCAGCCTTCGCGGCAGCGCAGCACTCTCCGATTTTCGTCTCGATAAAATTCTCACTGCGCTCAAGGCAACTGCCCCGCGTATCAGCCATCTGTATGCCGAGTTCTGGCATTTTGCCTGGTCTGAAACCACGCTGACCGCTACTCAGCAGGACACCCTGAAGAAGATTCTGACCTATGGCCCCAAGCTGCACGAAGAGCAGCCGCAAGGTGAATTGCTGCTGGTGGTGCCGCGCCCCGGCACCATTTCGCCCTGGGCATCCCGTGCGACCGATATTGCCCGCCACTGTGGGCTGGAAGCCATGCAGCGCCTGGAGCGCGGTGTCGCCTACTATGCGGCCACGGCGGATGGCTCACCGCTGACCGACGCGGAAAAGCAGGCGCTGAAAGCGCTGATTCATGACCGCATGACCGAAGCCGTCTTCCCGACGCTGGAAGATGCAGCCCGTCTTTATCACATTGCCGAACCAGCGCCGCTGGCCACGGTGGACATTCTGGCCGGTGGCAAGCCCGCACTGGAAGCGGCCAATAGCGAAATGGGCCTGGCGCTGTCGCCGGACGAAGTGGATTACCTGCTGGAAAACTTCACCCGCATCGGCCGCAACCCGACCGATGTGGAGCTGATGATGTTTGCCCAGGCCAACTCCGAGCATTGCCGCCACAAGATTTTCAATGCCGACTGGGTGATAGATGGCGTAAAACAGGACAAATCGCTGTTTGCCATGATCCGTAATACGCATCAACTGAACCCAGGCAATACCGTGGTGGCGTATTCCGACAATGCCTCGATTGTGCAGGGTGAAACCACCCGCCGCTTTTACCCGCAAGCTGATGGCGAATATGGCTACATCGAGGAAGACATGCACTTCCTGATGAAGGTGGAAACGCATAACCACCCCACGGCGATTTCGCCATTTGCCGGTGCTGCTACCGGTGCTGGCGGTGAAATCCGCGACGAAGGTGCGACCGGTTCCGGCTCCAAGCCCAAGGCTGGTTTGACCGGGTTTTCCGTGTCCAACTTGAATATTCCCGGCTTCAAGCAGCCGTGGGAAACCGATAACGGCAAGCCATCGCGCATTGCTTCGGCCTTGCAGATCATGATTGACGGCCCACTGGGTGGTGCCGCCTATAACAACGAATTTGGCCGCCCCAATATCGCGGGTTATTTCCGTACGCTGGAACTGGAAGCCGCCGGTGAGCTGCGCGGCTATCACAAGCCCATCATGCTGGCGGGTGGTGTGGGCAATATCTCCGCCAAGCATTCGAAAAAGAATCCGATTCCGCCGGGCGCCTGTCTGATTCAGCTGGGCGGTCCCGCCATGCTGATTGGCCTGGGCGGCGGCGCGGCATCCAGTATGGATACCGGTGCCAATACCGAAAACCTGGACTTTGACTCGGTGCAACGTGGCAACCCTGAGCTGGAGCGCCGTGCGCAGGAAGTTATCGACCGCTGCTGGCAGCTGGGGGATGACAATCCTATTCTGAGTATTCACGACGTCGGCGCTGGTGGTATCTCCAATGCCTTCCCCGAGCTGGTGAACGATGCCGGTGTGGGCGCGCTGTTCGAGTTGCGCAATGTGCATAACGAAGAGCCCGGCATGTCCCCGCGTGAGCTGTGGAGCAATGAAGCGCAGGAACGCTATGTCATGGCGGTGGCGGTGGAAGATCTGGCACGCTTTGCCGAGATTTGCGAACGTGAGCGCTGCCCGTTTGCCGTGATTGGCCATGCCACCGAGCAACGCCACCTGACCGTGGCCGACAGCCATTTCTACAACAAGCCTGTGGACATGGATTTGTCCGTGCTGCTGGGCAAGCCGCCCAAGATGACGCGCACCGTGACGCATCTGGAGCGCGACCTCAAGCCTTTTGATGCCAAGGTGTCGCTGAAAGAAGCCGCCGAGCGCGTATTGCGCCTGCCAGGTGTGGCCGACAAGACCTTCCTGATCACGATTGGTGACCGCACGGTGACCGGCCTGATCGCCCGCGACCAGATGGTGGGCCCATGGCAGGTGCCAGTGGCCGATGTGGCGGTGACGCTGGCCGGCTACGAAACTTACCGCGGCGAAGCCTTTGCCATTGGCGAAAAAGCGCCATTGGCGCTGATTGATGCCCCGGCTTCCGGCCGCATGGCGATTGCCGAATCCATTACCAATATTGCCGCCAGCCGCATTGAGCACTTGTCTGACCTCAAGCTTTCTGCCAACTGGATGGCGCCTGCCGGTCACCCCGGTGAGGATGCTGCACTGTTTGATACCGTGCGTGCCGTGGGCATGGAGCTGTGTCCGCAACTCGGCATCAGCATCCCGGTCGGCAAGGATTCCATGAGCATGAAAACCGTGTGGGAGGAGGGCGGCGACAAGAAAGCCGTGACCGCCCCGATTTCGCTGGTGGTCACTGCCTTTGCCCCCACGCCCGATGCACGCCAGACCCTGACGCCACAACTGCGTACGGATCTGGGCGATAGCAAGCTGATATTGATTGATCTGGGCAATGGCCGCAATCGCATGGGCGGGTCTGCGCTGGCTCAGGTATATGGTGCCACCGATAACGTAGCGCCCGATCTGGATAAACCGGAACAGCTCAAAGCCTTCTTTGAGCAGATTCAGGCGCTGAATGCCGCTGGCAAGCTGCTGGCATACCACGACCGCTCGGATGGCGGCTTGTTTGTCACCCTGGTAGAAATGGCGTTTGCTGGTCGTTGTGGCATTGATATTGATCTTTCTGCCTTGTCTGGCGATGCCGTCAGCGTGCTTTACAACGAAGAGCTGGGCGCCGTGATTCAAGTGCCCGCTGCCGAAGCATCGACCATTGCCGAGCAGCTCAACCAGGCTTTGCAAGGCTGTGCGCATGTGTTGGGCGCACCGGTAACCAACAATCACGGCATCATCATTCGCCAGCATGGTGAGGTGGTATTTGCCGAGCTGCGTACTGATCTGCATCGTATGTGGTCCGAGACCACCTACCAGATGCAAAAGCTGCGCGACAACCCGGTATGTGCCCAGCAGGAATACGACCGTATTCTGGATGTGCAAGACCCCGGCCTGCATCAGTACCTGACCTTTGATATCGCCAACAAGATCGAAGCACCTTATGTGGCAACCGGTGTGCGTCCCCGCATGGCCGTGCTGCGCGAGCAGGGCGTCAATGGCCAGGTGGAAATGGCGGCGGCGTTTGATCGCGCTGGCTTCCAGTCGGTGGATGTGCACATGAGCGACATCATCAGCGGTCGCGTCAGTCTCAAGGACTTTGCCGGTGTGGTGGCCTGCGGTGGCTTCTCCTATGGCGATGTGCTGGGGGCGGGCGAAGGCTGGGCCAAGTCCATCCTCTTCAATAGCCGCGCTAACGATGAGTTTTCAGCTTTCTTCCAGCGCGAGGACTCTTTCGCGCTGGGTATTTGCAATGGTTGCCAGATGATGAGCAACCTGCGCGACCTGATTCCCGGTGCCAGCCACTGGCCGCATTTTGTGCGTAACCGCTCCGAGCAGTTCGAGGCGCGGGTGGCCATGGTGGAAGTCCTGGATTCGCCTTCGCTGTTTTTCAGTGGCATGGCGGGTAGCCGCATGCCGATTGCTGTCGCGCATGGTGAAGGTTTTGCGGAATTTTCTGATGAAAGTGCGGTCAACAGCGTACTTGCCGACAAACTGGTCAGTATACGGTTCGTTGACAATACGGGGAGTGCGACGGAAACCTATCCATTCAACCCCAATGGTTCGCCACAGGGTATTACCGGACTCACTACGCGCGATGGGCGTTTTAGCATTATGATGCCGCATCCGGAGCGTGTATTCCGTACCGTGCAGCACTCGTGGCATCCTGATGGTTGGGGTGAAGATGGACCGTGGATGCGTATGTTCCGTAATGCACGCAAGTTCATCAGTTGATGTGTGAACGTGGATGTTAATTAAAATACGATAATAAGATTAGAGAGAGAACAGCATGAAAACAATCAAGGCAATCCTGTTGGCAGCAGCACTCTGTATTCCGTTTTCGGCCTTTGCGCTGACAGGCGATGAGCAGGTCGAGTACACCGATGCACTGGGTACCGGCAAGCTCAAGGTGGTCAAGAAATACTTCAGCGAACACAAAGTGGACGTTAACGACAAATACTTCGCCTGGTCGGCTTTGCAGATTGCCGCCAATAAAGGCCAGTTGGCCGTGGTGAAGTATCTGGTTGAGCAAGGCGCTGATGTGAATTACCAGCACCCCATGACCAAAATGACGCCGCTGCATCTGGCGGCCTATGATGGCTATACCGATGTCGTCAAGTACCTGATTTCCAAGGGCGCTGACGTCAATATCAAGATGCGTGGTGGTGTTTCCATCGTGCGTGCCGTCAGGGACACAGGTAACACCAAGATGGTAGAAGTGCTGGAAGCTGCAGGCGCCAAGGACGATGGTTGCGAAGGCCAATGTAACTAGGCTTGTTATCAAGCCCATGCAGTTAAAGCTGGTGTTTAACCCGCTATAATCCGAAGAGCGAAGCCTGTCATCGAACACAGGCTTCGCTCTTTTGCATTTCCCGGCCGCTTGGCCCAATCCTGCAACGATTGGTAGCCCATGAAACTGATAGCCTCATACTGGATTCCCGCCTTGGGAATCCTCACATGTATTTCCGGTAGCGCTTATGCGCAACCTCCGCAATATTCCCCCCATATTCAGGTGCTGGCTGCCTCCTGCGCGGCCTGCCATGGCACCGATGGCAATAGTGTCGGTGGAACGCCCGTGCTGGCCGGTCTCGATAGCCTGCATTTCATTCGCCAGATGAAAGCATTTCGTTCTGGCGAGCGTCCGGCGACCGTGATGCAACGCCACGCCAAAGGACTGACGGAAGACGAGATCGTAGGCCTGGCTGCGTTTTTTTCCACGCAGCCGCGGGTGACTGGCAAGCTTCCTCCGTCCATGAAGCTGGAGCCCTCCCATGATTGATAGACGCAATTTCCTCAAGCTCGGCTCGGCGGCGGCACTGCTGACCGGGTGCTCGCCTTTGCTGCGTGCGGCCGGGAGACCCAAGCCCAGAGTCGTGGTGGTCGGCGGTGGCTATGCAGGTGCGGCTGCCGCGAAATATCTCAAGCTGTGGGGCGGTAATGCCGTCGATGTCGTGGTGGTGGAGCCCAGCTCGCAGTTTGTCTCCTGCCCCTTAAGCAATCTGGTACTGGGTGGCAGCAAAACCATCGACGACCTCACCTTCAGCTATGCCGCGCTGAAGAAAAACCATGATCTGCAATGGGTGCGCGACTCGGTGGTGGCGATTGATCCTGAACATAAAAAGCTGATCCTGGGCCGCAGTGATTTTGGCTATGACAAGCTGATCCTCGCTCCCGGCGTCGACTTTATTTACGATGCGCTGCCGGGGCTGGAAAGCGACGCTGCCCGCAAGCAGGTGCCGCATGCCTGGAAAGCCGGGGAGCAGACGGTCAATCTGCGCCGCCAGCTGGAGAGCATGCCGGACGATGGCGTGTTTGTGATGAGCATCCCCAAAGCGCCGTACCGGTGTCCGCCCGGGCCTTACGAGCGCGTCTGCCAGGTGGCATTTTACTTCAAGCAGCACAAGCCTAAGGCGCGCATTATCGTGCTGGATGCCAATCCGGAAATCGTCTCCAAGAAAGGCTTGTTTACCAAAGCCTGGGCGGATCTTTACCCCGGCATGATTGAATACCGTCCCAATAGCGTGGTGGTTGAGGTGGATGTGGCGGGCCATACCCTGATGACGGAGTTCGATAGCATCAAGGGCGATGTGCTGAATGTGATTCCGCCACAACGCGCCGGTATCCCAGCGCAACTGGCGCAGGCCAACAATATCGACAAGCGCTGGTGCGAGGTCGATTTTCTGACATATGAATCTATGGTGGTTCCGCATGTCCATATCATAGGCGATGCGGTATCAGCGGCCCTGCCCAAGTCGGCGCACATGGCGACATCGCAAGCCCGGGTATGTGCCAATGCCGTGCTGGCTGCGCTGACCGAGCAGCCGATTGATACATCGCCGGTGTTTGCCAACACCTGCTACAGCTATGTCAGTGACCATATGGCGATGCACGTTGCCAATGTGTACCGCTACAACCAGGCGAAAAAAATAATGCTGTCAGCCGAAGGCGGCGGCGTCTCAGACGCACCCTCCGAACTTGAGGCCGACTATGCCCGCTACTGGGCGCAGAATATCTGGTCTGATGTGCTGACATAACAACATCAATGACTCTTTACAGGAGCAAGTGAATGCCCAAGCCGAGTATTCGACTTCCGTTCGGCGGATTCTGCATGATGCTGGCGGGGATCATGACCGTCGCATCTGCCAGCAGCCATGCCGATCAGGCCGTTGAAGCGCCCATCCCGGCAGATGTGGCAAGTGCGGTGCGCTTGCCCGCTGGCTTCAGCCTGAATGTGTTTGCCCGCGTGAATCCGGGCGAAGGGTATTTCAGCGGCCCGCGCATGATGGCGTTTGGCCCGGATGGCAATCTCTATCTCACCACCGGGATGGGTGGCCAGGTGCTGATGCTGCCTGATCGCGACAAGGACGGCAAAGCCGATGAAACCGTGGTGGTGGCAGACAAGCTGAATGCGCCCAACGGCATTGTTTTTGTGGATAAACAGCTGCTGGTGGCAAATCAGGATGGCGTAGTCCGGCTGGAGCAGCAGGGCGGCAAGTGGCCAGCTAGCAAAGCGCAGCCCATCATCAGTGGACTGGCGACGGGTGGGCATACCCTGAAGACCATCAGGCAGGGGCCGGATGGTTATCTTTATCTCAATGTTGGCTCCAGCTGCAATGTTTGCGTGGAGCAAGACCCTAGCCGTGCGGCTATTCTGCGCTATACCGTGGATGGCAAGCCTGCCGGGGCATTGGTGACGCTTGGGCGCCATGCCCAGTCAGCGGTGTGGGCGAGTGGGCTGCGCAATTCACAGGGCTTTGCCTGGCATCCGCAAACCCAGGCCATGTTTGCCACCAACAATGGCGCCGATATGCGCTCGGAAACCCGCGGCGGGCGCGTGAATGATGATATTCCGCCTGAACACCTGAACCAGATTGAATCCGGCAAAAACTATGGCTGGCCGCATTGCTGGGGCCAGCGCGTGCCGGATCCCAACTTTGAAGGGCCCAGCGGATTCTGCGATGCCATGCAGCCGCCGGCCATCACCTTTGACGCGCACTCCACGCCACTGGGCATTACGTTCCTGAATCAAAGCGGGTTCCCCAGGGATTACCAGCAGGATGCCATCGTGGCGCTGCATGGCTCGTGGAACCGGGTAACCCCCTCGGGATACAAACTGGTACGTGTTAGATTCAAGCAGAATCAACCCGTTGAAGTCACGGATTTTGCCACTGGCTGGCTGCAAGGAAACGCGGCCTGGGGGCGCCCGGTGGATACACTGATTGGCCCGGATGGTGCCTTGTATGTGTCAGATGACCGCTCCGGCCTGGTGTATCGCATACGCTATCAGGGCAAGTAATCGTTTTTAATGAAGGAAAGTACCATGAAACACAAACTGCATTTACTCTCCTGGCTGGTTGCCGGGCTCTTGCCGGTGCAAGCCATGGCGCTGGCAGACGAAGCGGCCGCCAAGCCAGCCGATATGCTGATTTACATCAATCCGCAGGAATACCAGCACCCGATCAAGCTCTGGCAGTTTTACAACGACTACTGGTTTGCCCAGGGCCCGGCAGTGGAGCCGGTTGCCAAAGAGGTGATGGGGGCCGAGTTTGGCAAGGTCGGCATGTGCGAGAGCAATCTGGTGGGTAATACGCTGGTCAAGCTGCAGCCCAAGATGTTCTACAACCCGCACATGAAGATTTTCTACGGCACCATTATCGCCAGCGCTTATAGTGGTAGCGGCAAGCCGATAGGCACCTATGTCGGCGAGTCGCAAAAAACCGGCTATCTGGATGTTGTGCCTGCCTATCAGGTGGAACAATCCTACAAGCTCGCCATGCAGCAAGTGGTAACCAAGATGAAAGCCGATCCCGCATTCAGCGATGCCGTGAAAAATGGCATTCCCTCCAACGAAACCGCTACGCCATGTTCCATGGTGAGCGTGCTGCCTTCTATAAAAAGTCCTAAATAACCAACCCAGGAGATATACGCCATGACCCGAATTCCCCGTCTCACCCCGCTTGTGCTTGCGTTGTCCGTGCTGTTCGCGCCGCTGGCGCATGCCCACGAAGGCAAAACCATAGGCGGCTTCAAAACGCCAGAATCCGTGCTGCAAACCAAGGATGGCCGCGTGTTTGTGTCTGAAATCGGCGAATTCGGCAAAGATGGCGATGGTCAGATCAGCGTCATCTCACCCGATGGCAAGGTCAGCGTATTCGCAACCGGCATGGATGATCCCAAAGGCCTGGCGATTATCGGGCAGGATATTTATGTCACCGACAAGGCGCGCGTGCTCAAGGTCAAACCCGACGGCAAGTGGGAAGTGTTTGCCGATGCCAAGGCATTTCCGGTGACGCCGCAGTTCCTGAATGACATTGAGCCTGATCCCAAAGGCAATCTCTACGTCAGCGACAGTGGCGATATCAACACCGGCAGCGGTGGCGCCATTTACCGCCTGGACAAGGCCGGCAAGGTTACGCTGGTGATCGACGGCAAGCAGGATCCCAAAGTACTCAGCCCCAATGGCCTGGTGGTGGATGATACCGGCGATGTTCTGCTCGAAGTCGACTTTGCCTCCGGCATCCTCTACAGCTACAACATGAAATCCAAAAAGCTCACCAAGCTCGCGGAAGGTTTTGGCGGTGGTGATGGCCTGGTGCATGCCAGCTCCGGCGTTATCTACGTCAGCGACTGGAAAAACGGCAAGGTATTTGAACTGGGTCACGACGACGAAGTGAAATTGCTGAAAGACGGTTTCAAGGCATCTGCCGACATTGCCCTTAGCAAGGATGAAAAATACCTCATCGTGCCTGACATGAAAGCAGGCGAAGTAGTGTGGCTGCCTTTGCATCCGAAAAAGCATTGAAATATATAAAAATTACGATTTAGTAGCGCCTCAACAGAGGCGCTTTTTTTTGCCTAGTCATTTTGTAATTGAGATTGCCTCTGGGGGATATATCCACAAAAAATTAATGTATTTATTCTATTAATTTTGAATGTAATGAGATTTTAATCATGAAAATTTCAAGAGCATATGTTGTAAACGGAGATAAAACGACGGCAGGTGGCCGTGTTGAGTCTCTACCATTACCCTCCCCTTGGACGATTGGTAATGAGGCGGCCGATATAAGTTGTGAAGGCGACAAAGTATGGTGTCCCGCCTGTGATAGTTATGGTGTAACGAAATGCATACCTCCTTTTAGACCGATGCTAGGGTCAGATGGTAGGCAAATCAATCTGGATGGTGATTTGTGTGTATGCAAATGTTCTGTTCCGCCGAGATTGGTCGCCCGGATGACCAACTACACAGCCGGATTTAATTATGACGCTATTTTAAAAATGTATGGTTGCGAAGAGTGGTTGGAGTATGCGGGCCTTAAATTATCGGAAAGTATTATAAAGAGGGCTGGCGGCAAGGTATTTCAATTCAAAGACAGTGAAACAGGACAGCCGTTGTCAAATAGAAAAGTAGTAATAAAAAAAGGAGGGGAAGTGAGTGAGGCTGTGACAGATAGTGATGGAAAAATTGATGTCATGGCAGATGATGGCCAGCTGATAAGTCTGTTTATGGTGTTTACATCTCCCAATAAACTCCTGATTTCTGGAGGCACATATGACAGATAGAAATTATATAGTCCAACGATGGACACATGAAATTGCTGAGCATGACCATAAGCATGGACAAGTTGTCGAAATAACCGTAAACGACCGGGCGGCAGTCAGAGAGGCAATTATCCATAGAGTTATTGAAAGTGGCATGAATTTTGTTACACGTTCAGACTGGGCTGCAAGTAAAAATAGATCGGCCAATATGAAGGATGATTGGAACTATACAATGATTGCGATTCATCATGCTGGGCGCAGCATGTCTTGCGGCCCAGCAGCGCTTCAATTGCAGGATGTCCAGCATTTGCATATGTACGAAAAGGGTTTCGATGATATTGGGTACCACTATGCAATAGATTGCATGGGTAACATATTTGAGGCAAGGGACATCAGGTTTAAAGGGCAGCATCTTAAAGAGTACAATACAGGAGCCATAGGGATAGTCCTATTAGAGAATCTTACAGTGCCAGGAGAGGGGGTGGGGGGTAAGTCCAAGTTTACAAGTTTATTTTTCGCAACACCTGTGGCGCCTGAAGCCCAGATTGACTCTGCCAGAAAATTAGTCTTTATTCTGAGTGAATTTTTCCCCATCAAGATATTAGGCGGGCATCGAGAGTTTCCATACCAATATGATGAAAACAAAATATGTCCTGGTAATGTTGGCATGGAGTTAGTGAAAAATCTGCGTAAAGTAACGGGGCTGATGGAACCATGAGAAAATATAAGATTGCTATTGGATTGATTGTCTTATTTTTGGTCTGGCTGAATGTTGGGTTAGCAGAAGATGCTTGGATTGAAGAAAGTTATATTGTAATTTTTTTGAAAAAAGAGATGACCTTAAAGTTGACGTTTATTAATCCATTACTTACTGAGGCTGATTTGCCTTCAATCCAAGAGTTACCTCAAAAAACCCGAAGTGATCTGGCAGAGTATTGCCGTTATCGGTTTGGTATAATAAATGCATCTGATAAAACGCTGGAAGAATGTGCCTCCCGGCCTTTCCTCTCAGAATATTGGTTCCTGAATATTGATAATTGACATTAGTTTTTGGGGTTCACATTCTCTCTAAGTTTTGAACGCTTAATTACCGATAGGTAATTTTATGATGATAAATGGTCGAGGTTGTTATGAAAATTACCGATCGGTAATTGTGTATTAATCATTCAATGGTTAGATGCTGGTTACAGGAAGGCGACCGGAGAAAAACGGGCATGGTCTCATCATTTGCATTGTGTTCATGCAAACAATCCCACTAGGCCTTCCAGCCCCACATGATTCAGCGCGTAAGTAGCCTGCTGCTGCACGATAGGTTTGGCATGATACGCGACACCCGCAGTGGCGACGGACATCATCTTGAGGTCGTTGGCGCCGTCACCAATCGCGACTACCTGATCCGCGCTCAGTCCTAGTTTGTCGCGGGTGGCGATCAGAAAATCGGCCTTGGCCTGGGCGTCGACGATATGGCCGAGCACCTTGCCCGTGAGTTTGCCGTTCACGATTTCCAGGGAGTTGGCCTGGGCATAGTCCAGGCCCAGCATGGCTTTTACCTTGTCTGCAAAGAAATCAAAACCACCAGATACCAGCATGGTGCGTATGCCGTTTTCGCGGCAGGCGTCTATCCAGGTCTGGGCGCCGGGGTTGAGTTGCAGTCGCTCGTCGATCACGCGTTGCAGGGCGGAGTCTTCCAGGCCTTCCAGCAGAGCCACGCGGCGGCGCAGGCTTTCGGCGAATTCGATTTCACCGCGCATGGCGCTTTCGGTAATGGCGGCGACTTGTGGTTTGAGGCCGTACATATCGGCGATCTCGTCTATGCATTCAATGCTGATGAGGGTGGAGTCCATGTCCATCACTGCCAGGCCGAAGCGCTTGAGGGTGTGCTTGTCATCAACATAGGCGCAGTCAATCTGTTGCTCGCGACAGAAGTCGATGACGTTTTGCTGCGCTTCGGTTTGTCGTGGCAGGCTGTAGGCGTGCTCGGCCAGTTGCGTGAATTGCAGCCCTTGCTGGGCACCGCTGAGCTGGTGCAAGTGGGCGAGGTGCGAGAAGCTAATGGCAGAGCCTTGAACAACGAGACGCATGGCAGGGATCGAAGTCTGTGAGTAAGGCTGGCATTATACATTGCGCGGGCTCTGCATGCGGCTTCCGGGCCGCTATCTGCACTGGCGCAATAGGCCGAATTGCGCGAAAATGCGGTATTGCATCCACACTAAGCCCCTTCTATGAATTTGCACGAGTATCAGGCCAAAAGCCTATTGCAGCGCTACGGTTTGCCCATTCCCCAGAGTCAGGTCGCAGAGAACCCCCAATCCGCCGTTGAGGCCGCCAAGAGCATTGGTGGTGATGCCTGGGTGGTGAAGGCGCAGATTCACGCGGGTGGCCGCGGCAAGGCCGGTGGCGTCAAGGTGGTGAAGTCGTATCAGGATGTGGAAGCGGTGGCCGCCAGCTTGCTCGGCAAGCCGCTGGTCACGTATCAGAACGCGCCGGATGGTCAGCCTGTATTGCAGGTGCTGGTGGAGCAGACCTTGCCGATTGCGCGTGAGCTGTATCTCTCTCTGCTGGTGGATCGCAGCCTGGAGCGCGTGGTGATGGTAGCCTCGGCTGCGGGCGGCATGGATATTGAAGAAATCGCTGCCACTCAGCCGGAAAAAATTCTGCAGGAAGTGTGCGACCCCTTGAATGGTCTGGTGGATTTTCAGGCGCGCAACCTGGCGTTTGGCCTCGGTCTGGCCGGTGAGCAGATTGCCGCCTTTGTGCGCCTTGCCAAGGGCTTGTACAAGCTTTTCAAGGAAAACGACCTTGCCTTGCTGGAGATCAATCCGCTGGTGGTGACGGCCGAAGGTGCGCTGGTGGCACTGGATTGCAAGATGAGCGTGGACGATAACGCGCTTTACCGGCAGAAGGCCCTGGCCGAGCAGCGCGACTGGAGCCAGGACGATGCCAAGGAAGCCGAAGCGCACAACGCCGGGCTCAATTACATTGCACTCAACGGCAACATCGGCTGTATGGTCAACGGCGCCGGGCTTGCCATGGCGACCATGGACCTGATCAAGCTGCATGGTGGCGCGCCTGCCAACTTTCTGGATGTGGGCGGTGGCGCAACGGCGGCCACTGTGGCGCGCGCGTTCAAGATCATTCTGGCTGATAGCAACGTCAAGGCCATCCTGGTGAATATCTTCGGCGGCATCATGCGCTGCGACATCATTGCCGAAGGCATCATCACCGCGGTGAAAGAAGTTGGCATCCAGATTCCCGTTGTCGTCCGTCTCGAAGGTACAAACGTTGAGCTTGGCAGAAAGATGCTGAGCGAAAGCGGTCTCTCGATTATCTCGGCAGCCGGTCTGACCGATGCCGCCCAACAGGCGGTGCGTGCCGTCAATAATGCAGCAGTGAAAGCGTAATCATGGCAATTCTGGTTGATCAACATACCAAGGTCCTGTGCCAGGGGTTTACCGGCAAGCAGGGTACTTTTCATTCCGAGCAGGCGCTGGCCTATGGCACCCGCATGGTGGGCGGCGTGACGCCTGGCAAGGGCGGTCAGCAGCATCTGGATTTACCCGTATTCAATACCATGCGCGATGCCGTGCGTGAAACCGGTGCCAATGCATCGGTGATCTACGTGCCGCCACCTTTTGCTGCTGACTCTATCCTCGAAGCCTGCGATGCAGGCGTTCCGCTGATCGTCTGTATTACCGAGGGCATCCCCGTGCTGGACATGCTCAATGTCAAGGCCGCGCTGAAGGCCAATGGAGCCCGTCTGATCGGGCCCAACTGCCCAGGCGTCATCACACCCGATGCCTGCAAAATCGGCATCATGCCGGGCAGCATTCACCTGCGTGGCAAGGTGGGGATTGTTTCCCGCTCCGGCACCCTCACGTATGAAGCGGTACACCAGACCACTGCCTTGGGCCTGGGCCAGTCCACCTGTGTCGGCATAGGTGGCGATCCTATCCGCGGCATGAACTTTATTGATTGCCTGGCATTGTTTGAACAAGACCCCGAAACCGAAGCCATCATCATGGTGGGCGAAATTGGCGGTGCCGACGAAGAGGCGGCTGCCGAGTACATCAAGCAGCATGTGACCAAGCCAGTGGCAGGCTATATTGCCGGCCAGACGGCGCCCAAGGGCAAGCGCATGGGCCATGCCGGGGCGATTATCTCCGGTGGCAGCGGCAAGGCAGAAGACAAGATACGGGCCCTGGAGCAGGCGGGTGTTATTGTCGCCAGCTCACCAGCCGGACTCGGCGAAGCAGTACAAGCGGCCATCAAGGCCGCGACCCCAGCGAATTGATCACAAAGGAATCACATGCGGCGCTATCCTGACAAGGTTGCAATAAAACTCCTGCTGGCCCTGGCAGCTCCCGTGCTGGCATTGCCATTGGCCTTGCCCGTCGCGCAGGCCGCCGAGCAGATTCCCTATTTGCTGACGGTATCTTCCAAAGGCGATATCGCCACGGTCAAAGCCATTCTGGACAGCGGCGCCAGCCCCAACACCAAGGATGCCGATGGTGTGACCGCGCTGATGTATGCGGCGCGCAAGGACAAGGCTGATGTGGTCAAGCTGCTGCTGCAGAAGGGCGCCAACGTCAATGCCAAGGATAACGGCGGCTGGACAGCGCTGATGATGGCGGCCAAAAAGAACTTTGTGGCCACGGCAAAAGTGCTGCTGGAAAACGGCGCTGACCCCAAAATTCGCGATGAATCCGGCTGGAGTGCATTGGGCATGGCCGCCACGTCTGGCTACAGCGAGATGGTGGATCTGCTGGTGAAGAATGGCGTAGATGCCAGCGCCAAGAGTGACGATGGCAAGAGCGTGCTGATGTATGCCGCCAAGAATGGCGACTTGCCCACGATCAATACCCTGATTGATAACGGGGCGGACATGCGTGCCCGGGATCGTTTCGGCGCAACGGCCCTGATGTGGGCAGCCCGCGAAGGCAATGCCGCTGCGGTGAAGCTGTTGCTGGAGCGTGGTGCTAAGGTCAATGAGCAGGATAGCTCCAAATGGACTGCGCTCACCTGGGCAGTCAAGAAGTCGAATGTCGATGCCGCTACTGTGCTGCTGGACAATGGCGCTGACGTCAATCATCGCGATTCCGAAGGCACGCCGCTATTGCAGCTGGCGGTGGACAATGGCTCGGTTTCCATGGTCAAGCTGATGCTGGAGCGCGGCGCCAATGTCAAAACCAAGGATCAATACGGACTGACAGCCCTGGTATATGCCCTCAAGGGTGGCAACGCAGAAATCGTACAACTCATCAAAGATGCAGGTGGAAGCTATTAGTAAATCGCAGATGCAGGTTGCCATCGCCCAGATCAATTGCGTAGTGGGCGATCTCGCCGGGAATGCTGCCAGGATATTGAGCTATGCGCATGAAGCCAAGGCCGCTGGCGCCAGCTTGATGCTGACACCAGAGCTGGCCTTGAGCGGTTACTCGCCGCAAGACCTGTTGTTGCGTGAAGACTTTACCCACCATTGCCAGCGTGAACTGCAAGCGCTAGCCAAGGCATTGCCTGCGGATATTACCGTGGTCGTCGGCCATCCCCACCGTGAGCATGGGCGGTGTTACAACGCTGCCTCGGTATTGCAGGGCGGACGCATCGTGCTTACGTATCACAAGCATGCCCTGCCTAACCATAGCGTGTTTGATGAGGTGCGCTACTTTTCTCCCGGTAACAAGGCTGGCGTGTTTGAACATCAAGGCGTGCGCTGCGGTATCCTGATTTGCGCCGATGTCTGGGAGCCAGGCCCGGCAAAAGTCAGCAAGCAGGCCGGTGCTGAATTGCTGCTGGTGCTGAATGCCTCGCCGTTTCACCTCGAAAAACAGCAACAGCGCTACAAGGTATTGGGCAAGCGCGTGGAAGAGACCGGCTTGCCGCTGGTATATGCCAATCTCGTGGGCGGCCAGGATGAGCTGGTGTTTGATGGCAACTCGGTGGTGATTGATCGTTGTGGCGCGCCTGTGCAGCAATTGCCTGCCTTCACTGAGCAGCTGGCGCTGGTCAGCATAGATCTCAGTCCGCAGAACCGCGCCAACCCGCTGCCTGCCGAGATCGCGCCAGGTCTGACACGTGAAGAATCTGCCTACCAGGCATTAACTCTTTGCCTGCGCGATTATGTGCAAAAAAATGGTTTCCCCGGCGCCGTGCTGGGCTTGTCTGGCGGGATAGACTCGGCGTTGACCCTGGCGATTGCCGTCGATGCCCTGGGCGCTGACAAGGTGCATGCCGTGATGATGCCTTCGGAATTCACTGCCGACATGAGCGTGGATGACGCCCGCCAGATGGCGCAATTGCTGGGGGTTAAATACACGGAGCTGCCGATCAAGCCGCTGTTTGACCAGTTTTGTGCGACGCTGGCCGAACCTTTTACCGGAACCAGCTTTGATCTCACCGAAGAGAATCTGCAAGCCCGCATTCGTGGCATGCTTTTAATGGCATTATCGAACAAGTTTGGTAGCATAGTGCTTACCACGGGCAACAAGAGTGAAATGGCCGTGGGCTATTCCACCCTGTATGGTGATATGGCTGGCGGTTTCGCTGTACTGAAGGATATCTCCAAGACATTGGTGTATCGTTTGGCCCGCTACCGCAACAGCCTGTCGCAGGTGATTCCCGAGCGCATCATTATTCGGCCACCGTCGGCGGAACTGCGGCACGGGCAAACCGATCAGGATAGCCTGCCGCCCTATGATGTGCTGGATGCCATCATGGAGGCGTATGTCGAGCGGGATAGCAGCCGGCAGGAAATCATTGCCATGGGATATCGCGAGCAGGATGTCGCGCGCGTGCTCAACCTGATAGACCGCAATGAATACAAACGGCGACAATCGCCGATTGGCGTGCGAGTGACAGAGCGCGGATTTGGTCTGGACCGACGGTATCCTGTGGTGTCCAGATTCGTGAGCAAAGACTGAATCAACTAAAAGAGGCTAGGGGACATAAGCAAATGAAGAAAATTGAAGCAATCATCAAACCATTCAAACTCGACGAAGTGCGTGAAGCGCTGTCTGAAATCGGTGTGAATGGCCTGACCGTGACAGAAGTAAAAGGCTTTGGCCGTCAGAAAGGCCATACCGAACTTTATCGCGGTGCTGAATACGTGGTGGACTTCCTGCCCAAGATCAAGGTTGAGCTGATTATTGCCGACAGCCTGCTGGATGCCGCGATGGAAGCTATCATCAAGGCAGCTCGCACTGGCAAGATTGGTGACGGCAAGATTTTCGTGTCGAATGTCGAACAAGTGGTGCGTATTCGTACTGGCGAAACGGACGAGGCCGCCATCTAGGCTGGCCCCAGGTGGGCTAGATCCTCTTTATGCCGGTCATTGCCAAGACAGTGCTGTTGCTGACCATGTCAAACGTCTTCATGACGTTTGCATGGTATGCCCACCTTAAAAGCCTCAATGACAAACCCTGGTATGTCGCTGCATTTCTCAGCTGGCTGGTCGCGTTTGTCGAATACATGTTTCAGGTGCCTGCCAACCGCGCAGGCTTTACCGTGCTCTCCCTGGGCCAGCTCAAGGTGCTGCAGGAAGTCATCACGCTGATGGTCTTTGTGCCGTTTGCCGTGTTTTATATGCATCAGCCACTCAAGCTGGATTATCTGTGGGCGGGTTTGTGCCTGCTGGGCGCGGTATATTTCATGTTTCGGAGTTAAGTCAGTAAGTCAGGTAAGTCTGTTAAGTGCCCGGCGTTCGTCATGAACGGACATTCAATAAAACAAAAGGCCCGACGCCATGGCGGCTCGGGCCTTTTGTCATTCTGCTGCCAGGCGTGTGTTGTCCGCTGGCTAATAGCCCAGTGCGCGCGCCGTCTGGTAAAACACAAAGCTCACTACCCACGCCAGGCCCAGCGACCATAATAGCGAGAGCATCATGAAGCCTATGCTTTTGGACTCGTTCTTGAGCGTGGCAATGGTGGAGAGGCAGGGGGTGTAGATCAGCGTGAACAGCATGAAGCTCATGCCTTGTACCCAGTCCAGCTTGGTCGCCATGACTTGCATCAGGGCATCGCCCTGCAGGCCATAGATCACGGCGAGCGCGCCCACGACGATTTCCTTTGCCACAAAGCCAAAAATCAGCGCTATCGCCAGCTGGCCGTCAATGCCAACCGGGTTGAGCACGGGCGCCAGCCAGGTGCCTATCATGCCGGCAATGGTGCCTGCGCTGGCTGCAGGAACGTCGCTGGGGAAGTTGGTCAGCGCCCAGACCAGCAGCACCCCGATGATGATGAACTTGCTGGCGCGCGTGAGGAAATGGCGCACCTCTTGCCAGCCGCGCAACCAGATCTGGCGTGGCGTGGGGAAGCGATAAGGCGGCAGCTCCAGAATAAACGGCTCGGTGCTGCTATAGCGGCCTTTGTAAATCACCGCCGTCAGGAAAATGGTGGCAAAGCTCACCATGTAGAGCGAAAACAGCACCAGCGGTGCCTGCTTCGGTGTGAACAGCGTGGCCGTCATGAACAGGAACACCTGCAGGCGGGCCGAGCAAAGCGAAAGCGGGATGACCAGCATGGTGAGCAGGCGCATATTGCGCGAACGCATGACCCGGGTTCCCATCAGGGCCGGCACATTACAGCCAAAGCCCATCAGCATCATCACAAAACCACGGCCATCCAGGCCCATCTTGGCCATCAGCGCATCCACCAGAAAAGCGGCGCGCGACAGATAGCCGCTGTCTTCCACCATGGTCATTACCAGGAAAAACAGCACGATGATCGGAATGAATGCCGCGACCGTGCCGATGCCGTTGTAGATGCCATCCAGCATCAGGCCGCTGAACCAGGCAGGCGCATTCTTCAGCAATGGCTCCAGTACATCGGCACGGAACAGATCCAGCGCCCAGGCAATGCCTTCCTGCAAGGGCGTGCCCAAGGTAAAAATAAACTGGAACAGCAGATACATGGCAGCAAAAAACAGGGGCAGGCCTAGCCATGGGTGCAGCAACACACGGTCTATGCGTGAGGTCACCACATCATCCAGCTGCGCCGGGTAATGCACGGTGCTTTTGACGATGGCTTCCATCTGGTTTTCGATGGTGTCGTCGTTTTTCAGTTGTTCGCGAATCTCCGCCGGGCTGGGGTGCTGCTCGGCCAGATGGCGGGCGGCTTCCTTCAGGGCTTCCGGGCAGCCATTGCCATGCTTGGCGCTGATCTGCATGACAGGCATCTGCAATTGCTGCTGCATGCCGGGCAGGTTGAAGGTGATGCCGGATTTTTTTGCCTCGTCGCTCATGTTCAGCAGCAGAATACAGGGCAGGCCCAGCGCTTTTACCTGCAAGGCGAGGGAAAGCTGACGGTCTATCTGCGAGCCATTGAGCACGATGACGGCAAGGTCGACATCGTTGTTTTCAAGAAAATGCCTGACCACGGATTCATCATCTGAAAACCCATGCAGGTCATAAATGCCTGGCAGGTCGATGATCTCGACGATGTGACCACCCAGCAGCAGCTTGGCGGCCATCAGGTCTACCGTGATGCCCGGCCAGTTGCCGACACGCGCCGAAGCGCCGCTGACACGATTGAAAAAAGTGGATTTGCCCGTGTTGGGCATGCCGAGCAGGGCGATACGTTTCATTGTTGGCTAATCTGTATGCGGCGCGCTTCAGTGATGCGCAGGATGATATCGGTGGTGCCGATGCGAACATGCAAGGGGCCGTTAAAACTGGCACGGCGGATGACTTCGATTTTCTTGCCGATGCGGAAACCCAGCGCGGCAAGCCGTTGGAACAGGGATTCATCAGCATCTATACCGCAGATCACCGCATGGGTGCCAGGCTGCAGTTGTGAAAGGTCGGACATTGGTTTGTTCAACAAATGATAATTATTCTTATTATTTCACAATTTGCTCAAGCTGGCATGCCGGATTTGTGTTTGCCATCTCGCTGCTTGGCTGAATTCTTCACTGTCGCCAGCCACGATGCTCGCAGTGGGTGCTCTTCCGCCAGCATGTGCAAGCTGCATTCCGCCACGGTCTGGCTGCGTTTGGTGATACGGCATTTCCTGAGCTGGTCTCTGCGGAAGAAATGCAGTGTGAGGCTGGCGCCTTCAGCCAGTCGTGCTACCTGTTCCTGTAACTGTTTGGCGCTGGCTTTGATGCCATCGGCGGCAATAATCACATCCTGTGCGGCCAGGCCCGCCTCTTCGGCCGAGCTGTTGCGATAGACATGCGCGATGCGCGTGTCCTGCTCGTTGGCCAGCTGCAAGCCCCAGGCGCTGCGCAGGCTGTTGCTGGCAGTAGGCTTGGCTTCATCCTGATAATCAATGCCAACGTTGGCAAGCAGCTTGCGGAAGGCGGGGTCCTCGGTACCACGTACCAGCTTGTCCAGAAGTTTGCGCAAGTCGTGCCCGGTGTGCTTCAAGATAAGAGCATCCATCTGTTCTTCGGCCATGGCTGCCCCCGTTAACTGGTAATCCCGCCACATGCCTTGCATCAGGATATCCAGCGAGCTGCCTTTCTTGCGCAGGGTAAGGTCAAGCGCCAGTGCCACCAGTGAGCCTTTCAGGTAATAGCTGATCTGCGCATTCGGCGTGTTCTCATCCGGCTTGTAGAGCTTGATCCATGCATCAAAGCTGGATTCATCGACACGTTGCACATGGCGGCCAGGCGTGCGCAGGTAGCGGGTGATGGTTTTGGCCAGGTCCTTGAGATATTCCTCGGGCGACATCAGGCCACTGCGTACCAGCATCAGGGTATCGTAATACGCAGTAAATCCTTCAAACACCCACAGCAGGCGGGTGTAGGCTTCCTGCCCGAGGTCGGGTTCCACAAATGCCTGGGGGCGCATGCGCTTCACATGCCAGGCATGGAAATATTCATGGCTGCACAGCCCCAGGAAATCCTGATAACGGCTGGTATCAGCCTCCGCACCTGTGGAGGGCAGCCAGCTGCGCGGGCAGATCAGGCTGGTGGAGTCGCGATGTTCCAGGCCGCCATACTGGTCATCGCCCGCGGCATACAGCATGAAGTCGTAACGCTCAAATGGCGCGCTGCCAAAAAAGCCGATATGCGTTTCGCACAAGGTCTTGAGGTCGCGGGCTATTCTTTTAAGGTCTGCCTGATGCGCGCCTGAAATAATCAGGCGGTGCGGAATGCCAGCGGCCTTGAATGTCACGATAGCGAGCTTGCCTATCTCCACCGGGTAATCAATGAGCGCGCGATAGTCAGGCGCCTGGTACAAGCCGAATCCGGCGCGATTTACCTTGATGGCGGGAAGTGCGGTACCGACTTGCCAACCTTTGATGTCGGGAGCATGCAGCGTCACCTGACAGGGGGCATGTTCTTGTCCTGTCACACAGAGAAACAGGCTGGAGCCATTGAAGTAGCCGCGTTCGTCGTCAAGGTAGGCCGTCCGCACCGAGAGGTCGTAGGCATATACCTGATAGCGCAAGGTCAGCGGACCTTTGCAGGGGGCACACTGCCAGAGGTGTTTGCTGACTTTTGCGATCTCGACGGCCTTGCCGCTGGACATCGCCTCCATGCTCACAATATGGCGCGCAAAATCTCTTACCAGATAGCTGCCCGGTATCCAGGCAGGCAGTGAAACCTCTTGCCCCTGAGGATCGGGCTTGGCGATAGTGCATTGCACTTCAAAGAGATGAGTGGCGGGCTGGCCGAGACGAACTTGATACGAAATGGTGGATATCATCAGGATATGGGCAAGCGAATAAAAATGCGAATGCATGCCAGTGTAAAGCACTCGGCGGCATGTGCAAGTGATGCATAAAAATGCCTGGGTTCACGTGGGCGACGCATAAAAAAAAGACCTGGCTAGCCAGGTCTTTTTTAATCGCGCCAAGTGCTAGGCCCGAACAACTCCGGGCTTAGCCGGGCTTACTTCTTGGCAGGATTTTCTACAATCTTCGCCTTGCTGCGCAAATCGGACAGCAGTTTTTCCAGCTGGCGTTGTTGCAGTTGTTTTTTCAGGGCATCCTGTACTTTTTCAAAAGGCATAGGTTGCGCGTCACGCACATCTTCCAGCTTGATGACATGCCAGCCAAACTGGGTTTGTACGGGATCTGCAGTATAGCTGCCCTTTTTCATCTTGGTGACGGCTTCGCTGAACGGCTTGACCATGCTGCCTGGTGCAAACCAGCCCAGATCACCACCATTTTCCTTGCCACCTGGATCCTTGGATTTTTCCTTGGCCAGCTTGGCGAAATCAGCACCCTTGCCGAGTTGAGCAATGATGTCCTTGGCTTCTGCTTCGGTGGCAACCAGAATGTGGCGTGCGTTGTATTCCTTGTCGCCGACTTCCTGCTTGTACTTCTCGTATTCAGCCTTGACCGCAGCATCGCTCACGGGATTTTTTTTCAGGTAGTCTTCCAGATAGCTGTTCACCAGCAATTCACGGGCGGCCAGCTCTTGTTTGGCCACGTACTCAGGGCGTTTGTCAAAGCCGCTGCGTTGCGCTTCCTGATAGATCAGCTCGCTGCTGATCAGGCGGTTGACGATGACGGTACGTACATTGTCATCCACATTCTGGCCGCGGGCAGCCGCATCCTTGGTGATGTAATCGAAGAGCGACTGCTTGATCGGCTTGCCGTTGACGGTGGCCACAGCCGGGTCAGCCGCCATCGCCAGGCTGGAAATGCCGATGGCAACGATGGCCAGCAAGGCTCTAAGTGTGATTTTCATGTTCATACTTCCTTGTCATTTCAATGAGGGGTTGATTAGGGATTGTTTTCATCGGGAGCGAGAGCACGAATGCTGAGCGCGTGAATTCTGCTGGGTATCAAGTCTGCGAGTGCCTGGTAAACGATCCGATGCCGGATTATGGGTGATTTGCCGCTAAATTGCGAGCTGACAACGCACACATTGAAGTGTCCACCACCGCCGTTACCGGCATGCCCCGCATGCAGGGCGCTGTCATCCTGAATGGTAAGATCAACAGGCTCCAGCACCGCCAGCCGTGTGCGGATTTCGTCTAGAAGTGACATCAGGCGGGCAGGGTCTTGCGAAAAGGTTTGACGCTGACCTCGGCATACACGCCAGCAGCCACAAAAGGATCGGCATTGGCCCAGTCTGTGGCTTCCTGCAGCGTGGCAAATTCAGCCACGATAAGGCTGCCGCTGTAGCCTGCCGGGCCGGGGTCTATGCTATCAATCGCCGGGAAGGGGCCTGCCAGCAACAGACGGCCAGCATCCTGCATGGCCTGCAATCTTGCCAGGTGTTCCGGGCGGGCCTGCAGGCGTTTTTGCAGACTGTCTGGCGTATCTTGCGCCACGATGGCATACCACATCACTCGTTGCTTTCCATGTATTTGTTGAGGACCAGGGTCTGGCCGATGATGAACAGAAACATCAGGCCCATGGTGCCGAACAGCTTGAAATCGACCCAGATGTCGGTGGAGTAGTGAAAGGCAACGTACAGATTGAGGAAGCCCAGAAAGGTAAAGAACAAGGCCCAGGCCAGATTCAGTTTGCTCCAGACGCTATCCGCCATGGTGACCTGTTTTTCCATGAGGGCGCGCATGGCATTCTTGCCAAAGAAAAACTGCGATACCACCATGGCAATGGCGAATACCCAATAAAGTATGGTCGGCTTCCACTTGATAAAATTTTCGTCATGCAAAAACAGGGTGGCGCCGCCAAAGACAATAATGATGACGCCACTGGCGATCAGCATGTTATCGACCTTGCCATGCTTGAACTTCACCCAGGCGATTTGCAGCACTGTGGCGATCATCGCCACCGCTGTCGCGGCATATATGCCGGAAATCTTGAAGACAATGAAAAACAGAATGACCGGGAAGAGGTCAAAAAGAAACTTCATAACAAGCCTTACGCGTGAGGATGAGTTGCCGCATTTGCATGCGTGAGGTATTAGCCCTATCGGTATTTTGCTATGATTCGTCTTGTGCCACAAGACTTTACACTTCATGTTCTTCATTGCCAGCCCGACATGGCGTGCTGCAAGATGTTTTCGAGACGCTTTTCTTGATTGATCTGCATAGCCACTCCACGGTTTCCGACGGTACGTTGACCCCGGCAGAACTGGTGCGCCACGCGGCAGCCCAGGGGGTGAGACTGCTCGCGCTGACCGATCACGACGATGTCGCCGGCCTGGAGGAGGCACGCCAGGTGGCGGATGAGCATGGCATGCAGTTTGTCTCCGGGGTTGAAATCTCGGTGACCTGGAAACGCCGCACCCTGCATATTGTGGGCTTGCGCATAGATCCGGCCTACCAACCGCTGGTCGATGGCCTGGCCCGAATCCGGGCCGGTCGTCATATCCGTGCCCAGGGCATGGCAGCGAGCCTGCAGGCGGCCGGTGTCGAAGGCAGCCTGGAAGGCGCTTATAAGCACGCCAAAGGCATTATCAGCCGCACCCATTTTGCCCGCTATCTGGTCGAGGCTGGCTATGCCGCCGATACACGCAAGGTGTTCAAGCGCTATCTGGTCAAAGGCAAGCCGGGGTATTACGAACACCACTGGGCCGACCTGGATGAAGCACTCGGCTGGATTATCGAGAGTGGTGGCGTTGCCGTGCTGGCGCATCCCGGCCGCTACGATCTTGGCCGCACCAACATGCTGTTATTGCTGGAGGAGTTTCGGTCTTTGGGCGGCAGCGCGATTGAAGTCGTCACTGGCAGCCATACGCCCGACCAGTTTCAGGAGTTTGGCAAACTGGCACGGCAATTCAGCCTGCGGGCATCACTGGGGTCGGATTATCATGGCCCTGGCCACACCTATATCGAGATGGGGCGCTTGCCCGATCTCCCGCATGGATGCACTCCGGTCTGGCAGGATTGGCCAGAGCTGGAAAAACTTGCTCCCTTACCTTCTGCAGCATCTCCACTTTAACGACAGGCACGTCTGAATGGCCCAATATTTTGTTTTACATCCGCAGAACCCCCAGCCGCGCCTGATCGCGCAAGCCGTGGAGATTCTGCGCAATGGTGGGGTAGTGGCCTATCCCACCGACTCCAGCTACGCGCTTGGCTGCGTGGTCGGCAACAAGGACGCGCAGGACAGAATACGTGCCATCCGCGGCGTGGATGATGACCATTTGTTCACCCTGGTTTGCCGCAACTTGAGCGAACTTGCCGTCTATGCCCAGGTGGATAACAGCCAGTTTCGTCTGCTCAAGGCCAATACGCCGGGGCAATACACCTTTATCCTGAAAGCGACGCGTGAAGTGCCACGTCGCCTGCAGCACCCCAAGCGCAGCACCCTGGGGCTGCGCGTCCCGGATCACGCCGTAACGCAAGCTTTGCTGGAAGCATTGGATGAGCCTTTGCTCAGCATGTCGCTGCAATTGCCGGGGGAGGAAGATGTCCTGAATGAAGCCTGGGAAATCCGCGACCGGCTGGAACACCAGCTGGGCCTGGTGATTGATGCCGGTGCCTGTTCCGCCACGCCGACCACCGTGATTGATCTCACCGGCGACAGCCCCATATTGGTCAGAGCCGGTGCCGGGAGCCTGGCACCTTTTGGCCTCACTGAATAACGTTCCACTTTTTAAGGAAATCCTCGTTCGCCATGGAACTCACTTTCATCCAGAAAATTGCAATTTATGCGCTGCCCGTTATTTTTGCCATCACCGTCCATGAAGCGGCGCATGGCTATGCCGCCCGCTATTTTGGCGACATGACGGCCCATCAGGCTGGCCGCATTACGCTGAATCCGCTGCGCCACATTGATCCGATCGGCACCATCCTGATTCCGGCGCTCACCCTGTTTTTTGGTGGCATCCTGTTTGGCTGGGCCAAACCCGTGCCTGTGGATTTCTCGCGTTTGCGGCATCCTAAAAAAGACATGCTGTGGGTGGCGGCGGCTGGTCCTGCGTCCAATCTCATCATGGCGCTCATCTGGGCCCTGATCTGGAAATTTGCCCCCGCGCTATCGCCGAGTATGGCCGTGCCATTAAGCCTGATGGCGCAGGCTGGCATCATGATCAATGTGGTGCTGATGGTGCTGAATCTCTTGCCGCTACCACCGCTGGATGGCGGACGGATTGCCGTCAGCCTGCTGCCCAACCACCTGGCGGAAAAATACGCAGGCGTTGAGCGTTATGGCTTTGTTATTTTGCTGGTGCTGCTGTTTACCGGGCTGCTGTCGCAGATCATGCATCCTTTCATAAACGCCTCGATCAGCTTAATATCTTGGCTATTCAAATAACAATTCACTTTTTGGACTTCTAGACATCATGGCGGTTGAGCGTGTTTTATCGGGGATGCGTCCCACAGGCAATCTACATCTTGGGCATTATCATGGCGTACTGAAAAACTGGACGCGCCTGCAACATGAGCATGAGTGCCTGTTTTTTGTGGCTGACTGGCATGCGCTGACCACCCACTACGACACCCCTGAAGTCATTGAGGAAAGTGTCTGGGAGATGGTGATTGATTGGCTGGCCGCCGGTGTAGATCCCGCCAGTGCCACCATTTTCATCCAGTCGCGCGTGCCTGAGCATGCCGAGCTGCACACCTTGCTGTCCATGATTACTCCGCTGAGCTGGCTGGAGCGCGTGCCTACCTATAAAGACCAGCAGGAAAAGCTCGCCAGTAAGGATCTCTCGACCTACGGTTTCCTGGGCTACCCTTTGCTGCAAAGTGCTGACATCCTGATTTACAAGGCCAGCCAGGTGCCGGTGGGCGAAGACCAGATTCCGCATATTGAATTCACGCGCGAGATCGCCCGTCGCTTTAACCATATTTATGGTCGTGAAAAAGGCTTTGAAGAAAAAGCCCAGGCCGCGATCAAGAAGCTGGGCAACAAGCGCGGCGCCTTGTACGAAGAGCTGCGCACCCGCTACCAGGAAAGCGGCGATGATGAAGCGCTGGAATCCGCCCGTGCCATGATTGATGAGCAACAGGGCATGAGCCTGGGCGACAAGGAGCGTTTGCTGGGTTACCTGGAAGGCGGCGGCAAGATCATCCTGCTGGAACCGGAATACAAGCTGACTCCGGCCTCCAAGATGCCAGGGCTGGATGGGCAGAAAATGTCCAAATCCTATAACAACACGATTTCATTGCGTGAATCGCCAGACGTGGTGGCCAAGAAGATCAAGACCATGCCGACCGATCCTGCACGTATTCGCCGTACCGATCCGGGTGATCCGGAGAAATGCCCGGTATGGCAGCTGCATGAAGTGTATTCCGACGACAAAACCCGCGAGTGGGTGCAGCAGGGCTGCCGCAGTGCTGGCATTGGTTGCATTGAATGCAAGACGCCGGTGATCGAGAGCGTGCTGGAAGAGCTGAAGCCCATACAGGAACGTGCGGCGCAGTATGCCGAAGACCCGATGCTGGTCAAGAATGTGGTAGCCGAAGGCTGCGAGCGCGCCCGCAAGCTGGCACGCGAGACCATGCGGGATGTGCGCGAGGTCATGGGCCTGAATTACTCTTGAAGCAGATATGAACCACTGGCTTGCGCTTGGTATTGCAATCATCGCTGAGGTGATTGCCACCACGGCCCTCAAATCCACCGAGGGCTTCACCCGCCTGGTGCCCTCGCTCATGGTGGTGGCAGGCTATGGCACTGCGTTTTATTTCATGACAGTCAGCCTGCGCGTGTTTCCGGTCGGCATTATGTATGCCATCTGGGCTGGCGTCGGCATCGTGCTGGTGGCCATCCTGGGCTGGGTGTTCTACAAGCAATCGCTGGATTGGCCGGCCATACTCGGCATTGCGCTCATCATCAGCGGTGTCATCGTCATTCACGTGTTTTCGCGCGCAGTGGCTCACTGATGCAGACCCAGCTCGCAATTGACGTTCGTATCTATGGCGAGCAACTCGACACCATACCGCAGGATCTCTATATCCCGCCCGATGCGCTGGAAGTTTATCTGGAAGCCTTTGAAGGGCCGCTGGACCTGCTGCTTTACCTGATCCGCAAACACAATCTGGATATCCTGGATATTCCCATGGCGGAGCTCACGCGCCAGTACATGGACTATGTGGAAAAGATGCGCGCCACCAAACTGGAGCTTGCGGCTGACTATCTGCTGATGTCCGCCATGCTGATCGAGATCAAGTCACGCATGCTGTTGCCCAAGCCCGCGGATATTGAGCAGGAAGATGATCCACGCGCCGAGCTGGTCCGCCGCCTGATGGAATACGAAGCCATCAAGCTGGCTGCGCAACGCCTGGATGAGATGCCACAGGTCGGGCAGGAGATCGTGGTGGCACATGCCTATTTTGAGCAGATTACCGTGGCAGGCCCGCCCGGCATCAGTTTTGAAGACCTGGTGGCGGCCTGGCAATCGGTATTGCAGCGAGCCAGCCATTTTCAACACCACCGTGTCGGCCGCGCCGAACTCTCGGTGCGCGAGCACATGAGCCTGGTGTTGCGCCGATTGCAGCGCGATGGCATGGTGGAATTCATGGATCTGTTTGATGTGGTGAATGATGGTCTGCCCAAGCTGGTCGTGTATTTCCTGGCGATACTCGAGCTCGCGCGCGAAGGGTTGGTCAAGATCACCCAGCAGGCCTCATTTTCGCCCATTTATTTGCAAGCACAGGAGCGATAGCGTTTTGCAGGAACCGCTGAATACCGCGCAAATGAAACAAATACTGGAAGCCGCCTTGCTCACCGCCGGGCAGCCGCTTTCGCTGGATGAGTTGCTGCGCCCCTTTGATGGCCGCATGGAGCGCGCCACCTTGCGCATGCTGCTGGATGAGCTGAAGGCTGATTGGCAGCAGCGCAGCATGGAGCTGGTGCAAGTGGCCAGCGGCTGGCGCTTTCAGGCGCGTCCAGAGTTTTCGCTGTATCTTTCACGCATCAGTCCGGAGCGCCAGCAGCGCTACTCACGGGCGGCGATGGAGACCCTGGCCATCATCGCCTATCGCCAGCCGGTGACGCGCGGCGATATTGAGGAAATCCGTGGCGTGGCGGTCAACCCCAACATCATGCGCCAGCTGATCGAGCGCAACTGGATTGATGTGGTTGGCCAGCGCGATGTGCCGGGGAGGCCATCGTTATATGCCACCACCAAGACTTTTCTGGATGATCTGAACCTGCGCTCGCTGTCTGAATTGCCCGCGATGGAGAACTTCAGCCAGCAGGATATTCTGTTTGAGCCGCCGCAACCCGAGTAGCTCCTGCAAGTTTTAATTTTTTAGCGCTCTGGTTGCCCGTATAATAAGCACTTAATTATTCAGGCAAGATTCAGATGGCACGTCCCTTCAAACAGCAACGCAACCCCGGCAATATCAAACCCACTGCTTCCGTCAGTACCGATCCGGATGCAGTGCCACAGCGCCTGCACAAGCTGCTTGCGCTGGCAGGCCTGGGCTCACGTCGCGAGATGGAAGAGCTGATTCTGAGCGGCCGCATCACCATCAACGGCAAGGTGGCCGAGGTAGGTGCTGCCGTAGTGCCTGGCGATGTGGTGCGCTTTGATAGCCGCCCGGTGCATCTGCCATTTGAGGCCGAGCTGGCCCAGGTGCTGATCTACCACAAGCCTGAAGGCGAAATCGTCAGTCAGGATGACCCGGAAAAACGCGCTACCGTATTCGACAAGCTGCCCCGTGTGCGCGGCGCCAAATGGATTGCCATTGGCCGTCTCGATATCAATACCTCCGGCTTGCTGATTTTCACCACCTCAGGCGAATTGGCCAACCGCTTCATGCATCCGCGTTACGAAGTGGAGCGCGAATATGCCGTGCGCATTTTTGGTGAGCTGACCGAAGGTGAAATGCTGCAGCTGACGCAAGGCATTGAGCTGGAAGACGGCCCGGCCAGTTTTGACAGTATTCGCCCCCAGGGCGGTGAAGGTGCCAATCACTGGTATCAGGTTATTCTGCGTGAAGGCCGTAACCGTGAAGTGCGCCGTTTGTTCGATGCTTTCCAGAAGCCGGTCAGCCGTTTGATGCGCGTGCGCTTTGGCCCGGTCAATCTGCCACCACGCCTGAAGCGCGGCCAGATGCTGAATCTGGACCCCAAGGAAGTGCTGGGCTTGCTGGAGTGGGCGGGCTTGCCCTTGCCCAAAGCGCCGTTGCGTCAGCGTACCGCGCGTGAAAAAGAGAAAGCCGGGCAGGTATTTACTCCTAAAGCCCGCCGTGCCGCGCCTGAACGCGAGCCTCGCGCCGAGGGCACAACAGGCCGTCCAGCCTATGGCGCTCGCCCGGATGCAGCAGGCCGTGCCGATGGCAGAAAAACCAGCACCAGCCCGGCGCGCAAACCTGCGCAATCACGCCGTATTCGTCAGGATGCCGATATCCCCGCGCCGCGTTCGCGTCGCCCTGCCACCAAGCGTTAAGCGCCTGGCAAGGCCTTAACCAAGACCTTAACTAAGTCATATCCCGGCCGAGCTGCTGGCAAATCAGCCGCTCGGCATCGTCTGCCGTCACCGGTGGGCTGAACAGATATCCCTGGATTTTTTCGCAGCCATTTGCCCGCAAAAATTCGGCCTGGGCTTGCGTTTCCACCCCTTCCGCCACCGCACTCAGCTTGAGTGTTTTTGCCAGTGCCAGTATCGCTTGGGCAATGGCGCTGCCTTCCGGATCATCGGGCAAGCCCTTGATGAAGCTGCGATCGATCTTGATGGTATTGATGGGGAACTGCCGCAGATAGCTCATGGATGAGTAGCCGGTGCCAAAGTCGTCAATGGCGATATCCAGCCCGGCCTGACGCAGCATGTGCATTTTTTCGATCATCACGCTGGACTGATCCATCAGCACGCTTTCCGTCAGTTCGATATTGAGCAGTCTGGCGTCAAGCCCGACCTTGTTCACCATATTGACGATGTTCTGCACGATATTCGGGTGGTGGAACTGGCGACCTGAAAAATTCACATTCATGATCAGACCGCTTGCGTAGCGTTCCTGCCAGGCTTTCGCCTGCAGGCAGGCGGTTTCCAGTACCCACTCGCCAATCTGCATGATGAGCCCGGAGGCTTCGGCCAGCGGGATGAACACATCAGGGCGTATATTGCCCAACTCGGGCTGGTGCCAGCGCAACAGGGCTTCGAAACCGACGATCTTGCGGGTTTCCAGCGCAATGATGGGTTGGTAGTAAAGCTCCAGCTCATGACCGGGTAGGGCTTTTTGCAGCATGGACATCAGCTTTTCCTGCTGGTGCGCCGAGTCTTCCAGCTCACGCGAGTAATAGCGGAAGGTATTCTTGCCATCGGCCTTGGCCCAGTACATGGCGGTATCCGCATTGCGCAACAGCCCGGATACATGGTCGGCATCGGCGGGGAAGTTGCTGATGCCTATGCTGGCACCGACAAATACCTCGTGCGCGTTAATGACAAACTTTTCCGAGAACAAGGCGATGATGGCGCTGGCGGTGGCGTCAATCGCCGATAGCGGCTGATCGCGCAGGATAATGGCAAACTCATCGCCGCCTATGCGACAGAGGATGCTGCCCGGCACCAGGGTTTGCAGTATGCGACTGCCAGCCTCCCGCAACAGGCTGTCACCGGCCAGATGCCCCAGGGTATCGTTCACGCTCTTGAAGTTATCCAGATCAATAAACAGAGGATGCTGCCCGGCACCAGGGTTTGCAGTATGCGACTGCCAGCCTCCCGCAACAGGCTGTCACCGGCCAGATGCCCCAGGGTATCGTTCACGCTCTTGAAGTTATCCAGATCAATAAACATCAGGTAGCAGCTTTGCTGGCGCTGGGCCGCATGTTCCAGCATCAGCGTCAGTTGTTCATTGAAGAAATGCCGGTTGGGCAGGTGCGTGACCGTATCGTAGTAGGCGAGTTTATCCAGCTGCTCTTCGGCCAGCTTGCGTTGCGAGAGTTCATCTTCCAGGCGCTTGCCATGGTTGTACAAACTCAGCAGCATGCCGTCTATGCCTTTGGCCAGGGTGCCGAATTCGTCACGCCGTGCCATGTTGGTACGCAAGCCGTAGTTCTGCTCGGCGGAAACGCGGCTGACAAAGGTGGTGAGCGAACTCAATGGTTCGGTAATCAGCAGGTTGAGCCGTGCCGCAATCAGGCGCGCAGCCAGCATGGCGAGCAGACCCGCCATCAACACCACCAGGGCAAACAGCCCCAGGCGCGCATTCAGCTTGTTGAGGTTGATCTCGATATACAGAATGGCCAGCGGCTTTTGTTCCAGTATCAGCTCATAACGCCGGTTCATGCGATGCAGCCCGGTATAGGGAATGCGAATATCCGGTGCATGCGGATTTGCTTCCTTGGCGTAATGGCTGAAGCGGCTACCGTTGTAGAGGTAGACTTCGGCGCGATTGATGCTGGGTACCAGTCGCAGGCTGGACAGTATCTCGTCTGCAGTTTTTTTGTCTTCAAATGCCACCGCGGCGCTGAGGTTGCTTTTCAGAATCTCGGCCTGGGCATTGAGGTCATTCTCGATATCGGTCAATGCGCTCTGATACTGAAATACCAGCATGACGGCAAACACCACGATCAAGGCGGTTGCCGTGACGATGAATTGTAAAATCAGCAGCTTGGTGCGTATCGAGCTGATGTTGAAACCTTTATGTGCCATCGTCTTCCTTGCGTACGGTCTTGGCCAGCCTCAGCAGTTTGGAACTGATGGTGAGGTTGGCGCGCCTGGACTGCACCAGGTCCACATTAAAGCTGAGGCGTTTGTTTTCCACATTCATCTGAATCATGGCCTGGCTCTGGCTGCCTTCACCTACGATCAGCACCGGGCTGCCAGCCAGTCTTGTCAGCATCTGACGGGTTCCGGAGTCCGTGGCCTTGCCTATGTAAAGCAGCTGGCATTCGTCGGTGTCACGCTGCATGGGTTCGATAATGCGCAGGCTACGGCCGTTGATCTGCTTGCTGGCGAGCAGGCGCACATTCACCAGCGTGGCCTGGTTAGGCAGCAGGCATATATTGAGCGTATCGCGGCCATTGTCCGGCCACTCGGTAAATACCACGAAGTTGTAGAGATAGGCGGCGCGCATATCGCTGATCGGGATTACATCTTCCCCGTGGCTGCGCAGGATGGGCAGCAGGGAGGCAGCAAGCAACAGGAACGCGCGGCGGGTCAGCATCACTTGAAGTCGTAGATGCATTGCAGCCAGAAGGTGCGGCCGTTCTGGGCGATGCGATCGGGAAGCATGTAGCTGGAAGCGGCCACGGCGTAATCACGATCCAGCAGGTTTTTCAGGCTGGCCGAGACTTCCAGATTGGGGATCACCTGACGCGATACCAGCGTCAGGTTAACCAGCGTATAAGAGGGCAGGGTGGCCCGGCTATCGTCCGGGCGCTGCCCCATGTACAGCACTTCCAGGCCGGAATTGAGGCGCGGCCCGAGAAGCGGATAGGAAACACTGCTTTTCGCCATGTGGCGCGGCGAGTTGATCATCTGCTTTCCGCTAGGGTCGCGGTTATCCTGCCAGGCATAGCTGGCGCGCATATAGGCACCATTGTCCCAGTGCTGTTCCAGCTCGATGTCGGCGCCACGGGCATGGCTGTCTGGCCAGTTGAAATACTGCAGGGTGTTGCCATTGACGTAGGTTTCACCGATGCGACGCTGGGTCTGATAGTGGTAGAGCGAGCTCAGGATGCGGATATTGGGCAGTGGGCGATGTTCAAGCACCAGTTCATAGGCTTTGACCAGCTCGTTTTTCAGGTCGGGGTTTTCGCGCTGTATGGTGCGGTCGCTGTAGTACTTTTCGTAGACATTGGGCCGCCTGAACGCGGTGGAGTAGGAGGCTTTCAGCATCGTCATGCCACTGAGCTCATAGGCCAGGCCGGCGCGTGGCGAAACCTGGTGCAGATGATCATTGCCCATGTCCAGCCGGGCGCCATAATTCAATGTCAGCCGGGGCGAGATACTGTATTCATCCTGAATATAACTGCTGACCGTCTGCGTCTGGCGATGCAGGGTGCCCGTCGGCAACTCGAAATCCTGCTGATAATCCTGGCGATACTCCCCGCCCATGAGCAGGCGATGGCCGCCAAAGCGCGTATCTACAAACTTGATATCCGTGCCCCACCAGCGTCCGATTCCGCGTTCGCTGAACAGCTCGCCGTCATACATGTAGCGGCCGGCATTGCGGTATTGGCCGTAGTAGGTACGCAACGACATCTTGAGCACCGGGCTCAGCGTGTCATCGTATTTGAGATTGAGGAAACCACTGGCGTCGCCCAGGCTGCTGGGCTTGGCGTTGAAATCCGCACTGTAGGCGGCCGTGGGGTCATCCTTGTAGCGGGAGACATAGCCGCCTTCCATCGACCATTGTTCGTAACTGCCCTTGATGAAGTAGCGGCGATTGCGTTCGCCATCCAGATCACGGGCCACGCCATCGCTGCCACCGCTGGCAAACTCCTTGAAATGCAGGTTTTGCCCGGCGCTGTAAAAGGTGGAGGCGGACATCAGCACATCCGCGCCGTTATCCAGCACCTTGCCATAGGTAATGCGCTGTTTGCGTCCCTGATAGCTGGAAAACTCGGTGCTGACCTGGGTGCCGTCAAATTGCTGGCCGGTTTTGGTAATGATGTTGATGATGCCGTAGAAGGCACCGTTGCCATAGGTCACGGACCCCGGCCCTGACACATATTCCACGCGCTCGATCAGTTCGGTATCCAGCAGGCCATCCTGCCCGAGGTATGCCGAGTTGTACAGGTTGTCGTTGGCCTGAAAACCATCAATCAGCAGCATGACGCGCCCGGGATAATCGCCAGTGCGGCCGAATCCGCGGCCACCCATGTAGTCATACTGGCGGTCATTTGACACTTGCAGGCCGCGCATGCTGGCGAGAATGTCGGCCAGCGTGCGGTAACCGAACAGCTTGATGTCTTCGGCCGTCACGATACTGACGGCGGAGGATGACTGGCTGATCTGCTGCGAAATGCTGGCAGCCGTCTGCACATCCGTTTCGACCAGTTGTTCCAGGGGAATGTCAGTGATATCGCCAGCGGCCAGCGCGGGGCCTGGCAGTACGGCAAGGCTGCCAAGCAGGCAGGCCATGAGGGAACGGCTTGAGATCAGGATATGCATGCCAGATAAATCGTGTGGTACAAACAGTTTGGGCTAGCGCAGCGTGTGGTATGCGGTAGCCTTTTTGTCGTGTATGGCCTGATCCTTGAGGTTGAAATCAATTAAGCGTTGGCGGGCAGGGGGAGCTGCTCTTTGCTGAGCAGAAACACAAACTCATTGCCGGACTCCACTTCCAGCCAGGTAAACGGCAGGTCGGGATAGGCTTCATGCAGGGCATCGCGGTTATGGCCGATTTCCACGATCAGCAGGCCGCCGTCATTCAGGTGATGCCAGGCTTCACGCAACAGGGTGTGGGTATGCTCGAGGCCATCAGTACCGCTGCCCAGCGCGATCTGCGGTTCGTTGCGATACTCTTCCGGCAGTTGTGCCATGGAGGGGGCATCGACATAAGGCGGGTTGCTGATGATGAGGTCGTAAGTCTTGCCTTGCAGCGCGCTGAACATATCGGACTGGATGGCCGTTATCTGATCCTGCAGCCCGTAGTTGGCGATATTGATATTGGCGACCGCCAGGGCATCGGTGGAAATATCCACTACATCGACTTCGGCATTGGGGAAGGTGTGCGCCAGCAACACGCCCAGGCAGCCACTGCCAGTGCAGATATCGGCTGCGCTTTCCACCATTTCGGGGTAATCAATCCAGGGTGACAGGCCATCTTCCAGCAGCTCGGCGATGAAGGAACGCGGCACAATGACGCGCTCATCCACATAGAACTTGAAGCCCTTGAGCCAGGCCTCGCGCACGAGGTAGGCGGTGGGCACGCGTTGTTCGACACGGCGTTCCAGCAGATGCGCCAGATGCTTGCGTTCGGACTCCAGCAAGCGGCTATCCAGGAAATTATTCAGTGTGTCGTGCGGCAGATGCAGCGCGCTCATGATGAGCCAGACGGCTTCATCATAGGCATTGTCGGTGCCATGGCCAAAGAAAATGCCGGCCTCTTCAAAACGGCTGACGGCGAAGCGCAGCCAATCGCGGATGGTGATCAGCTCTTCGCTCAAACGAGGGTAGTGGGTCATGTCAGCAGGGTTTCCATAGTCAGGCGGTAGGCGTCTTTCAAGGGCTCGATATCGGCCACGCCAACGCATTCATTCAGTTTGTGGATGGTGGCATTCAATGGGCCGAATTCAACGATCTGGCTGGCAATATCGGCAATGAAGCGACCATCGGAGGTGCCACCGCTGGTCGAGAGTTCCGGCGTGACACCAAAGGCGGTTTCAATGGCGGCGCTGATGGCTTCGACCAGCGTGCCCTTGGGCGTGAGGAAGGGCTTGCCGGAAAGCTCCCATTGCAGGTCGTATTCCAGTGCGTGCTTGTCCAGAATGGCATGCACGCCCTCGCGCAAGCCTTCTGCCGTGCTCGCCGTTGAAAAGCGGAAGTTGAACTGGATGGTGACTTCACCCGGCACCACATTGGTGGCGCCAGTGCCGCCGTTCATATTGGAGATCTGCCAGGAAGTGGGCGGGAAGTATTCATTGCCGCTATCCCACACGGTGTCGGCCAGCTCCTTGATTGCCGGGGCTACCAGGTGAATGGGATTTTTGACCAGATGCGGGTAGGCGATGTGGCCTTGCACGCCCTTGACGACCAGTTTGCCGGAGAGCGAACCGCGGCGGCCATTCTTGATCATGTCGCCGACGACTTTGCTGGAGGTGGGTTCGCCGACGATGCAGTAATCAATCAGCTCGCCGCGGGCTTTCAGCGCCTCAACGACCTTGACCGTGCCATGAGTGGCAATGCCTTCCTCATCTGACGTGATCAGAAGGCCAATCGAGCCTTGATGATCCGGATGCCGGGCAACAAATTCCTCAATGGAGGTAATAAACGCCGCCAGCGAGGTTTTCATGTCGGCCGCGCCGCGCCCATACAACATGCCATCCTTGATGGTGGGCTCAAAGGGCGGGGTATGCCATTGGTCGACCGGGCCGGTAGGCACCACATCGGTATGGCCTGCGAAGACCAGTAGCGGGCTTGCGGTGCCGCGTCTCGCAAAGAAATTGTCGACATCGCCAAAGCGCATGCGCTCAATTTTGAAACCCAGCGGTTCTAGCCGCGAAATCAGCAGTTCCTGGCAACCCAGGTCTTCTGGCGTGACCGAGCGCCGGGCAATCAGGTCCTGGGCCAGGTCTAGGGTTTTACTCATGGTTCAGCAGCTTTCCGTAGGTGGATTCATCGAAACCCAATGCCAGCAGTTTGCCATCAGCGACCAGAACCGGGCGTTTGATGACGGAGGTTTTATCCTGCATGAGGCGTATGGCAGAGGTATTATCGGTGACCGCGGATTTTTCTGCTTCCGGCAGATTGCGCCAGGTCATGCCGCTACGGTTGACCAGTTTTTCCCAGGAGGTTTGTGTCAGCCATTGCTGCAGGGTGCTGGCGTCTACCCCCAGCTTTTTGAAGTCATGGAATTCATAAGCCACCTGGTGTTCATCCAGCCAGCTGCGTGCTTTTTTCACGGTGTTGCAATTGGGTATGCCGTAGAGTTTCATCTGCCTGTCTGACATCAAATAATCAAATACCGATTTTAACAGCCCGGCCCTGGCTTTAGGCGGGCATTATCAACGGGTGTTCTGCCATGTGTATTGTCATGGGTGCAGGAATGGAAAAGGCTAACCCAGGTGGCACCCAGGTTAGCCTAGCAATCACAGCAGCCCTGCAATTCCTGCGTTAGATGCCGCGCAGCAATTCGTTGATGCCGACCTTGCCCAGCGTTTTGGCATCAACCTTCTTCACGATCACGGCGCAGTACAGGCTGTAGCTGCCATCCTTGGAGGGCAGGTTGCCGGATACCACGACGGAGCCCGCAGGTACGCGGCCATAGGTGATGCTGCCGGTTTCGCGGTCATAAATCTTGGTGCTCTGGCCTATGTAAACGCCCATGGAGATCACGCAGTTGTCTTCTACCACCACGCCTTCCACCACTTCGGAGCGGGCGCCGATGAAGCAATTGTCACCGATGATGGTAGGACCAGCCTGGATGGGCTCCAGCACGCCACCAATGCCTACGCCGCCGGACAAGTGCACATTCTTGCCGATCTGCGCGCAAGAACCGACAGTCGCCCAGGTGTCGACCATGGTGCCTTCGCCGACGTAGGCGCCGATGTTGACGTAAGACGGCATCAGCACAGCGTTTTTGGCGATATAGGAACCGCGACGCACGATGGCGTTAGGTACCACGCGGAAGCCACCGGCCTTGAAATCGGCTTCGGTGTAATTGGCAAACTTGGGAGGCACTTTGTCGAAGTATTTGGTCACGCCATCATCCAGCAGGACGTTGTCTTCCAGACGGAAAGACAGCAGCACGGCTTTCTTGATCCACTGGTGCGTCGTCCATTCCTGGGTATCGCCCACGCGTTCGGCAACACGCAGCTTGCCCGCATCCAGATCAGCCAGCACGCTGAATACAGCATCCTTGACTTCGGCCGTGGCGGTGGCAGGGGTAATGTCGGCGCGACGCTCAAATGCGTCTTCGATGATGGCTTGCAATTGACTCATGAATGTTCCCGGATAAATGCGTAAAAACCGCTATTTTAACTCAAAGAGCCCGCTTGATCTGCCTAATTGCAGTTATGCGAGGCGGAATGTGAAGTGAGGCTGCCGGACATGGCAGCCTCCTGGTCAGGCTTACTTTTTACCGCTGATGGCTTGCTGGTAAAGCGGCATCACGGTGGGGATCAGCGATTTGATATCCGCAATCCGACTCTCGTCAGAAGGGTGGGTGCTGAGGATTTCCGGTGGCTTGGAGCCGCCTTGCTGCCCCATCTTTTCCCACAGCGTAACGGCGGCATTGGGGTTGTAGCCCGCACGAGCGGCCAGCTCCAGGCCCATTTCATCGGCTTCGTGTTCGGCCGTGCGGCTATTGGGCAGCGTCAGCGCTACCGCCGCCACAGCACCACCCAGCGCCAGGGTTTTGGTGGCATTGTCCGCACTCTTGGTGGAAAGGCCAATCAGCGCAGCAGCGCCGAGCAGGCCATATTGCTGCACCTTGGCACGCGACATCTGCTCCCGCACATGCTCACGCAGCGCGTGCGAGATTTCATGCCCCATCACCGCAGCCAGTTCGTCATCGGTCGGTTTGATCTGGTCAAGCAGGCCGGTGTACACCATAATCTTGCCGCCTGCCATGCAGTAGGCGTTGATCTCCTTGCTTTCCTGCACATTGATTTCCCATTTCCAGTTCAGGGCATCCGGCCGGAATACGCCTACCTGGGCGATCAGACGTTGCGCGATGGCGCGCACACGCTGGGTTTCCTTGCTGTCCGTATTCAGCAGTTTTTTCGATTCTGCTTCTTTGAGCGTCTGCTGGTAGGCGAGTGCTGATTGCTGCTCGGCTTCCTGTTCCGATACCAGGCCGACATATTGTTTGCGGTCCACACCGACGGCGCCAGACTTGGTTGTGCTGGTGGTGGCGCAACCACTCAGCGTCGTGGCAACGAGAAACGCCAGAATCAGGGTCTTCCTCATGTTGATCTCCTGCTGAATTTCATGGGTACTAAGTGAATGTGTGCCATTGGGATGGCATCGTTTTACTGTTTATTGTGGTTATTTCTTCATTACAAGGTCACCTGCGCTCCCAGCTCAACGACACGGTTAGGCGGCAACTTGAAATGGTTGGTAACGCTATCGGCGTTACGGAACATGGTGATGAACAGTTTCTCACGCCAGAATGCCATCTCAGAGTGACGCGCGGGGAACAAGGTTTCCTTGCCGATAAAGAAGGAGGTGTCCATGGTCTCCAATTCCAGACCCTGTTCGGCGCATAGCTCCAGATCGCGCGGCAGATCGGATTCGTCCTTGAAGCCATAACGCACGCTGACGCGGTAAAAATCATGTGGCAGGGCTTCGACGATGATGCGTTCGCGGCGCGAGATAAACGGTTCATCCTCAATCTTCACGGTCAGCAACACGACCTTTTCATGCAGCACCTTGTTGTGCTTGAGGTTATGCAGCAAGGAATGGGGCACACCGTAGGGATTTGGCGTCATGTAAATGGCATTGCCCTGCACGCGGGTAGGCGGGAAGCTGCCAATCGCATCGACAAAAGGCGCCAGCTCCATGGCTTCACTCTTCAGGCGGCGGAACAGAAGGTCACGCCCGGTTTTCCAGGTGGTCATCAAGGTAAAAATGACAATACCGATCAGCAGTGGGAACCAGCCGCCATCGGGGATTTTGAGTACATTGGCACCGAAGAAGGCTAGGTCGACGGTCAGAAAGACGGCAATCAGCGAGCCAGTACGCAGCCAGCTCCAGCCCCAGATGCCATGGAACACAACGCCCGCCAGTAGGGTCGTGATCACCATATCGCCAGTAACGGCAATGCCATACGCGGCGGCAAGATCACCTGATGAACCAAAGCCCAGTACCAGCGCCATGACGGCCAGCATCAATCCCCAGTTGACGCGGGGGATGTAAATCTGCCCTTGTTCCTTATCTGACGTGTGCATGACCGGCATGCGGGGCAGATAGCCAAGTTGCAATGCCTGGCGCGAAACCGAGAATGCGCCGGAAATGACGGCCTGGGCGGCAATCACGGTCGCTACCGTAGCCAGAATGATCAAAGGAAACAGCAACCACTCAGGCGCCATCAGGTAAAACGGATTTTTAACGGCGGCATTGTCATGCAGGATCAGCGCGCCCTGGCCAAAGTAGTTGAGCACCAGCGCTGGCAGCACAAAGCCGAACCAGGCAAGGCGGATGGGTTTTTTGCCAAAATGCCCCATGTCGGCATACAGCGCTTCAGTGCCAGTAACGGCCAGTACGACCGAGCCCAGCGCCACAAAAGCCACCCAGGGGGCCGCAGCAAAAAAGCGCACTGCATAAATCGGACTCAATGCCTGCAGCACAAGCGGTTCGTGCATGATGTTGACCGCACCCAACACCGCCAGCGTACCGAACCACAGCACCATGATAGGCCCAAAAAAAGCACCCACGAGCGCGGTGCCTTTGCTTTGTACCCAGAAGAGAATGAAGATGACGACCATGGTGATCGGGATGATGGCGCCATGCATGTGCGGCGCGGCTACTTCCAGACCTTCCACCGCGGAAAGTACCGAAATGGCGGGGGTGATCATGCCATCCGCGTAAAACATGCAGGCCCCGAGAATACCAATCAGCATGATCATGCGCTCTTTGCGCACATTGCCTGCCACGTTGCGACTTGCCAATGCCAGCAGCGCCATGATGCCGCCTTCGCCGCGGTTGTCTGCCTTCATGATGAAGGCCACGTATTTCACCGACACGATCATGATCAAAGACCACAGGATCAATGACAGGATGCCGAAAATATTGTCATGCGTCAGCGGCACCGGGTGCGGGCTGACAGCAAACACTTCTTTCATCGTGTAAAGCGGGCTGGTACCGATGTCTCCATATACAACGCCAAGTGCAGCCAATGCCAGGGCAGGGAGCGGGGTCTTGCCGGTTTTTGCGGATTCCATTCAGACAGGCTTCTGATAATAGTTTGCAAATTTTAACAGGGTTCAAAAAATGCCTGTCCAGCTTTTTATGATTATTTTTGTTATGCAAGCCAGTCCTCTGCAATGTTTCACGCGAAAAAACGACACAAAAATAGCCATATTTTCATTTATAAACAGGTGCTTGAATTTTTTTAATCAAACGGACTATTGCTGGACATAGTCCGGTTTTCTACTATTCGTTCCACAAGCTTGCTCTGATGCCATTCCAGAGCTCGGGGGCTTTAGGTTTTTTGTAATTATTTTAATGGCTTACATAAAAAACACGGGGAAATTCAATCATGAATAAAATCAAAATCGGTTTGCTGATCGGTCTGGAGAACTTTATCCCTGACACCGATGCCACGTTCACCGCTGTTGGTGGCAAGTTCGAGAAGAAAACCCAGGACGGCTACACCGGTGTAGGCATTTCTGGCAAGACCGCTGGTGAAATCGATATTGGCGAGCGCATCGATGTATCGTTCACCAAGAACATCATCATCACCAACATCACGCTGGGTCTGCTGTTTGATGGTCCTGAGTACGGCGATGTGAATGAAAAGGCCAAGATCACGGCGACTTTCCTGGACGGTACCAAGTCTGACTTCTTCCTGACAGCGACGGGTCTGAAGACGGCAACCTGGACAGGTCCTGGTACCGTGAGCAACATCAGTGAAGCCAGCTACGGCGAAGGCGCACTGTGGGCAATTGCCAATCCGTTTGGTGACAAGCAGGTGAGCGCACTGTCCTTTACTGCTGTATTGGGTACATGTGGAAGTGGTGCATGCAACAACCAGTCTGACTACGTTCTGCACTGCATTTCGGCCGTACCAGAGCCTTCAACCTACGCCATGATGATGGCAGGTATTGCAGCTGTTGGCTTCAGTGCTCGTCGCAAGGCCAAGAAAACCCAAGCTTAATCTGCTTGCGTTGATCTGAAAAAGCCCGGTGCAAACCGGGCTTTTTTTATGTCTATTGAGCTAATTCAAATGGTTTCCGTGCATTACTGAGGATGGACCTGATCTACCGTTGTCTTGACCAGGCCATCGGAGAGTTGCAGTGTTATCCCCTTGCCCTTTTGCAAGGTCTGGACGGATTTCAGCAGGCTGCCATCTTCCGCATAGGCCAGCGTATAGCCTCTGCTGAGAATGGCTTGAGGATTAAGGTGCACCAGGTTTTGCTGCAGGGTTTGCAATTGGCGGGTTTGGCGATCCAGCTTCTGGCGCATGGCTTGTTGCAGGCGCCATTGCCATTGCTGCAGTTGATGGCCGCGGTGGGCGATCTGTTGGCTGGGGGAGAGCAGGCGGCGGGTGAGGTAGTCCATATGTTGCATACGCTGGTTGAGCAGCTGTTGCATGGCACGGCTCAGGCGACGGCTGAGTTGCGCTTGTGCTTGCAGCAGGGCCTGGCGGTCGGCACTGACCAGTTCGGCTGCAGCGGTGGGGGTCGCGGCGCGAACATCGGCAGCAAAGTCAGCGATGGTGAAGTCGGTTTCATGGCCGACGCCGCTGATCACCGGCATGCTGCAGCCGTGGATGGCGCGGGCGACGATTTCTTCATTGAATTGCCACAGGTCTTCCATGCTGCCACCGCCACGGCAGACGATCAGCACATCGACTTCGGCGCGGGCGCTGGCGGTTTCAATGGCGGCAGCAATCTGCGCGGCGGCGCCTTTGCCTTGCACCGGGGTGGGGTAAATAATGACTTCCAGCGAGGGCATGCGCCGTCGCAAGGTACTAAGCACATCGCGCAGGGCCGCGGCATCGGGCGAGGTGACGATGCCGATGCGTTGCGGATGTGCAGGGATAGGGCGTTTCAGCGCAGCATCAAACAGCCCTTCGGCTTGCAGCTTGGCCTTGAGTTTTTCGAAAGCCTCGAACAGTGTGCCGAGGCCTGCGCGTTGCAAAAACTCGATGGTGAGCTGAAAATCGCCGCGGGCTTCATACAGGGTGACCAGTGCGCGTGCTTCTACCTTGTCGCCTTCGCGTGGTTGCCAGTCTAGATAGCTGTTGCGGCCGCGAAACATGACGCAGCGCACCTGGGCGCCTGCATCCTTGAGTGAAAAATACCAATGACCGGAAGCGGCACGCGTGAGGTTGGATATCTCGCCCGAGACCCAGAACAAGGGAAATGCACGTTCCAGTGTGTCGCGAGCCAAACGATTCAGCTCGGTCACGGTCAATATGCGGGGCGCTGATTCAGCCATTTCGGTGCTTACCTGTAATCCGTTACAATGGCTCGATTATAAAGTGTTGAGGAAATCTCCATGACAATAAAATTCCTGCAAGGCAGAACCGGGTATGTGCTGGGCTTTATTGCCAGCTTTGGTCTGGTGGCCTTTGCCTTGTATATCCAGCAAAAACACAATCTTGAGCCTTGTCCGCTCTGCATCTCGCAGCGCATTGTCTACATGGTGCTGGGCGTGCTGTTTTTGCTGGCGGCCTTGCATAATCCCAAGGCGGCAGGTCGCAAAGTATATGGATTGCTGCATTTTGCAGCGGCTGTGACCGGCGTGGTGATCGCTGCGCGGCACATGTGGATACAGGCTAATCCGGACAAGGTGATGGCCGAGTGTGGCGCGGGCTTTGACTATCTGTTTGAGAGCTTCCCCATGAAAAAAGCCATGGAACTGGTGTTCAAGGGCACCGGCGAATGCTCGGCGATAGACTGGACGTTGTTTGGCCTGACCATTCCGCAGCTGTCGCTGATTGCGTTCTCGGCGCTGGGCCTCTATGCGGTCTATCTCGCATTCCTGAAAAAGAACTGAATTCAATTTTTATGTATAAAACCCTGGAAGATTTTGTCGGCAATACGCCGCTGGTTCAACTCAAGCGTTTGCCTGGCAATACCAGCAATACCATATTGGTGAAGCTGGAAGGCAATAACCCCGCCGGGTCGGTAAAAGACCGGCCAGCGCTGTCCATGATCAAGCGGGCCGAAGCCCGTGGCGATATCAAGCCGGGCGATACCCTGATCGAGGCGACTTCTGGCAACACCGGTATTGCATTGGCCATGGCGGCGGCGATGCGCGGTTACAAAATGGTGCTGGTCATGCCGGAAAACCAGAGCCTGGAACGGCGCCAGACCATGAAGGCCTTTGGTGCCGAGCTGGTATTGACCCCACGCGATGGCAGCATGGAGCTGGCGCGCGATGTGGCGATGAAGCTGCAAGCGGAAGGCGAGGGCATCGTGCTGGACCAGTTTGCCAATATGGATAATCCGCTTGCGCATTACGAGGGCACCGGCCCTGAAATCTGGCGTGATACTGGCGGCAAGGTCACACACTTTGTCTCCAGCATGGGCACTACCGGCACCATTATGGGCACTTCGCGCTACCTCAAGGAGCAAAACCCGGCCGTGCAGATTATCGGCGTGCAGCCGGAAGAAGGCGCGCAGATTCCTGGCATCCGCAAATGGCCGGAAGCTTACCTGCCCAGCATTTACGAGGCAGGCCGCGTCGATGAACTGGTGTATGTGAGCCAGGCTGATGCGGAAAAAACCACGCGCAAGCTTGCCAGCGTTGAGGGCATATTCGCTGGTATCTCATCGGGTGGCGCCCTCCACGCCGCCCTGCAATTGTCAAAAAAGGTCGAAAACGCCGTGATCGTGTCCATCGTGTGCGATCGTGGTGACCGCTATCTCTCCACCGGGGTATTCCCCGGTTAAGCCAGGCCAGCCGTGATCACGCGACGCGATCTGCCTGGTTTGCGTATCACGGTTGGCTGCTGGCGAGCCTCATTAAGCCTGATTCCGCTCATTGTTTTCACGGGCATTGCCTGGTCGCCGTGTCTCGCCATGGCCGCCAGCAGCCTGACCATTGAAGCCGACAAGGTAGAGGCGGAGGGCTGGCAGGCCAAAGCCGTGAAGCTGGTGCTGGCACCAGCCCAGCGTCCGGCGCTTGCTCTTGGCAGCCAGATCAAGCTTGCCAAGGCTCAGGCATGGAGCAGCCTGCATGCCGAGTGCGGGCAGATCAAATTGCCTGCCGGGCGTGGTGCATGGTCATGCCAGCAAGGTCTGGTCACCGCCGATCGTATTCGACTTCCGTTTAACCTCACTCTTGATACAGCCCCCGTCGCCGGTCGGCCCGCCTTGCGGCTGGATGCGCAGGTGCAGGATGCCCAGTTCAGCGATGCTGCCGGTTTGCATGCCGCTGAAAAACTACATGCCCGTGCGCAAGTGCAGGCGCGACAACAAGCCGGGCGTTGGCTATGGGATGCGGCCATCACCTGGTCAGGCGGCGAATTGTTCTGGCAGCCGCTCTATATGCAAGGCCAGGGGCAAACGCTGAATGCCGCTGGCACATGGGATGCGCAGGCCTTGCAGTTGGACAGGGCTGCATTGCAGTTGCCCGGCGTGGCGACCGTGCAGGCGAGCGGCAAGTGGTCAGCGCCTGAGCGGCAATGGCAAACCCTGCATGTGGATGTTCCGGATATGGATCTGGCCAAGGCTTATCCTGCGCTGCTGAAACCCATGATGGAGCAGAGTGCCCTTGGGCATGTGGAGATGGCCGGCAATATTGCGCTAAAGGCAGGCTGGCTGGCAGGGCAACTCCAAGCATTCCAGCTGCGCCTGCGCGATGTGGATATGGAAGACGAGCAGCATCGCTTCGCCTTTTACAAGCTGAATGCGGATATCCCCTGGGATTACGACCAACCACAGTCTGCAACGATGGACTTTGCCGGTGGGCATCTGCTCAAAGTGCCCTTGGCCGCGAGTCAGTTGCAGGCTGAGGTCAACCGCTATGCGCTGACCGCCCCTGAGCTGCGGCTGAATATACTGGATGGCGCGCTGGTGTTATCGGATGTCTCTGCGGCCACGCTGGGCGGACAGTGGTATTGGCATCTGCGCGCCAACCTCACGCCTCTGGATATGCCCGAGCTAAGCACCGCCCTGGGCTGGCCGCGCATGGCGGGCAAGGTGGCGGCCTCTATTCCCATGGTGACTTACAACGCCGGCACGCTGACCACGGATGGGGTGCTGGGCTTCAATCTGTTTGATGGCAGCATCAGCGTGAATAATCTGGGCATGCAAACGCCGTTGGGCAGCAGTCCGCGCCTGCATGCCGATATCGAAATGCGCAATCTGGACCTGGGGCATCTCACCCGCACTTTTTCCTTTGGTGCCATTGAAGGCAAGCTGGATGGCGATATCCAGCATCTGGAGCTGCAGAACTGGCAACCCGTGGCATTCGATGCCGTACTCAAGAGCAGCCCCGGGAAGTATCCGCGCAAGATTTCGCAGCGTGCTGTGGAAAATATCTCGGCCCTGGGCGGTGCGGGGGCGGCGGCTGCCATACAGCGCAGCGTGCTGCGGTTTTTTGATCAATTCAATTATGAAAAACTGGGCTTGAGTTGCCGCCTGCATGCCGATGTATGCACCATGGACGGCGTGGCGCAGGGGCCGCAAGGCTATGTCATCGTCAAAGGCAGTGGCATCCCGGCCATTACGGTCATGGGGTACAATCGCCAGGTCGGCTGGAGCGAGCTCGTGAGCCGCATCCGGCGCGTCACCGAGAGCAATGTCAAACCGGTGATTCAATAGGAGAAATCAACACATGAAACATTTGTACTGGGCGCTGCCCGCCGCATTGCTGCTACCTGCCTGCGTCACCATCAATATTTACTTCCCTGCGGCTGCCGCTGAGAAAGCCGCCGATCGCATCATCGATGATGTCTGGCAACTGCAGGACAAAAAAGTGGCCCCGACTGCCCCGGCTAGCGAAATACCTGCCGTTCAACCCGCACCATAAAGGATTCCCCATGAAAAATATCATTATCGTCTTCAGTCTTATGATGAGCATGTGGCTGTCATTGAGCCCGGCATATGCGGCGGCAGATCTTGAGATCAATACGCCCGCCATCAGCGCCATCAAAAACAGCATGCAGGCGCGCCATGCTCAGCTGGCGCCGTTTTACAGCAGCGGCGCGGTGGGATTTTCGCGCGATGGCCTGGTGGCCGTGCGTGATGCCGCGTCAGTTCCGCTAGCGCAGCGGCAGGCCCTGAATAGCCTGGTAGCGGCCGAAAACAAGGATCGCAACGCGCTCTACGCCGAGATTGCCAATGGCAACCAGCATCCCGAATGGGAGCCGGAAATCCGCGCCACCTTTGCCAAACGCTGGGCTGATAAGGCACAGGGCGGCTGGTGGGTGCAGGATGGCAGTGGCTGGGTCAAAAAGTAAGCTCGCGGACAGCTGGCTTCAACACCCATCTGGCTAGCCTTTTTATAACCCAGCTTTATAACCCAGCGCCTCACCGTGCCTTTTCACCAGATATTCACCGAGTGACACCATGACCCCGACCCTTGTGTTCGATATTGAAACCATCCCCGATGTTGACGGCCTGCGCCGCCTGTACGATCTGCCGCCTGACACTTCCGCCGAAGATGTCGCCCGCATTGCCTTTCATCAGCGCCGCCAGCAAAACGGCAGCGAGTTTTTGCCGCTGCAACAGCATAAGGTGGTGGCGATTTCATGCGCCATGCGCGAAGGGGATAGCTTTCGGGTGTGGACGCTGGGCGCTGCGGATGCCCCCGAGCGCGAGATCATTCAGCGATTTTTTGATGGCATTGAGAAGTACAAACCGAATGTGGTGTCATGGAATGGTGGCGGCTTTGACCTGCCTGTGTTGCATTATCGCGGCTTGATTCATGGCGTGCAGGCGAGCTGCTACTGGGATATGGGCGAAGATGATAGAGACTTCAAGTGGAACAACTACATCAGCCGCTACCATACGCGGCATCTGGACTTGATGGATTTGATGGCGCTGTATCAGGCTCGCGCCAATGCACCGCTGGATCAGATCGCACAGCTATGCGGTTTCCCTGGCAAGCTCGGCATGGATGGCTCCAAGGTGTGGGATGCCTATTGCTGCGGTGAGATTGAAGCCATACGCAATTACTGCGAGACCGATGTGGCAAATACCTACCTGGTCTACCTGCGCTTTCAGCTGATGCGCGGGCATCTTAACCCTGAGTCTTATGCCAGCGAAATCGCGCTGGTGCGTCAAACACTGGCTGCCAGTGAAGGGCCGCACTGGAAAGAATTTCTGGCGGCGTGGGCGGGGGAATAAACCTTGTCTGCGGGCGAGTCTGGCTGCCCCGTTATTTAGTGCAGCCACGCAAATTTGCGATAGCAGGCTGTCCCGCAGACCGGGCTTAAATAGCGGCGCTTATTGCTGGCTCGCAGTGTAGCGGGGCACTTCCAGATTCTGAATATTCATTTCTCCCGAGGCGATTCCGCTCAACACTGGGCCGAAAAGTAAAAAAGCCAGTAGTAAATGAACAAACTTTTCCATGATGAATTCTCCCGGTTCAACAAGTTAAAAAAAGTAAAAAAGTGTTGATGGAAGATTAAAATGGCTGGTGTCTGGTCCATATCCGACATAAGCTGATTCTCATGTAGGAATGCAGGAAGCAACGCCTGACCGCAAAGGCGTGGTGAATATAACAAGCGGATCAAAAGCTTAATATAAAAAATCGGGGTTTGATATCCATGGAGAGCACAATGCAAAACAATAAATTAGCGAATCTGGCGGCATGCCTCTGTCTGATGGGCGGGCTGGCACTCTCTGCCCCCGCCTTTGCTGGCAAGCCGGATGGAGCAGGCCACGGCAATGGCAATGGACAAGGTCAGAAACATGGCGGGCCGGACCGTGGCGGACGTGATAATGACGGACCAGGCGGGCGTCCCGACGGCGGCGACCGTGGTGGTGATCGTGGTGCGCACAAGGGCGGTGACCGCGGTGGCGACCTTGATCACCATGGCGGCGACGTACGTGTGGGCATGTATTTTGGCGATCAGCAACGCACCATCGTGCATGATTACTATGGCGAACAATTCCGCGGCGGCCATTGCCCACCGGGACTGGCGAAGAAACACAACGGTTGCATGCCACCCGGCCAGGCGCGCAAATGGCGCAAAGGCTATCCATTGCCACGGGATGTTGTGTATTACGACTTGCCACCGCGCATTATTGTTGACCTCGGCGCGCCGCCGGCCGGATATAAATATGTGCGTGTTGCTGCCGATATCCTGCTGATTGCGGTTGGCACCGGCATGGTGGTGGATGCCATAGACGACTTGAGCCGCATGTAAGTTTTTTTAAAGAGACGTGTCATCGCAAAAAGCCCCGGATCACTCCGGGGCTTTTTCTTTTTCGTGTGCATCAAACATGGTGCATGTGCGCTATTTTTGCACGTCCATGGTGCCATGCGCCTGATGCTGAATTTGGTATTGCATCAAGCAATATTCTGGTAAAAATCAAATAAAAACATCAGCATGTAAATATTTTTCACGTTTGTGTGATGGGTGGCATAACGGTTGCTTTGGTATTACTGAAATTCATTTTCGTAATACTAACCAGGAGAGCCATTGTGATATCACTTTTACCATCTTCAGGCATTAAAAACATTGCACGCATGGCGGTATTAGCCGCCGGTTTCTGTTTTACTTTATCTTTCACTATGGCGGCCGAAGCCGCCGCACCGCTCAAGATCGGCTATAGCGACTGGCCGGGCTGGGTGGCATGGCAAGTGGCCATCGAAAAAGGCTGGTTCAAGGAAGCTGGCGTGGATGTGAAGTTTGACTGGTTTGATTACTCCGCTTCCATGAATGCCTTCAGCGCTGGCAAGATCGACGCCGTCACCGTGACCAATGGCGATGCACTGGTTACCGCCGCCGGTGGTGCCAAAAACGTCATGATCATCGTCACTGATTATTCCAATGGCAACGACATGATTGTCGGCAAGCCTGGCATCAAAAGCCTGAAAGACCTGAAAGGCAAGAAAATCGGTCTTGAGCTGGGTCTGGTAGAGCACCTGCTGCTGCTGAATGGCCTGCAAAAAGCGGGTCTCAAGGAAAGCGATGTCACGCTGGTGAATACGCCTACCAACGAAACCCCACAAGCACTGGCTTCCGGCGACCTGGCGGCGATTGGTGCATGGCAGCCCAACTCTGGCGAAGCCATGAAGCGCGTTCCCGGTGCCAAGCCTATCTACACCTCTGCCGATGAACCCGGCCTGATCTACGACGTGTTGACCGTCAGCCCAGCCAGCCTCTCCAGCCGCCGTGCGGATTGGGAAAAAGTCGTGAAGGTCTGGGCCAAGGTAGTGGATTACATTAATGACCCCAAAACCCAGCCTGATGCAGTGAAGATCATGGCCGCTCGCGTGGGTATCAAGCCAGAAGCCTACCTGCCATTGCTGAAGGGCACCCGTCTGCTCACCCTGGACGAAGGCAAGGCCATCATGGTGAAGGCCGATGGCTTCAAGTCGCTGTACGGTTCTTCCAAGATCGTGGATGACTTCAACGTCAAAAACGCCATCTACAAGAAGCCGCAAGACCTGAACAAGGCGATTGATCCTACGCTGGTCAGCAAGTAAGTCATCCGTTATCAGGCGCAGGGAGAAGGTTATGGGTTCCAATTGGTTTGCAGTGCGGCAGGAGTTGACGCCAGAGCGTCGCAAATTCCTGGTAATTGCATCGTTTCTACTGCCTCTGCTGGTGTGGGCGTTGGTCAGCTATGTGCCGTTTATCTGGCACCCCATGGTGAAGGTGACTTCACCGGGCGACGTGGATTATTTCCAGGTCGACATGCTGGTCAACAAAGCGACCTTCGAGGAAGAAACGGCCACCATGCAGGAAGAGGGCAAGCAGCTGCCACTGGGCATCCCCTCCAACCCCATTTACCTGCCGCCTCCGCACAAAGTGGTGGAAGCCTTGTATACCGCTTTCACCACGCCACCGGTGCAGCGCGACGGCCTGTGGTTGCACCAAAGCCTGTGGCAAAGCATACAGGTGATTTTCTGGGGCTTTGTCATCTCATCGCTGGTCGGGGTGCCGCTCGGCATCCTGGCGGGCACCTATAGTGCGGTATCGCGTTTGTTTGAACCGTTTATCGAGTTTTTCCGTTACCTGCCCGCCCCGGCGTTTGGCGCCCTGGCCGTGGCAGTGCTCGGTATTTACGATGGCCCCAAGATCGCCATCATCGTGATTGGTACCTTCTTTCAACAGGTGCTGATCATCAGCAACACCACACGCAAACTGGATTATTCGCTGCTGGAGGCCGCCATGACCCTGGGCACCAGCCGCTGGAAACTGCTGCGCCATGTCGTGATCCCGGGTGTGCTGCCCGAGTTGTATCGCGATCAGCGCATTCTGCTGGGCTGGGCCTGGACTTATCTGATCGTGGCCGAACTGATCGGCACCTCGTCCGGCATCACCTGGTTCATCACGCAGCAGGCACGCTATGAGCACTTTGAAAACGTGTACGCCGCCATTTTGATTATCGGCATTATCGGTCTCGGCACGGATATGGTGCTGGCCCGCCTGGGCAAGCGTCTCTTCCCCTGGGATAAACCGGCGAACAAGGAGTAGGCCGTCATGCAAGCAAATACAGATCAAATCAGTTACCTGACCCAGTCCGAAGCCGTCAAGGCGCGCTTCGACAAGCTGAAACAGCGCGAAGTGATCCTGGAAGTGAAAAACCTCACCAAGGTCTATCGCGGTGCCAAGGGCGAAACCACGGCGCTGAAGGATGTCAGCTTCAAGACGCACCGCCGTGAGTTTGTCTGCGTCATCGGGCCCTCCGGTTGTGGCAAGTCCACGCTGATCCGCACGCTGGCCGGCCTGGAAAGCTACACCAGCGGCGAAGTGCTGCTGGATGGCAAGCCCGTCACCGGCCCCGGCCGCGATCGCGGCATGGTGTTTCAGGGCTACACCCTGTTCCCATGGCTCAGCGTAAAAAAGAACGTGATGTTCGGCCTGGAAATGAATGGCATGCCCTCTGAAGAAGCCTCGCGAGAAGTCGCGCTGTGGCTGGAGCTGGTGGGCCTGGAGAAATTTGCCAATGCCTATCCGCATGAGCTTTCCGGCGGCATGAAGCAACGCGTGGCGATTGCCCGTGCCCTGGTCAACCAGCCGCGCATTCTGCTGATGGATGAACCGTTTGGCGCGCTGGATGCGCAGACCCGCTGCAAGATGCAAACGCACCTGCTGGAGATCTGGCGCAACATCGACATCACCATCCTGTTCATCACGCACGATCTGGATGAAGCCATCCTGCTGGCAGACCGCATTCTGGTGCTGAAAGCGCATCCGGGTGAAGTGCAGGAGCTGATTGAGGTATCGGTGCCACGTCCGCGCAGCCCTGATCAATTGTTCACCCCCGAATTCATTGCCACCAAGGCGCGGCTGGAAGAGCTGATCCATCCACCCACTGAGCCCGTGGATGAAGACGCCGTCTCCGTGCCCAGTCGCATGATTCGCTTCGTCAATGTTGCCGATAACGTGGAGTAAAGAAATGACGATGCAATGGTCTGAAACAACCTGGGATGAACTCCCTGCCAAGCTGGCTGCGGCCAGCGGCACCGCCATGCTGCCGATAGGCGCAACCGAACAGCACGGCCCGCACATGGGCTGTGGCATGGATTACATCCTGGCCGATATTCTTTGCCGCGAAGTGGCGGAAACCACGGGCGTGCCCATGCTGCCGACCATGCCATACGGCTGCTCGGTAGGGCATAGCCGCCGCTGGCCAGGCACCATCGCGCTCACCCCCATCACCCTGATCAATCTGGTGAAGGAGATTGGCGACTGGGCCTACCACAGCGGTGTGCGTCGCCTCTTTATCATCAACAGCCATGTCACCAACGCCGCGCCCTTGCGCTGCGCGCTGGAAATGCTGCGCAGCGAGCACGACGACATGATGGTGGCCGTGATCAATACCGCCACCATGAGTCCGCGCGTCAAGCAGTTCCACCATGCTGATGGCGATGACTGGCATGCCAACGATGCCGAAACCTCGCTCATGCTGGAAAAAGCCCCGCACATCGTGCGCACCGACAAGCTCACGCTGGCCGATGACCCGGACCGCACCGATGACCTGGTGTTTGCCCACCCGGTGAATCGCACCAGCCTGAATGGCGTGACCGGCCAACCCAGCATTTCCAGTGCCGAAAAAGGCGCGGAATGGTTTGCCTGGATGGTCGAGGATTTATCCGAATTGATACGCCGCGGTCAGGCCGAACAGCCACCGCTCCCCCATTCCTATTTCAGCCATGCCGCTGCCTGAGACGTCAGGCCCGGCACAGCAAAACCGCAGCACCCTAATCCGATTTAATTGAAAGGTATGTATATGTCGAAGTCGACTGCAGAAATTGCCACGATCCAGAACGAGCTCAAAGCCAAGGGCGTAAAGTATTGCATAGGCGCTTACGTGGATATCCACGGCGTGCCCAAGGCCAAGGTGGTGCCGATTGATCACCTGCCGCAAATGGCTGCTGGCTCCGAGCGCTACACCGGCTACGCGCTGGATGGCCTGGGCCAGGCACCAAGCGATGATGAACTGACCTCGGTTCCTGATCTGGACCATATCATTCCCTTGCCATGGGAACCAAAAGTGGCCTGGATGCCCGCAGACAATGGCTTTCAGGGCGAGCCCTATGCGCTGAACACCCGCGTCGCACTGAAAAACGTGCTGGCACAGGCCGCTGAAATGGGCTTTGGCATGAACCTCGGCATTGAGTGCGAGATTTACCTGCTGAAGCAGGAAGCCGATGGCAATCTGTCTATCCCTAACCCCGATGACAAGCTGGTGAAGCCTTGCTACGACGTGCGTGGCTTTATGGATAACTTCGGCTGGCTGGACAAGATGGCGACCGCCATCAACGACCTGGGCTGGGATCTGTATTCGTTTGACCACGAGGACGGCAACAGCCAGTTCGAGTTTGACTTCAACTACAGCGATGCGCTGACCATGTGCGACCGCTTCACCTTCTTCCGTTACATGGCCAAGCACTACGCCAAGGAAGAGGGCCTGCTGGCAACCATGATGCCCAAGCCGTTTGCCGACAAGACCGGCACCGGCGCGCACTTCAACATGTCGCTGTACGACCTCAAGACTGGCAAGAACCTGTTTGCCTGCGACCCCAAGGATGATCCACGCGGCCTGGGCCTGACCACATTGGGCTACCAGTTCATCGCCGGTATCCTCAAGCACGGCCCGGCCCTGTGCGCGGCCTTTGCGCCTACGGTCAACAGCTACAAGCGCCTGGTGCGCCGCGGTGCCATGAGCTACTTCAGCTGGGCGCCGGTATTCAACTCCTACGGCTCCAACAACCGTACCAACTCGGTACGCGTGCCCATGGGCGGTGGCCGTTGTGAATCCCGGAATGCGGATGGCGCCGTGAACCCTTATCTGGCTGCCACGCTGGCATTGGCCGCCGGTCTGGAAGGCATACGCGAGCAGCTGGACCCAGGTGCACCGAACGAAGACAACCTCTACGCCATCAGCGAAGAAGAGCGCATGGGCCGTGGCATTCAATTCCTGCCGCAAACCCTGCAGGAAGCGGTTGAGGCATTCGCTGCCGATCCGCTGGTGGAAAAAACCCTGGGCAAGGAGTTGCGTGACGAGTTTGTCACCTACAAGAGCCAGGAATGGGAAACCTACCACCTGACCGTGAGCCAGTGGGAAATTGATCGTTACAGCTACATGTTCTAAGCCGAGGTGTTGACGGGGCAGGCTGCAAGGCCTGCTTCGGTCTGCCATGATGGCGCCTTTGGTCGCGCCAAACCGGCAAGTCACACAGGAGGAAACATGAACGAGAAAAACAAAAAGGCACCGGTAAATCGCATCAGTATCTCCTTGCCGGATGAACTGCATGCCGAGCTCGATTCCATGGTGATTGAGCGGGGATTCGAAAGCCGCTCGCAAGCCATCAACGACATGCTGCGCCAGCATCTGGCCGAGCATAAGCGTGAAAAAGGCAATGAGGTCATGGTGGGTACCATCACCATTCTTTACAACAATGGCACGCGCGGCCTGCAAAAAACCATTGCAGATTTGCAGTACCAGCATCTGGATGAAGTGATCAGCTCGCTGCACGTGCATCTGGCCGATAACCAGACCATGGAAGTGATACTGGTCCAAGGCCCGGCACTCACCGTGCAGGCCGTGGCGAATGAGATCATCGCGTTGCGTGGTGTGATTACCGGCAAGTTGCAACTGATGGGGGCGGTTATCCCGCCGTTACACCCGATGACGCCCAAGGCCCGCAAGGCGGGGCAATAACGGGAAAAAGAGACAAGGACAAAAGCATGAGTGCTGTATTTGAACCTGCTGCCGTGCTGTGGGAAGAAACCATCCCCGGCGGCAATCACTGGTCAGGCCTGATACGCCGAGGCACTGCGCTGCGTATCACCGACCTGGAGGGCGGGGCCAACCTGGCCGCGCTGTTTTACAACCCGGAAGACAAGCTGGAACGCTACAACATGCCGGATTCGCTGAAGGCGCAGCATACGGCGTACCTCACCACCGGCAATGTCTGCTATTCCGACATGGGCCGCGTCATGTGTTCCATCATTGGCGATAGCGTGGGCTGGCACGATACCTTCTGCGGCGTGACCGATGCCGCCATGATCGAAGCCCAGTATGGCAAGGCCACGTTTCAGACCCACCGCAATGCCATGCACCGCAGCGGCAAGGATGGCCTGCTGGTGGAACTGGCGAAATACGGTCTGGGCAAGCGCGATCTGGTTGCCAACGTCAATTTTTTCAGCAAGGCGGTGCCGGATGACAACGGTGCGCTGAGCTTTGTCACCGGCCATAGCAAGGCGGGCGATTATGTGGATGTGCGCTTCGACATGAACGTGTTGCTGGTGTTATCTGCCGCGCCGCATCCGCTAGATCCTGCCACCGAATACAAACCGGCTGCAGTAAAACTCACGGCCTGGTATGCCGGGGCCGCCGCGCCCGATGATGTATGCCGCACGCAGTGTGAGCAAAACGCCCGCGGCTTTATCAACACGGAAAGGTATTACCTATGAGCCAGATGCTGACCGAAAGCCCATTGGATCCGCGCAACGCCGTGCTGGACCAGGTATGCGATGCCGGCGACCCCTGGATGGCCGAAGTGAAGAAAGGCCAGATATTCCGCATTCTGGACCTGGAAGGCAATCAGGCGGTGGATACGCTTTTTTACAGCGCCGCTGATCCGGAAGAGCGCTACAGCGCGGTGGATACCATTGCCCGCCAGCGGCAGCTTTACCTGACTACCGGCTCGGTGCTGTATTCGAGCGAAGGCCGGCCCATGTTGACCATCACCGCGGATACCTGTGGCCGCCACGATACCCTGGGCGGGGCCTGTGCCGCTGAGAGCAACACCGTGCGCTATGCCCTGGAAAAGCGCCCCATGCACAGCTGCCGCGACAGTTTCATGCATGCGCTCAACCATTGCGGCTGTGCCACGCACCGGCACATGAGCAAGCGCGACATTACCGCCAACATCAATTTCTTCATGAATGTGCCGGTCACCGCCGATGGCCATCTCAAGTTTGATGATGGCATCTCCGGTGCGGGCAAATACGTGGAAATGCGCGCCGAAATGGATGTGGTGGTGCTGATCTCCAACTGCCCGCAACTGAATAACCCCTGCAATGCCTATAACCCGACGCCAGTTCGCCTGCTGGTATGGGATGCCGTCTAGGCCACCACGCAGAAGCTGGCATGCAACCTGCTAGAGAATGACGGATACAACGGTCAGTTAGTGTCAGCCAACTGAATCAACCGCTCACCGGGACGGCCCGGTGAGATCTATACCCAGCGGGACGGCCCGCACAAGGTTAGTCATGTTTCATAAAGTGCTTATTGCGAACCGCGGCGAGATCGCTTGCCGCATCATTCGTACCCTCAAGCAGCTTGGTGTCCGCTCAGTAGCCGTCTATTCCGAAGCCGATGCCGGTGCACGGCATGTGCTGGAGGCGGATGAGGCTGTCTGCGTCGGTCCGGCGCCCGCCGCCGAGAGTTACCTGAATATTCCCGCCATTCTGCAAGCGGCGCACCAGACTGGTGCGCAAGCCATCCATCCGGGCTATGGCTTTCTGTCTGAAAACCCCGGCTTTGCCGAAGCCTGCGAAGCCGCAGGCATTGCCTTTATCGGCCCCACTCCCCAACAGATGCGTGACTTTGGTCTCAAGCACACCGCCCGCGCGCTGGCCGAGGCCAATGGCGTGCCACTGCTGCCGGGCACCGGCCTGCTGGCAGATGTCGCCGAAGCCCGCACGCATGCCGCACGCATCGGCTACCCGGTGATGCTGAAGAGCACGGCGGGTGGTGGCGGCATCGGCATGCGCCTGATCTGGGGCGAAGAGGAACTGGCCGAAGCCTTTGCCTCGGTGCAGCGCCTGTCACGCGCCAATTTCAAGGAATCCGGCCTTTATCTGGAAAAATACGTGGAAGCCGCGCGCCACATTGAAGTGCAGATTTTTGGCGATGGCGCAGGTCATGTGGTGGCGCTGGGCGAGCGCGATTGCTCGGTGCAGCGCCGCAACCAGAAGGTGATAGAAGAAACCCCGGCGCCCAATATCAGCGAGGCGATACGCCAGCAGCTGGCCGAGACAGCGGTGCGTCTGGCCAGTGCCATCGGCTATCGCTCGGCGGGCACGGTGGAATTTGTTTACGACAATGCCAGCGGCGACTTTTACTTTCTGGAGGTCAACACCCGGCTGCAAGTGGAGCACGGCGTGACCGAGCTGGTAAGCGGCGTGGACCTGGTGGGCTGGATGATCCGTCTCGCCGCAGGCGAGCACGACTTTATTGCGGCCTATCAGCATCAGCCTAAGGGCCATGCCATTCAGGTGCGTGTGTATGCCGAAGATGCCAACAAGCAGTTTCAGCCCAGCTCGGGCGTGCTGACCGAAGTGGTGTTCCCCTCCGATGTGCGGGTGGATGCCTGGGTAGAGCAGGGCAGCGAGGTTTCGCCGTATTACGACCCCTTGCTGGCCAAGGTGCTGGTGCATGCCAGTGACCGCGCTGCTGCGGTGCAATCCATGCAAACCGCGCTAGACCAGACCCGCCTCGCCGGCATTGAAACCAACTTGGAGTACCTGCGCCAGGTGCTGGCCGACAGCATATTCCCGGCCGGGCAGCAGACCACGCGTTACCTCAACAGCTTTGTTTACCGCCCACACACGCTGGATGTGCTGGATGGCGGCGTCATGAGCACCATACAGGATTACCCCGGCCGCACCGGCTACTGGAACATTGGCGTGCCGCCTTCCGGCCCCATGGACCATCTGGCGTTTCGCTTTGCCAATCGCCTGGTGGGCAACGCCGAAGGCATGGCGGGGCTGGAAGTCACCCTGATCGGCCCCACGCTGAAATTCAATACCGATACCGTGATTGCCGTGACCGGCCCTGAGCTGGCATTAACGCTGGATGGCCAGCCGCTTGCCATGTGGCAGGCGCATGCCGTCAAGGCGGGCAGCACCCTCGCCATCGGCAAGCTGGGCGACCTGGGCTGCCGCGCGTATCTGGCAGTGCAGGGCGGCTTTGATGTGCCGGATTACCTGGGCAGCAAATCCACCTTTACTCTGGGCCAGTTTGGCGGCCATGGCGGCCGCGCCCTGCGCGTGGGCGATGTGCTGCATCTGGGCAAGCTGGCTGCGGCGCAAACCGCGGTGTCGGTGATTCCGCCAGCCCTGCGTCCGCAATACACGCACGAATGGCAGATTGGTGTGCTGTATGGCCCGCATGGCGCGCCGGATTTCTTTACCGATGACGATATTGCGATGTTCTTCTCCACCGACTGGGAAGTGCATTATAACTCCAACACCACCGGCATCCGCCTGATTGGCCCCAAGCCGCAGTGGGCGCGGCAGGATGGCGGTGAGGCGGGCTTGCATCCCTCCAATATCCACGACAATGCCTATGCGATTGGCAGTGTGGACTTTACCGGTGACATGCCGGTGATTCTGGGGCCGGATGGCCCGAGCCTGGGCGGCTTTGTCTGCCCGGCTACCATTGTGCAGGCCGAGCTATGGAAAATGGGCCAATTGAAAGCGGGCGACAAGGTGCGCTTTGTGCGCCTCTCCCAGGCCCAGGCACGTGCGCTGGAAATCGCGCAAAACGCCATGCTGGCGGATCTGGCGACCGCCACTGCGCCACTGGCCTTACCCGCCTCCGATATTGCCCAAACCCAAACCCCCATTCTGGCCACCTTGCCTGAGACGGCAGAGCGCGTGGCCGTGGTGTATCGCCAGGCCGGTGACAAATACCTGCTGGTGGAATATGGCCCGCTGGTGCTGGACCTCAACCTGCGCTTCCGCGTGCATGCCCTCATGCAGGCGCTGGAGCAGGCCAAGGTGCCCGGCATCATTGATCTCACGCCCGGCATACGTTCGTTGCAGGTGCATTACGATAGCCTGCGCCTGCCGGTGGAGCAGTTGCTGACTACCTTGCAAACCCTGGAATCGCAATTGCCCGCCATCGATGAAATGGAAGTGCCGACCCGCATCGTGCACCTGCCGTTGTCCTGGGACGATGCGGCCACCCAGCTCGCCGTGGAAAAGTACATGCAATCGGTGCGCAAGGATGCGCCGTGGTGCGATGTGGAGTCCGGCCATGGCAGCAATATCGAGTTCATCCGTCGCATCAACGGCCTCGATAGCATTGAGGACGTCAAGCGCATCGTGTTCGAGGCGAGCTACCTCACCCTGGGCCTGGGCGATGTGTATCTGGGCGCACCCGTCGCCACGCCGGTAGACCCGCGCCACCGTCTGGTAACCACCAAATACAACCCGGCCCGCACCTGGACGCCGGAGAACGCCGTGGGCATTGGCGGCGCCTATATGTGCGTGTATGGCATGGAAGGCCCCGGCGGTTACCAGTTTGTCGGCCGCACCTTGCAGATGTGGAACCGCTGGCGTGCCACGGCCGACTTCCCGCAGGGCAAGCCCTGGCTGCTGCGCTTTTTTGACCAGATCCGCTTTTACCCGGTCAGCGCGGAAGAGTTGCTGCAAATCCGCGAGGATTTCCCACGTGGCAAATTCAAGCTCAAGGTGGAAGAGCAGGTATTCCGCCTCAAGGATTACAACGCGCTGATCGCCGCTGAAGCCGCCACCATGATCGCGTTCAAGGAGCGCCAGCAAGCCGCATTTGATGCCGAGCGCGAGCGCTGGATTGCCAACGGCCAGGCCAATTACAGCAATGATGAGTCGGCAGCGAGCACGGTGGCGGAAGACGCGCTGCCCGATGACTGCCGTGCCGTGGCCGCCCATGTAGCCGGCAATCTGTGGCAAGTGGCAGTGAATGTGGGCGATACGGTCGCCGCGGGCGATACGCTGGTGATTATTGAATCCATGAAAATGGAAATCGCCGTGGTCGCCCCGGCAGCCGGGACCATCAGCCATGTGTTGTGCCAGCCGGGCAAGCCCGTCAGTGCCGGCCAGACCCTCATTGCCATTGCAACGGAATAAATCATGACCACACTCGATCTGCAAATCACCAGCCTGCGCGAGCAATACCGCACAGGCAGCCTCACTCCCTCGCAACTGGTACGGCAGCTGGATGCCGCTATGGGTACGGAAGACCCGCACCGTATCTGGATTCATCGCCTGCCACTGGCGCAACTGTTGTCTTACGCCGAGGCGCTGGAAGGGCGCGACCCTGCCAGCCTGCCGCTGTATGGCCTTCCGTTTGCCATCAAGGACAATATTGATCTCGCGGGCGTGCCTACTACCGCCGCCTGCCCGGAATATGCCTACACCCCTGCGCAGCACGCCACCGTGGTGCAGCGGCTGATCGATGCCGGGGCCATTCCCTTGGGTAAAACCAATCTTGACCAGTTTGCCACTGGCCTGGTGGGCGTACGCTCGCCGTATGGCGCCTGCCATAACAGCATAGACCCGGATTATATTTCCGGTGGCTCAAGCTCTGGTTCGGCCGTTTCGGTGGCGTTGGGCCTGGCAAGTTTCAGCCTGGGTACGGATACCGCAGGCTCAGGCCGCGTACCGGCCTCATTCAATAATCTGGTCGGGCACAAGCCCAGCTGCGGGTTGCTCAGCACCCGTGGCGTGGTGCCTGCCTGCCGCACGCTGGATTGCGTGTCCATCTTTGCGCTGACGGCACAGGATGCCGCTACCGTGCTGGAGGTCGCCCAGGGCTTTGATGAGGAAGACCCGTATTCGCGTGAGGCGCTCACGGCAGGCAAGCCCTTGCCCGAGCATGGTTTCCGCTTTGGTGTGCCACGTGCCGATCAGCTGCAGTTTTTTGGCAATGCGGAAACGCCCGCCTTGTTTGATGCTGCCGTTGCCAAACTGGTGGCGCTGGGCGGGGTGGCGGTGGAGATTGATTTCACCGTGTTTTTGCAAGCGGCCCGCTTGCTCTACGAAGGGCCATGGGTGGCCGAGCGCTACGCAGCTATCCGTGAATTCATCGAAGCCAAACCCGAAGCGCTGTACCCGGTCACGCACAAGATCATCAGCGGTGCGACACGCTTCAGCGCCGCCGATGCCTACAGCTTCGGCTATCAACTGAAAGCCCTGCAACGCAAGGCTACCGCGGTGTGGGATGACCTGGACATTATCGTCACCCCGACGGCGGGCACCATTTACACGATTGCCGAAGTCGAGGCCGACCCGGTGCAAACCAATTCCAATCTGGGCTATTACACCAATTTCATGAATCTGCTGGACCTGTCGGCGATTGCCGTGCCTACCGGATTCCAGGCCAACCGCCTGCCATTTGGCGTCACCCTGTGTGCCCCGGCGTTTCATGACGCTACTCTGCTGGCGCTCGCCGCCCGCATGGAAGACGCCGCGCGCACACTGGGCGCTACCTCATTTACCCGCAAGGAGATTCACGCATGAGCGATACCCCCATGATCAAAGTCGCTGTGTGCGGCGCCCACATGAGCGGCCTGCCGCTCAACCCGCAACTGATGGCGCTGGGCGGCGAATTCGTCGAGAAAACCCGTACCTCGCCTTATTACAAGCTGTTCAAGCTGAATGGTTTCACGCCGGAGCGGCCTGGGCTATTGCGGGTGACCGAGGGCGGTTCGGCGATTGCCCTGGAAGTCTGGCAACTGCCGCTCACCAATTACGGCGCCTTTGTCGCCAGTGTGCCTGCGCCCCTGGGCTTCGGCACGCTGGTGCTGGAAGACGGCTCGCAGGTGCAGGGCTTTTTGTGTGAAGCCTATGCCACCGAAAACGCCGTGGACATCTCGGCATGCGGTGGCTGGCGTGCCTGGTTGTGCAAAAAAGAGACAGTCTGAGACTGGTGTGGCTATTTTGCCAAAATGGGATAGTGCGATGTTTTTCAAAGGAGGATTATCAAACCCAACACGCGATTGTGACGTTTGTTTTTTTTATCTCTATTCATTCATTAAATAAGGGGATTGTGATGTTGAATACACCTGTAAAGAGTCTTGTTGCCCTGATGTTTGCTGCAGGCTTTGCTTCACCAGTTTTTGCTGCTGACGAAGCTGCTGCTCCTGCAGCGGAGTCGGACTGGACCTTTCCAAGCAGCATCGGCTTTGTCAGTGATTACATCTTCCGTGGCCAGTCCCAGACCTGGGGCAAGCCAGCGGCTCAACTGAGCGTTGAAGCAGACCACAAGTCCGGTTTTTATGCGGGTTTCTTTGCTTCCAATGTATCTGACAAGTGGTTGCCAGGCGCCAACCTGGAAACTGACCTGTACGCAGGTTTCCGTAACACCATTCCAAGCACAGCCGTGGGCTACGATGTGGGCGCGATTTACTACATCTACCCAGGTGCAGACTGGGAAGACTCTGCTTTCAACCCACCTACCGTCAATCCATCGACTGGCGTTCCATATCCAGCAGGTACCACCAAGGCTAATCGCCTGAATACACTGGAAATCTACGGCTCTCTGACTTATCAGTGGCTGACATTCAAGACTGGTATCACCGCCACTGAATACTGGGGCTGGAATACCAATAACTCGCCAACCGGTGGTGGTTTTGCGGGTGATCTGAGCGCTGGTGTGACTGGTAGCACCAAGGGTTCGTATTTCTACGAGCTGGATGCTGCCTATGAAGTGGTGCCAACCTGGAACCTGACAGGTCAAGTCGGTCATCAAGTGATCAACAACTCGACCGGTCTGGATATCACCTACTACAAGGCAGGTGTTACCAAAGTGTTTGACAAGGGCTGGTCTGTCGGTGCCTTCTACTCCGGTACCAATGAACCTGATGCCTACAAGGACTTCCTGAGTCTGGAAAACACGGTATCCAAGTCGGATATCGCCAAAGACAAGTTCTTCGTTTCGATCTCCAGAGCATTCTAATGCTGGTCAATACGGCGGCTGAGGCCGCCGTATTGGTTTCTCACGTCCACTTTCGATACGGAGTTCTGTCATGAGCACCTCTTTAAAATCCTCTTTGAACGGCTGGCACCTGTGGGGCCTGGCTGTGGGCCTGGTGATTTCAGGTGAATATTTCGGCTGGAGCTACGGCTGGGCGCAAGCCGGTACGCTGGGCTTTCTGGTCACCGCGATCCTCATCGCGATCATGTATACCACTTTCATTTTCAGCTTTACCGAGCTGACAACTTCCATTCCGCACGCGGGTGGGCCTTTTGCCTATGCGCGGCGTGCCCTGGGTTCCAAGGCGGCCTTTATTGCCGGCTTTGCCACGCTGGTGGAGTTTGTATTTGCGCCACCGGCGATTGCCATGGCGATCGGCGCCTATCTGAATGTGCAGTTCCCGGGCGTTGATCCCAAGATCATGGCGGCCGGTGCCTATGTGATCTTTATTGGTCTCAACATCATTGGCGTGCGCATTGCCGCGACTTTTGAGCTGTTTGTGACCATTCTGGCCATTATTGAATTGCTGGTGTTCATGGGCGTGGTGTCGCCTGGCTTCTCTTTCAGCAATTTTGTGGCTAACGGCTGGTCTGGCGAGAACACCTTCAGCATGGCGGCTATCCCCGGCATTGTGGCGGCGATTCCGTTTGCGATCTGGTTCTTCCTGGCGATTGAAGGCGTTGCCATGGCGGCAGAAGAAGCCAAAGACCCGAAACGCACCATTCCCAAGGCTTACATTGCCGGTATTCTGACCCTGGTAGCGCTGGCGATAGGCGTGATGGTATTTGCCGGTGGTGCTGGTGACTGGCGTACGCTGTCCAACATCAATGATCCATTGCCACAGGCGATGAAGATGATCGTCGGTGAAAACAGCGGCTGGCTGCATATGCTGGTGTGGATTGGCCTGTTCGGCCTGGTGGCTTCGTTCCACGGCATTATCCTGGGCTACTCGCGCCAGATTTTTGCCCTGGCCCGTGCTGGCTACATGCCCAAGTATTTCGGTGAAGTGCATCCCAGGTTCAAGACCCCGCACCGTGCCATCATTGCCGGTGGTGTTGTGGGCGTGGCCGCGATTTTCAGTGATGACCTGATCCAGTTCGGCGGCATGACGCTGACGGCCAACCTGATCACCATGGCGGTGTTTGGCGCGATCGTCATGTACATCATGTCCATGATCAGCCTGTTTGCGCTGCGTAAAAAAGAGCCTAACCTGGAACGTCCGTTCACCGCGATTGCCTATCCATTATTCCCGGCAATTGCGCTGGGTCTGGCCGTCGTCAGCCTGGTGACCATGATCTACTATAACCAGCTGCTGGCGTTCATCTTTGTTGTGCTGATGGCGCTGGCCTATGTGTACTACAGTGTGACCCAGCATCACCGCGATGCTTCGTCAGACAATGTGGTAGCAGGCACTGCCGTATAGTTTCAGAGAGTTATTTGTGATCGTCATGTAACAATGGCCGCAGGAATGTCAGTGCCGGGGTCTGCCGACTCCGGCACGGCATGCAGGCAGCTTGATGCCACCTGCGGCCATCTTCAACCCAATGGATGCATGCCATGAAATACAGTCATAGCGTAGGCCAAGTCCACTATACCTTTACCGATTTGAAAGACGTGCTGGCCAAAGCAACGCCAGCCCGCTCCGGCGATTATCTGGCCGGTGTGGCCGCGGAGACCTATGCCGAGCGCATGGCCGCCCGCATGTGCCTGGCCGATATTCCCTTGCGCCAGTTCCTGCAGGAAGCGGTCGTGCCGTATGAAGAAGATGAGGTGACGCGCCTCATCATGGATACGCACGATGCCACCGCCTTTGCCGAGATCAGTCACCTCACCGTGGGTGGTTTCCGTGACTGGCTGCTGTCTGATATGGCCGATAGCGCCACGCTGAAACGTGTAGCCCCCGGCATTACCCCGGAAATGGCCGCGGCTGTCAGCAAGCTGATGCGCAATCAGGATTTGATACTGGTGGCGCGCAAATGCCATGTGACCACGGCGTTTCGCAATACCATAGGCTTGCCCGGCCGCCTGTCGGTGCGCTTGCAACCGAATCACCCCACCGACGATGCGCGTGGCATTGCCGCCTCCATGCTGGATGGCCTGCTGTATGGCTCCGGCGATGCGGTGATCGGCATCAATCCTGCGACCGATAGCATCCCGGCGCTGATGGATCTGTATTACCTGGTGGATGAAGTCATCAATCAATATGGCATTCCCACCCAATCCTGCGTGCTGACGCACGTCACCAACCAGATTCAGGTGATGGAAAAGGGCGCGCCTGTCGATCTGGTATTCCAGTCAATTGCCGGTACTGAAAAAGCCAACCAGAGTTTTGGCATCAATCTGGGCATTTTGCAGGAAGCCTACGATGCGGCACTGGCGCTCAAGCGCGGCACTGTCGGCAATAACGTCATGTATTTTGAAACCGGGCAGGGCTCGGCCTTGTCTGCCAACGCCAATTTTGGCGTGGACCAGCAAACGGTAGAGGCGCGTGCCTATGCCGTGGCACGCCGCTTCTCGCCCTTGCTCAGCAATACCGTAGTGGGCTTTATCGGCCCGGAATATCTCTATGACGGCAAGCAGATCATCCGCGCCGGGCTGGAAGATCATTTTTGCGGCAAGCTGCTGGGTCTGCCTCTGGGTTGCGATGTCTGCTACACCAACCATGCCGAGGCCGACCAGGACGACATGGATACCCTGATGACGCTGCTAGGCGCGGCGGGCATTACCTTTATCATGGGTATCCCGGGTGCGGACGACATCATGCTGAATTATCAGACTACCTCTTTCCACGATGCGCTGTACCTGCGCAAGGTGCTGGGCCTGAAGCCCGCGCCGGAATTCGAGCAGTGGCTGATGAAAATGAACATCATGGATTCGCAGGGCCTAGTGCAGCCGGTGCGCACTGGCCATCACATGTTGCAAAACATGCCCAAGAATCTGTTGAGTGCGGCGTAATCCCTCATGAACGAAAACGATCAACCTATCAAGTCAGAAGCCTTGGCCGATGACCCCTGGCAGCAGCTGAAAGGCTTTACCCGCGCGCGTATCGCCCTTGGGCGCGTCGGCAGCAGCCTGCCCACGCGTGAAGTGCTGGATTTTGGCATGTCGCATGCCATGGCGCGCGATGCCGTGCATCTGGCGCTGGATATGGATCAGCTGGCGGCAGGCATTGCCGGGCTTGGTTACGACACGGTGCAGGTGAACAGCTGCGCGCCGGATCGCGCCACCTATCTGCTGCGGCCCGACCTCGGGCGTCGCCTCAGCGAGGCCGATAGCGAAAAGCTGCTCGCCATGCGCAGCGCCAGCCCGATAGACCTGCTCATCGTGGTCGGTGACGGCTTGTCATCGCTGGCGGTGGAGCGGCATGTGCAGGGCTTGCTGGCGGAGATCAAGGCGATTTTTCCGCCAGACTGGAGTACAGGCCCGGTGGTGCTGGTGCGCCAGGCGCGGGTGGCCATTGCCGATACCATAGGTGAGCTGCTGAATGCCCGCATGGTCGCCATGCTGATCGGCGAGCGTCCGGGCCTGAGTTCACCTGACAGCCTGGGTGTTTACCTGACCTATGACCCCCGCACCGGGCGTAACGATGCAGATCGCAACTGCATTTCGAATGTGCGTCCTGAGGGGCTGATGTATGCGGCGGCGGCCCGCAAACTGCTGTGGCTGGCGCGCGAATCCATGCGGCTCAAGCTATCAGGTGTGGCGCTGAAGGATGAAAGTGATGCGGTGGAAATCGAGGTACAGGCTGCACCGCGTTTGCCGGGGGAATCTGCCTGACTAGAACTCTTCGTCGGTCAGGTTGTAGGTCTGCATATTGCCGTTTTCCACTTTGTACAGCGTCATGGTGATCTTGCTGAACTGTATGCCATCGGTGGTGCTTGATTCTTCCAGTTTGAAAGCTTCTGATCTTGCCAGGGCGCCATTGTGCAGATTGCGGTAGCGGATATCGTAATTGCCGGGGTTGACCTTGGTCAGGGTAAATTTTCCGCGGGCGGGAATGAAAAACTGCCGTACTGGAAAGGCTTGGTCATCCCCCAGGTAGACCAGTTTGACGAAGACATCGCCATCATTCTGACGATTATCCACGGTCACGGTCGATAGCCCCTTCATGCGCAACTTGGGGTAGCCATCCACATAGCCCGCGTTGTGCGGCCATGGCGCACCATTGGGCGCGAATGGTTCCCGCTTGCTGGCGGCCAGCGTGGGCTCGGGCTCCATGGGCGGATTCGCCACATATTGCTTGGGCATGGTAACCGCCGGGGCCTGCTTGTCGCTGCTGAAAGTCCAGATAAAGACGGCGCTACTAATGTAAAGCAGGCCATAGCGCAAAAGATGCTTCACGGCCCAATTCTGGCGTAGACGGCTTGCAAAAACGGTCGACGATTTTGGGGCGGGTGTTTCTGTTCGGGGCTCGGTCCGGGTGGCACGCGGCTGCTCGGGAGGCGGTGGCGGTGCCCGCCGTACTACCACTTCCTGCTCGGCAATCCAGAGGTCATGCGATTTGCGTTTTTCCTGATCAGACAACACTTCATAAGACGTGTTGATCAGCGCCATGATGCGCGAGGCCTCAGCGTTATCCGGATTGCGGTCGGGATGGTACTTCTGCGACAGGGTTCTGTAGGCCGCACGAATCACTTCGGGTGGCGCGTTGCGCGCGACCTTGAGGTTGTCGTAATGCGTATGCAGTTTCTTACGCATTGTCCCGATGTTGAGTGATGTGGCCGCTCAATGCGTGCGGCGCCGTGGTGGAGCTAATCATGGTCTATGCCGATTTATCGTTTTGAAGGCTTATTCCCAAGCCGTGTTGCATGATAATCAAAGCGTCATGCGGGTGCAATAATCCTTTATGACTAATGACTTATCATGTCCCCTCCGCTGATTGCCGACGGGAGAGGGCTTAAATGCTGATTTGCGGCGTAAATCGTCACGCTGTAAATAATCAATCTACTTTTTTTTGCACAGCTCTTATAATAGCCGTTTTACTTCAAGCACATCGTTTGCGCCTTGCGCTGCATTGCAGAATTCATGAGTCCTAGTCAAAAATTTGCCACCGATGATGTCCGTATCAAGGAAATCAAGGAGTTGCGACCACCGTCAGACCTGCTGGACGAATTGCAGGCCACGAGTGCCACGACAGACAATATCCTCGAAACCCGCGCTGCCATTCACCGTATCCTGCACAGCTCCGATGACCGCCTGCTGGTGATCATCGGGCCATGTTCCATCCATGATTACGATGCTGGTGTTGAATACGCCAAGCGCCTGCTGCAAGAGCGCAAGCGCCTGTCGGCCGATCTGCTGATCGTCATGCGCGTGTATTTCGAGAAGCCACGCACCACGGTGGGCTGGAAAGGCTTGATCAACGACCCGTATCTCGATGGCAGTTTCCGCATCAACGAAGGCCTGCAACTTGCCCGTCGCTTCCTGCTGGAAGTGAATGAGCTGGGCATGCCTGCCGGTACCGAATTCCTCGACACCATTACGCCGCAATACACCGCCGACCTGGTGAGCTGGGGCGCCATTGGTGCGCGTACTACCGAGTCGCAGGTGCATCGCGAGCTGGCCTCCGGGCTATCGTGCCCGGTGGGCTTCAAGAATGGCACCGATGGCAATATCCGCATTGCGGTCGATGCGATCAAGGCGGCCGCCAGCCCGCATCATTTCCTGTCGGTGACCAAGGAAGGGCATTCCGCGATTGTGTCAACCAGTGGCAATGAGGATTGTCATGTGATTCTGCGCGGCGGCAAGGAGCCTAATTACGAGGCACCGTACGTGGAAGCGGCCGCGCATGAGCTGGCGACGGCAGGCTTGGCCGCCAAGGTGATGATCGATTGCTCGCATGCCAATAGCCTCAAGCAATACCGGCGTCAGCTGGATGTGGCGCTGGATGTCTCCGGCCAGCTGGCGGGTGGCGATGATCGTATCATCGGCGTGATGGTGGAATCGCACCTCAACGAAGGCCGTCAGGAACACAGCCCGGGCTGCACGCTGGAATACGGCAAATCAATCACCGATGCCTGCCTGGGGTGGGATGATACGGTTTCCCTGCTGGATACGCTGGCCGCCGGTGTGCGTGCCCGCCGCAAATTTCAGGATGAAACCGAGTAAGGCATAAGCTCAACGTTTGGTGAATGCCCGCACGGGCGGATGCCGACAATATAAAAGGCTTGATGATGGACACCCGCGTGTGCCCCACATCAAGCCTTTAGTTTTTTGGCGGAGAAACTAGTTGAGCGGGTGCAGGCGACGGAAGGTCGTCGATGGCAGCTCGCCAAACATCTTTTTGTATTCCTGCGAAAAATGCCCGAAGTGCCAGAAGCCCCAGTGGGTCGCGGCTTCCGTAACCGAGTTGGCGGTTTTCAGCATGCGGCGCACGCCATTCAGGCGCTCGGCGCGCAGGAAGGCAATCGGGCTGATATCCAGCGCCTGCTCAAAATGGTATTGCAGACTGCGGCGGCTGGTGCCCAGCTTCTGGCACAAATCCGCGACGGTCAGGGCCTGGGTATCCGGCTGGCTTACCAGTTCGCGTACTTCGGTAATCATTTTCCAGGATTTTGCCCCAGGGACATGAATCGCCTCTGCGGCAGGCAGCAGGCAATCGGCAATGACTTCGAGGCCAGCCATGCGCACGCTTTCAAGGAAGGCGGTGCTATCGGCGAGCTCTGGCGTGGTCGCCAAGCGTTCAAACGTGCCAGAAAGATACGTGCAGAGTTTGATCCAGGCGCTTTCGCTCACAGGCAGCAGGCGTGCCTGTTTGATGACATTCATCAGCTGCGCCTGCTCATCGGGGCAGAGCGCCGCCAGCAGGACTTCGCGCTTGATGGTCAGCACGCCCACCAGGGTCTCCTGGGCGGAAATATATTCAAAGCCCTGGTTGCCGGAATACAGATGCACAGCGGCAGGCTGGCAGGTGCTGCCACAGAACATGCCGTGTGGTCTTTGCAATGGAACGCCGATGGCGATGACATCCTCGCCAAGATGGCCGCTCTGGTAGAGCACCTGATTGGTGTATTCGAGAAACAGATGCATGTCACGCAGGTAAAGCTCCGAGACATAGCCTTCAAACGCGCCAGCGGAGAGTTGCAGGTAATCCTGGTTCCAGCCCTTCAGCAAGCTGGCCTGATGTTCAAAATCCCCGGTCTGCTGATGCTGTATCAGGCTGGATGTCATGGTGCTCAGTGCGGTATGAGATGCAGTTTGCATACGGCCTCTGTTCTGAATAAATGCGATCAGGAACACTTCAGCAAAAAACATGCCCATGGGGACAATGGCCTTAATGCATTGGTTTGCATGGAATTTGTCCGCTGGCACAGGAGATTCTGCACCTGCCGGGTGCATGTTCACCAAATAAAGGTGCATGCATCGATCTATGACGTGTGCAAGGCAGTCTGCGGTAAAATGCGGGCCATGGAAAATTCTACTATTGCATTTATTGAGTCGCTGGATCAGGAAGGGCGCGGTGTCGCCCATGTGGACGGCAAAACCATTTTCATTGACGGCGCGCTGCCGAGCGAGCAAGTGACCTACAAATCGCATCGCCGCAAATCCAGCTACGAGGTGGCGGATGTGGTGGAGGTCGTGCAGCCATCCAACCTCAGAACCACGCCCAAATGCCCGCATTTTGGCTATTGCGGTGGCTGTGCCCTGCAACATATGGATTTCTCCGGGCAAGTGGCGGCCAAGCAGCGCCTGCTGGAAGGCAATCTCTGGCATATCGGCAAGGTGAAGGCCGAAACCATGCTGCCACCTATCTACGGCCCGGCATGGGGCTATCGTCACAAGGCACGCCTGCGCGTGCGCCATGTGCCGAAAAAAGGCGGCGTCCTGGTCGGCTTCAATGAAAAAGCCAGCAGCTTTGTGGCGCATATGGATAGCTGCGAAGTCTTGCCTCCGCACGTGTCGGCATTGATCGTGCCCTTGCAGCACATGATCGCGCAACTGAGCGTGCGCGAGCGCCTGCCGCAGATTGAAGTGGCGGTGGGCGAGCAGGCCACCGTGCTGGTGTTGCGCATACTCGAGGCATTGCGACCCGAAGATGGTCCCATCCTCAAGGCGTTTGCCGATACGCATGGGGTGCAGATATGGACTCAGACCAAGGGGCCGGATACCGTTATGCCGTTTTATCCATTGAACGGTCCGGCGCTGACTTATTCGCTGCCGGAATTCCAGCTGACCTATCCGTTCAAGCCGACTGAATTCACCCAGGTAAACCCGCATATCAACCGCGTCATGTTGCGCCGTGCCATGCAATTGCTCGGCGCCCAGCCGCAAGATCGTATTGCCGATTTCTTCTGTGGCCTGGGCAACTTTACTTTGCCTATCGCACGCAGCGGCGCGACCGTGCTGGGCATGGAAGGCTCAGCCGCGCTGGTGGCGCGTGCAGTCGAAAGCGCCAGTCTGAATGGCCTGGCCGATCAGGTGGAATATCGCGAGGCCGATCTGTTCAAGATGACGCCGGAAGCGCTGCAATCGCTGGGCTACTTCGACAAATGGCTGATTGATCCACCGCGTGATGGCGCACTGGAACTGATCAAGTCCCTGGCGGATGTCGGCCGTGGTGAGGACGGCGCCATGCCAGTCGCCCCCAAGGTGGCCGGGCCTGAGCGCATCGTGTATGTCTCGTGCAATCCGGCGACGCTGGCACGCGATGCTGGCGTGCTGGTCAACCTCAAGGGCTATCGCCTGCTGGCTGCGGGCGTGATCAATATGTTCCCCCATACCTCGCATGTGGAATCGATTGCGCTGTTTGAAAAAATCCAGACTCCCGTCTGACATCGGATACCTGCGTCTGGCCATGCTTTCCTGATCAGGCGCCTGGTTAAGTTAAAAGCGCTTGGTCAGCATTTCCAGCATCAGCCCCGGTACTTTCTGCAGGCCGTAGCGTGGGTCATCGGGGAAGGGTTGCAGCTTGCCGGTGCGCTGGTAGCCCAGACGCTCGTAATAGGCAATCAGGCTGGTGCGCAGGGTGATTACCGTCATGGAGATCTCGCTGGCTTGCCAGCCTTGGCGCGCGGTTTGCTCGGCGTGCGTGAGCAGGGCGCGGCCAGTGCCGCGCTGCTGCAAGCCCGGCTCCACCGCCAGCATGCCCACATAGGCCGACTGGTTGGCCGTCTGCTTGAGATGAATGGAGGCGATGATCTGCCCGGCCTGCTCAGCCAGCAGAATATACGAGGCTGGCGCCGCGATCAGCTCGGACAATTCCCCGGCATCCGTACGTTGCCCGCCCAGTATGTCAGCCTCGGTAGTCCAGCCACGGCGGCTCGATTCACCGCGATAAGCGCTGTTGACCAGCACTGCCAGGGTGGGAATGTCGGCGGTGTCGGCCACCCTGAAATGCAGAGTACTCAAATGGCATCAACCCTGTAATGTGGCGAGGAAGCCCTTGTGATCCATGGGAACGGAAAACATGGGGAAGTTTTTGGCAATCGCCATTTCCTGTTCCTCCGGGCTCAAGGTGGCGGTGCAATCGCCCAGGGTAATCACCTGGTAGCCCAGCTCGTAAGCGGTACGCATGGTGGACTCCACACAGCAATTGGTGAGGAAGCCTGCCAGTGCCACGTGCTGTATGCCGCGGCTGCGCAGGACAAAGTCCAGATTGGTGCTGGCAAACCCGCACAGGCCGCGCTTGCCTTCCACGATGATGTCGCCTTCAGCAGGTGTCAGCACATCCACTATCTCGGCGCCCCAGGTGCCTTTGCGAAAAGACTGGCTATCCACCACGCCCTTGAGAATGCCGTAGGGTGCGCTGGGCAGCTCACGGTAGTCCGGCGTAAAACTGATGGGCACATGGACGATGGTAACGCCCTTTGCACGCGCCTGATTCACGGTATCCACGGTATTCGCCAGCATGTTGTTCTGTGCCATGACGCCGCTCACCGCGCCATGCAGGCTGCCGCCTTCGGACGTAAAGTCATTCTGAAATTCAATCAGTACCAGTGCCGTTTGCTTGGGATTCATTTCATCTCCTGAAGATTGGGGAAAGGGCGGCGCCATGGCGGCCCGACATGCCATAAGACGGCAGCGCGGCAGGATATGTTGCCTGCATCAACGCGCTAGTCTGCTACAGGCGCATAAAAAAGCAATACTCCCTAAATGTAATAGAATGCCAGGCAGCGGGAATCGACAATGACGGGAAAGGGAATGACGCTTGCATAGGTATTTAAGCGCTTGGTGGCTGGGCTTGGCGCTGGTGCTCAGCAGTTGCACGCCGTCTGCCCCCGACAGTGCTGTGCACATGGGCCTCGCGCAGGCACCGGTGAATCTGGACCCCCGCATGGCGACGGATGCCGCCTCTGCCCGCGTCAATCGTCTGCTTTACCAGGCTCTGGTGCGCTTTGATGCTCATGCCCGCCCGCAACCGGCGCTGGCCGACTGGCAACAACTGGCCTCTGATCACTACCGCTTTCATTTGCTGAAACCTGTGCCGCGTTTTCATGATGGCAGTGCCATGACCGCCCATGATGTCGTCGCGACCTATGAATCCATGCTCAAGCCTGGCGCCAGCCCGCTGGCTGCCGAGTTTTCCCATATCCGCAAGGTGAGGGCCGTGGACGATGATACGGTGGATTTCACGCTGGATGCGGCAGACCCGGAATTTCCAGCGCGGCTCATCATCGGCATTTTGCCGGCGCACCTCATTGCCGCCGGGCATGATTTCAGCCGCCAGCCGGTGGGCAGCGGGCCATTGGCTTTTGTCAGCTGGCGCGGGCCACTGGTATTGCAACGCTGGTCTGACGGGCAGCGCTATGTGCTGGAAGAGGTGAAAGATCCGACCGTGCGCGTGCTGAAACTGGTGCGCGGTGAAATTGACCTGCTGGCGGGCGATCTGCCGCCCGAGCTGCTGGTGTATCTGCAACAGCAGACGGCGCTCAAGGTGGAACATACGCAGGGCGCCAATTTTTCGTATCTCGGCTTTAATCTGCAAGACCCGCTGCTCGCTAACCCCAAGGTACGTCAGGCCATTGCCCATGCCATTGATCGGCCGGCCATCGTGCGTCTGGCGCTGGTGCCGGATAGCCGTCTGGCAGGTGCCATCTTGCCGCCCGAGCACTGGGCGGGCAATGCGAGCCTGACGCCGTATGCGCATGATCCTGCGCTGGCGCGCAAGCTATTGCAGGAAGCTGGTGTGTCGCTCCCCCTTAGGCTGGTATACAAAACCTCCACCGATGCGCAGCGGGTGCGGCTTGCCACCATACTGCAGGCGCAAATGCGCGAGGCGGGCATAGAGCTGCAGATACGCAGCCTGGACTGGGGCACGTTTTTTGATGATATCCGCCAGGGTCATTTTCAGATGTACAGCCTCAATTGGGTGGGCATCCGTACGCCGGATATTTACCGGCTGGCGTTTCATTCGGCCAGCGTGCCTCCGCTCGGCGCCAACCGCGGGCGGTTGCATGATGCCGAGCTGGATGCGCTGATAGACCAGCGTGACTGGCCCGCGGCCACGCAGCGCATTCATGCACTGCTGCCGTATGTGCCGCTCTGGTACGAAGGGCAGTTTGTCGCCATGCGGCGTGGCCTGTACCATTACACGCTGGCAGCCGACGGTAATTGGGATGGCCTCATCACAGTAACGCGGAACAGTAAAAACGACCATGCAGATTAATATTTCCTTTAAAAAGCAGCAGCTTGATGTGCTTGGTGACGATGGCACACTGCTGGCGAGCTATGCCGTTTCTACCGCGCTGAATGGCCCAGGCGAGCAGAAAGATAGCGGATGCACGCCGCGTGGCGCGCATATCGTACGGGCCAAGATAGGTGCGGGTGCAGCGCCTTATACCGTGTTTCGTGGCCGTCGCCCCACAGGGGAAATCTGGACGCCTGAGCTGGCCGCCCACTATCCGGGACGCGACTGGATATTGACGCGCATACTCTGGCTTTCCGGCTGCGAGCCTGGCTTCAATCGGCTGGGGCAGGTCGATAGCATGCAGCGCTACATCTACATTCACGGCACGCCCGATACCGAACTCATGGGGGTGGCGGCTTCGCATGGTTGCGTGCGCATGCGCAATACGGATGTCATCACGCTGTTTGATCTGGTGCCGGTGGGAACACCCGTATGGCTTGAGGATGATACGGCGCGTGATTAAGCGATTGTGGGGCGTGCTGCCGGTTGTGTTTGGCGTGCTGCTGCTGACTTTTTTGCTGTTGCATCTGGTGCCGGGCGATCCGGTGGATGTCATGCTTGGCGAGTCTGCCGCCGTGGCAGATCGTGCCCAGCTGCGGGCTGAACTGGGGCTGGATCAGTCCTTGCCAGTGCAGTTCGTGCAATACCTCAAACATCTTGCCCATGGCGATTTCGGGCGCTCCATTCATAGCGGGCAGGCCGTGAGCAGCCTGCTGGCGGAGCGCCTGCCCGCGACGCTCAGGCTTGCCATGCTGGCCTTGCTGATCGCCCTGCTGGTGGGGCTGCCGCTCGGCATCATCGCCGCGCTCCGCGCCCGGCATTGGCCTGATACCTTGGCAACCTTGTTCAGCCTGTCATTATCGGCCATGCCGCATTTCTGGCTGGGGCCTTTGCTCATGCTGCTGTTTGGCCTGTGGCTGGGCTGGCTGCCTATCAGTGGCATGACGCCCGCTTCTGCCATTATCCTGCCCGCCCTCACACTGGGCTTTGGCTTGAGTGCCATCCTGACCCGCATGACACGCGCCAGCCTGCTGGAAGTGCTGAGCGAAGATTTTGTCCGCACGGCACGGGCCAAAGGCCTGAGCGAGTCGCATGTCATCCTGCGCCATGCGCTGCGTGCTGCCCTGCTGCCGGTAGTGACGGTGGTCGGCCTGCAGATGGGCAGCCTGCTGGCGGGCACGGTGATTACGGAAACCGTGTTTGGCTGGGATGGTCTGGGCCGTCTGCTGGTGGAGTCCATCGAAAAGCGCGATTACCCGGTGACCCAGGCCTGTGTGCTGGTGATTGCGCTGACCTATGTGCTGGTGAACCTCTGCACCGATATTGCCTATCAGCGGCTGGATCCGCGCGTGCGCCTGTCATGAAGCAGCTGCCTGCACTGGTCATAGTGTTCTGGCTGGCGGCCGTGATGCTGGCAGCCGTCGTTGATCTGCAACCCGACCATATCCACCTCGAATATATCCTGGCCGCTGCGGATCAGCACGCCTGGCTGGGCTACGATGATCTTGGCCGCAATATACTGGCGCGTTTGCTGAGTGGGGCAGGGGTGTCGCTGCTGGTGGTAGGGGCCGTTACGCTGATTACCTTGTCGATAGGCACCGTGCTCGGCTTGCTGGCCGGATTTTATGGCGGCTGGCTGGATCGCCTGCTGATGCGCATTACCGATATCTTTCTCGCATTCCCCGGCATGCTGCTGGCGATTGCCTTTGCCGCCGTGCTGGGCCCAGGCCTGAACAATTTGCTGCTAGCCTTGTGCATGACCTCGTGGGTGGGCTATGCGCGCCTGACCCGCGCGCAGGCGCTCTCGCTGCGCCAACGCCAGCACGTGCAGGCCTCGGAAGCACTTGGTGCTAGCCCGTGGCGATTGATGCGGCACCACATGCTGCCTTTGCTGGCGGCACCGCTGGTGGTGGAGGCGACCTACAGCATGGCGGGCCTGGTAATTGCGGAGGCGAGCCTGTCCTTTCTCGGGCTGGGGGTGCAGGCACCACAGGCCTCCTGGGGCAGCATGTTGCGCGATGGCGTACGCTATCTGCTGGTGGCGCCGCATTACGTGCTGGCTACCGGCATCAGCCTGATGTCGCTGGTGCTGGCGATCAATCTGCTCGGCGATCGCCTGCGCGACCATTGGGATGTGAAGCGGGCATAAGCGGAAAAAGCTGCTACTATTCCGGCATCGCTTTCCAAAACTTACTTCCCCGTGCAGACAACGCGTAGCTACCGCTATTACGACCTCATGATGGCTGCTTTTGTCACCGTGCTGGTCTGCTCCAATCTGATTGGCCCGGCCAAGATTTCGCAGATCGAGGTACCGGTGCTGGGCACGCTGACCTTCGGCGCGGGCCTGCTGTTTTTCCCTATTTCCTTCATTTTTGGCGATATCCTGACCGAGGTTTACGGCTATTCACGTTCACGCAAAGTCATCTGGGCCGGGTTTGCTGGCCTCGCCTTTGCCTCGTTCATGGCCTGGATGATCGTTGCCTTGCCGGCCGCGCCGTTCTGGCATAACCAGGAAGCCTATGAAGTGGCCTTCGGCTCGGCCTGGCGCGTATCGCTGGCTTCGCTGGTAGCCTTTGCTGCAGGCGAGTTTGTGAATTCCTACATCATGGCAAAAATGAAAGTCATGACCGCTGGGCGCTGGCTGTGGATGCGCACCATAGGTTCAACCATTTTTGGCGAAGGCGTAGACTCGGCGCTGTTTTATCCCCTGGCGTTTTACGGTAGCGGGGTGATTCCCGATGACAAGCTGCCGCTGGTGATGCTGGCGCAATTTGTTGCCAAGGTCGGCGTGGAGGTGGTATTCACCCCGGTGACATACAAAGTGGTGGCCTGGCTCAAGCGTGCCGAAAACGAGGATTACTACGACCGCCATACCGATTTCAATCCGTTTGCCCTTAAAACCGACACTTAAAACCAAGCTCTTGAAAACCAAACCATGACATTAGGCCCGATTATGCTGGATGTGGTTGGCACCGAACTGGACGCCGCCGACATCCGCCGTTTGCAACACCCGCTGGTGGGCGGGGTGATCCTGTTCGCCCGCAACTACCAGTCGCCCGCTCAACTGAAAGCCCTCACCGCCAGCATTCATGCCGTGCGCCAGCCGCCCTTGCTGATAGGCGTGGACCATGAGGGCGGCCGCGTGCAACGTTTCCGCGAGGGCTTTACCCGCATTCCTCCCATGCGCGAATTCGGCAAGATCTGGGACAAACAACCGAAAAAAGCCAAGCAGCTGGCCGAAGAAGCAGGCTGGCTGATGGCCGTGGAGCTGCGTGCCCATGGCATTGATTTCAGCTTTACGCCAGTGCTGGATATGGATTACGGCGTCAGCCAGGTGATCGGCGATCGCGCCTTTCACATGCAGCCACAAGCCATTGCCGAGCTCGCGTATGCGCTGATGCAAGGCCTCAAACGTGGTGGCATGGCGGCAGTTGGCAAGCATTTCCCCGGCCATGGCTACATTGCTGCGGATTCCCATGTGGCGATTCCGGTGGATGAACGCAGCTTTGACGAGATTGCCTCTACCGACATGCAACCTTTCCGCCAGATGATTGATGACGGCTTGCCCGCCATCATGCCTGCGCATGTGATCTACCCCAAGGTGGACGACAAGCCCGCTGGCTTCTCGGAGCGCTGGCTGCAGAAGGTCCTGCGGCAACGTCTGGCGTTCAACGGCGTGATTTTCAGCGATGATCTGTCGATGGAAGGCGCGGTGGTGGCGGGCAATGTTACCCAGCGTGCGCTGGCCGCACTGAATGCCGGGTGTGATATGGCCTTGCTGTGCAATCGTCCCGACCTTGCCGATGAGCTGCTTGAAAATCTTCAGTGGAATATTTCGGCACCCAGTCTGGCACGGCTCGCCCGCATGCATGGCAAACTGCATCCGGCTGACATGACGGCCCTGCGCGAAAGCCACGAGTATATCGATGCGGTGCATACCATCAGCCAGATCGGCATTCATGAGGATGACATGTTCGCCGAGGCTTCCTGATGGGCCGTGCTAAATGTGATGCCAAGGTTGAAACTTTACCGATGTTTGTTTAGTCTTAACAATTGATTGAAGTACAGATTTTTTTGATGAGGAACGCAAATGATGCAAAGCAATTATGAGATCGCACGTAATTCCGAAGTGCTGGTTGCCGATAGCAACAAGGTACTGCGCAATACTTACGCGCTACTCGGACTCAGCATGATCCCCACCGTGATCGGTGCCTTCATCGGCATGAGCATGAATTTCAGCTGGGCTGCCCAGCACCCCATCATGTTCGCGCTGGCTACACTGGCTGGCATGTTCGGCCTGTTCTATGGCATTCAGGCCAACCGCAACAGCGGACTGGGTGTGATTCTGCTGCTGGCCCTGACCCTGTTCATGGGCGTGATGCTTGGCCCTATCCTGCAAGTAGCGCTGCAACTGCGTAATGGCGGCCAGCTTATTGGTCTTGCCGCAGGCGGCACCGGCATTATCTTCCTGACACTGGCTGGCATTGCCACCACCACCAAGAAGGATTTCAGCTTCATGGGCAAGTTCCTGATGGTCGGCATCGTGCTGCTCATCATTGCTTCCCTGGCCAATATGTTCTTCCAGATTCCAGCGTTCTCACTGGCCCTGTCTGGCGTGGCTGTGCTGCTGTTCTCGGGCTTCATTCTGTATGACGTTAGCCGCATTGTGAATGGTGGCGAAACCAACTACGTGATGGCTACCCTGGCGATTTACCTGGATATCTACAACCTGTTCGTCAACTTGCTGCAGATTCTGATGGCAGTACTGGGTGACCGTGACTAACGATTTGCCTTGATCGCTGGCAAGCGGATCAAACCGGCCGAAATGGCCGGTTTTTTTATGTCTGTTGCGCGTGAAAGCTGAGGTTTTGTTGGAGCATGTCTGCTGATAAAACCAGGCTATTCAGCAGTATCCGGCTTGCTGGATAGCGCTTTTTTACTGGCACGGCGGGCGGAGAAAAAGCGGCTCAGCATGCTGCCGGACTCTTCGGCCAGAATGCCACCTGCCACCTCGGTATGGTGGTTGAGCCTGGGCTCTGCCATCAGGTCAATCACGCTGCCGCAGCTACCGGTCTTGGGGTCGCGGGCGCCGTATACCAGACGCGCAATGCGGGCGTGTTGTATGGCGCCGCTGCACATGGCGCAGGGTTCCAGCGTGACGTATAGCGTGCAGCCTACCAGTCTATAGTTGCCTATGGCGGAGGCCGCCTCGCGCATGGCCTGGATTTCTGCGTGCGCAGTGGGATCATGGCGGCCAATGGGGGCATTCATGCCACGGCCGATAATAGCCCCATCCAGCACCACGAGCGCACCGACAGGCACTTCGCCAGCGTCAGCGGCGGCTTGCGCCAATTGCAGCGCCTGTTGCATGAAGGCCTGGTCGATGGCGAGCTGTTCGTCGGGGGTGGCAGATGTTGGCTTGGTCATGAGTAAATGGGCTTGATAATGAGTGGCTTATAACTTTTAAAGCTTATAGATTCCTGATCTGGCGCTTAAGCATTTGCAGCGAGGCCGCAGAGGGCCGGCCGTAACGCAATTGCAGATAAAGCGCCGTAATCGCCGCGATCTGCGCAGCCTGCATGGGCAACTGCTGTTGTGCCCGATGGCTGAAATCCTGTGCGCCTTCCTCAGGCGCTTGCTGCAAACCTGCGCGCGCCATCTTTCGCAGAAACCTGGCATATACCTGTTGCAGCGGGTCGCGCCTTGTTTTGTCACGCAGCAGTACCCAGCTGATCAGGCCTAGCACCAGTGCTGTCACCGCGATAAACAGTGCCGTGAGCAGTGATAATGGAAAAGATGCGCCAAAAATCCGGGATAGCAACTCGGCCTGCTTTTGCTGATTGTAACCCAGCACCCACTGGTTCCAGCCGTTGTTGATGGCATCCCAGTTGAGGTAGAGCTTGCGCAGCAGCGGGTAATCGCGCCGTGCCAGCAGCGGCAGGCTGGCGCTTTCGCTAATGGCGCTGGCGATGCCTGCTTCAATGCGCGATGGCGATACCGCGGCGGTGGGGTCTACCCGCACCCAGCCGCGATTGGGAAGCCAGACTTCGGTCCAGGCATGGGCGTCGGATTGGCGCACGATCATGTACTGGCCAACCGGATTCAACTCGCCGCCCTGATAACCCGTGACCACCCGTGCCGGTATCCCGGCGGCCCGCATCAGAAAGGCAAAGCTCCCGGCATAGTGCTCACAGAACCCGCGGCGTGAGTTGAACAGAAAGTCGTCGATGCTGTTCGTGCCCAATGGCGGCGGGGTCAGCGTGTAATAGAAATTCTGTTGGCGAAACATGCGTAGCGCGGCATCTACAATCGCCTGGTGGTCTGGCAGTTGCGCGCGCCATTGTTCGGCCAGGGCGCGTGACTTTGGGTTGCCTTGCTGGGGCAGTTGCAGCAGATAGCGTTCGGCCACCGGCGATAGTTGATCCGCCAGGGTGTAATCCAGATGCGATACACCTTCATAGCGTATGCGGGTGCGTACCGGTTCACGCGCCAGTATCTGCAGATCCGGGCTCGCCAAGGCGCCTGCGGGCAATTGCGATGGCATGTCCAGCACCAGCATCCATGGCTGGTTGTGCGGTTCCAGCGTCACGCTGTAGCGGACAGGTTCTCCACGCACCGATAGCGATTCCCGCGGCAGATACCCCGCACGCCTGTCGGCACGCCACTCGCGGCCATCAAAATAGCCAAATACAGGACCGCGCCAGTAAAGCTGGCTGGCCCTGGGGGGCGCACCGACAAAGCTGACCCGAAACGCCGTGGCACCAGACAGGCTGAGCTCGCTGATATCGCCGGGGCGCATGCGGTCAGAAAGCCCGGTCATGCTCTTGTAGCTATCTTTGGGCACGCCCCACAATGGCCCCGGCAGGCGCGGGAATAGCACAAACAGCACCAGCATCAGCGGTATGGCCTGCCCCAGCAGGGTGAGCGCAAGGCGTAACTGCAGGCCCTGGTCTGAGCCCGACTGCGGTTTTTGCAGGCCGATCAGGGCAGCTGTCAGGCCCGTCACCGGGATCAGCATGCCAGCCGCGACCAGCATGGATTGACCAAACAGGAAGGCGTTGACGGTGAGGAAATAGGCTATGAAGATCACCAGCATGAAATCGCGGCTGCTACGGGACTCCAGCAGCTTCAGCCCCAGCATGAGCGTGAGCAGGGCGACGCTGGCATCGCGCCCGAACAGCCCATCGAAGCTGGCGACGATGCCGGCAATACCAAGCAATGTCAGCGGCAGCAATACCGGCATGCGTGGTAGCGACCAGCCTCGCGACTCAATCAGCCAGCGCCAGCCGAAGATGAGCGCCATCAAGCCATTGATCCAGAGTGGCAGGTGCGCAATGTGCAAGCCCCATACCGCCAGCAGGGAAAGCAGCAGCCAGATCACATCATGGCGTTGCGGCGTGAAGTTGCGCAGGGCGTGGCGGGTAACGCTCATACGGGCAACTCCATCAGTGCCAGGGCTTGCAGGCAGCGGTGGTAATGCGCTTCACCGCGATCCGCCGCCAGCGTGAGCTGCGGCAGGCGTAGGCCATAGCGGCCACCAGCCTGATGCGCGTCCATCACCCAGCGTACCAGCTGGCAGATGCGCTCCTCGCCATCGGGCCCTGTGGTTTCATGCCAGTCCAGCCAGACGCTGGATACGGGCTCGCCCTGAAAATGCTTGCTGTACATGCCTTGCTCGCGCGAAGAGGCTTTCCAGTCGATGCGGCGTGGCGAGTCGCCCGGCCGATAGTGACGCAGTCCGGCAAAATCCTGATCGCCCAGCAGACTATCCCGACTGCCTTTGCCTGCCTGATCCGTGCTGGTGGCACTGCTGCGGCCAGACGCTGCCGGGCGCGGGTAAACCAGCACCCGGCAATCCGTATCGGCATACGACCATGCCTGCAACAGGCCTAAGGGAAACACGGTGAACACCGTGAGGCGCCCGGGTTCGCTCCAGCCGCGTCGGGTGGTGGGGTAAGCGAGCGTGATCGTGCCGGATTGCCTGGGCGGGATGTCGGTGCTCTGCGGCTGCAGGCAGGCTGCGCAAGAGGCGTAAATGGCATGGCGCATGCGACCGGAGGATTCCTTGAGGCGAATTTCCAGTGTGGCCTCTTCCCCAGCAAACACGGGGCTGGTCTGGCAGTGGCTGACTTCCAGCCAGGCGAGATTGCGCCAGGTATGCAGCATGCAGACGATGCCCAGCGCAGCCAAAAGAAAGGTCAGCACAAAGCCCAGGCTCAGGCTGTAATTGATGCTGCCCAGCAGCATGGCAATGATGATGGTGCCGTAGAGCACGCCAGCGCGAGTCGGCAGGATGTAGATATGGCGCGTGGTGAGAACGGGGCCGCGGCGGGCATCAGCGCGGGCTGTGCGTAGCCAGCGCGTCCAGTTCAGGGAAGATTTGATAAAGGCAGCAGGGCGGCTCACAGGCGTTGTGCTGGCCGCGCTAGGGGATGGCGACCGCGTTCAATAAATGCAGCCCGCTATCCGCATGTGATTCCATGCCGACGGCCCATTGAAGCCGGTGGCCCGCTACGCCCGGGAGCACGGCCTGTATATCTTCCGGAATGACAAAGTCGCGGTTGTGCATCAGCGCCCAGGCTTGCGCGCATTGCCGCAGGGCGAGTCCGGCGCGTGGCGATAACCCGGCGCTGTAATCCACCGCTTGTCGGCTGTATTGCAGCAGGGCTTGCAGGTAATCCAGCAGGGCATCTGAAAGGTGCACATGGTCTACTTCGGCCTGCAAGGCCATCAGCTCGACCGCGCTGATGCAGGCTTCGACCTCGCCAACATGGGCGCGGCCACCATTGTTTTGGAGCAAGGCGCGCTCGGATTGCGGATCGGGGTAGCCCAGCCGGATGCGCATCAGAAAGCGGTCCAGCTGGGACTCCGGCAGGGGGAACGTCCCGATATGGTGGGTGGGGTTTTGTGTGGCAATCACGAAAAAGGGCGTTGGCAACGGGCGCGTTTCGCCTTCCAGGGTGACCTGGCCTTCTTCCATGACTTCCAGCAGCGCGCTTTGGGTTTTGGGCGTGGCCCGGTTGATCTCGTCGGCCAGCAGCACGTGGGTAAAGACCGGGCCGGGATGAAACGTGAAGGCGCCGATATTGCGGTCATACACTGAAATGCCCAGCACATCACCCGGCAGCAGGTCGCTGGTGAACTGCACGCGGTTGAACTGCAAGCCCAGTACCTGCGCCAGCGTATGCGAAAGCGTAGTCTTGCCCATGCCGGGCAAGTCTTCGATCAGCAGATGACCGCGCGCCAGTATGCACGCCAGCGCCAGCTTGATCTGCTGCTCCTTGCCCAGAATGATGCTGGAGGTGGCATGAATGATCTGGGCGGCGACAGGGTGCAGGCTGGACATGGACGTTTAGTTGGTTTTACCGAATTTGTTGGACCAGCGTACCAGCACATACATGATGCCCAGCATCAGGCCTGCGCCTACCCAGAGGGCGACATCGGAAGGGATCAGCGAACCATCTTCCACCGGCATGACGATCAGCTTGCGCAGGACCACGATCATGGCAACTTCGATAAAGGCTTCCACTTCCAGCTGGCTGCCACGCAGATAGCGAATCTCTGCAGTAATCAGCGCCGAGATGGACCACAGCAGCATGAGGGTACCGAGGGCATGCAAAAAGCCATGTACCAGATTGTGGGCGGAGGCCGCATCGCGCACATCCACATAAAACAGCCAGGTAAACATCAGCACGGCCACGGCCAGTGCCAGCCCGATGATGATGTGGGCAAAGCCATTGAGCCAGACCATGGCTTTGACGGCATAGCGGTTAACAGCATACAGCTCACGTGGAATATGCACTTTGTCGTATTGTTCTGGTTTTTCTCTGATCATGATGGCAGCTCTTGATGAATATTAGGTGGATGAAATGGCCTTCCCCCGGCCATGCTCTTGGTCCTGCGCGGCCTTGAACTGTTCTGATCCAAGGCTGCATCATGGATTTTGGCACTAGATCAGCAGTTCATCCAGTGCTAGTTGGGAAAATTCGCGAATCAGCCAGGCCTGCGCTTTGCCGCCATCGCTGCGCCAGGCAAGAAAACAGGGCACCTCAGGCTTGGGTTCGGCCACCTGTTTGATCACCAGCGTGCCATTGGCAACATGCTTTGCGGCCATGGTGCGGGGCAGGTAGCCCACTCCCAGACCGCGTTGCTGGGCCAGGAGTTTGGATGCCATGTCCGATACCGTCAGCACATCCTGCCCCTGCAGAATGCCGGAGGTGCGGGGCGCCAGGTCACGCGAGCTATCGGCAGCGGAGATGGAGCGGTATTGCTGGATATCCTGATTTTGCAGGGGTTCGGGCAGGGCGGCCAGCGGGTGATGCGGAGCTACCGCATAATCGAACTCCACCGTGCCCATGGTGTGGGTAATGTAGCCGCCGCCGGGCGGGCCATCGCCCGGCGCGCCTATGGAAATGTCGGCACGGCCAGTGACCAGGGCATCCCAGCTGCCACCATATACCTCGCGCATCAGCCGGATGCGCGTGCCAAAGCCTTGGGCATAGAACTTTTCCAGCACCCGGTATATCGGCGCCACAGTAAACAGGTCGCTCAGGGCAATGCCGAGTTCGGTTTCTACGCCTGTGGCCACGCGCTTGACGCGGGACTCAATCTCTTGCGCCGCTTGCAACAGGCGGCGACCCTCGCGCAACAGCTCGGCGCCGGCTTCTGTCAGCTCCGCCCGATGGCCTTTGCGGTCAAAAATGGCAATGCCAAGATCACTTTCCAGCTTGCGCACCGTGTAAGTAATGGCCGATGGCACGCGAAACAGCGATTCTGCGGCCGCTGCAAAGCTGCCCTTGCGCGCAATGGCATCCAGCACTTCCAGTGCATCCATGGTGAGGGAGGTATTCATATTTTTTGAACGAGATATGCAAAATTATTTGCTAATCTCGTCTTGGCCTTAGGTTTAATATGCTGCAGGTCATTCAATATAATTGAATAAGGCATTCATGATCAAGCTGAGAAAATCTCGTGAACGGGGACATGCCAATCTGGGTTGGCTGGATAGTTACCACTCGTTTTCGTTTTCAAGTTATTACGACCCCGCCTATATGGGTTATTCAGTGCTGCGCGTGATCAATGAGGACGTGATTGAGCCGGGCCGCGGGTTTGGCATGCACAGCCATCGTGATATGGAAATCATCACCTATATGCTGCAGGGCGACTTGCGCCATGAAGACAGCCTGGGAAATGGATCGACCATCCATGCCGGCGATGTGCAGCGCATGACGGCGGGCAGCGGTATTTCTCACAGCGAATTCAATGCATCGCAGACCGCGCAGGCACATCTGCTGCAAATATGGTTGATGCCCGAGCAGGATGACCTGTCACCCGGGTATGAAGAAAAGCATTTTCCACTCGCCGCCAAGCATAATCGCTGGTGCCTGATTGCCTCACGCGAGGGCCGTGACAACAGCTTGAAGATCAACCAGTTCGTGGATCTCTACGCCAGTGTGCTTGATCAGGGTGTAACCTTGGACATGCCGCTGGATAGTGGACGCAGCTATTACCTGCAAGTGGCCCAGGGCAACCTTCAGGCAAATGGCCAGGATTTGCAGCAAGGGGATGCGATCAGAATGGATGGTGAAACCCGGCTGGACTTACGGGCGCTGACGCAAGCGGAAGTGCTGCTGTTTGATCTGCCACCCCATCACATTCCCGCAACGCAGCCGATCTAAGGTCTTCTATCTCAATACATCAGCTGTATCTAAAATTAACTCATCAGGAGCACACATCATGGCAACCATCGCAATCGTGTATCACAGTGGCTACGGCCATACCGCCGCCCAGGCCCAGGCCGTCGCACGCGGTGCTGGCAAATCCGCCGGCACGCAAGTTCACTTGCTGACCAGCGAAGAGGCTCAGCAGCAATGGGAACTTTTGGCAGGGGCCGATGCCATTATCTTCGGCAGTCCGACTTACATGGGCTCGGTGTCGGCCAAGTTCAAGGAGTTCATGGAAGCGAGCTCCAAGATCTGGTACGAGCGCGGCTGGCAAGACAAGCTTGCAGCCGGCTTTACCACCTCTGCCAGCCAAAGCGGCGACAAGCTGGATAGTCTGATTCAGTTGTCCGTATTTGCCGCTCAGCATGGCATGCTCTGGGTCAGTCTGGGGCTGTTGCCCGGCAATAATCATAGTCAGGGCTCAGTAAACGATTTGAATCGACTGGGCAGTTTTCTGGGCGCAATGGCACAAGCCAATAGCGACCAGGGTGCCGATGTGGCGCCTATACAAAGTGATCTGCTGACTGCCGAACATCTGGGCGAACGCGTAGCCGAGCTAGCCAAGCGTTTGCAGGCTTCTTAATTTTTTGCATTTTTAATGGGGATTTCAATGAAACACATCATCGCCTCTCTGGCGCTCGTAAGTTTTGCTGGCGTTGCATCTGCTGCTGTCGATACCTACAACATCGATACCGCACACAGCTTTGCCAACTTCAAGATTCGCCACGTGGTTTCCAAGACTGCCGGCAGCTTCAATGACATCAAGGGCGTTATCAAACTGGACCCGGATAATCTGGCTAACTCCAGCGTCGATGCCCGCATCAATGTTCTCAGCATCAGCACTGGTCTGGCCAAGCGCGATGAGCATATCCAGAAGCCTGAGTATCTGGATGCTGGCGCCTTCAGCGAAATCCAGTTTGTCAGCACCAAGGTCGAAGCCAAAAGCAAAACCCAGGGCGTGATCACCGGTAAATTCACTCTGCATGGCGTGACCAAGGAGATTTCCTTCCCCTTCGTGGTGCTGGGCTATGGCAATGACCCATGGGGCGGCCAGCGCACCGGGATCGAAGCAAACGCTGTGATCAAGGCTTCCGATTATGGTTACACCTGGGGCCAGAAGGTGGGCAGCCCGGTAGGTGACGATATTGAAGTCAATCTGCTGATTGAAGGCGTGAAGCAAAAGTAAGCTAATTCCTGATTCTTAACCTTGGCGTGCTTGCACGCCATTTGTATTTAAAACGTAAAGGAATCTCTCGATGACAGATCTATTCAGCCCGGTAAGCCTGGGTTCCATCCAACTCAAAAACCGCATGGTCATGGCGCCACTGACCCGCAACCGCGCGGGCACCGGCAATGTGCCAACGGACCTCAATGCGCTTTACTACCAGCAGCGTGCCAGTGCTGGATTGATCATTACCGAAGCCACGCCTATTTCTGCCATGGCGCATGGTTATCCGGCAACGCCTGGTATCCATACTCCGGCGCAAGTGGAAGGCTGGAAAAAAGTGGTGCAGGCCGTGCATGCCCAAGGCGGCAAGATCGTTCTGCAACTCTGGCATGTAGGCCGTATTTCGCATCCTTCCTTGCTGCCGGACAATGCCTTGCCGGTGGCGCCATCTGCCATCAAGCCTGCTGGGCAGGCCTTTACCTATCAGGGCCTGCAGGATTTCGTCACGCCACGTGCGCTGGAACTTGCCGAGTTGCCCGGCATCGTGGCAGATTACGCTGCCGCTACCAAGCACGCGCTGGAAGCCGGCTTTGACGGCGTAGAGGTGCATGCCGCCAATGGGTATCTGCTGGACCAGTTCCTGCGTGATGGCAGCAACAAGCGCACGGATCAATACGGTGGCAGCCTGGAAAATCGCAGCCGTCTGTTGCTGGAAGTCGTGAACGCGGTGATTGCCGTGGCCGGTGCTGACAAGGTGGGTGTGCGTATTTCGCCTCTCAATCCGTTCAACGACATGGCGGATTCCAATCCACAGGCACTGTTCAATCACGTGGCCGAAGTATTGAGCCCGCTGGGTCTTGCCTATCTGCACGCCGTCGAAGGCGGCATGGGTGGCGGCGAAGTGGCGCCATTTGATTTCAATGTGTTGCGCAAACACTTCAAGGGCCCATACATCGCCAATTTGGCCTATGACAAAGCGAAAGGCAACGCGGCCATTGCCAGCGGACATGCCGATGCCATCGCCTATGGCGTACCTTTCCTGGCAAATCCGGATCTGGTGGAACGCTTCCGCCAGGATGCGCCATTGAATGCGCCGGATCAGGCCAGCTTCTACGGCGGCACGGAAAAGGGCTACACTGATTACCCGACACTGCAGCAAGCTTAAGCTCTTATTGCCACATTCAGCCCTGACGTGATCAGGGCTGATTTCCATCAGAACAAGGAGTATTCATGAAAAAGCCAGCTACCACGCAAGTCCCTGTTGCCGAGATTATCGCGAACCGCTGGAGCGGACGCGCGTATGACGCCGCCAAAGCGGTCAGCCGCCAGCAGATCATCAGTTTGCTCGAAGCTGCCCGCTGGGCACCATCCTGCTTTGGTGACCAGCCATGGCGTTTTATTGTCTGGGATCGCAACCATGATGCCGGCGCCTGGCAGCAAGCGTTTGAGTGTCTGGTCGAAGGCAATCAGTCCTGGGTGCGCAATGCACCGGTGCTGTTGCTGGTGACCGCCAATACCCTGTTTGATCACAATGGCAAGGAAAACCGCTGGGGCAGCTATGATGCGGGCGCCGCCGCTGAAAACCTGTGCCTGCAGGCGGAAGAGCTCGGCCTGATGGCGCACCAGATGGGCGGGTTTGACACGAAAAAGACGCGCGAAGTCTTTGCTATCCCCGAGCAGTTTCAATTGATGGCCATGATTTCGGTGGGCTATGCCGCGGATGTCTCCACGCTTTCCGGCGATATTCTGGACCGGGAAACCGCTCCGCGTGCGCGCAAAGCCTTGGGTGATATCTTTTTTGATGGTGCCTGGGCCAAGCCGGTAGCCTAAGCCGGACTTGATTCTGTCGCAGGCTGGATATCGATTCGGGGCGCCTTTGGGTGCCCCGAATGCTTTTTCATCTGCTAGAATCGCAGCCTATTTACTATAAAAGCAGGGGTCGGATCATGGCAGTGGTAACCTTAAACCGCAGTAACTTCAAAGACACGATCGTCAACAATGCCATCGTCATTGTCGATTTCTGGGCGCCATGGTGTGAGCCTTGCGTTAATTTTACCGATGTATTCACAGCGGCTTCCGAGAAAAATCCTGACATCGTGTTTGGCATGGTGGATACGGATGATCAGCCCGAGATTGCCGAATACTTTGAAGTGAAAAAAGTGCCTGGCATTCTGGTGATTCGCGAACAGGCTGGCATTCATGCACAAATCGGCGAAATCGGCGCGCCTGCGCTGGACAAGCTGATCGAATGGACGCGCGACTTTGATATGACGCAGGTACGTGCCTATCTGGCGGAAGAAGACGCCCGACTGGCAAAAGAAGCGGCCGCCAAGTAATTCCCGGATATTCCATCCATCTGCATCGGGTGCGGCATGTCTTGAGCATGTGCTGTACCCGATGCCATCCCAATAGCGGCGTTCGCCGCCATGGTCATAAACTTCCGGTTGTAATCAGGCGATACAGAAAGTAGGCGCCTATGCCCATCATGATGTACATGGGCAAGTCGCCACGGGTGGAGGCTTTGCCGTCAGTCGCGGTGCCCAGCCAGCGGTTAAACAGATAGAGTGCCAGCAGTGCCAGTGGAATGGAGAATATCCCCAGCGGGGAATCCAGCATTTTTGTGAATAATTGCTTTAGCAGACCATTGTCGCGAAAAATCTCCACCGCCAGTCCGACAATACCGAGCAGCATGATGCCGATTTTCAACACGGCAATCAGCGTGCTTTTCAATGAATCCGGTTTTTCGGGCTGGCTGGTTTTCATAATGCAGACACTCCCATTGAATCGCGGTTACGGATTACTGCCGGGCAGGTATTTGGCGGGGTCGACAGATTTGCCTTGCTGGCGTATTTCAAAGTGCAGCTTGACCTTGTCGGTATCGCTGTTGCCCATCTCGGCAATTTTCTGGCCGCGGCTGACCTGCTGGCCCTCTTTCACCAGAATCTGATTATTGTGGGCATAGACCGAGAGATAGGTCTTGTTGTGCTTGATAATCACCAGCTTGCCATAACCACGCAGGTCCGAGCCGCTGTAGATCACCTTGCCAGGGGCGGCTGCTACCACGGGCTGCCCTTGTGAACCGGCAATATCAATGCCTTTGCCACTGCCTGTGTCGCTGAAGGTGCCAATGACCTTGCCATTGGTGGGCCAGACCCATTCCAGCGCCTCGTCATTACCAGTTGCTGCGGCATCTGCTTTGGCAGCCGTCTCGGCAGGCTTCGCATCCGCGGGTTTAGTCTCAGCCGGTTTTGCTTCCTGAGCCTTGGCTGCATCCGCCGTTGTGGCGGCTGGCGTTGCCGTTGCTGGTTTGACTGGCGCAACCTGCATGGCTTGCTCGCTGTATGGCACGCGCAACGCCTTGGGCTCGCTCAGCACCGGGATCCCGGTGGCAGGGCTGCTGGCAGATGGCGGGGCATCCGAGCCCAAGGGACGGACTACGACGTTGCCATCGCCGCTGCCCAGGGGGGCGGTGACCACTCCTGTAGCGGTGTCTGTGGATTCCTTGCTGTCCACCGACTTCAGCTGTAATTGCTGGCCAATACGGATGATGTAAGGCGGCGGTATGTTATTGGCCTGCGCGATTTCCTTGTAGTCATAGCCGTACTCCAGGCCAATGCTGAACAGCGTATCGCCTTTTTTCACGGTGTAGCGGTCCGGGCGCCAATCCTTTCCGGGCTGGCTGGTGGCTACGGAGCTGGCAGGTTTTACGGCAGGTGCCTTGCTGGCGGGTGGCCGGCGGTCGATGACCGGCGCGGGCTCATTGGCGGCACAGGCTGCCAGCACCAGTGTGCATGCCAGGGTCAGATAACGGTAAAAAGCAGCTTGTATACTCAAATGATGATGTCCACTCAATTCGTTCCGCCCAGCAGGGGAACGAACTTCACCGGCTCGAGCTTGGTTTGCCGGTATTCGCTGCCATTGGTGGTGGCAACATGTTCAATCAGGTAGAGGATTTGTTCTTCGGTGCCCACCGGGATCACCATGCGTCCGCCTACCGCCAGCTGTTCCAGCAGCTCCTGCGGTACATGGCTGGCAGCCGCTGTGACAATAATGCCATCGAATGGTGCCATCTCAGATAGCCCCATGGTGCCATCCGCATGCTTGAGCTTGATGTTGCTCATGCGCAGCTCGCGCAAGTGGCCGCGGGCTTTCATCAGCAGGGGGCGTATGCGCTCCACCGAGTAGACTTCTTTTGCCACCTTGGAGAGCACGGCGGTCTGATAGCCGCAGCCAGTGCCGATTTCAAGCACGTTGCCCAGTGGTTTGCCAGCACGCAGGATTTCCGTCATGCGGGCGACGATATACGGTTGGGAGATGGTCTGGCCGAAACCGATAGGCAAGGACACATCTTCATAGGCGCGAGAGGACAAAGCCTCATCGACAAAAATATGGCGGGCAATGCTGCCCATGGCGGAAAGGGTGACTTCATCGCGTATGCCTTGCTCACGCAGACGCGCCAGCATGCGCTCACGCGTACGAAGAGAGGTCATGCCTATGCCACGGATTACGCTACTCATGGGTCTTGATCAGAAGTCTAGCCAGGTTTTCAGGGAGCTCAGCTGGTTGTAGTGCGTGAGATCAATCTGCAGGGGTGTCATGGAGACACGGTTGTTGGCCACCGCATAAAAGTCGGTGCCATCACCTGCATCCTGCGCGCCACCTGCGGCACCTACCCAGTACACGGTTTCGCCACGCGGTGTAGTCGACTTGATCACGGGCTCTGCCTTGTGGCGCTTGCCCAGGCGGGTAATCACACGCCCTTGCAGGGCATCGTAAGGCACATCGGGAATATTCACATTGAGCAGCATGGGCGGCGGCGTGTCTTTTTTCTGGATATGCTGCACCAGCTCAACGGCGACGCGGGCGGCGGTCTCGAAATGCGCTGGATTATGATGCGACATGGAGAACGCAAAGGAGGGCACACCTAGCAGATAGCCTTCCATGGCGGCGGCCACCGTGCCGGAGTAAATCGTATCGTCGCCCATATTGGCGCCATCATTGATGCCGGAGATCACCATGTCGGGCAGCTGGTCCAGCAGGCCGGTCACCGCAAGGTGCACACAGTCGGTAGGGGTGCCGTTGACGTAGTAGAAACCATTAAGCGCCTTGCGCACGGTCAGCGGACGATCAAGTGTCAGGGAGTTGCTGGCACCGCTGCGGTTGCGCTCGGGGGCGACCACGACGACTTCGGCGATCTTGCTGATGTGCTCGGCCAGAATGCTAAGGCCAGGCGCAAAATAGCCGTCGTCGTTGGATAGTAGAATTCTCATGCAATTATTATAAGGGAATAATGACGGCGTTGGGGCAGGCTTAACGTGATTGGTCAGCTTTGAGTTTGGCCTTGTGCTGCTGCTTTATTGGCTGCAGTAGCCATCTGGCTGGGGCGGGTAAAACGGGCATAGAAAATCGCGCAGGTGAAAAACACGAGGGTCAGGGCTACCTCTATCAATGCAAGCTGGGCAGATAATCCGCTATCAGCCCATGCGCGTACACAGCCTTCGGTAAAGTAAAACAGAATAAACATGCAGGCCCACTGATAGGTGTAACGCTTGCCGCGCAACACGCCGAAAAGTGCTGGCAGCAGAAAGGCAGCTTTCCAGATGAGCATGGAGCCACCCGGACGCAAGGGCGCCAGCCAGCCTTCCCAGGCCAGACACAATAAAATCAGGGCAATCAGGCTGATGCTGGCGCCAAGTCGCAGACCTTTGATCATGGGCGGCACGCCTTTGCCATCGCCACCAGTGCCTGGCGTGCTTGCATGGCATCCTGGATGGCTTGCTCGAATTCAAAGCGCAGTATGGTGGGCGGCTGGTGTGCGCTGGAGGCGCGTACGTCAAACCCCAGGCTGTCTATGCCTATCATCTCGGCCTGTTCGGTATCAAGTTGGTGAAAGTGCTGGCAATAGGCACGCAGGTTGTCGGCGTGGTCCGCATTCATGTGCTCGATGATGCCGGTTTCCTGCTGTGCCAGTGGCGGCAACGGCGTGGTGAGCGCGGCGCCTTCTTCCCAGCCCATTTTGCCAAAGCCTGCGATGTAGCGCGCTTGCACCGGCGTAATGCGATAAAACGAAAAATCATGCATATCAAAATACCCCGCGGCCTGGGGGAAGTAACGCAAATAGCGTGCGCGCAGATCGGCATCGGTTTTGTCAGCCGCCAGCGCTTGGCCTAGCACGGTAAGACGCGCGTTGGCCTGCATGTCATCGGCATCATCCAGCACGATCAGCGAAACGTGTGGGTTTTGCAGGATATTTTTGGTGTGCTCGGCCAGCGTGCTGATCAAAATGATGGGGCAGCCGGTATGGTCCACCACAAAAGGTGCGATGGAGCCAAACGGGTAACCCGCAAAGCGTGCCGAGTGCGTGGATAGCACGCCCTTGCGCGAACGATGCAGAAATTGTCGGGCTTCAGTACTGAGGTTCATGCGTCAGGCTTTGTGTTCGGAGTGGCTGCCATGGTGTTCGAGTCAGGCGACAAGCTTGGCCGCGGTGATGGCCAGGCGCTTGCCCAGGGCAATGCACAGCTTGCGTTCATCTTCGGTAATTGGCCGGTCATCGCTGGCGCCACCGATATGGCTGGCACCGTAAGGCGTGCCGCCGCTGGTGGTGGATGCCAGCGCTGGCTCGGAATAGGGCAGGCCGACTATCAGCATGCCGTGGTGCAGCAAAGGCAACATCATGGTGAGCAATGTGCTTTCGTTGCCGCCATGCTGCGAACCGGTGGAAGTAAATACGGCGGCAGGTTTGCCGATCAGTGCGCCCTTGAGCCAGAGGCTGGTCGTGCCATCCAGAAAATATTTCATGGGAGCTGCCATATTGCCGAAACGGGTGGGACTGCCCAGGGCCAGGCCCACACATTCTTCCAGATCTTTCAGTTCTACATAGGGGGCGCCAGTCGCTGGAATCTCCGGCTCGGTTGCCTCGCAATTGGCCGAGACTTTAGGCACGGTGCGCAATCGCGCCCGCATGTCGGGCACGCTATCAATCCCGCGCGCAATCAGTTGCGCCATGTCGCGCACGGCACCGCCCTGTGAGTAATACAAGACCAGTATGTCGCTCATTTCTTGCGCTTGTCCTTGATGCGTTGCTTTTGCGTGTCGGCTTCAAACAGGCCGGTGGCCTTGATCAGGTCGCTGAACTTGCCATAGCCGTAATTGCGCGAGTCGAATGCCGAGAAGTTTTTCACGATGTGTTTTTTGACTTCGCCCATATGGGCAAAGCCATCATCGTCCGACAGGGCTTCAATCGCAGAACGTATCAGCGTCACCAGCTTGGTATCCATCGCCAGTTCCTTGGCGCTTTTGCGGATGCCGGGGGCAGTGGCAGGCTCGGTGGCAGAAGGTCGTGCAACCTTTGCTGCTCTGCCCTTGGTCGTTTTGGCAGTCTCCTGCGCTGCTGGTTCCGGCTCGATGGCAGCGCTGTCTGCCAGCTTGTTCTGCGAGAGAATCTCGATGTAAATGAACTGGTTGCAGGCCGCCATCAGCGATTCAGGCGTTTTTTGCTCACCAAAGCCGTACACCATTTTGCCGGATTCACGAAAACGGATCGCCAGGCGCGTGAAATCGCTATCGCTGGACACAATGCAGAAGCCATCGAGCGGGGCGGTATACAGCAGGTCCATGGCATCAATGATCAGCGCGCTGTCCGTGGAGTTTTTGCCCTTGGTATTAGCGTATTGCTGTATCGGCTGTATGGCGTGCTTGGGCAGGATTTCCTTCCAGCGGTTCAGCTGGTTTTGCGTCCAGTCACCATAAATGCGCCGGACGCTGGCATCGCCAAACTTGGAAATTTCCTCGAACAGCTCGTCGATGATATCGATCACCTTGAAGGTATTGTCCGCGTCTATCAGCACTGCCAGACGTGGATTGTTACGGTCGGTGATCATGCCATGCTCGATCAAATGCGCTTGGCCAGCTCAACCGCCTTGCCGATGTAACTGGCGGGGGTCATGTCGAGCAGTAATTGCTTGGCATCCTGTGGGATTTCGAGGTCCTGAATGAACGCCTGCAGAGATTCCTTGCTGATACCACCCTTGCCGCGCGTGAGCGCTTTCAGCTGTTCGTAAGGGTTGGCAATGCCATAACGGCGCATCACGGTCTGGATTGGCTCTGCCAGCACTTCCCAGTTGTTGTCCAGGTCTTCCAGCAGGCGCGCGCGGTTGGCTTCCAACTTGTTAAGGCCTTTGAGGCAGGAATCGTAGCCCAGCAGGGTGTAACCCAGCGCCACGCCCATATTGCGCAACACGGTGGAGTCAGTGAGGTCACGCTGCCAGCGCGAGATCGGCAGTTTTTCTGCCAGATGGCGCAGCACGGCATTGGCCAGGCCCAGATTGCCCTCGGAGTTTTCGAAGTCGATCGGGTTGACCTTGTGCGGCATGGTGGAAGAGCCGACTTCGCCTTCTTTCACCTTCTGCTTGAAGTAACCCAGGGAGATGTAACCCCAGACATCGCGATCCAGATCGATCAGGATAGTGTTGATGCGCGACAGGGCGTCATACAGCTCCGCCATGTAGTCATGCGGTTCAATCTGAATGGTGTAAGGGTTGTAGGTCAGCCCCAGCGCGGTGACAAATTTCTGGGCAAAGTTTTCCCAGTCAAAGTCAGGATATGCCGACAGGTGCGCATTGAAATTGCCGACGGCGCCATTGATCTTGCCCAGAATTTCCACCTCGGCCAGCTGCTTGTGCTGACGGCGCAGGCGGTAAACCACATTGGCAATTTCCTTGCCCAGCGTGGTGGGTGAAGCAGGCTGCCCGTGTGTGTGCGACAGCATGGGCGCATCGGCCAGGTCATGGGCAATCTCGGTCAGGCGCGTGATCATCTGCTCCAGCATGGGCAGCATGACCTTGTCACGGGCTGCTTTCAGCATCAAGCCATGGGAGAGATTGTTGATATCTTCGGAAGTACAGGCGAAGTGGATGAATTCGCTGACCTTGCGGATTTCGCTGTTGCCGTCGAATTGCTCCTTGAGCCAGTATTCGAGGGCTTTGACGTCGTGATTGGTGCGCGATTCAATCGCCTTGACCTGTGAGGCTTCCACTTCGCCAAAGTTGGCGATGGCAGCATCCAGGTCCTGGATGGTTTGCGAGCTGAATGGCGCGATTTCTGCCAGCGCAGGCTCAGCCGCCAGTGCTTTGAGCCATTCGACTTCCACCAGGGCGCGATGCCGGATCAGCGCATATTCGCTGAAGAAAGGGCGTAACGGATCCAGTTTGGCTTGATAACGACCATCAAGCGGTGAAAGTGCATTGAGTGATGTGAGTTCCATCAGCAGCCTTTGCTCAATTGTAAAAAGAACAAGATTTTACCCTACATCGGGGATGGGCAAAAATCTGATCATGAAATATTTGGAATGTCATGCCGATGATGAGGTCAGAAGCTTAGGGCTCGCATGATGGAGATTGAGCGACAGGATGATCCATCATGTTTTCTGAAACGATCAGCGCCATGCAGGGTAATGATCATGGATGGTATCCGGGCAAGGGGTTATGTGGTTAAATAACAAGCAGCTAGCGGTCAGCTCGAGTGTTTCAATCGTGTGCCGCAATCCGCGTGGCGTCAATGGAAATTTTGGTTTTCAAATGACGGTGAAGGCCATGCATGCAATCGGAAGTGAAGGTGAAATCAAAATGGACATCATGAAAATCGACATGTGGAAATTGGCCGGGCTTGCCCTTGCCGTCTGTGCCATTCCGGTTGCCGCCGCCGAGTCGCCATTTATCACGGTGGAAGAGCGCCTGCAGAAAATGGACAAGGACCATGATGGCATGGTGACGGTGGAGGAAGTGCGTGCCTATATCGAAACCGTGCATGGCAAGGATTTCAACAAGCCGGTGATGGACGAAATGGTGTCTGCTGCCAACAGCAAAAGCTGTGGCTCGCCATTTTCGCGTTCGTTCTACTAGATCTCCCCAGCGGATAGCGCTTCTTTTTGCTTTTCCCCTCGTCAGCCTTTGAGCTTGCACTGGTGACAAGCTCCCCTCATTCATAGCCTCAGGGCTTCAGCATCTCATCCAGCGGGGCCGGTTTGTGGCGCAGATAGCCCTGCGTGTAGTGAATGCCCATGCCGCGCAGCAGGTTTTCCACTTCTACCGTTTCTACATACTCTGCAATGGTCTTCAATCCGGTGCCGTTGGCAATTTCGCAGATGCACTGCACCATGGCCTGATCAATCACATTGCTATCAATCGCGCGAATGAACTGGCCATCAATCTTGAGGTAATCCACGTCCAGATTCTTGAGGTGTCCAAAGGACGATACGCCACTGCCAAAATCATCCAGTGAAAAACGAATGCCAAAGCGGCGCATGGAGGCGATAAAACTGTTGGCGTCGGCCAGATTGGTAATGGCAGCGGTTTCGGTGATCTCAAAACATAATTTGGAGTAGGTGGCGGGCGTGGAGACGATCAGCTCCAGCATGTAGTCATGAAAGGCCCGATCGCCTATGGATTGCCCGGAAATATTAACGGACAGCACATCAATATGGTCGATCACATGCTCGTGTTGCATGAGCCAGTGCAGCACGCGTTTGGTGACCCAGCGATCAATGCGGGAAGTGATATGAAAGCGCTCGGCCGCTGGCATAAAGGCGCCAGCAGGGATCATGCCGCCATTGCCATTGCCATCCGGCAGGCGCAGCAGGATCTCGCCATGGATGCCACTGTTTTCGTTCAGCGGAAGAATGCGCTGGCAATACAGGCTGAAGCGGTTTTCTTCCAGCGCGAGTTCCAGCCGGTTCACCCACTGGATTTCCTCGTGATGTTTTTTGATGGCGAAGTCGGTATCGCGATAAAGGTGCGTGCGGTTGCGACCTTCCTGCTTGGCGGTGTAGCAGGCAGCGTTGGCAATTTGCAGCAGAGCGCTGATGTCCTGCCACTGATGGTCTATCCTGACCAGGCCTATACTGGCGCTGACGTGAAAGCGCTTCTGCTCATGCGCGAAGCGGAACGCCTCGATCCGGTTGCAGATGTCATCGGCAATCTTGCCAGCGGCATCGCTATCGCAACATAACAGCAGAATGGCAAATTCATCTCCGCCCAGCCTGGCCAGCAAGGCGTCTGTGCTGAGGCAGCCGCGGATGATGCTGACGATCTGCTTGAGCAAGGAATCACCGACGGCATGGCCGCAGGTATCGTTGACAATCTTGAACTGGTCCAGATCAAGATACATGAACATGTGCTGTTCGCCCTGCGTATGCGCAGAAGCAAGCGCGGCTTGCAGACGGGTTTCGAGCGCGGTGCGATTGTGAATGCCGGTTAGCGGGTCCAGTTCAGGCTGGCCAGGTGCCGGGGTCTGCTCCTCTTGCAGAACGATGATGGTGCCAGGCGTCTGCCGGCCTTCAGGGCTGAGGGGGCTGATGGTGCTTTTCAGTATGGGAGATGCATGCCCAGCCAGTACGCGCAACGGAATATCCAGCGAGCGCATCTCCCGCATGCTGAGGTCCAGCGCCTCATCAATCCCGGCCTGCAGGCTGCCGTCTGCCAGGCTTATGAAGTGACGCAAGGGTTGACCGCCAATCCGACTCAGGGGCTGCCCCAGCAGTCGTTCTGCGGCGGCACTAAGAAACTCGATGTGGCCGCGCTGGTCTGTGGTGATGACGGCATCGCGCACCGCGGACAACATGGCATGCCAGCGCTGCTGTTCCATGAAGAGCGCCTGGCGGATGCGATTGTTTTCAGTCAGGTCATGTACGACACGTGAAGCGCCAATGATATTGCCAAGAAGATCCCACAATGGGGTGAGGGTGTTGAGAATAAGCAGCATGCTGCCATTCTTGTGCACATGCTCGGTTTCAAAATGCATGATGCATCGGCTTTCCCGCATCTTGTTCAGGCGGCTTTTCTCCTGGGCTTGCTGCTCCTGCGTGCAGAGGGCGCTGAAGGGTTGGCCGATGACTTCCAGCGAGGAGTAACCAAACATATCTTCTGCGCGCTGGTCCCAGCTAGTAATGATGCCATCCAGGGTTTTTCTGATGTGGGCGCCTCTGGAGCACTTGATTATTTCTAGCGGTGGGTTAGATTTCATCATGGCCTGTTTTTACTGGGATGGGCGATGTGGTTTATCAAGGTCAGGAGGCGCATCGCCATGTCAGCGCTGCCGTTTTCGATATTTGCCTGAATGGAGGCGGGGAACAGACGGATGAAATGCCTGCATCTCTTTGGCTTGAGCCAGATGCGGCGGTAGTATGATGAGGGATGAATTCAGGCTAAGGACGGCGTGTTTGCCGGTCAGGCAACGGTCATGTAACTGCCGTGTGTCTATCTGCATGCTGCGGCCCCCTTAACCAATGACATCATTGGCGATGTGTTCTGCCTTGCCATCATGATGTGCAAGGCCACGTTCAGCCCAGCCTCGGAGTATGCAGGCTGAGATGAATCTAATTAACGATTAAAACCGTCAATGGCAGGGGATCAGAAAGCGGCCGTGTTTGTTATATATGTGTCATAGATCACACATATACGCGGGCTAACGCGGATTGCACCCCCTGTGCGGTTTAATTTCGCTTGATTTGCCTTTGGCAATCTAAGCGTTTTTGGTTGTGAGGCAATGTTAGGAAATATTTCTCAACTTGTCAACACGATCTGCTTAATTTTTACGAATAAAAACCAATACCAACAAATAAATATATAGAACAAATAGTTAAATAAATACGCATGCCTAACATTTTCCCAACATTTTTATCCACCGGGACGAATCCATATGGGCATTAAGCAATGGTTTTCCGCATCCGAGCTTGCATTGCTCTCACAACATTTGGTGGTGAGGCTGCCTAACTCCGTTCGCGGCTGCCGAGACAAGGCAAAAAGAGAAGCCTGGCCTTCACGTCAAGTGAATGGCAAGGGCGGGCCCAATGGCATTCTTAATGAATACCTGCCGCCGCCTGAGCTTTCCGAGGCCATCCGTGTATTTCTGGAAGCGCGGCCGGATTTTTTTGGATCTGTCCCTCGCGCCAAGATGGTCGAGGTGTTTCATGATGAAAGCCTGTGCGTGGAACGCTATTGCGCCGACCATGCTTCGTCCAGCCAGCTGCTTATCCATGAAAATCATCTGATTAAAAAGGTCGAGCTCAATGCCGACTCCGGGCTGGGCGGGGTGCCTTCGCGTTACCTCAAGCTGGTGCATGTCTACGGCGATGGCATGGAGCCCTTGTTGAGCGATGGTGATGAGGTGTTCATCGACATCCGCTGCAATGCCTTTGATGGAGATGCGCTTTACGCCATCCGCCAGCACGGACGCATCACGATCAAGCGTGTGCAAGTGCGCCTCGATGGTAGCGTTGCCATCAAGTACGACAACGACGGCGGCTTCCCTATTGAAGTCTATTCCGCCGAAAATGCAAAAGACGTTGAAGTCGTGGGCAAAGTCATGCCCTTCAAGTTCGGCAAGTTCCGAGCCTAAGGGCGGGCACCAGTTTGGGGCATAGCCCTGGCTGGGCAAGCTATCCCCGGTCATTCGCGCCGGGCGTTTCCTTTCGCAGTTTCATATTGAAGCCATGGCAGCTGCGCTGGCAGGGGGGATGTTGCTCGCCTTTTAAATGTGAATGGAAATGCGAATGCCGTATCAAGGCAGGCACAGTCATTGCATGTACTTATTGCATATAGTTTGCGTGTGATTGCCTGCACGATTTATAGGGCTTGCGACGCACTGTATAATCCCATCATCTATTACTTATCCTCGAATGAGTGCCATGCTGAAAAATTACCGTGAACATGTAGCCGAGCGTGCCAATGCCGGTTTGCCTCCCTTACCCCTTACCGCTGAACAAGTTGCCGAGCTGGTTGATCTGCTGAAGAATCCGCCAGCCGGTGAGGCCGATGCCTTGCTCGAGTTGCTGGCTAACCGCATTCCTGCCGGGGTAGACCAGGCTGCCTACGTCAAGGCTGCCTTTCTGGCCGACATTGCCAAGGGCACTGCCACATCGCCATTGGTCAGCCCGGCAAAAGCCGTTGAACTGCTGGGGACCATGCTGGGCGGTTACAACGTGCAGGCATTGGTGGAGCTGCTGGATGGTGCGATGGCCGAGGATGCGGTCAAGGCGCTCTCCAAGACCATACTCATGTTTGATGCCTTCCATGATGTGGCCGAGAAAATGAAAGCGGGCAACCCGCATGCCAAAAAACTGATCGAATCCTGGGCAGCGGGCGAGTGGTTTACCAACCGCCCAGCCTTGCCTGCCGAGATTCGCGCCATTGTGTTCAAGGTGCCGGGCGAGACCAATACCGATGACTTGTCACCTGCGCAGGAAGCCTGGTCGCGTCCGGATATTCCTTTGCATGCCAAGGCCATGCTGGTCAACAAGATGCCCAATGGCTTGCAGACCATCCTGGACCTGCAGCAAAAAGGCCTGCCGCTGGCCTATGTTGGCGATGTGGTCGGTACTGGTTCCTCGCGCAAATCGGCTATCAACTCTGTGCAGTGGCTGATGGGCGACAACATTCCGAATATCCCCAACAAGCGTAGCGGCGGCATTGTGCTGGGCGGCAAGATTGCCCCGATTTTCTTCAATACCGCGGAAGACTCTGGTGCGCTGCCCATCCAATGTGATGTTGGTCAGATGAATACCGGCGATGAAATCGTCATCAAGCCATACGAGGGCAAAGTGCTGAATGCCGCTGGCGAGGTGATTTCCACCTTTGATCTGGCGCCATTGACCATGCCGGATGAAGTCCGTGCCGGTGGCCGTATTCCCTTGATCATCGGCCGTGGCCTGACCACCAATGCCCGTCAGTTGCTCGGCCTGCCGCCATCAGATCTGTTCATCAAGCCCATCGCCCCCAAGGATACTGGCAAGGGTTACACCCTGGCCCAGAAGATGGTGGGTCGCGCCTGTGGCTTGCCAGAAGGGCAGGGCGTGCGTCCCGGTACCTATTGCGAGCCAAAAATCACGACCGTGGGTTCGCAGGATACGACGGGTGCCATGACCCGTGACGAGCTGAAAGAACTGGCCTGCCTGGGCTTCTCGGCCGATCTGGTGATGCAGAGTTTCTGCCATACCGCTGCTTACCCCAAGCCTGTGGATATCAAGCTGCAGCACAGCCTGCCTGAATTCATGTCCAGCCGCGGCGGCGTCAGCCTGCGTCCCGGTGATGGTGTGATCCACTCCTGGCTGAATCGCCTGATTCTGCCTGATACTGTTGGTACCGGCGGTGATTCGCATACCCGCTTCCCGATCGGTATTTCCTTCCCGGCCGGCTCTGGCCTGGTGGCGTTTGCCGCTGCCATGGGTGCCATGCCGCTGGATATGCCTGAGTCTGTGCTGGTGCGCTTCAAGGGCGAAATGCAGCCTGGCATCACCTTGCGGGATCTGGTGAATGCCATTCCGTATGCCGCGATTCAGAAGGGTGATCTCACCGTAGGCAAGCAGGGCAAGAAGAATGTATTCAACGGGCGCATTCTGGAAATCGAAGGCCTGCCTGACCTCAAGGTCGAACAGGCATTCGAGTTTGCCGATGCCTCCGCCGAACGCTCGGCCAATGGCTGCACCGTCAAGCTCAACAAGGAGCCGGTGATTGAGTTCCTGCAATCCAACATCGTGTTGATGCAAAACATGATCGACAACGGCTATGCCGACGCCCGCACCCTGCAACGCCGTATCGAAGCCATGCAAGCCTGGCTTGCCAGCCCTAACCTGCTGGAGCCGGATGCGGATGCCGAATACGCTTACGTGCTGGAAATCGACCTCAACGAAATCAAGGAACCGCTGGTGGCTTGCCCCAATGATCCTGATGACATCAAGCCGCTTTCTGCCGTGGTGGGTGACAAGATCGACGAAGTGTTTATCGGCAGCTGCATGACCAACATCGGCCACTACCGCGCCGCTGCCAAGGTACTTGAGGGCTCAGGCGGCATACCCACTCGCTTGTGGATTGCGCCACCTACCCGCATGGACGAAAACCAGCTGCGTGATGAAGGCGTATATTCCGTCTTTGGCGTGGCCGGTGCGCGTACCGAAGTGCCGGGCTGCTCGCTGTGCATGGGTAACCAGGCACGCGTGGCCGACAAAGCTACCGTGTTCTCTACCAGTACCCGTAACTTTGATAACCGCATGGGCAAGGATGCCCGCGTATATCTGGGTTCCGCCGAACTGGCCGCAGTGTGTGCCCGTCTGGGCCGCATGCCGACGCCCGCCGAGTATCTCGAAACTGTCGGCGACAAGCTCAGCAAAAATGCCGACAGCATCTACAAATACCTCAATTTTGACCAGATGCCGGAATACACCAAAAAGGTCATCCCGATTGCCGAGGTCATCTAGTAACACGTTGGTGAAGTCAACGTTAGTGAAGTCAAATCAGAAAAGCCGCGAAAGCGGCTTTTTTGTTATGCGCGGACCAGAATTTATCGGGTACTTCAGCGTCCTATGTTTAGTGACCTGGTAGGTGGAATGCCATGAATTTCAAAAGAGTAAGCACGCGATACCTCCTGATGGCGATGCTGGTGTTGGGCGTTAGCCATGCGCATGCCGAACCGCCAGCAGGCGCGGTGGTGGTGGAGTTCGTTCAGCCCGAGAAGTTTACCGATGCGGGCAATGACAGTTTTGGCGGATATAGCCCGTCCACATTGGCGTCGTTACGGAAATATATCGAGCGCACGGCCCCGCGCTATTTGCAGCCGGGGCAGCAGCTCAGCATCCGCATTACCGATATTGATCTTGCCGGCAGTTTTGAACCCTGGCGTGGCCCGGGTCGTGATGTGCGCATTGTGCGTGATGTGTATCCGCCACGTATCAAGTTGCAATATGAATGGCGCGATGCCGATGGGCATATCCTTGGGCAGGGCGAGAAAAACTTGCGCAATCTGGGGTTTCAGATGACGACAGTAGCGCGGGACAGCGATGCATTGCGCTATGAAAAAGCGCTGATCAATGACTGGCTGGCGAGCGAATTTTTGCCAGCCAGATAAGCATCAAAACAGGGTGAATGCCTTGGCGATCAGCGACTTGAGGGTGGCCAGGTTGAGGTTTTCAGCGCGTAGCCTATCCAGTTTTTGTTTCAGCGAAGGCGCGCCTGCCAGAATGCGGGCAGAGACCGCCTGATCCTTGATCTGGCTGCGGATAATCTCGTCAAACTCGCTGCCCGCACGCTCGGCGTGTTCCATAATCAGCTCCAGCAAACGCGCCGCCGAGATGCGCAAGACTTCGCGATTCAGGGTGTATTCGGCATGATGGCCGCGCGTTTTCAGGAAGTTTTCCAGTTCGCGGCGCTCCAGCGGGTCTTCAAGTGAAATATCAATTTTGCCTTCGTTCAGTTCGGTGAACTGCTGGCTGGCGATCAGGCGCTCCACCACGCGTGCCAATATCGCCCGTGGATTGATTTCTTTATAACGCAGGGCGGCATTCAGTTTGAGGGTCTTGATGCGGGTCTCAGAGATGCCAAAGGTGTTGGCGAGTTCGTAGTTTGATTTGCCCCTGTGCTCGGCACTTTGGATCAGGGCATGAAACACAAACAGATCAATCTCGCGTTTGGGCAGGCTGCCCAAACCCATGGAAAGATAAAGCGTGAGAAAGTCGTCGGCAAACGCGATTTTTTCCTGTGGCGTCATGGATCTTCCTTTGCGTGGTGGCGGCTGTTACCGGCAGCTGCGCGTTTTTTGATCGGCAAATGGACTGCAAGCCGCATGGGCGGCTTGCAGGAGATACATCAGGTCTTAGTGCTTATTGTCTGCGTGCGTCATCAGGCGGTCAATCCAGGCAATCGATACGGCTGACAACACAAAGGCCATATGGATGATGGTTTGCCAGATCAGCGTTTTTTCATCGAGATTAGGCGCGTTGATAAACGTCTTAAGCAGGTGAATCGATGAAATGCCGATGATGGCCGTGGCCAGCTTGACCTTGAGCAGATTGGCATTCACATGCGAGAGCCAGTCGGGTTCATCAGGGTGGCCTTTGAGATTGAGGCGCGAAACAAAGGTTTCATAGCCGCCGACAATCACCATGATGAGCAGGTTGGAGATCATCACCACATCAATCAACCCCAGCACAATCAGCATGATGTCGGCTTCATGCATGTCGGGTACTTTTTGCACCAGATGCACAAGCTCGACCATGAAGTGAAACACATACACGCCTTGAGCCACGATCAGGCCCAGATAAAGCGGCAGTTGCAGCCAGCGGCTACCAAACAGGATGGTCGCCATCGGGTGCATCTTTTGGGTGGTGTTACGGGTATTGCTAGCGGTCGCCATGAAGGTTCCTCGTCAAAATAAAATTGGTATGGGCCTGGCAGCCTGAAGTCGCGAGGGTACAGGCCTCATGCAGTCTGTATCCTCATCAGGGAATGTGATGCTCCAGAGTATAGCTGGCACCGTCGTCCTGGCTAAGGGACTCGGTCAGCCAGGGTAAAGTTTCTTGCAGCGTGGCAGGTAGCGTCCATGACGGGTTAACAATAAACAGCCCGCTGCCATGCATGCCAAAGCCTTCTTCCGAGGGCCTTTGTACCGTCAACGTGACATGCAGCCAGCTAGCCAATTGCAAACGCTTGAGTTTTTCTATCATCTGCTGGGGTTCTGCACGCTGCAGCAAAGGGTACCAGATGAGGTAGGTGCCGGTAGCAAAACGTTGCAAAGCATCCTGCAGGGCGGTCACCACGCGCTGGTAATCCTGTTTTTCTTCATAGGGCGGGTCTATCAGCACCACGGCCCGGCGCGGTGGTGGTGGCAACAGAGCTTTGATGCCGGCAAATCCATCCTCGGCAAACAGCATGACCTTGCGCCCGCCATGCTGAAAGGTCTGGCGCAATAGCTTGAAGTCATTCGGATGCAGTTCAAATAGCCGCATGCGGTCTTCCTCGCGCAAGCAGGCTTCGGCAACAGACGGGGAGCCGGGGTAAAGACGCAGCTTGCCATCCGGATTTTCCTGCCGGATCAGGTGCACATATTCCGCCAGCGGGGCGGGCAGGTCGGTAGCTTGCCACAGGCGCGAAATACCACTTTCGAATTCAGCATTTTGCGTGGCGTAGCCGGTATCCAGGGCGTACTTTCCCGCCCCTGCATGGGTGTCGATATACCAGTAGGGCTTGCCCTTCTGGCCGGTGTACTGCAGCACTTGCATGAGTACAAAATGTTTAAGCACGTCGGCATGGTTGCCGGCGTGAAAGGCGTGACGATAACTCAGCATGTGCTTGTTGTTTCCTTGTTATTCAATAATGCCGCAAGCCACACGTGCGCCACCACCGCCCAGGGGCTTGGGTTGGTCGCTGTAATTGTCGGCGCCGGCATGCACCATCAGGCTGCGGCCGATGACGTCGGAAAGCTTGAGATTGGGCGCGATCAGTATTTGCGTGGCGCTGCCATCAGGCTTCACTTGCAGGGCAGGCAGGTCGCCGGCATGACCATGGCCTTGCGGACCTTCATGTTTGGCTGTTTTGTTGGGGTCATAATGTCCACCCGCGGCGAGACCGGCTGTTTTCTTGCCGTCTTTGTCGGCGGCTTCACAACTCGGGTTTTCGTGGATGTGCAGGCCGTGTTCGCCGGGGGTGAGGTCGCCCAGGTCAGGATCGATTACCAGGCCTTTTTCGCTATCGCTCAGCTTGACGGTGCCAATAATCTTGCCAATGCCATTATCACTGATGGCATTCACCACCACGATTTTTTCCGCGGCCAGGGCGGGCAGGCTGGAAAGCAACAGGGCGGTTAACAGGGGGGTGAAGATCTTCATGGTGGGGCTCCTTGGCGATGAGTGGCTATATTATAAGACGGTGGCAGCCTGGTGCTGGCAAAATTGCATGGTAGATTGGTCAACGCAGATTGCTACAGGTTCGTTTGTCTTAGGGTATATGCTATGCCTGCAGGGCGTATTGGGGATGGCCCCTTTATTACACTGGGAGATTTGGCGCATGCAACACGGTTACTGGATAGTCCCTCCTATGGTTTTGCTGATGACTCTGGCGCATGCCGCGGACGATGGTGCGACTCCGGAAAAGCACCACATGCGGGCAGATACCAATGGCGACGGCCGCATCAGCCTGCAAGAGTTTCGCGCTTCGGAGTTCAAGCCTTCTGAAAAAATATTCAAACGCATAGACAGCAATCAGGATGGCTTTATTGATCCAGCTGAGAAAGCATCGGCCAAAGATAGATTGCGTGCGCGTATCCGCGCCAAAGACGGCGAGATCAGCGCACCGCCCGCGCCTTGATTCACACCTGCTGGCGTTGTGATTTTACCGTCCAGCCAGCGTTGCAGCCCCGGGCCAGCCTTGCTGCAGGCTTTTTGTTATTGGATTTGCCATATCAGGCTGTTAGCATAGCAACTCTATGAAACACGACCATCACACCCACGCACACCAGGCCCCCGGACATGACCACGAGGAGCATGACGATCATGATCATGCACATCGTCATGATCACCATCATGATCACCATCATGGACATTCCCATTCCCACGCCGGTAACAGCTTGAAATGGCCTTTGTTGCTAACGCTGGCGTTCGCCTGTGTTGAGGCGATAGGGGGCTGGTACTCTGGTTCGCTGGCGCTGATGGGCGATGCTGGGCACATGTTTTCTGATTCCGCGGCGCTCGGTTTGGCCTGGCTTGGCACCTGGATTGCGGCTAAACCTGCCTCGCAAAAGCACAGTTATGGCCTGATGCGTGCCGAAATCATTGTGGCATTTGTGAATTGCCTGGTGATGCTGGCGGTCGTGGGCGCCATCGTGTTCGAGGCCATCGAGCGCCTGCAACATCCGCAGCAGGTGCATAGCCTGGAGGTCATGGTCATCGCATTTGTGGGTCTGCTGGTCAATTTGCTGGTCGCCAGGCAGCTGCATCAGCATCAGGATAACGTCAACCACAAAGCGGCACTGCTGCATGTGCTGGGGGATATGCTGGGCTCCGTTGCGGCACTTGCGGCCGGTGCCGTCATCTACTTCACTGGCTGGATGATGATTGATCCGGTTCTGTCGCTGCTGATTTCGGCCCTGATCCTGTTCTCCACCTTCCGCTTGCTGCGCGAAGTGCTGCATGTGCTGATGGAAGGCGTGCCTTCGCATATTTCAATTCAGGCCGTGACGCACGCCCTGCAGAACGTGCCCGAAGTGCAAGAGGTCCACAGCGTGCATATCTGGTCGCTGTCTTCCGAGGTGAGTGCCTTGTCTGCGCATATTGTGCTGAATGACATGGAGCAATGGCATGAGGTGTTGAACGCCATACGCACGCTATTGCATGACCGCTTTGACATCGAGCATGTGACTTTGCAGCCTGAGACAGTGGCGGCGCTCAATGCTGGCAAGGTCGGTTGCTGGCTGACCAAAAAGGCCGGGCAGCCAGCCTGAACTGGGATTGACCATGGACGGGAGGGCTTCCTCCTGTCACCGCAAATCTTCAACACGCAACAGGAGGATAAAATGCCTTATATCAATATCAAGCATGCCGGCCCACTGAGCCGTGAACAAAAAGCAAAAATTGCGGAAGAAGTGACCAAGACCATGGAGCGCGTGGCGAACAAGCCCGCCAGCTATACCTACATCACGTTTGACGAAGTGGAATATGAAGACTGGGCGATCGCCGGGAAACTGCTAGACGAGTAATTGCCCTGCACATACCGCCAGCGGTGAGTTCCGCCCCCGGTCATGGTGGTGTGACCGCCGCCGCTGGTGTCCATGCGGGCTGAACTGTCTCTGCTTAACCCATCCAGGCTGGCCCTTAGCTGACTCTATGTTTGACCCTAAACCCATACTGAAAAACCTGCCCAATCTGCCGGGCGTATACCGCATGATCAACGCTGAAGATGCGGTGATCTATGTGGGCAAGGCGCGCGACCTTAAAAAGCGCGTGTCGTCCTATTTTCAGAAGAATCTGCCCAGCCCGCGCACGCGCATGATGGTGTCGCAAATTGCGCGCATTGAAACCACCGTAACGCGCTCCGAAGCCGAAGCCTTGCTGCTTGAGAACAATCTCATCAAGAGCTTTATGCCGCGTTACAACGTGCTGTTTCGCGATGACAAGTCCTATCCCTACATCACGCTGACCGGCGATGCGTTTCCGCGCCTGGCTTTTCACCGCGGCACGCAGCGCAAGGGCAACAGCTATTTTGGCCCGTTCCCCAATGCAGTGGCGGTGCGCGAAAGCATACAGTTGCTGCAAAAAGTCTTCCGCCTGCGCACCTGTGAAAATACGGTGTTCGCCAACCGTTCGCGTCCCTGTCTGCAATACCAGATTCAGCGCTGCACCGCACCCTGCGTTAACTTTATTTCGGAAGAGGATTATCAGCGCGATGTCAGCCATGCCACCCTGTTTTTGCAGGGGCGTGAACAGCAGGTGATGGATGAGCTCAGCCACAAGATGATGCAGGCGGCCGAGGAGCAGGAATACGAGATGGCTGCGGTTTACCGTGACCGCATGCAAAGCCTGCGGCAGGTGCAGGCCAAGCAGTTCGTCAGCGACTTTACCATCAGCGATGCCGATGTGATTGCCTGCGCCGAGCTGCATGGGCAGCTATGTGTCAATCTGGTGATGATACGTGGCGGTCGCCATCTGGGTGACAAGAGTCATTTTCCCAAGAACGCCGAAGGCGCGGATGCCCGCATGACGGCTGAAGCTTTCCTGGAACAGCATTACATGCCGCAGAATACACCGCCGCTGATTATTGTCGGGGTCGAGGGCATGGAGACGGCGGAACTGGAGGAGGTGCTGAGCGAGCAGGCAGGGCGCAAGGTCAAGATCAACACCAATCCCATCGGCGACAAGCGCGTGTGGCTGAAGATGGCGCAAACCAATGCCGAGCTGGCGCTGGAGCAGCGTAGCGCCGCCAATGCCAATCAGCAGGCACGTCTGGTGGCGCTGCGCGAAGCGCTGGATTTGCCTGAGAGCACCGAGCGCATCGAATGTTTTGATATCAGCCACACCATGGGCGAGGCCACCGTTGCCTCCTGCGTGGTGTTTGACCGTGGCGCCATGCAGAATTCGGAATACCGCCGCTACAATATTACGGGGATTACCCCGGGCGACGACTACGCCGCCATGCGCGATGCCTTGACGCGCCGCTATAAAAAGGTGGCGGCAGGCGAGGGTTTGCTGCCGGATCTGGTGTTTATTGATGGCGGCAAAGGGCAGCTTGGGGTTGCGGTGGAAGTCATGCATGAAGTAGGCTTGCCGGACATCCAGCTGGTGGGCATTGCCAAAGGTGAGGAGCGCAAGCCGGGTCTGGAGCAGATGTTCTTCCCGGATCGCGATACGCCGGTGGGCTTGCGCAATGATCACCCGGGCTTGCATCTGTTGCAGCAGATACGCGATGAAGCGCACCGCTTTGCCATTACCGGCCACCGTGCGCGGCGTGGCAAGGCCCGCATGCACTCCAGCCTGGAAGATATTGCCGGCATTGGCGCCAAGCGGCGCCAGCGTCTGCTGACCCGGTTTGGCGGGCTGGATGGTGTCAAGAATGCCAGTGCCGATGAACTGGCGCAGGTGGAAGGCATCAGCCCGGCGCTGGCACAAAAAATATACGACGAATTACATTAACAATAACAACGCATTCTCTGAGCAAAAAAAGGCGACCCCATTCATGCATTGGAATATACCCAATACGCTTACTGTCACCCGCATCCTGATGATTCCGATTTTTGTCGGCATCTTCTATATGCCAGTCAGCGTGATCCCGGCACATTGGGTCAACTTCAGCGCAGCGGTGCTGTTCGCGCTGGCAGCGCTGACCGACTGGTTTGATGGCTACCTCGCCCGCAAGCTCAACCAGACCTCGGCCTTTGGCGCATTTCTGGATCCGGTGGCCGACAAGCTGATGGTGGCCGCCGCGCTGGTGGTGCTGGTGGACTTTGAGCGCGTCGGCGCGGTTATCGCCTTCATTATCATAGGCCGTGAAATCGCCATCAGCGCATTGCGTGAATGGATGGCAGGCATGGGCGAGGGCAGCAGTGTGGCCGTGGCGCAAATCGGCAAGTTCAAGACCACCGTGCAGATGGCGGCCATCCTGTTTTTGCTTTATCACGACCCAATCGCCGGGCTGGATATCCAACTCGTTGGCACCGTGCTGGTGTGGATCGCGGCATTTTTGACATTGCTGTCAATGGCTTACTATTTGAAGGCGGCCTGGCCCCGCATGAAAGAGAGAAAATAAGGCGCAGCGGGTGTTGACACAACCCCGAAAATCCTTAAAATGGCGCCTTCTTTCGATGCGGGAATAGCTCAGTTGGTAGAGCGCAACCTTGCCAAGGTTGAGGTCGCGAGTTCGAGACTCGTTTCCCGCTCCAGATTAAAAAAAGGGAAAGCAGCGCATGTATGCTTTCCCTTTTTTGCTCCGGATTGAACTCCGGCGCGATGGCGCGATAGCAAAGCGGTTATGCCGCGGCCTGCAAAGCCGTTTAGGCCGGTTCGACTCCGGCTCGCGCCTCCAGTACATGCGGGAATAGCTCAGTTGGTAGAGCCGAGTTCGAGACTCGTTTCCCGCTCCAGGTAAAAGGGAAAGCAGAAATGCTTTCCCTTTTTTGCATTTACGCTCCCCGATTCCCCCGCAGTTGCATTCTCTATGATCCCGATTGTGTATTGCCGCATGCTTCGGTTAATATTCAAGCACAGGCGCATGCCGGTGGTGATCGCTACCGCAATACGGCATACTACTGCATGGGGTGTTGTGATAAACAGCAGCAGTAATGCGCCTAACACAATAACGGGGGAAGCATGAAGAATACACTGGCCGCCATGGCCTTGATCTGCATGGGTATGACAACGGTTTACGCCGGTACCCAGCAAGAAAAAATGAAATCCTGTAACGATGAGGCAAGCAGCCAGTCCCTGGCTGGTGATGCCCGCAAAGCCTTCATGAAAAACTGCCTCAGTGCTGACCCCATGTCAGCGCAGCAGCTCAAGATGAAAACCTGCAACGCCGATGCCAGCGCCAAATCGCTGGCAGGGGACGAACGCAAGGCATTCATGAAGAGTTGCCTGAGTGCCAAAGCGACTCCTCCCACCCAGCAAGAAAAAATGAAAACCTGTAATGCGGATGCCAGTGCCAAATCCCTGACTGGCGACGCGCGCAAGGCGTTCATGAAAAGCTGCCTCTCGGCTTCTCCCCAATAATAAATTCCGGCCCGATTCTGATCGGGCTTTTTTCATGTGCGGCGCGCAGCCGGGCACAAGGGCGATGCCATGCGCTTGAGTATGCTGGCGCAGGCCTCGTGTTTGCATGATTAACAAAGGTATGTCCGCGGCAAGTGCAGTTGCCGGGTTATTGCAAAGACAGTGTGACTATGAATCGTGATGAGGAATTTTTAGGGGCACAAGCGCAGGTCAAGGATAGTCTGCTTGAAGCCCTGTTGATTGTGTGTCGTTTTCATGGGGTCGCCATTACGCGGGATGCCCTGAGTGCGGGCCTGCCATTGCGCGACGGTAAAATGACGCCAGCCCTGGTGCGGCGGACAGCGGCACGCGCCAACCTGGTCGCCACGGTGATCAGGAAGCCGTTGGGCGACATACGTCGCGAGTTTTTACCGGCGATTCTGCTGCTGGAGGACAACGAGGCCTGCGTGCTGGTTGGCTGGGATGAATCGCGCCAGCATCTGCGCATGATCTTCCCCGAGCTGGGCGATGCCGAAGTCAGCATTTCAGAAGAGGAGCTGCTGTCACGCTACAGCGGCTACGCCATTGTCGCCAAGCCCAAATTCACCTTCGACAAACGCGCCCCCACGGTCGGCAATGTGCGTATGCGCCACTGGTTCTGGGGCACGCTGGCAGAAAACAGCAAGGTATACCGCGACATCATGCTGGCCGCCTTGCTGATCAACATGTTTGCGCTAGCCATGCCTATTTTCACCATGAATGTGTATGACCGCATTGTGCCCAACCGCTCGGTGGAAACCCTGTGGGTCCTGGCTGCTGGTATAGGCCTGATCATTCTGGCGGACTTTGCCCTGCGTACCATCCGCGGTTATTTCCTTGATTGGGCCAGCCACCGCGTCGATATCAAGCTGTCGGCCCGCATCATGGAGCAGGTGCTGGGCGTGCGCATGGAGCAGCGGCCTACCTCGGTCGGCTCGTTTGCCGCCAACCTGCGTGCGTTTGAAACCGTGCGCGACTTCATTACCTCGGCCACCATCACCACCCTGATTGATATTCCGTTTGCCCTGATCTTTATTGGCGTCATGGCCTGGATTTCCTGGCCCATGGTGATTCCGGTGCTGGTCGGCGCGGCGATTCTGCTGGTGTATTCCTTCAGCGCGCAGACCAAGATGCAGGAGTTATCTGAAACCATGTTCCGCGCCAGCTCCATTCGCAATGCCACTCTGATTGAAAGCCTGGTCGGGCTGGAAACCGTCAAGGCACTGGGCATCGAAGGCCAGATGCAGCGTCGCTGGGAAAAAACCGCCACCTACCTGACCGAAGTCGGCAGCAAGCTCAAGCTGCTGTCCGCCTCCATCAACAATGGCGCCATGGGGCTGCAGCAGCTGGTCACTGTCGGCCTGGTATTGCTGGGCGTGTATCTGGTGATCAATGGTGACCTCACCATGGGCGGCATGATCGCCTGCACCATGCTGGCTTCACGCGCGCTGGCGCCCATCTCGCAGGCGGCAGGCATGATGACGCAATACCACAATGCAGCCACCTCGCTGACCTCGCTGGAAGAGGTCATGAACAAGCCAGTGGAGCGGCCGGTGGATTTCCGCTTTCTATCCCGCCCCAGCTTTACAGGCGATATCGAGTTTCGCGATGTCAGCTTCAATTACCCCGGCTCCGATGCCAACGCGTTGCGCAACGTCTCGTTCAAGATCAAGGCGGGGGAGCACGTGGCGATTCTGGGCCGCATGGGTTCCGGCAAGACCACCATCCAGAAACTGATCCTCGGGCTTTATCAGCCCACGGCAGGCGCGATCCTGATTGATGGTATTGATTCACGCCAGATAGACCCCGCCGAGCTGCGGCGGGCGATTGGCTATGTGCAGCAGGACACCCATCTGTTTTACGGATCCATGCGCGACAACATCGCGATTGCCGCTCCGCATGCTACCGGTGAGCAGGTCCTGCATGCCGCCCATGTGGGTGGCATTGATGAATTCATCAATACGCATCCCCAAGGCTTTGACATGCCCGTGGGCGAGCGCGGCGATACGCTGTCTGGCGGGCAGCGCCAGGGCGTGGGCATTGCCCGTGCAGTGATCAACAACCCGGTGATCTACCTGCTGGATGAACCAACCAGCGCCATGGATCACTCCGGTGAAGAGGCGGTGAAAAAACGCCTGTCGGAAGCTTCCAGCGGCAGGACATTGCTGGTGATTACCCATCGCTCATCGCTGTTCGACATGGTGGATAGAATTATTGTGATAGATGGCGGCAAGATCATGGCGGATGGTCAGAAAGACCTCGTCATTGATGCCTTGCGTACCGGTAAAGTGGGGAAAGCCGCATGAGCCAGCTTTTATTCAAGGCACTGGGTGCCATTCATGGGGTTTTCAATCGCATTGGCCTGCTGAGCAAGCCCGTGCGCTGGATGCTGGACAAATGGACGCCCGCCAAGGCCGAAGAAGATGCATCATGGCAGGAAGAAGCCGAGCTCGCCATGCTGGAACAGCAAACCCTGCGTGCTAAAAAAGTGCTGTACTGGGTGGCCGGCGTGATCGTGCTGCTACTGATCTGGGCGGCGCTGACCAAGGTGGATGAAGTGACACGCGGTGAAGGCCGGGTGATCCCTTCCAAGCAGGTGCAGGTGATTCAGTCACTGGACGGCGGCATTGTGACTTCGCTGCTGGTGCATGAAGGGCAGTCGGTCAATGTCGGGACGCCGCTGGTGCGTATCGATGAAACGCGAGCCATTTCCTCCCTGCGTGAAAACCGCTCGCAATATCTGTCGCTGGTGGCCAAGCAGGCACGCTTGCGCGCGCTGGCGGATGATACGGCGTTCATGCCACCACCGGAGGTGATGAAGGAAAACCCCTCGGTGTATTCACAGGAGCAGGCCCTGTATTTCGCCAGCAAGGACGAGCTGGCCTCGCAGGTGGCAATTGCGCGCGAACAGCTGACCCAGCGCCAGCGTGAGTTATCCGAGATACAGGCCAAGCTGGAGCAGGCCGAGCGCGGTCTGGAGCTGAGCAGCCGCGAGCTGGCGGTGACCAAGCCTTTGCTCGGTACCGGCGCGGTTTCTGAAGTAGACCTATTGCGTCTGGAGCGCGATACCGCCCGCTTGCGTGGTGATCGCGATCAGGCACGTGCGCAGATCGGCCGGGTAGAGGCGGCGATTTCCGAAGCCTCGCGCAAGGTGAGCGAGGCGCAGCAATCGTTCCGCAGCAAGGTGCGCACCGAGCTGTCGGATACCACCGCCAAGCTCAACAGCCTGGTGGAAACCAGCGTTGCACTGAATGACAAGGTCGTGCAGTCCACGCTGAAGTCACCGGTCAAAGGCACCGTGAGCCGGCTCTTTATCAATACCGTGGGTGGCGTTATCCAGCCCGGCAAAGAGGTCATGGAGATCGTGCCTACCGACGACGCCCTGATCCTGGAAACCAAGATTCAGCCGCGTGACATTGCCTTTATCAGTTTCGGGCAGCCTGCCACGGTGAAGCTGACGGCTTATGACTACACCATTTATGGCACGCTGGATGCCAAGGTGGAGAGCATTTCCGCCGACTCGGTGGTGGACGACAAAGGCAATGCGTTTTACATCGTGCGCGTCAAAACCATACGCTCCAATCTGGGCAAGGGCCTGCCTATCATTCCTGGCATGGTGGCGCAGGTGGATATCATGACCGGCCGCAAAACCGTGCTTTCTTACCTCTTGAAGCCGGTGCTCAAGGCCCGCTCATACGCCTTCACGGAACGATAACAACACCATGCGCGATATTTTCATTTCTGCAGGGGGGCGCTTGCTGGCCGACTGGCAGCAGGTTTGTCCCGAAGGGGCGGTATTCAGGGAAACTGCCGCATTGAATGCCGATGTTGGCCAGGCCCTGATCTGGCTGCATGTGAATGCAGACAGCACCGCCAGCATGCTGACGGATGTAACAGGCCTGCTAGGCCGCTTCACTCAGGCGCGCGTGCTGGTGCTGGCGAATGCGCCGGATACCAATGAAGCGGTGGCGGCTTTTCAGCAGGGCGCCGCAGGCTATTGCCATGCCTACAGCTCGGCCGACGTGCTGCGCGAGGTGCGCCGCGTGGTGCAGCTGGGCGGCGTATGGCTAGGGCCAGAGGTCCTGCAGCGCCTGATCACGGTTGGCCGCACCATGGTGGGCTCCAGTCAGACCAAGATCAATGCCACGCTGGATCAACTCACCCCGCGCGAGCGCGAGGTAGCACTCAAGGCAGCAGAAGGCCTTAGCAACAAACTCATTGCGCGCGAGCTGGATATAACCGAGCGCACGGTCAAGGCCCACCTCACGGCCATCTTTGAGCGCCTGGCGATACGGGACCGTTTGCAGCTTGCCCTGATGCTGAATGATCGACAGGGCTGATGAAATTTCGAGGTCTAGTACCTTGGTACAATATTTTTTGATGTTTGGATGGGGTTTAATCGCTCCATCAGTAATTTTGTAGAAAGGTCAGGTACACCATGGCAGCGATCGGTACCGTAGTAGCAATCAATGGCGGCAGCAATGCATTTGCTGTGAATGAACGTGGCGAACGCCGCATGCTCAAGGTGGGCGACAGCATACAGCCAGGTGAAGTCGTCACGACTGCGCAAGGTGTTGTCGTTGATATCCTCCTGACCACAGGCCAGAAAATCGAGATTTCAGCTGACCAGACGGTGAAATTCACCCCTGAGCTGGCTGAATTCATCGCCCCTGAAGGCACAGAAAGTGCCGTCAGCGAAGCCACTGTACAGGCCGTTATCCAGGCCATCGAACAAGGCCGCGACATTAACGAAGTGCTGGAAGAAACGGCGGCTGGTCTGATCGGCGCTGCCGGCAACGAGCACGGCTCTACCTTCGTTAACCTGCTGCGCATCGTCGAAGGCGTGACCCCGCTTAGCTATGAATATCCCGTCGGTACGCCTCCTGTAATCGACTTCGTGCGCGAAGCCTTCATTTACTCTGATCCTGCAGGCGTGGCTGCCACACCTTCTGGCCCGCCCTCCATTGTGCTGACCGATTACAACGGTATTGAGCCCGGCGAAATGACGCTGCCAGAAACCAATGGCGCTACGCCTGGTGACTTCACCGTAACCGCGCCTGCGGGCCTCTCCAGCATTTCCATTGGCAATTCCTCCGGTAGCACGACGGTGATCACTCTGGCACAGCTGACGAATGCCGGTACAACCCCTATCGTGATAACCACTGAGAAGGGCACTCTGACCGTAGTGGGCTACAACGCGACTACGGGTGTGGTGAGCTACACCTATGACCCTAACGTGCTTGATCATAAAGGTGCTCCTTCCCTCGCAGATAGCCTTCCCATTACCGTTACCGACACCAATGGCCAGACCGCCAGTGCAACGCTGGACGTGAACATCACTGACACCGGCCCAACCGCGGTAAATGACACCAACAGCATTACCGAAGACGCGACACCGAATCAGGTGACGGGCAATGTATTGAACAACGACAACATCGGTGCCGATGTGAAAGTGGACCCTGTTACGACGACGGGTACTTTTGTCGGCCAGTACGGCACGTTGGTATTGAATGCCAATGGTACCTATACGTACACGCTGAGCAATGCCAACCCTGCCGTGAATGCGCTGAACGAAAACCAGAGCTTGCAGGATGTGTTCAGCTACACCATCAAGGATGCAGATGGGACTGAAGCCACCGCCAATCTGACCATCACCATCAATGGTCATACCGACAGCCCACCTGGGCTGATCGTGGAAGGTGCTACCTTGCCGGAAACCGCTGACGCGACTCCAGGCAGCTTCCTGGTGGAAGCCGAGGCTGGCATCAGCAGCATTACCATCAGCGGCACTACCGATCATGTAGTGACTCTGCAACAGTTGAACAATCTGGCAACGGACCCGATCACCATCACCACGCCACGTGGCACACTGGTGCTGACCGGCTATGACGCTACTACAGGTGTGGTCAGCTACACCTACGATCCAAATATCCAGAGCAGCAACTCCAGCGTGACCGACAGCATCGGTGTGACGCTGACCGATGCCAATGGCGTATCGACCAGTTCGCCACTGAACATCGTGATCACCGACAGCGCTCCAGTTGCCGTGGCTGATACCAACAGCATCACGGAAGATGCATCGCCGAATCAGGTCACAGGCAATGTGCTGGATAACGACACTGTTGGCCCGGATGTGAACCCCAACCCGGTGACCACGACAGGTACCTTTGTCGGCCAATACGGCACCCTGATACTCAATGCCAATGGCACTTACACCTACACGCTGAACAATAGTAACCCGGCCGTGAATGCACTGAACGAAAACCAGAGCTTGCAGGATGTGTTCAGCTACACCATCAAGGATGGTGACGGTACCGAAGCGACTGCCAACCTGACCATCACCATCAATGGTCATACTGACGGCGCGCCAGGGTTGATCGTGGAAGGCACGACCTTGCCGGAAACCGCTGACGCTACCCCAGGCAGCTTCCTGGTGGAAGCCGAGGCTGGCATTAGCAGCATCACCATCAGCGGCACCACGGATCACGTGGTCACCCTGCAGCAGCTGAACAATCTGGCAACAGACCCGATCACCATCACCACGCCACGTGGCACACTGGTGCTGACCGGCTATGACGCTACTACAGGTGTGGTGAGCTACACCTATGATCCGAATATCCAGAGCAGCAACTCCAGCGTGACCGACAGCATCGGTGTGACGCTGACCGATGCCAATAACGTATCGACCAGTTCGCCACTGAATATCGTGATCACCGATAGCGCCCCTGTTGCCGTGGATGACACCAACAGCATCAAGGAAGATGCATCGCCGAATCAAGTCACAGGCAATGTGCTGAACAACGACACTGTTGGCCCGGATGTGAACCCAAATCCAGTGACGACCACAGGCACATTTGTTGGTCAGTACGGCACGCTGATACTCAATGCCAATGGCAGCTATACCTATACGCTGAACAACGCCAATCCGGCGGTGAATGCGCTGAATGACAACCAGTCCTTGAAGGACGTTTTCAGCTATACCATTAACGATGGTGACGGTACGCCAGCCACGGCCAACCTCACGATTACCATCAATGGAACGACAGATGACCGTCCACCCGTCGTTGGCACGGCAACTGCCAACGTATCGGAAGAGGGCTTGCCTGGTGGCTTGCCAGATAGCAGCGGCACGGTAGATGTAACCAATAGCGCGAGCGCACATGGCACGCTTTCCATTAGCGATCCGGATGGCAATGCCATTACCTCGGTCGTGCTGACGGCACCTACTGGCGATTATTACTCCGGTGGCCAGCTTATCACCTGGTCTGGCAGTGGTACTGGCACCCTGACCGGCTCTGCCGGTGGCCAGCCTGTGCTGACCATTACCATCAACAACGGCGGTGAGTACGACGTGAACCTGTTGCGTCCGCTCGATCATCCCGATACCAAGACGGAAGATGTGCTGACCCTGAATGTCGGTGTCAGCGCCACTGCGAATGGCGTGACTTCGGTGGGCAACCTGACCGTGAACGTGGAAGATGATTCGCCAGTTGCCAACCCGATCACCGCCAATCTGTCGACTACGAATACTAACCTGCTGATTACGCTCGATATCTCAGGCAGTATGCGTACTCATGATGGCGTAGGTGACACTACGCGGCTGGCCAGTGCCATCCAGTCCATCAAGGTATTGCTGGACAAGTACGATGCACTGGGCGATACCCGCATCAGCCTCGTCGTATTCTCTACCACCGCAGCCCAGGTTGGTACGGACTGGATGACGATTGATCAAGCCAAGGCACAGCTGGATCAGATTCTGGTCAAGGGCCCCGGTGGCAATACCAATTACGACAGCGCTCTGGCCAATGCCATGGATGCATTTGATGATCCAGGCAAGCTGACCAATGCACAGAATGTGGCTTATTTCATCTCCGACGGTGAACCCAATACTGGTAGTGGCAGTAACACCAGCCTGACGGGCGGCACCAATACCAATAGCTCGGATGCTGGCATTCAAACCCAGGAAGAGCTGGCATGGAAAACCTTCCTGGAAGCCAACCAGATCAAGTCTTATGCGATTGGCGTCGGCAGCGACATCAATAGCGTAAATGCCCTGAATCCGGTAGCGTACGATGGCCAGACCAACACCAATATGGATGGCATTCTGGTCACCAGTTTCACTCAGCTCGATGCCGTGCTGGCAGGCACTATCCAGAATCAGGCTGCTGGTGAACTGATCACCGGCAACATGATAGGGAATGGTGTAGGCGGCGACGGCGGTTTCGTCGGCAGCATCTCGGTGGAAGGTACCGAGTACCGCTTCAATGCGGCCACTGGTCTTGTCGAAGTAGTCGGCACCAATCACAGTACCTACAACAGCACCACGCATGAAATCACCGTGACCACGCTGCATGGCGGCCAGTTTGTGGTGGACATGGACAGCGGTAGTTATTCATACAAGGCACCGGATGGTTTGTCTTCCGCCATTACCGAAAAAATGGACTATGTGCTGCAGGACAAGGACGGTGACACCGCTGGCTCCACCGTCACCATCAACGTGGACAAGACTGATGTCCAGGTCGGCACGACGGCAGGCGAAACCATCACCGGTTCCAACCATCCAGACCTGATCATGGGCCGTGATGGCAACGATATCCTGATCGGTGGCGGCGGTAATGATCGCCTCTATGGCGATAACGGCAATGACACCCTGATTGGTGGCGCTGGCAACGATATCCTGAGCGGTGGCGCTGGCGTGGATACCTTCAAGTGGAATCTGGCCGATGCGGGCACGCCTGGTACCCCTGCCGTGGATACCATCACCGACTTCAACAAGGCATCGGTGGCATCCGGTGGTGACAAGCTGGATCTGCGCGATCTGTTGACCGGGGAAAATTCAGGCAATCTGCAAAATTACCTGCATTTTGAAAAATCCGGTTCGGATACCATCATCCACATCAGCTCCACTGGTGGTTTCTCCGGTGACAGCCATACCGTGGGTGCGGCCTTCAACAGCGGCGCCGAGAACCAGCGTATCGTGCTGGCCGGTGTGGATTTGACCACGGCAGGCCATACCGATGCCGCGATCATCAACAACCTGGTGACCAACAACAAGCTGGTTACCGACTAAACTTATCCGAAAGGGCGTTATGCCATACGTGTTACGCGATCAGGCTGGCAATATCAAAGCGGTGAGTCGCGAGGCCATGGACTCCCAAGGCTGGGAGTCTGTGGATGGCAAGTCGCCAGAGTATCAGCAGTATCTGGAAGACGCGCTCAAGGATCAGAATGCATTTCGCGAGAGTGATATTCAGCTCGCGCGCGTGCTGGAAGACCTGATCCTGCTGCTGATCGAGCGTGACGTGATTCACTTCACTGACTTTCCGGATGCGGCACAGAAACGGCTTATCCAGCGTCAATCCTGGCGCACCCAGGGCAAAGGGCTGGACTTGCTGGTGGATGACGAGAAGCCGGTTATCTGATGCCCATTCACGGCTCTCTTGCCGTTGGGTAAGTAGCAAAAACAAACCCCATCCACTACGGATGGGGTTTTTTATTGTGCAGATGCCAATGAGCGCGGCCTTGAGCATATGGCGACTGAGCACAAGCCTGCTCGTCGCCCGGTAATGCTTACACGGCGGGCGCCTGGATAGCGGGGCCGGTCATGCCGTCGATGCCCAGCGCGGGCAGGGCGGCGATTTCCTCATTGGTTTGCACGCCCTCGGCAATCGCCATCATGCCCAGCGAATGCACGATCAGGCACAGGCCTTTCAGGAAGGCCTGGTTGCCGGTGTTGGTATCGATCTGGCGGATAACCGATGCATCAATCTTGATGTAGCTGAGGCCAAGGTCGTGCAGTTCACCCAGGCGTGCCACCTGCGCACCCACGTGCTCGACGCCGATATGGCAGCCCAGCGGCTTGAGCGTGAGGCAGAAGTTGCGGAACGCTTCCATGTGCCGGAATACACCGTCTTCTGGTACTTCCAGCCACAGCCTGTCAGCCACTTCCGGGTTGGCCTGCAGCAAGGCATGCAGATGCTCCAGATAGGTAGGATTGCTCACGGCGCGTGAGGATATGTTGAGGCCAATGGCTGGTTTGCCATTCTTGAGGTCCTCAATGGCAATCTGCACCAGCAGATCATCCATTTCGGTAATCAGGTCGAGCTTGATCGCCCAGCCGATGAATTCCGCAGCAGGCAGCCAGGGGCCGTTGGGCTCCAGTTGCAGGCGCATCGGACCTTCGTTGTGGATCAGGGTATTGGTCGGGCTGATGACCGGGAAGCTGGCCAGGCGCAGGCGCTTGGACATGATGGCGTTATCCAGGCGGGCACGCCATTCGCTTTCGGTGCGGGTGGTGTTCAGTGGTGAGCTGGACTGCTGCGCCTGATCGTCAATCTCCAACTGCAATTGCGTCAGGTCATTGCGCTGGCGTATCACGGCAAGCAGGTCTTTCAGGCTATCCAGCTGGTCTGATCTGCCAATGTGGCTGGCGATGGTGCGGGGGCTGAAATCGGGGAAGCTATCGGCGATGGCGGCAGCCGAGATGATGGTGTCCTTCACCTGCTGGCACAGCAGCTCGCGGTTATCCGGACTGCTGCTAAACACGGCAAAATCCGCTCCGCTCAGCCGACCGGCAAACAGGCCATTTTCGGGTTTGCACAGCTCGGTCAAGGCATGGCCGATGCGCTTGAGTATCTGGTCGGTGCCGGTGCCACCATACTTGGCATTGATCTCGGCCAGCTCGGCGATATGCGAAACCACTAGTACGCCTTCTTCAAAGTTGTCTTCATTGTCCAGATAGGCTGATACGCGGCTGGTGAAATACTTGCGGTTCATCAGTCCGGAGATGGGCTCGTAGTTGGCTTCAAAGCGCAGTTGTTCCAGCAGCTGCGATTGCTCGTTGAGCATTTTGCGGATGCGGTTGGACAAGCGGTTCATGGCTTGCGCCAGCGATTTGAATTCGGTCACCCGGGGCTCGGTCATGGTGATGAAGCGCTGATCGCCAATCGCCTCTGCCATATTGGCCATTTCACTTAATGGACGGGTAATGATGCGCAGCAGCCAAGAGCCCAGTACCCCGGCCAGCAGGGCAATCGCTACGCTCCACAGCAGCATTTTCTTGGCGCCATTCCACAATGCCTGGTAGGCAAAGGTGGCATCGCTTTCCAGCGAGAGGGTGCCGTATTGCGACCAGCCATTTTGCACCTGGGCTACGCCGGGATGCACCTCAATGCTGAATGCGCGATTGAACCAGCTGGGGGTATTGGGTTGTATGTCGGCATTGTAGTGTTCGGAGATCAGCTTGCCTTCAGGGTCGACCAGCCGGATGCGCTGATAATGGCCATTATCAAACTGGGCGGATAACAGCAGGGCCACGTTCACCGGGTCCTCCTTGTCGATCTGCGACAGCGAAAGTGCGAGCGATGTGGCATTGTCGATGTTCTTCATCTGCAACTGCTGCTCCAGCGTGTGCTTGCTGGATTCGATACTGGCAATCACGCAGGCCGCAAATACTAGCAGCATCAGCAGACTGATGGCGATCCATAACTGTTTAATCAACGACATAATTGTTACCCCCTTAACCTGATCTTTTATTCAATACCATCGGCTTGCATTCTTGCGAGAACGTTGCGCCAGCGTGACAAGTGGCTCAACGAATCGCTACTTGGTGTGGTCGATGTGCCCGTCCACAACCCTTCGCTGTTAAAACTGAAAATCGGTACCAGATCCGGCCGACGCGAGGCCGGGCGGATGGAAATGATGAGGTTGTCCAGAATCAGCGGCTCGGCATTTGGCGTGGGGTAGTAGCTCAAAATCATGTGCGCTTGCGAAATGCGGCTGTTAGGGCCGCCTATCTTGGCCCGGACGTAGGTCAAGCGCAGTTTTTCATTGGGAATGCCCAGCTCGCGCAAAAACACGTATTTGGCAATGCTGTAATCCTCACAGTCGCCAGCCTCGCGGCCCAGGGATTCCAACGGCGTGGCCCAGTAGTCAGATTGCCCCCAGATATTGATGTCATCATCAAAGCGACGGATTTTGTCATTGACGAAGAGATTGATCTTCTCCAGCTTTTCCTGATCCGGGGCGTCTCGCAGGGTATTGAGCAGGGCCTCCAGCTCAATGATGGTGTTTTTGGCCCGGTCGCCATAACGCTGCTCGGCCAGCGTGCGCAGCTTGCTGAAATCCGTAGCCGCCTGTATGCCTGGAATCCATACCCCCAGCAACAAGCACATGATCGTGCAGAGCACCCACAGGCATTGACGACTTGCGCGAGATGTTAGCGAATGAGCGATGATGACTCTAGCCTACAAGGTTTGGCACGACAATTGCGTACGCTTCTTTATTGTAAATTCGGTGCGTGATTTAAATTTTAAATTCATGCACCCGGAAAAACCTCATATCTATAATAACTTATCGATGAAAGATAAGGTATTATTGAGGTCATAAAATATAACTAAATAACAAGCCGGGGTGAAGTGAATGAAAGCAATCTATAAAAGTATGATTGTTGCGGCTGCTATTGCCGCAGCAACTCCAGGGATGGCAGCACCAGCATCTACTCTGCAGGAAATCGTCGAAAGCGCCGTGACGAACAATCCGGAAGTGCAGAGCCGATACCACAACTACAAGGCCGCTGAGCAAGAGCAAAACGCTGCGCGCGGTGGGTTTCTTCCCAAGGTAGATTTGATCAGCAGTATCCGCACCCAGGAAAAAGTCTTTTCCAACACTAACAATACCAACATTCCTGACCGTCAGACCCAACTGGTACTGAAGCAGATGTTGTTTGATGGTTTTGCCACCAGCAATGAAGTCAGCCGCCTGGGCCATGCCGCCCGCGTGCGCTACTACGAGCTTCTGAGCGCCATGCAGAACACCGCGCTCGAGACCGTCAAGGCCTATAACGATGTATTGCGCTATCGCCAGCTGGTTTCCTACGCGGAAGACAACTACATCGTGCACAAGCAGTTGTTCGACAAGATTGAAGAGCGCGTTGGCGCCGGTGTGGGTCGCCGCGTGGATCTGGAACAAGCCAACGGCCGTCTGGCACTGGCAGAAGCCAATCTGCTGACCGAAACCACCAACCTGCATGATGTGACAGCCCGCTTCCAGCGTCTGGTCGGCGATTTGCCTGCGGATACCCTGTCCGATGTGGATTACTTCAAGGCAGGGGTAGAGCAAAGCCCCTCCGATGCATTGAAACTGGCGTATAACCAGAATCCGGATCTTCTGGCCTCGATTGAAAACATCATCGCCACCGAAGACGAAGTCAAAACCAAAAAGGCGCGCTACAGCCCACGGCTGGACCTGCAAGGCAAAAAGAGCCTGGATGTCAGCTCCGACGGCCGCAACAGTACCGCCGCTGCCGACTATCTGGAATTGACGCTGACATTCAACCTGTTCAATGGCCTCACAGATAAATCGCTGATCAGCCAATCCGTTGAAAAGCTGAACACTTCGCAAGACCTGCGCGACAAGGCCTGTGTCGATACCCGTCAGCAACTGGTGATCGCCTACAACGATATCAGCCAGCTCAAAGGACAACTGGATTTCCGCGACCAGCATCAACTCTCCATCGAAAAAGCCCGCGAAGCTTATCGTCGCCAGTTCGATATCGGTCAACGTACACTGCTCGACTTGCTGGATACGGAAAACGAATACTTCCAGGCACGCCGCACCTACACTAACACCGAGCGCGATCTGTATAACGCCTACGCCCGCACTTATGCCAGCCAGGGCGAGCTGCTGAAAAAGCTGAATGTGACCCGCGCCGATGTGCCTGAGCTGACCCCCACCGATTACAACACTTATGCCACCTGTCAGGCTGTGGCGCCAGAAGTGGTGAAGATCGACAAGGTAGCCCTGCTTGCCAAGGCCCGTCCGCTTAACACTGAACCGCTGAAGCCAGCCGAAGTTAAATTCGGCGAAGCGGATCTGGTGAAATCCACGGTGAATGACTGGGCATCTGCCTGGCAAGCCAAGGATTACAACCGCTACATCAGCTTCTACGCCGACAGCTTTGTTCCAGAAAAAGGCAACCGTGCCGCCTGGTTACAACAACGCAAGCAGCGCTTTGCTGCGCCTGGGGCGATTGTGGTGGAACTGAAAGACCTCAAGGTCAGCATGGATGGTACCCAGGCCCAAGCCTCGGTTTCTTTCATGCAACACTATGCCTCTGGCAAATACAGTGACGATACGATGAAGTATCTGACACTGGAAAAAACCAATAACCGTTGGTTGATTACCAAAGAAACCAGCAAGTAATTCAGAAGCAAACCCATGAAAACCCGACAACATTGTCGGGTTTTCAGCATCTGGCGGCTCACTTTCACCACATTTTTTGCTTTACATGCGCGTGAAGCCTGGCAACAACGGACTTGCCACACCCTCAAAGCGGGCGATATTGAGTGGCAATTCTGCAAGCATGAATGGTAGAATAGCGCCCTTCGCCGTCGGACCCCTGGTCCGCATCCCTAGCGTCTCGCTTCTGCCCGGATGGTGAAATTGGTAGACACAAGAGACTTAAAATCTCTCGCCAGTAATGGTGTGCCGGTTCGACCCCGGCTCCGGGCACCATAAAAATCATTAAACACTTTATAACTTCTCATCCCGCTAACATATTTGTCAGTGGACTTTCTATGAAAGTATTTGTGGCTTTAGTGGTAACTTATGACGATCTACCAAAAAAATAATTAAAGTCTTAGTAACCCCATGACACTTAAATTTGAATAAGTTATGGCCCTTAGTTGTGAGAGTGACTCACAATATTAAGTTGGTCTTTGTTATTGCTGTGATCTTAACAGCGGGGGTGCGATTGATGGTATGTAATCGCAATTTCTAATATCAGAAAGTGCATTCGACTTTTCTATCTCAGTCAGTCGCCAAGTCACTACATTTAGTCCATCTAAAAGTATGTAATAGTCTTCGCCAGCCTTCGAGCAAAAATCAAAATTTGTAGAACTACCAAAATTGGCATAGTAGGGCCAGAACTGATGGATTTGGTGACAACCTTCATTTACGTAAATGTATGTGTAGCTGCCACCACTTAGATTCGCAATTTTCTTTCCATCCACGGTGAATTGTGCATCGAAAGCACCCAGAAGAAATTTCCCAGGACGATAAAGATAAACTGTAGAGGTAGATGTATCAGGTTTGGGAGCATCCTGATATTTTGCGCCACTTGACGCGCACCCAACTAAAGTCAATAACAATACGGTTAGCGTAAAAAAGCGCATTCAAGAACCTCTCTGTTAATCATGAGTTATTTATTGATTTTATAATGGTAACCAAGCTTTACTACTAATTGCCAGCTTTGGGGTGTGTGCAAATCTTAAAGAATGTAGTTGTTCATGCTATCTAATCAATAGTAGCTCTAGTATGTTAAATTTTTTAATAGTCGATAGCCTCGTGCTCCAGCTGATTAGGGCGAAGTTTTTTTGTGCACACATTAGTGATGCATGCCGCGAGAGGGTGCCTTATCGTGGAATAAGTTCTGGCGATTTTTTAAGATATTGTTTGCAAAGTCCAGCACATGAATAAGCCGAATACCGACTGCCATTCTTTTGCCTCCCATTCCTGCAACTGGTATGCCCACAGGGATGCTTATCTTTGTCTTTGTACATCCATCCAAATATCCAAAAGAGGCTTACATGACCTCGAAGATAACGTTGCAACCTGGCCTTATTTTCTGGTTTCGACGTGATCTGCGTCTGCATGATCAGGTTGCGCTGACCTGGGCCGCGCGCCAGGCGGCTCATATCGGCTCCTGGCTGCTGCCAGTATTCGTGCATGATCCTGCCGAAAGCGGCCTGACGCGCTGGGGCTTTGCCAGGATGGCGCCGCACCGGCGAGCCTGGCTGACGAGTGCGGTGGATGCGCTGGCCGGGCAATTGCGCGCGCTTGGCAGTGATCTGGTGCCATTGCATGGGGATAGCGTAGATACACTGGTGCGATTGGTGCGCGCCCTCGGCAACCCGTTGCTGGTGTGCGAGGAGATTGCAGCGCCCGAGGAGCAGGCGGTGGTAGCCGCTTTGCGGGCAGCAGGGGTGAAGGTAAAAACGGTTTGGCAATCCAGTCTGGTGGCGGTGGAGAATCTGCCGTTTGATCCTCAGGCGGTGCCAGATACCTTTACGACATTTCGCCATGCGCTGGAGCGCGGGCATGTTCAGGCGGCGCGGCCGTTGCCGTCCATCAAGCAGCTGCCGCCGTTGCCATCGCATGCCTTGCTGAATGCGATACCGAGTGAAGTTGCGAGCGACGGCACTGATCATGCGATGGCAAGCGAGCCATGGCCGGATGACGCCCGGTCTGCTTTCCCGCTAGGCTCTTCGGGGTTCGATGGCAGTGAGCAGGCGGCCCTGCAGCATCTGCAGCAGTATTGCCAACGGCGGTTGCCGCATAGCTACAAGTCCACTCGCAATGGGCTCATCGGGGTCGATTATTCCAGCAAATGGTCGCCGTGGCTGGCGACAGGTGCCTTGTCGGCACGGCAGGCCTGGGCGGCCATTCAGGCATTTGAAGCGGAGCATGGTGCCAACGAGAGCACCTATTGGCTGTGGTTTGAATTGCTGTGGCGCGATCACTTTCGCTGGCTGCATTTCAAACATGGCAACAGGCTGTATCGCGCCCGTGGCCTGGGGGAAGCGCCTGTGCCATCGCATGATCCAGACCATTTTGCCCGCTGGTGCCGTGGCGAAACCGGGCAGCCGTTTATTGATGCCGGCATGCGCGAGCTGGCGGCGACCGGGTATCTTTCCAATCGCATGCGGCAGAATGTCGCGAGTTATCTGATACATGACCTGGGTTGCGATTGGCGTGCCGGGGCGGCCTGGTTTGAATCGCAGCTGCTGGATTACGATGTCTACAGCAACCAGGGCAACTGGCTTTACCTGAGTGGACGCGGCACCGATCCGCGGCAGGGCAGGCGCTTTAATCCGGACAAGCAGGCACAGGATTACGATGCGGATGGCAGCTACCGCGCCTTATGGGCGAGGGCAGCATGAGCTCTGTTGCATCTACCTTGCCGGGGCAGGCCAATTCAAAGGTGACCTTGCGCCTGATTCTGGGGGATCAGCTCAATTCCCAGCATTCCTGGTTTGCCCATGTCAGCCCCGATGTCGTGTACGTCATGATGGAGATCCGCCAGGAGACGGACTATGTGCTGCACCATGCGCAAAAGATGCTGGCGATATTCGCCGCCATGCGCCATTTTTCCCAGCAACTCAAACGCGCTGGGCATCGCGTGCGCTATATCGCCATTGATGACGCTTCCAACCGCCAACAGCTCACGACCAACCTGGAGGCGCTGATCGCGCATTACCAGGCAAGTACGATGCAGTATCAGGCGCCGGATGAGTGGCGGCTGGACCACTTGCTCGCGGCGTGGGCCGCGTCCTGCCAGGTGCCCGTGACCATGGTGGATAGCGAGCATTTCTACACCACGCGCCAAACTGTCGCCGCGCAATTCAAAGGCCGCAAGCAATGGCTGATGGAGCATTTTTACCGCACTCAGCGCCGCCAGCATGGGGTGTTGATGACAGCAGACGATCAGCCCGAGGGCGGCCAGTGGAATTTTGATCACGACAATCGCAAAGCGCTGCCTGCCACTCAGCCATTGCTGGCCGATATGCGTCCGCAACATGATCATCAGGCCCTGTGGCAAACCATTGTCGCCAGTGGCGCGGCGCATTTTGGCGATCCACAGGCCGAGGCTTTGCGCTGGCCGTTATCGCGCGAGGAGGCCCTGGCGCAGCTCGAAGTGTTTATCAACCAGGGCTTGCCTTTGTTTGGGGATTATCAGGATGCCTTATCCACACGCGGCTGGCGCCTGTTTCACTCCCTGCTGTCGTTTGCGCTCAATGTGAAAATGCTCAACCCGCGTGAAGTGGTGGCCGCCGCAGAAGCCGCCTGGCGCCAGGGCAAGGTGCCGCTTTCCGCTGCCGAAGGCTTTATCCGGCAGATACTGGGCTGGCGTGAATATGTGCGGGGCGTGTATTGGGCGCAAATGCCCGGGTACACCGAGGCCAACGCCCTTGGGCACAGCAGGCCGCTGCCGGAATGGTTCTGGACCGGAAAGACCCGCATGGCATGTGTAGCAAGCGCCATAACGCAATCATTGCAGCATGCCTACGCCCACCATATCCAGCGGCTCATGGTCATCGGCAACTTTGCCTTGCTGGCAGGGCTTGATCCGCAAGCTCTGCATCGCTGGTACCTGGGCATCTATATCGATGCCTTTGAATGGGTGGAGGCACCCAACACCCTGGGCATGAGCCAGTTTGCCGATGGCGGCCTGCTTGCCACCAAGCCCTATGTATCCAGCGCGGCGTATATTGACCGCATGGGCGACCATTGCAAGGGTTGCCACTACAGCAAGTCCACCAAAACAGGCGAGCGTGCCTGCCCATTCAATGCGCTTTACTGGGATTTTTTTGCCCGACACGAGACCCGTTTGCGTGGCAACCATCGCCTGAGCATGGTGTATCGCAATTGGGACAAGATGTCCGCCGAGGCCCAGCAGGCCTTGCGCCAGCAGGCGGAACAAACGCTTGCACAAATCGAGTCCCTGTAAAGCATTCGCTGCCTGTTTCCTATACCATGCGGGCTTGAATTCACGGCTTGCCCACATACTCAAATGACGACCATCATGGGCAACGCAAAGGCGTAAGGATCATCAGTGAGCGAAGAAAACCCGACATCGCATTGGCATCTCTATTTGCTGGAGTGCAAAGGCGGCAGCTATTACGCCGGCATCACCAATAATCTTGAAGCACGCTACAAGGCACATGTCGAAGGCAAGGGCGCGCGCTATACCCGGGCAAACCCGCCGCTGAGAATACTGGCCAGCAAGCCCTACGCCGACCGGTCAGCGGCCTCCATCGCCGAGGCCAGGCTCAAGAAACTGGCAAAGGCAGACAAGCTGGCTTTCTTTGCCGATTAGAAGTGCGCTTTATCAGCCATCGCCAGCCTGGCACCCAACACAATCTCCTACATGCTTTTCAGAACCCGCTGGCTCGCTAGACGTGCCCATGGCTTGCACAATGAAGTCGTTACCTTACGTAACGCTAACATTCATCCCAAATAAGGAGATTATGATGGCTACACAACAAGGAAGCACTCGTGGTGGTACCTCTCAGCAACACGCTCAGGCTGGTTCGCAAAGTCACAAGAATCAGCAGCAGGGCGGGGCGCAAAGCGGCGCCAACAAGCAACAGGAGCAGTCTGGCAGCCCTGACAAGAGCCAGCAAGGCAGCACCCGCGGCGGCTCGCATGAGCAGCATGTGAAAGCGGGCAGCCAAAGCCACAAGAAGAGCTAATGCCTGAAACCCAGGCCCCATAAGGCGATAGCCCTGTGGGTTTTGCCCGGGTTTGTTGGCAAGCTGTTTCGATGGCTTGTTGAAGACGCAAAAAAAGCACATGAAGATGTGCTTTTTTTGTGGGTGACGCTTGCGGGTGGTGTGCCCGCAAGTATGAAGCGAGGAGGGACTAACGACGGCGGCGCGAGGCAACAAAGCCCATCATGCCCAGACCTGCCAGCATCATGGCATAGGTTTCGGCTTCAGGAACGGCGCTGACGGTGGTGATGGTTAGGTTGTCATACAGCTTGCCTGCACCCAGCACGATGCCGTAAACACCGGAAACTGCACCACCGGTGATAATGGCACCGGGGTTGGCAAACTGGTCGAAAGACAGGGTGGAGATGGTTTTGCCAGCCGCATCCAGGAACAGGATGGAGGAATTGAAGCCACCAAAGCTGCTGTTATCCAGCTGCACCGAGAACGATGACAGGTTCTGTGCACTGCTGAAGCTGATCAGCACCTGGTCAAACATGGCGTCCAGCGCATTGGAGACCGATGGAGCTGCACCGTGGCCGTATTCCTCCGGGTTGCGTACGCGGATATCGCTATCCGAATAGGCTTCCCAGTGCGTATAGCCAGGGATGTTCTGGCCGTTAGGGTCCAGAATTTCAAAGCCGTCACCATCCAGATCAGCCGTTTCAAAGCCGCTGAGGAATTGCACATTGCTGTACGGATTGACCGCAGCATTGTTGGCCGAGGTGCCACTGGCGGCGTTGTCAAAATTGAAGTTGTAACCGGCGTAGGCGTTGGCGGCAAAGCTTGCCAAACCCAGCACGGCGGCGTTCATTATCAGTTTTACGGAATTCATGGTATCTCGCTTTCGTCATCAAACCGGGCGCCACGGCATGAGCCGCAGCGCCGGTGTTGTGGGCTTTCTTTACTTCACGCCGCCGATGGCAGCCTGACCAAACTTGAAGAACACATCGGTGTTATCCATCACGCCAGTGAACAGGGCAGCGCCACGACCGAAGGCGGACAATGGAATGTCAGTCGCGGTGTGCACGGCCTGGTCGCCGGATACCTGACCAGTCACGAGGTAACCGGTGCTGGCATTACGCACGCTTGGGTTAGCAGGGTAAGTGTTCAGCGGTGCGGTGCCAACGAATGGCTGCTGGCTGTCCTGCGTAGGTTGCGCATTGGCAATCCAGGCTTCGTAGCGGTCAGCATTGGCGCCGTAACCGATCAGCATCTTGTTGTCGATGTCGGTGGTGGCAGGGTAGCCATCAGCCGCGATGGTGTACTTGGGGAATTTCGCATCCTGATAAGTACCCACCACTTCGTTACGCATGCTGGCCACGGTGTTGGCCTTGCCTTGCAGTTCGGCATTGGTCACCTTGGAAGCACCCAGGATGGAAGCACCACCGGTTTCGTGGTCGGCCGTCACAATTACCAGCGTGTCCGGGTTGGCCGTGGCGAAATTCTTGGCAACTTGCACAGCACGGTCAAACTCGATGACTTCTTCAATCCAGCGATCGCTATCCATCAAGTGCGCCTGCTTGTCGATGGAAGCGCCTTCCACTGTCAATACGAAACCCTTGGGATTCTTGGCAAGTACCTTGATCGCCTTGTCGGTCATCTCTTCCAGCATGGGCTGGTCAGGGAAGCCATAGTCATTTACCACACTGGAAACACCACGACGGCCGTTGATCTTGTCAAACGCCACGTTCATGTTGGAGTAGGCAAACAGGCCCAGCAGCTTGTCTGGCACGCCTGCGCTCTGCAGGGCAGATTTGTCAGAAACATAGGTGTAACCGGCAGCGCTGAAGTCGCTGATCAGGTCACGCGCTGGATCCTTGGCACCGACGGCAGCGCCCCAGCCGCTGACGATGTCGCTAGTCAGCACGTAATCATTGGCAGCGCGGCGTTGCGAACCATTGGCGGGTTGCGGGCTGACACTGTTGGATGCATTAGGCAGGAACCACTTGCGGCCGCCACCCATCAGCACGGTCAGGCCGGTCAGCTTGCGGTCATCCAGGTATTGGTCGGCAATTCCGGTACCGTTGCCGCGGTTGGAGGTGTGCACGGCGTTAGCGGCAGGTGTGGCATCAAATACATCGGCAGTGGTGACGATACCCAGCGATTTGCCCTGAGTGCGGTGCAGGTATTCCGACAGGTATTCCATGCGTGGGTTGTCGAAAGCATCGGCAGTGTCATCTGGCCATACGCCTTCCTGACCGGAAGCCTGCTTGTTGCCATTCACATAGTTGGCCATGCCAGGTGCGGAGTCAGTGACGATGGTATCCAGTGAGGATGTCATCACCATGCCGGTGTAGGGGAAGGTATCCATGGCGAGATGACCCTTGGCCTTGCCCTGGGCATAACCCTTGGCCATGATGCGGGCGGCAGTGCGGTGCGCGGCACCCATGCCATCACCCAGCAGGATGATGATGTTCTTGGCTGGACGGCCCTGGTTGGTAATGCCAACCACTTCAAAGCTGCCAGTGGCGGTGACGGTCTGGCCATCGCTTTGCGTGGCTTTCACTGTCAGGGTGTGAACGCCGGGAACCGTGTTGGAGTAAGCACGCTTGGAAACCACGGCGGTATTCGCAGGCAGGCCAGCATTCAGGCCAGTGGTAACGATGCCAGAGGTGCTGGCAGTTACAGGCACAGTCACGCCATCCACGGCAAACTGGAAGCCGGTGATGGTGGCGCCAGCATCTGGACGGATGGTCGCTTGCAAGTCAAAACGCTGACCTGGCAGGAAGCGGGCAATCATGGGGGCGCTTGGGTCATTCACGCCGGTAGCGAAACGTTCGCTCGGTGGTGTCAGGCGTGTAACGGTAGGGGCGGCAACACTGACGCTGGCAGCAACGCCCAGCGTCGCTGCTACAACAGCGCGTACACAGTTAAGTGCAAAACGAGGTGACTTCATTTGAAAAAGCTCCTAATTAATCAATACAAAGGGTTGGCTATCATCAAAAACAGAAAATGACAGGTACAGCGATTACAGTTGACGCAAAAACAGGTGCTACTTGAAATCGGAAGGCGACTGCAGGGCCGCCGTGGTATCGGGTCGCAGCAGATGGGCGCTTTGCACGGCATCCAGTTGCAGGCGCACATAGGAAATGCGGCCATCGGCCTCGTGCCATTCCCCCACGCTCAGCACGCCGCTGAGGTTGATGAGTCCGGGCACGTAACCATTGATCTGACGGGCATCATGCAAATGCACAAACACCGAGGTGGCGGGCATGTCGTCGGCAAAGCTTTCATCCTCATGGCCCATCAGCACTGGCAATGGCGAGAGAATGAAAACACCAGGCGTGGCCTCGTCCTGCTTGGCCATATAGCCCAGCAGGCGCACCTGTTTGCCATTCAGGCTTAACAGTTTGGCCGATGGCTCCAGACCGCGCGGGCCCACCGGCAGCTTGTAGATTTCGCTGAACTTGAGCTCGGTAACGCCTGCGGGCAGGGCGGGCAGTGGCCCATTGACCTGCAGGGCAGAACTCATGGGCGGTTGGGCGTGCTCGTGCCCGGCTTCGTGGGCAAAGGCTGGCTGTATCAGTTGCGGGAGGGCCAGTTGAGCAAATAAAAGACTGGTGATGATGGCGCGGGAGTAGTGCATTGTTATCTTCCTCTTTGTCGGGACTGCAGCAAGTGCGTGAGCTATCAGCAAGTGCGTGCACTATAGGCAGCAAAAATTTCAGATTGATGAACGTTAAAAGATGTTAATGCGGCGAAATGATGAAATCCGCGCCAGACATGCAAGTGCCGTTGTCACAAAAGTATGCCGTGTCTTGAAAATGCAACATTACTGTAAAAAACTGCGCCTATGATCTGGCCTGTGAATACATCCTCTCTTGCTCCTTATCTCCATCGTGCGGCCCCCATTCAGAATTCTGGCAGGCAGCGCGCCCGTCATTCCGGCTTTACCTTGCTGGAGCTGCTGGTTGTCATGGTCATCATCGGTCTGCTCGCGGGCTATGTCGGCCCCAAGTATTTTGCACAGATCGGTAAATCCGAAATCAAGGCCACCCGTGCCCAGCTCGATTCCCTGGAAAAAGCGCTGGATCAATACCGGCTGGATACCGGGCATTACCCTTCCACTGAACAAGGGCTGGCGGCACTGACTGCCAAGCCGGACAACGACGCCCGCTGGGATGGCCCTTATCTTAAAAAAACTGTGCCTGACGATCCCTGGGGCCATGCCTATCAATACAAATCGCCCGGCGAGCACGACGAGTATGACCTCTACTCGCTGGGCAAGGACGGCCAGCCAGGCGGTACCAACGAGATGGCTGACATCGTCAGCTGGTAGACATGCTTTACAAACTCAGCGTACTGCGCGACAAACAATACCGCTCATTGCGTCTGGAGGCGGCCAATGAAAAGGCGGCAGCACTGGCCGCGAAGGCCCAGGGCTATACGGTTTTTTCTGTGGCGAGCGCCGAGCGCAACACCACACTGTCCTGGCTGCGCGGCGAGCGTTTCCCCCTCATGCTGTTCAGTCAGGAGCTGCTGGCCCTGCTTGAAGCCGGGCTTAACCTGATGGAAGCCATGGAAGCGCTCTCCGAGAAAGAGCAGCGCCCCCAGGTGCGCGATACGCTGCGGGCGACCCTGCGTCTGTTGAATGAAGGCCAGCCCTTGTCGCAAGCCATGGAGGCAAGCCCGGAGGCATTTCCTCCCTTGTATGTGGCGGCCCTGCGTGCCAGCGAAAAAACCGGCGGCATGCCGGAAGCCTTGCAGCGCTATATCGCCTACCAATCGCAGGTGGAAGAAGTCAAAAAGAAGGTGATCTCGGCGTCGATTTATCCGGTCATGCTGATCGTTGTCGGCGGCCTGGTGGTGATGTTTTTGATGGGCTTTGTGGTGCCCCGGTTTGCGCATATCTATGAAGACATGAATGGCGACATGCCCTTCATGTCGCAACTTTTGCTGGCGCTGGGCGGCTTTATCGAGACGCATGGCATGCAGCTTTTGCTGGCGGGGGTGGGGCTGGTGGTGGCAGGCGGCTATTTGCTGAGTCTGCGCAGTGTAAGGGCAGCGATGATGCAATGGCTGTGGCGCCTGCCGACCATAGGTGAACGCATGCGCATTTACCAGTTATCGCGCTTTTATCGCTCGCTCGGCATGTTGCTGATTGCCGGTATTCCCATCCTGAGTGCGCTGGGCATGGTATCGGGCTTGCTGGCACCGGCCTTGCGCGAGCGCATGCTGCTGGCCAGCGAGCAGATACGCCAGGGGCAGGCGATCTCGACCGCCATGGAAGCAAACGAACTGTCGACGCCGGTGGCTTTGCGCATGCTGCGGGTGGGCGAGCGCAGCGGCATGATGGGCGAAATGATGGGCCGCATTGCCGCTTTCTACGATGAAGAAACCGCACGCTGGGTCGACTGGTTCACCAAGCTGTTCGAGCCTTTGCTCATGCTGGTCATCGGCTTTGTCATCGGCTTTGTGGTGCTGATGTTGTATATGCCGATTTTTGATCTGGCAGGCAGCATCCAATGAGCCTGATCAGCGCACAAACCCTGGGAACAGCCCGGCAGTTGGCGGCACAGTCCAGCCGTCGCCTGATGGAAGTGCTACAAGACCAGAGCGCCATGGCGCCAGAGGCATTTGTCGCCGAGCTGTCACACGCATTGCATTACCCGGTGCTGGATAACCGCACCATGCACACGCTCAGCACCGATTTTGAGGTCATGCCATTTGCCGAGGCTTATCGCCGCGAATGCATTCCCCTGCGGCGCGAAGATGGTCAGCTGTTAATAGCAATTGCCGACCCGTTTGCCAGCGATATTCAGGCTTGGCTGCTCGACACCGTGCATGAACCGTTCACGCTCCATCTCGCGCATTATGCCGATGTCAGCGCCTTTCTCTCGCGCCATGAAGAAACCCTGAATGCCATGGACCGGGTGCTGGGCGGCGACATGGCGTCCGATGCCCATCCTGTACATGCAGATGGAGTAGAGCATCTTTCCTTAAGCCGCATTTCCGAAGACAGCAGCCCGGTGATCCGCCTGGTGAATTCCACGCTGTATGACGCCATGAAGATAGGTGCCAGCGATATACACCTGGAAACCACGCTGACTGGCCTTGCCCTCAAATACCGCATTGATGGTGTGCTGGATGCCGTGGGCCAGATTCAGGGCGTGGACATGGCCGAGCAGATTGTGTCGCGCATCAAGGTCATGGCCGAGCTCGATATTGCCGAGCGCCGCATACCGCAGGATGGCCGTTTCAAGGTGCATATCCAGCAGCGCGAGGTGGACTTGCGCGTATCCATCATGCCCAGCGTGTATGGCGAAGATGCGGTGTTGCGTATCCTGGATCGAAAATCGCTCACCGAGCAATCGCGTGGACTCACGCTGGAAAATGTCGGCCTCGATGCCCTGACGCGCCAGCAGTTTCGCGCCCTGGCCCGCGAGCCCTACGGCATGGTGCTGGTCACCGGCCCTACTGGCAGCGGCAAGACCACCACACTGTATGCGGCCATCTCCGAAGTGAATACCGGCCGCGACAAGATCATCACCATCGAAGACCCGGTGGAGTACAACCTGCCCGGTGTGCTGCAGATTCCGGTCAATGAAAAAAAGGGCCTGACCTTCGCTCGCGGCCTGCGCTCCATCCTCCGACACGACCCGGACAAGATCATGGTCGGCGAGATTCGCGATTCGGAAACCGCGCAGATTGCCGTGCAATCCGCCTTGACTGGCCATCTGGTATTCACCACCGTGCACGCCAACAACGTGTTTGATGTCATCGGCCGCTTTATCAATATGGACGTTGATACCTACAGTTTTGTCTCCGCGCTCAATGGCATTCTGGCGCAGCGGCTGGTGCGCCTCAATTGCACGCATTGCCTGGTGGATGACCAGCCGGATGCCGAGCTGCTGCAGGCTTCCATGATCAGCGAGACCGAGGCCGCCAGCATGCAGTTTCGCAAGGGCCAGGGCTGCGGCCATTGCCGTGGCAGCGGTTACAAGGGCCGCATGGCGGTGGCAGAGCTGTTGATTCTGGATGATGAAATCCGCGAGATGATCGTCTCGCGCCAGCCCATACGCCAGCTTAAGGACACCGCGCGCCGCAAGGGCCTGCGCCTATTGCGCCAGGCCGCTGTTGAAGCCGTGGCCGATGGCAAAACCACATTGGAAGAAATCAATCGTGTTACCTTCATCACGGCCTAGTTACTGCCTCAGGCTTTTACCGGACAGGGTAACGCTGTCGCAACCGCAGCGCGCCTGGCGCTTTGCCAGCTGGAAACGCAAATGGACGGATGCGACGCCGCCATTCACTGACACTGACGTGATTGTTGGCACTCATGCCGTGCAAGAGATGGCAATGGCAGATGAGCCAGGGCCGCATTCGGCTCAGCATTCGACGCATCAGCCCTGGCAGCGCGCGCTGCAGGCATGTTCACCGCTAGTGGCGGAGCTGGCTGCCGGGAGCCAGCTCACGGTGGTGGTCAGCAATCAATGGCTGCGCTACAAGCTGCTTCCCGCCATGCCGCCCATGCAGTCGCACGCTGCCAGTCTGGCGGTAGCCCGGGCCTTGTTCATGGAAACGTATGGCGAAGCCGCAGCCACTTGGCATATCGCGCTGGAGCCGCTGCCGCAGGGCGGATACCAGTTTGCCTGCGCTCTGGATCAATCACTACTGGAGGCGATCACCGCCATGGCAGCGCAAGCTGGCTGTCAGCTGGTGTCGGTGCAGCCGTCAATGATGCATCTCTACAATCGGCTCTGCCGCCATCTGAGCCCCGACCTGTGCGGACTGGTGCAGGTAGAGGCGGGCCGTATCCATCTGGCGCTGATGCGGGATGGTGGCTGGCTGGCGCTCAGTGCATGTGCCAGCCATGTGCAGGATTGGCCACAGCAGATGCTGGCCCTGCTGCAGCGCGAGATGGTGTTGCTGGGCGATGCGCCCCCGGCGTCAGGCAAGCTCTATGTAAATGTCGCGTTGGCGGCAGCCCATTCCGCTGCGTGGCCAGCCTTGCAAGCGAGCCTGGCCGAGATGGGCTGGCAGGCTGTGCCGGTGTTCAGCCATGAGCGGTCCATCAGCAAGCTGGCATTGCCTGCTGCGGCATGGGTAGGTGGCTAGCATGCGTGCATTGCGGGTGGATTTTATTGCCGATAACCAGCCAAAGGGCTGGGGACGCCTGCTGGCCGCGGCGGGCATGCTGCTGGCGCTGATTGGCTGGCAGGGGTATACGGCGATCCAGCATCAGACAGAAGCCGTGCAGTCGGCGCTGGCAGAAGCCAGCAAACAGGCCGGGCTGGTGCCGTCTCGTCAGCCGCGCCAGGCATCCTCGCCTGCTACCCAGCACGCCATGCAGCAGGCACGCAGCCTGGCGGATTTTCTGCAGATTCCATGGGGCGACCTGTTTGCCGGGCTGGAGGCAGCCAGCAGTCCGGACTTTGCGCTACTCGGCATAGAGCCGGATGCGCGCAAACGCCAACTCAAGCTCACCGCCGAAGCGGATAGTCGCGATGCGGTGTTCGATTACATGCAGCGCCTGGAAGCCACGCCGCAATTCAGCCATGTCATTCTGCTCAAGCATGAAAAGCAGCAGGAGCAGGCCGAGCAGCCCTGGCGCGTGGTGCTGATCGCGACCTGGCATGACATGCCCATTTCAATACCGCTTGAAACCTCGCAGGTGGCGCCATGACGCCGTTGCTGCGCACGATAGACACCTTGCGGTTCTGGCTGGGAACAGCCGGGCAGGTAGGGCTGCTGCTGATGGTATTGCTCATGCTGTTTGGCTTGTTGGTAATGCTGCCTGCACAGCAAAAGCTGCAAACTCTGCACGATCAGCTGGAGTGGATGCAGGCGCAACCCAAAGCCCAGGCCAGGCCAGCGCCCGTATTGGCCGAAACCCAGCAACTGCAGCAGTTCTATGCGCAATTTCCACCGCAGGACAGCCTGTCTGAACAGCTGCGTGCGCTGCATCAGCTCGCGCAGGAAAGTGGCATGGACCTGGTGATGGGGGATTACAAGTTATCGCATCAGCGCGATAACACGGCCTTGCAGCGCTACGAGATCACTCTGCCGGTCAAGGCGCGCTATGGGGCGCTGCGCGCCTTCATTGCCCAGGCGGCGCTGCGCTTTCCCACGCTGGGGCTCAGCGACATCAGTATCAAGCGCGATGGTATTCAGGACGACGAAGCCGAGGTGAAACTGAGCTATGTGTGGCTGTTGCGAGGCGAGGGCACATGAAGCGGCTGCAACCGAGACAATGGGCCCTGGCTGGCGCTCTCGCCTTGACTCTGCTCGCTATCTATCTGGTGGATGCGGAGGATGAGGCAGAAGAGCTGACGGTGCAGCACACCGCCGCATCCCGCCCCCGGCTAACGCCAGCCCCGCCATCGCGGCTGGCGTCAAATCTCATCGAAAACCAGACCTCGGGCCTGCCCGATCTGGCGCTTAGCCGAGCCCGTCAGGCGCACGCCATGCCGCAGGCGGGCCAGGATTTATGGCAGGCGCATGCCTGGCATGTCGCACCAGCGGCGAGTCATGAGAACACAGCCACGCTGGCCGAGGTCGTGAAGCCCGTGGCGCCTGCCTTGCCCTATCAGTACATGGGGCAGATGGACGATGCGCCCGGCGGCAATCTGGTGTTTCTGACCGCCGGTAACCGCGTACTCAGCGTCAGCCCCGGTCAGACCATAGAGCAAGTATGGCGTCTGGATAGTGTGGACCAGCGCGCCTTGTACCTGACCTATCTGCCCCTGAACAGCACCGTGGTGCTTAGCAAGACAGCCAAACCGGTGGTGGCACTTGCCCCATCGCCTGACGATCAACCGACCGACCGCTAGCCACGCGATCCTATCCATGAAACCCAAGATGAAACCTGTTCGCCTTTCAACGCTCTGCAGCCTGTTAACGCTGACCATGCTCAATGCCTGCGCCTTTGCGCCCTGGCCCAAGTCCGAGGTCAAGGGCGATACCCCCGAAACGCGGGTACACAGCGCAGAGGAAAACCTGCAGGCTAAGCCCGAGGCCGCCGTGCCACGCAAAGATATATTGATTACGCAGGAGCAGGCGGTGCAGGAATTGCTGACCGAGGCGGAAAAGCAGCGCAACGCCGGCCATTTTGTTGAAGCCAACGCCCTGTATGACCGCGTGATTGCGCTTGCCCCCAACAATGTGCGGGCGATTGCCGGCAAGGCCAGCATCACCCGCGAATATGCCCACAGCAAACGGCTGGATCAGGCACGTGCCATGCTGGACAACCAGAATAGCGAGGGCGCCTGGTCGATATTGCGCAATATCCTGATGGAAAACCCGGATAACAAGGAAGCGCAGCAGTTGCAGGCCAGCATACGCGCTAGCCGCGATGTGGCGCAGACGGAGCCGCCACGCCTCAAGCCGCCATTCCAGAAACCGGTGAGCCTGGAGTTTCGCGATGCCAATATCAAGATGGTATTCGAGGCGCTGTCGCGCGCCACTGGCATCAACTTCATTCTGGACAAGGATATTCGCGCCGATGCCAAGGCTACGGTGTATATCCGCAAGGCCTCGATTGAAGATGCCATCGAGATGGTGCTGGCGACCAATGGCCTGCAGAAAAAAGCGCTCACTGAAACCAGTGCGCTGATTTTCCCCAACACGCCGCAGAAGGTGAAAGATTACAAAGAGCTGATGATACGCAGCTTTTACCTGACCAATGCCTCGGCCAAGCAGGTGGCCTCCACCCTGAAAACCGTGCTCAAGACCAAGGATGTGGTGGTGGACGAGCGGCTTAACATGATCGTCATGCGCGATACGCCGGAGGTGATTCATATCGCCGAAAAACTGGTGGCGGCCAATGACCTGGCTGATCCTGAAGTCATGCTGGAAATCGAAGTGCTGGAAATCAGCCGCAGCCGCCTGCAGGAACTGGGCATTGCCTACCCCAACCAGATTTCGGTGAATAGCCGCATTCCCGTGACCACTTCCACGGCGGGGTCGGGTATTGCGGTCACGTCTACCGTGGCAACGGATTCGCCACTGACGCTGGAGGGCTTGCTCAATCTTAATTCCAGCCGCTTTGATGTCTCGCCCAACCCGGCGGTCAATTTCCGCAAAACCACAGGTGACGTCAATCTCATTTCCAACCCGCGCATACGCGTGCGCAACAACGAAAAGGCCAAGATTCTGGTGGGCGACAAGGTGCCGATTATCACCACGACCTCCACCGCCAATGTCGGCATTTCGGAAAACGTGACCTATATTGATGTCGGCCTCAAGCTGGATGTGGAGCCGCGCATCACGCTGGATGATTTCGTCAATATCAAGATCGGCCTGGAAGTGAGCTCGCTGGGCGACCGCACCACCACGCGCAATGGCGCCACGGTGTATACCATAGGCACGCGCAATGCCAGCACGCTGTTGCGGCTCAAGGATGGCGAGATGCAGATACTGGCCGGGCTGATACAGGATGAAGAGCGCAAAAACGCCAGCAAGCTGCCTGCGCTGGGCGATATTCCCATCCTCGGGCGGCTGTTTTCCAATCAGGAAGATCGCAAGAACAAGACCGAAATCGTGCTGGCGATTACGCCACGCATTCTGGGCAACATCCGGCGGCCTGACGCGGAAATTTCCGAATACTGGTCAGGCACCGAGAATGGCATTTCGGACAAGCCACAGCTGGCAGCGCCTGCTGGCGGTGGCAGCCCGGCTGCCAGTGGACCTGCGGTGGAGTCTACTTCTGAGGCCGTGGCAGCAGATGCCACTGGTGTCTCTTCTGAAGATGCCGCGATTGCCCAGCCTGGCGCTGCCGCGGCTAATGCCAGCCAGCCCGCGCCCACAGCGCCGGTCAACGCTGTCCCTGCGCCTGCAGCACAACCGGCAGTGGAAGGTGTGGACCTGTCGCGATGAAGTCCCGCGCTGGATTCACGCTGATCGAGATGGTGGTCACGGTGGTGATCGTGTCTATCCTCGCCGCGGCGGCGATGCCGGTACTTCAGCTGACGCTCAAGCGCAACAAGGAGGCCGAGTTGCGCACCTGCTTGCGGCAGATTCGCGAGGCGCTGGATGCCTACAAACTGGCCTATGAGGAAGGCAAGATCAAGCGCGGGCTGGACCAGTCCGGCTATCCGCCCAGTCTGGATGTGCTGGAGCGCGGCGTGCAGGACCAGACGCGGCCAGACAGGAAAGTCATCCGCTTCATCCGCAAGATTCCACGCGATCCTCTCAATCATGATCTGACGCTGGCCCCGGCTGACACCTGGGGCAAGCGCAGCTACCAGAGCGAGGCCGATGCGCCCAGCGAAGGCGTGGATGTTTACGATGTGTATTCCAAAAGCCCGGAGCAGGCGATTAATGGAAGCTGGTACCGTGACTGGTAGCAACTGCGAGAGCCGCAAGCGCTTCAAGGGCTTTACCCTGATCGAACTGATGGTCGTAATGACCATAGTCGCCTTGCTGATTGCGGTGGCGGTGCCACGCTATTTTCATAGTGTGGACAAGGCCCGTGAATCGACACTAAGGCATGATCTCAATGTGATGCGCGAAGCCATCGACAAGTTTTACGGGGACCATGAGCGCTATCCGGCCTCGCTGGAGGAACTGGTGAGCCTGCATTATCTGCGCGCCGTGCCACCAGACCCCATCACCGGTTCACGCGATACCTGGGTGCTGATCGCGCCGGAAGTGAATGTGAATGGTGTGGAGGCGGGCAGTGCGGGGGCGGTGTATGACATCCGTAGCGGCGCGCCGGGCAATGGACGCGATGGAACGGCCTATGCCGAATGGTAGGGCAGCTACGGCCAGCGAATATCGCCGCGGCGAACAGCGCGGATTCAGCTATATCGGGCTGTTGCTGATGATCGCCATTGCCGGTGTCGGCCTTGCTGCGGTGGGCATGCGCTGGCATCACCAGCTGCGTGCCGAAAAGGAAAAGCAGCTCTTGTTTGTGGGGCATCAGTACCGGGCGGCGATTGCCAGTTATCAGGCCGCGAATCCCTCGGGTGTCAATATGTACCCGGCCAGCCTGGATGACCTTTTGCTGGACAAACGCTACCCCAACATCAAGCGGCACCTGCGCAAACGATACGATGATCCGATCACCGGTAGCGCCGAGTGGGGCCTGATCAGGCAGCGCGGACGCATAATCGGCATTTACAGTCTTTCTACGGAAAAGCCCATAAAACAGGCGGGCTTTGCCTCTGATGACCGCGGGTTTAAAGGCGCGAGCCGCTACAGCCAGTGGGTATTCGGGCAGGAGCTGCTGGATCCGGAGGAGGCCGCCACGCCAGGTGTGGGCGCTACGCGACGCTAAAGCTAGGGCATGCCGGAAATGCGCTGCTGCAAATGGCGATAATGCTGCAGCACGTGGGGCACGTAGCGCTGGGTTTCCGCATACGGCGGCACCTGGTAGCCATGCCGTATTACGGCCTGCGGCCCGGCATTGTAGGCGGCGAGCATAAGCGACATATCGCCATGAAACTGTTGTTTGAGCGACTGCAGATATTGGGCAGCGGCCAGCAGATTTTGCCTGGCATCCAGCGGATCCCGCACGCCATAGCGTCTGGCGGTGGCGGGCATCAGCTGCATCAAGCCGGCGGCGCCACGGGGCGACAGCGCCTGCCGATTGCCCCCGGATTCCACATGCATGATGGCGTGCAATAAGGCGGGCTCGATCGCGGTCAGTCTGGCAGCCTGCTGCACGCTGGCGGCATAGGGCAAGCTGGCCTTTGAAAGCGGTGAAGGGCGGCTGGCATGCGATGCTGGATGCTGCGATGTATCTTCGCTGACCAGCACTTCATAACCGGACGCGTTTTCGGGCGGCTGTAAATTGCTGAGCACGATCTCGTCGGCATCATTTTTCAGCATGTAGATATCGGCCTCAGCCCGCCATGGCGCCATCAGCAAAAGCAAAAAGAGGAGGGTGAGTGAATGCCGCATGCGGCCAGCATATCCACCGGATATGAACAGCGCATGACAGCACAGCGAGGGATCACCATAAATATGGCTGCCGCCACTGGACCATTCTTGTCACCGCTCATTGTTGAGCTGGCGCTTGGCCACTATGATGAATCAGCTTTCTCACAAAAGCGGCGGCCAGCAGACTGTTTGTTGCTGGCCGCAATCTCGTTTGCTCCCCCAAATCTTCCCGTTTCGTGTGCCCGGCTTGTAAGCCCGGAGTGCAACTGGCAATATGGCACACTTTGGTTTTAAGGTAGTGGTGGGGTTATGAATAATCTGAATTACCGATGGTTGGCAGTTGGTTCTGTGGTCATGATGCTGAGCGCGTGCAGCAGCGTGAAAGTCTGGCCGTTTGGCGGGGATGAGGTCGCGTCTGTGCCAGGGGCACCGGCTAACTCAACCGCCTATGTCTGCGAAAAAAACAGGAAGTTCTATGTACGCATGCTGGATAACGGCGCCACTGCCTGGGTGATCCTTCCTGAGCGCGAGTTCGCCCTGGCTAAATCCGGCACTTCTTTCAGCAACGGGGTATCGACGCTGACGATCCAGGGGCAAGAGGCTACCTTGGTGGTTACACCGGAAAATACCTACAGTGGCTGCAGTGTCCCCGCGCCGATCAAAAAATAAAACGGCAGCGCAAGGCATAAAAAAAGAGCCATCATTGATGGCTCTTTTGCATTTCAAGGCTGCCAGTTAAGGCTTGCAGGAAAACTCCATGATGCGTTTCTGCTCGATCAGGCTTTCTTCTTTGCTGCCAATTTCAAAACCATTTGGGCAATAGGCCTTGGCTTTTTCATTGCATTTGTCCCAGGAGGCAAAGCCGTTACAGTTCACGCTGATCCATTCGCGATTGGGCTTTGAATTGGGTGTGGTACATGCCGAGAGCGATGCCAGGATGGCGATCAATAGCAGTTTTTTCATGAGGGGTGCTTCCTTTAGCTGATGTGGGCAAATCTGTTACCGCGCGCTGAGCTGGCGCAAATCATCGATAATTTCCTGCGAGTGGCGCGAAGTATCCACGCTTTGGTAGACCTTGGCAATCTGGCCCTGAGGATTGATCAGGAAGGTATAGCGCTTGGCGATTTTGATGATGCCAAGATTGGTCAGCGCGCCATAACTCGCCGCAACTTTGCCATCGGTATCCGACAATAGCGGAAACGGCAGGTTGTACTTTTTGGCAAACTTCGCGTGCGACTCGGCATCGTCCACGCTGATCCCCACAATCTTCGCCCCCAGTTTTTCCAGCTGCACCATGTCATCGCGAAAGCTGCAAGCCTCCTTGGTGCAGCCCGGCGTATCGTCCTTGGGGTAGAAGTACAGCACCAGCCAGCTCCCCTGGTAATCATTCAGGCCATGCACGTCTCCCTTGATGCCTGTAAGTGAAAAAGGTGGTGCCGCCTGCCCCACCTGCGGCAAAGGGCTCGCCATGGCAAACGAGCGGTAAAGCAGAAAGCCGAGAAACACAAAAGCAGACGCAAGAAGGATTTTCATTGTTAAAGCCCGCGGAACAAAGATATTCATCATAACAAGCCTGACCGCGATTTTGTATTTGCAAATTTACTGCAACGTTTTTTATGCGAAAATAACGCCCTTGCCCTCGTAGCTCAGTGGATAGAGCATTCGCCTCCTAAGCGAAGGGTCACAGGTTCAACTCCTGTCGAGGGCACCAGAAAAATGAGGTATTGTTGATATTAAACAATGCCTTAGTTTTGCTGATGGCTTCCGCGTGTGGTACTTTTGAGGTACTCTCGTGGTAATCAATTTCGGAACGGTCTTCAGTTTGCATATCAAGTACGTCTACCAGCGCGGTGATAATTACTACTTCCAGCGCAAGATACCCAATGATCTTCAAGAGCGGTATGGCTCAAAATCTCACATCAAAGAGAACCTGAAAACGGTGGACCCTGTAGAGGTGGCCCGTAAGGTCAAGGAACTCAATAGGAAATACGAGGCTATTTGGGAAGCCCTAAGACGTGATCCCAGCGTTTGCCCAGATTCTGTTAGAGAAAACGCTAAGCTCCTCCTTGAGCGTCATGGCCTAAAGCCGCAGCCCGCAACTAACGATCAGATTCTCCTAGAGCGATTCTATGATGTACTGATTGACAAGGAATACCAGTACACGGGGGGAGACGTAGAGCTTGCCGATCAGGTATCCATAGACGAGTACCTTGAGCCAGTTGAGGTGGAAGCTATAAGGCTGCTTAACGATAAGCCTAAACTCCTTCTCAGTGATGCCCGAGATGTATACCTTGAGGGGCACGAGAAGCGAAACGATCAGAAGTTCTATAACGACTCATTTAGGGCATGGGCTCGCTTTATTGATTCCGTGGGAAATAAGCCATTTGAAGCCGTGACCAGAGAGGACGCCAATGGCTACGTTAAGACGCTGTTAGCCCAACGTCTCAAAACAGGTACTGTTCGTAGGATGATCGTGCCTCTCAAGGCCGGATTTAACACTGTCATAGTTGAGAAAGAAATACACCGTACCAATCCCTTTGAGCGGTTGCGTATTCCTGGATTCGGAGAGGATGCGGATAAGAGGGTGAGCTTAAGTCCTAAAGAGCTAGCAACCTTGAAGGCTGCCTGTATTGCAAAAGACGACGACATCCGCTGGGCTATTGGGATGCTTACCGACCTTGGAGCACGTCTGGGCGAGGTTTTAGGGTTAGCCTTGGCTGATATTCATCTCGAAGAGCCTGTGCCGTATGTTCACTTCCAACCGCACCCATGGAGATCACTTAAGACAAAAGCTAGTAGGCGCAAGGTACCGTTGATAGGTACTTCACTGTGGGCCGCCCAACGCATTCTTGCTAGTGCGCAAGCTGGACAGAAGTTTGCTTTTCCAAGGTATATCTCCAATGGTCAGTGCAAGGCTGGGACAGCTGCTGCCTCAGTCAATAGCTGGATTAAAGCTAGAGGTGTGGACAAAACAACTCATGAGTTGAGGCACAGCATTCGAGATCGTCTCCGCAATGTGAATTGCCCCCGTTCCGTGATTCAGCAAATTGGAGGATGGTCTTCTGAAAGCATTGGGGACGATTACGGGGAAGGATACGCCTTGCATTTGCTTCAGGAATGGATGCTTAAAACTGTGGAAGTATGATTTTCTATTCATGATGTGAGCTGGTGGACGTACATGGCACTATCCAATATAGTGTACGAACGTACAAATTAGCTAGCCATCATGAATACTTTCCACTGAGGGCGGGGCAGTCCCGCTTTCCTTCCCCAGCTCAAGACTATGAGCAAGCGGAGCTGGACCTTAACAAACGGCTGGTGCGCAATCCTCCCGCTACCTTCTTCTTCACTGTCAGCGGTGACTCTATGATTGGTGCGGGCATCTTTGAAGGTTCTACGCTGGTGGTAGACCGCTCCATAAAGGCCAAGTCCTCAAGCATCGTGGTTGCCATGGTAGAAGGGGAATTGATGGTTAAGAGACTCTATAAGCGTGGGGCCGTGGTGAAGCTCCTATCAGACAATCCCGCCTATGCCCCTATTGCGCTCACAGAAGGCCAGGAACTGATTATTTGGGGTGTGGTGACCTATGTCATCAGCGCAGCAGCTTAAGCGCGTATTCGCCCTTGCAGACGCTAACAGCTTCTATGCCTCATGCGAGAAAGTCTTTAGGCCAGACCTAGAGGGAAAGCCTGTGGTTGTACTCTCGAATAATGATGGGTGCGTGGTTGCTCAATCCAAAGAGGCGAAGGCATTGCTGAAGCTCTGGATGTGCCGTCCGTGGTTCGAGATTGAAGAGGAGGCCCTCCGGCTGGGAGTGGTGCCGTTCTCATCCAACTATGAACTGTACGCCAACATGAGCAATCGCTTCATGACCACTTTAAGGCAATTCTCCCCCCGGCAGGAGGTGTACTCCATTGATGAGTCATTCCTTGAGATGACGGGCATTACTCGTAACCTGACCGACTACGGCCAAGAGATAAAGCGGACGGTGAAAGACTGGACAGGGTTACCTATCTGCGTGGGGTTTGGTCACTCCAAGACCCTAGCCAAGCTCGCCAATCATTGCGCTAAGAAGCAACCGCAGTGGGAAGGCGTGTGTGACCTTACAGCGCTCTCAGAGCGTGAGCTTGAGGCTATCCTAGGGCAACTCCCGGTAGACACTGTGTGGGGCGTAGGGCGACGCTTACAGGCCAGCCTTGCCACGGTAGGGGTAGAGAATGTACTCCGATTGAAAAGGGCAGACCCTAAGCGAGTCCGAGATAAGTTTGGAGTGGTGCTTGAGCGCACTGTAAGAGAGCTTAACGGGGAAGTGCTGCTAGACCTTGAAGAGATGGTACCGGAGGCGAAGCAGGTCATGTCCTCCCGGTCATTCGGGGCACGAGTCCACCAGCTCAAAGACCTTGAAGAGGCCATAAGCTATCACGCAAGCAACGCCAGCCAGCGGCTCAGGAGCAAGGGCTTGTACGCTAATGCCGTGTATATCTTCATTCAGAATAGCCCCTTCGATAAGGCCGAATACTATGGGCCTAGTTGTACCGTGGCGCTCCCATGCCCTACGGATAACACCTTGCAGATTAACAAGGCAGCCCTATGGTTGCTGAGGCGTATCTACCGCCCCGGTATCTACTATCAGAAGGCGGGGGTGATGCTAATGGAGCTGGTACCCAAAGAAGGCCAGCAGCAAGAGCTTCTAGGCTGCTCTGAGGCAACGCCGAAGGCGCAAGCCTTGATGGATACCTTGGACCGAATCAATAGCAAGTATTCCAAGGGGACGCTCAAGGTGGCCTCGGAGGGCTTAGAGAAAGCCTGGGTAATGCGAAGAGGATTCAAAAGCCCCAACTATACTGGCGACTGGGGGCAGCTCAGACGCATTGAATGACTCTTTGCTAAGTACCTCTTCATTGAAATTCAAAAATGAGGCATTCGGGTTTCAAACTGAATGCTGAATCTGTTCAAGGCGCTTTTCCAATCGCGCAAGGGTAAGTTCCAGTTTTGGCTGATGTTATTCAAAGCGAGGTAGAACAATTTGATTAACGATTCATCGTTGGGGAAGGAGCCACGGTGCTTGATGATTCTCCTTAAGCTCATATTCACCGATTCGATAGCATTGGTCGTATAGATGACGCGCCTGATCTCGGGAGGGTAATCAAAAAAGGGAGTAATTCTGTACCAGTTTCGTCTCCAAGATTGCGCGATAGGAGGGTAGAACGCGTCCCATTTTTTCTCAAAAGCAGTTAACCATTCCTCAGCCTCTGTGACTGTTGCGGATTGATATATGCGTTTTAAGTCTGCGGCAACCTCTCTACGAAGCTTCCAATGCACGTAGTTCATGCTGTAGCGAACCATGTGTACGATACAAAGTTGAACCGAGGTCTGAGGGAATACAGCTTCAATCGCTTCAGGAAACCCCTTCAAACCATCTACGCAAGCAATGAAGATATCTTGCACCCCTCTGTTCTTCAACTCAGTAACGACTTGTAGCCAAAATTTGGCACCTTCGTTTTGAGAAATCCAGATACCCAAAACTTCCTTCTCCCCTTCCATGTTGATGCCTATCGCTAAGTAGACCGCTTTAGGCCTTACTGCACCAGTGTCACGAACTTTTACATGTAAGCAGTCCAGGTACACAACTGGATAAACCTCGTCCAGCGGTCTATGTTGCCATGCCTTCAAATCATCATTTACCCGATCTGTTACTGTGGAGATTGTGGATGTTGAGACCTCAAGTCCGTGCGTCTCTTCAAGATAACTCTGAATTTGTCTAACGGTCATCCCGCGAGCGTATAAGGCGATGATCTGCTCATCGTAGTTAGTTGTGCTACTTTTGGGGTGGGTTATAAGCTGAGACTCAAAATGGCTTTCTAGGTCATGCGAGGGTTGACCTTTAATCATTCTTTGAGAATTTGGGGTAAAGCCATTCCCATGAGAGACGGTGGTCGACAGGGGGGAGGGTATGTTGCTATCCGCCATCTCGCTCTCAATAGCTCGCTCAATCAGTGCGCGGGCTAGTTGCTTAATGAGTCCAGCTTCCTCTATAACACCTTCGGTCTTCTTGTATGTAGACAGAACGCTATCCACAACATCCTTAGGGCCATCCTTGGGAACTACTTTGATAATATCAGCCATCTGAATCTCCTAGGGTAGGGTCAGCTCCAAATGACTTTGTACATTCAGTCCTTTACATCCATTTGAACATTTCATGAGGGGAATATTTCAGGAAAAATGTGAAACCCTATACGCTGGTGGCCGTCTCGATTTACACCCCCCTTGGCCCCTACGCTTTCTCGAGGATGTACTAGGAACGCCTGATGCCCACTTATGGCCGGTGCCCGGAGTCGGGGTCGAATTGATACTATTTATGAGGGGCAGCCTAAGCCGCCCCTTCCAGCTCACACCTTACCGATTATCTCTTGCTGTTCGGGGTTGTATGAGTTGGTATCCAAGTGCTACCTCGGGAGGAGGTTGGAGGTAATGGCTTGTTGTCCGCTACTGTTACGTAGTTCGGATGCAGCCCTCCTCTTGGTCCTTCCTCTTGGAAAATACCACCTTTGTTTCCGGTGTTAGTACCCGGTTTCTTGCCGTTTGCCATGATGTGTCCTTTCCTAGGATAAATGGCGTTGTACTGGCGCAGAACCCTAGGGTACGTCCAATTGCTAACCAATCAAGAATCAGCTATTGTGATCGTCCCTCGTACCCGGTTTCTTGCCGTTTGCCATGATGTGTCCTTTCCTAGGATAAATGGCGTTGTACTGGCGCAGAACCCTAAGGTACGTCCAATTGCTAACACATGAAGAATCAGCTATTGTGATCGTCCCTCGTTCGATACAGGGCGCAGACCTCGCCAGATGATGAGGTTCTGCAAAAGCCGTCCTTGGTTGCAGCCTTGGGCGGTTTTTTCTTTTCAGGATTAGCACTCGCTATGCCTGAGTGCCAATGATACAACATCTATTGCTGATTTTTTGAGTGTTGCCGGAGCACATCCATAAGTGTCATAAAGTGACCGTTTTCCAACACCACTCCCAATCGTCAGTCGCGCTGTGTTAGAAAGTATGTATTTCAATTTCCAACAGGTGTTGATATACTAACATCACTTTCTAACACCTCAGGGCTTCCCAATGACCTCCAAAGTATTCGCATACGGGCGCGTCAGTACCGACGAACAGACAGCAGACAATCAGTTACTTGAGATACGCAATGCAGGGTACCCCATTGAGCATGAATACTGGTTTGCTGACGAAGGGGTTAGCGGCAAGACTCCGGCTCTTGAGCGTCCTCAGTTCTCCAAGATGCTCCATAAGATACGCAAAGGGGAGACCTTGGTAGTCTCTAAGATTGACCGCTTGGGGCGTGATTCCGTCGATGTACTCCAGACCGTGAGGCACCTGCAAGATATGGGGGCGAGGGTGGTGGTACTCCAGCTAGGCAATACCGATCTGACCTCTCCCGCTGGAAAGCTAATGCTGACCATGTTATCGGCGGTCCGTCGATGTACTCCAGACCGTGAGGCACCTGCAAGATATGGGGGCGAGGGTGGTGGTACTCCAGCTAGGCAATACCGATCTGACCTCTCCCGCTGGAAAGCTAATGCTGACCATGTTATCGGCGGTTGCAGAGATGGAGCGTACCCTCATTGTTGAACGTACTAAGGCGGGACAGGCAAGGGCTTGGGCTGAAGGGAAAACGAAGGGTAGGCCTTCTAAGACCAGCGCAGCTCAGCGCAAGGAAATCTTGGAGCGACTCTCTAGGAATGACTCAGTGTCGGCGGTCGCTAGGGATTATGGAATCAGTAGAGCAAGTGTGATCAGTATCCGTGATGGGGCCTTCTAAGACCAGCGCAGCTCAGCGCAAGGAAATCTTGGAGCGACTCTCTAGGAATGACTCAGTGTCGGCGGTCGCTAGGGATTATGGAATCAGTAGAGCAAGTGTGATCAGTATCCGTGATGGGGCGGCCTGACCTGAAGAGGGTCATCTGAGGCTTCTGCAATCGAGCCATGACGCGTTATTCGATTGGTACTTAGGGGTGAGCATGGAGAGGCCTTGTTTTCGTGTCCTGCAATGGGGGCGGAATGGCTGCTTAGTCATTTTGAATCAATTGGATGTTGGGGTTTGGGGGGTTAAACCCTTACTTCAGTACAACCCGAGCCGCCCGCCCGGTCGTACATTTCCCATCAACATCAACAGGTAAATCATGACCCCTCACCCCCCCGCAAAGGTCTTCAGGAGCTTCGCGCTTCCGTTGGCAACCTTTGACTATCTCAAGCTTTTTCAACGGCGCTACCTTGAGCAACACTCGGTTCACCTAAACAACAATGAAGCAATTGCCCTAATCCTTGACCAGCATCAGCAATCCCTAAATGTAGAAAGTGAAGAACGAAGCCATGACACCGAACAAACCCACCAGCAGCTTTAAGAACAGCCTAGAGTTTCCAGAGGAGACGATGGAGGTCACGCTTGGCTGCATCGAGATGAACCCCCTATATCAATCACGGAAGCTGATGAACTCCAAAACGGTTGAGCTTTATCAAAGAGCACTGAGTAACGAGGCTTTGTTTCCTCCGCTTCTAGTTGCTCGGCGGGAGGGGGATTCCCCCATGGATAAACTTATACTCTTGGACGGCTGGCATCGCTATCAAGCAATGCGCAACAGCGACTTTAAAGGGAATGTCGTAGTTAAGGCGTTAACCGTACCGAAAGATACCAATACTGCCACTTTGAGATTCCTAGGTGCGCGAGGCAATCTCACCCATGGGCTCGGGTTGACGAGTTCTGATCGCCGGGAGTTGTTCAAGATTTACGTCAAGGCGGGTCAATGTCGCAAGGGACTAAAGTACAAGTCATATCGCGAGATCGCTAGGGAATTACAGGCAACCTCCCATCAAACCTTGGCCCGTTGGATGCAGCAAGATTTCCCGTCAATTGCTAGAGCGATGAGTGCCGGAAACGGAACCAACACGGCAGCGGAGGGCACTGGTAACAGATTAACTACCATGCCCGATCTAAGAGGACGGGAGATCAAGCTTACCCTTGAAGAGGTCTTTGAGGCAGCCAGAGAATCCAGCGACCAAGAGCGCTGGACAATCGCTGAACAAGTCAAAGCACTACTGACGAGGCTTCATCAAGAATTCCCCGGCACTCCTCCACCAGAGGACGAGTTCTAAGATAACAATGAGGGCAGCCCCAAGACATTTTAAGGTGTAGCTTGGGGTTGTCTCATTGTGACACCTCTAGACGACAAAGCCTTGGCGACCCATTGGGGCAGTTGAGTTTCCGCTGATTAACCCCTTATGCAGTTCAATGTCTTCGACATCCGGCTTTGATAGGGTATCTGTAGCATCATTATCACTGATAATGGAGGTACCTATGTGGTATTCTTGTGGTACTTTTAACTAGCCACACATCGAGAAGCCTTGTGGCGCAAGGATTACGGGTTCAAGGTTCAGTGCCTTATACCTGTCGAGGGCACCACAAACACCTGCGTCTGCCTTGTCTGTGGTTGGCCTGTAAGAAGTGTAAGCGCTGGGATTGCCAACTGACCTATTCAAGCCCCCAACTCAACGATCAACGGTATGAGATTTCGCTCTATGGGTTTGCTGATATGTGTCTAAAATCACGTTTGCTTGATTGATAAACAGATATTCTCAGGCTGTTTCATAAAAATAACCTGAAGTGAGTTTGCTTGATGGGCATTCTGATTTTTGGTACAGATTACTTTTTAAATGCATCGTAATGTTGCTAATCATAACAATGAACAAGACATAATCCATGTTTAAATTCTTTATTTATCATTACCTTATTTTGATGGTGGCCATCATGTCTTTTTGGGGCATAGGGCATCTTGTTGCACGCTCATCATCCGCTATCGGAGATTTGGGGAATATTCGACATCCCATTCAAACATCGCTTGGATTGGGGATTGTCATCTGCCTGATTCAGCTCATTTCAATTCTTGGTTTTTTGAATTTCACAGCACTTGCGCTGATCATCGCTGTGGGAGTCGTCATATCCTCGGTAAGATTGTTCTCTTATTTCCAAGATAAAAATCAAAGGAAAACCTTTTTTGAGGGATGTAAATCTCTTGGAAAATCAAGAAAAATTTACATTTTTTCATTAGTACTCTGTGTTTTACCTACACTTTTAAAACCATTACATCCACCCACATCATGGGATGAAGTCATGTATCACTTGCCTCATGCCCAGCAATGGGTAATGGCTGGTAAGTTGACCGTGAATGAATGGATAAGGTATCCATGGTTTCCATATAACTATGAGTTGCTTTACGCCGCAGGAATGATCCTGGTGGATGATATTTTTCCGCATTTGTTGCATGCATTGGCAGGATGGCTAACCGCCGTTTTGATATACCAAGTGGCAAAACGCTATTTTGATTCTTTTGTTGCTGTTTTATCAGTATTGATTTGGTTGCAAATTTCGAGGTCCTATTTTGGCAATGCCTATATTGATATGGGTCTTACTTTATTTATCGTTGCCGCTGTGATTTCATTTTATTCCTGGTCAGAAAATCCAAAAAATAACGCGTTGCTTTATGTGGCTGCTTTTTTTATGGGACTTGCTGCTGGGACCAAATACCAGGCACTCATGTTTTTGCCGATTTTCTTTGTGTTACTTGTAGTTAAGAGGGTAAAAGTTGAAGTGTTTTTGAAGCTAACTTTGCTTTTCCTGATTCCATGTGCTTATTGGTATTTCAGAAATTTTGTGATTACCGGCGATCCATTTTCCCCTATGGGCGGGAAAATATTCGGTTTTTATGATTGGAATGCTGAGGATTTCAGATCACAGTTCATTGAGCTTGGTACTGTAAAGGGTTGGCCTGAGTGGTTGTTATGGGCTGCCCCATTTTGCTTGCTGAATAAGGAAGTTTATGCAAAGCGTTTTATCAGATCATTAGTTATTTTTTGCGCTTATTCGGTTGCAGTGTGGATGATTATTTCGCATTATCCGAGATATCTGCTTCCACTTTATCCACTACTGGCAGTTTTTTCAGCCGCAGGAGTTGTTTATATTGCTAAATTTCTATTTGGTAAAATAACAAAAACAACTATTAACGAAATCTCTACGGAAGCGGAAAAAATACGGAAATCATGGCTCGTTATTTCTTCCATCCTACTTATCGCTTTTATGATAAGCGGTTTATCCGCAACGAAATCATCGCTTAAATATGTTGCGTGGAATGACAGTGTTCGTGAAAAGGTTCTTAAGAAAAGAATACCAGGCTATGAGGCGATTGAGTTTCAGAATAAATATGCCAAAGGTAATACTTACCAGTTTGGTATGGAATATGCCGTCTATTACATGAAGAATCAGACATGGGGCGATCATTTTGGACCCGGTCGCTATAGAGATTTCGTTGATCTGAGCTCAAGTGATTTGCATGACAAGTTAGTCAGGATGGGATTTGAAAACCTGATGATCAATCAGGATGTATTTAAAAGCATTTCCTTGAAAGAGGACTTTGCCTGCTATTTTTCCGAGATGTATAAAAGTGATCCTGTTGTACTTTATAAGATCAAATCATCCAGAGAATGTTGAGAATACTCCAAGTCGTAAACTAGCATCTCAATGTTTTTCACTGCTATATCTCTGAGGCTGATGAGGCGGACTACGAAAGTGACATCGCCCTTGCTGGTGTGAGGCATAAGGACTTTTATGTTAGAGTCGGTGGCAAGTGGAAGGTCGTTGATGATGGGGTATCCATCTTGATGGCCTCACTGGATACATTCGCATAATTTCATCCCAGTTTCGTACCTAAAAAGAGCAAGATACGAGGTGTTTTTTTCACTCTTGTTCGAATTCTTGTCCCTATCGCAATTCAGGCGCCACCATGTCCAACCTACACATTACCGAAATCAAAGCCTTCGTCCCGTCCAAAGACTTTGCTTTGTCCAAGCAGTTTTATACCGATATGGGCTTTACCATGGCTTCCGAGGGCGGTGGCGTTGCCTATTTTCATTGTGGAGGGGTGAGCTTTCTGCTGCAGGATTATTGTACGGAAGGGTTTGCTGAAAATTTCATGATGCATATCCTGGTGGATGATGTAGATGCGTGGTGGCGTCATATTGACGATAGTGGTGTCGTGAAAAAATATGCGGTTAAAATTTGACCTTTGGAGACGCAATCATGGGGGATGCGGGATTTTTGCCTGACCGACCCCTCAGGTGTGCTGTGGCGTATTGGGCAGAATGTGGATTGATGCTTGCCGCCAGATTTCTCACTGGCAAGGTACAAAATTGCTCGCGCATGTGTGCTTGCATTCAAACAGGTTCGACTCTGGCTTGAGGTCTTATGAGCACTAAAACTACTCCGGTATACCCCACAACCCCAGCCCCTCAGCCGGTCTCTCTGGCGCAGGCGTTCTGGTATTGGCTCAAGTTAGGCTTCATCAGTTTTGGCGGGCCTGCGGGGCAGATTGCCATCATGCACCACGATCTGGTGGAGAAAAAACGCTGGATTTCTGATCAGCGTTTTTTGCATGCCCTGAATTACTGCATGGTGTTGCCCGGTCCTGAAGCGCAGCAGCTGGCGACCTATATCGGCTGGTTGATGCATCGTACCTGGGGTGGAATTGTCGCCGGTGGTTTGTTTGTGCTGCCATCGTTTTTCATATTGACGGGCCTGGCCTGGATTTACATGGCGTATGGATCTGTTCCTGCGGTGGCGGGGGTGTTGTATGGAATCAAGCCTGCGGTGGTGGCGATAGTGATGTTTGCGGCCTACCGCATAGGCCTGCGCACGCTTAAAAACCGCGTGCTGTGGAGCATTGCGGTGCTGGCGTTTCTGGCCATATTTGTGTTCAAGCTGGCGTTCCCGTTGATTATTGTTTCCGCTGGCCTGATCGGCTATCTGGGCGGTAAATATTTTCCGCTGTATTTCAAGGTGGGTGGGGGCCATGGCCCTGCTGCTGGAAGTGTGGGGCCTGCATTGATAGATGACCATACGCCTGCGCCAGCGCATGCCCTCTTCAGCTGGGCCAGCTTATGGCGAGTGGCGCTGACTGGCCTGGGCCTATGGCTAGTGGCTATGGGCGGCCTGATGGCGGCGTATGGCTGGCATGGGGCGTATACGCAGATGGGCTGGTTTTTTACCAAGGCGGCTTTGTTGACCTTTGGAGGTGCCTACGCGGTGTTGCCATATGTGTATCAGGGCGCTGTGGAGCATTATCACTGGCTCACCGCCCCGCAGATGATCGATGGCCTGGCATTAGGCGAGACAACGCCGGGGCCGCTCATCATGGTAGTGACCTTTGTCGGCTTTGTGGGGGGATGGGTAAACGAGGTATTTGGCGCAGGCGCCACCGTGGCTTCTGCATTTGCGGCAGCCGGCATTGTGACCTTCTTTACCTTTCTGCCTAGCTTTGTGTTCATTCTGCTGGGCGGGCCGTTTATCGAGACTACTCATGGCAAGCTGAAATTTACCGCGCCACTCTCGGCGATTACGGCAGCAGTGGTCGGCGTGATAGTCAATCTGGCGGTGTTTTTTGCGTATCACGTGATGTGGCCGCAAGGGCTGGATGCCGGTGTGGATTGGGTTGCCTTGCTGCTAGCGCTGGCTGCGGTGCTGGCTATTTTTCGGTTCAAGGTTGGCGTTATCCCGGTGATTCTGGCGTCTGGCCTGCTGGGCATGTGCCTGAAACTCGCATCAATCTGACCTGCTCCATATTGCTTTCAGCGAGTTTGGTGGCGATTAAGCGCAACCTATAACCTCCAGCGCAGTCCTACCATGGTAAGTGCCTCTCCTGGTTTTTTCACCGCAGTGACTCTCAAGGTATTCCCACATGAAGCGTTTTTTCACCGTCCTCGGCTTGTGCTGTTGCATCAGCCTTTCCGTTAGCAGCGCCCAGGCAGAGCCTCGTCCCAAGATCATGGCGCTGGATTTTCAGCTGAACGACATGACCGATATCCCGAATGCCCCGGAAGAGCTGGAGCGCATAGCGCTGCTGTCGTCAGCATTTCATGAAAAGCTTGCCGAGAAAGATATTGACCTTGTCCCGCCGAATGAGGCGATCAAGGCGGCCATGGCAAGCCAGTCGGCTACCTATCTTTATAACAACATCGAGAATGCAGCAAAACTGGCAGAGGGAAGTGGGGCAGATTATCTGCTGATTGGTGTGGCTTTGAAGCCAACCTATCTCTTTGTGTACCCGAGATTGCTCTTGGTGGATATCAAGACCCATCAGGTACTCATGTCCAAATCCTCGCAGCTGGAAAGCTCCTGGACTGATCGCAACACGACCATACGCACTGCAGCCAACCTTGCCCAGGTCGTCAAAGACAGGCTATTGAAACTGGAGAATGCACAGTAATGTATACCTCGCTTGCGGGCGTATCGACGAGCCAGGCTGACGCGGCCGTATTGTACTGAAGTACAGGTGTACCACGGTACAATGGTCGCCCTATCGCTCGTTCCCTAGAATGGCTTCCAACAATCATTCAACAACAACGGGGAACGAAAATCATGAATAAATTCAAAATCGGTTTGCTGATCGGTCTGGCTGTATTCAGCCTGAACGCATCTGCTACCAACTTCACTTATGGCAAGGGCGACAAGCACGACCGCGATGGCAAATACAGCACATCAAAGGATGGCTGTTACGTCTGTGATCCTGACAACAGCATTTTCGGTTCGGATTTCAAGGACGGCAAAAGCACGCAAACCTTCAAGAACTTTATCCCTGACACCGATGCCACCTTCACGGCAGTTGGCGGCAAGTTCGAGAAGAAAACCCAGGACGGCTACACCGGTGTAGGCATTTCTGGCAAGACCGCTGGTGAAATCGATATTGGCGAACGTATTGATGTTTCGTTCACCAAGAACATCATCATCACCGCGAAGGCGCACTGTGGGCAATTGCCAATCCGTTTGGTGACAAGCAGGTGAGCGCACTGTCCTTTACTGCTGTATTGGGTACATGTGGAAGTGGTGCATGCAACAACCAGTCTGACTACGTTCTGCACTGCATTTCGGCCGTACCAGAGCCTTCTACCTACGCCATGATGATGGCAGGCATTGCAGCTGTTGGCTTCAGTGCTCGTGAAGTGGTGCATGCAACAACCAGTCTGACTACGTTCTGCACTGCATTTCGGCCGTACCAGAGCCTTCTACCTACGCCATGATGATGGCAGGCATTGCAGCTGTTGGCTTCAGTGCTCGTCGCAAGGCTAACAAGCAAGCGTAATCTGGCAGTAAGTACACATAAAAAAGGCTCCCATGTGGAGCCTTTTTTATTTACGCGATTTATTAATTACGCATCACATCTCACAGTAACTCGCAGCGATCAATAGCTGCTGCCACTGTTTTCTTTCTGCATATCGCGCGACTTGTTGGCTTTGCTTTCTGTTTCGGATTTCTTTTTCAGCTTTTGAATATCATTGCTACTGCCGGTAGATGTGCCATCTTGAGACGGGTGCTTGGCGTTATGGTCTGTATTGTGGGACTTTTCCATTTGCTCTGGTGGTGTCGTCGTAGTGGAGTTGCCTTGGGTGGATTCTGCGAACGAAATGGTGCTGCTCACAAGCAGCATTACACTGCATAGCATGCTGACAATAAGTTTCATGATGATCTCCTTGGTAGTTTGTAGTTATTGCTTGGTGCACCTTCAAGGTAAGGTATGGCCCCTGGTGTCAGCATCCGCTAATGGCTTAATTCCATGTAGGAATTATTGACGCGACGGGCTTCTGTCAGTGCTTTCTGACATCAAAATCAGGGCTTGACCGATCATGCGTGCCACGATGCATAAGCAATAATCTATGCAACCAGTCCCGCGCGTGATTCGCGCTATGGGGCGGCTGATTTATCCACATCTACTTTATCCATATCTACTAGGGGTTAGCATGTCAAAGTCCGGGGTTGCACGCGAGGATGTCATTGATTTTGTAATGAGCTGCGAAAATGTGTTTCGCTTGGGTATTTACGAAAAAAGACGTCTTGATGAACTGGATGCGTTTGCCGTGCAAAAAAAGATGGCGCACTATCTGCGCTTGGCCACGGATCCACGCCTGCTAAGGATTTATCCAGAGGCGGCAGCAAAACAAAAATGCATATTGATTGATCTGGATGCGATGCCTTGCGCCTATGTAATGGAAGTGCTGGGGCAGTGGAGTTCACGTGCTGTGGCTTCAAAAGTGGCCGTGGAAGTGAGCGTGGCGGGGGAACTGGTATTGAATACCCGGCCGCAAGTCGTCACCACAGGCAAGCCACGCCGACGCGTTACGGCAACTTCTGTCGCCCTCTAAGGCAAGGATTCACGTGAGCAGGCAATAGCCATGCATTCCAACCGTAGGACGCATTAGCCCAAGCGGTACATCAACAAAAACAAGATAAAAGGTAAAGACGGGTGATAACTTTTTCGACAGATCGTTATAGTGATATCAGCATGTTCAACGAGGTTGCCCATCAGCTTCTGAGTGTGATCGGGCACAGTGGTACTGTGCCGGGGGCGATATTGGCCGAAGACGTGCCTGCAGCCCTGCAACGATTGAAACAGGCAACCGAAGGCGATACCGAAGTGATCGCAGGTGCGGACGATGGAGATGACGGTGGTGAGAGCGCGGGTGTTAGTCTCAAGAATCGAGCACTGCCATTGATTGCGCTATTTGAATCCGCCCAGCAAAATAAAAGTAACGTCATGTGGCGCTGATTCTCGTGATTTCGCCAACCTTGTTTCATCCTTGAAAATTCATTTCTTCCGACCTCCTTCATAAGCGATTTGTCTTAGCATTAACCCGGTTATAACGACTAGACTATACTGTCTAGACTAAACGACTGCATTGCGCTAATCTTTGGACGGTTTACCCAGTGCCTGGCGTGGCAAGTACAAGGGAATGTAGAGATGAAAACCGGATTTCAACAGGCGAGACAGCCTGGCCAGAGTGAGATGCAAGCGTTAATCGGGCTTTTGAATGCGGGGCATATGCCGCAGGCGGAGGCGACGGCGAGATCCATGTTGCGTCAATATCCACAGACGCTGATGTTGCACAATGTGCTCGGCATCGCCTTGGAGTCGCAGCAAAAGTACGCAGATGCAGCAGCCAGTTATCGAAGTGCGATTGCGCTTGAACCCAAAATCGCTGAAATACATTTCAACCTTGGCGTGGTGCTGGGGCATTTGGGCCGCATGGACGAGGCCATTGCTTCCTATCGCAAAGCCATCTCCCTGAAACCTGATCTTGCGGTTGCTTATTTCAACCTGGGCTTTGCCTTGCAAACCTTGGGGCGTTATGAAGAAGCCATTCCCAGTTATCGCAAAGCGGCCGCCATGCAACCCACGTTTTATGAAGCGCATGGCAATCTGGGCACGGTGTTGCAGAAGCAGGGCAAGATGGAAGATGCCATTGCCAGTTACCGCAAGGCACTTGAGATCCATGCAGACCCACGCGGCTACTTTAATCTCGCCACCGCATTGCGCGATCACGGTCAGTTGGAAGATGCCGTGACGGCATACCGCTCGGCGCTGCGCATGCAGCCTGATTATGTTGATGCCTGGAACAACCTGGGTGAGGCACTGCGCGATCAGGGCAATATGGATGAGGCAGTCAAAGCCTATCAGCATGCCTTGAGTCTGGATGCAGCGCATGCTGCCGCCAACTACAATCTGGCCGAGTTTTTATATCTTGCGCGTGAATATGCCCAGGCAATACCGCATTTTGAGCGCTCGCAATTAGGCGATTGGCAAGAGCGCATCCTGTACTGCCTTTATAAATCCGAGCAGTTTGATGCATTCAAGGCGCGCTTGCCCCAAGTCATGGGCGATACCCATGCATCGCCTTTCCTTGCGACCTTGTCTACGCATTACGCGACCAACTTTGGCGTGCCAGATCCCTATCGCTTTTGCCCGCAGCCCATGGAGTATGTCTTCCATAGCCGCATCGCTCCTCTGGCCGAGCAGGACAGCAGTTTGCTGAATGCGCTGCTGAAAGATATTACCCTCACCGAAATTGCCGAGCGCAAGCAGGGCCGGCTGCATCATGGCATACAGTCAGCGGGCAATCTGTTCAAGCGCTCTGAAGCTTCTTTCAAAACCCTGGCGCAGCTGATCAAACAGCAAGTACAGGCATTCCGTGAGCGCTATGCCGGACAGGATTGCGAATTGATTGAAGGCTTCCCGGATGACATCGAGTTCACCAGTTCCTGGTACGTGAAAATGCAAAAAGGCGGGCATCTCACCTCGCATATCCACGAGATCGGCTGGCTCAGTGGCTGTGTTTACCTGGCAATTCCTAAGGAAAAACAGGGAGAGCATGATGGCAGTATCGAGTTCAGTACGGATGGTGACGAATACCCACGCCAGCATGATGATTTCCCGGTGAAGGTGATTGCGCCGCAAGTGGGCGATATTGTACTGTTCCCTTCGTCACTCTTTCATCGCACCATCCCGTTCAGTTCCAATGAAGAACGTATTTGTGTCGCTTTTGATATCAAGCCCAAGGTCGCCAAGGTGGGGGCCGCCGTCACCATGACCGTGGCCTGGATGGCAATCACCTTCGCCGATATGCTTGAGGTGGGTGTTGTCTCACTGCGATATGCCATATAAACAACGATGAGCATAAAAAAAGCCGGGGAATATTCCCACCGTGGCCTGGATGGCAATCACCTTCGCCGATATGCTTGAGGTGGGTGTTGTCTCACTGCGATATGCCATATAAACAACGATGAGCATAAAAAAAGCCGGGGAATATTCCCCGGCTTTTTTTATGCATGCAAATCCGCTTACACCTTTTTGCCGCCTGGCCCGGCAAGATACCAGACAATCAGACCCAGGACCGGGAATACCAGCACACCCAGTATCCACAACAGTTTGGCGACAGTATCCGCTGAACTTTGCGCAATTTTGATAATGGCAAAAATGTCGGCGATCAAAATCAGAATTCCGATGATGCTGCTCAATTTATTTCCCCCTTTTTTGTAAGTGTTGGTGCCATTCATCATAAGCATAAGCCAGTGTAGTGGCTATCGGCTTCTATCCTATGTCCTTGTAGGACAGAAAAGGACAACTACCATGTGGTTTTTAGGCCACGAAGACATCGCAAGCTGTTGTTTTGATATGTGACGGGCTTCACGGATTAGACATGTTTTGTGTTGTGTTTCTGCAACAAGTCCCAACTCTTTACTTTATTTAACAAATGGTAATCGTTATCATTAGCGATAAATTGCAAGCCACGATATTTAGCCAGCGATCCCCTCTATAAAAACTATATTTAGGATTTGATTCTATGCGTTCGTTGAAAGAGCCGATGATGTCCCATTTGGCTAAAACAAAAACGGTGGTTTCGCCGTGTGCTGCATCTCAAATTTTCCCTCTAGGCGCTATTGTTGCTGCCTTGTTCCTCAGTTCGGGTGCTTATGCTGCCGATGTAGCTTCTCCTGAGGCTGCCGCTTCGAAAGAAAAGTCATCTGAAGAGCAGCAGGTATTACCTGAGGTTGCCGTCAATGCCTCCAAAGAAAAAGCAAAAGAGGACGGCTATCAGGCAACCAAGACCCGTGTGGGGAAAGTGCTGCAGGATCCTCAGGACGTACCACAGGCTATTACTACTGTCACTCGCAGCCTGATGACTGACCAGCAAGTTGGTTCCTTGCGAGAAGCATTGCGTAACGTTTCAGGTTTGACTTTTAACGCAGGCGAGGGTGGTCGCGCTGGCGATAACATGATGCTGCGTGGGTTCTATACTTTTGGTGATATTTATCTGGATGGCATTCGCGATACAGCGCAATACAATCGCGAGACATTCAATCTTGAGCAGGTCGATGTATTGCGCGGTTCAGCTGCGATGCTTTTTGGTCGTGGGCAGGCAGGTGGTGTGATCAATCAAGTCAGCAAAATGGCCAAGCTGGAAGATGCTAATAAAGTTTCGGCTAGTCTTGGCGATTATGGCTACCAGCAATACACCGCTGATCTTAACAAGACACTGGGTGAAACCGTGGCATTGCGCGTAAATGTCATGGATCGTACCGAAGAAGCCACTCGCCAGAATAAGGCTGCTGGCGACAGACCTGAATTGAACCGTAAAGGCATTGCGCTCAGTTTGGGGATGGGCATAGGCACGGATAACGAGCTGTATCTTAATCATATTTATACCCAAACCCGCGATGTTCCCGATTTCGGTATCCGTTTTGCCAACGGCAAGCCTGTGAGCCAGTACTACGGAACCTTCTGGGGAACCAACGCCAACTTTGACGACAGTGATACGCGTGTTTCCACGGCTATTTTCACCCATAAATTTAACGAAAAGACACAATGGCGTACTCAGGTTCGTCAGGGCTCATATCAACGTGCATATTGGGTAAAAACGCCGCCTAATGGAACAAGTCCGGCACTGCCCGCTGCCAATGCAAGTGTCGGCGGTAACATCGCGCGTACACTGGATTACCAGACGTTTACCGTGCAGTCCGATTTTTCTACAGAGCTGGAATTAGCTGGAATGAAGCACGAGGTTCTGTTCGGGGTTGAGTATTTGCACGAAGACTCCTATCGCCAGAGTTTGCAAGGCTTGGTTGATGCAAACGGTAATCCTTATTACCGCTCAAGTGCAGTAGTTCAAACAGGTAATAAAGGCCTGAATAAATTCAAGAGCGATAGCCAGGCAGTTTATATTCAGGATTCGATAGAGTTTGTTCCTGACTGGAAACTCCTGTTGGGTGTCCGTCGCGATCGCATGGACGCAGACTATTTCCGTACAACGCGTACAAATGCCGCCACGGTTAACCCGGCAACCTATGATGATCTCAATTCTAGTCTGACCTATAGTGAGAACAGTTATCGTACGGGCTTGTCCTGGCAGCCAACACCTACTGCACATTATTACTTGAGCTACAGTGACTCTTTCAGCCCAACAGCTGACCTCTATCAACTGACTACTACCCCGTATCCTGCTGAAAAGAGCAAAACGACAGAGCTTGGCGCCAAATGGCTGTTCTTTGATGGTGACTTAGCTTTCCGTACTGCTCTCTACCGCGCAGACAAGGACTGGGAGCGGAATACTGACCTTGAGTCATCCGCTGCGATTTTGACGCGCAAGCGCCGTACTGACGGATTGGAGTTTGAACTTGCCGGCCGTATTACCAGTAACTGGGAAGTGTTTGGTGGCGTTGCATTCATGGATTCACGCATCCTGAAGGTGGCCAACAATACCGATCCTGTTTCGGGGGTTGTGACATACGCTGATCCGCGATTTGAAGGCGAGCGTTCCCGCAATACCCCGCCGATGACCGCTAACTTCTGGACAACATACAGTTTTCTGGGGAATTGGAGAGTTGGTGGCGGGTTTGAAGCCAAGGGCGAGCGATATGGCTATGTTCCAAGCAATGCCGTAGGCCCATTCGTGGATGGCGAATTCCGTCCCAACAGTATCCCTGGCTACACCCGGTGGGACGCGATGATGAGCTACGAAGAGAAGCGCTGGGCGGTGCGTTTGAATGTGAAGAACCTGTTCAACAAGGAGTACTACGATGCCTTGTATGACAACGGTGGCTTGGTGGTTCCTGGTAACCGTCGTATCGCGATCCTGACCACCGAAATCAAGTTCTAAGTGGTTGTGGTTTGAATGTGGGTCAGGTCATGGGTATCATGGCCTGGCCTTTTTCTATTAAGCGGAAATCATGCTATTACATATCCCCCAGGTGCTGAATTCTGCTGAGTTGCTTGAATTGCGCAAGCTGCTTACCTCTGCCAATTGGGCCGACGGCAAAGTCACCGCCGGCACCCAGTCTGAGCAGGTCAAACGCAATATCCAGCTACCGGAAACCTCCGTCGAGGCGGAGCAGGCGCGTCAGATCGTGCTCAAGGCGCTTAGTCGCAATGCCTTGTTTTTCTCTGCAGCATTACCCAAGAAAATCTACCCGCCGTTGTTCAATCAATACCGCGAAGGTATGGATTTTGGTGCGCATATCGATAACTCCGTGAGAACCCACGCTATCTCTGGCATGCACGTCCGTACCGATATTTCCTGCACCTTGTTTATTGCCGACCCGGAGAGTTACGAGGGTGGGGAGCTGGTGATTGAAGATACTTACGGTCACCAGATGGTCAAGCTGCCAGCGGGCGATATGGTGCTGTATCCCGGCACCAGTTTGCATCATGTGCGACCCGTTACCCAGGGCGCGCGTCTGGCGAGTTTTTTCTGGATACAGAGCATGATCCGTGAAGATGCCCAGCGCACACTGCTGTTTGATATGGATGCCGCGATTGCGACTCTGCGTGAACAGGTGGGGGATAACGCGGCCGTTATACGATTAACCGGCAATTATCACAATCTGATCCGGATGTGGGCCGATACCTGAGGAGTGAATATTTGATGAAATTACGTACATGGAGCCTGGGGGCTCTTCTGCTGTTGTCGACCATGCATGTCTGGGCGGCGGCCAATTGTCCTGCTTACCCCAAAGAGGAGTGGGCATCTGAAGATACCTTGAAACAAGCATTGGCGGATGAAGGCTACAAGATCAAGAAATTCAAGATTGATGGCAATTGCTACGAAATCTACGGCTGGAACAAGGAAGGCAAAAAGGTCGAGATTTATTTCGACATGAAAACCTTCGCCATCATTAAAGCCGAAGTGGAACGCTAAGTTTGCGCGACGCGGCAATCTGGCCTTGGTTTGTAAGGCTATCTCACTGGCTGGTCGCCATGATCGTGGTGGTGAACTGGTTTAATGAAACCGGTGAGTGGCATCGCAATTTGGGCTATGCCGCGGTGAGTATGGTGTTTGCCAGGGTGATGTATGGCCTGTTGACTTCCGTCCAGATGGCGCGCTTTTATTGGCCGGGTGGCAGGCAGCTGAGCATGCATATCCAATCCATCATGCATGGGCGGGCGGAGCATCATGTGGGGCATAATCCCCTCGGGCAATGGGCGGTCTATCTGATGTGGCTATTGCTCGCCATGCTGGCCCTGACAGGTTGGGTAAGCCGTACCGATGCATTTTGGGGTGAGGATTGGCCGGTTGTCTGGCATGGCTATTTGTCCTCTTGCCTGCAGGTCCTGGTGTTTGTGCATGTGGCTGCAGTGCTCGTGATGTCCCGCATTCAGCGCACCAATCTCATGAAAGGCATGCTCCTGCGCAAAAAAATGTAAATGTCCACGCCTGCGTCTGGCTGCCTCTTCCCGATAGCAGCCAGGCACGTTAGTTTATGCACCTCTTTTTTCGTTGATATTTTTCCCATGCAAAAAACACTCGCACAACAAAACGCACAACGCGGCCGCACCCTCCGCCTGTTAAGAAAAATCCATGGCTGGCTTGGCCTGTGGGGCGCTGTATTGGGGCTCTTGTTTGGCACCACCGGTTTCTTGCTCAATCATCGTGCGGTCATGAAGATTCCTGCCGCGCAGATGGAAGAAAGTGAAATCCAGCTCAGCGTGCCGCAGCCTTATCCGCAAAATGCGAAAGCGTTTACTGCGTTTGTGCAGCAGGCGCTGGACATTCAACATGATCCATTGGAGCGCAAGCCACGCAAAGGGGAGAGAGACAAGGGCGCGCAAGGGGCGGTGATGCGCGAAAAAGGCGAGCATGACGCACGCTTCATGGGACGCGACATGTCGCAACCTGCGAAATGGGAAGTGGAGTTTCGCATGCCGCAAATGCGTATTCGCGCCGAGTATATTGCCGGGAATCAGTTTGCGACCATTCATCGCGAAGATGCCAATGCCTGGGCATACATCATGAACATGCACAAAGGCGTGGGGGCCAATGTGGCCTGGGTGTTGCTGGCAGATACCATCGCAGGTGCCATGATCGTGCTTTCGATTACCGGCGTATTGCTGTGGACCAAAATGCGTCAATCGCGCCTGGTCATGGCAGGCCTGATTAGCGCTTCACTGGTAGCCACTATCTGGGCTGCGCTTGGCATGTTGTAGCGCAGCTTAACCGTTGCAGGCTGTATCGCAGCCTGACTGAAAAAGCACACAACTTTTGGGCGTGTGCTTTTTTTATGCCTGCGTTCAAGGCCACTTATTCATGTGCAAGAAATGCGATGCAATCCATTCAGCGATTGCCAGTGGGGGGGGATCTTTACTACAATTTACAATTGTAAACAATTCTCAATATCACAACAGGTAAAGATTTCCCCATATGCATCCTCATGCGATTCACTCATTCCCCGTTAAAACCCTCTGTCTGATGCTGGCGGGATTGCCTGCCATTGCCTATGCAGAAGAAGCCACCACGACACTGCCGCAAGTGGAGATCACGTCCAATAAAGTGACCGAACCCGCCAAGACCGATGGCTATGTCACCAAGTCCAGCACCACGGCCACCAAAACCAATACACCGCTGAAAGACGTACCGCAGGCCGTGACCGTGGTCAGCCAGTCGCAAATCAAGGATCAGGCCATCCGCAGCATGGAAGATGCCATACGCTACACTCCGGGAGTGGGCATGGCGCAGGGCGAGGGCAATCGCGATACCGTTGTATTCCGTGGCAATGCCAGTACAGGTGACTTTTTCCTCGATGGCGTCAGGGATGATGTTCAGTACTACCGGGATTTCTACAACATTGAAAGCGTAGAAGTATTGCGCGGCGCCAATGGCATGATCTTTGGCCGTGGCGGCGCCGGTGGTGTGGTCAATCGCGTCAGCAAGGAGGCGGGCTGGGATCCCGTGCGCGAGATTTCGCTGCAAGCGGGTTCGTATGACCAGCGTCGCGGCAGCATTGATATCGGGCAGGCCATTAATGAAGCGGCGGCTTTTCGCCTGAATGCGATGGTGGAAAATGCCGATAGCTACCGCGATGGCGTGTCACTGCGCCGTTACGGCATCAACCCGACCGTGACGCTGTTCCCGACTGAGAAAACCAAGGTCGTGCTCAGCGCGGAGTATTTCACCGACCACCGCACGGCAGACCGGGGCATTCCTTCACAAAATGGCCGGCCTTTTGCCACCAACGAATCGACTTTCTTCGGCAATGCTGCCAAGAGCCCCACGGAAATTGAAGCCCAGAACTACAGCGCACTGATCGAGCACAGCTTTGACAACGGTGTGTTGTTGAGAAACCGCACGCGCTATTCCGACTTCGACAAATATTACCAGAACGTGTTTGCCAACAGTGCCGTGGATGCCAGCGGCAACTACACCGTGGCGGCCTATCGCGATGATACCCAGCGCGAAAATCTGTTCAACCAGACCGACTTGCTCTATACCCTCAAGCAGGGCGCGGTCACCCACAAGCTGTTGGTTGGCATGGAGCTTGGCCGGCAGGACACCGATAACGTCCGCTACAGACCCAACTCCACCGGCACACTGACCACGGCACAATCGGCGCAGAATCCTGTATTCAATGGCCCAATTAGCTTTACCAACCTGCAAACCCGCAACCGCAGCCAGGTGGATGTGGCCGCGTTTTACCTGCAGGATCAGATTATCCTGAACCCGCAGTGGCAAGTGATTGTGGGCGCGCGTCTGGATAAATTCGATGTCGATTTCAAAAATCAGATATCTGGTCAGAAAATCAAATCCGACGACGATCTTTTCTCGCCGCGTGCGGGCCTGATCTACAAGCCTGTTGAGCCTTTGTCGCTGTATGCCAGTTACAGCCAGTCCTATGTGCCACGCGCAGGCGACCAGCTGACCTCGCTGACAGTAGTCACCAGCACCTTTGACCCGGAAAAATTCAAGAACACCGAAGTCGGTGCCAAGTGGGAAGTAAAACCGGGGCTGGAGATCAATGCGGCCATTTTCAAGCTGGAGCGCACCAATGTCGCGGTTTCAACCAGTGCAACCACATCTGCTCTGGTCGATGGGCAGGATACCAAGGGCTTTGAACTGAGTGCCCTGGGCCGCATCACCGACAAGTGGAATGTGATTGGCGCCTATACCCTGCAAAAGGCCGAACTGGTCGACACTACCAGCGTCGGCGCCAACGGTGCCAGCGCCCCCAATACGCCACGCAATACCTTCTCCCTATGGAACCGCTACGACATCAATGAAACTTGGGGTGTCGCGCTGGGGGCGATAAGCCGTAGCGAGATGTACACCTCGTTTGACAACACCGTGCAGCTGCCGGGCTACACGCGCTTTGACGGCGCGGTTTACGCCAAACTCGATAAAAACCTGCGCCTGCAGGTCAATATCGAGAATATCCTGAACAAGGAGTATTACCTGTACGCCCACAACAATAACAACATCACGCCGGGTTCTCCCACGGCGGCGCGTGCCACCCTGATCTACAATTTCTGATCGGGTGTTCCGTTCTGGCAGGCGTGAGGGCCTGCCAATAAAAAAGCACACGCATTTCCACGTGTGCTTTTTTGTTGTCTGCAAATGGAGCGGAGTTTAACGCTTGCTTTCCAGCTCTTCCCAGCGCTGCATGACGGCATCGATGGCTGAAGCCAGCTCATCCAGCCGCGCTTGCAGGGTTTTTACCTGCTCGGGATTTTCGCGGTAAAGGTCCGGGCTGGCGAGTGATACATTGATCTCGGCCTGTTCCTGTTCCAGCTGCTCAATACGGCCGGGCAGCTCTTCCAGTTCGCGGTTTTCCTTGAAGCTGAGGCGATTGGCCGCCTGTTTGGCCGCGGCGGGTTTTGCAGCGGCGGGTTTTGCAGCGGCGGGCGCGCTGGCAGCCCGGGTTTTCTCGGCAGCCAGGTTGGCCGCCTGCTGTTGCTTGTAGCGATACCAGTCGTCATAGCCGCCGCCAAACTCATCCAGTACGCCGTGGCCTTCAAACGCAATCACCTGAGTGACGGTGTTTTCCAGGAAGGCTCTATCATGGCTGACCAGAAACAGCGTACCTTCAAACTCCTGCAGCAGATTTTCCAGCAGTTCCAGGGTGTCGATATCCAGGTCGTTGGTGGGTTCGTCCAGCACCAGCACATTGGCCGGGCGCGCAAACAGGCGCGCCAGCAACAGACGGTTGCGCTCGCCACCGGAGAGCGATTTCACCGGCGAGCGCGAGCGCTGCGGCGGGAACAGGAAGTCCTCAAGATAACTGATGACATGCTTGCGCTCATTGCCGATCTGGACAAATTCGGAGCCGGGGCTGATGGTGTCGGCCAGCGTGGCTTCCTCATCCAGCTGCTCGCGCATCTGGTCAAAATACGCCACGTTGAGGTTGGTGCCGCGTTGGATGGTGCCACTATCGGGTTCCAGCTCGCCCAGTATCATCTTGAGCAGGGTGGATTTACCCGCGCCATTCGGGCCCAACAGGCCGATGCGGTCGCCGCGCAGAATGCGCGTGCTGAAATCCTTGACCAGCACCTTGTCGCCATAGGCTTTGTTCACATGCTCCAGCTCGGCCACCAGCTTGCCCGAGCGTTCGCCACTATCCAGCGTCAGCTTGACGTTGCCCTGGCGCTCGCGGCGCGCAGCCCGCTCCAGACGCAGCTGTTCCAGACGTCGCACGCGACCTTCATTGCGGGTACGGCGTGCCTTGATGCCCTGGCGTATCCAGGCTTCTTCCTGCGCCAATACCTTGTCAAACTTGGCCGCATGCGTGGCTTCTACCGCCAGCAGCTCTTCCTTTTTCACCAGGTACTGGGTGTAGTTGCCAATAAAATCCGTGAGATGGCCGCGGTCCAACTCCACAATGCGCGTCGCCAGCCGATCCAGGAAGCGGCGATCGTGGGTAATGAACAACACGCTGCCCTGAAAGCCGAGCAACAGCTCTTCCAGCCACTCAATCGCGGCAAAATCCAGGTGATTGGTCGGTTCGTCCAGCAGCAGCACTTCCGGCTCCGCGACCAGGGCACGGCCCAGGGCCACGCGCTTGCGCCAGCCGCCGGATAGGGTGGAGATCAAGGCATCGGGGTCTAATTCCAGACGGCTCAGCGCTGCATCTACCTTGCTCTGCGACTGCCAGCCCTGACGGGCATCGAGTTCGTGCTGCAAGACTTGCATGCGGGCCATCAGCTGATCAAGGTCAGCATTGGGGTTGCCCATGCTGTGCGATACCTGATGGTATTCCAGCAGAATTTTCTGCAGGTCGCCCAGGCCTTCGGCCACGGCTTCAAATACGGTGTGGGTCGGCTCCAGTACTGGTTCCTGCGGCACATAGGCCACACGCGCATTGGGGGCGCGCCACAGGGTGCCGTCGTCCAGTTTGCTGTCGCCAGCAATGACTTTCAGCAGACTGGATTTGCCAGCCCCGTTGCGGCCAATCAGGCCGACACGTTCACCGGGGTCCAGCTGAAAATCGGCGTGATCAAGAAGAGGGTAATGTCCATAAGCCAAGCTGGCTTGGTCGAGCGTGATATAAGGCATGCCGCATTTTAACAGGTTGCAGCGCGCATGCGCCTATCGCGACGATGTTTTGCCTGGTGCGGCTTCCTGCTTGAGCTGCTGCAGGACCTCGGCGCAGCTTGCCTGTTTGCCATTGCCGGGGTCGACAAATGGCAGGATGGCCGCCAGTGGATTGATCAGCCCCAGGGCAATGCCACCAATCACGCGCAGGGCAATCGGCGTTTTTTCGATAGACACCTCGGGTTGCAGAAAGCTGCCTTGTACGTGTATGGGCGAGCGCACGGTCAGCGGCGATACGTTCTTTGGCTTGGCTACCAGACGCAGGTCCAGCTGCTCTTTACCCATGTCGATATGGCCATCGGTCAGCACACGCGTCACTGGCGTATCCATCAAGCCCACGCGGGGGCTGAGTATTCCGTGCGTTGCCTGCATATCGATCACGGCGCATTGCAGGGGCACCGGGCTGTCGCCCTGTATCATCACGCCCAGCGCCTGGGCAATATCCAGCCCCAGCGCTTCTACGATAAGGTGCGAGATCGAGCCATCGCGCACGGTCATGAAGACATTGCCGTCTAGCGAACCCAGCAGCTCGGCGGTGGTTTGGCCTTTGCCATCCAGTTTCGCTTTGCCGTTTAAGCGGCCAGTGAGATAGGGCTGCGGTTCGGGCTTGTTTTCCTTTTTGGCATTTTCGCGCTGGGTTTGCGAGATTTTCAGCCATTTATAGAGATCAATGTTTTTCCAGGCGAGCTCAGCGCGCCAGACCGGAATCGCCTCGGGCGGCAGCTTCTTCACATCGGCTTCCAGACCATTGAGCTTGCTGGCGTCTACCGAGATCATGCCGGAGAGGCTGCCATCCGCCGTGCTGGCGTCTATATCGGCCAGGCCCAGCTTGCCTTTTTCCAGTTGCAGGGTGGCTTTCAGCGGCGCAATCGGCCGCTGGAAAGCCGAGCCCAGGTCCACGTAATCCATCAGGATGCTGATGCGGGCATCCATCTTGTTCAGCGCGGGCAGGTTCAAGGGCTTATCCGGAATGGCGCGGGTACGGGGCGCATTGTCACCGGCCTCTGCTTCGCTGGCGGTACCAAAGGCCGGCCCGAGGTCAGCCAGCACAAAACGCTTGCCGCGAATATCGCCGGTGAGCAGCGGCGTTGCCGGCCGCAAGTCGTATTTGAATTTGCCCGTGAGATCACTGCTGCCGATATGGGCTGAGGTGACATCGGCCAGCCACAAGCCACCTTCCTTTTGCAATCTGGTGGTCAGGGTAAATGGCGCCGTGGTGGGTAATACCGTGCTGACCAGATTGCCAAACAGGCTCAGCGATGGGCCTTTTACCGTCAGGGTGCCCTTGATGGATTGCTCGCCCAGCGCATCGGCCACCTGGCCATCAAAGTCAGCGCGCAGGCCACCGTACTCCACCCAGCCTTTGGAGCGCACGGTGTCGTTGCTTTCCTTGAGGCTGGCAATCGGCAAAAAGCCGCTGGTGGCCAAGTGGCCGCGCAGCGCCTCTTTGTGCAGCTTGCCTTCAATATCGACATTGGATTGCATGGCGGCACTGGCCGGCTTGCTGGCCGTCTGCTCTGTGCCTTCCTGCGTGTTGAAGCGCAGATCCAGATCGGCTTCCGAGAGTGCATCGCGCACGACCGCCGTGCCGTTATGGATCACCAGGTTTTCAAAGATGGGGAAGGGCCGTGGCGGTTCCTGGTCATCCTGCTTGAACTGCCAGGTGGATACGCCATCCCGATTGCGCAGCACGCGGGCATCAATCTCTTGCACGCGCAGGCTCTTGATGCGATAGGCATCGCCAGGTTGGAGCGTGAGCAAATCACGATAACGCAGCCGCAGTTCGGCTTCTTTCACATCCACAAAATGCGGCACCTTGAAAGCATCCGGCGCGGAGATATTCAGCCCACCGGCGCGCAGATAAATCCCGCCGAGGAGATGCAGCTCAAACGGCGCGGTGATGACAATCTTGCGTTCCAGCTTTTCACTCAGAAACTGCTGTGCTGGCGCCCGCAGAAACGGCCAGCCCGCCAGCTCGCAGGCGCCAAGTGCAATCAGCAGCAGAAGCAGCGTAATCCAGAAGGTGCGGAACAATGGGCGGGAAAATAGCGGTGGCATGCGGTTCTTATTCAGTGGTTGATGTTTAAATGGAAAGCATAAACGCCGACAAGTTCACCGCTGTTTGTTACTAGGCGGGAAGTGTGGCGATGGAATGCACGCCCCGAGTCTCGGCGCAATGGCTGCCAGAAGCAAGGTGAATCCCATGCACATGCCCATGGTAAGGCGCTGACCCATCTGCCAGTTCTTAGCCAAAGTGAGCCAGCGTGTCTCTCAGTCAGCGTCTGCCAGCAGGCGATAGCCCACACCGGTCTCCGTCAGCAGGTAGCGCGGTTGCGCCGGGTCTGCCTCCAGCTTGTGCCGCAGATGGCCCATGTAGATGCGCACATAATGTCCGCTCTCGATATGGCTGGGGCCCCAGACCTCCTTCAGCAACTGGCGTTGGGTGACCACGCGCCCGGCATAGCGGATCAGCGTGGCCAATAACCTGAACTCGATGGGGGTGAGACTGACCAGCGCACCGCCGCGATGCACCTGGCGATTCACCAGGTCCACCCGAATATCCCCCATGGTGAAAACGCTCTCCTGTGCCGCATTGCCCGCCTGCGAATGTCGCCGTAACTGGGCGCGTATGCGTGCCAGCAACTCGGCCGTGCCAAACGGCTTGGTCAGGTAATCATCGGCGCCGGCATCCAGTGCGCTGACTTTTTGCGCCTCCTGCGTGCGGGCCGAGAGCACTATCATCGGCACATTGCTCCAGCTGCGAATCTGGCGAATAACGTCTATGCCATCCATATCCGGCAAGCCGAGGTCGAGAATGATGGCATCCGGTTTGCGCGTGCCGGTATCAATCACCCCTTGTTTGCCGCTGGGCGTGCTGTGCACGGTGAAACCGGCATCTTCCAGCGCAGCGTGAACAAAACGCTGAATCTGGACTTCATCTTCAATCAGGATGATGGTGGCCGTGTTGCTCATGCAGGTGTTTCCTCGGCGAGTGGGGGTGCGGGTGGTTCGCCCAATGGTAAGGAAAAAATGAACCGTGTGCCATGCGGCTGTTGCGCTTCTGCCCATAGCGCGCCGCCATGCGCCTGAATGATGGCCTTGCAGATGGAAAGCCCCAGACCGACACCAGGTTGCGGCGACTCGACTTTGCCGCGGGTAAATTTCTGGAATATCTGGGTTTCCATCCCGGCTGGCAGGCCCCAGCCTTCATCGGCCACGGTGACCCACACCTCACCTGGATGCTGCTGGGCAGAAATGCGTATGGTGGTATTCGGCGGACTGTATTTGCAGGCATTGTCCAGCAGGTTGCAGAACACCCGCTCCAGCAGCACGGCATCAAACTGCAGCAGGGGCAGCTCGGGCGGCAGCGTGACTTCAATACGGTGCTGCTGGCTGACTGGTTGCATGGCGCGCAGGGCGCTGCCCAGCACCTCCTCCAATACCTGCCACTGGCTGTTGAGTTGCACGCTGCCAGCTTGCAGGCGTGCCATGTCCAGCAGATTCACCACTAGTTGCTGCATGCGAAACGCCTGGTCGTACATGGTTTCCAGCTGGGCATGCCGGTCAGAGGGCATGTCCGGGGCCTGGCGCAGCTGGTCGGCGATGCCCAGCAGCGAGGTCAGCGGGGTGCGCAGGTCATGGGAAATCGCGCTTAACAGCGAATTGCGCAAGCGCTCCGACTCCATGGAAATCAGCGCATCGCGCGCCACTTCGACGTAATGCTTGCGCTCCAGCGCCAGGGCAATCTGCGCGGCAAAGGTATCCAGCAGCTGGCGTTGTTCCGGCAAAAAGATGGCCGCCTGGTTTTCCGGGACGATGGCCAGCACGCCGCGGGTGCGCATCGGCGCCTTGAGCGGCACATACAGCACCGGGCTGGAGGGCAGGGTATTGGTGCCCAGACCAGCGTGTTCCTGATGATCAAAGGTCCATTGCGCGATGCCGAGATCCACATCGGCCAGGGTATGCCCATGCCCGGCATCTGCTTCCGGTGCCCGCAGCTTGTCATCGGCATCCGGCAGCAAAATGGCAGCGCGGCTCTGAAACAGGCTGGCGATATGGTGCACGCTGACCTCGACAATATGCTGCGTAGTCATGGTGGAGGCCAGCTCCTTGCCAATCTCGTACAGGGCCAGGCTGCGGCGTTCGCGGTAATTGGCGATCACGGCCTGATAGCGCAGGCTGGAGGTGAGGTTGCTGATGACCAGCGCCACCGACAGCATGATGCCAAAGGTCAGCAGGTATTGCGTGTCGGAGACGGTAAACGACAGCTTGGGCGGCACAAAAAAGAAATCAAACGCCGATACGCTGAGAATGGATGCCAGGATGCCGGGGCCACGTCCATAGCGTATCGAGATCAGCATGACACCCAGCAGGTAAAGCATGATGACATTTGATAGCTCGAAGTATTGCAGCAGCATGCCCGCGATCACCGAGGTGGTCGCACTGATGGCCAGTGCCCACAGGTAGCCACGTTTTTTCAGGCCGGATAAATGGGCATTGGCCGCCATTTGCAGGCTGTGCTGCGGTGCTGGCTTATGCCGTGGCTTGGGCTGGCGCACCACCACATGCAAGTCAATATCGGTGGCTTCCTTCGCCAGTTGATCGGTCACGCTGGGGACGAACAGGCGCATCAGCAAAGGCCGCCTTGGCTTGCCTACCACCAGGCGCGAGACATTGCGGCTGCGCGCATAGTCCAGCAGCACAGTGCTGACTTCATCACCGCTCAGGGTGGCGGTGGTCGCCGCGCCCAGTGTTTGCGCCAGCCGCAGGTTGTCCAGGATGGCCTGACGCTCGGCGTGCCCGAGCTTTTGCAGGGCGGGCGTTTCCACATAGGCGGCCAGCCATTCGGCTTTCATGCTGATGGCAAGGCGGGCGGCGGTTCTCACCAGTTGCTCGGCCTCCGGGCCCGGCCCCAGGCCCACCAGTATGCGCTCATGGGTTTGCCAGACGTGCTGGATGCTCTGGTCAGTGCGATATTCGCGCATCTGCGCATCCACGCGGTCAGCGGTGCGGCGCAATGCCATCTCGCGCAGGGCGATGAGGTTGCCCTTGCGGAAAAAATGGCGCCGCGCGCGTTCCGCCTGCTGCGACATATAGACCTTGCCTTCCTGCAGGCGCTGCAGCAGCTCTTCCGGCGGCAGGTCGACCAGTGTCACCTCATCGGCGAGGTCAAACACCTTGTCCGGCACCGTTTCTGATACCCGGATGCCGGTAATCTGGCCCACCACATCATTCAGGCTTTCCAGGTGCTGCACGTTAAGCGTGGTGTAGACGTCGATGCCCGCCGAGCAGAGTTCTTCCACATCCTGCCAGCGTTTGCGATGGCGGGAGCCCTCGGCATTCGAATGCGCCAGCTCATCCACCAGCAGCAGGCCGGGGCGGCGTGCCAGTGCGGCGTCCAGATCAAACTCGTGCAGGGTTTTATCCCGATAGCTCAGGCTTTTGAGCGGCAGTTGCGGCAAGCCTTGCAGACGCGATTCGGTGTCACGGCGGCCATGGGTTTCGATCACGCCCACCAGCACATCCTCGCCTTCCTGCATGCGGGCATGGGCGGCGGTCAGCATGGCAAAGGTCTTGCCTACACCGGCGCAGCTGCCGAAGAAAATCTTGAGCCTGCCGCGTTGTTGACGGGCATCTTCCTGCTGCAGTTTTTCCAGCAGCGCATCGGGATCAGGGCGCGTATGGCTCATGTGCGCAGTATAGGCGATTTCGGGGCGGCGTCAGCAGAGCAGCATGCAAGGCATCGCGGGCCTGGGTGGATGTGCATATTCATGTCGCGCACTCCCATCTTATTGACTCCGCTGCTGTGGCTGCAAGGCGTCCAGCGCCAGATTGAGTTCCAGGACATTGACGCGTGGCTCGCCCAGCACACCGAACTGACGCCCTTCAATATGCGCCTTCACCAGCGCATTCAGCTGATCCGCTGTCAGATGCCGCGCCTGGGCGATACGCGCCACCTGAAAGTAGGCGGCGGCAGGGCTGATGTCCGGGTCCAGCCCACTGGCGGAACTGGTGACCAGATCGACCGGCACCGCTGATGGCGATGCGGGGTTGGTCTGCAAGTCAGCCACGCGCTGTTTGACGGCATCGCTCAGCGCCGGGTTGAGCGGCCCCAGGTTGGAGCCGGACGAGGCCGCAGCATTATTGGGATAAGGCGCGGTCGCCGAGGGGCGGCTCCAGAAATACCCCGGGCTGCTGAAGTGCTGGCCGATCAGGCGTGAGCCGACAATCTCGCCATCACGCGTGAGCAATGAGCCCGCGGCCTGCCGGGCAAAGGCGGTCTGGCCAATGGCGCTGACCAGCAGCGGATAAACGAGTCCGGTCAACAGGCTGAGGCCAATGAACAGGAACAGGGCAGGGCGTAAATGCTGTTTCATGATGATGTTTCCTCTAAAAATGTAATGCCTGGTATGGGGCTAGAGCATTTGCAGCAACAGGTCGATCAGCTTGATGCCGACAAAAGGCACCACCACACCGCCTACGCCGTAGATCAGCAGATTGCCACGCAGCAGGCTGGCGGCACTGGCGGCGCGATAGGGCACGCCTTTCAGCGCCAGCGGAATCAGAAACATGATGACCAGCGCATTGAAAATCACCGCCGATAAAATCGCCGACTCCGGACTGGCGAGGTGCATGACATTCAGCGTGTTGAGCTGCGGATAAGTACTGGCAAACGCGGCCGGGATGATGGCGAAATACTTGGCAATATCGTTGGCAATGCTGAACGTGGTGAGCGAGCCACGCGTCATCAGCATCTGCTTGCCGATCTCCACGATCTCAATCAGCTTGGTCGGGTTGGAGTCGAGATCCACCATGTTGCCGGCTTCCTTGGCGGCCTGGGTGCCGGTGTTCATGGCGACCGCAACATCGGCCTGCGCCAGCGCGGGGGCATCGTTGGTGCCGTCGCCGGTCATCGCTACCAGCTTGCCCGCTGATTGATGCTCGCGTATCAGCTTGAGCTTGGCTTCCGGCGTGGCTTCGGCCAGAAAGTCATCCACGCCCGCTTCGGCGGCAATGGCGGCGGCCGTGAGACGGTTATCGCCGGTGATCATCACGGTTTTGATGCCCATGTTGCGCAGCTCGGCAAAGCGTTCCTTGATGCCGCCTTTCACCACATCTTTCAGCTCAACCACGCCCATCACGCGGGCGTCGTCGGCTACCACCAGCGGGGTGCTGCCACGGCGGGCGATATCGTCCACCATCTGGTTGACTTCATGGGCAAATTTTCCGCCCTGCGATTCCACCCAGCTGCGAATCGCCGAGGCGGCGCCTTTGCGAATCTGTCTGGTGCCGAGGTTGACGCCGCTCATGCGGGTTTGTGCGGAGAATGGCACGAACTCGGCTTGCAGGCCCTGCAGATCACGCTCGCGCAGGGCGAAACGGTTTTTTGCCAGCACGACAATGCTGCGGCCCTCCGGCGTCTCGTCGGCCAGCGAAGCCAGCTGTGCGCTATCGGCCAGCTGTTGCTCGCTGATGCCGGGTGCAGGCAGAAACATGGATGCCTGCCGGTTGCCCAGCGTAATGGTGCCGGTCTTGTCCAGCAGCAGCACATCCACATCGCCAGCCGCCTCCACTGCGCGGCCCGAGGTGGCGATGACATTAGCCTGCATCATGCGGCTCATGCCCGCCACGCCAATCGCCGAAAGCAAACCGGCAATGGTGGTGGGAATCAGGCAGACCACGAGCGCGACCAGCACGGTGATGCTGGCAGGGGCGCCTGCTCCGGCTGCATGCACGCTGAAGAGGGAGAACGGCAGCAGGGTGACGGTTGCCAGCAGAAAGACAATGGTCAGCGCTACCAGCAGTATGGTCAGCGCGATTTCATTGGGGGTTTTCTGGCGTTTGGCGCCTTCCACCATGGCGATCATGCGATCCAGAAAAGCCTCGCCCGGATTGACGCTGATGCGCACCACCAGCCAGTCCGACAACACCTGGGTGCCGCCGGTAACAGCGCTGAAATCGCCGCCGGATTCGCGGATGACCGGGGCTGATTCACCCGTGATGGCGGCTTCATTCACCGAGGCAATGCCTTCCAGCACCTCGCCATCGGCCGGGATCATGTCCCCGGCTTCCACCAGCACAATGTCGCCTTTGCGCAGGCTCTGGCTATCGGTGATGCTGATGGTTGCCTGGCGTGAGGCGCTGGCCAGTTTTTTGGCGGGCACATTCTGCTTGGCGCTGCGCAGGGCGGCCGCCTGAGCTTTGCTGCGGCCCTCAGCCAGGGCTTCGGAAAAGTTGGCAAACAGCACGGTAAACCACAGCCAGATGCTGATCGCCAGGATAAAGCCCGCCGGGGCTTCGCCATGGCTGCCATGCGACTCAAGCACCAGCGCCTGGATGAACATGAGCGTGGTGAGCATGCTGCCCAGATAAACGACGAACATGACCGGGTTGCGCCATTGCACCTGCGGCGCCAGTTTTTTGAAGGAAAGTGCGATGGCAGGCAGTATCAGCTGCGTATCGAACATGGAAAGGCCTTTGGGGGAATGCATGCGTAAAGACTCCTCAGTAGGGTAGGAAGGCATAACCATTAGTGGCCAGCCACCATTTGCAGATGCTCGATGACCGGTCCCAGCGCCAACGCGGGTACGTAGGTCAGGGCGCCGACCAGCACCACCGTACCAATCAGCAGGGCAATGAACAGCGGGCCATGCGTAGGCAGGGTGCCGAGGCCGGGGGTGATGCGTTTTTTCGCCGCCAGCGCACCGGCAATCGCCAGGATGGGGATGATGATGCCGAAGCGTCCCACCGCCATCGCCACCGCCAGCAACAGGTTGTAAAACGGCGTGTTGGCAGACAGCCCGGCAAACGCGCTGCCATTGTTATTGGCCGCGGACGACAAGGCATAGAGGATCTCGGTGAAACCATGCGCGCCGGGGTTGGCAATGCCAGCGAGTCCGGCGGGCAGCATTACGGCGATCGCGGTGCCAAGCAGCACCAGAATGGGCGTGACCAGCAGGATGACCGCAGACATTTTCATTTCAAAGATTTCAATCTTTTTGCCCAGGTATTCCGGTGTGCGGCCTATCATCAGCCCGGCCACAAACACGGCAATCACGGCATAAATCAGCATGGTGTAGAGCCCGGAGCCCACGCCGCCAAACACCACCTCGCCCAGCTGCATCAGCCACAGCGGTACCAGCCCGCCCAGCGGCGTCAGCGAATCGTGCATGGCATTAACCGCGCCACAGGAGGCGGCGGTGGTGATGGTGGCAAACAGGGCCGAGGTGGTGATGCCAAAGCGGGTTTCCTTGCCTTCCATATTGCCGCCGGATTGCAGCGGGCTGCTGCTCTGGTCTACGCCCAGGCTTGCCAGTACAGGATTGCCATCCTGTTCAGCCCACAGGCTGACGGCGGTCATGGTTACAAAGAGCAGTGCCATCGCCGTCCAGATCGCCCAGCCCTGGCGACGGTCGCCCACCATCAGGCCAAAGGCGTAACAGAGCCCGGCCGGTATCAGGAAAATCGCCAGCATTTGCAGGAAATTGCTGAACGGTGTCGGGTTCTCAAACGGATGCGCCGAGTTGGCGTTGAAAAAGCCACCGCCATTGGTGCCCAGCATCTTGATCGCTTCCTGCGAGGCGACCGGGCCCATGGCCAGGGTCTGTGTATGGCTGGTGATGGTTTCCTGCGCTGGTTTGCCATCGCTATCCAGCTTGGGCTGGCCCTGGGCATCCAGCACGGGCTGGCTGTAGGTGACGCTTTCCAGGGTATTCACCTGCTGGTAGGCGCTGAAATTCTGGATCACGCCCTGGCCCATCAGCAGCACCGCGAGCAATACGGACAACGGCAGCAGGACATACAGCGTGCTGCGTGTCATATCCACCCAGAAGTTACCAATGGTGGCGACCGAGTGGCGGGCAAAGCCGCGAATCAGCGCGATCACCACGGCAATGCCGGTGGCAGCGGACAGGAAGTTTTGCACCGCCAGTGCGAGCATCTGCGTCAGGTAGCTCATGGTGCTTTCACCGGCATAGCCTTGCCAGTTGGTATTGGTGACAAAACTCACGGCGGTGTTGAAGGCCGAGTCCAGGCTGATCTCGCCCATGCCCGCCGGGTTCAGCGGCAGGCTGCCTTGCCAGCGTTGCAAAATCAGTACTGCCAGCACGCCGATGGCATTGAACAGCAGCAAGGCGACGGTATACGATTTCCAGCTCATCTCCTGCTGCGGGTTTACTCCGGAGACGCGATACAGCAGCCGTTCCAGCGGGCCTAGCAGTTTCCCCAGCACCGGCAGGCGGCCTTCCATGGCGCGATGCAGATACAGGCCCATGGGTTTGGTCAGCAGCAACAGCGCTGCCAGATAGATCGCCACTTGTAGCAAGGCATTCGCACTCATCAGAATTTCTCCGGTTTGCATAGGGCGTATAACAGATAAGCAAGCAGCAGCAGGGCAAGTGCGCCGCTCAGTACATAAAGCCAGTTCATGGTTTTGCTCCCAGGTAAATGCAGTACACGGCCACCAGATAACTGGTCAGCAGGTACAGCAGAATCAGCAAGGTGTTGAAAATGTCCATCGGAGTCATCAGCCTGATCCAGTGAATGGCGTGAGCTTACTGAGGACCATGTAAAGATGGTGTAATGAAGCGGGAGAGGGGTGTAAAAATGCTGTAAAAACGCAGCGCTCATGCACCAGCAGGGCGCCAGTGCCTGAGCGTTTTGGCTCACCGCCCGCAGGCGGTGCTTAGAGGGGAAGTGCTAGGCGGGATCAGCCGCGGCGCATGCTGAACAGCGTGAGCAGGCAACCGGCAATGGCGACCACGGCGGCGGCCAAAGGCACCGCTTGCAGGCCCAGGCCGAAATGAATCACGGCGCCACCGAGAAATGCGCCGACGGCATTGCCCAGGTTAAACGCACTCTGGTTGACGGTGGAGGCCATGAGCGGTGCTTCGCCTGCCTGGCGCATGGCATTGGTCTGCAAGCCAGGCCCGACGGCAAAGGCAATCATGCCCCAGATAAATGCCGTGGCGACGGACAGCAGCGTGAATTGCATACTCCAGGCAAACAGCAGGCTGAGCAGCGCCATGCCGAGCAGCGAACCGGCAATGGTCGGCAACAGCCAGCGGTCGGCCATCTTGCCGCCGATATTGAGCCCCAGGGTGGCGGCGATACCCAGCAATACCAGTACCAGGCTCACCGCATGCGGACTGAGGCCGGACTGGTCTTCCAGAATGGGCGTGATGTAGGTGAAGATGGTAAACACGCCAGCAAAGCCCACCGCGGTAATCGCCATCGCCAGCAGGGTTTGTGGATGCAGCATGGCTTTCATCTCATCGCGGATGTTTGCGCGCGGCATGGCGGTGATGTCGGGGATAAAGCGCCACACGGCGGCCATGGCAACCAGGCCGCAGGCGGCCACGGTCCAGAACGGCAGACGCCAGCTGGTGAGCTGGCCCAGCAGCGTGCCCAGAGGCACGCCGAGCACATTGGCCAGCGTCAGGCCGCTGAACATCAGCGCCAGCGCGCGTGAGCTTTGGCCGGGTGGCGCCAGGTAAATGGCCACCACCGCGCCTATGCCGAAGAATGAGCCATGGCTCAGGGCGCTGAAAATACGTGCGAAGGCCAGCAACTCATAGTTGGGGGCCAGCGCACAGAGGGCGTTACCCAAGGTAAATATGCCCATCAGCCCGATCAAGGTCGCCTTGTGCGGCCAGCGCATGGTGAGCGCCACCACCAGTGGGCCGCCCACGACCACGCCCATGGCATACACGGTGACCAGATTACCGGCCGCCGGAATCGATACCTGCAAATCGCGGGCAATATCCGGCAATAGCCCCATGGGCAGAAATTCGGTCATGCCTATACAAAATGCACCGGCGGCCAGCGCCAGCATCCAAAGACCCATGGGGTGGTTTCCTGAAGTTAAGTCATGATTAAGGGAGCAATCGTCTGTCGACGCTGATCCCCGCAATGGCCGGGCTTTTTCCAACCTGTTCAAGCCTTTGCCAGGCCTGAATTTCTGCCCGGGGCCTGGCTATTCCTTGGCCTGGGCCAGCATGGCACGGATTTGTGCCATGCGTTCGCGGCCGTTTTCCTTGGCAGCAGCCGGGTCACTCGCTGGCATGCCGAAATGCTTGACGTCATCGTGCGGCAGCTCGGCAATGAAACGGCTGGGTTCGCAGCTCTCGGTTTCGCCGGCGCGCTTGCGCTTGCGGCACCAGGATATATTCAGCGACTTCTGCGCACGGGTAATGCCCACGTACATCAGGCGGCGCTCTTCCTCAATGCGGTCGGTGTCTATACTTTCGCGGTGCGGCAATATGCCTTCTTCACAGCCGATCAGGAACACATGGCCAAACTCCAGGCCCTTGGCCGCATGCAGGGTCGATAGTTTGACTGCGTCCGGCTCACCGTTTTCGCGGCCTTCCAGCATGCTCATGAGCGAAATCATCTGCGTCAATTCCAGCAGGTTTTTCTCGTCTTCATTGCCTTTTTTGGTGAGCCAGCCGGTAAAGTCCAGCACGTTTTTCCATTTGCTTTCGGCGGCGCGAGGTTCTTCACTGTCGTAAAGAAAGGCCTCGTACTGGATGGCATTCAGCATGTCATTCAGCATCTCGCCTGCCGGGTCGCGCGTGGCGCGCTCCTGCACGCGGTTGATGTACTGGCAGAAGGTCAGCAAATCTTCCAGCTGGCGGGCGCCCAGCTCGCGCTGAAAGTCACCCTCAAATGCGGCGGCAAACAGCGAAAGGTGATGGTCGCGGGCATATTCGCCCAGGCGTTCCAGCGTGGTGTTGCCTATGCCTTTTTTTGGGGTGGTGGCGGCGCGGATAAACGCGGGGTCATCGTCCTCGTTGGCGATCAGCCGCAGATAGGCCACCAGGTCCTTGATCTCGGCCTTGTCAAAGAACGACTGGCCACCGGAGACGGTGTAGGGCACCTTGTGGTTGCGCAATTGCTGCTCGAAAATGCGCGCCTGGTGATTGCCGCGATACAGAATCGCGTAATCGGAAAACTGCGTGCGGTGCTCGAATTTGTGCGCCATCAGCTTCATCACCACGGACTCGGCTTCGTGGTCTTCATCGCGGGCGGCGCTCACCTGGATGAGGTCACCCGTGCCCAGCTCGCTCCAAAGCTTTTTATCAAACAGCTTGGGGTTGTTGGCGATCACCTGGTTGGCAGCGCGCAGGATGCGCACGGTGGAGCGGTAGTTCTGCTCCAGCTTGATCACCTTGAGCCGCGAGAAATCCTCGGTCAGCTGCCGCAGGTTTTCCACATCGGCACCGCGCCAGCCGTAAATCGCCTGGTCATCGTCACCCACCGCGGTAAAGCGGCCTTCGACGCCTGTCAGTAGTTTGACCAGCTTGTACTGGCAGGCGTTGGTATCCTGGTATTCATCAATCAGCAGATATTTGAGCTTGCGCTGCCATTTTTCCAGCGCCTCGCGGTGCTGTTCAAACAGCTCCACCGGCAGCTTAATCAGGTCATCAAAGTCCACTGCCTGATAAGCCTTGAGGGTTTGCTGGTAAAGCTGGTAGACCTTGGCGGCGGCGTGCGTCAGCTCTTCGTCGGCCTGGGCCTTGGCCTGGTCCGGATTGATAAAGGCGTTTTTCCACTGCGAAATCTGCGATTGCGTGCGGCGCAGCAGCTGCTTGTCAGTGGTGGCCAGCACATCGGCCAGTATCTTGTAGCTGTCGGAAGAGTCCAGAATGGAAAACTGCGGCTTGTAGCCGAGCAGGGCAGCTTCCTGCCGCAGCATCTGCAAGCCCAGCGAGTGGAAGGTGGCAATGGTCAGCCCTTTGGCCGACTTGCCTTCCAGCAAATGTCCCACACGCTCCTGCATCTCGCGCGCCGCCTTGTTGGTAAAGGTAATGGCCGCGATTTCACGTGGCTGGTAGCCGCATTGCTCGATCAGGTAGGCGATTTTCTGCGTGATAACGCGGGTCTTGCCGCTGCCCGCACCGGCTAGCACCAGCAAAGGGCCGTCCAGATATTTGACCGCTTCACGCTGCGGGGAGTTGAGTTTGCTTAACATGCACCAGGTGGATTCGTTTCAGGGAAAAATCGGGGGATGCCGTTGATGACAGGCAGCGTACTTCGCAAGTTGCACGCGTATTTCCAAGTTGCATAAGTTTAGCTTTAACCGGGTTTTGATGCCAGCAAGCATTGCTTGTGGCATAGTGTGAACTAACTAAAAAAGAACCAATAAAAGGACAATGAATCCGTAATGTTAGGCCTGGATTTCAAGACCATGGTTGTCATGGCTACCCTGCTGACATTCTGCATGTCAGGACTGCTTATTTTCATGCGTTTTCATGGTATCCGCGGCCCGGAATACTGGGCTGCCGGCAATCTGTCCATCAGCTTTTCCATGATGTTTGTGATGTTCCATTATGATGACATTCAGCATTGGGTTTCGCTGATCCTGTCGCTGATGGTCTTCGGGCAATCGGTGCGCCTGCTGGGGATACGACGCTATACCGGACAAAAGGTGCGCTATTACTTTCCCTTCGTGATGGTCTGTGGCCTGCTGCTGCTGGATGTTTTCACCCTGGGCTTCTTCAGGAGCCAGCCGCTCACGGTGTTTGTCAATTCAATGGGTATCGTGTTTCTGCATGTTGCGTCGGCAGGGCTGTTGTATCAGTTTTCCATCAAACCGGCGCGTGCGCCCGCCGAGCGCATCACCTGCCAGATCACCGCTGTCATTTTCTTTACCATGGCACTGCTGATGGCGTATCGCGGCATCAGTGCGCTGTTTGCTGACGGGCCTATCCTCGATCACCCCATGGGGTGGCAACCCAATGTGCTGACCTTGCTGGTTGGCAGCATGCTGCAGATGTTGGTCACCTTTGGTCTGGTGATGATGGTGAGTTTTCGCAAATCCTCCGAGCTTGAGCAGTATGCGCATTACGATGCGCTGACCGGTATTCTGAACCGGCGCGGTCTGGAAGAGGCGGCGCGGCGTCTGGCCAGTTTTGGCCGCCGCAATGACAGCGGCCTGGTCATGCTCTTGCTGGACATTGATCTTTTCAAGCACATCAATGACCGCTGGGGCCATCCGGTTGGCGACGAGGTGCTGCGTCAGCTCACCCGGCAAATCAAAACCCAGACCCGTGAAGAAGATGTGCTGGCCCGCTATGGTGGCGAGGAATTCTGCCTGCTGCTGCCTGGCTCCACCGAGCAGGAAGGCATACAGTGTGCCGAGCGCATACGGCAATCGGTTGAATCCCTGCGTATTGTTCAGGGGCCAGTCACGCTCCAGTTCACCGTCAGTGTAGGCATCACCTGTGCAAGGCTGGCTGGCTATGATTTCCGCAGTCTGCTGGCTTCGGCGGATGCGGCCCTGTATGCCGCCAAAAAAGCCGGGCGTAATCAGGGCGTGGCGTATTCCAGCCTGTCAGGACTGAATCTGCAGGCAGCGTAATCTGTGTCTGCCTTTATCCACTCGCCTTTCATGCATGCCCACAGTCATTTGCTGTGCAGCAGTTACCTGCGGCTGACAGGCCGCCCGCTGATTGCCCAAGGGCAGGGCGACATGCCCAATGACGCGCTGCTCGCCGAGTCGCTTTACGCAGCCGATGTGGCCATCGTTTCGCACGACACGGCCGCTGACCCCATATTCAACTATGCCAATCTGCAGGCGCAGACCTTGTTTGGCTATGACTGGGAGCAGTTTGTGCACTTGCCCTCCAGACTGTCTGCCGAGCCCATGGTGCGCGAAGCGCGCGCGGCCTTGTTGCAACGTGTCGCCCTGGATGGCTATGTCGATGATTATGCTGGCGTGCGGGTGACTGGCGATGGGCGTCGTTTCATGATCACCCGGGCCACGGTGTGGAATCTGCATGATGCAGAGGGGGTATACCGGGGCCAGGCGGCCTGCATACACGACTGGCATGGGCTTTAGCATGGTCGGTGGCATCAAGTTTATGGGGGATGCAGCCGATATTAATGAATCATTGGGCCATGCCCTGTCCAGCAAGGGATGGATATGTGGGACATTCCCTGCGGGTAAGCCATTCGTGCGCTGATACAGATCGAACCATAACGGTAGACATAATTTAACGTGCTCGATTATAAAAAACAGATTATTCGGCCTTTTATCCTGGCGTCATTGCTGCTTAGCGCAGCCCTGGCTGGCTTGTTGTTTGCCGCGATCCATCTGGTGCATATTTCGCGGCAGGCCGAGCAGACTGACGTGCTGCGTATAGAGGCCATCAAGCTGCACAAGGCGATTGTCCAGGTCGAGACCGGGCAGCGCGGTTATCTGCTTACCCAGAATGTGCGTTTCCTGGAGAATTATCGCAAGGGCAAGGCTGATATCAAGCGCATCACCCACACCCTGAATGCGCAAATGATCGACGTGCCGGACATCAAGCATCGCTTTGAGGATGTCAGCAAACTGGTCGAGATCAAGCTGCGGGTAACAGAAGCCTCCATCCAGACCGAGATAAATTCTGGCGCGTATGCCCCCCATCTCAATTCGGCCAAAATCGGCGTCAATATCATGGACAGGATAGACACCGAGCTGGAAGATATCGACGACCTGTTGCAGCGTCGCAAAGCCGAGTTGAGTGATGCCTCCCGTCGCGCGCTGAAACAGACCATGGGCGGCGCTGCCTTGTTGCTGCTGATCGTCATCGGGCTCTTTACCGGCGCCTATTACAAAACAGTGCGCCTGTTTGAAATCGCGTCCACCTCCCAGACTACGGCGGAGGAGATGAGTCATGATGCTTACCATGATTCGCTCACCGGTTTGCCCAATCGTCGCTACTTTGAAAGCTATTTCCGGCGGCAGATTTTCCTCTCCAAGCGCAGCGGCCAGCCGTTTTCGCTGTTTTACCTTGATCTGGATGGCTTCAAGGAAATCAATGACCGGCACGGCCATGATGGCGGTGACCTTGCCCTGAAGTTTGCCACCGAGCGCTTCAAGAATGCCTTGCGGGAGTCTGATTTCATCGCCCGCCTGGGTGGCGATGAGTTTGTCGTGCTGGTGCACAACTACCGTTCCGTCAGTGAAATCGGCGGTTTGGGCAATCGCATCATTCGCTATATCAACCAGCCGTTTACTATTGATGGGCAGCACCAGCTGCTGGGCGTCAGCATTGGCATTAGCTGTTATCCCATGGATGGTCAGGAGGCGGATGAGTTACTGGATGCCGCCGACCGGGCCATGTATCAGGCGAAGAAAAACGGCAAGAATCGCCTGGTGTTTTCGCAGGATTGAGACGCGGGGCGCGTCCTGAGGCGAAGTGGAGACCTTAGTGTTCCGGGCTGTCGTTTTCAGCTGAGCCGTCTTGCGGCTGTTGGCGGGCTTTGGCCTGCGCCGCTTCTTCGGCAGCATCCTCTATGGCCTGCTTCGCCGCCTGCATCATCTGCTGACGGGTATCTGGCGTTTCCAGGCTGATACGGCCCAGGGCGCCGGAGCGGTAGTCCACCAGAAAGGCCATGGCGGTTTTTTCCATGTCAAACTCACCGCCTTTCAGCCGGTAAGCCCGGCGCTTGGCTACGGCTTCCAGTACGTCCACCGCATCCATGCCACTCACGTCTATCTTGTAACGGGCATTGAGCAGGGCGGGGTAGCGTTCCAACAACAGGCCAGCCAAAAACACTGCCACATCTTCATCAATTACCGCATTGCGGCCAATGGCATGGCTGGCAGCCAGCATGTAGCCATCAGACTCATATTGAATCTTGGGCCACATCATGCCGGGGGTGTCGGTGATGCTCATCTGGTCGTTCAGGTCAAAGCGCTGCTGGCTTTTGGTCACGGCAGGCTCATCGCCCACCTTGGCAATGCGGCGATTCAGCAGCGCATTCATGAGCGTGGATTTGCCGACGTTGGGGATGCCCATGATCATCATGCGCAAGGGTTTGAGATTGGTGCCGCGGTGCGGCGCAAGGGCTTTGCACAGGCCGGGGATCTTGCCGGCGTCACCCGGTTTTTTACACGAAAGCGCCACCGCTTTCACGCCAGGCTGCTTGTTGAAGTAGTTGAGCCAGGCCTGGGTAACGGCAGGGTCGGCTAGGTCGGCCTTGTTCAGAATCTTGAGGTTGGGCCGCTGCCGGAACAGGCGCAGCTCCTCAATCATGGGGTTATGGCTGGCTTCTGGCACCCGCGCATCCAGCACCTCGATCACGATGTCGATATGCTCCATGGTCTCGGCTGCTTTTTTCTTTGCCGAGGTCATATGTCCGGGAAACCACTGTATTGCCATTATTCAGAACCGCCAATGATGATGCGCACGCCAGGCAGCGTGCGGTTTTAAGGATGTAGTGTATGGATGCTGGCTAGTATTTTTTGCCAACAATGTGCAAGTATGCCGCCAAAACCGAAATTAGACCAACGATCCAGTGCCCGAGGCTGAACGCATTGTGCCATTGATCATCAATGAGGTAGTAAAGCAGATAGCCGCTGATGACCAGCCATATCCACACTGCCAGCAGAGGCAGGCCTGTCCACCAGCGCTTGGGGTGCTTGAGATACGTCTTGATATGATGCTCCAGCAACATGCCGAGGCAGAGCAGGCCAAACATGGCAAAAAAACCATGTAAACGCAGCGACCAGATTTCAAGCGGATGCTTTTCCGGGCCGAATTCACCCTGGATTTCCAGAAAATAGTGCCCGATCAGCCATGTAATGCCGGAAATGGCGATCAGGAGCAGGGATGGATACAGTATTTTTTTGGTGAATCGGGAGGGACGCATCAGCTTGCACAATCAGTGGATGAGGCGGGCATGATAGCGCTCCAGCAGGGCTGGATTCAATGCATTTAACCATGCCAGCTTGGTCAGGGCGTCAGCCGCCATCGCGGTATTCGCCACTATGCTGATCGGATGGGCGAGCGCGGGTAGGCATTGCCGGGTATTGGGGTCGACAATCGGCAGCTGGTCCAAAGCGGTGTCACGATTGCTAGGCTGGCCGGAAGTTGCCAGCGCCTGATTGTGCAGATAGCCCAGCGGTACATACATCTGATGCTGCCGGCGGTGTATCGGTGCTTCTGTCGTGCCATAGATTCGCATATCCCCACCCGCGTTGATCAGTGCTGAAGGCACGCCCATTGCCTGCAAAGCTTCAATGGCCAAGTCCACCGCATAGCCTTTGGCGATGCCGCCCAGATCAATCAGCGTGTTTGCCTGCTTTTTGAGACTGGCCGTCCCATCTTCATGAGAGGTGATTTCCAAGGGCTGTCGAGGTGAAAAATCTTGGGGCACTGTGCTGACCCATTCTTCCGGCAGATAAGCTGCACGGGCCAGCACGTCGCCGATGCATACATCAAACATGCCATCGCTTAAGCTCCACAGGGTTTCAGCAAACTCCAGAACCTGGAGGGTATGGGCATGAATCGTTATCGGCTCTCCATCGCTTGCCAGACGGTAGCGGCCAAGATCGCTGTGGTCGTCATGTACGCTCATCAAGGCATGCACTTGCCGAATGGCCTGATAGGCTGTCTCAAATAATGGAGAAGGATCGGTGCCGGGTTCAAGCCAGAGGCTGACCTCCACTATCGTACCGAGCGCGATAGTGGCGCGTTTATGTTTTTCTAATGGCAACGTCATAAAGCGTGAGCATGCGGCGTATGCCCTCGGTAATGTGCTTGCAGGACAAGGTGGCCCCGGCAATGTTCTGTATGTCTCCGTTGAGCTTGATGGCGTCGGTTTTCTTTTTGCCAGTGAACTGCGCCCGCCATTTCTCATTGCGGATTTGCTGGCCGTAGCTTTCCAGATACTCCATGACTTCTATGCCCTGAACTTCGCCTGCTAGGTTGAGGGCGACTGCATAGGTGATGAATTCATGCCGCCCCAATACCTTGTCGATGACCAGATAGCCCACATGCCTGTCACCCTCAAATACCTCAAAAAGGTGCGTGGGGATGGGCGTGCTGGTGGGAGAGCTGTCCTCTATTTTTTTGATTTGTTCAGGCGTCAGGCTCAGATTTTTAGCCTCAAAGCGGGAGGCGTGCGGGTATAGCGCTTTTTGCACGGTTTCAGCCGTGAAAAAGACCTCGGCATACGATGATTGCGAGGCAACCAGGCAAACACCAAAAAGCGCCAGTGGCAGGCGATTGGAAGACATGATGGTCTGTCCTTTAACAGGTTAATGGACTGGCTTGCCCGCATACGCATGCTGGCAAGCCAGTTGCCCCATGAGAAATTAAAGGGGAATGCCGAATTTGAACATGAATTCGTCGCGGCCATGGTCGTCATTCACATAACCACTGGAGCATTCAAACTCGCCAGCATTCATGCATGACCCTGACTTGAGCTGATGGCGCCATGCCACAGTTGCCCACCATTTCTGGGTACCGTAGTGCAGGTTGGGGCCAATGAAGTGAGCGTGCTGGGTGACATTCTGGTAAAAATAGCCAGAAAAATCATTGTGGTAGCGGTATTCCAGGCCACCTGACCATTTGGGTGCGAAGCGATAGCTGGCCCCCATCAGCAGGTCGGCGTGGGATGCTTTTTCCGGATTGGTGTTGGTAGCCACCTCGTCGCGCTCCGTTTCAAAGACCAGGTTGCTGGCAAGAATAAGCTTGTCATCCATCAGGTTTTTTTGCAGCAGCAGGCGATATTCAAAGGATTTGTTGTCGTAGCCCAGGGTAGGCTCGAAGTAAACACCAATGCCAATCCAGTCGGTATAGGGGTTGGTAATCCGCCAGATCAGTTCCGCAGCCACACTCTCATAACGGAACTTACTATAGCTTTTGGATGTGTCTATGCTTTCGGGAATGCGGGAGCCTGCTGTCTCGCCAAAACGGTCATTCTGGTTGGCATTGACGTAGTTGGTATTGACGTAACCCGCGATTTGCAGATTGTCCGACAGGCCATATTCGATTTCACTGCGCATATCGAAATCTTCGTAACGCCCAGCTTCCTGGCGATGGTTCCACTGCATGCGCTGCTCAAACTCATAGCTGCCTTTAGGCTGTAAATCCAGTGTGTAAATCCAGCCAAAATTGCCTTCGCCTGCATGCACTGCCGGGCTAATGAAGACAAGAGCACCCAGTGCCAATAATACAACCCTATTGATATTCATGATTTTTCCTGACTATTTGATGATGAGGCGGTATGGTTGGCATACCTTAATTTTGTGTATTAACACTTATTTAGTTATGGGTATTATTATATTTGAGAATGGTTCTTGTTTTCAAGAATGCACAAGTGAATTTACATTTTTTGAATAGCTGGCGAGCCTGTTGCGTTGCAAGCAAACAACAGTCAATAAAGTCGCTACCAGAGGATGATAAAATGTCGCCATGACCCTCATCCCCGAAATTCACCCCAATCAATCCATCGCCCTGCTCAAGGAGCTGCACATCCTGACGCGCGACGGCAAGCTCAACCAGGACACGCGCCGCAAGCTGAAGCAGGTGTATCACCTCTACCAGTTCATTGAGCCTTTGCTGCAGGAAGTCATGCAGGGCAATCCTTCACCCATGCTGGTGGATCATGGGGCGGGAAAATCCTATCTGGGCTTTATTCTTTACGATCTCTTCATGAAGCAGCAGGCGGCCGGGCAGGTGGTGGGGGTGGAAACCCGCGCCGAGCTGGTGGAAAAATCCCGTCAGTTGGCGTCCGATCTGGGGTTCGCGCGCATGCAGTTCCATCATTTGTCGGTGGAAGACGCCATGCGGTCGACGGCCTTGCCGCCAAAAGTGGAAATCGTGACGGCGCTGCATGCCTGCAATACCGCCACGGATGATGCGATACAGTTTGGCCTGCAAAAGCAGGCGCAATTCATGGTGCTGGTGCCGTGCTGCCAAGCGGAAGTGGCCGAGGTGCTGCGCAAGCGCAAGAATGAGTCCTTTGGCAAAACGCCGCTATCGGAAATCTGGCGTCACCCGATTCATACCCGCGAATTTGGCAGCCAGATCACCAATGTGCTGCGCTGCCTGCAGCTTGAGGCGCATGGCTATCAGGTGACGGTGACCGAGCTGGTCGGCTGGGAGCATTCCATGAAAAACGAGCTCATCATCGCCCGTTACAAGAATAATCCGCGGCGCAATGCGCGCGAGCGGCTGGAGCAGATACTGCAGGAGCTCAATCTGGAAGATTTGCGCTCCCGCTTTATGCCAGCGGAGGTTTAGGGCTGGTCGTTTTGCTCTTTCAGGCTGCCGTAAGTGAGAGCAAATTGCCGGGTGACCTCGGCGCCAAAAAAGAAAATCTGCGCGGAGTAATAAATCCACAGCAACAGCGCGATCAGCGAGCCCGCCGCGCCAAAGCTGGATGAAATGCCGCTGCGGCTCAGATACATGCCGATCAGCAATTTCCCCAGGCCAAACAGCAAGGCCGTGAGCACGGCGCCCACCACCACATCCGACCACGACAGCCGCACATCCGGCAGCATCTTGTAGACCACGGCAAACATGGCGGTAATTACCGCAAACGACAGCAGGGTCGAGATGTATTTGAAAATCGCCATGTGCTGCAGCAGGAAATCCAGATAGCCCCCCAGGAAATAATTGGCGTAATGCTCGATCAGCCCTAGCCCGGCGCTCGCCAGCAATGAGCTCATCAGCAAGGCGGAGAGGATGATGATCAGGCCGAACGAGGTCAGGCGCGTGATCAGCAGTTGCTTGAATGCATGTTTATTGCTGACGACGGCTTTCTCCACTTCCCAGATTTCATCCAGGCTGGCCTTCAGCTCGGCAAATACCGTGGTCGCGCCTATGAAAATCAACAGGGCCGCCACGACGGAAGCGATGATGCCCGAGGTGTGGTTATGCGATGCCGCCAGAAGGGAGCTGATCACGCGGGCGCCGCTGTCGCCAACCAGCATGGACAGCTCGGCAACCACATGCCCTTGTGCTGATTGCTCGCCCAGAAAGTACCCTGTGACGGCAATCACCAGCACCAGAATAGGCGTCAGCGAAAAAATCGTATAAAACGCCAGGGCCGCGCCCTTGCTGGTGGCGCGGTGAGCAAACCAGGCAACGATGGCACTGGTGAAGAGCTGGCGCATGCAATTGAGATAGCGTAATGCCGAGCCAAAAGGTTTGAAAACAGAATGCAAAGAGGACTCCCATGGTGGTAACAGAGGGTGGCTACAGATTATTCATGCAGGTAGAGGTATGATAATTCGATAATGCCCCCGCCAGTGAGTTCCGCTGCGTTTACTGTGCCGTTCACTGGGCCTGGGGCTGGCCAAGGGGCCATGCAGGTTCATCGTCATTTTTCAAAAAAGGGGAAGGTATGTCGCGTTTTTCATTGGCTAGTCTCATGCTTCTGGTTTCCATTGCAGTGCCGCTGCAGGCGCAGGCCAAGGCCTCGGCGGGCAAATTCACCGGCGAGGATTTCAGCGGCGTATACCAATGCACGGGCGATGATGCACACGAGGGAGCTTATACCGGCACTGTCACCATGACCCTCAAGCCCGAACACAGCCGTGGCAGCTATGCCAGTTATGACTTCAAGCTGGAAGTGCCGGACTACGGCACCTACCTCGGCCACGCCGCCGCCAACGGCCGCCATGTTGCCATGCACTTTGGCCTGCAGGACCCGACCACGCATGATTACGGCACCGGCATTGCCGTCATGAAGAAAACCAAAGCGGGCAAATGGCGCTTTCACAAATTCTATTTCGAGCCCGAGTTCAAGGGCGGCAACACCGGGCTTGAAAACTGTGTGATCAAGTAAGCGCTGGATGTCGGGGCGCCCGTCTTAACATCACACAGAATTCACCATCACCCTGGACAATAAGCCCCTGCTTGTTGTCGTTATCTATCGCCAGGAGAGCCTTGCTCATGCTGAAAAATTCCTCCATGTTTGTCCTGCTCAGTGGACTCTTGATGCACGGGCTGGCCTCTGCCGCGGTTGAGGTACGCGATTTCTCACCGCAGGGCGAGGTGCGCAAGGTGAATCAGGCCACCGCGATTTTCAATGTGGACATGGTAAAGCTAGGCGATGCGGAAGCGGCCGCTCCCTTTGATATTGACTGCCCGTTGTCAGGGGAAGGGCGCTGGCAGGATAGCCGTACCTGGGTTTATCGCCTGAGCGGCAAGCTGGACGCCGGGGCTCAGTGCCAGTTCACTCCGCGCCGCGATCTCAAGTCGCTGGATGGCGAGACATATGCCGGGACAGCACCGTTCCGCTTTTTCATGGCCGGCCCGTGGCTGAAGCATGTGCTGCCGGAGTCGTACAACCCGATTGAAGAAGACCAGGTGTTCATCATCGAGACACCGTTTGCCATCAAGCCGCAAAGTGTGGAGCAGCATGCCTGGTGCGCCCCGGAGGGTGTGAGCGAGCGCATTCCCGTGCGCACATTGTCGGCGGCCCAGCTGAAGACGGCGCTGCAAACCTTGCAGCTGGACATGTCGTCCCCCGCGCTGGGTCTGCGTTGCCAGCGCCCTCTGGCGCCGGGTAGCCGCATGCAGCTGGTTTGGGATGCCGGCATCGAAAGCATGTCGGGCGGCAAGTCTACCCAGCGCGAGTCGGTGACCTACCAGGTGCGGCCAGTGTTTCGCGCTGAGCTGAGTTGCACGCGCGAAAAGCCGAACGCGCCATGCTCGCCGCTATCGGATATCGAGCTGCGCTTCAGTGAATCGGTCAGCCTGGCACAGCTGGAGCAGATACGGCTGGTCGGCGCGGGCAAATCCCAGGCGCCCATGGAGATCAGCCCGGCACGTGCCAAGGCACTCAATGCCCAGCGTCCCGGCGCGGCGTCTTCCTACCGTGTGGCAGAGCAGGATCAGCTCATCAGCGTGCTGTTCAAAGGCCCATTCAAGCCGGGTGCAGCCTATGAGCTGACCCTGCCCAGGAATCTGCGCGATGCCAGCGGCCGCACGCTGAGCAATGCCAGCAGTTTCCCGCTCAAGCTGCGCACGGCGCTGCTGCCGCCACTGGCCAAGTTCGCTGCCAATTTTGGCGTACTGGAGCTCAAGGAAGGCGGTGTTCTGCCGGTCACCATCCGTAACATGGAAAGCCGTATTGGCATGCGCGTGCTACGCCAGCAGGATCCGGAAGTGGCCTTGCAGGTGATGGCAGATCTGCGGCGCTTTGAAAGCCAGACTCGTGAAGTCAGCAAACCATCGCCCCGCATGAAACAGCGCACGCTCGATGGCGATACAGTTGAAGAATTCAGGCCTTACACGGATATGTTGTATCCGCGCGAACTGTCCTTTCTGGAAGGTCGTAACGATACTGCGCTAGAACGTGCCATGCCCAGACCGGCCAATGGCAAGGCGTTTGAAGTCGTGGGTATTCCGCTGCAAAAGCCCGGATTTTACGTGGTGGAAATTCGCAGCCAGGTGCTGGGCAATGCACTGCTGAGCGAGGCCAAGCCCATGTATGTGCGCAGCCAGGCGCTGGTGACCGACATGGCAGTGCACCTCAAGACCGGCCGCGACAACAGTCTGGTCTGGGTGACCTCGCTCTCCAGCGGCAAACCGGTTGCAGGCGCTGACGTTGCCTTGCTGGATTGCCAGGGCCACCGCTTCTGGCAGGGCAAAACCGATGCCCAGGGCATTGCGGGCTACCCTGAGGCCCTTCCCGAGCATCACAAGTGCCCCGGCGCCTGGGTGTACTTTGCCACTGCCAGATTGGGCGAGGATTTTTCCTTTGTGCAGTCCGACTGGGATAGGGGCATAGAGCCATGGCGCTTTAATGTGCGCACCTGGGCGCCGCAGCAAGGCCTCAAGATGCAGACCATCCTCGACCGCACCATGCTGCGCGCGGGCGAAACGGTTTCCATGAAACACATTGCGCGGATGGAGGATTTCCGCGGCTTCCGTTACCCCAACGAGTCCTTGCCAGACAGTGTGACGCTGGAACTGATAGGCGGTGATTATTCGGTCGATATGCCGCTGGAATGGGATGCACGTGGCGATGCCATCACGCAATGGCAGATACCGGAGGATGCCCCCATCGGCAGTTATGGCATCAAGATGGCCGGGCAGTGGGACTATGTGGGCCAGTTTCGGGTGTCCGAATTCCGCCTGCCCGCTTACAAGGGCAGCGTGCAGTCCGAAAAAATGCGCTACGCCGGCGCCAGTGCTATCCCGGTGCGGCTATCGCTCAATTACCTGAATGGCGGCGCGGCCAGTGGCCAGCAGGTGCAGGTATCTGCCATGTTGAACGCGGGGCAATATTCCTTTGCTGACTATCCGGACTTCAGTTTCGGTGCGCGGCTGCGTGGCGAGCCGCTGCAGAAACTGGTGCTCGACCGCCAGGCCGTCAAACTGGACCGCCTGGGCAGCGGTCGCCTGCAAGTGCCGGTGACTGCCGTGGGCAATGCCGCCGGGCAGCCGCTGCAATTGCAGACGGAAATGACCTTCACCGACCCCAATGGCGAGATACAGACGCTGGCAGGCAGTACCGATATCTGGCCCGCCAGCCTGGCGCTGGGCCTGCAGGTGAAAGATTGGGCGGGCATGCAAGCCAGGCGCAAGGTGCAGGCCGTGGTGCTGGATACCGCAGGCAAACCCAGGGCAGGCGTGAAGGTCACCCTGCACGGCGAGCGCAAGTGGGATTTTGTGCATCGCAAGCGCATCCTTGGCGGTTTTTACAGCTACGAAACCGAGCAGGGTAGCGAAGACCTTGGCACGCTATGCCAGGGCGTGAGTGATGCTCAGGGCCTGGTGCAATGCCAGGTGGATATCAAGGGCAGCGGACGGATAGCCCTGACGGCACGCGCGGTGGACGATGCCGGGCGGCCCATGGTGGCCGAGAGCGGCTTCTGGGTGAGCGATGCCGCTGATGTCTGGTATGCGCAGGGCGATCAGGACCGCATGGAAGTGATCCCGGAGAAACGCGAGTACAAGGTTGGCGAAACCGCCCGTTTGCAGGTGCATACGCCATTCCATCAGGCCACGGCGCTGATTGCGGTGGAGCGCGAAGGCATCATCAAGACCATGGTGCGTCCGCTGTACCGGCGCAATGCCGTGGTGGAGATTCCGATTGAAGACAGCTGGGGGCCGAATGTGTATGTCTCGGTGCTGGCGGTACGCGGTCGCCTGACCGAGGTGCCGTGGTACAGCTTCTTCCAGTGGGGCTGGCATAGCCCGGTGGACTGGTGGCAGGCCTGGCGCGATGGCATGCCGCAGCCCACGGCGCTGGTTGATCTCGGCAAGCCCGCCTTCAAGTTTGGCCTGACCCATATCGCGGTGGGGACGGATGGTGCGCGTCTCAAGGTCGATGTGCAGACTGACAAGCAGGAGTATCGCCCACGCGACATGGTGACTGCCAAGATCAAGGTGCGGCTGCCCAATGGTAAACCGGCGCCCGCAGGTGCTGAAGTGGCGCTGGTGGCGGTGGACAGGGCCTTGCTGGAGTTATCTCCCAATGCCAGCTGGAACCTGCTGGACAACATGATGGACGAGCGGGCCTACCTCATCAACACGGCCAGCGCTCAGATGCAGGTAGTGGGCAAACGTCACTACGGCAAGAAGGCGCTGCCTGCGGGCGGCGGTGGTGGCAAATTCGCCACGCGCGAGCTGTTCAACACGCTGTTGTACTGGAACCCGCGCGTCAAGCTTGATAATCAGGGCATGGCGACGGTGCGCTTCCGCGTCAATGATGCCTTGACCGCATTCAAGGTGGTGGCGATTGCCGATGTGGAGCAGGGCTACTTTGGTACCGGGCAGGCGGAAATCGTCAGCCGGCAGGCCTTGCAGCTGACCTCCGGCCTGCCGCCCATGGTGCGTGAAAATGATCGTTATCAGGCCATCATCACGCTGCGCAACACCACCGCCAAGCCGATGTCGCTGAAACTCAATGCGCGCACCGAGCAAAAACAGTGGACATCGCAAGCGGTGACGCTGGCTGCCGGGGCGGCGCAGGAGCTGCGCTGGCCGGTGGAAGTACCGGATAACAGTACCTCGCAGCGCTGGACCATAGAAGCGCTGAATGATCAGGGCAAGCCGCTGGACAGGCTGGAGATTCCGCAGAAGGTATTGCCGCGCGTGCCGGTGACGGTGCAGCAGGCCAGCTTCATGCAGCTGGAGCAGCCCTTGAATCTGCCGACCACCTTGCCGGCCGGGGCCATCCCCGGCAAGGGCGGGCTGCAGCTCAAGCTCAGTGCCAGCCTCGGGCAGCAGACGGCAGGCATAGAGCGCTACTTCAACTCTTACCCGTTCAACTGCCTGGAACAGCAGACCTCGATTGCCACCGGTCTCATGGACGCCACGCGCTGGCAAACCATCGCCAAACAGCTGGCGGGCTATCAGGATGCGCAGGGCTACCTGGCGTATTTCCCCGGCATGTCATACGGCAGTGATGCGCTCACGGCCTATGTGCTGACCATGGCCTATGAAAACGCTGTGACCTTGCCGCCCTCGGTGGAGCAGGGCATGCGCACGGCGCTGCTGGATTTTGTTGAGGGGCGCAGCCAGCCGCATGGCTGGTATGGCGGCAGTAATCGCTACCTGAACGAGCGTCGTCTGTCGGCGCTGGCGGCTTTGTCGTATACCGGCAGTGTGCATGGCCGTTCGCTCGATGCGTTTGAGTTCAAGCCCATCCAGATGCCCACCACCAGCCTGATCGACTGGTATGCCATCTTGCGCCACGTGCCGGATGCCAGCCAGCGCGATGAGCGCCTGCAGCAGGTGTCGCGCGAGTTGCGCAATCGCCTGCAGAACGTGGGCGGCCGCCTGAGCTTTGACGGCGAGGAAAATGACGCATGGTGGTGGGCCATGGTGGATGGCGAAGTGAATGCCACACGCCTGACCGCCTTGCTGATGGATGACCCCGCGTGGAAGGCCGATATGCCTGCCATGTTGCGCGGTGCGCTCATGCGCCAGCAGAAGGGCCACTGGCATACCACGCTCGCTAATGCCTGGGGCCGTCTGGCCTTGCAGAAATTCAGCCGGCAATTTGAGTCCGAGCCGGTCAGCGGGCTGACGCAAGCCACGCTGGGCGCGCAGCAAAAACGTTACGACTGGCCCGCCGAGGCCGCGGCTACCGGGCCGGATGCCACTGCTGCCAGCTTGTTCCTGCCATGGGCGTCTTCACCGGCCTCTAATCTGCAAGTGACGCATAGCGGCACCGGCAAGCCCTGGCTCAATCTGCTGGTGACGGCGGCTATCCCCGATAAACCTGCCAGCAATGGCTACCGCATTCAGCGCCGCGTGACGCCGATTGAGCAGAAAGTGCCGGGGCAGTGGAGTCGTGGTGACCTGATGCGCATACGGGTGGATGTCGACAGCCAGCATGATCTCAGCTGGGTGGTGCTGACTGATCCGATACCGGCTGGCGCCAGCATACTCGGCAATACGGCGCGAGATTCGCGCATTGCCCAGATGGGTGAAAACCAGGCGGGTGAAAACCAGTCCAATGAAGATAGTCTGGCACCCAGCTACACCGAACGCGGGCTGGCATTTTTCCGTGCGTATTACGAGTTCGCACCGCAGGGGCACTTCTGGTACGAATACACCGTGCGGCTCAATAACCCCGGCACCTTCAGTCTGCCGCCAACGCGGGTAGAGGCGATGTATGCGCCCGAAGTGTTTGGTCAGCTGCCCAATGCCAAGCTGGATGTGCGCTAGGGCCGCATGACCCAGACCGCGACAATGCGCAAGCTGACCGGGCAAAAGCCTAAGCCGCAGCGACAGCTCCACCAGCGGACACTACTTGCGACGCTAGGCTTGCTGCTTGGCCTGCTGCCGGGCATTGCGGCGGCCGTGCCCAGCTATGTCCAGGTCAAGGCGCAATACCGGGCCTCCGATGCCTGGCTGCTGGCGCGCGATGGGCAGGTTCTGCAGCAATTGCGGCTGGATCATCAGGTGCGGCGGTTGCAGTGGACACCGCTGGAAGCCATGTCGCCCGCCTTGCTGCAAGCGCTGCTGTATTCCGAAGACCAGCGCTTTTACCAGCATGCGGGCATAGACTGGCTGGCGGTGGCTTCGGCTAGCTGGCGCAATCTGTGGGATAGCCGCACGCGCGGCGCCAGCACCATCACCATGCAGCTGGCTGGTCTGCTGGAGCAGGATGCCGTGCATGGCCGCCGCAGCCTGGTGCAAAAGCTCGGGCAATCGGCCGATGCCTTGCAGCTGGACCATGCCTGGAAAAAATCCGACATCCTCGAAGCCTACCTCAACCTGGTGCCGTTTCGTGGCGAGCTGCAAGGCGTTGCCGCCATGAGTCAGGGCCTGTTTGGCAAAGGCCCGCAGGCGCTGGATGCGCGGGAAGCCGCCATCGCTGCCGTGCTGCTGCGCGCACCCAATGCCAAACCCGCCCGCGTGGCCGAACGTGCCTGCCAGCTTTTGAAGCAGATGCAGCAGGCGCGAGCCTGCGCCGACCTCGAAGGGTTTGCCAGCCTCAAGCTGGTGGCGCCCTTCGAGCCTGCCATGCCCAATCTGGCGCCGCATCTGGCACGGCAGTTATTGCAGCAGCCGGGTCAGCGCCTGCGCAGCACGCTGGATATGCGTTTGCAGCAATACGCCGCCCGGCAATTGCGTGCCAACCTGCTGCAACTGGAAAACCAGAATGTGCAGGATGGCGCGGTGCTGGTGCTGGATAATCGCACAGGCGAAGTGCTGGCCTGGGTGGGTTCCAGCGATACCCTGTCGACCGCGCCCGCGGTGGATGGCGTGCTGGCACAGCGCCAGGCGGGCTCTACGCTCAAGCCATTTTTATATGCCACGGCGCTGGATATGCGGGCGCTGACCGCCGCCTCGCTTCTGGACGATAGCCCGGTGCGCATACGCACCGGCAATGGCGATTACATTCCGCAGAATTACGACAAGCAGTTCATGGGCCCGGTCAGCCTGCGCACGGCACTCGGCAGCTCGCTGAATGTGCCCGCCGTGCGTAGCCTGCTGCATATCACGCCGGACCGTTTTTTTGCGCGCCTGCAGCAATTGCGTTTCAGCACGCTGACCGAGTCGGTGGACTATTACGGCTACAGCCTGGCTCTGGGCGCGGCCGATGTGCGCCTGCTCGATCTCACCAATGCCTATCGGGCGCTGGCCAATCAGGGCCGTTACAGCGGGGTGCGCATGCAATGGGCCAATCCCGCCAGCAAAGGCAAGGCCGATAAGCCCATGCAAGTGTTTTCGCCCGCCGCGAGTTATGTGGTGAGTGACATCCTGGCCGATAACAATGCGCGTGCGCATACCTTCGGCATGGATTCGGCGCTGGCGACGCGCTACTGGAGCGCAGTGAAAACCGGCACCAGCAAAGACATGCGCGATAACTGGTGCGTGGGCTACACGGCACGCTATACCGTCGGCGTGTGGGTGGGCAATGCCAATGGCGCGCCCATGCACGATGTCTCTGGCGTAAGCGGCGCGGCGCCGGTCTGGCGTGCCGTGATGGATTACCTGCACACGCACCCCGATGGCCGTTTGCTGGCGCCAGTCGTGCGCACGCCGCCCGCCGGGCTGCTGCAGCAACAGGTGCGCTTTCAACCCGCGATTGAGCCGGTCCGGCAGGAGTGGTTTTTGAAAGGCACCGAGCTTGCCCTGGTGCAGGCGAGCCATGATGGGGACGATGTGCGCCCAAGCAAGCTGGGCCAGGATACGCGGGGTGCCCAGGCGGATAATTCGCTGGTGAGCATTGCCTACCCCGGCCAGGGCGCGATTATCGCGCTGGACCCGGAAATTCCGCCCGCGCAGCAGCGGGTGGTGTTCAAGGCAACCCCGGCCTTGCCTGCAGGTTGGTACTGGCGGCTGGATGGCAAACGGGTGGCACCGGTCAAGCTGGCATCGCCGCGCCAGTTGGCAGGTGAACATGCACCGCCCGCCAATACCCCGCAGACGGCAGACCTGCGCTATACCTGGTTCCCCATGCCCGGTCGCCATGTGCTGAGCCTGCACGATGCCAGCGGCAAGTTGCGCGAGTCGGCACGCTTTGAAGTGCGGGGCGCCATGCTGCGCGAGGCCATGCCCGGGCCGAATGCGAAACCTGCGCGACCATCTTGAGCGGCCGGGCAGCGGGCGTGCATGTTAAAATCGCGCCAACCTATGAACACCGCCATGAATACCACCACCAACCCCCGTCACGTCATCAGCCAGCTGGAGAAACTGCTACCGGAATGCATGCTGGCCGACCGTTTTCCTTTGCGTCGGCGCTTGCAGCAGGTGCGGGCACAGCTGGATCAGCAGAAACCTGAGCAGAAATCCCCCGACAAACTGCTGGCCGAGCTGGCCAATCGCGTGCGTGATTCCGTCGCGCGCCTGCAGGCGCGCAAAGCGGGGTTGCCCAAGCCGGATTATCCCGCCGAGTTGCCGGTCTCTGGCAAAAAGGACGATATTGCCGCCGCCATACAGAAACATCAGGTGGTGATCGTTTGCGGGGAAACCGGCTCTGGTAAAACCACCCAGCTGCCCAAGATTTGCCTGGAGCTGGGGCGCGGCGTTAGCGGTCTCATCGGCCATACCCAGCCACGCCGCATTGCCGCCCGCTCGGTGGCCTCGCGCATTGCGCAGGAGCTGAATTCGCCGCTGGGCCAGGCGGTGGGTTACAAAGTGCGCTTCAACGACAAGCTCTCGGAAAGCAGCTATATCAAGCTGATGACGGACGGCATTTTGCTGGCGGAGACGCAGGGCGACCGCTTTCTCAACGCCTATGACACCATCATCATCGACGAGGCGCACGAGCGCAGCCTGAATATCGATTTCCTGCTGGGCTATCTCAAGCAGCTATTGCCCAAGCGTCCTGACCTCAAAGTTATTGTCACCTCGGCCACCATCGATGCCGACCGCTTCTCGCGGCACTTTGAGGGCGCGCCGGTGATTGAGGTTTCCGGTCGTACTTATCCGGTGGAAATCCGCTACCGCCCGCTGGGCAAGGCCGGATTCAGTGCCAAGGAAAATCCCCCCGAGCTGGAAGACGAAGACGATCTGGAACTGCTGGGGCAGGACCTCATGGGCATCAAGCGCAAGCCGCGCGTGGAATCGCGCTGGCTGGAAGAAGACGATGCCGAAGAGGCCATGGAAGAAGCGATTCTGGATGTGGCCGATGATCTGATGCGGCTGGGCGAGGGCGATATTCTGGTCTTTCTGCCTGGCGAGCGCGAGATTCGCGATACCGCCGACCATCTGCGCAAATACCAGGGCCGCTCGCCCAAGCTCAAGCATGTGGAAATCCTGCCGCTGTTTGCCCGACTGTCGATTGAAGACCAGCAGAAGATTTTCCGTTCCGGCGGCACGCGCCGCATCGTGCTGGCGACCAATGTGGCCGAAACCTCGCTTACCGTGCCCGGCATCAAATACGTGATCGATACCGGCCTGGCGCGGGTCAACCGTTACAGCGCTCGCGCCAAGGTCGAGCAACTGCAGATCGAGAAAATCTCGCAGGCCGCTGCACGCCAGCGGGCAGGGCGTTGCGGCCGGGTGTCGAGCGGCATCTGCGTACGCCTGTACGACGAGGAGGATTTCAATAACCGCTCCGAATTTACCGACCCCGAGATTCTGCGGTCCTCGCTGGCTTCGGTGATCCTGCGCATGGCCGCCCTGCGGCTGGGTGATGTGAATGACTTTCCCTTTATCGAGGCGCCGAGTTCACGCCTGATTGCCGATGGCTACCTGCTGTTGCAGGAGCTGGGCGCGGTGGATGCCGACCGGCAGATTACCGAGCTGGGCAACCAGCTGGCACGCCTGCCGCTGGACCCGCGTGTGGGCCGCATGATCCTGGCCGCCAAAAAGGAAAGCTGTTTGCAGGAGATGCTGATCATCGCCAGTGCGCTGGCGATCCAGGACCCGCGCGAACGGCCCATGGACAAGCGCGAAGCCGCCGATCAGGCGCATGCCAAGTTTGCCGGCGAGCAGTCCGATTTCATGAGCTTCCTGAAACTGTGGGCGTTTTACGACGAGGCGCTGAAAACCAAGAAATCCAACAAGGAGCTTTTGGGCAAATGCCATCAGAACTTCCTGTCTTTCCTGCGCATGAAGGAATGGCGCGAGCTGTATTTCCAGCTGCTGGAAATCGCCGAAGACATGGAATTCAAGCTCAACGACAAAGAAGCCTCCTATGAGCAGATACACCGGGCGCTGCTGTCTGGCCTGCTGGGCAATATCGGCTTCAAGGACGGCGAATCGGAAAGCTATCAGGGGGCGCGTGGCATCCGCTTCAATATCGCCCCCGGCTCCGCGCTGAAAAAGCAGCGCCCCAAGTGGGTGATGGCCGCCGAGTTGATGGAAACCACCAAGCTGTATGCGCGTTGCGTCGCCAAAATCGAGCCGGACTGGATAGAGCCACTGGCGCGCAGCCTGACACAAAGTCATTACACCGACCCGCGCTGGGATCGCAAGCCAGCGCAGGTGGTGGCGTGGGAGCGCGTCAGCCTGTATGGCCTGACAGTGATCCCCAAGCGGCGTGTGCATTACGGGCCGATCAACCCGCAGGAATCGCGCGAAATCTTTGTGCGCGAAGCGCTGGCGAATATGGAATTCGACACGCGCGCGCCGTTTTTTGAGGCCAACCGTCGCCTGATTGCCGAGATCGAGGAGCTGGAACACAAGGCGCGCCGCCAGGATGTGCTGGTGGATGAGCACGCATTGTTTGCGTTTTACGATGCGATTATTCCCGCCGGTATTATCAATGGCGCGGGTTTTGAAAAGTGGCGCGAAGAGGCCGAGCGCGAAAATCCGCGTCTGCTTTATCTGACCCGTGATGCCTTGATGCGCCATGGTGCGGCTGGCGTCACCGAAGCGCAGTTCCCTGAAACCATGCTGCTGGATGGTACCGAGATCGCGCTTAAATACCGCTTTGAACCCGGGCATCCGCTCGATGGCGTGACCGCCACCGTGCCGCTGGCGCTGCTGAATCAGCTGGACCCGACCGCCAGCGAATGGCTGGTGCCTGGCATGCTGCGCGAGAAACTCACTGCACTGATCAAGGCCCTGCCCAAGACGCTACGCCGCGTGTGCGTGCCGGTGCCGGAATTTGTGACGGGTTTTCTGGAGCAGGCGCAGATAGGCGCATCGCCCCTGATTCCCGCGTTGATTGCTTACATCCAGCAGCGCACCGGGCTCAAGATGTCAGCCGATGAGCTGAATGCAGAGGCCTTGCCTGCGCACTTGCACATGAATTTCCGTGTGGTGGATGAAAAAGGCCGCGAGCTCGGCATGGGCCGCGACTGGACTGCGCTGAAACAGCAGCTGGGGCAGGCCGCCCAGCTCACCTTCCGCAGCAGTTCGCCCTCTATTGAGAAGAGCGGGCTCAAGCAATGGGACTTTGGCGATCTGCCCAAGACCCTGACCTTCAGTCGTGATGGGCGCCAGCTCACCGGCTACCCGGCCATAGAGGACGAGCAGGACAGTGTGGCAGTCAAGCTGTTTGATACGGCCACTGCGGCCGAAGATGCCCACCGCGCCGGCGTGCGCCGCCTGATGCGCTTTGAGCTTAAAGAGCAGATGAAGCAGCTGGAGAAAGGCCTGCCGGGCTTTACCCAATACGCCTTGCTGCTGCGCAACCTGATGACGCCGGACGAACTGCGCGACGACATGCTGACGGCGATTGCCGACCGCGCCTTTATCGGCGAGGACGACTTGCCACGCAGCAATGCCGACTTCATGAACCTCAAGCAGCGCGCCCGCACCCGGCTGCCCGCGGTAGTGGAGGGCGCCAGTCGCCTGGCCGCCGCCATCGCCGCCGAATACCAGCCGCTGATGCAAAAGCTGGTCAGCCTGCCCGGCCCCATGGCGCGTCTCAAAAAAGAAGTGGAAGAGCAACTGGGGCGCCTGTTGTACAAGCGCTTCTTCAGCCAGACGCCATGGGAGCGCCTGCAGCATGTGCCGCGTTACCTCAAGGGCTTGCGCCTGCGGCTGGAAAAATACCCCGGCGGCATCGAGCGCGACACGCGCAATGGGCAAGCGGTGCAACAGGTCTGGCAGCGCTGGGAAGAGCGCGTCGTCAGCCTGCGCAAGAGCGGCCAGCCGGTGCCGCCTGCTTTGCAGGAATACCGCTGGCTGATCGAGGAGCTGCGTATTTCCCTGTTTGCGCAAGAGCTGAAAACGCCGTTTCCGGTGTCGGTCAAACGGCTGGATAAAGCCTGGGCTGATCTTTCCTAAGGTTCTGCCTGTCGTTCCCATGCCTGTCTGACTCCTCCTGTTTGATAGGCATGGGCGCAAAAGCTTATGCATGAAGTAAGTGGTTTGTGCATGCCCCCGTTTTTTCCTTACATCACAGCTCGTGAATTGCCTTTATGCAGTCAAGGCCATCATTCACCGCAGCCAATTATTCGGCATCAAAAAGATTTTTATTGCATTTAATATGGAGCCATACTAACATGGCCTCATGTTACTTCTCAAAGAACTTCCTACCTCCAAAAGCCTGGAACGTTTCGTTCAGCGCTACCCGCAAACCGACATTTCGGCCATCTCGGATTTTGTCGCCTTGTTGCGCGCCGCTTCGGATATTTCCGATGCGCTGGACAAGCTGCTGGGCAAGCATGATCTGCTGCAAGGCCGCTGGTGGGTGCTGGTGTTGCTCATGCGCCAGGAGGATTTCACTTCTTCGCCTTCAGACCTGGCGGAGAAGGCCGGTGTCACCAAAGGCACCATGACAGGCTTTATTGACGGCCTGGAGCGGGAAGGCCTGGTGACGCGGCTGATCAATAACGATGACAGGCGCAAGTTTCTGATACGCCTGAGCGCCGCTGGCCTGCAAAAGCTGGACGAAGTGATGCCGGACTACATAGACAAGGTGAAACTCTTGATGGATGTCCTGAGCAAGTCGCAACGCGATGTCCTGATCTCGCATGCCAGAACCCTGGCCGAGCATGTGGATGTCATGAAATAAGCTGCTTCATTTTTTTTGAACATTTAGTTTGAATCCATACTTTATGGTTCCATATTTTTAATTTATTGCCATGCTGCCTGACTCAACACCGCAAAATGCGCATGCCATAGCGCACCCTGATGCCGCCGTTAACGGCCAGCTACTGCCATATCGGCGGCTGTCCGGCCAGCTCCTGCCATATCGGCGGCTGTTTGCCGTGTTGCTCGCATGCAGCCTTATCTCACTGCCTGGCTGTGTCAGCATGCGCGGCATCAACCCGCAGGCAACGACCGTGCAAGCCAACCAGCTTGATCTCGGCAATACCGTCATCAGCGCTGCTAGCATCGAATGGCCGAATGCCGCATGGTGGAAGGACTATCACGATGCCCAGCTGGATGCGCTGGTCACCAGAACCATTGCCGATAACCCCGATCTCAAGGCGGCGCAAGCCCGCATAGGGCTGGCACAGGCCTATGCGGACAGCATGCACGCCCAGACCTTGCCGACGCTGAGTGGCGACACCACCATGACGCGCGAGCGCTTTACCGAGCTGCAATTCATTCCTGCTCCCTGGGCCGGGCATACCGACTGGAACAACCGCGCCACCGCATCGCTGGCTTACGACCTGGATTTGTGGGGCAAGCAGAAGGGCATGTGGGCGGCGGCGCTGGACGAAACCCATGCGTCGGCAGCCGAGACGCAGCAGGTGCAGCTTGAGCTCGTCAATGCCGTGGTGAGGAGTTATATCCGCCTGGGCTTTGAGTACCAGCTGCGCGATATTGCCGAAGAGCATGTGCGTGAAGTGGAGCACCGTGTGGCGATCGCCCGCCGGGCGCTATCGGCGGGTCTGACCACGGAGCTGGCCGTCACCGAAACCGAAGTGCCATTGCCCATGGCGCGCATGAAGGTGCAGCAGATTGAGGCACGCATTGCCCTGATCCAGAATCAGCTGGCTGCCTTGTCTGGTCAGGGCCCCGGTGCTGGTGAACATATCCAGCGCCCCGTCTTGCACTATGACGCCGCCATCGGCCTGCCCGATCAACTGCCTGCCAACCTGATTGGTCGCCGTCCGGATATTCTGGCGAGCCGCTGGCGCATTGAGGCCTCGCGTGAATACATCGCCAGCGCCAAGGCCAATTTTTACCCCAATATCAATCTGCTGGCATTCGCTGGTTTTCAGGCGCTGGGCTTCGGCAAGCTGTTCACCAATGCCGCCGCCATTGCCGGCGTGGGCCCGGCCATTTCGCTGCCAATTTTTGATGGCGGCCGTCGCCGTGCCAACCTCAGTGCGCAAACCGCCAGCTACGACATGGCCGTGGAGCATTACAACGCCACTGTGCTGAAAGCGCTGGAAAGCATCTCGAACCAGCTGGTGCTGCTGAATGCCAATGCGCGTGAGATCAAGAATGCCGAGGAAGCGCTGGCCACGGCTGAAAAAGCCCATGCGCTCGCCCTCAGGCATTACAAGGCTGGCCTCACCAATTATGAGCACGTGCTGGCAACGCATGAGGTGGTGCTGACGCAACGCGAAGCCATGCTGCAGCTGGAAGCCGACAAGCTGGATGCCCATGCCGGCCTGATGCTGGCGTTGGGTGGCGGGCTGAATGACGAAAAGGCCAGCCAGGCCATCTCCGATGCCAGCCGCCCCCATGCCGATACCACGAAACACGCCAGGGCAGGGAGCACACCATGAACGCCTGCTCACTCGCCAGCATGAGGCGGCCTTTGCTGCGCACCCGCGTGCAGTTACGCCTGTGCGCCCTTACTTGCGCGCGCTATACCCGCGATGTGGCAGATGCCATATCGACACTGGCACGCGCGCTGGGCATGGGTGCTACGCTGGGCGCACGCGAATGGTGGAAGCTGGATGCCCCCATCATCGCTTATGTATTCAAGGTGCTGCTGGCAAGTGTGTTGGCGGTGTGGATATCGCTGCGCCTGGAGTTTGATCAGCCGCGCACGGCGCTGCTGACGGTGGCGATCGTCATGCAGTTTCGCTCCGGCATGGTGCTGACCAAAAGCTATTACCGGCTGATCGGCACCATCTTCGGCATTATCGCGTCCTTCCTGCTGGTCGCCATGTTTGCGCAGGAGCGCGTGCTGTTCCTGCTGTGCATGACGATCTGGATAGGCCTGTGCACGGCGGGCTCGGTGATCTTTCGCAATCACCAGTCCTATGCCTTTGTGCTGGCGGGCTACACCTTGTGCATTGTCGGCCTGCCCGCCACGCTGGCGCCCGAGCTGACCTTCAATATCGGCGTCACCCGCCTGTCCGAAATCCTGGTGGGCTTGCTGTGCGCCACAGTGGTGAGTGATCTTGTGTTTCCGCAACGCATGTGGAATGTGACCCTGCAGACCGTGCGTCGGCGCTACACCGACTTTTGCGACCTGCTGCGCATCAGCGCGCGGGAGGGCGTGGCACATGCCACCTTGCAGGCGCACATGCTGCGCTTCATCGGCGACATCTTCAGTCTGGAATCCTTTCGCGCTTCTTCGGGCCTGGAGACGGATGAATCACGTGGGCACCGCCACCGCCTGAGTCATCTGAACAAGGAATTCATGGAAGTCTCCACGACCTTTCATGCCTTCAGCCGACTCTTGCAGCGGCAACGCAACAACAGCCGTGCCGAGGTGCGCGAGGCCCTGCTGCAGCTGTATCAATGGCTGGCAGACGCGGTGACTGTGCAATACCGCAGCGCGCAGACCGAGCAGGAAACGCTGGAGATTGTGCAGAAGCTGAAAGCCTTCCGCGAAGACTTCAGCCTGCGTCTGCAAGCAGCCCGCCATCGCTTGCCAGCCACATTGCAAACCAGGGACCTGCTGGATTTTGATACCGGGGCTGCCTATCTGCTGCGGCTAGCCGAAGAGCTGTATGTCTATAGCAGCACCTATGGTTCGATTGCCACCGGCAGTGCGCCCGACCAGGGGCATGCAGAGGAACTGCCTGCCCAACTGGAGATGCATTTTGATCCACTGGCGGTGGCGCTGGCCGCGCTGCGCGGCAGTATCACGCTGCTGATACTGGCCGGGCTCTGGATATTCACCGACTGGCGCTCGGGCATAGAGGCCATCACCATCGGCGTTATCACCAGCACGCTGTTTGCGAACAGTCCTTCGCCCAGCAAAACCATACGCCACTTCATGGCGGGCGCGTTCATCGGCACTGTGCTCGCCTATTTCAGCAATTTCTGGTGGCTGACCCAGGCGCATGACTTCTGGACGCTGATCATTGCCATCAGCCCCGGCATCCTGCTTGCCAGCTGGCTGGGTTCCAGGCCTGCTACCGCATTTATCGGGGCAGGGGCTTCCGTGGTTTACCTGTTGCACATCGGCTTCAACACCGTTTTCAGCGCCAGTCCGGTGACTTTTCTTAACGATGCGGTGGCCGATCTGCTGGCGATTCTGGTCTCGGGCACCATGTATGGCCTGATCGACCTCAGCGGCAGCGCCTGGTCACGGCAGCGCGTATCCAATGCCTTGCGCAACCTGGTGGTAGCTGCCTGTCGCGAGTCCACCCCACTGCGGCGTGCCCGCTTTGAAGCCAGCGCGCGGGATCTGGTGCAGCGCTCCGGCAGCGTGCAGCGGGTTGGCGAGGCGCAGGATCAGGTAGTGGTCGAATGGCTCTTTTCGGCGCTGGAGGTTGGCCATGCCGTGATCGCCCTGCGCGAGCAGTTGCCGCATGTGCCAGCCGAAATGGCCCGCGCCCTGCAACACGCCATTGCGCAGATTGCCAGCCTTTACGAGGCGCCGGGCCAGGCCGCCATTGCGCACGCAGCAGACGCTGTTGATCAGGCGCTGGCACTGGCTGCCCCCAGTGCTGCCAGCGAGATGCCACTGCATGTGCGCCACCAGTTGCTGACCACGCTGCACTTTGTGCATAGCACGCTGCTGGATGAAGCTTCGGTGCTGGCATTCGGCCCCAGCACATTTGCGAGTACCAGCCCCGCGGGAGGACGCTGATCATGCCACGTGAATTTGCCTTGCTTGATGCCCTGGTACCCACCTTGCTGCTGGCATTTATTGCAGCGGCGGCTGGCACCCTGGTGCTGGACCGCATGTTTGCCTGGCTCGGCGCTTATCGTCTGGTCTGGTACCCCGCGCTGTTTCGCTTGTCGGTGTTCGGATGTCTGTTTGCGGGCCTGGGGCTGTGGATTTACCAGTGATGAACGCAGGAAATGTGAAGCGCGGTGGTGTTAATGCCTTGGAAATCACGCGCAGAATTTGTGAAGGAAACTTGCCATGAAATTTTATCTGAAGCGCCTGTTCAGGATACTGATCACGCTGGCCCTCGCTGCCGCTGCGGTCTTTCTCGCCCAAAAGCTGTGGGTGCGCTACATGGATTCGCCCTGGACACGTGATGGCCGGGTACGGGCCGATGTGGTGAATATCGCGCCGGATGTGGCCGGGCTGGTGATGAATGTGGCCGTGCGCGATAACCAGTTTGTGCATCGTGGCGATGTGCTGTTTCAGATTGACCCTGAGCATTTCCGCCATGCCGTGGCCGAAGCCAATGCCATCGTGAATCAACGTAAGGCGGCGCTGCAGATGAAGCGCAATCAGGCACAACGCCGTGCCAGCCTGGATGATGAAGTGATTTCTCGCGAAAACCGCGAAGATACCGACCTCGGCGCCGTAGCCGCCAAAGCCGACTACGAGGCTGCGCTGGTCACCCTGGAAAAAGCCCAGCTCGACCTCACGCGCAGCACCGTGCGCTCACCCGTGGATGGCTGGGTGTCCAACCTGCTGGTACGTCCGGGCGATTATGCCCAGGTGGGCGCGGCCAAGCTGGCCATCATTGATCAGCATTCTTTCTGGGTATACGGCTATTTTGAAGAGCACAAGCTGCCGCTGGTGCATGTGGGCGATGCCGCCGAGATACAGTTGCTGGGCACCGGCCGCCGCCTGCAGGGGCATGTGGAAAGCATAGCCATGGGCATTACCGACCGCGACAACCCCACGGACGTGCGGCTGCTGGCGAATGTGAATCCCAGTTTCAACTGGGTGCGTCTGTCACAACGGGTGCCGGTGCGGATACAGCTGGACGAGATACCCCGGGATTTAACCCTGGTGGCAGGGATGACATGTTCGGTGGTGGTCAAACCTTCTCTGGTCTTAGAGTCAAAAGTCACGCGGTCACCAGTCACGCAGTCTGGCGTCAGGCCATTGGCTAAAGCTAAAAGCTAAAAGCAACGTGGGTGACCAGCACAATGCCTGGTCACCCACGGGGCAACTTGTTCACAGCCAGATGACATAAAAAATTACGTCACGAGCCCAGGTTTACTCGGTCTTGGTCTCATCTGGTCCAGCCGTGTGAGGTTCGGTGCCTTCAGGAGCGGGGGCGACCTTCTCGTGTTCAGCGGGCACATAGCCACCAGGTTCTGCCTTGCCTGATGCCGCAGGAGCAGCAGGTGCAGCCTCAGGGGCTGCAGCGGGTGGCGGGGTGGTGGCCGCAGGGGCTTCTGCGGTTTCCGGGTTCGCGGGCTCGGGCTTCGAGCAGGCAGTCATCAGTGCAGCGGTCATTGCAATGGTAATAAGGGAACTCGGCCATGATTTCATCATTGATTATTCTCCTTTGGTCATTTTCATTCAGGCTTGCTTGTCAGGGTTAGAACCCCATCTTCTGGCTTAAGTTCGGTCAAATTGCCATTTGCATTATTAAGATTGCATTAATTAGTTAAATTAAATCAATCGTTTGTTTCACAGCAAACGTATGCCTGCCAGCGTATCCAGGCAGGTTTCACGAATAATCCGCACCAGATCCACCGCATAAGGCCGCGCCATGATTTCCGTATTGCCAGTGGCGTAAAGCTCCGACCACAGGCCTTTGCGCGTGATGGGTTTGGCGATGACATACTCGTGCTCCAGATAGCTCTGTATGCCCCAGCTCGGCAGCGCTGCCAGCCCGCGACGGCTCGCCACCAGTTGCATGATGGCGACAGTCAGCTCGGCCGTGCGACGGTCAAACGCCACATTGGCCGGATGCAGGACTTCGCGTATCAGGTCGATGCGTTCTTCCGGTACCGGATAGGTGATCAGCGTGCTGCCGCTGAAATCCTCGGCCTGCAAAAAAGGGCGGGTGTGCAGGGGATGGTCTGTCGGCAATACCGCCATGATTTCAAAGGTGAAAAGCGGCACATGCTGCAGCATTTTCATCTTGCCCGGCAGGCCGCCAATGACAAAATCCGCCTTGCCTTCCTTGATCAGGCTCCAGGGGTCGCTATGAAACCCGGCCACCAGATCCAGCTCCACCTCCGGCCAGGCACGTCTAAAGGCATCCATCACCGGCGTCAGCCAGTCAAAGCAGGTGTGGCATTCCAGCACAATGCGCAACTCGCCGGATTGGTCGGATTTCAGCCGCTCCAGATCGCGCTCCGCCTGCGCCGTGGCTTCCAGCACGATATCCGCCAGCTTGAGCAGGCGTTCGCCCGCAGGCGTAAAGCGCAAACCGTGCGCGGTGCGCTGAAACAGCGTGATCTGATAATACTGCTCCACCGAACGTATCTGGTGCGAGAGCGCCGATTGCGTGAGGTAAACGCGCTCGGCGGCCAGCGCCAGCTTGCCGCTTTCAGCAATGGCCTTGAAGGATTTGAGATGTCGGATTTCGATCATGATATGAATTTAATTCAAGTTTAATGGAAAAAAACTCGCTTTATTAATTCGATGATAGCACGCAAACTGCGGCCTTCGTTATTGAGAGGTGAGTTGTCATGATCAAAGCCCATATCCTGGGGTACCCGCGCGTCGGGGCCAAACGTGAACTGAAAGTTGCGCTGGAGGCATTCTGGAAAAGTGCGCCCGGCGAAGAAGCCCGCCATGAAGCAGCGCTGGAGCAGACCGCGCGCCAGTTGCGCGAAACGCATTGGCAAAAGCAGATAGACGCCGGCCTGGCCTTTATCAGCGTCAATGATTTTTCATGCTACGACCATGTGCTGGACCACACTGTGCTGTTTGGCGCCACGCCGCCGCGCTTTGGCTTTGCCGGGCGGCCATTGCAGGCGCAGGACTACTTTGCCCTGGCCCGCGGCAATGCCGAGCAACCCGCGCTGGAGATGACCAAATGGTTTGATACCAACTACCACTACCTGGTGCCCGAGCTGAGCGCCGAGACCGAATTTTCCATCAACGCCCATGCGTTTCTGCTGCAGATAGACCAGGCGCTGACCACCGGCGCCGAGCTCAAGCCCGTGTTGCTGGGCCCGGTGTCATGGCTGTACCTGGGCAAGAGCCGCGATGCCGGGTTTGACCGCCTGAGCCTGCTGCCAGCCTTGTGCGCGCAATATGCCGCCTTGCTGAGCGAGCTCAAGCTGCGCGGCATTGCCTGGGTGCAGATCGATGAGCCAGTGCTGGCCCTGGACCTCGATGCACGCTGGCTGGCGGCGTTTGCTGATGCCTATGCCCGCATCCGCGACCACAGGCCCAAGCTGTTGCTGACGACGTATTTTGAAAGCGTGGCGCGCTATGTGGGTGCGGTGACGTCTTTGCCGGTGGATGGCCTGCATATCGACCTGGTGCGGGCGCCGGAACAGCTCGCCGCCTGGCTGGCGGCCTTGCCCAGCCATTGGGTGCTTTCCGCCGGGGTAGTGGATGGCCGCAATGTGTGGCGCAATGATCTCGACAAGACCTTGCAGCTGTTGCAGCCGGTAGCGCAGCAGCTGGGGGATCGCCTGTGGATCGCGCCATCGTGCTCGCTGTTGCATGTGCCGGTTTCGCTGGCGCAGGAGTCGTCTATGGATGCGGAAATACGCTCCTGGCTGGCCTTTGCCGATGAAAAGCTGCGCGAGTTGCAGCTATTGCAGCAGGCGCTGAATCATGGGGTGGATAGCGTGGCTGCCGAGTTTCAGACCGCACGCAAGGCCATCGCTTCTCGCGGCGCATCGCCACGCGTGCACAACGAGAGCGTGCAGCAGCGCTTGCAGCATCTGCCGCAGTTATCCGCCGAGCGCAGCAGCCCGTTTGCCGAGCGGCGCCTGGCGCAGCAAAAGCGCTTGCGGCTGCCTTTGCTGCCGACGACGACCATAGGCTCTTTTCCGCAGACGGCCGATATACGGGCGAGCCGGGCGGCGTTTCGCCGGGGTGATCTGAGTGCGCAGGATTACACGCTGGCCATGCAGCAGAACATACGCCATGCCATTGAGCAGCAGCTGGCGCTGGATCTGGATGTGCTGGTGCACGGCGAAGCCGAGCGCAACGACATGGTGGAATACTTCGGCGAGCAGCTGGCAGGCTATGTGTTCAGCCAATACGGCTGGGTGCAGAGTTACGGCTCGCGTTGCGTCAAGCCGCCGATTATCTATGGTGATGTGCACCGCCCACTGGCGATGACCGTGGCGGAGGCCCGCTACGCGCAGTCGCTCACCAGCAAGCCGGTTAAGGGCATGCTCACAGGTCCAGTGACCATGATGCAATGGTCGTTTGTGCGCGATGACCAGCCGCGCGAAACCACCGCCTTGCAACTGGCGCTGGCAATACGCGATGAAGTGGCTGATCTGCAAAATGCAGGCATTGCCATCATCCAGATTGACGAGCCCGCCTTCCGCGAAGGGCTGCCTTTGCAGCAGGCCAAGTGGGCGCAGTATCTGGCATGGGCGGTGCGGGCATTCAAGCTATCGGCCAGCGTGGCGGAAGACAGCACGCAGATACATACCCACATGTGCTATTCGGAGTTCAACGACATTCTGCCGTCGATTGCCGCGATGGATGCCGACGTGATTACCATTGAGACGTCGCGCTCGGCGATGGAACTGCTGGATGGCTTTGGCGAGTTTGATTACCCCAACGACATCGGCCCCGGGGTGTATGACATCCACTCGCCGCGGGTGCCGAGTGTGGAAGCCATGACCACCTTGCTGAAGCGTGCGATTGAGGTGATCCCGGTAGAGCGCTTGTGGGTGAATCCGGATTGCGGCCTTAAAACCCGCGGCTGGCCGGAAACCATCGCCGCCCTGCAACACATGGTCGCCGCCGCACGTCAGCTCCGCCACGAGAAGCTCAATCACAAGGCGGCGTGATCTCGGGACTATCGTTCTTGTAACCCTTGCCAGCGGCCCACGTATGAATGCATGCGTGGGCCGCTGGCATTTTTAATGCTCGGCTTGGCTCAGGCGCTAATCACCAGCAGGCTGCCCAGCATCATGACGATGGCGGCGATCAGCTTGCGCAGAATGTCTTTTTCCTTGAACACCTGATAGCCCACCAGCACCTGCAACACCATGCTCATCTGAAACAGCGCCAGCGTGTACGCCACCAGCATGTGCGACAGCAGCACCAGCGTGCAGTACTGCATGATGAAAATCATGACGCCTATGCTGGCAATCGTGGGCAAATGCGACAGCGAGGTTTTGGTGCTTTCTTTAACACTCGCGGGTATGAACAGCAGATTCGCCAGCATCACCAGCGGCAAGCCCAGCAGCGACCAGAACACCAGCGTGGCCAGCGGCCCGCCATCCGTCACCGCGTTTTTCAGGAACAGCGTGCCGATGGAAAACAGCAAGATGGACAGAAAACGCGCCTGCACGCCGCGCTCCTTCAGCAACAGCAGCATGCGGTTGGCCTCGCGCTGACCATTGGCAGGCATCAGAAAAAAACTGCCCACTACGATGATGGCCACGCCTGCAAAGCCCTGCAGGGTAGGCACCTCGCCCAGAAACACAATGGCGAGCAGCATGGAAATCACCACCTTGTAGGCATTCAGCGGCCCAAACACCGACAGATCGGTTTTGGCGAGCGACATCACCATGAACATCCAGCCGCCCACATCGAGCAGGGCGGCCAGCAAGACATTCACCCAGAACGCCTGCGGCAGGCTGGCAGCATGCACCACAGGCACAAACGGTAGCGCCAGCACACTCAGCACCACATAGCTGGTCGCCACCATGAAGAAGGGGTGCAGCGGATGCTGCGACAGTTTTTTCTGATAGACATTGGCGAGGATGGAAAACACCAGCCTGCCAAATACGAACGCGATTTCCACGAACAACAACTTTCTTTTTTGGGGGATGAAATGCCGGGGAAGGGCAACAACCGACATTATGCGGGTGGATGTCATGTGATTGAAATATTTGTCGCCCGGGCCTGCGCCATCAGGCGTTTTAGCTTGCGGCGATAGCTTGATTCCGGACAGAGTACATAGGGCGTTATGCCCATATTTTGTATTTCTCTGTTGACGATACCACTCCCTATTGTGTTACATTGCCAGCACTACGGTCCTCAAGGTTTGATTCAAACCGCGAGTTAAAAGGGAATCCGGTGCGTGTATCTGCAGATGTTATCTCGCCGATATGCAACGCCGGGGCTGCCCCCGCAACTGTAACCAGCCATCGGGCTGACGCCATGTCAGTCTGGTAGCGCAAGGCATCTGAAGCCACTGAACCTGCCGGGGTTCGGGAAGGCGCCAAGCGTAAGGCCGGGAGCCAGGAGACCTGCCGTGGATTTTTTCAACGCGTTTGAGGCGGGGTGTCCTCGGCAGATGGAAGGTTTGCGCCTTCTCCCTTGCTGGTCCTGGTGGTGGATATACAGCGGCAGTGCAATGTCATTGCGCCTGCGTATGTCGGTCGCCGACTCCCGCTCCTGATAGGAGCCAAGTAGATGGATGATATCAATACCGCGCAGCCGGTTTTAAATGCTGCACTTCCCAGTTTGCAAGTCATACGCCGTGATGGCGCGGCCGTGCCGTTTGCCGCCGACAAGATTTCCATTGCGCTGACCAAGGCGTTTTTGGCGGTGGCGGGCGAGCACTCGACTATTTCCACCCATATGCGCACCGAGGTGCAGGCGCTGACCGATACCGTGGTGGCCGCCCTGGTGCGCCGCAAGCCAGCCGGTGGCTCCATCCACATTGAAGATATTCAGGATCAGGTAGAGCTGGCGCTGATGCGCTCCGGCGAGCATGACGTGGCGCGCGCCTATGTGCTGTACCGCGAAAAGCGCGCCGCCGAGCGTGCCGCCCAGCAAGCGCCTGCGCCCACCCTGCATGTGCTGCAGGATGGCAAGCGCGTGCCGCTGGATCAGCAGTTGCTGCTCAGCATGGTGACCGAGGCCTGCGTGAATCTGGGCGATGCCGTGCAACCCGCCGTGATTGTGGAGCAGGCCATGCGCGACCTTTACGACGGCATGCCGTTTGATGAAGTGCGCCGCGCGCTGATCCTCTCCGCACGCAGCCTGATTGAGCGCGAGCCTGCCTACAACTACGTCACCGCCCGTTTGCAGCTGGACCTGGTGCGTGCGGAGGTGCTGGGCGAAGCCGTGAGCCATACCGCCATGGCGCAGCGCTATGCCGAATATTTTCCGCAATACATCAAGGCCGGCATTGCCGCCGAATTGCTGGATGAGCGCCTGGCGCAGTTTGATCTCAGCCGCCTTGCCAGCGTACTGGTGGCCGACCGCGATCTGCAGTTTGGCTACCTGGGTTTGCAGACGCTATACGACCGCTACTTTTTGCATATTGAAGAGCGCCGCATCGAGCTGCCGCAGGTGTTTTTCATGCGCGTGGCCATGGGCCTGGCGATCAACGAGATTGACCGCGAAAGCCGCGCCATTGAGTTTTACCATGTGCTGTCCAGCTTTGATTTCATGAGCTCCACGCCTACCTTGTTCAACAGCGGCACGCGCCATTCGCAGCTGTCCTCATGCTACCTCACCACCGTGAGCGATGATCTGGATGGCATTTACCAGGCGATCAAGGAAAACGCGCTGCTGCAAAAATTTGCCGGTGGCCTGGGCAATGACTGGACGCCAGTGCGGGCGCTGGGCTCGCGCATCAAGGGCACCAATGGCAAAAGCCAGGGCGTGATTCCTTTCCTGAAAGTGGTCAACGATACCGCCGTGGCGGTGAATCAGGGCGGCAAGCGCAAGGGCGCGGTGTGTGGCTATCTGGAAAGCTGGCATCTGGACCTGGAAGAGTTTCTGGACCTGCGCAAGAACACCGGCGACGACCGCCGCCGTACGCACGACATGAACACCGCCAACTGGATTCCTGACCTCTTTATGCAGCGCGTGCAGGCCAATGCGGATTGGACGCTGTTCTCACCATCCGACGTGCCGGACCTGCATGATCTGTATGGCAAGGCATTCGAGACTGCCTATACCAACTACGAGCGCCGCGCCGACCATGGCGAGATCAAGCTGTTCAAGCGCGTGCCCGCGGTGCAGCTGTGGCGCAAGATGCTCTCCATGCTGTTTGAAACCGGGCATCCGTGGATCACCTTCAAAGACCCGTGCAATATCCGTTCGCCGCAGCAGCACGTGGGCGTGGTTCACAGCTCCAACCTCTGCACCGAGATCACGCTGAATACTTCCGAAACGGAAATCGCCGTGTGCAACCTGGGCTCGGTAAACCTGATGGCCCACCTCAAGCGCGAAGGCGACAGCTATGTGCTGGACCAAACCAAGCTGGCTGCCACCATCCGCGTGGCGATGCGCATGCTGGATAACGTGGTCGACATCAACTTCTACGCCGTGGGCAAGGCGCGCAATTCCAATTACCGTCACCGCCCGGTGGGCCTCGGCATCATGGGTTTTCAGGATGCCTTGCACGCCATGCGCGTGCCGTATGCCTCGGCTGCGGCGGTGGAGTTTGCCGACCGCGCGATGGAAGCCGTGTGCTACAACGCCTACCTTGCCTCCAGCTATCTGGCGGAAGAGCGGGGCGCGTATTCGTCATTCCGTGGCAGCCTGTGGGATCAAGGCATATTGCCGCTGGATACGCTCAATCTGCTATCCGAAGCACGTGGCGGCCAGGTGGAAGTGGACCGCTCAAGGACGCTGGATTGGGATAGCCTGCGCCAGCGCATACAGCGCGTGGGCATGCGCAATTCCAACTGCGTGGCGATTGCACCCACGGCGACCATCTCCAATATCGTCGGTGTCTCCGCCAGCATAGAGCCGGAATACCAGAACCTGTATGTGAAATCCAACCTCTCGGGTGAATTCACCGTGGTAAACGAGCAACTGGTGCAAGACCTGAAAGCGCGTGGCCTGTGGGATGAGGTGATGATTGCCGACATCAAGTATTACGACGGCTCGCTGGCCGCCATCGAGCGCGTGCCGGCGGACCTCAAGCAGCTGTACGCCACGGCGTTTGAGGTAGACCCGGTGTGGCTGGTCGAAGCCGCTGCCCGCCGCCAGAAGTGGATAGACCAGGCGCAATCGCTCAACCTCTACTTCGCCGCGCCCTCCGGCAAAAAGCTCAACGACGTCTACCTGCTGGCCTGGCTGCGTGGCCTCAAAACCACGTATTACCTGCGCTCGTTAGGCGCTACCTCGGCCGAGAAATCGACCGGGCAGGGCGGGGAGCTCAATGCGGTGTCGTCCGCCTTGCCTGCGGTGGCCGCGGCTACCAATGCCGAGCCTGAGCCCAAGCAATGCCTGATCGACGATCCCGACTGCGAAGCCTGCCAATAACCCTGACTGTCTGCGACTCACCTACGCTGGCTGCACATGATGTGCCTTGCCACCAGGGTGGGTCGCACCTTCATCGCCGAATTTTAAGGAAACACCATGCTGAATTTTGAAGACGATATCCTGACTGCCCCCGCTGCCGCGCCAACCGCCACGCCCAAGGCAGTCCCCGCCATGCCATCTGCCGCCGCCACTGCCATCTCAGCCGCCAACCAGCCCAGCGCTACGGGCCGGGTGCAAGCGGTGGATAAGCGCGTGATCAATGGCCAGACCGACGTTAACCAGCTCGTGCCATTCAAATACCACTGGGCGTGGGACAAATACCTGGCAGGCTGCGCCAACCACTGGATGCCGCAAGAAATCTCCATGAGCCGCGACATTGCCCAGTGGAAAGACAGCAGCGCGCTCACCGAAGACGAACGCTTGATCGTCAAACGCAACCTCGGCTTTTTCACCACCGCCGACTCGCTCGCCGCCAACAACATCGTGCTCGGCACCTATCGCCACATCACCGCGCCCGAGTGCCGCCAATATCTGCTGCGCCAAGCCTTTGAAGAAGCCATCCACACCCACGCCTACCAATACATCGTCGAAAGCCTGGGCCTGGACGAAAGCGAAATCTTCAACGCCTATCAAGAAGTCTCCAGCATCCGCGATAAAGACGACTTCCTCATCCCCTTCATCAACACTCTGACCGACCCCGAATTCAAAACCGGCACTACGCAAGCCGACCAGCAGCTGCTGCGCTCGCTCATCGTCTTCGCCTGCATCATGGAAGGCCTGTTTTTCTACGTTGGCTTTGTGCAGATACTCGCCCTCGGCCGCCAGAACAAAATGCAAGGCGCCGCCGAGCAATACCAATACATCCTGCGCGATGAATCCATGCACTGCAATTTCGGCATCGACCTCATCAACACCCTCAAGCTCGAAAACCCGCACCTGTGGACCCCCGAATTCCGCGAAGAAATCAAACGCCTGATGCAACAAGCCGTCGAGCTGGAATACCGCTACGCCGAAGACACCATGCCCCGCGGCGTGCTCGGCCTCAACGCCGCCATGTTTAAGGAATACCTCCGCTTCATCGCCAACCGCCGCATGCAGCAAATCGGCATCGACGCTCTATACCCCGGCGCCAGCAACCCCTTCCCCTGGATGAGCGAAATGATGGATTTGAAGAAAGAGAAGAATTTCTTTGAGACGCGGGTAACGGAGTACCAGACGGGTGGGGCGTTGAGTTGGGATTAGGGGGTATTTTTAGCCCATAGTCAGTACCGGCAGGATGAGCGAGCAGCGAGCCCGCAGCAGTTCGGTCCGCGAAGCGGAGACGGAGTAACGCGTTTCGCTTATTATTTGCTCTTGTGAGTGGCTGTTTTCGCCAAAAGCGTAGTGATGACTCTGGCAAGACAAGAATGCTTCGTCATCAAATGGTGAATACGGCCTCCAAAAGCCCATAAAAAAATAGCGGAGGGATTCGTGCATCTTCACTCATATCGTCTCAGGAATTTTCGACGCCTGAAGGATGCTCATATAGAGCTAGCTGACGACATATCAATATTTGTAGGATCGAATAACAGCGGAAAAACGTCAGCAACTCAGGCCATCCATGCGTTTGTCACAGGTGGAAGAGATCGTTTCAGTCTTTATGATTTCAGTTCTTCTTGTTGGAAAGCCTTCGATGAAGCTGGAGGCATTAACCTGGCCGAACCAGTTCCCGACGGTCTCTCTCTTCCAAGCATAGAGCTTGATCTCTGGTTCGAAGTTGCTGCGTCAGACCTCTATCTAGTGATTCCCTTGCTTCCGAGTACAGCATGGGAAGGAACAAAGGTCGGCATACGGGTTTCGCTGGCTGCACGAAATCCCATTAACCTCATTCAAAATTACCAAGAAGCCAAGGCTAAAGGTAGAGAGCAGGCCGCGGAACTGCCGCCAGGGTCAGAATATGTTCCTTGGCCTCGCTCCCTGACAGACTATCTTCAGCGCGAACTCAAGAGCGAATATGAGCTGCGCTACTTCATCTTGGATCGCACCCACTTTGATGAGAATTTCCGTGAGATCGGGGACTATATCCCAGAAGAATTAAGTGGAGAACCGGGTGGCGGAACAATCCTAAAATCGCTTATCCATATCGACAGTTTGGGGGCTCAACGACACCTGGCCGACCCCAATCCGGAAGCCGGCGGGAGATCGGAAGACCTATCAAAACGTTTGAGCCGCTTCTACAAGCGCAACCTTAATCAAAGGCAAGACGATCACACAGCTCTCAAGGCGTTGTTCGACTCTGAGCAAGCGCTCAACATTCACTTAGATGGCGTATTCAAGCCGATGCTTGATCGGCTCGCGAAGCTAGGTTATCCGGGCATTAATAACCCGCGATTGAAGATTATGTCGGCGCTAGACCCCGCCCACGTCATGAGCCAGGACGCGCGTGTCCACTACCAGATCGGAGACGGCGAAGACATTGCCACACTTCCTGACAGTTACAACGGACTTGGGTTCAAGAATTTGATTTATATGGTCGTGGAGATATTGGACGCCCAAGCGAGATGGGGGACGATGGACAATCGCCCTCCATTGCACCTGATTTTCGTGGAGGAACCAGAGGCCCATCTGCACGCCCAACTCCAGCAGGTATTCATCCGGAATGTGCTTGAGCTTCTGAACATAGAAGGCGACGACGGAAGTATTTTTGGCAGCCAAATGGTCATAACGACTCACTCGCCGCACATTCTTTACGAACGAGGATTCAAGCCAATCCGCTATTTCCGCAGGAAGAAAGTTGGCAATGAACAGTTGACCGAGGTTCTAAATCTATCTGCCTTCTACCAAGCCCAGCCAGATGATCGGGATTTTCTAGAAAAATATTTGAAGCTGACGCACTGCGACCTCTTCTTCGCAGATGCCGCTATTCTTGTTGAAGGCAATGTTGAAAGATTGCTCCTACCCCTAATGATCCGGAAGGTGGCGAAAACTCTCCGATCAGCTTGTCTATGTATTTTGGAGGTCGGAGGGGCCTTTGGTCATCGTTTCCAATCGCTCATAGAATTTCTCGGTCTAACGACACTAATCGTTACCGATATTGATAGCGTCGCCCTCGTGGCTCCTGAAGCCGGCGATGCAGTCGATGATGAGGAAGTCGAGGAGTTCGAGGTTCCTGCCGATGAAGAGGAAAGCCTAGCTCGGCATGATCAGGATGAAGGACAAAATCCGGTTGGTGAGCCGGTGGCAGCCCCACTTAAGAAAAAATACGGTAAAGCTTGTTTGCCCAATCAACCAGGCGCTGCAACCTCGAATCAAACCCTTATAAAGTGGCTTCCTGGCAAGCTAACGATCGAAGACTTGCGCAACGCCTTGGAAGCCGACAAAACTCACGAGCTTGTAGACGGCGCAAAGGTTCGCGTCGCCTATCAGACCGAACGGGCCGTTACTTGGAACGGTTCCACTGAAAACCTTTGCGGGCGCACGCTTGAGGAGGATTTTGGCCTTGAAAATCCAGAGTGGTCTCAAGCCGCAGCGAGGAAGCCTCTTGGCCTGATTGTGAAGGGGGGGATCGCCGATCCCAGCGCGCTTGCAAAAGGCCTCCATCAGAAGGTTTCGCGGAAAAATTTCGATAAGACGAAATTCGCACTCGCTTTACTCACTGAAAACGAGGATGCGTGGCATGTCCCGGCATACATCCGTGACGGATTGGTTTGGCTAAAGGGCGAAGTGCAGATCGAACTTGAGACCTTATTGCCTGATGCCGTTCCCGTCGCAGAAGTTGGCTCGATAGGGGCTGAACATGATTAGCCGAGCAAATAAGCCGGATACCCAGGCAGACATCGACCTGCGAAACTGTCTTGGGAACGTTCCACCACGCAGCTTCATAATGAAGGCCGGTGCCGGCTCCGGAAAAACCACCTCTCTCATTAAGGGGCTGTCATCGGCCATCCAAATACACGGAGAGAAACTGAAGAAAGCCCGTCAGCGCATCGCCTGCATTACTTACACGGAGATCGCAGCCGGAGAGATATGGAGGGATGTCGGCAGTGATCCGCTGGTTCACGTTTCGACGATTCACAGCTTCATGTGGCTGCTAGCCAAACCGTTTCAGAACGACATTCGCGTCTGGGTCTCTGCGCGCATCGCGGAAAAAATTGAAGCGCTTGTACAGAAACAGGCAAGCTATGGCCCCAGGGTTCAACAGCGCACAAAAGACAAGGACGCCCGAGACCTGGAGCGTCTCCACAGGCAGTCGGGGCGAATCGCTGCTGTAAAAGGCTTCCGATACGGAACAGGTAGCGACTACGTAAAGGGAATTTTGGGGCATGACGACATTTTGAGGCTTGTGCCCTACCTCATCGCTGAGCGTCCTCTCTTTCGAACCCTTCTCGCGCGCCAATTTCCTTTCATATTTGTGGACGAGAGTCAGGACACAACCACAGAAGTCATTGAGGCACTGAAGACCGTTGAGCGCGAGCCCGGCGTCACACTTTGCCTCGGCTTTTTCGGCGACCCGATGCAACGCATTTATGCCACGGGAACTGGTTTGGTTGAAGCCGAACCCAATTGGGCCGACATTCCTAAACCGGAGAATTTTCGGTGTTCAACTAAGGTTTTGAATCTTGCAAACGCTATTCGTCGCGATGGTGATGACCTCGTTCAGGTTCCTGGCCAACGTCTAGGCCCTGAGGGCATCAGACCAACTCCTGAAGGTTCCGCCCACCTTTTTATCTTGCCTGCGGACGATACGCGAGATGCCAACTTAGCTAGAGTGCGCGACTGGATGGCGGCGCAAACTGGTGATAATCGCTGGCGACTTGGTGATGGTAACGAAGAGCAGATCAAGCTTCTTGTCATTGTTCACCAGATGGCTGCGAAACGCTTAGGATTCGGAGAGCTTTACTCAGCGCTCAACTCCAAAGCGCCGGCAGCATTCAAAGACGGTTTTCTGGATGGCTCTGCATGGCCACTTTCACCGTGTGTGAAATTTCTGATTCCGATAGCAGTTGCCCATACAGAGGGGCGGCAGCTCGAAGTGATGCGGCTGATCCGGGAGTACTCGCCCCTTCTTGAGAAAGAAACTCTAGCCGGGGCGAACGTCGCAGAACGGCTAAAAACACTTAGAGAGCTTGTTGTCTCAATTGCAGAAGGCATAGCCGGGAATTCCAACGTAACGATTGGCGATCTTTTGAAGCAAGTGTATGCCGCAGGATTACTAATCCTTGATCCCCGGCTAGCATCTTACTTGGACCCAGAAGCAGCTCCACCTGCCCCGACCGCAGAAGGAGAAGAAAATGACGACGGCCAAGAAGACGATGAGTCCAATAAGGAAATGGCCTCGATGGATGCTTTTTTGGCATGTCCTGCTTCACAGCTTCTGGCGTACCAGACTTATATTTCGGAGCGTTCCCCCTTTAGTACTCAGCAAGGCATCAAAGGGGCTGAATTCGATAGGGTGCTCGTCGTGCTAGACGATGCGGAAAGTACGCATTTCCAGTTTTCTTATGAAAAATACCTAGGCCTTAAAGCGCCTTCGGATACTGACCGAAAACACATCGAGGCGGGTGAAGAAACGACTGTAGATCGAACGCGCCGTCTTTTCTATGTAAGTTGCACAAGAGCACTAAAAGACTTGGCAGTCGTCCTCTTCACGGCCGATTCCGAACAGGCTGAGGCACATGTACGCCAGCTTGATCTTTTTGAAGATGACTCCATCCATGTTCAAGCCGTCTTTGAAGAATCATAATTTAATAAAGTTTAATAACGTGGAACGTTATTAAAGGTTATGCATTTGGGCCAACGCATCCGCAAGCATGAAATAGCAATTAAAAACGGGAGCTTAAGGCTCCCGTTTTTAATGTGTGAAGGCGATATTACGCCGATATACAGCAATCAAATCTTCGGCAACGTAACCCCAACCTGCCCTTGATACTTCCCACCGCGATCCTTGTACGAGGTCTCGCAGATTTCATCGGATTCAAAGAACAGCACTTGGGCGCAGCCTTCGCCGGCGTAAATCTTGGCGGGGAGCGGGGTGGTGTTGCTGAATTCCAGGGTCACGTAGCCTTCCCACTCAGGCTCAAAAGGGGTGACGTTGACGATGATGCCGCAGCGGGCGTAGGTGGATTTGCCCAGGCAGACGGTGAGTACGCTGCGGGGGATGCGGAAATACTCTACGGTGCGGGCGAGGGCGAAGGAGTTAGGGGGGATAACGCAGTAGCCTTTGCCGGAGACTTCGACGAAGGATTGCGGGTCAAAATTCTTGGGGTCGACGATGGTGCTGTTGATGTTGGTGAATACGCGGAATTCGTCGGCGCAGCGGATATCGTAGCCGTAGCTGGAGGTGCCGAAGGAGACGATTTTTTCACCGTTGAGTTCACGGACCAGCTGGGGCTCGAAGGGCTCGATCATGCCGTGCTGTTCGGCCATGCGACGTATCCATTTATCGGATTTGATGCTCATAGGGTTCTCTTGAATATGTAAAAAGCGGAGCCGGGGCTCCGCTTTGTGCCGTTATAGGGATTAGTGTGCGTCGCCGCCCAGCTGGATGGAGTAGCGCCAGAATTGGTCTTCGTGCTCGAAGATGACTTTGGAGGCTTCTGGGTCGCGGCTGCCAGCCGGGTATTGGTGCACGGGCTTGCGGTCCTTGGCCCAGGCTTCGATCACGGGGTCTACCAGGCGCCATTGGGCTTCTACTTCGCTGATGTGCAGGTATTGCGAGTTGTCGCCTTCCATCAGGTTGAGCAGCAGCGCCTCGTAGGCGTCGACGGTTTCGTCGCCGTCCTGACGGTTGGCGGCGTCGAGCTCAATGGTGCGGGTGTTGATGTCCAGGCCTGGAATCTTGGATTCGATTTCGAGCTTGATGCATTCGCGTGGCTGAATACCGATGATGAGCCAGTTTTGATGCTGGCCATTGCCGATTTGCAGTGGGGCTTTTTTGAAGCGGATGCAGATGCGGGTGTCGGCTTCGTGCAGGCGCTTGGCGGTGCGGATGTAGAACGGCACACCTTTCCAGCGTGGGTTGTCGATAAACAGCTTGAGGGCGGCGTAGGTTTCTACCACGCTGCTGTTGTCGCCCAGCTCTTCCAGATAGCCGGGGACTTTTTCGCCATTGATTTCGCCAGCGGCGTATTGGGCGCGGAAGGCGTGGTGCTCAATGTCATTGACCGGGATCGGGCGGATGGCTTCGAGAACCTTGATCTTCTCGGCGCGAACGGCGTCGGGGCTCAGGTCTTTTGGCTGTTCCATGGTGGTCAGCGCCAGGGTTTGCAGCACGTGGCTCTGAATCATGTCGCGCAGGGCGCCGGTGGCATCGTAAAACTGGGTGCGGTCGCCCACGCCCAGCATTTCGGTGTTGGTGATCTGCACGTGGTCGATGTATTCGCTGTTCCAGATCGGCTCGAGCACCGTGTTGGCAAAGCGCTGCAGCAGGATGTTTTGCAGGGCGGATTTGCCGAGGTAGTGGTCGATACGGTAGATCTGGCTTTCCTTGAGGTGCTTGCTGATGGAGGCTTGCAGCTCTTTGGCGGATGGCAGGTTGGTGCCAAATGGCTTCTCGATCACCACACGGCGCCAGTATTTGTCTTCATTGGTGAGGCCGACTTCGGCCAGCTGGTCTACCACTTGCGCAAAGTCAGAAGGGCGCACCGACAGGAAGAACGCGAGGTTCTGCGGGAAGGTGGCTTCGTCCGACAGCTTGTCTTTCATCTTGGCGAAGGCATTCGGGTCGGTCGGTGGGTTGGCGTGGTAGAAGTTACGGGCGATGAAACGTTCGAAGACCTTCTGGTCATAGCCCTTTTTGAATTTGGCATCCAGCATGCCCTTGATGTCGGCACGCCAGGCTTCGAGGCTGACTTCGCTGCGGCCAACGGACAGAATTGCCATTTTTTCAGGCAGGCGGCCGAGGGCGTCGAGGCGGAAAAGGCCGGGCATGAGTTTGACACGGGACAGATTGCCGCTGGCACCAAACAGAACCAGGGTACAAGGATCGATTTGTTTCATGTGTTCAAAGCTTCCGTTGATAGCAAATTAATGAATTAGCGTGATTTTACCGTGATTGAGGCGGATTTGTCCTGACTGCGAACGGGATGCTGCAAAAAAACGAAAAGGGCACCGCTTGTGGCGGATGCCCTTTTGTTCTGCTGGTTAAACCCGATTACTTGGTTTTAACAGCGTGGCCGCCAAATGCATTACGCATCAGGGACAGCAGTTTGTAGCTATAGCCCTTGGAGTCCTGGCTTCTGAAGCGTGCTTGCAGTGCCACGGTCAGTACCGGGGCGGCTACGCCTTGCTCAACCGCTTCTACCACGGTCCAGCGGCCTTCACCGGAGTCAGCTACGTAAGGAGCAATGTTTTCCAGAGTCTGGTCAACCTTGAGGGATTCAGCGGTCAGATCCAAGAGCCAGCTGCGGACCACGGAGCCATGACGCCACAGTTCGGTGATTTGTGCCAGGTCCAGATTGAACTCTTCTTTGCCTTTCAGCAGGTCCAGGCCTTCAGCCATGGCTTGCATCATGCCGTATTCAATGCCGTTGTGGATCATCTTGGTGAAGTGACCAGAGCCAACTGGGCCTACGTGTGCCCAGCCGTGGTCTTCGTGGGCCAGGGCCTTCATTACAGGCTCCAGCACCTTGGCAACTTCAGGAGTAGCGCCGGTCATCATGCAGTAGCCGTTTTCCAGGCCCCAGATGCCGCCGGAAGTACCACAGTCCATGAAGCCAATGCCTTGTTCAGCCAGCCAGGCACCGCGGCGCTGACTGTGCTTGTAATTCGAATTGCCGCCGTCGACGATGATGTCGCCTTTGTTCAGCAGGGGGACGAGGTCCTTGATCTGATTTTCAGTAGGGTCGCCGCTTGGCAGCATGAGCCATACGATTTTAGGAGATTCACCGTCCAGTTTTGCAACAGCATCTTCTACCGAAGTAGAAGGGATCATGCCATTGACTGAGGCAATCTGATTGACGGTGTCCTGGCTGAAGTCAAAGCCCACTACTTGAATACCGCTTCTCAGAAGGCGACGTGTCATGTTGCCGCCCATTTTGCCCAAACCTAGCATTGCAATTTTCATTTGATTTTCCTTGATCGGGATGATGTGTCATCATCTCTTGTTGAGATATGTTACTTACATACGAGCGCTTTATGGGCTCTTGTATGTGGCCATTATTGTATAGCAAAGGTTTCAGGTATGACGAAAAACTCCACCCAAAGTTTAGTGTTAAATGGACAAATCAGTCGTTGGCACACATTTACATCACAACAGGCGATTAATGAAGCCACACTGCAGCGGATTTTAGCGCTGGCAGAGGAAGCGATAGCTGCACGCGGTGCGTTTACCATTGTGCTGGCGGGCGGCAATACGCCCAAGCAGGTGTATGAGTTGCTGCGTCATGCCAAGGCTGACTGGAGCAAATGGCATGTCTACCATAACGATGACCGCTGTCTGCCTGCGGATCACCCCGAGCGCAACAGCCTGATGGCGCGCCAGGCATGGCTGGACCATGTGGCGATTCCTGCCGATCAGATACACGATATTCCCGCTGAGCGGGGGCCTGTGGAAGGTGCCGCTGCATATGCTAAAACCCTGCAAGGCCTGGGCGAGTTTGACCTGGTGCTGCTGGGCCTGGGCGAAGATGGCCACACGGCGAGCCTGTTCCCCGGCCATGTGTGGGACGACAGCGTGGATGCGTTCCCCGTCTACAATTCCCCCAAGCCACCGGCAGAGCGCGTTTCCATCAGTGCGCGTCGGTTGAGTCATACACGGGCGGTGATTTTTCTGGTGACGGGCGCTGGCAAGCAGGAGGCCGTGAATAACTGGCGCAATGGGGTGGCGATTCCTGCCACCGTGATCAAGCCAGCGAATGGCGTGGATGTGTATGTGTTTGGGGTTGCGCTGGATTAGTCGTCAGGGCAGCCAGTAAAAAATAAAGCCGGAATGGCATGTGCCCATTCCGGCTTTATTTTTTCAATCGCTGGCTTCTTAGCTTAACCAGTCAGGCAATTCATCCCGATAAAACAGATGCGTACCGTTGGTGAGGCTACGCAATTGCAGGCCGTAGCGCTGGCCCAGCCATTTCAGGCTTTGCGCTGAAAACAGGCTGATATGGCCGTTGCGCGGCGCGGCATACCACCAGCCCAGTGTGCCGTCGTCCAGCTGACCATCCGAAAGCAGGGTGCTGAACAGAATGCCGCCCTTGTCTTCCAGTAAGGTATTCAGGTTTTGCATCAGCACGGAGACATCGGGCACATGCTCGAAAACCTCAAACGCCGTAATGCAATTGAATTTGCCCAGCGAGCTGATTTGCATGTCCGGGTCATTGAAGGGGTCGTAGCTTTTCGAGTTCCAGCCTTCGGCCTGCAATAGCTCGCTCATCATGCCATTGCCGCCGCCGTAATCCAGATGCCGGATGCGCGCTTTATTTTTGCCGAAGTTGCGTGACAGCAGATCGGCATTGTCATGCGGCCGTATGCTGAGATAGTCCGGGTCTACCGCGACATAATCCTCGTTGTAGATGTGCGTGGAGAAATCTTCCAGCGTCCACTGCTCAAACTCGGGCGCAAAGCAGAAGCCGCAGCCCAGGCATCGAAAGTATTGAATCATCACGCCCGTGGGTTGCAGTGCTATCCCCCGGCGTTCCTCGCAGGATTTATTGAAATCGGCTGTATCGAAGAAAGCGGCCTGGTTATTGCAAACCGGGCAGGGGAGAGTGTTGTCCATGAGGCGATCCGATGCGCTAGGTATTCTGGATGACGATGCTGGGGAATTTGCTGCTGTGATCCAGCCCCAGCTGGGCGATCTTGATGGCCGTGGTGCGGGCAATGCTGCGATAAGTGGCTGCGATTTTGCTGTCGGGATCTGCCACCACGGTGGGCGTGCCGCCGTCAGCCTGTTCGCGGATACGGATATCCAGCGGCAGACTGCCGAGCAGGTCGACGTTGTAATCCTTGCCCATGGCCGCACCACCGCCAGCGCCGAAAATATGCTCCTCGTGACCGCAGTTTGAGCAAATGTGCGTGCTCATGTTTTCTACAATGCCGAGGATGGGGATGCCGACTTTTTCAAACATTTTCAGGCCCTTGCGTGCATCCAGCAGGGCGATGTCTTGCGGGGTGGTGACGATGATGGCGCCAGTGACCGGGACTTTTTGCGAGAGCGTGAGCTGAATATCGCCAGTGCCTGGCGGCAGGTCGATGACCAAGTAATCGAGGTCTTTCCAGCGGGTATCGCGCAGCAGTTGCTCCAGTGCGCCCGTAACCATGGGGCCGCGCCAGACCATGGGGGTATCGACATCCACCAGAAAACCTATCGACATGGCTTGTATGCCATGGCTCTGCATGGGTTCTATGCTCTTGCCATCGGCACTGTCCGGGCGACCGCTGATGCCCAGCATTTGCGGTTGCGATGGGCCGTAGATATCGGCATCCAGTATCCCCACACTGGCGCCTTCGGCGGCTAGGGCGAGTGCCAGATTGACGGCGGTGGTGGATTTGCCTACGCCGCCCTTGCCCGAGGCCACGGCGATGATGTTCTTGACGCCAGGCAGCAGCTGCACGCCGCGCTGTACGCTATGCGACACGATGCGGCTGCCCACATTGACAGTGACACTGCCAATGCCGGGAATATGCTCCAGCGCGCTTTTTACCTGGGTTTGGATCTCGCTGATCACGCTCTTGGCCGGATAGCCCAGCACGATGTCCAGTGAAAGGTCATTGCCCTTGAGCTGGATATTGCGAGCCGATTTGCTGCTGATGTAATCCTTGCCGGTATTGGGGTCGGTGATGGTTTTCAGGACATTCTGGATATCGGATTCGGTCAAGGCCATGGCGAAGCTTCCTGCGGGTGGGCATCTGAAAAAACAAATTTTAACGCATGCGCCAAGTTAACGCATGTGAAAGCCGGGCTGATTTGTTAAAATGCAGGTCTATTCAAGCATTCAGGCCGATTCCAAAAACATTATGTCCGCATCATCCCGCAAAATCCTGGTTACTTCCGCCTTGCCGTATGCCAACGGCAGCATTCACCTCGGACATCTGGTTGAGTATATCCAGACCGATATCTGGGTGCGTTTCCAGAAAATGCAGGGCCATACCGTGCATTATGTCTGTGCCGATGACACGCATGGCACCCCCATCATGCTGCGCGCTGAGAAAGAGGGCATCACGCCTGAGCAGCTGATTGCCAAAGTGCACACCGAACACTATGCGGATTTTTCCGGATTTCTGGTGGAATTTGATAACTACTACTCGACCAATGCCCCGGAAAATCGCGAGCTGGCCAGCAATATCTATCTGGAGCTCAAGAAAAACGGCAAGATTGCCACCAAGACCATTGAGCAGTTCTTTGACCCGGTCAAACAGATGTTCTTGCCGGATCGCTTTATCAAGGGCGAATGTCCCAAATGCCACGCCAAGGATCAATACGGTGATTCCTGCGAAGTGTGCGGCACGACGTACAGCCCGACCGAATTGATCAATCCATACTCGGCCGTGTCTGGCGCGGCGCCGGTGCGCAAGGAAACCGAGCACTATTTCTTCAAGCTTTCCGAATGCGGCGAGTTTTTGCAGCAGTGGACCCGCTCGGGCACCTTGCAGGCTGAAGCCGCCAACAAAATGGGCGAGTGGTTTGCGTCTGGCTTGTCGGATTGGGATATTTCGCGCGATGCGCCGTATTTCGGTTTTGAGATTCCCGATGCCCCCGGCAAGTATTTCTACGTATGGCTGGATGCGCCTATCGGCTACATGGCCAGCTTCAAGAATCTGTGCAGCCGCTTAGGCCTCGATTTTGACGAATACTGGAAAGCCGACAGCAAGACCGAGCTTTATCATTTCATCGGCAAGGACATCCTGTATTTCCATGCGCTGTTCTGGCCTGCGACCCTGAAGTATTCTGGTCATCGCCAGCCGACGCAGATTTTCGCGCACGGCTTTTTGACGGTGAATGGCGAGAAAATGTCCAAGTCGCGCGGCACCTTCATCACCGCTGGCAGCTATCTGCAGCATGTGAAAAACCCGGAATACCTGCGCTATTACTATGCCGCCAAGTTGAATGGCTCGATGGAAGATATCGACCTCAATCTGGATGATTTCACTGCGCGCGTGAACAGCGATCTGGTCGGCAAATACATCAATATCGCCAGCCGCACTGCAGGCTTTATCAGCAAGCGCTTTGACGGCAAGCTGGCTGCGCTGGTGGATAACGCTGTCATCACGGAGTTGCGTCAGGCGGCAAGCAGTATTGCCGAATGCTACAACATGCGCGACTACGGCCGTGCCTTGCGCGAAATCATGGCGCTGGCTGACAAAGCCAATGGTTATGTTGCCGAGCACGCGCCGTGGGATATGGCAAAACAGGCTGGCCGTGAAGCGGAGCTGCATCAGGTGTGCACCGCTGCGCTGGAAATGTTCCGCCTGCTTACGCTGTATCTCAAGCCGGTATTGCCTAAGCTGGCAGGCCAGATTGAAGCCTTCCTGAATATTGCCGTGCTGGACTGGACACAAGTGGACAATGCCTTGCCAGCAGGCCATGCGATTGCCGCTTACCAGCATTTGATTACCCGTATTGACCCTAAACAGATAGAAGCCATGATAGAAGCCAATAAAGAATCCCTGCAGGCAACGCCTGCTGCAGCACCTGCTGCCGCGGCCCCCGTTGCAGCCAGCGCGCCTGCTGAAGTCAACTACATCAGCATTGATGACTTTGCCAAGGTGGATCTGCGTATCGCCCGTATTGTGACGGCGGAGCATGTGGAAGGCGCCGAGAAGCTGCTGCGTCTTGAACTGGATATTGGCGAAGAAAAACCACGCCAGGTGTTTGCCGGGATCAAATCGGCTTATGACCCAGCCACCTTGCAAGGCCGCTTGACGGTGATGGTGGCTAATCTTGCGCCACGCAAGATGAAGTTTGGCATGTCAGAAGGCATGGTGCTGGCAGCGTCTGATGAGCGTGGCGGGCCTTACATCCTGAGTCCGGATAGTGGCGCCGCGCCAGGCATGCGCGTCAAGTAAGCCAGGCTGTGACATTGGCTTATCGGCTCCCAAGAAGACCGAAGGCCAATGTGTAGCGCAATAAAAAAGCCCCGCAAGTTCGGGGCTTTTTTTATGGATGGGATGATTAAGGACTGGTTTTTTCTTTGGTGGTAATGGGGCCGGCAGCAGATTTACCCACGACAGAGACTTGTCCTTTGAGTTTTGCCAGCGATTTATCGCCAAAACCTGGCACATTGTTCAGGTCTTCCACTGTCTTGAAGTTACCGTTTTTCTTGCGGTAATCAATGATGGCCTGGGCTTTGGCCGGGCCAATGCCTTTCACGGTTTCCAGTTCTTCTTTGGAGGCTGTATTGATGTTCACCGCAGCATGCGCACTCAACGCAAAGCAAAGGGTGGCCAGTGCGATAAGCAAACTCTTTTTCATTACCTTAACTCCCATGATGATATTGACGAAATCCGGTCACGCCGTGGTGACCTCATGGGATATTACTCTGGCGGTAAAAAAACCTTTTTAAATCAAACTGATCTCGTGATTTATGTCACGGAGGGCTTGCAGCGGATCGGCCGCGCGCGTGATGGGGCGACCAATCACCAGATAGCTTGAGCCCTGGCGCAATGCATCGGCAGGGGTGACCACACGGGATTGATCATCCAGACTGGCGTTGCGTGGGCGTATTCCAGGGGTAACCAGGCAGAAATTTTCGCCCAGGGTGCTGCGTAAAACCGGCGCTTCCTGCGCGGAGCACACCACGCCATCCAGGCCTGCTGCTTGCGTGAGGCGGGCAAGCCGTAATACCTGATCCTGCAAGGTGCCTGGAATGCCCAGGCTCTGCATGACTTGCTGATCCATGCTGGTGAGGATAGTAACGGCGATCAGCAAAGGCTGGTGCCCGCTTTTGGCGACGCCTTCTTTGGCAGCTTCCATCATGGGCTGGCCACCCGAGGCATGCACATTCAGCATCCATACGCCGAGTCTGGCGGCGGCTTCGCAAGCCTTGGCCACGGTGTTGGGGATATCGTGGAATTTCAGGTCAAGAAATACGCCATAGCCTTTATCAACCAGCGTTTCCACCAGCTGCGGGCCTGCGGCGGTAAAAAGCTCTTTGCCTACCTTGAGGCGGCATTGGCTGGGATCCAGCTGATTTGCCAGCGCGAGCGCACTTGGGGCATCGGCGTAATCAAGGGCAACTACGATCCTGGGGTTGATCTTGGTATCGGGCGTGGTCATTTATAACGCTTCGGTCGGTTCTGAGGGGAGCGATTCCCAGGCATTGCATGCCGGGCATTGCCAGTGGTAGTTTTTGGCCTTGAAGCCGCACTGGTCGCAGCAATACACATTGCGATTGCCAATGGCGCGACGTATGGTCTGCTGCATCAACAAGGTCTCTTGCTGATCCTGAGGTTCCAGCGCGATTCTGGCCTGTAACAGCTGATCCAATGTCTGCAGGCTGGGCTTTCTGGCCAATTCGGTACGTGCCAGTTTTGCGGCAGGCTCCGGGCCTTTTTCTGCCATGGTGGCTTCATACACCACGGTTTGCAGGGTGGGCAGCTTGTAGCTTTCCAGGTAGCTCGCGAGCAGATTCAGGCCTTCTTCACTCTGGCCCAGGGCGCGGTAGCTCTTCAGGAGTTTGGCTGCCACCAGGCTGATGCGCTCTGCATCCTGATATTCAATGCGTTTCCAGATGGCAATGGCGGCTTTGTGATCTCCCGCGGCGGCTTCCATGTCGCCTAGCATGATGGTGGCGCGCACGCACGCCTTGTTGGCATCCAGTGCCATATCCAGCTCGTAGCGCGCGGTGTGGGCGTCGTTGTTGAGTATGGATTTAACCGCCATTTCACAGTAGTACTGGGCGATTTCCTTGCGGAAAGGAATGCCGGAGATGCGTTCCAGTTCGGTCGCGCATTTGATAGCGCGTTCCCACTCGCGTTCGCGTACATAAATTTCCAGCAGCGAGCGCAAGGCGGGCTGCTTGTAGCGGCTGCCATCGAGCGATTTGAAGAGTTCTTCCGCACGGTCCAGTAGGCCGGCTTTGAGGTAATCTTGGGCCAGCTCTGCCATGACGGCCAGCTTTTGCTGTTCGGGCAGCTCTTTGCGGTCCAGCAGATTGAGGTGCAAGTGGATGGCGCGATCTACCTCGCCACGTCGGCGGAACAGACTGCCCAGCGCAAAATGCAGCTCCAGAGAGTCCGCGTTGGCTTCCACCGCCTCAACAAAAGCTTCTATCGCTTTGTCGTGCTGGTCGGTGATCAGGAAGTTCAGGCCTTTGAAATAGGCGGCCGGGAGTGTGGTGGATTCAGAAAGCAGCTGGTTGATATCAACTCGGGCGGCAACCCAGCCCAACGCAAAAAACAGGGGCAGGGCCAATAGCCACCAATATTCAAATTCCATCATTAATTCAAGGTTCCTGCTGGGTGCTTTTGTTAAGTGTTTTAAGTTCTTTACGCAGGCTCATGACCTGGCGCTTTTGTTTGATCATCACGCCGACGCAGGCAAGGATGCCGGCAAGCACGCCTATGGAGAAGGTGATCAGCAGCATGAGCGAGAGTGGAGCCTGCCAAATCAGGCCGAGATAATAATGCAACTCGGCGGGCTGGGAGTTTTTGAGGGCAAACCCCAGCAACATGATGAAGAGCAGGGTGCCTAAGGGGATATATATATAGCGCATGGTAAGGATTTTACCTAAGCCGGTCTGATGTGGCGAATTTAAATACAGCTTGACCGAAAACGCCCCGCGCAGAGGATGGAAAGGCAAAAAAAAGCAGCATCCGAAGATGCTGCTTTTTGTACTGCTAGTAACGTCAAGTTTTACTCAACGAGGTCTACGCGTTCACGCAATTCCTTACCGGCCTTGAAGTGGGGTACGTATTTTTCAGGTACCTGCACTTTAGAGCCAGTCTTGGGATTGCGTCCGAGACGGGGAGGGCGATAGTTCAGACTGAAACTACCGAACCCTCTTATCTCGATGCGCTCTCCGCTGGCCAGGTTATCCGCCATGGAGTCAATGATGGCCTTCACAGAAAGCTCGGCATCCTTGACCACCAGTTGCGGAAAACGCGCAGCCAGATTGGCAATCAGCTCAGATTTGGTCATGGCGTGACTGCCTTACTCGTTGTTTTTGCCGTCAAGTTTCGCTTTAAGCAATGCGCCCAGGTTGGTGGTGCCTGCAGCGCCAGCATCATTGCTGTACTTCTGCATGGCATCCGCTTCTTCAGCGATGTCCTTAGCCTTGATCGACAGGTTGATGGAGCGGTTCTTGCGGTCAATGTTCAGGATGCGTGCTTCTACTTCCTGGCCTTCTTTCAGGGCAGTGGTAGCGTCTTCGATCTTCTCGCGAGCGATTTCAGATGCGCGCAGGTAACCTTCAACTTCACCGTCCAGGGTAATAACAGCACCCTTGGCATCCACAGACTTCACGGTACCAGTAACGATGGCACCCTTGTCATTGGTGGTGGTGTACGCGCTGAATGGATCATTGTCCAGTTGCTTAACGCCGAGAGAGATACGCTCTTTTTCAACGTCGATAGCCAGAACAACAGCAGCGACTTCGTCACCCTTCTTGAAGTTGCGGATAGCTTCTTCGCCAGTTTGATTCCAGGACAGGTCGGACAGGTGAACCAGGCCGTCGATGCCACCAGGCAAACCAATGAATACGCCGAAGTCAGTGATGGACTTGATCTGACCGCTAACCTTGTCACCCTTCTTGTGGGTGGCAGCAAATTCGTCCCATGGATTAACCTGGCATTGCTTCATGCCCAGGGACAGGCGGCGACGGTCTTCGTCGATTTCCAGAATCATGACTTCTACTTCGTCACCCAGTTGGGCGATCTTGGCAGGATGTACGTTCTTGTTGGTCCAGTCCATTTCGGAAACGTGTACCAAACCTTCAATGCCTGGCTCGATTTCAACGAATGCGCCGTAGTCGGTCAGGTTGGTTACCTTGCCGAACAGGCGGGTGCCTACTGGGTAGCGGCGAGTCAGAGCAACCCATGGGTCGTCGCCCAGTTGCTTGATGCCCAGCGATACGCGGTTCTTTTCTTGATCGAACTTCAGGATCTTGGCTTCAACTTCTTCGCCTACAGTCAGCACTTCGGATGGGTGTTTAACACGACGCCATGCCAGATCAGTGATGTGCAGCAGGCCGTCAATACCGCCCAGGTCAACGAATGCGCCGTAATCGGTAATGTTCTTGACGATACCCTTAACAACTGCGCCTTCTTTCAGTGAGCCCAGCAGAGCTTCGCGATCGGCACCCATGCTCTCTTCGAGAACAGCGCGGCGCGATACCACAACGTTGTTGCGCTTGCGATCCAGCTTGATAACCTTGAAGTCCCACTCTTTGCCTTCGAAAGGTGTGGTGTCTTTAACAGGGCGCAGATCAACCAGGGAACCTGGCAGGAAGGCGCGGATGCTGTTAACCATAACAGTCAGACCACCCTTCACGCGGCCATTGATCATGCCCTTGATGATGCGGGATTCGTTCATGGCGTTTTCCAGATCCAGCCATGCAGCAAGACGTTTCGCCTTTTCACGGGAGAGCTTGGTTGAACCGTAGCCGTCTTCCAGGGTTTCGATAGCAACTTGTACGAAGTCGCCAACAGCCACTTCGAGTTCGCCGCGGTCGTTACGGAATTCGCTGGTTGCGATGACGCTTTCCGACTTGAGGCCGGCGTTGACGATAACAAAGTCGTCGTCGATGGAAACTACTTCTGCAGTAATCACTTCACCGGAGCGCATTTCCTGGCGAGCCAGGCTTTCTTCGAAAAGAGCTGCAAAGCTTTCGGTAAAGGTAGGGGTGGAAAGGTTAGCCATTAATAAAATTACCTGATTAAACCCGCCGGGCAGCGGGGTAAAGTTAAAAAAGCCATGAACCACGAGGCTCATAGCACGGGTGCTGCATAATTAAAGGGTCTTGCTTTTACGCTTGTGGCGTCAGGTGTTGCGACGCCTGTCGATAATGCTGGAGAACTTTTTCAACCGCCTGGTCTATGGAGAGCTGATCAGTGACTAAAAGCATGGCATCATCTGTTTTTTGCAAGGGCGCCGTAGCGCGTTGCTGGTCGCGAGTATCGCGGTTTCGCAAATCCTGCAAAATATCCTGTAGATTAGCATGGATTTCTTTTTCCATCAACTGCTTATAGCGCCTCTCCGCTCGTACCTCAGCACTGGCTGTCAAATACACTTTTGCAATGGCATCGGGGAAAACCACGGTGGCCATGTCGCGTCCATCCGCCACCAGTCCAGGGGCTTGCCGGAAGCTATGCTGCAAGGCCAGCAGGGCGGTGCGCACGGCCGGATGCACTGCGACTTCAGACGCACCGCGACTGATTTCTTCAGACCTTACTTCTTCAGTAATGATGTTGCCATTCAGGTAAATCTGGCCGTCTTCAAACCGGATTTCAAGCTTTGCTGCCATCTCGGCCAGTGTTTCCCCCTGATTCCAGGCAATGTTGTATTGCTTGCCTGCGTAGGCCACGATGCGATAAAGCGCGCCAGAGTCAAGGTAATGAAAGCCGAGTTTGTCTGCCACGCGCTGCGCAACAGTACCTTTGCCGGAAGCTGAGGGGCCATCAATGGCAATTACGGGAATAGTCATATTTAATTAACTTATCAAACTGGTTTTTATAATCAATTGGATTGATTCAATGCCGTGCGCGATCATGCCGTAACACTATTATCACCTCAAGGGGATCGCATCATGACCAAAACATTTACCTTTGCCATTATTCACTTCACGGTAGCTTTTTCCGTGGGGTACGCCTTGACCGGCAGCTGGGCGCTTGGCAGTGCGATTGCGCTTGTGGAGCCGGCCTGCAATACGATTGCTTTCTTTTTCCATGAAAAAGTCTGGCAGCGTATTGAGCAGAACAACGGGCCGGAAATCGAGCTTTATAACGCCTATTAATTTAAACGGCGCTGGCTGGATATTCAGGCGCCAGCGCCCGTGATGGCGGCAAATCGTTCAAAGTAATCCGGGAATGTCTTGGCAACACACCCGGGGTCATTAATCGTCACCGGGGTTTGCCCCAGAGCAACCAGCGAAAAGCACATCGCCATGCGGTGATCATCGTAGGTATCAATCGTCGCGTTTGGCGTCAGGCTGGCGGGCGGTGTGATGCAGATATAGTCCTGACCTTCCTCTACGATCGCACCTACCTTGCGCAGTTCAGTCGCCATGGCATGCAGGCGGTCCGTTTCCTTGACGCGCCAGCTGGCAATATTGCGCAGGCGGGTGGTGCCATCGGCAAACAGTGCGGCGGTGGCTAACGTCATGGCGGCATCGGGAATATGGTTGCAATCCATATCCAGCGCTTTCAGCTTGCCCGAGGTCGGGGCGGAAGCGCTGATCCAGTTATCCCCGTGTTCAATCACCGCGCCCATTTCGCGCAGGGCATCCACAAAACGTACATCGCCCTGAATACTGTCAAGGCCAATGCCATGTACCTTCACCGGGCCACCGGCAATCGCACCCGCTGCCAGGAAGTAAGATGCAGATGAAGCATCGCCCTCTACATACAATTCGCCAGGGCTGCTGTACTGACTGGCGGCCGGGACGGTAAATGCTTGCCAGCCTTCGCGTTCAACCTTGACGCCAAATTTCGCCATCAGATTCAGGGTGATTTCGATATAAGGTTTCGAGATCAACTCCCCGACCACTTCAATCCGTGTTTGCTCCTTGAGCAGTGGCAATGCCATCAGCAATGCAGTCAGGAACTGGCTGGAGATATTGCCGCGTATTTGCAGGGTGTGCTGTCCGGTGATGCGTGCAGGACGAATTTGCAAGGGAGGAAAACCGGCATTGCCTTCGTATTGAATATCGGCCCCGGCTTGCCTGAGGGCATCGACCAGATCGCCAATGGGCCGTTCATGCATGCGAGGCACGCCCGACAGGCGGTATTCGCCTTGCGAAAATGCGAGCGCGGCGGTTAGTGGGCGGAATGCCGTACCGGCATTGCCCAGGAAAAGATCGGCTTGTCGTACCGGCCATTTCCCACGGCAGCCCGTGATGCGCCAGTCATGCGCTGCTAGCTGTTTCATCTCCACGCCCAAGGTTTGCAGCGCTTCCAGCATGCGAGCGGTGTCATCCGAGTCCAGCAGGTCGCGAATATCAGTGACGCCATCGGCGAGGGCGGCCAGCAACAGGCAGCGGTTGGAAATGCTTTTTGAGCCCGGCAACACGATGTCGCCATGCGCTTGGTGAATGGGAGCAAGGTCCAGGGTCTGCATTACGATAGCCTCAATATTTTTTATGACGTGCCCAGGCATTGCGAGCATGGCTGGCGCGCTCAAACAGCTGCTGCAAGCCTGCGCCATCCTGTTGCTGCAACAGTTCGCGCACATGGCTGAGCTGGGCCTGGTAAGCATCGATTTCATCTAGCAGGGCGGCCTGATTGGCCAGGCTGATGTCGCGCCACATTTCCGGGTGGCTGCCTGCAATGCGGCTGAAATCGCGGAAGCCGCTGGCAGCAAAATCAAACAGCTGATCGGCATTGGGCCGATTGGCCAGTTCATTCACCAGGGCAAACGCCAGCAGGTGTGGCAGATGGCTGACCGCAGCAAAAATGCGGTCATGTTCGGCGGCCGTCATCTTGATGACGTGTGCGCCGCAGGCTTCCCACATGGCTTGCACTTTGCCGATATCAGATGCCTTAGTGCTGCTGAATGGGGTGAGAACGACATTCTTTTTGCTGAAGAGATCGGCGCGCGCGGCGGTGACACCACTTTTCTCAGCGCCGGCAATCGGGTGTCCGGGCACAAACTGATGGTGGTGATCGCCCAGTGCGGTTTCGGCATAAGCGACGATGTCAGACTTGGTGCTGCCAGCATCAGTGACGATCGTCTCTGGTGATAGGTGCGGGGCAATGCTTTGCAGGATAGAGAAGGTCTGGGCGACAGGCGCTGCAATCAGCACCATATCTGCTTGGTCCAGCGCACTGGCAAGGCTGGTTTGTGCCTCATCAATCACGCCCAGTTCCAGGGCAGTTTGCAGGTGATCGCCATCGCGACCGATACCCACAATGTGCCTGACGGCTTGTGCTTGTTTAAGGGCCAGTGCGACCGAGCCACCGATCAGGCCAACACCGAAAATGACCAGCTTGTTCAAGGGGAAATGCCGAAGTTTATTAAAGCGCGCATTGTAACATGCGGCATAGCGCTGAGGCCTGAATGCAAAAACGGCATCCCGACATAAGGCTCAATTCATGTGGGATGCCGCTTGCGATGGAGATGACATTGAATAAGAGCGAGGGCTATGCAAAAAGTTCAGAGTCTGTGCAATTTAAATGCATCAGTCAAAGTGCATGTCCTGCCAATCGCCATTGATCAGGGCCTGCTGCGGGGTAAAGTTCTGTTTGTAGGCCATCTTCTGGCTTTGCTTGATCCAGTAACCAAGATAGAGATACGGCAGTTCGAGCGAATGGCACCACGCGCTTAGCCAGATGACATTGAAGGTACCGTAGCTGCAGCCTTTCTCGCTGGCATCATAAAAGGTATACACCGCGGAGATGCCATCGTGAACGATATCCACCACGCTGACCATCTTGAGGATGCCGTCCTGCCTAAACTCGATGAGCCTGCTGTTGACATTGCTTTGCACCAGAAAATTACGGTACTGGTCTTTGGTTTCAGTTTCCGTGTCCGATTCGCCATCTTGCTGGCCGCTGTGACGGGCAATCTGATACGCCTGATAAAGCTGGAAATGTTCCTCGCTGAAATGCAGGTCTTGTATTGTCACTTGCAGCGATAAATGCTGCTTGAATGCGCGCTTCTGGCTACGGTTGGGCTTGAACTGATCGACCAGCAGCCGCACCGGGATGCAGGCCTGGCATTCGCCACACTGGGGGCGATAGGCAAACTTGCCGCTACGCCGGAAGCCCAGCTGGATGAGACCGCTATAAATATTGGCATTAATCAGATGGTGCGGTGCTGCAATCAGCGATTGTGCCGACCGGTTCTCCAGATACCCGCAAGGGTATGAAGTGGTCGTGTAGAACTGGATGCTTTGTAGCGGAATGTCATTAGGCAGCGTCATCAATGAGTCCAGTCAAGCGTGACAAAAATTCCGCACGGGGAATCTCGCGGGCGCCGAGCGAGGCCAGATGGGCGGTTTTCATCTGGCAGTCTATCATTCTTACTCCTTGCCGCTGCAAATCCCGTACCAGATGCACAAAGGCTATTTTCGAGGCATCGGTTCGGGCATGAAACATGGATTCGCCATAAAACATCCCGCCTAGCCGCACGCCATACAAGCCACCCACCAGTTCGCCCGCCATCCAGGTTTCCGCGCTCATGGCATGTCCCATCTGATGCAAGGCATGATAGCCGGCCACAATTTCTTCGGTAATCCATGTGCCGTCCTGGTGCGCGCGCGGGATTTCTGCACAACGGCGCATCACCTGCAGAAAGCAGGTGTTGTAGCGCACCTCGTAGTTAGGCTTGCGCAAGCGCTTTTCCAAGGAGCGCGATACCTTGAGCTCCTCAGGAAAAAGCACCATGCGTGGATTCGGGCTCCACCACAGCACGGGTTCGCCTTCGCTAAACCAGGGGAAAATCCCTTGCCGGTAAGCATTCAGCAGCCGTTCAGCAGACAGGTCACCACCAATCGCCAGCAGCCCGTTGGGCTCCGCCAGTGCGCGTTCGGGGGCGGGGAAGGGCGAGTCAATATCCAGCGCCGCCACGCGGCCACCGGGAAGCTGGTAATAAGCGTTACTCATGTTGATCGGTCTGGTAACTGTGCCAAATCGGCAGGGCAATCTTCACGCATAGGGGATTCAGACCGGCCTCAATGGTTCCATGGTGGAGTCATACACATAAAAATCCAGCGCCTTGTTGGTTTTTGCCAGATACATGCAATGGTCTGCGCGGCTCAGGATAAAGTCGAGATCGTGATCGGGAGAGGGGTTCAAAAACATGCCTGCGCTCGCGCTGATATGCACTTCGGTATTTTTGACCTGAAAAGGCTGCTTGATGTTCTGCAGAATGCGATCCAGCGTGTCGCGCGCTTCCGCGCCTGAGCGCAGGTTGCACAGCAGCAGGGCAAATTCATCGCCCCCCATGCGGGCGATGGTGTCGCCGGAGCGCAAACTTTCCTTGATGCGTTCTGACAGCTTGATCAGCAAGTCGTCGCCGGCCTCATGCCCCAGGGTGTCGTTGATGGGTTTGAAGCCATCCAGATCCATATAGCACACCGCGATGGTTTCTTCCGTACGTGAAACACGCGCCAGCGCTTGCCGCAGGCGGTCCGCAAACAGGGCGCGGTTGGGAAGTTGCGTCAGCGTATCGTGGTAGGCCATGTGCTGCAGGCTTTCCTGCTGGCGTTTCATCAAGGTAATGTCGGAAAACGTGCCCACGTAATGGCTGATCAGGCCATCCTGATTCGCGACGCTGGAGACATCAATCGAGATCAGGTAGGTCTCGCCGCGTTTGTTGATATTCTGCAATTCGCCACGCCACTGGCCATTTTTTTTCACGCAGTAAATCATTTCCAGCAGGGATTTGGGGTCGTGGATGGCAAATGACAGCTCCTGCGGGTTTTTGCCCTTGGCCTCTTCGGCACTGAAGCCGGTAATTTTTTTGAAAGACGGGTTGACCTGCACGATGCACAGGCGGGCATCGGCAATGAAAATGCCATCCCCCGCATGCTCAAACACACTGGCCGCCAGGCTCAGGTTTTCGCTGTTGGAACGCAGGGTATCCATCATCCGGCGCAAGTTGTTGCGCATGGTGATCATGTGGGCAATTAGCGTATTTGGTTGGCCTGTCAGACCGTCATCCTGCAGATTGCCACTGGCAATCTTGCGCACCAGGGCTACCGCCAGCGCAGGGTCACCGCCGATAGGCTTGATCACCAGGCGCGTGAGTTGCGATTGCACAATCAGGGCCAGCACGCCCAAGCCCACCAAACCGCTCAGTAGCACATACAGTGCCTTGATCAGACCCTGGACAGCGGCTTCTTTCTTGGGGTAGGCGTACACCACCTTGAAACGCCAGCTGGGGACATCCTGGCTGATCAGTCGCCAGGTGGCAGGCCGCTCTGCTAGCAGACGCTCGGCCGCAGCGGTTTTGATGTGCGATGAGAGAAAACGAATATGCTCGTGGCTGTCCAGCATGGCGGCAAAGCCGGTTTCAAGAAAGCGGGTGTTTTCCATGGTGGTGCGCAGGGCATCCATATCTGCCTGAAAACCGACATACCAGATGCCGATCAGTTTTCCTTCCGCATCAAACATGGGTTCATAGCCGGTGATATAGGGATTGCCAAGAATATCCACCACGCCATAAAACGGTTTCCCTTCGCGCAGGGCTTGAATGGCACGGCCCTTGGGGTCGAGCAGGGTGCCGATGGCCCGGCTGCCATCCAGCTGATGCACATTGGTGGAGATGCGGATGAAGTCATCTCCCGCCCTGACAAACAGCGTGGCCGTTCCGCCATTGATGCGGGTGACTTCGTCCACCACACTGAAATTGCCGGTTTGCGGATGATTGCCAAAAACCAGGTTGGGGATGCGTTTGCCATTCAGCACCGTACTACTGTTAATGGCAGGCAGGCCGAGATTAAGCGCGTTCTGGCGCAGCAGTCGCATGGAGGCGAGCACTTGGGAATGCACCAGGTTTTCGGTGGTTTGCAGCAGCTGTATGCTGGCCCGTGTTTGGGATTGGGCATCCTGCTCCACGGTGGCCAGTTTGCCCCGGTATTCGAAATATGCCTGCAGTATCGCCGCCAGAATGATTAGTATGGCGATCGGCAGCAGAAACCTCTGTACGGTACTGATTCTCTTCATGGAGTGAATTTCTATATTTTGATATTGATTCACGCACAGTGTTGTACAAATCATATCACTGCTGACATCCGCCATGGCAAGCCATCGCAAATAATATAGCGCTTGGCAGACAAGGCTGGGCAGCCTATACCCAGTGGTATAAATCGATGAGCGTTGTCAGATATGTTTTATGTATTATGATGTGGTCTAATGCCCCTTAGGTTCAGGGAGCTGAGGGGGAGTTTCAGCTTTGATTCAAGGTTTGTCAGGCTTAAAAAAATTGCATAAAACAAATATGACGTTTCGCATGGTGTTAAACCTCTGCTTATGCATCTGGCTATTCGTGCTGGCAATGCCGGCATCGGCAACTCCCGTAGAGCTGAAGGGGGAGTGGTACAAGGCGGCGGAAGTCTGGGATTACCAGTTGCAATACGATATGTCGGAAACCGGCCTGCCCAAGGTTCCGCATCCCCAAAAAACCGGCGGCGTCTTCCTGCACCAGTCGGATATCCATCTGGATGGCAATACCACCTATGTGGTTGATTTCAAGAATTCCAGTGTCATCGAGCGGTTTACCCATTATGTGTTTGATGACAACGGCGATCTGGTTCTCAAGCTGACTGGCGGTATTTCCTCGGCGACGGATAATCCTTTCATGCTGCGCCATGGGCGCGAAATCAAACTGCCCGCCGGGCATTACCGCATCATCAGCGAGCTTTATTCTTCCTTTTACCTGGCCCAGCCGCAGCCCTATATCGATACGCTGGATGATTATCGTCAGGCCATCAAGCCGGGCAATGCGATTGTGCTCATTTGCATTGGGGCCATGCTGATTCTGATGGTGTATTACTCGGTGCTGGGCTATGTGCGCGGCCAGCGCACCGACACCATGTATGCGCTGTTTATTGCCGGCAATCTGGTCTACAACAGCATGGCCATGCTGGTCGCCCCTGATCTGTTTGGGGTGCACTGGTTCTATCTGGTCAGTATTCCCATCCTGTTTTCCAATTTTGCCTATGTTCTGTTTGTCTCCAGCCTGCTCGGCATCAAGCGCCATATTTACCGCAAGCTGCATGCCCTGCGGCGCTGGTCATTGGGGCTGCTGGGGATATTCCTGCTGGTCGCCTTGCTGTTCCCCAACTGGTCCATGGAGATGGATCGCTACGGGGTCGGCGTCATCATGTCGTATGGCCTGCTGGCAGGTATCGTCTGCTCATACCGCGGCAACCGCACCGCGCGCATGTACCTGGTGGCGATTGTGGCTTTTTTCGCGATCGGCTCCTACGCCATTACCAACTCCGGGCTGGAAGGCGTTTACACCATTTACATCGAGCATATCGGCTTGCTCGCCGTGACGGTGGAAATGATCTTGCTGGCGTTGGTGCTGGCACGGCAGTTTGCCCAGTTGCACTACGAAAAAGAGTACGCCCTCAACCAGTCTGAGCATAACCTGCAGATTGCCTACACCGACGCCTTGACCGGCCTGCCCAACCGCTATGCGCTGGACAAGGAGCTGGAACATCTGCCGCAGAGCGGTCTTCTGGTGTTTGTGGATATGGATGGCCTCAAGTTTTACAACGACAACTTTGGGCATAAGCGTGGTGACGAATTACTGTGCGCCTTTGCTTCCGCCATGCGCAGTGAGCTGATGAAATACGGCGCCCTGCACCGCATAGGCGGTGATGAATTTGCCATTACCTTTCCCAGCGGCGATCTGACCTCTATCGAGACCAAGCTGCATGCAGCCATGCAGAGCGTGCATGCCCAGGGCTTTGATTTTTCCGGTATCAGTTACGGTATCGCCATGGTGAGCGAGAGTGCAGACAGGAATGTGCTCAAGCATCTGGCGGATACCCGCATGTATGAGCACAAGCGCCAGCGCAAGAAGCGCAGCCTGTCGTCCTGACCGCGGGTTGCGCGCGGCCGCCAGTGCTGCCAACAAACAAGACAAATAAAAAATGTTGTTTCATCAACCCAAGGGGGAAGTTCGCAATGTCCAAGAAGTGGAGTTTTATCTGGCCTATCCTGCTGTGCCTGGCCTTGCCGTTAGTCGCGGCGTGGTTCGCCTATCCTGATCACCTGCCGCCCGGCTTCGGTGTGTTTCCACCGCAATACGTCCAGCCGGATCCCGGCTTCAATCTGCTCGTGTTTCTGCTTGTACTGGCTGTTGAGTTGGCATTTCTGGCGTTTCTGCTGTTCCCACAATGGTTCGGGTTCAAGCCTGTGGCGCCGCCGCCGCCCGTGCCCAAAGCAGCATTGCCGGTCTGGTTCTGGATTGGCCTGGTCTTTACCGTCGTGTTCCTGGGCTTGATGTGGGGCAGGGTAATCCCATGGGCCTACTATGCGTTTTCCCCTCTCTGGTGGGGGTTTATCCTCGCACTGGATGGGCTGGTATACAGTCGCAATAACGGAGTATCGCTGCTGTCCTCCAAACCCAAAACCCTGGCGATCAGCGCTTTGGTATCGGTGTTCGGCTGGCTGTTCTTCGAGTATTACGATTATTTCGTGCTGGCCAACTGGTATTACCCCAACGGCACCATGCCCGAACTCAGCCATGCGATGATCGTTGCGCTGTTCCTGATTGCCTACACCACCGTGTGGCCCGCCATTTTTGAGTGGTATACCCTGCTCAAGACTTGCCCCAAGCTGGCAAACCGCTACAGCAATGGTCCCAAGCTGCCCTTGCCAGGCAACCTGATGATGCTGGCAGGCTATATCTCGATTTTCGCCATGGTATTTCTGCCTTACCCCTTGTTCTGGGTAGTGTGGATAGGCCCGCTGGTGATCTTGAGCGGCCAGCTGATACGCAAGCAGGTAAGCAGTCCATTCACTGCGCTGGCGCAAGGCAACTGGAACCCACTGCTGCTGGTGGCGCTAGCATCGCTGTTCAATGGCTTTTTCTGGGAAATCTGGAATTACGGTAGTGCGCATCCCATGCCGGAATTGCAGACCAATCCGAATTACTGGATTTATGAGATTCCCTACGTTAATGTCATCCATATTTTTGCCGAAATGCCTTTGCTGGGCTACTTTGGCTATCTGCCGTTCGGCGTACTGGTGTGGGTAGTGTTTATCTGGGCAGGGCAGTTGTTTGGCTTTGATACCGATATTGAATTGACACCCAATACCAAAAACTAGCACTATTGCTAAATGTGAAAAGGGCTCCCGCGGGAGCCTTTTTTTGTGCGCTAACGATGCTTATGCATTTTTTCTGAATTACTTGCTTGGCCAATTCAATAGGGCCACATTCACCATGTTTGTTAACTCCTCCTGTGTCGCGCCATTAATCGCCTGGACTGACATTCCTTGATGCAGGGTCGCTAAATATTTCGCCAAAGCAGCAGGGTCCAGCTCCGGAGATAGATCGCCTGCCTGTTGCGCTTGCTTGAATCGTTCACTGAGCAAGGTTTCATAATGCTGCCTGTATCGTATCAGCTGCTCTTTGATAATGTCTGCACCTTGTCCGCAAGACAATGCTCCCTGGACAATCATGCATCCCTTGGGGTGCTGGTCATTTGCCAGAAATCCCACGGTGTCGAATAAAAATCTCTCGGCGACCATGCGTGCCGTCGGTTCCTTTACAACTGCGCCAATAAATGCCGCGGGCCCTGATACATATTTGTCCAGCGCTTGCCTGAACAATTCTTCCTTGTTGCCAAATGCAGCATACAAACTGGGTTTATTGATGCCAAGTTCAGCAGTTAATTCTGCCATGGATGCGCCTTCGTATCCCCGTTTCCAGAAAACTTCCAACGCCTTTTTCAAGGCCTGGTCGTTATTAAAGAGTTTGGGACGACCACGTAATTTTTTTTCCTGTTCAGTCATTTTCTCAAGAGCAATGAAATTAATATATACCAATTGTTACAAAAAACTGTTGACATGGCAAATGTTGCTCATTAGTATTTATATACTAGTTGGTATTTAAATATGAAATTTAACTGGCTGAAGTGGAAACAATCGCTATATCAGCTAAACATCGTACATAAGAAATCTTCATTTATCACTTAAGCTAAACAGGAGCCCTATTCATGAACAAATTACTAAAAACAGTTTTACTCTTTTCTGCTGCCATCTCCATCATTCCATCGGGTACGGCTTTTGCAGACGATAAACTGGAAACAGCGACTACAAAGTTTGTGGATGCCAACGGCGTCAAGTTCTCATACCGAACACTGGGGCCCAAAGCAGGCACCCCCCTGATATTCCTTCAGCACTTTACTGGCAACATGGATGCCTGGGACCCAGCGGTCGTGAATGCCCTGGCAAAAAACCGGCCAGTGGTGGTATTCAATAACAGAGGGGTAGGCTCAACCAACGGCGTTGTGGCCGATAACATTACGCAAATGACGACGGATGCTTATGCGTTTATTCAGGCACTGGGCTATAAGCAGGTGGACTTGTTGGGTTTTTCACTGGGCGGATTTATTGCGCAAGAACTCGCCGCACAGCATCCAGAACTGGTGCGTAAGGTAATCCTTGCCGGGACTACCTATCAAGGCGGCGGGAATAATTTGATGAAGGTGTTGGGCGAGGCTTTTTCAAGAGAAAACGTGCAGGACCCTCGTGACTATCTGTTCTTCTCGCAAAGCGATGCAGGCAAACAGGCGGCGGCTGCATTTTTAGCGAGAGTTTATGCCAGACAAGCAGGGCGTGACCCAGAGAGCGGCAAGGAGATTGCAGATGCACATGGCAAAGCGTTAATTGTGTGGACTAGCACCCCCGACCCTGAATTCAAAACACTGAAAGCCATTCAGCAACAGGTCTTGGTGGTGACAGGCAGTAATGACACCATGCTGCCTACGGAGGGTTCCATTACCTTGTTTAAAGAGATTAAGAATGCTCAGCTGGTGCTATACCCTGATTCAAACCATGGTTCAATCTTTCAATACCACGATGCATTTGTAAACACTGCTGATTTCTTTCTGAGTCACTAAAATTAAACCGGCCACCTTCTTCGCAAGGTGGCCGGTTTTATCACTTTCGCAAAAGGCATCTTCTGGTTTTAATCTGCACGCGCCAGTGCATGCCAACCGCGCTCAGACTTGTTTTTTTGTTACCACTTGCGCGTAAGCATGAAGTGGAAAAATACCGCTTCATTACTGATGGCTGAGTCGCCAAAGTAAGACAGATCCGGATTGTTGTATTTGACGCGAATGCGGGCGTCGTATTCCACGCCTCCGGTGACTGTCCATTCTTCATTCCATTTGTAAGCAGCACCCACGGTGTAATGGTGCTCCAGAATGCCGGCGATGAAAGGTGTGCTGTTGTTACGAGGAATGGGATTGCGCCCATAGTTATAACCGGCATAAAGCGTGGTACGGTCATTCAGTGTATATGCAGCACCCGTGGCAATCACCCACTGATTTTTCCAGTCCAGCGTATTGGTTTGGGTCAAGTCGGGGGCCGCTGGGTTATCGGGATTGGTGGCACGCAGCGTACTGGTTGTCAGGGCATCTGACCATTCGATCCAGTTCAGCTTGACCGAGAGCAGCCAGTCATCATTGGGCCTAAAGGCCGCACCGACCGCAATTTCGCGCGGCAAAGCAAAGCCTTTGAAACTGGCATCGTGATAAGTGACGACGCCTAGCGCCTGGGTATTCACCCGGAATTCACCATCTGTCATCGGCAATTCGGTTTTTCCGGTGTAGGAGGCTGCCAGCACAACGCGTGGTGTGAGTTTGTATTGCACACCCAGCTTGAAGGTAGGACGGATGGCGCTAACGTCTTCGAGCTTGATGCCATTAGTACTATTGCCATAGAGGTTTTGCTCCAGGCTCGCATACACCAGACCAAAGCTGCCGCCCAGCGCCAGATCATCCGTCACCTGGCAGCCAATGCCGCCCGTAAACTTCGCGATGCCAAACAATGCAGAAAATTTGTCTTCATTGCCTGCGGGCGTGGTGATGTTCTTGAACACACCGCCGGCGCCACCCTGGGCAAACATACCCACGCCTGCGGTACAGGGCAGGCTGTCCAGCGACTGCGCATAGCCGCCGCCGCCCAGGCCCGTGTATCGATTGGAGGCGTGTTCATCATTGCCCAATTGGTCTTCATGCCGCAAATCGGTGGTGCGCAGCAGCGAGGCAAAGCCGTTGAACATGCGCCCTTGAATCTGGGCGAGGCCTGCCGGGTTGGTGTTGAGTGCGGAAGGATCGCGTGCCACGGCAACATCGGCTCCCCCCATCAAGGTGGATTCAGCGCCAAAGCCAATCAGGTTGAATCCATTGGTGGCATAGGCTGGCAGACTGCATGTCGCCAGAATGACCATGGCCGCTATGCGACCCCCTGCAAATTGAGATGCTCCCATTTGTCTTCCCGTTGTTCCCGGTTTTCCCGGTGTTCGTGTAATTGATAGTTTGGCCGAAAACAAGGGCCTATAGTTATACAGTCGCGACGATTTTTTGTTTCCAGAGTAAAATAGTCAACTATGGAAACACCACGCTTAATCAATAGTTATCGCCCGTACTGGGCAAAACGCTTCGGTACTGCCCCTGTACTCCCCATGACCCGCGCTGAAATGGACGCCCGCGGCTGGGATAGTTGCGACATTATTCTGGTGACGGGCGATGCCTACATTGATCACCCGAGTTTCGGTATGGCATTGGTAGGACGTCTGCTGGAAGCCCAAGGCTTCCGGGTGGGCATTATCGCCCAACCTGACTGGTTATCGGCCGATGCCTTCAAAACTTTAGGCAAGCCCAACCTGTATTTCGGCGTGACTGCGGGCAATATGGACTCCATGGTCAACCGCTACACGGCGGATCGCAAGATACGTTCAGATGACGCGTATACGCCCAATGCCGAGGCCGGCAAGCGTCCGGACCGCGCCGTGCTAGTCTATTCGCAGCGCTGCCGCGAGGCCTATGCCGATGTGCCGCTGGTGATTGGCAGTATTGAAGCCAGCCTGCGCCGTATTGCGCATTACGATTACTGGTCGGACAAAGTGCGACGCTCCATCCTGGTGGATTCCAAGGCCGATATCCTGCTTTACGGCAATGCCGAACGTGCGCTGGTTGAGCTGAGCCACCGCATTGCGCGGGGCGACAAGATTGCGGATATCACCGATATCCGCGGCACGGCTTTCCTGCGCAAGCGTATCCCCGAAGGCTGGGATGAAATTGCATCCACCAATCTGGATCGCCCCGGCAAGGTCGACGTGCATGTGGACCCGTATGAAATGAAAATGGGCGCGGGTTCCAGTTGCGAAACCGACGACAAAATTGATGCCAAGCCTGCCCTGCCGGAAGGCGTAAGTGCCATCCAGATCGTGCGCAAACCCAAGGCTGACCGCAGCAAGCAGGTGGTGCGTTTGCCCGCCTATGAAGAGGTGATCAAGGACCCGGTTTTGTATGCCCATGCTTCGCGCGTGCTGCATCTGGAAGCCAACCCCGGCAATGCCCGTGCGCTGGTGCAGCGCCATGGTGACCGTGAAGTCTGGCTCAATCCGCCGCCGATTCCGCTGACGACCAAAGAAATGGATTACGTTTACGACTTGCCCTACGCGCGCAAGCCGCACCCGGTGTATCAGGATGCCCGCATCCCGGCCTGGGAGATGATCCGTTTCTCCGTCAACATCATGCGTGGCTGCTTTGGCGGCTGTACCTTCTGTTCGATCACCGAGCATGAAGGCCGTATCATTCAAAGCCGCTCTGAGGAATCCATCCTCAACGAGATTGTGGAAATCCGCGACAAGGTCGAAGGCTTTACCGGCATTATTTCCGATCTGGGTGGCCCCACTGCCAATATGTACCGCATGGCCTGCAAGAGCGAAAAAATCGAGCAATCCTGCCGCAAGCTATCCTGCGTGTATCCCGGCATATGCGAAAACCTCAATACGGATCACTCGGCGCTGATTCAGCTTTACCGCAAGGCTCGCAATATCAAGGGTGTGAAGAAAATCCTCGTCGGCTCCGGCCTGCGCTACGATCTGGCAGTGACATCCCCGGAATACGTCAAGGAACTGGTGCAGCATCACGTGGGCGGCTACCTCAAGATTGCACCCGAGCACAGCGAAGAAAACGTGCTGTCCAAGATGATGAAGCCCGGCATGGGCGCCTATGACAAATTCAAGGAAATGTTTGAGCGCTTCTCCAAGGAAGCGGGCAAACAGCAATACCTGATCCCGTATTTCATTGCCGCCCATCCTGGTACCACGGATGAAGACATGCTGAACCTGGCCCTGTGGCTCAAGAAGTATGACTTCAAGCTGGATCAGGTGCAGACTTTCACCCCCACGCCGATGGCGATGGCCACCGCCATGTATCACTCCGGCAAAAATCCGCTGCGCAAGGTCACGGCGGACAGTGAAGCCGTGCCTATCCCCAAGGCCGGTGGCGTGCGGCGCCTGCACAAGGCGTTTATCCGCTACCACGACCCCAACAACTGGCCGATGCTGCGTGAAGCCTTGAAGAAAATGGGCCGGGGAGACCTGATAGGCAATGGCAAGAAGCACCTGGTGCCTGCGTTCCAGCCTATCGTGCCTGCGGTCAACAAGTCGCGCCGCCCCGAGATGAATGGCCGTGCCCTGGTTGCCAAGAAAACCCCGGTCAAGAAAACCCCGTTCAAGCAAACGCCGTTCAAACAAAAGCAGACCACGCGCTGATGCCCCCGGTGATTCAGGCCTGCGCCTGAATCACTGTGCGTGTCTTGCGCTGCCCTGCAAATGCCCAAAGCAATGCAGGCTGCTCCCCACGCCATATCAATGCGAGAATGGACACCTGTTTACCTCTGGTTCAGGTGTTTCATTATGTCGCTCACATCGTACTCCATTTCCCTCACTGCCAGATGGCTGCTCGGGCTAAGCCTGCTGGCTGGCGTTTCAGCCCAGGCGGCTGATCGCCCCTTGCTGTGGCAACTGCAGGCACCAGGCGGCAAGGTGAGCTATCTGTTTGGCACCGTGCATACCGATGATGCCCGAGTGAATGATTTTGCCCCTGCCGTGTTAACGGCGCTGGGCGAGGTGGATGTCTTCATGATGGAAACCCTGCCGCCCAAGGATCAAGGTGTTTATCTCAATCCCGACCAACAGTTGCAGGAGCTGTTGACTGCCAGCGAGCTGGAGCAGGTGAGAGCGCTGGCGGAAGTGCATGCCATAGGCAGTATGGCCATGCAGATGAAACCATGGCTGCTGGCGGTGGTGTTTGATCTGCCGCGGCCGCAGGGGCCCTATACCCAGGACATTCAGCTCTATGCCAAAGCCCGTGACCTGGGGCGTGATGTCAAAGGCCTGGAAACCTCGGAAGAGCACTTCGGCCTGCTGGATGGTCTGAGCCAGCAAGAGCAGCTGGGCATGTTGCGAGCGGTATTAAAGCGCAGTCAGCGGGACAAGGAGCGGGATTACGAGATGCTGGTGAAAGCCTATCTGAAAGGCGATCCTGCGAGGATTGCCGATATTGATACACGCATGACCGGCAATCTGCTACCTCCGGCGCTGTGGGCCAAGCTGCGGGTCAAATTGCTGGATGATAGAAATGATCTCATGGCGCCGCGCATTGATGCCGAAGCGCGTGAAAAGTCGGTGTTTGTCGCCGTTGGTGCGGCTCATCTGGCGGGCAAGCGTGGTTTGCTGGCCCAACTGCAACAGGCCGGTTACAAGCTGAAACGCCTCAAGTAGGGAATGCCCCTTAATTAGAAACCGTGGTTTCAGGCAGGCGCGTGGTTTCCTGCAGGGCAAGGTTGCGGATATACGCGGCAAAATCCGGGTCTTCGCCATGCAGCAGGCGGGGCAGGGTGTTACGGAAGTCATCGCGCCGGCACCACTCGCGCATGTAGTCATCCCACGAGCGCCAGCGCCGCAATTGCTTGCCGACCATCTTCTCTTCATATGCCAGCAGGTAGGCACGTTCAAACAGCGATACCAGGATTTCAAACAGCACCAGCTTGCGTTCGCGCTGCTCCTCGCTCAGCTCCTGGCTGGCACTCTGTGAGCGCAGCTTGAGGTCCGGGTTCGCCATCACCAGCTTGAGAAAATCGGTATAGGCGTCGGACAGCTCCTGGTACACCTCTTCCTCTTCGTTTTCGCGTTCCTTGCGCTGCTCCAGCACAAAGGAAAAGATCGCCAGCGGCAAGCCGAACACGGTAACAACGTAGCTTAGTAATTCCCAGGTTTCGAGTGACATGATGTTCTATCGATAGCGAAAGGTTGATCAGGCATCCATCAGCGCGGCATGGTGGCTCAGGAGACTGCCTTGAGGCCGACGATCGCGCCAATCAATAATACTAGAAACAACAGGCGCAGGGGGCTCAGCGGGTCGTTGAACACAACAATGCCTATGATGACAGTGCCCAGCACACCTATCCCCGTCCATACCGCATAGGCGGTTCCCAGCGGAATGTCGCGCGTGGCCTGCATCAGCAGCCAGAAGCTGATTCCGGCGCAGACGATAAAGCCTAGCGTCGGCCAGGGCTTGGTGAACGTATCAGAGAGCTTGAGGCAGGTAGTGAAGCCGATTTCAAACAGCCCCGCAAGTATGAGTAGTATCCAGGACATATGACCCCTTTGCCGGGTCGTCCCGAATAAAAAATGCAGCTCAGGGTCGTCCCCGAGTGGCGGATGGAAAACATGGATTATATAACGAGAGGCAAAGCGCCCGGCGATGGATCGCCAGGGTTAATCGTTTTCAGGAACGAATTTCTTGACTTCGGCTTCCAGCGTGTCGATGGCTTTGTCGAAGTCCATCGATTTGTCGAAGAAATAGTCTACGCCCAAGGTTTGGGCTTCCTGACGGTAATGCGGATGGGCATGATTGGTCAGGATCATGTACTTGGGACGCGGGTAAGGGAAATCTTCGCGCTGGGTCATGCGTATCACCTCAAACCCATTGCCTTCAGCCAGCTCAATATCGACCAGTAAAAAGTCGAATGGGCGGTCTCGCAGGATTTTAAAGGCTTCGGACTGGGTGGCGGCGACCCCATCAAACACCAGGCCATCACATGATGACAAGGTCTCCATAATGGTTTCTCGCAACAAGGCCGAGTCTTCAATGAGCAAGACTCTCATATAGGGCTGCTGTGTAGAAAGTTGTGCATTGGTTACAGACATTGTTAATCCATACTGCTGGAAGGATTGTTTTCCATGGTTAAACTCGTGGCATGATAATGAAATATCCATATCGCTCCTATCCGCGCTTGTCCTACAAACGCTGACAAAATATCGATGTGATCGTGATTCCAGTTCATGTAATCAGGCCGTTCTTGATGGCGTAATACGTCAAATCTGCATTGGTTTTCAAGCTCATCTTCTCCAGAATCCGCGTCCGGTACGTGCTGACGGTTTTCACGCTGATGCAGAGCTCGTCTGCAATTTCGGTGGCACTCAGGCCGCCTGCAAGTTTGAAAAAGACCTGGAACTCGCGATCTGACAAGGTCTCGTGTAACTGCTTTTCCGTCGGATGACTCAGCTCATTGGTCATCAGCTCAGCCAGTTCGGATGAAATATAGCGTTTGCCATTGGCAATCGCCCGAATCGCCGAGATGATTTCCTCAGGCTCTGCATCTTTTGATAAATAGCCCTTGCAACCGTTCCGCATGAGGTTGAGTGCATACTGTTCTTCTGCATAGCCACTCAGTATCAACACGGGCAGGTCAGCATTGACATGCTTCAGGTCGTGCAAGGTATCCACCCCATTTTTATCCGGCATGGAGATATCCATCACCACCACGTCGTAGGTATTGCTACGCACCAGCTTGATCGCTTCGATGCCGGAGGCAGCTTCACCTGTTACCTCCAGATCCGACTCCAGTTCGATCAGATTGCGCAGGCCTTGCCGCACAATGCTGTGATCGTCCACCAATAATATTTTTTTCATGATTTTTTATGTCTGCTCTTAAGGGTAAGTTAATACGATCAGGAGCGGGCCAGCCAATCCGATAACTCATCGGCGTGCTCTTCCTCGGTCGCCAGAATGCTTTCCAGCAAGCGGCGTGTTGTCGGGTCTTTGTCGCCAATATAATGGATGAGTTCGTGATAGGTGTCGATAGCGATACGCTCGGCCACCAGGTTCTCCTTGATCATCTCGCGTAAATCGAGGCAGGGTACGTAGTCTGCATGACTGCGGCCTGCCAGACCATCGGGCGAAAAATCAGGCTCGCCACCGAGCTGCACGATACGGGCGGCAATCTGGTCGGCATGTTGCAGTTCTTCTTGCGCATGGACATTGAATTCCTTGGCGATGCCTTCGGAATTCAGGCCCTTGGCGGTAAAGTAATGGCGCTTGTAACGCAAGCTGCACACCAGTTCGGTGGCGAGTGCCGCATTCAGGTGGCGGATGACCTCTTCGCGGTTGGCTTCATAACCGGCGGTCGCTGCGCCATCTTCCACGCTTTGGCGTGCATTCTTGCGTATGGTGGCCATATCCAGTTTGAATAACTGATCGGCGGTTTGCAGATTCGTCACTTCGTCCATGATCTCTTTCCTTGTCTGTTAGCTGGCAATGTGGGCTGGCGGTATAGGCTTCAGTCTTCGGAATGCTGGCTGCCCAGCAGATAGCCAAGGGCGGCACCCGTACCAAAGACCACAGACAGGCTCAACAGGGTACGCTTGCGCACGATCTGCCTGGAGCGTGTTTCGCCGGTTTTAATAGCTTGCTGGACTTCGCCGCGCAAGGTGCTGCTCCAGTCACTGAGCTTGGTAGATAGCTGATCTTTCAGCGTTTCCAGTTTTTCGCCAGGATCCTTGGATTCCAGCAAGTCTTTTACACTTTCCAGTAAAGCCAGAATTTCATCCTTGGATGCATTGGATTTATCCTGCAGCTTGTCTTTCAGTTTCGCCGTGGCAACTTTTGCTTCTTCGGCAATGTCGGTGACATTATCTTTGACATCTTCTGCAGTTGTTTCGAGTTTTTGTTGGATATCTTGTGTTTTGGATGTGCTGAACATAATCGTTACCTTCTTTTAAAAAATTAATTGAAATAATTGATTACTTTGAGAAAAATCCTGTTAATAATGAAATAACAAAGATCACAAGAAAGATGTAGAAGAGGATTTTTGCAATTTCGGCAGCCCCTGCAGCGATTCCACTGAACCCGAAGAGGGCTGCAATCAAGGCGATGACCAAAAACACGATAGAATAGTTGAGCATTGCGTTTTCCTTGCTTGGCTAAATAGTGCCTCCAGCTTAATGGCTTGGGCGTTTCCCCATGAGAGGGGATACTCTGAAACGCTTGTAAGAGAGCGCTGACAAATTCGAATATGACCTTAATGAAAAAAATCTGGACCCAGACGGAACGTGTGATTGAAAAGCTGGGTGGCCGCGTGGTGGCTACCCTGATCGCCGCCATGACACTGACCTTGCTGGCCGTGGTGATTGCCGATGGCTGGATCGTCTCGATCAGCCGGTTGGCGGAGGATATCTTTGTCATCCGCAACAATATTTCCACCTTGTCGGATTTGCGCTACCGCGCCACCGAAGCCGAAAGCGCCCAGCGCGGCTATCTGCTGACCAAAAAGGACAAGTACGCCACCACTTTTAACGAGGCAATGGCAGCTGCGCGGCTCGATATACGCAAGCTGCGTGGACTGGTGACCGAAGACAGCCGTCGCATGCCCGTCAATAATGAAAAAGACTGGCTGATGACGGTGAGCGGCACGCTGGAAGCAAAAGCAGCAGAGATGAAGTTGACCATGGCGCTGGCGAATGCCAATCGCACACAGGAAGCCAATAGCGTTGTGGACCTCGACCAGGGGGCTGAGGAGATGCTCAAGCTGAATGGCTATATCACCACGCTGCTGAACCAGCAGAATGATGCGCTTAACAAGCTGGTGGTCAAGCGTCGCAGCAGTGTGCTGTATACCCGTATCGCGATCGTCGGCACCTCGCTGGTTCTGCTGGTGTTGGTGATACTGGTGATCCGGCAGTTGCTGAGTGAAATGTCCATGCGCGACAAGTTGCGCCAGCGCCTGGAAGAGGAAGTCCATACCTATGAAAGCCAGCTGAATTCGCGTACCCAGTTGCTGCGGACCCTTGCCCTGGGCTATCAGTCGGACGTGGAACGCGAGCGCGAGAAACTCGCCCGTGAGTTGCACGATGAGCTGGGCTCAATTCTGACCGCGACCAAGATGGATATTTCCTGGGTGACGCGCAAAACTCGCGATACATTCCCGGATGTGGCAGACAAGCTTGCCAAAACCATGCGCTACATTGATCAGGGCATTCAGTTCAAGCGCCAGGTGGTGCAAGACCTGCACCCCTCCATGCTGGCAACATTTGGATTCTGGGCAGCGTTGCGCTCGCTGATTTCCGATATGGCCGAGCGCAACCAATGGGAGCTCAACCTGGTGTTGCCGGATGAGAGTGTCAAGTTTGGCGACACCATAGGCCTGATTGTCTACCGCGTGGTGCAGGAAACCCTGAACAACGCCAGCAAATACGCCAAGGCGACCAAAGTCTCCATTCACCTGATGGCGGAATTGTCCTTCGTCAAGCTGGAAATTGAAGATAATGGCGTCGGTGCGGATCTTAGCGTCAGTGGCGGCACCACCCATGGATTATCCGGCATGCGGCACCGCGTGATGGCGATTGGTGGCAATCTGGAAATCCAATCTTCCCCCGGTCATGGCATGCTGACCCGCGCCTTGATCCCTCTTGATATCAATCAGGCCTGATCGGCCTGTCCATTTGCGTCGAATCACCTACAGGCCCGCCAATCGGGCATTCCCAGCTGTAGTCTTCATCTGACATCAATTACAGAATAGCGCTGACTGTTTGTCAGGTCGCGCATCCCGTAGCATGCCTCCAATGCCAGTAGAGCTCCTGCTGGCAAATTTGTCTCCGGCTCGTTTCGATGCCGGACAAGAACAAGGAGAAATCATGAAAAAAATCCGCACATCCCATATCGCAACACTGGCGCTGATCGCTGGTGTAGGTTTTGGTAGTACCGCTGCATTTGCCTTTGGCACCGCAGACACCATAGACCAGACCCCTCTGGCCACCGAGTTTCGCAACCTGGATACCAACAGCAATGACCTGCTGACACCGGCAGAAGCCTCCAAGGACAAGCTGTTCACCAAAAAACACTTCAAGGCAGCCGATGTTGATGGCGATGGAACGCTGGATCAAAAGGAATACTCTGAATACAAGTCGAAAGACCAGCAGAAGAATGCCAAGCGCGTTATCAACGACAGCGTGATCACCAGCAAGATCAAAGCCAACATCCTGAAGGATGAAGGTTTCAAGGGTCTGGAAATTTCCGTGGAAACACACAATGGCGTCGTGCAATTAAGCGGTTTTGTTGAAAACAAAGCCCAGATTGACCGCGCCAAGGAAATTGCTGCCGGTACCGAAGGTGTTAAATCCGTACACAACAGTCTGATTGTAAAGGGCTAAATCATGAACCTCTCTAGCATGCTGGGCGATATGATGACGACATTACGCGTAAAAACCAGCCTGCTACGAGAGGCGGGTTTGCTCGGCCTCACCATAGGCGTGGCAACACGCCATGGTGTGGTGTACCTGAGCGGCAAGATTGCTTCCTATGGTGATATTGCCGAGGCGATGGCAATCGCACGTGGGGTGGCGGGCGTGCGCTCGGTACAAAACGGTTGCCAACTCCGTCATGCGTGACGCGCATTGCCATGCATCATGAATAGCATACGATTCGACATGAAACAGGTGAGAAAACACGAGCGGCTCATCAACATGGCCGCCCTCAGTGTCATCATTTTTGCCTTCAGTTCCAGCATCATCATGGTGGGATGGTTTATCAAACAACCTCACCTGAATGCCGAGACTCCGCCGCGTGAACCCAACCATGCTGTCGAGTTACCGTCTGAGCATGCCTCGCCTGATACCAAGTCGGAATTGCCACCTAACACCGGCGTTATTCTCATTTGATAGTCCTGTCATCTTTGCAATAGCATAGAAGATCCCGTCGCCATCCCCTTATGAATTCAAGTGTCTGCACTCTGCAGTACTTGCCATTTTTGCCTTATGCCACGTTCGGAATGACCTTCCAACGACTTTCATGTAATCCACCCTAAGTTTGTCCTAAGCTTCCCCACGTAAGATGTGCCATGTCGTGACCGAATAACACTAAACGTGGGAGTAAAAATTGAATTCATCATTCAAACAGGCAATATCCAAAGTGCCTGAAGTGACATTGGTATTTTGGGTAATCAAAATTATTGCGACGACATTGGGCGAGACGGGTGGAGACGCATTATCCATGTCCCTGGGCTTGGGGTACCTGGTCAGTTCGATTGTCTTCGGCGTGCTGTTTCTGATGATTGTTTTCGCCCAGGTGAAGGCGAGAAGATTTCGTCCCACGCTTTATTGGGGCACCATCATTGCAACTACCACCCTGGGCACTACGCTAGCCGATTTCGCTGATCGCTCACTGGGCATCGGTTATGCCGGAGGCTCAAGCGTGCTTTTTATCTTGCTGATCGTCTCGCTCTTATCATGGCATCGCGTTATGGGGAGTATCGCGATAGAAGATATCAAAACGCCAGGCGCAGAAATATTTTATTGGGTCACGATCATGTTTTCCCAAACCCTTGGCACTGCGCTTGGTGACTGGTCTGCGGATACGCTCGCACTTGGCTATCTGGGGGCTGCATTGGTGTTTGGTGGATTACTGATGGTGGTTATCCTGGCGCACTTTTGGACAAATCTCTCCAAAACAATTCTTTTCTGGACCGCATTCGTGCTGACCCGTCCTTTGGGCGCTGTGCTGGGAGACTATCTGGATAAACCAATTTCCCATGGCGGCTTGGAGTTAAGTCGATATAGCGCCAGCGCCGTCTTGCTCTCTCTTATCCTGATTTTAATTTGGATGTTTCCCTCGCGTGCTGCGAAAAAATCACACTAGACATAGAGCAAAAAACGATGATGATCACACGCACACACTTGATTACCGTGGCATGCCTTCTTTTTTTATCACCACAGGTACTGGCGGGACCCCCATTTGTGACGGATGACCCTGAACCGGTTGCAGAGCATGGGTGGGAGGTGAATTACGCGGTGAGTAAATCCTGGGAGCCTCATGCGGCATCGGTCGCCATGCCGGCGATTGATATCAACTATGGCTTTACTTCAGATATTCAACTGCATGCCCAACCGCGATACTCTTATGAGCGCGATGGCCATCAGCATGAATACGGGATTGATAACACGGAAGTAGGTGTTAAATATCGATTTTTCCATCAGACCGTGGATGGCAAAGAGTTTATGCTTGGGATATATCCGCTCCTGCAATTGCCTACCGGCAATCGCCACTTAGGTGATGCAAGAGGTCGTACGCAATGGTTTTTGCCTCTGTGGGGGCAGCTGAACACAGAGAACTGGACCCTTTATGGCGGGGGGGGCTATCGGATAAATCAATATGCCAATAGCAAAAACTCCTGGTTTACAGGCGCAACGGTTCTTTATAACGTCAGTCATTCTCTCAGGCTCGGGGGAGAGATGTTTAACGAGTCTGCCACTGAGCAAGAGGGCAAGCATGTAGCTGGGTTTAATCTGGGTGGTATTTATAACCTGAGCCCAGACTATGCCATTCTGTTTTCTGCAGGGAAGGCGTTAAATAATCTCTCTGAAAACTACAAGCTTTCTACCTATATAGCATTACAAGTTATTTATTAGCAGTCACAGGGGATATATGCGGGTGTTACTCATTGAGGATGACGTCATGATTGGCGAGTCCTTGCAGGCAGGGCTGCGTGATGCTGGGTATGCTGTGGACTGGGTAAGAGACGGGAACCATGCCATGCCTGCACTGGCGCATGAAAAGTATGATCTTCTCCTTCTCGATATTGGACTGCCCGGTATGGATGGAATTTCTATACTGACCACATTGCGAACAATGCGTAATCCTGTTCCAGTGATGGTTATAACAGCGCGCGATGCTCTGGAAGACAGGATTCAGGGGCTGGACATAGGAGCGGATGATTACCTTGTTAAGCCATTCGAGTTAGCGGAGCTCATGGCGAGAATGCGTGCTGTCATTCGCAGGCATGCAGGGGATGGCATGCCATTGCTCAGCAATGGCTGGCTCACGCTCAACCCGATAACACGAGAAGTGGCGATGGCATCCGGCATTTGTCATACATTAACCAAACGTGAATACACCTTGCTGGAAACCTTATTGATTCGCCCGGGAGCCATATTGTCGCGTAGCGAGCTGGAAACCCGGGTTTATGGATGGGGCGAAGAGGTGGAGAGCAACGCCATTGAGTTTTTGATTCATTCATTAAGGAAAAAGCTGGGCAATGCCACCATCAAAAATATCCGGGGTGTGGGATGGATGATTTCAAAAAACATATAAACAACTCCATTCAGTTTCGCTTGTCTTTCGGTCTCTTTATCATCATAGGGGTTGTGGCTGCGTTAGCGATGCTGGTTTCCTATCGAACAGCGCTGACAGAGTCTAAAGAGATTCAAGATGGCACGCTTAAACAAATCGCCCTGATGGTTGAGCATGATCAAATCCAGCCCTTGTCAGTATCGCACCCCAATAAAAAATCATTGATCATTATTCAAGAGTTGGGCGCAGGCGCCTCTCAAGTCAATGCGGACCATGCGTATCTAACGCTGCCTGCGCATTTGAAAGATGGGTTTCATACACTGGAGTTGCAGAGCCACCGCTATCGCGTGCTGGTTTACCGGCTACCGGACGCCCGTCAAATAGCGATAGCCCAGCCTACTGCCCTACGTGACGATGCCGTGAGGAGCGGCGTGCTGGCTACCGTTTCCCCTCTTGTTATCTTATTGATCCTCCTGCTCATATCGACTTACTTTCTTATCAGAAAAGCATTCGCTCCGGTGATTGCCGTCTCCAAAAGCGTGGCATTGAGAGAGGCGCATGATTTATCGCCTTTCCCTGTGGATACATTGCCCAACGAAATACGGCCTTTTGTGATGGCTATTAATCAACAACTCGAAAGAGGTGCCTCACTGCTGGCGGCCCAGAAGCGGTTCATCGCCGATGCTGCCCATGAACTTCGTACGCCTATGACAGCGCTATTACTTCAATCAGAGCGACTGGCACATACCGACATGAGTGAGCTGGCAAAGGAACGCTTGTCGACGCTTAGACAAGGCATATCGCGAAGTAAAAAACTCCTGGAGCAGTTGCTTTCATATGCCAGGGCACAAACACCTTTGACTACCCCCGCCATGGTGCCGCTGCAAAAAATCTTTGCCTATGTGCTGGAAAATGTCATGCCCATGGCAGAAGAAAAAAATATCAAGGTAGAGGTGCTGCTGAATGAAGATATTGCCGTCAGGGCGAACGAGGCTCAACTTATATGTCTGCTAACCAATATATTGGATAACGCAATTCGCTATATACCGACGAACGGCAGGGTATACCTGTCGGCGATGGTCATGGATTCACAAATCGTTTTGGAAGTTGAAGACGATGGTCCCGGCATAGCGGAAGAGGAAGTCCCTCGGGTGTTTGAGGCATTCTATCGTGGCAATGCACAGGATGCCCAAGGCTCTGGGCTGGGACTGGCCATTGTGAGTGCCATCTGCAATCAAATGGGAGCCGCCATTAGTTTGAAGCCTGCCGATCGTTTCAAGACTGGTTTGAAAGTTAAGGTTTCCATTGGCAGGGTCATTGAATATGACCATCAGCAACATACTCGTGAGACTATCCCATATGCGCGTCGGAACTGACTGACACGACAATCAGCATGCTGCCGACTGCTGCTTGCATAAGCCTTGATTATCATGCCCTTACTTTGTTAACCCTCTGCGAAGGCTCCCGCGGCAAGAGCGGCGTCCTTCCTCAAGTTTGAACAGAAAGAGAGCTAATCATGGATGACTTGTCCGCCGAATTCACGATGTCAGATTACATTGCTGATAGCTTCACCCTCTCGCCCCCAGCCCGCATGCCGGACAACATTGCCAAAGCCCGTGAGCTGGAGCCTCCTGTCGTATTGACGCAGGATGAGCAGATTCGCAACACGGTCTTGCAACGCTTGTCTGCCGATCCGTATTTCAAGGGTTTTGATATTGAGGTGGAATCCAAGCGCTGCATCGTCGTATTGAAAGGCCAGCTCGGCAGCTACGACCAGATCGCCTGCGCTTATCGCCATGCGGTGACCGTGCCGGGCGTCAAGGCCGTATACAACGGGCTGGTCTGCAATTACCACTAACAACCATTAGTAGAGTGTTGTAGGTGTTTTCCTACGCTAATTCAGGAACTCGGCGGACGGACAGCAAGGGAACCAACTCCTACAATGCCATTACTGGTTTATCACTTGCACGGGCCAACAATCGCAACTTAACAATGGTTACTAAAGCGAGAGCCCGGCAAGCCATATTCACCACATGATTTCAGGGAGACGCATCATGAACCAACATCAGAATTTTCATCAGGGCCAATACCACTGGCTAGTGAACCTTGCCGCATCCAGTCTGATTCTTTTTGCCGTCGTGGGCAGCGTGTCCTTGTTTGCTCCCGAGATCAAGCAATCGGCCATCACACCGCATAACCAGGCCAATACCATCAGACAGGATAACTTTGATCGCAGCTACCTGCATCAAGCGAGCCCGGACAAGGAGATTCTCAACCTCAAGCCCAAGGCTGAAAACAATGCGTTTACGCGCGTGAGAAAAGTCACTGCCTGACAGGTCTGATGTTGAATTGCAAAAAGCGCCCAAGGGGCGCTTTTTTTATGGGCTGGCATCAAACATGCATGGCGTTAACAAAACTGTTGTAGGTTGAAGCCGACACCAAAAAGTGCCACTTGCCGACGGCTGAGCTCGCGCGGCACTTGTAGACTGAATGCATATTCATCAGCAATGGAAGGGAGTTTGTATGAACACAGCGTTTATGAAACATCTTCTCATGGCGGTGGCGCTCACAGGCATGGCCGCCAGTTTGCCTGCCATGGCCAGACCCGACGATATCACGGAAAATCCCCAGATTGAGGCCTTCAAAAAGCTGGATGTGAACAAGGATGGCGTGCTCAGCGTAAAAGAAGCGGGCAAGGATTCCCTGTTCAATACCACGCACTTTGCCAAGGCCGACCTCAACAAAAGCGGCACGCTGGATCAGCAGGAATACATGGATTACAAATCTGCCGAGCAAAACAAAGAGGTGGAACGTATTGCGGATGACAGCGTGATTACTGCCAGTATCAAGGCGGCGATCCTGAAAGAAGAGGGATTCAAGGGATTGCAGATCAGTGTGGAAACCCATCGTGGCGTGGTGCTACTCAGCGGTTTTGTGGATGCGCAGGCACAAGTCAGCACGGCCGAGCGCCTGGCGAAGGAAACCACAGGTGTGATATCCGTGAAGAATAGCCTGATCGTAAAACGCTAGCTTTCAAATGCAATGCGTAAAAAAAGCCGGGGCATGCTCCGGCTTTTTTATTGCTTGTGTAGTTGTGCGCTACTTAAGGCTTCTCCGGCTGACGCGGGTAGATCAGCTTGTCGGTGGCAAAGCCCAGGCTTTTGGCCTTTGCCAGCAGGGGCTCCAGCGTTTTTTGCGGGAGTTGCGGCGTGCGCGACAGTATCCAGAGATAAGACGTATCCGGCCCGCTGACCAATACATACTGATAGTCAGGATCCAGCACCAGAATGTTATAAGCCCCGTAAAACGGCCCGAAAAAAGACACTTTCAACATGCCGGGGTAGCGCCCATCGGCATCCGCTGGTTTCAGGAAATAGGCTTTGCCTTCGGCTTCCTGCCATTTGGCCTTTTCCGGGTCATAGCCACGGTTGATCACCTTGATGCCGCCATCTTCACGCGGAGAGTAGTTGGCAGATACCTGCTCCAGGCCACGCTCAAAGCTGTGGTCGAGGCGGGCGATTTCATACCATTTTCCCAGATAGCGCTGGGCGTCTACCTTGGTAACAGGTTCGGCGCCAGGTGGCACGCCCATACACGCGGTCAGCAGGCTGAGAAGGGCAATTACAAACAGTCTATGAAGCATGTCATGATTCCTCAGGTGAAGTTCCAGAGCGCGGCAGGCGCGCCAGAAAACGATCCAGCGATGCGGCAAAGGCTTGCCTGTCCTGCTGGTTGAGTGTGGCAGGGCCCGAGAGTTCCACGCCGCTGCTACGCAGGGTTTCCATGAGATTGCGCATGCTGAGCCGCTCGTGGATATTGGCTTTGTCATACATTTCACCGCGTGGGTTGAGCGCATGCCCATCCTTCGCGATCACGGCGGCGGCCAGCGGAATATCGGCCGTGATGACCAGATCGCCCGCTTCCAGCTTTTCTACAATTTCATTGTCCGCCACATCAAACCCGCCCGGCACCTGCATGGCCTGCAGATAGGGGGAGGGCGGCAGACGCAGCAGCTTGTTGGCAACAAACACTGTGGGCAGGCGGCAGCGTTCCGCTGCGCGGTAGAGTATTTCCTTGATGGCGACCGGGCAGGCGTCGGCGTCTACCCATATCTTCATCTGCCGCGGCCACCTCCGCCGCCACTGCCGTTACGTGGACCCTTGGGCATGTGGCGTGGGCCGGGCTTGGGGGCAAATATCGGTGTCTGCGGCAGGGCCTGATGACGCGCTGCTTCAGATAATGGCTTGCCTGCATCAGCAGTTGCCTGCGCTTTGCGGTTGCCTTGCGGGGCGCCATTGGCGCCGCCAGCCTTGCCAGACTGCGGGCGGCGTTGGCCTTGCGGCTGGGCGCCGTTGCGTGCGCCATTCGCATTGGCCGCAGCTGGTTTGCCCTGGCGTGGCTGACCACCGGGACGGGCTGCATTTTCTCTTGGCTGGCGCGGTTGCGATGGTGAAGCTTGCGAATCACGCGGTTGGCTTTGGCGTGCTTGATTCTGGCGCGGCTGGCCCTGACGCGGTTGGCCTTGACGAGGGCGCGGAGCGCGTGGCTCGCGCTCTTCGCTGGCGGCCGATTTGTCTACCGGCGATGGTACAAAGCCTTCGACTTCCACACGTGGAATTTCGCGTTTGATCAGGCGCTCAATGCCTTTCAGCAGCTTGATTTCTTCTTCATCGACCAGCGATACGGCAGCGCCCGTAGCGCCTGCACGACCGGTCCGGCCGATACGATGCACATAATCTTCTGCCACATTCGGCAGCTCAAAGTTGACCACTTGCGGCAGCTGGTCAATATCCAGCCCGCGCGCTGCAATGTCAGTCGCGACCAGCACCGGCAGGCTGCCATCCTTGAATTGCGCCAGTGCCTTGGTACGGGCGGACTGGCTCTTGTTGCCGTGAATGGCAGCGGCGGGGATGCCATCTTTGACCAGCTTGTCGGCCAGGCGGTTGGCGCCATGCTTGGTGCGGGTGAAAATCAGCACCTGCTGCCAGTTGTTCTGCTTGATCAGGTGGCTGACCATGTCGCGCTTGTGGCTCTGGCGCACCAGATGCACGGTTTGCTCCACCAGTTCAGACGCGGTATTGCGGCGCGCCACTTCCACAAAGCCCGGGTTATGCAGCAGGCCATCGGCCAGCGCCTTGATTTCATCGGAGAAGGTGGCCGAGAACAGCAGGTTCTGCCGCTGCTTTGGCAACAGGGCCAGCACGCGCTTGATGTCGCGGATAAAGCCCATGTCCAGCATGCGGTCAGCTTCGTCCAGCACCAGGATTTCCACGGCCGACAGGTCCACGGTTTTCTGGTTGGCGTGATCCAGCAAGCGGCCAGGGGTTGCCACCAGAATATCCAGTGGCTTTTTCAGTTGGGCGACCTGTGGGTTGATTCCCACGCCACCAAACATCACCATGGATTTCAGCGGCAGGTATTTGCCATAGGTTTGTACGGATTCTTCTACCTGGGCAGCCAGCTCGCGTGTGGGTGTCAGGATCAGGCAGCGTGGCTGTCCGGCCTTATTTTTGCCGGGACGGCCTTGCAGCAGATGCAGCAGCGGCAGGGTGAAACCGGCGGTTTTGCCGGTGCCGGTCTGGGCGCCAGCCAGCAGGTCTCCCCCGGTTAATACCTGGGGGATGGCCTGCAATTGAATGGGGGTGGGCGTGGTGTAGCCAGCATCGGCAATCGCACGCAAAATGGGTTCGGCAAGGCCGAGCTGGGCAAAGCCAGCGGCGTTTTCAACTACGGTAGACAAGATTAAAACTCCTGCAGCTGCCTATTGCTTTGTGAGCATACCAATTCAGGCAACGAGATGGGGTGGTGTGAGGGACGCTGCGGTCATTGGTGAAGCGCAGGAACCTGCATTATACGGTAATGCCTGTGACTTGCGGGCATGAGATTCGGTTCCATGCCCGGGATCGTCACTCAGGCGCGTGCGGCGCCATTCAGCGAGGCGAGTTCGCTTTCCGTCAGCCAGCGCCATTGGCCTTCTGCCAGGTCGTCTGGCAATACCAGCTCGCCAATACGGATGCGCTTCAGGCTTTCCACGCGATTGCCCACGGCGGCCAGCATGCGCTTTACCTGATGGTATTTGCCTTCTGCCAGGGTCAGATGCAGCACCTGATCGCTGATCTGCTCGCAAGCCAGGGCGGCGATAGGGGCGGGCTCATCCACCAGTTGCACGCCTTCCTGCAATTGGCGGATCTGGTCGGCATCCACCGCATGCTTGGCGCCGACTTCGTAAATTTTGGGCACTTTCCACTTCGGCGAGCTCATGCGATGGATGAACTGACCATCGTCTGACAGCAGGATCAGGCCAGTAGTGTCTTCATCCAGCCGCCCTATGCATTGCACGCCGCGCTCCAGCAGCGGGTGCGGCAGCAGGGCAAACACGCTGGGGTGATGCTGCGGCTTGTGCGAGCACTCATAATTGGCGGGCTTGTTCAGCATCAGGTAAGCCTTTTCACGGTACTCCCAAGGCTCATCGTTCACCGTGAATGCCAGCTTGTCCGTGTCAAAGTCGGCAAAGGGGTTATCGCAAGGCTCGCCATTGACGGTCACCGCATGATGGCGGATCAGGATGCGGCAGTTTTTGCGGGAGCCGAAGCCCTGCGCGTGAAGGATACGTTCAAGATGCATGAAATAAAGACTCGGTGATAAGCGGGTTAAAAGCTCGGGTTAGGGTAATCAGATGCCGGGTCAACGGGGTGAGCTGACATCATGGAAAGGTAGGAGTATCCGCATTGCAGGCCGCTTGTACCCAGCGGCCACTGAAGTCGGTGGTCTGGTCGATAGGGCCCAGCTCATTGCTGTTGCCCTGCGCCGTCAATTGGCCCGTGAATGCCGTATCGCTCTGCACCTGCATGCTGAACTTGCCGGTTCCCTGCAAGCTGCCGGAGCATACCACATCCCCATTTACCTGTTTGCCCGCGTGGCGGTAATTGCGGATGACGCAGCCCTGGTCATTGGCCGGTACGATGGGTTTGTCCAGCCTGGCTTGCTCGGGCGTCAGGCATTGCAGCACGGTCATGGGCTGGTTGCCCACCGGCAGCTGTATGCCCAGCATTTCCAGCTGCTGCAGCTGTTCGTCAGGAATCTGCGGCATATTGTGCAGCTTGAGCTTGATGCTGGTTTCCCATAATCCCGGGCGCAGGGCATCCGCGGCATGCGCGGGGTGGCTGGCGAGCAGCACCAGACCCAGCATCAGGCCTGTCCCCAGCTGCCAACCAAGAGTTAGCGGAAGGGTTTTGATTGAACATCGAGTGTTGGGCACATGCATCCTTAGCAACGTTATTCCAGAAAAAATCAGCCTTAAATTTCGGCTTCAACCTATGCCTCAGCGCATGGCGCCTTCATGCATGCACCACATCTACCTGTCCCTGGTCGGCAATCAGGACCAGGCTGGCGAGGCCACGAAATACGCCATGCTCAACCACGCCAGGGGTATTGTTGAGCAGAATGTCCAGCTCGGCATCGTCCAGCCAATCGGGGAACCGCACATCCAGTACATAACTGCCGTGCGCGGTAACCGCGACGTTATCCTTGCTGGCGTTGAGGCGCAGCTCGGCTTCGCCGTTGGCTTTTTCCAGCGCGTGGCGGACGATCTTCCAGGCAGCTGGCATCACTTCCACCGGGATCACGAATTTCTCGCCTATGCGGCTCACTTGTTTGCTCTTGTCCGCCACCACCACAAAGCGTTCGGCAGCACGCGCCAGCAGTTTTTCCATGACCAGGTCCTGGCCGCGGCCTTTCAGCAGGGTCAGACCCGGTGTGATTTCATCGGCGCCATCCACATACAGATCGAGATGCCCCAGTTGCGAGATATCCAGCAGTGGCAAGCCATGCTCGGCTGCCTTAATAGCGCTGATGGTGGAGCTCGCCACGGTGGTGATACGCAGCCCTTCGTCACGCTGACGACGGCTGAGTGCTTCGATGAAGTAATTGGCGGTGGAGCCAGTGCCCAGGCCGACGATCATGCTGTCTTCCACCAGGCTGGCGGCATGCTCGGCTACCAGTTGTTTGTCGTTCATGATGCTGCTCCTTTTCGCGTGAGCGGTTATTCGGACGTGAGTACGGCGTTACATGCCCCAGCGCAGGGCGGCGGTATGTACCGGGCTATCCCAGTGCTGCTTGATCTCGTCATCAAGCAGGCACACGGTGATCGAGGCGCCTGCCATATCCAGCGCGGTGGTGTAGTTGCCGACCAGCGAGCGGCTGATGATGAGACCATGCGATTGCAGCAAACGTGCGGCGCTGTTGTACAAGAGGTAAAGCTCCATCAGCGGGGTAGCAGCAAAACCATTGACCAGCAGCAGGATTTCACTGCCGGCGGCGGGGGCCAGATCATGCAGTATCGCCTTGACCAGGTCCGCCACAATATCATCCGCGGGACGCATCGCTTCGCGGCGGCGGCCGGGTTCACCGTGGATTCCAACACCCATTTCCAGCTCCTGCTCGCCCAGCTCAAACGTGGGTTTGCCTGCGGCCGGTACCGTACAGCTGGTGAGCGCCACTCCCATGGAGGCCGTGCGCCGGTTGACCCTGTCGCCCAGCGCCTTGCAGGTGGCCAGGTCGGCCCCGGTTTCTGCCAGGCTGCCAACCACTTTTTCCACGATCACGGTGCCCGCAACGCCGCGACGGCCCGTGGTGTAGGTGGAGTTTTCCACCGCCACATCATCGCTGGTCAGCACGGTGGCGCTTTCACAGGAAAGCATTTCTGCCGCCATTTCAAAGTTCATGACATCGCCCGCGTAATTCTTGACGATGAAGAGCACGCCCTTGCCGCATTCCACCGCTTCGGCGGCGGCCAGCATCTGGTCGGGGCTGGGCGAGGTAAACACAAAGCCGGGGCACACCGCATCCAGCATGCCATAGCCCAGCAGACCGCTATGCAGCGGCTCGTGGCCGGAGCCGCCGCCCGAAATCACGGCTACCTTGTTCTGGGCTTTTTTGGCACGAACCAGGTAATTGGGTTCAAGATGCAGTGTCACCAGATCGGCATGCGCAGCCGAAAACCCTTGCAGGCTCTCGGTGAGCATGGTGTCGGGCTGGTTCATGAATTTTTTCATGGGGTCTCCTCCTGCTGTTTGTGATGGCTATTGTTTGAGTCAGGGCAATGCTTGGGCGATGCCTTAATGGGCCTGGCCCAGCAGCATGTCGCACACGGCATGGATCATCACCTGGCAGCTTTTTGCACCGGGGTCGATGTGGCCGATGGCGCGTTCACCCAATCCGGCCGCCCGACCTTTGGTCGCCAGCATGTCACGCGTGGCCAGCATGCCTTTTTCTGCTTCGGCCTTGATGGCGTTCAGGATGTCTGCATCAAGCTCGGCATGCGTGCTGGCGAGCTGAGTGAAAAGGGCAGATACCGGTATCAGGACATCCATCATGGTCTTCTCGCCGACCTGGGCTTTGCCACGATGCTGGATGCCAGCAACGCCAGTCGCAAACAGTGCCGCATGATCAGCCAGCGAAACAGGGTCCTTGAGCTTGATGGCTTTGGCCATCTCCAGAAAAAAGCTGGCGACCAAGGGGCCGGAGGCACCGCCTATGCTGGATAGCACTTTCATGCCGATTTTCTGCAGCGCGGCATCCGGTGTCAGGTTCTCCAGCTCTGGCCGCATGGCAGCGGCGGCTGCACAGCCGCGTTTGATGTTGATGTAGTGATCGCCATCGCCAATATCGCGGTCCAGACCCTCGATATCAGCCTCATGGCTGAGGATGGCAGAATTGACGGCATCAATCGCCGCCAGAATAAAATCAGTCTTCACGTATTGGATACTCCTTAGGCTCGTGCTGGCGTAGCCGGATGGCTGATGGTGTCGATCGGTGATGATCAAGCGCCATGCCGGCGACAGGTCCGGGTGCAAAAGTATTACCCCGAACGCCATCTTTTGCAAACCTCGTCGCGGGCTTGCCTACGGCCCGTTGGCGTAATCGGGTAAAATGCCGGCATTCCCCTCTGGAACCTGCCATGAGCTTCAAACATATTACCTCGCGCGACAACCCTGTCTTCAAGCAACTGAAAAAGCTGGCGGAGTCTTCCCGCGAGCGCCGCCGCCTGGGGCAAACCCTGCTGGATGGTCCGCATCTGCTGCGGGATTACATGGCGGTATTCGGTACGCCGCGCCAGCTGATTATTGCAGAAGGGCAGTCCACCAATGAAGTGAATGGCCTGATACAGGAGCTGGCGGATATCCCCACCCTGATGGTCACCACGCTGATGTTCGCCGAGTTATCGCCGGTGACAACGCCGACCGGTATCCTCGCGCTGGTGGATACGCCCCAGCTGCCATTGCCCGAGACGCTGGAGTTTGTGCTGATGCTGGAAGATATTCAGGACCCGGGCAATCTGGGTAGCATGTTGCGCTCGGCCGCCGCCGCAGGCGTGCAGGTGGTCTATTTGTCGGAAGGCTGTGCCGAAGCGTGGTCGCCCAAGGCGCTGCGCGGTGGGCAAGGCGCGCAGTTTGTGCTGCCGGTGGTGGAGCGCTCGGACTTGTTGGCTCTGGCCGGGAATTTCCCGGGGGAGACGCTGGCGACGGTCATGCAGGGAGAGTCCTTGTATGCGCAGAACCTGCGTCAGCCGGTGGCATTCCTCATCGGTAATGAAGGCGCCGGCCTCAGCCTGAAGCTGCAAGCGGCGGCCAGCCGCAAGATTCATATTCCCATGCAGGGGCAGGTGGAGTCACTCAACGCAGCCGCGGCAACATCTATCTGTGTGTTTGAGCGTCTGCGGCAGAATCTGAACCAGGGTTAATCTCCCGGTTCTGACTGGGGATACTGGCTGGGCCAAACCCGCGCTATCAGGCCGCAGGTTTGCGACGCTTGGCGCGGCGTTGATCCTGCCGCCATTTCCAGATCACCAGCGTCCCAAAATACGTCACGATGGAGCCGACCACGGCCAGCGTGGCCAATCCCGTCACTAGCGGCAAGCCCGCGCTTTTCAGCCAGGCCAGACTGCTGTCTATCCAGTGCATGTCCACCATCATGGGTTCAGCTTCAATGGCATGCTCCAGCAGCGGTGCTATCTCCTGCTGGCCGATTAAGAGCGAGCCTATGCTGTACGCCAGCCAGTACACCGGGGGAAAGGTGAATGGGTTGGTCACCAGCGTCGCCAGCATGGCAATGCTGATGTTGGCACGCATGAACAGCGCGGTGAGCGCCGCGGCGAAAAATTGCCCGAAGGGAATGATGAAGGCAAAGAAAATACCGATGGCCGCGCCGCGCGCCACGGCCTTGCGCTCAAGGCGCCACAGGCGCCTGTCCTGCAATTGCTTGCGGAATGGGCTCAGCCAGCGTGAAGCCAGAATGGTATCGCGGGTTGGAATGTGCTGCTGGAAGCGCTTGAATGAGAAGGCCATGCTTATGCCTGAGGGGAGAGGGCGTGCAGATTAGCACGGCCCTCGTGACAGCTTGATGACCAGCTAAGGCCACGCCGCCTAGTGGCGGCTTTGCGTCGCAGGCATGACAATGTCCGGGCTGAACAGCTGCTCGGTGTCGACCTTGTCAAAAGTGTATTCGGCGTTGCAAAAATCACAATGTATTTCAATGGTGCTTTGTTCCTCCAGTATCTCGGCCACTTCCTGCGGGCCCAGCATTTTCAGCATGTTGCCCACGCTGGTGCGCGAGCAACTGCAGTGAAAATTCACTGCCTGCGGCTCAAACAGCCGCACATCTTCCTGATGAAACAGGCGCTGCAACATCTGCTCGGCGGATAATCCCAGCAGCTCTTCAGGCTTGACCGTGTCGGCCAGAAAGCCCATGCGGTCCCAGGCATCCAGGTCTTGCTCAGGCTGATCTGGCAGCTTTTGCAGCAGCATGCCGGCGGCACTGTTTTCATTGGCGGACAGCCAGATGCGCGTGGCAATCTGCTCCGAGCGCTGCATGTAGTTTTGCAGGATTTCGCTGATGTTGTCGCCTTCCAGCGGCACAATGCCCTGATAGGTCTGGCCGCCATCCTTAGGGTCCAGGGTAATGACAAAATGGCCATTGCCGACCAGTTCGGTAAAGCTCATGCCATCGAGGTCGCCTGTCCATTTGGCCGTGGCGCGCAGCCCAAGTTCCGCAGTGCACTCCACAACAAGCAGATTGACCGGGCCTTGGCCCTGAATCTGCAGTACAAGTGCGCCACCTTGCATCTTGAGCGTGGCGGAGAGCAGGGCGCTGGCGGCCATCAGTTCGCCGAGGGCGCTTCTCAGCACAGGTGGGCAGTGCTGGTGTTGCAGCGCGCTTTGCAGGGTACGGTCGAGATGCACGGTATTGCCACGTATCGGCGTGTTGTCGAAAACGAAGCGGTGCAGGAGATCTTGGTGCTGGAGAGATAAAGTATTCATGGTGTCATTTTAACATGGAGGCTTAGCCGGTGCTTTGCAAGCAGGCTGGCGCAAACTGCTGCAAGCGGCTAAATCAGGTGGGGGATATGCCGGGTGCGCGGGATAGCCTGTAGCCGCCAGTGCTCATGGGCCCAGGCCCATAGCTCTTCAAGCGGTGCCTGCCGCAAGGCATCTGGCGGGGATTGCTGCAAAAACTGCAATACCTGCCAGAGTTGTTCGCTGGCATGCTGCCATTCCAGCGCGGGCGCCAGTGTCTGTTTGCTCAGTTTTTCGCCTGCGGCATTGGTGGCCACCGGCACATGGGCATAGCCGGGCTGCGGCAGCTGGAGCACTTGCTGCAGAAAAATCTGCCTGGGGGTGGAATCCAGCAGGTCGGCGCCACGCAGCACATGCGTAATGCCTTGCCAGCCATCATCCACTACCACGGCGAGCTGGTAGGCAAACAGGCCATCGGCGCGTTTCAGCACAAAGTCGCCGATGTCGTTTGCCAGATGCTGAGCCTGCGGTCCCTGTATTTCATCCTCAAACCGAATCGTCTGATCACCCACCCGGATGCGCCATGCCCGGGCGGACTTCCCCGGCGCCAGCCCATCGCGGCAGGTGCCGGGGTAGACCACGCCATCAATACCGTGGTGGCCCGAATCGGCAATTTCCTTGCGCGAGCAGCCGCAGCCATAGATGGCACCTTGCTCTTTCAACCGGGCCAGTGCGGCTTCATACGCCTCCTGGCGCTGGCTTTGGTAGATCACCGGGCCTTGCCACTCAAAGCCATAGTGTTCCAGCGTGCGCAGAATATGGTCGGCGGCGCCGGGCACGGTGCGCGGGGTATCGAGGTCTTCCATGCGCACCAGCCATTCGCCCTGCATGGCATGCGCCTGCAGGTAGCTTGCGGTGGCGGCGATCAGCGAGCCGAAATGCAAAGGCCCGGTAGGTGAGGGGGCAAAACGGCCGCGATAGGGCATGCGGATAAGGGCCTAATGCACTGCCTGCAGATAGGGAGGAATGTGCCAGGAGTGCAGCTGGCGCCCCAGCAATTGCAGCTGGCAGGCCATGCGGTCGCTGCCATGGGCGCTCACATCAAACTCATAGGTGCGCAGCAATTGCACACGGCCACGACTATTGCGGCCCAAGCGCAGGCGCGTGCAGGCCACGGTTTCATCCAGCAATTGCAGGTTGGTACGATCCACCAGTGCGTTGCCATGCTGGATGGCGGCCTCGCGGCTGCCAATGCTGTCCAGCCAGAACCAGGCGCTGGCGATCAGAATCACGATCAGTAAAATTTCCACGGTCAGGACTTTTTGGTTGGTTATTTTTCTAAGTTGGCTATTTTTCTAGCTTGACTATTTTTCCAGGTTGACTATTTTTACAGTAAACAAGGTTTTGGGTGTGTCCGCGACATTCTCCCATGCAGACTGAATGGCGACCCTGCCCATTTTTGCACGGAGACCATGCCCTGGAAAGCAAATTAGAGATGGGGCTGACAGCCCACTTTTAAAGAGCCGTGGTAACCAGGCGTGTGGATGTGTGGCATACGCGCATGCACCTTTCATTCTGCAGCGCTTATCAGTTATAGTGATTCGTCAGAATTCAGGCTTTCCATTGTCAAGTGCATGTATGAGCAATAGTCGTGAGCAAGAGGCCCGTCAGGCCTACCTCAATTTATTGAAAGCCAAAGGCGTGGATGCCGCTACCCTGCAGCATCGCGAACGTTTTTTACAGGCATTGGCGGCGGATCTCGCAGACCAGCCTGCGGACAGCATGGTTTACCGGGATGTGGTCGAAAAGCATCTGGAGCAATTGCCACGCGCCGATTGGCCGCTCCTGCTGGCGGTAGCGCGCGAATACTTCCCTTTCTGGATTCAGGATATCAAGGCCGTGGCGGCCATGAATGCCGAAGCGGGCTTTGCGCCGCCGGCCATTACCTGGCAGCCGCTGGCGCAGAGCCTGCAAGCCCTGTGGGATAGTCTTGATCAAACCCAGTTCAGCACCGCTGAAAACTGGCCGCTCAAAGCTTATCGCCATGCGCTACGCCAGGAAGGCGCCGAGCTCGACGTGGTGGAAACCCGCATCAAACTGGTGAAATTGCTGTTGGTGCGACTGCGCGATGCGCCTGCGCAGGATGCCAAGCTGTATCGTCTGGCGGTGGACAACACCTTGCCCCTGTTTGACATGAAAGAAACCCGCCGCCTGTTTCTGGTGGTGGTGCGCGAGTTTTATTACTTCTGGATAGGCGATCCCGAAGCGCTCGACCATATTGTGCTGGGTTAGCCCCTCGCCTGCGGGCGATAAGGGCCCGCAGCCTGTTATTGCCAGATTCTGCGTTTACTTCTTGTTGCCTTCTGCTTTCTCCTGATCTTCCAGCGCTGCTTCCAGGCGTGTGCATAGCGTTTTCAGTATCTTGATGCGGGCAAAGTATTTGTCATTCGCCTCGATCAATGTCCACGGTGCCTGACCGGTGCTGGTGCGGTCTATCATGTCGCACACCGCGTCCTGGTAGGCATCCCACTTGCTGCGGTTGCGCCAGTCTTCTTCGGTGATCTTGAAGCGCTTGAAAGAAGTTTTTTCGCGTGCCTCAAACCGCGCCAGCTGCTCCTCCGGGCTGATTTGCAACCAGAATTTCACTACCAGCGTTTTATGGTCGGCGATCTGCTCTTCAAAGTCATTGATCTCGGCATAGGCGCGTTGCCAGTCGGCATCGGCGCACAGACCTTCCACGCGCTCCACCAATACCCGGCCATACCAGCTGCGATCAAAAATGGTAATGCGCCCACGGCGGGGCAGATGCCGCCAGAAACGCCAAAGGTAGGGATGCTGGCGTTCTTCTTCCGTGGGTGCGGCAATCGGCACTACGTTGTAGCTGCGGGCATCCAGCGCCTGGGTAATGCGCCGTATGCTGCCGCCTTTGCCTGCGGCATCCACGCCTTCAAACACTACCACTACGGACATTTTTTTAAAGGCCGGGTGGCGGGTCAGCTGGTTCAGCTTGCCCTGGGTTTTCTCCAGTTGCAGGCTGTATTCTTCCTTGCCTAGCGACTGATCCAGATTCAGGGTGTCGACTATGCGTAACTGGTCCAATGGCGGCATGAACGGTGCTGCCAGTGCGCTGGGCGGACGCGGCTTGTTATCAAGCCGGTTGCGTATGGCCTCGAGGATTACCTGGCCCGCCGTCAGATTGCGATAGTTGGCGTCATAGCCTTCCACGATCACCCATGGGGCAAACGCGGTGCTGGTCTCGCGGATCACATGGCCGCTCACATTCTTGATCTTGTCGTAGAGTTTAAGCTCGGCCATATCCTGATCGGTAATGCGCCAGCGCGTGGCCGGGTCTTTCTGCAGGCTTTTGATGCGGGTTTTCTGTTGGTCCTTGCTCAAGTGAAACCACAGCTTGATCAGCAGCGTGCCTTCATCGGTCAGCATGCGTTCCAGCCGCACAATGTCTTCAATCGCCTTGTCCAGCGCATTTTTCTTGATCTTGCCGTGCGATTTATTCGTGATGGGGTCGTTGTACCAGGAGCCAAACAGTATGCCGATTTCGCCCTGCGGTGGCAGTGCCTGCCAGAAACGCCACATCGGCGGCCGCTGGCTTTCCTCACTGGTGGCCGGGCCAAAGGCAAAGGTATTGATGTGCCGCGGATCAAACCATTCGTTGAGGATGTTGGCGGTTTCACCCTTGCCACCGCCGTTGACGCCACCGATCAGCACGATCACCGGGAATTTGCGGCTTTGCAGCATATCGTATTGCGCATCGAGCAGGGCTTCGCGCAGGGCTGGCAGGCGTTTCTTGTATTCCTCCCGGTCTATCTTGTGGCCAATTTCGGCGGATTCAAACATGGCTAAGTGGCTCCGGTGATAAGGCCATGGGTGCGCAGCCATGGCGGTATGTTTAAGGGTAAGGGCTCCAGTGTATACCCGCGAAGTCGAAAGGCGTATGACATGGGCGCCTCTTCATTGACTGGCTTCGCGCTTCAATAATTCCTGCTTGCGCGTAATTCCCCAGCGATAGCCGGTTAAACGGCCATCACTGCCTATTACGCGGTGACATGGAATAGCCATTGCCAGCATATTGGCCGCACAAGCACTTGCCACCGCGCGAATGGCCTTGGGCGCGCCTATGCGCTCGGCGAGCTGCCGGTAACTGATGGTGCTGCCACGAGGAATATCCCGCAAGGCCTGCCACACTCGCTGCTGAAACGCCGTGCCCTGAATATCCAGCGGTAAATCCAGGCCAAGCGCCGGTGTCTCGATAAAGCGCAATACCGATGCCAGCTGCTGCTCCAGCGCAACATCCTGTTCCACGACGCTGGCATGGGGGAATCGGGCACGTAAATCCTGCAGCAGCGTGGCGGCATCATCGCCCATGGCAATGGCGCACACGCCGCGCTCGCTGGCGGCGACCAGCACCATGCCCAGGCTGCATGGCGCGACTCCTGCGCGTATCAGCATGCCGCGACCGCCTTGCTGGTAGCGCGTGGGCGTCATCCCCAGCAGGCGGCCAGATTGCGCATAAAAGCGGCTACTGCTGTTAAAGCCTGCCTCCAACATGGCATCAGTGACGCTACCATTGGCTTGCAGATGCTCCCGTAGCTGCTGGCTGCGGTGTGCCATGGCATACGCTTTTGGGGTCAAGCCAGTGACTGCCTTGAACAGACGGTGAAAATGCGAAACGCTGAGCCCGGCCATCTCTGCCAGATGTTGCAGGCTGGGGATGTGCTCTGCTTGCTCAATCTGGCGGCAGGCCTGGGCAATGCTTTCAACATGAGCTGCTTGCGCATCCGTCTTTGCCAGATCTGGCTTGCAGCGCTTGCATGCGCGAAACCCCGCCAGTTCGGCCTCCGCCGCCGAGCTGAAATATTCCACATTTTCCGGTCTGGGCGTGCGTGCGCCACATGTGGGACGGCAATAGATGCCTGTGGTCCGCACCCCATACAAAAAGTGCCCCTCAGCCGCCGGGTCGCGCTGCTGGATCTGTTGCCAACGGGGATCAATCAAGGGCATGGAGTAGGGCGTGCTTGTTAATGAACTGCACATGATTTTACGCTCAATGAATCTGTGGAGTACCAATCTAGCGCGTTGGCTTCCTGCCCGCACTCCGCTTCTTATCATTGAATTTTCTGATGAGTGGGCGCGGGGCTGCACGGCGCGTAGCGGCGAATGGGTAAGCCCAAGTTAGCTGACTCAGCCTTGCAATATCAGTCTCGCATATTAATAAAAACCGGTTGACCATTTCCATATTTCGACTATTATAGAAATATGGAAAACACATCAGCAGTAAAAGCACTCGCCGCATTGGCTCAGGAATCACGCCTGGGGATATTTCGTCTGCTGGTTCAGGCCGGGCCCGAGGGGTTGGCGGCTGGCAAGATCAGCGAGCTGGCTTCTATCCCGCCTTCATCGTTGTCGTTCCACCTCAAGGAGCTGGCGCATGCCGAGCTGGTGAGCGCGAAGACAGAGGGGCGCTTTGTGATTTACTCGGCCAACTTTACCCGCATGAATGATCTCTTGGCATTCCTCACTGAAAACTGTTGCGGCGGAACCGCCTGCATCTCTCTCGATTGCGCAAGCAAAGGAGCTTAACCATGAAACGCATGCATATCCATATCGCAGTGGACGACCTTGACGCCAATATCCAGTTTTATTCGGCGCTGTTCAACGCGGCCCCGGCGGTGCTCAAGCCCGATTACGCCAAGTGGATGCTGGATGATCCCCGCATCAACTTTGCCATCTCCATGCGCAACGCGCCCGCTGGCCTCAATCACCTGGGCATACAAGTCGAAAGCGAAGGCGAGCTGGCGGAGATGCACACTCGCCTGCAGGCGATAGAGCAGCAGACAGCAGCGCAGTTAAAGCCTGAGCTGGGCGCGGCCTGTTGTTATGCCAAGTCCGACAAATACTGGGTTACCGATCCCCAGGGAGTGCCATGGGAAACTTACCATACGCTGGAGGCCATCCCCGTGTTTGGCGCGTCGTCGGCGGAACCCGCCACGCAGGGCGAATGCTGTGTGCCGATCACCATGATAGGCAAAGCAACAAAACCGGTAGGCGCCAAACCCGGCTGTTGCTGATTATCTGGATGGCACGAAGATGAGCGAGAACATGGTTAAGGTACTGATTTTATGCACGGGGAACTCCGCCCGCAGCATCATGGCGGAGGCCTTGTTTAATATACTGGGGCAGGGGCGTTTCAAGGCTTACAGCGCAGGCAGCCATCCCAATGGCAAGGTGAATCCGTATGCCATCGAGCAAGTCGCGGCGATAGGCTATGACACCAGCGCCTTGCGCAGCAAGAGCTGGGATGAGTTTGCCGAGGCGGATGCGCCGCAAATGGACTTCATCATTACCGTATGTGACAACGCCGCAGGCGAGCTTTGCCCGGTATGGCCCGGTAAGCCCATCGCAGCCCACTGGGAATTCGAAGACCCCGCGGCCGTGCAGGGCACGGATGCTGAAAAGCGCGCCGCGTTTAAGCGCATTTTTCAGCAGATAGAAAACTGCGTTGCCCAGCTGGTGGCGTTACCCCTGAGCCAGCTGGCCCCCGATGCCATTCGTCAGCACATGCAAGCGATAGGGCAAAAACAACAGGAGCAGACCTCGTGAACATATTCGAGCGCTATCTCTCGCTATGGGTAGGCTTGTGCATTGTGGTCGGCGTCATGCTGGGGCAATGGCTGCCCGCGTGGTTTGAAGTCGCTGCTGGCCTGGAGTGGGCGGGAATCAACCTGCTGGTGGGCCTGCTGATCTGGGTCATGATCATTCCCATGCTTATGAAAGTGGATTTTCGTTCCTTGAGCGAAGTGAAATCACACTGGAAGGGCATCTCCGTCACGATTTTCATCAACTGGGCGATCAAGCCTTTTTCCATGGCGTTACTGGCCTGGCTGTTCATCCATCAGGTGTTTGCCTCGTATTTGCCCGCAGAGCAGCTTGACAGTTATGTCGCCGGACTGATTTTGCTGGCCGCCGCACCCTGTACCGCCATGGTGTTTGTCTGGAGCCGACTGGTGAATGGCAATCCGCTGTTTACACTCTCGCAGGTGGCGCTTAATGACAGCATCATGGTGATTGCCTTTGCGCCTATTGTGGCGCTATTGCTGGGGCTATCGTCCATCCATGTGCCGTGGACTACCCTCATGGTGTCGGTGCTGTTTTACATCGTGATCCCCGTGATCATCGCCCAGGGCTGGCGCAAACACCTGCTGCAGCAAGGCACGCCCCGCCTCAATGCCGTGCTGGAGAAAACCGGGCCATGGTCCATGCTGGCCTTGCTGCTTATGCTGGTGCTGCTGTTTGCCTTTCAGGGGCAGGCGATCATGACGCAGCCCTTGGTGATCCTGTTGCTCGCGGTGCCGATTCTGGTGCAGGTCTTCTTCAATTTTGGGCTGGCTTACTGGCTGAATCGGCAAGTGGGCGAGGTGCATGCGATTGCCGGACCTTCTTCCCTCATTGGCGCCAGCAATTTTTTCGAGCTGGCCGTGGCCACCGCCATTAGCCTGTTCGGCTTTCATTCCGGTGCGGCGCTGGCTACTGTGGTTGGTGTGCTGATCGAGGTGCCCGTCATGCTGCTTATCGTGCAACTGGTGAATCGCAGTCAGCATTGGTATGAGGCAAAGCGTTGATGCTCCATTTTCAAGCGCGATATCGCGGCCGGAAGCAATATCCTTAAGCCAAAATCCTCTTAATGCACACAAAACGTGCAATGCACTTATAAATGCACTTCAATAGTGCAAAATCTAAAATGCCCCAAAACTGAAATCCTGAAGAAACAATAACTTGCTGTATTGGCTTGAATTTTGCTCTTTTGAGCCAAACAAAAATTTCACAGGAGAGTAAGTAATGGAGACAGTGCAGTCAGCAAATGATGTAGTTTTTATGTTGCTCGGGGCGATTATGGTGCTTGCCATGCATGCCGGGTTTGCCTTTCTGGAGGTAGGCACGGTGCGCAGCAAAAACCAGGTGAATGCGCTGGTCAAGATCATGGTGGATTTTTCAGTATCCACCATTGCCTATTTTTTCATCGGCTATGGCATTGCCTATGGCGTGGATTTTATGCACGGCGCCGATGTGCTGTCCGCCAAGAACGGCTATGAGCTGGTCAAGTTCTTCTTCCTGCTGACCTTTGCCGCCGCCATTCCCGCCATTATCTCGGGCGGCATCGCCGAGCGTGCCAAATTCAATCCGCAAATCGCCGCGACATTTGCACTGGTCGGGCTGGTGTATCCCTTCTTTGAAGGCATCGCCTGGAACGGCCATTACGGTATTCAGGCCTGGCTCACCCAGCAGTTCGGCTTTGCCTTCCATGACTTTGCCGGATCAGTGGTAGTACATGCCATGGGCGGCTGGATCGCCCTCGGCGCCGTCATCATGCTAGGCGCCCGCCACGGCCGCTACAGCAAAGATGGCCGTCTGCATGCATTTCCACCATCCAATATCCCATTCCTGGCATTGGGTGCATGGATACTCACCGTCGGCTGGTTTGGCTTCAACGTCATGTCCGCCCAAACCCTTAATGCCGTCAGCGGCCTGGTCGCGCTGAACTCCCTCATGGCACTGGTCGGTGGCACCATCGCCGCCGTCATCCTCGGCCGCAACGACCCCGGCTTTGTACACAACGGCCCGCTGGCTGGCCTGGTCGCCGTGTGCGCAGGCTCAGACGTCATGCATCCCCTGGGCGCCCTTGTTACCGGTGGCGTTGCTGGTGTGTTGTTCGTCTGGACCTTCACCTTGGTGCAAAACCGCTGGAAAATCGACGACGTCCTCGGCGTATGGCCACTGCATGGCCTGTGCGGCGCCTGGGGTGGTATCGCCGCTGGCATCTTCGGCTCACATGCTTTGGGTGGCATGGGCGGCGTCAACATCGTTTCGCAGTTAATCGGCACGGCGCTGGGTGTCGTGATCGCCTTGGCGGGCGGATTGGTGGTCTATGGCGTGCTGAAGGCGGTGGTCGGCATCCGTTTGACGCAGGAGGAGGAGTACATGGGCGCTGATCTAAGTATTCATAAAATCCCTGCGACTTCGCAGCTTAGTGCGTTGGGAGATGATTGAACCCGGATTAAAAAATTTAACTGAATCAATTTTAATACGCCCGATTAGTCGGGCGTTTTTATTCGGTTTGATGGTCTTTACAACTATTTACCCAAGTTAACATACTTTGATTCAGACCCCTTTAACCTTTTGCTCCACGCGGCGTCTTACTTTGCGTGACACTTAATACTGAGTGAGTTAAAGGAGCGAGACATGAAAATCAATAAACACATTATTTTGCCAGGACTGTTGCTGGTGGGTTCACTTGCGGCATTTGGTACGGCGCTGAGTTATGCCGGTGACGATGAGGCTTGTGCCGGTCCGCATGGCAAACATGCGCATGCCGGTGGCCCTGGCGCTGAGGATGGCGGGTTTCATCGCGGTTTGCGTGGGCTGGACCTGACGGCGGATCAGAAGGCGCAGATAAAGCAGATTATGGATAAGCAGAAGCCGGTGCGTGAGCAGAAGATGCAGGCCTTGCATGATGGCATGAAGAATCTGCAAACCCTGGCCAAGGCTGAGCCTTACGACCCTGCCAAGGTGCAGGCGGCAGCGGCCGAGCAGGCGAAGATTCAGGCGGACCTGATTGTCTTGCGCACGGATGCGGCGCATCAAGTGTATGCCTTGCTGACGCCAGAGCAGAAGCAGAAGTGGAATGATCGGCCGGAGCGTGGGCCTAAAAAGCCGGATGATCGTGGCTAATAGAAGGTCCATTTTTTATCGCTCGCATTACTCCGGCGATCTATCTTTCAGTCTGGAGTAATACCCGTCACGATGGGTGTATGGCCTGAGAGCCCTTGCCACAAGCATGCGGGCTCCTTGGGTGCGAGATTAAAGCAGGGCGCAGTTAAACGCGTCCTGTTTTTATGTCTATGTGCATGACGTTGAATAATGCCAATGTTATGCTTGTGTTCTGCCCGGGTTCTTCCGTGCTTGAATGCCAGTCTTGGCTGAATTTCCGTCCCATGTTTGAATGCAGAGCCTGCCCAGCATGCCTTTCGTATGGAATTTGATGATTGAATTGATCCTGTACGTATTTCCCGGCGCTCAAAAAAACGGGAAAGCGGAGAATAAATGAAAACAATACCTTACCAGCAGATAGCATCCGTTGCGGTGCTCGCTCTTATTTCTGTATTGACGGTCGCCTGCCAATCTGGCGACAAATCCCCCAAAGACAAACCCGCGCCTGAAGTTGGGGTGATGACCATCAAGCTGCAGTCGCAGCCACTTGAAACCGAGCTGCCTGGCCGCACGGCGGCGCACATGGTGGCGGAGATACGGCCGCAGGTCGGCGGTATTATCCTGAAGCGTGCCTTTACTGAAGGTGCCAATGTGAAGGCAGGCGAGTTGCTGTACCAGATTGACCCGGCGCCTTATCAGGCTGCGTATGCCAGCGCGCAGGCCGCGCTGCAGAAGACGGAAGCCAGTCTGGTGTCGACGCGGCTGAAAGCAGAGCGCTATGCCCAGCTGGTGAAGATTAACGCGGTCAGCAGCCAGGATAATGATGACATTCAGGCTACCTTGCGTCAGGGAGAGGCGGATCTGGCATCGGCCAAGGCGGCGCTGGAAACCGCCCGCATCAATCTGGCCTACACGCGTATCGTATCGCCGATTGCCGGCCGGGTAGAGACCTCAACGGTCACCCCGGGTGCATTGGTAACGGCGAACCAGACCACAGCGCTGACTACCGTGCAGCAGCTAGACCCGATTTATGTGGATATCACCCAGCCCAGCAGCGCCTTGCTGCAGCTGAAACGCCAGCTCGCCAGTGGCGCCCTGAAAAAATCCGGTGAAAATGCCACGCGCATGCAGGTGGTGCTGGAGGATGGCAGCCGCTATGCGCACGATGGCGTGCTGAGCGTGACGGGTGTAACCGTCAATCAAAGTTCCGGTGCCGTGACCTTGCGCGCCGTGGTGCCCAATCCCGAAGGCTTGCTGCTGCCGGGCATGTATGTGCGCGGTATTTTGCAGGAAGCGGTGAATACCAATGCCATCCTGATCCCGCAGCTGGCGATGAGCCGCAATAACCGCGGTGAAGGCACCGCTCTGGTGGTGGATGCTGAAAACAAGGCGGAGCTGCGCACGCTGACGGTAGAACGGGCCATAGGCAATCAGTGGTTGATCAGCAAGGGCTTGAGCGCTGGCGAAAAGCTGATTGTCGAGGGCCTGCAGAAGGTTAAGGTCGGTGACACGGTAAAAAGCGTGGAAGTGGCTGCACCTGGTGTGGCTAACACTACGCCGTCGCCTGCCGGTGCTGCTGCTCCGGCCGCCGGGAAGTAGAGGCAAGCATGGCCCGTTTTTTCATTAACCGCCCTATCTTTGCCTGGGTTATTGCCATTGTCATCATGCTGGCGGGTCTCGCCGCCATTGAGACCTTGCCCCTGGAGCAATACCCGGATATCGCGCCGCCGCGCGTTTCCATCAATGCCACTTACACCGGCGCCTCCGCCAAAACCATTGAAGACTCGGTCACCCAGATTATTGAGCAGTACATGAAGGGGATCGATAACCTGACCTACATGGCTTCGACCAGCAGTTCGAGCAGCGCCAGCGTGTCACTGACGTTTGATGCCGGCACCGACCCCGATGTGGCGCAGATGCAGGTGCAGAACAAGCTGCAACAGGCCTTGCCGCGCTTGCCGCAGATTGTGCAGAGCCTGGGCGTGACGGTGAACAAGACCGGCACCGATTTCCTGATGGTGATGTCGATCTACTCTGATGACCCCAAGGTCACTACCACCGATATTGGCGACTACATCAGCAGCAGCCTGCTGGATCAGATCAGCCGTGTGGATGGCGTGGGTGATGTGCAGACCATGGGCAGCGGGTACTCCATGCGCATCTGGCTGAACCCGGAAAAACTGCAGAAATACGCCTTGATCCCCTCGGACATTACCTCCGCCGTTGAGGCACAAAATACCGAGGTGTCATCCGGCCAGCTGGGGGCCTTGCCTGCCGTTGGCCAGCAGCAGCTCAATGCCACCATTACCGCGCGCAGCAAAATGCAAACGGTCGCGCAGTTCCGCAATATTGTGGTGAAAGCGGCGGCGGATGGCTCCGTGGTACATCTGGGCGATGTGGCGCGGGTCGAACTGGGCAGTGAGAATTACGCGATTGCCGGGCGGTATAACGGCAAACCTGCCGCAGGTATGGGCGTGAAGCTTGCATCGGGCGCCAATGCGCTCAAGACTTCCGAGGCCGTGCTAGCCAAAGTCAAAGAGCTGGAGCCTTATTTCCCCGCCAGCCTGAAACTCAAAACCGCGGTGACCTACGACACCACCCCGTTTGTGCGCATCTCCATCAAGGAAGTCGTCAAGTCGCTGTTCGAAGCGGTTCTGCTGGTGGTGCTCATCATGTACATCTTCCTGCAGAGCTGGCGCGCCACCATTATTCCTGCGGTGGCGGTGCCCGTGGTGCTGCTGGGGACGTTTGGCATTCTGGCGGCCTTTGGCTATTCCATTAACACGCTCACCATGTTTGGTCTGGTGCTGGCGATTGGCCTGTTGGTGGACGACGCAATCGTCGTGGTGGAAAACGTGGAGCGCGTGATGCGCGAGCAGGGGCTGTCGGCGCGCGAGGCTACCCGCAAATCCATGGATGAGATTACCGGCGCCCTGATCGGCATTGCCCTGGTGCTCTCTGCGGTATTTATCCCCATGGCCTTCTTTGGCGGCTCTACCGGGGTGATTTACCGTCAGTTTTCGATCACCATTGTGTCGGCCATGCTGCTATCGGTACTGGTCGCCCTGACCCTGACGCCTGCGCTCTGCGCCACGGTGCTCAAGCCAGGGGAGCACGCACCTCGCCGCGGATTTTTTGGCTGGTTTAACCGAAACTTTGACCGGGGCTCCAAGGCTTACCATGGTGGCGTGCAGGGCATCCTCAAGCGCAAGGCGCTCGCCATGCTGGTGTATGCGGCTATCGTCGGCGTGATGGCGGTGCTGTATGTACGCCTGCCCACTTCGTTTATCCCTACCGAAGACCAGGGCGTGCTGATGGCCCAGGTGCAATTGCCGGTGGGCGCTACTGACCAGCGCCTGCAAAAGGTGATGGATCAGGTACAGGAGTATTTGCTCAAAGAGCCCGATATTGTGGCGATCAATATTTTCACAGGCTTGGGCGTGAGTGGAAACAGCCAGAATACCGGGCGGATTTTCATACGCCTCAAAGACTGGGATGAACGCACAGGGCCGGGGCAAAGCGCTGCCGAAATTGCGGACAAAGCTACGCGTGCGCTGGGCAAGATACGCGATGCCACCATTTTTGTGACGCAGCCGCCGAGTGTGCGTGGCTTGGGCGCGAGCGCTGGCTTTACCGTAGAGCTGAAGGACCTGGGTGGGTTGGGCCACGAAGCTCTGGTGGCCGCACGCGATCAGTTCCTCAAAATGGCGCGCCAGGATCCGCTCATGACCCGCGTGCGCAGCAACGATCTCGATGACACGCCGCAATACAACGTGCAGATTGATGACCAGAAAACCGGCGCATTCAGCCTCAGCACCGGCAATATCAATGAAACGCTGGCGCTGGCGATGGGCGGCAGTTATGTCAATGACTTTATTGACCGCGGACGCGTCAAGCGCGTCTATATCATGGCGGACGCGCCTTACCGCATGCTGCCGGAGAATATCGGCCAGTGGTATGTGCGCAATGCGAATAACGACATGGTGCCATTCAGCTCATTTTCGCAGGGCAACTGGACCTATGGCTCGCCGCAGTTATCACGCTTTAATGGCATCTCGTCCATCGAGCTGGTGGGGGAGTCTTCCCCTGGCGCCAGCTCGGGTGACGTGATGGACAGCGTGGAAAACATGATGCAGCAAATGCCAACCGGCATAGGCTACGAATGGGCAGCCCAGTCCTATCAGGAGCGCTTGTCCGGCTCCCAGGCACCCATGCTGTATGCCGTGTCCGTGGTGTTCGTGTTTTTATGCCTGGCAGCGCTGTACGAGAGCTGGGCGGTGCCTTTCTCCGTCATGCTGGTCGTGCCGCTGGGGATACTTGGCGCCTTGCTGGCAACCACTCTGCGCGGATTGTCGGGCGATGTTTACTTCCAGGTGGGCTTGCTGACCACGGTGGGGCTGGCGGCAAAAAATGCCATCCTGATCGTGGAGTTTGCCAAGCACTTACAAGAGCAGGGGCTGAGCCTGATGGAGGCTACCCTGCAAGCCGTACAACAGCGCCTGCGGCCTATTCTGATGACATCGCTGGCCTTTATTTTTGGGGTGCTGCCACTGGCAGCCAGCAGTGGCGCAGGCGCCGCCAGCCGCCAGGCGATTGGCACCGGCGTATTGGGCGGTATGTTGACCGCCACCTTGTTGGGTATCTTTTTTGTTCCGCTGTTCTTTGTGCTGGTCAGGGGATGGTTCCCTTATAAAGCACCCGAGGCGGAAGCGACGGAGCAGAAATCATGAAATATTCCCTGATCACCCAGGCCGTGCTGGCGGCCATGCTGGCGGGTTGCGCGAGCATGGCGCCGGATTATCAGCGTCCGGCAGCGCCAGTGGCCGAGCAATGGCCGGCGCAAGCATCGAACCAGGGCACGCCAGCGGCGGATATCGGCTGGCGCGAGTTTTTGCTGGATAACCGTTTGCAGCAGCTGGTTGAGCTAGCCTTGCAAAACAACCGCGATCTGCGAGTGGCTGCCCTCAATATTGAGCAGGCGAGGGCAGAGTACCAGGTGCAGCGCGCTGACTTGTTCCCCACCGTGAATGTGATCGCCAGCCGCACGGCACAACTGGGTAGTGCGAGCAGTACCAGCAGCAGTACCAATGCGACGACCGGTACCGTGACTTCAAGCTCGGGCGGTTCGGTGGTGCAGAGCTATCGCGCCACCGTGGGCTTTAGCGCCTATGAGCTGGATTTCTGGGGCCGTATCCGCAGCCTGAATGAGCAGGCGCTGCAAAGCTTTTTTGCCACTGAAGAAGCCAGACGCAGCACGCATATTTCGCTGGTATCCGAAGTTGCCTCGGCATGGCTGACGCTGGCGGCGGATATGCAACGGCTGAAGCTTGCGCAAGATACCTTGCAAAGCCAGCAGGCCTCGTATGATCTCACCAAACAGGGCTTCGATATCGGCGTGTATTCTGCGCTGGAGCTGCGTCAGATTCAGATCAGCGTGGATACGGCGCGTGCTGATGTGGCCAATTATCGCAGCCAGGTGAAGCAGGACCAGAATGCGCTGGTGCTGCTGGTAGGCCAGCCAGTGCCGGAGAACCTGCTGCCGCAATCACAGCCTGATCAGGTCACTAGCGTGGCCGATTTGCCCGCAGGTATTCCTTCTGAAGTTTTGCAGCGGCGCCCGGATATCCTGCAAGCCGAACATAGCCTGCAGGCGGCCAATGCCAATATCGGTGCGGCACGGGCGGCGTTTTTCCCGACCATTACCTTGACCACCACGCTGGGTAGCGCCAGCAACCAGCTTTCCGGGCTGTTTGCCTCGGGCTCCAAGGTCTGGTCGTTTGCTCCGCAACTGACATTGCCGATCTTTGATGCCGGGCGTAACCGTTCAAAACTCAAGAGTGCCGAGGTGGCGCAGCAGATCACCGTGGCGCAGTATGAAAAAGCCATCCAGAGTGCTTTCAAGGAAGTCGCCGATGCACTGGCGATCCGCGAGAACCTGACCGAGCGGCTGCAAGCCCAGCAATCGCTGGTTGAAGCTTCGCAAGAAAGCTACAAGCTGTCCGATGCCCGTTTCCGTGGCGGGATTGATAGCTACCTGGCGGTGCTGGATGCTCAGCGGACGCTGTATTCTGCGCAGCAAACCCTGATCACCGTAAACCTGACAGCGCAAACCAATCAGGTGACGCTGTATAAAGTGCTGGGTGGCGGCTGGAACGAATCGACCCAAACCAATCCATAGTCGCTGAATCCCGATGGTGGCTTGATGCGAAAGGCAGGTCTGGAACAGATGCATGGCCAGACCTGCTTTCGGCACAGCCCGCTTGGGATGTGATTCAAGTCAGCGACGGTTGCATGCTACTATCGCAGACAACAGCGCTGTTTGTTTGCCCTCGCTTAAGATTGACCGCCGGATAACGCATGAAACTACCAGACCACCCATTAGAGCCCGAAATCAGCCCGATCGCGCGCGATGAATTCGCCATCATCTGCCAGTCCAATCTGCTCTCATATGTGGCGGGGTTTGTTGATGTGCTGGGGTTTGTCGCGCTATTTGGGCTGTTTACCAATCACGTGACGGGCAATATCGTGATGATCGGTGGCCTGCTCACCACCCATGCCGATGGCCTTATCCCCAAGCTGCTGGCGATCCCTGTGTTTGTGATGTGCGTCGCGCTGTGTCGCCTGGTGGTGCTGTACTACCAGCGCCGCGGTCAGCAATGCTGGCGCCTACTGTTTTGCACTCAAATGCTGTTTTTGCTGCTGTTTATGGTGATCGGCCTGTCTGCGCTGCCCATTACGGATCCGGATGCGCCCATGGCGATTCTCGCTGGCATGATGGGGGTGGCTGCCATGAGCATACAGAATGCGCAGGCGCGCCTCATCAACCCGGGCCAGGTGCCCACCACCATCATGACTGGCAATATCACCCAGGCCGTGATTGATATGGTCGATATCCTGAGTCGCGATGTCACGCATCGCGATACCGCGCTTAAACGCCTCAAGATCATTGGCCCCGCCATCTTTGCCTTTATGGCGGGCGTGGTAACAGGTGCTTATGCGTTTCTCTATGTCTCGTTTTACGCGCTGGTGGTGCCCTTGTTGCTGCTGGCTGGCCTGGTGTTGCACGCCTCTTTGCGCCGGGCATAAAAATACCTGGCAACGTTACCGCTGCCAGGTATAACCCCTTGCGGAGTATTTCGGCATGAAGTGAGAGAGGTCATGCCGCGTGATTCATACTACTCAGCCTCATCCGCAAACAGTATCGGGAGTTGTCCGAGATGCTTGTCAGTGTTTCGCCTAGGCTTGGGTTTTGCCGCGGGGCGAACGGCCGACTCCGCTACTGGCGGCAGATTGCCAGCCGCCTGCTCCAGCCATCGTGCCAATACCCGCACAATATACGCCTGCTGATCCGCCGTTAACGCCTTACCTTGGGCTATGCCATGCCACTCCGCCAGACAGCCGCGGCAACAGCACGCCGTGGCATGCTGCGCAATAAACACCGGATGCCCGCGAAACGGCGTTTGCTTGCCATCGCGTGCTGGCAAGGCTGCCGCCAACCGGTTCGCCACGATCTCCCCCGCGTGCTGCATTACCAGTGGCAAGCCCTTGTCACGCAAATACGCCTGCTCCTTGAGCCCAAGCTTGAACTGACGGCGAAAAGCCGACTGTTGCAAACGGTCAAACAGGGCATCCAGTGAGGGCATTTATCTACTCCGGCAAATAATGTGAGCGGGGACGCCAAGCCGATATTCAGCTTGTGCTGCGGGATTCAGCGATTAACGCGTATAATTGCACTCTTGCAAACCGAATGACAATCCCCATTGTCATAGTGTTGCAGATGCAAAACCAACAGGGGCCGACCAGGTTTCGACGTGGGTTGCAAAGCAGTGCAGGGCATACCGAGGCCTAGTCACCTCGTAAATAAACTAGAAAAAAGTATAGTCGCAAACGACGAAACTTACGCTTTAGCCGCTTAATCCCGGCTGAACGCTGCACCGAAGAGCCTCTCGGTCGGGCGGGGTAAAACCCGCAGCAGCGTCATATAGAGAGGATCGTGCGCTATTGGGTTACTTAATAACGCATTAAATCCAAGGTAACTCGCTTGATATTTGCTTGCTCGTTGGTGTGTATCAAGTTAAATCAAACAACACAGCTAAGTATGTAGAACTGTCTGTGGAGGGCTTGCGGACGGGGGTTCGATTCCCCCCGGCTCCACCATTTAAGGATGTATAGTAGTACAAAGCAATACAAAGTAAGATGACGTAAGATAAAAAGCCCAATGGTGTCAGCCACTTGGGCTTTTTTATTTTCTGATGAATTTAACCTCTTGCATTCATAGTGGATGAGCCTTGACGGTATTTTTTTACAGTATCTTCAAATCGATCATTTCGTATACTGTAAAAAAATACCGTCACTCTTAACGCGGGTGAATTTTTAAGTGCTTATCTGACCTTAAGCAAACCCTTCCATTGATGTAGATACCCCGGACTTTTAAGCACACGTCGCATCTGCCAATCCTGCCTGACGCCCTCAGCCGCGGTCTTAACCGTGCCCCGGCCATATTTGGCGTTCACCTTGTCGATCATCCCCATCAAACGATGGTTTTTACTGTCCTGCTGGCTGAAACCAAAAAGCTCGCGTTGCTGGCCGCCTTCTGCCACCAGCTCCATGAGCATGACGCCGCCTTTGAGGTAGTAAACGCCCGGTTGATAAACTTTACTCAGCAACCATAACGCCGCCTTGGTAATTTGCTGGGTACTGTTGGTGGGTGAGGGCAGGGCAATCATCTGCTGGCCGCAGTAATAAGGGGCTTCGTCATGCGGGCTATTCTGTATGAACACATACACGGCGTTGCCATAGAGCCCTTTTTTGCGCATGCGCTCGGCGGCATTGCCCGCGTGAAAGCTGATGGCGGCCTGAAGGTCTGTTAACGAATCAAGGCGATGCCCAAATGAGCGGGATGACATGACTTGATTGGCCTCGGGCACCATCTGGTCCAGCTCAAGCCATACTTCGCCATTCAACTCGCGCACCGTGCGTTCCAGCAGTACGCCAAATTTGTCACGGATACGTTTGGGGTCTGCATGTTTCAGCCGCAGCACGTTAGTGACCCCCACGGCATGTAACTGTCGTTCAAGGCGTTTACCTACTCCCCAAACCGTCGAAATTTCCAACGATGCAAGTAAGTGGTCAAGTTCAGGCACGCTCAAGCTGGTCAGGTCGCATACGCCATCCCATCCAGGCTGTTTTTTTGCGCAGTGGTTGGCCAATTTGGCCAGAGTCTTGGAGTGACCAAATCCAATGCAAATAGGTAAGCCGGTCCATTGCCTGACGGTGTGTTTGATCTTATGACCATACACACTGAGATCGCGCTTGATACCAGTCATATCCATAAACGATTCGTCGATAGAGTACACCTCGACTCGGGGGCTGAAATGCCTGAGCGTCTGCACAAAGCGATTGCTCATCGCCCCGTATAACTCGTAATTGGACGAGAAAGCGATAGTGCCAATTTTCTCGGCGGCCTCTTTTACCTCAAACCAGGGACGGCACATATACAGCGCAAGCGCGGCCTTGGCTTCCTTGCTTTGTGCAATCACACAGCCATCGTTATTCGATAGCACCACCACCGGCTTGCCTTCCAGCTCGGGCCTGAATACCTTTTCGCAAGAGGCATAAAACGAGTTGGCATCCGCGAGCGCATACACCGATTTAAGTGGCTGCGGTAATGACATAGGTCACCACTCCCCAGATCATCAGCTCCTGCCCTTCAGTCAGCGTAATCGGCGCATACGCCGGATTCTCCGATAGTAGTTTTACCATCCCGGCATGTTTATAAAGCCGCTTCACCATCAACTCCCCATCCAGCAATACCACGACAATGCTTGAAGAGCGAGGCTTGAGCGCGCGATTTACCACCAGAATCGAGCCTGGATAAATGCCCACGCCAGTCATGGAATCCCCGGTTACCCGGGTTAAGAACGTAGCAGGTGGGTTGGTAATCAGCTGCTTGTTCAGGTCAATCTCGGCTATCTCGTAATCCTGTGCCGGAGAAGGAAAGCGGGATTGCCCGGCCGAAACGGAAATATCGTAAAAAGGCAAAGGGATATGGAATAAATCCTGATCGCTGGCGGTAGGGGTGGTTTTCATGGCTGGCGAATTGTACAATCGTACAGTGGATGCTAACAATCAGCGATGGTAGTGTCCAGCTTAATAACAATGAATAACGACAATCGTTTTACAATTTATCCAAAAGGGGAGCTTCATGAAAAAACAAATCACCCACATTTCACCTGTTCAAACCGCCAAAGTGCTGGCCTTGCTTTACTTTATGCTCAGCATTCCGTTTGTTGTGTTTATGGTGTTAAGCCTTTGGGGTATGCCATCTGAGCAACGGCCTCCAGTATTTTTCTTTGTATTTCTTCCCTTGTTTTATCTCGTGTTTGGGTTCATTTCCACCGCTATTGGCGCCTGGGGCTATAACTTGGTGGCTAAATGGATAGGTGGGATTGAGTACACATCTAGCGAACCATCTGCTTCGTAGTTGTTTAAAAAAGAAAAATTATATGAGTGAAATAGTATTTATATTGGGGGCAGGTGCTTCTAGAGACTGTGGGGCACCGCTTATGAATGATTTTCTAGATACAGCTTCAAGACTTCTTAGTACAAATGAGGTTGGAAATAAAAAAGAACATTTTGAACGCGTTTTCCGGGCAATTTCATCTTTACAATCAGTTCACTCAAAAGCGCAAATAGATCTTAATAATATTGAATCAATTTTTACAGCCCTGGAAATTGCTAATGTACTTCAAAAACTTCCTGGTTTTGAACCTGAGGAAATACCATTAACGATTGCTTCACTTAAAGAATTAATTGTCGTTACTCTTGAAAATACCATTAAATTTCCCACTGATGGATCGTATATTTTAGCTTCAAAAAGCTATGATTCTTTTACTAAATTAATAGAATATATAAAAAAAGATGCCAATCCCATAAAGGACTGCTCAATCATCACTTTTAATTATGACATTGCATTAGATGTTGCAATGTATAGAAATGGTTTTGGGCCTGTTTATGGGTTTGGACCAGTGGAAAAGGCTCAATATCCAACTAAATTATTAAAACTGCATGGCTCACTTAATTGGGCAGTCAGATCTGATACGAATGCCGTTGAAACCTTAACTATGCGTGAATATTTTTCTTCATATCGATTTCAAGGATATGATGGAAATTCATATTGTCGTTTACCAATAGGAAGTCAGCTCAAAGAATATTACAAAAAAACGAATATTAAAGTTAATGATGAGCCCGTAATAGTACCTCCAGCATGGAATAAAGCCGATTATCATCATTCACTTTCAACTATTTGGAGTACATCTGCTAAAGAGTTAGAAGAGGCGGAGTATATTTTCATTATTGGCTACTCCCTCCCTGAAACAGATGCTTTTTTCAGACTATTATATGGGCTAGGGACAGTAGGGGTTAAACCTTTAAAGAAAATTATTGTTTATAACCCAGATGAAACTGGAATTATAGAAAATAGATTTAGAGATATGATGGGGCCCGGGGCACTTGCTAGATTTGAGTATAGGCCATTAACTTTTGCAGACTCAATCTCCGATATTAAGAGTTTTTTCCCTGGACGAAGGCATTAGGCACAAAGTCATCATTCCTCATTACTTGTAGTAATGTAATTTGAATACACACTGCTCCTTTTGGGAATGGTACAACTGCGGACTCCATGTAACTAAAAATCTGTAATTGATAGACCATCAAAATGGAAGTAAGGAAAATATGCCCCCTGTATTAGGAACAATCATTATTTATGCTCGAAATATACAAGCTAGCGCGGCTTTCTACAGCAAATATTTCGGCTTCCATACAAGCGGGGAGGTGATTGATGGCTTAATCGAGCTTATCAATCCTCGCGGCGGTGCCAGTATATTAATTCATCAAGCTGCCAAGTCGGTTAAGCTTGGGCAGGCTGGGCTTAAGCTTTCTTTTGACGTGGAAGACATAAACGATTTCATTTTAAGTGCGCGAGTGAACGGGCTGGAGTTTGGATCTATACATGAAGCTAATGGGTATAGTTTTGCCAATGTCAAAGACCCAGATGGTAATTCGGTCAGCATCTCAAGCCGTAAATTTCGGAATACAGCTTAAGGATAAGGAGGCGTGAGGTGGTAGACCTCAATGACGGAAGCGTTGATATGCCGCCTGGGGGGGGGCGCCTGACTGTTATGTTTGATTCTATAGATTGCCCCTGTCGATAGCTCAACATTCGCTGACATGACATTCGGCCCCGTCCTATATCCGGTGAATGGTATTGCATGATTAATCAAGAGTCGACTGGATGAAGGGAGAGGGGCAATGGAACTCGAAAACTGGCAGCGCCTTCATGAGCAATGGGCAACCTCAAAATTAGTGCTAGATGAATATCAAGACTCTATCGATCAGGAGGTTGAGCTGGTACTAATGGGCAAGAGTCGAGGACCCACAAATGCAATGAAGATTGGCTTGGTTCAGCAACGGAAACTTGAGGCGGGCCTAAGGAATGAACTAGACCATTTCTTGGATGGATGCTTTGATCTGGATGTTATGAACTAGAAACGTTGATCATAAGGGGAGTCATGAAGCATTCATTGATAACCGTTTTCTTCCTGTGCTGCTCTTGCTCCCACACGCCCCCGCCTTCAGAAGAGGAGGTGAGGGCGTTGCTGGCTAAACAAATTCCGCAGCCAAACCTTGTTCATGAAAGCGATCTTGAGAACTTTCATTGCTATGTTTCAGAAGCTGATGAAGCGGACTACGAGTGTGAGTTCGTCCTTGCTGGTGTGAAGCATAAACACTTTTACGTTAGAGTTGGTGGCAAGTGGAAGGCGGTCTATGAGTGAGGTTAAGAAAAAAAATGCAGAATAAGTTTTAAAGTAGTTGGAATCAAAATATTTTTAGCTAAAGCAATATAGATAAAGGTCACTAGATAATATCCTAGAGTGCCAACGCTACCTGCGACAGAAAGGCGTTTTAAACCTTTCGGGGAAAGGAGCATGGTCCAAAGAAATGGAAGTCCGACAATGCTTGAAGCTGCAAAAGCGCTAGCGAAGGCTGGGTCGATACATGCTGATATGAGTATGACCAGAGCGCAGGCAGCTAAAAGCCAGTATCCTAAATTGTCTTTGCGCTCGAGAGAGATGTTAAGGCTGTTGGGTTCAAGTTTCACTCTAAATTCCTAAAGACATTAATAAAACAATTAGGATGAAAAATGGTCAAGAAACTCATAATTACTGTGATCATATGTTTGGTAGTCATTTTGTCAGTTATTTTGATTAGAGGACAGCTTCAGATTGACCGCTGCTTGGACTCTGGAGGACGTTGGAGTTATGAGCGTAAAATGTGTGGGAATTAGGCGACCGCAAAATGAGTGAACCTGAGAAAGGAATTTTCCCGCGTATACTCGCAAGTTACATGGAAATGATCTAACTGATGAACTTGAGCAAGTTCCAGATGCTTGGGGTAACATTGGGGGTAACTACCATTATTTAAATGATTAAAATGGCTTAAATATTGGGTTTCAGGCATTTGTTCAGTTGCCCCCGGCCCATTTAAGAATGTATAGTAGTCTAAAGCAGTACAAAGCAAGATGACGTAAGATAAAAAGCCCAATGGTGTCAGCTGCTTGAGATTTTTTATTGCCTGATGGGGTTTAATGGTTTTTATTGACAGTGCATAAATTTTGACGGTAGAAAATGAGGCTATTAGGTTACTGCTTGCAGGCAATAAGTACGTTCACGATTTTGATATTCTATGTCATTCCTATATTGATGCTGCCGTTTGTAAATGAGCTTCCTTACTTGCACTATTTAACATTCTGGCAACGAACACAAGTTTCATTTTTGATTTTTATAATAAGCTATTTTTTGATGTGGTTAGGAGCCACCTCTAAAAACAGAAAGGCTTCTGCAAGAATGGGGTCGGGCATAAAAAATCAAATAGGAAAATGGCTTGGTTTTTGTTATTTTATATTTTCCGGTGCGTTGTTTAATGCAAATGTAATGGGTTTGCTAGTACTTCATACGGTGCCGACTCAACCATATCTTGAAGAGATGTGCATAGATAAAGTTAAATATCAAGGCAAAAAATCAAAATCTATTTATTTGACTTTGCATTCAGAAGCTAATGGGGAAACTTATTATTTGACGCTTGCGGAAAAATTATTTATTTACCCGAGATTCGAGGCGGGTGACAAAATGATTCTTAAAGGCCAGCAAAATATTTTTGGGGTTTATGTTGAAAAGTTTGATCTGGGGCCGGTGTGAAATAATGGCATTAACTAATGCAATAACTGCAAGTCAATTCTGCAAATACTGACGCATATCTCTTGTTTAATAATGTCATCATGCGGTGTTTAACTCGTTACGATGCTTAGGTAAAACACTGAATGACCGGTTGTGAGGTAGTTAACTTGCTATATCAGGCACTTCCATTCCTTTCTTGACTGCAAAAATGACCAATAATCCATTATTCACCCGATGCTCATGGGCCGAAGGCGACCCGCTGATGCAAACCTACCACGACACGGAATGGGCGATCCCCATCCATGACTCACGTTTGTTGTGGGAAACGCTGATGCTGGAGGGTTTTCAGGCCGGGTTGTCATGGATTACGGTGTTGCGCAAGCGGGAGGCTTTTCGCCAGGCGTTTGCCAACTTTGATCCTGTGAAGGTCGCTGGTTTCGGGGAGAGTGACATTCTGCGATTGATGGCGGACCCTGGCATTATCCGCGCCCGGGCCAAGATTGAGGCGACGATTCGGGGAGCGCAGATTTACTGTGAAATGGAAAACCGTGGGGAAAGCTTCCGTGATTTTTGCTGGTCGTTCACGGATGGCAAGGTAATCGAGAGCGATGGTCAAAGCTGGGTGGCGAATTCCCCGCTCTCCGAGCGCATCTCAAAGGAATTCAAGAAAAGGGGCTTAAAATTCGTGGGGCCGACGATTGTATATGCCTGGATGCAAGCCGTCGGTATTGTGAATGATCATGCGGCTGACTGTTTTTGTCGTAGTAGGAAAACCCCGTAACATCTGATTAATGTCGGCCTCCACCTTCACTGAACTATATGTCCCCCGCACACTCAGCTTTGCTGATTTCTCCATCCGCGTCTCTTACACTCGCCCCAGCTAGCCTCGAATACCTTACCCGCTATTAATGTTCATAGCGTAGCGCTCTATTGGTTAACTCTCGCTCAATGGCGCAGGGCGCTATCCGCTGATCCATCATGCGGATTGGTCTTTCCCCTTCGCCAGTCCGCCCGCATTTCATCAAATTGTCATAAATAGTTCATCTAAGGTTTATCTGTAAATTGACGATAAGTAGTTGATCCTTTTAATTTCTGTACGTCAATCCTACCTATTAGAGGTTGCATATGCTCTCCAAACTACAGAATTTTCGTGTGGGTACCAGGCTATCCATAGGCTTTGTCGTCATCATGACATTAATGATTGGCAGCTCAGTGTTCGCTGTGCTGCAGGTGAATGATGTAAGCCGAACATGGGAAAGTTTTGAGTCCATCACCTTGCAAAAGCGCGATGCCATCGACACTGCCTCTAAAGGCCTCGCAGACGGGGTGCATTATTTTAAAAATTACGTTCTGCGCGGCGGGGAGTACGCGGATAAATTTGCGCAGAGCATGGCGAATATTGAAAAAGGCATGGAAAGCTACAAGCACCTGGGTGCCATGTCAGACGAAGAGTCTCTCTTGCTGGAAAAGATCTCAAAGGGTGTGGCGGATTACAAGGCGGCACAGGCGCAGGTCATGCAGCTGAAGCTTGCGGGGACGGATATTGTTACGCTGGATAAATCCGTCAAAGGCGCTGACAAATCGGTGAATGCTGCGCTCGCGGAGCTGCTGGAGCTTAATCATCGTAATACTTCGATTGCTTCAGCCCATATGAAAGCGACGGTAAGTGCCGCCATCAAGTGGGTGATCATATTGTCGGTGATTATATTAATCATGGGGTTCTTGATCGCCTGGATCCTCACCCATTCCATTACCAAGCCATTAAACAAAGCTCTGCAAATGGCAAAAAACATTTCGCATGGCCAATTGGAAGAAACTTCCATTCCGGTGCATCGCGATGAAACGGGACAGCTGCTGATCGAGATGCAGTCTATGGCCAGAACAATTAACACGTTCATCTCGGATGTTCAGCAAATGTCTTTTGCGCACAAGGCTGGCGACATTGATGTGCATGTCGCGGCGGAAAAGTTTCAAGGCGCTTACCAGGCCATGGTCGCAGGGGTGAACAATATGGTCGCCGATCATATTGACCTCAATCGTCGGGCACTCAAGGTGGTGCTGGAGTTTGGTGAGGGAAATTTCAACGCGCCATTAGAGCTCTTCCCCGGGAAGCAAGCCTTTATAAATGACACGATTGAGCAGGTGCGCAATAACCTCAAACACCTGATTGTCGATGTTGATACCCTGGCAAAAGCCGCCCAGGAAGGTAATCTTTCTGTACGCGTGGATGCCGCGAAGCATCAGGGAGATTTCAAGCGGATTGTGGATGGGTTCAACCATACACTGGATGCCGTGATCGGGCCGTTGAATCTGGCCGCCCAATATATCGACGATCTATCCAAGGGAAGTATTCCCAAGAAGATTGATCAATCCTTCCATGGGGATTTCGAGCGCCTGAAACTCAATATCAACCAGTGCATAGATGCCATCAACGGCCTGGTTGAAGATGCATCATTACTGGCGGCCAGCGCTGCTGAGGGTAATTTGGCGATTAGAGCCGATGCTCAGAAACACTTTGGCGAATATAGAAAAATTGTCGATGGCGTTAACGCCACTCTGGACGGGGTGGTCGGCCCATTGAATATTGCCGCCTCCTACATCAGCCAGATATCACAAGGCTCAATACCCAAGTCGATTAATGAGGAATTTAAAGGGGATTTCAACATCATTAAATCCAATTTGAATACCTGTATTCTCGCCATTAATCGCCTTATTCAGGACACCAAAGTATTGGTCGATGCCGCTGAGGATGGCCGCATTTATGTGAGGGCGGATACTCGCCAGCATGAAGGGGATTTCAAGAAAATTGTGGAGGGAATTAACCAAACCCTGCAATTAATTGCGGACCCGATAGTTGTCGTGAAGCTGGCTGCCGAAACCATCAATCAAGGCGCCAGCGAAATATCCAACGGAAACAATGACCTCTCTCAACGCACGGAAGAGCAGGCCAGCTCGCTGGAAGAAACCGCCAGCAGCATGGAAGAGCTGGCCTCTACGGTAAAGCAGAATGCCGACAACGCAAGGCACGCCAACGAACTTGCCAATGAAGCCTCCAATATCGCGGTCAAGGGCGGCGAGGCCATGAGCGAAGTGATTAACACCATGAGCGACATTAACTCCAGCGCGCACCAGATTGAAGAAATTATCAGTGTTATTAATGGCATTTCATTTCAAACCAATATCCTCGCATTGAATGCAGCGGTGGAAGCGGCACGGGCCGGGGAAAATGGCCGAGGCTTTGCCGTGGTCGCAGAAGAAGTTCGTAACCTGGCACAACGTTCATCTACCGCCGCAAAAGAAATTAAAGAGCTTATAACGGCCTCGGTTTCGAAAACGATTGATGGGACAAGACAAGTGGAAGCCGCGGGAAAGACGATAGATGAAACCGTGACTGCGTTTAAACGCGTGGCACAGATTATTGCCGAAATTGCAGCGGCATCCGCTGAGCAGAGCTCCGGTATCAATCAAGTCAATAACGCGATTACATTGATGGATCAGGTCACGCAGCAAAATGCCGCGTTAGTTGAAGAAGCTGCAGCTGCCGCCGAATCCTTAATGGAGCAAGCGGATAATCTGGTTGGCGCCGTCTTGAAATTCAAGACTGATCCAGCTCAGTCTTCCAATGTGCGTCAATTGAGTTTCACTGCGGGATAATCTTGATCGGAATGCTCTAAATTCCATCATTCTTACACACTAATTAAATAGTTTTTTACGCAAAAATCCCGTTATTTTTTGCATGCCTCTAAAGGCATTCAGCGGGATTTTTCAGGTGGCAACAGCTCGACTGTATTCAATTCGCACGTTGAATAACTAAAAGTATTCCAAATCCTCAATAAAAGTCGAAGCATCAGTATCCATGCTGCTTTTCTTTTTCCTCGAACATTAAGGATGACTGGTTTTTACAGAGTATTTATCTGTAAGCATCAGATTTAAAACATTTTTTATCGAACATATCCCTTTGGGGTAATGTTTGCTTTTCCTCTTCATGTGCATCATCTGCATTGTCTCCACCATTCGTGGCAGGACGCATCCCTTCCGTGCGGTTTCATAGACTGAGTTTATCGACAAAAGCGTCGGTGATCCGATGAGTATCGCCACCGATAGGCTGAAGTGTTTGTAAACCTGCCGCTCATCTCGGTAAAAACACTCGCGAATATCAGGTTGGTCAGGCGCTGTATTTTGACTTGAAAGTCATTGTCGGATTAGCGGTCCTGCAGTGGAGGGGAACACGCGTTACAAGATGCGCTAGTGCCGAAGACATATCGGTGTTTATTAGAATTTTTAACTTAATGGTCAAGCGATGAATGAAGACATAGTAGCTTCTGAGGATGGTGTTTCTGCCCTGGGTGAACGTAGCGGCATCGATGATTTAGGGATGGGTTTACGCGATACCAGCACTCAACTGCATTTTGAGGCCGGTCCAAATTACGATGACCGTTTAGCTGCTGTATTGCGGGCTACTGAAGAAGGACGGAATGCGTTTCTGGAGGCAGCTTCTATTTTGCTTCGCGCATTGGCTGAAATCCCCAATGAACTTAATCATCAGGCGATGAATGGATTGCATGAGTTGCTCAGGCAGGAAATTCAGTTGTTCACTCGCTTATGTGAGCAGGCGAACCTTCGCCGCGATCAGATGCTGGCGGTACGCTACGCTCTCTGTACAGCCCTGGATGAGGCGGTGAATCTACGCAGCTTGAATGAGGCTGGTCAGGAAAATCCGGTTGCATGGACAACGCAGGCCTTGCTTAACGAGTTTCATGGGGATGGAGAAGGCGGACGTAAGGTATTTCTTCTGATTGGTCGCCTGGCAAACGCTCCTCAAGAGCATGTCCACGTCCTGGAGGTCATCCACCATCTTTTAAGTTTAGGGTTTATGGGGGACTACCGGGTACAAGCTGATGGACATCGGCTGATTGAGTCTATCCGTCATCGACTTTATACCCTGGTAGCTTCAAGTCGTGAGCCAGTTCCTCGTGAGCTATCGCCCCATTGGCGTGGGGCGCCTCAGGGAAAGTTTCGCTTATTGCGCTCCATTCCCGTTTGGGTCTCAGCCAGCGTATTGCTACTCGTGCTTTTTGGGCAATTCGTTTGGTACAAATATCACTTGCTTAATCTTTCTGAAAATCTGCAGAAACGCATCTCTGCTATTTATTTGATGGAGCCAGCCCACTCCAGCTTGCGGCTATCTGAGCTTCTTGCTACTGAAATCGCCCAGGGGAAAGTACGGGTGGAAGAAGATTCCGCTCATGCCATTGTCGTGTTTAAAGGCGATGGGATGTTTTCAGGTGGTCTGGCCATGCTTAGTCCGGCCACTCGTGAAATTGTCGAGAAAGTAGGGCGAGCGGTGGCTGATGTGCAAGGCCGTGTGCGCGTCGTTGGACATAGTGATAACCAGAAACTATCCGGCAAAAATCCTGAATTCAAAAACAATCAAATCCTTTCCGAAAAGCGGGCCCAAGCGGTTGTGCAAGTAATGACGGAAATGGGGGTCGATAACTCACGCATTGAGGTCGCAGGGATGGGAGACACCCAGCCAATTACCTCCAACAGTACGGCCTCGGGTCGGGCCAAAAATCGTCGAGTCGAGATTGAGGTGTTTTTTGCGCCAGCCTCCGTCACTCCCAAAGCCCAATAACAGGAAAATATCATGCAAGAGTTCTTCAATTCTCCGATCCTGAAGTCATTTCTGGCTTTCTTGGCATTTGCGCTCGTGGGGGTGGCTATTTGGTTTCTGGGGCCATTGCTCGCCTTTGGGGAAATGTACCCATTGTCTTCTGCTGCCATGCGGATCACCGTTATTTTGCTGCTGGGCATACTGGTGGTTCTGACTTTATTGGAGTGGCCTAAAAGTCCTGTAGCTGTTGCTGTATTGCTTTTGAGCGTATGGCATGCCGGGCCTTTGCTTTCTATTGGTCATGTCAACCCTCTTGCTCCCGTAAGTGTCAGGGTGACAGTCATATTGGTTATCCTGCTTTTGTATGGCATTTGGGCTTTGTATTCTCTGTGGCAATTAATGCGCAACGATGAAGCCTTCGCGCGAAAGATGCTACCGAATCACGAGGGTAAGCATATCCCCGCAAAGAATGAAATAAAAGCCATCGGCCAACTGGCCCGCAAGGCCGTTTCCCAATTAAAAATGATGCACATAAGCATGGCGGGAAATACCGGCTCATTCTGGCGCACCTTGCGCAGAGTGGTAGAGGGTAAGCGTTACCTTTATGAATTACCCTGGTACATGATTATTGGTAATCCTGGTGCAGGCAAGACCACGGTTTTGCTTAACTCAGGTCTGAGTTTTCCCAGTTCAGAGCAACCGGAGGCTGTTAGTGCAAAACAAACGCTGGCAAACAATACTGGCACCCAGCATTGTGTCTGGTGGTTTACCAATGATGCGGTATTGATCGATACATCAGGGCGCTACACGGATCAGAATGACGGTAAGTCAGCTGCCTTGGCTGCATCTTCAACGACTGCTTCGCAAGTCAACATTGCAGAAAAGTCAGAGGAAACTGATTCTGATCAAGATGATAAGAAAAAAAAGGCGCAAAAGAAAAAACCTGAAGAGCCTAATTTTTCACCACAAGAAAAAAACCGGGCAGAGTGGCTGGGATTTCTTGGCGTCTTGCGACAAACACGCAGTCGTGCGCCTGTAAATGGTGCTTTATTAGTCGTGGATGTGGCTGAGCTGCTCTCATCGGATAGCTCACAGCGGATGGCGCATGCCGCCAATCTTCGGGCGAGACTTGCAGAGTTGCGGCATGAGCTGGGAATACGTTTCCCCGTGTATGTGCTTTTGACAAAATCGGACACGCTTTCAGGGTTCAGTGAGTATTTCAGTAGTTTGACCAGCGAGGGACGCGCTCAGGTATGGGGGTTCACTTTGCCATGGCAGGAAACAAAGTCCGGTTCATTTACCTCTCGCAAAAAGAGTGCTGTATCTGGAGGTCAGCAGGCTCCTGCAGTATCGCAGTTGCTGGAGCAGGAGTTAGGGCATTTGCATCAGCGCCTGAAGGATGGGGTTGCTTTGCGCTTGCAAGAAGAGTTTGAATTGGATCGACGTCAGGCGCTTTATATGCTGCCGCATGAATTTTCCGCATTGCAACCACCACTGATTGAACTGCTGGACGCGGTGTTTTCTGATTCGCGTTTTGATACTACACAGCTGACGCATATGCTGAGAGGCGTTTATCTCACCAGCGCCATGCAGAATATGTCTCCAGATGTTGTGGCAGATCATCGCGCATTAATCCCACGTTTGCAAAAGGCTCTTTCCAACATAACCCGGAAAATCTCAGGTAAGCAGCAACCTGAGTCAGGCATGCGCGCAAATGCAGTCACTGGGATGCGTAGCTACTTCATTGCGGATGCCCTGATACGTGTTGTTTTCCCTGAAGCGCACTTGGTTAAGCCGAATCTTAAGTGGGAGGCGAGATTACGGCTGCTACGCTTGGTGGGCCATGCACTGGTCCTGATGATATTTTTCTGGTTAACGCTAGGTTTGATGGGTAGCTATGAGCGTAATCATGACTATCTTGCAGCTATCAGTACAAAAACGGATTCGCTGGCGAAGGAGGTTGGACAACTGCTTGGTAAGGCAGATGTTTCCAAAGTAAACGATGTGCTGACCGAGAGCCGGTTGTTACCTCAATTCCATGATCTTGATTTATCCGACCCATCTATTGCTTACCTTTACGGGCTTTATGCCGCTGAACCAATCAAAGAGCGTGCCGATCTTGTATATGTCCATTTGCGAGTGCATTAGCCGATGAGGCTAAAGAGCCAACAAAGTTAACTATGAAGATCGAGGTTTCTTCAGATGTTAATCCAGATCAGAGTGGGAGAGCTTCGCCGATTAAAGTCCGGATATATGAGTTAAAAGATACATCATCTTTTATGGATGCCGATTATTTTACTCTTGATAGCTCCGATAAAACATTACTGGCAAGCGATATGCTTGCCAAAGACGAATTCATCTTAAAACCTGGTGAATCAAGAATAATCGAACGAGATAGTAAATCGCAAACAGTCGCTGTGGGTGTTTTGGCTGGTTATCGCGAACTCGAAAAGGTAACCTGGCGTGCTATTTACAAGCTAAAGGAAGCGCCAGAACAAGCTTGGTATCGAAAGCTTATTCCATCAAACAAAGCCAAACTAAATATTCAGATGATGCCCCAAGGCGTCATTCTTGTCGAACAATAGCTCTCTGGTCAGAGGGTGTTTATCAGAAAACATAATCATGTCCTGGACAAACAAAGTGGTGTGGAGTGAGGGGCTGTTTCTGCGTCCTCAGTTGTTTCAGCAGCAAGAGCGATACCTTGAGACATTCAGTCATAAACGGTGTCAGCCATTATCACCTTTTTATTGGGGATTCAGTCACTATGATATCGACAATGAAGCATTGACGTTGGGCAAGCTTGTGCTTGCGAAAGCGAGCGGGATTTATGCTGACGGTACACCATTTGATGTACCAGTTCAGACACCAACACCAGCTCCTTTGACCATATTGCAGGAGCATTTGGGACAAACTATTTATTTGGCACTTCCTATCCGTGTTCCAAACGGTGAGGAGACATCGTTTGACGATATGAATGGCTCTGTTGCTCGAAATTCGGTTTTTGATACGGAGTTGACGGACTCCAACTCAATTGGGCAGGGACCAAAAACTGTACAGTTGGGCTATTTGCGGCTCAAGCTAATTCCACAGAAGGAGCTTACCAGTGCGTGGATGGGCTTGCCGCTGGCCCGCGTTATTTCTCTTAGGGCTGATGGTAGCGCCGAATTAGAGACTGAATTAATACCCCCAATTAATATTTATGGTGCGAGCGAAATGCTCACGCAATGGCTCGTGCAATTACATGGAACTACCCGGCAGCGGGCTGAACAACTTGCGCAGCGGCTTAGCGGGAGTGCGGGAACCGGCGCAACGCAAGCTGCAGAAGTGAGTGACTTTTTGCTCTTGCAAATTCTCAATTGCTATGAACCCCAATTAGCCCATTTGCTCAGGGTAAAAGAAAGTTCTCCAGAGCATATATATACAATACTGCGTAGCATGGCTGGCGAATTGTCAACGTTCATACACGTACAAACCCGTCGTCCACGGGATTTGCCCCCGTATAACCATATTGATCCTTATGGCACATTCAAGGCGCTTGTCGAAGAAACGCGGGAGTTGCTGAATAATCTGCTTATCAGAAGCGCCCAAAGTATTGAGCTGATACAAAAGCCAAATGGAATGTATCTAGCCAGTCTGGATCCTGCCGAAATTTCAAGTTTCAGCAATATTGTGTTAGCAGTGACTGCCAATATGCCCGCAGAGTTGCTGGCTAAGCAATTTACTGCGCATGGAAAGCTTGCTCCTGCCGATCGACTGCCGGAGCTGGTTCATTTGCATCTCCCAGGGATCGCATTGCGAGTACTCCCTGTACCTCCGCGTCAAATACCGTTCAATGCAGGATATGTCTATTTTCAGGTAGATGCACAAGGATCGCTTTGGGAGCACATGCAAAAACATGGTGGTATTGGATTGCATGTTGCAACCCGTTTACCTGACTTGCGGATGGAATTGTGGGGGATACGGTAATGTCGCGCAGGTTTATTGTGGTGGGGGATCCAACAGATCATGATGGCAAGGTGATCAGTGGCTCGCCAACGCACACCATCTCCGGAAAACCGGTGGCAAGGCTAGGGGATAAAGTGGATTGCCCTAAAAAATATCCCGATGGGTCTCCTCACGGCGTTAATGCTATTGTCGAAGGGGAGCCGAACTGTTTGATTGATGGGGTCCCGGCGGCACTGGAGGGCCATAAGTCAGAATGCGGATGTCGTCTTCTGGCTACCGTCAGTGCTTTCTATGGAGGTGAAGGTGGCACTCTTGATTCAAAAATTATGAATGTAAAAAAAGAGAAAATTTCCTCATCCACATTAAAAGCCAATAGGTTAAACGAAGACAAAGAGTCATTGAAAGATCCTAATGTCAAAGCGTTTCTTGACGCAATTTCCGAAGCCGAAGGTGGGGATTATTATTTTAAATATGGCGCAATAAAAGGTAAGGTGAATGATAAATGGAGGTTCACAGATGACTCAACTCATCCAGGAGCTGGATTTGATGGAAAAACCACAGCAGCAGGGCGTTATCAGATTAACTATGCAACATGGGAAGATATGGGTGGTAGAGTTGGCTTGAGTAATTTTTCCCCGGAGACCCAAGATGTTATTGCTGTCGAGATTCTTCGATCAATAAAAGTGATAGACTCGATAAAAAAAGGTGATTTGGACACTGCATTATCAGCTGCTTCTAAACGATGGTCTGCTTTGCCACAAGGAAAAAATTTACCTGGAAGATTTAAAGGACAACCTTACATGTCCTATGAGAATTTTTCTGAAATATTTAACCAAAGAGTGGATTTTTATAAAAAAAACAATACAAGAGAGTAAATTATGAAAATATTATCTTTCTTTTTGATTTTTTTTAGTTTGATAGATTCCTCTTACTCCTCTTCTTTTTCAAATGAAAATTTATCGAGTCCTGTTGGTTCATATTTTTTAAATGAAAGAAATCGTCTTTTGTCTAAAGGTTGGCAACCGAAGAGAATGCATAGAGTAAACGAATATGATTACATTGGGTTTGAGAAATATATTGTAAATAAAAAATTTTATGAGCTTGAGAGTTGTTCTGTAGATAACAAAAGCTTTTGTATATTCAACTACGTTAAAGGTGATAAGTGCTTGCGTATTACAACAGAAGGGGAGGAGTTTAGATCACTCAGGGTAATTAGCATAAGTAGTGAGTGTGCGCCTGATGATGCTCTTTAAGTAATTCGCACTTGATAAATTAATCGCCATTTTATTTGCATACTCATCTCATCGCGTCACCACCGACGCCCACTGATCTCGCATCAATTGGCTATCCAGGCGGCCATCTAGCCAGCTTTGGTAGGCGTTGTTGTCAAACAGCACTAACTCAATCACGGGAAACTCTTCCGCCAGGGCGGCCATGGCCATGCAGTGGGGTTTCCATTGCACGGCGGTGGCGTCTTGTTGTGTGAGCCAGTCGGTTTCGGTGCCGTAGTAGGTTAGGGTGAGTGACTCGGGCATGCCTTGCACGTTGCAGATGTGTAGAAGTTGGCCACGGGCTTCTTCAATCAGCTGGCGTTTGTAGCTGACGAGCTTGCGCAGGGTATTTTCTATTTCGTCGGGGATAGGCTGGGCGTTGCTTTCCCAGTTTTTCCATGTGGCGAGGGGGACGGCGGCGACCATGTAGGCGGCTTCTTGCGGGGTGTAGCCTAGTGAGAGGCGGAGTGCTTGTAGGGTGGTTCCGTTCATGGGGTGATTTTACCTTGTTGCGTGGGCGAATCAGGCTTTTTTGTTGGGGTGATGTTGAGTTGTCATTAAAGTGACGCAAAACTGTAACGCATGCCTGTCGCGCCTTGCTATAGACTTGAGCCCTTGAATTTATGATGTAAATCGGGGGTAGTTATGAAGATGAGTAGTCCGGAGTATTTGGAGCAGGCCAAAAAGCTGAGTGCGGAAGAGCAGGAGCGTTTGCTTTCCAGAATGGCAGGTAAGTTGCCGCGCCGTCTGCAAAAAGACAAGCTCAGCAAGGAAGAGGCCCTGGCGATTCAGCTGGAAATCGAGGACGAGCAACTGCATGAGTGGCGTGCACGCATGCATGCCATCAAGGCTAAAAGCAAGGCGGATGCCGAGCCCAAGGTGAAAGCCAAGTCGTCCAAGCAGGCAGTGGAAGAAGCGCCTGCTGCCGTCAAAGCAGCGGTCAAGAAGGCCGTGGCTGAGAAAGAGGCGGTAACGCCTGCGGCACAAAAAGCAGAATCGCCAGCGAAAAAGCCTGCCAGCAAGAAGAAAACATTAAGTTAATGCGGATTGCCTGAGTATCACTGTTAGACCCGATGCCGCGTGCAGATCAAGCGCTGAGGTAAGGCATCACTGAGTACACTCAGGCGTAATCCAATAAAAAAGCCCCATGCTTGCATGGGGCTTTTTTATTGCCTAATGGCAGGCCAAGGCTCTTGGAGCCTGGGTTTAGCCTTTGATTTTGAGCAGGATTCTTCTGAAAACCTGGGTGAGGGCGTTGCCATCAAGCTTGTAGTGTTTGTAGAGCGGCTGTTTTACTTCCCACTGAATTTTGAGACCAGCAGGGAAGGTGACGAGATCGCCTTTGCCGAATTTGACGGTGTCACCGTTTTCCAGCGTGGCGATGCATTCGCCTTCCAGCAGGTAGGCTACCTCTTGCTCGGGGAATACCCATGGAAATACGGAAACTTCTTTTTTCCAGGTAGGCCATTTGGTGACGCCCAGCGTGGCCAGATGGTCTTTGGAGGGATTGTGTTCAACGATGATCTTGCTCATGTGCTTGTGATGTCCTGTCTGGTTTTCGTGGTTCATGGTGCAACGCATGCGTATGGTAGTGCAATTGCGCTTGCTCGTGTGCTTATGCACGCCATGTTGTGCAGATTTTCATGCGAAAGCAATGACGTGCTGTATTCGCAGTAGAGGAGTAGCATGTACTTGTCTGCATGAGGATTATTAAAGAAAAAAGCACATGCGACGATACCTTAATTAAGAGTAAAAAAATAATAAGATCAGTGCGGAGAGGGTATGTCAGGGAATGGATATCGGCCGTCGCCAGAAGCATTGTTATATTCGGGTAAGCATTCAGATTTAACGCTGGAAATCGTGGAGATGCTCTACGCCAGTAGCACGCGGTCGTTTGTGTTTGCGGCGATTGTGGCAAGTTTGCTGGTGTACGTGCAGTTGGATGTAGTTCCACTGGCGGTATGCCTGGCCTGGATGACATTTTTTCTGATTGTCTATGGCTTGCGCAAGGCGCTGGTCTGGGTTTACAAGCGCACGCCTGTGCATGCTTATCCTCCAGGGTTCTGGCTTAACTGGTTCCGCGCCTTGTCGGGGTTGTGCGGTATTGCCTGGGGCCTGTCTGGCATTTTCCTTTTTTATCCTCACGATACAGCGCATCAGGCTTTTCTGACGCTGGCACTGGCAGGGGTGTGCGGCGGCGCCGTCATGGCCTATGCCACCGATAAGCCTACCGCCTATGCCTTTGCGGGTGGGTTGATACTGCTGGGCTTGCCTCGGTTTTTCTGGGGCGGCAATCACTTCTCCATGCTGATGGCAGTCAATCTGCTGCTGTTTATCTTATATGTCACCATTGCCAGCTTTAAATTAGCCAATCGGCTACGCGAAAACATCGTGTTGCGCATCATGGCACACGAGAGCCAGGAGGCCATCAATGCGATGGCTCAGCGCCAGAAGCTGCATATCGACCATACCCCGCTTGCCGTGATTGAGTGGGATGTGAATTTCAGGGTCACCTCATGGAACGCTGCTGCCGAGCATATCTTCGGCTATCCGCCGTCGGAGGCGTTGGGGCGGCACATGAGCTTTATTGTGCCCCCCGACGGGCAGATGATGGCGCAGGACATCATGAGCAAGCTGGCGCATGAGGCCGGCGGTCAGCATTGGCAGCATGACAATGTGCGGCGTGATGGCCGCGTGATTCATTGCGAATGGTTCAATACCGCCATCAAGAATGACCAGAACCGCATTATCGGGTTTGCCTCGCTGATTCAGGACGAAACGGCTTACAAGAAGGCGCAGGATGAGATTGAGCGCCTGGCGTATTTTGATGCCTTGACCAATCTGCCCAATCGCCGGCTATTGATGGAGCGGCTCTCGCAAGCGCTTAACAATAGTCGAAGCTCCCATCGCATTGGCGGCCTGATGTTTATTGATCTGGATAACTTCAAGACCCTGAACGACAGCCGTGGCCATGCGTTTGGTGATTTGCTGCTGAAAGAGGTAGCGGCACGTTTGCTGCGTGCCGTGAGAAACCACGACACGGTGGCGCGCATTGGCGGGGATGAGTTTGTCTTGTTGCTGGAAGACATTGGCCGCGATGAAGGCGCCGCCATCCAGACCGCCAGCCAGATTGCCGAAAAGATTCTTGCCGATATCAGCCTGCCGTTTGACTTGGGGAATTACAAGCATCAATGCTCTGCCAGCATTGGCATTTGCATGTTTTATCGTCAGGGCATGCACGTGGAAGAGGTGCTCAAGCGCGCCGATGCCGCCATGTATGAGACCAAACGGGCGGGCCGCAACAACTATCGTTTTTTTGATGAGAGCATGCTGCCGGTGATTGATTCACGGGCCAGCCTCAAAAATGACCTGCGATTTGCGCTGTCGCTGGGCCAGTTTGAGCTTTATTACCAGCCTCAAGTAGATGGCGAATTGCGGACAACGGGTGCGGAGGTGTTGCTGCGCTGGCACCACCCCGAACGTGGCATGGTGCCGCCCGGGGAGTTTATCCCGCTGGCGGAGGAGTCCGGCATGATTATTCCCATTGGCAACTGGGTGCTGCAGCAAGCCTGCATGCAACTGGGCAAGTGGAGCCACCATGCCAAGACCAGCCAGCTGCGACTGTCCGTCAATGTCAGCGCGATGCAGTTCGGGCAGGCAGATTTTGTCGAGCAAGTGCGCCATGCTTTGCTGGAAAGCGGCTGCAATGAAAAATTGCTGGTGCTGGAGCTGACGGAAAGTCTGGTGATACAGAATATTGATGACATTGTCAGCAAGATGCAGGCACTCAAAAGTATCGGTGTTTCGCTTTCCATGGATGACTTTGGGCTAGGCTACTCTTCGCTTTCACTATTGCTGCGCTTGCCGCTGGACTCGCTGAAGATAGACCAGAGCTTTGTGCGCGAGATCCAGGACAACGCGCCCAAAAACGACAGCGCCGTGATTGTGCAAACCATCGTCGCCATGGGTAAAAACCTGGGGCTGGATGTGATTGCAGAGGGCATAGAGGAGCCGTATCAGCAGGCGTTTCTTGAGCAGGTGGGGTGCCATGCCTATCAGGGGTATCTGTATGGCAGACCCAGTGAGTTATCGGTATTTGAGCACACACTTTAAACACCAGACACCTTACTAAAATAAAAAAGCGGGGGGATTATGCGGAATAATCAGGTAACGATAGGTCTGCTGTTCAGGGCACTTTCGGTGGTGGCGATTCCCATTCTCCTGCCCTCGGCGGCACATGGCGCAGGTTTTTCGCTGATTGAGCAAAGCGTGAGCGCCATGGGCAATGCCTATGCTGGCGCCGCAGCCAGTGCGGAGGATGCCACCACGGTGTATTTCAATCCGGCGGGGATGGTCTATCTGCCGCAATCGCAACTAGTGGTGGGGGCGCATGCCATTCGCCCATCGGGCCATTTCAACAACGAGGGCTCAGTGAGTGCCTTGGGTCGGCCCGGGACTGGGGAAGGAGGTGACCTCGGAAGCTGGGCGGTGGTGCCTAATCTTTATTACTCGCATGTGGTCACGCCAGACATACGGATTGGTATTGCCGTGAACGCACCTTTTGGCCTCAAAACGGAATATGACAAGGACTGGATAGGCCGCTTTCAGGCCATGAAGTCGGAACTCAAAACCTACAACATCAACCCCGCCGTGGCATTTCGGGTCAATGATCGCCTGTCACTAGGCTTGGGTGTATCGGTGATGTATGCCGATGCCGAGCTGACGCGCGCAGTGAACCTCGTCACGAGTGAGAGCACGGCCAATATTTCAGGCGATGACTGGGGCTATGGGTTTAACCTCGGCGCCATCTATCAGCCAGCCAGCGATACGCGCATTGGCGTCACTTACCGTTCGCGCGTGGTGCAGCATCTGGAGGGCACGGTGAAGTTCGGACAGGCGCTGGCGGCCAATAATGGCAAGATCAGCGCCAATCTGGATTTGCCTGAATCCCTGTCCTTGAGCGCTGTTCATCATGTGAATGAACAATGGGAGCTGCTGGGTGATATCAGCTGGACGCGCTGGAGCCAGTTCAATGAATTGCGGATTCTCAATAGCAACGGCACTGTGCTTAGTCTGACCCCGGAAAACTGGCGCAACACCATGCGCTATTCGCTGGGTGTCAGCTATCGATATAACCCGCAATGGAAGCTGCGTGCCGGTCTGGCTTACGATGAAGAAGCCATGAACGAGCGTGATCGCACCACGCGCATTCCGGGCAATGACCGGCTTTGGCTCACCCTGGGCGCAGGCTGGGACTTTTCAGAAAAGGATCGTCTGGATGTGGGCTATGCCCATTTGTTTTTAAGGGATGCGCGTATAGATGACAACCAAAGTAGTGCATCTGCCGGCTTTAATGGCCGTATTACCGGAAGTTATGACAGCGACGTCAATATTGTTTCCGTGCAGTGGAGCAGGCGGTTTTAATAAAAAATGAGACGAATGAGCGGAGAGAAGCCGGGGTTTTAAAACTTTTACAAACTGTTACATTTTTAGAATTAGCTATCAAACCCTATGTGGATAGTAAGCATTACTTATTAAGTAATTGATAATCCATAAAAAAATAAATGCTCTCAAATGGCGTTTTATTGGCAGTCAAGGCTTGTAGGACTAATCCTACAAAGTCGACAGACAAACTCGTCTGAGAGCATGAGCGGGAAATATATACCATTGGTTCTGCAATATTTTCATTCCCTAATAGAAGTATTGCACAACCCTTCGTTATATACCCGTCGTTTCCCCAACGGCGGGTATTTTTTTATCTATCGATTCTACTGGCTTTTGACACGTATACGCTAGCGGACAGAGCGATAAACCTGCCTCTTTTCACGTTTGCTCAATACCAGCTGCCATAGCTGGCCTTGCCGCGAGCGGAAGTAGCCCGCGCAACACATCAGGTAATAGCGCCACATGCGGTAAAAACGCTCGCCATATTGTTCTGAAAGGGTAGGCCAGGCCTCGTTGAAGTTCTGCCACCAACTCATGAGCGTGCGGTCGTAATCCTGTCCAAAGTTGTGCCAGTCTTCGAGGATGAATTTGTCTTCAATGGCGTGCGTAATTTCGTTAGCCGACGGAATCTTGCCATTGGGGAAGATGTAATTGTCTATCCATGCATCGGTGTTGGGCGCCGTCACATAATTGCCTATGGTATGCAGCAGGAATAACCCATCCTGCTTGAGCAGGTCGTGCGCCTGCTGAAAGTAGACTGAATAATTCTTGGGCCCCACATGCTCAAACATGCCAACGGACACAATTTTGTCGTACTGCCCGCGCAGATCACGATAATCCATGAGCCTGATCTCAACGGGTAAGTGCGCGCAGCGTTGCTGGGCCAATGCTTGTTGTTCTTTGGAAACAGTAATGCCGGTGACATTCACGCCATAATGCTCCGCCGCATAGCGCGCGAGGCCGCCCCAGCCGCAGCCGATTTCCAGCAGATGCTCGCCTGGCTTGAGCGCCAGCTTGCGGCAGATCATGTCGAGCTTGTGCTGCTGGGCTTGTTCCAGATTGTCGGCGTGTTCCCAATAGGCACAGGAGTAGCTCATGGTGGAGTCGAGCATGGCCTCGAATACATCGTTGCCGATGTCGTAATGTTTGTGGGCCACGGTAAATGCGCGCTCTTGCGACTGCAAATTGAAGATGCGATGGCGCACGGCTTCCGTCAATAAGCGAACACGGGCCCAGCCTTTCAACTTGCGATCCAGATCTGCGCTCAGCAGGCGATGAAAGGTTTCATCCAGCTGTTCTGCTTCCCACAAGCCTTCCATATAGGCGACACCGAATCCCAGCGAGCCTTTGTACAGAATCATCCGGTAGACTTTTTCATCGTAGATCTGGATATCCCATGGCTGGTTGCCATTGATGGAAAGCCCGACATCGGCCAGAAGATCGCTGATCACCCGCGGCGGCTCAGGTTGCGGTCGCGATGGTTGATGAAAAAACGGCGTGGTTTCTGTTAGCTTGTGCACAACCATTCACTCCCATGACTAAGGCGGCGCAGGGCGCCACGGTTAAGCATCGACAAGAACTGGATGAACGCGTTTGCCTGAAGCCTGCAACGGCCAAGGCGATATAGAACGAAGCTTTACTGAATATATGGGGTTAATCCTAGCAATACCAATGCCAGCTAAATCCTTGAGGCAGAGAGCCCGAGGGATATGCGTTCTGTTTTTTTAAAGGGTATTACCAGCGAATGGGGATTTCAAGAGCCTGGATGGCATGCCAGGCGTTTAAATCCGCTGTCTGACATGCATATCAGACAAATGCCGACAGATAAGAAACCGGAAGGCCACTATTATGAACTCACAACATTTCCTGACTCTTAATGTTGTGACTCTCTCTGATGAGTGAGCCTGTTATACCCGCTGTTATCCCCGATGGCGGGTATTTTTTTGCCCATTTTCTGCGGCTGACTTCAGGGACGAAGGTAGGCTTCAAACGCTGGCGCCGGCAAGGGCGGCGAGAAGAGGTAGCCCTGACCAAAATCGCAGCCGATCTGTTGCAATAGTTCGCGCTGCTCTTCTGTTTCGATACCCTCGGCAATCACTTTGATATCCAGCTTGTGCGCCATCATGACAATGGCCTCGCACAAGGCCATATCACTGGAGTTGCGGCTGAGGTTGCGTACAAAAATGCGGTCTATCTTCAGGTAGTCGATGTCGAATTTCTTGAGGTATGAGAGGGATGAATAGCCTGTCCCGAAGTCATCCAGCGCCACCTGCACGCCCGCATCGCGGAACCCCAGCAGCTGGGCAGAAATACTTTCGTCGGTATGCATCAGCAGACCTTCGGTAATTTCCACCACGATGCTCTGACGGGGCAGGTCATTCATCAGCAAAAACGAAATCCATGCCTCATGCCCGTGCGTCTCGTTATGGAATTGCACGGGAGATTTGTTGATGCTGATCTGGAAACTGGCGTGATGCAGCGACTGCAGGCGTTTGACCTGGCGGGCTGCTTCGTAAAATACCCAGTTGCCAATATCCACGATAAGCCCGGTCTCTTCCGCCAATGGAATGAAATTGTCAGGAGGAATCATGCCGCGGGTGGGGTGCTGCCAGCGCAAGAGCGCTTCGGCCTTGTGTACCTGACCGGTGGCGAGCTCCACAATCGGTTGGTAATACAACTCGAATTGCTGTCCCGGCAGCGCGAGATGCAAGTCGTTGCTTAGCCGCATGCGGTTCTGGGCATGGGCCTGCATGGACGCGGTGAAGTAGGAATAGCGATTGCGGCCATTGTTTTTGGCGACGTACATGGCCTGGTCCGCATTCTTGAACAGAACTTCCCCCGCGTTGCCATCCTCCGGATAAATGGTAATGCCGATGCTGACAGAGACATGGGTGAGGTCATTGTCGAGCTGAAAAGGGGTGTCGAATTTTTTCAGGATGGACTGAGCAATATCCTGCACCACATCCTTATCTTGCAGGCCAGACAAAATCACCACAAATTCATCCCCACCCAGGCGCGCCACCGTATCGCACTCGCGCACGGAATGCAGTAGACGATGTGCAGACTCCTGCAGCAGTTGGTCACCCATCAGGTGACCGTAGGTATCGTTGACTTCCTTGAAGCGGTCCAGATCCAGGAACAATACCGCCAGCATTTGATGGTTGCGGTCCGCTTTCAGAATTTCCTGATTCAATCTGTCGTGCAGCATACGGCGGTTAGGCAGGCCGGTGAGCTGGTCAAAATTGGCCTGCCGCCAGATGACTTCCTGATTCTGCTTGTTCTTGGTGATGTCCGAGAATAAAGCCACGCGGCGGATGACTTCTCCGTGTTCATTGTAAATGGTATCGATGGTCAGCCACTCGGCGTAACTTTCCCCATTCTTGCGGCGGTTCCACACCTCGCCTTGCCATTTGCCATTGCTATCCAGCAAATGCCACATTTCTTCGTAAAATTTGCGGTCCTGCTTGCCAGAGGCAAGGATTTTAGGCGTTTTGCCCACCACTTCCTGCGCGGTGTAGCCGGTCATTTCCGTGAAAGCGGGGTTCACCGACAAAATCTGGCTCTCCGCATCCACCACCATGATGGCCTCGCTACTGTTCTCAAACACCAGCGTGGCGAGCCGCATTTTATCTTCGGCCACCTTGCGATCGCTGATATCCTGAAACGATCCTTGCAGCTTTAGCACGCGGCCATCAATGATGTGCGGTGTACAGACGGTGCGCACCCATTTGCGGATGCCACGAGCGGTGACCAGTTCCAACTCCAGGTCGTAAGGCTTGCCATGGTCGATGGCTTGTTGAATGGCGGCTTCAATTTTCTCGCGGGATTCTGCTTCATAAAATCCAAGGCCGAATTCGGCAGAAATGTTGTCCTTGAACTCCACTCCATGAATATGCGCGACTTCCCGCGTCCAGCTTCCAATACCGGTTTCCACATCAAATTCCCAGCCACCGATATGGGCAATGGCCGACATATGGGCGAGAAGCTGTTCACTCTCACGCAGTTTTTCGACAACACGCAGGCGCTCGGTAATATCGCGCACAATGGCCTGAATATAATCACTACCGCCAATTTTCAGCAGACAGGCGCTGACCTCTACCGAAAAAGTGCTGCCATCCGCATGCTTGTGCTCGGATTCAAAAATAATGCCGTTATGCTGCGCCTCCGCCAGAAAACAGCTGCGCCAATCGCTGGTGGCATCCGGCAACAGCTGGCGGGCGTGTATGTGCTGCATCTGCTCGCGCGTGTAGCCATACATGCGCAAGGCCCGGTCATTGGCATCCACCAGTTTGCCCTGATGGTCGAACAGCAGAATGCTGTCATTGGCATGCACCGTCAGACTGTTATAACGCGATGCCAGCAATTGCTGGCGGTGGATCAGGTGATAGAGCAGGGCGGCTGTGAGCAGAATGAACAGCAAGCCCTTGAGGGTTTGAAAATGCGTAATGCTGGCGGCTTCGGGGAGGAGTAATGCCAGTATCTGATCCGACGCCATGATCCACAGTACCGCAAATACGCAATAGATCAGCGGGATGCGAATGGCTGCATAGCGTAGTTTTCGGCTAAATAGTTTCATCGGTTTCCATAGGCTTGGCTGCTTTGTTCAACACTATAAAAGTGGCTGGGCCGTGTTTATTAACACCGTGCGCGATGGGTTGGTCGGAATAGTCAGTTTGCTGATAATCAGCTTGCTATTGTGCCGTATTTTATTGAAAAGCTCGTGTGTGGCTAGGGTAACGTTTACCTCTGGTTTTGGCTAACTGCAGCTTTCAATCGGGGCGAGCTGGTGCCATTCTTCGTCAGTAAACAGTCGGGAACGTATGATGAAATGTTTGCCGGTTGCCTGCTCCAGCGAAAACATGCCGCCATGACCGGCAATCACATCCAGTGTCATGTGCGTATGCTCCCAGTATTGAAACTGGAATTTCGCCATATAAAAAGGCACACCATGCACATCGCCCAGTTTGACATCCGAGCTGCCTATCATGAATTCACCTTCCTGGAGACACATGGGGGCGCTGCCTTCGCAGCAACCACCGGACTGGTGAAACATGAGATTGCCATGCCTGGCTTTCAGCTCATCAATAAGCGCTTCTGCTGCGGGGGTTGCCACAATACGTGCTGCTGTCATAGGTAACTCCTGTTCAAGCGCTACTGAATGTAGCACACAATAAAAATGAAAAAGCGAGAGGACGGGTAATAGCTCCGTCGCTCTCGCTGGTATGACCCCTTAAAACAGCCAGGGTTTAGAAAAAGCCCAATGCGTTAGGGTTGTAGCTGACCAGGAGGTTCTTGGTCTGCTGGTAGTGATCCAGCATCATCTTGTGGTTTTCACGACCGATACCCGATTGCTTGTAACCACCGAAGGCGGCATGGGCAGGGTAGAGGTGGTAGCAGTTGGTCCACACGCGGCCAGCCTGAATGCCACGGCCCATGCGGAAGGCACGGCTGCCATCACGCGTCCACACACCGGCACCCAGGCCGTACATGGTGTCATTGGCAATCGCCAGAGCCTCGGCTTCATCCTTGAAGGTGGTCACCGACAGCACAGGGCCGAAGATTTCTTCCTGGAAAATGCGCATCTTGTTATGGCCCTTGAACACGGTAGGCTCGATGTAATAGCCTTCGCCCAGTTCGCCAGCCAGCTTGGTGACGTTGCCGCCGGTCAGCACTTCCGCGCCTTCTTCACGGCCCAGCTTGATGTAAGACATGATGATCTCGACCTGCTCGCTCGATGCTTGCGCACCGATCATGGTCGAAGCATCCAGCGGGTTACCCTGCTTGATAGCCTTGACGCGCTTAAGTGCGCGCTCCATGAATTTCTCGTAGATGGATTCCTGAATCAGGGCACGCGAAGGACAGGTGCAGACTTCGCCCTGGTTCAATGCAAACAGGGTGAAACCTTCCAGACATTTATCGAAGTAAGCATCGTCGGCGTCCATGATGTCTTCAAAGAAGATGTTCGGGGATTTGCCACCCAGTTCCAGCGTCACTGGAATCAGGTTTTGCGATGCGTATTGCATGATCAGGCGACCCACGGAGGTGGAGCCGGTAAAGGCGATCTTGGCGATGCGTGGGCTGGTGGCCAGCGCCTTGCCTGCTTCTACGCCAAAGCCGTTGACCACATTCAGCACGCCAGGTGGCAGCAGGTGACCGATGATTTCCATAACCACCAGAATGGAAGCTGGCGTTTGTTCGGCCGGCTTCATGACAATACAGTTGCCAGCAGCCAGGGCTGGTGCCAGTTTCCATGCCGCCATCAGAATCGGGAAGTTCCAGGGAATGATCTGGCCGACAACGCCCAGTGGTTCATGGAAGTGATAGGCAATGGTGTCGTGGTCGATTTCGCTGATGCCGCCCTCCTGAGCGCGCACCGCGCCAGCAAAGTAACGGAAGTGATCAATGGCGAGCGGGATATCTGCCGCCATGGTTTCGCGGATGGGCTTGCCGTTGTCTATGGTTTCGGCAATCGCGATTTTTTCAAGGTTGGCTTCCATCGCGTCGGCGATTTTAAGCAGAATATTGGAGCGGGCTGTGGTCGAGGTCTTGCCCCAGGCTTCCTTGGCGGCATGTGCCGCATCCAGTGCCAGGTTGACATCCTTATCGTTAGAGCGGGCGACCTTGCAGAACACTTTGCCAGTCACCGGGCTGATGTTATCGAAATATTCGCCGTCTACAGGAGCTACCCATTTACCGCCAATGTAATTGTCATATTTGGCCTGATATGGAATCTCAACACCCAGGCCCTTCAAGCTTTCCAGACTCATAGCAACTCCTCCAAGAGTTATTGAAAAATACTAAAAAACAACGACATAAAACATTTTTTTATAACGACTTATAAATTACTGTACAGCCCATGCCGATTGGATCAGCATGTCCTTCTTAACCTGATTTTTTGTGGGGTTAATAGGCTAGTGTAGGCACAATCCATGGCTTCTGGCTAGCGCTATCCCACATAAATCATTTTTCAGTGAAGCCGAACTGATGCAACTCCGACTCTGATGGCGCAACTTAATTCACAGGCATGCTTCATAAGCTCGGCAATTCGCATGTCAGCACATGCAAAATTAATGAACTTGTGATTTGACACGCTTTCTAAAATTGTATCAAAATGTAAACGGGCAGTCTCAACGAACTCGAATAATAAAAACCAAGTTGTTTTGTAGTAGAGGAGATGTTGTGTTACCTGAGCAAGCAGCGCGTATAGACGCGCACATTACTGCACACAAGGCACTGCCTGGCGGGTTGTTGCCTTTGCTGCATGCCATACAGGACGACGTGGGATATGTGCCGGAGGAGAGCTATGGCAGCATATCCAAAGCCCTTAATCTTTCTGTGGCCGAAATTCACGGCGTCGTCACTTTTTATCACCACTTCCGAACGCATCCTCCCGGACGCCATGTCATCCAGATATGCCGCGCCGAATCCTGCCAGTCCATGGGCTCCACCGAACTCGAAGCGCATGCGAAAGCATCGCTGGGCATTGATTACCATCAGACCACCTCTGACGGCAGTATCACGCTAGAGCCGGTGTACTGTCTGGGCAATTGCGCCTGCTCACCGGCGATTACCGTGGATGAAGAAGTCTATGGCCGCGTCAGCCCCAAGCGGCTGGATGCGATTATTGCCGAAGCGAAGGGAGTGGCGTGATGACCCGTATCTATGTTCCCCGCGACTCCAGTGCCTTGTCACTGGGAGCGGAAAAAGTCGCCAAGGCGATTGCCGAGCACGCAGCACGCCAGAATCTGGCGGTTGAAATCATACGCAATGGTTCGCGCGGTATGTTCTGGCTTGAGCCGCTGGTAGAGGTGGAAACACCCGCCGGCAGGATTGCCTATGGTCCAGTCGATGTCGCGGATGTGCCATCGCTGTTTGCTGCGGACTTTGTCAATGGCGGTGCCCATGCCCTGAAGCTGGGCGTGACCGATGAGCTGCCCTGGCTCAAGCAGCAAGAGAGACTGACCTTTGCCCGCGTCGGCATTACCGATCCCGTATCCCTCACCGATTATCTTGCGCACGATGGTTATCGCGGTTTGCAAAACGCCCTGGCACTGCAGCCTGCCGAGATTGTGCAACAGGTGACCGACTCAGGCCTGCGCGGGCGCGGTGGCGCGGCTTTCCCGACGGGCATCAAGTGGAAAACCGTGCACGACTGCAAGGCCGACCAGAAATACATCGTCTGCAATGCCGATGAAGGCGATTCCGGTACCTATTCAGATCGCATGATTATGGAAGGTGACCCGTTTGTCCTGATTGAAGGCATGACGATTGCTGCGCTGGCCGTAGGCGCTACGCAGGGCTATATCTACCTGCGCTCCGAGTATCCGCATGCGCTGGCCGTGCTCAATGAAGCCATTCAGCATGCCCGTGAAAAGCATTACCTGGGGCCGAATATTCTCGGCAGCGGCCATGCCTTTGAGCTTGAGGTGCGTCGCGCTGCCGGTGCGTATGTCTGTGGCGAAGAAACCTCGCTGCTGGAAAGCCTGGAGGGCAAGCGTGGCCTGGTGCGTTTCAAACCACCATTGCCTGCGATCGAAGGCTTGTTCGGCAAGCCGACCGTGGTCAATAACGTGATTTCCTTTGCCAGTGTGCCGATTATTCTGGATAAAGGCGGCGCTTTTTACCGTGACTACGGTATGGGCCGTTCTCGCGGCACGCTGCCTATTCAGCTGGCAGGCAATATCAAACATGGTGGCCTGGTGGAAAAAGCCTTTGGCGTCACCTTGCGTCAGTTGCTGTATGACTTTGGCGGTGGTTCGGCCACCGGGCGTCCTATCCGGGCGGTGCAGGTTGGCGGCCCGCTGGGTGCCTATCTGCCGGAGTCGCAGTTTGACACGCCACTGGATTACGAAGAGTTTTCCAAATTGTGGGCGGTGCTTGGTCATGGTGGCATTGTGGCGTTTGATGACACGGTGGACATGGCCAAAATGGCCCGCTATGCCTTTGAATTCTGTGCCATTGAGTCCTGCGGCAAATGCACGCCATGCCGCATCGGTTCAACCCGTGGCGTGGAAGTGATGGACAAGATCATGCAAGGCCGCGACCACGCGCAGAACATTGCCCTGGTGCGCGATCTCAGCGACACGATGCTGAATGGTTCGCTCTGCGCACTGGGCGGCATGACGCCATACCCGGTGTTGAGCGCGATTAACCATTTTCCAGAAGATTTCGGCCTTAATAAAAAAGCACAAGCGGCCTGAGCAGTATTTAGGAGATAGCCATGGAACACCAAAAAGATTACGGTACCCCAGCCAGCCATTCCGATCAGCAAGTGACCCTCAATATTGATGGCACCGACGTCACGGTACCTGCTGGCACCTCCATCATGCATGCGGCTATGGTCGCTGGCGTGAGCGTCCCCAAACTCTGCGCGACCGACAGTCTGGACCCATTCGGCTCCTGCCGTTTGTGCCTGGTGGAAATCGAAGGCCGCCGCGGATATCCTGCTTCGTGCACCACGCCAGTGGATAACGGGCTGAAAGTCCGCACGCAAAGCCCCAAGCTGGCCGATATTCGCCGCGGTGTGATGGAGCTTTACATCTCCGACCACCCGCTGGATTGCCTGACCTGCGCTGCCAATGGTGATTGTGAACTGCAGGACATGGCGGGCGCTGTAGGCCTGCGCGAAGTGCGCTATGGCTACGAAGGTGAAAACCACCTGCGTGCCGAAAAAGACACCTCCAATCCGTATTTCACGTTTGATCCTTCCAAGTGCATCGTCTGCTCACGTTGCGTGCGCGCTTGCGAAGAAACCCAGGGCACGTTTGCGTTGACCATTCAAGGCCGTGGCTTTGAATCCAAAGTCGCTTCCGGCGTGAATAATTTCCTGGAATCTGAATGTGTGTCCTGTGGTGCCTGCGTGCAGGCCTGCCCGACCGCTACCCTGATGGAAAAGTCGGTGATACAGCATGGTCAGCCCGAGCATAGCGTGACGACCACCTGTGCCTACTGTGGCGTTGGCTGCTCGTTTAACGCCGAAATGAAGGGCGAAGAGCTGATTCGCATGGTGCCGAACAAGGATGGTGGCGCCAATCATGGACACTCCTGTGTGAAAGGGCGCTTCGCCTGGGGCTACGCCACACACAAGGATCGCATTACAAAACCCATGATCCGCAAGAGCATTACCGATCCGTGGACGGAAGTGTCCTGGGACGAGGCAATTTCCTATGCCGCCAGTGAGATTCAGCGCATTCAGGGCAAGTATGGCAAAGAGTCGGTCGGTGCGATTACCTCTTCGCGTTGCACCAATGAAGAAGTCTATGTCGTGCAAAAGCTGGTGCGTGCCGTGTTCGGCAGCAATAACGTCGATACCTGCGCCCGCGTGTGCCATTCACCCACTGGTTATGGCCTCAAGCAAACCCTGGGTGAGTCCGCTGGCACCCAGACATTTGACTCGGTGATGAAGTCGGATGTCATCATGGTGATAGGCGCTAACCCCACCGATGGTCACCCGGTATTCGGTTCGCAAATGAAGCGCCGCCTGCGTGAGGGCGCCAAGCTGATTGTGGCCGATCCACGGGCGATCGACCTGGTGTCGTCACCCCATGTGAAGGCGGATTACCACCTCAAGCTGCGCCCAGGTACCAATGTGGCGTTGATTTCCGCCATGGCGCATGTGGTCGTGACGGAAGGCCTGGTGGACGAAGAATTCGTAAAGGCCCGCTGCGAGTGGGATTCTTTTGTAATGTGGCGCGACTTTGTCGCCAAGCCAGAAAATTCGCCAGAAGCGCTGGAAAGCGAACTGGGCATCAAGGCTGCTGATTTACGCGCGGCGGCACGCTTGTTTGCCACTGGCGGCAATGCGGCCATCTATTATGGTTTGGGCGTGACCGAGCATAGCCAGGGCTCCACCATGGTGATGGGCATTGCCAACCTGGCCATGGCCACTGGCAATATCGGGCGTGAAGGCGTGGGCGTTAACCCCTTGCGCGGCCAGAACAATGTGCAGGGTTCCTGCGACATGGGTTCCATGCCGCATGAGTTCACTGGCTATCGCCATGTGTCGGACGATGCTACCCGTGCCTTGTTCGAATCCGCCTGGGGTCGTCCGTTGTCGGCTGACCCTGGCTTGCGCATTCCCAATATGCTGGACCAGGCGATTGAAGGCAGCTTCAAGGCGCTGTATTGCAATGGCGAGGATATCGCCCAGTCTGACCCGGATACCCAACACGTCACCCACGCGCTGGAATCCATGGAGTGCGTCATCGTGCAGGATCTGTTCCTGAACGAAACCGCGATGTACGCCCATGTGTTCCTGCCAGGTGCTTCTTTCCTGGAGAAGACCGGTACATTTACCAATGCCGAGCGTCGTATTTCGCCAGTCCGTCGCGTCATGACGCCTAAGAATGGCTATGAGGATTGGGAAATCACCGCCAAGCTGTCCACGGCACTGGGCTACCCCATGCATTACAAGCATGCTTCGGACATTCTGGATGAAATTGCGGCGCTCACGCCCACGTTCGCAGGCGTCAGCTTCAAAAAACTGGATGAGCTGGGCAGCGTGCAATGGCCTTGCACGGATGAATTCCCGAATGGCACGCCGACCATGCACATTGACGAATTCGTGCGCGGCAAGGGCAAGTTCTTTATTACCCAATATGTGCCGACTACCGAAAAGGTCAACGCCAAGTATCCATTGATCCTGACCACGGGCCGTATCCTTTCGCAATATAATGTAGGCGCGCAGACACGACGTACCGATAACGTGGCCTGGCATCCTGAGGATATGGTCGAGATTCATCCGCATGATGCTGAAGATCGCGGCATCAGCGAAGGTGACTGGGTGGGGATTGCCAGCCGTGCCGGTGAAACGGTGCTACGCGCCAAGATTACCGAGCGTGTACAGCCTGGCGTTATTTACACCACCTTCCACCATCCGGAATCCGGCGCCAACGTCATCACCACCGATAACTCCGACTGGGCGACCAATTGTCCCGAGTTCAAGGTAACGGCAGTGCAGGTCACCCGTGTTTCACAGCTTTCCGACTGGCAGCGCAGCTATCGGCAGTTCAGTGAAGAGCAGATTGCTTTTGCGCAAAACACAGCTAAAGAGGCGCGGATTGAGTAGAGATGTGTGACTGAAAAATTAGTGAATGCCGAGACCGGGTTGGATATTACCGGTCTCTATCCGGTCAGAAAGTGGCGTGCTGATGGGGACGGAAGTGGCGTAACGGCCTTGCAGGATCGCGTGGCGGAAGAAATGCCGGTCGCCATGATTTATAACGATATTTCGCATGCGGTGATGCTGGCAACGCCGGATGATCTGGCCGATTTTGCCCTCGGGTTTTCGCTGTGCGAAGGCATTTTGCGCGAGCCCAGTGATCTTTACGGGCTGGATATCGTGCCGCAGGAAAAAGGCGTTGAACTGCGCATGGAGATTGCCAGCGAGTGCTTTGCCAATCTTAAGGAGCGACGTCGCAGCATGGCCGGGCGTACCGGCTGCGGCTTGTGCGGTGCCGAGAGTCTGGAGCAGGCCCTGCGCATTCCCGAAAAAGTGGTGGCATCGGACCTGAAGTTTGATTACCGAGCGATATTGCGGGCGCAGGAAAGCATACAGAAAAGCCAACCCCTGCAAGCGCTGACGGGCGCTACCCATGCCAGTGCCTGGGTAAGTCCGGAAGGCGAGATACGCATGGTGCGCGAAGACGTGGGACGGCACAACGCGCTTGATAAGCTGATAGGCGCGATTGCGCGCGCCGGGGATGACAGGCGCGGCTTTGTGCTGACGACCAGCCGGGCAAGTTATGAAATGGTGCAAAAAACCGTGACAGCCGGGATCCCCATGCTGGTGGCCATTTCGGCGCCTACTGGCCTCGCGATTCGCGTGGCAGAAAACAGCGGGATTGCACTGGTCGGGTTTACTCGCAGTCACCAGCATGTGGTGTATGCAGGCGCAGAAAAGATTATTTACGGGGATTTTGAAGAGTCGACATGAATATTGAGCATCTGATTACCATGGCCAACCAGATTGGCACGTTTTTTTCTGCATACCCTGATCGCGAGCTGGCAAAAAATGAAATTGTCAGCCATATCAAACGCTTCTGGGCGCACAACATGCGCCAGCAACTGGTCAGCCATGTGAATGAGCAGCAAGGCCAGGGGCTGGATGCGATAGTCACCGATGCTGTACGCCAGCATGTGGGACAACTGGTTTAGCCTGCTTTCCTGCGGTTTGAAGTGCGGCGCCCGGCTGTCAGCGATCTTGCTGTCAGCCAACCATGTTCTCCTGTTTCTGCCTTCGTCTGTTTCCGCCAGGTCGGCATGCTAGAATCTGGGCATGCAAAAAAGTCATGTCCTGATCCCGGCAAGTGGCTCTGGTAGCCGCATGCAAGCCTCTCTCCCCAAGCAGTATCTGCCCTTGCTCGGCCAAGCCGTGGTGCTGCGTACCGTGAATCTTTTTCTCGCCAGTCCCTGTATCAGCAGCGTGCATGTGGTGTTGAATCCAGACGATGACATCTGGGCCACGCAGCCCGATTTGCCATCGTCTGAGCGTTTGCATGTGCATTACCAGGGCGGTGATACGCGCTCTGATTCCGTGCTGAATGGGTTGAGCGCCATGCAAAGCCTGGTGGATGAGCATGACTGGGTACTGGTGCATGATGCTGCCCGCCCCATGCTGACACCTCATTTGTTGCAGCGCCTGATCGATGCCGTGCAGCAGGATAGCGTAGGGGGAATACTGGCGATACCACTGGCCGATACACTTAAGCGGGCTGACGTCGAGCAGCGGGTGCAGCGCACCGAGTCGCGCGATACGCTGTGGCAGGCGCAGACTCCGCAAATGTTTCCGCATGGCTTGTTGAAGCGGGCGCTGGAGCACACCAGACAGCTGCCTGACTATATTCCAACCGATGAAGCACAAGCCGTTGAGGCGCTGGGCCTGAAACCACTGCTGGTGCAAGGCGAGCTGCGCAATCTTAAAATCACCTATCCGCAGGATCTCTGGCTGGCCGAAGCCATTCTGCGGGCTGACCAGACCCAAGGAGAACAAGCATGATACGTATAGGCCATGGCTTTGATGTACATCAACTGATTGAAGGGCGCCGCTGCATTATCGGCGGCGTGGATATCCCGCACAGCAAAGGCCTGCTCGGGCATTCGGATGCCGATGTGCTGCTGCATGCCATTTGCGATGCCATGCTGGGCGCGGCGGCGCTGGGCGATATAGGCAAGCATTTCCCGGATACCGATGTGCGCTACAAGGGCATTGATTCGCGCGAACTGTTGCGCCACGTGGTCAAGCTCATACGCGCCAAGCACTACGCCATTGTGAATATCGATGCCACCGTCATGGCGCAGGCGCCGCGCCTGTCTGCCCATATCGACCAGATGTGCGCCAACATCGCCGAGGACTGTAACTTGCTGCGCGATGCGATCAACGTAAAGGCCACGACTACCGAGAAGCTGGGCTTTGTCGGCCGTGAAGAGGGGATTGCGGCTGAAGCTGTCTGTCTGCTGCAACGCTTCCAGATCTAGTATTCGCGCCATCCGCGATATTGTGATCGCACAATAAAAAACGCCCGGGCATTGCTGTCCGGGCATTTTTTATTGGCTTTGCCAGCTACTGACTGGCAAAGCTGGGCTTATTGCTCTTTGCGCCAGGGTTTGCTGCGTGCTTCATCCGAGAATGTGGGGAAGAGCAGAGGCAGCAACAGCAGGGTGAAGAAGGTGGCTGTCACCAGACCGCCCACAATCACCACGGCAAATGGACGCTGTGTTTCCGAGCCTATGCTGTGCGACAGTGCCGCAGGCAGCAGGCCCAGGCCTGCCATCAGCGCCGTCATCAGGATGGGCCGCAAGCGGGCGACGGCGCCATCCAGCACGGCATCCTTCACGCTTACACCATCCAGTATCATGCGCTTGATCTGCTCCACCATGATCACACCGTTTTGCACCGAGATGCCGGCGAGGGCGATAAAGCCTACCGCAGCGGATACCGACAGATGCAAGCCAGCCAGCCACAAGCCACCCAGGCCGCCAATGAGGGTGAATGGAATCATCATCAGCACCAGCAGCGCATTGCGTACCGATTTGAAGGCGGTAAACAGCAGCACAAAGATCAGCATGAGGGATAAAGGCACAATCACTTCCAGCCGCTGCATGGCGCGTTGCTGGTTCTCAAACTGGCCGCCCCAGGTGATGTTGTAGCCAGGGGGCAATGCCACTTGCGCTTTTACCTTGGCCATGGCTTCTTCTACAAAGCTGCCCTGGTCGCGGTCAATCAGGTTGGCCTTGATCGCCACAATACGGGATACCCCTTCACGGCCCACGCGCGATGCCCCTTGTTTTACCTGAATATCGGCAATCTCGCTCAGGGGAATGCTGCCTGCATTGTTGGGCAGGGCAATCGGCAACTCGGCAATATCATCCACCGCATCGCGATATTCCTCATTCAGACGCAAGGTGACATCAAAGCGGCGATCGCCATCGTAGAAGGTATTGGCGGCATTGCCCGCCAGCGCCGTTTGCACGGTGCTGTTAACGTCGCCCACCTGCAAGCCATAGCGGGCCATGCGGGCGCGGTCCAGCTGAATATCCAGCTCCGAGTTGCCTGAAATGCGGATGGCAGCCACATCGGTTGCACCTCTGATGCCATTCAGTACATCCACCACTTGGTCAGCCTTGGCTTCCAGAATCCCGAGGTCGGGCCCGAAAATCTTGACCGAAATTTCCCCTTTCACGCCAGAGAGCGCTTCTTCCACGCTGTCCTGAATTACTTGCGAGAAGTTGGTGGGAATGCCGGGGATGGTATGTATCTTGGCCGACATGTCCTTGATCAAGGCTTCCTTGTTGGAAAACTTCCAGGTGTCCTTGGGTTTCAGATCAGCCAGGATCTCGATATTGTTCGGGCCCTTGGGGTCGGTGCCATCGTCCGGGCGACCCACATGGCTCACTACCAGATGCACTTCCTGATAGCCCAGCAATATCTTGCGCACATGGCGTTCCACCTCCTTGGTTTTTTCCAGACTGGTGGAAGGCGGCAGGCTGATGGTGAGCCAGATATTGCCTTCATCCAGCCGTGGCAGAAACTCGGACCCCAGCCGCGGTGCCAGCAGCACCGATATGGCGAGCAGGGCAACCGAAACAATCACCACACGCTTGCGCATGGTGCCCATGCGTACCAGGAAATTGCGATAGGCATGCTGCACCTTTTCCAGCCATGGGCTGTGGCTCTCGGCCATATCTTCCCGGCGCATGGTGTAAGAGAGCAGGGCCGGTACCAGGGTCAGCGTCAGCAAAATGGCGCCCAGCAAGGCAAAACTCAGGGTAAATGCCATGGGCGAGAAGATTTTGCCCTCCACGCGCTGGAAGGTGAAGATAGGCAAGAACGCCAGAATGATGATGAGTTTGGAAAACAGGATAGGACGGCCCATCTCAATGGCGGTCTGCTTCAGCGTATGGATGCGCCAGCCATAACTGGCCTGCTGCGGGAATTTATCCAGCTCGGTCACCGCCAGCCGCACCATCAGCGCTTCAACCAGCACCACGGCACTATCGATGATGATGCCGAAGTCCACCGCGCCTAGCGAAATCAGGTTGGCTGATACGCCGCGAATATCCATGATGATGAAGGCGAACAGCAGCGACAGCGGAATCACACTTGCGACAATCAGCGCCGCACGCCAGTTGCGCAGGAAGACGATGAGGATCGCCACGACCAGCAGGGCACCGACGATGAGGTTCTCCGTGACGGTATGCACCGTGTGGTCGATCAGGCTGGTACGGTCATAGAAGGGGGCAATGCGCACGCCAGGTGGCAGCTTGGCATTCACCTCCTTGGCTTTTTCGCGCAGTGCTTCAATCACCTTGGCCGGGTTCTGGCCCTTGTTCATGAGCACGATGCCCTCGATCACGTCATCGCGATCGTTATAGGACACAATGCCGGAGCGGGTCTTGTCGCCAATCACGGCCTGGCCCACATCGCTCACCACAATCGGCCGCCCATCCCGAGAGGTGATCACGGTCTGGCCAATATCATCAATGCTCTTGAACAGGCCGATGCCGCGCACCACCAGCGCCTCGTCGCCGCGATGCATGAGGCCACCGCCGACGTTGCTGCTGTTGTTGCCCAGAGCCTGGTTGACCTGATCAATGCTGATATCAAATTTCTTCAGCAGATATGGATCAAGCCTGACCTGGTATTCCTTGACCGCACCACCAAAGCTGGTGATGTCGGCCACGCCGGGCACGGTGCGCAGCATGGGGATGATCTGCCAATCCTGAATCGCCCGGATTTCCCGTTGCGGCATGTCCTTGGGCGCTTCGACCAGATAGCGGTAGATTTCGCCCACCGCGGTGGTCAGCGGCGCGAGGGTCGGCTGGTAAGCCGCGGGCAAGCCAACGCCCTGCAGGCGCTCCAGCACTTGCTGACGGGCGAAATAGTCATCGGTATGCTCGGAAAAGGTCAGGGTAACTACAGACAGGCCGGTAATGGATACCGAGCGCATCTGTATCAGGTGAGGCACGCCGCTCATTTCATGCTCAATCGGCAGCGTGACCACGCGCTCGACTTCTTCTGGGGCGAGCCCGGCGGCCTGGGTGACGATGCCGACGTGCACATCTTCCACATCCGGGAAGGCCTCAATCGGCAGGTTTTGAACCGCAAAGTAGCCTGAAATAATCACGGCCAGTGTGCCCAGCAACACGAACACACGCTGCTGGAGCGAGAAGGTAATCAGTTTTTCCAACATGGTGTGATCGCCTTATTTGCCTGCGGCCAGCTCGGAATTGAGCAGAATGGCTCCCGAGGTCACCACGCGTTCGCCCAGTGCCAGGCCGCTTTTGACGGTGGCAAAGTCGCGGGCCTGGGTTGCAAGCTCCACGCGGCGTTTTTGCAGGTGGCCAGGGGAGGTCTCCACAAACACATAGCTATACAAGCCTTCGGTAATGAGCGCGCTGTTAGGCAGGCGGATGACCTTCTCCTGAGAGCTTTGCAGCGGGGTAATGCGGGCATACATCTCGGGCTTGAGGCGGCCCTTGCCGTCTACACTGCAACGCACCTGGATGCGCCGTGTCGCCGGGTCCACCATGCCACCGATAGTCAACACGCGACCGCTGAAGGTTTCGCCAGGATACGCATCCACCTCAATGGCCAGCGCCTGACCGACGGATACCTTGGACAAGTCACGCTCCGGCAGATCAATCGATGCCCACAGGGAATTGGGATCGCTGATGATGAACAGCGGGCTGGCGGCGTCTGGCCGTACCTGGCTGCCAGGGTTGATCTGACGATCCACAATCATGCCGTTGATCGGGCTGCGCAAGCTGAAGCTCTCGCCATTCACACTGCCATGGGTACCGAGATTGCTCAGCATGGCGGAGGTGCGGGCGGCTTCTGCCTGTGATTCGGCCATGTCGGCCTGGGTGTTTTCAAATTCCTTGCGCGCGATGACGCCGCCTTCCAGCAATAGGCGGCTGCGTTCCAGCGCCTGTTTCTTGAGCTGCAGGTCGGCTTGCGCCTTACGGTGATCTGCCAGGGCGGTGCCCAAATCTGGGGAGTCGAGCACCGCCAGTGCCTGGCCAGATTTCACCGTATCACCCAGCTGCGCACTGATGCTGACCACGCGGCCGGTGACGGGGGAACTGATGCGTACAGTATGGTTTTCATCAAACGCAATCTTGCCGTTCAATGGTTCGCTGGCAGGCGCGGGAATCGCCGTAACCGCTTCCATTTTCAGGCTGGAGAACTGGCTTGAGCCAGGTTTTAACACGACCTCCTGCGAGGTGGGAGCCGGACTGGCAATGCGCGGCTTGTCGGCGGCAAATCCAGGGGTGGCGACGCTGAGGCAGATCAGGCTGAGAGAAATAATGCTGCGGTTCATGTTACGGAGCTTCCTGTGGTTGGGTGGCTGCCTGCCAGGCGGCCAGGGATTTTGCATAATCGGCGCGCGCATTGGCGGCGTCCAGTTGCAGGGTTCGGTATACACGGCGTGCATCCAGCAGATCGGTCACGCCCATGGCGCCATGCTGATAGGCAAATTCGGCCGCGTCAGCTGCAGTCTTGGCTTCTGCCAGCATTTGTTCATCGTAGCGACGTACTTTATCGATGGCGGCATTGAGATCAGCACGTGCGCGCGAGATTTCACCCAGGGCAATCGCCTGCGTCTGTTGCCGGGCTTCTTCGGCAGTCGTCAGGTTGACTTCGGCCCTGGCGATTTCGCCCTGGTACTGATAGTTGGTGAACAAGGGGATACTGACAGCTGCGCCCACGGTATTGCGGCTGTCGTCCGGGTAATGCTCATATTGCACGCCCACGGTAATGTCGCGTGTCTGCAGTGACTCGGCAAGCTTGCGTGCTTCCATGGCCTGGGCGGTGCGGGCGGCAGCAGCCTGAATGTCAGCACGCTGGTCCAGCAAGGTCATATCGGTATTGGCGGTATTCGGTGCATTCGCCAGCGTAGGCCATTCATCGGTCAGATACAGGCTGGTGGCATTTTTTTCCTGCCCGATCATATACGCCAGAATGGCCTGCGCTTTTTCGCGGTCGGCCTGGGCCTGGCGTACATCGTTTTTGGCGCGCAAGGCGTCAACGCGGATACGCGCCACATCGGTGGCCGATATATCGCCTGCCTTGAGACGCAACTCGGCGGACTGCAATACCTTGTCAAAAATGGCCTGATTTTCTTGCTGCAGGCGCTCGGCCTGCTGTGCCAGCAGCAGATCGTAATAACTGGAGCGCAGATTGAGCGTCTGCTGGCGCATGCTGTCTTGCAGGTCAAAGCGCGAGGCCTTGATGGCATCTTCGGCCACGGCGGTACGCAGCTCACGTTTGCCGCCGCGCTCTATCAGCTGGTCAACCCGCACAATGCTGTCCAGGGTTTTATCCTGCAGGCCGCCATTGCCATTGCTGCCATGCAGTTTGAAATTGGTGCTGCTGAGGCTGAGGACGGGGTTGGGTTTCTGACCGGCACTGAGTTTGTCGGCTTGCGAGCCTTCCAGTGCGCGACGGGCAAACAGTACTTCGCGATTATTGGTCTGTAACAGACGCTCGGCCTGAGAGAGGCTGAGGTGTTGCAAGTCGGCGGGTTGTACTTCTGATGTTTCATCCGCATGGGCAAGCGATACCAAGCCCAGCGTGCAAAGCAGCAATACGATGTAGCGGTGTTTCATGGGCACTTTCCTGCAGCTATTCGAAAGGTCAAATTTTGCCACCTCTTTATGAGGGCATGGTGCGCATGCTAAGCACGCAACCTTATGGTTTGCTTACAACCCAAAAATACTTTTTCACAATATGAAAAATGTGTGATGAGCCCAGCTACTCTACTGCGGTTTGGCGCCATCGCATAGGGCGAGCTGACGCAGGTTGACGGCCTACTTCAGGCGTTGGCGGGAGGCAGCTGGTTGGCGATTTCGATCAGGTTGGCGTCCGGGTCGCGCAGGTAAATCGACAGGATGCGACCGCTGGCGCCGGTACGCTCTACTGGGCCTTCAATCACCGTTGCTCCGCATGCTTGCACATGCTGCATGACATCAGGCAGTGGGGTGGATGTGATGAAGCAGAGGTCAGCGGAGCCTGGGGTAGGGTGCTCGGCCTTGGGCTCAAACTCATGCTGGTATTGGTGCAGATTGATTTTTTGCGCGCCGAATGCCAGTGCCTGTCTGCCTTGACCAAATGTCACGAGCTGCATGCCGAGCACCTGAGTATAAAAATCGATGGTCGCTTGCATGTCGCGGACGGTGAGTACCAGATGGTCGAGATGGTCAATTTTCATGATGAGTCATTGGGGAAAGGTGGGGGTGGAGAGTGCAAGCGTCACGTGGCCCGCGCTCAAGCCTTGAGCAACACGATCACCGCGCCGCTGCCGCCATCGTTGGCACGTGCCTGGGCATAGGCCAGCACTTCATCCTTCTGCATCAGCCAGTTGCGCAGCTTGTGCTTGAGTATGGGTTCGCGGTTACGTGAGCCCAGCCCTTTGCCATGGATGATGCGTACACAGCGTATGCCCTTTTTCTTGCAATCGGCAAGAAACTCGGCAACATAAAGCCGGGCTTCATCCACGACCAGGCCATGCAGGTCTATGCCTGCCTGCACTACCCAGTGGCCGCGCCGCAGCTTGCTCAGAATGGCGGGGGATTGGCCTTCACGCAGATAGAGCAGCTCTTCGCCGCTCTCCAGTTCGTGGGCGGGGATGTAGTGATCGCTCAGTGAGTCAATCAGGGCCTGCCGCTCATCGCGAATGAATTGTTTGGGGATGGGTTTGGGGCGTGGCGGCGTAAAGGTGACCTTGGACGATTGCAGAGGGCGAGCGCCTTTCACTGCCTCGCGAAAGAGCAGCTCGTCGTCGTCCAATGGGTCATCTGCGGGTGTGTCAGTCACGAAAATTTACCAGGTAAGCAACTGAATCAGTTAAACAATAGCCGCTTTTGTGCTCAAGCGGCAATATCACAAACAAAAACGCACGGCAGGGCCAGAGCCTGTTGCCGTGCGCGCATGTTGGCTTGCGCCGCGATGCCTTACTTCAGTTGATCCAGGTAGCGCTCGGCATCCAGGGCGGCCATGCAACCACTGCCTGCACTGGTAACCGCCTGGCGGTAAATATGATCCTGCACATCGCCTGCCGCAAATACGCCAGGCACACTGGTCGCGGTGGCATTGCCATTACGACCAGCCTTGGTGACGATGTAACCGCCTTCCATTTCCAGCTGGCCGGCAAAGATGTCGGTGTTGGGCTTGTGACCAATCGCAATGAACACGCCTTGCAAGGGGATATCCTTGGTGGCGCCGGTTTCATTGTTCTTGATGCGCATGCCGGTCACACCGCTATCATCACCCAGCACTTCTTCCAGCACGGAATGCAGTTCCAGCACGATCTTGCCTTCCTTCACGCGCTCCATGACCTTGTCCACCAGAATGGCTTCGGCCTTGAACTTGTCGCGTCTATGCACCAGCGTTACTTTGCTGGCGATATTGGCGAGATACAGCGCTTCTTCCACGGCGGTATTGCCACCGCCGATCACGGCCACTTCTTGGTTGCGATAGAAAAAACCGTCACAGGTGGCGCAGGCAGACACGCCCTTGCCAGAGAATTTTTCTTCAGAGGGCAAGCCCAGATACTGTGCCGAAGCGCCGGTGGCAATGATCAGCGCATCACAGGTGTACTCGCCGCTATCGCCGATCAGCCGGATAGGCTTTTCGGTGAGTTTGGCGGTGTGAATGTGATCAAAGATCATTTCTGTATTAAAGCGCTCGGCATGTTTCTGAAAACGCGCCATCAGCTCGGGGCCTTGCACACCATCTGCATCCGCGGGCCAGTTGTCCACCTCGGTGGTGGTCATCAGCTGGCCACCCTGGGCAATCCCCGTGACGAGCACGGGCTTCAGGTTGGCGCGCGCCGCGTAAACGGCTGCTGAGTAGCCCGCAGGGCCAGAGCCCAGAATGAGCAGGTGGGCGTGTTTTGTTGCCATGATGTTAAGACTCCTGAGTACGATTTTTTCTATAGGTCGATAGTGCGGTAAGGCTTATTTTTCCAGCAGGCTGCGCAGCATCCATGCGGTTTTTTCGTGCAATTGCAGGCGCTGGGTCAGCAGGTCTGCACTGGCTTCGTCAGATGCTTTTTCCACGACAGGGAAAATCGAGCGGGCAGTGCGGACTACGGTTTCGTGACCAGCGACCAGTTCGCGGATCATGTCCTGCGCATTGGGCACGCCATCGGTTTCCTTGATGGAAGTCAGCTTGGCGAAGTCCTTGTAAGTACCAGGTGCATAGACATCCAGCGAGCGAATGCGCTCAGCGACCAGATCTACTGCCAGCCACAGTTCGTTATATTGTTCCTCGAACATCAAATGCAAGGTGCGGAATTGCGGACCTGTGACGTTCCAGTGAAAGAAATGGGTTTTGAGGTAGAGCGTGTAAGTGTCTGCCAGAAAACGGGAGAGGCCTTCAGCAATCTTTTTGCGATCTTTTTCATTGATGCCGATATCCATGAGGTGTATCCATCCTTTTCTTTTGTTGTGGTTAACGTTATGCCAGACAATTTTTATGTATGGTAGGTTCTCGAAATTAATAGTGCAAATTGATTCTGTAAATTTGCCTGATAAGTATCGCTAACCGGCGTGTGAGGAATACAAGCAGTACCAGCCATAACTGATATAATTCGCTGGTTATTTATATAATAACCGTTAATGATTTATTGTTGCTCAACCACTGTCCGGATAGCCTGATCATCTTGTTCTTCCAGAAAAAAAATCTCCCTTTAAACAGCAAGCGCGAGACGCCCCGTACCGAAACACCGGGCATCGTCAAGGAGGCCTGGTGGCTTGGGCTTGTGGTTGTTGGTCTCTACCTCACCATTATCCTGGTGACATACCAGCGCGATGATCCTTCCTGGTCACACACCGCCAGCGATGCCGCGGTGACCCATAACGCCGGCGGTACGGTGGGTGCCTGGCTGTCGGATATTCTGCTTTACCTGTTTGGTTTCTCGGCGTGGTGGCTGGCGGTGTTTGCCTTTTATGCCATCTGGCTGGTGTATTTGCGTCTGGAAGTCGTCGCGGCTACGCGCAAGCCGCTGTTATTGCTTAATTTCATTGGCTTTGGCCTGTTGCTTGTGGCGTCTGCCAGCCTGGAGTCCGGGCATTTGGTAGCTTTGCCCGCGCAATTGCCTTTAGGACCGGGTGGGATGCTCGGTAGCGTTTTCGATGGCTTGTTGCGCGGCATGCTCGGCTTTGCTGGCTCAACCATGGCGTTGCTACTCATGATGGCGGTGGGCTTCAGCCTGTTTACCGGCTGGTCGTGGATCATGATGACGGAAAAACTGGGTGGTGCCCTGGAGTGGGCGTATGCCTATGTGCGCAACAAATGGCAGGACAGGCAGGACCGCAAACTGGGCAAAGTGGCCGAACAGCTGCGTACCGAATTTGTTGATAACGAGCGCAAGCGCACCGAAGACCGGCCGCCTATCCAGATTCAAGCGCCTGCGCTGGAGATTCCCAAGAGCGACCGTATTGAAAAAGAGCGCCAGACGCCTTTGTTTGAAACCTTGCCGGATTCTCCCTTGCCGCCATTACATCTGCTGGATGAACCCAGTGGCGTGGTGGAAGTGCAGTCTGCTGAAACCCTGGAATTCACCTCGCGCCTGATCGAGCGCAAGTTGATGGACTTTGGCATTGAGGTCAAGGTGATTGCGGCCTTGCCCGGCCCGGTGATTACCCGCTATGAAATCGAGCCTGCGGCGGGCGTCAAAGGCAGCCAGGTGGCCAATCTCTCCAAGGATCTGGCACGCGCCTTGTCCGTGATCAGCGTGCGCGTGGTGGAAACCATCCCCGGCAAAACCTATATGGGCCTGGAGATTCCGAATCCCAAGCGTCAGGTGGTGTTCCTCTCCGAGATTCTCGGCTCGCAGGTGTATGCCGACATGAATTCGCCGCTGGCCATCGCCATGGGCAAGGATATCTCCGGCAAGCCGGTGGTGGCTGACCTTGCCAAGATGCCGCACGTGCTGGTCGCGGGTACGACTGGTTCGGGTAAATCTGTTGCCATCAATGCCATGATCCTGAGCCTGCTGTACAAGGCAGAGCCCAGCAAGGTGCGCCTGATTCTGATTGACCCCAAAATGCTGGAACTGTCGGTGTATGACGGCATTCCGCATTTGCTGGCCCCGGTAATTACCGATATGCGCCAGGCCGGCAATGCGCTGAACTGGGGCGTAGCCGAGATGGAGCGTCGTTACAAGCTGATGTCGGTGCTGGGCGTGCGTAACCTCGCAGGCTACAACCAGAAAATCCGCGACGCCGCCAAGGATGGCAAGAGCATTCCGCATCCATTTACACTCACGCCGGACAGCCCCGAGCCGCTGGAAGAACTGCCGGTTATCGTCGTTATCATCGACGAACTGGCCGATCTGATGATGGTCGTAGGCAAGAAGGTAGAAGAACCGATTGCCCGTCTGGCGCAGAAAGCCCGTGCCTGCGGCATCCACCTGGTGGTGGCAACACAGCGGCCGTCGGTGGATGTGATTACCGGCCTGATCAAGGCCAATATCCCGACCCGCGTTGCCTTCCAGGTATCCAGCAAGATCGACTCGCGTACCATTCTTGACCAGATGGGCGCCGAAGCCTTGCTGGGGCAGGGCGACATGCTGTACCAGCCACCCGGCACCAGCGATCCGCAGCGCGTCCATGGCGCCTTTGTGTCGGATCAGGAAGTGCACCGCGTGGTCGAGCACATCAAGACCTTGGGCGAGCCCAACTATATTGAAGGCATCCTCACCGGTGCCACCGAAGAAGGTGGCGATGTGGGGGATGGCGGCGAAGGTGTTGGTGGTGGCGGTGAAGCAGACCCGCTGTACGATGAGGCCGTGGCGATTGTGCTCAAGTCGCGTCGTGCTTCCATTTCCTCGGTGCAGCGCCAGTTGCGCATAGGCTATAACCGCGCTGCCCGCCTGATTGAAGACATGGAACGTGCGGGCTTGGTCTCTGCCATGCAGAGCAACGGTAACCGTGAAGTTTTAGCCCCTAACAGTCATAGCGAGTAACTGATGCGATCTTTTCTGAATACCCTTCTGCTGGCTTTCTCCAGCGCCAGCATGCTGGCCCCCACGCTAGCACAGGCCGATGGCCCCGAGCGGCTCAAGGCCTTTTACCAGAATACGGTCGGGCTCAAGGCCCAATTCAAGCAGACCGTCTCCGATGCGCAAGGCCGCAAGGTGCAGGAAGTAACCGGCGATATGCAATTGCAGCGCCCCGGCAAATTTCGCTGGGATTACCAGAAGCCTTATGTGCAGCAGATCGTCGGCGACGGCCAGAAGGTCTGGCTGTATGACCCCGAGCTTAACCAGGTGACGGTGCGTTCGCTGAGCAAGGCCATCGGCTCCAGCCCGGCTGCCATGCTGGCCGGCAGCAAGGAAATGGAAAAAAGCTTTGCCCTGCAGGATGGCGGTAACCAGGGCGGGCTGGAATGGGTGAAAGCCACGCCGCGCGAAAAAGAAAGCGGCTTCGAGCAGATCATGATCGGCTTCAAGGGCGACCAGCTGGCGCAGATGGAGTTGCTGGACAGCTTTGGGCACCGCACGCTTATCGAATTCAGCCAGATTGAGCGCAACCCCACGCTGGCCGCACAGGCGTTCCGTTTTGTGCCGCCTGCCGGTGCGGACGTCGTAGGCGAATAGCCTTATCCCTGCGGACACTGTTTTGAGCGATCTTTTTCAGCCGAATACCCCCGATGCCCCCTTGGCCGAGCGCTTGCGCCCAGCCACGCTGGATGATGTGGTCGGCCAAAAGCATCTGCTGGGCGAGGGCAAGCCCTTGCGGCTGGCGTTTCAGTCCGGCAAGCTGCCCTCGATGATCTTGTGGGGCCCACCTGGTGTCGGCAAAACCACACTGGCGCGGCTGATCGCCAATACCGCCGATGCGGAATTCATTCCCTTGTCGGCGGTACTTTCCGGCATCAAGGACATTCGCGAAGCCGTGGAGCGCGCCCAGCACACCTTGCAGCAGTCCGGCCGCCGCACCATTCTGTTTGTCGATGAAGTGCATCGTTTTAACAAGGGCCAGCAGGATGCCTTTCTGCCGTTTGTGGAAAGTGGGCTGATTACCTTTATCGGCGCCACCACCGAAAATCCGTCGTTTGAAGTCAACAGCGCCTTGCTGAGCCGGGCGCGCGTGTTTGTACTGCAGGCCCTGTCTGAAGCGGACCTTGCCGAGCTGCTGGAGCGTGCCCGCGCCAACATGGCACCTGACATGGCCTTGAGCGATGAGGTGAAAGAACAGGTGCTGGCCTATGCCGATGGCGATGCGCGACGTCTGCTCAACTTTGTTGAAGGCTTGTTCAATGCGGCGTTGACCAGTGGTCTAACCGAGATCAACGCCGAGTTTTTGCAAAGCACCATGGCGAGCAAGCTGCGCCGCTTTGATAAGGGCGGTGAAGCGTTTTACGACCAGATATCCGCCTTGCACAAGTCGGTGCGCGGCTCCAACCCTGACGCGGCCTTGTACTGGTTTTTGCGCATGATTGATGGCGGAGCTGACCCGCTTTACCTGGGCCGCCGCCTGATCCGCATGGCAGTAGAAGACATCGGCATTGCCGATCCGCGTGCGCAGACCATGACGCTGGAAGCCTGCCAGATATACGAGCGGCTGGGCTCGCCCGAGGGCGAGCTGGCATTGTCGAATGCGGTGATCTACTGCGCGGTGGCGCCCAAGAGCAATGCCGCCTATATGGCCTATAATCAGGCCAAAGCGTTTGTCGCACAGGACAAATCGCGCAATGTGCCCTTGCACCTGCGCAATGCGCCGACCAAGCTGATGAAAGAGCTGGATTACGGCAAGGAATACCGCTACGCGCATAACGAGCCGGATGCCTATGCCGCGGGCGAGCAGTACTTTCCCGATGATCTTGAGGCCATTCAGTTTTACGTGCCCACGCCGCGCGGACTGGAAGGCAAGATTGCCGAAAAACTGGCAAGGCTGCGCGAGCTGGATGCGCAAGCCCTGCGTGCCCCCAAGAAAAAATAAACTATCAAGCAGAAATAACGATCAGGAAGCCTTATGTTAGACATACAACAATTACGCAATGAACTGGACACCGTGGTGAGCCGTCTGGCGAGCCGTGGCTTTGCGCTGGATACCGCCAGATTTGAAGCGCTGGAGAGTGATCGCAAGCTGGTGCAGACGCGCACGCAGGATTTGCAGGCCAAGCGCAACGCCACCTCCAAGCAGATCGGTATTGCCAAGTCCAAGGGCGAAGATGTCAGCAGCATCATGGCCGAAGTGGCCGGGCTGGGTGAACAGCTCAAGGCCGATGAAGAGCGCCTGGGCGTGATTCAGGCTGAATTGCAGCAGTTCCTGCTCAATATCCCCAATCTGCCGCACGCCAGCGTGCCACAAGGCAAGTCCGAAGAGGATAACGTGGAAGTGCGCAAGGTCGGCACGCCACGGAATTTTGATTTCGAGATCAAAGACCACACCGATGTTGGCATGCCGCTGGGGCTGGATTTTGATACCGGTGCCAAGCTGGCAGGGGCGCGCTTCACGCTGATGCGCGGCCAGATCGCGCGCCTGCATCGTGCACTTGCCCAGTTCATGCTGGATACGCAAACCGAGCGCCACGGCTACACCGAGTGCTATACACCTTATATCGTGAATGCGGACAGCCTGCGCGGTACCGGCCAGTTGCCCAAATTCGAGGCTGATTTGTTTGCCGCGCAAAAAGGCGGGCAAGAAGGCGAGGGCGAAGCGCTGTACCTGATCCCGACCTCGGAAGTGACCCTGACCAACACCGTGCGCGACGAGATTCTGGCGGCGGAAAGCCTGCCAGTGAAGCTGACCGCGCATACGCCATGCTTCCGCTCCGAGGCTGGCTCCTATGGCCGCGACACTCGCGGCATGATACGCCAGCACCAGTTCGACAAAGTGGAAATGGTGCAGATCGTGCATCCGGAAAAAAGCTACGAGGCGCTGGAAGAAATGGTCGGTCACGCCGAGTATATTCTGCAGGCGCTGGGCCTGCCGTATCGCGTGGTGTCGTTGTGCACTGGCGATATGGGCTTTGGCGCTGCCAAGACCTATGACCTGGAAGTCTGGCTACCCGCGCAGAATACCTACCGCGAGATTTCATCCGTATCCAACTGCGAGGCCTTCCAGGCACGCCGTTTGCAAGCGCGTTTCCGCAATGAAGGCGGCAAGCCCGAGCTGGTGCATACCCTGAATGGTTCCGGCCTGGCCGTGGGCCGCACCCTGGTGGCGGTGCTGGAAAACTATCAGCAAGCCGATGGCAGCGTAGTGGTACCTGAGGTGTTGCGCCCCTACATGGGCGGGCTGGAACGCCTGGGCGCATGAGAGCGTAATGGTGAGCGTGAAAAGCCTGAACTGATGCCGGGCTCACAATCGCGCGCATGACCAAATGAAAAACCACCGGACCCGGTGGTTTTTTATTTGCCTGCTAGTGCTCGTCTTTCTTCTGGTTCAAGGTTTCCAGCAGTGAGATTTGCAGCAGGTAATGCATGCGTACAAACCAGCGGCGCAGAATAATGAACAGCAGGCCCACAATCACCGCCACAGCCAATGTCAGCTTCAGGCTGGGGATCAGCGGCCAGCTCAGCGCCAATAGCAGGATGGTCAGAAAGGCCAGCGAAATCGCCGGTATGCCGCGTGAGATGACGCGCCGGACTTTGTCTGCCTGCGCACTGGCCAGTGTTTGCGTAGCATGGTCCGCCAGCAGCAGGCTGAACGCTTGCAGCTTGCGAAAAGCTGCAATCAGAAAAGGCGCTGAAAGCAGCAGGGTGCTGCCCCAGATCAGGGATTTCTTCAGATCGATTTCCCCAGCCCAGGCGGGCAGGTGCAATAGCGGACTCGCCAGCAAATGGCGAGCGGCCACAAATAGCGCCGCCACCAGGCACACATTCACGAATATCTGCAGTATCAGCTTGCGGTAGAGACCTGCCAGCAGCGCGCGGTCTTCGGCGTTGCCTTCGCCTTGCAGCCAGCCCTGGTACCAATCAAAAAAGCGGGCGATCTTGCCAGGCACCCGTTGCGTCAGTCGATTGGAAAGCGGGTCAGCTGCGCGAATCAGATAGGGCGTCAGCAGCGTGGTGACCACTGAGGTGGCCACGGCAATCGGATACAGAAAATGGCTGGTGACATTCAGCGTGAGGCCGAGTGTGGCTATGATGAAGGAGAATTCGCCGATCTGCGCCAGCCCCATGCCCACACGCAATGACGTGCGACCATCGTTGCCTGCCAGTAGCGTGCCGGTGCCGCAGGAGATGATTTTGCCGAGGATGACGGCTGCCGAAATTACCATGATGGGCACGGCGTACTCGACGATGGCGTTGGGGTCTAGCATCAAGCCGATGGTGACGAAAAAGATGGCGCTGAACATATCGCGCACCGGCTCAATCAATCGTTCGATGGCGCGTATCTGCTTGGCTTCGGCCATGATGGCACCGATCATGAAGGCGCCCAGGGCGATGCTGTAATCCATTTTGATCACCAGCAGGCAAAAGCCAAACAGCAGGCCCAATACGCTCACCAGCAGGGTTTCATGCCGCTTGAACGAAGCCACATAATCCAGCAGGCGCGGCACCACCAAGATACCCACGACCAGCGACACCACCATAAACAGCACCAGCTTGCCTATGGTGCCTACGGCCTCACCGGTGCTGACGGTCCCTGTGGCCGCCATGCCGGAGAGCAGGGCGATGATGCCGATGGCGAGAATATCTTCCACAATCAGAATGCCGAAAATAAGCTGCGCGAAGCGCTCCCGCTTCATGCCCAGCTCTTCCAGCGCCTTGACGATAATGGTGGTCGACGAGATCGCCAGCATGGCGCCCAGAAAGATCGAATCCATGACTTTCCAGCCAAAATACTGGCCGATCTCGTAGCCTATGCACACCATCACCACGATCTCGGTAATGGCCGCCACAAACGCCGTGGCGCCGACTTTTTGCAGCTTGCGCAGGTTGAATTCCAGCCCCAGCGAAAACATCAGAAAGACGATGCCCAGCTCGGCCAGGGTTTCTACCGTTTCCTGATTATGAATCAGCGGCAAAGGCGGCGTATGCGGCCCGATGATCAGCCCGGCGAGGATGTAGCCCAGCACCACCGGCTGCTTGATGCGCTGGAAGACGACCGTCACAAACCCCGCCACCAGCATGATGACAGCGAGATCCTGTATGAAAGAGAGAGCGTGCATGGTTAGTCTGACTGGTCGAACATTATGGTACGGGTTGGTAGGGCGCGATTCCTGTGGTCATGCCGGCATTCACCAGATTGAAATCCGGCAACACGGGCTGATGCTTGGGCTCGTAGCGCTCCAGAATCTTGTGATAGGTGCGGATGGATTCCACAAACACCACCGGTGCACCGCCGCTGGCATAACCGTATTTCAGCGTGGAGTAATGTTCCGCGCGATTAAGCAGGGGCAGGGTTTTTTTCACATCCGCCCAGCTATCCGGGTTCAGCTTCAGACGCTTGGTCAAAATCCGCGCGTCTTCCAGATGCGCAAAGCCGATGTTGTAAGCGGCCAGCGCCAGCCAGGTACGGTCTGGCTCGGGGATGCGCTCAGGCAGCATGTCTTTGAGCATCACAATATAGCGTGCGCCACCCAATATGCTTTGCCGCGCATCCAGCCGGTCGGTGACGCCCAGGCGGTCCGCGGTATCTTCCGTCAGCATCATCATGCCGCGCACATTGGTGGGTGAGGTATTGAATCGATCCCAATGCGACTCCTGATAGCTCACCCCCGCCAGTAGTCGCCAATCCAGACCAGTGATTTCCTGCGCCTGCTTGAAAAGCCCCACATACTGCGGCAACACATTACGCGTACGCACCAGAAAGTTCGTCACGTCCATGGGGTTCAGCCGCTCGCTGTGCCCGTAGTAGCGGTCAATCAGATTGCGCAGCCGTCCGTCTTTTTTGATCTTCTCGATAAAGGCATTGGCCCGCTGGTAAATCCAGGCCTGCCCGCGTTTGGGGAAGGCCCACGCCACCTGTTCCGGCTTGCCCACGCTCATGCCATCCGCCAGATTAGGGTAGTAATTCTTGAGCATATTCGCCAGATGCGAATCCGCCACCGTAAAATCCAGCGAGCCATCCGCCACCTGCTCCATCAGCTCATCCGCACTGGCTCGCTTCAGCTCCTCCCATTGCAGGGCAGGGGCACGCTCTTTCATCTCGCGCAGGCGCTCGGCATAGCTCGTGCCTGCAGGCACCGCAATCCGTTTGCCTATCAGGTCGCTCACCGTCTTAGGCGGCTTGCTTTGGGATTCGTTATAAATGACTTTCTGCTGGGTGTTCTGATAAGGCACACTGAACTTCACCAGATGCTGGCGCAGCTTGGTAATGCTCAAATCCGCCGCCGCAAAATGCGCCTGCCCCTTCACCAGGGTAGGAATCACCTGCGAAATATTCCCTACCACCAAAAACTTCGCGCTGTACTCCGGCCCCAGATCCTTCATAAACATCTGCACCAGATCATACTCAAACCCCGCGTTCTGGTTCTCGCCATCTACATAATAGGTATTCGGCCCGTTGTGCGTTACCACAATCAGTTCTTTGGTAAGCGGCCTGTGGGCGGGGCTGTCGCCAGATTGCTCGCAGGCCGAGCAAAGAAGGGCCAGTAGTATGGTCAGGAATATGCGCATCGGCCCAAGTTTCGCCAAGTTTTGGGGGTTTGTCCAGTTGGAAAATTGAGCCAGGAGTCAAAGAGGGCGGTCTGATTCAGATCAAGGATAAGGAGGCTTGCCACGGAAAGGCTATTTTGCAAAGGGAGCGATTGGTCATGTGGCAGCGCAATGGTGAGCAATCAATGGTGCCATTTTTTGGCACCATGAGGTGCTAAGATTGACCTCTACTTTGAGAGGTCACTTATATGAAGCGTATCCAGTATCATCGCTATGGCGGTCCAGAGGTCATGCGGCTGGAGTCCTTTGTCCCGGATGCGCCGGCGAAGGATGAAGTCGCGATCGCGGTGCATTTTGCCGCCCTCAATCCTGTCGACTGGAAGGTTCGCAATGGCGCTATGAAAATCGTGACTGGGAAATCGTTTCCGCGGGCGATGGGCCTCGATCTATCGGGTACCGTTACTGCGGTTGGGGCCGATGTCAGCCGTTTTCGGGTTGGTGACGCGGTGTTCGGTATGGCTCGGTTCAAAGAGGCCGGTGCTTTGGGCGAGGTCGCCATCGCCAAGGAAAATGCGCTGGCGAGAATTCCCGAAGGCATCAGGTTTGAAGATGCCGCATGTTTGCCAACGGTGGGCGTCGTCGCCTGGAATGCCTTGGTCGACAAAGCGAAAGTGAGGCCGGGGCAGAACGTATTCATCAATGGCTGTGCTGGCGCGGTAGGTCAGGCTGCGGTCCAAATCGCACGCATGTTCGGCGCTCGTGTTTCCGGAAGCTGTAGCGCAGACTCGATCGACACGGCCCGCCTGCTCGGAGTGAGTGACGTCTACGACTATGCCACGACCGACTTGGCAACGCTTCAGGGGGCCTACGATATTGTTTTCGATGCCGCGGGTACTATCCCGACTTCCGTAGGCATTCGAATGCTGCGCAAGAAGGGGACATTCGCGACCGTCGAACCAACACCCATGAGGTTTCTTCGCGCTTTGTTTGACCGGCGTTTGAAGCCGATCGTCGGCACGCCGCGTGCGGATGTGCTCGAAAGACTGGGCAGCGCCGTTGCCTCAAACGCACTGACTCTTCCGATTGCCGACATCGTGCCGTTGGCTAAAGCTATCTACTTGATTGCATCTGTTGAAGGCGGGCGACGCTTGCGCGGCAAGGCATTGGTTACGATGGAGTAATGATGTCCCGTAGCCAACGTTTGCTGGATCTGATTCAGATTTTGCGTCGACATCGCGGCGTGGTTTCAGGCGCGGTACTCGCACGTGAGGCCGGAGTATCTCTGCGTACCATCCGACGGGATATTGTGACATTGCAAGCCATGGGGGCGGATATCGCTTCCGAAGCCGGGGTGGGCTACGCGCTTCGTCCCGGGTTCGTGCTTCCTCCACTCGTGTTCACCCATGAGGAATTACAGGCCTTGATGCTCGGGGCTGAATGGGTGGGCCAGCAGACCGATGTCGTGTTGGCAGCCGCAAGTCGAAACGCAATAGCGAAAATAGCAGGAGTCCTGCCTCCGCATCTGCTACATGGGCTCGACAACACGAGCGTTTACATCCAGGAAGCCAGTCAAGCTTCGAGCTCCAGGTTTGATCTCGCACAATGTCGGCTGGCAATCCGTGAACAGCGCAAAATGCGAATTCTTGTACGCGATGACGATGGAGCCATCCTGGAGCGGATCGTCTGGCCGGTTATGCTGGGATTCGAAGGGGGTGAGCACAGTTTCGCTGCTTGGTGCGAACACGACCAAGCTTATAGAATATTTGCGGCAGATCGAATGGTGGAAGCGAAAGTGCTTGACGAGCGATATCTCGGGAATCGCCGACAAATGGTAAAAGAATGGCTAGCGATAGCGGCGACCGTCTGCGGTAAGGCGAGCTCTGAACAATCACGTGACCAGTCTGACGGTCATTCTGATGCTCATTTTCTCGATGACGAGAACACGCAATCGCGTGGGGGAGCGGATTCAGATTTAGGATAAATAAAGCTTAACAACTGGCCGGTCTTGCTAAGATTAAGTCTGTACTGAAGCTTAATGTAAAAACCGCTATAAACGTGCCTGGTAATCCAATAATGCCTCACTTGGAAGTGACTATCTCCTTATTAAGATGTGAGTTCATGCTCATCCGCTTATCAGATGCTGCTATTTGAACTTGAGGAATTTCAACTTGGCGCATGATTGTCGGCGCAATAAATTCCGAAGCTGTAATGGTGAGGTGACCGTAGTCCCATGAAGTCATCCCGGTCTTAGGATCGTTGCCTAAATAAGTAAGGCATCCACTGTCGTTGCAAAATATATCAAACATGGAAATGTATACCACCCCGGCAGGAAGTGCCTTACTTTTCATGATGGTATCTGTAGATTTAATATCTTCATTGAGGTTTTCTAGTGTGCGGCTATTAGCACTTGCCCATAAATTTTTTGCATAGTATCGATTCAATAGTTGGTTCCACTGCGGTACTGGACCCACGATAACAATTTTCTTTGCGCCATTCTTTTTCAGATAATCGACAATAAGATTCCAGTCCGAATTCTCGTGATCACGACGTTGTGCAAGGATGACCGTTTCTGGGTGAGCAGTTTTGATCTTCTCCATCGTCACCAGATTAGCTCTGTCGCAGGCTGTTAAATGATCTGAATCACTCGAGCCGGTAATTACTTTTGGTGCGCACCCAAAGCTTGCAATTTGGAGGAGATCGGTCTCTTTATCGAGATTTCTTCTCAGCCCCGGTAAAAGCTGCTGAGCATGGGAGTCGCCCCAGACAAATATTGTTCTGTCCTTTGTTCGGGTATAGCAGCTCTTGGAAATATCAGGGTTAAAAACCTTGCTGTCCTTTATTAAGCTGCAATCAAATCGATATTCGTCTTTTATGTTTTGGGTGGTTTGATAGCTGGCAAAATACTCAAGGAATTCTTCTTGCTGATGATGCTCATTGCCACGTTGATTGATGGAAAAAACGGCTATGGCTAGGAATATTAATGAGCCAAGCAAAAACCATGGTTTGCTTTGAACTTGGACACGAAATCTTAACGGTAGCTCAACAAAACGGTATGTTCCCCAGGCTAGGACAACCGAAAGCATCAGTGCAGCTACTTTCGCAATTCTTGAGGGCTCCCCTAGTTCGATATGCATCATCGAAAGAATAGGCCAATGCCATAAATAGAGCGGATAGCTGATGAGTCCAAAAAATAAGAATAGAGGGTTGCCAAGTAATCCCCTCAAAACACTAGACTCGGAGCCAAGTGCAATGATGGCCACAGCGAGGGTGACCGGTATTATTGCGATCCAGCCAGGGAAAACCATATCCGAGCGTATCAAAAAAAGACTTGCGAACAGAAGGCCTAGCGTTATTACACTGATAGATTCTCTCCCTAAGGGCGAGATTCCTTTCAGAAACTTCAGGTTTGTATATTTTGATTGAAAGCACGCAAGCAGTGCTCCAGCCCCAAGCTCCCAGAAACGCATTACGGGTAAATAAAAGGCTGCGGTCTTATTCGTGTATGAATAGTGCAGGCAAGCTACGAATGAAATGAGCAGGATGGGCAGTATGACTGACAATATTCCATGTTTTGTCCTGCAAAAAATAAACAGTACCAACGGCCAAACGATATAAAACTGCTCTTCAACGCCTAAAGACCATAGATGCAATAGCGGGGTGGTTTCTGCGGAAGCAGAAAAATAATCGCTGTGGAAATAAAGGAAAATATTGGCAAAGAAAGCAGCCCCTGCAGCGAGACTATTTTTAAAGGAGTCAAATTCGTTGCTGAAGAGATAGTGGTGGGCCAATAATGAAGTTGCTGCCAGAACCAGAATCAGGGCAGGAAATATTCTATTAATTCGGCGCTTGTAGAAATCCAGAATACTGAATTTGCCACGGTTGAGCTGGGTGAGAATGATAGATGAGATGAGGTAGCCAGAAATAACAAAAAAAATATCGACGCCGATGAATCCGCCAGGGAACATCATGGGAAAGGCGTGAAACAATAGAACGTACCCGACCGCAACCGCCCTCAAACCATCAATATGCGGCATATAATTATCCGCTTGATGCGCTTCCCCAAAAAATAAACTTCTTAATGTGGCGCTCATACGAATTCCCCATTGCTTCCCAAAAAACGACAGTTTGTCAGTTATTTTTATTTTCGATGATCCAGTTTATTTTATTTACCCCTTGAAGCCCATAGGCTGTTTGGATCATATCCAGGTGCCAGTCTTCCTGGGCTGATAGGAGATGGGAGTGATGGGGTGTCTTAGTTGAGTTTATTGCGGGGCAGCAAGGTTGAGCGCTACTCTTTGCAAGACTCAGGATTTAATTTTGCAAACCAAACCCTGTTTTGCAAACTAATTGCTGAAAGTGGAAATTGCTTGGAGCCTTGTTGCTGGCGGAGAGGGAGGGATTCGAACCCTCGATACGCTTGCACGTATGCCTGATTTCGAGTCAGGTACATTCAACCACTCTGCCACCTCTCCGCGACTCGGTTGCTGGATTGCCCAGCTAATGAGGGCGCTATTCTACCATTATCGGCTTTTGATGCTGTACTTTTTGTGGGGCATTTTTGCTTGCGGCCTTGGCAGGGGCTGTTGCTGAAACACCCCTCTGCCATTCACCACGTCACTATCTTATTCACCAGCGCCGCGATCAGGCCAGCTTGAGCAGGGTGTGTGTGTCGTGCAGCTTGGCGGGCATGGTGTTGCGGGTGTGGTATACCTCGCGGCTGCTTTGGTAGGTGTGAAAACCATCGCGTATGCACATCTCGATGTTGTGTATCCAGCTTAAGCAATCAATATGGTGCTGAGCGTTGGCGGCTGGGTTGATGCCGATGTATTTGTCCAGCACGACGCCTTGATGATGCAGCAGCAGGTTGAAAGCAACGAGGGTGTTTTGCTTGAAATACAGTACAAAGCGCGTTTGCTCGGGCATGAGGCCAGCGACGTATTCAAAGAATTTTTTGGTGAGCAGCTCGGACTGCGCCTGTTGGCCGGCGTGGGATTCGAGGTACAGGTTGTAGATTTCGTCCAGGTGCGGCGGGATGCCTTGGTGCTCTTCAATGCGAATGTCGCGGGCTGCGCTGAGTTTTTGCTGGATGTCCGTGCGCAGATTTGTGCTCAGGCTGGCCAGGTAGTCTTGCACGGAGCCATGCGTAATCTTGTTGATGGCGAGTGGCATGCTGGGCAGGGCGTTGTAGCCCAGGTCTTTGAGCACCGGGCCGTATAACTGGTAATCCGCGTCTTTGACATCCTTGAAGGCGATCAAGGTGGCGTTTTCTTTTTTTGCGATAGTAGCCAGCGTGCGGTTCAGCACCTGAATCAGCGCAGGGTCAAAAGGGTACTCGCGGCTGATGGCGAGCTTGCAGGAGTCGGTGACTGGCGAGCCTACGCATAGCATCTTGATGGTCATAAGGCTGGGCAGTTGCTCTTTTACCTGCGTGAGGATGTTCTGCATGGTGCCTTTGAGGCTGCTTTCGAGCGCATATTGCGTAACGAAGTAGGGCGCGATGCAGAGCAGCACCTGGTTTTTGCGGATGCCGATATAGCCGGTTTTAAAACCGGGGGTGTGGCCGGTATCAAAGGCGAGATGCAGACGATAACCTTCAATGTCGTCCTGCAGCAGTGCTTTCCAGTTTTCTTCGAGGAACTTGGCGGCGCTGAAGCCGGTTTCGACTTCAAAGGCGGCAAGGGTGTCGGGCTGGTAGTGGCTTAAATCAGGTTGCATGGCGTTAGCTCTTTTTCAGGATGATGACGCCACCGGTGCCGCCAAAAGCAAACGAATTGCTCATGGCGTACCGCACGTGCTGCGGGGTGGCGTGGTTGGCAACATAGTGGAGGTCACACTCGGGGTCGGGCTGCTGCAGGTGCATGGTGGGTGGGAGCAATTGCGCTTGCAGGGCCAGCGTGGTGGCCACCAGCTCAACCGCACCGGCGGCGCCCATGAGGTGACCATGCATGGACTTGGTGGAGCTGATGGCGAGTTGGTAAGCATGGGGGCCGAATACCTGCTTGATGGCGGCGGTTTCGGTGGCGTCATTCAGTGGTGTGCCGGTGCCATGCGCATTGATGTAGTCAATCTGCTCGGGGGCCAGCCCGGCATTATCCAGCGCAGCCTGCATGGCGCGTGCTTGTCCCGTGACGGAGGGCTGCGTGATATGGCTGGCGTCGTTGGCGGTGCCGTAGCCCATGATTTCGGCATGGATGGTGGCGCCGCGCGCCATGGCGGAGTCGTAGCTTTCCAGCACAAACACGGCGCAGCCTTCGCCCAGCACCAGTCCGCTGCGGTCGGCCGAGAATGGTTTGCAGGAGGCGGCCGGGTTTTGCTCATCTACCTTTGCCAGCGTACGCAATGCTTCCCAGGCTTTGATGGTGCCGAAGGTGAGCAGCGCTTCGCTACCGCCCGCCAGCATGTAATCGCAGTGTCCGTACGCTATCTGGCGGCTCGCTTCGCCAATGGCAATGGCAGACGAAGAGCACGCGGTGGTGTAGGTGAGGTTGGGGCCGCCCAGGCCGTAATGCATGGCAATGTGCGAGGCGGCGGCGTTGTTCATCGCCATCAGCACGGTAAACGGTTTGAGGCGGCTTTGGCCTTCTTTAAAAAGCCGGTGGTAGCCTTCTTCGGTGGAGGCGGCGCCGCCCATGCCGGTGCCGAGATAGCAGCCGGTTTTGTTGGTGTCCATGCTGTCAGCGTCCAACCCGGCATTGTCCAGTGCCTGCTGGGCGGCATAGAGCGCAAACTGGCTCACCCGATCCAGCACCGCCAGCTCTTTTTTAGAAAAGTGCTGGGTGCCATCGAAGTCGGCACTGGCGGCGATGTTGATTTCCAGCTGATCGCTGAAGTCGGTCTCCAGACGTTTGATGCCGGATACGCCCTGCATCAGGTTCAGCCCAAACTCTTCAACGGTATTGCCCAGCGGCGAGACGATGCCCATGCCGGTAATGACGACGCGACGCGTGTTTGCCATGATGCTTACTTCTGCACCTGCAGGCTGGGTGCTTGTTCCTGCAGCAGCTGGTCCAGCAGGTTCGCGACATCCTGCACGGTCTTGATTTCTTCCTTGGGCGTGGGCACCTTGATGCCGAATGTATCTTCTGCCTCAAAAATGATGTCAAAGGTGTCGAGCGAATCCAGCCCGATCTCGGTCAGTACGCTATCCGGTGTAATCGTCGCTTTGTCGATTTCCAGTTTCTCTGCAATCAGCGTTCTTACGGTTTCAAAGGTGTTTTCCATGAGACTACTCCTGTGTTCAGTGAGCGAGGGCAAGGCAAAACTCGGCGCTGCGCTTGGCAATGTCGTCTTTGCGTTTATCCAGGGTTAATACGTGATAGGTGTCGCTGATATACATGGTCTGGATATCACGCGAACCCAGGCGCTTTTCCACGTAATGCGCGTTTTTGATGCTCGCCATGTCGTCTTCCGTGGAGTGCACGATCAGCACTGGCGATACCACATCTGCCAGCTGTTTCTTGGCCTGGCGGATCAGGCGTACGCTTTCCAGAATCACGGTGGCGGGCGTTTTGAAATAACCGATCTTCTCGGAAGCCTGGGCATCCTTGTTATCCAGAATCGCCGCGACCAGCGCCCGGGTGCGTTCACACTTGATGCCGTAGGGCGCAGTTTCTTCCCAGTGCACGAAGTATTTGAGCGGGGTATACAACACGATAGGCAGCAGGAAGCGTTGCTTGAATGGCGGCATGTTCCAGCCGTCATAAAACAGCGTGACCGATAGCAGAATGACGCCCGCCACCGCTTCCTTATAACGCGCAGCTACCATGAGGGCGATCAGCGCCCCCATGGAAAGCCCTGCGATAAACACCTTGCGATAACGCTTGCGCATTTCCAGAAACACCTGCTCTATCGAACTCACCCAATCCTGCCAGGTGGTGGCGGTCAGGGTTTTGATCGAAGCGCAGTGCCCGGCCAGCACCGGGCAAACGGCGGTGAGACCCTTGCGGGCGAGCACTTTGCCATAATGCTTCATCTCGGCCGGGGTGCCGGTGAGGCCGTGCACCAGCAGCACGGCATCTTGCCCTTTGCCTTCGATAAAGCCGTTTTCACCAATCAGCTGTTCCAGACTCATGCGGCTTGCCCTTGTTTGGCATGTGTCTGGAGGCGGGGCATGATGGCTTGCCTGTGGAGAGTGGCTTGCAATTACTCGGCTCCGCAACGATGTAATAACTGCTCAAACAGCTTAATGCCGAGGTCGATTTCTTCTTCCGAAATCATGAGCGATGGCGCTAGCGTGATGACGTTTTTCTCGTAGCCGCCAATATCCAGCACCAGGCCATAGCGCTTGCCATCGACCATCAAGTCGCCCTTCAAACCTTCGTTGAACATGCGGTCGGCAAGTGCGCGACTGGCGGTAAAGCCATCTTTCTCACACAGTTCGATACGCAGTGCCAGGCCCAGGCCGCTGACATCGCCGACTACTTTCCAGCGCGATTTGAGTTCTTGCAGGCGCTTGAGGAAATAGGCGCCGCGTTGCCGTACATGCGGCTCAAAGTCGGCTTCCTGCGTCATCTTCAAGACTTCCAGCGCGACTGATGTGCCGAGCGGATTGGAGGCAAATGTGGAATGGGTGGAGCCCGGCGGGAATTTCTCGGGGGAGATCAATTCCTCACGCGCCCAGATGCCGGAGAGTGGATTCAGGCCGTTGGTGATGGCTTTGCCGAAGACGAAAATATCGGGGACGATGTCGAAGTTTTCCCACGACCACAGCTTGCCGGTGCGATAGACACCCATCTGAATTTCATCGGCCACCAGCAGCACATTGCGTTTCTTCAGCGATTCCTGCAGCTTTTTCATGTAGCCCTCAGGCGGGATGATGTAGCCGCCTGTGCCTTGCATAGGCTCGATGTAAAAGGCACCGAATTCGCACTGCTTGGCTTTCTCATCCCATACCGACTGGTATTCGGTATCAAACAGTTTTTCAAATTCCTTGTGGCAATAGGTATCGCAGGTTTCCACTTTCAGGTCATACGGGCAGCGGAAACAGTAAGGGTAGGGAACGAAGTGCGCGCGGTCGGCAAAGTTGCCGAAGCGGCGGCGATAACGGTAACTGGAGGTAATGGCCGAAGCGCCCAGGGTGCGGCCGTGATAGCCGCCCATGAAGGCAAACTGGTGGGTTTTGCCGGTATGGTTGCGCACGACCTTGAGCGAATCTTCAATCGCCTGCGCACCGCCCACATTGAAATGCACCCGGCCTTTGACGCCGTATTTGTCTTCCATGTACTTGCATACGATCTCGGCAAGCTCGACTTTCTCGCGGTGCAGGTACTGGCTGGCGAGCTGAGGCAGCGTATCAATCTGCTTTTTCAGCGTGTCGGCAATGCGCTTGTTCTTGTAGCCAAAGTTGACGGCGGAATACCACATCTGCCAGTCCAGATAGGGCGTGCCGCGCTCATCAAACAAAAAGCTGCCGTCACAGCCTTCGAACACTTTGGGTGGGTCGGCATAATTGACGGTATCCCCGTGAGAGCAGTACTTGCTGTTTTTATCCAGGATTTCGATGATCTTGGTTTCCATAGTGGCCGTGGTTATCCTTTAACGTGAATAGCGGTTGGGAATGTGTTGTGCTCCAGCGGCCAGGTCCGTATGGCCTCCAGAACATCCTTGAAGGTAGAAAAGGGGTGGTAGGCGATATCCTGCTGTTCGCAGTAATCAATCAGCTTGCCTTTGGCGAAGACCACATCGGCTTGTCGCGCAATGCAGGCATCCGATTTGCCATCGCCAATCAGAATCACCGGACCACCGGAGATGGCGGACTGCTCACGGGCAATGGCACATTTGCAATTGCCGTTGCCGCCCTGGCAATCGGTCCGGCGGTTGGGAAAGCTGATGGCAATGCCTTCAGACGTGAAATCAAGGCGATTGGAAAAAATCTGGACAGCTGGAAAACCTGAATGCCGGAATGCCATGTGGATGGCATGATCGACACCATCACTGGCGACAATCACCTCACCAAAGCGCGAGGCATACTCATAAAAAGGCACAAAACCCTGATCCAGCTCGATCTGCCGGAAAAAAGCATCCAGTGCATCGCGGTCACCGCGCACCATGCCAATCTGTCGTGACATGCACTCCACGGCATCTATTTCCCCGCGTAACCACGATTGTTCGATCTCCTCCCAACTGGCAGGAGCAAACTTTTCCAGCAAGGCATCGATCGTGTCTTTCTTGGAAATCGTGCCGTCAAAATCCACAATAAACAGCATTCTTAAAACATCCGTTTCTTGGCTCATGATGCGTTGCACAAGGGCAAGCACACTTTTCTTTTGGTCGTATTTCCCATTCCAAAGCGCTGATTTTGTGGCGCTTTATTTTTCTGGAAATTCGAGTCAGGGGTTTTTCATGTCGGCTAGTTTGATGTTTTATGCTTACTTAACCCTTACGGTTAGCATCGTCGTGTGAGCTAGTCGTCTTCTTTTTGAAATAAAAAACTGGCATAAACCACTCACACGTTTATGCCAGTTTGCGAGAAGGGCTTGGGCCGTTGTGGCTTCAAAACACCCAGCGATAGCTGCCATAGAGCCAAACGCTGGGCGTGCTGGCTTCGGTAGTACCGCTTAATGTGAGGGTTGCGGTGCCTGGGCCGATCAGGCCTTCGGCGCCAATGGATGCTCGCGCCCATTCCTGCTTATAGTGAATACCAGGTAACTCATATTTTTGAAGTCCCATGATCTGAACAGATGATTTAGAAGCCTGATCTTCCATGCGATGAACAGCTTCCATACGTCCTAACAGATTGAATCGCTCGTTGATTCGATACACGCCATCAAGACCCAGGCGAACTTGAGTAGAGTAATCATTTCTCCTATCCCAGATGGCGGCGAAACCGCCCCCATGTTCGCTATAGCCATCTACATGGCTACGGGCGTAGCTCAGGCTGGAGTAGGGCGTAAAGCGAGTGTTGCCGAGTTTAAAAGCATCCAGCCAATCCAGTCGGGCGCGCCATGCTGTTTCTTTTACATTCGCGCTGCCTGCGGAGGTGGCGTTGGACCCTGCATTGCTGTAACCCCGGCGTATATCAGCCTCACCTGTGTTGTAGTAAGCACTTAAGGTGGCAAAGAGCGGTGTATCAGGCAGGCGGAAGATCAGTTCAGGAAGAATATAGGTTCCTCGCAGCGTGGTTTTGCCACGGAGCATGCTGCTGGTATCGCTAAAAGTACGGCCCAATGCCATCTTCAGCATGGCGCCATTGGCAAAACCATGGGCAAAGCCAATCTCGCCGGCATCACTGTTGCCACTGTTGTCTTCATGATCCTGACGACCAATATCCCCCGCAACCCAGAAGTTGTTCTGACCAGGATTAAGCAATCCACGCATGGGATTGCTGTGAGCGCCATGTAGCACCTGATCCGTTTGCTGATTTGCCAGAGTGGCGACATGAGAGACACTCATCAGACTGGTGGTGTAGTCAGTTTCATCTATCATCCCCGAGCCAGCGTCGGGATCGGTATTGCCCCCGCTATTACCGCTATTGTTATTGACGACTCGTGCAATATACCCATGACCATTGCTTAATACCCCAACGACGACTGACCCATCGGTATTCGTGGCATTGGCATTGGCGACAGTGACAGAAGAGCTAACATTGACGCCTGCGCTAGCCAGCCATTGCTCAACGGTTTGCATGCCGGTTTCACTGGTCCAGCGGAAACCTTTTTCATTGATGAAGTTGACACCGTAACTTGTCCCTACTACAACCTTCCCATCTCCTGAAATACCATACGCATAGGAGCCGACATCGCCTTGGATGACGCCGAGGCTTTTCATCCCTGTATCAGCTGTCCAGCGGAAAGCTCTGAGTTCATTTTGTGCATCGCCATCGTGTGCTTGCCCCACCACTACATTGCCATTGTCAGATACAGCAAAAGCAACTGAGGAGTTACCATTGTTCAGCTGGCCAAGACTTACCATTCCAGTATCCGGTGTCCATCTAAAAGCAACGGACTGGTTGTTGTGAGCGCCATCAGCAGATTGCCCTACGATAGTGAGAGTATCTGCAGCGATGGCATGAGCTGCAGAGAATAAGCCATTGTTTATAGTGCCTATATCATGCAGGGAGTAATGTAGATCCCCGCTACCCAATGGGTAACCATTTCCCGTATTTTCCCAGTAAACGGCATGCTTTTGATTAGCGTCAGTAGTTGACCAGCCTGCGATATAGTGACCGTTTCTTGAAATGCCTGTAGCCTCTGAGTCTTTTAACGCGTTTAGTGAATCCAGAGCTAACAGTCTGTCTGATCCTGAAATTGTCCAGATATAAGCTTGTCTAGGAGCAGAGTCGGTTTGTTGAAGCCATCCAACAACAGCCGTACTGATGCCATTGCTATCTGCAGCAATCGCGGAGATATCAGACCTGTATATGCTACTTATTGCCGGATTGGGAGAACTTTTCAGATAGAAGCCGTGGCCTGAATTCCAGATAAAACCATAATCATTGTTCGAGCCAACAACGATGGATCCATCTGCAGATATGCCGAAAGGAATATCGTTGAAGCCAAAGTCTGTAATGCTATCTTCAGCCCGGCTAATATGACTGCTAGCAGCAAATGCAATGGCGATCAGAATGGGTATGGGTTTTGCCTGGAGGCGATTGACGTGCATATGAAAGTCCCTGAGTGATACTGTGAATTTTTGTAAAGTCGAAAAGTATCGTGAGGGGCATATGCAGGGATATATCCCTTAAGGGCAGGTGGGAGTTGTTAAGCGCGAATCTGTTTTTTTAAATTGGGCCTTCAGGCTATATAGAAGATTGAGGAAATATTGAAGAATATGAGAATGTGTTTTCGGGCAGTGGCAGGTCTTGCGCTTTGGAGTTTATTGGCTGGAATAGCGCCAGCGCATGCAGCCGATTGGGAGTCCATTAGCAAAGCTGAGGGTAGCGAGCTGTGGGTGGATACGGATTCGTATGCGGATGATGATGTGTATTCGTCGATCTGGACCAAGACCTTGTACAAGCCAGCTTTGGCATTGCCTGGTGCTGCGGCAGGGGTTAAGTATGTGGAAAAGCGTGCGAGGTTTGAGTTTGATTGTGTGAAGCATGCCTTTCGCTTGCGCGAGTTCATGTACTACGGTGCCAAGGGCGAGCTCTTGAGCAAGGGCAAGGGTGAGGATGCGTTTGTGCCAGTGGCGCCGCAATCGGCGGGATACAAGGTGGGCACGTTGACATGCCAGGTGAGGCGCATGGTTCGGCCTTGAGCATAAGGGCTGGCACAGAGCCCTTATGCGGGATGTGGTTTACATCAGGAGGCGGAGGTCGTGTGCCATCATGGCTGGTGATGCGCCGTAGTTGAAGTACAGTCTTATCTTGCCTTGTTTATCATAGACATAGGTGCCAGCGCTATGGTCTATGCTGTAGTTGCCGCGTTCATCGGGCGGTTGCTTGCTGGCGCTGATCTTAAAGTGATGGGCGGTCCCGGCGATCTCGGCTTCAGTTCCATATAAGCCTATAAAGCGTGGGTCAAAATACGGGACATATTTGGCCAGTACATCTGGCGTGTCACGCGCCGGGTCCAGTGTCACAAACAGCACTTGGACCTGGTTGGCATCCTTGCCCAGCAGTTTCATGGTCTGTGCCATGTCCGACATGGTGGTGGGGCAGACATCCGGGCAGTGGGTATACCCAAAAAACAGCACTATGACCTTGCCTTTGAAGTCCTGAAGACTGGCAGGTTTGCCGTGATGGTCAGTTAAATGGAGGCCGGATGCAAAGTCGGCGCCCGTGATATTCGTCGCCTCAAAGGCTTCTTTCGGCTGTGGTTTGCATGCACTCAGGCATGTCAGTATCAAGCACAGCATCAGGGCTCTGACCATCGGCAACTTCCTCAACACAGGTAATTTACCATTCTAGCATCCAGTAATGATCGAGCATCAGCGCGGCAAACAGCAGCGTCAGATAGGTGATCGAATAACGGAACGTGCGCTTGGCAAGGGCATCCGAGTAATCCGCATACAGCGCCACCACATACACCATGAACACCAGATTGAGCACCAGCGCCGAGATCAGGTAGATCAGGTGGCTCATGCCCATGCTGTAGGGGATGAAGGTGATGGTGACCAGGATGATGGTGTAAAGCACGATATGCAGCAGGGTGAATTGCACCCCATGCGTGACTGGCAGCATGGGAATGCCTACCTTGGCGTACTCTTCGCGGCGATACAGCGCCAGTGCCCAGAAGTGCGGGGGCGTCCAGGCAAAGATAATCAGGAACATGATAAGCGCTTCATGCGAGACGACATTATTAATGGCGGCCCAGCCCAGAATCGGCGGCATGGCACCAGATGCCCCGCCGATGACAATATTGAGTGGCGTGGCGGGCTTGAGAAACACGGTATAGATCACGGCGTAACCGAGCAATGTGCCGAAGGTCAGCCACATGGTCAGCGGGTTCACCATGGCATACAGCAGGCTCAGTCCGGCGAAACCCAGCAAGGTGGCCAATACCAGAGTTTGCCGCGTGCTGACCTGACCGGTGGGGAGTGGTCGGTGCCGGGTGCGGGCCATGCGGGCGTCGATCTTTTGCTCAATGATGCAATTAAAGGCCGCCGCAGCGCCAGATGTCATGGCGATACCGAGTGTGGCGGCAATGAGTATATCCAGCGGTGGCAGATGCGGTGTGGCCATGAACATGCCTATCATCGCGGTGAACACAATCAGCGCACTCACGCGCGGCTTGCACATCATGAAGAAACTTCGCAGGCTGACGCGGATTTCCTGAATATTCAAAGCGATAGCATGGGCCATGTCATGTCTCCTCAGGCTGTTTGAGTGGGGTGATGGTGGAATTGAGCACAACCAGCGTGCTTAACAGCAAAGCCGCAAATACGTTATGGCTGACGGCCAGCACCAAGGGCAGCCGCAGCAATACATTGGCAATACCCAGGCTGATCTGGCAGACCAGCAAAAGCAGCAGCACCAGCGCGATATTTGTCAGCGTGCCTTTATTCAGCAGGCTGAACGCCAGCGTGCCGCAAACAATCAGCGTAAGCAGGGCGCCCAGCCGGTGTGTCCACTGGATGGTCACCAGTGCATCCGCTGACAATGCGCTGCCATCCGGCCCTTGGCCGAGCTCGCGCAATACATGGTAGGCATCTGCATAGTTGAGTGTGGGTATCCAGCTGCCCTGGCAAGCAGGGAAATCCGTACACGCCAACGCGGCATAGTTGGCGCTGGTCCAGCCGCCAAGGACGATCTGCAGTAACACCACGATTAGTGCCATCCTGATCCAGACGTGATGCGTGGATGTGACTTGCGAGCTGGCGATGCGCCCCCAATGCCGGTGTGCCATCCATACCAGCAGTGCGAGGGTCAACATGCCACCCAGCAAATGCGCAGATACTACCGCTGGCTTCAGCAGCAAGGTCACAGTCCACATGCCCAGCATGGCTTGCAGCGCCACCAGAGCAGTCGTCAGGGTGGGTAGCCATGGCGAGATTGCCAAATAAAGTCGGCCGCGCCAGCCCAGCACGCACAGCGCCAATATCACCAGACCCAACGTGCCTGCCAGGTAGCGATGCAGCATTTCTTTCCAGGCTTTGTGCTGTTCGAGCGGTTTGTCCGGATAGGCGCTGGCGGCTGCCGCGACATCGGCCGGGTGTTGCGGCACGCTTAATTGCCCATAGCAGCCAGGCCAGTCCGGGCAGCCCAGCCCGGCATCTGACAGCCGAACGTAGGCGCCGAGGCCAACCACGGTGAGCGCCAGCAGCGGAGCCAGCAATATCAGGCGTTTAAACCAGAGCGCGGCGGCCATGCCTTAGCCCGCCCAGGCATAGTTGAGCAGGCGGGCGATATCGGCCCGAATATCCCCAGGCGCCAGGCTGGCGGGGAAATACATCATCAGGTTCGCCAGCGGGTCCACCAGATAAATGGTGTTGTTATCAGTGACTGGCGCCTCCAGGTTTGCCGATGGGTCTCCAGTGATCTGGAAGTGCTGCGCGTAAGCCTGAACTTCGCCGGAAGGCGTGTGCAGAATGATCATGTCGGGGTAGCGTTCCTGCATCGCTTGCAGATGGGTGTCGCTGGAAATCAGGATGCGCTGCACCCGGCCCATGTTTTTATCCATGGAAACATGAATTTGTCGCATGAGATGCAAGCGCTCTTCGCATGCCTCGCGGCATGGCCCGGTAACGTAGACCATGCTCCATTTATCGCGCCACAGATTGGCTGGCACGGCAGCCCCGCGCATATCCTGTATGCCAGCGGGGGGCGGCAACAGTTTCAATGGCGAGACCAGAGTGCCATGGCTGCGCCCATTCGGATGCCAGTCCAACCCATACATGGCGGCCACCACGAGCAGTGGCAGGGCAAAAAACACCAGCATCCCGAGCAGCATCTTGCGGCCTTGGGGCCATGATGAGGCGGGGCCGGTGGCAGCAGGGGATAAGGAAGAATCGAGCGAAGACTTAGCCATGGTCATGAGGCAGATTTTTCTTGTGGTGGGGTTGGTGAATTGGCGGGCACAATACTGAGATAGACATAAATGGCCAAGGCTGCAAACGCAAAGCCAAACCATTGATAGGCATAACTTAAATGCATGCCAATGCGCTCTGCCGGTTGCGGCCAGTCGCGGTCAAATCCACCGGCCTGGCTATCGGCATCAAGCCGGACGATGACGGGGCTGATGGCAAACGGTACCAGGGCGGCGTAGCGTTGCATGTCCATGTTTTGCCACACGGCATCCCAGCGTTTGGGATCGCTTTTTCCCAGCGTGTAATAGCGGGTGGACGGCACCCATACTTGCCCGGTGACGCGTTGCGGCCCGGTGGGCGTGATTATGGTTGGCAATTCACGATGCTCGGGCATGGCTGGCACCCAGCCGCGGTTTACCAGCACGTATTGCTGAGTATTGTGTATGCGCAATGGCGTGATGACATGGTAGCCCGCCAGTTCATGGCTGACCTGATTGTCCAGGAATACCTGGTAGCGCGGCTCGTATTCGCCTTCAACGGTAACGCGGCGATAACGCCAGACCTCGGCGTTATTCAGCTGCAGGGGCAGAGGGCTGGGCTCAGCATGAAGGTATTGTGAGTACAAGGCCTGCAATGCCTGTTTTTGCTGGGCTTTATCGTATTGCCACAAGCCAAGTTTGATGCATATCGCCATGCAGAAAAGAGTGATCAATGCGCCGGGAATGCGCGGAGAAAAACGATAGCGCTGCCTTGTTTTTATTGGAAATTGCAAAATAAGCTGACCCCATCCATACTGATTAAAACCTGACCTGGACATCGCCATGTTGATTAAGCTCGCTATCGTTGTCATGCTGGTACTTATCGTTGGCAGCCTGTTTTACGCCTTGTTTTCAATGGTGAGAAACAAGGGACAAGGGCAGGCCACCATCAAGGCGCTCACTTTGCGCATTGCCCTCTCCCTGGGGTTGTTTCTCTTGCTGATGCTGGGGTTTTATACCGGCGTCATCGGGCATTAACCCTTCCGGTATAAAACCAGGCCGTATTAAAGCCAGTAGACAAACACGAACAGCCCCAGCCACACCACATCCACAAAGTGCCAGTACCAGGCAACGCCTTCAAAGCCGAAGTGATGCTCGGGCGTGAAGTGCCCCTTGATACTGCGCAGCCAGATCACGATCAGCATGAGTGTCCCCAGCGTGACGTGAAATCCGTGAAATCCGGTCAGCATGAAAAAGGTGCTGCCATAGACACCGGCGCCCAGCGTCAGCCCCAACTCGGTATAGGCATGGTGATATTCGAAGGCCTGCAGGCTGATAAACGCCAAGCCCAACACAATAGTGAAAAACAAGCCCCATACCAGCTGCCGACGGTTGTTTTTGAGCAAGCCCCAATGCGCCCAGGTGACGGTGACGCCGGAACTGAGCAGTATCAGCGTGTTGATGGCAGGAATGCCCCATGCACCCATGGGGGTAAATTGTGCTGGCTGATATTCGCGCCCCAGCACATGCCCGCCCGGCCCGGCGGAAGGCCAGGTGGCGACAAAATCCTTGTACATGGTAAAGGCCGGGTCAAAGCTTGCGAGCTCAGGCACCGAGATAATGCGTGCAAAAAACAGCGCCCCAAAAAACGCGGCAAAGAAGGCAATCTCGGAGCAAATGAAGGCGATCATGCCCCAGCGGAACGACTTGTCCTCCCATGTGCGGTACATGCCGCTCTGGCTTTCGGCAATGATTTTGGCAAACCAGCGGAAGATCATGCTGAGCATGAGCACCAGGCCCAACAGCATTAGCCACTTGCCCGCGGCATAGCTGTTGGTGCTGAAGATAAAGCCCATGGTGAGCAGCAATAGCCCGCTGGACAAGACCACCGGATAAAGGCTGGGGGTCGGGACAAAGTATTTGTCATGCGTTTGAGTGGACATCCATATGCTCCTGTTAGCCAGATGATGCTATGTTATTGGTTTGATTAATCCTTCTGCTTCAATGCTGATGCCTTTTCTGTACTGTTTCGGTGCTGCTATTTGATTGCACTGTAAAACGCATACGACAGGGTCAGCGCTTTTACATCATCCGGAATGTCGGGACTGACATAAAAGCGCAAAGGCATTTCACGCGATTCGCCCGCCTTCAGATCCTGTCGCTGAAAACAAAAACACTCGATTTTCTTGAAATACTCTGATGCCTTGCCCGGGCTGACGCTGGGGACTGCCTGCCCGGCGACGGTTTCATTGGCCATGTTGCGGGCAATGAAGGTCACGGTTTCTATCTTGCCTGGATGCACGCGTATGCTGGATTGCACAGGGTGAAAGCTCCATGCAAGCCCCGGCATGACATTGCTCGTGAAGCTCACTTCCACCCAACGCGAAGTATCTACTCGCGATTGCGCGCTTACCGCCACATTTTCTGTCTTGCCATTGAGGCCGGTGACGCGGCAAAGCACGTCGTACAGTGGCACCAACCCGTAGGCGAAGGCGAGTGCCATCGCCACAATGACCAGCAGCTTGTAGCCGAGCTGGCGATTTAGCTGGCTGAGGCTGGCAATCGCGCTTATCTTTTCCATAGCATCCACATGCCCAGGGCGTACCAGAACAGGGCAACGGCCGTCAGCAGCAGCGCAATCAAGCGGTTGCGGCGACGTTTGTCCTGGGCGTTTTTCATATCGTTTGCCATGGGAATAAGCGACATGGCTTAGCGGATAACCGGTTGTTCATTGAAGGTGTGATAGGGCGGTGGCGACGGCAATGTCCACTCCAGTCCGTTGGAGCCTTCCCACACCTTGTCGGTGGCTTTTTTGCCGCCGCGCGCGCAACTCACGATGTTGTATACAAACAGCAGCTGCGTGAGCCCCAGGGTAAACGCCGCAATCGAGGAGATCATGTTGAACTCCGAGAACTGCAGGGCGTAATCCGGAATGCGGCGTGGCATGCCTGCCAACCCCAGAAAAAACTGTGGAATGAAGGTGAGGTTGAACGAAATCGCCGTCAGCCAGAAATGCAGCTTGCCCAGCTTTTCGTTGTACATGTGGCCGGTCATCTTCGGCAGCCAGTAGTACACGCCTGCCATGATGCCCATGATGCCGCCTGCAAACAGTGTGTAGTGGAAATGCGCCACGACGAAATAGGTATGGTGGTATTGCGCATCCGCCGCTACATCTGCCAGTACCAGGCCGGTGAGGCCGCCGATGCCAAACAGGATGATCCAGCCGATGGCAAACAGCATCGGCGTTTCAAAGGTCATGGAGCCGCGCCAGATGGTGGCGATCCAGCAGTAAAACAGTACCGCCAATGGCAGGGAAATCGCCATGGTGCTGTACATGAAGTAAAGCAGCGCAGGCACAGGCATGCCCGCGGTGAAGAAATGGTGCGCCCATACCACCACCGAGAGAATGCCGATGGCACAGAGCGAATACACCTGCGCCTTGTAACCATAGATAGGCTTGCGGGCAAAGGTGGAAAGGATCTGTGGAATAAAGCCCCACACAGGTAGCAGCAGGATATACACCTCAGGATGGCCAAAGAACCAGAACAGATGCTGGAACAGGATAGGGTCGCCACCGCCAGCGGCATCAAAGAAGTGAGTGCCGAAGTGGCGGTCGGTCAGCAGCATGGTGACGGCCCCGGCCAGCACGGGAATGGTGGCGATGAGCAGGAAAGCGGTGATCAGCCAGCCCCAGGCAAAGAGCGGCAGCTTCATCAGCGTCATGCCCGGCGCGCGCATATTGAAAATGGTGACAATGATGTTGATCGAGCCCATTACCGATGAAATCCCCAGCAAGTGCACGGCGAAAATCGCAAAATCCACGCCTATGCCGCCCTGCACCGAGAGCGGGGCATAAAAGGTCCAGCCCGTGGCAATCGCGCCATCGCCTATGCCAAACAAAGCCAGGGTAAAGGGCAGCGTAAGCAGGATGGCAGCCGGAGGCAGGAGCCAGAAACCCCAGTTGTTGAGGCGGGGCAGGGCCATATCCGGCGCGCCTATCTGCAAGGGCAGCATCCAGTTGGCGAAGCCAGTGGCTGCGGGCATGAGCGCCGCAAAAATCATCACCAGGGCATGCACGCCGATCAGCTGGTTATAGAACTCGGGATGCATGAGCTGAAGGCCCGGCTGAAACAGCTCGGCGCGTACCGCCATGATCATCGCCCCGCCCACCATGAACATGATGAGCGAGAAGGTGAGGTACATGGTGCCGATGTCTTTGTGGTTGGTGGTGGTCAGCCAGCGCAGCATTCCGCTTGGATGATCGTGATGTTCTTCATGGTCGACTGTGGTGCTATAACTCATTTTCGAACTCCTTTAAATCCTTGATGCAGATGGGATATGGCTTAACGCATGGCCTTTACTTGAGCGGGCTGCAACATATCGCCCACACTATTGCCCAGCGCATTGCGCTCGTAGGTGATCACGGAAGCAATTTCGGTATCGTTCAAAATGCCTTTCCAGGCGGGCATAACCCCCTTGCCATTCATCACCCGATCAAGATGCCCGTCTTTGACCATCTTGTTGTCCTTGTCCAGGATCGGGCCGGTGGCAATCTTGCTACCGGTCAGCGCCGGGAAGGCGGGTGGCAGGCCCTGGCCGCCTACCTGATGGCAAACAGCGCAGTTTTTCTCGTAGATGCCCTTGCCATTGGCAATCAGGTCTTCCTTGGTCCACTCCTTGTCAGCGCCGGCGGCGGCGGCTTGCAGCTCGGCTTTTTTGCTGGTGGCCCAGGCATTGAATTCCTGCTCGTTTTTGGCAATGACCACCGCAGGCATAAAGCCATGGCCCTTGCCGCAGAGCTCCTTGCATTGACCACGGAAGGTGCCTGGCTCCTCGATCTTGACCCAGGTTTCACGCAGGAAGCCCGGAATGGCATCGCGCGCCGCGCCAAAGGCTGGAATCCACCAGTTGTGGATGACATCGCTGGAGGTGAGCAGGACACGTACTTTCTTGTCGGTGGGGAGGACCAGGGGGTTGTCTACCTCCAGCAGATACTCCGGATTTTTGGCAGCCTGGTTATTGATCTGCTCCTGGGGCGTGGTCATATTGCTGACAAAGCTGATGCCTTTGGCCGGGCCGTCCATGTATTCGTATTGCCAGCGCCACTGCGAGCCGGTGACCTTGATCACCATGTCGGCGTCGGTGCGGGTATCTTCCATGGCGACCACGCTATGAAAGGCGGGTATGCCCATCAGGATGAAGTCGATGTAAAGCAGGATGGCAAATGGCACCAAGGTCCAGAAAAGCTGCGCGCGGGTGCTGGGGCCAGTGAAGCCGGCGGGCTGGTAATCGCGGCTTTTGCGATGCATGACGATGGAGTAGATCATGATGCCCAGTACCACAACGAAGATCACCATGACGATGATCATGAACTTGTTGTGTACCTGCAGGGTGTCCAGCGCCATCGGTGTGACAGGTTTTGGAAAATTCCACGCGTAGTCCGCGTGTGCTGTCAGGGGCAAAAGAGCGCCCAGTAAACATTGCCAGATTCTTGTTATGCGTAACCTTGCCATGCCTGCTCCCATTGGATTAGCGACCATATTGAATGGCTTGCTGTAGTTGGTGGGCGAGTTCCAGGCGTTGCTCATTGTTCATGAAGCGGTGCCCGAGCTCGACTTCCTTTCCATGCGATCGGACAAACAGCGCCTGCTCGCCATAAGGCCGGTTGCGCAGCTGGACCTGGGCCCAGTAACGCTGCATGACGATCTGGCGGTGCGTGTGGATGTCGTGTTTTTCAATCGCGAGGTGGGTTTCGTTGATCACGATGGATTCATAGTCTGCTGCATGCCGGTGGATGAAGTAGAACGCATAAGCGACAGCGATCAGTTCAAGTCCGGCAAAGGGCAAGACCAGCCATGCACCAGCCATGGTGAATACAAGCGCGATAACGAGGGAGAGGAGAGCGATGGACGCAACAACGCTTAACTTGCCCTTGAGGGACAAGGCGCAGTTGGGACGTGCAATAAAGCTTACTTCTACAAAGTTCGATGCCATCTTGCTTCTCCTCAAATTGCCCCGTTTCTGACGAACGGTTTTTGATGCGAAGACTACTTGGACGATCTTGAAACTTGTAAAACGTATAACCTTGATTGACTTGCCTGATCCGTATTCAAGTGAGACTTTTGAATGCGAATGAGGGCGAGTCTACATAAAAAATTCCAGCTTGCGTAGCCCTGTGAATAAAAAGCCGCAGGACTCAGCTCAAAAAAACAGCGGGTTTAATTCACCAGCAGATTCTGGATACTGCCCCAGACCACCAGCGTGCATATCATCAAAAACCCCCATGCAATCACGCCTGCCATGAAAACGGCACCGAAAAACAGGGCGGATTGTCCGCTGTCGCGGATATTGAAAATAGTGGGAATCCCGAAATAAATAAATCCGGCGGAAGCCATCATCGCCAGCGAGGCGATGGCCAGATTGACGTAAATATCAGGCACCAGCAAAAAGATGGGCGCCATCCAGAGTGGCGTAGGGGCTACTGCGGCCAGGATAAAGCTTTCGCGATACGTCGGATGAATGTCGGCTACTTCTGCCAGCTGCCGGACGATGCTCGCCATGATGGGCACGACCACGAGTTGCACAATGAAAAAGGCAATCGACACCAGTAACAGCTTGTTGCCGGGCATGAGCTCGAGAAACGCAAAGCTATGAGCGGAACCCGCGATGTAGAGCATGGCCGCGGGAATCAGGGAAAATGGAATGACGTGTAACAGGTAAAGCCGGTGTATGGATGGTTGGCCTTGGAGCAGAGATTGCCAGCCAGCCACGGGGGCGAAAAACAACTTGAATAACGTCAGCGGATGCATCTTGTATCCTCCTGCGCAGTTGATGGGAATACCCGTGCGTTGCACTATACGCCTAACTGAGCGGTGAAAGAAAGCATTCCGATCAACAGCTTGCGAGGATTAAGCTAAGTCATTGAAAATACTGATCTGTATAAATTTTGTTTAATGATCGGTAAAAGTGCCGTTTGACGCATGCGTAAATTGCTCGGGATGCCTTGCATGCGTTTGCATGCAAGGCCGGTGAAATGTGACGAACGTCGGTGAAAATGTCGGTTATTGAAAGCGCAGTGCTTCGATCGGGTTCAGCTGTGCTGCTTTGCGTGCAGGGTAGAATCCGAAAAAGACGCCGACGCTAGCGGCGACAATAAAAGCGGTGAGAATTGACTGGCTGGAGACAACAATCGGAGCCTGGGTGATGTGGCTGACGAGGAGTGCACCTCCGACGCCAATGCCGATGCCAATCAGGCAGCCGACAATAGAAATCACAATGGCTTCCAGCAAAAACTGCATCAGGATATCGCGCTCACGTGCGCCTATCGCCATACGGATGCCGATTTCACGAGTGCGTTCGGTTACGGATACCAGCATGATGTTCATGATGCCAATACCGCCCACGAGAAGGGAGACTGAGGCAATGGCGCCTAGCAGCAGAGACATCGTCTTGGTGGTTTCCGCTGCCGAGTTGGCAAGCGCAGTGAGGTTACGCACGGAAAAATCGTTGTCCATGCCTTCGCGTATGCGATGACGTTGACGCAGCAGACTGTTGAGGCTGTCTTCTACCATGGGCATGACTTTATCTGAGTCTGCCTGCACGATGATCTGGCGCACACTGCCTGAGAATTGCGCGCCAAATACCCGTCTTTGCGAGGTGGTGAGCGGGATGATGATGGTGTCATCCTGATCACGACCATCCAGGCTTTGTCCCTTGTTATCCAGCACGCCCAAAATGATAAACGGACTATCCTTGATGCGGATGGTCTTGCCGACCGGGTCATCATCTCCAAACAGATTCTGCACCACGGTTTTGCCGATAAGCGCGACACGAGTAGCCGAGCGGATATCGGAATCTGAAAATACATAGCCGTCGCTCAGATTCCATGAGCGCACATCCAGATAGCTCGGCGTCGTGCCGATAATGCTGGTGTTCCAGTTGTTCCCGGCATAAATCACCTGGGCGCTGCCCATGTTGATCGGGGCCACATTGCTCACGCCTTCCAGATCCTCCATGGCGGCAGCATCCTTGACGTTGAGCGATGGCGCGTTGCCTGTCGCGGAGCGGGCGCCGCCCATATTGGGGGGGCCAGCCAGCACGATAAAGAGATTGCTGCCCATGGACTGGATGGATTTCTTGACCGCTTGTTCGGCCCCCTGGCCAATCGCCATCATGAGTACCACTGCACCCACGCCGATCACCATGCCCAGCATGGTGAGAAAGGTGCGCAGGCGATTGGCGCCCATGGCATGCCAGGCTTCTCCCAGCATGGCGCTAAACATGAGGCGCTCCTTTCACGGCAATCGGCGCTGTCCGGGTGTCTTCCACAATCTTGCCATCCAGGAATCGCACCTGGCGGCTGGCGTGCTCGGCAATGTCGGGCTCATGGGTGACCAGCACGATGGTAATGCCTTCGCGGTTAAGCTCGCCAAACAAGGCCATGATTTCTTCGCTGGTCTTGCTGTCGAGGTTGCCGGTGGGTTCATCAGCCAAAATCAGGCTGGGGCGATTGATCAGGGCGCGTGCGATGGCGACGCGTTGCTGCTGGCCACCCGAAATCTGGTTGGGGTGCGAGTTCACATGATTCGCCAGGCCGACTTTCTCAAGTAATAGCCTGGCGCGGGCATGCCGCTCGGGTTTGTCTATTCCGGCGTAGACCAGGGGCAGGGCGACATTGTCCAGCAGGCTGGAGCGTGCCAGCAGATTGAAGCCCTGGAAAACAAAACCTATGGTGTGGTTGCGGACTTTAGCCAGACGATCCCCCTGCAGACGCGCCACCGGCTGGTCATTCAACATGTATTCGCCGCTGCTGGGTTGATCCAGGCAGCCAAGGATATTCATGAAGGTGGATTTGCCGGAGCCCGACGGGCCCATGATGGCCACAAAGTCGCCTGCATCTATTTCCAGGTTAACCTCCTTCAGCACCGGGAATTTTCCGGCGGCGGTCTGGTAATCCTTGTAGAGGTTTTTTACCTCGATCACATGGCCAGGCATGGCTAGAACATCCGCATCTTGGGGCCGGGCGAATTTTGCTGCGGCATGTTTTGCCCTTGCAGATCGCCCACAATGACCTTGTCGCCCGGCTTCAGATGACGGCTCCTGATTTCGGTGACTTTGCCATCGGTGATGCCAAGCAAGACATTGACGGCCTCGGGTTTGTCCCCATTCAGCACATATACCTTGCCTTTGGCCATGTCGCCGCGCGGTTTTTTGCCATCTGGACCACCGCGATGCTTGCGCTCGCCCGGGCCTTTGCCACCATCCGGTCTTGCGCCATCCGGCGGCATGTTGCCGGCATCGTCATCATCGAGTTTGGGCTTGTAGCGCAGGGCCGCATTCGGTACCAGCATGACATTGTCGTGCTTGGCGACGCCGATATTCACGTAAGCGGTCATGCCCGGCAGTAGTGTTTGATCTGGGTTATCGACCGAAATGACCACGTTGTAGGTGACCACGTTGGAGGTTGTCGTGGGGTTGAGGCGCAGTTGTTTGACCACGCCTTCAAAATTGCGGTTAGGGAAAGCATCCACGGCAAACTTCGCGGCCTGACCTTCCTTGATATTGCCGATGTCCGCCTCGGCAAAGCTGGTGTTGATCTGCATCTTGGACAGATCCTGCGCAATGGTAATCAGGGTCGGGGTTTGCAGACTGGCGGCCACGGTTTGGCCGACGTCAACAGCGCGATCCACTACCACGCCGGAGACCGGGGAGCGGATGATGGAGTAACCCAAATTGGTCTGGTCACGCCGCAACTGTGCCTGGATGGTGTACAGGTTAGCCTGGGCAGATTTCAGCGCCTGCACGGCCTGATCGAGTTCCTGGCGGGATACATACTCCTGCTGGAACAGCGAGCGTATGCGGGCTTCATTCGCCTTGGCGAGATCCAACGATGCCTGGGCATTGCGCACATTGCCCTCTGATTGCGCAATCTGGGCGGAGAAAAGCGCATCGTCCAGCTCCAGCAATACCTGGCCTTTTTCCACCTTGTCATTGAAATCCACATACAGCTTGCTGATACGGCCTGACACCTGCGTACCGACGTTCACCAGCGTCACCGGGTTCAGCGTGCCGTTGGCGGAGACGGACTGCTCCACATCGCCCTGGGTTACCTCCTTGAAGCGATAAAGCTCATCGGGTTTGGGTTGATGGCTTTTGTCATAAAAATAATAGCCGCCACCTGCTACCGCAAGCAGTACCAGGCTAAGTCCGATTTTTTTAAAGGAAGTACTCATGAGCGTGCTTTCAGCATAAATGCATGCATAAGATGGATTATGGGTTGTTTTGGTCTGGCAGGGTCTGGATCATGGCGTTGTCCAGCACCCCAACAGCTTGCGCCAGCGTTGCCCTTGCCACATTGCCATTCAGATAGGCCTGTATCAATTGCTGCTTGGCTGATGCTAGTGCGCTCTGGGCATTCAGGGTATCGATGATGTTGCCGACACCTGCCTTGTAGCGACCGAGGGCGACGCGGGATGACTCTTCGGCGCTTTGCACCAGCACTTGGGCGGCAATCACCGATTCATTGGCGGTGCGCAGATTCTGGTAGGCGTTCCACACATCCAGCGAGATTTGCAGGCGGATGCGATCGCGCTGCGCTGCCCGCACTTCGCGCGTGGCTTCGGCGGAGCGTATGCGATAGGTCGGCGCATAGCCGCTGAATAATGGAATGGAAACTGTGAGGCCCAAGGTTGAGGTGTTGGCAGAAGTGAGGCTGCTGCCATCTTGCTGGCTATTGCTCATGGCAATCGAAACCGTAGGCTTGGCGGCGGCTTTCGACGCGTCAATGCTGGCTTGCGCCGCTTTTACCTGCGCCTCGCTCGCCATCAGGTCGGGACGGCGATTGCGAGCTTGTTCGATCAGGGCGTCAATATCATCACTCACCGGTTGCAGGGTGGAGTAGTTGGTATTGTTGACCAGTCGAATCGGCTGGTTGGCCTGTATCCCCATGACATTCGCCAGCGTGCCGTAGGCGGTTTTCAGATTGCCCTCGGCGGTAATACGGGAGAGGGTGGCCTGGGCATATGCCGTTTGTGCCTGCAGTTTATCGGCAGGCGTGGCAACACCGGCCTTGTAGCGCGCATCCGCGGCCTTAAAGCTTTCTTCGCTGGCGCGCTCGGCTTCGCGGCTGGCATCCAGCGCAGCAATGTTCGCTTGCACCTGATAATAGGCCTGCACGGCAGATAACAGGAGCGTCTGCACGGTGACATCCTGGGTAGCGCTGGCCGCCTGCAATAGCTGACGTGCGCTTTCCAGCGTGGCATCGCGATTGCCAAAGTCATACAGCAGGTAAGACGCCACAATGCTGTTGCTCAGGTTGCTGTAGGCGTTGTTGCGCGTGGCCAGTTCCGGGCTGGTTACGTTGATATTGGTGCCTACGGTATCCGTAACGCTGGGCAGATAGGCCGAGCGGGCGATGCCTACCTGGGCTGCCTGCACGCGCGCGTTGGCCCAAGCTTCCCGGGTTTGCGGGTTGTTGCACAGTGTCGCATCCGCCACTTCGCCCAGGGTGAGTGCGTTTTGCAGATTGGGGGCAGCGCATGCGGTATTGCCTACATAACCATTGGGGATCGCAGTAGGTACGGTCACATCAAGCGGATTCCCATCTTTGTACCAGATGGAGCTCTCGGCCTGTGCGGGCATGGCGGTTGTGAGGGAGATCAGGCTTAGGCAGATAGGCAGTGCAGCATATGGCGAGGCGGTAAAACCGGATCGTGCAAGGGGCGACATGTGATCTGTTACTTTCAGCGCTTTATAGTGATTGGACACAATTATCGCTGATATGGACGTAAAGGCGCGTAAGCGGTTCAAAAATTGCTAATCATTTTACAAAAATTAACAGGCCATTGAATAACAGCGCTGAGGCTGCCATGCAATGGCCTGTTTTAGCTCGTTTTTTAAGTGAGATTAAATGCTTATTCGACGCCCTGGCTTGCCAGGTAGTCCTCGTAATTGCCGGTGTAATCGCTGATGCCATCGGCCTTGATTTCGATGATGCGGGTCGCCAGCGAACTCACAAATTCACGGTCATGGCTCACGAAAAACAGTGTGCCCTTGTACTTGTCCAGCGCGGTATTCAGCGCTTCGATGGATTCCATGTCCATGTGGTTGGTCGGTTCATCCATCAGCAAGACATTGGTGCGGGCCAGCATAAGTTTGCCGTAGAGCATGCGGCCTTTTTCACCACCGGAAAGTACCTTGACTGACTTCTTGGTATCTTCCCCCGAGAACAACAGGCGGCCCAGCATGCTGCGTACCGAGTTGTCATCGTCACCTTCCTGGGTGAACTGGGACATCCAGTCGAACAGGTTGAGGTCTTTTTCAAACTCGTATTCGTGATCTTGTGCAAAGTAGCCGAGCTTGGCTTTCTCTGCCCATTTCACTTCGCCATGGTTAGGCTGCAGATCGCCTGCCAGACAGCGCAGCAAGGTGGTTTTACCAATGCCGTTTTCACCAATGATGGCCACTTTTTCGCCTGCTTCAAAAATCAGGTCGATGTCATTGAACAGGGGGCGGTCAAAGCCATGGCTGAGCTTTTTCAGCTCAACAGCGTTACGGTGCAGTTTTTCGCGATCATCGTATTCAAAACGGATGAAAGGATACTGACGGCTGGATGGCTTGAATTCCTCAATCTTGATCTTGTCGATCTGCTTGGCGCGGCTGGTGGCCTGCTTGGCCTTGGAGGCGTTGGCCGAGAAGCGGCGAACGAATTCCTGCAGGTCGGCGATCTGCTGTTTGGCCTTGGCATTGTCCTTGGCCTGCTGTGCACGGGCCTGGGCTGAGGCTTCCATGTAGTCGTCATAGTTGCCGGGGTAAACCGTCAGCTTGGCGTAATCCATGTCGGCGGTATGCGTACATACCTGATTCAGGAAGTGTCGATCGTGCGAAATGATGATCATGGTGCAGTCACGATTGTTCAGCACATCTTCCAGCCAGCGGATGGTGTTGATATCCAGGTTGTTGGTCGGTTCATCCAGCAGCAGGATGTCAGGATTGGCAAACAGCGCCTGCACCAGCAGCACACGCAGTTTCCAGCCGGGAGCCACTGCGCTCATCGGCCCGGTGTGTTGCTCGATGGGAATGCCCACGCCCAGCAGCAGCTCGCCTGCGCGTGCTTCGGCGGTATAGCCGTCATATTCGGCGTAGACACCTTCCAGCTCGGCCGCCCGCATGTAGTCTTCTTCGGTGGCTTCCGGGTTCATGTAGATTTCGTTCTTTTCTACATTCGCCTTCCACATCTGCTCGTGGCCCATCATCACCACATCGATGACGCGCTGGTCTTCGTAGGCAAACTGGTCCTGACGCAGAAAGGCCATGCGTTCATTGCTATCCAGCGAGATATTGCCCGCGGTGGGCTCCAGCACGCCGGCCAGAATCTTCATAAAGGTCGATTTTCCGCAGCCATTGGCTCCGATCAGACCGTAGCGGTTACCGTCGCCAAACTTGACGGAGACATTTTCAAACAGTGGCTTGGCGCCAAACTGCATGGTGATATTGTTTGCTATAAGCATTACGTATACGTCCAGAAAGTTGAATCTTTTTTAATTCATTATTTATTTAATAAACAAGGAATTGAGTAATTTTATTAATGTATTTTATTGCTATATTGTTCGTGCTGCGAGTGCATGTGCAGCGACTTAAAACGTGTCGCGGATAACTACCTCGTTCATGGGCAGCTGACCGCCACGTGGCCATGGTTCCTTGATACCCTTGCCAATCGCCACAAACATGGCAGGCACATGGTCGGCAGGCAGTTTCAGCAGTTTGGCCACCGCATCAAAATCAAAGCCATCCATGGGGCAGCTGTCGTAGCCCATTTCCTTGGCTGCCAGCATCAGGGTCATCGCAGCCATGCCGCATGAACGCATGCCTTCATCACGTTGCACCTGTTCCTTGCCAGCATAATATTGACCAATGGCAGGTACCAGATAATTCCTCACCGCTTCCGGCGCATTGGCCCAGTAACGCTCAGGCTGTTTGCTCCAGGATTGCAGATCCGCCACCAGAACGACCAGCAAGGAAGCATCGGTCACCTGCGCCTGATCCCAGCTGGCTGCGCGTACCTGCTTGCGCAGCTCGGGGGATTGCACCAATACAAAACGCCAGTTCTGAATATTGAATGCAGTTGGGGAGAGCAGTGCCAGCGACATCAGCTGTTCGATCTCGGCTTCGCTCATCGTATGTTCCGGGTCGAATGCTTTGATTGAGCGACGGGTTTCAATGGCTTGGCTTACGTTCATGCTATTCCCCATAATGGATATCCATAATTTCAAGTTCGAGATTGCCGGCAGGCCGTTGCCATGTGACAACCTCACCTCGCTTATGACCGATCAAAGCCCGCGCCAGGGGTGAAATCCAGCTCACCTTGTTCTGTGCAATGTCTGCCTCATCCTCCCCAACAATCTGGAAAACTTGGCGTTGACCTTCGTCGTCTTCTACATGCACATGAGCGCCAAACAGCACCTGTTCTCGAGACTGCTGCGTCGGATCGACGATGATAGCGGCTTCCAGTCTTGCTTCAAGATAACGCAAATCGCGATTAATCATGCTCAGACGCTGTTGGGCCGTTGGATCGTCCTTGCGCGCTGATAGCGTCGCGCGTTCTTTTTCCAAGGCTTGCATATCCTGCTGTAACAGTTGCAAGCCATGTGGCGTTACATAATTCGGGTGCTGGCTTACCGGACGCTCCGGCACATCCGTGCCAGCATGCTCCAGATCATCCTCTTTAACGAAGCCGCGGCTCAACGCAAGCCTCTTTGCATCATGCTGGCTACAGCCAGCCATTCTAACTGATTCATCCCGCCTATAGCGCTTGGTGCAGGTGCGCTACCACTCGCTACGCGAGCGGAGCCAACTACTCCTCCCGAAAGCCGGGCCTCATAGGCGGTGGTAGGTTCATTTCCCATCACGTTTCGGCCCGCAGCACTTTCTACGGGGTCGCTACCACTCGCTATGCGAGTGGAGCCTACTCCTCCCTTCGAAAGCCGGGCCTCATTCACGGTGGTCGGTTCATTTCCCATCACGTTTCGGCCCCGCTACCACTCGCTACGCGAGCGGAGCCTACTCCTCCCTTCGAAAGCGCTACTCCCATTCAATCGTCGCCGGTGGTTTGCCGGAGATGTCGTAGACGACGCGGTTGATACCACGGACTTCGTTGATAATGCGGTTGGAGACGCGGCCGAGCAGGCTGTAGGGGAGTTCGGCCCAGTGCGCGGTCATGAAGTCGCTGGTGATCACGGCGCGCAGGGAAACGACGTAGTCGTAGGTGCGGCCGTCGCCCATGACGCCGACGGATTTGACTGGCAGGAAAACGGTAAAGGCCTGGCTGGTGAGGTCGTACCAGCTTTTGCCGCTGACCTCGTCTATGGTGCTGCGCAACTCTTCGATGAAAATCGCATCTGCCTGACGCAGCAGGTCAGCAAACTCCTGTTTTACTTCGCCCAGAATACGCACGCCGAGGCCGGGACCGGGGAATGGGTGACGGTACACCATGTCTGGCGGCAGGCCGAGGGCCACGCCCAGCTGACGAACTTCATCTTTGAACAGGTCGCGCAGAGGTTCCAGCAGTTTCAGGCCCAATTGCTCAGGCAGGCCGCCTACATTATGGTGGCTCTTGATGGTGACGGCTTTTTTGGATTTGGCGCCGCCGGATTCAATCACATCCGGGTAAATCGTGCCTTGGGCGAGGAAGCTGGCACCCTTGTGCCCACCTGTGCCTGCCTTGAGTTTGGCGGCTTCAGCCTTGAAAACCTCGACGAACTCACGGCCGATGATCTTGCGTTTGGCTTCCGGGTCACTCACGCCAGCGAGCTGACCCATGAATTGCGCGGTGGCATCCACATGAATCACGCGCGCGTGGAGTTGGCCGGCAAACATTTCCATGACCATCTTGCCTTCGTTGAGGCGCAACAGGCCGTGGTCAACAAACACACAGGTCAGCTGGTCGCCGATGGCACGGTGGATCAGCGCAGCGGCCACGCTGGAGTCCACGCCGCCAGACAGGCCCAGAATGACTTCTTCATCGCCCACTTGCTGACGAATACGCTCGACGGCTTCGCTGATGTAATCACCCATGATCCAGTCAGCGCGGGTCTGGCAGATATCCAGCACAAAGCGGTTCAGCATGGCCTGGCCCTGGCGGGTGTGCGTGACCTCGGGGTGGAACTGCACCGCGTAGAATTTGCGCTCTTCATCAGCCATGGCGGCAATCGGCGTGGTGTCGTTGCTGGCAATGACTTTAAAGCCGGGCGGCAGCTCGGTGACCTTGTCGCCGTGGCTCATCCAGACCTCCAGCAGGCCATGGCCCTCGCTGTTGGTGCGATCCTGAATTGCATTGAACAGGGCAGAGTGCCCGCGTGCACGGACTTCGGCAAAGCCGAATTCACGCTTGGTGCCTGCTTCCACCTTGCCGCCAAGCTGCTGGGCCATGGTTTGCATGCCGTAGCAGATGCCGAGCACGGGCACGCCCAGCTCAAACACCGCCTGCGGGGCGCGGTCGGTTTCTTCTTCGTACACGCTGGCATGGCTGCCGGAGAGAATGATGCCGTTGGCGCCAAAGTCGCGCACGAAATCATCGGAGACATCACATGGATGAATCTCGCAATAAACATGCGCTTCACGCACGCGACGTGCAATCAGCTGGGTGACCTGGGAGCCAAAGTCAAGGATAAGGATTTTCTGGTGAGCCATGGTATTGAGTGCCATTAAAATGATGAAGGGCAAACGGCTTTAATCAGTATCAAAGCGGTTTGCCCATGCATCAATGCAGGTTGATGTTAGTCGATATGATAGTTCGGAGCTTCTTTGGTGATCTGCACATCGTGCACATGCGATTCGCGCATGCCGGCCGAGGTAATCTGCACAAACTCGGCTTTTTCGCGCATTTCGTTGATGCTCTTGCAGCCCACATAGCCCATGGAGGCGCGCAGGCCACCCATCAGCTGGTGAATGACGGCAATCACGCTGCCTTTGTAGGGCACGCGGCCTTCAATTCCTTCCGGTACCAGCTTGTCGGCATTGCCTTCATTGTCCTGGAAGTAGCGGTCGCTGGAGCCTTTTTGCATCGCGCCAACCGAACCCATGCCACGGTAGGACTTGTAAGAGCGGCCCTGGAACAGTTCGATTTCGCCCGGGGCTTCTTCTGTACCGGCAAACATGCCGCCCAGCATCACGGAATAAGCACCAGCGGCGATGGCCTTGGAAATGTCGCCTGAGTAGCGGATGCCACCATCGGCAATAAACGGAACGCCAGTGCCACGCAATGCTTCTTCAACGTTGGATACGGCGCTGATTTGCGGAACGCCTACACCGGCCACGATACGGGTGGTGCAGATGGAGCCTGGGCCGATACCGACCTTGACGCCATCAGCGCCAGCATCCACAAGTGCCAGTGCAGCCGAAGCGGTGGCGATATTGCCGCCGATCACCTGCACTTGAGGGAAGTTCTGTTTGACCCATTTGACGCGATCCAGCACGCCCTGAGAGTGACCGTGGGCGGTGTCGACCACGATGGCGTCAACGCCGGCTTCTACCAGCGCGGCGACGCGCTCTTCGGTGCCTTCGCCCACGCCGACTGCAGCTCCTACGCGCAAGCGACCATGGGCATCTTTACAGGCAAGGGGGTGATCCGTCGATTTCTGAATATCTTTGACCGTGATCAGGCCCTTGAGGTCAAAGGCATCGTTCACGACCAGCACGCGCTCCAGGCGGTGCTTGTGCAGGAGCGCCATGACGGCTTCACGTGGGGCGCCTTCTGGTACGGTAACCAGACGCTCGCGTGGCGTCATAATATTGACGATAGGCTGGTCAAGATTGGTTTCAAAGCGCAAGTCACGGTTGGTGACAATGCCGACTACCTTGGTGCCATCAACAACAGGCAGGCCGGAGATCTTGTGCTGGCGGGTTAAGGCCAGAACATCACGTACGGTCATGTGCGGCTGAATGGTGACGGGATCGTTGACCACGCCGGATTCAAAACGCTTGACGCGAGATACATGGGCAGCTTGCGTCTGAATGTTCATGTTTTTGTGAATAATGCCCATGCCGCCTTCCTGGGCGAGAGCAATCGCCAGTGGGGCTTCCGTCACGGTGTCCATGGCTGCAGACACAAGGGGGATATTGAGGCGAATAGAGCGGGTGAGCTGGGTGGCGAGGCTTACTTCGCGTGGCAGCACATTGGAGTGTGCCGGTACCAGTAATACGTCATCGAAGGTAAGCGCTTGTTGCAACAGACGCATATAATTTCTTTCCGACAAAAGCTAATTATACCGATTTGCCGTATTTCGGTAAACGACCATCATGCGTTGCTGTATCTCTGGTGTCACTTTACGGTTGTTGCCGTGCTGATCCGGCCTGCATGGCGCTATGCGCCACATGGGCCAGCACCCTTGGTCAGGTACGCATTGACGGCAGGCGCCACTGGTTTTACGCTAGGCCCTATCTTAGCCAAGGAATTTTCATGATGCATTCGCGCTTGCTGCTTGTTGCTTTATTACTGTTGCCGATGATGGCGATGGCGGATGTGTATAAATGGAAAGATACCAATGGCACCACGCGGTACTCGGATATTCCTCCCAAAAACCTGCCCTATGAAACCATAGGCGGTGGCAAGATCGCCGCTCCTGCGCCAGCACCGGCCAAGGCTGCGCCCGAGGAAGGAGCATCCATCAAGGACCCCAAGCTGTCGAAGGAGATCGATGCCCAGCGTCGGCGGGATGATGCGGAAAGATCCAAAAAGCAGGATCAGCAAAAGCAGGCCGCAGAGAAACAGAAGCAGGATAACTGCGCTACAGCGCGTGGCAATCTGGCCAACTATCAGCAGGGCGGGCGCATTTACAAGATGAATGCCGATGGCGAGCGCGAGTATCTGGATGACAGCGCGATTGACAAAGGCCTGGAAGAGGCCCAGAAGCAGGTGGATAAATACTGCAAGTAGCCCCAGGGTATAAACAGGCCCAAGATACAATAGGCTCAGCCTGGCTGGCTGACCAGAACAAGCGGTGGCGATATTGCCACCGCTTTTTTGTTAGCGCTTTTTCAGGTCCCGACCTTCCGCCACGCGCTTCCTGCGTATGTCTTTGGGGTCGGCAATCAGCGGACGGTAAATCTCGACTCTGTCCCTTGCGCGCAAGGGGGTTTGCAGACTGGCATGCTTGCCGAAAATCCCGATCTTGTTAACGCCGAGATCAATCTGCGGGAACTCCGTCAAAATGCCGGAATGCCGGATAGCCTGTTCTGCTGTTGCGCCGCTCTCTACCATGAGTGGGATAATGCGTTGCCGGTCAGGCTCGGCATAGGCAACTTCAACCAGTATTTGCGGGCTGGAATCCATGGTGGCGTTTAGCGGTAAACCTCGTCGGCGCGCACGACAAAGGCATCGACGAAGGTGTTGGCAATGTGGCTGAATACCGGCGAAATCAGCTTTTCCAGCAAGCCATTTGAGAATTCATAGCTTAGTCGGAACTCAATCTTGCACGCTTCTTCAGCCAGCGGAATAAAGCGCCATACCCCCTCCAGATGGCGGAAAGGGCCATCCTTCAGCCGTATTTCCATGATGGTGGGGTAGGTCTTGATATTCTGGGTGGTGAAGTGCTGCTTGATGCCGTGATAATCAATGCGCAGCGTGGCGGTGGTGGATTCTTCGTCGCGCTGGATGACTTCGGTGCCACCACACCAGGGCAAGAAGGCGGGATAGTTTTCGACGGCATCCACCAGCGCATACATGCGCTCGCAGGAATGCGGGACCAATACTGTTTTTTCAACCTGAGCCATCGGAGCTTTGCAACTGGAGTAAAATGGCAATTTTAAGCCATATTCCCGGTGCGGCACCATAAACTTTGACCCTGGCGACATGGTCATGTGGATATGCATCACCGGAACGGATAGACATGAGCATTGCACAGAACAAAAAAGCATTTCACGATTATTTCATCGAGGAAAAATACGAAGCGGGCATTGTGCTGGAAGGCTGGGAGGTTAAAGCCATACGGGATAACCGTATCCAGCTGAAAGAAGCTTACGTCATCATTCAGCGCGGGGAGATTTACCTGATTGGCTGCCATGTCACGCCATTGGGTTCTGCCTCAACGCACGTTCGGCCAGATGCCATTCGTACCCGCAAGCTGCTGCTACATTCGGAAGAAATTGCCAAGCTGATCGGCAAGGTGGAACGCGCTGGCTATACGCTGGTGCCGCTTGATTTGCATTTCACCCGGGGCCGCATCAAGCTGCAGATCGGGCTGGCCAAGGGCAAGAAGCAGTACGACAAGCGCCAGACCGAGAAAGAACGCGACTGGAAGATGGAGCAGAATTCGCTCATGAAACGTCACGTCAAATCGCAGGCCTGATGTCCTCTCAGGCCTGCGCTCCCAGCATGAAGCTGAGCTGCATATGAACAAACTCGGCTGGGCGTTGGGTGGCAACCCCGATCTCCAGCCGGACCCGCCCATCTGCCACATCTTGCAGGGTCATGGTAAGCCCTTGACCCACCCGCACAAAAAAGGCCTGCTCGGGCTTTTCCCCTGTAAACACACTGTTACGCCATAACATCATCAGAAACGTCTCGACGCTGGATTGCAGTGTTTGCCAGGTAGCGGGCGTGTTTTCTTCAAATGTCAGCCAGCCGGAGCTGCGGCGGATGCAGGTTTCTATCCAGGTACACAAGCGTCTGGTGGGTACATAACGCCATTCATTGTCGTTACCCGCCAGCGTGCGTGCACCCCATACCAGCGTGCCCTTATGCGTGAAAAGCCGGATGGGGTTGATGGACTTGCCGCGCATCACATCCACATTCATGGTTTCGTAATCCGCCACCGGCAGCTCCACGGCAGGAGCGTTGACCAGCGACAGTGTCATGTTGGCGGGAGCCTTCCAGATGCCGCGGTTGCGATCCTGGGCCGCATAGCATCCGGCGATGGCACCGGACGGTGGCAGTACCCGCGGCTGGGCATGAATGGCGGCAATGACGGCGGTATACAAAGCCCGATGATGCGCAAACAGATTGGACAGCGACAGCTCGCTGCCATCGGCCAGAGTGACCTGGATATTGGGCTCATCCAGCCTGCGCGGCAGGCTGACCAAAAGATGAGGCGCATACACCGCTCCCCAGCTCAGATGCTGCTGACCTATGCCCTGTTCCCGGTAGATTTCCAGGCCCTCATGAAAATGCTGCGCCAGGCTGGAGGTATTGCCCGGAGCGGGTTTGAACAGCATATCGAGAATCACAAAGCGATCATGGCAGGTGGCGGCATGGGACAAGGCAGCATCGGCCAGGGTGCGATAGTCATCCAGGCTGAGTGCCTGCATTTCGGGGATGACGATGAGGTCTACGCCCTGCATGGTGGCCGCGATATCCAGGCCTGCCTGCAACTCTGCCAATTGCAGTGTCTCATTGGCTGTTTTGAATCTGCCGACGGAGATTACCCAGCAATCCTGCCCGCCATTGGCAAAAAACAGTTCCAGGCTGTCATGCAGCACATGCGGGCTGGTCGATTGCACCTGGGCTGCGGCCGTGCCGTCGGCCTTGATGGAGACCGCAAAGCCGCTTTCGGGATACGCACTGCCGAATAGCTGGATGAATTCCCATTGATGACTGATACGGCGAGGGACGAGAGTGAGCGGCTCCTGCGAAGTGCCGGCGAGCTCGGTATAGCCGATGAATACCGGTACTCCGCTCGCCATGGCTTCAATGGCGGGCGGAGTTGAGGATGTTTCTTGCACATACACGCCAGGCGTGATGTATTCCTTAGGCATGCTCATGATCTCGCGCGGATTTCAAGCCGCCATCATACTCGCTTGTGCGCGGTGTCTTGCGATGTGTACCGACTGCGATGGCAATCAAGCCGCTATCTGCACGACATTGTTTTCCAGTGCATGCTGGTAGTTATATATTTTCTTCCAGAGACTTTGCGTGGATAACACAATGAGCAGGTTGTCTTTGCCATTGTCGGATTTAACGCGGGTAACCCCTTCCGCAGGCGTATTGCCGATGGAGAAGATGGTCGCGATAAGCTCAATATTCGAAGGCACAATCGATGGAATCTCGCCCAGGGCGCTGACCAGAATGCCAAAGCGCGGGGATTCCTCCGTTGCTTCAATCACAATCACCTGGCGATTTTCCGGCGCTGTGTGGCACTCGGTATTGATCAGCTTGGCCAGATTCAGCACCGGAATCACGCCACCCCTATGCTGCATCATACCCTCAAGGATATGGGCGCTTTCTGGCAACTGCTTGATGTTTTCCGGTTGCACCGCCTCGAGTACCTGACCGGCAGGCAAGGCCATCCATTCGTTGCCGACATAGAAAGTGGCGTACTCTTCTGCGCCCGCGACCGGTGTGCTGCTGGAGGTAGGCTTGAATTGCGTGTGCTGGTAGGTATTATCGGAGGTGATCATGGCATCGATATCCGCCGCATTGCCCAGGGGGATGAAGATCAGCGCCGTCACTGGATTCTGGTAGGGGTCATTCGGTCCCTTGAACTCGCGATAGCCTGAGGATGCACGGGCGCCGACAGCGTAATAGCGACCTTCATGCAGCACGATATCGAACGCCGCTTCGCCCGGTGCCAGTTTGCACAGGGCAGGCTGGATGGTGAATGTACTGCCCACGCTGAAGGCGGGCAGGGTGGAGGAGATGACCTGCAAATCGCCGTCTACATAAAGCGTGAAACTGCCGGGAATAGGCTCGCCGGCTGTATCGCGTGGCAAGGCATCCGTGAGCATGGCGGAGAATTGCGGGGCGCTGTCAAACACAATGCCGATACCGCCGACGATGCCGACGTCATCTTCTGAACGAATGGCGGCGGCGTAAATGTAGGTTGGCTTGTTTTTGTACAGCGGGGTGGCCTCAAAGCGCGACACCACGTAATCCTGCGAGCTGCGCAGCCCTCTCAGGCGCGACATCCATTCGGCTTCGATGAATGTGCCTACACAATCGTTGTAGGCCGGATTGGAAACGGCGATGATCTCGCCCTGACGGTCGAACACCACCAGATTGGCATACACCGTGTACAAGCCATTGATGTACGACAGCACTTTTTCAATCGCGGCAACATCGCTGCGGGAGCGGTTGCTGTGGCTGAGCAATTGACGGAAGGTCGTCGTCAATGCCCACCAGCGACAGTCGTTGGCGCGCTCATACAGATTGCGATCCATGATGTCGACGGCGAGCGATGCGAAGAAACGCGAGTTTTCCAGCATCACCGATACCACCGTCTGATAAAGGTCAGACACGGTAGTTTCAATGACATGTTGTGTCTTGAAGCCGGTGTTGCTGATTTCCCACAGCAAGGTCTTGGAAAAGCTGGATTGATGCGCGGTCTGGCCAGATTCGCGTTTCTGCCAGATATTGCCGTTCCAGACCGACTGATTGAGGCGGTTCTGGATGGTGGATGCCTGCTTGGGAATGCCCAGCAGCGTTTGCGAGAAGAGCAGAGGGCTGCGCATAACCTTGGCGAGCAGTTTTTTATCAATGCCGGCGACAGAGGTCGCGATATCGCCATCAAACGCATGCTCCAGCGGAATCATGGCGTGACCTATCCAGCCTGGTCCCATATAGCCTTGGTAGCCTTTGGTTTTGCAGGTAACGGCGATGTATTCACGCCCGGCAAAGCGGGTCAGCAGATAGTCCTTGTCGGCGGCCACTTCAAGCGGAGCACCAATCGGGATCTGATATTTGTCGCTGCTGGCGACGACGCACCCTTTTTGATCCAGCAACAAGCCCACGGCCCAATCCTGGTGCGTGATCAGGTCGCCGAACACGCCTTCCATTTCGTTTTCAAAACGGAAGCACAGGCATAGCACCCCAGCCACGCGCTGGTTGGTAGTGGTCACGCGATACGCGTAGATCAGGCTGGTGTTCTGCTCAGGCAGCAGATCGGTTTTGCGGAACACTTCCACATAGGCTTCTGTCGTCTCCAGCGCCTCGGCAATCAGGGCATCCTGGCTTTGTGTCACGGGGTTTTTCTCATCCAGCTGTACCAGCACATTGCCATCGGTATCGAGCAGGATGATGTTGGAGTAAACCGAGTATTTTTTGACGTATTCGCGAAAGCGATGGCGCAGGGCATCCAGGTCCGAGGGGTAGGCGGCGCCACTGAAATGTTTGTCCAGAAATGCACGGATGTCATCGTCAGTCGCCAGGAAACCGATGTCTGCGGTGCGCTCAAACAGGTTTCGCACCACAATGTCCACGGTTACCTGGGCTTTGGAGGTGAGGGAGGTAACGGTCTTGTCCAGCGTTTCCTCGGCCAGGCTATTCAGCACATCATTGGTCACCTGGCTGAAGGCCTGGCGGGTTTCTGTCATGTCGGTCCCGGTACCCGAAAGCTGGCTCAGCAGGGAAAGGTTGTCCCATACATTCTGCAGTTGCTGCAAGCCATCCCGATAACGGTTAAGACTGACCATGCTGTCTATCATGTGACAGTGGCTGCTGGGGATTTGATCGGTAGGCATAAGAGACTCACTTTCTTGTTTGGGTACGGCGCGTAGAAAGATATAGCAAAACTTGTGCCCGTTGAGGTTGACACGCGAACTATTGTCATAATTTCCTGAATCTGGAAGCGAGATTTTTCGGTATTTACACGAGTGAAGGTAAGTGGGTGCCCAAGCTCAATACGATGCAATTAGCCACTTGCTAGGAAAGTGGGTTGAACGAACGTACAATAACTTCATGCAGCTAAAACAGAAGTTGGAGATACTGGCGGATGCCGCCAAATACGATGCCTCGTGTGCCTCCAGCGGCACCGAGCAGCGCAACTCGCACTATGGCAAAGGCATAGGCTCCACTACGGGCATGGGCATTTGTCATAGCTATGCGCCGGATGGTCGGTGTATTTCGCTATTGAAAATTCTGCTCACCAATTTTTGCCTGTATGACTGTGTGTACTGCGTTAACCGGGTGACCAGCAATGTGCCCCGTGCGCGCTTCAGTATCGATGAGGTGGTGCAGCTCACCCTGTCGTTTTATCGCCGAAACTATATCGAAGGCCTGTTCCTCAGCTCCGGCATAATCCAGAGCCCGGATTACACCATGGAGCAGGTGGTGGAAGTGGCACGCATACTGCGGGAAGAGCATGATTTTCGCGGTTACATTCATCTGAAAACCATCCCCGATGCCAGCCCGGAATTGCTGGCGCGCGCCGGGCGTTATGCCGACCGCCTCAGCATCAACATTGAACTGCCGACGGCGGCAAGCCTGTCGACCCTGGCACCAGAAAAAGATGGCGTGGCGATTCGCGTTTCCATGGGCAAATTGCGCGAGCGCATTGATGCGAGCAAAGATAAAACCCTGACGGGCAAGCGGCCGCCGCGCTTTTCACCCGGAGGCCAAAGCACCCAGATGATCGTCGGGGCCGATGCCACGGATGACAGGACTATCCTGAATACCAGCGCCGATCTTTATGGCCAGTATCGCCTGCGGCGTGTGTATTACTCGGCTTTCAGCCCCATTCCTGATGCCAGCCCGGTCTTGCCCCTGCAATCACCACCGCTGGTGCGCGAGCACAGACTGTATCAGGCCGATTGGCTGATGCGGTTTTACGGATTTGAATCGCATGAAATCATTACCGGTGAACAAGGCATGCTGGCGTTGGACATGGACCCCAAGACCGCCTGGGCCTTGCAGAATCGTGCCATGTTCCCGGTTGATATCAACCGTGCTCCCAAAGCAACCTTGTTGCGGGTGCCCGGCCTGGGTGTGCGTAATGTGCAACGCATTCTGGCTGCACGTCGTGTCAGGGCGGTGCGGCTGGATGATCTGGTGCGCATGCGGGCGCCGGTGAACCGCATGCTGCCGTTCATTCAACTGCCTGACCATCACCCCGGCGCCACGCTGGATGCGGCAAGCCTGCCTGCCCAGCTGAAAGAAATACCCGCCCAGCCACAGCAACTGGGATTATTCCTGTAGTTGATATGGAAACGGTTTATCTACAGCATGAAACCGATATGGATGGCTGGCGCGATGCGGCACGCCGCCTGATTCTGGCAGGCGTGGCCCCGCATGATGTGCACTGGAGTGTGCGGCCTACCGAGGAGTCCATCATTCAAGAGGATATATTCGCGAGGCCCTCTGTCGAGTCAGTACCTGACACGCAGGCGCCACCCGCCAAAGACGGCCAGCGGCTGATGGTGTCCAAGCAGTTTGTTGAGCTTGCACGCATGGTTATTTTGCATGCTGCGACTGAGCGGTTCGGCTTGCTTTACCGGGTGCTATGGCGATGTCAGCGCGAGCGCGGATTGATGCGGCTGACGGGGGATGCCGATGTTGCTCGGCTGCATGCCATGGCAAAGGCGGTGGGGCGCGACAAGCACAAGATGAAAGCCTTTGTCCGCTTTCGCGAAACCGTTGTGGAAGGGCGGCCACGCTACCTGGCCTGGTTTGAGCCCGAACATCACATTATGGCGGCGATCGCGCCTTTCTTTATTGGCCGATTCACCAGCATGGATTGGACCATCATGAGCCCGCGCATGGGCATGCATTGGGATGGCAAAGCCTTGCAGTTTTTGCCCGGCGGCATGCCGGAGGCCTTGCCCGAAGAGGATGCCAGTGAGGCGCTGTGGCTGAGTTACTACCGGCATATTTTTAATCCGGCCCGGCTCAAGCTCAAGGCCATGCAAAAGGAAATGCCCAAGAAATACTGGCATAACCTGCCCGAAGCCGAGCTGATTGAAGAGCTGATTGCGGAGGCGGGGGCACGTACCCAAGCCATGCTGGAAAGACCGCCTGAAGCGCCAAGGCGGAAAATTGTCGGCTACAAACGCAAGCCTGATTGACGGGGTTAAGGGATGTGTTCGGACAATAAAAAAGGGAGCCTGAGCTCCCTTTTTTGCATGGTGCATGCCACCATGAAATGCCGTGTATCGATTACTTGACGCGGTTCTTGTATTCCAGCGTACGGGTGTCGATTTCGATCTTGTCGCCGATGTCACAGAACAAAGGCACTGGCAATTCAAAACCGGTGGAAATACGGGCTGGCTTCATGACCTTGCCGGAGGTGTCGCCCTTGACGGCTGGCTCGGTGTAGGTGATTTCGCGAACAACGGAGTTAGGCAGTTCAACGGAGATAGGCTTGCCGTTGTAGAACACCACTTCACACTGCATGCCGTCTTCCAGGAAGTTCAGGGCATCGGCCATGGTTTCGGCTTCGATTTCGTACTGGTTGTATTCGGTATCCATGAACACGTACATCGGGTCAGCAAAGTAGGAGTAGCTCACTTCCTTCTTTTCCAGCACGACAACATCAAACTTGTCATCGGCTTTGTAAACCGCTTCGCTCGGGGATTCGGTGAGCAGATTCTTGAATTTCATCTTGACCACGGAAGAGTTGCGGCCCGATTTGCTGTATTCGGCTTTGAGTACGACCATGGGATCGTTACCCACCATAAATACGTTGCCTACGCGAAGTTCCTGAGCTGTTTTCATGTGTTGTCCTGCGACCTTAAAAAGGGTGAAGTGTAAAAAGCCGCGAATTATACCCTAGATTATTGAAAATTTCTCACAAAAATCACCAGCTTGGCCGCCAGATCGTCTTGTGCAGCAAGGGCTTGCGATTGCTGGCTGGCATGCTGCTGAATGGCGGGCAAGGCATGCGCCAGCCGGGGCCAGCTGTCGGCTGCCAGTTGCCCTTGTGCCCATTGCCGATGAAACGTGGCCCAGACATCCGCCGCAGCTGTTTCCAAAGGCGGCAGGTAGCGTTGCAAAAACGCTTCGAGTTTAACCAGATGCGTATCTTCGCTCTGGATATAAGGCTGCCAGACGAAGGGCCGTCCTGCCCAGATGGCGCGGATCCAGCTGTCTTCACCGCGCACAAAGTTGAGGTCGCACGACCACAAGAGCTGGTCATACTCCGCCTGGCTGAGAAACGGCAGGATATGGACACTTAGTGCACCTTGCGAGTAATGATCGCCAGGCTGGAGTGTTTCTGTGTCGAAAAACTGGCTGACAGGCGCCAGCAGGCTACTTTCCGGTATCAGACAAACCACGGGTCTATCGCCATTCGCCATGGCGTTGAACAAGCCAGTAATGTGGGCTTGCGGATAAGCGAACAGGGAAACCCGCAAGGCATCGGCAGGGCTTGCCATGGCGCTGAACGTGGCAGAAGAGCCAGCTTGCGCGGCATCTCTCTCTTTCATTAAGTGGCGCTCGCGCAATAGCCCACCGGTGTTTTCCGTAAAGCCAGGGAAGAAAAACGTCTTCGTGAGCGCAAGTCGGGGGTGAGGGGAGGGTTGCAGGTGGAACTCTTCCACCCATGCTTCGGCGCTGAGATATTCCAGGTTGATCCACACCGGCGGCTGCGCCGCCATGGCGTTGATATAGGGCTCGGGCAATTCGCAGCCAAAGGCTTCGATCACTACGTCAGCTATCCGGTCAAACTGGAAGTCTGGCGACCAGTGCGCGATGGTGACGCCATCCAGCACTTGCTCGGCCCGCTGCGTATCCAGCGCTGGCAGCAGACGTTGTGCCACCGGCAAGGCATCAACCCACAGCCTGACATCCAGTGCATATTCATGGGCCAGTTGGCGTGCCAGCCGCCAGCAAACGCCGATGTCGCCGTAGTTATCGACGATGCGGCAGAAGATATCCCAGCGTTGTCGCTTGTCTGTCATGCGTGCGTTTTCGCTCAGTTTTCCGGCGGGCTGTAACGGATATCGATGATTTCGTAGCTTTCCTCACCGGCGGGCGTCTGCGCGCGAACCACATCGCCGATCTGCTTGCCTAGCATGGCGCGCGCGAGCGGCGAAATCCAGCTGATATAGCCGCGCGTCGGGTCCAGTTCATTCTGGCCCACGATGCGGTAATGGTGTTCGATGTCGCGCTCCAGTGAGTAAAGCGATACCCAGGCACCAAAAAACACTTTCTCCAGCGACTGCTGCTCCTTGGGGTCGACGATCACGGCCAGGTCCATGCTTTTCATCAGAAACCGCAAGCGCGAGTCGATCTGGCGCAACCGTCGTTTGCCATAGATGTAATCGCCGTTTTCGCTGCGGTCGCCATTGCTCGCCGCCCACGAGACATCGCTCACGACCTTGGGGCGCTCAATTTTATAAAGCTGTTCGAATTCCGCCTTGAGGGTGGCGTAGCCTTCCGGCGTAATGTAATTTTTCTGGTCTGCCATATCGGTTCGCGCCATCTAAGTGGCCTATATGTTAACCTTGAGTCCGGTTAATTGCCCATCTGATTCCATCTTTTACATGCCTGATTCTCCCGCCCTGATCCTTTGCTCCACGGCCCGCCTCGCACGCAGCTTGCGTTTGCATCATGACCGCCGTCAGCATGCCACCGGATTGTCGGCATGGCAGCCTCTTCCCACCCTTACGCTCAAGCAATGGCTGGATGATGTCACCGAGCAAGCGATCCTCAGTGGCGAGGTGGATGTGGCCACGGCGCCGCAGGGCGTGCTCAGTGAGCTGCAGGAACGCATGCTGTGGGAAAAGGTGATAGAAGAAGCGCTGGCGAACGACAATGCCGCCGCCTTGTTTGATGTGCCCGGCATGGCGCAAGCCGCCATGGAGGCGCATCGCCTGATGTTTGAATGGCAGCTGCAGATTCCGCCGGGCGGCCACACGGAAGAGAGTCGCCAGTTTTTGAGCTGGCGCGAGCATTTTGTGCAGCGTTGCCGCCAATCCGGCTGGCTGGAGCCTGTGCGCTATATGGCATGGCAGCTGGATTGCCTGGAGCGCGGCCAACTGCCTTTGCCTGCCAGTATGGCCTTTGCCGGATTTGACCGGCTGGGCCCGCAGGAACAGCGTCTGCAAAGCCTGTTGCAGCAGCGCGGCGTGGTGCTCAGCAATCACGCCACCTTGCTGGCGCAGCCCGGACACGCACAGCATGCCATGTTGGAGACGCAGGAGGCCGAATGCCGTGCCGCCGTCGCCTGGGTCGCGCAGCAGCTGAATGATAACCCGCAAGCGCGGCTGGGGCTGGTGGTGCCTGAGCTGGGCAAGCTGCGCACGCGGCTTGCAGCATTGCTGGATGAGGTGCTGCACCCCGTTACCGTACGCCCCGGCCTGGTGGAGGCGGATCGCGCCTATGACTTTTCCCTGGGGTTGCCGCTGAACACGCAGCCGGTGGTGCATGCCGCCTTGGCCTTGCTGCGTATCTTCTGGCAGCAGCGCATAGAGCAACAGGATTTTTCCGTATTGCTGCTTAATCCCTATTGGTCGGCCAGTCTGGGCGAGGCGGACGCCCGCGCCCAGCTGGATAGCCGCATGCGGCAATGGCTGCCACAAACAGTCAGCATGATGCGTTTGTTACGCCTGATTGAGCGCTTGCAGGAAGGCGAAAACCCGCTGCCCATTGGCCAGCTGCTGCAGGATTTACGGGCTGGCTGGGCAGTGCGTGAGGCGCAGCCGCGTCGGCAATTGCCTTCGCTATGGGCCGCCGAATTTGAACAATTGCTGGCTGCCTTGCAATGGCCAGGCGAGCGCAGTATCTCCAGCCATGAGTTCCAGGCACAGCGCGCCTTTTCGCGCAGCTTGCAAGCCCTGGCACGGCTGGATGTGTTTGGTGACACTCTGAATGGCATGCAGGCATTGCAGCGTCTGGGCGAGCTCTGCCGCGAGCAGATATTTCAGCCCGAGGTCAGTGGCGATCCGCCCGTGCAGGTGATGGGTATGCTGGAAGGCGCCGCCGCCCCGCTGGATGCGCTGTGGGTGATGGGCATGAATGATCATGTCTGGCCACCACCACCAAGACCTAACCCGCTTATTCCTGCCACGGTGCAGCGCGCCGCTGGCGTGCCGAATGCCGATAGTGCGGTGCAAACGGCGTTTGCCCGCATTCTGCATCAGCGCTTGTTGCATACCGCACCGTTGATCGTGTTTTCCAGCGCATTGAAAGATGGCGAACGGCAATTGCGCGCGAGCCCGATATTGAGCGATATCCCCGTGTTCGATGGCGATTGGGCCAAGGCCCAGACCCTGGCTGAGCAACTGGCGCATGGCGAACACGCAGCCCTGCAAGTGCTGGACGACCACATGGCACCGGCGGTGGGCGAGGGCGAACATGTGTCTGGCGGCACGGGCCTCCTGAAAGCGCAGGCGATCTGCCCGGCATGGGCGTATTACCAGTACCGTCTTGGTGCACGTGAGCTGAAAGCCCCGGTGAATGGGCTTGAGCCCGCCGAGCGCGGCACGCTGGTGCACGGCGTGTTACAGCATTTCTGGCAGGGGCGTGACCTGGCTTATTTGCAGGCGCTGGATGCCGAAGAACTGCATGCGGCGCTGGCAGAAGCCGCGCAACAGGCCTTGCAGGACTTTGCCGCCGAACGCGACGAAACGCTGTCGCCTGCGTTTTGCCAGCTGGAGCAGGAGCGCCTGATCAAACTGGTCAGCGCCTGGCTGGCCTTTGAAAAAACGCGCGAAGTGGATTTCAGTGTGCTGGATTGCGAACGCGACACCAAGGTAATGATTGAGGGCGTGGAAATCCGGCTGGTGCTGGACCGGATTGACCAGCTACCGGATGGGCGCGTACTCATCATGGACTACAAAACCGGGCAAAAGCCGGATATCCGCAACTGGGCGGAATCGCGCATCACCGAGCCACAACTGCCGGTCTATGCCGCATTCAGCCTGGACGATGGCGAGGTGGCAGCCGTCAGCTTTGCCATGGTGCGCACCGAGGAGCATGCGTTTTCCGGGATTGCCGGTGAAGAAATCCTGCCTGCGCTGATGACACTGGATGATCGCAAGGCACGCGATATTTTTGATGCCGAACGCTTTGCCGACTGGCATACCTTGCTCGATCACTGGCGCGAAAGCCTGCAAGCGATTGCCCGCGAGCTCAAATCTGGCGAGGCCGCAGTGCGGGTGGCGGATCCTCTGCAGCTCAGGTATTGCGAAGTGTTGCCCTTGCTGCGTTTGCCCGAGCGGCAACTGCAGTTTGAGCGCCTCCAGGCTCAGCAAGACGGGAGCCGCGCATGAGTGACAATATGCTGAATGACGAAGCCGCGCTGCAAGAGCATTTGCTCGCGCAGGATGACGAAAGCCGTCGTCGTGCCCTGGAGCTGGAAAGCTTTATCGTTGAGGCTCCGGCGGGCGCGGGTAAAACCGAGCTGCTGACCCAGCGCTACCTCAAGTTGCTGACCACCGTGCGCGAGCCGGAAGAAATCATCGCCATTACCTTTACCAACAAGGCGGCAGCCGAGATGCGGGCGCGTATTCTCGATAGCCTGCTGATGGCGGGCAGTGGCGAACGGCCGCCGCAGCCACACAAGCAGAAGACCTTTGCGCTGGGTCAGGATGCTTTGCAGCATGCCGCGGAGCGCGGCTGGCATTTGCTGGAAAACCCGGCGCGCCTGCGTATTTTTACCATTGACTCGCTGAGCAGCCATCTTGCACGGCAGATGCCGCTGATGAGCCGCTTTGGCGCGCAACCGGCGGTGACGGAAGATGCCTCCGCCTATTATCAGCTGGCGGCCGAGCGCACGCTGGATCTGGCCGATGGCAGCAGCGATGCAGTGACGCAAGCCTTGCGCTATGTGGATAACGACAGTTTGCGCCTCACCCAGTTGCTGGCCGACATGCTGGCCAAGCGCGATCAGTGGCTGCCGTATGCCAATCGCACCGATACCCGTGATCTGGCCGAGGCCGCCTTGCAACATCTGATTACGCAGGACATGCAGGAAGCGCTGGCTGCTTTCCCGGTGCGACTGCAGCAGGTGCTGATGCCGATTGCGCGCTATGCCGCCACCAACCTGCCATGCGAAGCGCCGATTGCCCTGCTGCGCGATTGGGAAACCCCCATGCCCGCCACCCCGAATGCCTTGCCAATGTGGCTGGCCGCCTGCGAGCTCCTATTTACCGGGCAGGATAGCTGGCGCAAAACCGTCAACGTCAATACCGGCTTTCCGGCGGTCCCTGAATCCAAACCTTATAAGGAGCAGCTGGCGGAGCTGATAGCCGCTCTGCAAGCCACAGCGGGTGCCGATGCTGCCCTGTGCCGCTTGCGGTGCCTGCCGCAGTTGCGTGCAGGGGAGGAGAGCTGGCAGGTGGTGTCGGCCCTGGCGCAATTGCTTAACCTGGCCGTGGCCCAGCTGTGGTTTGTATTTCAGGAGGCGCGTGAAGTTGATTTTGTCGAGATATCACAGCGTGCCTTGAATGCCCTGGCGGATGATACTGATGCGCCCAGTGACCTTGCCCTGCGGCTGGATTACCGTATTCAGCATCTGCTGGTCGATGAGTTTCAGGACACCAGCCCTGGTCAAGTGCATCTGCTGCAACGCCTGACGCGCGGCTGGGAAGCGGGAGATGGCCGCACGCTGTTTGCCGTGGGCGACCCCATGCAATCCATTTATCGCTTCCGCAAGGCTAACGTCGGCCTGTTTCTGGAAGTGGCGCGCGAGGGCATAGGCGATATTCACCTGACGCCATTGCAGCTGTGCCGCAATAACCGCTCCTGCCCGCCGGTGGTGGACTGGATCAACCATGCATTCGCAAAAGTATTCCCGCGGGAGGACAGCATCGCGCGCGGCGCCATTCGCTATCGCCCGTTTGTGGCTACCCGTGCAGACGAGGTTGATACCGGTGTTGTGATGCATCCGCTTATTCAGGGCACGGATGAGAGCAATGAGCAATTGCGCACGCGCGAAGCGGCGCTGATGGTCAAGCTGATCCGCGAAGAGTGGGCCGCTCATCCGCAGCGCCGTATCGCGGTTTTAGTGCGCGCTCGCAGCCATCTGGAGCATCTGGTGGCGGATATTCGCCGTCATCATCGCGATATCCGTTTTCAGGCGGTGGAAATTGAAGCGCTCGCCGGGCGCCAGATCATTCAGGATTTGCTCGCGCTCACGCATGCCTTGCATCATCGCGCGGACCGCGTGAACTGGCTGGCTATTTTGCGCGCGCCCTGGTGCGGGCTCACGCTGGCGGACATGCATGTGCTGGCGGCGAGTGATCATCGCAGCACTATCTGGCGCTTGTTACAGCAGGATGCGCGCCTGGCGGCCATGACCGAAGATGGCCGTCAGCGCGCGTTGCATGTGCGCAGCATTTTGCAGGAAGTGTTGGCACAGCAAGGCCGGCTGCCCGTAAGCCGCTGGTTGCATAGTGCCTGGCTGATGCTGGGCGGGCCATGGTGCCTGTGGGAGCCGGGCGATGTGCAGGACGTGCAGGCGTTTTTTGCCTTGGTGGACAAGCTGGACAATCAGGGGCAATTCACGCCGATACGCTTGGCGGAAGAAGTCGAGAAACTCTATGCCGCTGCTGACGAGGCAGCGGATGGTCGCCTGCAGCTGATGACTATCCACAAATCCAAAGGCCTGGAGTTTGATACCGTGATCTTGCCTGGCCTTGAGCGCAAGACGGGGAATCAGGATAGTCCCTTGCTGCTGTGGGAAGAAGTGGCGATTGCAGATGAAGAGCAGGGCAGCAGCGTTGAACTGGTGGCCGCGCCCTTTGTGCCGAAAGGCGCGAGGCTGGATGACGGCCTAACGCCTTATGATTACCTGCGGCTGCTGGAAAAAGAGCGCGCTGAACACGAAGATGCCCGTGTACTGTATGTGGCAGCCACGCGTACCGAGCGCCGTCTGCATCTGATTGCCACCGCCACGGTCAATGCCAAGGGCGAACCACGTCCGGCGTCTGGCAGCTTTTTGCAATTGCTGTGGCCGCAAGTGGCCTTGCAGTTTGCCGAGGCCATGGCAGCAGAGGGCGTTAGCGAGACCAGCCCGCAGGCGGAAGCCACGCTTGCCGATTTTGTGCCGCCGCTGGTTCGGCTGCAACAGCCGCAGATGCCCGCCGTTTTGCAAACCGCCACGCCCTTTACGCCACTGTGGAACCCGGGAGAAGCCAGTGAGTCGCTTAGTCTGGCGGCCAGCCTGGAGGCCGATATTGGTACGCTGGCCCACCGTTATCTTGAGCTGATGGCGCGCCAGGGCTTGGCTACCTGGCCGGAGGCTCGCATACACCAGGCCATGCCCGCCATGCTGCGCTGGTTGCAGCAACAGGGCCATGCCGAAAAACAGGCACATGATGCCGCCGCTGTGGTGGTGCAATTGCTGCTGACGACTTTACGCAGCGCAGATGGCCAGTGGGTATTGCAGGCTCGCGAGGGCGCGGATGCCGAAGTGGCCTGGAGCTATGCCGATGCCAGCGAGCTGAAGCGCTATGTGGTGGATCGTACGTTTGTGGAAAATGGCGTACGCTGGATTATCGATTACAAAACCGTGGCGCTAGCGGCTGACATCAGCGAAGAGCAGTTAAGGGCGCAAGTGGCGCGCTACCGGTTGCAACTGGATAACTACGCCAGTCTTTTTGCCGATCAGGGAACTCTGGTACGCAAGGCCATTTTCTTCCTGGCGCTGGGGAGGCTGGTGGAACTGGCTGCTGAGGATCAGCTTTTCTGATTTAGCGGCTTTATCAAGCGCGAATCAGGCAGATCAGGGTGTGGTTGCAGTGCGCCCACGCTCTGATCTGCAAAAGTCTTCCGGCTTTAATCGTGATGATGGTGACTGCGACTTACCGCCTTGAAGTGGCGGCGCACATACCACACCAGGAAAATAACCCCGGCGATCACCAGTACGATATGAAATTCGTGGAAATACACCTTGAGCTGATCCCAGTGCTGACCAAACTTCATGCCGGCATAGGCCAGCAGACCGCACCAAAGGACGGAGCCGGTAAAGGTGTAGAAAATGAATTTGCCCATATTCATTCGGGCAATCCCTGCCGGAAAGGCAATAAACGTCCGCACCGCGGGTAGCAGGCGGCCGATGAAAATGGTGATTTCCCCGTGTTTTTCAAACCAGCGGTCGGCCAATGCCAGATCATGGTGCGAAATCAGTAACCATTTGCCATATTTGTGCACCAGCGGGCGGCCGCCATACATGCCCAGATAATAGGCTGGGATAGAGCCAATCACGCAGCCCACTGCGCCCGCCAAGGCCACGCCCCACAATGTCAGCTCCCCTGTATAAACTAGATACCCCGCAAACGGCATGATGATCTCCGAGGGTAAGGGGATACATGCGGATTCAATGGCCATCAGCAATGCCACGCCTCCATAACCCAGGGTTGAAATGACCAAAATGATCCATGAAGCCACCATGGCTATAAGTTTTTCGAGCATCGTGTGAGGGCCTTAACATCGTTTTAAATTTTGAGCTTGTATCATACCGGCAACGAATGAAAGGATTATGCATAAAATTTACTAATCAAATATGGCCTGGTAATTGCTTTTTATATTATGCATACATGTATCAGCCCATTGCCAAAGGGAGCAAAAATGAAGTTAGTAAGTATGGTCGTCATGGCCGCTGCGCTTTTTTCACAGCATGCAGTCGCCCAAACAGTAGATCTTGGGGTAGCGAGCAACTATAACGTTTTCGTATTTGATAGCTACAAAAGTACAGGTTGGAGTTCTATCGGAGGTGCCGTTGCTGTGGGTGGCAATGCAGATATCAGCACATCCACCATCAGCAACTCTGCCAATAACCCCTATGGATTGGTCGTAGGCGGAAACCTCACCAAATCTTATGGCGGTGTCAATGGAACTACCTGGGTCGGCGGTGCAGTCGGCAAACCTCAATGGGATAGTTACAACAACTACTCCAGCAGTGATGCTCCCATTGATTTTGCCGCGGCCAAAACATCGTTTTCAGCCTTGTCCGACAAACTGGCTTCAACCGCCTCTACGGGCACTGTGAGCTATAGCTATGGCAGCACCGGCAACCTTACAGGCACCGGCTCAAGCGTTGAATACTTTTCCGTGAATGGCAGTGACCTCACCAACATCTCCAACTGGAGCTTTGCCAATGTACTCGCCAACGCCACATTGATCATCAATGTTTCCGGCAGCAATATCAGCCTGAGTGGCGGTTGGTCAGGTTTCAGCAGCTATAACGTGCTGTTCAACTTCTATGACGCGACAACGGTGAACCTAAGCAACATCAGCTTCGCCGCCAGTATTCTCGCTACAGACGCCACCATCACCGGTAGCGGCGGCAGTTTCATCGGCACCGCAGTCGCCAATAGCTGGAGCAACTCCCTGACGGTAAGCAATCGAGCCTTCTCTTCTTTCGAAATGGCTACTCCCGCCGTAAGTGCTGTTCCCGAGCCTAATGCCGTGATCCTTCTGATCATGGGTATTCTGATGATTCTGGGTTACAGGCAATTTAGAAGCATACTCTGATTTTTCGACGAGTCCTCATGAGGTAAAAACACTACAGGCCGCAACTGCGGCCTGTAGTGTTTTTATTGGCTATCAAGGTTGTGGTAAAGCCGATTATGCCTCAACTTAGATCCTTGATTAGCGTTTCAATCAATTCACTCCGTTGTTTAATCGTGTGGGTTTCCACCGTCATCCTTAGTTTGTCCGGCCCATTCATGCGGTAGCGGCGGTCGCGCTGTAGCAGGCTGACCAGTTTGGTTGGATCAAGCTCGCTACTTTGACTAAACGTGAGCTGAATGGCGCTATCACTGGCGTCGATTTTCGTAATGCCGAGCGGCTTGGCGGCGATACGAAGGCGATGGCAGGCGATCAGGGCTTCGCCTTGTTCGGGGAGTATGCCAAAGCGGTCAATCAGTTCTTCCTGCATGGTGTCGAGGTCGTCGTCGTTGTCGCAGTTGGCGAGACGCTTGTAAAGCACCAGTCGCTCGTGCACATCGGGACAGTAGTCATTCGGCAGCAGGGCGGGGGTATGCAGGTTTATTTCGGTGGTGACGCCCAGTGGGGCGTTGATGTCTGGTTCCTTGCCAGCTTTTAGTTGCTTCACCGCGTGGTTCAGCATGTCGGAGTAGAGTGAAAATCCGATCTCCTGCATTTCGCCGCTTTGTGAGTCGCCCAGCAGTTCCCCAGCGCCGCGGATTTCCAAGTCGTGCATGGCCAGGTGGAAGCCGGCGCCAAGGTCTTCCAGCAGTTGAATCGCGTCCAGGCGCTTTTGCGCTTGTGGGGTGATGTTGCGGTCGGGGTCCGTCAGCAAATAGGCATAGGCCTGATGGTGTGAGCGGCCGACGCGGCCACGTAGCTGATGCAGCTGCGCCAGGCCAAACATATCGGCCCGATTCATGATGATGGTGTTGGCGGTGGGCACATCAATGCCGGTTTCAATAATGGTGGTGCAGAGCAGCAGGTTGAAGCGTTGCTGGTAGAAGTCGCGCATGACGTGTTCGAGTTCGCGTTCGCGCAGCTGGCCGTGGGCAATGCCAATCCGGGCCTCGGGCAGGATGCGTTCCAGCTTTTCTTTCATCACGAAAATAGTGTCGACTTCGTTGTGCAGGAAGTACACCTGGCCACCGCGCTTGAATTCGCGCATGGCGGCTTCGCGGATGATGCCTTCTGAATAGTGCGTGGCAAAGGTTTTGATCGCCAGTCGCTTTTGCGGCGGCGTGGTAATAACCGAAAACTCGCGCAGGCCTTCCATGGCCATGGATAGCGTGCGGGGAATCGGGGTGGCGGTCAGCGTCAGCACATCCACTTCGGCGCGCATGGCTTTCAGCTGTTCTTTCTGGCGCACGCCAAAACGATGCTCTTCATCGAGGATGACGAGGCCAAGGTTCTTGAACTTCACATCTTTCTGGATCAGGCGGTGGGTGCCGATGATGATGTCGATATTGCCGTCTTCCAGTCCCTTGATCGCTTCTGCTTGCTCTTTCGCGGTGCGGAAGCGCGAGATTTCCGCGATCTTGATCGGCCAGTCGGCAAAGCGGTCGGCAAAGTTGTTGTAATGCTGTTCGGCAAGTAGCGTGGTTGGCACCAGCACGGCTACCTGGCGGCCGCCCATGACGGCAACAAACGCGGCACGTAAGGCGACCTCGGTCTTGCCGAAGCCCACATCGCCACACACCAGGCGATCCATCGGCCGGCCGGATTGCATATCGCTGATGACTGCCTCAATGGCAGAGAGTTGATCCGGGGTTTCTTCAAACGGGAAGCCTTCGGCAAAGGCTTCGTAATCCTGCAGGGTGAGGGTAAAGGCATGGCCTTTGCGCGCTGCGCGCTGGGCATACAGGTTAAGCAGCTCAGCCGCCGTATCGCGGATTTGCTTGAGGGCTTTTTTCTTGGCCTTTTCCCATTGACCGCTACCCAGTCTGTGCAGGGGCGCGGATTCCGGTGGCCCGCCCGAGTAGCGCGAGATCAGGAATAACTGGGAAACCGGCACGTAAAGCTTGTCATCGCCTGCATATTCCAGCAGCAGGAATTCGGTTTCGCCCTCGCCAAAGTCGAGATTGACCAGGCCCTTGTAACGGCCTACGCCGTGCTGTTCGTGCACCACGGGGTCTTGCTCGCGCAGCTCGGATAAATCCTTGAGCATGCCTTCGGTATTGCGTGATTTTTCCTTTTCACGGCGGCGCTGCTGGCGCACCGTGGCCGCATAAAGCTCGGCTTCGGTGATGATGCAGAATTTATCGGCGACAAAACCGCCATGCAATGCCGCGACACCGAGCATCACACGTGCATCGCCTTGCTGAAATTCTTCCCAGGAGTTGCCATGACCATCGCCACAGGCAGAAAACGGCACCTGATGATCGCTGAATAGCTGGGCCATGGTCTCGCGACGCCCCAGGCTTTCAGCCGCAATCAGGATACGGCCTTTGTATTTCTTGATGAACTCCTGCAGCTTGTGCAATGGGTGATCGGCGCGGCGCTCAATCTCCAGCGCGGGCAAGCCGCTAGCGGTTTCTGTGGTGAGCTGAATCCGGCCCCAGACATGGGTGCGGGCAAAAAAGTCTTCGGTTTTGAGCAGCAATACCTCCGGCTGCAGGATAGGTCGCTCAGGATCATGCGCCAGCTGGCGGTAGCGGGATTGCGCATCACGCCAGAAGCCTTGGGCGGCATGGTCGATATTGCCGTGCATGCAGAGAATGGCAGAGCTCGGTAAATAATCCAGTACCGTGGCTGTTTCCTCAAAAAACAGCGGCAGATACCACTCAATGCCACCGCTGGCGATGCCTTTGCTCACATCCTTGTAAATGCGGCTACGTGAAGGGTCGCCTTCAAAGGTTTCGCGGAAATTCTGTCTGAAGCGGCTGATGCCAGCCTCATCTAACGGGAATTCACGTGCGGGCAGCAGGCGTATCTCGCTAACCGGATAAACACTGCGCTGGGTATCAACATCAAAGGTGCGGATGCTTTCGATTTCATCATCGAATAAATCAAGACGGTAGGGCAGGCTGCTCCCCATGGGGAACAGATCAACCAGCCCGCCACGCACGCTGAATTCGCCCGGGCTCATGACCTGGCTGACATGGTGGTAGCCCGCCTCTGCGCATTGCGTGCGCAAGGCGTCCAGATCCAGACGCTGGTTTTTCTTCAGCATGAAGGTATGCGCGGCCAGATAGGCATTGGGCGGCACCCGGATCAGGGCCGTAGACACCGGCACGATAATGACATCGCAGGTGTTCTGGCTGATCTGGTACAGCGTCGCCAGTCGCTCTGAAATCAGGTCAGGATGCGGTGAGAAGTGATCATAGGGCAGGGTTTCCCAGTCCGGCATCATATGCACGCTGAGGTCAGCGGCGAACCACGGCATCTCTTCCAACAGGCGCTGAGCTTCAAATGCGCTCGCACACAGGATCACCAGCGGTGTGCGCTCAGGCTTCTGCTTAAGTTCGCGCGCGAGTCGTGCCAGGGCCAGGCTGTCGAGGCCGGTTGGCAAAGGTTTGATACGTTCGGAGGAGCCAGACGCCGGGATGGGCAGGGAAAACTGCATGAAAAAACCGCAAATGAATGAATAACAAATGCATTATAGCCGCTTGCGGCAAGCTGCGGCTATGCAAGCGGCACTATACAAGGGCTTAAGCCTTTCATGGCCTGGTCAGAACACGGCCTTAAGGCTCATACATCAGAGGGTGGATTCAAAAAGAAGGAAATGCTGCGGAGCGAGCTTGTCGCAGCTATTCCAGTTCATGTATCCACAGACCAGCCTGCTGGTTAAAGCCAGTCAGGCTGAAGCTTAGCCCAGCAATTGGCTGATCTGTGCTTCCGCCTGTTCCCAGTATTCGACAGGGTTGCCTTTGAAGCCATTGCGTTCCGCCAGGAAATAGGCGGCAACCTCGGTCATTTTGTAGCGCTCTTCTGCGCTGATCTTGCGTGGGGAGGATTTGGTTTTTGCCGAAGCAGCCTTGGCTGTGGCCGTTTTTTTAGGGGTGGTTTTTTTGGCAGCAGGCTCTGCTGCTTTGGCAGCCGTTTTTTTGACGGCGGGTTTCTTTTCTTCAGTTGCTTTCGATACAGCCATTTCCGTTCCTTTCGTTAAGAGGGACTTCCATGATGCATGCAGCGTATGCGCTGCGTTGGAGGCAAGGCTGGTAAGCCTTGCCTCCATCATATTAAAGCGTTCCGCCTACCGTCAAGCCGTCGATGCGAAGTGTGGGTTGGCCGACACCTACTGGTACGCTCTGGCCTTCTTTGCCGCAGGTGCCGACGCCACTGTCAAGCGCCATGTCATTACCTATCATCGATACGCGCTTCAGCACCTCAGGGCCATTGCCGATCAGGGTGGCGCCCTTGACGGGATAGGTGAGCTTGCCGTCTTCGATCATCCAGGCTTCTGCGGCCGAGAACACGAATTTGCCGCTGGTAATGTCGACCTGGCCGCCGCCAAAGTTGGCCGCATACAAGCCTTTTTTCACCGACTTGATAATCTCTTCCGGGGCCATGTTGCCATTCAGCATGTAGGTGTTGGTCATGCGCGGCATGGGAATGTGGGCATAGGATTCGCGACGGGCATTGCCCGTCATCGGCATGCCCATCAGGCGTGCATTCAGGCTGTCCTGAATGTAGCCACGCAGGTAGCCGTCTTCAATTAATACCGTACGCTGGGTCGGGTTGCCTTCATCGTCTATGTTGAGCGAGCCGCGGCGATTGGAAATCGTGCCGTCATCCACTACCGTCACGCCGCGCGCTGCTACTTGCTGACCAATCGCATTACTGAAGGCAGAGCTACCCTTGCGGTTGAAGTCGCCCTCCAGGCCGTGACCAATCGCTTCGTGCAGCAAAATGCCGGGCCAGCCTGAACCCAGCACCACGGTCATGCTGCCAGCCGGAGCAGGGCGCGCTTCCAGATTGACCAAGGCTTGATGCACGGCTTTCTGGGCGTAATCCTGTAATACCTCATCGGTGAAGTACGCATAGTCAAAGCGACCCCCGCCGCCAGCCGAACCTTGCTCGCGCCGGCCGTTGGCTTCGGCGATGACCTGAATAGAGAGGCGCACCAGAGGGCGCACATCGGCGGCCATCATGCCATCGTGACGGGCGATCATGATCACTTCGTATTCGCCCGCAATCGATGCCATGACCTGGGTAATGCGCGGATCGGCTTTACGCGCATAGCCTTCCAGGCGCTCCAGCAGCTTCACTTTGGCTTCGGCACTGAGTGAGGCGATGGGGTCGTGCGGAATATAGAGTTGTGGCGCATCAATGCGTTGAATCGCGCTACCTGCTTGCTCGGCGCCTATCGCGGCAATGGCCTTGGTGGCGTTGGCTGCTTGCTGCAGGGCAGGCAGATTGATGTCGTCCGAGTAGGCAAAGGCGGTTTTTTCACCACTGACGGCGCGCACGCCCACGCCTTGGTCTATGCTGAAATTGCCGGATTTGACCTGACCTTCTTCCAGGCCCCAGCTTTCGGCACGGCTGTACTGAAAGTAGAGGTCGGCATAATCCACCTTGTGCGACATCATATTGCCCAGCACGCCTTGCAAGGCGGCGACATCGAGGCCGCTCGGTTTCAAGAGCGTTTCGGTGGCGGTGTCAAAATGGCTGCCGGCTAAAGGGCTGGAACTGCTGGGTATCTGGTCAGGCTTCATGGCCGTTACTCTCTAAGGGACTATAGGTCAGAATATAACAGGGGAGCAGAGTTCCCCTGTTACGTATTTTCTGCAATTGTGACTCATTAAAGCCTGTGTTCAGGCGATAAGTTGTAGCGTAAATCTTTAAAACGCAGTCTGTGGTGAGGTGAGCTGGTTACAGGGTGCGGTGTTTCAGCGCTGGCAGGCTGCCGCGCAGGCTGGCCTGATAACCGGCATTCACCGAGGCGATGACCACACCGGAGCCACGCGGCAAGCGGTCCAGCACCACACCCCAAGGGTCCACAATCATGCTGTTGCCATGGGTTTCGCGGCCGGAGGCATGGTAGCCACCTTGCGCCGGGGCGATGACGTAGCTCAGGTTTTCAATGGCACGCGCCCGCACCAGGCTTTCCCAATGGGCTTTGCCGGTAGTCTCGGTAAAGGCCGATGGCACCACGATGATATCGACTTCTTTCATGGCCCGGTAAAGCTCAGGGAAGCGCAGGTCGTAACAGATGGAGAGGCCGATTTTGCCGAAAGGGGAGTCCAGCACCACGACTTTATCGCCTGCTTCGATTGTCGTTTCTTCACGGTAATGCTCATTGCCGAGATCGAGGCCGAACAGGTGAATCTTGTCGTAGCGTGCGACTTGCTTGCCTTTGTCATCAAACACCAGACAGGCATTGCGGACTTTGTCTTCGGTGGAGGATTCCAGCGGTATGGAGCCGCCGATCAGCCAGATTTCGTGCTTCTTGGCGATTTTGGATAAAAAGCGTTGTATCGGGCCGCTGCCTTCTTTTTCGCGTGCGGCCACCTTGTCGGTATCGCGGATGCCCATGATGGCAAAGTATTCCGGCAAGGCCACCAGTTTGGCGCCCTGGGCGACGGCGATCTCAATCAGTCGCTCTGCTTCACTGAGGTTGGCGGAGACATTCGGGCCCGAGGCCATCTGAATGGCTGCGACCCGGACGTTACCCGGAGCAGGGGCTGCAGGTTTGCTGGATTTCACTACTTTTGCGCGAGATTTGATAGCCATCTTGATTCCGAACAATATTATCGTTTTTTATGGATGATACTTTATGGGCACTGCTTTTTCATGGGGCGGTACACAGGATACGCCCATCCTTGACACCTGGTCTGCAAGCCTGATTACTTGCCGAGCGGGTTCGCCGCCGGGCTGGCCGGAGCACGAGTGCGGCTATCGCCCTTGAGCTCCTGCGGGTTATCCCATGTTCCGCCGATTTCGTACTCGTCAGCCGCCAACTGATTCAGCGGGTCTTTCAACAGTTTTTGCGCAACATACGCGGCAGCGCCCACCACCGGCCCCCCTGCCAGCGCCGCTATGGACAGGCTGTCGCTTAGGTAAGGCGTGACCTTGATGTAAAGGTGCTGGGTTTCTTTCTGCAGGTCGGTTTCACCGCGCATATCCACGCGTGCGGTTGGGCCTTCCATGCGGAAATCATCGCTGCGCATCACGCCTTTGTCGATCTTGACGCTACCGCCGATTTTATCGAAGGTAAAGCCGCTACTGAAGACATCGCGGAAATCAAACGTCAGGCGGCGCGGCAGGTTTTGCAGACTCAGCATGCTAAACAAACGACCAACGCCAGGCTGAATTTTCAGAATCTGCCCGTGGCGCGCATCCAGTTGCAAGTTGCCGCTCAAGCCGGCAGAGTTAAACTCATGTGGACTGCCTGGCCATTTCAGCTGACCAGTCAGGTCGGCTTCGCCACCCTTGACGGTGCCGGGGTAGCCAAAGCGTTCCAGGGTCTTGCCCAGATCTTTGATATCCCAGTTCAGGGTGATGCGGGTATTGGGGTTACGCTTCCAGTTATGCCATTCGCCCTCGGCAGTCAGGGTGCTATCCGGATTGATGATCTTGAGTTTTTCTATGCTCCAGTCATCATTCTGCTCGCTGGCCTGCAGCTCTAGCCGCCCAAGCTTTTTGTTCCCCATTTCGTAGTTTTCCGCCACGATATCCAGAGCCGGGTATTGCTGCGCCTGCTGCTTGAAATCGCCCTGGGTGCGCAGCTCTGCGGTATTCGGCGTGGAGCTGGGGGAAATCAGGTTTTTCAGCCGGGCAATGACCTTCCCATTGCCTGCGCTCAGCCATTGAATGTCGCCATTCATTTCATGACTCTGCACATTCAACTGCCAGCCGCCAGTGATGGGGCGCGCGTTAAGCTTGAGGCTATTGATGCGCTTGTCAAAAATATCCAGGCGATTAACCGTCAGGTCGACCTTGGCAATCGGCGGCAGGGCAGTACTGTTATTGCCGCTTGTTACGCTGGCCGCCGGGGCAGCGGCGCCATTAATGCTGGGGGTATTGCTCGTAGCCATGCTGGCAGTGGCTTTGTCTGCCAGATTACGCCATTCATCCGCATCCAGCTGTTCCAGTACGGCGCGCACGTTAATGCCAGGTTGCGCACTTTGGCTTGGCGACTCGGCGGGTGCATTCACGGCAATGTCACCATGGTCTATCTTCATTTTTCCGTTCAGCTCGGAACGGAGTATTTTCGCGGTGATGAAATTGCCCAGCGCGACATTGAAGCTATCTTGCGATGGCGTTGTTTGGCGCTTCTCAACGTGCAAAGGCATGATGTCCGCTGGCGATTTGTTCAGTGGCGGTGGTAGCGACGAGGTAATGCCCACCAGACTTGAGTCTATGGTCAGATTGAGCATTTTGTTCTGGATATGGATATCGCCGTTCCAGTCGGTGCTGCCCGAAATACGGTCTGCCATTCCGGGGCCAAATGCCTGGCGCAGGCCAGCATCATTGAGGCGGCCGCGTGCGGTGATATGAACGGAATGATCCTTGTTGGTTACCAGATTGAGTACGGCAGGGCCGCCATAAATCCAATGGCTGACATTCTGGGCATGCAGTCCGTTTTCGGTGAATTCCAGCTTGCCATTGATGCGGGTGATCTCGGGGATTTCCTTATCACTCATGCTGCCATTCTTGATGGTGTATGCCCCTTTTACCTTGGTGTTATTGGGGTCATGCAAGGGGATGTTCAACTGCAGGTTGAGCTTGCCATCGCCGGATGTTACCAAGGTGGGCGTGAAGCCCTCTGCCAGATGCAGCAAGGGGCTGTTGTTGATGAAGCGTATGCCATCGCTGACCAGGCCGCTGGCTTCGCCTGTGATGTTGAGGACAGGCTCAGCGACATGCAGTCCAGGGATGGCAATATTGGCTTTCGTGATGCGCGTTCCCAATATCGTGCCATCGGTGGCATTCAACTCCATGCGATTGCCCTCAAACAGCATGTCCAGCTTGATGCCCAGGATTTTGGGCCAGCCTGGGGCATAGTCCAGCTCCCCGTCATTGATTTTGGCGGTGACACGGAACAGGCCGGTTTTGTTATTCGGGTAGGGGAAATCATGCAGATTGCCTTTGACCGTCACATTGATATCCTGGCCACGACCCTTCAGAATCGCGCTATCCAGCCATGCCAGCGTATGTTCGCCGAGAATCTTGGGGTAGTAGAAGCGGGCATACTGCGCATCGGCCTGACCAAACTTCGCATTCAGGTCCAGATAGCCACCCTTGACGCCGTTCATCAGGTAGTTGGCATTGATGGTTCCGGCCAGATGGGGGTTGGCGATGGCGAAATTCTTGACGCGAATATCCAGCCCAGTTTTATTGTGGGTCCATTTTACTTCGCCACTCAGGCGGTCAGCCGGAATCGGCCAGCGCATGATGTTTTCCAGCTCAAGCGACGCGTTGCGCGCATTCAGTGTCAGTGTGCCGTTATCTTCGTCTGCATCCACGCTGCCGCTGAGATTGCTGAAGCCAGGGAACTGTTTGAAAGGCCGCATGCCAAGATTGCTGAATTTGCTGCGCAAGCTGTATTCCTGCGGAATTGTCTCGCTACCGCGCCAGCTGATATCGACATTTTCCAGCTTGCCGGTAGGGCTGATCTCCTGCAGGTTTTGCTTCAAGTTCTTTGGCAGCGGAATGTAACCCGCAAACGTGTTCAAGGTGTCCAGCAGAATCTCGTCCAGGCGAACGCGACCTTCAATCCATTGTTTGTCCTTGATCCAGCGCTCGCGCAGGCTGATGCTGCCGTTTTGCATGTCCAGGCCATCGGGGGTATTCAGCTTGATGTTTTCGGCGGTGAATTCCTGCCCATCTTTATGTTTGTCCCAGCTCAGGCGGCCGGAAAGGTGGTTGAGCGTGGCTTGCGGGCTGCTTGCCGATAAGCGCGTTTTAACATCACTCAGGATGACATCGCTGACAATATTGCTGGGCTTGCCGTCATCCAGCTGCAACCAGAAACGGGCTGCGCCATAGCCTTCATAAAGATCGAACGGATAGGAAATCCATTTGCGCCAGGCCGAGATATCTGTGCCCTCCAGCTTGGCGTACACAGTGCCACTCCAATCTTCTGGCTGGCTGATGTCTTTGCCGTAGAGGTTGCCGCGGATGTCGATGGGGGCGGATGAACCGGCGGAAGGCAAGGCGCGCAGACCAAACATATGATGGCCTATCAAGCCTTTCCAAGCCGGGCTGACCACGCGCAGATTCAGTTGCGTCAGGCTGAGCGGAGGGGCTTTGCGCAATTCGTCTTCCCAGATCACGCTGGCGTCCAGCACATCAATGCGCGACTGTCGCAGCGCCCAGTTGGCAAATTGTGGCCGCGAAGGGCCGCCCATGGCCATGCCGGCCACATACAGGGTGCCTTGTGCGTCGCGGCGTATGGTCAGCTCAGGCTGGTAAATTTCGATGCTGGAAAGTCTGGGCTCCAGCAGAGGAATGCTGAGCCAGGACAGGCTTGCTTCCACATGCCCCAGGCTAAGGGCAGGGCGCTCTTCCGCGTCGTGGATATCCACGTTATACAGGCTAAGGTGGGGGTTGAGGCCATCCCAGCTGGCCTTGATTTCACCGATGCTGACTTTCTGGCCCATCGCGGCGGTGGCGCGTGCTTCGATATCCGCTCGATATTTGTCTATGTTGGGTAACACCAGATAACGCATGCTCAGTACCGCAGCCGCAAATGCAAAGATGGCGAGCCACAGGGTGAGCAGGGTAAATCGGTAAACCCAAAACAGAGACTTTTTGACCATAATCTTTCAAAGCCGTACCTGTTAGCCGGTACGTATAGAGGGAGCGGTGCGCCGCAATGCTAACAACCTGTGAGTATTTCATTTTCAATACAGATTGGTCAACGCTTTAGGCGATTAAATTGGCCGTTGGAAGCGGGTTTCCGCCACTTTTGTTGGATATGGCGGAGGCGGGAATACCCTGATTCATTTAAAATGTCGCCTTTGGCCTTTAGACAAGGCACAGCAGATAAAGAGACCAGATTGATTCAATTCAAGAATCTCCACCTCACACGTGGCGTAAAAGTGCTGATTGAGGATGCCAGCTTCCAGCTGCACCCCGGCCATAAAGTCGGTTTAACAGGCGCCAATGGCGCGGGTAAATCCAGTGTGTTTGCCATGTTGCGTGGCGAGCTGCACCCGGAGTCGGGCGATCTTGATATTCCTCCGCATTGGGTAATCGCCCATGTGGCGCAGGAAACACCCGCGCTGCCGGATGCGGCCATCGAGTTTGTACTGGATGGGGATGCGGAATTGCGGCGCCTGGAGCATGAGGTGAAAGCAGCGGAAGAGGCACAGGACGGTGTGCGGCTGGGCGAATTGCATGCGCGCCTGGGTGAAATTGGTGCCTATGCAGCGCGGGCCCGTGCTGCCGAGCTGATGGATGGTCTGGGCTTTACTTCGGCGGACCTTGAGCGTCCGGTATCGGATTTTTCGGGCGGCTGGCGCGTGCGGCTGAATGTGGCGCGAGCGTTGATGTGTCGCTCTGATTTGCTATTGCTGGATGAGCCCACCAACCATTTGGACCTGGATGCGGTTATCTGGCTGGAGAGCTGGCTGAAAAGTTACCCGGGCACCTTATTGCTGATTTCGCATGATCGCGATTTTCTGGATGCGATTGTCAATCACATTGCGCATATCGAGCAGCAGAAATTCACGCTGTATCGCGGCGGTTATTCGGATTTTGAGCGGCAGCGTGCCGAGCGCCTGGCGCAACAGCAATCAGTGTATGAACGCCAGCAACGCGAAGTCGCCCATCTGCAAAGCTACATCGACCGTTTTCGCGCCAAAGCCACCAAAGCCCGGCAGGCCCAAAGCCGCATCAAGGCACTTGAGCGCATGGAGCTTATCAGTGCAGCACATGCGGACAGTCCTTTTGGCTTCGAATTTCGTGCACCATTGGCGACCCCGGATCCGTTGCTGGTGCTGGATGACATGGCGGCTGGATACGCAGGCAAGACCGTGCTGGATGATATAGCCCTGACCATACGGCCAGGTGAGCGTATTGGCCTCTTGGGGCGCAACGGGGCGGGTAAATCCACCCTGATCAAGCTACTTTCCAATAGCATGCCTGCCTTGGGTGGCAAGCGGGTGGAAGGCAAAGACCTCAGCATAGGCTATTTTGCCCAGCATCAGCTTGAGCAGCTCCGGGCCGATGAGTCTCCACTGCAGCACATGCTGAGACTTGATCCGCAAACACGCGAGCAAGAGCATCGCAATTACCTGGGTGGCTTTGACTTTCGCGGCGACATGGCCAGTGCGCCTTGCGGGATGTTTTCCGGCGGTGAAAAGTCACGTTTGGCCCTGGCGCTATTGATCTGGACGCGCCCCAATCTGTTGCTGCTGGATGAGCCAACCAACCATCTGGACCTGGAAATGCGCCATGCCCTGACGGTGGCGCTGCAGGCTTATGAGGGTGGCGTAGTGCTGGTGTCTCATGATCGGGCATTGCTACGCGCAACCTGCGATCGTTTTATTCTGGTCGCTGATGGCAAGGCACAGGTATTCGATGGCGATCTTGAAGATTACCGGATCTGGCTGGCGGAGCAGAAGGCGCAGGACAAATTGCGCGCGCTACCCCCGCAGACCGAACTTGTAAAAAAGAACGACAAAGCCCAGAACAAAGCTGAGCGTCAGGCCAGGCTGGCCGAACGCCGCCCGCTGACCAAGGAAGCGGAACAACTGGAGAGTCGCATGGCCGATTGGCAGCAGCAGAAAGTGGCGCTGGAAGCGCGTTTGGCCGATGGCGAGCTTTATAGTGCCAACGACAAGAGCGAGCTGCAGCAGTTACTGAAAAAACAGGCCGAGCTGACGCAGCAGATAGAAACTGCTGAAGAGCGCTGGCTGGAGGTCATGGCACAGCTGGAAAGCATGCCGGCCGCATAATCCTGCTTAATTTTTTACCCATTGAATCAACGGAAAAACACCATGCAATATTCTCAACGATTGAATCTGCTCTACGGCATTGCGCTGCATGAAATGGGCGGCGATGCCGGCTCCATCAGCGTGGACGACGGTGATGTGCAGGATGCTGCGCATTTCCTGGCATGCTATCTCACTGTCAAGGCGATCCAGCTGGCAGAGCGCTCCCCGGCGGATGAGCGCGTTGAAAATTTTGACATGCTGAGTGTCTATCAGGCCTATGCCATGCTGGTATATACCTATCTTGTATTGCCCTTAGGCGATGAAGGTGTGCAGCCGGACTTCCAGAAAACGGCCGTGACCATTGCCAAATCCTTGTTTGTGGAGCTGAGCGAGGATGAGTGGCTGGAGATTATTGAGTCCGGTCAGCATAAATATCAGCTGATCGGGGATGCAGAGGCCGAGCACTGGATGAACTACCGGCAGGATCTGGACAAAGCCGTGGTGGCGTTTGTCGTCGCCGGGACGGATGAGAATGCACCATTCAGTCCTGAGGATATCTTGCCTATTTTCGGCACCATGCTGAGCATGCTGTGCGAAGCCTTTGAAAGCCTGTGATGTTGCACTGCTGGGAGTGAAGCTGCCAGCCTCTCATATGATGAATTTTGAGAAATAAACAAAAAGGCGCGGTCAAATGACCGCGCCTTTTTGTTTTCAGGACTTTAAAGACCTGCTTATGCTGAATACGACAAGCTGGAAGAGTTGCTATCGTTCAGCCCATACGCAGAAATCAATTGCTGGATTTGCCGCGTGATCTGACTCATGGCTGAGTTGCTGGAAGAGCTGCTCGTGGAGTCGGTACTATCCGAACTGCTTCCGTTGGCTTTGTTAGTGGATTCCTTGTAAGCCATGGCTTCCTGCATGGTGACCTTGCCATCCTCATTGGTATCTGCCGCTTCAAAATTCTCGGAGATATCCGTCATCAGGCTTGAAAGCTTGCTGTCATCGGTGCTGGATGCAATGCTGGTCATCTCATCCTTGGTGAGGCCGGTGTCCTCCTTGCCTTCGCCGCCTTTAGGGGGAGGAGGTGGCATGCCTTGCGGGCCACCTGATCCGCCCATGCCGCCTTGCATGCGCATGCTGTCAAACTGGCTGTTTAGCCCGCTCAACAGATTGTCGATGCCGGACGTCATCTCATCCTTGGTAATCTTGCCATCGCTGTCGCTATCAAGTGCGCTGAAAAGATCGTCGACATTGCTGCTACTGCTATCTGAACTGATGGAAGAAAACGCCGATTCAAGATCGGTTTTTTCTATGTAGCCCTGACTTTTGGTATCCAGTTTTGAAAACAGACTACTGGCAATTTGTGATGTAGAAACGCTAGATATCATCATTGTTCTCCTTGTTGTTTTTACTGCTCCCCCCGGAACAATGTGGAACAAGGATATGGCAGGACCATACCGTGTCCACATGGACTAGTATCGGCCAAAGCGCTCCATTTTTTCGACTTGCAAGTGTTAAGTTGGGTAAAACAATGTTAAGGAAAAATCCCGCTAAATCAGCATGATAAAGCGGGTTTTAGAACATCAGGTTTGCTATCAGATCAAAGTCAAGGCGGGCTTTTTGCTGTTCTGCGGCGTGAATTTTACGGGCTCTTGTGGCTTGTGTTTGCCGAATTGCGCTTTGGTTTCTTCCAATTGCTTGCGCTGTTCAGCGGTCAATATGCCATTGATCTTGAAGTCATTGCGTACGCGGGAAAGTACAAATTGTTTTTCGATTTCACTCAACTTTTCCGCCAGTTGCTGCGCCTTGCGCTCATCAAACGTGGGGGCTTTGGCCAATGCTTCCAGCTCCTCCAGCGCATGACGACGCTGTTTTTGTTGTTCGCGCAGAGCGGGAATCTGATCATGCATCAAGGCGAATATTTGATCTTCCTGGACTTCGCTCAGATCCAGGCCGCGCAGATAAGGTGGCAGGCCGGGGCCTTGCTTGTTGTCGGGAAGAGCGGGGCCCATATGATGCGGAAACCCTGGGGCAGGGGGATCCTGCAGCAAGGGCTGTGCTTGCAATAATAATGGCAGGCTAAGGCCAAGCAGGCCAATCGCCAGTGTGAGCTTGTATAATGTGCTGGTGTTCATGATCTCTCCTGATTTGTAAGTCCTGAATCTGTAAGTCCTGAATCTGTAAGTCAAGTCGGTCATCATCGCCGACAACTGCCATGCCATTCTGCCGATTTTGTCTGTAAACCTCTGTTAAATAGAGGTTAAATTAGGTAAACCTCTGCTGTGTTTTGTGTGTAAAAATAGGTAAAACACAGGGTGCAGCGTTGTCTCATGTATGTCTCGCTCGTTATCATCATCAAATGATCAAAATGAGGAATGATGTTTACGCCATGAATAAAGTCTTGCTGATTGACGACGACGTTGAATTGGTAGGAATGCTGAAGGAATATCTTGAGCAGGAAGGCTTTGATCCAACGGTCGCCTATGATGGTGAATCAGGCGCGGAGCAAGCCTTGCGTGATACCTATGATCTGATCCTGCTCGATGTGATGATGCCCAAGATGAACGGGATTGATGCCTTGCGCGCCATTCGGGCTGAGAAAAATACACCGGTGTTGATGCTGACCGCCAAGGGCGAAGATGCTGATCGTATCGTCGGGCTTGAACTGGGGGCGGATGATTACGTACCCAAGCCATGTACCCCCAGAGAAATAGTGGCCCGCGTTCGCGCCATTTTGCGTCGCACCCAGCCTTCGGATAATGCGCAGCCAGTCCAGATTACCGTGGGTGCATTGACCCTGTGGCCGGAACAGCGCCGCGCCGAGTGGTCAGGTAATGTGCTGGAACTCACCAGTACCGAATTCAATCTGCTGGAAGTGCTGGTACGTCATGCTGGTCGTGTGGTCAGCAAGAGCGATCTTTCCTTGCAAGGTCTCGGGCGTCCCCTGGCCAGGTTTGATCGCAGTATTGATGTCCATCTCAGTAGCATCCGTCAGAAAATTGACGCCTATGCCAATGGCCGCCATTACATACAAACGGTTTATCGTATGGGTTACCAGCTCGTCCGCGAATAACTATGGGGCGGCTTTACTGGAAGTTCTTTTTCTTTTTCCTGTTTGCACAGCTGACATCGGTATTCGGTGTTGGCTTGGCCGTGTGGGCCCATAATCGCAGCCTGGAAAACTCCCGATCCCTGATTGAAGCGAGTCCTCCTGCCATGTCCGTCCTGGCCGCGGTCTCCGCGACGCTGGAGCACGGCGGTGTGGGCGCCACGCGCAAAATGCTGGAAGGCTGGCCGCAACGTCGTATGCCACAGATTTATGTGGTAAACGAGGCGGGTGAGGATCTGCTTCAGCGCAGGGTTTCTCCCGAGTTGCTGCAGCTGGCTATTTCGCAGCTCGATAAAGACGAGGCGGTGCGAAGCATTCACGCAGATGATGGTCATGAATACATTTTGTTTGTTCCCTCGCGTTCTCGCGGTGGACAGCCTCCCCCCAATGAGGGCATGGGGCATCCGGATGGACCACCGCCCGACATGCACGATCCCTCAGACATGCATCAGCCACCACCGGGCGAACGTGCTGGAGACGGGCCGCCACCCAATGGCGGCATGCGCTCACGTTTCTGGCGAGTGTTCCCATTAGTTCCGCTGTCGGCAGGGGTGATCGCCAGTCTGGTATTCGCTGCCTTGCTGGCATGGTATTTCTCCAAACCCATACGCAGTTTGCGTCAGGCATTTATTACGGCAACGGATGGGGATCTCGAGGTGCGTGTAGCCGGCTCCATGGGGCATAGGCGCGATGAGCTGAGCGATCTTGGGCGTGACTTTGACACGATGGCATCACGCCTTGGGGCTCTGCTACAAGGGCAGTCAAGACTGTTGCATCATGTCTCGCATGAGTTGCGCTCGCCGTTGGCGCGCATGCAGATGGCAATCGGCCTTGCACGGCAAAGCCCGGAAAAAGTCAGCAGCTCGCTTGAACGTATCGAGCGCGAGTCCATACGCATGGATAAATTGGTAGGCGAGCTCTTGGCGTTTTCAAGGTTGGAATCCGGTGTGACCAATATCCACAAGGAGCGCGTTGATCTTAGTGATCTCCTGTTTACATTGGCGGAAGACGCGCAGTTTGAAGGCAAGGATCGTAAGATGGAGGTGAGATTGCTGCCACACGATGATTTTGTGCTGGAAGCGCAACCAGACTTGCTGCATCGAGCGCTGGAGAACATCGTGCGAAATGCGCTCAAATATGGTCCCGATGGAAGTGATGTGGATATTGACGTCAGCAGTGATCCCGCAACACGCATGGTACTCATCCGCATACGTGACCAAGGCATGGGTGTTGCCCCACATGAGTTGGAAACCATCTTTCAGCCGTTTTATAGAGCCAACTCTGGATTGGGCTCAGATGGCCACGGCATCGGGCTTGCCTTGGCCAAGCAGGTGGTCGAGATGCATGGCGGCAAAATTGCCGCGCGCAATATTTCTCCTGTAGGCTTTGAAGTCGCCGTCCAACTGCCATATCTGGACTAGCGCTGCATCAACTCGACTCATGAGTGCGATGTAGCGCGCATCATCCCCTCAATATTTTTCTATCATTTCATCTCTCTGCAGATTTTCCTTCTCGCGGCGATTTCCTTCGGGTAATCGCCTGCGCATCGTAATGGCATAAGCCTCTTTTTGTACATTGAATTTATACTTTATTAAAATCAATGGCTTGAGATTTTATTTGGTCGCTTTTGATGCTCTTGCCTGCTTGTTTTTCCGTTTTATAACTTCCTGATAATCCTCTTCCGCACGTCTTCCATATAGCACCTTGAGCCAATGGTTGAGGTGTGAATCTACTGCTAGCCTTTCACTTGTTCATAGCAACTCTCCAGGCTGCAGAAAACCTGGCTTGCTCTGAGCAATGCATGGCAAATCCAAAATAAAAATTGATGAAGGAATGTTGTACCGGGTTGTGCATCCGGCAGCCATCAATACTGATGACCGGATACGCAAATAACTATAAAGCAGGTTCACAAGCGTCTATAGGGGTTCATATGAGTATTACACAAGTTAAAACGCTGCCCTTGCTCCAAGGGCTCCCTCAGCCATTGCTGGATGAGTATTCCCGATATTTCAGAATGTTTCGAATCGAGAAAAAGCATTTTGTATGTCATAAAGGGGATGAGGCCAATGAGTTGTTTTTCTTGCTGAGTGGTCGCCTCATGGTGGTGGATATTTCGCTGGAGGGCCGCCAGACCGGGCTTAACTTCATCGCTCCGGGTGATTATTTTGGAGAGTTGTCGGTATTGGATGATCTGCCTCGTCCAGCTTCCATTGTTGCGGTTTCAGAGTCCCTCATCGCGGCCTTACCCAAAAGCAAGGTCAACAGCCTGGTCAACCATGTTCCAAAGGTTGCCGAGCGCATGTTGAAGGATATGTGCCATCGCATGCGAATGGTGACAGATCTTCGTTGTTTGCTGGGCGTGCCAAATGCATATAGTCGTGTTTTTTTGCTGATTTCCCGCATGGCAAAAAATCAGCCATATGTCGATCATTTCCCCTCGCACCAGCAGGTGGCTATCATGGTTAACACGAGCCGTGAAACCGTCTCACGCGCTCTCGGTTTACTCGTGACCGAAGGTGTGATCGAGAAGGAAGGCATGCGTCTGATCGTCAAAAATCCTGCCGCTCTGCATCAGATGGCGAGTGATTTCATGATCTCTGGATCAAAAGTCTGACGGGGGAATCAGGCCAGTATCTATCGGGTGCGTGTGGCAGTGACTGCGGGAAAGTGGAGAGGATTGCCTCTGGGTGAGGCAATCCAATGAGAGTGGATGGAGGGAGTGGGGTGACTTAATGTTTTTTTGACACAGGGAGTCTTAACATTAGCGGAGCACCCACAAGGTGACCCATTAGAGTATGATTTACGTTCGATAGTGGCCTGAATCGGGCTTTTGCCATCTAACCGACATACTCTACAGGAGGTCACGTGACACGTTTTATCGTATTTATCTTCGTTTTGCTTCTCTCTTTTCAATCGCTGGCAGCGGAAAGTGCGCCCACTGATGAGTCGATTAAAAATCTGCTGGATGCCATGAATGCAAAGCAGATGCTGGAAAAAATCCGGGCACAAAATGCAAGCTCGGTAAAAGCCTCGATTCTTGGGCAATTAGGCGGAAAGCAATTGAACTCGCAACAGGAAAAAGTTTTGAATACCACATCGGAAAAAATTTCCAGCATCATGGCTGAAGTCATGACCTGGGAAAACTTCCAGAGCATTTATACCAGCCTCTACAAAAAGAACTTTACCCAGGAAGAAGTGAATGCCCTGACCGCATTTTACAAAACGCCAGCAGGCAAATCGGCCATGAACAAAATGCCAGCGGTTACCCAGCAAATCATCCTGGAAAGCCAGAAGCTGTTGGTCCCGGTACAGGATCGAATCCAGCAGGCGGCACAAGAGGGAGCTGTCGAGTTTCGCAAAGCACAGTAACAACTTTGCTTGAAATGTAAAAGTCATGCCACGCAAGATTTTCGCGTGGCATTTTTCATTCAAGCAGGAAAAATACCTGCTAGAATCCCACTCAAGGGTTATCGGTTTCAGAGGCGTCAGGGCGCGCCTGAAACCGACTTTCGGTTTTGTAATAACTTTAATTCAATGATAAAAAACCATGATTCATCCAGAACATAATCAGCGGGAATTTTTCCGTATTCCACCACCGGGGCTGTTGTGCACTATCCCGATGATAGAAAGCGCACCTTCCTTCCCTGTACTTGATATCAGTATCGCAGGGCTGGCACTGGTATTACCCAAGAGCAAGCACAGCACACTTGAGGTTGGGGCGACGTATCACGACTGTAACTTTGTGGTGCCCGAGTTTGGCGAAATCAACGTCACCATGCTGGTCAGAAATGTACTGGAAATGAACGAGGGTACTGCCTTACGTCATTTCCGCGCTGGGTTTTCCTATGTGGACGTTAAGCCGCAAACCCAAGCCCGCCTGATGCGCTATATTGCCTATCTTGAGCGCTTGCTGCACAAGCAGCAGATTGCGGCGGAATAAGCCGACTGCATTAATTGAATGAATCAATAGAGCCTGCTGATCGCAGGCTTTTTGTTTGGATTTGCATTGAAGTGATCGCCTGAGCATTTACGCTGGGCTTTGGAGTTTCTCCGTCAACGTGTCAGGCGTTGGCTACTTCATGATAACAATATTAAGGTGATGAACATTTTTACCCGCCAAACCCGCTTTCTCGCGATTGCCTCGCTGTTCTTCATACTCGCGGCCAATCTTTCGCTATGGGTCAAGTTGCTTGAAATTTATCCTCTGGATAAGCCTTTCAGTATCAACTTGCTGCATTTCTCCAGCATTGCCTTATTTTTTGCGCTAAGCACCGTGCTTTTCCTGTTGTGGGTATGCCATGGCAGGATGGGCAAATGGGTACTGGCCACCTTGTTGCTTGTTTCGTCGCTGGCTGCTTATTACATGGATCATTACGGGGTGGTGATGGATGTTGTGATGATTAACAATATCTTTGAGACCGATGCCAAGGAAATCGCCGGCTTGGTCAATGCCAGCATGGTCTTGCGGTTCCTGGTTCTGGGCGTGATTCCAGCGGCGCTCGCCATACGCTACTGGCCGGCCTCCGAAGGACGTAAGCGAGAGCTGGTTTCCCGCGTCAAACTTTCTTTGTGGCTGTTGCTGGCGCTGATTCTGTCTATTGTCATTGCTCTCTCCAATTTCACCGGTTTTGTGAAAGAACACAAGATTACCCGGCTGTATGCAAACCCAACGGGGTGGAGTTATTCGACCCTGTCATATGTCAGCCAATATGCACGAGCAGCGAGCTCGAAAACCGTGTTGCATGAGTCTGCGGCCGATACTCAGGAGGTGGGTGTGCATCCCGAGAACGAACTTGTCATTCTGGTGGTGGGTGAAACAGCCAGGGCGGATCGTTTTTCGCTCAATGGCTATGACCGCCCGACAAATCCCGAGCTGGCAAAGCGCGATGTCATCAGCTTCAAGCATGTCAGCTCCTGTGGAACATCGACAGGTGAATCGGTGCCTTGCATGTTTTCCGCCTTGGGCCGTGAACATTACACGCGTCAGAAGGCCAGCCAGTATAAAAACGCGCTTGATGTGCTGTCAGAAGAGGGCGTGCAAGTCCTCTGGCGTGATAACAACTCCGACTCAAAAGGAGTGGCTGCCCGCGTTGAATATCAAGATTTCAAGAGTCCTACCTTCAATCCTGAATGCGATACGGAATGCCGCGATATCGGCATGCTTTCAGGCCTGGATAAATATATCGAAGGGCATAAAGGCAAAGATATATTGATCGTGCTGCATCAGATGGGTAACCATGGACCGGAATACTACCGGCGCTACCCCCAAGCCTTTGAGTATTTCAAACCTGTCTGCATGACGGGCGAACTTCGTAGTTGCAGCCAGGAAGAAATCAATAACGGCTATGACAATGCGGTTCGCTATACCGATTACTTTTTAGCCAATGTTATCGATTTCTTGAAGAAGTACGACAACACCCATGCAACCGCGATGTTTTATGTCAGTGATCATGGTGAATCATTAGGGGAGAAGGGCGTATACCTGCATGCAGCTCCTTATGCCACCGCGCCGATAGAACAAACCCACGTTCCTGCTGTTTTCTGGGCCGGTAAACACTTTGACTACCCGGTCAGCATGATCAAGGCATATGAAGATGCACCGCTTAGCCACGATGACTTGTTCTGTGCCTTGCTGATTGCCTTCGAGATGAAGACCAAAACCTGTGCGGCCAAGGATGACTGGCTATTTAAAAATCCTGATGTGAGCGGCACTTTTCGCGAAAAAAGTGCGCCATGATGCTGCCATGCCCAATGGCGATGTCTCGTCAGTTATAAATCGAATAATGTAGTTTGCGGAATGCATTCGGAGCCATTCCGCTATTGCGTTTAAAAAATTTGACGAAGTTAGTTGCTTCATCAAACCCCAACACTTCAGCGATGATGGTGACGGGCATCTGTGTATGTGTGAGCAGGCGTTTGGCTTCCAGGTTAATTCTGGCTGCAATGTATTCCTTGGCCCCCATGGTAACCGCTGCCTGTGTTGCCCGTGTCAGACTCTTCACCGTGCAGCCCAGTTCAGCAGCATAGTCGGCCACTGCGTGTTGATGCGCGAACTTCTCTTCAACCAGTTTTCTGAATCGCCGGAACCGGGAAAGCTCAGCCGGATGCGGCTCAGCCTCTGCCATCTGTTCTCCCAGCATCGTCAGCCTTAGCATCAGCGCCTGCAACTCAAACCTCAGCATGGCATTCTTCATGGCTTTGGTGCCGGCTGCCAGGGTATCTGCATGCATCTGCTTCATGCGTGCGCAAATAATGCTTTCTGCATCCGCCGCCAGATTCAGCTTGGCTGCAGCACCGTGCATCGCATTGGCCATGAAGATATTGACGCCTGCATCTTCATTCGAAGACGTCAGAAACTCCGCCTTGAAAATGATCATCCATCCATCGCAACCTTCATGAAGATCAAATTGCAGCGCCTGGTTAGGGCTCAGCAATAGCAGCGTCCCTTTGCTGCATTCAATGGGACGGTAATCCACCACCGGGGTAGAGCTACCCTCAGTGATCAGCAGCATCAGGTAGAAGTTAATCTGGTGCGCCTGCCGGAAATGGTTTTCAAGGATTCGCGTTCTCAGGATGGCAAATGGAATCACTTCAATGTCCAGCCCATAAGACGCTGGTGGTGTATAGACCACGCGTTCCAGTGCCGGAGGCGATGTTTTTTCGCGCGTGTTCAGAAAATGTCTTTTATTTACCATAAATAGCGCCAAAAATACCTGTGATTACCTCATTCAATTTCCTAATATTACCTCGTCTTATCTTTAATGTCTTTTTCCATATGGAGCTTTGAATGCGTATGAATGTTGACAAGATGCCATCGCTTTTTGCGATAGGGCTTTTGCTTCTGGCGATGAAAAGTTTCGCCGCCCCCACCTCTGAACGAAAGGAAACTGCTATGACACCCACAGCAAAGCAACAGGTAATTCAGTTACTCAAAAGTATCGAAACCGGTGAACAGGCACCCGTTGGCTACATTAATGCCGAAAAATATATTCAACATAACCTGAATGTAGGCGATGGTTTGGCAGGATTTGGCTCGGTCTTGCAGCAATTGCCCAAAGGCAGTGCCAAGGTCAATACCGTCAGGGTGCTGCAAGATGGCGACTTTGTGATCACCCACACGGAATATGATTTTTTTGGTCCCAAGATCGGGTTCGATATATTCCGGTTTGAACATGGAAAAATTGTCGAGCACTGGGATAACTTGCAGCAAACGCCTGCACAAGCCAACCCGAGTGGGCACACCATGACGGACGGAGATAAAACCATCAAAGACCTTGAAAAAACCGCCGCTAATAAAAAGCTGGTGGCCGATTTCGTCGATGATGTCCTGGTGAATGGCAAGCTGGAAAAGCTGGCGTCTTACTTTGACGGTGATCATTATATCCAGCATAACCCGGCCATTGCAGATGGCTTGTCAGGCCTGGGTGCAGCCCTTAAATATCTGGCCGAGCAAGGCATCACCATGAAATATAACCGCGTGCATCAGGTATTGGGCGAAGGCAATTTCGTACTGGTGATCAGTGAAGGGGAGTTTGCCGGCAAGTGGACTTCTTTTTACGATCTTTTCCGCGTGCAGAACGGCAAGATCGCCGAACATTGGGACACCATGGAAGCAATCCCGCCGCGGCAGGACTGGAAAAATCAGAATGGAAAATTCGGATTCTGATTGAGTGCTGAGCTGTAAAACAAAAAAGCCCACAAAACGGTGGGCTTTTTTTATATTTGGCTCCCCGACCTGGGCTCGAACCAGGGACACACGGATTAACAGTCCGTTGCTCTACCGACTGAGCTATCGGGGAATATCGGTCAAAGTTCATCGGAAAAAAAGCCCACAAGACTGTGGGCTTTTTCATATTTGGCTCCCCGACCTGGGCTCGAACCAGGGACACACGGATTAACAGTCCGTTGCTCTACCGACTGAGCTATCGGGGAATCGATGAAGGCGCTACTATAAAGACTCGGCGGGCTTCGGTCAACATTTTTGTGCAAAAAACAGCGTGTAAAATCGACTGTTTTTTTGCGGAAAAATGTGGCTAAAATCCGCCTGATCTTATGCTTTTATAATCAAACAGTAAGTGCCTTTTCAATCCGGTCGAGGGCGTTTCTCAGGTTTTCCATGGACGTGGCAAACGAGATACGGAAATAGCCTTCGGCACCGAATGCAGAGCCGGGAACGACGGCAACGCCGACATTTTCAAGCAGGTATTCTGACAAGGCCATATCGGTGGTATCGCTAATTACGCCTGCCTTGTGCAGATTGGCGATGGCAACGCGCGCATCGGGGAAGGCGTAAAACGCGCCGCCAGCCTTGATACACTTGAGGCCTGGCATCTGGTTGAAGCGATTCACCACGTACTCGTGACGCTCGCGGAAGGCTTCTACCATGGGGGTGATGCATTCCTGCGGGCCTTCCAGCGCGGCTTGCGCAGCGACTTGTGAGATGGAGGTGGGGTTGGAGGTGGATTGCGACTGCAAAATCTCCATGGCCTTGATGATGTGAGCTGGGCCTGCGGCATAGCCAATACGCCAGCCGGTCATGGAGTAGGCTTTGGATACGCCATTCAGCACCACGCAGCGGCTCTTGAGTTCAGGCGTGGCATTCAGGATGTTATGGAATTTTTCGCCAGTGAGGTTGACGTGTTCGTACATGTCATCCGTGGCAACCAGAATCTGCGGATGCTTCTTCAGCACCTCACCCAGGGCCTGCAACTCAGCCAGGGTATACACCGAACCTGTTGGGTTAGATGGCGAGTTGATCATGAACATGCGGGTTTGCGGCGTGATGGCGGCTTCGAGTTGCGCTGGCGTGAGTTTGAAGCCTTGTTCAATGCCGCACTCGATAATCACGGGCTTCGCACCTGCCACCATGGCGATGTCAGCGTACGATACCCAGTAAGGCGCAGGCACAATGACTTCGTCGCCCGGGTTGAGCACAGCCAGCGCCAGGTTGAAAATACATTGCTTGCCACCTACGCCGACGATCACTTCCTTTTCGGTATAGTCAAAGCCGTTTTCATTTTTGAACTTGGCGACGATGGCTTTTTTCAGGCCAGGAATGCCACTGACAGGGGTGTACTTGGTGAAGCCGCTGTCGATGGCTTTTTTGGCGGCATCCTTGATGTGTTGCGGCGTATCGAAATCGGGTTCGCCAGCGCCGAGACCAATAATGTCGCGGCCTTCAGCCTTTAGCTTGGCTGCACGTGCCGTCACAGCCAGAGTGGGGGATTCTTTGATGGTTTGAACGCGCTGCGAGAGCGGTAAAGCTAAGGGCTCCAAAGTAACTTCCTTGAATGGGGGTGAGTGATAAAGCGCTAATTTTACTCACAAAACCCATCCTGCGGAACTGGCAGCGCGTTTTTTTGATTGTTCTTTCATGTGCTTGTCATGAAATTCATGCTCGGTATTTCAGCATTCCAGCTTGCAACCCACAGTATCGCCGAATTCCTCTGCAATATTTTTATCCAGATTGATCAACGCCAGGCTGATTTTATGCACTTCCTGCTTGTCGCCCTTGTCGTTGGCGATAACACCTATCCTGAATAAGGCGTCGGTATTGTTGGCATCCAGCGCCAGCGATTTGCGGTAGTGTTTTTCAGCTTCTTCGGTGCGTGCAAGCTTTTCCTCAGCCCATCCTAATTCGTACCATGCCTCGGTATTGTTGGGTTCTGCCTTGGCCCAGCTCTGAGCGATCTGTTCCAGTTTCAGCCAGTCTTCCTGCAGCTCTGGCACGGCGATGCGCAGGAAGTAGGGTTTGGTATCTTCCTCTTCCTCCCAGAAAGCCTTGCCGGTGATTTGCATGACGCTTTCAGCAGGCTGCTGGGCTACCTTGTCCAACCATTCAATCGGTACCGCATAGAAGTAAGCGACCCGCCCTATGGTTTTGAAGGTATTGATGCCCACCAGCTGACCTTCTTCGTTAAACAAGCCGCTACCGCTGGCGCCAAGGGCAAAGCGGGCAGTGCTGCGTAGGATGATGCCATCATCCAGTGGGTAAGCTGATTTGACCGTGCCCAGTGACGTGACGGGAGCGGGGGAGCCGCTGGAGTGGCCAATAGCAATCACCTCTTCGCCTTTTTTCATGTCGGAGGCTTTGCCTAGCGTGGCAGGTTTGAATGGCAGGTTGTCTGTCGTTATCAGGCAGAGGTCATGCCAGCGGTCCGCCTGTATCGAGGCAATGGTGTAAGTATCTTCGCCGCGGGATATCCATGGCTCTTTGGTCTGGCGAAAAATATGACAGTTGGTCAGCACTTTGTTGGGGGCGACAATCACCCCGGAGCCATAAGCCAGACTACCATTCTGGTTATAACCACGGATCATGACGATCGAGAAAAAGGAATCCATCAGTTTTGCACGGTCAAACGCATGCGCAGTGGGGATAAGGCTTAATGCCGTGAGCAGGGGCAGCAGGTAACGCATGAGTCATTCTCCATAATGTCGTTATTGTTGCGGCCTATGGCCGTCTTGTTTGTAAGTGAGCCTGCCAGAAAGACATTTAATTAATAATCGAGTTCGGCTTAATAGATTTGAACTGCTAGAATACCTATTCGCTTTTATAGGTGTTTGATGTGATTGTTACTTTCCCCAATAGTCGATACCAGCTTCATCAGCCTTTCCCCCCCGCCGGCGACCAGCCTGCCGCCATAGAAAAACTTATCACCGGTATAGAGCAGGGCATGCAATACCAGACTCTGCTGGGGGTAACCGGCTCCGGTAAAACCTATACCATGGCCAATGTGATTGCCCGTACCGGGCGGCCTGCCATGGTCATGGCGCCCAACAAGACGCTGGCTGCACAGTTGTATTCGGAGTTTCGCGAGTTCTTTCCGAATAATGCGGTGGAGTATTTTGTGTCCTATTACGATTACTATCAGCCTGAGGCCTATGTGCCCTCGCGCGATCTGTTTATCGAAAAAGACTCTAGCATCAATGATCACATTGAGCAGATGCGGCTCTCAGCGACCAAGTCGCTGCTGGAGCGCGAAGACAGCATTATTGTCGCCACCGTCTCGGCCATTTACGGCATCGGGGATCCGGGTGAGTACCATGGCATGGTGCTGCATATTCATCAGGGCATGAAGATCAGTCAGCGCGACATTGTGAACAAGCTGATTACGATGCAGTACGACCGTAATGACTTTGACTTCTCACGCGGTGCCTTTCGGGTGCGTGGCGATGTGGTGGATGTGTTCCCATCAGAAAACAGTGAGACGGCGGTACGCATCAGCCTGTTTGACGATGAAATCGAAACCATCCAGCTGTTTGATCCCCTGACCGGACAAGTATTCAACAAGATTCACAATTTCCGCATCTTCCCTTCCAGTCATTATGTGACTGCGCGGGAAGCGACAGTGCGGGCGATGGAAACCATCAAGCAGGAGCTGCGTGATCGCGTGGACTTCTTTATCAAGAACAACAAGCTGGTTGAGGCGCAACGCATAGAGCAGCGCACGCGGTTTGATCTGGAAATGCTTAATGAAATCGGCTTCTGCAAGGGGATTGAGAACTACAGCCGCCATCTTACCGGTCGCTCCCCGGGCGATGCGCCGCCGACACTGATTGATTATCTGCCAGCCAATGCCTTGATGATCATTGATGAAAGCCACGTGACTATTCCGCAGATCGGTGGCATGTACAAGGGCGACCGCGCGCGCAAGGAAAACCTGGTGGATTATGGGTTCCGCTTGCCTTCGGCGCTGGATAACCGGCCGCTGCGATTTGAAGAGTTTGAGCGCATCATGCGACAAACCGTGTTTGTCAGCGCCACACCTGCCGACTATGAGGCCACGCACCAGGAGCAGGTAGTGGAGCAGGTGGCCCGGCCGACTGGCCTGATCGACCCGGAAATCACCGTGAAACCGGCAGATACCCAGGTGGACGATCTGCTCTCGGAAATCAAGCTGCGGGTGGCCGTGGGCGAGCGCGTGTTGGCGACGACCCTGACCAAGCGCATGGCAGAAGATTTAACGGATTACCTCTCTGAACATGGGGTTAAGGTGCGCTATCTGCACTCGGACATTGATACCGTGGAACGGGTGGAAATCATTCGCGACTTGCGCCTTGGCGAGTTTGATGTACTGGTCGGCATCAACCTGCTGCGTGAGGGGCTGGATATTCCCGAAGTATCTCTGGTTGCTGTGCTGGATGCTGACAAGGAAGGTTTCCTGCGGTCAGAGCGCTCCCTGATTCAAACGGCAGGCCGCGCTGCGCGTAACCTCAATGGCAAGGTGATCTTTTACGCCAATAACATTACCCGCTCAATGAAGCTGGCCATGGATGAAACGCAACGGCGTCGTATCAAGCAGATGGCATTCAATGAGGCACACGGTATCGTGCCCAAGGGGGTGACCAAGCGCATCAAGGATATTATTGATGGCGTATATGACAAGGATGACGCTAAACGCGAACGGCAGGCTGCGCAGGATCAGGCCAGCTATGAAGCCCTGAGCGAAAAGCAGATCATCAAAGAAATGAAACGCCTCGAGAAATCCATGCATGACAGCGCACAAAACCTGGAGTTTGAGAAAGCAGCAGAATTCCGGGATCAGCTGAAAAAACTCAAGGCCAAATTCTACGGAACAGATGTTCCCGATATTCTGCCTTGAAGCATGAAAGCCAGTCACTGAGAGATGGCTTGATATGATGTAGCTTAAATCATGGCACTATCATGGCAGTGCCAGGCATAAAAAAGCCCGTTCCGAGTTGGAACGGGCTTTTTATTTGGCAACCGTTGACCGGCTGCCAATAGGGTCTACATGTTTACTTCTGTGTTTCGATCAATACCAGTGGCGCTTCAGCACTTTCATCGCTGGTGGCTTTTTGCTGCCATGCCGCTGGTTTACGGCTGCGTGGGGCTGCAGGTTCTGCTTCCACTGACGCAGCTGCTACCGGCGCATCGGCTTTGGTTTCCACCAGTTGCAAGCCACTTGCTGCGAGATCCAGAGGCTTGGTTTCTGCCTCAGCCTTGCGGCGGCGTGGTGCGCGAGGTTTCTTCTCGGGCTTGTCAGTAGCTTCTGGTTTTTCTGCCACTACAACAGGTTCGGCTACAGGCTCTGCAGCTGGTGCTGCTTCAGCCACTGCGGCAACAGGTTCTGCTGCCACTACCGGAGCTGGGGTATCACTGACCAGTGCCAGATCCGCTTGTTGTGGTTCCACTACCTTGGCAACAGGCTCGACTGCGGGGCTGGTCTCAACGGCAGGTGCCGCTGCAACTGTTTCTACGACAGCAGGCGCTTCGCTCACGGTGTTGTTTTGAGCAACGGTTTCAACTGCGGCCGCGACAGGTGCTGCGACTTGTTGAGCCACATCCTCTGCTACCGGGGCACCAATAGCGGCATCATCGGCTGCCTTGCGTGCCTGGTTTTCACGTGGCTCGCGTGCTGGGCGCTCACGGCGACCATTACGGCCGCGACGGCTACGAGGCTCATTGCCAGCTTCGCCATTGGTGGCTTGTTGGGTTGCTGCAGGCGCTGGAGATGCGATGGCCGGTTTTTCACGTGGCTCACCACGCTCTGCACGCGGTTGGTTTTGCTGGCGTGGTTCACGGCCTTCCTGCTGACGTGGCTCCTGACGGTTGCCACGTTCCTGGCGTTCGCTACGCTCATTGGCTGGGCGCTCACCGCGTTCTGCGCGCTCGTTGTTGCGTTCGCTACCACGCTCCGCATTGCGTTCCGCGGCTGGACGTTCACTGCGCTCACCATTGCGGCCATTGCGGTTGTTACGCGCATTGCGTGGCTGATTGCGATTGTTACGGTTGTTGTCGCTGCGCTGCTTGGTGGTTTCCGGCGCAACAACTTCTTCCTTGGTTTCGGTGATCTTGCTGAGCCAGTTCTTGAAACGTCCAAACAGGGAAGGCGCGGCAGGCACTTCAACTGCTTTTTCCGTGGCAATCGGCGCTGGAGATGCTGGGGTAATGCCCTTGACGGCAGCCTCGGCGCGCACGGCTTTGACTTCCTGTTGCGCAGCCGGGTTGTATTCACCCTCGGTTGGCAGCTCTACCATCTGGTAGCTGGCGCGGCTGGTTTCCTCGTTGACATCATCACTGCGAATACGCGAGATGTTGTAGTTCGGGGTTTCCATGTGAATGTTGGGGATCAGCACAACCTGTACACCGGAGCGTTGCTCGATCTTGTGTATCTCGGCACGCTTTTCATTCAACAGGAAGGTTGCTGCTTCCACCGGCAGCTGCACCTGAATAATGGCACTGTTTTCCTTCATGGCTTCTTCCTGCGTGATTCGCAGGATATGCAGCGCAGTGGACTCGATGCCGCGGATATGGCCTGTACCATGGCAACGAGGACATGGGATATGGTTGGACTCGCCCAGGCTTGGACGCAGGCGCTGGCGTGACAGCTCCAGCAGGCCGAAGCGGGAAATCTTGCCGGTTTGTACGCGGGCACGGTCATGATGCAGGGCATCGCGCAGGCGGTTTTCAACTTCGCGCTGATTGCGCTGGTTTTCCATGTCGATGAAATCGATCACCACCAGACCACCCAGGTCGCGCAGACGGAGCTGGCGAGCTACTTCATCGGCAGCTTCCAGGTTGGTATTGAACGCGGTGTGCTCAATGTCGCTGCCTTTGGTGGAGCGGCCGGAGTTAACGTCGACGGATACCAGGGCTTCCGTGTGGTCAATCACGATGGCGCCGCCGGAAGGCAGGCGCACTTCGCGTGAAAACGCGGTCTCAATCTGGTGCTCGATCTGGAAGCGGGAGAACAAAGGAATCTCGTCGCGATACAGCTTCACACGCGATACATTGCCCGGCATGACGTGGTTCATGAACTGCACGGCTTGCTCGTGAATGTCGGCGGTGTCGATCAGGATTTCGCCAATGTCTGGCTGGAAGTAATCGCGGATGGCACGAATGACCAGGCTGCCTTCCTGATAGATCAGGAAAGGGCCGCTTTGCATGGTGGAGGCACCCTCAATGGCTGTCCACAGTTGCAAGAGGTAGTTCAGGTCCCATTGCAGCTCTTCGATATTGCGGCCAATACCTGCGGTACGGGCAATGATGCTCATGCCGTTAGGTACTTCCAGCTGGGCCATCAGATCACGCAGTTCATTGCGGTCTTCGCCTTCGATGCGGCGCGATACACCACCACCACGAGGGTTGTTCGGCATCAGCACCAGATAACGGCCCGCCAGGGAAATAAAGGTGGTGAGGGCTGCGCCCTTGTTGCCACGTTCGTCCTTGTCAACCTGGACGATAAGCTCCTGGCCTTCCTTCAGAACATCCTGAATGCGGGCGCGGCCATCGCTGTCGTTCTGGAAATAGCTGCGAGCGACTTCCTTGAAGGGGAGAAAACCGTGACGGTCAGTACCGTAATTGACAAATGCAGCCTCAAGAGAAGGCTCGATGCGGGTGATGATACCCTTGTAGATATTGCTCTTGCGTTGTTCCTTGCCAGCGGATTCGATGTCGAGGTCGATCAGTTTTTGACCATCGACGATGGCGACACGTAGTTCTTCCGACTGTGTCGCATTGAAAAGCATGCGTTTCATTGTAAGGCTCCCGCGCTCTAAGCGGTCTGGCAGACCTTGTCGCTTCAACGACAAGCAGGATTGCTGATGTCCGGCAGGGAGTGCTCCTGTGAATCACAGTGTATATGAGTGCACTTTTACTGCGTGAGCAGAGTTTGCTGCAGGAGGTAAAACCAGGCGGTTAGGCCGCTTTTTTCATCGCACGGGTTGCGATTCTGTCGCATGGCGGAAAAAAGAATTCTGATCGTTTTAATGTATCAGACTGATTTAGTTGACGAAAAATCTCGTTAACGGGTTGCTTTAAACCTCGGTGCTTTAATTCTGTCTCTGGTTAGCCGTCATATCGGCTAAAATTCTTTAGTTCCAGCAATTCCTGGCCGCGCATTTATTAGCGATTCTGGTTTGCAGCGGCTTGAGCGCAATTAGTAATGTTGCAGAAAATCGCTACGATGTTTTATTTGGCGAGCGAGTTAACCAAGGTATTTTTCAAGGTGTTTTTTCAAACATCAATTCATTCCCGAATAAGCGCTTAGCGCATTTATTTCGAGATTTTCGTAGTATAGGTGAGATGACTAATTTAAGCAAAGCAAGTAATGCAAATGGCACGACCATTGGACCCAACAGCGCAGCTATGCTGACGGTGGACGAAGGTTCGGCTGGCCAGCGCATTGATAATTTCCTCACCAAAACCCTGAAGGGTGTGCCCAAAAGCCATGTCTACCGCATATTGCGTAGCGGGGAGGTGCGGGTCAACAGCAAGCGCATAGATGCGACTTACCGTTTGCAACTGGGGGATCTGGTGCGGGTGCCACCTATCAGGGTGCAGCCACAGCCTGTCGCAGAAGAAAGTCGGCCAGTTGCCGCCAGGTTCGAAGAGGCCGTCATTTTTGAAGATGAAGCCATGCTGGTCATCGACAAGCCTGCTGGCTTTGCCGTACACGGTGGCAGTGGCGTCAGCCGCGGGGTCATCGAGCAACTACGTCTGGAACGCCCCCATGCCAAATTTCTGGAGTTGGTGCACCGGCTGGATAGGGAAACCTCAGGTGTCCTGATGGTGGCAAAAAAACGCAGCGCATTGGTCGGCCTGCACGAAGCCATGCGCGCCAATCACATGGACAAGCGTTATCTGATGCTGGTCAGCGGGGACTGGAAAGAAAAGAAAAAGCGCGTGGTGCTGGCCTTGCAAAAGCATGTCACGGCCAATGGCGAGCGCAAGGTGACGGTGGAAGAAGAGGGGCAGAACTCGGAAACCATTTTCCACCTGAAAAAATCGTATGGGGAATTTACCCTGCTGGAAGCGCAACTGATTACCGGCCGCACCCATCAGTTGCGGGTGCAGTTAGCCCATTTGGGATTCCCGATCGCTGGCGATGACAAATACGGCGATTTTGCCCTGAACAAGGCGTTGCAAAAACGCGGACTTAAACGCATGTTCCTGCATTCGGCGGAAACTGGCATCCGTCATCCCTTGTCTGGAGATAAGTTGAAGTTGATTGCCCCGCTCCCGGCAGCGTTGCAAGCTTTCCTCACCTCTCTCGAAAAATCACCATCCACCAAGAATCCTGAATAGAAGCAAGAGTCAACCATGCGCAGTAATCAATTCGATCTTATTATTTTTGACTGGGATGGCACGCTTGCCAATTCCACCCAACTCATAGTCGACGCCATTTGCCAGAGCAGTGTGGATGTCGGCTTGCCCTTGCCTACCCAAGAGGCCGCGAGCGGCATTATCGGCCTGGGCTTGCGTGAAGCCCTCATTGAACTATTCGGTACAGTGCAGGAGTCGCAAATTCAGCAACTGATGGCGCGATATGCGCTCTATTACAATAGTGGCGAAAACGAGATTCCCCTGTTTAACGGCGCAGCGGAAGCTGTTGCCGAACTGCATGGCCGCGGTATTGCATTGGCGGTGGCCACAGGCAAGGGGCGGGCGGGCCTGAACCGTGCCCTGAAAAACAGTGGCATAGGGCATTATTTTCATGCAACCCGTTGTGTGGACGAGTGCCATTCCAAGCCGCACCCCCAAATGATCCATGAGTTGATGGACGAGGTAGGCGCGAGCCCGGAGCGTACCTTGATGATAGGAGACACCAGTTTTGATTTGCAGATGGCGAGCAACGCCGGGGTGCGAAGCCTGGGGGTGAGCTATGGCGCACACCCGCTGGAGCGCTTGCTGCCCCATGCGCCGCTTGCCCATTTCGATGAATTTACTAAATTAAATCAATGGCTGATAATGAACGCCTGATCTGTGAAAGCGCCAGCCTGCTGGAAAAAGGGCAGGGTGTGCGATTTGAGTTACCTGAATTCGGGCCGCGCGTGACCGGGTTCGTGGTGCGCTATAAAGGCAAGGTCTGTGGATTTATCAATCAATGTGCACACGTGCCGGTGGAGTTGGATTGGAATCCTGGCGATTTTTTTGATCTCACCCAGCAATATATTATTTGCGCCACGCACGGCGCGCACTTTATGCCTGATAACGGGTATTGTGTGATGGGGCCTTGCAAAGGCCGCAGCCTCAAGCAGCTTCCCGTATTCGAGCGGGATTCCTTTATTTTCATTAACCTTGAAAGTTTGAAGCATGTCTGACACTAATCAAAACGATCCGAACTGGGAACGTCAAACGCTGGAAAAGCTGGCTTTTGCCGCCATTCGGGAGCAACGCCGTAACCGTTTCTGGGGCGTGCTTTTCAAATCGCTTACTTTTATCTACCTCTTCATGTTGTTGTTTTATGCGCTGGACTGGGTAGGGGGCGATAGCAGTGCCAATAGCGACCATACCGCGATCATTGATATTTACGGTGTGATCGGCAGTGATGATCAGGTGAGCGCCGATGATGTCATCGGCAGTCTTGAGTCTGCCTACGAAAACAAGCATACCAAGGGCATTATCCTGCGTATCAACAGCCCGGGTGGCAGTCCAGTGCAGGCGGGCATTATCAATGACGAGATCCATCGTCAGCGCAAACTGCACCCCAATATCCCGGTATACGCCGTGGTGGAAGATATTTGCGCATCCGGTGGTTACTATATCGCGGTTGCGGCTGACAAGATTTTCGTCGACAAGGCCAGTATTGTTGGTTCGATTGGCGTTCTGATGGATGGCTTCGGCTTTACCGGCATCATGGACAAGGTCGGGGTTGAGCGTCGTTTGCTCACCGCAGGTGAAAACAAGGCGATTCTGGATCCGTTCTCCCCTGTGAATCCCAAGCACAAAGAATACGCGCAAAGCATGCTGAACCAGATTCACCAGCAATTCATTGCCGTTGTGCGTGAAGGTCGTGGCAAGCGTCTGAAAGAAACCGATGATACCTTCAGCGGCTTGTTCTGGAGTGGCGAAACCAGCGTGCAAATGGGTCTCGCAGATGGCTTTGGCAGCTCGGATTACGTGGCGCGCGAAATTATCAAGCAAGAGAAAATCGTCGACTTTACCGCGCGTGAAGGCCTGGCAGACAAGTTTGCCAAACGCATCGGCGCTTCCATGGGCAATGCTGCCATGGGCACCGTATTCAATGGCATGAAGATGCATTGATCCTGAAAGTCCGGCCTGGCTTGCAGCCAGGCAGGGCAATAAAAAAGCCCCGATATTCGGGGCTTTTTTATTGCGGGTAAACCGCTGAAGTATGTTGCTAGATGTTTTGTGACTTGATGTAATCAATCAGCTTGTTGGTGGATTCATCGTAATCGCAGGTCAGCTTGCCATCGGTGAGTTGCGGCAGAATCTTCTGGGCAATCTGTTTGCCGTATTCCACACCCCATTGGTCGAAGGAGTTGATGTTCCAGACGATGCCCTGCACAAAGATCTTGTGCTCATACAATGCAATCAGCTTGCCCAGGGTTTTCGGGTCCAGCTTGTCGAACAGCATGGTGCTGGTCGGGCGATTGCCACCAAAGACGCGGTGCGGCAGCAGGTTCATGATGGTGTGATGATCCAGGCCTTGGGCTTCCAGCTCAATCTTGGCTTCCTTGGCGGACTTGCCTTGCATCAGCGCGCGCGTTTGCGCGAGCAGGTTGGCAATCAGGATATGGTGATGTTCATCGCCATTTTTACCAATCGAGTAATGGCTGTGCAGCGGCATCAGGAAGTCACAAGGAATAAGCTTGTTGCCCTGGTGAATCAGCTGGTAAAACGCATGCTGGCCGTTGGTGCCGGACTCACCCCAGATAATCGGGCCTGTGGTGTAGTTGATGCGTTCGCCCGCACGGTTGACAAATTTGCCATTACTTTCCATATCCGCTTGCTGCAGATATGCCGTAAAGCGTGACAGGCCTTGATCATAGGGCAGGATGGCGTGGGTTTCTGCCTCGAAAAAGTTGTTGTACCAGATACCCAGCATGGCCATGATGACAGGCAGGTTCTGCTCCAGCGGTGCACTGCGGAAATGCAGGTCCGTTTCATGACCACCTTCCAGCAGCTGCTCGAAGTTATCCATGCCGATATAAATGGCGATAGGCAGGCCAATGGCCGACCACAGCGAGTAACGGCCACCCACCCAGTCCCAGAATTCGAACATGTTGGCAGTATCGATACCGAAGTCGCTCACAGCCTTGGCATTGGTGGACAGCGCCACGAAATGCTTGGCTACATGGGCTTCATCGCCTGCGGCCTCCAGGAACCATGTGCGGGCAGAGCGCGCATTGGTCATGGTTTCCTGAGTGGTGAATGTTTTGGAAGCGACGATGAAAAGCGTGGTGTCGGGCTGACATTTTTCCAGTACCTGCGCGAGGTGGGCGCCATCAATATTGGATACAAAATGCGCATTCAATTCTGGACTGGCGTAAGCCTTGAGCGCGGTACAGACCATGACAGGCCCCAGATCGGAGCCGCCAATGCCGATGTTGACGATATCGGTAATGCGCTTGCCGCTATAGCCTTTCCAGTCACCTGAGCGCACTTGCTCGCTGAAGCTGCGCATTTGCGCCAGTACGCGATTCACATCCGGCATTACATCCTTGCCATCGACCAGCACCGGCGTATTGCTGCGGTTGCGCAAGGCGGTATGCAGTACCGCACGGTTCTCGGTGAAGTTGATTTTTTCACCGCTGAACATACGCTCACGCCACTGCTCAACATCCGTTTCGCGTGCCAATGTGAACAGCAGCGACATGGTCTCCGCCGTGATGCGATGCTTGGAATAGTCCAGCAACAGATCACCCCATTGCAGCGAGAATTTCTCAAAGCGCTTGTCGTCTTGCGCAAACATGTCGCGCATTTGCAGAGGGAATATGTCTTGGAAGTGGCGTTGCAGCTGTTGCCATACAGGCAAATTTGTTGGATTACTCATGCAGTTTTTTAGTTTATTCGGTATTGGAAGGTTGTGTTGTTAGCGGTATGCGCACTTGCTGCGTGGCATTTGGCTACTAGTCTAACTATTTTTACGATATTTCGATACTGCCAGCCCAGTCTAGACTGGCTTAATTAACATTTTATTAATAAATCAGCGAATGTGATGCAGGCCTTATGCAGATTCGGGCTTCAATATCAGTCCGGCAAGCGGTGGCAAGGTAAGTTCAATGGAATGCTGACATCCCATCCAGGGCACAGGTTCACTGTGCAACAAGCCGCCATTGCCCATATTGCTGCCGCCATAGCATTCGGCATCACTATTGATCAGCTCGCGATAGCTGCCTGCCTGAGGAACACCAATCCGGTACTGCATGCGCGGCACTGGGGTGAAGTTGAGCAAGATAACCAGAGCTTCGCCCGCCTGGCCCGTACGTACAAAGCTGATCGTGGATTGCTCGGCATCGTTGCAGTCTATCCAGCGGAATCCGGTCTGCTCGAAATCCAGCGCGTGTAAGGCGGGATAGTTTTTATAGGCATGGTTAAGATCACGGCAGAGGCGCTGAATCCCTTGGTTGAACTGCTCTCCAAGCAAATGCCAGTCCAGCGATGCGTTAACATTCCATTCGCGACTTTGCCCAATTTCATTGCCCATGAAGCTGAGTTTTTTGCCGGAAATCGTGGCCTGGTAAGTCATCAGCAAACGCAGGTTGGCAAACTTTTGCCAGGTATCGCCCGGCATTTTTTCCAGCAAGGAGCGTTTGCCATGGACAACTTCATCATGCGAGAAGGGCAGCAAAAAGTTTTCCGTATAGGCATAGAGCTGCCCAAACGTGAGCTTTTGCTGGTGATATCGCCTGTGTATAGGATCATTGGCCATGTACGACAGCGTGTCGTTCATCCAGCCCATATTCCACTTCATGGAGAAACCAAGGCCGCCCAGATAAACGGGGCGTGAAACCATGGGGAAAGAGGTGGACTCTTCGGCGATGGTGAGGGCGCCAGGAAAATCCTCATGCACCATCATGTTGAGCTGGCGCAGAAAGTCGATGACTTCCAGATTCTCGCGCCCGCCAAACTTGTTGGGCAGCCATTGGCCCTCTTTGCGCGAGTAGTCGAGGTAAAGCATGGACGCCACGGCATCCACGCGCAAACCATCAATGTGCAATTCCTTAAGCCAGTAATAGGCATTGCTGATCAGGAAGTTGCGAACCTCATTGCGGCCGTAATTGAAAATATACGTGCCCCAGTCCTGGTGTTCACCCAGGCGCGGATCCTCGTGCTCAAACAGTGCCGAGCCATCAAAACGGGCCAGCGCCCAGTCGTCTTTGGGGAAATGTCCAGGCACCCAGTCCAGAATCACGCCAATGCCCGCCTGGTGACAGCGATCCACGAAGTAACGGAAATCATCGGGACTGCCAAAACGGTTGGTGACACCGAAATAGCCTGTGGTCTGATAGCCCCATGATTCATTGAGGGGGTGTTCGGATACTGGCAATAACTCAATATGGGTGTAGCCCATGTCCTGAACATAAGGGATCAGTTGCTCGGCCAACTGCCGATATCCGAGGAAATGGCCGTGCTCATCGCGCCGCCAGGATCCGAGATGCACTTCGTAACAGTTAAGTGGGGCATGCAGCCAATCACGTTCTGCACGTGCCTTGAGCCAGGCATCGTCCTGCCATTGGTAGCCGTCCAGCCGGGTGATCTTGCTGGCAGTGCCGGGCAACTGCTCAAAGCTGAAGCCGTAAGGGTCGGTTTTGACATGAAGGTTGCCGGTGTTGCGATTGCGAATTTCAAATTTATAGAGCTGATTTTCGGTGAGCAGGGGGATGAAGAGCTCCCACACGCCGCTGGAGCCATGGCAATGCATGGCGTGAACCCGGCCATCCCATTGATTGAAATCCCCGACAACGCTTACGCGCTCGGCGGTGGGCGCCCATACGGCAAAGCGAACGCCGGCAACCCCTTGGTGCGTACACAGATGTGCGCCCAGGGTGCGGTAGGCCAGCTTGAGTTTGCCTTCACCCAGCAAATACAACTCGTCATTGCTGAGCATTGGGCCAAAAGAATAGGGGTCCCAGGTTTCAATGATTTCCCCATGTTGCTCAATCCTGAGCTGGCATGGCGTTTCAGGCTGTTCCTGGCCTGACCACTCAAAAAAACCATCCGATTCGCCACGGACTAGAGGTTGCCAGTCGTGCCCTAATTTGAGCCATGCCTGTTCGGCGAATGGCAAAAATGCGCGAAAACTGTGCTGCCCGTCATGCACATGCAATCCAAGCACGTTATGCGGGTTGTAATGTTTCGCTTGAAGAATCAGCGATAATTCATCGTTTTTATTGGGCTTTGGCAAAATGGCAATCGAAAAAAAATATCTGGATTAAGGAATTAAATCTACTGGATATCCGTCAATTATCGTGACTATAATGAGTCACAACGGCCTCTACACAGGCTGTGGAGTCCATAACGGCGGCCTTCACGCACTAATTACAACTATAATTCAGGAGTAGTAATAATGCACCAGGATTTGACCTCAACTCGCTTCATTAGTGCCCTGACCAAAAATACGGTCGCTTTAATTCTCGCTGGCGGTAAAGGTAGCCGTCTCAAAGACCTCACCAATTGGCGTGCCAAACCGGCGGTGCCCTTCGGCGGCAAGTTCCGCATCATCGATTTCCCGCTGTCCAATTGCATGAACTCGGGCGTACGCCGTATCGGCGTTGTCACCCAGTACAAATCACATAGCCTGATGCAACATATCCAGCGCGGCTGGGGCTTTCTGCGCGGTGAATTCAATGAGTTCGTCGAGCTTCTTCCGGCGCAGCAGCGCATTCAGGAAGAGTGGTACAAAGGCACGGCGGATGCCGTTTTTCAGAATCTGGATATCTTGCGTAACACAGGTGCGGAGTACGTGCTGATTCTGGCAGGCGACCATATCTACAAGATGGATTATGGCCAGATGCTGGCTTCGCATGTGAAGAACAAAGCCGATATGACGGTGGCTTGCGTGAATGTTCCCGTGGAAGATGCCAAGGCCTTTGGCGTGATGGGGGTGGATGATGAAGACCGCGTCATCGACTTCAGTGAGAAGCCAGACAATCCCAAACCACTGCCGGATAATCCGGACCAGGTGCTCGCCAGCATGGGCATTTATGTCTTTAATGCATCGTTTCTTTACGAGCAATTGATTCGCGATGCTGACGCTCCGCATTCTCAACATGACTTTGGTCGCGACATCATTCCCTACATGATCAAAAAGTATCGTGTTTACGCCCACCGGTTTACCGAAAGTTGCGTTGGCGCCTCCGACGGCAACTACTACTGGCGCGATGTTGGTACGGTTGATGCTTATTGGGAAGCGAATATGGAGCTGACCAAAGTGATTCCCGAGCTGAATCTTTATGACCGTCACTGGCCGATCTGGACCTATCAGGAGCAACTGCCTCCCGCCAAGTTCGTGTTTGATAATGCCGATCGTTGCGGCATGGCAACCGATTCACTGGTCTCCGGCGGATGCATTATCAGTGGTGCCAAGGTCAGCCGCTCGGTGCTGTTTTCCGATATTCGCGTCAATAGCTATTCGAATATTGAAGACTCGGTCATTCTGCCCAAGGTGGACATAGGCCGCTATGTCACGCTCAAACGGGTAGTGGTCGACAAAGGCACTCGAATCCCCGACGGCATGGAAATCGGGGTAAACCCGGAGCAGGATCGCAAGCGGTTTTACGTATCTGAAAAGGGAATCACGCTGGTCACCCCCGATATGCTGGGGCAATCCATACATCAAGCAAGATAGGCGTTCCCGGGCACTGGCCTGGGGACTTTCATTGTTCAGTACAGCAGCAGCCTGCTGTCTTGAGAGGCCACATGACGGATAAACGCCCCAAGCTTTACCTTAATCTTTACTGGCACATGCATCAGCCCGACTATCGCGATACGCTGACCGGGCAATATGTGCTGCCCTGGACCTACCTGCACGCCATCAAGGATTACACCGACATGGCATGGCACCTGGAGGCCAACCCGCAGGCCCGGGTTACCTTCAATTTTGTGCCTGTATTGCTCGACCAACTGGAAGATTACAGCGATCAGTTTGCAACGGGCGATATTCGCGATCCATTACTGGCGCTTCTTGCTGAAGAGGCGCTGGACAATATCAGCACCGATCAATGCAATCTGATTATTGATAGTTGCTTCAAAAGCCACCACGAAAAAATGCTGGCGCCCTTTGCGCATTACCAGCGCCTGCACAATATTTACAAAGCACTGCAGATCGAGGGCAGTGCGGCCTTCAATTACCTTTCTGCCCAGTACAAGGCTGACTTGCTGGTCTGGTATCACCTGGCATGGACGGGCGAAAGCATACGCCGGACCAACACCTTTGTTCAAAAGCTGATGGAGAAAGGGACGCAATTTACCCTGGAAGAGCGGCGTGCCCTGTTTCGCCTGATCGGCGAGCTGATCAGCGGCTTGATTCCGCGTTATAAAGCCTTGCAGGATCAGGGTCGCATCGAGCTCTCCACCACTCCGCATTACCATCCCATCGTCCCTTTGCTGCTTGATTTCAAATCTACCCGCGACGCCATGCCTTATGCGCCTTTGCCGCATAGCCCAAGGTATCCGGGCGGTAGCGACAGGGCCTGTGCCCATATCCGCCAGGCGCAGGCATCGCATGCCGCGCGCTTCGGCAAACCGGCAACCGGCATGTGGCCAGCCGAGGGGGCCGTGTCTTATGCCACACTGACGTTGATGGCGCAGCACGGACTTAAATGGGCCGCCACCGGCGAAGGCGTCCTGACGCACAGCCTTTACAAATCATTTGAAGGCTTCGGCCTGGCCAAGCAGGATTACCTGTATCAGCCATACCGCATTACCGATGGTCATCATGACATTCTGTGTTTCTTCCGCGATGACGGGCTGTCGGACAAGATCGGCTTCGAATATTCCAAGCTTTACGCCAGCGAGGCGGTGAGCGACTTTATCCGCTCGCTGGAGCAGATTCAGTCAGCCAATACCCGCACGCAGTGCCCCGTGGTCAGTGTGATTCTCGATGGCGAAAATGCCTGGGAATACTATCCCTACAACGCTTATTACTTTCTCAGCGAACTTTATGCCGCTCTGGTGGATCATCCCAATATCGAGATGGCAACCTTCAGCGACATTCTTGCCATGCCAGGCAATACGGTGGCGATGGAAACCCTGCCGGAGGTGGCCGCGGGCAGCTGGGTCTATGGCAGCTTCAGCACCTGGATAGGTTCTGCCGAAAAAAATCGGGGTTGGGATCTGCTATGTGATGCCAAGGAATGCTATGACCGGGCGATGCAGGATGGTCTGCTTACCCAGGAGGAAATCGTGGCGTGTGAGCGGCAGCTGGCCATTTGTGAAGGCTCCGATTGGTTCTGGTGGTTTGGCGATTACAACTCCGCCATGAGTGTCGACAGTTTTGACAGGCTTTACCGGCGCAACCTGAGCAATCTGTACCATTTGCTCAAGCTGCCAGTGCCGGAGGTATTGAATCACCCCATCAGCGTGGGCGCTGGAGACCCTGCAGTGGGCGGTACCATGCGGCGTGGGCAGGAAGCCTAACTCATCGCACTTAAGGCATCCCACGTAAAGTCATGAAACATACACTTTTAACGATTGAAGCGACAGGAGCGTAATTTGGCCAAGACCGTTGCACTTTTGCTGGGAGTCCATGCGCACCAGCCCGTGGGCAATTTCGAGAGCGTGCTGGATGATGCGCATGTACGCTGCTATGGGCCTTTTTTGCGCGTGTTGCATGAGTACCCGGCATTCAAGTTTGCCATTCACATCAGCGGCTGGCTGCTGGAGTACATGTTGAATAAATACCCGGAAGACATGGCCTTGCTCAAGGAAATGGTGGCGCGTGAACAGGCGGAACTGGTAGGAGCCGGGTTTACCGAGCCTGTGCTGGCTTCTATTCCCGCTCGCGATCGCGTCGGCCAGATCGGCATGCTTTCCACCTGCCTCAAGAAAAAATTGGGGCAGACGCCACAGGGCGCCTGGCTGACCGAGCGCGTTTGGGAAGCCACGGTAGTGCCCGCGCTGTCGGATTCCGGCATCCGTTATGTCATGGTCGACGATTATCACTTCATGTGCACCGGCCGCGGCGGCGACGCGCTCAAGGGCTACTACACTACGGAAGAAGATGGCCGCCAGATTGATCTCTTCCCCATCTCCGAGTCCCTGCGCTATCGCCTGCCGTTCTCCCCAGCCGAAGAAGTGGTGGGCTACCTGGAAAGTCTGGCTGACGACAGCAAGCAGGCGGCTGCCATTTACTTTGATGACATTGAAAAGTTTGGTATCTGGCCCGAAACCTATGAGTGGGTGTATGAGCGTGGCTGGCTGCGTAACTTCATTGAAGGCGTACTGGCTTCATCGATTATCAAACCCATGCGCTACATTGATTACCATGCCATGGCCAAAACTCGCGGCGTGGTTTATCTGCCAACCGCTTCGTACATTGAAATGAACGAATGGACCCTGCCTGTGCCAGCGGCGCATCATTACGCCGATCTGGTCGGGCAGGAAAAATACAATAATCGCTACGAGATTACCAAGCCCTATGTGCGCGGTGGTATCTGGCGCAATTTCTTCATGCGTTATCCGGAATCAAACTGGATGCACAAGCGCATGCTGGCCTTGTCAGAACGCTTTAACCAGCTGCCGGACAACAAGAAAACGGCCGATATGCGCCAGGCCCTGTATGAATCGCAGGCCAATGATGCCTACTGGCATGGCTTGTTCGGCGGTCTTTACCTGCCGCATTTGCGGCGGGCGGTCTATAACGCCATGCTCAAGCTGGAAAGCCTGCTGGACAAGGTGTCCAGTCGTCCCATCAAGGTCATGGAGGATATCGACCTCGATGGTCACGATGAGGTGTTTTTGCATAGTGGTGAGGTGCAGGCAGTGATTCGTCAGGATGGGACAGCCTCCGTCTGTGAATTTGACACCTACCGTTTGCACCACAATTTCGGTGATACCTTGACCCGGCAAGAGGAACATTATCACCGCAAGGTACATGCCCAGCCCGAGCATACGCATAGCGGGGAGGGCATCGCCAATCCGCATGAGCGCCTCAGCCTCAAGCACGAGATTACCCAGGCTGACCTTGCTACGGACAGTTATCGAAAAGTACTGTTTTGTGACTTTGTCATGCACGAGGCCGACAGTTTTACTGGCCTCAGCTACAAGCCTGCTGCGGGTGGCAAAAATGCGGTGCATTACAAAGCCGAACATAAGGGGCTGACTTTCCAGAAGAAAATCAGTGTGCAAGGCGAGTCGCTTGATGTCAGCTATGAAGTAACGTCCAGCGCAAATGGTGTCTTCAAGGTTGAAATCAATCTGGCCATGCCCAGCTGCGATGGTCCCGCCGGTCGGTTTGTCATTGGTGACCACATTCCCGGTGGATTCGGTCAGCCCTTGCAATGGCCTGAACTGAGTCGATTGACCCTGGAAGACGAAGTCCTTGGCGGCGCCCTTCAGCTGGATGTCAATATTCCGTGTCATTTGAATACATACCCGCATTTCAGTGTGTCGCAATCCGAGGCCGGGTTTGAAAAAATCATGCAGGCGGTGACGCTGGAACTGAGCTGGCCATTGAATCAGATGCATGGTCCGCTGACGATCAGTCTGCATGTCAAATAACCGTAAAAGCTGTTGAACAGGGGATGGGCATTTGTTTTTAGGCGTTGATATAGGCGGCACCAATCTACGAGTGGGCGTGGTGCAGCACCACGCATTGATTCATGAGCAGCGCGCACTGGCTGACTTTTCTGGTCTGTGTGCCCGGCACCCCCCGGACGAGGCATGGCGGCAGATTATTGCGACTACGGCGGCTACCTTGCGCCAGTGCCTCATGCAATATCCCCAGGCAAAGGCCGTTGGTATTGGTTTCCCAGGCTTTATTGATCCGGTGCACGGTACCGTAGCGCAGTCGCCCAACCTGCCTGGCTTGCGCAATGTGGACCTGGCTGGTGATCTGTCGGCCGCCATTGGTCTGCCAGTCGTGGTGGAAAACGATGCCCTGGCTGCGGCCTATGGCGAATATGTACTGTGTGATCCCAAGCCACACAGTCTTCTTTATGCCGGGCTCGGTACTGGTGTGGGTGGCGGCATGATCTATGCTGGCCGCCCATTTACCGGCGAGCACGGAGTTGCCATGGAAATCGGTCATTTGATTGTGGAGCCTGGTGGACGGTCATGCGGCTGCGGCAATCATGGCTGCATGGAGCAATATGCATCAGCCAGTGGCATAGCGCAGAGCTACCACATGGCGACCGGTCAGCGCGTGGAGGTCAATGCCATTGCCCAGGCCGCGCGCGAAGGCGGTCAGGCGGCGGTGGAGGCTTTTTCCCTTGCCGGTGCCGCACTGGCACAAGCGCTGGCGCATGTCGTCAAGAGCGTAGACGTCGGGCTTATCGTGATTGGTGGTGGCGTTAGTCAGGCCTGGGACTTGATGGCGCCTGCCTTTTTTACCCGACTGGAGCGCGACATGATTCCGGTGCTCCGCGACAGACTGCGCGTCCAGCCTTCCGCCAGTGGCGATCGCGCTGGCATTATCGGAGCGGCTGCGCTGGCTGAGATCATTCTCGCGTCATCTTCCTGACAAGGGTTTGCCTCAAAACTGCCAGCCAAACTCCGCAAATCTGCCACAAAACTGTCATCTACCGCTGTTAAGCTCGCCTCCGAAAAGGGGGCATCATGAGACAAGTTCATGTACAACAATCGCATTTAAGTGGCTGGGGCGCCAGGGTAGTACTGCAACCCGCACTTGCCGTTCGGGCGGCAGCGCAGGATGAAACAGCCATTTCATCACTGGAATTGCACAAGATACTCAAGCACCGCCAGCTAACGGCGGTCTTTCAGCCTATTGCAGATTTGCGCAGTGCCAGCATTTTTGGACATGAAGGCTTGATTCGTGGGCCTGCCGATACCCGCTTACACATGCCACTTGCCTTGTTTGAAGAGGCGGAGCAGCACCATCTGCTGCTTGAGGTGGAACATCTCAGCCGCCAGGTGGTGCTTGAGTCCTTTGCCCAGCAGGGGGCCAATGTCAAACTGTTCCTGAATGTCAGCCCGGCCTCTCTGCTACAGCCGCACGTCGCACGTGGCGCCACGCTCTCTTACATACATCAGCTTGGGCTGGATCCGCACGATGTGATTATCGAACTCACCGAAAACTCGCCTACCTTTGATTACGATACCCTGCGCCATGCCGCCGAGCACTACCGCAGCATGGGCTTTGAAATCGCCATGGATGACCTGGGCGAGGGCTTCTCCAGCCTGCGTTTGTGGTCCGAGCTGCGTCCGGATTACGTCAAGATAGACAAGCATTTCATTCGCAATATAGACCGGGATCAGGTGAAGCTCGACTTTGTGCGCTCCATTCAGCAGATTGCGCTCAACTCGGGCACCAAGGTGATAGCCGAGGGCATAGAAACCGAAGCCGAACTCATGATCGTGAAAGATCTGAAAATCCCGTATGGGCAGGGCTATCTGATCAATCGACCGCAAGCCTCCTTGCACACCGCATTAAGCCCTGTGGCAGCAGAGCTGATGCAGCGTAATGCCGTGCATGTCTACCAAAGCGCTGCCGTACCCGTGCAGGCGCGTTCCAACATCAGCAAGCTGATACGCTATGTGTCGCCTGTGAGCCCGCAGACCAGCAATGATGATGTGTATCAGATATTTGAAAAGCAACCCTCACTCTATTCGCTGCCCGTGGTGGCGCAAGGGCGCCCAGTGGGGCTGATCAGCCGCTACAACATGATTGATCATCTGGCGCGGCCATATACCCGTGAGCTCTACGGCAAGCGCTATTGCAGCATTTTCATGGATAACCAGCCCCTGATCGTGGACAACAGCCTGAGCCTGCAGGCCCTGAGTGACCTCATCATCAATATGGAGCCACATCACTTATCCAATGGCTTCATCATTACGGAGTCGGGCAATTACCTGGGCATGGGCAGTGGTCACGACCTGCTGCGCGAGATCACCCAGATGCAGATCAATGCCGCGCGCTATGCCAACCCCTTGACCATGCTGCCGGGCAATGTCCCGATCAACGAGCACATGGACAGGCTGCTGCAGGCAGGTATTACCTTTCACGCCTGTTATTGCGATCTTGATTCTTTCAAGCCGTTTAATGATGTGTATGGCTTCCGGCGCGGCGACGAGCTGATCCAGTACACGGGCAAACTTTTGAATGAACAGATAGCCAATGAGCTGGATTTTGTCGGCCATGTTGGCGGTGATGACTTCATCCTGATTTTTCAGAGTGAGGATTGGGAAGAGCGCTGCCTGCACGTTCTGAATACTCTGGCGCAGGCTATACCGGCTTTCTATGATGAGGCAGACCGGCAGCGTGGGGGTATTGCCGCCGAAGACCGGCAGGGGAATCCGCTGTTTTACCCTTTTGTCAGCATGTCTGTCGGCAGCGTCAAGGCGGACCCGGTGGGATTCAGAAGCCATCATGAAGTGGCGGCGGCCATGACAATTGCCAAGAAGCAGGCGAAAAAGATCAGTGGTAATAGCCTGTTTCTGGAGCGCCGTGGCAAATAGCCCATCGCCTGTTGGCGGCTGAGTACACAAAAGACCAACGCCCGGGAGATAATCTTCCCGGGCGTTGCTTTATCCATACCTTTGCCTGCGCGGCTTACACCGTAGAGCAGGCGAGGGGATTAATAACGGGTAGTGGTCGTCACTACCGTGCGGTTTGCACGGCAATTGCTACCGGCAATACCGCCCAGTGTTGCAGCCACAGCACCGAGCAGGAAGGCCAGAAAGCCCCACAAGGTCAGGTGTGCACCAACGCGTGCAGTCTTGTCTGCCGCTACGGCAGCTTTGTCACCCGCTACTTCAGCGGTGTGGTTAATGGCAGCCTGAGCATCCTTGGCAGACTTTTCCCATGCATCCAGCTTTTGCGCAGCTTCTTCCTTGCTGATGCCGGTTTTTTCGGCCATCAGGTCAACCACGGCTTGGCGATCTTCCGGAGTCGCATTGCTGCCTTTATCGACCAGGGTTTTTACCTTGGCATATATTTCGGCTGACTCGCTTTGATTGGCGGCATCCTGATTGGCAGCGGCCTGACCACTTTGATTGGCCGCGTGTGCCAACAGACCTTGCAACTCACGTTCTGCGGTTTCCCAGGAGAAATTGCTGTTGGCAGCTTCTTGCTTGCCTTTGTTGATCAGTTCAGGGGCTGCCGCAGCGGCACCATGTGCTGCACCGCTGACTGCCGAGCTGGCAAGATTACCAACACCCGCCAGCGTTCCGCCGATCAGGCTGCCAACCAGATAAACGCCAAGCAGGGTAGCGGTTGCCCAGGTAACGATGCCATGCAGTGCGCCATCCATTCTGGCCGGCAGGCCTGCCATTTCGCCCGCTACAATACCGCCGACGACCAGGGACAGGAAGAAGGACACGACCCACCATAAGCCAGCGCCCAGGCCAAATGCCTCAGCCGTTGGTGTGCCATTGGCTTGCAGGGGATCAAGCGTGCTGAGGCCGATACCGGCACCCAGCATGCTCAATAAAAACTGGACAGTCAGTGTTACGGCCACGCCTGCAAAAATGGCGGACCAGGAAATAGTTTTAAGGGTAGGTGCGTAGGGGTAGGGCCCGCTTCGTACCGTTGTGGTTTCATCATAGGTTTGTGTCGTTGCCATGGTATTCCTCCAGCTGAATATTGTTGATCTTGGAAAGCACGATCAGCATGGCATGCTGACACGTACCTCATGCAAGGCACTGATGACTCGGTGTTTGCAGTGGGATCATTCTATGATCAGCGCCCAATAACGCCTGTCAGCGTGCTGCTTGAAATCGGCTAGGCAATCTGGAGCCTGGCTATAAGCTGATTCTGACAGGCGCGTAGGTGAATATTGAGTCAAGGCGGGCACACCCCCATGAAAAAAGGCCCCGAAGGGCCTTGGGTGTAGCTAGTTTGCCGGAAGGGCTTCGGCTGGCGGTTCCGCCTTGTCTTTGCGATCAGGCATTTGCGCCAGAATCTGGCAGGCAACCGTGCTGAGGTAAGGCAGGGATTGCAGCGCCAGCATGGTGACCCATAGCTGGGCATCTGCATTTTCGATGCCACGCGAGTAAATCATGGCGGCAGCGGCGACAATCAGCGCCAGCAACAGCAGGATTTCTTCACGGATGGGGGTGATCAGGCTGCGCTTGCCGGTGCCCTTGCCTTTGGCGGTTGTCTTGAAAACGCCACGTTTTTGTACCAGCCCCGCAATAATGCCGCGGGCAATGGCATGCGAAAGACCCAGGCTAGCAAGCGAAGCGCCAAAAATATCCATCCATTTGCATTCCTTCATGGTCTTGCGATAAAGCACCGGCCCCAAGGCGCCCTTGACCACGAGGAAGCACAAGATCGGCGTCAGCATGATAGGCACCGGCAGACTGAAGGATTTGGGGAAGGCCAGCATGGCCATGGTCCAGCCGATGGAGCTCAGCGTGAATACCAATTGCAATGCATCGCCCAGCCAGCCAAACCAGCCGGTCAGGAAGTGATAGCGCTGACCAAAATTGAGGGTAGAGGATCCCAGCAACTTGGGCATGTGACGTTTCAGGATCTGCATGGCGCCAAACGCCCAGCGGAAACGCTGCGATTTCAGGGCGTTAAAATCGGAAGGTGTCAGGCCGCGACCAAAGGTTTCATCGATGTAGCGCAGCTCATATTGCTCTTCAAGCAGGCGCAGGCCGAGCTCGGTATCTTCACAAATGCACCACTCGGACCAGCCGCCCACGTCCACCAATGCCTGATGGCGCACCAGTGTCATGGTGCCATGCTGAATAAGGGCGTTACGCTCGTGACGATGGTGCATGCCAATGCGGAAGAAGCCTTCGAACTCCCAGTTGCTCATGCGGCGGAAGAAATTGTTTTCCCATTCACGGTGGGCTTGTGGCGCCTGTACCACGGCCACTTTTTCTTCGCTGAAATGCGGCACCAGCGCACCCAGCCAGTCGGGGGTGACGACGTAGTCAGCATCCACCACGCCGATGACTTCGGTGCGTGGATCGGTCTGTTGCAGGGCAAAGTTGAGTGCGCCTGCCTTGAACCCAGGCCATTGCGGCAGATGGAAGAACTTGAAGTTGTCCGGCATGTTCGCCATGTAGGCTTCCACCGGCTTCCACTTGCTTTCATCCTTGGTATTGTTGTCGACCACAATCACTTCAAAATTGGTGTAATCGAGCTTGCCCAGGCTTTCAATGGTGGCAATCACCATCTCCGGCGGCTCGTTGTAGCAGGCCAGATGCACGGAGACGAATTTTTCCTGATCAGCCGGTAGCGGCTTGGCACGTTTGAATGCACGCAGCCAGCCACCCTTGAACATCACCTCGCTGAACTCGACGCCGTAGATCATCAATACGGCGGAGGTGAGCGCCATACCCACAATCAGACCAATCAGCACGATAAAGTCACGCAGGCTATAGTAGTAGTCGCTCGGCAGGTTGTAGGCGATGACCAGCGTCGTGATACACGCTTGCAGCAAGATCGCCATGGACAAGCGGCCACCCAGGCCCCAATGCCGGAAACGGTAGGCAATGAAGAGGATAGGCAGGAAGCCCAGGAAGGTAGCCCAGCTGGCTTTGATCAGCCAGCGCGTATCGGTAGGTACGGCACCTTGCAGCGAGTATTTCATCTGGCGCTTGCCATCAAACATGCCCCAGTACGCACCAGCCCAGCCTTCAACCTTGACTTTCCATGGCTGGTCGATGGCTTCCATCAGGTAGTAGTCGTAATTCTGGTAAGCGCTTTTTGCCAGGAACTCGCGGACAAACTGCGCCTGATTCACCTTGGAGGCTACCGCAGCGCCAATGGCTGGACCTTCGCTCGGCCAGCCGATTTCGCCAATGACAATCTTCTTGCGCGGGTACTTCTCCATCAGCTCCTGATAGCGTTGAAATGCATAGTCAACAGCTTTGTCCGCAGGCACGCCCTCGTGGTAGGGCAGCAAGTGCACCGTAATGAAATCGACATGGCGCACCAGCTCGGGGTTTTTCAGCCAGACGTGCCAGGGTTCGGCGGTGGATACCGGAACATTGACGTTTTCACGCACCTCATCCAGGTAGCCTATCATTTGCTCCACCGTGAGGTCGGCGCGCAGCAGCGCTTCGTTACCGATGATCACCCGTTCGATTTGCGGATAGGTGGCAACCTGTGTTTCCAGAGCAGCAATTTCGCGACGATTATCACCGTCGTTGCCTTGCAGCCATGCACCCGCTGTTACCTTCATGCCCAGACGCGAAGCCAGTGCCGGGATTTCAGCCAGTTCCAGGGAGCCATAGGTTCGGATGCGATTGGTGTAGTTGTGCAGCATGCGCAAGTCGCGCATCAACTCGGCACTGCTGGGGTACTTTTTATCCAGCGGGCTTTGGTCAAGCTGGTAACCACTGTAGGCGAAGCCACGTACCAGTGGTGGGGCATCAATCAGCTCAAGCGTGCCATTGGTGGCAGCCCATAATCCGAAATGCGCAGCGGCGATGGCGGCTGCAAACAGCAGCGGGGTGACAAAACGTTTGGCAATAGTCATTAGGCGTTCAGCGTTTTAAGTTTGTGTAAAAGGGTAGTCCGCGGCCAGGTGGCATACGTCGTCGCCAGCACCAGTAGCAACCAGGCAATGGCCTGACGGTTTTCTGTTTCGAAGGCAATGCAGGCCACCATGGCGGCCAGTGCCAGCAGATTGATCGCCTTGTAAGGCCGCCATGTATTGCTGCGGCTGATGTTCAATATGGTCAGGCCAATGGCCAGCTGGATAACCGGCAGCGCATACAGCGGCAGCGGGAAATCACGATAGCGACCATCAATCTCGAACAGCCAGCGCGTGGCAAATGGATCGGTCAGCCCAAAAATATTCACGATCTGCAATGTCGGCAGGCTCAACATGCAGCAGGTAAATACGCCAATGGCAATCAGCCACATGCACAGTTTGATCAGCTTGTTACCACTGTCCGACTGCCGTTTGAACTGGGTCGGGATCGCAATCAGCAGCAGTATGCCGGCGATGGTGATGCCGCCTAGCAAGCTCCACTCCAGAGTGTTGCGACAGGCCTCGATCAGGTATTGCCATTGCAGCTTGGCACTCAGCCCGGCAAGTGCACCCAATAGGCCAGAACCAATCAAGGCTGGCAGACGACGTTCGTCAGCCAGCAAGGTAAACAGGATCAGGATCACAGCGCCAGCTGCCAGCCAGATGGCAAGCTCGGCAGGCTGGTCATGACGCTCGCTGACCGGGCCGTTAAACGGGAACTTGGGCTCAAGATCCGTGGTGTAAAGCCCCCAGTAGCCGCCGACCGCGCCTTCCAGTTCGCGCTTCCAGGGTTGATCCATGGCTTCAATCACATTGTATTGCCAGCCATTGTGCTGGGCGGTGCTGACAAAGGCGCGGATGTATTCGGCCTGATTAAGCAGGCTGGGCACCGAGCCATTGCGCTGACGCCCAACAGAAGGCCAGCCAGTCTCGCCGATCAGCAGCGGCTTGGTGAAGCTCGCCTGCAGGCGCTGCATCACGCCAGTCGCATGGCTGATCGCACGCTCAATCGGTTGCGGATCATCTTCCCAGTAGGGCAGCACATGCACGGTGACAAAATCTACCGAGCTTTCCAGTTCCTTGTGCTTTAACCAGAATTCCCACACATCCGCGTAAGTAATCGGCACATGCGTGGCGGCTTTTACCTGGTCAAAGTAAGCCTTGAGCTGCTCGGCTGTTTGTTCTTTGCGCAGCAGTACTTCATTGCCAATGACCATGGCGCGGATCGCCTGTGGATACTCATTGGCAAGCTTGATGGCCAGTGCAACCTCGCGATCATTCTCTATCTTGTCGGCGCCTATCCAGGCCCCCATCAATACTTTAAGACCCAAACGCGCAGCCGCTTCAGGAACATAATCCAGGCCCTGGCTGACTGAATAAATGCGTACACATTCAGAGCGCTTTGCCAGCAACTCCAGATCACGGTCAATTTGTTGACGGCTGATCACGGTGCCTTTGATGAAAGGCGTCTGGTCTTTGCCATAATACGGAGCATAGGACACGCACTGCAGTTTGCCGCTTTCCGGCAGCGTGGCTTCCGTCAGGTTCACTGGCTTGTTTTGTGACCACAGCCATGCAGCGAGTAGAACAAGCAGGCTTAAATTGAATATACTGTATATCCACAATCGTGGAGTGCTGACGTTAGGCATAGGTTCCCGAGCGGTAGGTGTTGGACTCTTGGTGACATCTAAATAATGAATGACTGACGCAGGGCGTGCAAATCCTTCCGAATGATAATGCAGGAGCCCGCTTTAGACAAAATGAAACCTGCAAATACCTGCTGAAGCGCGTGGCTTCGCGGTACAATAGCAAAGAATTGTAAATGACTGGTAGAGAAAACAACCCAATGAAAAACCTCATTTTGGCCATCGCATTACTGGGCGTTGCCAGTGTTGCGCAAGCAAAAATCCCTTTTTCCGGCAAGAATTACAGTGGTGTGTATGAATGCAAAGGCAATAATGATCAAGTAGGCGATTACACGGTTACCGCCACCTTGCGCCTCAACAATGTCAGCAGCTCCGGCACGTTTGGCGCATACCATTACGAAGTTGAAACCGAGAACTCGGTAACGTATCGCGGGCAGGTGGCAGCAGACGGCAATCGCCTCGCCATCAGCTTCAATTTCTCCGAAAAGAAAAACCTGGATCACAGCACTGGCGTGGCCTTAGTTAAAAAGAACGCGCAGGGTCACTGGACTTTCCGCCGTCTGTATTACGAAGGTGATGATAACGGTGGCGTATACGGTAGCGAAAATTGCGTACTGAAAGCACCGCTGGCAACCATCGTAAAACCCAAGGATAAAAAGAAATAATCAGTTCAGCATTCCTGATGCATAAATAAGGCGCAAGTCAGGCGCATAAAAAAAGCCCGGTATATCCGGGCTTTTTTATTGGGTATCAGCTTTTGAAAACAAGTGAATTGCCAAGAGGCGAATTTGAATCTATGTGGATAGGTATGCACTTCCACGTAGCGGCCTGATCGCAAACTGCTGGAGCAAGGCGGCAAAGCCAGCGCCGCCCAGCGCGCTAAACTCGGCGCCACGCGCGTGGGCAATGGGGTCGCTCGCTGGGGCTTTACCATCTGGCAGGGCAGGGTGACACATCAGCACTGGCATGCCACCAGCGTCTTGCGCTTGTTGCAGGCAGATACGCAGCCGGTCGAGGTAAGGCATTGCGGTGTCATGGAAGTCATAAACACCCAGCAGGCGACTGCTGCAATGCAGGCCTTGCTTGGTGGCGTCGCGCTGCAGTGCCTGCGCACCCAGGCCGCGAATGATGTGGCCTTTCAGACCATCAGCCGATGGCGGGTTGGAAATACGCAACCAAGGGCCGTGCTGACCGTAGCGCTGCTGGATGATCTCAAGCAGCGATTGGCGTATCTGCGGAAGCTGATGTACATGCTGATGACCATCGATATAGTCGGGTCTGGTACCCAGCGCCTCTTCAAAACGGTCAAGTTGTGCCTGAATGTTCTGGCGAATTGCAGGGGCTGACAGGCTATGCAAAAAGGTACGCAGGATAAGTCGGGAAAGAGGCTGACGCACAGGCGCGCCGAATTCCGTAAAGTCGAGGTGCAGGCCGATATCCGCTTTCTGCCGGATATCAAGAGTCAGCGCTTTGGCGGCCTCTGGCCAGCGCGGGCTCATGACCATGCACGATGTGGCAGTCAGCCTGCCCTGGCGAATCAGTTCCAGAATGCCATCATCAACTGCCTGATGGTAAGCATAATCGTCGGCGCTGATAACCAGGGGATGCGTCACAGCTTACTCGCTCGTGCCTGCAGTTTCGTTCTCGGTGGGCGACGACTGCGCTTTTTGTGGGCTTATTACCTCGGCCACGATGTAAGGCGGACGCCCTTTGACTTCATCGTAGATGCGGGCCAGATACTCGCCCAGAATACCGATGAACAGCAGTTGCACGCCTGAGAAGAACATGATGCTGGCGATGGTCGTCGGCCAGCCAGGGATCGATTCATGCATAAATAGCTTGTCGATAACCACCGTCATACCGTAAATGAATGCCAGCAATGCCAGTATGCCACCTACCGCGCTCGCCAGCCGCAATGGAATGACCGAAAAACTGGTAATGCCTGTCCACGCCAGGCTCATCAGCCGCAGGCGCGAAAAGGCACTTTCACCATGCAGGCGAGGCAGGGGCGTGTATGGAATGCCAATGGATTTATAGCCCACCCAAGCATACATGCCTTTCATGAAGCGATTGCGCTCGGGCAGCGCACGCAAGGCGTCCACGACTTTGCGATCCATCAGGCGGAAGTCACCTGCATCGCGCGGGATATGAATCTGCCCACCCAGGCTGATGGCGCGATAAAACAGGCGTGACCCCCAGCGCTTGAAACGTGACTCCACGGCGCGATCATTGCGCACCGCATAGACCATGTCGTATCCCAGTCGCCATTGCGCCAGCATCTCCGTTACCAGCTCAGACGAATGCTGACCATCCGCATCCATGCACACCACAATGTCGCCCTTGGCATATTCCAGCCCCGCGCTGATGGCGTATTCCTTGCCAAAATTCCGCGAAAAACGCACCAGGGTGGTGTTCAGGAACGGCGGCATATTGCGCACGATCTGCGCGGTGCGATCCCGGCTACCATCATCGATCACGACGATATCCCAGTTAGGGCTTAGCTGGTTCAGCTGATTGGCAATGTTTTCCAGGGTCAGGTGTATCGCGGCCTCTTCATTGAAGGCCGGTACGATCACCGTAATGTGTGGGTTAGCGCAGGCGCGGTCTAGTACCATAATTGTCGACTCATGAGTCCGGGTTAATGAGGGGCAGGGCGAGGGAAACGATACTTGGGATGCAGGTTACGCCTGTCCTTGACCACCGCCAGAATAGCGCCCATGCGTTCCACCGTGCCAATAATCTTGCCTTGCAACACTTTATCGCAGTTCATATTGGTGCTGGAAATAAAAAAGTCCGCACTGACCCAGTCGCTTGTGATCTGGAAGCGATGATCCAGATAGGCATCACCCTGTATGGATTCCGCGCATACCGCCACTTTGTAAGGTGCATGATTGAGGCCATCTCCGGCCTGCTTGTCTACAGCCTGCAGTTCAGGGAGCTTGTCTTCCAGTATCTCCGCGGCCTCGCGCAGGCTGCTTGACCAATAATCGCCTTCCCAATGGCTTTCTGCATAGGGCATCGAACCGGCCAAACGGTTGTAGTAGATATATTCATACGGGTGAAGCTGCACCATGGTGACGGTCGTTGCCAGCGTAAGGGCAGTCACGACACCGGCACCCAGCCATCTCAGCTTGGGTGTTTTTGCCAGTGCATCCCAGCTCATGCTGAGACCCAGGCCCGACAGAATGGCAAGCGGGGGAATCAGGAAGGTGAAGTGGCGCACGCCGTTATACAGGGCAGGTTTGTCCAGCAAAATGAACACCAGCGGGAACAGGGCTGCCACCGCGACCAGCAGCCATGGCAGGAATTGCCGGGATTTTGGGCGCCATTCACGCAGATGGAACAAACCGATCACCAGCATGGCGAGCAAGCCCAATAAAAATACCTCCGGGAGCCGCACCAGCAAATAGGAAGGCAAGTATTCGCGCGGCACTTCGCCTATCTTCATGACCTCACCATCCATCACGGTCAGCATGTTGAAAGCAAAATGGGAAAATGCCTCTGCCGCTTGCAGTGGATGGTCGGGCGACATCACGCCCCAGGGCCAGAATAAAGCCATGAGCGCAAAGGCCGTGATACCTGCTGGTAACAGGCGCCAGGCGGAGGTCAGCCAGTAGCGCCATTTTTCGCCAAAGCCAGGTCCGGCGATCCAGCCGCCGATCAATACAGCCAGCAGCAGATAAAACACAGAGAACACGCCACCAATGCGTAACCCCAGCGCACAACCGACGGCAATGCCCAGCTTGATGCACAAACCCAGGCTGGGGGTGGGCAGTTGACGAGACAAGCGCATGGAGTAATACAGGGCCCACACCATGCAGGTGGCAAACGGAACATCCTTGGTGTGGGTAAACATGGCGCCTGTCCATGCACCCGTAATGGCAAGAAGTACCGCTACGATAAACCCGCTGCGCTCATTGCCCAGCAAGCGGGCTGCCTTGTAGGAAGCAATGATGCCGGACAAGCCGAATGCGGCCGAAAGCAGATGGCGCAGATCCCAGATCCAGATCGGCACGAATTTTTCCAGCACGGCAGCTACCAGATCAAAGAAGCCGCCATACAAATAGAGATTGCGATAGTGGAACGCATCCTGATCGGTAAACCCGGAGGTATAGAAATCCAGCAGCAGGCGCCCATAAATATGCTGGACCTCTTCATCATTACTGATGCCGTATTGTTCAAAGGTCAGCAGAATAAAAAGCCCAAGGGCAATCAGAAGAATAATCGTCAGGCGACGGAAAACCGATGGATTAAACAATTGAGTTTATGGCACTAGTTGAGGTGCGGCATTATAGCGCTGCCGCCGATAAATGTTCATGCTGTTTTAACGCCCAGCGCACATGCTCGTTGACCAGTGGGGATGGGTGATCCAGCCGTTTCTTTAAGGCGCTGATCACCTCCGGGCTGGAGGGCGCATTGCCCAGGCCCACGGCAATGTTGCGCAGCCATTGTTCGTGGCCAATACGGTAAATGGCGCTACCCGCCATGCGCTCCTTGAAGGTGGCCTCATCCCAACCGAACAGTTCTACCAGGCTGGCATTATCCAGGCCATGGCGCACATGAAAATCCTCCTGCGCGGTCAGCTGGCCAAACTTGTTCCATGGGCAGGCCAGCTGGCAGTCATCGCAGCCATAGACGCGATTGCCTATCAGCGGCCGCAAGCTTTCGGGAATGCTGTCCTTGAGCTCAATGGTCAGGTATGAAATGCAGCGGCGGGCATCCACTTCATAAGGTGCCACAATAGCCCGGGTTGGGCAGATATCCAGGCAGGCGTGGCAAGTGCCGCAATGGTTCTGCCCAGGCGTATCCACCGGCAAGGGCAGATTGGTATAAATCTCCCCCAGAAAAAACCAGGAACCCGCATCGCGCGACAGCAACAGGGTGTGCTTGCCGCGCCAGCCGAGCCCGGCTTTTTGTGCCAGCTCAACTTCGAGTACCGGCGCGCTATCGGTAAACACGCGATAGTCAAAACTGTCGTCTGTCAGCGGGGCAATATAGGCAGCAATACGATCGCACAGCTGCTGCAGCCGGCTGCGCAATACCTTGTGATAATCCCGCCCCAGGGCATAACGCGAGATAAAGGCGCTTTCTCCATCGGCTATGACCTCCCAGCTGTCGCGCGTGGCGGGTGGCTGATAATTCATGCGGACTGACAAAATACGTAAGGTGCCCGGGACTAATTCCTGCGGGCGGGTACGTTTGCTGCCATGTTTTGCCATATAATCCATGGCACCATGAAATCCTTTTTCCAGCCAGGCCTGATGGGCAGGCTCAGCGGCGCTGAGATCGGTATCGGTAATGCCAAGCTGGCTGAACCCAAGCTCTTGCGCCCAGCGCTTGATATCCAGCGCCAACGCTGGCAGATCAATGGGCAACACAGGGCTGTCTGAAGTAAATTGCATATGGCACATGATATTACATTTGACCTGGCCGATGAGGCTGCCACCCTGCATTTCGGGGCGCAACTGGCAAAGGCCGTCACCCCAGGTTTAACCGTTTACCTGCATGGTGACCTCGGCGCCGGCAAAACCACGCTGGTGCGTGGCCTGCTGCATGCATTGGGCCATGCCGGCAAAGTCAAAAGTCCCACCTATACCCTGGTTGAACCTTATGTGCTGGATGCGCTAGCCGTATACCATTTTGACCTGTATCGTTTTGTTGATCCTGAGGAATGGGATGCGGCAGGCTTTCGCGATTACTTCAATCCGGCCACGATTTGCCTGGTGGAGTGGCCGGAAAAAGCCGGTGATCTCATTCCGCAACCCGATCTTGATATTCATCTCCAACCCAACGCTGGCGGCCGCAAGATAACCGTCAGCGCCAATAGTCAAACAGGGGAAGCAGTCGTTGAATCTCTTGCGCACGCTTAAACTGGCATGTTCATTCCTGCTGGTCTTTTTCAGTCTCCAGGCGGTAGCCGCGACTACCGTGACGGCAACTCGCGTCTGGCCCGCACCCGATTACACCCGTATCACCCTGGAGTCGAACAAGCCGATCAGCTATAACCTGTTGCGGCTCAAAGACCCGGAGCGGCTGGTCGTTGATCTGGTAGACGTGGACCTCGGCTCCAATCTCAAAAGTCTGAGCGATCGTGTATTGGCGTCGGATCCGTACATCCGCCAGATACGCGTTGGCAATTTCAAGCCTGGGGTGGTGCGCATGGTGATCGACCTGAAAACCGACATCCGCCCCGAGCTCGCCACGCTGTTGCCTGCCGGTGAATACCAGCATCGCCTGGTGCTGGATATTTATCCTGCGCTTGATCCCTTGATGGCAATGCTGGAGCAGCGTGAAACGCCAGCCTCCAGTGCGGAGCAGGTAATGAAACCGGATGTTAAGGTGCTGGCGCAACCAGAAACGGCGGCTCCACTGGATACCAGCAAGGCGCCAGAGATCAATCTGCCCGGCAAGCCTGAGCAGACCATGGCACAGTCCATGCCCGAAGCCGCCAAAGCGCCTGAGAGTGCCAAGGCGGCTCCCGTACTCAAGGCCGAACCCAACAAGAGTCGAGAGGGCGGGCGCGTGATTACCATCGCCATTGATGCAGGGCATGGTGGCGAAGACCCCGGTGCCAAGGGCGCCAATGGTTCCTACGAGAAAAACATCACGCTCGCCATTGCTAAAAAACTCAAGCAGGCAGTGGATGCTGAACCCAATATGCGAGGCGTGCTGACGCGCGATGGCGATTACTTTATTCCTTTGCATGGCCGCGTGGTCAAGGCGCGCAAGCTGCAAGCGGATCTTTTTGTCTCGATTCATGCCGATGCGGCACTCAGCTCTCAAGCCAAGGGATCGTCGGTATTTGCCTTGTCCGAGCATGGCGCCACCAGTGCCATGGCGCGCTTGCTGGCCCAGCGCGAAAACGAGTCTGACCTCATCGGCGGCGTGAGCTTTGATGTGAAAGATCCTTACCTTGCCCGTACCTTGCTGGATCTCTCACAAACCGCCACCATCAATGACAGCCTCAAGCTGGGTAAATCCGTGCTGGATAACGTGGGTAAAATCAACAACCTGCACAAGCAAAGCGTGGAGCAGGCTGGATTCGCTGTGCTGAAATCGCCGGACATCCCCTCTATCCTGGTGGAAACGGCCTTCATTACCAACCCGGAAGAGGAGCGCAAGCTCAATGATGAAAATCATCAGGACAAGCTCGTCGCCTCCATTCTGACCGGCATCAAAAAATACTTCGCCAGCAATCCAGCCCTGGCCAAGCCTAAAATGGCTGAAAAATAAGCACTAAAAAACAGGCTTCTGCTCATGAAAATAACCTTCCTCGGCGCCACTGGCACCGTGACCGGCTCAAAATACCTGATCACCAGTGGCAGCAAGCGCGTGCTGGTGGATTGCGGTCTGTTTCAGGGCTTAAAGCAATTGCGGCTGAAAAACTGGGCCAGGCTGCCGATAGACCCCGCCAGTATTGATGCCGTAGTACTGACGCATGCACACATCGACCACACCGGCTATCTGCCTTTGCTGGTAAAGAATGGCTTCAATGGCCGTGTGTATTGCAGCAGTGCCACGCGCGATTTGTGCGAAATCATGCTGCCAGATTCTGCGCACCTGCAGGAAGAGGAAGCCCGCTATGCCAACAAGCGCGGCTTTTCCAAGCATAATCCCGCCTTGCCCCTGTACACCCAGGAAGATGCTGCCCGCGCAGTAGCGCTGCTGACGCCGGTGGAGTTTGAAGAGACAGTGGAAGTGGTGCCCGGTGTGACCATCAAGCTGTCACCTGCAGGTCATATTCTGGGCGCAAGCTTGGTGCTGCTTAAGGATAGTGAGACTTCCATTCTGTTCTCTGGCGACCTGGGGCGCATGAATGATCCACTGATGCTGCCACCAACGCCGGTGGCTGAGGCGGATTATCTGGTGGTGGAGTCGACTTACGGGGATAGATTGCATGACCAATCCATGCCCGATGAGCGTCTGGCCGAGATCATAAACCGTACGGCGCGCCGGCGCGGTGTGCTGCTGGTGCCCGTATTTGCCGTGGGTCGTGCACAGGAGTTGCTGTATTACATCCACAAGCTGAAAAAGCAGGGGCTGATACCGGATATTCCGGTGTACCTGAACAGCCCGATGGCGGTGGATGCCACGGATATTTTCATGCGGCATGCAGGCGAACACAAACTCAATGCAACCGAGTGCCGCGAGATCATGCAGACCGCACGCATGGTCAACAGCGTGGAGGAGTCGCAGGCGCTGAATGAGATCAACCATCCAGTGATTATCCTGGCGGCCAGTGGCATGGCCTCAGGTGGGCGCGTGGTTCACCATATCAAGGCTTTCGGGCCAGACCCACGCAACACCATTCTGTTTGCTGGGTACCAGGCTGCTGGCACGCGCGGCGCAGCGATGATCAATGGCGCTACCAGCGTCAAGATTCATGGTGGCTATGTGCCCATAAATGCCGAGGTGGAATTCATTTCAAGCTTTTCTGCACACGCGGATTACAATGAGATATTGCACTGGCTGGATAATTTCAGCGCACCGCCCAAGCGCACCTTTATCACGCACGGCGAACCAATTGCGGCTGATGCCCTCAGACTTCGCATTGAGGAACGGTTTGCATGGAATGTGACCGTGCCTGAATATCTTGAGTCCGTGGATTTGTGATCCATAGCCACGACGCAAGCATGATGTCGATGTATCGTTAATTTGTAACACCTGACCAAGGATAGGAAATGAGTAAAACAGCGTTATACGTTCGTCTGGAGGCAAAACCGGAAAAGGCGAAAGAGGTAGAAGAGTTCCTGAAAAATGCGCTGCCTCTGGTGCTGGCCGAGAGCGAAACCATTACCTGGTATGCGCTCAAGTTCACTGATACCGCATTCGGTATTTTTGATAGCTTCAGCAGCGAGGATGGCCGTAACAGCCACCTGAAAGGCAAAGTGGCAGACGCCTTGTTTGCTGTGGCCGATGATCTGCTGGCGGAACAACCCGTGATCATCCCCGTAGATTTGCTGGCATCCAAAATTGGTGCTGAAAGCGAAGTAGCGGGTGCCCAGAGCGTGAACACCAAGAAATACGGCCTGCGCTTTATCGACGGTTTGTAAGCTCTAAGCTTTGTAAGCTGTTTGCACCCATGCGCTTGCTTGCTGCATGCTGAGCAAACCTCCCACCGATTTTGGCCACGCTTGATGGCTAAAATCGCATAGGTAATCATGGCCGGCTGCGGTTAAAATAGGCTTTCCATGATTACCCGGCCCCCTTTGTGCCCATGCATCCATGTCCCTGATTAAACTTCTGCCCGACCAGCTCATCAGTCAGATTGCGGCTGGCGAGGTAGTAGAGCGTCCCGCTTCTGCCTTGAAAGAACTGCTGGAAAACAGCCTGGACGCTGGCAGTTCGGATATCGCCGTGACGCTGGGGCAGGGCGGTGTGAAATTGCTGCGTGTGACGGACGATGGCAACGGTATTCCCCATGACGATCTCACCCTCGCGCTGACACGGCATGCCACCAGCAAAATTGCCTCGCTGGACGATCTTGAAAGCGTTGCCAGTCTGGGTTTCCGTGGCGAGGCGCTAGCCAGTATTGCCTCCATTTCGCGCACCTCCATTACCAGTCGCCACGCAGAAGCCAGCCACGCCTGGCGTATTGCCGCCGACGGCGGACTATTGGGTGATGCGGCACCCGCCGCGCTGGATCGCGGCACGATTGTGGAAGTGCAGGATATTTATTTCAACACGCCAGCCCGGCGCAAATTCCTCAAAACCGAGCAAACCGAATTCGGGCATTGTGAAGAAGCCTTCCGGCGCATTGCCTTGTCGCGCCCCGATGTCGGCTTCATGCTGCAGCACAATGGCCGCGCCCTGATGCGACTCGCGCCAGGCGAGGCCAAGCGCAGATTCACCGAAGTACTGGGGCCGGACTTCTCCGCTGAGGCGTTTGAACTCGATGAATCTGCCGGTGGTTTGCGCCTGTGGGGGATGGCCGCCAAGCCGACGTTTTCCCGCAGTGCGCGCGATACGCAATACGTATATGTCAACGGCCGTTTTGTGCGCGACAAGCTGATCAGCCACGCCATACGCCAGGCTTATCAGGATGTATTGCATCATGATCGCCACCCGGCTTTTGCCTTGTTCCTGGAGCTGGACCCTACGCTGGTGGATGTGAATGTGCATCCCAGCAAAACCGAGGTGCGTTTCCGCGAAGGGCAGGCGGTGCACCGGTTCATTTTCCATGCGCTGCACAAGGCGCTGGCGACCCCTGTTGGCTTGCCAGCCAATGGGCTGGTGCCACCGCCTGTTGCCGCACCGGCCACCAGCTATTCCTCCGGCATCCCGGCTGGTCAGCCTTATCCGCGCCAGCAGGGCAGCTTTGATCTGCGCGCCAATGAAGCGCCGGGGTTTTATCAGACCCTGTTCGGCGGCCTGCCTCGCGAGGCGGTTGATACGGCATCGTCATTTGTGCCCAGTGCTATTTCCTCTGCCGATTTGCAGGCAACCTTGTCGCCATCGCAGGCTTCTTCGAGTCTGAGTCCAGAGCAGGCAGCACAGGAGTACCCCCTGGGGTTTGCGCTGGCCCAGTTGCACGGGGTTTATGTGCTTGCACAAAACGCCCAGGGCTTGATTGTGGTGGATATGCATGCCGCCCATGAGCGCATCATGTACGAGCGCCTGAAAAACGCGCTGGATGGCGATAGCGTTCCCATGCAGCCATTATTGTTGCCCGTCAGTTTCAATGCCGACCGCTTTGAAGTCGCCACGGTGCAGGAGCAGCTGTCGACGCCAGAAGGCCAGCAAACCCTGCATCAGCTCGGGTTCGAAATTGTGCAATTATCACCATCGACCCTCGCGGTACGCGCCATTCCGGCTATGTTGCAAGACGCCGATGCGGTAGCACTGGCCCGCGATGTATTGCGCGACCTGCGCGAATACGGCGGCAGCCGCGTGTTGACCGAACGCCGCAACGAGCTGCTGGCCACCATGGCCTGCCATGCCGCCGTGCGCGCCAACCGTATTCTCAGCATCCAGGAAATGAACGCCTTGCTGCGCGACATGGAAGCGACCGAGCGTTCCGGCCAGTGCAATCACGGCCGTCCCACCTGGTTCCAGGCGACGATGGCCGACCTGGATAAAATGTTCATGCGCGGCAAGTAAGCATGCATCGCTTTCTCCGCGAGTTCTGGTTATTCGGCCTCAAGCAGGCATACGCATGCATGTTCGGGGGATATTTGCTCGGCTTGATTTTCCTTACCAATTACTGGTATCCATTTTCACTCCCTCGGTATGATTTCCTCTTTTTGGCTGCGGTAGCATTCCAGCTTTTCCTGCTTGCGTTCAAATTTGAAACGCCCAAAGAAGCTATTGTGATTGTGCTGTTTCATTGTGTGGCCACCGGCATGGAGTTATTTAAAACATCTGATGCCATAGGCTCATGGCATTATCCCGAAGCTTTTTATTTTGGGATCGGTAATTTCCCATTGTTTGCCGGGTTCATGTATAGCGCTGTAGGGAGTTATCTGGCGCGCATCTGGCGGATTTTTGAATTCAGATACTCGGCGTATCCTGAGGCATGGAAGCCTGTTGTTCTGGTTGTCCTGATTTATATTAATTTTTTCACCCATCATTATTTCTATGATCTTCGATGGATATTGCTGGCGGCCAGCGTGATTCTTTTTGGCAGAACTTACATTTATTTCAAGGTTGATCAGGTATACAGGCGCATGCCCTTATTGCTTGGCTGGCTATTGGTCGCTTTGTTCATTTGGTTTGGCGAAAATATCGGTACCTACAGCCGTGCCTGGGTTTATCCTGATCAATCCTCACAATGGCACATGGTGTCACCAAGCAAATTGCTGGCTTGGTATCTGCTGATGATGCTTAGTTTTGTGCTCGTTTCTTTTGTACATAAACCAAAATTTGTACGCTTAACAATACCGTCTGGGAAAGTTGAGCATGCAACGTCCATGGATACACCCCTGTGAAAACGCATTACACCTATCCCCGTATACTCTCCATCGCCGGCTCCGATAGCTGCGGCGGGGCGGGCATACAGGCGGACCTCAAGACTTTCTCGGCGCTGGGTTGTTATGGCATGACAGCCATCACCGCACTCACAGCGCAGAATACCTGTGGCGTGCGCGCGATTCATGGCGTGCCGCAGGATATCCTGCGCGCGCAAATTGACGCGGTGGTGGAGGATATAGGCGTGGATGCGGTGAAGATCGGCATGCTGCATGCGCCTGAAGTGGTCATCACAGTGGCGCAGGCGCTGGATGATCATGGCTTGTCGCAGATAGTGCTGGATCCTGTCATGGCGGCGGCGAATGGCGCCCGGCTGATTAGCGATGAAGCCGTGCAAACCCTGGTGCGTGAGTTATTCTCGCGTACCCGCGTGGTGACGCCCAATCTGGATGAGGCCGCCATGCTGCTGGGACGACCATTGCTGACGCAGGATGACATGCTGCAGGCTGCCTCCGATCTTTTGCAGCTGGGTGCACGCGCGGTGCTGGTCAAAGGTGGCCATATGCCGGGGCACGACGTGGTGGATATTTTTCAGGAAAAGGGTGGCGAGCCGCTGGTCATGCGCTCGCCCCGTATCATCACCTTGAATCTTCATGGCGCTGGTTGCACGCTGTCATCGGCGATTGCCGCCTTTCTGGGCTTGGGCGAAAGCTTGCCACAAGCGGTGGTTGCGGCCAGAGATTACGTAATGCAGGCCATTGCGGCCGGCGCAGCGGTGAAAATAGGCCAAGGCACCGGCCCCATGAACCATGGATACTCACCGGTTGAAATGAAAATAAAGTTAAATAAATAACAATAAGTTAAGAATTATTATTCATGTTGATTGTAATTAATAATCTGTCCTACATGGTTTTCTTTGATGCGCATGTACGCATGCGCAGATTGGCATGAGCGAGCCGCTCGTACTTCCGCCAGCCATCTTTCTGATGGGTCCCACCGCCAGCGGTAAAACCGGTCTGGCTGTTGCCCTTGCCCAGCAGCTGCCGGTGGAGTTGATCAGTGTGGATTCAGCGCTGGTTTATCAGGATATGGACATTGGCAGCGCCAAGCCGGATGCCGCGACTTTAAAGCAGGCGCCACACCATCTTCTTGACGTGATTAGTCCTTTGCAATCGTATTCCGCGGCGCATTTTCGCCATGATGCCCTGCAGTTGATGGCCGAGATTACGGCGCGTGGCCGCATACCGCTGCTGGTGGGTGGCACCATGTTGTATTTCAAGGCCTTGCAGGAAGGGCTTAACAACCTGCCGCAAGCGGATGCCGATCTCAGGCAACGCCTGGATGAAGAGGCCGCCGTGCTGGGCTGGCCTGCCATGCATGCGCGCCTGGCCGCCTTGGACCCGGAAACCGCCGCTAGATTGAAACCCACGGATTCGCAGCGCATACAGCGCGCCTTGGAAGTCTGCGAGTTAAGTGGTGGCCCCATGTCGGCCCTGTTTGTCGACGATAACGGCAGCACCTTCCCTTACCGCCTGCTCAAGCTGGCGCTGGTGCCGTCTGATCGGAGCGTGCTGCACGCGCGCATTGCCGAGCGTTTTGACCTGATGCTGCAACAGGGCCTGATTGCGGAAGTGGAGCATCTGCGCCAGAAGTATCCGGCTTTGCATCTCGGGCTGCCCTCCATGCGTTGCGTGGGTTATCGGCAGGTGTGGGAGTACCTGGATCAGCAGATCGACCATGCCACCATGCGTGAAAAGGGGATTGTGGCTACCCGGCAACTGGCCAAGCGCCAGCTTACCTGGTTACGTGGCATGCAGGATACGGTCGAGCTGGATTGCCTGGCCCCTGATCTTGAGGCCAAGGTATTTTCCACAATTAATCAGTTTCTTGCAGAGGGAACCTGATCCCGATTATACGGAATCAGGTAGGGTGCTTGGGGGCTAGCTGAGCGATTGTATGCGCTTGGCTGCGTCCAGGCACTCTTGCAAAGAGGCCACCAGCGCCATGCGAATGAAGCCCTTGCCGGGATTGATGCCATGCGCCTCGCGCGCCAGGAAGCTACCCGGTAGCACCGTGATATTCAGATCACGATACAAGCGAATAGCCAGGTCTGTATCGCTACCATCCGTTTTTGCCCACAGATAAAACGCGGCGTCTGGCCGCGAAGTTTCCATGACACCTTGCAGCAACGGGGTGACCTGATCAAACTTTTCGGCGTACAGGCGACGATTTTCCTTCACATGCACTTCGTCATTCCAGGCGGCAACGCTGGCGGCCTGCACCGCAGGGCTCATGGCGCAGCCATGGTAGGTGCGGTACAGCAGGAATTTCTCCAGAATGGTGGCATCGCCCGCTACGAAGCCCGAACGCATGCCCGGTACGTTGGAGCGCTTGGACAATGAGCTGAAAATCACCAGGCGGCTGAAATCACGCCCCAGCAGATGGGCGGCCTGCAAGGCTCCTAGTGGCGCCTCGCCTTCCGTGAAATAGATTTCCGAGTAGCATTCGTCGGCGGCAATGGTAAAGCCATAGCGATCCGAGAGCATGAAGGCCAGCTTCCATTGCTCCAGCGACATCACCTTGCCCGTGGGGTTGCCCGGCGAGCACAAGTACAAGAGCTGGGTACGCAGCCACACGCTTTCCGGCACGCTTTCCAGATCCATGGCAAAGTCGTTTTCGGGCAGCGTATTCAGGAAATACGGTTCGGCGCCTGCCAAAAAGGCGGCCCCTTCATAAATCTGGTAAAACGGGTTGGGGCAGACCACCACTGGCGCAGGCCGACTGTTATCGATCACCGCCTGGGCAAAGGCAAACAAGGCTTCGCGGCTACCGTTGACTGGCACGATTTCCGTTTCGGGATTCATCAGTGGGATGTCATAGCGACGGCTTAACCACGCCGCAATGGCTTCACGCAGGGCGGGCACCCCCAGAGTTGTGGGATAATTGGCCAGCCCGGCCAGATTGTCCACCAGGGCTTGCTGAATCAGCGCAGGCGTCGCGTGCTTGGGCTCGCCGATAGAAAGATTGACGGGGCTATAGTCCGGATTGGGCTTGATGCCGGCAAACAGGTCGCGCAGTCGCTGAAAAGGGTAGGGCTGTAATTTATTCAGGTTTGGATTCATTCGTATATTTTAACGCAAGTCCGCCGGGCTTGGGCTGCAGCAGCCAGCCAAATGGCGGGTTAACTTCAAGAAAAGACGTTCTGTGGTATCGCAAAAAACAACACAAACCATCGCCAGCGCAGGCTTGCTGTTTGGCGCTCTCTGCTGGGGCGTGGTCTGGTATCCCTATCGCCTCATGCAGGAGGCAGGCGTCTCTGGCGTGGCTTCCAGCTTTTATACCTATAGCCTGACGGTGTTGCTGGCGGCGCTCTTGTTCGGACGGCACTGGCGCGGGCTGTTCAAGCAGCCTGCCAGTATTTTCTGGTTATGCCTGGTCGCGGGCTGGACCAATCTGAGTTATGTATTGGCGGTCATTGATGGCGAAGTGATGCGCGTCATGCTGCTGTTTTATCTTTCCCCATTGTGGACGTTGATTCTGGCGCATTTCTGGTTAAAGGAGCGGGTGGATGCCAAGCGGCTGGCGGTGATAGCGGTATCGCTGACCGGTGCATTCATCATGCTCTGGCAGCCCGGAGAATGGCCGCTGCCGAGCAGTCGCGCTGACTGGCTGGGGCTGTCTTCCGGTATTGGCTTCGCGCTGACCAATGTCATCACGCGCAAGTCGGCACATTTGAGCATCGTCGCCAAGTCGATGGCGGTATGGGTGGGGGTGATCGGCATGTGTCTGGTGTTTCTGCCGTTTCAGCCGCTGGCATTCCCGACACCCGCAACATTCAGTCTCACCAGCTGGCTGATCATGGGCCTGATTTCGCTGTTGCTGATGGCGGCTACCCTGTTTGTGCAATATGGCATCACCCATATACCCGTTACCCGGGCGTCCGTGCTTTTCCTGTTTGAACTGGTAGTGGCGGCGGTGGCGTCGTATTACTGGGCTGGCGAAACCATGCAATGGAACGAGTGGCTGGGTGGCGGGCTGATTATCCTCGCTGCGGTGGCCGCAGCCCGGGCGGAGGCGGCATAGGGCGGCCATCGACACCCAGTGGCATGCTGAATCCATCGGGAGCGCCGACCTTGTCATCGCTCAAGTCTAGAGCCAAAGTGATGTTGGCGTGATAGCCATCCGCCTTTTCTATCGGCGACAACATTAGCTGGTTGCCATCTTTGCCATAATGTATGTCACGCGTATTGCGCGTGTCGCGTGGCTTGGGCCGTTTGTATGGCGCATGCTGAAAAACAGCATCGCTCAGCCTGTCATCAAAAAACAGTTGCGAAGTAAATTCGTAACTTGCCCCTGCGCTGTTCTGGGTACGTATCTTGAAGTGGACATGCACGGCCCGGCCAGAATACCAGCCGGGATAGATGGTTTTGAAGGTCACTCTCCCAGCTTGATCTGATACCTGATACCCACGCAAAAACTTCTTGCCCAGCGTATTCATGTCACTCACCCCTGAGTACACCCCCTGTGCGTCGCAATGCCACACATCGACGGTGGCACCCGCCAGCGGCTCGCAGCTGTGCTGGGCCAGATTCAGCAGGTCTATGCTCAATATCAGCGGTACACCGGGGCTGAACAGATGCGTGACAGGATCAAGGCGTATATCCCTGCGATTCAGCTGATGATCGACAAAATACGGGCCTTCCGTGCGCTCGGGCTTGGCGATGCAGGTGATATTGTTACTGGCGCTCGCCCATATGGCACGGCCTGCCATTGGCGCGGTCAGCAGAAAAGCAAGCAGTTTGCGGCGTAAGCCGGAGAAAGCGCGGGTAGTGGACATGCGTGGAATCGTCGGGGTAACAGAACGGCACCACTATAGCGCGCTCAGCGTGCCCCGATAGGGGCTCCACAGGCAAAAAAATGTAAAGGCTGATTAAGCTCAGGATTCCTCGGATTCATCCGCAAACCGGATGCGCAAGGACAAGTCATTGCGGGAATCGGCATTTGCCAGCGCATTTTCCTCGGTGATCCTGTCGTTGCTGTACAAGCGGAACAGCGACTGGTCGAAAGTGCACATGCCGATATCGTTGTTGTCCGCCATGACATCCTTGATCTCTTCCAGCTTGGATTTCTGGATCAGCTCGGAGATATAAGGCGTGTTGATCAACACCTCGATAGCCGCTGCGCGTTTGGTCAGCTTGCCCGGGATCAGGCGCTGCGAAACAATCGCCACCAGATTCATGGAAAGCCCCAGCAGCAAACCGGCTTTGCCCTCGGGCGGGAAAAAGGAAATGATGCGCTCAATGGCCTGGTTGGCGTTGTTGGCATGCAAGGTAGCCAGGCACAAGTGCCCGGTTTCGGAGTAGGCCATGGCGTGCTTCATGGTTTCCATGTCGCGAATTTCACCTATCAAAATCACATCCGGCGCCTGCCGCATGGCGTTTTTCAGGCCATTGTCAAAAGACAGCGTATCAATGCCGATTTCGCGCTGGTCCACGATGGATTTTTTGTGCTTGTGAATGAATTCGATCGGGTCTTCCAGCGTCAGGATATGGCCGGTGGTGTTTTCATTGCGGTAGTCGATCATGGATGCGAGTGTGGTGGATTTGCCAGACCCGGTAGAACCCACGACCAGCACCAGGCCGCGTGGCTTCATGATCAGCTCTTTCAGGATAGGTGGCAGCCCCAGCGCTTCAAATGTGGGAATCAGCGCCTTGATACAGCGAATGACGATGGCAACATCGCCACGCTGGCGAAAGATATTGACGCGGAAACGCGCATCTTCGATTTCATCCACGCTATAGGCAAAGTTCATTTCCAGCGTGGCTTCAAATTCCTTGATCTGCTCGGGGGACATCAGGGCATAGGCCACCTCTTTTACCATGCCCGGCGCCATCACTTGCGTGTTCACCGGCACGGTTTTGCCCTCAATCTCGATATGGATAGGGGTACCTGTGCTGAAGAAAAGATCTGATCCGTTTTTATCGACCATGAAACGCAAAACCGGCGTGATATCAATGGCTGCCATAGTCCTCCCCTGAGCGTGTAATCGGGCTACTTTACCATAAGGCGACGCCAGCGAAATTCGAGATGACAAAATGCAGTTGCGCGATAATGGTGCGCTATACTTCGCCATGCACGCGATGCTGGCAGACTGGCGATTCCCAGGGCCCATAAACGGGCATTCAGCACATGCCGGGGATGGCACAAGGCTTGCATTAACCAACCGGGATTTCACAACGACCTCATCTATGAAGCTTTATCTCAATACACATTATCAAACCCTGAATATCACGGGTGGCAAAGCCATTGCGTCCTTTGAATGTGCGGACGAAGCCGCCTTGCTGGCGCGGCTGGAAGCCATCACCAAGGAATACCCGGCCGCCGCACTGGATGAGGCGCTGGTTTACCTTGCCGAGAGCGATAATTCGGCCAGCCTGGAAGCTGCCTTGGCCGACATCATGCCGTTCCGCACCTTTTATGCGCGCCGGCGTTACCCCTGGTTGCTGGATGATCTTGAGCAGCATGTGCAGATGCATTTTCAGCCCATCGTCGACTTCAGCCAGAATGGCAAGATTTTTGGCTACGAAGCCCTGTGTCGGCTGCGTGATCCCGATGGGCACCTGCTGAATGGCGAAGAAGCCTTTCAGCTGGCACGGCAGGTGCGCCGCACCATGGAGCTGGATATTGTCTGCCAGCGTCTGGCACTGGCCGGCAAGGCAAATTCGATAGCCAAAGGCATCCCGGTATTCGTGAATGTACTCCCGCAAACCATCATGCGGGACGACTGGTTGCCACCTTTGCTGGAAACTCTGACACGGCTCGGCATCGAGCAGCGCGATGTGGTGGTGGAGATCGTGGAGAGCGAAGATGTTTCGCCCGAGCTTCTTGCCAAGTATTGCGACATTATCCGTACCCATGGCCTGCGCATTGCGCTGGATGACATGGGCTCAGGCTTTAACGGCCTGCGTGCGCTGGCTGCCGTGCGGGCCGACTTTATCAAGATCGACCGCGCCATTGTGCACGAGGCGCAGGGCAGCCGTGTACGCACGGTGCTGCTGGAAGCCATCATTTCCATGGCGCAGCGCCTGGGCTGCACGGTGGTGGCCGAGGGGCTGGAGCGGGTGGAAGACATTACCTACTGTCAGGATCTGGGGCTTACCTATGCCCAGGGCTATTATTTCGCCAAGCCGCAGCAACAGCCCGTCAGCACGGTAAATTCGCTGCCCACGCGCGATGAATCCCACCGCTCGCACATCCCGGATGAGTTCCGCATTACCGAATATGTGACGCGCGGCATGACCATGGACGTCAATACCCCGATAGACCAGGCCCGCCGGACCTTTCTTGAATTCCCGGATGTGGCTATGGCCGTGGTGCTGGATGGTCAGCGCCCGATTGGCCTGCTCAAGCGCGGCAAAGCTTTCAGTTATCGCAACCTGGCGCTCAGCAATTACTGTGATCCACTGCCGCGCATGGTGACCAACCGTATGCCAACCAGCATGCTGGCCCGCGGCTTGTATCTGGAGCGCGGTGAAGTCGAACCCTGGGTGATGGTGCACGAAGATGGCACCTACATCGGCATTCTGCAGCCGCTGGAAATCCTGTCGCAACTGATCAGTCGCAAGACCAGCACCGGCAGCCTGCACCCATTGAGCCAGCTCACCACCGGGCCTACGCTGCGCCAGTCGCTGGATATCAGCCTGCGTAACAATCCGACCACCGAGCTGGTATATATCGATCTTGATCACTTCAAGGCCTACAACGACCGCTATGGCTTTATCCGTGGCGATGCCATGATCCGCCTGCTGTCCGAAATCGTGCGCCAGGAATTCCAGGGCCGGGTTGGCATGCTGGTCGGCCATATTGGCGGCGATGACTTTGTGCTGATTCTGGATCACTACGATCCCGACTTGCCGCAAACGCTGCTGTCGGTCATCCATCATTTCCAGACCCTGGCGATACACCTTTACGACGAAAGCGACTTGCAGCGCGGCTTCTTCACGACCGAAGATGGCAAGGAGCATCCGGTGGCGAGTGTGTCGATTGCCGTGGTCAATGGCAAGCAGGGTCGCCTGTCCAACAGTGTGGCTGCCGCCGAGCGCGCGGCGACGCTTAAGAAAATCGGCAAGTCCAACATCGGCAGCATCATTGTGGTGGAAGATGAGCCGCCACAACTGATCCTGCCGGAAACCGAAGATTATTCCGACTGGCAGGGCCGGGCGCTGGAAGCCTTGCGTTCACTGCTGGCATGGCACCGCAGCGAAGATGCCCACTGCCTGGATAGCTGCTTCTCCGAATATCCGTTCTTTGAGGTGGTGTTTGAGCTGGATGACAAGGGCGTGCAACGCTATCCGAACTGGATCAACCCCAATATGTACGGCAAGATCAAGGCCGGTGGCGCCGGGGTAGACAGAAGCCCACAAGCCTACGCCAATGTCGTGCTGCAAAGCCTCAAGCCCTATATCTCGAGCATTTACCTGTCGACTGCCACTGAGGACTTCTGCCTGACGGTGTCGCTGCCCATGCTGGATGACACGGGCCGCTTGACCGGCATCCTGGTTGCCGACATCAGCATTGCCGCCATGGCCATGCTGAGCAGTACCTGATCGTTAAGTCATATCTGAATAAAAGCCGGGCGGACTCTGCATAAGGGCCGCCCGGCTTTTTACATCTTGAGGAATCGCTAGCGCTGCGCCCGCCAGATGTCCTGATATACCGCTTCCAGCTTCCGGGCAAAGTGGCGGGTGTCGAACAATGGCAAGTCTGCGGAGGCTTGCTGCAAGCGTTCGCGCAATCCCTCCAGGGTTGCAGCATCATGTCTCAGGCTGATCGCCATGGCCTCATAGGCCGCCATGTCAGGCGCAATCAGTTCGGGCAGATTCACCGCATGCAAAAGACTGCCCGCCACGCGCGAGGCAAAGGTATCGCCGCTGCAGGTCAGCACCGGCAGGCACATCCACAGAGCGTCGCTGGCGGTGGTGTGGGCGTTATAGGGCAAGGTATCCAGGAACAAATCGGCCAGCGCGTGGCGGGCCAGATGGTCGGCCATGGCAACGCGCGGAGCAAACACCAGCCGTGCCGGGTCTATGCCTGCCGTCTTGGCGGCCTGCTGCAGGTTGGCGGTAGCGGTGGCATTGCTCTCCAGCAGCCACAGCACGCTGTCGGGCACCTGCTGCAAGATACGCATCCAGCAGGCGAAAACTGTCGGGGTGATCTTGAAGCTCTGATTAAAGCAGCAATAAACGAAAGCCTCTTCAGGCAAGCCATAGTCAACCCGGGCAGGGGTTTTGCCGATAGGGCGGTTTCTGTCATTGGGCTGGTAGCTGCCCGGCAGCAACAGCAAGCGCTCGGCATAGTCCGGCTGGCTGGCGGCTGGGGTGATGTAGGCATCACTCAGCACATAGTCAAACAGCGGCTTGCCGTGCAGGCTGCCCATGCTGCCCGGGAAGCCCAGCCAGTTGATGCTGATGGGCGCAGGCCGCAAGGCGACAATGCCTGTGCGGCTGCTTTGGGTAAAGCCGGTAAGGTCAACCAGAATATCAATGCCATCGGCATGGATGCGCTTGGCAGCATCGACCAGCGAGAGTGCGCGAATGTCGACAAAGTGATCCACTGCATGCTGCAGGCGTTGCCGTTCAGGACTACTGTCATCCACGCCATACGAGTACGCAAACACCTCCAGCTGATCGCGATCATGCAGTTCCAGCAGCTCGGTCACCAGCGCCGCCAGTGGATGTCGCCGAAAATCTGCCGACAGATAACCGACGCGCAATGGCGTGTTCTCATGGCGGATATGGGTAAAGGCCAGCTCGCTGGCCTGGGCGGTCAGGCTGGCATAGCGATTCTCCAGCCAGCGCTCTGCGCAAAGGCGCTGCTCGGCGGCCGTGGTGCCCGGCATGGCCAGAAAGGCAAACGGCGAAATCTGCGCAGTGGGCGCGCTATGCAACCAGCCCCGCACTTCGTCTATCTGCTGCTCCAGCCCTCGCCAGTCGGCCGCATGTTGCTGCTGGTGTATCAGGTGAATCCGTGCATGGTAGAGATCAGGCTTTAGCGCCAGTGCGCGCTGGTAGCAGGCTATCGCCTCCGGCAGCTGGCCCAGCTCGCGCAAGGCGTTACCCAGATTGTTGTGGGCATCGGCATCGTCAGGAGATAGCGCAATGGCACGCTGATAGCTGGCGGCGGCCTGCGCGGTTTTGCCCAGCTCACGCCTGGCGTTGCCGAGGTTGAAATGCAGGGCTGCATCGTTGGGCGCCAGCGTCAGCGCTTCTTCGTAACAGCGCTCGGCCTCGGCATAGCGTCCAGCATCCTGGCAGGCATTGCCCCAGCCCAGCAGGCTATGGCCGAGGGCATCCCGCACTTCGGCTTCACCCGGATGCACACGCAATACGCGGCGGTAACAGGCGGCGGCGTCTTGAAAACGCCCCAGCTCCTGGTAGAGGTTACCCAGATTGTTTTGCAGCACCAGATCCTTGGGCGTCAGCAGCATGGCGCGCTCGTAGCTTTTCAGGGCCTCTTGCCGCTTGCCTGCCGCACGCAGGGTCAATCCATGGTTGATCAGCATATCGGCATTGCGCGGCTCCAATGCGACCGCTTGAGCGATCAGTTCGGCCGCCTCGGCGGCGCGTTCGGTCTGGTAGCAGAGGATGCCCAGCATATGCAGGCCATCGGCATGGCGCGGCGCATGTTGCAGCAATTGACGGTAGAGAAGTTCTGCCTGCTGAAAGCGGCCTTCACGATGGGCGCCGCTGGCCTGTTGGTAAAGTTGCGTGGGTGACATAAACCGATTTTACGAGGGATAGGCAGCGAGGCCAAGCACCAGGCGCTTCAAGCCCATGCTGCGCAGCAGAAAACGGTTGGGGTCCAATGCCGCGAGCAGTTTGCTATCGACCGGGGCAGGTTCACCCGCAATAGCACTCGCCAGCATCTCGGCGCACAGCGGGGCATTGATCAGGCCTTTGGAGCCGTGGCCGGTATTGACATACAAGCCCGGCAGCCAGGGCAAGTCCGCCGGGTTGGCGGTATGGCGCGGTGGCTGGGCTTGCAGGGCCTTCGCATCGAGTACCGGGCCTGCCATGGGCAGGTAATCCGGCGTGGCGGCACGAAATGCGGTGCGCCCCTCCAGGGTGTCAAGGTCCAGCGGTGGAAGGCTGGCGTGCATGGCGGGCAGAGTGCGCGCCAGCATGGCGAGATTGCTGGCATGGTCCTGTGCTTTGACGCTGGCATCGGCATCGTCCGCGTCAAAGGTGGCGCCCAGGCAATGGCGACCTTGCACGGCGGGGCTGATATAGCCATCGCTGCAGACGATATTATTCAGCGGGACATCCGTAGCGGTGGCTGGAAGCAGGGTAATCTGCCCGCGCACATTTTGCAGGGGCAAATGCGCTGTCAGGTCAAAGCGCGCGCTATCGGTGGCAGCGGCAATTACCAGCACCGGTGCAGTCTCCAGCAAGCCATCGACGCCGATGACCTGCCATTCATCGCCCACTCGCTGAATGTTGAGCGCCTGGGTGGACAGGCGCTGATGGATGTTTGCATGGTTCACCAATGCGCGACAAAAGGCCGGGGGATGCACCCAGCCGCCAGCGGGGAAATACAAGGCATCCTGCGCTACCGCCTGTCCGGCAAGCGCACTGGCTTCAGCACTGGATAACCATTGCACGAGATCTGGCGGCAAATCACGTGCGGCTATTGCCAGGCAGCGCTCGCGCTCACGTGCATCGTACGCCAGCTGCAGCAAACCGCAGCGCGCATGGTCCGCTGCGCTCAGTTGCAATTGTTGCAACAGGCGCAAACTGTGCAAAAACCCATGCTGGGCGAGGCGACTGAGAATGATGTCTTGCCCGGCCAGGCGCGGGTAAAGCACGCCCAGTGGATTGCCGGAGGCGGCCTCGGCAATCTGCGAGTGACGTTCGATCAGCGTGACCTGCCAGCCGCGTTGAGCCAAGGCGTGACTCGTTGCACACCCGGCAATGCCGCCGCCAATAACAATGGCCTTGCCTGAGGAGTGTGGGACAGGGCGCACAGGCGCTGCATGACGTTGCCTGGCGGTGGATGCTGGCCCAGAGATAGCGACGGATGCCGGAGCATCTTGCGCCGTTGCTTGATTAACGGATTCGCCAGGGCTTTGCTCAAGCGGCTTGCCGCCAACATGTCCAGCAAGCATCTCGCGCTTACGGCCATGGCCGGGCACCTTGCGCACCACAAAGCCTGCCGCCTGCAAACCGCGTTTGACGATACCGGCGCTGGTGAAGGTGGCAAAGGTGGTCTCGGCATGCGAGAGGCGGGCCATTTGCGTAAACAATGGTGCCTGCCACATCTCTGGATTGCGCGACGGCGCAAAGCCATCGAGAAACCAGGCGTCCACCGAGGCCCGCAGGCTGGGCAAGGTTTCAGCCACATCGCCAATCAGCAAGGTGAGTACCACGCGGCCATTCGCCAGCGAGAGCCTGTGCATGCCGGGCGCCAGCCATTGGTATTGGGCTAGCAGCTCCGCGCTGTAGCGGGAAAATTCCGGCCAGCTGGCCCAGGCCTGCTGCATGTCACTGAGGCTGAGCGGGTGTTTTTCGGTGCTGATGAAATGCAGGCGGGCATCATGCGGGGCGGTTTCTTCCCACAGTTGCCAGGCGCACAGCAGGTTGAGCCCGGTGCCAAAACCGGTTTCGGCGATGGTGAAATGGCGCGCCTGATGCACCTCATTTCCCTGGCCTGGCTGACTATGCATGGCAAGCCAGCGCTCGCGCAGCTGGTTGTGCTGCAGAAAGACATGGCGCGTTTCGTCCGGCCCGCTCTCACGCGAGAAATAGACATCCTGGTAGACCGTGGAGTAGGGCTCGCCATCGCGCCATTCAATCATGGGCGTACCTGCGTTTGGAGTATCTGACTTGGGCTTGCATGCTGAGGTATGAAATTCCGGATGGCTGTCTTGAACGCTGTCTTTAAAAGACTGCGCTGTATAATACGATATATGCGCACCCTGTACATCCCCATTCTCCCCGGCACGCTTGCCAGATGACGCCGCTACCGACCAATGAAGCCTCTGTCTGGCTGCGCCAGCATCTCACCGGCTTGCCAGCGGGTGCGCATGTGCTGGATGTGGCGGCGGGTTATGGCCGCAATACGCGCTGGCTGGCAGCCCAGGGCTTTCGCGTCGAGGCGGTGGATATTGATGCGACGGCTTGCATAGGCCTCAGCAAGCTCGCCAATGTAGAGGCGCTATGTGCTGACCTGGAGTCGGATCCATGGCCTTATGGCGTAGATCTTTTTGATGCCGTGGTGGTGTGCCGATATCTGCACCGGCCATTGTTTCCTTCGCTGTTATCCAGCATCAAGCCCGGCGGTCTCCTGATCTACGAAACCTTTATGCGCGGGCAGGAGCTGCTGGGACGACCGCAGAACCCGGATTTTCTGCTGGAGCCGGATGAACTGCGGCAAGTGGTGACGCCAGGGTTTGAGGTGCTCGCCTTTGAGCAGGGTTTGTTCAAGCAGCAGACACCCGCCATGATGCAGCGCATTTGCGCGCGCAAGCAGGCCAGCTGATTCAGGTTAAGCTACAGCCACCGGTGCCCGGCGGTTTTCCGGCTTGACCAGCAGCATGTGCACATCGCCCAGCGCACGCTCGGCAAAGCCACCCTCGCAATAGCACAGATAAAACTCCCACATCCGGATAAACTCATCGGGGTAACCCAGCGCCCGTATGGCGGCCTCATTGCGGAAGAAGTTATGGCGCCACTCGGCCAGGGTGCGGGCGTAATGCGGGCCTATGTCTTCCAGGTCAAACAGGCGCATATCAGTCGCCCGGGTAATGCTTTGCAGCATGGCGGTGACCGAAGGGATGCAACTGCCGGGGAAAATATAGCGCTGGATAAAATCCACCGAGCGGCGGGCCGCATCGTAGCGCTGGTCGGCAATGGTGATGGCTTGCAGCAGCATCATGCCTTCCGGCTTCAAAAGGCGGGCGCACTGTGCGAAGTAGGTATCGTAAAACTGATAGCCCACGGCCTCGATCATCTCGATCGACACCAGCTTGTCGTATTGGCCTTCCAGCTCACGATAATCCGTCAGCAGGATATTGATCTTGTCGCCCAACCCGGCTGTCGCCACGCGCTGTTGCGCCAGGTCATACTGCGCTTGCGAGATGGTGGTGGTGGTCACCTTGCAGCCATAGTGGCTGGCGGCATAGATGGCAAAACCGCCCCAGCCAGTACCAATCTCGACCACATGATCCGCCGGACTGAGCTGCAGCTTCTGGCAGATACGCTCCAGCTTGTGCAAAGAGGCTTGTTCCAGCGTCATGTCATCGCGCGCGAAGATGGCGGAGGAATACATCATGGTCGGGTCCAGAAACAGCTGGAACATGTCGTTGCCCAAATCATAATGCGCGGCAATATTCTTGCGGCTGCCTTGCTCGGTATTGCGGTTCAGCCAGTGCAGGCCTTTCAGCAAGGGCTTGAACAGGCTGGCAAAGCCGCCTTCCAGCGTGTCCATCACCGATTGGTTGATCGCCATGAGACGAATCAGCCCGGTGAGGTCATCGCACTGCCAGTAGCCTTGCATGTAAGCCTCGCCTGCGCCTATGGAGCCGGCAAAGGCAATGTCTGCATAGAAACGGGCATCCAGCACGGTGAGATGCACACGCAAGCCCGAGCCGGGTTGGCCAAAATGCAGCGTTTCCTGCTGCTCGCTCACGATCAGCTCGCCCCGGCTCAGGCGGGCCAGACGTTGCAGCACCAGTTTTCTGGCAAGCGATTGCAGCCAGCCGGCTTTTTGCGGCAAACGGGTGATCGGGCTAACGGTGGGCAGGGCAGGCTTGGATGTCATGGATTTCAGGCTCATGTTTTTCATGTGAAGACTCAGCGAGAGTTAAGGTTGCCGGGAGTCGGCGGGTTGCGGATGACTGAAAAAGGGCACACGCTTCAGCCACAGCCGTAGCGCTTGCCAGTAGATGGCACGAATCACGTTCAGCGTCATCAGTGGGTACTGGAACAGCAGCAGGTTAAGACGAACACCACTCAGAGGCTGTCGCTGCAATTGCAGGGTGGCATCAAACATCTTGCCGTCCGCATGCAGATTGCGCATATGCACATTCAACTCGGCGCCTGGCGTCGAAAAAAACCAGTCGTAGTCGATATCCATAGGCATGAACGGCGACACATGAAAATCCTTGCGCATGGCAAAGCGAAAGCCGCCTTTTTGCGGCTTATCGCAGTTCAATACATAGGCGTGGCGCTCGCCCCATGGCGTGTTGGTAATGTCGGCGACGATGGCGCGCAGGGTGGTGCCATCCGCATCAAAGCAATAGTAAAAACTGACCGGGTTGAAGCAATAGCCAAAATAGCGCATGTGCGTGAGCAGGCGGATGGGGCCGGTCAGCGTAATGCCGGTTTGCTCATGCACCAGTTGCTGCACCGCGGTCTTGAGCGACACACTCGGGTCGCCCAGATAATCACTGCGCTTGAACCAGGCCAGATTGCGCCGGCGCGATGACCAAAGCCAGCGCTGGCTGAACAGCGTAGGCAACTCGTCGAGATCGAGATACATCATGAACAGCCGATAGCGGAAGGCATGTAGCACAGGCATGAAGCGGCGATGCCGCACCACGCCGCTGTAGATCGCGCTCTTTGGCGTCTTCAGGCTGTTGCAGGTGTCAGAATGACGTGCGTCAGGCATGCTTGAAATGCTCCAGCGCACGCAGGGCGCTGACCACGCCATCTTCATGAAAACCATTGCGCCAGTAGGCGCCTGCATAAGCGGTGCGATTCACACCGCTGATTTCCGCATGGCGCAGCTGGGCTGCCGCCCCGGCAGTGGTGTATACCGGGTGATGATACGTGAGCTGCTTGATGATCTTGTCTTCGGCGATTCCAGCAGTGTGATTCAGCGTGACCAGCAATGGCTCGCGGGACTGCAGGCCCTGCAGGATGTTCATGTTGTAGGTGACCGCCACCCGGTCGGTCGGCGTTGGGGTTACGTGGTAATTCCAGGCGGCCCATGCCAGCTTGCGCTTGGGCAGCAGGCGCCGGTCGCTATGCAGGACTATGCTGTTTTCCTGATAGGGAATCGCCTCCAGCACTTCGCGCTCAGCGGGTGTTGCATCGGCCAGCAGGCGCAGAGCCTGATCGCTGTGGCAGGCAAAAAACACCCAGTCGTAGAGTTCTTCCGTGCCACCTGCCGGGGTAATGGCGACCGCGTGTTCCAGGCGACGCACCTGGCTCACCGGCGTGTTGAGGCGTATGCGATCTGCAAACCCGGCGGTCAGCGCCTCGGCATAGCTCGCCGAGCCGCCGCGTATCACGCGCCATTGTGGTCTGTCGTTAACCGTGAGCATGCCGTGGTGATGGAAAAACCGCACAAAAAACCGGGCTGGAAACGCCAGCATCTGGCGCGGTTCGGTTGACCAGATGGCCGAGCCCATGGGGATGATGTAGTAATCGATAAAATCCTGGCGGTAGCCGTGGCGCGCCAGATAATCACCCAGCGGGATTTCCTCGCCTTCTTCCAGCAGTTCCAGCGACTCGCGGTTAAAGCGCAGGATGTCATTGATCATGCGATAGAACGCGGGGCGCAGCAGATTGCGGCGCTGGGCAAACAGCGAGTTGAGCGTGGTGCCGTTGTACTCCAGCCCGGTTTTTTCGCAGCGCACGCTGAAGCTCATGTCGCTATCCTGCCAGCCCACGCCGATCTCATTCAGCAACTGGATGAAATTGGGGTAGGTGCGGTCGTTGAACACGATGAAGCCGGTATCCACCGCATAAGACTTGCCTTCGTGCTGGATGTCATGGGTATGCGTATGGCCGCCAATGTAGCTTCCCGCTTCAAAGACGGTGATGTCGTGTTCGCGATGCAGATGGTAAGCCAGGGTGTTGCCGGCGATACCGGCGCCGATAATGGCGATTTTCATAAGATGCTCTCGTTGCTATTCACGCGCCGGGCATTGCGTATGTCTGCGGGAATGCTGCGCAAGTCGCGAATCAAGCCCAGCGCCTGCAGGGCTTTCAGCCCATACCAGGTAATGTCGATTTCCCACCAGTAGAAGCCTTGGCGCGCGGCCCCGGGATAATGGTGATGGTTGTTGTGCCAGCCTTCGCCCAGGGTGAACAGGGCAATCAGCGCATTGTTGCGGCTCTGGTCGGCGGTCTGGTAGCGACGGCTGCCCCAGTGATGTGCCAGTGAATTGACGCTGAAGGTGGCGTGGTAAAGCAGCACGGTGGAGATGACAAAGCCCCACACCAGCATCTGCCAGCCATTGGTGCCCCATTCGGGCCGTATGCTCTCCAGCCATGCGCCCAGCGCATAAATGCCAGCAGCCAGCAGCAAGGGCACCACGACGTCAAAGCGGTCCAGAAAACGGAGTTCGGGAAAAGCGGCCAGCTCCTTCACACGCTCGGTGCGGGTGGCAAAATGTGCATCCGATAAAAACCAGCCCACATGGCTCCAGAAAAATCCATGATGGACGGGCGAGTGAGCGTCTTCCACCCGGTCTGAATTGGCGTGGTGATGGCGGTGCATGGAAGCCCACCACAACGGCCCGCGCTGCACAGCCGTCGCCCCCAGCAAGGCAAATACAAACTGCATGAAACGGCTGGTCTTGAAGGCGCGGTGCGAAAAATAGCGATGGTAAAACCCGGTAATGGCAAACATGCGCACCAGATAAAGCAGGCCCGCCACCAGCACGGCGACCGGGCTCCAGCCCACCCAGATCACCGCCAGGCAAGCGAGGTGCAAGGCCACAAAGGGCAGGGCGCGCAGCCAGTCCACTTGATTGCCAACATGGGCATCCACGTTTGCGGGCGCAATAGAGCTGTCTAGCCAGCGCAGCAGCCGTTGCTGTATCGGTCTTGCCTGCGGCATCAATCCGCCCCCTTGGCTGGCGTGGTCGGCAGGGCTTGCTGCGGCACCTTGCGCAAGGCGCGGCTATCGTAGCCCAGCGCAATCACCTCGGCGACCAGCTTCTGGTAGGTGTCTTCGCTGATCTGCGGCTGCCGCGCCATGATCCACACGTAATCGCGGGCATTGCGGGCAATGATGGTGTGCTGATAGTCGCTATCCAGATAGGCAATCAGATATTCCGCCTTGATCGGCCAGATAAACTGCATGCCCCATACGGCGTTATTGGTGCCCTCGCGGACAAAACCGCGTGGGTTATAGGTTTTGAGCGGGCCATCAAACGCCCCCTTGTTGAAGGTGAAGGTCGTGGCGATGGTGCCGTCTTTGTCCAGCTGGTATGACTCCACGGCGTTGTAGGCTTCGGTTTCAATCGCGGTGGGAATCACGGCGATGACATACCACGGCCCCATGAAACGGGCGAGATCAACCTCGGGTACCGGTGTTATGGGGGGCAGCTGTTGCGTCGCGCAACCGCCAAGCAGGCTGGCGACAAATGCGGCAACACACGCCAGGCTGCGGGATTTGAAACGGGAGTTTTGCATGATTAGCGTACCCTGTAGTTGATGATGTAGCCTTCCGGGGTGGTAGAGCGCAGTGCCAGCCATTGCTGATCACTGGAATACCACAGGTCTATCTTGAGTTTGGGCGCCTCCAGCCGGTAATGCTCGGCATCGGTGGGTTGGCCTTTCACGGTGATGCTTTCCTTGCCCAGGGCGGTAATTCGGGTGTCCAGGTACTCGCCGGTCTGCGGATTCAGCAAGCGCGTCTGCTTCAGCATGGCCGGATTCCAGTAGGCAAAGGTCATGACACAATCGCCCAGCGTTTTGGGCTTGGGCGACTGCAGCACAAAGGCGGCTTTATCCGTACTTTTGTCCAGGGCGCCCTTGACGATGGTGGTCTCGCGGTTTTCTTCGGTACGGGCCTCAATCGCGTTCAGGCAATTGCCATTCCACTGCTCTTTGGCCGTGTGGCGATAACGATAGGCATTGACGAATAAAAACTTCACATCAAAGCTGGCTTCGCTGGTAAGGGTACGCTGGGCGCCGTTTTCCTCCAGCGCAAAGCGATGCTGGCCTATGGGTTTTTCATCCAGGAAGACATTGAATTGCCACTCCTGCGCATGCGCACTGTGGCAAACAAAGGCCAAAGCAATCCCGCTGACGTGCCAGAACTTCATCTTATTTCTCCTCGGGCAGGCGAGATTCTGGAAACCAGGGAAAGAACGCCGGGGTGGTTTTTACGTAGTGGGCGTAAGCAGGGCGCCGGTCGGCTATATCTTTCTCCAGCAAGGCCACACCACTCACTTTTAGCAGCAGCAAGGTCATCAGCAATGGCCCGGGCAGTGCCCACCATGCACCAGCTGAAAGCGCCAGCAAATAGAAGCCCCACCAGATGCTGAATTCGCCGAAGTAATTCGGATGGCGGCTGTATCGCCATACCCCGCGATCCATCACGGCACCGGCGGGTGCACTGGCCTTGAAGCGGGCGAGCTGCCAGTCCGCCAGGCTTTCCCACACCAGCCCGTTCAACCAGAGCGCGACCCCCAGCACATCGAGCCAGCCAAGCGGAGCATTAGATAGCAGGCTGCCCAGCAAGGGCAGGGAAACCAGCCAGGCCAGCACCGCCTGCAAACCAAAAATGATGTAGAGGCTTTTTAGCCAGAAATGCGGCTCGTTGTTGCGGCGTATGGCCTGGTAGCGATGATCTTCATGCGGGCCGCGATTGCGCCAGCTGAGGTAAATGGTCAAACGTAGCGCCCAGATCGTGACCAGGCCGAGAATTAGCCAGGTACGTGGCTCGACGCCGCCCAGCCAGGCATAAATGCCGGCGCCGAGCAGGAAAAACAGGCTCCACATGCTGTCGATAATGGTGACGTTGTGCCGGTAGACACTGATACCCCAGCCCGCCAGACCAAATAAGGCCATGGCGGCCAGCCCTTGCAAATAAATGCTGCCGTCAAACATGAGACCACCCGTGCTGTTGATCTGCCGCCACGGCATAGCCATCAAAGCGGATTGAGAGCCACAATAACAGTGGCGTGAGGATTGCCCAGGCCAATGCAAGCACCAGCCATGGCAGGTAACCGGATGCCAGTGTCACAGCGCCTATCCGGCTTGCCGCCAGATATGCCAGCGGTCCACCGATCAAGCCGAACACCGCTGCCAATGGCATGGAGCCGCGCAGCCAGCGCAGGCTGACATTCAGCGTGGAAGCAAACAGCAACCACAGGCAAAGCATCCATAGCGGCAGCAAGCCTGCCGGCCATGCCGAGGCGGGGTAGCTCACCAGCTCAAGCGTCAGCAAAGCCTGGTCAAACAGGCCGCCCATGACCATGGCAAGCAGGAGCAGCCTGGTTTCCTGCCCGGGAAGCAATGCCTGGCGCAGATGCCAGTAGAGGATGGGCACCGTGCATGCCACGCCCAGCCAGGGCAGTCCATGGGCGCCGCCCCAGACACAGGCCATCCAGCCCAGCTGAAACAGCACGAAGTTGATTACTTTCAAGGACATGGGTGGTGACGATCTCAAGCCGCGGGGCGCTCAAACTGGTAGTGGCTGACCCACCACTCCTGGCCGTTGTTGTAGCCGAACAGCTCTGCACATGACATGAAGAAGATGCGCCAGCGATTGCGCCACATTTCGGTCTGTTGGGCGCCATAGGTGGCGGCCAGCACAGGTTCAATCGCCGCTGCATGCTCGTCCATATTGGCCAGCCATGCATTGGCCGTTTTTTCATAGTGGGTGCCATCCCAGCGCCACATCTGACGCAACTGCAAATGCCGCTGGAAGCGCAATGGCAGGTCGTCGCTAGGCATCATGCCGCCCGAGAAGAAGAACCGGCTCATCCAGTCGTCATCGCCTGCGACTTCAAAGGCATACGGCGTCAGCTTGTGCACGAAGATATGCATGAAGAAGCGCCCGCCGGGCACCAGCCAGTCATGCACATGCTTGAACATGGTGTCGTAGTTGCGCATATGCTCAAACATCTCGACCGACACAATGCGGTCAAACTGCATGCCGGGATTGAATTCATTCATATCGCAGGTAATCACCTGAATATTTGGCAAGCCGCGCTTCAGGGCTTCCGACATGATGTATTCACGTTGCGACTTGGAGTTGGAGACAGCCGTGATGCGGCTGGAAGGATAATGCTTGGCCATCCACAAGGTGAGGGAACCCCAGCCGCAGCCCAGCTCCAGTATGGAGTGTCCATCCTGCAGGTCTGCATGTTCGCAGGTCAGCTGCAGGGCCAGAGCTTCTGCTTCGTCCAGCGTGCGCGTATTTTTATCCCAGTAGCACGAGCTGTATTTGCGATGCTTGCCCAGGCAATGCTGAAAAAACTGGGCTGGAACCTCGTAATGCTGTGCATTGGCCAGCTCAGGCACCAGAGCAATCGGCGCTTCCCGCATGCTGTTGATGAAGGTGTTTTCAATGTCTGCGGCCGCGGCGCAATCTGCCGCTGCGATGTCCTGCAAGCGAACTTCCAGCAGGCGCCGTATACCGGCGCGTATCGCATAATCAGGGACCAGTCCGCGTTCAGACCAGTCAATCGCCAGTTTGGTGACTTGCATGAAAAATCCTTAATAAATACAGAGGTTAAACGCTTGCCACATTCAGGCTCTGCGCAAATTTGTTCTTGAATGACTCGGCTATGCGCTTGAAGCTTTGCTCGATCTCCATGCCTAGCGGCACGGCACCGGCTTCCTTGATGGCGTCATGCAGCGTGACGGAGGACTGGCCGCCGACAAACACCGGCACATTGGTCGCATTCACCAGATGGGTGAGCTGACGTTTGATCAGCGATGCATCGGTGATGAATGAGGCGGACAACACAATGCCGCGCGACTTCGATTGCACGACAGCGGCCGGCAGTTCTTCCAGCGGCATGTCCGTGCCCAGCAAAATGCAGCGATAGCCATGGTCATAAGCGCTAAGCGCGAAAAGCAGGATGCCGGCTTCGTGGCGCTCCCCTGGCATGCAGGCGGTCAACAGGGCAGGGCCATAATCGCGACGTTTGCGGTGATGAAAGCGGGCCCCCAGCTTGTTGCGCAGATACACCCCAAAGAAGTGTTCCTCGGCCACGGTGCCGTCGCCTCTTTCCCAGCGCTCACCCAGACGTATCAACATGGGCATCAGCAACATGTCGGTGACGATTTCAATGGAATAAAGCGACAGCGCTTCGTTGTAGGTGCTTTCCAGCACCACTTCATCAAAATTGGCCACGGCCGCAGTCATGCGGGTGATCAGGCGGTTCCAGAACTCTTCTTCCTGATTGCTGTAGGTATTGGCTTCGCCAGAAATCAGCGAAAAATTGATGCGGCTGATGGGGATGCCCTTATCCAGCAGATCCACCACCCTGTGCAAAATCGCGATCTGGTCTTTGGTATACAGACGATGTCCTTTGGGAGTGCGTACCGGCTCGATCAATCGATAACGGCGTTCCCAGGTCCGCAGCGTGACAGGATTGATCCCGGTTAATGCCGAGACGGTACGTATAGGATAAGCATCTACATCTGGATTGGGCATGACTGACTCCTGAAAAGGAAACACTGTTTTAATAGCGTGTGATTCATCTCACATCACTTTTGTTATATTTCGATTCAAATCTTATTCAAAAGTTTAATTTATTTATACATCAATAACTTATTCAGAAAATACCTATTCAATACTTATTCAAATTAACTTATGCAATTCAGCAAGGCTGTTTGTGATTCGCTATATGGCTATATACGTTGCAAGCTGAAATTTGGATTCAAGAAAATGCACAAGCAGGCGAATTGATTCCAGCGCAACGTGGACAGGCATAGCGACACCAGAGTGCCGTTGCCACGAAGTGCATAAACTCTGGCTGCACAAGCTGATACAGCAGAGGCTGAGTGAGAAAGCCTGGTTTGGCGGTTCGGGCTTGCTGAGCTGCCTGCTAAATTTGAGCGAGCTTGCCTTGATAGAGCACAGGGCCGGTAGGTGAACCTGATGGCGAGCCGCCTTGCGGTTCAAGAGTGACAGCCAGACCGCCCGTATCAAGCGCTGCAAGCAGCGTTGGGGGGATCGGCATGCTGCCTTTGCCTTGCTGCGGCAGAATGCCCAGCGAAACCGGGGCAGATTTATCCGCTGGCAATATCCAGAGTTCGAAGGATTTATCAGGGATGGCCTGGAGTGATGGCAAGGCTGCCGCGTGCATCTCGGCTTTGCCATCGGCGCTTCGGGTCAGGCTGAGCATCCACCCGGCCTTGGCATTATTATCGGTCAGCACCGCGACATTGGTCGGAGCGGGCGATGTCACACCGGCAGGCTGCTGGGCTTGCAGCACCATGAACACGGCCAGCACCACGACAAAACCGCTGGCAGCCAAGGCCAGACCGCGCCACCAGTTAAGTGCAGAGCGCAGGCGTTGTCCATACAGGCGGATCTCGATGTGCTGCCATACTTCCTTGCGCGGTGCGATGGCAGGCACCATGTCCGCCAGCAAATTCAGTCTGTGACGCCACCAGTCGATGGCTGCCTGCCATTCAGGCCGGGTTTCCACCAGCCGGAGAAAGCGTCGCCGCGCTCTGCCTCGCAGGGTGCCCAGCACATATTCTGCTGACAGCATGTCTTTCAGGTTGTCGTTGTCGTAGTTCATATTCTCAGGCCTTCGCAATGCAGTTTTTCAGAGACTGCAATCCCCGGCGTATCCAGGTCTTGATCGTGCCTAGTGGCTGAATCAATTGCTGGGCCAGTTGTTCGTGTGCCAGACCATGGAAATAACTCATGGCAATCGCCTGGCGCTGAAGGGGTGCCAGGGCTTTCATGCAGTTCAGCAGCACATGGGCTTCCTGTCCTGAAATAGCCTGCTCGATGGGACTGAGATCTTCCGATGCCCATTGGTCAAAATCCTGATCCTCCCCCAGTCCGTGCTCATGCGGCATGGCTCGTAACAGATCCAGGCAGCGGTTGCGCACGATAGTAGTCATCCAGGTCATGGCCGAGGCTTTGTCTTCATTAAAACTGCCGGCGTGGTGCCAGATACTGACAAATGCATCCTGCAGGGCCTCCTCCGCCAGATCGCGTCTGGTCAATATACGTACGGCAAGCCCGAATAGTTTCGCCGAAGTTGCGTCGTAGAGCTTGCTGAAGGCATGCCGATCACCCTGCGATGTTCTGGCAAGCAGCAATGAAAGTTCGGCGGGAGATGGAGGGGAGGTGGCCATTGTGCTTATTAGTCTGGTTAGTGGTATGGCGTTTGATAAGTCTTTATACTCCGGCTCATGCTAGAAACACTCCCGGCTTTAATCAAGAGGTGGATATGAGAACGACAGGCAAAAGCCTTGCTGCACAACTAGTTTCAATGATTTTTCTATGCATGCAGCTGGCTACGCCTGTCGCACAAGCGGATAGCGACAGCGAGCACATTCATCACCCACAAAAAGCCGAGTGGCCAAGTTTCGGTCGCGATTACAGCAATCAGCGCTTTGCGCCTTCCACCATCATCAATCGCCAGAACGTGAATCAGCTTGCTGAAGCCTGGCGCTTCAAGACTGGTGTGGTTGGCAGCTTTCAAACTACGCCTATCGTGGCGAATGGCGTGATGTACCTTTCGCTTCCTTACAACCATGTGGTGGCATTGGATGCGCGCACGGGCAAAGAGCTCTGGCGCTATGAGCACCAGCGCCGCCCGGAGTGGAAAATGTGCTGTGGCCCGGCTAACCGTGGCGTGGCGGTGGCTTATGGCAAGGTATTCATGGGCACGGTGGATGCGCGCCTGATCGCGCTGGATGCCAGGACCGGCAAACTGGTGTGGGATATTGATGCCGTGGACCAGGCGGTGGAAACCGAAGGCCAGGCATCCCTGGATAGCAAAGATCCCAACAGCCGTGCCAAGGTGTCAGGTGGCACCGGTATCGGCATCGCCATGGCGCCTATTGTGTACAAGGGCAAGGTGCTGGTCGGCATTACCGGTGTTGGTTACGGTTTGCATATTGATAATCCACGGGAAGATGCACCGCTGGGTGCGGTGATTGGCTTGGCCGGGCGCTATGGCAGGCCGGGGTTTATTGCGGCATTTGATGTCGATAGCGGCAAACGCGTATGGCAGTTTGATACGATTTCGCCGGAACACTGGCTGGGGCAATTTACCGTCAGGACCGCCGATGGCATCACGCTGGATCGCGATGTGGCGACGGAAAAAGCCCAGGCCAGGCAGCATCCCGATGCCTGGCGCTATGGTGGCGGTTCCGCCTGGAGCACGCCAGCGCTGGATACCGACTTGGGTCTGCTTTATTTTGGTACGGGCAACCCATCGCCTCAGATGAATGATATTGAACGGCCAGGCGATAACCTATACACCGTATCCCTGGTGGCGCTGGATATCGAGACTGGCAAGCTGCGCTGGCATTACCAGCAGGTACCGCATGACCTCTGGGGCTACGATCTTGCCAGCCCGCCAGTCCTGTTTGACTGGCAGCATGCTGGCAAAACCATTCCCGCGGTTGGTCAGGCCAGCAAAACTGGCTGGTTTTATGCCCACGACCGGGCGACGGGGCGTTTGCTGTTCAAGTCAGACGCCTTTGTGCCACAGAAAAACCTGTTCCATAAAGCCAGCAAAGAGGGCACCACGCTTTACCCGGGCATTCTGGGTGGCGCCAACTGGTCACCTGTCGCACTGGATGCGGCAGCCGGGCAGGTATATGTCGCCGCCATACACGCCCCTATAACGTATACCCTGCATGAATCGGTCGACGCCGACGGCAAACTGTTGCGCTACACCTCATCCGAACCGGCCGAAGAGCCGCGCTGGGGGCTGCTGTCTGCCATCAACCTTGCCGATGGCAAGATCACCTGGCAACACAAAACCGCCCAGCCATTGGTCGGTGGCGTGCTGGCCACTGCAGGCGGGCTGGTATTTACCGGCGAAGGTAATGGAAACTTTGCCGCCTATGACTCCTCCAATGGTAGGCTGCTATGGCAGGCAAAGGCGGATGCAGGCGTAAACGCACCCGCCATCAGTTATGAAATCGATGGCATTCAATACATTGCGGTAGCCGCGGGCGGCAACGCAATTTTCGGGTACAAACAAGGTGATAGTGTGCTGGTATATGCATTAGGCAAATAAACGCCAGGCCTCCTTGTGACTGCTGCCCGCATTAACAACGACAACAATAAGGAAGGCCTGCATGACAAGATTACCTTACCCGCTGGCGCTAGCTTTGGCGCTGGCATTAACCCCGCCAGCATTTGCTGCGGACACCTGGATACTCGCTAGCCAGGGAGAATCACTGACCACGGGCCAGACTCTGACGCTGGATGTGGTGAAGCCTGACAGCCAGAATGACTGGCCGCAAACCTTGCAACTGAAACTTTCAGGAAGCGGCATCAGTGAAACCCTGGACCTGACGCTGCAGCCTGCCGCCAACAGCACCAGCGCGCGGCGCCAATATGCAGGGCTAGTACGCTCGGCATACAAAGGCGTTGTGCGTGCTGACCTGGTGAACGCGTCTTCCAATCGTATTCTGCTGGTAGCAGCCGATGGCGACAGCAGCCCGCCCATGCAGGTGGTCAGTGCGTCACAGGCAAACCAGCCTGCAGCGGCCGATGCCCCGCCTAAACTGGTCATTGCCAAGCCAGGTGAGGAGCCTGCGCTCACGGCGAATGATCCCATCTACTTCCTGCTGGGCTCCAATGATGAGCGCGGTGAAGATGCCCGTTTCCAGATCAGCTTCAAATATCGTCCTTTCGCCCCCGATGGGGCAGTGGCTGATTTTGCGCCCTTCCTGACCAATCTGTATTTTGGCTACACCCAGACCACCATCTGGGATATAGGCGAGAAGTCCAGTCCGTTCCGGGATACCTCGTATCGCCCCAGCCTGTTCTACGAATGGGGTGGCAGTGGCCGCGGCCTGATGCCGGATGACTGGCGTGGTGGCGTCGAACACGAGTCTAACGGGCAGGGCGGAGTGGATTCCCGCTCTATCAATACCGCCTTTGTACGTCCAGCCTGGCATTGGGCCATGCCGAGTGGGCGCAGCCTGAGTTTCATGCCCAAAATCTATGAGTACCTCGACAAGGAAGACGGCAACTCGGACATACAGCGCTATCGCGGTTATGTGGACTGGCAGGTACGCTATGGCCGTGAAGATGGCTTGATGCTGAATGGCCTCTATCGCCAGGGCACCGCCGGATACAGCACGGGGCAAGTCGATGTGACCTATCCCATTAGCGACAAGATATTCAACCGCACCGGCGCCTTCATCCATTTGCAGGTGTTTTCTGGCTATGGCGAAACCTTGCTTGGATATAACCGGGATAGCGACACGCAAATACGGCTGGGCTTATCGCTCACGCGCTGATCAATGGGGCAGGTCAATAGTGTAGAGCAATGGAACACCTGTTGCGATACGGTACACCCCGGCATTGGTACCCGAAGGCAGGGTCTGGAACAATTTAAAATTAAGTTGTTGATTAAATGGTGTAATTTATTTTTTGTGTGGTGTGGCATGCGTCTTGCGCTATCCCAAGAAGGCGTCCGTCCGGACACCGGTCGAGGGGAGAGCTCACATGCTGTTAAATTTCAAATCCATACAAACGAAAATAGCCGTTGTTGCTGGTATTTCATTGCTGGCAAGTGCCGCCATCCTGGTGACCTTCGGCTTCATTTCTTCAAAGAACAACCAGCAAGTCGTGTCAGAGCAAGTCTCTGGCCTGGTTGACCAGAATACCCGGGAGAGCCTGAAAAACCTCGCGGGGGCCGAAGCTGGCAAAATCCAGGCCAAATTTGATGTGGCGCTAGATGCAGCACGCACCATGGCACATACCTTTGTGCTATCAAAAGACACGGCCGAAAACCTGCCGCTGGGCCGCGATCAAATCAACGCCATTCTGCTGAGTGTGTTGAAAAACAATCCTGACTTTAACGGCACCTATTCCTGTTGGGAGCCTGACGCGCTGGATGGACAGGATGCCCAGCACCGCACCGGCAAGAATGGCAACAATGCGATCACAGGCCGTTTTACGCCGTATTGGAACCGCGATGCCAAAGGCAATATTGCCGTGCAGCCGCTCGTGGAGTACGACACGCTGGACAAGCACCCGAACGGCGTCATGAAAGGGGGCTGGTATATTGGCCCGCATGACACCGGAACCGAAAGCGTGCTCGATCCTTTCCCTTACATCGTGCAGGGCAAGCAGGTATGGCTGACCACGCTTTCTGTGCCCATCAGCCTGCGCGGCAAGTTTTACGGCGTCGCCGGTACCGATTACAACCTGGCGTTTGTGCAGAAGCTGGCGGAAGAGGCCGACAAGCAGCTGTTTGAAGGCAAAGGCGAAGTCGCGATTGTCAGCAACATGGGCTTGATCGTTGGCGATAGCGAAAACCCCGGCCTGGTCGGCCAGGCGTTCAACACGCTGGTGGGTGATGGCGCGGCTGAGCAGTTAGCGAATATCCAGTCTGGCGCTGCCAATGTCAGTGTCAACGACAAGAGCGGCCAGATGCTGGCATTTGCCCCGATTAACCTGGGCCGCACCGGCAAACCGTGGGCCGTGATGATCAAAGTGCCAACGGCGGTGGTCATGGCCAAGGCACATGCGCTGGATCAGGAGCTGTCCTCACGCGCCACGCATAGCACCATACTGCAGGTAGCTGTCGGTGTCGGGGTGGCGTTGGCAGGCATTCTGTTCTTGTGGTTTGCGGCGGGTACGATTTCCCGGCCCATCCGGCATGCTGCTGATGCCGCACGCAAGCTATCCCAGGGCGATACTTCTGCCGTCATGTCGGTAAAAACCCGCGATGAGACCGGTCAACTGATGACCGCCATGCAGGGGATGTCCGATTCCATCAAGCGCTTGATCAGTGACACGACCATGCTGGCGCAGGCTGCGATTGAAGGGGCACTGGCAACCCGTGCGGATGGCCAGCAGCACCAGGGGGATTTCCGCAAGGTGGTCGAAGGCGTCAATGCCACACTGGATGCCGTGATCACGCCGTTGAATGTGGCGGCAAATTATGTGGACCGCATCTCGCATGGCGATATTCCGCCGCTTATTACGGACAGTTACAACGGTGATTTCAACAAGATCAAGCACAACCTCAATACCTGTATCGAGGCCATTCAGAATCTGGTGAGCGAAGCGGGGCATCTTGAACGTGCCGCCGTTGCCGGACAACTGTCGGTTCGCGGCGATCTGGAGCGTTACCAGGGCGAATTCCGCCGGGTGGTGGAAGGCTTTAATGCCACGCTGGATGCCGTGATTACGCCACTCAATGTCGCGGCGACCTATGTCGACCATCTGGCCAAGGGGCAGTTTCCACCCAAGATTACCGATGCTTATGAAGGAGATTTCAATGTCATCAAGAACAATTTGAATGATTGTATTGATGCAGTGAAGGGGCTGGTGCGCGATGCCAGCATGCTGGCCAACGCAGCTGCGGACGGCAAGCTGTCTGTCCGCGCCGATGTCAGCCAGCATCAGGGCGATTATCGCAAGGTGATCGAAGGCATCAACGACACTCTGGACAATGTGATTGGTCCCCTGAATGTCGCCGCGGATTATGTGGCCCGTATTGCCCAAGGGGACATTCCTCCAGTGATTATTGAACAGTACGCAGGCGACTTTGCCATCCTGAAAGACAACATCAATACCTGTGTGCTCGCCATCAACAATCTGGTGAAAGATGCCGACATGCTGGCGGATGCGGCGCGTCAGGGCCAAGTGACGGTGCGGGCAGATGCCAACCAGCATTCCGGGGACTTCCGCAAAATTGTACAAGGCGTTAATGCCACACTGGAAATGATTGTCACGCCTATTGTCACAGTAAAAGAGGCCACCGAGGCGATCAACACCGCGGCGAAGGAAATCGCCCAAGGCAACGTCGACCTGTCGCAGCGCACCGAAGAGCAGGCCGCCTCCCTGGAAGAAACCGCATCCAGCATGGAACAGCTGGCGGCGACCGTGAAGCAGAATGCCGATAACGCCATGCATGCCAATACGCTGGCCACGGCCGCATCCGGCGTCGCGGTCAAAGGCGGCGCGGTGGTAGCCGATGTCGTCAAGACCATGGCATCGATCAATGAAAGCGCCCACAAGATCGAGGCCATTATTACTGTCATCGATGGCATCGCATTCCAGACCAACATCCTGGCACTCAATGCCGCTGTAGAAGCAGCACGTGCAGGCGAGCAGGGCAGAGGCTTTGCTGTGGTTGCTGGCGAAGTCCGTACGCTGGCACAGCGCTCTGCTTCGGCAGCCAAGGAGATCAAGGAGCTGATTACGGATTCGGTGGATAAAACCATGGCGGGTACCCAGCTGGTGGAGCATGCCGGCACTACCATGAGCGAGCTGGTCAGCTCGGTAAAACGTGTCAGCGATATCATGAGCGAAATTGCCGAAGCCTCTTCAGAGCAGAGCGAAGGTATTGCTCAGGTCAACAAGGCAGTGACGCAGATGGATGAAGTTACCCAGCAAAACGCCGCACTGGTTGAGGAAGCGGCTGCTGCTGCCGAGTCACTCATGATGCAGGCAGATGAGCTGAAGTCAGCTGTCAGCGTATTCAAGCTGGAGCAATCCGCATCTGTCAGTGCAGTTCGCCTTGCTACCGTCAGCAAGATGAATGCGACGCGCAAGCCGCCTGTGCAGGCGCTGGTCAGCCGCAAGCCGGTACTGGCAGCCACTAATACGGATGGCGATGACTGGCAGACGTTCTAAAGAGGTTCGGGCGTATCAACAGGACTTTGCCCGCAAAACAAAAAGCCCCGCAAATGCGGGGCTTTTTGTTTACTGAACTGGTTTTACTGTATATGCCAGTTAAACGTAGTAACGACGTCTTGTAGCCATGAAGCCGATCAGGCCCAGGCCTGCAAACAGCATCATGTAGCTTTGTGGCTCAGGAACTGCCGATACTGGAATCGTGATATCTGCACCAGTGAAGTAATGGTTGGCGTTGATCTGAATGTTGGAATTCCAGGCGTTCACGATCACGTTGCCGTTGATCTGGCCACCACCACCTTGCACTGTTGCATATGGCGCCAGGATGGAGCCATACACGCCGACATTGTTGAAATTCAGTGTCGTGGCTTCATAGAAGTTGAACAGCACGTTGTAGTTGCTGAAGCCATTTGGCGTACCACCCTGGAAACCAGCCACGTCACCGCTTACATTGACGATGATGGTCTGATTGGATGCCAGTTGGGCAAAGCTGGAGTAGTTCACGGAATACAGATCAGCACCGCTCACATTGAATACTTGCACAGCGCTGGTGCCATCGCCAGTAAAGGTGACGCCGCCATATTGATAAGTTGCAGAACCGTTGGCACTCAGCTTGGAAAGCGAAGAGGACAGGGCGATCAACTCGGTCTTTTCATCCGAGAATGAAAAAGGAGCTGTGCCGCCACTGATCGTTGCACCGCCACCCAGGCTGGAGGTTGTGCTGGTGCCAGCCACATAGGCATTGCCATTATTAATGGAGCCGTTGGTGTAGTTGAGATTGCCACCGACAACCAGAGAGTAGCCGTTATATGGCTTGTTGTTGGCGTTAACACTGTAACCATTGACGGTTGTGTTTCCACCGACCGCTACTGCGCCTTCAGTATCACTATATTGGCTGTTGAATGTGGAAAATACGAACGCGTTGAATTTCCCCGCAACCCCCAAATCAACTGCAGCATTTGCCGATGCAGTAAGCGTCATGAATGCGAGTGCCAAAACGGCCTGCGTTGTTTTCTTAATCATGATGAATTTCCCCGGATTATTTAAGTTATGGGCGCATTCTAATGGCGGGGAACTGGCGGGTATATAGTACCTTAGTACTAGTGAAGGCTTTGAAACAGGAATTTGTCACTCATCGTATTTAAGACGATTTGCTGGCTTCGTTCATCAAAAAGAAAAAGCCCCAAGTTTTTCAACTTGAGGCTCTGTCTTTTTTGAATCTACCGGTCAACTTATTCAGCTAACCAGTGGACGCTTTATTGGCGTCCCCACGGGGATTCGAACCCCGGTCGCCTCCGTGAAAGGGAGGTGTCCTAGGCCTCTAGACGATGGGGACAAGAGAGGCAGTATTCTACACTACTTTTGCATTAATTCAAACTTCTAAATTAAGCATTTTTTTACTTTTCGTAACCCGGTCAATGAAGACTGGTGGAGGTAAGCGGGATCGAACCGCTGACCTCTTGCATGCCATGCAAGCGCTCTCCCAGCTGAGCTATACCCCCGAAAAAGTTGCGCCATATTAATGACCGAAGCCGCGCCTGTCAACGACTTTTAGCGAAATGACCTAAAAAACTTTGGCATGCCGATTTGGTGATCAAGCAAAACAAAAGCTAAGCCAATGATGAAAAACATGAATCCCGACCGCACCGGGATTTATCCGAATTTTTCCGATTCCAACCCCGTTTGTAACTATGCAAATAAGCTGGCATCAACGAAAAAAAAGCCCGACAAAAATGCTCGGGCCTAAGGGATTGAAGTTTGCAGTTTTTGCACTGCTCCTCACCATAGTCCGGCGTATGGCAAGGTGTAAAGCCTGAGCGGGCTTGCATAAGTAGTTGAAGATTTATTTGAATTGCTCTTCGCTAAGGTGAGTAACCGAGGCCAGCATGAAAGATGCTCGTCACTAAGGTAATTCTTACATGGTTTTGCTGCTTTATCTTATAGCCGATCCGGATGCATGCGGGGAAACTGAGTATTCATCCATTAATTAAAAACAAGGAGTTACGCTATGGATAACAAAGAGGTGATTTCCACACTGAATGATCTCATCGAAATCTCCAAAGACGGCGAAGAGGGCTTTCGCAATGCGGCTGAGAATGTAGAGGTAACGCCGCTCAAGGAATATTTTCTTGATCGCTCGCAACAGGTTGCCACCTCGGTTCATGAGCTTCAGGATCTGGTTCGCACCCTTGGTGGCCAACCTGAGACCGAGTCCAGCGTGTCCGGTGCACTGCACAGGCGCTGGCTGGATTTCAAAACAGCATTGACCAGCAATGATACGGTGGCTGTGCTGAATGAGACCGAACGTGGTGAAGATGTCGCCCTGGCCAAATACAAAAAAGCCATCGAGAAAGAATTGCCACCAACCGTCCGCAATGTGGTGCAACGTCAGCTTGAAGGCGTGCAGCGCAACCATGATCGCGTAAAACAGCTGCGCGATGCTGCCCGGGCAGAAGTGGGCTAATCATTAGCCTGTATTAAGGCAGAGGCTTAATCCCTTTGCCATAAATAATAAAGGCACGCCTTGGCGTGCCTTTATTATTTGCTGTTGGGGTGTTAACCGCGAATATTCGACTGGGCGTCAAACTGGCTGAGCTCGACTCTGGGCAGTGGCTGCCAACCTGGTTTGCGATGTTCGGCCACCACATTGGTGAAAATGCCGCCACGCACATAAAACTTGGCGGTCAGACGCATGAATTTGGGGTCTGTAGCGGCGACCAGGTCGTCCAGAATGCGATTGGTCACGGCTTCATGGAAACAGCCCTCATCGCGGAAAGACCACATATACAACTTGAGACTCTTCAGCTCCACGCACTTCTGATCGGGGATGTAATCCAGATACAGCACAGCAAAATCGGGCTGGCCGGTTTTGGGGCACAGGCAGGTAAATTCAGGGATTTCCATATGGATATGAAAATCGCGGCCTGGCTGCGGGTTGTCAAAGGTTTCGAGTGCTTTCGTGGGTTGACTAGACATAAGGGCTACCGTATAAATTGAATGGATTGGATGTGGACTCGCCCGGGAGAGTTCGGTTCACATCGCACAATCGCTTATTATACAAGCTCGCCCTCACGATAAAACACATTATAAAGTGCGCCTCACTCACCTTAAACTTGCCGGATTCAAATCCTTCGTTGATCCCACCACCTTGCATATTCATGGTCAGCGGGTAGGGGTTGTGGGTCCCAATGGCTGTGGAAAATCCAATGTCATGGAGTCCATACGCTGGGTGCTTGGTGAATCCAGCGCCAAGGAAATGCGCGGCGACTCCATGGATGCCGTGATTTTCAACGGGTCGGCCAATCGCAAACCTATTTCGCGTGCCAGCGTAGAGTTGATTTTTGACAACAGTCTGGGCGGCGCGGGCGGCGAGTGGGCGCAATATGCCGAAATCTCCGTCAAACGCGTCATTGAGCGCGACAAGGGTTCCAGTTACTACATCAATAATAGTGCCGTCAGGCGCCGCGATGTCGCCGATCTTTTCCTGGGAACAGGCCTGGGCGGCCGGGCTTACGCCATTATTGGCCAGAACACCATCTCCCGTATTATTGAAGCCAAGCCTGAAGAGATGCGTGTGTTTCTGGAAGAGGCCGCCGGCATCTCCAAATACAAAGAGCGTCGCCGCGAGACCGAGCTGCGCTTGCGCGATACGCGCGAAAATCTCTTGCGGGTGGATGATATCCGCCAGGAAATGGTCAAGCAGATTACCCGCCTTGAATCACAAGCGGTCGTCACGCTGCAATACCACGAGCTGCAAAAAACCCTCAAGCTAAGCCAGGGGCAGCTGTGGTTGCTCAAGAAACGGGACGCGAGCAATGCCTGGGAGAAAACCCAGCGCCAGGTTGAAAAAATGGTCAACGACCTGGAGGCGCAAATGGCAGCATTGCGCCATAGCGAAAGCGAGGTCGAAACCTTGCGCCAGCGCTATCAGGAAACCAACATCATCACCCAGCAAGTGCAGACCTTGTATTACGAAAGCAATGCCGAGCTGGCGAGGCTGGAGCAGCAGGTCAAACACACGCAGGAGGCTCGCGACCGCTTGCAGCAACAGCTGCAGCAGATTGAGGCCCAGCGTACCCGGCTGGAAAGCCAGCAAGCCGCGTTCAAGGAACAGCTAGCTACCTTGCAGTCACAACAGCAAACGGCATCCACTGGTGAAACAGAAGCGAGCGCAGCCCTTGCGACGCAAAAAGCCGCCATGCCCGACATCGAGCGCGCATTTCAGGCGGCCTTGCACACGCACTCGGCGGCTCAACGCAGCCTCAACGATGCCGAGCAATCCATACGGCTTGAGACCTCCGGCATTGAGCATATGGAGCGCAGCCTCGCCGAGTTGAGCCAGCGCGAACGCAAGCTGGAAACGGATCGTCAGCAGTTAAGTGTGCCCGATGAAAACGTACTTTCCCAACTGCAGGCCGAGCATACTGCTCAGCAGGAGGCGATCACCACCCTGGAGCAGGGTATCGCGCATCTGCGCCAGCGCGAGCAGGAGCAACAGGATGCCCTGCGACTCGCCCGCGAGGCTTTATTGGCTAGCGAGCGACTTTTCGCGCAAACAGAAGCCCAGGTCAATTCGCTGAGCAAAATCCAGCAATCGCTGGGGCGGGAGAGCCAGCTTGAGTCCTGGCTCAAAAATAGCGGTATCGCATCGAGTGAACGTTTGTGGCAACAGCTCAAGATCGCCGATGGCTGGGAAGTCGCTGTGGAAGCGGCTCTGGGCGTCAGGCTGAATACCCTGATGCAGAATGGCGGCAAGTCGCAGGCATTCCCATCCCGGCCACCGGCCGCCGTTACGCTGGGGGCGATGTTGGCGGAGGCCTCTGTACCTACCAGTGCCTCAGCTGCACGTGCCTGGCCGCGCCTGCTGGACCGCATAGATCTCAAGCATGCCGGAGCCGCTGGCGTGCTGGCTGACTGGTTAAGCCAGATATACATCGTAGAAGACGACAGCCAGGCTGAGGGCATGCAGGCGGAGTTGCAATCGGGCGAAATGTTGATCAACCGCCATGGCGATATCTATACACGTTACAGCGTCAGCCTGCATGCGGCTAAATCCGAATTGAACGGCGTGCTGGAGCGCCAGCGTGAGCTGGATGCCCTGAACAGCGAGCTGCCACAGCAGGCAGCCAAGGTAAGCGAAGCCAAAGCCGCATTGCTGGCACATGAATCCACCTTGCAAACCCTGCGCCAAGATAACCAGCAACAGCAACAAGCCTTGCGGATACAAACCCAGCAGCATCACCAGCGACAACTGGAAATTCAGCGCTTGCAGCAGCAACGGCAGCACGCACTGGAGCGCGGCAAGCAACTGGCGCATGAGCTGGAAACGCTGCGTGAGCGCCGCAGTGAGGTGCAAGCTCAGTTGCAGGAAAAACAGAATGGCATAAAAACCTTGCAAGCCTCGGTGGCGCAGCTACAGGAAGAGCGCCAACGCACTCAGCAGCAACGCTTTACCGCAGAAAACGCGCTGGCGCAGGCACGGGCCAATCTGCAGAAAGCAGAACGCGAAGCGCAAGAGCAGGTGTTTAACAACAAGTTAATCACAAACAATATCAATGATTTAAATAACAGACTTCAATCCACTTCAGAAGAAATGGATGCCCTGGTGGTGCGCCAGCAAGAAACAGATGCCATGCTGGCTGCCGCCAAGATGGACACCCTGAAATCCAATCTTGAGCAGGCCGTCAATGCTAAACAGGCGCGTGAAGCCGAGCTGGCTGCAGCGCGGGATGCGATGACCGTCGCCGAGCAGGGTTTGCAGGTGCAGGAACAGCAGCGCATGCAGATTGAACAATCGATGCACCCCATGCGCGACAGGCTTGAGCAGGCACGCCTGGCAGAGCAGCAGGCCCGGTTGCAATTTGAGCAATGCCAGCAGGGGCTGGAGGCCACAGGGCTTGACGAAGCCGTGCTCGGCGGAAACCTGCCGGCACAGATCAAGGCCAGCGATCTTGAGCGCAAGCTGGGCACGCTGCATGAAGAGATTGAGGCATTAGGCCCCGTAAATCTTGCTGCCGTACAAGAGCTGGAAAGCGAAAAAGAACGCAAACAGTACCTGGATAGCCAGGCGACAGACCTGGACCAGGCGATACAGACGCTGGAAGATGCGATACGCCGCATTGATCGCGAAACCCGCAGCCGTTTGCAGCAGACCTTTGATGAAGCCAACCGTCACTTTGGCGAGCTGTTTGCCTCATTGTTTGGCGGCGGGCAGGCACGTCTTGAGCTGCTGGGCGATGAGATACTGGATACCGGCATGCAGGTGTTTGCGCAGCCACCGGGCAAGAAAAACAGCACCATTCACTTGTTATCTGGTGGTGAAAAGGCCCTGACAGCGCTGGCGCTGGTATTTGCTTTGTTCCGGCTTAATCCGGCGCCGTTCTGTTTGATGGACGAGGTGGATGCGCCGCTGGATGACAGCAATACCGAGCGTTTTTGCGCGATGGTAAAAAAAATGTCGGAACGCACGCAATTCCTGTTTGTAAGTCATAATAAAATAACAATGGAGATGGCCCAGCAAATGATAGGGGTCACTATGCAGGAGTCGGGGGTTTCTCGCGTGGTGGAAGTTGACATGCAAATGGCGCTGCAGATGCACGAGTCGGCCGCATAAATCAACGATTCCGCTTTATTTACAAGTAAACACCAATAGAGTGCATTAACACATGACCGATTTACAGCTAGCATTGATTGCCCTGGGCGCACTGATCATCATCGCAGTCGTGCTCTTCAACTGGTGGCAAGAGCGTAAGCTGCACAAAGAAACCGAAAGCCGTTTTGTCGAGCCTGAAACCGATGTGCTGATGGACGAAGACTTTCGCATCGACCCCCATACCGTGTTGCGCGGTGACAAACGCGAAGAACCCGAGGAAGAAGAATTCGTGGTTCGTGTGCGCATACAGGACGACGAGCCTGCACCGCAAGTGGCTCCTTCCTACGCTGCTGAGCTGAGCCTCAGCGTCGAAGAGCCAGAAGTCAAGGCAGCACCCGCTATCAGCGAACCTTCTGTTGATGAAGCTCCCGTCAGGATAGATAGCGCAGAAGATGTTGCTGAAGAAGAAGCACCCGCCGTATATGCATCTACCGTTGCAAGCGATTTGCCTCCCGACGAACAAGAACCTGTTGCCCCAGCCCAGTCAGAAGAGCCTGTCGTTAACCTCAGCTCGGCAACCGCCCCGTGGGATGAACCTGCCGCAGAACCCGAGCAAGCCGACGCCCCGGAATCCATTGCACTGCCTGCAGATGTGGATGCGCAAATCGACCTTAGCGCGATTCTTTACCTGCCACGCCCATACAGCGGCGCCGCTTTGCGCCAGCAGTTCCTGAATTTCTCCGAAATCGACAAGCCGGTGTATGCCTTTGGCCTTGATGCCTTCCGCGAGTGGCATTTGCTGACGCGCGAACAAGAGCAGGGCGAGTTTACCCGCTGCGTATGCAGCCTGCAGATGGCAGACCGCTCTGGCGCGGTCTCGCGCGAGATGCTGATCCGCTTTCAGAATGCCGCTGAAGATATTGCCCTTAATCTGGGCGCGCAGGTGGAATGGCAAGGCGCGCCTGATCCGCTGGTCTACGCCCAGGCGCTGGATGCGTTTTGTATCGAAGTCGATAAACTGGTCAGCCTGCATATTGTGCAAGGCAGCAATGGCCCGTTCACTGGCACCAAGTTCCGTGGCTTGGCCGAGGCCAGCGGTCTGGTGCTCGGCAACGATGGCGCTTTCCATTATCGCGATGAACAGGGCCACACCTCGTTTTCACTGATCAATCAGGATAGCAACCCCTTCAATGCCGACATGCTGCGCACGGTCGTGATCAAGGGCGTGGTATTCCAGCTGGATATCCCCCATGTGAAAAACTGCACCGAGGTATTCAACCAGATGGTGCTGGCCGCACGTCAGATGTCCCACAGCCTGAACGCCAACCTGGTGGATGACAACTACCGCCAGCTTACTGATACCCAGATAGACCGGATTCGCCAGCAACTGAAAATGCTGCACGCGCAGATGATTACCCGCGGCATCATGCCCGGTGGTCAGACGGCCGCCCGATTATTCTCCTGAGTTTGAATTTATTGCCCCCTGCCTATGACGAAGCCAGACCCCAGCCAGGGAGCATTGTTTGACAATGCACCAGCCACCGTGACCTCTGCCACGCCAGAGGTCCAGATCCGCCAGCTGCGCGAGCAGATCAATCTCTACAATTATCAGTACTATGTGCTGGATGACCCCAGCGTTCCGGACAGCGAATACGACAAGCTGTTTCGCGAGTTGCAGGCGTTGGAGCACGCTCACCCAGAGCTGCTCACGCCCGATTCCCCCACGCAACGCGTAGGCGCGTCGCCGCTCAAGGCGTTTGCCAGCGTGCAGCACCGGCAGGCCATGCTCTCGCTCAACAATGCGTTTGAAGAAAGCGAACTGACTGCCTTTGACAAGCGCATCCGTGATGCCTTGGGCATTGCGCAGGTGGAATATGCAGTAGAGCCCAAGTTTGACGGCCTGGCCATCACGCTGACCTATGAAAACGGCCTGTTCGTGCAAGGCGCCACTCGCGGCGATGGCTACACAGGCGAAGATGTCAGCTCCAACCTGCGCACCATACGCGCTATTCCCATGCGCCTGCCGGTAGAAAACCCACCGGCACTGATCGAAGTACGCGGCGAAGTGCTGATGCTGAAACGGGATTTCGACAAGCTGAACCGCCAGCAGGCCGAGCGCGGTGAAAAGCTGTTTGCCAACCCGCGCAATGCCGCCGCTGGCAGCCTGCGTCAGCTTGACCCTGCCATTACCGCGACGCGCCCCTTGATGTTTTTTGCCTATGGCCTGGGCATCGCCGAGGGCGTGCCGCAGCTCAGCACGCATGCTGCCGCCATGGATTATCTGGCATCACTACGCCTGCCGGTGAGTGATCAGCGCGATACGGTGCAAGGGCTGGCAGGATTGCTGGACTATTACGCCCGCATAGGCGCCGCCCGGCCCAATCTGCCGTTTGATATTGATGGCGTGGTTTACAAGGTCAACAGCATTGCCCAGCAAAACGAACTGGGCTTTGTGTCGCGCGCCCCGCGCTGGGCAGTGGCGCATAAATTCCCGGCACAAGAGGCGCTCACCGAAATACAGGCGATTGATGTGCAAGTGGGTCGCACTGGCGCCATTACACCCGTCGCACGGTTGAAACCGGTATTTGTCGGCGGCGTGACCGTCACCAATGCCACCTTGCATAATCAGGATGAAATCGATCGCAAGGATGTGCGCGTGGGCGATACCGTCAGCGTGCGCAGGGCAGGGGATGTGATTCCGGAAGTGGTCGCCGTGGTGCTGGAAAAACGCCCGGCCGATACCGTTGCCTATCGCCTGCTGGAAGCCATCAACCACCAATGCCCGGTGTGCGGCTCGCACGTCATCCGGCAAGAAGATGAAGCCGTGGCGCGCTGCACTGGCGGTCTCTTTTGCTCGGCCCAGCGCAAGCAGGCTGTGCTGCATTTTGCCTCGCGCCGCGCCATTGATATCGAAGGCCTGGGCGAAAAGCTGGTCGATCAACTGGTAGATGGGGCGCATATCCATACCCTGGCAGATATCTACCGCCTGGATCTCGCTACGCTGTCGTCCCTGGACCGCATGGCGGAAAAGTCCGCCCAGAACATTCTCGATGCCCTGCAAGCCAGCAAAGCCACTACGCTGGCGCGATTTATTTATGCCCTTGGCATACGCAATGTAGGCGAGGCCACGGCCAAGGATCTGGCGCGCTACTTTGGCAGCCTGCAAGCCTTGCTGGCGGCAGACATTGAACAGTTGCAACAAGTGCCGGATGTCGGCCCCATCGTCGCCGAATCCATACGCCAGTTCCTCTCCGAGCCACATAACCAGCAAGTCATCCAGGACCTGCAGGACGTCGGGCTGCACTGGACGGAATCCGACGGCGCAGGCACGCAGCAAGGCGTGCTCACCGGCAAAACCCTGGTGCTCACTGGCACGCTACCCACTATGTCGCGCGATCAGGCCAAGGCACTGATTGAAGCCGCAGGTGGCAAAGTCGCAGGCAGTGTTTCCAAGAAAACCGATTTTGTCGTCGCCGGTGAAGAAGCTGGCAGCAAGCTCACGAAGGCGCAGGAGCTGGGCGTTGCCGTGATTGATGAAAACGGCCTGCTGGCACTGCTGGAGGACAAGCAGGCCAGCCATGACGACTGATACGCCCATCGCCTTGCAGGCGCTCCTGCCAGAAGTCATCCGCATCGCAAAAGAAGCTGGCAAGGCGATCATGGAGGTGTATCAGGGCGAGTTTTCCGTTACCCGCAAGGCCGATGCTTCGCCCGTTACCGCTGCCGACCTGGCCGCACACGAGGTCATCGAAAAAGGCCTTAGTGCCTTGCCTTGGCAACTGCCCGTGCTATCAGAAGAATCAGTGCTGGCGCCTTACTTCGTCAGGCAGCAATGGCAACATTACTGGCTGGTAGACCCGCTGGATGGCACGCGCGAATTCATCAAGCGCAATGGCGAATTCACCGTCAATATTGCGCTGATCCATGAGGGCATTTCGATACTTGGCGTCGTCTACGCGCCCGTCACCGGTGATCTTTACTATGCAGCGCAGGGCGCAGGTGCATTTCACCAGGCAGACCAAAGCGAGCCACGACAGATTCATGCGCGTGCGCTGGCATTGCCTCAAATCACCATCGCTGGCAGTCGTTCGCACAGCCAGGTCCGTATGCAACATTTTATGGACCAGCTCAGCCGGAACTATTCGCCTCCGCAGGTAATCTCTATCGGCAGCTCCCTTAAAATCTGCCTGGTGGCAGAAGGGCGGGCGGATGTTTATCCCCGACTGGGCCTGACCTCGGAATGGGATACCGCGGCTGGCCAGTGTGTGCTGGAGCAAGCGGGCGGACATCTGGTGGATATGGCAGGCAACAGGCTGATCTATAACAGCAAGGAAAGCCTGCTGAATCCGGAATTTTTCGCATGTGGCGCCACGCCGCATGCCTGGCAACTTTATCTGGAATAACGATGCGTTTAAGAGTCTTTTTGTTTGCAGTGATGGTGGCCGCCAGTACGCTGGCCCAGGCCGGAGATGAAAATCTGGCGGAGAAAATTGCCGCCTGTAACCGCGCCATAGGCGAGGGCGATGCTTCCAAGGCCTTGGCCTTTGCCGAGCAGGTATTGAAGCAGGATAAATCCAACCGTCAGGCCTTGCTTTGCAAAGGCCGTGCACACGGCGGTACCGGCCAGTTTGATCAGGCCATCAATGCCCTGATGGCAGCGGAAAAGCTGTCGACCACCCCCATGGAACACATCATCGCGCTGACATTAATAGGCAATGTGCAAAAAAGCGCCCAGCGCTATCCCGAAGCACTGGCGGCTTACCAGCAGAGTCTGGCCCTCGCCAAAAGCGCCAACGATGCCAATTTTCAACGCATAGACCTCAACCTGATTGGCGATACTCTGGTCGCTTCTGGCGACCTCAAGGGCGGCCTGCAGCACTATCTGCAAGGCAGCGGCCTGGCGGCGAATGACAACGAACGTGCCGATGGCTTTGCGCGCATAGCCTCTACCTACAGCAGCCTGCAGCAACACGACCAGGCGGTGGAATACCAGCTCAAGGCCGTGCTGATGCAGGAGCGGGCAGGGGATATGGACCAGTTCTGTGATGCCAACCTTGAGCTTGGCCGCATTTACACCGCGGCACAGGACTACCCCAATGCCGAAAAATACATCCAGAAAGTGATCAAGATCGCCAAGGATCAGGGCGGCGCCTACTGGGAAGCCAAAGGCTATTACTACCTGGCACAGGCCAAGGCCGCCAGCAAGCATCCGGAAGAGGCCCGTCAGCTGCTGGCCGATGCCCAGCACATTACGCAAGACATTGGTGCCGAGCGCCTGGGGGATGAGATCGCCCGTAGCCAGCAAAGCTTGCCACGGCCGTAAATTTTCACGTGGGCCTGATGAAAATGTAAGGCCTTCGCTTTCTGTACGACTAAGGGGTAAGTCCGGCTGCCTGCGTGCAGGCATGCTGGTCGATATTCCGACCCACAGGCAGGTTTACGCAGGAGCATCATGATGCTGATAGGCAAACAATCCGATATCACCCCCTCCGAAATCACCCCGCAAAGCGTGTATCAGGACAGGCGGCAATTCATCAAGGCCGCCGGTTTTGGTCTGCTGGCAACGGCGGCCGCTGGTTATGGCCTGCTACCCAGGCAGGCCTGGGCCGCTGCCGAGCAGCGCAAAAAGATCACCGGTTTCACCAAAACCGCTTACGGGGCCGATGAAAAACTCACCCCGTATGACGACGTCACCACCTACAACAACTACTACGAATTCGGCACCAGCAAGAGTGATCCAGCAGAGCATTCCAAGCTGTTCAAGCCCACGCCATGGAGTGTTGCCATTGAAGGTGAAGTAAAAAATCCGCGCACAGTCAATCTGGAAGACATCCTGAAAATCGCTCCGCTGGAAGAGCGCATCTACCGCATGCGCTGTGTTGAGGGCTGGTCCATGGTCATCCCCTGGGTAGGTCTGCCTCTGGCGCAACTGATCAAATGGGCCGAGCCCACCGCCAATGCCAAGTTCGTGGAATTTGTCACGCTGGATGATTCACTCAGGATGCCCGGCGCCCGCGTGCCTATCCTCGATTGGCCTTATACCGAAGGCCTGCGCATGGACGAGGCCATGAATCCACTCACCATTCTCGCCGTAGGTCTCTATGGCGAGGTGCTACCCAATCAGAATGGCGCTCCGCTGCGATTGGTGGTGCCATGGAAATATGGCTTCAAAGGTGCCAAGGCCATCGTCAAAATCCGCTTTCGCGAAACCATGCCACAAACCACCTGGGTAAAAGCCGGGCCGCGCGAATATGGTTTTTATGCCAATGTGAACCCGACCGTGGACCATCCGCGCTGGACGCAAGCCTCAGAGCGTCGCATCGGCGGCAGTGTATTCTCGCCTCGCATCAAGACGCAGATGTTCAATGGCTACGCCGAACAGGTGGCCCACCTGTATAGCGGCATGGATTTGCGCAAGAACTTCTAGCCATGCTCCCTCCCAATCGAAAACAGCTGGGCCTGATCAAGGCCGGCCTGTTCCTGCTCGCGCTTATTCCGCTGGCCCGCCTGCTGTGGCTGGGCATGCAGGATGACCTTGGCGCCAACCCCATCGAATTCATCGAGCGGTCTACCGGTACCTGGGCCCTGGTCATCCTGCTGGTCACCTTGTCATTCACGCCATTACGGCTGCTGACGGGCACGGCGTGGCCGGTGCAATTGCGGCGCATGGCCGGGCTTTTCATGTTTTTTTATGCCTGTCTGCACATCACCACCTATGTCTGGCTGGATCACTGGTTTGATTGGCAGGAGATTGCCAAAGACATCATCAAGCACCCGTATGTGCTGGTGGGCTTTGCGGCATTCATGCTCAGCGTGCCGCTGGCGCTGACATCAAGCAATGCCATGATCAAGCGCCTGCGCCAGCGCTGGAAAACCTTGCATCGCCTGGTGTATCTGGTCGCCATCTTTGCCGTGCTGCATTTCTGGTGGCTGGTGAAAAAAGACATCACCGAGCCCATGCTGTATGCCCTGGTGCTGGCGGCGCTGCTGGCAATACGCCTGGTGTTCAGCCTACGCAAAAGAAAAGGGCAGATGGTGTAAGGATACGCGCGCCAGCTCGACTAAGCCTTGTAACACTCACTATTTACAAGGGGAATCCAATGTCGACTTCTTTACGCGTTTATCAATCCTTTCAACACATCAGCAACCGCATAGGCGATGCCTTGCCGCCGCTGGTGCTGCGCCTGATTCTGGCGTGGGAATTCGGCGAAGCCGGGTATGAAAAGCTCATGGGCAGCAACTGGTTTGCTGACGTGAGCTTTCCTTTTCCATTCAGCCTGTTACCGCCAGAAGCCAGCTGGCAGATCGCCACCTGGTTTGAGCTGGGTGGGGCCGCGCTACTGGTGCTGGGGCTGGCCACTCGCTTTATCAGTCTCTCCCTTATCATCCTGACCATCGTTGCCATTGCCGCCGTGCATTGGCCAGCCGAATGGCACAGCCTGCGTGAGTTGCTCACCGGCTACCGCATCATCGACGAAAACGGCGATGGCCTGGGCAATTACAAGCTGCCGCTGCTATACATCGTCATGTTCCTGCCGCTATTGTTCCGCGGGGCAGGCCCCCTCAGCCTGGATCACCTGCTACAGCGCCGCTTGTTTAAATAAGCCCATATTAATATTTTTATTTTCAATATTTACATATGGATAGGATTAAAACCTAAAGTAAAATAATATTATCAAGCCCTAAGTTTATTGCGAGATGGGACTAATTGCGCCAAAATGCAGCTCGGCTTTTTTGAGTCTACGCAGCACAACATCCATTCCACAGCTGCGGCCTTAGCGGTATTCAAGGTATCTCGCAATACATATTTAGGAGGATCCAATGCAAACTCAGATCGATATCTTTTTATCGTCTCTCAATCAGTTCTGGGGTCAGGTCGCGACATTTTTCCCCAAGTTGTTAGCCGTCATGGTGATCCTGTTTTTTGGCTGGGTACTCGCAAAAATCGCCTGTGTCGGCGTCAAGCGCGTCCTTGAGTTCACTCATTTCGATCAATTCGCTGACAAATCCGGCCTTGAAGCCTTCCTCAAGCACAGTGAATTCGACCTGACACTCAGCGGCGTCATCAGCCAGGTGGTTTACTGGCTGGTTATCCTGTTGTTCGTCATTACCGGCGCCAATGCTCTGGGCCTGAACGAAGTGGCCGTGATGCTGCACCAACTGGCGAACTACCTGCCCAAGATCATCATCGCCATTCTGGTATTGCTGTTTGGTACCTTGCTGGCCCGCTTTGTTAACCGCCTGGTATTCGCATGGCTGCACGGCATCAAGTTCAGCGGTGCGCTCGCTATCAGCACCTCGGCCGAATATGGCATCCAGATCCTGGCCATGTTTGTTGCCCTTGAGCAGCTGGATATCGGCACGCAATTGCTGACCTCGCTGTTCGTGATCGTATTCGGTGCCATTTTCCTGGCGCTGGCGATTGCCTTTGGCTTGGGTGGCAAAGAGTGGGCCGCTGGCATTATCGAAAACTTCCAGAAAAACAAAAACCAGAAGTAAGCCTGCTGGTTGTGATACTACTGAAAGCGCCTGCGGGCGCTTTTTTATTGTCCGCAAGCCGGGCAAAATGCAGGTATATTCAAGGCTTAACCAGAACATCCGATATGAATCCGCTCACGACCTTTTTATTGTTTGTGCTGACCGCGCTAGCCGAGATTGTGGGCTGCTACCTGCCATATTTGTACTTAAGCAAGGGCAAAAGCGCCTGGTTGCTGCTGCCTGCAGCGCTGTCACTCGCCCTGTTTGCCTGGCTGCTTTCCCTGCATCCGACGGCAGCAGGGCGGGTGTATGCGGCGTATGGCGGGGTGTATATTGCTGTCGCCATCGTCTGGCTGTGGCAAGTCGATGGCATACGGCCAACCGGCTGGGATCTGCTGGGCGCAGGCGTTGCCCTGTGCGGCATGGCCATCATCATGTTTGCCCCCAGAGCCGCCTGAGCGGGCAGGGGACTTTCATAACAGGAGGTGACGCATGGCAGATTGTTGTAATAACACATCGTGTGCCATCGAGGCGCTGAAGCAGCGCCAGAGCAAAACCCTGAAGATCGTGCTTGGCATCAATGCCACCATGTTCGTGGTGGTATTCGTCGCGGGCTTGCTGGCCCATTCCACCGCGTTGCTTTCCGATAGCCTCGATAACCTGGGCGATGCGCTGACCTATGCACTCAGCCTGTATGTAGTCTCGCGCAGCGCGCGCGAAAAGGCCGTGGTGGCTTTGTTCAAGGGCGGCCTCATTCTGCTGGCAGGCCTGTTTGTGCTGGGGCAGGTGATCTACCGGCTGTTTGTGCCGGCGTTGCCGCTGTTTGACGCCATGGGCGGCATAGGTGTGCTGTCGCTGCTGGCGAATAGCCTTTGCCTGTTCCTGCTCTGGAAGCACCGCAGTGATGACATCAACATGTCGTCGGTCTGGGCCTGCTCCCGCAATGACATTGCCACCAATCTCGCTGTGATCGTGGCTGCGGGTGCCGTGTGGCTGTTTAACTCTGCCTGGCCAGATCTGGTGGTCGGCCTGGCGCTCTCCGTGCTCCTGATCAGCTCATCTGCCAGGGTGCTGGCAGCGGCATGGCATGCGCTGAGAAGCGCTGCATGAGGCGTTTCATAAAGATCGTCTGACAAGCGCAAGCGGAACTGTAAGGCGCCTGGCTTTTCATACAGGCATGGCTTCTGCCATAAGGCATGTTTTTCATGACATTCACCTGACTGGAGCCCACCATGCCCATGCTACGTTTATGCTTGTTTGCAGCATCGTTGTGCCTGATGGCGATGATCTCCGTCAGCCATGCGGCCGATCCCTCGGGCAGTACACTGCCGCCCTGTGACCAATCATCCGCCACCAGCAAGCCGCCATGCAGCGCTGATAGCAAAAGCGTTACCGTTCCCCCTGCACACCCGCAAGAGCATAAAAGCGTGATTGTGCCGCCGCGCATGCCGCAAGAAGACCAGCCTGATCGCAGCACCAAGCCAGGCACGGACATCCACCAGCCTACCCCATCGACCAAACAATAGGCGCAGCCGACCGTGGATGCCTGGGAGGACACCAAGTTGCCGGATACTGAACACGCCAAGCCAGCGCAGCCCATGCAGCTGCACGACGCCAATACCTGGCACGCAGCGCAAGCTACGCACGCTGCGCTGCTGGTAGATTGCGCCAATTACTATCGCGCGCTGTATCACGCCATTTGCGAAGCCCGCCACAGCATTTTCATTCTGGGCTGGGATATCGACAGCCGCATTGAGCTGTTGCGCGGCGAAGAGGCCGCCAGTGCCAGCTGCCCACCCATGCTGTATGAGCTGCTGACCTGGAAAGCCGGGCAGAATCCGGCGATCCAGATCTACCTCAACCGCTGGAATTATTCGGTGTTTCTGGCCGCCGAGCGCGAGAGCTTTTCCGAATTCAAATGGAAATGGCAGGACGCCGACAATATCCACTTCGTGTTCGATGGCCAGCTGCCACTGGGCGCCAGCCATCATCAGAAAGTGGTGGTGGTGGATGATGAGCTTGCCTTTTGTGGCGGCATGGATGTCGCCATCGCCCGCTGGGACAAGCGCGAACACCATACCGAGGATGATCGGCGGGTAGACCCGGATGGCACTCTCAAACTGGGCGCCAAAAAGGAGTTCGGGCCTTACCATGATATTCAGGCCGTGGTGGCCGGGCCGGTTGTGCAGCCGCTGGCAACGCTGGTACGCGAGCGATGGCATCAAGCCACTGGCAAGCACGCCATTCCCACCCGCATGCCAGACAGCGATGCCTTGCCAGCTGTCTGGCCCAAGTTTGCCAAACCTGCGCTGACCAATATCCGCACCGCCGTGGCATTAACGCAACCCGCCTTCCTGCGCCAGCCCGTGCGTACCCAGATCAAGCAGCTTTACCTGGACATGATTGCCCGCGCCGAGCAGTTCATCTACATGGAAAACCAGTTTTTCACGCAGAAAGACATTGCCCGGGCGCTCAACAAACGGCTGAAGGAACGTCCTGGCCTGCGTGCACTCCTGATCAGCTGCGACCGGCCGCAGGGCATCATGGAACGTAAATCCATGTACACCGGGCGCGTGCATTTCAAGGAACTGCTGGAAGCCGGTGGAGTTGGGGGTCGCGTAGTCATGGCGTATCCAGCCAGCAGCGAGCATGGCGAAGAAAAAGCCATCCGCATCCATTCTAAACTGATGGTGGTGGATGACCACTACCTGCGCGTGGGCTCCAGCAATATCAATCGCCGCTCAATGACGCTGGATACCGAATGCGACCTTATGTTTGAGGCCCATGACGAGGCCACGCAACAGGCGATTGCCGGCATGCGCAATGACCTGATCCGTGAGCACACCGGCCGCGAGTTAGACGATATTCAGCAGCTGATCTCCAGCGGTGCCAGCGTGCAGACATTTCTGGAGGATATTCCGCATAGCCGCCAGCATCTGCGCCGTATCAATGACGAAGCCTATCGCCATGAGCGCTTTTCGCGCATCGCCACCTGGCTGGCCGATCCTGCGCATCCCTTGTTGCCGCGGCTGATCACATCGCGTGGGCAGCGCAAACAGTTCAGGGCGTCCATCCCGCCCAAGCTGGTGATTGCCGTGCTGGCGATCATCGCCTTGGTGCTGGCCTGGAAAGTCACGCCGCTGAGCGAATACGCCACTCCGGAAAAAATCGTCCCCTTGCTGGAGAAAGTAAAAAACACGGCATGGGCATTCCCGGCGGGCATGGCGGCTTATATCGTCGGCACGCTGATTTTCTTTCCGCACATGATCATGACCGCCACCGTGGTGATTGTGTTTCCTCCAATGGAGGCGTTTCTGATTGCCATGCTGGGCTCGCTGGTGAGCTGCATCATCGGTTTTTTTGCTGGCAAGCAGCTGGGGGAAGATTCGCTGCGCGCGCTCACCGGCCGCTATGCGAAAAATATCGCGCATTACGCAGACAAGGGCGGCCTGGTCGGGCTTACCTTGCTGCGGCTGGTGCCGATTGCGCCTTACACCGTGGTCAATCTGGCGTTGGGCATGATGAATGTGCCTTTCTGGCGGCTGATGGCGGCTACGGTACTGGGCATGCTGCCCGGTACCGCCGTCTCCGTGTTATTGGGGCAATCGGCACTCTCATTCTGGAAGCATCCGGACATGCACAACATGCTGCTGCTGGGCGGCGGGCTGCTGGCCTGGATACTGATCATCGTGCTGAGTCATCTGGCCGCCAAACACTGGCAGACTGCAGCAAAATGATTCGCGCCATGGATGTCGTTTGCCAATACGGTTGGCCCTATCTGCCTGCATGCCACGCAAGGCCTGTTTGCCTATGAGTCTCATGCGGTTGCTGTGCTTCAATATTCATGGCGGGCGCAGTCTGGATGGTCAACGCGATCTCCAGCGCATACACCATCTCATGCAGCGTCTGGATATTGATGCAGGGGTGATTCAGGAGATGGAAACGCGCCCCTCACGAGGTGGCCAGCCGGATGATGTTGAACGCCTGGCGGGGCCGGAGCGCCCGTTTCACCTGATCTGCCCCAGCATGCTGGAAGGGCAGGGCTGGTATGGCAACCTCATCGTCAGTCGTTACCCCATCGTGCGCGGGCTTATTCACAACCTGGAAACCCGGCCCAGCCTGGAGCCGCGCATGGCGGCCGATGCCCTGATTGCAGGCCCGCATGGCAATCTGCGTGTGATCGGCACTCATCTCTCGCTCTCGATCTACGAACGACGCAGCGAGGCACGTAACCTGATACGGCTGATACAAGCGGTGGAGGAGGAGACCAAAAACCCCTTGCTGCTAATGGGCGACATCAACGAATGGCAACGCCCCTCTGCCTTGCTGCGCTTTCTTGATGGTCATTTGACGCCGGTGCCCTGCAAGGCGACTTTCCCTTCCCTGTGCCCGGTGTTGCGGCTGGATAGGGTGTGGTACGAGGCGGAAGGTATCAAAATCACCGCGCATCGCATCCATGGCAACGATATCCGAAGGTTGTCAGACCACTTGCCGATCGTGATTGAACTGGAGTGGCCAGAATCTTGGCCGGAAAAGCGAACCTGACTTGGCAGGCAAAAAGTTGCTCTCGAAAAAGGCGCAGATATAGCCTGGAGGCATATCCTGCGCCATCTGACTTTTGATGAGTTTCAGGAGGAGTTTCAGTTAGTGCTCAAGGGGCCGATCGCCACCTTGAACACGTGAGACCTATCAGTTGCCCGTCTGTTTTGCCAGCCATTCCTGGCCGTCAATCTGATTGTCTCCTGATTTGTCCATGGCTTTGAATAACATGTCGTGATAAGCAATAAACTCATCTTTTGAGACTTTGTGGTCATTGTTTTTATCCACCATGGACATCATTTTCATTGATCGCAGTTCACGACTATATCCACCAGTGGCAATGCTGATTTGCTCAGTAGCCTTGGTACCAGCCCATTCAGTAGCGTCCAGATTGCCATCCTTGTTCTTGTCCAGCTCATCAAAAATACTGGAGTAATAGCGATCAAACTCACTTTTGGTGACCATGTGATTGCCATCCGCATCCAGCATTTTCATCATTTCCATCTTATGCATTTCAGTCGCATATCCTCCGGTGCTCAGCATGGGGTCAGCAGCCACGGCAGCAGTGGTGAATAGTGCGCCAAGCAGGGTGGCGGCAATCAGTCCGGCAGAAGTTGTACATGTTTTCATTTTTTAAATCTCCAAAGTATGGGAATTAATAGGGTGTTACATGCGTTAGTCGCCCCCATGACCTTTCCCTTACATAACTTTGGGATGGGATTACCAGTGGCACCTGAAAAGGCGGATTTATCCCACAGACAAATCGGACACTCCCCGATGACCCCTAATAAATAAGCCGCGTACCTTGTCAGTGTGCCCGCCACTATGACCAAGGAGAACACCATGAGTCTCACCCGAATGAAACTGCTATCTGTCTGCACGCTTGTTGGCTTGATGACATTGAGTACCATCCACCAGGCCTGTGCCGCGGATGTATCGATGAGCGACAAAAATTTCTTTGAAAACGCTGCCCAGGCCAACAAAGCTGAAATCGCCGCCAGTGAAATGGCCAAGAGCAAGTCCAAAAACCCTCAGGTATTGAAGTTTGCCGACCAGATGATCAAGGATCACACCGAGGCATATGCCGCGCTGAGCGCACTCGCCAAAACCAAGGGCGTGGAAATCCCCACGGAGCCTAGCCTGATGCAAAAAGCCAAGGCCAAGCTGCTCTCCACCAAGGATGGCAAGGATTTTGACGAGGAATATGCCGAATCCATAGGCGTGGCTGCGCACAAGGATACCGTCGAGCTGTTTGAAAAAACCGCGAAGAATGCCGACGATGCCGACGTAAAACAATTCGCCAATAAAATGCTGCCTGGCTTGAAGCACCACCTGGCAGAGGCGAAGAAGCTCAAAGCCAGCACCGACGATTAATCTCTAGACTCTTCGCCGCATATGGCGGAGTGTTTTCTCCACTCGCTCATGCAGCTTATATGGGCGAGCTTTTTATTGTCTGCCTGCCATGCATCGTGGCAGGCGGCCTTGCAAATTCACCCTACAGCAACTCCCGGTTGGCGCCTACAGGGCCTGGCGGCATACGCCATTAGCATCATGATTTGCGGCTCGGACCTGCACTGCGGCAAGATCCCCATGATGCTCAAAACAAAAGCCCCATATTTGGGGCTTTTGTTGACCTGCAACATGTGGCTAATAGATCCAGCGTAGTGAAAATATCAGACACAAGACAATAAAAAGAAAAATCGGCCCAGCAAACCCCCAGCTCTGTTTCTGGGTACCATTTGAATCACGTGCTTGTCTCTCATTTTTCATAAGAGCCACCTTTCCTTAACGCATTTAAGGACCAGCACTCCCTGCAATATTGAACCCTTCAAAATTCTCAGCTTGTCATGAAGCTATGCAGATTTGGATAGACCCCGACGCTCACGCCTCAGGTCTAATGATCTGCCTGGATAAATTTCGACAATACGCTCTCTGGTTATAAGTTAGCTGCCTTCATCGGAAGCTAGCGTTCAATATAGGCCTGAAATTTCCGTTTCACTATGACAAATCACATTTAAGCAACTTATTTTTAAAGGTTTTTTCAATTAAATATGCTTTTTGAAGGGTAGAGCAGGGCGCACCGGCCAATTAGCACTACGCGAGCCCCTGAAGTTGGCTTTAGAAAGCTAAAATGACGCATTTACGCGCATAGAAAGTTTCGCCATGTTTACAGGTTTAAGCGCCTTCCCGTTAACCCCCATGGACGAAGTATCCATCGATGAAAACGCCTTCAGCCAACTGGTGAGCAGGCTTGCCCAGGCCCAGGTAAATTCCATAGGCGTATTGGGGTCCACCGGCAGCTATGCCTATCTCAACCGCGAAGAGCGCAACCTGGTCACCCGACTGGCAGTGGAGAGCGCCCAAGGCACCCCCGTGGTGGTTGGCATAGGCGCATTGCGCACCAAAGATGTCCTGAAACTCGCCGAAGATGCTCAAAAAGCAGGCGCAAACGGCCTGCTGTTAGCCCCGGTCTCTTACCAAAAACTCACCGAAGACGAAGTATTCGCGCATTATCAGGCCGTCAGTCAACACAGCTCTATCCCGATCTGCGTGTACGACAACCCCACCACCACCCATTTTGAATTCAGCGACGTATTGCATGGCCGCATCGCCGCCTTGCCCAACATCGCCTCCATCAAAATCCCGCCGCTCTCAAACCATCTTGATGAAGCCAAAGAGCGCGTTGCACGCCTGCGCGCACATATCCCCCATCATGTGACGATAGGCATCAGCGGTGACCACTCCGGCGCCACAGGCCTTATCGCAGGCTGCGAAGCCTGGTATTCCGTGCTTGGTGGCTTGTTCCCATTACCTATCCTGGCAATAGTCAAAGCATCGCAGCAGGGCAACATCGATGAAGTCAACCGCCTATCCACCGCCCTGGAGCCCATCTGGGCCTTCTTCCGCCGCTACGGCAGCCTGCGCGTCATTGCCACCATCGCCGAATTAAAAGGGCTGGTGAAAGCCCCCAGCCTGCCATTGCCAATTAAATCGCTGGGTGGGGAAGAGCGGGAACGATTAAACGCCTGCATTGCGGATTTGCTATGAAATAGGGTGGCTGTGCGAATCGAGAGCGCCGAAAGGCGCTTTTTTTTGGCGTCTTCGTGACGAGACGGCAGTCCGGCGCGAAGCGCCGTCTAGATTTATATTACGGACACAATACAACCAGCGTGAGCTTTTCCTATTCGGAATCCCTGCGGCCAAGGACACAATAAAAAGAAAAGGGCGTAGATAGTGCAGGGATTTCATAACCGAGGTGAAGTTCCAGTACCCACATGGGCTGGACAACTCCGTAACTATTATTGGATGATACGAGTGGAAGGTCGTGATAAAGCAAAAAGAAGAAAATACTATCGATTAATTTCGAAAGAAAAATTAAGACTTGCAGAGTTAGGTATTAATCAAAAAGTCATACTTCAAGTATGTAGATATCTTTCTACATTGAAAATTAGAGATGGTTTGTTGATTGTGGATTTACTAGAAAGTACATACGTGCAGTTGTGTTTGGATTTTGAAAAAGGGGATAGGTAAATATGCATTTCGATATGACTCCAGTAATTACAAATATAGAGGCGGCAATTTCCTCTCTTGAAAATGGTATTCCCAAGTTGGCTCCAGAATATGCATATCAGGGGTTTCCAATAACCCCCAATGATCTTTTAGAGTCACTAATCATGCTAAAGCAACTGGCCATTCAAGTAGTGTCTCCTAATAATCCTGTTCTGATAGTTTCTCACTTACCTAATATAAATAATATAGGTAACATGCTCCAAAATTTGGTTATGCAGCTAATTTCATCTCCGAATAGCTCACCAGACAACTTAATCAATCACATTTGGAGTATGTATAGTTCCTTGTATTTTCTTTCGCCAAATCTAGTTAATTCGGACAAAGTTGATGGTCTTATAAAGTTAGTTTCTAAATCGTCTAAAGCCGGAAAAAGTATTACATCCGAGTTGGAAGCATTAAATTCAGCCTTGGTACGAACTGCTGAATCGCAAAAAAATGCATTAAAAGACGTTGACGAAAATAAATTAGCGCTAGCCTCAATTTTAGCCCAAGCACAAAAGGATTCTCTAGAGATTGCGAATGCGAAATCCAACGCATCTGCCAATGTGAGTGATGTTTCATCCAATAAACTATTAATAGAGAAATTACTGGGGGAAATTCAGACTGCGATGTCAAAGAATGATGCTTTATCTATATCTTTAGATTCAATTAAGGATAAAGCAGAGAGTACGCTTGGCACAACAAGTCAATTAGCATTAGCCAATTCCTTTAACAAACGAAAAGAAATTTTAGAGGGTGGCCAGAGGATCTGGATAGGTGCTTTTATATTTGGACTAATATTACTTCTTGGTTTGACCTTGATTTCAGTGCTATACCCAGAATTTTACGGCTTTCCACCACTAGTTAAATCGGGGGTTATAGACATATGGGGCTTAATTTCTAGGTTGTTAATTAGCACCCCACTTATTTGGTTTACTTGGTTTACAGTAAAAATCTACTCCAACAATATCTCTCTTATTGAAGATTATGCCTTCAAAGAAGCCTCGGCATATGCTTTCGTAGGCTACAAAAAGGATATTGATGATGATCCTGAGATGTTAAGATTTTTAAGAGAGTCTGCAATCAAAAACTTTTCTTACCCTCCATCTCGCTTTCTGATTAAAGATCATGTATCACCAGCACACGAGTTGCTCGAGAAGGCCTTAAGTGACAATACTATGTTCGATAAACTGGTTAAAATGATTAAAGCTTTTAAACCATCGAAATAATTCCCCAATCTTTTTCATAGCACTGATCATTTGCTGCATCTGGCAAATGGATATCGTATTTAACATAATATACATTATGCGCAGTTAAATAATAATATGGTTAAACCAAAAGTCATACGGCGCCTGCCTTAATGGTCTCTTCTTACCAAGCCCACCAAGGCGCTGCGCCGGTTATTGCTTTATGCTTGACTGGCGATGCTGTCGAGTGAGTCCAGTTTCATTTCTTTGCGAATACCCATATCCACTAATGCTGCAGGTGCAAATCTTCTCAGCAGGCTCAAGCGCCGCGCTAACTTTCCGGCGGCATATCGAAGCTTGGGATTTTTGGCACTGGCCGCTTTCAACACGACTTCGGCGACTACGCCAGGGTCGTCCCCAGCGGCTACGGAAATTTTGATCAATTTGGCGAGGGCTTTACGTGCTGTCGCGTATTCCGCCAGCTTGGAGTCTAGTTCCTGGGTGTTGGATTCAAATTGCGTGTTGGTATAGGCAGGCTCTATCACCGAGACCCGGATGCCCTGGGTGCGCAGCTCGTGATCGATGGATTCGGAGTAGCCTTCTACCGCGTGCTTGGTGGCGGCATAGGTGGCCATGTAGGGTGCGGGTATCAGGCCCAGGATAGAGCCGATATTGATAATTCTGCCCGCGCCCTGCTTTCTCATATAAGGCAAAACGGCTCGCGTCATGCGGACAAGGCCAAAAAAGTTGGTATCAAATATCCGCTGGGTTTGCTCGATGGAGCTTTCTTCCGCGCCACCAGGGGCAACGCCGAAGCCTGCATTATTCACCAGCAGATCAATCTGGCCTTCGATATCAATCACTTGCTTTAATGCGGCTGCGACTGAGGCCTCGCTGGTCACATCCAGTGCAATCATCTTGTAGGGTCGATTTGTTACCTGATCGGCTTTGCGGCTGGTGCCATATACCTTGTACCCCGAGTTTGCGAGTAATTCTGCTGTCGCTTCACCAATGCCGGATGAAGCGCCTGTTACGATTGCGACTCTTTTTTTCATATCTGTCTCCTATGTCATTCGATTAAATATATATGTCTTAATATGATGATCGTCATATTAAATGGCCAAAAAAAATACATGCTTGCTTTACAACCCTATTACTTGATGGCTTTGTAGTGCGATAACGCTGCCTGCCGAAAATCCTGACTCAGCTCAGGCTCATCAACCGCACGTGCCAACAACAATGTCCCGACCATGGTCGATATGGCGAGTAGTGCTTTCTCATGAGCATCGGGGCCTGTCAGCCGGCTTTCAACCAGGCTGATCATTTCCTTGATGCGGCGCGTAGACGCTTTTCTCACTTCCGGCGCCTGACGTGGCATTTCTGAACCCAGCGCAGCTAAGGCGCAACCCGATTCAATATTGGCCATATGCTCATTGGATAAATAGGCATTCATCAGGGCAAACAGCGCCTGCTCCTGAGGTGCCTCGGCAAATATGCTTTCTGCGATGGCAAGAGTGTCGGCGCCTGCCAGATCCGCCGCCTCTGCCAACATGGCATCGCGAGACGAAAAATGGGCATAAAAACCGCCATGCGTAAGGCCCGCCTCTTTCATGATATCGGCTACGCCAGTGCCATCGTAACCACTGCGGCGAATGGCGCGGGCCGCGGTTTCTACAATGCGTTTATGCGTTGTTTCTTTGCGATTGATGGCGTTACGTGTTGTGGTTACTTTATTCATGATGGTCATCATATATGACGATCATCATAAAATGCAAGAAAATTATGATCTTCAGCATTGAAAACAATGGCCATGTAGCCAAACCTCCCCACTCTCATTACGCAGTCAGGGGCTGCAGAGCATCTCAACGATGTCCTACCCGTCAATGCGGTGTTGGCTTATAACGCATAGCCCGTGCGTGGTTTAGCGTGAACCCTTCAGGTAATTACATACGTTGGAGGTCATCATGCTAGGTTCTATTCTTAGTAAAGCCACGTCTGGTCAACATGATCCCGTGGACATGCACATCAAGACCTGTACTGAGGATTGCTTTCATTGCGCGCGCTGGTGTGAGCTTTGCGTGACGGAATGCATACAGATGAATACGCCGGGGATGTCGCACATGACGGCCTTGTGCCGCGATTGTGCCGAAAGCTGCTTCATGGCGATCAAATTCATGTCGCGCAAGTCGCCCTATTTTTTCATGACTTGCCATGTGTGCGCTGAAATCTGCGATGCCTGTGCTGCGGCATGCGAACAACATGCCATCGAGCATTCGGATAACGAGATCTTCCATAATTGCGCTGCTGCATGCCGCCAATGTGCCGAGCGTTGCCTGGAAGCGGATGCGTTGATCAAAAATGCTGTGGAGCACTGATTTCGTGATTTTCATGGGCAAATTTTCAAGCCTGGTTGAGCCTCGTGTATAGGCCAGCGAAAAAAATGCGTTACAGGCGTTTTATGGCGCTTCTAGTCTTGAGCATGGCCGCAATGCCTTGTTTTGCTGCGGCTTTATCCATGCAGGATGAGATGTTCCTGAAAAATGCCGTCAAAGCCAGCGTGATGGAGATGGAGTTTAATCGCCTGGCGGTCGTGCACAGTAAAACGCCGGCGGTAAAGGAATATGCGCAACGTGTGTTGAAAGACCACGAAAAGTGCGGTGACAAGCTGAAGCGCATGGCCCTGAAGTTGGAACTGGAGTTGCAGGAAGAGCCCAGCCTGGTGGAAAAGCTACGATTGCATCTGATGTCTGCCAAAAATGGCAAACCGTTTGATCTGGCATTCATCGAGGATATTGGCGTGGAAGCGCATCAGGATGAGGTCGAGTTATTCGAAAGGGCGGCTGCCAAGGTGGAAAATCCGGAGCTGAAAGCGTTTGCCGCTCAAAACCTGCCCATGCTGAAGCAGCATCTTGAAGCGGGTAAACGGCTGGAAATATCGCTCAAGGAACCGCCGCACTAATGATTTAAAACATTAACTTTACTAATTATTCAATTGATTATTAATGGTTTATAAAATACAAAAAGGGGCCAAAGCCCCTTTTCTTTTGACGCGCTTATTGAGGTTAAAGCTCAGCCGTTAACCGAGGTGCCACCGTTGGGGTGTATGACTTGCCCGCTGATATACGAGCTGTCATTAGAGGCTAAGAAGACATAGGCCGGGGCCACTTCACTCGGCTGGCCGGGGCGGCCCATCGGGGTGTCATGTCCGAACTTCTCCACCTTTTCTGCGGAGAAGCTGGCGGGAATCAATGGAGTCCAGATCGGACCGGGGGCCACGGCGTTGACGGTAATCCCCTGCTCGCTCAATTGCTGCGCCAGGGAACGCGTAAAGGCCACGATGGCGCCCTTGGTGGCGGAATAATCCAGCAGTACCGGATTACCTTTATAAGCCGTAACAGAGGCTGTGTTGATAATGCGACCGCCTTTTTTCAAGTGTGGCAGCGCTGCCTGCGTGAGGTAAAACATGCCGAACACATTCACCTTGAAGGTTTGCTCCAGCTGCGATGGCGCAATATCCACCAGGCTATTCTGCTCAAACTGCTGCGCGGCATTGTTGACCACGATATCCAGCTGGCCAAATTTGTTCAGTATCTGGTCCACCACGCTGCGAGAAAAGCTGACCTCGCTGATATCGCCCTGGAATACCTCGGCATACACCCCGTAGTCGCTCAGGATATCCAGCGTCTTGTAGGCATCCTCTTCTTCGGCATCGGTGTAGTAGATGATCGCTACATTGGCGCCCTCTGCGGCGAAATGCACCGCCACTGCGCGCCCTATCCCACTATCCCCTCCGGTAATCAGCGCCACCTTGCCTTTCAGCTTGCCGCTGGCTTTGTATGCGGGGTCGATATACTGGGGACGCGGTTCCATGTCTTCTTCACGGCCCGGCTGCTGGTGTTGCTGCTGCGGAGGTTGCTGCATGTCGCGGTGATCGTGCCCGTGAGAGCCCTCTAGTACCTGGTTATCTGTTGGCATGGCGAAATCTCCTGCTGAATGAATGGGAATTTTCAGCTTAATTCAGACCCGCCATGCTGGCTGTCAGGATGCACGTCAAACCCGTGTAAGAATATATGGGGTCTGGGCCTGGCTGTGCTTAACGAGGCTGGAAAATATAATTGGGCGGCAACCACTCTTGTCGCAGGGCATACATGATCAGCTCACGCCTGTCGCGCAACTGCATTTTGCGCATGATGTTGGATTTGGTAACACTGACCGTGCTGGAGCTGATTTTCAGCTCATTGGACATGGATTTCGTGGTCATGCCCTTGATAGTCTTGAGAAATATCTGCATTTCCCGCGAGGACAGGCGCTTGGGATAACGTGATTTTTCAGGCAGTTGCGCGCTGGACTGATGGATGTAGGGAAAATACGAATCGCCAGCGAGTATGGCCTGGATGGCCTTGCACAGCTCGGCGTAATCCGCATCCTTGGTCAGATAGCCTTCGCAGCGGATATCCAGAAAGTGGTCTGCGTATTTCGCATGGTCTGGCCCGTTGATCACCAGCACGGGAATCTTGGGAAACAGCTGCTTGAGGTCAAGCAGGGCTTCCAAGCCGTTTTTGGTGGGCTTGGAGATATCCAGAATGACCAGATTCACCCGCTTCTGGCGGATGATGGCCTCGGCATCGACCACATTCATGGCCTGATCCACGGCATATTGCTTCTGGGTATTACTGATGAGTTGGCACAACAGCTTACGAGTGCCAGAGAAACCATCCACGACAATAATGTGTTTCATAAGACCTTGTATTTACGTTGTGTAGATGGTTTTTACTCTAGTCGCTATTCGAGCTCATCTGCATAAGGAAATCCTTATTCAGGTGTAGGACTCTCTTTATACGAGCGCCAAGCGGACATGAAAAAAGCAAGGCATGCGCCCTGCTTTTCTCTCACAGGTTTTATTACTACAGGTTTCTACAGGTTTAAGTTAAAACCTTACTTGGCTTCAGTACCGGCTAGAAAGTCGAACCCTGACTTTTACCAGTAAGTGGCTGATTTAACAGATAGACAAGTGTATGACGAAGACAAGATGAGGCTTATCGATTAATGTTGACCGCCCTTGCGGCCAGCTTCACGGGCCGACTGGGAGTCAAATTGATGGGCTGTGCCCTTGCGGTGTGCCGCTTGCCCGCCTTTCTGTCCTGCGAGCCGGGCTTCCTGCGAGGTGAATTCATGCGCAGAGCCCTTCTGGTGAGCGGCTTTGCCGCCCATGCTGGCGATCTCTCGCTGCTTGGCGGCGTCCATTGCGGCAAACCCGCGGTTGCTTTGCTTTTGAGCCATGATGTGTCTCCTTTAAGCGATGATTGAAAAACACTCTTCAACAAGAGCGTTCGTTCAGCTTAGGGAGTCAGGCGGGATACCGGCATAAGCGCATGTCCGAATCGGGGGTCAGACATTGTAAATAGGCTGGCGCCGCGCTACGCCAGCGCCAATCGTTAATTCCCGCCTATCATGCTTCCGGCAAGGTTGATCAGCAGGCCGATAAAAGCCACATTGAAAATAAAACTGAGGATGGACTGGGCGGTGACGGCCTTGCGTGTGCTGGTGTTCATCACCGCCACATCCGAGGTCTGCGCCGCCACGGCAATTGTGCTGGCGAAATAAAGAAAATCCCAGTAACTCAGCTCCACGGCATCGTCGGGGAATTTCAGCGGGCGATGCTTTTTGTCTGAAAGATAATACGAGTGGGCGTAATGGAGGGTGAATACCATGCCAACCAGCAGCCAGGAGCCGAAAATGGTAATCGCCGTGAGCGCATAATGCAGCACGCGCGCCGCACGGGTCACATCTTCCAGCGATGCCAGCTCAAAGCCTATCGCCACCAGGCTGAGTATGGAGCCCAGACAGAGCACGGCCAGCACGGCCATGGCGCCTTTGTCTTCCTGCTCGGCAATCCGGCGGATGTCGGCATGGCTGGTGTGCGATATCAGCCAGATGATGAGGATGAGGTAAAACCACACCACGCCATTCCATGTGACCAGCAGGCGCGTGACCAGATCCCAGTCATAAGGCAGCAACAGCCCCATGGCAAGGCCGGCGATGAGCGCCATCAACAGGCGGGGACGACGTTTTAACGGTTCAGGTATCACCATGCTCATGGAAGCTCGCTCGTGAAGTTGCGATCAGAGGGGCCGGTGCGCCTAATCCATATCGGCAGAGTCACACTAGGTCAATGACGGCTCATCGGTTTGCACGCATGCAAACTTACTGCCTTATTCACCGCACCGGCAGGGCATTCTACTCGTTATTGCCGATCAAACACCAGATTGAGGGTAACGGGCACCGCGGTGCTGATCGCAGGCAGCTGAGCGACTTCGCGCAGCTTTTCGATGCCGGCCACCAGCTCAAAATTCGCCGCGTCCACAATCACCGGCTGAATGGTACTGATCAGCAGCTTGTTGTTGCTGAGGCTGGTGACGCGCACCTTGCTGTTGAGCTCCACGGTCTTGCCATGCAAATCGAGCGTAAATTTCAGGCTCTCAATGCGGCTGGTGCCTGCGGGCAGGCTGCTGTAATCATTGGCTGGCGTTTTGCCACTGACCGAGGCGCTGGGGAACATGGCGGTATCAAACAGCATGTTACGCATGCGTTCATCCCGCACGGCGATGCCGGTATCCACACTGGCGAGCTTGATGCTGAGGCTGAAGGCACCGGCATCGCTGATGCTGCCGCTCAGCTCTTTGAAGTGATGGATTTCGGCGATGCTGTTCTTTTTGATGGAAACGAAACTGAGGTCCGAGGCCTGCGGATTCAGCACCCAATCGGCATGTGCGGGCACTGAAAAAGCGGCCAGGGAAAGCAAGGCCAAGGGTAAAAATGCAGCTTTGAGGCGGGAATGAACAACTGACATGAAAGGCTCCGATCGACCAGATGAATAGGGTAATGCTTGCGATCGGATACCGTGCTTCAGATACGCTGCACCGCCTTGGCCAGATAAAACCATTCTTGCCCGCAAGCCGCATCAGGATTGGGGAACAGGATATAGCCCCCCTCCTCTGCATACACGTCTTCGCCACTGCCGCGCGTACCAATCAGCTCGCCCGCCTGCACAACATCAAAGCTGCGCCAGACCTTGACGAAAGTATCCTGATCACTGGCACGATCTACGACCTCGTAAATGCGCAATGATTCCGCCTGGGCTACGGCAGCCGGTGCTGCTTCTCCCGATATTCCCAGATAAGCGAGCGTGTTGAGAATCGCGCGGTAGGCTACCTCCGGCGCAGCGGGGTCGTCATGCTGCCCGCATTCCAGGGTCAGGCCGTAGCCGCCCACCGTGCGCATGTATTCCGTGGTGCCTACGCCATAGCGCAGATCGCTCTCGGCGGCCGGGGTGGCTTCCGGGTTCATGGCCTGCCGCCGTGCAACACCACGCGCATAGGTATCCAGCCAGCCATCGACAAAACGCTGCACGCCGAGATGCCGGGCCAGGCCTTCTTCTTTTGCTGCATGGGAGAAAGGCTCGAGCGGACCGTTGTTATCCAGCGGGCCAATCAGTGCAAACGGCTCGCCATCGGTATGAAACGAATGCAGGTCGAGCAACACCTCATGCTGGGCGAGCAAGGGGCACAGCCAGTTGGCAATGTGGTCTTCAAACTCCACCGGCTGGACATTCGGGAATAAATTGCGATTGAGATTGCGGTCACCACTGCGGCGGTGATGCTGATATGCCAGAGGATTGGTAATCGGCACAAAGGTCACGGAGCCACGCAGTATGGAAATACTGCCCGCTGCGATTTCATCCAGCACGCGCAGAATTGCCTGCGTGCCGCAGGTTTCATTGCCATGTACTGCGCCCAGCACAATCAGCCGTGGCCCTTCTGCCGGTGCTTTAAAAGTTTGCGAATGAAAATACATGCCCGAAGCTTCCAATGGTTAATGGTCTGGCGTTGTTGGCGGCCGCCAGCGGCGCAACAACAAGGCATTGCTGACGACACTCACCGAGCTGAATGCCATGGCAGCCCCCGCTATCACCGGGTTCAGCAGGCCAAAAGCTGCCAGCGGAATGCCTATCACGTTATAGATAAATGCCCAGAACAGGTTTTGCCTGATTTTGCCATAGGTGCGGCGCGAAATGTCGATGGTATCGGCCACCAGCGCGGGATCCGAGCGCATCAGCGTCACGCCTGCCGCGTGCATGGCGACATCGGTGCCGGTGGACATGGCAAAGCTGATATCCGCAGCCGCCAGCGCAGGCGCATCGTTGATGCCATCGCCCACCATGGCCACTACGGCATGGCGTGTTTTAAGGTCCGCAATGCAGGCCGCCTTGGTCTCCGGCGTCTGCTCGGCCAATACGGTTTGAATGCCCACGCGGTCGGCCACGTAATGGGCGCTGCGCGGGTTATCGCCAGTGAGCATCACACTGGCGACATTCAGGCGGTGCAGGCTGGCAATGGCCTGGGCGCTGATAGCCTTGATCTGGTCACCAAACGCGACCAGCCCGAGCAACACCACTCTCCCCACATTGCCGGTTGCCAGCCACGATACGGTATGACCTTGCGCCTGCAAGGCATTCGCAGCCGCCTGCAATGGCGCGAGATCCACACCCAGCGCCTGCATCCAGCGACCATGGCCGAGATACACCGTGCGGCCTTCCACTTCACCCTGCAAGCCCTGGCCGACTTTTTCCTGCAGTTGCGTGACCACCGGCAGGGTAATCTGCTGTTCCTCAGCCGCTGTCAGCAAAGCCACCCCGAGCGGATGCCGGCTCCCCTGCTCCAGGCTGGCGGCCAGCCTGACCAGCGCTTGTGTGTGCTGAGGGTCGTCACCATCGACCGCCCTGGCCGCCATCAAGCGCGGCTTGCCTTCGGTCAGTGTGCCGGTTTTATCAAACACCACGGCATTGATCTGATGTGCAAGCTCCAGCACCTGAGCATCCTTGATCAGAATGCCATGTTTGGCGGCAATGCCCGTCCCCACCATGATGGTGGTTGGCGTCGCCAGGCCCAGTGCACACGGGCAGGCAATCACCAGCACCGCCACGGCATTGAGGATAGCCTGCTCGCCGCTTGCGCCCGCCAGCAGCCAGCCCAGCAAGGTAACAAGCGCGATCACCAACACCACGGGCACAAATACGGCGCTGACCTTGTCCACCAGGCGTTGAATATCGGGTTTGGCAACCTGGGCATCTTCCACCAGCCGGATAATCCGCGCCAGGGTGGATTCGGCGCCTATGGCCGTGGTTTTAACGCACAGCAGGCCATCCAGGTTATACGCGCCACCGGTCACATGGTCGCCCACTCGCTTGTGCAAGGGCATGCTCTCCCCGGTAATCAGGGCTTCATCCACTTGGCCTTCGCCTTCCTGCACCACGCCATCCACCGCAATGCGTTCACCTGGCCGCACAATCACCAAGTCACCCAGACTCACCTGCGCCAGGGGCAAGCTGAGCTCCTTGCCATCGCGTCGCACAATCGCGGTATCGGGACGCAAGGCCTGCAAGGCGCGTATGGCCTCGGTAGTCTGGCGCTTGGCACGGCTTTCCAGCCATTTGCCAAGCAATACCAGGGTAATCACCGCACTGGCCGCTTCAAAATAAAGATGCTCATGCCCCATCAGCAGCATGTAGACCGACAAGCCATAGGCTGCTGTCGTGCCCAGCGCCACCAGCAGGTCCATATTGCCGCTGCGATGCAGCACCGCCTGCCAGGCCGAACGATAGAACGATGCCCCCAGCCAGAGCTGCACCGGCGTGGCCAGCAGCCATTGCAGCCAGCCGGGGAGATTGAAATGAATGCCGACTACCATCAGCAACATGGGCAGTATCAAAGGCACGGTAAACGCGGCGGCCGTGGCGACTTTCCAGCCGCTATGGACTTCTGGCGGCGCAGAAAAAGCAGTTTCGGCCTGAAGTGGCGTCGCAGCATAACCCGCCTTGCTGACCGCTTGCACCACGCGCTCAGCACTGGCCGGGGAGGAAAATTGGATATGGGCACGCTCTGTTGCGAGATTTACGCTGGCCGCGCTCACGCCCTCCACTTTCAGAATGGCTTTTTCCACACGCGCGACGCATGAGGCGCAGGTCATGCCACTGATAGCAACATCAAGCTCGGTTAAAGGGGTATTCGCTTCCGACATGGTACTTTCCAAACAAAGGGAGACGGCGTGACGCCTGCCTTAAGGATACACCCAGGCATCGTCGCTGACGACTTTTGCCGCTGTGCGTTTGGGGATGATGAGAGATTGCCGGGATTGGATGGCGAGGAAAAGAGAATGGCGACCTCAGCCATGCATGACGTGCATATGCGATGTGGAGGCCTATAAATGCAAAACGGCCCCTGAGGGCCGTTTCTCAATTCAGGGCTATTACGCCTTCTGAATGTTCGATGCCTGCTTGCCCTTAGGACCAGTCGTGATGTCGAAACTCACGCGCTCGTTTTCCTTCAGACTCTTGAAGCCATTGCTGGCAATGGCCGAGAAGTGCGCAAACAAGTCTTCGCCTCCATCGTCCGGGGTAATAAAGCCAAAACCTTTTGCATCGTTAAACCACTTCACGGTACCTGTTGCCATTTGCTGTCTCCTGCACTTGATAAAAACATCGCCAAACGATGACGATGGGATGAAATAAAACGTACTACACCGCCAGTGTAGGCCATATTGCCCCTTCTGCCATACAGATTTTTCTGAATCGCCTGTAGGAGAAATCTTTCAAAGGGGGCTTTTTTTCGCTGACAGCCCATTCTGACGGCACTTTCAGCCATTAGACGACAGCCTGCTAAACCCTTGCTAGCTACTATGGCCCGGTGATCAATTGATCCAAAACAGCAAAAAAATCAAATAAACGAAAGGAAGCACCATGAATTGGGACCAAATCGAAGGTAACTGGAAACAACTGACCGGCAAAGTCCGTCAGCAATGGGGAAAACTGACCGATGATCATCTAGAGGAGATCAAAGGCAACAAGGACATGCTCGCAGGCAAGCTGCAAGAACTCTACGGCATCTCGAAAGAAGAAGCCGAAGCCCAGATCGAAAAGTTTCGCAACAACTAACGATTGCGTTACCCCCTTAATCACTGGAGCAACATGATGAATATCGGACACAAAATGGCATTGGGTGGCTTGCTGGCCATGCTGATGAGCAGCCAGGCCTGGTCGCAGGTCATTACCAAAGCCGAATATGAAGATGGCAAGAACCGCGTAAACGCCGTTTACGACCAGGAGAAAAAAGCCTGTGGCAAGCTTTCAGGCAACCAGGAAGACGTTTGCAAGGCCGAGGCAAAAGCCAAGCGTGAAGCTGGCCTGGCTGATCTCGATGCCAACCTGAAAGGCACACTCGATGCCCGTATCTCGGCAGAAGAAGAAAAGGTCAAAGGCACCTATGAAGTAGCCAAAGAAAGATGCGACGATTACAACGGCGATGCCAAGGACCTGTGCCTGACCAAAGCCAAGGCAGATCGCAGCACCGGCATGGCCAATGTAGATGCCACTCGCAAGACACTGGAAGCCCGTCAGGAAGCCGCAGAAAAGAAAATGGAATCTGACTACGAAGTAGCCCTGAAAAAATGCGATAGCTACGCAGGTGATGTGAAGTCCAGCTGCAAGGACAAAGCCAAAGCGGATTACCGTCAGTAAGCTTCAGCCTTCTCAAGCTTTCTATAGTTAAAAAAACCGGCATTTGCCGGTTTTTTTATGCGCTATTTAATTGCTCAATCCCTACCCTTTTCCCAGGTAATCCATATCAAGCCCATAGCTGTACGCGCCCTTCATCGCTATTGGGACTTCAAGTTCCAGTTCATGCCTGGTCACCAACCTGACCAGCTCAGCCTTATCGTTGATGGCAAGCTTGGCGTAGATACCCCGCAAATAATGGCGCACGGTGGCAGGAGACAAGCCGGTCTCAGCCGCAATTTCCTTATACGAATGCGCTTGTGCAAAGCCTAGTGCCACCTCGCGCTCGCGTCTGCTCAGTTTGTCCAGCGGCGATGGTCGCCCGATATCCAGCCTTGTCAGGCCGCCGGCCTGCTGCTGGTTTAGGTAAATGCCGATGGGTAGCTGGATGGACGATACCGGGTTGCTAACCAGCATATCCACTAAGGCATGTGGCAAGCGACCGCCACGCCAGGAAGGCCATACCTGGCTCACAAACTCGGCAAAGGCACTGTCGGCATAAACAATGCTGCCGCGGCGATCAACATAGGCACTCGCCTTGTCTTGCCATTTGTTTGGCAGGCGCGTGCGCTCGATATCTGCCAGCAGATTGGTGCGCCAGCAGGAGTACAAATGCGGCGTGAGCCACTGCTTCAGCCGGATATCGCCAGCCTCAAAGGCCCGTGCGCGGCTACCAGAGCGAAACAGGGAAATAAACAGAAAGGAGGTGCAGTCTGGCAGGAATACCGAAGTACACAATGCCTGACTGAGATCATGCCCGGTATTGAGATCGGCGAGCCCAGGGGTTGAGTGCAGAGCCTGCCGGTTGAAATGCACCGTGGTTCGGGGCTGAACATGGACATCGTGTGCGAGCGCATCGTCATTCTTGACCGCATTCCAGTGCTCCTCGAACGCCAAGGGTAGCTCATGGCGGTAGGAGCTAAGCAAGTCGAACCCGGCCTTGCCAGGCGACATGATGCCCCACCAGGCCCGATCAAACCCGATCACGCGCTCCAGATGTTTGAGCGCTTCTTGCTGAAAAACACGGGGACTCGCGGTCACGGCCGTCTGATACAAATCCGCCAACAGCGCATTGCCAGATGTGAAATCCATTTTCAAACATTCCCCTTCTGCAGGTTGTGAAAGCCTTCTCTTCTCGCAGATCATCCTTTAATCCACGCCCTTAATCAATTATGTGGACCTGCAGGCGAAGCAGCACCTACCCCTGCATTTGCAGGATGTTCACGTAGCATCCCCATCGCCATACTCCTGTCTGGAGTTGGCTTTAGCCATCCTCAAACGCGCAGGCAACTGATAATCGGGAGAAAAAATGCCGACCAAAAAATCCATGCAAGTTTATGTGGTCAGGACGTGGTTCCTGCTGAATGTATTCGTGGCGCTTTATCCGCCCTTGTACTGGGCAGCTAGCGAGCATCGCGAACTGATCCTGGGTCTGCCTGCGACCTTTGTCTACTTCACCGCGGTCAGCCTCTCCATTACACTGAGTATTCTCTATGCCTTTTGGCAGGATGCCGCAAACGGAGAGCTGACATCATGATCATCACGTTCGGGATGATACTGGTGTTCTTTGCGGGCCTGATTGTCATACTTCAGCGCATCAGGCTGGACGATAGCTCGTTTTCCAACTATGCCGTTGGCGACCGCTCCTTTGGCGCACGTTATCAGGCTATGTCGTTTCTCAATACCTGGTACCCGGGCGCCATGTTCACGGCCTTCGGCGGCATGGCAGCAGCGAGCGGCATTATTTCATTCTACGTGCTGAGCTATAGCCTTTTGACGGTGATGCTGATGTACATGATGGCCAAGCCAGTATGGATGTGGGGCAAAGCCTTTGACCTGAAGACGCAGCCTGATCTTTTTTCCTTGCGTTACAACTCGCGCCACATCCGCACCATTGCCGCTGTCATTGGCATCATCTCAGGCATTCCGTGGCTGATTCTCGGCATGCAGGCACTGGGTGAAATGTTCCGCTTCCTCTCTTTGGGCACGTTGACGTTTTCGCAGGCCGTGATATTGGGGGTGGTTGTAATCGCCTTCCGGCAGATATGGACAGTGCGCATCGGCATGCGTGGCGTCGTGATTTCCGATTTCTACCAAGGCATGGTGGCTTACCTGATAGGCACCGCCATGCTGATCGGGCTAATCGCCTGGCTGATCATGGCCAAGGGCATCCATTTCTCTAGCCTCGATGCAGCCCGATTCACGCTTCCTGGCCCTGGCTCTCAAGAAGGCCCGTTGTTTCTGTTCAGCCTGGTATTGACTGGCGCCCTGGGCGGATGGTGCTGGCCCTATATTTTCGTGCGCCTGTTTACCGCCAACGGGGTCGCCAGCCTGAAAAAATCGGCCGCCCTGGCGATTCCCCTCTCCTTCATTTTTTGTCTTGCCTTGCTCATTTTCGGCATGCTGGCTGGCATGCTGCCGTCTGCCAGCGGCCACCCTGATGCTGTCTGGTTCATCGCATCGCAAGAAGCAGGAGGATTAATACTGCTGGGCCTGGCAGGCACGGTCCTGCTGGCCGCCTCCATGGGCCATATTGATGGCAACATCCAGGCGACAGGAGCTCAGATAGCCAACGACCTGCTAGGTAACTACTTCACGCTCAGCACCCGGCAACTGATTGTCATCTCCAAAACCGGCATGCTGCTACTCACCCTGCTGGCATCCTGGCTCTCATGCATGACCCTGCCCGCCCTCTTCTCACTCGCCGTTCTGGCTTACCAAGGGATTATCCAGCTAGCAGTCCCGCAATTCCTGGGAATATTCTGGAAACGCGGCAACAAATATGGCGCCATGGCCAGTATGTCCATCGGCTTTGCCGTAGCTGTCACGCTGGAGCTGATGTATCACGGCAAACTCCCTTGGGCATACGGCCTGACGTCCGGCGCAGTCGCGCTCATCGTGAATGTCATCGTCTACGTGCTATTGGCTTATCTGATTCCGCAAAGCGCATCTGAAAAAGCACGCGTAACGGCATTATTCGAGCTGGTCGGAACTAAAAAAGTCATTCGTTCACATGCCGAGGACCGCCTTAACAGAGACCTTATCAATCATTTACCAAGCGATGGCGAAACGCGTAGCGGATGAGTTCATAGTTAAGCTATATCAGCAGACTGCATAATTAGCTGATTTTACAATCATGCTCCTCTAATCAAAGCCATAAATTACTGATTAGTTTTCGGTTTCCGGCATCTTATACATTCAGAGCAGCCGACACTTTCTTGTAGATCTGGTCGCGAAATCATGACGCAAGGCATGCACCAAGGCATAAGCCCCCCCAAGTTTTTGTAGCCAGGGGCCGCCTACCAGCCCCGCCCACACCAGTGGACGCATGCCGCCCAGAGGCCTCTTGTTTTGCTGTTCTCAAAACCGTTCCAGAACGGCTGCTCAATATCCAGCCCATAAAAATGCTGGGCCAGCCGGTATTCCAGCCCCTCAATATCCGCCGATGCGCCGAGGTCCAGTGGCCGGGCAAAGCCCAGGCCCATATAGCCCTGTTCGGCCCCCAGTTGCCGGGCCGTTTCACGCAGAAAGCGGCCAAAGACGTCCCGCTGGGTGTGCCACCATGTCAGAGTAAAGTCAAAGCGCAGGTTGTTGTAATCTTCTGTGTTATTCGCCAGTCTTACTTTGGAAGACAAGGCGAACTCGGGGGAGTCGGTGATGGCTTTTTCGCTGGTAAATCCATAATTGATATTTCTGTCCTTGCATGCTTCAGTATAGGCATGCCAGTCCTGCGGCAAGCGTTTGCCGCCAAAGGGATGGGGCCGGGAGGAATCAGGGTGTTCTGCCGTCACGAACTTGTTGCCTATCATGGCATTGAAGCGCTCTATGCAATCGACCACGATATGCGCTTTGTCCCGGGCCTCGCGGGCGGTGCCGGAGCGGAAGTACAGGGTGGCGAAGCAGCCTGTGCCTAACCATTGGGTGCGGCCATCTGGGAAATCCCATCCCCATACGGTATTCGGGTCTTCAAGTAAATCTGCAATTTTGCGGGGCAGTTTGTCCTGATCGAAATTCATCCTTATTTACCTCTTCCACGTTTTTGATGATTATCTCGCCCCCGTGTCGCATCCCGTCCATCCCGCGTCTTTGGCCGCAGGCTGACATGCAGGTCTTCCGGCACCCGCATCAGGGCGACGCGGTGTTCTTCCACCAACTTGGAATAATCTTCCAGCCGTTTTTTTCGAATGGGATCATTGGGGAATTTGATTTCCACCACGGCAAACACATTGTCACGCGGGGTGAGCGCGGCCGGTTGATGGCGGTTTTCTGCAATGGTCAGGTCGGGGATGAGCGCCCCTCTGGGTACCGGCCAGAAGGTAAACGGCAGATTGCCCACCCGCTTCGGCCGGGTGGGCGGGGCTGCATTCAGATAAGGGGCTTTGGTATCCGGGTTATAGGCCAGCTCCGCTTTCAGCGGGCTTTTCCAGTCCAGAATCGCATCCACGGTTTCAAAGCAAACGCAATGGCCGTGTATTGACGCAAGGCCACTTCTTAATGGTGCGGTGACGCAGTTCGCCACTAGCGCTCACCATCGTGCGCAGTCGCCGTGGCACGATTTGATCGGATGCTCGTTTGCCAGCTTAACCACATGGCTGATCGGCAGGCGGAATGGGATATTCTGCGATTAATGAAGGGGCGAAAGGTGGCTTGGTCACGCACTTCGGATTGGGTGCGCCATTTGCGTGGGTATTGCCACCGGAGTCAACACGAGCCAGCTGGCTCGATTTCACATCAATCTCCTATGCTTGAGATTGTCCAGCACAGCTTCTTTGAGAAAGGCTTTATATTGGGCTACTGCCTTTGGGCCAGTTCAGCGGCATCCACCATCGCCTGGGCAGCTTGATATGCTTCATAGGCACGCCACGGCCAATAACCCCCGCCTCAATGGCCATTTCGATCATGGCGATGACTAATGCACCCATTACAAGCCCCCTCCGCATCATTCGCCGCAAGGAAGGCGTCCAGGTCTGCCGGATCAGGAGGAGCGTTTCCGTGCGCTGACTCGGCACCGACAAGCCATTTATCTTCGCCTGATAATTCTCGGTGATGCCGGCTGATCCACCCGCAGGGGCGCCATTTCCGCGACGATGTTTTCTGGGAGGTCGGTGTAAAGAGATACTCGCCCAGGCCTTGATCGTCCGTCACCCCGCCAACGCTCTGCCCCTCCTCCGTGGTCTGACCCGATAGCGATGCCCGGCGAAATGTGTTTGTTCTGCCTCTGGAAGCTGATTTTTATTGAACTGGTAGCGGCCAAGTGGATGGTTGAGACTGATGGGCACCTCCGGCATCACCACCGGCAATGTTTTGGGGCCATCCATCCCATGCTGATTGGCATGGACTTTCCAGCTGCCTGCCGTGCCGCTCTCAATGCCGCTGGCGCTCCAGCGGGTGTAGCTGCCGCCTGCGTTCACCACGATTTCCTGTTTGGCGTTGAAGGTGATGTTTTCTGCGGTGTGGCGAATGTCCAGATTGGCGACCATGTCGATGCTGTGTTTGAGGGCTTGGATATCGATGCTCTCTTGTGCCGAAATGAGCTTGATGCCCGCCTTGTACGCAAACAGCCGTATCGCCTCACGTACACTGGCGATGAGGCTGCGATTGGCACTCAAGCTGACATTGCTGCCCGTGGTAATGGCATGGTCTTCGCCACTGTGCTGATGGGTGCTACCGGGGGTGGTGCTGGCAATGCCAGCGGGGCTAGCCATGACGAGGTGCGGTTGCTGCAGTTCGAGGAAGGCGGTGTCGTTGGAGTTTGTATTGCTGGTATTGCTGCTCTTGTTGCCGGTAATACCGTCATTCTGCCCCTGCAGCCGTTCGCTCACCCTGGGCTGGTCGTCGTTGTCCTGCGCCTGGTGCTGGCTGGCGAGCTGGCCCAGGTCGGCATGCTGGGCTTGTGCCTGTGTGAGACGTGCTGTGGTCTCGCTGAGGTCGGTGAGGTGGTTCTGGGCTTCTCTTCTCGCTTCGGTGGTGAGGATAAGGCCTTGTCTGGCGCGAATCGCCCCATGCCCATCGGTGCGGAGTTCCAGGCCTTCACCCCGGTAATCCAGCCGTCCGGCATTGCCGTCGATACGGGTGATATGCCCCAGGCTTAGGGAGGAGCTGTCATGGTCGCTCTTGAGCTGCAGCTGGATCTTGCCATCAGTGTCATCGAGGATGAGATGATTGCTGCGGCCGGCAGCGCCATTGCCCCCACCGGGGATGAGCTCGCGCGAGCGGATGCCACTCAAGGCTTGCTGAGCCGGGAGCTGCCACGGCGGCAGGTTGAGCTGGTTGTAGAGACGGCCGGTACATACCGGCAAGTCAGGATCCCCGCCGAGGAAGTCAATCAGCACTTCTTCGCCTATGCGCGGCAGGTGCATGGCGCCCAGCTGATTGCCTGCCCAGGCTTGCGATACCCGGACCCAGCAACTGCTGTGCTGGTTCTTCAGCCCATAGCGGTCCCAGGGGAACTGCACCTTGATACGACCGTACTGGTCGGTGTAGAGATTGCTCTCGGCGGTGTCGCCCGTAGGTCCGGTGACGAGGGCGGTCTCGGGGCCATGGGTGCGTGGCTTGTGGCCGGGGGCATGCGGCAGCAGCACATCGGGGCGCAGCACTTCGCGGGTGGGCTGGCCGCTGAAGTGGGTCTCCATGCGCCAGGTGCCGGTGAGTTCGCCTGTCAGCGCGCCACTGCTGCTATCGACGAGGGCGGACTGGATGGCGCTGAGCCCAGCGCCACTGCCGTGGCTTGCATTTCCTCCTGTCTTTCCGACGGTCTTGCCAACCGTCTCTTCACTCACATTCTCAATCAGCAAGGTGGTGCTGAGGATGAGGTACTCCTGATTGGCCTTTGCTCTGGGATGTTCTTTGAGGGTAAAGGTATGGCCAGGCACGACACCCCGGATATGGCCTTCGCCGGCCACCCGGTGGCCGGGCTGGCGCAGGGCTTCCATGCGCAGCCGGGCCAAGAGCTCACCTTGCGGCTCGGTCTGGTTGGCTTCGCGGTCCATGCCGGCATTGGGCTGGCTGTAGTCACTGCCATGGTCAGCGCGCCATTGGTAGACCTCGTTATCGCCATGGGCAGTATTGCGCGGCTGGGCATTACGCGCGGCAAGCTCGGCCCGGGGACGGGTGTAGTCGTAATCGCGGCTGGCATAGACGCCTGAGGTCAGTTGCTCGGCATCGCTGAAGTGGTGCAGGTACTCTGCATCGGTCTTATGGTCTGGTGGGTAATAGGCAATGGTGTGATAGCCACTGGCCGGGTCATCGGGCTGGAATGGCGTATAGGCGCCATTGTGATCGGCCAGTACCAGGGTATGGCGCCCGTCGTCATGGCGGAAATGAAAGCTGATGCCCCACTCCCGCCACAACCGGGTGAGGAAGGCAAAGTCGGATTCGTTGTATTGCACGCTGTGGTCCCGGGCGGGATAGGTCTCGATCAGCCGCTTCTCCAGCGCATAGGGATAGTCCGCCAGTACGGCTTCGGTGATCTCGACCACGGTCTGGTCCTGGAACACCTTGCAGTCGGTGGTGAGGGTGGCGAGGTGGAGCCAGGGGCGTAGCGTAATGACATAGAGCGCGTGGCGGCTGTCTTCGCCAGCGTGGCGTATGTCGGTGATGAGTCCACTGACATACCGTGTGCCTGCCCCCTGATTCGCCATGCCGAGATCGCCCAGCGCACCGGGCAGGAACTGGCCGTGGCCTTCGAGGCTGATGCCGCAGGTCAATACTTGCCCCATCAGCGGACCGAAGTCGAGATCACTGCCGACTTCCCCCAGACGGCTACGCGCCGTGAGCTGGTAGTCAAACAGGGTGTTGATGCCCTCCCGCCCTTCCAGGCGGACAGGCTCCAGCCCATCGGGCAGGATCTGATGGAGTGCGGGACATTGCAGGGTAAGCAGGCGACGGGAGGATAACAGCGAGGGCAGCATGACAGGGAATCCGGGGCTAAAGGCGGGTTCGATCATGCACAGGATTGCGAAATCAGGGAATTGCCCTTAAGGGCGAACCACGGTCAGTGGCGCATCAAGAAAAAAGATTATGTGCGTAAAAACATAACCTTGAAGGTGAATGTCAGGTATTTAGAAGGCGATGGCGGAACGCGTAGCTGATCAGTTCGGCGTTGTTGCTGCAGTGCATTTTGCGCAGAATTTTGCAGCGGAAAACGCTGACCGAGCTGACGCTGATCAGGAGTTCACGCGCGACGGAGGGTATGGATTTACCCGAGGTGAGTTTGAAGAACACCTGTCGCTCACGCGCGGAGAGATCGATGTGGGGCAGATGGACGGCGTCGGGGGTATTACGCCCCGAAGGTTCTGCGACAGGTTTGCTGGAGAGGAGCGCAGCCGCGGCCTGCAAGATGGCATGTTTGCTGGCATCGCGGGGGATATAGGCGCGACACCCCAAGCGTACATAGTGATTGCGCAATGCGGCATCCCCTGGGCCGCCTACGATCAGGCATGGCAAGTCAGGGAAGTCGTGCATGAGGTCGCACAGGGTTTCCAGGCCGTTCTTGGCCGGGTCGGAGATATCAATCAGCAACAAGTCTGGGGGAATGACAGCATGCGCGGCGGCTACTGCGCTAGTGGCAGATTCAGTGACTCTGAATTCACCTGTGGCTTCGAGCAGTTGTCTCAGGGCGTATCGGCTGACGCGATATCCATTCACCAACATGACATTGTGTATGCGCATTGAGCCTCCTTTTGCCGCATTTGCGAGGGGATGCATTCAATACCAGCATACGCCGCGAGCTCTGCTGTGGCTGTAGGCGTAATGCCATTCTGTTGTAGGAAATGGCCTTCGGATTGCTGTGACGGCGGATGGCCGCGAGCGATTACCAGTAGGTCTCGGTGGTGATGTGGCCGGGTTCGCGCCTTCTGTGCTTCTTGAGTCCACGCGTGGCGAGCAGGCTTTGCATATCTTCGACCATTTGCGGATTGCCACAGAGGATGATCTGGCTATGCTCGGGACTTAGCGTGGTTTGGGCATGCTGTTCCAGACGGCCATCTTGCAGAGCCTGCTGGATGCGGCATGGCAAGCCGATGTCGGAGGCTTCCCGCGTTACCAGCGGCACAAAGTGCAAACGGCCCGGATGCGCAGCCATGAGCGCCTGTATGCGCTCCAGATAGGCGAGATCGTGCTGATAGCGTACCGAGTACACCAGCACGGCATGTTCATATTGCTGCCACAAACGTTCCGTGCCGAGCATGGAAAGAAACGGCCCTATGCCGGTGCCACTCGCGATCAGCCACAGATCGCGGGCGGCGGGAATCTCATCCAGCGTCATGAAGCCATGGGCGGTGGGCGACAGCTGGACGACATCGCCGGGTTTCAAGGGCACCAGATGCGGACTGAGCTTGCCCTCTGGCACTTCAATGTAAAAAATCTCCAGCGGCCGTTGCTGCGGTGGGTTCACCAGCGAATAAGGATGCGCGACCACCTCGCCCTCTATGTCCAGCCCCAGTTTCACAAACTGCCCGGCGGCAAAAGGTGCCAGATCGGCTTCAATGTAAAGCGTATGCAGATAGGCATTCCAGTGTTTGTGCTCCACTACCCTGCCTTGTATCCATGTCGCCATTGCTAATCCTTAAAACGAAAATGGTGATGCAGAGATGACCGCAACACCTTCAATTATTCCTACTTTTATTACGGACTATTCCCTATAAAAAACAATGCATAATCGATGCATTCTGACACTTCACCTTACGATAAGGAAAGGAGTTTTATCATGCCTAGAGGCGCATCTCCCAAGCGGGAACACGAGTTTGAAAAGCTCAAGCACCAGTTTCAGCATGATCATCGCTACCCCGGGCGCGAAGAGGAAGTGGCAGCCCGCATTGTGAATAAACAGCGTAGCGAGGCAGGCGAAACCAAATCTTCCAGCGGCAAATCCGCCAACCCAGCAGGTTCCGCTCGGGCTTCTACGCGCAAAACTTCGCGCACCAGCGCATCTTCCCGCAAATCAGCCAATGCCCATACGGGTAACCCGCGGCTGTCGGTCAAGGAGTATGCCGGGCTTACCATCCCGGAAGTGTCCTCGCGACTGGCTACGCTGACCTTGTCGCAAATTCGTCGCTTGCGCGATTATGAGCTGGCCCACAAGCACCGCAAAGGCATGCTGGAAAAGCTTAACCGCAAGCTGGTGCATTAACGCGCACGTCGGGCAGCTGCTCAAGCACTAACTTGGCAGGTGCCCGGCTCTATTACGTGGTCAGCCCCACTGCCCGCATGATGAGGCGCAGCAGCAAGCTTACCGCGCCCAATGCCAGCACACTGCCCAGCCAGATCAGAAACAGCCAGCCCAGGCGCTGTCCCCAGCGTTTTTCAGATTTATCCGCCATTAATGGTAGCCCTCCCCGGCTTGCACCTTGCCGCGGAATACGTAATAGCCCCAGGCGGTATAGATCAGGATGATGGGGATAATGATCACCGCACCTACCAGGGCAAAGCCCTGGCTCTGCGGCGGTGCCGAGGCCGCCTGAATGCTGATGTCAGGCGGTACGATATTCGGCCACACACTGATGCCCAGTCCGACATACCCCAGGAACACCAAGCCCAGCGTAAACACAAAAGGCCATACCTCGGCCTTGCGCGCCAACGCTTTTTGCAGCTGATAGAAACAGAACAGCACCAGCAGCGGGATAGGCAGCAACATCCACATATCAGGCCCGAACCAGCGGGCGGCGATGCGGCTATCGATAAATGGTGTCCACAGGCTGATGATGGCGATAATCGCCAGCAACACCAGGCCGAGCACACGCGACAGCCGATAACACGTCGCCTGCAGCTCGCCTGAGGTTTTCATGACCAGCCAGGTGCTGCCCAGCAAGGCATAAGTCGCCAGCAGGCCAACACCGGTAAACAGCGAAAATGGCGTCAGCCAATCCAGCGCACCACCTGTATAGACACCATTCACCGCAGGAATACCACGGATATAGGCACCCAGAGTCACGCCCTGGAAAAAGGTCGCGGCCATGGAACCGCCTATGAAGGCCTTATCCCAGAAATGGCGCTCGTGATCGCGCGCCTTGAAGCGAAACTCGAAGGCCACGCCCCGGAAAATCAGCGCCATCAGCATGAAGATCAGCGGCAGATACAAGGCGCTGAGGATGATGGAATAGGCTTGCGGAAAGGCCGCGAGCAAGCCTGCGCCGCCCAGTACCAGCCAGGTTTCATTGCCATCCCACACCGGTGCTACCGTATTCATCATCACATCGCGGTCATGCCGGTCGCTGAAAAAGGGATAGAGAATGCCGATGCCAAGATCGAATCCATCCATGATGATGTACATCATGATGCCGAACAGGATAATGCCGGCCCAGATCAGGGGTAGATTGGCTTCCATGACTAGCGTCCTCCTTCGGTTGAGCCGGGCTTGTCGGCACTGAACTCCGGTGCCAGGGTAAAGACATGGTCTTCTTCCAGGTCTGGCGTGCTGGCTGGGGTTTCGTCAGGCTGCGGCGCAACGCGCATGAGTCTCAGCAGATAAGCCACACCGGCGCCAAACACCAGCAGGTAGATCAGCACAAACAGCACCAGCGTCAGGCCGACTTCTGCGGCACTATGTGGCGTGACGGCATCCGCCGTGCGCAGCATGCCATACACCACCCAGGGCTGGCGGCCTATCTCGGTGGTATACCAGCCTGCGAGGATAGCCACCACCCCGGCAGGCCCCATACAGAGGGCAAAGCGAAGAAAGGGCCTGGTGTCGTACAAACGACCGCGCCAGCGCAGCCAGGCAGAAATGACACCGAGCAAAATCATCAGCATGCCCAGCCCCACCATGATGCGGAACGACCAGAACACAATGGTGGCATTGGGCCGGTCTTCCGGCGCGAACTCTTTCAGCGCCGGGATAGGCGCATCCCAGGAGTGGCGCAGGATGAGGCTGCCGAGGTGCGGAATTTCCAAGGCAAAATGGGTTTTTTCCGCGGCCATGTCGGGCCAGCCAAACAGGATAAGCGGAGTGGCTTCACCAGGTTTATTTTCCCAGTGGCCTTCAATCGCCGCGATTTTGGCGGGCTGATGTTCCAGCGTATTCAGACCATGGAAGTCGCCAATGACCGCTTGCACCGGGGCCACCAGCAAGGCCATCCACATGCCCATGGAAAACATGGTGCGCACTGCCTTGGTAGCGGTACCGCGCAAGAGATGCCAGGCGCCGACAGCCGCGACCAGCAAGGCCGTAGCCAGATAGGCGGCCACTACCATGTGCATCAGGCGATAAGGAAACGAGGGATTGAACACAATCTGCCACCAGTCCACCGGGATCAATCGCCCATCCACCAGGGCAACCCCCTGTGGCGTATGCATCCAGCTATTGGAGGCGAGAATCCAGGTGGCGGAAATCAGGGTGCCGACCGCCACCATGAGCGTGGAGACAAAATGCAGGCCGGGCCCGACTTTGTTCCAGCCAAACAGCATGACGCCGAGGAAACCTGCTTCAAGAAAGAACGCCGTCAGTACTTCGTACGCCAGCAAGGGACCGGTGACACTGCCGGCATAATTGGAAAAGCCTGACCAGTTGGTACCAAACTGATAAGCCATGACCAGACCCGAGACCACGCCCATGCCAAAGGTAAGCGCAAAAATGCGCGACCAGTAGCGGTAGAGTTCGAGGTAATGAGCCTGTTTGGTTTTGAGCCACAAGCCCTCCAGTACCGCCAGGTAGCTCGCCATGCCGATGGTGATGGCGGGAAACACGATGTGGAACGAGATGGTGAACCCGAATTGTATGCGGGCAAGATCCAACGCTAAAACTGACATGATGCATCCTCAGGTTTTCTGGCTGTCTGGGCATATGACCCTGCTAACACCAGATAAATTTCCAATTAAATCCTAAGGATAAGCATGGCACTATGCAATGCACAGTCAGGCGCTATTTGATCGGTACAGTGTGATGCCGAAAAGGCGCCTGTTGGCAGCCCTGCCCTGACTTGGTCGCATGAAAAAGGCCGACCCGGTTAAGGTCGGCCTCTTCAACAAACATACTCAAGAGCCTTGTGAGCCAGGCTGCCTCATCTGCGATGAGAGCCAGCGTCTCAGGCTTGCCTGTGGGCTCAGGTAGTCGTGAGCGCCTTGGCAATCGGCAGCTTGCGCACGCGCTTGCCAGTGGCGGCAAACACGGCATTGGCCACCGCAGGCATCACGGCAGACGTGCCTGGCTCACCGATACCACCCGGGTTTTCCTGGCTGGGCACGAGATGCACCTCGACCACCGGCGCTTCATTCATGCGCATCATGCGGTAGTTATGGAAGTTGCTTTCCTGCACACGGCCCTGCTCAAAGTTGATTTCACCCCACAGCGCGCCGGTAATGCCAAACATGATGCCGCCTTCCATCTGGGCGCGTACAGTGTCAGGATTCACGGTGTAGCCGCAGTCCACTACGCAGACCACTTTCTTCACCCGTACCTGCTGATCCGCATCAACTTCCACTTCCACCACCTGGGCAATGTAGGTGCCAAAGGCAAACAGCACCGAGACGCCTTTGCCAGCCTTGCCCTTGGCGGGCGCTGTCAGTGGGCTGGACCAGTTGGCTTTTTCTGCCGCCAGTTCCAGCACCGCCTTGGCGCGCGGAGCGTTTTTCAGCAAGGCGAGGCGGTATTCCACGGGATCCTTGCCTGCCTTGGCGGCCAGCTCGTCAATAAAGCTCTCCACCACAAAAATGTTATGGGTGGGGCCGACGCCGCGCCAGAAAGCGGTGGGCAATGGCGGCTCGTGACGCACGTAATCGACATACACATTCGGCACGGCATATTGCAGATCGGTCGCGCCTTCGACCGCATCCGGGTCTACGCCATCCTTCACCGCGGCCGGGAAAAAGCGCGCCATGATGGATGAGCCGGTGATGTGGTGCTGCCAGGCTTGCGGATTGCCATGCTCATCGATGGCGGCCGAGATATGGTCGTAGTAATACGGACGGTACATATCGTGCTGTATATCTTCTTCACGAGTCCATACCACCTTGACCGGGAAGTTAACCTGCTTGGCGATGGATACCGCTTGTGCCACCGAGTCGACTTCCAGACGACGGCCAAAGCCGCCCCCCAGCAGATGGTTATGAATGCGCACCTTGTCTTGCGCCAGGCCAGTCAACTGCGCCGCCACCATCTGTGCGACCACGGGCACTTGGGTGCCGACCCAGATATCGCAGCCATCGTCCTGAACGTGTACGGTGCAATTGATGGGTTCCATCGTGGCATGGGCGAGGAACGGCAGTTCATAAACCGCTTCCAGCTTCTTGTCGGCAGAGGCAATCACGCCAGGCGCATTGCCCGTGTTCTTGGCCACGGCGCCTTTGGCTTCGGATGCCTTGGCAATGTCTTCGCGCAGACTGGCGCTGGAGAAGCCAGCGTGTTCGCCATCATCCCAGGTGATTTTCAGCGCAGCCAGGCTCTGCTTGGCGGCCCACATGTGGTCGGCAATCACGGCCACGGCATTGTCCAGCTTGATCACCTGCTGAAAGCCCTGAATCTTTTTGGCTTCGCTGTCATCGACGGAGACCAGTTTGCCGCCAAATACCGGGCTGGCACTGACGGTAGCGATTTTCATGTCCGGCACTTTGACATCAATGCCAAACTCGGCGGTGCCATTCACTTTGGACGGCGCATCCAGGCGGTGCACCGGCTTGCCGATGATCTTGAAATCCTTGGGGTCCTTGAGCGTCACAGCAGTGGGTGCAGGCAGGCGCGAGGCCTTCTCCACCAGATCGCCATACGGCACGCGACGCCCGGTTGGCTGATGGACGACTTCGCCATTTTCGGCGTAGCAGGTCTCAGGGCGCACTTTCCATTCATCGGCAGCGACTTGTATCAGCATCATGCGCGCACGGGCGCCAGCTTCACGCAGGGGCTTCCAGGCACCGCGCACGGAGGTGGAGCCCCCGGTAATCTGCGCGCCCAGCAAGGCATCGCCATAGGCTTTGTCATCCGGCGGTGCGTGTTGCAGCTTGACCTTGCTGACGTCGACTTCAAGCTCTTCGGCAATCAGCATGGGCATGGAGGTATATGTCCCCTGCCCCATTTCCACCTTGTGCGCGACGATGGTCACGACGCCATCCTGATCAATATGGATAAAGGCATTGGGCGTGAACTCCTGCTTGCCGCCAATGCCCAGCTTGCTGCAGGCGGTGCCCAGCAGACTGAACTCCAGCAGCAGGCCTATGCCCAGACCGGATGAAAGTTTAAGAAAGTCGCGGCGGCTGACATCCCCGCGTGCGGTTTCGGCTGTTTGTGTTTCGGGCAGCATGTGCATATCAGGCCTCCTTGGCGGCAGGCTGACCAGCAGCCAGCTTGATGGCGGAACGAATGCGCGCATAAGTGGCGCAGCGGCAGATATTGCCGGACATGGCATTGTCGATGTCCTGATCCGATGGCGTCGCATTTTCCTTTAGCAAGGCAACGGCGGACATGATCTGGCCGGACTGGCAGTAGCCGCATTGCACCACTTCCTGTTCAATCCAGGCATCCTGCACGCGCTTGCCGAGTTCGCTGGCGCCTATGCCTTCAATCGTGGTGATTTCCTTGCCTGTGGCAGCGGATACCGGTGTGACGCAGGACCGTATCGGCTTGCCATCCAGATGCACGGTGCAGGCGCCGCAAAGCGACATGCCACACCCGAACTTGGTGCCAGTGAGGCCGACTACATCGCGCAAGGCCCACAGTATGGGGGTGTCATCGGTCACATCCAGATCGTGCTGGTCGCCGTTTACATTCAAGGTGATCATGGTTACCTCATCTTGTTAGAGTTAAAAATAAAAGCAAAAAAATTCAGGGTAATCTGTATTGCTGGAAAAACTAGGGCGCGGCAAACGCCGACTCGCGCCGCTGCCAATCCGCCACCGTATCAATATCAAACAGCACGCCGGCGTCGTCGACATCCAGCGTCACCAATAGCTCCATATGATCCTGCACAATCTGCCTTGCCCCCTGGTCGCCCTGGCATGCCATCAGGGGCTGGCGAAACTGGGCATTGAATCCGACCGGGTGCCCGCGCTTGCCTGCATGAACAGGTGCTATCAGGGCATGGCCGCTTGCAAGCTTTTCCGCAAGTGATTGCAGTGTGTTCGCATGGATATCCGGCATATCGCCCAGCCCGATCAGCCAGCCACTGGCATGCTGAGTTTGCGCCACGCCAAAGGCCAGGCTGTGCCCCATGCCCCATGGCGACTGATCGCATGCCAGCCAGTGAATGCGGTCGGCCGCATCCAGCTCTTGCTCTACCTGCGCCCGTAGCGCCTTGTGCTCAGGCGGCACCACCACCCACACATCAGGAAAACTCGTCAGCCAAGGCTGCAATGCTTGTGAAAGCACACAGATGGCACCTATATCCCCGGTCAGTGGCTGCATCAGCTTGGGTCCGCCAAAGCGGGACGAACTGCCGGCGGCCAGCACAATCGGGCTGATGTCATGCATGTTGTCAGGCATGCTGCTTGAGTTCGGCCGGTTGAAACGAGGCAGCATTGAATTGGGGATGATTGCGTATGGACACCAGGTGAGCCACGATCGCCACCGCGATCTCCGGCGGAGTGCGGCTACCAATGCTTAGGCCTACCGGGCCGTGCAGGCGGTCAATTTCTTCAGGGGCAAGATCAAACAAAGCCAGCCGCTCGCGGCGCTGCTGATTGGTACGATGTGACCCCAGCGCCCCCACGTAAAATGCAGGGGATTTCAATGCTTCCAGCAAGGCCATGTCATCCAGCTTGGGGTCGTGGGTCAGCGCAATCACGGCGGTGCGGCTATCCACTTGCTGCGTCAAAATGGCGTCGTCCGGCATATCGCCAATGACGTGGGTGCCCGGCACCGACCACGTCTGTCTGAATTCTTCGCGAGGATCACACACGATCACGTCGTAATCCAGCGCTTGGGCCATTTGGGCGAGATAGACCGAGGTTTGCCCGGCGCCAATGATCAGCATGCGCCAGCGCGGGCCGTGTATCGTGGTCAAGTGGGTTGCGCTGAGCGTGAGCCTGCTGTCCGGGGCGGCATCGCTTACCACCACGTTCAGGCTATCCAGTTCGAGAGTACGAGAAACCAGGCGATGCTCAGCCACCAGAGACTGTACTTGCTGCAACCAGCGATCATCCCGCATGGGCTCAACCAGCAATTTGAGAACGCCACCGCATGGCAAGCCAAAGCGACGCGCTTCTTCCGTGGTGACGCCATAGGTAAGCACTTCGGCCCTGTGCTGAGGCAGTTGGCCAAGGCGCGCTTTATCGGCGAGATCGTCTTCGATGCAGCCGCCAGAAACCGAGCCCACCATCAGGCCATCTGCACGTAATACCAGCATGGCCCCTACAGGCCTTGGGCTGGAACCAAAGGTTTCAACCACCGTCATGAGCCACAAGGGCTGCTTTTGTCGCGCCCACTCAAGGGCTGTGGTGAATACTGAAAAATCGACGCTATCCATGGCGCTCCCCGCTAATGGCATAGGTGTGAAGACAAGGTGTACAACAAACTTGCGTGTAAGAATTTCATTATGCCCGCTTAGGACTTCATGATAAATGACATAGTCATGATTTTAGAATTCCATATTGTGGAATAATACACAGCATTACAAACAGGAATGCATACATGTCGAACAAACTGGAAATGATGCGGGTATTTTGCGCAGCAGCAGATGCCAGCAGTTTCAAAGAGGCTGCCCTCAGACTGGGTATTTCGCCGCAAGCTGTGACGCGCGCGATCAAGGATCTGGAATATGCATTGGGTGAGCTGTTGTTTCATCGCAATACACGGCAAATCCGTATCACTGAGTTTGGTCGCGGCTTTGCAATTGAAGCCAGAAAAGCCCTGGCGGATGTCGATAATCTCTTCACTCCGGGTGCGGGCAGCAAGCCTAGCGAATTCGGTGGGCTGGTCCGTATCACGGTGCCCATGGGCATAGGCCGCACTTTCCTGCTGCCCCTGTTGCGCGACCTCTCCTCCTCTTATCCCGGCATTCAGTTTGATATTCGCCTTTCAGACAATATTGCGGACGTCATTGATGAGCAGATCGACATTGGCATACGAGTGGGCGCCACCCTGAAAGACAACGGCTTCATAGCGAAGGCGGCAAGCCGGGTGGCTTTCTGGAATGTGGCATCCCCAGCCTTGATCAAGCGCACAGGCAAACCATTAACGCCGCAGGATTTGCTGCATCTGCCAACCACGGGGCTGATCGCCCCCAGCAGTGGCAGAGCCTGGCCATGGATGTTTGCGCGCGGCCAGCAGTTACAGATCAATAACCAGGTGTTATTGACCAATGACTCGCAGCTAGAAATACAAGCGGTGCTGGATGGCATAGGCATAGGCCAGATTGGGAGCTGCATGGCGATTCCCCACATACGCGAGGGGCGGCTGGTCCCGCTGCTGGAGGATTACACCGCGGAGCCCTGGACCCTGTATGTTTATCGCCCCCAGCGCGGCCCGGTCGCACCCCGCGTGCGCATTGTGTTTGATTATCTGGCAGAAGAACTGGCCAAGGAATCGGTGATGCCCACCATGCTGTAGTGCTCTATTAAGCACAATAAAAAAGGCTGCACATGGCAGCCTTTTTGTTGAGCATGCAAAAATCAACGATTGTTGAAAAACGCAATGTTCATGCAACGATCATTCACAAAAGTAAGCTCGGTCACCTTGTAGGTCTTTTTGGGGGAATACTCGACCAGATTGTTGTAGTACCACATTTCCACATTCACCGGCTTGGAGGTATCCAGCTTCTTGCCGACCACGCCAGCTGCATTGGATGGCATGACGGATTGTTCTTTTTTCACAGGCTTGCCCAGGCGCTCGGTCACGACCTGGCGCGACTTGCCGCTGAATGCACGCAAGAAATCGGTTTCTGAATAATTGCCTTTTTTTGCAGCTGTGGTCTTGGCAGGAGCGGTGTCGGCAGCCAGGGCAGGCAATGCAGCCACGGCAAATACAGCCGCCAGCAGCACAGAGGCAGAAAAAGTCTTGGTCAATTGCATGGTATTCAGTTGCATAGTGAGTTCCGATACACGTTTGAGGGGGCGATTATCGCACTTTTAGGCAGTACATGCAGCAGGATAGTTTCACTACCTGCTCATTCAAAATGCAATTGCAAACCGTCATAACCGACATGCACATTGGGCGGCAGCAAGGCACTGACCGCCGCATACTCCATCTCGTGGGTCATGTGGATAAGATAGGTGTCGGCCGCGGCAATCATGGCAGCATATTCCAGGCTTTGCTCCAGGTTGATATGCGTGTAATGCGGCTTGTAGCGCAGGCAATCCAGCAGCAGCACATCCAGGCCTTGAAGCAGGGGAAGCGAAGCCTCGGGGATTTCGGACACATCGGTCAGATAAGCCAGGTTTCCGATGCGGAAGCCCAGAATATCGCTGTAGCCATGCTTGACGGGAATCGGAGTCACGGTCTGGCCGAATAGCTCAAACGGCGCTTTTACCTCGTTGAGCCCCAGCACGGGCAAATCCCAGAAATCACTCGGCTCGCGGATGGTATAGCCAAATTTGTCGGCTATATGTGCCAGTGCATCGGCCTTGCCGTAGAGTGGAATCTGTTTTCGTTGTATCTGGCAGAAGGCTCGCAAATCATCAATGCCATGCAGATGATCGGCATGGGTATGGGTATAAAGCACGGCGTCTACGCGATTAAGGCCTTCACGCAGCGCCTGAAAGCGCAGGTCGGGCCCCGTATCAATCAACACCACTTCGCCATTGGGAAAGGTGATGGCCGAGGAACAGCGGGTACGTTTGTTGCGCGCGTCGCTCGAGCGGCAGGTTGCACACTGGCAGCCCACGACCGGCGTGCCCGCGCTGGAGCCCACGCCCAGCATGGTCAATTGCATGGACGTGCCTGCCTGAACAATGTGAAGAAATTACGGGTAGTAGCTTCGGACAACGCTTCCAGCGAGATGCCACGCAACCGTGCCACCTCTTCCGCCACATGCTTCACATAGGCAGGCTGATTGGTTTTGCCACGAAACGGGATAGGTGCGAGGTAAGGCGAGTCGGTCTCGACCAGCACGCGATCGAGCGGAATCTGCCGCGCGACTTCTTTTAGCGCGCCAGCATTCTTGAAGGTCACGATGCCGGAGAAGGAAATATAAAAGCCCAGCGCCATGGCCTGCTCAGCCACCTCCAGGCTTTCTGTAAAGCAGTGCATGACGCCGCCAATGCGCTCAGCGCCCTCCTCCCGCATGATGCGTATGGTGTCTTCAGCCGCAGACCGCGTATGAATGATCAAGGGCCGGTCCGCTGCGATGGCCGCGCGGATATGGGTGCGGAAGCGTTCCCGCTGCCACTCCAGATCGCCAGTGAGGCGAAAGTAATCCAGCCCGGTCTCGCCGATGGCAATCACCTTGGGATGCTGCGCCAGCTTGACCAGATCGTCTGCAGTGAAAAAGGGCTCGTCTTCATAGTCCGGATGCACCCCCACCGAAGCAAAAATGTTGTCATGGGCTTCGGCGACAGCCAGCACGGCGGGAAAGTCTTTTAAGGTAACGGAAACGCACAAGGCATGGCCAACCGCATTTTCAGCCATGGCCGCACGCAATCCAGGCATATTGCTGGCAAGGTCAGGAAAATTGATATGGCAGTGGGAATCGACAAGCATGGAGAATATTCACAATAACGGCAACAAACCGGGTTAACGACAATACGCAGAAGAACGACAACATAAATTAACTTCAGGTGAAACAAAACACTGGGATGTCCAATGCCAGCAAGCTGTAGCTACATGGTGTATGTGGGGCGAGGAGACTTCATGGCACCGCCCAACAAGGCTTCAATCTTGTTCTTGACCTCAATACCGCCATCTTTTTCGCTAAACCGAACACCAATCCCTTGCGGACGGCTACCTTGCGTCACAGGCGTTATCCATACCACGTGGCCCACAACTTTCAGCTTGACAGGATCATCCAGCAGGCTCAGCAACATGAAAACCTCATCGCCGATGCGATAAGGTTTGTTGGTGGGGATAAACAGGCCTCCCCCCTTGATGAAGGGCATGTAGGAGGCGTAAAGCGCCGCCTTTTCCTTGATGGCCAATGACAATACCCCAGGCTTGGCTGGGGAGCTGATCAAGGGGTCATTAGGAAGCGCGCTGGTACTCATGTTCTGGTTTTGGCGGAAAATAACTGCACATACTGCAACATCAGGCTTTCCAGTTGCAGCTCATTGTTCAATGGATGCGTCGCACTGCGGTAGGCATCGTCAAGTTTACGCTGTAATTCAAGCATTTGAGCCAAGTCTACGCTTTTGGCCAAGGCTTGCAAAGCGGCATTATGCAGGATGTGGTAACGCGCCTGTACGGCAAAGCGGCAGGCAAGTAGATCATAAAGCCATTTTTGCAATACCCGCATGGCTTCCGCCATTCCGAGGGCATTCAGCATTGTCGCCAGCGAATAAGCATCGGCGCCAGCTCCACGAGCCAGTTGCGCCAGTATCAGCTCCAGCGGCTTGCTGCCCTCCGCCTGATCGCGCGCAACCATAGGCGAGCCACCGGCATAGGCCAGCCTGACCTCCGCTTGATCTACCCTCTGCTCGTTCAGCCAGCTCAAGGCGCCCTGCATATCGGGCACCGGCATATCCACCTTGCGGCAACGGCTGGTAATGGTCGGCAGCAAGCGTTGCGGCTGATGGGCCACCAACAGGAACACTACGCCCGGTGGCGGTTCTTCCAGCATTTTCAGCAAGGCATTGGCTGAGGCCACATTCAGGCCTTCTGCCGGACATATCAGCGCGATGCGCACGCCATCGTTGTGATGGCTGGATAACTCCAGGAATCCACCCAGCTCACGCACCTGGGCGACCGATATCTGTGTTTTTTTGGTAGTGGGCTTGGCGGGCGCTGGCGCATCTTCATCGGCTTGATCCTGCTCGGGGGCCAGCAAGCGAAAATCAGGATGACTGCCCTGGGCAAACCACCCGCAACTGGCACAAACGCCACAGGCATGCCCATCGACTTGTGGCTGCTGACACAGCAGGGCTTTGCTCAGCGCTTGCGCGAACTGCAGCTTGCCTATGCCGGCCGGTCCGCGTAGCAACATGGCATGCGGCAGGGTTTTCCTCTGCGCGATCAAGCCCGCCCATACGGCGTGTTGCCAGGGAAAAATCATCAGCTCCTGGCTCATAAGGCACTCAGGGCAGCACGCACAGCCAGTTTGACCTGCTCCAGCGGCTGGTTGGAATCAATAATGCGAAAGCGCTCAGGAAACTGCTGTGCCCGGTCCAGATAGGCCCGGCGAATACGCCGGAAAAAATCTGCAGATTCACGCTCAAACTTATCCGGGGTGCGAGCCGCTGCCAGCCTTTGCACACTGACTTCCACTGGTACATCAAACAGCAAGGTCAAATCCGGCTGCAGCCCTTGCTGCACCCATTGCTCCAGTTGGGCAATGCGCTCCGAGGCCAGCCCTCTGCCACCATGCTGATAAGCAAACGACGCATCGGTAAAACGGTCCGACAGCACATAAGCGCCGCGCTCCAGTGCGGGCAGGATCAAGGTAGAAAGATGCTCTTGCCGGGCAGCGAACATCAGCAGGCTTTCCGTTTCAGCCGCCATCGGGGTATGCAATAGCACTTCGCGCAGCTGCTCACCCAGTGCCGTTCCTCCCGGCTCGCGCGTGGATATCACCTCTACGCCACGCGTCTGCAATTGCGCCAGAATGTCCGGTATATGCGTGCTTTTGCCCGCACCATCCATGCCTTCGAGAGTAATGAATTTACCGCGCACGATTGGGCCTCAATTGATACTGCACCACGGCCCGGTTATGTTCGGCCAGCGTGGATGAAAATTCATGGCTGCCATCGCCCTTGCCCACGAAATACAGCGCCTTGGTTTTCATGGGGTGCAGCGCGGCTTCAATGGCGCCCAGGCCGGGCATGGCAATCGGCGTGGGGGGCAAACCAGCCCGTGTATAGGTGTTGTATGGCGTATCCAGCAGCAAGTCTTTTTTACGCAGATTGCCGTCAAACCGCTCGCCAACTCCGTAAATCACAGTAGGGTCAGTTTGCAGGCGCATGCCCAGGCGCAGGCGATTAAGAAACACACCCGCAATTTGCGGCCGCTCAACGGCACGGCCGGTTTCTTTCTCAATGATGGAGGCCATGATCAAGGCCTGGTATGGCGTGGCATAAGGTAAGCCCGCGTCTCTGCCGGCCCAGGCCGTGGAGAGCTTTTGCTGCATGGTGGTGTAAGCCCGCTTGAGGATATCTTTATCACTGGATTGCGGCGTGAAGTAATAGGTGTCGGGGAAGAATAAGCCCTCGGCAATTTCTTCGGTGGCCCCTACCTCGGCCAATATCTGCTGATCGGTATATGCCATGGTCATGTGGCGTACCGACTCATGCGCATTCAGCGCAGCCCGCATTTGCTGAAAGGTCCACCCTTCAATAAAGGTAATGCTGGCTTGCGTGGTATTGCCATTGGTTAAGGTAATCAACAACTGATAAGGCGTGGTACCCGCCGCAATCTGATAATTGCCAGCCTTGATGTCACCCGCCTTGCCAAACAGACGCACCAGCACTTCAAAGCTCCAGGGCTCCGGCAGCACGCCCTGCTGCACCAGTTGCAGCCCGACGCTACGCAAGCTGCTGCCCGCTTTCAGGGAGACGTCTTCCGTGGTGGCACGCGCCGCCATTGGCGTCGTACTGTAGAAATATAGCCATGCACCTGCTACCACCAGCGCCAGGCATGCCAGTAACAGTAAAGATCTAATCAATTTCATGTTGTTCCTGCAATAAATACCTTAACTGTTCCGCCAGTTGCTGAGGCTGCCAGGTTTTTCCGTTGAAGCGAGTTGCCTGCCATGCACCAAACAGGCTGTTGCAAACGATGACCTCATCCGCTTGCATCATTTGATCCAGCGAAATATCCGCCACGCCTGCTTGCAGCCCAAGCGATGGCGCCAATTGCAGAATACGATCACGCGTGACACCCGCCACCCCGCAGCGCCTGAGATCCGGCGTCAACAAGCGGAAACCAAACCGTAGCAGAATATTCGACATGGTGCCTTCGATCACAAACCCTTGCTGATCCAGCACTACACCGTCAAAAATATCCGGGTCTTGCCACTCCATACGGGCCAGTACATTTTCCAGCCGGTTGAGATGCTTTATACCCGCCAGCCTGGGCTGATGAGCCAGCCTGAGATTGCACAGTGTCAGTTGCACCCCGGCTTCCGCATAATGCTGGGGGTAATCCGGCATGGCAGTTCGCATGACAATGCGGGTGGATTGCATCTCGGAACTGATGGCATAGCCGCGCCCTCCTGCCCCGCGACTGATGATGATTTTCGCAACCCCACTCGCATGATCGGCATAGAGCTGCCGAATATCATTTAACAGATCACTGGCTGGTGGGCAGGATAAGTTTAACCGTGAACAGTCTTCACTTAGCTTGCGGTAATGCAAAGCCCATACCTGAGGGTTGCCAAGAATAACGGGCAAGGTTCGAAATACGCCATCGCCATAGGCCAAGCCGCGGTCTGCAGGCGATATCAATGCATCGGGCCGACCATTTACCAATGTCGGCAAGGGATACGTCATCGGGCGCTCATGTGCTCGTTAAAAACACCGTTATCCTAAAGCATGTTGACGTCATTACAAAGGAGTGTTGCATCCACAAAAGCTGTGGATAGATTTGTGGAAGATTGCAGGATAATGCCGCTAAGTATCGCTGGGCATTAGATTTTTTGATTTTGACTCAAAAAGAGCTAAAAATAATTAGCTTATTAAAATCAACAACTTGAAAAATTAAAGCAATCTCGAGTGTGGCCTTCTGTCACAGGACCGTCAAATGCGACAAAACTGTGCATAACCATCAAGGCCATGCACAGTTTTGAGCATAAGACAAGCCTGATCGGCAGATCAGATTTTGGCAAACACCAGGGAACCGTTGGTACCACCGAAGCCGAAGTTGTTTTTCAGCGCCACATCAATCTTCAGATCACGCGCCTCATTGGCGCAATAATCCAGATCACACTCAGGATCCTGATTGAAAATGTTGATAGTGGGAGGCGATACCTGATGATGAATGGAAAGAACCGTAAATACCGACTCCAGACCACCCGCACCACCCAGCAAGTGACCCGTCATCGACTTGGTGGAGTTCACCACCAGATTCTTTGCATGGTCACCAAATGCAGCCTTGATCGCATTGGTTTCATTGGTATCACCCAGCGGAGTGGAAGTGCCGTGAGCATTGATGAACTGCACCTGATCCGGATTTACGCCAGCGTTATTCAATGCATTACGCATGGAACGACGTGGACCATCCATATTAGGCGCGGTCATGTGATACGCATCGGCGCTCATTCCGTAGCCTACCAACTCGGCATAGATCTTGGCGCCACGTTTCTTGGCAGATTCGTACTCTTCCAGCACCATGACACCAGCGCCTTCGCCAATGACGAAGCCATCACGATCACGATCCCATGGGCGGCTAGCCGTCGCAGGGTCATCATTGCGCGTGGACAATGCGCGCGCAGCGGCAAAACCGCCTACGCCCAGTTGCGTAATGGCCGCTTCTGCGCCACCGGCAATCATGACATCCGCATCGCCGTATTCGATCATGCGGGCAGCATCACCGATGGAATGCGTGCCTGTGGTACAGGCGGTAACAATCGCCACGTTCGGGCCCTTAAAGCCGTACATGATGGAAAGATTGCCGGAAATCATGTTGATAATGGTGCCGGGAATAAAGAACGGCGAAATTTTTCTTGGACCGGATGTGTGAAACGTCTCATCCGTCTCTTCAATAAGCTGCAAGCCGCCGATACCGGAACCGATGGAAACGCCGATACGCTCGGCATTTTCCTCAGTCACTTCAATACCCGAATCACGCACCGCCTCAATACCTGCTGCCATGCCGTACTGGATAAAGGTATCCATACGACGCGCTTCTTTGGCAGGCAAGAACTGGGAGACGTCGAACCCCTTCACTTCGCCCGCAATTTGCGAGGCGAAGGGACTAGGATCGAACTTGGTGATTCTGGTGATGCCGGATTTCCCGGCCAGTAGATCAGACCAGGACGCCTGAACACCGACACCAACCGGTGATACGACGCCCAGGCCAGTCACGACAACTCTGCGCTTCTGCAGATTGTGCTTGGACAAAAGCAACTCCAGAATTTAAGAATGGATGGGGGAAATTACTTGAGGTTGGCGCTGACGTAGTCAATCGCTTGCTGAACGGTTGTGATCTTCTCTGCTTCTTCATCAGGAATTTCACAATCAAATTCTTCTTCAAGTGCCATCACGAGTTCAACGGTGTCGAGCGAATCAGCACCCAGGTCATCTACAAAGGAAGACTCATTCTTTACATCAGCTTCATTTGCACCCAATTGCTCAGAAACGATCTTTTTAACGCGTTGTTCGATGTCAGACATCTAAATACCCCTTTCAAGTTTATGTTGCTTACAAAAGCTCGGGCTATTCTAGCAAAAGTCCCGAGGAATTCAAAAAACTGCTTGATACTAAAAACCTAGCGATCACGCCATGTACATGCCGCCATTTACGTGCAAGGTTTCGCCCGTAATATAAGCCGCTGATGGAGAAGCTAAAAACACGACGGCCGCTGCAATATCATCCACATGACCCAGCTTGCCCAGGGGAATCCTGCCAAGCAGATCATCCCGCACTTTTTCGGGGAGTTCACGTGTCATGTCGGTATCAATGAAGCCTGGAGCCACACAATTGACGGTAACACCACGACTGCCGAGCTCGGCAGCCAGTGACTTGGTAAAACCACTGACGCCAGCTTTGGCGGCGGCATAGTTTGCCTGGCCGGCATTGCCGGTGTGTCCCACGATAGATGAAATACTGATAATGCGGCCTTGACGAGCCTTCATCATGGGGCGCATTACCGCTTGCGAAAGGCGATATACCGAAGAAAGATTGGTGGAGATGACTGCGTCCCAGTCATCTTCCTTCATGCGCATCAACAAGGTATCGCGGGTAATGCCAGCGTTATTCACAAGAATGCCAATATCACCATACGACTTGGCAATCTGGTCAATCACGGCATCGATCTGCTCGGTGTTATTGACATCCAGTGCCAACCCCTGCCCTTTAATACCTGCCGCTTGCAGCGCCTTGGTGATTTGCTCAGCGCCGGCTTCACTGGTGGCGGTGCCGATAACAACCGCTCCATTGCGGCCTAATGCCTGGGCAATGGCTGCACCGATACCACGGCTAGCGCCAGTGACCAGCGCGATTTGATTCTGAAGCATCTGCGACTCCTGAATAAATTATGATTTGAATTGAGATTGAGCTTCGTCAATCGCAGCCTGACTGAGCAATGCAACACATGCCAACTCAGGAACAATGCGCTTGGCGAGCCCCGCCAGCACCTTGCCTGGTCCACACTCGGCACTTTGTGCAATGCCTTGCTGGCTGATCTTCTGGACAGTTTCTACCCAGCGAACCGGACTGTACAGCTGACGAACAAGGGCGTCCTTGATTTTCGCTGCATCATCATGCGACTCAACATCTGCATTGTGAATCACAGGAATACGGGATGGGCTGATGGTGACATCTTGCAGGTAATTCTTCAGCTCAGCAGCGGCGGGCTGCATCAGGGCGCAATGAGATGGCACACTGACCGGCAGCAGAATGGCGCGTTTGGCACCCTTGCCTTTGGCTGCTTCCATCGCGCGCTCCACGGCCTCCCGATGGCCTGCGATTACCACCTGACCTGGGGAGTTAAGATTAACCGCTTCAACAACCTGGCCTTGAGCCGCTTCAGAACAGGCTGCACGCACGTCTTCATCGCTTAAGCCCAATACGGCTGCCATGGCACCTACGCCTTCGGCAACTGCTTTTTGCATCACCTCTGCGCGGTAGCGCACCAATGGCAATGCCGCATCAAAGCTGAGTGCACCTGCAGCCACCAGAGCTGTATATTCGCCGAGACTATGCCCTGCCATGATGGCAGGCGCTTCGCCATGCTGAGCCTGCCAGGCACGCCATGTCGCGACTCCGGCCGTCAGCATCAAGGGTTGCGTATGGGCTGTCTGGTTCAGCAAGTCATTTGGCTCGGTCGCCATTTTCCAGAAATCCTCACCGAGAATATCGGAAGCTTCGACAAAGGTATCGCGAATCACAGCCAGACCATCAAAGCCCTGCATCATGCCGACGGATTGAGAGCCCTGTCCGGGGAAGAAAAATGCAAATGTCATGTCAATCTCTATGAGTTGTCTTTTAGAACTTCACTAGTACCGAGCCCCAGGTGAATCCACCACCAAAGGCTTCCATCAGGAGGGTTTCGCCGCGCTTGATACGGCCATCGCGCACAGCAACATCCAGCGCCAGCGGAATAGAAGCTGCCGATGTATTGCCATGGCGATCCACGGTAACAACGACTTTTTCCATGCCCATGCCAAGTTTCTTGGCGGTGGACTGGAGAATACGGATATTTGCTTGATGAGGCACCAGCCAATCCACATCGGACTTTTGCAGGCCATTGGCTTCCAATGTTTCATCCACGATAGCGTCGAGCGTATTAACCGCCACCTTGAAAACGGCATTGCCTTCCATATGGATGGTCTTGCTGCCTTCTTTTTGGGAAACACCGGTCGGCACATTGAGCAATCGTGCATATTGGCCATCCGCATGCAAATGCGTGGACAAAATACCCATCTCGTCAGAAGCACGCAGAATAACGGCGCCCGCGCCATCACCCCACAAAATGCAGTTGCTGCGATCAGTCCAGTCGGTAATGCGCGACATGGTTTCTGCACCAATCACCAACGCGGTTTTTGCGGCACCGGACTTGATGAAGTTATCTGCAGTGGCCAGGGCATACACAAACCCGCTACAAACGGCTTGAATATCAAATGCCGGACAAGGACCTAGCTCAAGACGAGCCTGTACCAGACAGGCTGTGCTCGGGAACACACGATCCGGTGTGGTGGTTGCCACAATCACCAGATCGATTTCTTCATGGGTAATACCGGCAGCTTCGATGGCACGCAATGCGGCTTCGTAAGCCAGGTCACTGGTAAACTGGCCTTCAGCAGCAATGTGGCGCTCGCGGATGCCAGTGCGAGTCACGATCCACTCATCACTGGTGTCGACCATGCGTTCAAGTTCTGCATTGGTCAGTATGCGCTCGGGCAGATAACTGCCAGTTCCGGCGATACGGGAATATGTCATGCTAATTCTTTCGTAGTCTCAGCGGGTAGCTGCGACGCTGGTGCTGGCTTGATATGTTCTATTTCCAGCTGTTCTGTAATGCGCTTCAATACGCCACTACGGGATTCTTCACTTGCCACATTGATGGCATGCAGAAAGGCAAATGTGTCCGCACCACCGTGGCTCTTCACCACAATGCCACGCAGGCCGAGGAAACTGGCGCCATTATAGCGACGATGATCCAGCCGCTTGCGGAATGCCTTCAGAACCGGCATGGCAGCCAGGGCCATGATCTTGGTCAGCCAGTTGCGCTTGAATTCCTGCCCAAGAAAACTACCCATCATCTGAGCCAGGCCTTCCGAGGTTTTCAAGGCAACGTTGCCGACAAAGCCATCACACACCACCAGGTCTGTCGTGCCCTTGTAGATGTCATTGCCTTCAATGTTGCCGTAAAAATTCAAATGACTCGCCCGCAGCAACTCTCCAGCCTGTTTGACCACTTCATTGCCCTTGATATCCTCGGAGCCGATATTAAGCAGGCCCACCGTGGGTCTTTCCTTGTGCTCGACACAGGACACCAGCATGGCACCCATAATGGCAAACTGCAGCAGATGCTCTGGCGTGCAGTCAGCGTTGGCGCCAAGATCCAGCATATAGGTAAGGCCCTTGCGACTCGGCAAGGTGGCGGCAATGGCTGGTCGATCGATACCCGGCAAGGTTTTCAGCACAAAACGGGCGGTCGCCATGAGCGCTCCCGTATTGCCAGCGCTAACGCAGGCGTGGGCTTCTCCACTCTTGACCAGATTGATGGCAACACGCATTGAAGAATCTTTTTTATTCTTCAGCGCGCTTTGCGGGGATTCGTCCATGGTGACGACCTCGCTTGCATGATGAATGCGCAAGCGGGGGCCGACCTTTGCATGATGCGCAGCCAGCTCAGCCTCGATAACCTCGGCTAATCCAACCAGAACGATATTGATTTCAGCATCCTGCTTTAACGCTTGCAGCGCAGCAGGAACGGTGACATGAGGGCCGTGGTCGCCGCCCATGGCATCCACAGCAACTGTGATATCCATGTACTAATTGGCTTTTATATAAAAACAAAGCGCCGATTCTTTATCAGAACCGGCGCATCTGTTTGATACTAACTTACTCGCCCTTGGCAGGCAGAACCTTACGACCACGGTAGTAACCGCTAGGGCTTACGTGGTGACGCAGGTGAGTTTCACCTGTGGTTGGCTCAACAGCCAATGGTGGGTTAGTCAGAAAATCGTGCGAACGGTGCATACCGCGCTTCGATGGGGACTTCTTGTTTTGTTGAACTGCCATGATCTACTCCTGTTAACTAATTAATCCCGGTGCTTTCCGGACTTCAAACCCTGCAACACCGCAAATGGATTAGGTTTTCCCAGCTCAAGACGATCACCCTTTACGGCACAATCCTCTTGTTCGTGCTTGGGTGCCAGCGGCATCGCCAGCAACACCTCATCCTCTATCAATTCCGACACTTGCATATGCGTTTCAGCAACCAGGTAATCCCTGTCATCGAGATCCTCTTCTTCTGACGGAATAGCATCCTCATCGGGCACCAGGTAATACAATGTCGAAATGTCGATGTTGTATGACATGGCTTCCAGACAACGCTGACATGTTAAACCCAGATCCCCGGACACCTTTAATTGCAGTGTTGGTTTGCCGTCGTTAACATTCCCCAGCAAGCGCCAATTCAGCGCGCCATCGGCTGATGCATAGGCATCCTGAAGGCGCGGAAATTGCGAAACCGGAATTGTACCATGAATTTCAAGCGCTTTTCGCGCAAACTCAATGCTGTTGATGATGTTCTGTGCAGCCATAGGGGCGCATGATATAATTTGCATGTTTCTGTGTCAAAAAATCAGGTCTCAAGCGTGATCAAAAAAATACTTATAGCTAATCGCGGTGAAATTGCTGTCCGCATCGTTCGCGCATGTTCAGAAATGGGAATCAAGTCAGTCGCCATCTACTCTGATGCCGACCGCCACGCATTACATGTAAAGAAAGCCGACGAAGCCTATAACATTGGCTCAGACCCTGTGGTGGGTTATTTGAATGCACATAATATCGTCAACCTGGCCGTGGCTTCAGGTTGCGACGCCCTGCATCCCGGCTACGGCTTTTTGTCCGAAAATCCCGAATTAGCCGAAATATGTGCCCGCCGCGGCATCAAATTCATTGGTCCGGATGCAAAGGTCATTCGCCAGATGGGCGACAAGATTCAGGCACGTAATGCCATGATCAAGGCCGGCATCCCCTGTGTGCCTGGCAGTAACGGCAACCTGGCCGATCTCGAGGAAGCCCGCACCCTTGCCCGCAAAATCGGCTACCCCGTCATGCTGAAAGCCACTAACGGTGGCGGCGGACGTGGCATTCGCCGCTGTAATGATGAAAAAGAATTGCTCAGCAACTACGACCGCGTGATCTCGGAAGCCAGCAAAGCGTTTGGCAAACCCGAAGTATTTCTCGAAAAGTGCGTGGTTAATCCCAAACATATTGAAGTACAGATCATGGCAGATAGCCATGGCAACGTGATTCACCTGTTCGAACGTGACTGTTCCATTCAGCGCCGCAACCAGAAACTGATTGAAATTGCCCCCTCGCCGCAGTTAAGCAATGCGCAACGCGAATACATTGGCAAATTGGCAGTCAAGGCTGCCAAGGCCGTGGGCTACAAGAATGCTGGCACCGTGGAGTTTTTGCTGGACTCGGATAACAGCTTTTATTTCATGGAAATGAACACCCGCCTGCAGGTAGAGCACACCGTTACCGAAACCATCACTGGTATTGATATCGTGCAGGAACAGATTCGCATTGCCGATGGTCTTAAACTTCAATACAAGCAGGAAGATGTGCACTACCGCGGGTTTGCCATGGAGTTTCGCATCAATGCTGAAGATCCGAAGAAGGACTTTTTGCCAAGCTTTGGCAAAATCACGCGTTACTATGCCCCGGGCGGCCCAGGTGTCCGTATGGATGCGGCAATGTACAGTGGTTACGTCATTCCGCCTTATTACGACTCCATGTGCGCCAAGTTAACGGTGTGGGCACTCAACTGGGAAAGCGTGATCGAGCGTGGTCGCCGGTCGCTGAACGACATGGTGGTTTACGGCGTGAAGACCACGATTCCTTACTATCAGGAAATTCTTAATCATCCTGATTTTCGCAGTGGCAAGTTTGATACCAGCTTTGTTGAATCCCATCCGGAGCTGATCAATTATGAAACCAAACTACCGCGCGAATTGATCGCCGCCGCCATCTCAGCCGCCATAGCAGCGCACGAAGGCATCTAAATAGAACCCGTATTAATAGTGAAGCGATAAGTTAAGAATATGGCAAAAGTATATGTTACTGATGTAGTTTTACGCGATGGCCACCAGTCATTGATCGCAACGCGCATGCGCACTGAAGACATGCTGCCCATCTGCCCACAGCTTGATGCCATTGGTTACTGGTCATTGGAGGCTTGGGGTGGCGCAACATTTGATGCTTGCGTACGTTATCTGAAGGAAGACCCTTGGGAGCGTCTGAAGAGTTTGCGCAAGGCCTTGCCATCGACGCCCATCCAAATGCTGCTGCGCGGCCAGAATCTGCTTGGCTACCGTCATTATTCCGACGATGTGGTACGCGCATTCGTGCAAAAGTCCGCCGATAATGGCGTGGATGTTTTCCGCATATTTGATGCGATGAATGATCTGCGCAATCTGCGCACCTCTATCGAAGCCGTGAAAAAAGTCGGCAAGCACGCCGAAGGTACTATCAGCTACACCACCAGTCCCGTGCATGGCATTCCTTATTTTGTCGAGCTGGCCAAAGAGTTGGCCTCCTTCGGCTGTGACACCATCGCCATCAAGGACATGGCCAGTCTGCTGACGCCTGAAATCACCGGCGAGCTGGTCAAGGAACTGCGTGCTGCCACCAATTTGCCTATACACCTGCATGCCCACGCCACTTCCGGTCTGGCCAGCATGTCCATCCTGCGTGCAGTGGATAACGGCGTCGCGATTGTGGACGGTGCGATTTCCTCCTTTGCGGAAGGCGCAAGCCTGCCGACCACTGAAAGCATTGTGGCGGCATTGCAAGGTACCGAGTACGACACCGGCCTTGATCTGGGCAAGCTGCAAGAAATTGCCGCCTACTTCCGTGAAGTTCGCAAGAAGTACTGGCAGTTTGAAAGCGCCTTCACTGGTGTTGATACACGCGTACTGGTGAATCAGGTGCCAGGCGGCATGATTTCGAATTTGTCCAACCAGCTGAAAGAGCAAGGCGCTCTGGACCGCATGGACGAAGTACTGGCAGAAATTCCACGTGTGCGTGAGGATTTGGGCTTCCCTCCCTTGGTCACGCCTACCTCGCAAATCGTGGGAACCCAGGCCGTACTGAATGTGATGACCGGCGCCCGTTACAAATCCATCACCAACGAGGTGAAAAACTACCTGCTGGGGCAGTATGGCAAGGCACCAAGCACCGTCAATACCGATGTGAAACACCTTGCTGTAGGTGATGCCGTGGTCGTTACCTGCCGCCCAGCGGATCTGCTGGATGCAGAAATGGATAAACTGCGCGCCGAATCCGAAGGATTGGCAAAGACAGAGGAAGATGTGCTGACCTACGCCATGTTCCCTGATCTGGCCAAAACCTTCCTGCAGGAGCGTAATGCTGGCACGCTGAAACCAGAAGCGCTACTGACCAAAGAAGCTGCCTCAACTTCGGCCGCTCGCTACGCGCCTCATGAGTTTAACGTGACCCTGCACGGTGAAACCTTCCACATCAAGCTGACAGGTAGCGGTCATGCTGGAGAAGATCAGCGCCCATTCTATGTGTCCGTGGATGGGGTGGCTGAGGAAGTGGTTGTAGAAACCCTCAGTGAAATTGAAGTCAGCGATGGCAACACGAATGGCAATGGCCGTAAAAAAGCATCCAGCAATGCCAGCAGCAGCACAGGCCGCCCTCGCCCATCCCATGTCGGTTGTGTGACCACCGCCATGCCGGGAACCATTGTGGAAGTGAAGGTTAAAGCGGGTGACCAGGTAAATGCCGGGGATGCCGTGTTGGTGATTGAAGCGATGAAAATGGAAAATGAAATCCAGGCGCCTAAATCCGGCATCGTCGTCGCTGTGCATGTCGCCAAAGGTGACAGCGTGACTCCCGACGAGTCTTTGCTGGAAATCCAGCCCGCTTAACCGCAGCGTCATCCATAACAAGCCGGCAGTTTTCATATCTGTCGGCTTTTTTATTGGTAAAAGAACTTATGTCTATCGAACTGATTCTTGCCTCTTCCTCCCCATTCCGCCGCGACTTGCTGACCAGGCTGGATATCCCGTTTATCTGCTGCTCACCTGATATTGATGAATCACCTTTAGCCAATGAAAAGCCCGAAGACACCGCCTTGCGGCTCAGCCAGGAAAAAGCGCGCAAAGTCGCCGCGCAATACCCACAAGCCCTGATCATTGGCTGCGACCAGGTGGCGACGCTGGATGGGCAGCAAATTGGCAAACCGGGTACGCACGCAAACGCAGCAAGGCAATTGCAAAGCATGCGGGGACGCGAGGTCACCTTCCATAGCGCGCTATGTCTATACAATGCCGCGACTGGAACCATGCAGGCGGATGTTGTGCCTTACGTGGTCGAATTCAGAATGCTGAGTGATGCCCAGATTGAAAACTATCTGCATAAAGAGCAGCCATACAACTGTGCGGGCAGCGCCAAATCGGAAGGGCTTGGAATTGCGCTCATTGCACGCATGGAGGGCACAGACCCGAATGCCCTGATCGGGTTACCATTGATCTGCCTCATCACTATGCTGCAAAACGAAGGCTTAACCATTATCTAAGCGGGCAACGCCCCAAGGAGATTTTCATGCAAAACCGTGTTCTCGCTCTATGTCTGAGCAGTCTGTTTGCCAGCCAGGTACTGGCCGCTGATACAGAAGAAATACTGAGTACATTGCAGGATCAAACCCAGGTAGCCGTCACCATTTACAACGAGGACCTTGCCCTCATCAAAGACCAGCGAAAAACCAGACTGCCTGCGGGCAACAGTGTATTGACCCTGCGCGATGTCAGCGCCCAATTGCGCCCCGAGACTGCACTGTTACGCAGCCTGAGCACACCCAATACGCTGAACGTCGTTGAGCAGAATTTCGACTTTGATTTGCTGACGCCGGAAAAGCTGCTGGAAAAATATGTAGGCAAGACAGTCCAGCTCGTTCGGACCAACCCTGCCACGGGCGTTGAGACCAGCGAGCAAGCGCAGGTGCTGTCCGCGAATAATGGTGCCGTGCTCAAAATTGGCAACCGCATTGAAACCGGCATTGCAGGCCGCATTGTCTACCCGGATGTCCCTGCCAATCTGCGCTACCGCCCCACCCTGCTTACCCATCTCAGCAACAAGCAGGCTGGCGACCAGACTGTGGAGCTCAGCTACCTGACCGGTGGACTATCCTGGAAAGCTGACTATGTTGCCGAACTGAATGCGGCTGAAGACAAGCTGGACTTGTCAGCCTGGATCACGCTCAACAATACCAGCGGCGCTACGTATCGCAATGCCAAATTGCAACTGGTAGCCGGCGATGTGCATCGCGCACCACAAGCTAGGCCCATGCTAATGAAGATGGCACGATCGGAAATGGCGATGGATGCCGCCGCCCCGGTCAGTGAAGAATCCCTGCTGGAGTATCACCTCTACAGCCTGGATCGCCCCACTACCCTGGCTGAAAACCAATCCAAACAAGTTGCCCTGCTCAGCGCAAGCCAAGTGCCTGTTCGCAAAGAGCTATTGCTGAAAGGCGCGGATTATTACTATGGTTCCAGCGTGGATGAAATCGGCCAGAAACTCAAAGTCGGGGTCTTTATCGAGTTTGATAACAAGGAAGCAGACCGCCTTGGCATGCCTTTGCCTAAAGGCACCCTGCGCGTGTACAAAAAAGATCGCCAGGGCAATGCTCAGTTTGTAGGTGAGGACAATATTGACCATACCGCACGCAATGAAACAATCAGACTGAAGCTGGGCGATGCGTTCGACATCAATGCCGACAAGAAGCAAACTGACTTCAAGCAATTACCCAATCCAGCCAAAGCTAGCAGGGCCACAGAAAGCGCTTACGAAATTGTGCTGCGCAATGCGAAAAAAGAAACTGTCACGGTCATTGTGCAAGAACCAATACCTGGCGATTGGAAAATCCTGAAGGAAAGTCAGCCAGGTAACAAGCTGAACAGCCATCTGTACGCCTGGAAAGTCCAGATCCCAGCCGAAGGCCAAGCCGTACTCACTTATCGCACGCAGGTTAAATATTGATTTCATGAGCACGACCTCCTCCTCCACAGTCACATCATCGCCCTTGGGTACGCTTTATCTGCTGCCTGTCACACTCGGGGATGATCGACTGGATAATGCGCTGCCCGCTGAGGTATTGAAACTCGCCAGAACGCTGGACACCTTTGTGGTGGAGAACGAAAAAACGGCGCGGCGCTTTTTATCGCTGATCAAAACAGATAAGCCGGTACGTGAACTGACCCTGTTGCCGCTCAATGAGCATACCGAAGAAAAAGCCTTGCCTGAGCTGCTCAAGCCTCTGCTGCAAGGTCGTAACGTAGGGATTATGTCGGAAGCAGGTTGCCCGGGCATTGCAGACCCGGGCGCCAGACTGGTGGAACTCGCGCACCGCAAAAGCATCAAGGTGGTGCCCTTGGTCGGTCCTTCGTCCATATTATTGAGCCTGATGGCCTCAGGGCTTGATGGGCAGCGATTCAGCTTTCATGGGTATCTACCAAGCGACAAGGCTGCGCGAATTCAACGCTTGAAAGAATTGGAGCGGGAATCGCAGAAGTGGCAACAGACTCAGCTATTCATCGAAACGCCATACCGTAACCAACATATGCTGGAGGATATTCTGGCCCAGTGCCAGGGGACGACGAGGCTTTGTGTGGCCACCAATATCAGCCTGAGCACAGAGCGCATCGTGACTAAAACAATCTCCGAATGGAAGCGGCACGAGCTGCCGGATATCCACCGTCAACCCACCGTATTTCTGTTATTGGCAGCTGACGGGCGCTAGAGCAGTTTTTTGACAGGCGCATAACTGCGCCGGTGCACTGGCGAAACGCCATGCTCAATCAGCATGGCCATGTGGAATGCGGTGGGATAGCCTTTGTGTTTGGCAAATCCATAATGAGGATATTGCTGGTCAAGCGCGTACAGCTCTTTGTCGCGTGCAGTTTTCGCCAGAATAGAGGCCGCAGAAATCGCCTCGACCTTGCTGTCGCCATCAACAATCGCTTCTGCCACCATGGAAACCTGTGGGCAGTGCAAGCCATCCACCAGTAGCTTATGTGGCTGAATGCCGAGTTGTTCGACCGCCCTGCGCATTGCCAGCATACTGGCTTGCAGGATATTGATGCTATCGATTTCTTCTACTGTGCTGTGGGCAATCGCCCAGGCAAGCGCATGCTGCTTGATTTCCAGCGTCAGCGCATCCCGTTTTTTTTCGGACAGTTTTTTGGAGTCAGCCAACCCTGGAATAGGCCTGGCAGGATTCAGAATCACGGCAGCTGCGTAAACGGCCCCAGCCAAAGGCCCCCGCCCGGCTTCATCCACCCCGCAAATGATGAGTTCACTCATGGCAAGCAAGCCAGAATGGCACTTGCAGCTTTTTCCTCAGTATTTTGCCGCAGAAGATGATGAATACGCGTGAATTCAGCTTTGATTTCTTCCATCTGGGTTTTGTCGTTCACCATCTTAAGCGTGGCTTCAGACAATTTTTCCGGGGTCGCATTATGCTGCAGCAACTCTGGCACCACAAAGCGGCCTGCCAGCACATTCGGCAAGCCGACATAAGGCAGATAGAGCATGCGTTTCAATATTTGCCAGCTCAGCCAAGGCATACGATAGGTGATCACCATGGGGCGCTTCAGCAAGGCTGCCTCAAGTGTGGCGGTGCCCGATGCCACAATGACGGCATCCGCAGCTTCCATCGCCATATGGGCATGCCCAAATAAAATATTGATCGGCAGTTCTTCCGCTTTTTCATCGTAAATGGCCTGCTCAAAAATCCTGCGGGTTTCACGCGTAATCAGGGGAACAACAAACTGGATACCGGGCTGATGCTCCAACATTTTTCGGGCGGTTTGCACATAGAGCGCCGCCAATTGGCGGACTTCACTCTGGCGGCTACCCGGCAACATGGCGATGACGACCTGCTCTGCCTTGATCTTGAGATTCTGACGTGCCTGCACCTGATCAGGCTCAATAGGCAGGATATCTGCCAATGGGTGCCCCACATAACTGACCGGCACCCCGGCCTCTTTGTATAAGTCAGGCTCAAAGGGGAATAGCGCCAGCATATGGGAAACCGCACGCTTGATTTTTGACATCTTGCCACGGCGCCAGGCCCAGATGGAGGGGCTCACGTAATGAACAGTGGGAATGCCGCGGCGCTTGAGTTTGCGTTCCAGGCCAAAGTTAAAGTCGGGCGCATCAATCCCGATGAAAAGCTCGGGGCGAGCCTCGATAAGATCACGGGCAAGCTGGCGGCGCAACCTTAACAAACCTGGCAGATGACGCAAGACCTCCAGATAGCCGCGAATGGACAGGCGCTCCATGGGGAAAAGTGTGCGTGCCCCTTCGGCCTGCATCTTAGGGCCTGCAATGCCGACAAACTGCAGATCCGGCCTATGCTTTTTCAAGGCTCGGATCAAATGACTGCCAAGAAGATCACCGGACGACTCTCCGGCCACAATGCCGATAATGGGCATGCTACAGGTCTTTCTTAACGGACAATGCCGCGGGTGGAAATATTCAAAAAGTCTAACAAGATATCCAGCTCCTGGCACTCCGTGAGTTGCAAGGCCAGTTGCTCTTTGGCTTCTTCCAGGGTCAAGCCCTGACGGTAAAGCGTCTTGTATGCGCGCTTGATACGGGTGATGCTATCCGCGCTGAAACCACGTCGCTTGAGCCCTTCAGCATTAATGCCATGCGGCTTGGCGTCATATCCCGCGGCCGTTACATAAGGTGGAATATCCTTGAAAACAACGGTGCCAACGGCGGTCATGACATGCGAGCCGATTTTGCAGAACTGATGCACCAGGGTAAAGCCCCCCAGAATGGCATGGTCGTACATATCGACATGTCCGGCCAGCGAGGAGTTGTTTGCCAGAATCGTGTGATTACCTACCTGGCAATCGTGGGCAATATGGACATACGCCATGATCCAGTTATCGTTTCCGATACGGGTCACGCCCTTATCCTGAACCGTACCGCGGTTCAGGGTGCAGAACTCGCGAATGGTGTTGTTATCGCCGATTTCGAGCCGTGTGGGTTCGTCACGGTATTTTTTATCCTGTGGCGCCTCACCTAGCGAGGAAAAATGAAACAGGTGATTGTTCTTGCCTATGGTCGTAGGGCCTGCAATCACCACATTATTGCCTACGCGCGTTCCTGGCCCGATCTGCACATCCGGACCTATGCTGGTATAAGCGCCAACTTCAACAGTGCTATCAAGCTCCGCTCGCGGATCAATGATCGCTGTCGGGTGGATTTTAACCTGGGACGTCATAATGGCTACTCAATTGCCTTCAATATGCACATCATTTCGGCTTCTGCCACGACCACATCATCAACCAAGGCCTGACCTTTGTATTTCCAGATACCACGAAGGATACGATCTATGCTGACCTTGAGAATAAGCTGGTCACCTGGCGATACCGGCTTTTTGAACCGCGCGCTATCAATGCCGGCAAAGTAATACACCGACTCATCATTCGGCTTGGTGTCCATCGTCTTGAACGACAGGATGGCAGCCGCCTGGGCCATGGCTTCCACAATCAGAACGCCAGGCATGACAGGATGATAAGGAAAATGGCCAGGGAAAAAAGGCTCGTTCATGCTGACGTTTTTGACAGCCACGATCTCCTTGCCAAGCTCCAGGGATAATACCTTGTCGACCAGCAAGAAAGGGTAACGGTGCGGCAGGTGCTCTAATATTTCATGGATATCCATGCTGGTAACAGCCTGATCATTCATGGCATTTCCTCAATTTCTATTTGTTATGTCCAGCTGCGCCCTGATCTGCGCCAACTCATTTTCCAACTGCTTTACCCGCTCGGACATATCGCCCAGACGACGTATATTTGCCGCCGTCTTGAGCCAATCGCCATGTGTCTGGAACGGCATCAGCGCTGTGTAAGTATCTGTTTTCAGCAATGATCGCGTAATCATGCTGCCCGGCGAAATCGTCACTCCATCTGCAATCTCCAGATGCCCCAGTATCATGGCAGCACCCCCTATCCGGCAATGCTTGCCAACGATTGCGCTACCGGCAATGCCAACGCATCCCGCAATCACGGTATGGGCACCTATCCGGCAGTTGTGCCCGATCTGAATCAGGTTATCAAGCTTCACACCCTGCTCAATAATCGTATCGTCCAGGGCGCCTCTATCTACCGAGGTATTGACGCCAATTTCCACGTCATCTTCGATAATGACTCTGCCAACCTGAGGGATTTTAACCCAGCGCCCCTGATCATTGGCGTATCCAAAACCATCCGCGCCTATCACCACGCCTGCCGCCATGACACAACGCTCACCGATCTGGCAATCTGCATAGATCGTGACATGAGACTGCAGCACCGTCTGGCTGCCGATATGTACATTGCGCCCAACCACACAGCCTGGGCCAATCACCACGCCTTCACCGAACTTCACCCCAGGCGCTATCACAGCATAATCCATGACAGTACATGAGGCAGGTACGACAGCATCCGCAGCCACACTGGCATTCGGGCTAATGCCTGGCACATACTCGACACGCGGATTCAGCAGATCTGAAACACGTGCGAAATAGGCATAAGGATTATCGGTCACGATGCGCGGCAGCGTCGTCAATGCACGATGCTGTTCACTGATGATAATCGCACTCGCTGCCGTATCGGCAAGCTGAGTGCGATACTTGGAATCAGTTATGAAGCTGATATGCCCAGCTTGGGCATTGGCCAGTGAGGCGACACGGCTAATGACAATATCACCATCACCGACCAGCTCGCCTCCCAGCCTGGATATGATCTCCGTTAAGGAGTATTGCGCTTTCATCAGGCCAGGATCGCTTTCTAATACCAGAATTACTTCTTGCCCAGAGCCTTCAGTACCTTGTCGGTAATATCAATTTTCTTGCTTGCGTACGCTACGCCACCGTAAACAACCAGATCATAACCTTCAGCTTCGGATACCGAAGTAACGGCTTTGTTGATGCGGTCTTGCAAAGCACCCAGCTCTTCGTTTTTGCGCATGTTCACATCTTCACGCAATTCGCGCTGTTTACGCTGAAACTCGATCTTCAGGTTGGATGCATCACGCTCTTTATTACGACGGTCAGTTTCTGACAAGGTGAGGCTGTCTTTGTCCAGCGAGGTTTCGATATCTTTGATCTGCTTTTGAAGACGGTCCAACTCTTGGGTACGAGGGCTAAATTCCTTCTCGAGCTTTTTACCGCTCTCCGCCGTTTGTGGCGCCTCTTGCAGAATCTTGTCCACTTGTACGTAACCCACCTTGAGCTCTGCTGCAGACACGTTCAGTGTAAAAGCAGCAAATGCTGTCAAGACCAGGCTTTTCAATAATTTACTCAATTCATTCTCCAATATTTAACACTTAATCATACAAACAGCTTAGAACTGCGAACCCATCTGGAATTGCAGGATCTGCGTCTTATCGTCGTTATACAAGGTTTTGCCATCGGTTTGCACAGCATCCTTTTGTGCGTTGAGGGCCTTGGCCAATACGAGCTTGATAGGCCCGAACGGCGAATACCAGCTCACGCCAATACCTGCTGAGTAGCGCAGATCGCCAAGATCCATACGCTCATCCGATGTATAGACGTTACCCGCATCGATAAATGTACTCAGGCGCAATTGCTTGGAATCCTTCATGCCAGGAATGGGGAAATACAACTCCGCATTACCCAGCAGACGCTTGGTACCGCCAATAGCATACCCGCGTTCATTCACCGTGTCATAGAGACGAGGACCAATCGAGCTGGTTTGATAACCGCGCACCGAGTTTACACCACCAATGTAGAAGTTCTTGAAGAACGGGAAGTCCTTGCTGCCATAAGTGTCACCATACCCTGCTTCACCATTCAACATGAAGGTGATATTAGGCGTAATGTCCTTGTACCAGGAATGCTTGTATTCCACCTTGTAATACTGCAAGTCCAGGCCAGGCAGACCAATTTCTGTGCTCAAACGCTGGTAAACACCCTTGTTTGGGAACAACACATTGTCCCGGGTATCATGTGCCCAGCCCAGATTGAGCAAGACGCTGGTGTTATCGCACCCATTGGCGTTAGAGTCACCGCAATAGCGACGATACTGTATGGGGCTGCTGGAAGTCAGATCAACCTGGGTAAAGTCAAAGGTCAGACCTGCACTCACCGAATCACGTTCATTCAGCGGCATGCCAAAGCTTACGCCGGTACCGTAAGAAGATGTTTTGTAACTACCCGTACTCAGATACGAAGTATCAATATCGCGGCGATACGCATTGAAGGTACGGCTTACGCCATCCGGCGTGAAGTAAGGATCGGTATAGCTCAATGAGTAGATAGTGTTTACCTTACCGGTATTCACCTGCGCAGACACCCGATTACCCGTTCCCAGGAAGTTGTTCTGGTTCACCGTAACACCGAATACCACACCTTCAGCACTGGACAAGCCAGCGCCAAACATTACGCTACCGGTCGATTTTTCAGTGACGTTGATATTCAGGTCCACCTGATCATTTGTGCCCGGTACCGCAGGCGTTTCCACGTTCACATCCGAGAAGAACTGCAAACGCTCCAGACGCTGCTTGGAACGATTAATCTTGTCAGCGCCATACCATGCGGATTCCATCTGGCGCATTTCACGACGCAATACCTCATCGCGGGTGCGTGTATTACCGGTCAGGTTGATACGACGGACATATACACGGCGACCTGGGTCGATGAAAAAGGTGAAGGCAACAGTATGCTTGTCTTTATCAACATCAGGCACAGCATTGACGTTAGCAAATGCGTAACCGTCGTTACCAAGACGGTCGCCAATGGCCTTGCTGGATTCTGTAATTTTCTGGCGATTGAAGTATTCACCTGTTTGGAGGCTGATCAGCTTGCGCGCTTCTTCTTCCGCCAGCAGCATTTCGCCAGCCAGCTTGATATCGGTAACGGTGTATTTCTCACCCTCACTGATATTGATGGTGATGTAAATGTCACGTTTGTCTGGGGTAATCGAGACCTGGGTGGACTCAATATTGAACTCCAGAAAACCTTGATTCATGTAAAAAGACCGCAAGGTCTCCAGATCAGCGGTCAATTTTTGCTTGGAGTACTGATCATTCTTGTTCCACCAGGTCATCCAGCCTGGCGTGGTCAATGAAATGGTTTCCAGCAGGGTTTTGCTATCAAAAGCCTGATTGCCGACAATATTGATGCTGCGAATCTTGGAGATGGCACCTTCTTCAATATTGAACTGTACTGCTACGCGATTGCGCTCCAGAGGAGTGACCACGGCTTTCACGGTAGCGCCATACTTACCCTGGGAAAGATACTGACGTTTGATTTCCTGTTCGGCACGGTCCAGCATGGATCGGTCAAAAATCAAGCCTTCAGCCAGGCCAATCTGCTTCAGGCCTTCTTTCATTTTGTCACTGGGGAAGGATTTATTGCCGCTGAAATTCAGCTGGGCAATCGCAGCGCGCTCCTGAACGACAACAACCAGCACATCCTGATCTGCCTCGATACGCACATCCTTGAAGAACCCAGTGCCATAAAGCGCTTTAATTGCCTGAGTCGCCTTGTCATCATCCATGGTCTCACCGACCTTGACTGGCAGGTAGTTGAATACGGTACCGGCTTCGGTACGCTGTATCCCATCTACTCGAATATCCTTCACTACGAATGGCTCAAGTGCCATTGCTGATGTTGCATACATACCCAATACCACAAACGGTATATGCTTAAGCTTGATGCTTAAATTCATTCAGATCAGCCTGTTATCAATCGATTTATATCGTTATAAAAAGCGCATGCCATCAACAATCCAAGCAGCGCCAGTCCAATACGTTGACCAATTTCCATGACGCGCTCGGAAACCGGGCTGCCCTTGAAAACCTCAACAATATAATACAACAAATGCCCCCCATCCAACACAGGGATAGGCAGCAGATTTAGCACGCCAAGGCTAATACTGACGAGTGCCAGAAAGCCCAGGAAAGCTTCCCAGCCAATCTTCGCACTCTGACCGGCATAACTGGCAATCGTCACAGGCCCACTCATGCCACGCCACGACACATCCCCAGTCAGCATGCCTCCCAGCATTTGAAGACTGAAAACCGAGGTTTCCCATGTCTTGGTAACTGCCTTGGCAGCCGCCACGCCTGGTGAGTAGCTCACCGTCGTCATGATTTTATCCAGCTCGCTCTGGTTTGCCTTGTAAGCGGCGCCAATTCGGCCTATGTCCTTGCCATTTTCTCGAACACTATCGGGAATAACCTGTAAATCCACCGTTTGAGCATTACGTGCGACGGTGACCTTCAATGGCGTATGCGGATGAAGGCGTATGGTATCCACCACCTGATCCCAAGCTGTAATGCCAACGCCATCAATTGCGCGTATGTTGTCTCCTGCACGCAAACCAGCCTTTTCTGCTGCGCTTCCGGCCACGACCTCCCCCACCACAGGTGGCATGCTTGGGCGATAAGGTACGAGGCCCAATTTTGGCAGGAAGTCTCCCTCAAAATCATCTTTGTCCAACACAGATAAATTCAATTGATGATGCAGGGAAACGTCGTTCAGCCGCCCCTCTACCGAGACCGGGGAGTCACCAAGCGCCTGACGCATCAGTATCCAGCGTACGTCTTGCCAGCTGGCCACAGTCTCGCCAGCGATATCGGTAATCAGCTCGCCGGATTTCATTTGCGCAATGGCTGCGGGTGTTTCTGAAGGAATATCCCCTAACAGTGGCTTGATACCCATGACGCCATGCATAAACAGCACCCAGTAAAGCAGGATGGCGAGTAACAGGTTCGCCACCGGCCCAGCCAGCACGATGAGCATACGTTTCCATACGGCTTGCCGATTAAAGGCGCGATGCAGCTCATGCTCGGCAACTGGGGCTTCGCGCTCATCCAGCATTTTCACGTAGCCGCCCAGGGGGAAAGCCGCCAGCACGAACTCGGTATTGTCCTTGCCGATATTTCTGGTCAGCAATGGCGTTCCAAAGCCCAGTGAAAATCGCAAGACCTTGACGCCACACCAGCGCGCGACCTGAAAATGTCCATACTCATGAATCGTAATCAGGATGCCAAGGGTAACAACAAACGCGATGACAGTGATCATGCTGATTGCACCATCCATTCCTGAGCCAGCTGACGGGCGGCCTGGTCAGCTGCAATCAGGTTGGGAATGTCAGTAACGGGTTCTATGCTGGATAGCGAGAGCACGCGCTCGATGAGGGCGGGGATATCCATGAACCCTATGCGAGATTGCAGAAACGCCTCAACAGCGACTTCATTAGCTGCATTGAGAATCGCAGGTGCTGTTCCACCGCGCTTCAGCACATCAAAAGCCAGGCGCAAACATGGGAAACGGCCAGTGTCAGGACGTTCGAAATTCAATGTCGCAATCTTGAACAAGTCGAGCGAGCCCACGCCGCTGTCTATGCGCTCAGGATAAGCCAGGGCATAAGCGATGGGCGTACGCATGTCGGGGTTCCCCAATTGCGCCAGCACCGAGCCATCCACATATTCCACCATGGAATGAATGACGCTTTGTGGATGCACCACCACCTCAATCTGCTCGGGCGTTGCATCAAAAAGCCATTTCGCTTCAATCACTTCCAAACCTTTGTTCATCAAGGTGGCAGAGTCAATGGTGATCTTGGGTCCCATGACCCAATTGGGATGATTGAGCGCCTGCTGCGAAGTCACTTGCAGCAATTGCTCCCGGCTGGCATTGCGGAATGGACCGCCGGATGCCGTCAGCAATATTTTGCGTACACCGCCACTGTGAAGGTCAGGGTATTTTTTGGCAGGCATGACCTGAAAGATGGCGTTATGCTCGCTATCGATAGGCAGCAAGGTCGCACCACTCTCTTCCACCGCCTGCATGAACAAGCTGCCGGCCATCACAAGCGTTTCCTTGTTGGCCAGCATGATGCGCTTGCCGGCATGGGCAGCGGCCATGGCAGGCCTGAGACCGGCTGCCCCCACAATGGCGGCCATGACAGCATCCACCTCAGGAGCGGAAGCGACTTGCTCCAGGGCATCCATGCCAAACAGAACTTCCGTTTCAATACCCGCCTGGATGAGCATCTGCCGCAGGCGATCTGCCGCGGCCTCCTGCAACAGCACGGCATATCGCGGATGATATTGCTTGCATAGATCAAACAAGGCCTCGGCGCGACCGTTAGCCGTTAATGCATAAGCGCGGTATTTGTCAGGGTGACGGGCAATCACATCCAGCGTATTGAGCCCGATGGTGCCAGTGGCACCAAGGATGGTAATGTTTTGTGGTGATGACTGTAACAAATTTCGCCCCCAAGGCTATTGGGAAACACTTGCCCATAAAGGATAGGCGTAGTGGTAATACAACGGGAAATAAATAAAGAACGCTGCCAGCGGCAAGCTTGAGGTCAAGCCATCGATGCGATCAAGCACGCCGCCGTGCCCAGGTAACAAGCGACCGCTGTCCTTTACTTCGGCATGCCGCTTCACCAGCGACTCCAGAAGATCTCCCATGATACTCAGCACGGTAATCCCCCAAAGCCCCAGGATAATCCAGGGGGTGATTCCCAATGTGCTACAAAGGATGAGCCCATATACGCTGACGGCCAGCCAAGCGCCCAGCACGCCCTCCCAGGTTTTCCCCGGGCTGATTTTCGGTGCAAGCTTGTGGCGGCCAAAACGCTTGCCCGCGAAATAAGCCGCACTATCGGCAATCCATACCGCAACCATCAAGGCAAGCAACAGCCCTGGCTGGATGCGGTGCAAACTGACGAAGGCGAGCCAGGTCGGGATAAGGATTACCCATCCGATAACGGCTACCCCCACCTGGTTTCGAATACGAAAACGTCCGGATAACCAGATGGGGACAAAAAAGGTCCAAAAAATGGCAGAGGCCAGCAAGCCCCAGAACAGAAGATGCTGTTGAATAAACACATACGATGAGTCAGTGACGGCAACCGCGAGCAGGCCAATGGCAAATGTCACTGCCGGATATAACCATTGCCCCCCGCCCAGTCGATTCATGCTCGCCCATTCCCATGCACCGATGGTAATGATGAAGAGCATCAGCAAGGCCCAGTAGACCTCGGGAAGATAGAACAGCGCAGCCAGAAAAAGTGGTATCAGTACCAGGGATGTAAGAACGCGCGCTTTTAGCATGACTTATTGTTGTAACTGTTCGCTGGTGCGGCCAAAACGACGCTCACGCTGACGATAAGATGCAATGGAAAGTTCGAAAGCAGCCGAGTCAAAATCGGGCCATAAGGTGTCCGTAAAATAGAGCTCGCTGTATGCCAGTTGCCACAGCAAGAAGTTACTGATGCGCTGCTCGCCGCCTGTACGGATGAATAAATCAGGCTCCGGGGCATAATGCATGGAAAGATAAGGCGCCAGATGCTCTTCATTATAATTGCCAGCAAGCTCAGGGTGCTCGGCCTGCAAACGGTTCACCGCCTGCAATATATCCCAGCGGCCGCCGTAATTCGCAGCAATGGTCAGCGTGAGGCCGGTATTATCCCGCGTCAGGGCTTCCGCACGGGCAATCTGCTCGCGCAAGGACTCATCAAAGCGGGAATGGTCGCCGATCATGACCAGGCGAATGTTATTTTTATGAAGCTTGGAAACCTCTTGTTGCAGGGCTTCCATGAAAAGCCCCATCAGGAAGGAGACTTCCTCCTGCGGACGGCGCCAGTTTTCACTGCTGAAAGCAAACAGCGTCAGGTATTCAACGCCGATGCTCGCACACTGCTTGACGATGTCGCGCACCACTTCGACGCCACGTTTGTGGCCCGCGACTCGCGGCAGGAATCGCTTTTTGGCCCAGCGCCCATTGCCATCCATGATGACGGCAATATGGCGCGGCACCTCAGCGGTGGCGGGAATGGATTGCGTGGAGCTGAAAAAAAGCGCCAATCAAGACTCCGTTTCTAAAGGCAAATCAAACAAGGCAGTTTACACCGCCATAAGGTCGGCTTCTTTGACTTGCAGAAGCTTATCAACCTCAGCCACAAAACGGTCCGTCAGCTTTTGCACCTCGTCTTGCATGCGGCGCTCGTCATCCTCACTGATTTCTTTGTCTTTGGTCAGTTTTTTCAGCTGATCATTGGCATCACGGCGCACATTGCGGATAGCCACCTTGGCATTTTCACCTTCGGTACGCACGACCTTGATAAGGTCGCGACGGCGTTCTTCCGTCAACATGGGCATAGGCACACGAATCACGTCCCCATTGGTTGCCGGATTAAGGCCCAGATCACCATCACGGATGGCTTTCTCGATCTTGGCCACCATGTTCTTTTCGTAAGGCTGCACGTTGATGGTACGAGCATCGCCCAGCGTAACGTTCGCTACCTGATTCACTGCGACCATGGAGCCATAGTATTCCACCATGACATGATCCAGCAGGCCGGTATGTGCACGGCCCGTACGCACTTTACCGAGGTCACTCTTGAGCGACTCCAGGGATTTCTGCATCTTTTGTTCTGCGTTTTTCTTTACTTCGTTGAGCATCACTCTCTCCTAAAGCTGGCGCATGCCTTAAGGCAATACGCGCGTACCTTCATCTTCGCCCATGACTACACGCTTAAGGGCGCCCTGCTTGAATATACTGAATACGGAAATAGGTAATTTCTGATCGCGACACAGCGTCAGTGCCGTCGCATCCATGACCTTGAGGTTCTTGATGATGGCTTCATCAAAGGTCAGTGTTTTGTAACGCATGGCATCGGGATTGGTCTTGGGATCATCGGTATAAACCCCATCGACCTTGGTGGCTTTCAGCACGATCTCCGCATTCATCTCCATACCGCGTAACGCTGCTGCAGTATCTGTTGTGAAAAAAGGATTACCGGTACCGGCACCGAAGATCACAACGCGCCCTTCTTCCAGATAACGAATCGCCTTGCCACGAATATACGGCTCGGCAACCTGCTCGATATTGAGGGCGGACTGCACGCGGCTCACCAGCCCAATGTGACGCATGGCGTCCTGCAAGGCCAATGCATTCATCACCGTTGCCATCATGCCCATATAGTCAGCCGTCGCTCTATCCATGCCTTCAGCCGCAGGCGCAACTCCACGAAAGATGTTGCCGCCACCGATGACCACGGCCACCTGCACGCCCATATCCACCACTTCCTTGATTTCATTCACAATCCGGGAAATGGTCGCACGATTAATCCCGTAACTGTCATCACCCATGAGGGCTTCACCGGATAATTTAAGCAGGATGCGTTTAAAGGCGGGGGATGTCATGGGGCTCCTATCTGAATTGTGCAAAACGACAATGCGTTATTAAATCACATTATCGTTTTGCAGCGAGTACATCATTACAGCCGCAGGGGTGAAGCCCCCGCGGTTTTACTACCAGAGAAACTGCAGCCTAGATCTTGGCTGCAGCAGCGACTTCAGCAGCGAAGTCGGTAACAACCTTCTCAATGCCCTCACCCACGACGTACATGGTGAAAGAGGCAACAGAAGCGTTTTTGGATTTGAGCAATTGCTCGATGGACTGCTTGTCATCCTTGACGAAAGGCTGGCTGAGCAGCGTCACTTCCTTCAGGAACTTCTGCACGGTACCTTCTGCAATCTTTTCCAGCATGGCGTCTGGCTTGCCAGCTTCCTTGGCCTTCTCAATCGCCACGCGACGCTCGGCTTCGATCAGGGCTGCATCCACGCCGCTGGCATCCAGCGACTTGGGCTTGGCAGCGGCAATGTGCATGGCAATGTCCTTGCCCAGCGCTTCGTCACCGCCCACCAGATCAACCACAACACCGATCTTGCTGCCGTGAACATAGCTGTACAGCTTGCCTTGTGCATCTGCACGCAGGAAGCGACGTGGAGTGATGTTTTCACCAATCTTGCCAACCAGCACAGTGCGGTTTTCTTCAACGGTAGCGGAACCCATCTTCAGGCCTGCAACGTCAGCGATATCGGCTGGCTTGTTGCTGGCAATCACTGCGGCCAGTTCGTTAACGAAGTTCACGAAATCCTGGTTCTTGGCACAGAAGTCAGTTTCAGAGTTCACTTCTACCATGGCGCCAGTCTTGCCATCAGCGCTGATGCTGATGCCAACGGTACCTTCAGCAGCAACACGGCCAGCAGCCTTGCTTGCCTTGTTACCGAAACGTACACGCAGAATTTCTTCTGCACGGGTCATGTCGCCTTCGGCTTCTGTCAGTGCTTTTTTGCAATCCATCATGGGCGCATCAGTGCGCTCACGCAATTCCTTTACCATGCCTGCGGTAATTTCAGCCATTATTTGCTCCTTCAATGATGATTTCGGCCAGACTAGGCCATATAACAGGTATAAAAAAGGGGGCTTTCGCCCCCTTTTGTCAGGGTCTTACTCTGCCGCGGTTTCTTCAACCTCGACGAATTCTTCTTCGCTAGCAGACTTCACGATTTCCGTGATGGCTTGGCTGCGGCCTTCCAGTACTGCATCAGCAATACCGCGGGCATACAGACGAATCGCACGGCTGGAGTCGTCGTTACCAGGAATAACATAAGCAACGCCATCTGGAGAGTTGTTGGTATCAACAACACCGATAACAGGAATACCCAGCTTGGCAGCTTCAGTAACAGCGCCGCTTTCGTGACCTACGTCCACGATGAAAATCGCGTCTGGCAGGCCACCCATTTCCTTGATGCCACCGATAGAGCGTTGCAGCTTTTCAACTTCACGCTTGTAGCCCAGGGCTTCTTTCTTGCCGAACTTGTCCAGGCTGCCATCTTGCAGCATGGTTTCGTAGTCGTTCAGGCGCTTGATGGATTGCTTGACGGTCTTGAAGTTGGTCAGCATGCCACCCAGCCAGCGGTGGTTAACGTAAGCGCAGTTAGCGCGCTCAGCTTCTTCCTTCATGATGTCGCGTGCTTGACGCTTGGTGCCAACAAACAGGATACGGCCCTTGTTAGCAGCCAGTTGACGCACATACTTCAGTGCATCTTCGAACAGTGGCAGGGTTTTTTCCAGGTTGACGATATGAATCTTGTTCCGGTCACCGAAGATGAACGGTGCCATCTTGGGGTTCCAGTAGCGGGTTTGATGGCCGAAGTGAACTCCGGCTTCCAGCATTTGACGCATAGTTACGGACATAAAAGTCTCCAGTAAGGGTTAATTGCTTCCACACGCCCAACCAACATCCGTATGAACGGACACCCTGTACGGGGCATGTGTGCAGATTTTGCATGCGAATAAAAAGATCAAGCGCATGCTGGTTAAGGCCGCCAACAGCCAATTAAGCTGCTAAACGGGTGCAATATGTTAACATAAGCGACTGTCTGAACTCAAGGAAAAACAAGCTTCGGCTTAATGCAGTGAATATGGCAATTACCATCAAGAATGACCTCGATATTGAGAAAATGCGCATCGCGGGCCGCCTTGCCTCCGAAGTGCTTGATTTTATCACGCCTTATGTCCAGGCCGGCGTCACCACCGAGCATCTCGACAAACTGTGCCATGACTACATGGTCAATGAACAAAAAACCATCCCGGCGCCTCTTAATTATGCGCCGCATGGCCACACACCCTACCCCAAGTCCATCTGCACCTCCATCAACCACCAGATCTGTCATGGTGTTCCGGGCCCCAAGGTGTTGAAAAACGGCGACATCGTGAATCTGGACATTACGGTGATCAAGGATGGTTACCATGGCGATACCAGCCGCATGTTCATGGTGGGCGAGCCCTCCATTCAGGCAAAACGCCTGTGCGACATTACCTATGAGTGCATGTGGCTGGGCATACAACAGGTAAAACCAGGTGCGACGCTAGGCGATATCGGCCATGCCATTCAGGTGTATGCAGAAAAAAGTGGCTATAGCGTGGTGCGTGAATTCTGCGGCCACGGCATAGGCAAGAAATTCCACGAAGATCCACAGGTGCTGCATTACGGCAAGCCTGGCGCTGGCGTCAAGCTGCAAAAAGGCATGATCTTCACCATTGAGCCCATGATCAATGCTGGCAAGCGCGACATCAAGCAACTGGGAGATGGCTGGACCATCGTCACCAAAGACCACAGCCTGTCGGCCCAATGGGAACACACGGTGCTGGTGACGGATACCGGTTACGAGGTTCTCACGGTTTCCGCTGGCTCGCCCGCCATTCCCAGCTTCATCTAACCAGTATGCCTCAAGCGTTGCCGGATACTCCTCACGCCAGCCTGGCGAAAGACTGGCGCCAGCAACTGCATGCGCGCCAACAGGCCTTGCAAGAAGCTTTTGAGCAATCCGGCAATACCACGGCCCTGTTAAAAGGGCATTCCAAATTTGTGGATCAGCTCCTGCAGGCGCTTTGGCAGGACGCTGGCTTGAATCAGGATGTCTGCCTTATCGCCGTCGGCGGTTATGGGCGCGGCGAGCTGTTTCCACACTCCGATGTCGATTTGCTGATTCTGCTGCCTGACAATTACGACCAGGCACTGGATCGCCAGATTGAAGCGCTGGTAGGCACTTTCTGGGATATTGGCCTGGCTGTGGGTCACAGCGTACGCACCCTCAGCGAATGTGCAGACGAAGCATCCAAGGATGTGACAGTACAGACCAATCTTCTGGAATCGCGCTGGTTGGCCGGGCACAAGCAGCTTTATGCCGAATTTCAGGCCGCATTCGCCGCCAACATGAATACGCAGGCGTTTTTTGAAGCCAAGATGCTGGAACAACGCCAGCGCCATGCCAAGTTCAACCACACCCCCTATAACCTTGAGCCCAATATCAAGGAAAGCCCGGGGGGATTGCGCGATTTGCAAACCATACTCTGGATTACACGCAGCCTGAGTCTGGGCAGCGCCTGGAGCACCCTGGTCAAGCACGGCCTGATCAGCCAACAGGAAGCACGCCAGATTCGTCGCCATGAGCAATACCTGCAGATGCTGCGTATCCGCTTGCATTACCTTGCCAAGCGTCGCGAAGACCGCTTGATCTTTGACTTCCAGAATGATCTGGCCAAGCAGCTCAATCACGTCACCAGCCGCAGCAAACGCGCCAGCGAGCAGCTGATGCACAACTACTACCGCAGCGCCAAATTCATTCATTTGATGAATGAGATCCTGCTGCAACTGCTACGCGAAAAAATCTACCCGAATGCCGCCCCTGCGGTGCTGATCAATGATCACTTCGAGGCTAGAAATAACCTCCTGGATGCACGCTACAGCGCTCTTTTGCAAAAAAACCCGACCACGATTCTGGAAAGTTTCTTATTGCTGGAGCAGCATCCCGAATTAACCGGCATGAGCCCCACGCTGCTTCGCACGCTGTATCGGGTTAAAAAGCTGGTAAATCGTGACTTCCGGCAAAACCCGATCAACAAACAGCTGTTTCTGGATATCCTGAAACAGCCAGACGGCGTCACCCATGCCCTGCGCCGCATGAATCGCTACGGCATTCTGGGCAACTACATTCCCGCCTTCGGCCGCATCGTCGGGCAGATGCAGCATGACCTGTTCCATGTGTACACGGTGGATGAGCATATTCTGAATGTGCTGCGCAATCTGCGTCGCTTTGCCCTGCCCGAGCTGGCGCATGAGTTTCCGCTGTGCAGTCAGCTCTTCATGCAGTTTGACAAGCCTTACCTGCTTTATCTGGGCGCCTTGTTCCATGACATTGCCAAAGGCCGTGGCGGCGACCACTCAACACTGGGCGCCGTCGATGCCAAACGTTTCTGCAAGGCGCATGGACTCAATCGCGAAGACAGTGAGCTGGTGGCATGGCTGGTCGAGGCCCATCTCATCATGTCCAGCACCGCCCAAAAGGCCGACCTCAGCGATCCCTTGGTCATCGAAAATTTCGCGCGCCAGATGGGCAGCGAGCGTCGCTTGACCGCACTTTACCTGCTCACCGTGGCCGATATCCGCGGCACCAGCCCGGCGGTATGGAACGCCTGGAAAGCCAAGCTGCTGGAAAACCTGTTTACAGCCGCCCAGCGCCTGATGCGTGACGCCAGCGCCAATGCAGACTGCAATATCGAGATCAAGCTGCGCCAGCAACAGGCAGAAGAAACACTCAGCTATTACGGCATCAAAAAGCCCAGCTATCAGCCACTTTGGGAGCAGCTGGGCTCCAGCTATTTCCTCAAGCACACCAGCCAGGAGATTGCATGGCACAGCCGCTTGCTGCTGCCCCATCTCAATACCGAAAAACCGATCGTCCGTGCCCGTCTGAGCCCGGCAGGCGATGGCATTCAGACCATGATATACATGCGTGACCGTGACGACCTGTTTGCCCGCATTTGCAGCTTTTTCGATCGCATGAGTTATAACATTCAGGAAGCCCGTATCCATACCAGTCGCCATGGTTATGCGCTGGATAGCTTTCTGGTGGCCGACCAGAGCAGCAAGTCGGTGGTATACCGCGACCTGCTCAACTTCATTGAATACGAGCTCACGCAAAAGCTCATGCCAGAACAGCCGCTGGAAACACCGTTGCAAGGCCGCCTCAACCGGCAGGTCAAACACATGCCGATCAGCGCCACCATCCACCTGCAGCGCGAAGGCCAATCCAACTATCATCTGCTGGATATTGTGGCGGGCGACAGGCCAGGCTTGCTGTCACAGCTGGCGCACACCTTTCTGGCCCATGGCATTCACCTGCACACGGCCAAGATCAACACCCTGGGCAATCGGGCGGAAGACACCTTTCTCATCTCAGGCAAGTCTGGCCAGGCATTGACGGATAGCGCCCTGCAAAAGCTCAAAGAAGACCTTAGCCGTCAGCTTTAACAGGGCATTTCTGCTCCGTGTCTATCGCCACAAGTCCATCGCCTCCCACCCCTCCCAGACGCATTGCCCATCTGGATATGGACATGTTCTTTGCCGGGGTGGAATTGCTGCACTATCCCCAGTTAAAAGGGCTACCGGTGGTGGTTGGTGGCCGTTCGATTGATACGCCACGGCAACTGGCCGATGGTCGCTGGCAATTTGCACGCCTGGGCGATTATGCAGGTCGCGGCGTGGTAACCACGTCTACCTACGAAGCCCGCGCGCTCGGCGTTTTTTCTGCCATGGGATTAATGAAAGCGGCGGCCAAGGCGCCAGATGCGATTATCCTGCCCGCCAATTTTGACGCCTACCGCCATTACTCCAGGCTATTTAAACAAGCCGTGCGGGATATTGCGCCGCATGTGGAAGATCGGGGCATAGACGAGATTTATATCGACCTCACTGACCATACTGAGCCCAGCCAGGCGCTTGCCCAGCGTTTGAAAGATGCTGTCTACAGTGCGACGGGGCTCACTTGCTCCATCTGCATCGCCCCCAACAAACTGCTGGCCAAGATAGGCTCGGAACTGGATAAACCGGATGGCCTGACCCTGCTGGACGAAAGCTCGCTGCAATCGCGCATCTGGCCACTATCTGTCAGCAAAATCAACGGCATAGGACCGAAAGCAGTCGCCAAACTTGCCACGATAAGCATCCATACCATTGCCGAGCTGGCTCAAGCCGACGTGGGGCTTCTGCAATCGACCTTTGGCCGCAGCTATGCCGCCTGGCTGCTGAATGTGGCGAATGGACAAGACCATCGCCCGGTTACCACCTATTCCGAACCCAAATCAATAAGCCGGGAAACGACTTTCGAGCGCGATTTGCATGTCAGGCACGACCGTGCCCGCCTTGGGGAAATATTCACCAGCCTGTGCGAGCGCGTCGCCCAGGATTTGAAAGCCAAGCGCTATATGGCAGGCACCGTCGGCATCAAACTGCGCTATCAGGACTTCACCAGCGTCACGCGAGACCTGACGCTACCCTCCCCGATCAGCGATGCGGTAGCCATACGCAAAGCCGCCGGGGAATGCCTCAAACGGGCACCACTGACCAAGAAGATACGTCTGCTAGGCGTAAAACTCAGCCAGCTGATGCCGATGGAAGACAGCGAAAATCCCGCACAGAAACAAGCGCCGCTGCCTTTTGAGTAGCAAAAGACAGGGATATTTCTAAATCAGCCTCAGAATGCGGTCCTCACCAGGCCACCCTCTGCGCGAATATTGGAGCCATTGATCACCGCAGCACGCGGGCTGCATACAAAGGCCACCACATTGCCGATTTCCGCGGGGTTGATCAGGCGTGAAATCAATGAAGTCGGGCGATTCTCTGCCATGAACTTCTTTTCGGCTTCCGCCAGCGATAAGCCTGGGTATACATCCAGTATGAATTTCTCCACGCTTTCGGTACGAGTGGGGCCTGGCAATACCGCATTCACAGTCACCGCCGTATTTTTGGTGAGCTCTGCCAGAGAACGGGAGATACCAAGCTGCATGGTTTTCGTCGCACTGTAATGCGCCATCTCAGGTGCAGGCGAAACACCCGACTCACTGGAGATAAACACAATGCGCCCTTCATTGCGCTGCAGCATGCCAGCAAGATAATGCCGCGCGAGACGTACGCCGCTCATAATATTTACCTCGAACAGGCGCTGCCAGTCAGCATCACTCTCTTCAAAAAATCCTACCGCCTCATAAATCCCCAGGTTGTTTACCAGAATATCCACGGCAGGAAACTTATCAATGGTGGCTTCACACCCCGCCTGAGTACCATTGTCGCTGACCAGGGCGTGCAGCTTTGCTGCAGGATGCGAACGGCGAATCTCGGCGATTGCCTTCTCCACCACCGCCGCGCTACGGCCGTTAATGATGACGCTGACGCCTTCTGCCGCCAGGCTGCGCGCAATTTCCAGACCGATGCCACCAGACGATGCTGTTACCAGCGCAAGTTTGTTATCCAGTTCGAGTTGCATGAGAGTTACTCCCTTGATGTAAAGATGCCATTGTGACCTGAAGTGAAGCGCAGGATTGCATGTTTTGAAGGGAAGGATTGTCAGCTCAAGCTGGACAATAGAGTAAAAAATGGCAGAAATAGACAAGAAAAAACCCGCTTGCGCGGGTTTCGGTATGACAGGCAAAACAGCCGGAATTAACCGTGCTTGTAGTGCTTGCGCAGTGGCTTAACCACTTCCCAGTTAGTGTCCAGACCAGCTGGGAACACAACCAGGTCACCAGGAACGATACGGACTGGCTCGCCACCCTTAGGAGTAACGATGATTTCGCCTTCCAGAACGTAAGCGGTTTCCTTGATGCCGAAATCCAGTGGGAACTTGGAAACTTCCTTTTCCCAGATAGACCAGCTGGAAACGCCCAGTTGCTTCAGTTTTTCTTCGCTTGGGTTGTGCTCAACAATGATTTGGCTCATGTCTAAATCCTTAATTAAATGAATGGCATCGGTATGAATCTAACACCGCTGACGGGTATTCTTGGCGGAAGAGGTGAGATTCGAACTCACGGTGGGCGTGAACCCACGACAGTTTTCAAGACTGTTGCATTAAACCGCTCTGCCACTCTTCCGGAAACGCTTGCTTCACGCTGCGCATGACCAACCGCGCTGCAAACAATCGCAAAATTATACCAGCGTATTCAGTCATCCGCCAGATCGGCATTCGGAAACAACACATCCTGGAAGCCAAAATTCGCCAGATCGCGTATGCGCATGGGGTAAAGAATGCCATCCAGATGGTCGCACTCATGCTGAACCACGCGGGCATGAAAACCGCTCACCAGACGGTCTATCGGGTTGCCATACTGGTCAAAGCCAGTGTAATGCAGGCGCACATAACGTGGCACGATGCCGCGCATGCCTGGCACGGAAAGGCAGCCTTCCCAGCCATCTTCCTGATCATCATTCACCGGCTGCAGGGTTGGATTGACCAGGACGGTGTATGGGACTTGCTCGGCATCCGGATAGCGGGGATTCTTACCTACCCCGAAGATCACCACACGCAGGCTGACCCCTATCTGGGGCGCCGCAATGCCAGCCCCATTCATATGGGCCATGGTGTCTTCCATATCCTTAATCAAGGCGTGCAGCTCGGGAGTATCAAACGCCGTCACCGGCGCAGCCTTTTGCAGAAGTAGCGGATCACCCATCCGCAATACAGGCCTAATCGGCATGATTCATCACCACCTGTTCTATCAAGTTACGTACTCGCTCCATGGTTTGGTCCAGCACGGCGCCTATCTCTTCATAACGAATGCCATGCGCACTGCTGCCGCGCCCGGCGGCATGGTTCACCACCGGACAAATGGCGGCGTAGCTGATCTCCAGCTCACGCGCCAGTACGGCCTCGGGCATCCCTGTCATTCCGACCATGGTGGCGCCGTCGCGTTCCAGCTTGTTGATTTCGGCTGCCGTTTCCAGCCGCGGCCCCTGCATGGCGGCATAGACGCCGCCATCAATCAGCGGTTCGCCAGACTGGCGCGAGGCCTGCAGGCAAAGGCCGCGCAGGCGCGGACAATACGGCTCGGTAAAGTCGATGTGTATCACCGGCTTGTCCACATCATCGTAATAGGTGTTTTTGCGGCCATGGGTGTAATCAATAATCTGGTCTGGCAAGGCAATGGTCCCCGGCCCCAGATCGGCATGAATACCGCCAACCGTGGCAACAGCAACGATGTCACGCACGCCCTCTGAATGCAGGGCCCACAGATTGGCGCGGTAATTGACGCCATGCGGCGGTATGGTATGCCCGCTGCCATGGCGCGCCAGGAACACCACCGACTTGCCGCCCAGCTCACCAAAGGTTAATGGCCCCGAGGGCTCGCCATAAGGCGTGCGTATAAGCTGCCGCCTTGTGATCTTGAGGTTGGCCAACTGCGTAAGCCCGGTACCGCCTATGATTCCCAGCATTAAAAAATTCCTAGCGTTCGGTTGTCAAAAAGTATCCGCGATTGTAACGCAAAGCGGCCGCGGTAAATTCTGCAGATGCGCCCTCTCCGCAAGCTTTAAGCAGGGCATTTTGTGGCATACTTCACCCAGCCATGAATACATTCCAAGCCGTTACTGCCGAAAGCCTGGCCCACGCCAGTGCGCACTACGAAAACTTCCCTGTTGCCTCCGTGCTGCTGCCCATGCGGCTTAGACGCCCCATTGGCGTGATTTATTCCTTTGCGCGGCAGGCCGATGACTTTGCAGATGAAGGCGATCATACCCCCGAGCAACGTCTGGCCCTGCTGGATGGGTTCAAGCAGGAGCTGGACCTGATAGCGCAGGGCAACACGCCCAACACCGCATTTTTTGTCACGCTGGCCGACACCATCAAACGCCATGCCCTGCCCCTGCAGCCTTTTTACGATCTGCTGGATGCATTCAGCCAGGATGTGGTGAAAAGCCGCTACGAAAACTTTGGCGAAGTCATGGATTACTGTCGACGCTCGGCCAACCCGGTTGGGCGCTTGCTGTTGCATCTCTACCAGGCGGCCACGCCACGCAATATCGGGCTTTCCGATGCCATCTGCTCCTCGCTGCAACTCATCAATTTTTTGCAGGATGTGGAGATTGATTACAAGAAAGACCGCATTTACTTCCCGCTTGATGAAATGCGCAAATACCGCATTGAAGAAAAGCAGATTGCCAATGCTGACAGCAGCGGCACCTGGGGGCTGTTCATGGAATTCCAGATCAACCGCGCCCGGCGGCTGCTGCAATCGGGCGCGCCGCTCGGCAAGGCACTATCCGGCCGCACCGGGCTCGAAATGCGCACCATCATTGCTGGCGGCGAGCGCATCCTGCAAAAGCTGCATAAATCACGCGGTGACATGTTCACCCAGCGGCCTGTGCTCAAGCCCCATGACTGGGCGCTGATGCTGTACAAGGCCGTACGCGCCAAATAATCACCCGGAGCATCCCTTGTCCCCACAAGAATATTGCGAAAACAAAGCCGCTGCCAGCGGCTCCAGTTTTTACGCCAGCTTTCGCTTCCTGCCCAAGCCGCAGCGCGATGCCATTACCGCGCTGTATGCCTTCTGTCGTGAAGTCGATGACATTGCCGACGAATGTACCGATATCGGCATTGCCCGCACCAAGCTTGCCTGGTGGCGCGAGGAGATTCATGGCCTGTATGCAGGCAATCCGCAACATCCAGTCAGCAAGGCATTGCAAGGCCCGATCAGTACCTACCGGCTGCAAGAGCAACACTTTATTGAGATCATCGCTGGCATGGAGATGGATTGCGAGCAGAATCGCTATGCCAATTTTGCCGCGCTTGAGCTCTATTGCTATCGGGTCGCCAGCGTGGTTGGCCTGTTGTCTGCCGCCATTTTTGGCTACCGCAACCCGGCCACCGAGCAATATGCGCTGGATCTTGGCATGGCATTTCAGCTGACCAATATCATTCGCGATGTGGGGGAAGACGCGAGGCGCGACCGCATTTACCTGCCCCAGGACGAACTGGCCCAATTCGGCGTCAGCGAAATCGACATCCTGCATGGGCATGAAACCCCAAAAGTACGGGAATTGCTGGATTTTCAGATTGCCCGAGCCGAGCGTTATTACGACAAAGCCTTGGGCGAGCTGCCACAGGAAGACCGCAAAACCCAGCGCACCGGCCTCATGATGTCAGCCATTTACCGAACGCTGCTGCGCGAAATCAAGGCCGACGGCGCCGAAAAAGTGCTCAATTCACGTACCTCGCTCGGTGGTTTGCGCAAAATGTGGCTGGCATTCAGCACCTGGCTGCGGAACTAGAGCATCGGCGCCATGCACTTCCCTCCTCTGCACACCCCATAACACCGTGTCGATCTCATCATCCTCTCTGGCAAATGCGCATATTGGCATCATAGGCGCAGGCTGTGCCGGCTTGGCCGCTGGCGCCAGCCTGGCCAGACAGGGCATCAAGGTCACCGTCCTGGAATCCGCTCCCCAGGCTGGAGGCCGTGCACGCAGCCTGAACTGGAAAGGTGCCCGGCTCGATAATGGTCAACATATCCTGTTGGGCGCGTATCAACAAACCTTGGCGCTGCTTTCGCAAGCAGGTGTGGATGAAGCACAGGCGCTGATGCGCTTGCCGCTGGATTTGCGGCTGGCAGAAGGATTTGAACTGCAGGCGGCAGATGCCTGGCCAGCACCGCTGCATTTGCTGGTGGGTTTGTTGCGCGCCAAAGGCTTGAGCTGGAGCGAGCGATTTTCCGCCATCCGCTTCATGACCTGGCTGCAACTGCGCAGATTTAAACTGGCACGTGACATTTCCGTGCTGACCTTGCTCCATGAACGCAAGCAGACATCGACATTGATCCGTTGCCTGTGGGAGCCCCTGTGTCTCGGTGCGCTCAACACGCCGATTGATCAGGCGAGCGCACAGGTATTCGTCAATGTTCTGCGCGACAGCTTTGCCCGCGACAAGCACGATAGCCACCTGCTACTCCCCAGGCAGGATTTGTCGACGCTGCTGATCGCACCGCTGATGGAGGATATCCAGCAGCACGGAGGAGATGTGCAGCTGCGCAACGGGGTACAGAAGATAGAAGCCGAAGGGAATGGTTACCGGCTCCATACCGAAGATCAGAATAGCGCGCTCTATACGCATGTCGTCCTGGCCTGCCAGCCTTTCCGGGCGACACCTCTGCTGGCGGACCTGCCCGGCACCGAAGCGTTGCAACATTCGCTGACGAGCCTGCAATATCAACCTATCTACACGCTTTACTTCCAGTTTGATGCCAGCGTAGCACTGGACTTTCCCATGCTGGGCCTCAATGCAGGCATCAGCCAATGGGTGTTTGACCGTGGGCAACTGGATGGGCAGCAAGGCCTGATTGCCGTTGTCATCAGTGCCGAGGGCGCCCATCAGTCCTTGCGACAGGATGCCTTGGCCGAAATCGTGCTGGCCGAACTGCGCGATCACTACCCCGCACTCCGGGCGCCCATCTACTGGTACAAAGTCATCGCCGAAAAACGTGCCACGTTTAGTTGCACAGTCGGGCTGGTTCGCCCAGGCCACCATACTGGCCTGCCCAAGCTCTACCTGGCGGGCGATTATGTGGCGGGAGATTATCCCGCCACCATTGAAGGCGCCATCCGCAGCGGCGTACAATGCGCCCAGCACATCACACTATCCCTCACCTCTCATACAGAAAGCCATCGATGAACGCTGATCTCTCGAACTTCCTCCTCCATTGGGCCATCATGAGCCTGTCGCTGTGGGTGGCCAGCTACCTGTTCAGCGGCATCAAGTTCAGCGGCGTGCCATCTCTGCTGGTGTCGGCACTCGTCCTCGGGTTTGCCAATGCGGTCATACGCCCTATTCTGTTTTTCCTGACCTTGCCGATCACACTGGTCACGCTGGGCTTCTTTGTGCTGGTGATCAATGCCCTCATGATCATGCTGGTGGCCAAGCTGGTGAAAGGCTTTCAGCTTTCCGGTTTCTGGACGGCATTTTTCGCCAGTATTTTCATTGCCATCTTTACCCTGATCATTGAATGGATGCTGCCTAGCCAGGGCGCCATCATCATTCAAAACGCCAATACCATCTCTATCTAGATTGAAGTTTCATGCATAACTACCAAGCCCCTGCCCAACTGTTAGCAGACCACGTCATCCTTGTCACTGGCGCAGGCCAGGGCATAGGGCGGGAAGCCGCCCTGGCCTTTGCGCGTCATGGTGCCACTGTCATTTTGTGTGGTCGCACGCTGAAAAAGCTGGAAGCGGTTTACGACGCCATTGAAGCCGCGGGCTATCCGCAGGCAGTGATTTTCCCTCTGGACCTGAGTAAAACCGATGAGCCATCCTTTGCAGCAATGGCAGAAGGCATTTATCAGCAATTGGGCCGCCTGGATGGCATTCTGCACAATGCCGCGCATTACGATAATCTGAGTCCGCTGGAGATTCAGACCATGGAACAGTTTGAAAGCATGTTCAAGGTGAATGTGACTGCGCCCTTTGCCTTGACCAAAGCATGCTTGCCATTGCTGAAGCGTGGCACTGACACTTCGGTTATTTTCACCTCTTCCACTGCCGGGCATCAGGCTGGCGCCTACTGGGGCAGCCATGGCATCAGCAAGCAAGCCGTGGAGCATCTGGTAAAAACCTGGGCGCTGGAGCTGGAAAATACACCGAATGTGCGTCTGAATGCAGTGATACCCGGCCCCGTGCAATCGCCTCAGCGCAAGAAAAGCCATCCTGGAGAAGTGCATGACTCCTTGCCGACAGCCGAGAGTCTGATGCCGGTATATCTCTATTTGATGGGGAAAGACAGCGCTGGCGTCAGCGGCCAGATAGTTCAGGCGCAGACCGCGTAAAGCGCCTTGGGCGCATAGTCAGCCCTGCAAGGGGTCAAATACTGGGCGCCGGATAATCGCTGGCGCGGATGGGAGGCGGCAAGCGCATGATCTTGTCGATCACCAGCCGTGCCATGGCCCAGGCTTTATCTTCCAGCATCATCTCTTTTTCCAGATCCGAGAATGGCAGGTAGCGGTTGCCGTGCGTCAGCGAAAACCGTTTGGATTCCTCGACATTCAGATAGGCCAACATCACATCCTGCACACGTTCGTCACGACTTTTGTAAAGCGATGGCATTGCGCTCCCATTAAGTGATTCAAATGAAAAGGCCAGCTTGAGAAAGGCCGCTTGTCAGCGGCCTTGTGTGAATATACCGCAAGCGACCTGATGTGGGTAGTCCATGCGCCAACGCACAAAGCTGGATTGTCGGCAGGGGCTGGGCTGGCTATGATTCATCACCTGTTCACTGAAAATTTGCCATGCCATCCACCAGACTCCCGCTTACCGTTGCCTTTCTCGTGCTGCTGAGCCTCCTGCTTTCCGGTATCGCCCCTTATGATCGTGCCACCTGGCTCATGGAAACACTGCCCGTCATGATTGCCCTGCCCTTGCTGATCAAGACATATCGTCAATTCCGGCTGACGGACATGCTGTATGTGTTGATAGGCCTGCATGCGCTGGTACTCATCGTCGGCGGCGCTTATACCTATGCCCGCGTACCTGTCGGCTTTGACGTGCAGAATTGGTTCGGGCTTGATCGCAACCCGTACGACAAACTGGGTCACCTGATGCAAGGCTTTGTGCCTGCCCTGATCGCCCGCGAGATATTGCTGCGCATGCGCTATCTCACCAGCCGCCGCATGACGGCCTTTCTGTGCGTGGCGATTGCGCTCGCTATCAGCGCGGTTTATGAGCTGATTGAATGGGGTGCTGCTGTTGCCATGGGGCAAGGGGCGGATGAGTTTCTGGGCACGCAAGGCGATGTGTGGGACACACAATCCGATATGCTGTGCGCCATGATAGGCGCGATCGTGGCACTACTGGGCTTGTCCAGACACCATGACCGGCAGATGCTGTCGCTGGAAACCCACCGCCGCGACGAGCCTTGACAGACTGATTGAGTGAGCTGAAACCAGCTTATTGCTTGATAATGGCTTCTGCCAGCGCCTGAGGCTGGTCAAAGCTTAGCCAATGTGCCTGCATATCCCCCGAGGCCGGGTCCAGATAGCCCCAGGTGACCATGGCAAAAGCCAGTTGATTGGCCTCTGCCGCCATGCCATCCTCCATGCGGTCACCGATATACATGGTCTCGGTTTTATTCATGCCATGGGCCGCGACAATATTTCCGACCATCGTCGCCTTGTTGGGGACGGCAGGATGAAAGTAATCGAGCGCATACACTTCCTGAAAATACGCCCCCCAGCCGAGATGGTCGAGAATGCGGCGGGTCGGGTAAATACGCTTGTTGGTACCAATATAGAGCTTGTGATCACGGGCAAGTCGCGCCAGCATGGGTTCAATGTCGGGGAACACGGTGGTCAGCTTATAGCCTTCGCTGTCGTAATGCTGTTTGAAAGCCTGCGCCAGTGCTGCCAGTGTATCGGCATCATCGTGTCCGGCAATTAAGGAAAGGCATTGCATCAAAGGAGGGCCAATCAATTCCGGCGTTAATGGTCGGGCAGGTGTGATGCCATGTTGACGAAAAGCTTCCTCGTAACTTTCAAGTATGCTGCCCGAGGAATCGATCAATGTCCCATCAAGATCAAAAATTATATTTTTCATAAAGTTACATTGATCTTTGATTATAGTTCTTTAATTTTCTGCAAGGCTTGATCCAGGCGTTCGACAGCGATAACCGTCAAATCCGGAATGGCTTGCTTGGGGGCATTTGCCTTGGGCACGATGGCATGGGTGAAGCCCAGCTTGGCCGCTTCCTTCAGGCGCTCCTGACCACGTTGTACCGGCCTCACCTCTCCCGCCAGCCCAACCTCACCAAATACAATCAGTTTGTTATGCAGTGGCTTGTTTTTCAAAGAAGATACTATCGCCAGCAATACCGCAAGATCGACTGCAGGCTCGCTGATCCGCACGCCACCCACCGCATTGATAAACACATCCTGGTCAAAGCATGCGACACCCGCATGGCGATGCAATACCGCCAGCAACATGGCCAGCCGATTCTGCTCAAGGCCCACGCAAAGGCGCTTGGGGTTGGGTGCATGCGCCTCATCGACCAGGGCCTGTATCTCGACCAGCAAAGGCCGTGAGCCTTCCTGGGTAACCGTAATACAAGAGCCCGCCACTTGCTCGGCATGATGGGAAAGAAACAGCGCCGATGGATTGCTAACTTCGCGCAAGCCCTTCTCTGTCATGGCAAACACACCCAGCTCGTTGACCGCTCCAAAGCGGTTTTTGAACGCGCGAATCAGGCGGAAACTGGAGTTGGGGTCGCCCTCGAAATACAGCACGGTATCGACAATATGCTCCAACACGCGTGGCCCGGCGAGCGAGCCTTCCTTGGTCACATGGCCTACCAGGATCACCGTGATACCGAGTTGCTTGGCGGCACGTGTTAACTGGGCTGAGCATTCACGCACCTGTGCCACCGAGCCAGGGGCAGACTGCAAGGCCTCGGAGTAAATGGTCTGGATGGAGTCGATGACGGCAATATCCGGCTTGTGCGTCTGCAGGGTCGCCAGAATTTTTTCCAGCTGAATTTCGGCCAGGAGATCAATCGGGCCAGCATCCAGCCCCAGACGGCGGGCACGCATGGCAATCTGCTGCGCAGACTCCTCACCGCTAACGTAGATGGCTTTACGCAGATGGCCAACGTGGCACAGTGTCTGCAACAGCAAGGTGGACTTGCCTATGCCCGGGTCGCCCCCGATCAGCACGACCCCGCCTGCCACCAGGCCGCCGCCCAGCACACGATCAAACTCGCCGATGCCAGAAGGCTGGCGCGGCACCTCGGCTGCCTCCACTTCCGCCAGCTTTTGCAAGCCAGCAGTCTGCGCCAATGCTGCATAGCGGTTGGCCGTCGGCGCTTCCGCTATGCTCTCGACCAGCGTGTTCCATGCCATGCAACTGGGGCACTGTCCTTGCCATTTGGGTGAGGATGCCCCGCACTCGGTGCAGGTGTAAACGGTTTTTGCCTTAGCCATGCACGACCTTGAAATTAACCCGCGAAGTCACCGCACAAAGCAGCTCGTAGCCCACCGTTCCGCAAGCCTCTGCTACGGCATCCACGGGAATGGTGGCGCCCCATAGTTCGACCGGACTGCCGATGTCAGCCCCTGGAATATCCGTGATATCGACAAACAGCATATCCATGGAAACGCGCCCCAGGGTCTTGCTCACCTGCCCGGCCACGGCAATGGGCGTACCCCCAGGCGCATGGCGTGGATAACCATCGGCGTAGCCACAAGCTACTATCCCAACCCGGGTTTCGCGCTCGGCCACAAACGTGGCGCCGTAGCCCAGGCTCTCCCCGGGGGGCAAGGTCTGCAAGGCAATCAGCTCCGATTGCAGATGCATCACCGCCTGCAGTCCAAAATGGGCGGCCGTAACCGATTGCACCGGGGTTGCGCCATACAGCATGATGCCGGGGCGCACCCAGTCGGCATGACTTTCAGGATGGCGCAAAATGGCAGCCGAGTTGGCAAGGGATTTCGGATACTGCATGCCGGCAGCGCCCGCTTCAAATCGCTGCAGGGCCGTGGCAATGCCTGGCGCTTCATCGGCCGTGGCAAAATGGGTCATCAGGGTAATGCTGCTCACCTGTGGGCAAGCGGCCAAGCGGGCAACGGCAGATGCAAATGCCTGAGGCACAAAACCCAGGCGATTCATGCCGGTATTCATTTTCACGAAGACAGCGATGGGCACAGGCAAGCTTGCCTGCTCCAGCATGGCAATCTGGTGTTCAGCATGCACGACGATGGACACTCCGGCGTCGGCAGCCGCATTCAACTCCGCAGACTCAAACACGCCTTCAAGCAGCAGCAGGGTTTGTCGATAACCCGCCGCCCGCAGCTCCAGTGCCTCTTGCAAACGGAGGACAGCAAATCCATCGGCCTCGGCCAGGCCGCGCGCCACATTCAGCAGGCCATGGCCATAGCCGTTGGCTTTGACGACCGCCATGGTGCGCGCATGCGGCGCATAGTCACGAACGCGGCGCAGGTTGTGCTGCAAGGCAGCAAGATGAATAGTGGCGGTAATGGGACGCATGGAAAGAGGATATTAATATTCGTCCTGGAAGGAACTGCCAGAGACGTGATTCTCGAATCGCGTGAATTGGCCCATGAAGGTAAGACGCACGCGGCCAATCGGGCCGTTACGCTGCTTGGCGATAATGATTTCCGCCGTGCCCTTGTCCTGTGAGTCAGGGTTATAAACTTCGTCACGGTAGATAAACAGAATCAAGTCGGCATCCTGCTCGATAGCGCCAGATTCACGCAAGTCGGACATGACTGGACGTTTATCAGTGCGCTGCTCCAGGCCGCGGTTAAGCTGGGACAATGCCACTACCGGCACATCAAGCTCCTTCGCCAAGGCCTTGAGTGAGCGGGAGATTTCGGAGATTTCCGTAGCGCGGTTTTCACTCTGCCGACCAGCCGCACCCGTCATCAGCTGCAAATAGTCGACCACGATCAAGCCCAGCTTGCCGGTCTGGCGATGCAAACGGCGCGCACGCGCACGCACTTCAAAGGAGCTCAAGCCCGCACCTTCGTCAATGAATACCGGAGCGTCATTCAACTTGCCCAGCGCCGTCGTCAGGCGCACCCAGTCTTCGTCTTCCAGATTACCGTTACGCATACGGTGCTGATCCAGACGCCCTACCGAACCGATCATACGGGCAGCGAGCTGTGTCGCCGCCATTTCCATCGAAAATACGGCGACAGGCAGCTTGGTTTCAAGCGCCACATTCTCGGCAATATTCAGCGAGAAAGCTGTTTTACCCATGGATGGGCGGCCAGCGACAATAATCAGATCGCCAGGCTGGAAGCCAGAGGTACGCTCATCCAGATCGCTGAATCCGGTAGGCACGCCCGTGACGCCGCCCTGATTCTCGCGCTGGTAGAGGTAATCAATACGGTCTGCCACCTTGGGCAGAATGGTCTTCATGTCCAGAAAGCCTTGCGAGGTTTTGCGTCCACCTTCTGCGATCTGGAATATTTTGGCCTCGGCTTCATCCAGCAGTTGCTGGGCATCGCGCCCCTGCGGATTATAAGCACTCTCGGCAATGCCGGACCCCACTTCCACCAGCTTGCGCATGACGGCACGCTCATGCACGATTTCTGCATAGCGGCGGATGTTGGCGGCGGTAGGCGTGTTTTGCGCTAGCGCCCCCAGATAAGCGATACCGCCCACACCGGACAGCTCAGCAGAATTCTCCAGCGACTCGGCGACGGTAACGATATCGGCAGGCTTGTTACGCTCGATGAGACGCGCGATGTGTTCAAAAATGAGCCTGTGGTCGTGGCGATAAAAGTCGGCAGGTCCGAGCAGGTCGGCAATGCGGTCAATCGCCTCGTTCTCAAGCAGCAGGCCGCCAAGCACAGACTGCTCGGCTTCTACCGAATGCGGGGGTAATTTCAAGGATTCAAGGATATCGTCAGCCATGCCGCATTATAACAAGCGCGGCCATGGCAACGAGTGGAAAATCGTGCTTATGTTACAGATTGATCGTCTGCGCCAATGCCTGCTCAACATCGGCAATGAGGTCATCCACATCTTCAAGCCCGACATAAAAACGTACCAGCCCGCCGCTATGCGGATACCGGTCACGCACATCATAAGGGATCGCCAGACTCACCGCCCCGCCCCAGCTGTAGCCAATATGGAATAGCGCCAGGGCTTCAACAAAACGATCAATGCTGGCCTGCGCAATATCGGGCTCGAACAAGACAGAAAACAGACTGGCAGCGGCAGTGAAGTCACGCTGCCAGATGGCATGTCCAGGGCAACTGGGCAAGGCCGGATGCAAGACACGCGCAATACCCGGTTGCGATGACAGCCATTCAGCAAGTTTGCGGGCCGCGACATCCTGCGCCAGATAGCGCAGGCGATAATGCGGCAGACTGCGCAACACCAGCTGGCAATCTTCCGGGCTCACCCCCAGCCCGAGCTGCATATGGGTTTTCAGCAATTGCTCATGCAGCGCATCGTCGTCGGTACTGACGCTGCCCATCATCACATCACTGCCGCCGGACTGGTATTTGGTCAGCGCCTGCATGGCTATATCGGCGCCCGGGGTAAACACATTCTGGGCTATGCCGGCAGACCACGTGGCATCGGCTGCCACGAGAACACCACGCGCGTGAGCAAGCTCAGCCAATTGCCTCAGATCAGCCACTTCCATGGTCACCGACCCTGGCGTTTCCACCCAGAGCAGACGTGTGTTGGCAGTAAAAGGCACAGCCTCTGGTTGCAAGGGATCATAAAAATCGACCTCAATGCCAAAACGCACCGCCAGCATGCGCGCCAGGTCGACCCCTGGCTGATAGGCATTGCGCGGCAACAGCACGCGCTCTCCACTTTTCAGCAATGCCAGAAAAATCAGGCTGACAGCAGCCAAACCGGAAGGCAGCAGCAATGCGTGCTGCACGCCATCGATCAAAGCAAGTTTATTCTCGAGCCGCCGCGTCGTAGGCGTACCAAGCAAGCCATAGCTGTATTGGGTTTTGCTGCGCCAATCCCGCTCGCGCATGCTTTTGACATCCGGAAAGACCACGGTAGACGCTCGTTCCATACTACCGACCAGGCTGGAAAATACCGCTCCGCGGGTGCCGGCCAAGTCCTCAGGCTGCACTAATTCCGTCCAGCGGGAATGCTTTTTTGTCATTCAGACACTCATGATTAAAGACGCTAAGCGGGCAAGTTTACCCCAATCATTTTGATCAGCCATAAAAAAAGGCCGCCCGCAGGCAGCCTTTTTCATTCAGTGCGATGACGAGAAATTTAAGCTTCGCCAGTCACTGACACGGTGATTTCAACAACCACATCGTGGTGCAGCGCGATGCTGACAGAGTGATCACCGATGGTCTTCAGAGGACCGTTAGGCATACGTACTTCAGCCTTGGCCACTTGTACACCCTTGGCAGTCAGCGCTTCAGCGATGTCGCCATTGGTAACTGAACCAAACAGACGGCCATCAACGCCAGCCTTCTGGCTCACAGCCAATACGTACTCAACCAGTGCTTCAGCACGTTTCTGAGCAGCAACCAGCAGTTCAGCCTGTTGCTTTTCCAGTTCAGCGCGGCGAGCAGCGAATTCAGCCTTGTTGGCTTCAGTAGCGCGCTTTGCCTTGCCTTGAGGAATCAGGAAGTTACGGCCGTAGCCGTCTTTTACCTTAACGATGTCACCGAGGTTACCCAGGTTAACGACTTTTTCCAACAGAATAACTTGCATGACGTATCCCCTTAGTGCTTATCGGTGTATGGCAGCAGCGCCAGGAAACGGGCGCGCTTGACGGCGGTGGTCAGCTGACGCTGATAACGGGCCTTGGTGCCGGTAATGCGTGCAGGGATGATCTTGCCGTTTTCGTTGATGAAATCTTTCAGCAGATCTACATCCTTGTAGTCTACTTCTTTAATGCCCTCTGCCGAGAAACGGCAGTAGCGGCGGCGTTTGAACATATCACGTGCCATGATGAACCTCTTTCTAAATTCAGATTATCTCTAATGTAGTAATGTGCAATACCAGTTGCGTGCTTTTCATGCTGCGCTTGGCGAGGAATCCGGCCGCACGGGCCTTGGTTCCTTCCTTGAGGTGCTTGTGCTGTTCTGCGATGGAGCCCATCGCAATTACCGGCACTGCACACTCGACTCTGCGCTGCATGCCTGCCTCGGTTTTTTCCGAGATATGCTGCAGGGTAAAACTCAACAACGGTATTCCTGCTGGCGTGTAACGAAGTTCTGCAATCTGCACCACTTCGCCCGCGATGACTAACTGATTAGCCTCCAGCGTGGTAGAACTCAATTAAGCAGCAGCTTCCTCAGCAGGAGCGGCTTCATCCTTGCCCAGCAATGACTTGGATTTTTCTTCCTTCATCATGGGGGATGGAGCAACAACGGCTTCTTTGGTCGCAATGGTCAGATGACGCAGAACGGCGTCATTGAACTTGAATGCATGCTCAAGCTCTTCCAGCACGGTTTGATTGCATTCGATATTCATCAGCACGTAGTGTGCCTTGTGAATTTTCTGGATAGGATAAGCCAGTTGACGACGGCCCCAGTCTTCCAGACGGTGGATAGCGCCGCCGTTGGAAGTTACCAGGGTACGGTAACGCTCGATCATGGCTGGCACTTGTTCGCTCTGGTCCGGATGGACGATGAACACTACTTCATAATGTCGCATAAACACTCCTTTTGGGTTAGCAGCCTCCCGTTTGCGACAACGGTAAGGCAAGGTGGAAAGCCCGCGATTATAGCGGGTATCCAGCCCCAAGACAATGTTTTTGCGGCTTTATTACTCGGAGTGAGATATCACCACGCCATTATCCGGTATTGCGCAGCCCGGCGGCAATGCCATTGATGGTGAGATGTATCGCCAGCTTGACCCGATCATTGGTCGCGCCCTGGCGGTACTGGCGGATCAGCTCAACCTGCAGGTGATTGAGCGGATCCAGATACGGCAGGCGATTCTGAATGGAATTGGCCAGCGCCGGATTGCTGCTCAGGCGTTCCGTGCTGTTCAGCAGCAGATTGAGCGCTTCTGTCGTCAGCTGATATTCATGCTCAATGGCGGCAAAAATGCCTTCACGCAGCTTCTTGTCCGGCACCAGCATGGAGTAACGCTGTGCCACGGCCAGATCGGTCTTGGCCAGCACCATGTCCACATTGGAAATCAGGCTGCGGAACAGTGGCCATTGCTCCAGCATGTCATGCAGTGTTTTGAGGCGTGCCGGCTGCAATTTATCTTCAATGAACAAATACTCATGAATGGCGCTGCCTACCCCAAACCAGCCTGGCAGCAGCAAACGGCATTGCCCCCAGGAAAATCCCCAGGGGATGGCGCGCAGATCTTCAATGCGCTGGGTAGCCTTGCGCGAAGCAGGACGGCTGCCGATATTCAGTTCGGCGATTTCCGAGATAGGTGTGGCATTAAAGAAATACTCGGCAAACCCGGCTGTTTCATACACCAGGGTGCGGTATGCGGTCATGGCCGTGGCTGACAACTCCTCCATGATGATCTCGAAGGAGCGCCGCTTTTTTGCCAGCAAAGGGTCAGGTGGAAACAGCGAGCCATCAATGGTGGCCGCCACCAGCGTTTCCAGATGCTGACGGCCGACCCGCGGCTCGGAGTATTTGTTGGCGATGATTTCACCCTGCTCGGTCAGGCGTATCTGACCATCGACCGTGCCTTGTGGTTGCGCCATGATGGCCTGATAGGTCGGGCCGCCGCCACGCCCCACCGTGCCGCCACGACCGTGGAACAACCGCAGGCGGATATTGGCCTGGCGGAACAACTCCACCAGCGAAATTTCGGCCTTGTACAGTTCCCAGTTGGAGGTGATGAAGCCCCCGTCCTTATTACTGTCCGAATAGCCCAGCATGATTTCCTGCTCATTGCCCTGATACCGCAGCAGATGGCGGATACCCAGCAGGCTCAGCCATTGCCCCATGATCATGGGCGCATGCCGCAAATCGGCGATGGTTTCAAACAGCGGGACGATATTGAGGTCCATCTGTACCTTGGCCGAGCCCCACACCCCGCGCAACATGCCGGTTTCTTTCTGCAGCAGAGCTACCTCAAGCAGGTCAGACAAGGTCTCTGTATGGGAAATGATGTACTGGCGTATGGCGCGCTTGCCGTATCCGGCGCGTATGCCGCGTGCCTTTTGCAACACCTCCATTTCAGACTGCACCAGCTCCGAATACTGCTGAAACGGCGAAAACAGCAAGCGTGGCTGCTTGAGCTCCTCCAGCAGCACCTCCACTTTTTCATCTTCATCCAGCGTGGCGTAGTTGAAGTCCTGCCCGGCCTTGAGAAAAAGCTCCTTGATCACCAGCTCATGTACATCGGAGCTTTGCCGCAAATCCACCGTGGCCAGGTGAAACCCGAAAGTCTCAATGGCCTTGATCAGCTTGCCTAGCCGTGGGTAGATCAGCGCCTCGCCCTGCTGGCTTTGCAGCGACTCTGCAATCACATTCATGTCGGCCAACAGAGCCTCGGCACTGGTATATGGGATGGCACTGATCTCGCGCCGCACATCGCCGCGCTCGTTCACCAGCAGCTTGGCCGTTTGGGCCAGGCGGGCGTGTATGCCATTGAGCGCCAGCCGATAGGTTTCATCCTGCCTGTGCAGGGATTGCTCTCCGGATGCCTCCGCCAATTTGACCAGCGCCGGCGTCACGCCCACCAGCCGGGTGGATAGCGAAAGCTCCGAGCGCAAGGCCTCCACCTGTTCCAGATAATAGGCAAATGCCGTAGCCGACTGCTGAATAATGGCCTGCTCCAGCGTAGCGCCATTGACGAAGGGGTTGCCATCGCGATCGCCGCCTATCCAGCTGCCCATCTGCAAAAACGATGGCAGCTTGTATTCCGGACTCAGCTTATCGGCAAACACATGGCGCAGGTCGTTTTCAAAATCCTGCATCAGCTCAGGAATCACCTGCAGGAACGTCATGCGGTAATAGCTCAGCGCATTTTCGATTTCATTCGCCACCGTGAGCTTGCTGAAACGCAGGATACGGGTCTGCCACAAGGTCGTAATTGCGCCCACGATCATGCGTTCATTGCGCTCGGCTTCGCGGATGGAAACTACATTGCTCTTTTCAACCAGCAACAGGGAAAGCGCCCGCTCGGTATCGAGAATGCTTTTACGCTGCACCTCGGTTGGGTGTGCGGTCAATACCGGCGAAATCAGCGCATTGGCAAAAAAGTCGCCAATTTCTGCAGCGTCCAGATCACTGGCCGCCAGCTTCTGCAGTGAATGCGTCAGCATGCCGGGCACGGCCTGATCTTCCACCAGACGACTTTGCTGATGCGCATGCAGATCTTCGGCGATATTGACCAGATGCTTGAAGTAACTGAAAGCCCGTATGACGGGTATCGCCTGCTCTACCGTCAGTGTCTTGAGCAGCTTTTCCAGGCTCTTGGCTGCCTTGGTATTGCCATGCCGATGAAAGTTGACCGCCGCTGTTCGTATTGCCTCAATGCGGTCGAATGTCTCTTCGCCCTCTTTGCTTTTAATCACCTCCCCCAGCACTCTGCCGAGGTAGCGTATGTTTTCGCGCAACAGCTTTTCGTTATGGCTATAAATCCGGCTTGTCATTCCATGCTCCCCAATCACCATCCAACCTTTATGTTCCGCTTTTTCATGCCATGCATGGCTTACCTCAGTGAAGCAATAAACGATCCAAATCAGCCAGCGCGAGCAGTCTCGTCTAATTGCAACAGAATTCCCTCTATAATAAAACCACGCCCACCTGTAACGGAGATCCCCGTTTGAGCCCGACGTCGATTCAAATCACCGCCGCCATCATTTTTGGCATCGCCCTGCTTCACACCTTTAGCGCCAAATTCTTCGAGAGTCTGGCCCATCGCCACCCGCGCCATGCCGGGCTACTGCATTTATTGGGCGAAGTAGAGGTCGTCTTCGGCTTCTGGGCTTTTATATTGATTGGGCTGATGGCAGTGATGGCAGGCGGCGAGCAAGCCATTGAGTATGCCGAATCCCGGCACTACACCGAGCCACTTTTTGTCTTTGTCGTCATGGTGGTGGCGGCATCCAAACCTATCTTGCAAGCCGTGCAGCAAATCATTGCCGTGATCGCGCGGCTATTGCCCATCAATACTGCCGTGGCCCAGGCTTGGCTTTGCCTGGCCGTTGTGCCATTGGTGGGTTCATTCATCACCGAGCCTGCCGCCATGACACTGGCAGCACTGATGCTGGCACCGCAAGTGTTTCGCCATGGCATCCCGGAGTGGTTGAAATACGCCGCCCTGGGTGTGCTGTTCGTGAATATCTCGATTGGCGGCACGCTGACATCGTTTGCTGCCCCGCCGGTGCTGATGGTCGCCGCCACCTGGCAGTGGGATAGCGCTTTCATGCTGGCCCATTTTGGGTGGAAAGCAGCCATAGCCGTGCTATTCAATGCCACCATCATCACCATCATGTTGCGCAAGCATCTGGATCAGTTTCAGGGGCGTGCCGGAGAAACCAGCCCAGGCCAGAAAACGCCATTGCTGGTATCGGGCATCCACTTCCTGTTTCTGGCGGGCGTGGTCATGTTCGCCCATCACCCGGTCATTTTCATGGGCCTGTTCCTGCTGTTCCTGGGCTTTACCCAGGCCTATGAACGCTATCAAAACCCGTTGATCCTGAAAGAAGGCCTGCTGGTCGGCTTTTTCCTGGCAGGCCTGGTCGTGCTGGGCGGCATGCAGCAATGGTGGTTGCAACCTATCGTGGCAAGCCTTGAGCCTGTCGCGCTGTTCTTTGGCGCCGTGGCATTAACGGCCGTCACCGATAACGCCGCCCTCACTTATCTGGGATCTCTGATCATGGGCATTTCAGACGAATCAAAATACATGCTGGTCGCCGGGGCTGTTGCGGGTGGCGGGCTCACCGTAATTGCCAATGCCCCCAACCCGGCGGGCGTCGCCTTGCTGAAAAATGGCTTTCAGGATGCCTCAATAGGCGCAGGGCAATTATTACTCGGCGCATTACCCCCTACCCTGGTGGCGATTGTGTGTTTCTTCATGCTCTAAACGAGTGCAAAACGGCCATGATCGGTGCGTTTTTTTTGCCATTGCTGCCCAGCTTGCCCTATGGCGGACGGGTCAGTATGATGATTTGCCACTCCCCCGTTGGTCAGGAAAACGGCTGTTGGCATCCCTGTATTGATTACAATGAAAGTCGCTCGATTGCGTATTCTTTTTGTTAGCTCAGAAGCTCATCCCCTCATCAAAACTGGTGGTCTGGCCGATGTCAGCGGCTCGCTCCCTGCGGCGTTGCGGGATCAGGGCGAAGAAGTCCGGTTACTGATTCCTGGCTACCCGTCGGTCATGAAAAAACTGCAGGACCAGGCGAAAGTACTGGAACTGCAAGACCTGCCCTACGTCGGCCGTGCCAGCCTGGTGCTGGGGAAAATGCCCGACACCGGCGTTGAGGTGCTCGCCATTGACTGTCCCAGCTTGTATCAGCGCGCAGGCAACCCCTATCTGGATACCACAGGGCGCGACTGGGAAGATAATCCGGTGCGTTTCGGCGTCCTCTCCATGATTGCAGCCCGACTCGGCTGTAGCGACAGTCCGTTGCAAGACTGGATTCCCGATATCGTGCAATGCAATGACTGGCAAACCGGCTTAACTCCCGCTTACATGCAATTTCATATCCGTTCCCAGCCCGATGTGCGCCGGGCGCGCTGCGTATTCGGCATCCACAATCTGGCGTTTCAAGGCTGCTTTGGTCAGGAATGGGTAGCCCGACTAGGCTTGCCAGCGGATAGTTATCAGATGCAGGGGCTGGAATATTACGGGCAGATGTCGTTCCTCAAAGCGGGTGTGTTCTACGCCGATGCACTGGTGACGGTAAGCCCGACCTACGCCCGGGAAATCCAGACGCCGGAATTCGGTTTTGGCATGCAGGGCTTGCTAGCAGAGCGTGGCAGCGAGATACGCGGAATACTGAATGGCATTGATGTGGACGAATGGAACCCGGCTGCCGACGTCCATCTGGCCCAAGCCTATAATGAAAACACACTGCCAAAGAAACAGGCGGTCAAGTTGGCGTTGCAACAGCAGCAAGGCCTGCAACCAGCAGCCCAGCGACCATTGCTGGGGGTGGTAAGCCGCCTCACCCATCAAAAAGGGTTGGACATGCTGCTGCCGATTGCCGATGCGCTGATTACCGAGCAGCAATGCCAGCTGGTGCTGCTGGGCGGCGGAGAGGCTGCACTGGAGCAAGGTTTTCGTGCGCTTGCGCAGCGTCACCCAGGCTCGGTCAGCGTGAGCATTGGGTATAACGAAGCCCTGTCGCACCAGATCATGGCAGGCGCGGATATTTTCGTCATGCCATCGCGCTTTGAGCCATGCGGCCTGAATCAGATGTACGGCATGCGCTATGGCACCCCGCCAGTGGTCAATCGTACCGGTGGCCTGGCCGACTCCATCATCGATACCGACCCGGCAAGCCTGCAAGCGCAAACCGCGACCGGCTTTGTGATGGATGCTGCCGACACCACGGAGCTTTACAACACACTGCGACGCGCCATCAACTACTTTCATGACCATGCCACCTGGCAGAAAATCCAACAGAACGGCATGCGCAGGGAGCTAGGCTGGAAGCAAAGCGCGAAAGAATATATCAATGTCTATCAAAGCATTAGATAACACTTCTGACCTAATACCTTAAAATGAAAAAGCCTGATCAACTGCATCAGGCTTTTTCATTTGGATGTCATATTAATTACTTATAGTACAGCTGAGCTTCAGTTTCAAAAGCCCACTCAAATGTTAACCACCGATGGCATGCAACATGCTTGGTGTTGAGTGAGCTTCTTCCAAAGCTTGACTTCTCCTCACTTAAAGGGTGCCTGCGGGCACCCTATTTTTTTGCTGTTAAGCTTGATAACGATTAATCCAGCTTGAGGAAATGCTCGCGGTAGTATTTCAACTCTTCAATCGATTCATAGATATCCGCCAGCGCCTCGTGCTTGCTGGCCTTCTTGAAACCGCCGTGAATACTGGGTTTCCAGCGACGTGCCAATTCCTTGAACACGCTGACATCCAGATTGCGATAGTGGAAATAGGATTCCAGCTCCGGCATGTAACGCGCCATGAATCGTCTATCCTGACAGATGGAGTTGCCACACATAGGCGACTTGCCTGCTGGCACAAACTGTTTCAAAAACTCAATCATTTGTTGCGAAGCAGACACTTCATCCAGCGTCGATGCCTTGACCTTGTCAATCAGACCCGATTTTCCGTGCGTGCCCTTGTTCCAGGCGTCCATACCATCCAGCACGGCATCGGACTGGTGCACGACCAGCACGGGCGATTCCCCGAGGATATTCAAATCGGCGTCGGTAACGACGGCCGCCAGCTCGAGGATGCGGTCGCTATCCGGCAGCAGGCCGCTCATTTCCATATCCAGCCAGATGAGGTTATTTTGATCTTGTGACATAATGATTTCCATTAAAATAGGCTAATGCAGCGCGCTTTGGTGAACCTTCGCCGTAACGATGCTTCATACGGCAGTACCTTATAAGTTTAACTGAAAAACCCCGACATTATGGCCTCGACACTTACTCTCCTCTTCACCGCCCTGTTGATTCTGACCACCGCCATCAAGCTCTGGCTGGGTCGACGGCATATACGCCACATCGTGGCGCATCGCATTGCCGTGCCTGCAGCCTTCAGCCAAACCATCAGTATTGAAGCGCACCAGAAGGCTGCCGACTATTCCGCGGCAAAAACCCGGCTGATGCTGAGCGAGAGCGTGGCGCAGGCGGTCTTGCTGGCGGCGTTAACCTTGGGTGGTGGCCTGGAATTGATAGACAGCCTGTGGCGCGACGCCTTGGCCAATCATGAAATTCTGCGCGGCGCTGCTGTCATTTTGTCCGCCATGATCGTCAGCAGCCTGGTGGAGTTGCCATTTGATTACTACAAGGCTTTTGTCGTCGATCAGCGCTTTGGCTTCAACAAAATGACCCCTGCCATGTTTTTTACCGACATGGTCAAGCATGCGTTCGTGGGCTTGCTGCTCGGCGCCCCGTTGCTGTTTGCGGCCCTCTGGCTGATGCAAGGTGCCGGTGATTACTGGTGGCTTTACCTGTGGATCGTCTGGAGTGTCTTCAATCTGGTGATGCTGGCGGTATACCCAACCTTTATCGCGCCCTTGTTCAACAAGTTCACGCCCCTGGCCGATGCTTCACTGAAGTCACGCATTGAAACCCTGCTGACCAAATGTGGCTTCAAGTCGCAAGGCCTGTTCGTGATGGATGGCTCCACCCGCAGCAGCCATGGCAATGCCTATTTCACTGGCTTTGGCTCCAGCAAGCGCGTGGTGTTTTTTGACACCCTGCTCGACCGGCTGGATGAAGACGAGATTGAAGCCGTGCTGGCGCACGAGCTTGGTCACTTCAAGCATCATCATGTGATAAAGCGTATTGTGCTCATGTTCTTCGTGACCTTTGTCGGCCTCGCCCTGCTGGGATGGCTCAAGCAACAGGCATGGTTCTATACCGGCCTGGGCGTAAGCGAGACCAGCGATTACATGGCCTTGCTGCTGTTCCTGCTGGTAAGCCCGGTGTTCCTGTTCCTGCTGCGCCCACTGATGGCCAGCTACTCACGTAAAAATGAGTTTGAAGCGGATGATTATGCAGCCAAGCATGCCGATGCACGCCACCTGATTGAAGCCTTGGTCAAGCTGTATCGAGACAACGCTTCTACCCTGACGCCTGATCCTTTGCACTCGGCGTTTTATGATTCACACCCACCGGCCAGCATCCGTATTGCCAAGCTGGCAGTCAAATAAGATCGGAGAGCTCGTCATGCGCACATCGTTCCTGCTTTTGCTGCTTAGTCTGGCAATGAACGCGCATGCCGAGCCTTTTGCCGAAGGCGATGCCGCCATCGGCAAAACCATGGTGGAGAAAAACTGCATACAGTGCCACGCGAGCAAATACGGTGGCGATGGATCTGCCATCTATATCCGTGAACATCGCCTGGTGAAAACCTCCCGTGGTTTACTGGCGCAAATCCGCAATTGCAACACCATGCTCGGTATGAAATGGTTTGAGGATGAAGAGCTGCATGTGGCCCGCTACCTGAATCAGACCTACTATAAATTCGATAAATAACCCGCGGGACAGGTATCATGCCTGATCACCACTGACAGAAATGTGCCTTTGAAAAATCAGGAACTGCAACACGGCCTCGTCATTGCCGCCTATGGCAAGCGCTATGGCGTGGAGTTAGACGATGGTCGCGAAATCAGCTGCGTCACCCGCGGCAAAAAAACCGACCTGGCCTGCGGTGATCGCGTCAACATCAAGCTCACCGACACGGCCGAGGGCGTGATCGAAAGCAATGATCCTCGTACCAGCCTGCTCTATCGCAGCAATGCCTTCCGCAGCAAGCTGCTGGCCGCCAATGTCACCCAGATCATTATTATGCTGGCTACCACGCCCAGCTTTTACGAAGAGTTACTCAACCGTTGCCTGCTGGCTGCGGAAGCCGCGGGCATTGAAGTTGTGATTGTGCTCAACAAATGCGACCTGGGTGACAAGCAGGAAGCCATGGCCAAGCTGCAGCGCTATGAAGCCTTGGGTTATCGCGTACTGCATATGTCTGCACATGAGGATATCAGCCCCTTGCGACCTTTATTGCAGGGGCACACCAGCGTACTGGTCGGCCAATCCGGCATGGGGAAATCAACTATCGTCAACGCCCTGCTGCCAGGCCAGCAGGTGCGCACGCAGGAAGTCTCGCAAGTGCTGGATAGTGGCAAACACACGACTACCGCTGCCCATCTTTACCATCTGGATGCCGATAGCCATTTGATCGACTCCCCCGGACTGCAGGAATTCGGCCTGCACCATCTCGATATTGAAGCTCTGGAGCGCGCATTCATTGAATTCCGGCCCTATCTCGGCAAATGCCGTTTCAATAATTGCCGCCACCTGCAGGAACCAGATTGCGCGCTGATAGAGGCGGCAGAGCGGCATGAAATTCATCCCGAGCGCCTGCAGTATTACCAATCCATGGCCCAGGAGCTGTTGCGCTAACAGTTTTTCTGGCGGGCTGCTGAGATGGACAGACAACAGCAAGCTGAGTAACGGGTGGGAACAGCCAACCCCCTCACCTGTCCCTGCCGATGACAACTCTTACTCATTCAGACTGGAGTCGTGCTTATGACCACTGCCATGATCAGCCATCCGGACAGCCTGTTGCATGTGATGGATGGCAAACACCCGGAATCCCCCGCCCGCATCACGGCCATCCATGAAGCACTCGCGGCCAGCGGGCTGATCAAGCAACTCAGTTTGTATGAGGCCCCTGCCGCCACGGATACGCAACTGGCCCGCGTCCATAACCCGGATTATATTGCCCGCATACGCCAGCTTTCACCGCCAGCCGGGCTGGTGCGGCTGGATGCCGACACGGCCATGGGGCCGATGACCCTGTCAGCCTGCCTGCACGCCAGTGGAGCCGCGATACTTGGAGTAGACCTGGTCATGTCAGGCAAGGCGCAGCGCGCCTTCTGCTGCACACGTCCGCCTGGACATCACGCCGGGCGCAGCAATGCCGCAGGCTTTTGCATCTTCAACCATGTGGCCGTCGCCACGGCGCATGCCCTGAGTCAGCACAAGCTGGACCGTGTGGCTATCCTGGATTTCGATGTCCACCATGGTGATGGCACCGAAGACATTTTTCGCGACAATGCCCATGTCATGCTGTGCTCCACGTTTCAGCATCCCTTTTACCCGCATCGCGGCGCTGATACGCGCAGCGCCAACATGATCAATGTCCCGCTGCCTGCCGGCACCAGCGGTCCAGCTTTCCGGGAAGTCGTGGAAAGGGAAATTGCCCCGGCGCTTGCCCGTTTCAAACCACAATTACTCATGATCTCCGCCGGATTTGATGCGCATCGGGATGACCCGCTGGCGGGATTGAAACTGGAAGCCGCGGATTACAGCTGGATAACCGCCTTTGCCAGAAAGATAGCCGATCAGCATGCACAAGGGCGTATCGTCTCGGTGCTGGAAGGTGGCTATGCGCTGCCCGCGCTAGCAGAGAGCGCCGTCGCGCATGTGCGAGGCCTGCTCTGAATAGGGGCCAGATATTCTGGCAAACACCCTGTTTTGCATAGAAATTCGCGTCGGGTTGGAGACAGCCGCCTCGCGACACCTGCTATAATCCCGCCATGCAAATTACTACCCGCCTTGAATTCGATGCCGGTCATCGCATCCCCTGCCACAAAAGCCAATGCCGCAACCTGCACGGCCATCGTTACGCCATGGAAATTACCCTGTCAGGCGACATCATCCAGCAGGATGGCAGCTCCGATAACGGCATGGTGATGGACTTCTCCGACGTCAAAGCCATTGCACGCGAGAGCGTGGTGGACGTATGGGATCATGCATTTCTGGTCTACAAAGGCGATGCGGATGTGCTGAACTTCCTCAACAGCCTGCCCAATCATAAAACGGTGGTGATGGAGAGCGTGCCAACTGCCGAAAACATGGCGGCAGAAGCGTTTCGTATCCTGAATAGCCGTTATCAGGATGTGTATGGCAATCATCTGAAGCTGGAACGCGTACGCCTGTATGAAACGCCAAACAGCTGGGCTGATGCGCTCGCCTGAGCGTTATCAGTCTCCCGCCCTTCGGTAACTTTCTCGCAAACTTCCTCGGGCTTTATCCCAGGCCTACCCTAACAGCGCAGGTGTTTCCATCACCTGCACCAAAGCCTGACGCCAATCCTGCAGCCTGAGACCCCAATCCTGCTCCAGCAAATCGCCATCCAGCCGTGAATTGGCAGGCCGGGCTGCCGGGGTGGGATATTCGGCCGTCGTAATCGCCCTTACCGCCTCCGAAGACACGCGCAATGGCGGCCAGCCGCGCTCGGCCTGCAGTCCTTCATACGCTTGCAGGATGGCGACAGCAAAGCCATGCCAGCTGGTGTATCCGCTGTTGGTGAGGTGATAAATACCACTGCGCTCTGGTTGCCAGGATTTCAGGAGGGTAAGCGTTGCGCTGGCGATATCGTGACTGCTGGTGGGTGCACCCAATTGATCTGCGACAATGCCCAGACTGTCGCGCTCGCGGGCAAGCCGCAGGATGGTATGCAGGAAATTCTTGCCATAAGCGCCATATACCCAGCTGGTCCGCAAGATGAGATGCTGCGCACCGGCCTGTTGCACGGCCTGTTCCCCCGCCAGCTTGCTCGCACCATAGACGCCAAGAGGATTGGTCATGTCAGTTTCGCGATAGGGCTTGCTGGCGCGGCCATCAAACACATAATCCGTTGAGTAATGCACCATGCGCGCGCCCAGCTCTGCCGCCTCTTCCGCCAGGATGCGCGGCGCTTCAGCATTAATGGCATACGCCAGCTCAGGCTCGGTTTCGGCCTTGTCCACCGCGGTATAGGCAGCGGGATTCACAATCACATCGGGGCGCAATGTGCGCACAGTTTTACGGATGGCGGCCTCATCAGATAAATCCAGCGCAGCACGATCCAGCGCCGTGACCGTGCCCCAGGTAGCCAGCATGGGCAACAATGCATGACCAACCTGACCATGCACACCGGTGAGTAAGATACGGGGAGAAGTCAATGGGAGCGATTCAGGGGAAAGTTAATCGAAACAAGGCGCTAACAGGAAATCCAGTCCACGGCTGTCTTTGGCAGAAAGCGCAGGCGGTGCGGTCAGTTGCCAGTCAATGTTCAGCGTGGGGTCATCCCAACGTATGCAGCACTCATGCTCGGGGGCATAAAAATCGGTGGTTTTGTACAAAAACTCGGCGAACTCGGATAGCACAACAAAGCCATGGGCAAAGCCTTCTGGCACCCACATCTGCCGGCGGTTTTCTGCCGAGAGAATGGCACTGGTCCAGCGCCCAAAGCTGGGGGAGTTTTTGCGCATATCCACGGCCACATCCAGCACTTCGCCCGCCACCACCCGCACCAGCTTGCCCTGGGGCTGCCGAATCTGATAATGCAGTCCGCGCAATACGCCCTTGGCCGAGGCCGAGTGATTATCTTGCACAAAAGTGCGTTTGAGACCCGTCAGGGCTTCAAATGTATTCTGGTTATAGCTCTCGAAAAAGAATCCCCGCGCATCGCCAAACACTTTGGGTTCAAAAATCAGTACATCTGGCAAACCTGTTGCAACGAGTTGCATCAAAACACCCTTTCTTTCAGCATGCGCGTCAGATATTGGCCGTAGCCATTCTTGCTGTACAAAGCCGCAATCTCTTCCACCTTGGTGGCATCGATATAGCCCATGCGGTAGGCAATTTCTTCCGGGCAGGCCACTTTGAGGCCTTGCCGCTTTTCAATGGTTTCTATAAACAACGAGGCCTCCAGCAAGGACTCGTGCGTGCCGGTATCCAGCCAGGCATGACCACGCCCCATCACTTCCACCTTGAGCTGACCCGCAGCCAGGTAATGGCTGTTGATGTCGGTAATTTCCAGCTCACCGCGTGGCGATGGCTTGAGCGATGCGGCGATATCGCTCACCTGGTTATCGTAGAAATACAACCCGGTGACTGCGTAACGGGATTTTGGCGTAGCTGGTTTTTCCTCCAGACTCACCGCCTGGCCTTGCTCATTGAATTCCACCACGCCATAGCGCTCAGGATCATTCACCGGATAAGCAAATACCGTGGCACCACTGGTACGATGTGCTGCCGCATGCAGGTCGCTGCCCAGATCATGCCCGTAGAAAATATTGTCTCCCAGGACCAGCGTGCTCGGTGCATTGCCCAGGAACTCACGGCCAATCAGAAACGCTTGAGCCAGCCCGTCAGGCGATGCCTGAACGGCATATTGAATATGAATGCCCCACTGGCTGCCATCCCCCAGCAATTGCTCGAAACGCGGCGTGTCCTGCGGCGTGGAAATCAGCAAGATATCGCGGATGCCAGACAGCATCAGCGTCGACAGCGGGTAGTACACCATGGGCTTGTCGTAAACCGGCAGCAGCTGTTTGGAGACAGCCTGCGTCACCGGGTAAAGCCGCGTGCCGGAACCTCCGGCGAGGATAATGCCTTTTCTCATGCTGCGCTCTCCGCATAATGCTGATCCAGCCAGCGGCGATATTCGCCAGAGTTAACGTTCTCAACCCAATCCTGATGCTCCAGATACCAGGCCACGGTTTTGCGGATGCCGGTTTCAAAACTTTCTTGTGGTTTCCAGCCCAGCTCGCTGTATAGCTTGCTGGCATCAATGGCATAGCGGCGGTCATGCCCGGGCCTGTCCTTGACGAAGGTAATCTGCTCGCGATAACTACGTCCGTCCTCAAGTGGCTGGAGATTGTCGAGGATGTCACACAGCAATTGCACCACATCCAGATTCGCTTTTTCGTTCCAGCCACCGACGTTATAGGTTTCCCCCACCCGCCCGGCTTCCAGCACGCGGCGAATGGCGCTGCAATGGTCTTTCACATAGAGCCAGTCGCGAATCTGCTGACCGTCTCCATAGATAGGCAACGGCTTGCCCGCCAGGGCATTCAGCAGGCAAAGCGGGATGAGTTTTTCAGGAAAATGATACGGGCCGTAATTGTTGGAACAGTTGGTGGTCAAGGTAGGCAGACCATAAGTGTGCTGATACGCCCGCACTAGATGGTCGGAAGCCGCCTTGGATGCCGAGTAAGGGCTATTTGGCGCATAAGGCGTAGTCTCGGTGAAGGCCGGATCATGCGCCGCCAGCGTGCCATAGACTTCATCAGTGGATACATGAAGAAAACGGAACGCACCCTGCTCAGTAGTATCCAGGCTGCCCCAGTAGTGGCGAGCCTCCTCCAGCAGGTGAAAAGTACCGACGACATTGGTCTGGATAAAGTCTTCCGGCCCATGAATGGAGCGGTCGACATGGCTTTCCGCAGCAAAATTGAGAATGGCGCGAGGCTTGTGCTCGGCTAGCAACTTTGCCACCAATGCCCGGTCTCCGATATCACCATGAACAAAGACATGATCTGGATGCTGTTGTACTGCCTCCAGATTTTGCAGATTGCCTGCATAGGTAAGTTTGTCCAGATTGATCACGCGTCCCAGACCAGCCGCCAGCCAGTCCAGCACAAAATTGGCGCCTATGAAACCCGCGCCACCTGTTACCAGAATCGTATTGTTCAAGATAAGTGCTTTCGATTATTCGGTTTGCTGCAACTCTTGCCAGACACATGCCCCGCCCTTGGCAAGACCTTGCAGGTATTGCTGGTGGGCGGCAGTTTCGGTCTCATCCGCCAACACTACTTTATGCGAGATGGCCTGAATCTGCAGGGCATCATTATCATCGTTATGCACCGGTGTATCCAGCATATCGATGATCAGACTTTCCTGGCCACGCGTCATCGCCAGATACACATCAGCGAGCAGCTCGGCATCGAGCAAGGCGCCGTGCAAAGTACGCTTGGAGTTATCAATGCCAAAATGGCGGCACAAGGCATCCAGGTTGTTACGTTGTCCTGGACGCATTTCCTTGGCCATCTTCAGCGTGTCGATAATGCCACTGGCGACGGACTCGATGCCAGGCTTTTCAATGCGGCCCAATTCGGCGTTCAGAAAGCCGACATCAAACGGGGCGTTATGAATAATCAGCTCGGAATCCTGCACAAAATCCAGAAACTCGCCAACGACATCGGCAAAGCGCGGCTTGTCCTGTAAAAACTCCAGGGTTATGCCGTGGACTTCCTGCGCCCCGGCATCTATCTCGCGGTCGGGATTGAGGTAGACATGGTAGTGCTGGCTGGTAATGCGGCGATTGATGACCTCTACCGCCGCAATTTCAATAATGCGATGGCCTTGTGCGGGATAAAGGCCGGTGGTTTCCGTATCCAGAAATATCTGTCTCATGCGCGTTCTTTCGCCTCTAACGCTTGCAGCACGCCCTGATTCGCCAGGGCATCGGCACGCTCATTGCCCGCGTTACCCGCGTGCCCCTTCACCCACAGCCATTCAATATTGTGCGGCTGCACGGTTTGATCCAGTTCGCGCCAGAGGTCTTCATTCTTTACCGGTTTTTTGTCGCTGGTACGCCAGTTGCGCGCTTTCCAGCCGGTCATCCATTCGGTAATGCCTTTTTGAACATACACGGAATCGGTGTAGATTTTGACCAGGCAAGGCCGCTTCAATGCCTGCAATGCACGAATGACGGCGGTCAACTCCATGCGATTGTTGGTGGTGAGCAGTTCTCCGCCACACATTTCTTTCTCATGACCACCCATGGCCAGCCATGCGCCCCAGCCACCGGGGCCGGGGTTCCCTTTGCATGCGCCATCGGCGTAGATGACGACGCAACCTTCTTCAACTGCCATAATTATTTGTCTCGATTTCGTTTGATTTTCTGGCTGGGCGATGCAACCAGCCGTGGCTTGATTCTGGCAGCATTCCAGTTGGGACGGATCACCCGCATGCCCAGCACGCGTTTGCGGGCCACCACAAAATACACGCCGCCGCGCATCGGCCACCAACGCCCACCTGCCTGATCCAGAAAACGGCTGCGCTCCAGCCAGCGTGCGCTGACCCAGGGTGGCGCATAGCAGGTCATGCCGGTGCTGATTATCTCAAAACCCAGCAAGGCTAGCCAATCCTTAATGCGTAACAAAGGTAAAAAGTTGCCATGCCAGGGGTACCCTTGCCGCTTGCCTAGCATACGCTTCACGCCCCAGCTGCTGAGCGGGTTAAAGCCACTGATCATGAGGTGCCCTTCTGCCACAAGCACTCGCTCGGCTTCGCGCAGGGTCTGGTGCGGATCCTCACTGAAATCCAGAGTGTGGGGCATGAGCAATAAATCGATGGTATTGGCAGAAAAAGGCAGCTGGGTGGAATCACTAAGCACCTCGCCGTGCTCCTGATCCGTGTGAAACATGAATGGCATACGGCATTGTTGCAGTAAATTGGCTTGCGGCAGGCCAATTTGCAGGGCATTGAAGCCGAACACATCGGCCACGGCCTGGTCGAACAGACATTGCTCGCGCTCCAGTAGATACGCGCCAATAGGCTTTGCCAGCCATGACTGCTGATCGTCTATTGACATTTATTCCTCAACATCGAAGTATCCCATCATGTATGACATTATTCCCATTCCGGCTTTTTCAGATAACTACATCTGGATGCTACACGCCCATGGCCAGGCGGCCGTGGTTGATCCAGGCGATGCAGAACCCGTATTGCAGCAACTTGCCGCATCCGGGCTTCAACTCCAGACCATCCTCATCACTCACCATCACAACGACCATATCGGCGGCGTGGAAAGACTGCAACACGAAACCGGGGCTCGGGTATATGCCCCGGCACGCGAGAACTATGCCTTCAAACATCAACCGGTGCATGAGGGCGATCAGATAGAGCTCGACTTTTTGCCCTTGACGTTGACCGTGCTCGAGGTCCCTGGCCATACGCTCGGACATGTGGCCTATTATGGCGCAAAGCTTCTATTCTGTGGCGATACCCTGTTCAGTGCAGGCTGTGGCCGCCTGTTTGAGGGAACGCCTGCCCAGATGCTGGATTCACTCAACAAGCTGGCCGCGCTGCCAGCGGAAACTGCCGTCTATTGCACGCATGAATACACCGAACACAATTTGAAATTCGCCCGACAGCTGGACCCGGAAAACGCCGCCCTGCTGGCAAGACAAGCGCGAGTCGCGCAGTTGAGACGGCAAGGTCTGCCCAGCCTGCCCAGCACACTTGCGATTGAGCGCGAGAGCAATCCTTTCCTGCGCTGTGCAAGCCCAGCCATCCAGCAAGCTTCCGGCATACATGAAGCGAATCCGCTCGCTGTTTTTACCGCCATCCGCGAAATGAGAAATCATTTTTAATCATTAACATAATTGAACATGTTAAAGCTGAACTTTGCCTTGACTTTGAAGGCGGGCATTGGCTACTATTGCATGAATTTCAGCTATTTAAGACATCGCCTCATGACTATGCAACGCATACTGAAGCTGGTTATCCTGGCATTTCCGTTTTCATTCCCCGTCTATGCAGACCGCAACCTTGCTGGTGATGACATCATCGTTCTCAGCGAACCCATACGCGACAGTAGCATTGACCCCTCGATCCAGTTTTCCTCACGCTTGCAGAACGATCCGGTACTGAACTACGTGCCTGAGCTGGCAAGCAGCCAACCTGGCCATTCCGCCGCCGAGCTGGCGCAAGTTTCGACCGATAATCTCTGGCAACGCATACGCAATGGCTATGGCATGCCAGAGGTAGACTCCCCCTACACCGCGACCCATGAAGCCTGGTATGCCGCCCGTCCTGACTATGTAAGACGCATGGTAGAGCGCAGCCAGCGCTATCTGTATCACGTGGTGGTTGAGGTTGAAAAACGCGGCATGCCAACCGAAATTGCACTGTTGCCCATGGTAGAGAGTGCGTTCAATCCACAGGCATATTCCAAAAGCCACGCCTCGGGCATCTGGCAATTCATTCCGTCCACGGGCAAGAATTTTGGGCTCAAGCAGGACTGGTGGGTGGATAGTCGCCGCGATGTGACGGCAGCCACTGATGCCGCATTGACATATCTGCAGAAGCTGCATCTGATGTTTGGCACCTGGGATCTCGCACTCGCGGCCTACAATGCAGGCGAAGGCACTGTCAGCCGAGCGATTGCGCGCAACCGACAGCAAGGCCTGCCCACCGATTACAACAGCCTGCCCCTTCCTCCCGAAACCCGAAATTACGTTCCCAAGCTGCAAGCGGTCAAAAACATCATGACCAACCCCGAACTCTACGGCTTGAACATCCAGACCATCCCCAATCGGCCTTATTTCACCAAAGTCACCGCGCCGCAACAGATTGATGCACACCTTGCTGCCAAGCTGGCCGAAATTTCGTTTGAGGAGTTTTCGTCGCTCAATCCCGAGTACAACCGGCCGGTACTGACTGCGAGCGGCAGCGCGCATGAAATCCTGCTGCCGATAGGCACCGCAGAAACTTTCAAGGCTAATCTGGAGGCTTACGACAAGCCATTGGTCAGCTGGCAGACCTACCACGCCAAACGCGGCGAGCGCATGGCCAATATTGCCCGCAAGTTTGGCATTCCGCTGGCAGAGCTGCGTAACGTGAATGACCTGCCATCGCGCGATAACCTGATCATGGCAAGGCCTCTGCTTGTGCCCATGGACAGCGACAGCAAAACCGACGCCAACATCGTGATGGCCGAGCATGTGGATATCGCCGAGCCTCCTGCTGCTGCAGTGGAAAGCACCCGCATTATTCGCTATAAGGTAACCGGCAAAGACACGCTGCTCAGTATTGCAAAACGCTACAAATTATCCACACAGCAGTTGATGGCACAAAATCAGTTAAAGTCCTCTAAACTGAAACCCGGTCAGATACTGAACGTCGCTTCCGCCCCTGCCCCCATCAGCAAAGCCGTTGTCGCAAGTTCCGCAAACCGCAAGGTTGACGTGAGCAAGGCCAAGCTGATGGCCAGCAAAAAGAAGCAGCGCTACATCGTACAGCGTGGCGATACGCTGGAGAGCATCGCCAGAAAATTCGATATCGCCCGGGATGAGTTGCAGCGCTGGAACAAGATAAGCGGTTCACGCATCGTGCCTGGCGCGATACTCACCGTTGCCAAGCCAGATCAAGCTTGATCCCTTTGTAAGTCCCTTGTTAATGGAAAGGCCGCTTTTGCTTAAACACCTGTCCTTGCGCATGGGCATTCTGGTATCCATCGGCCTGCTGATAACCGCCTGCGGCAAAGCGCCCAGCGGCAATGCCGCTGACTTTGACCAATCCTACCCTCCCAGCTCTGGCGGCACGCTGATTGATGCCACCGCAGGCGAACCCAGTGGGCTTATTCCCATGATTGCAGGTGAAGCGGCGGCTTCAGCCGTCGCCAGCAATATCTTCAACAGCCTGCTTAAGTACGATAAAAATCTCGAACTTCAAGGCGAGCTGGCGCAAAGCTGGAGCGTATCGCCTGATCAGAAAACCATCACCTTCAAGCTCAAGCCTGGGCTCAAATGGGCCGATGGCAAGCCATTGACCAGCGCAGATGTCCTGTTTACATGGAAGCTGGTGACGGATGACAATACCCGCACGCCCTATGGCTCGGATTACAAGCTGGTGATACGCGCCGAAACGCCGGACGCGGCAACCTTCAGAGTGAGCTATGCCAACCCTTATGCGCCCGCGCTGGATTCCTGGGCGGGCTTGCAGATACTGCCGGAACATCTGCTCAAGGGGCAGGATATCAATACCACCTCGTTCCGCTTCAAGCCGGTGGGCAGTCATTACTACAAGCTGGAAGAATGGAAGCCGGGCGAACGTATTTCGCTGGTGCGCAATCCCAATTCAACGCAGGGGCCACCGCGCATTGATCGCCTAGTATCGCGCTTTATTCCGGACCCTGCCGCGCAGTTTCTGGAGTTGCTGGCGGACAATATTGACTCGATGACGCTGAACCCGATTCAGTACTCACGCATCGTGCCTTCGCGGGAAGATCTGAAGCAAAAGCTTGCGCTCTACAAAGAGCTCGGCAACAACTACACTTATCTGGGCTTTAACCTCAAGCACAAGCCTTTTGATGACATCCGTGTCAGGCAGGCCATCAATTACGCTATCGACAAACAGGAACTGATTGATGGTGTATTGTTAGGTATGGGTGAACCCGTGTCCTCCCCTTACAAACCTGGCACGCGCTGGACCAATCCCGACCTGTCACCCTACCCTTACGACCCCAACAAGGCCATTGCGCTCATGAAAGCGGCCGGCTACACCGGGCGCGACAAAGAAGGCTATCTGTTGCGAGATGGCAAACGCCTGAGCTTTGACATTCTGACCAATCAGAACAAGCAACGCGAAATGAGTGCGGTGCTAGTGCAGCGCCGCCTGAAGGAAATTGGCATAGACGCCAATATCCGCGTCATGGAATGGGCAAGCTTCATTGGCCGCTTCATCAAGACTGGAGATTTTGATGTGGTATTGCTGGGATGGGGCCTTTCGCTGGACCCCGATCAATACAGCATATGGCATTCCTCGCAGCAGGCGCCCGGACAATTCAACTTCATCGGCTATAACAACCCGCGTGTGGACAAACTGCTGGAGCAAGGCAGGCTGGAGCTTAATCCGGACAAGCGCATGAAAATCTACCATGAGTTTGCCAGCATCCTGCTCGCCGATAGCCCCATCGTTTACCTGTATGCAGGCTACGGCTTGCCCGCGATCCACAAGCGCGTCAAAGGCATCGATAATCCTGCCCCGCCCGCTGGCATTGGTTATAACTCCTATGACTGGTACATACCTCCGCCATTGCGGCGCAATGAAATCAGCCAATAAGGTGCATGCATGATCCGCTATCTCTTGAAACGCTTGTTCTGGATGGTGCCGCTACTGGTCGGTATCAGCCTGATTTCCTTTTTGATCATGCATCTGGCGCCAGGCGACATCACCAATTCGGAAGCCAGTTTCAATCCCAAGGCCAGTGAAGAGTCTCGGCAAAAGCTGCGCGAGCTATACAATCTGGATAAACCCGTCATCGTGCAATATGGGCTTTGGCTGAAACGCATGGTCAAGCTGGATTTTGGCACTTCCTTCGCCTCACACCAGAAGCCCGTATTCTGGGAAACCAAAGATGCCGAGGGAAATGTCATCAAGGGCATGATCCAGGAAGCACTGCCTATTACCTTATTGATTAACGTCTTGAGCCTCGGCCTGATTATTTTTGCCGCCGTGCCTTTGGGGGTGGTTTCGGCCATTACCCAGAATCGACCACCAGATCGTGCCATTACCCTGTTTGTGTTTATCGGGTTTGCCATTCCCGGCTTCTGGTTGGCACTGATGTTAATGTACTGGACGGGCGTGGTGCATGACTGGCTGCCGATCTCCGGCATACATAGCCTTAATCACGACAAGATGAGCGCCTGGGGGCAATTGTGGGATACGCTGACCCACCTGGCGCTTCCTGTATTTATTTCAGGCCTGAGCGGGCTGGCTGGCATTTCGCTGTTTATCCGAAATGGCATGCTGGATGTGCTGCATCAGGATTACATCACCACAGCACGCGCAAAAGGGCTCTCTGAAAACACCGTGGTGTATCGCCATGCCCTGCGCAATGCCATGCTGCCATTGATCACGATTCTGGGCCTGGCGATTCCCGGGCTGATAGGCGGATCGGTCATTGCCGAATCCATTTTTGCCATTCCCGGAATGGGCAAGCTGTTTTACGATGCCGTTCTCATGCGTGACTTTCCGGTCATTATGGGCATCCTGACCATAGGGTCCGCATTGACGCTATTGGGTAATCTGATCGCAGATCTCGCCTATGCCTGGGCGGATCCTCGCGTGCGACGGGGAGTCATGTAACCATGCCTAACAAATGGCGCCAGGCCTTGCGCAATCCATTGGCTTTAAGTGGCTTCATCATCATTTTCGGCATTCTGCTGTTGGCGATACTGGCACCTTTCATCGCGCCATATGACCCCAACGCCATCGACGTCAAAGCGATTCTCCTCGGGCCTTCCCTGCAACACCCCATGGGGACAGATGGTCTTGGCCGCGATGTGTTCTCGCGCATGTTGTTCGGCGCACGCATTTCCCTGCTGGTGGGCATCGTGGCTGTCGGCATTGCCACTAGTATCGGTATAGTGCTGGGCGCCATCTCAGGGTATTACCGTGGCTGGGTCGACGTTGTCATCATGCGCCTGGTCGATGTCATGCTGTCCATTCCCACGTTTTTCCTCATTCTGGCCGTCATAGCCTTTTTGACACCCTCTATCTGGAACATCATGATCGTCATCGGGCTCACCTCCTGGATGGGGGTCACCCGTCTGGTACGCGCAGAATTCCTCAGTTTGCGGGGGCGTGAATTTGTGATGGCATCGGAAACCCTGGGCGCACGCGACTTCCGCATGATCTTTATCCATATGCTGCCCAATAGTCTGACGCCCATCATGGTGAGCTTCGTACTGGGCGTTGCCAGTGCAGTTCTGGTGGAATCCGGGCTGAGCTTTCTCGGGCTCGGTGTGCAGGCACCACAAGCCTCGTGGGGCAATATCCTCACCGATGGCAAGGAGTACATTCAATTCGCCTGGTGGCTTTCGCTGTTTCCCGGCGTTGCCATCCTGCTCACCGTGTTAGGGTATAATCTGCTCGGCGAAGGCCTGCGCGACGTGCTGGACCCTCGCACAAACAATACTCGATAAAAAATCTGATCCGCATGGTGGCGGCTTATCCCCGGGATACCCGACACCGCTTGGCATGATGCCTGCAGCGATCAGTCTATTCAGTTTATTTCTAAGGATGACACATGGGATTTCTAGCCGGAAAACGTGCCTTGATCGTTGGCTTACTCAGCAATCGCTCCATTGCTTATGGCATTGCTGAAGCGATGAAACGGGAAGGCGCTGAACTTGCCTTCACTTATCAGACCGAAAAATTCGAAGAGCGCGTTGGCAAGCTGGCCGCCGACTTTGATTCAAAGATCGTGCTGCCCTGTGATGTAGCGGATGATGCCCAGATTGATGCCTTGTTCCCTGCGCTGGCCAAACACTGGGATGGCGTGGACATCATCGTCCACTCCGTTGCCTTTGTACCAAAAGTTGCACTGGATGGCGACTACCTGGAATCAGTCACCCGCGAATACTTCCGCATTGCGCACGACATCAGCTCGTACAGCTTTGCCGCACTGGCCAAGGCTGCCATGCCCATGATGGAAGGTCGCAATGCCAGCCTGCTGACCATCAGCTATCTGGGCGCTGAGCGCACCCTGCCCAACTACAACGTCATGGGCGTAGCCAAAGCCAGCCTGGAAGCCAATGTCCGCTACATGGCACAGAGCCTGGGACCTAAAGGCATACGCGTTAATGCGGTATCTGCCGGCCCCATCAAAACGCTGGCTGCATCCGGTATTGCCGGCTTTGACAAAATGATGGGCTTTAACGAGAAGCACGCCCCTCTGCGCCGCAATGTCACCATTGAAGAAGTCGGCAATGCATCCGCGTTCCTGTGCAGCGATCTGGCTTCCGGCATCACCGGCGAGATCACTTACGTCGATGGCGGCATGAATATTACAGCCGCCGGCACCATGGACTAAGTCCTTGTAGGCTTCGTAGTGCAAGAGCTGCAATAAAAAACGCCCGGATTACCGGGCGTTTTTTTCGTCCAAGCATGAGCGCTTCATGCTTGGCTCTGAAATCGATGGCCAACAAAAAAGGCGGGTTACCCCGCCTTTTTTATTATGCCTGATACGACAACAATACCCTACTGGTCGCCAGTTCCGCTACTCAGCAACAACCGGCTATTCACCGTAATCTTGCTCTTGTCTTTCAGAGACTTCACATAAGCAGCAACATATTCAGAAGCCAGGGCTGCTTGCAACTCACGGGCGGATGCCTTATCGGTATCCTCATTCGCTGGAGGAGTATTCACGCCATTCACCTTGATCAGCAGGTAGCCCTTGTTGCTATCGGCCACGCCAGCATAGGCAGGCAGCTTGCTCACATCAATCTTGAACGCATTGTTCATGGCGACATCTGTCAGACCTTGTGCGTTGCTACGGTCAATCGTTACAGGTGGAATCCAGTCCAGCTGTGGTGATTTACCCTGACGCAGATCTGCCAGCGCTGCTTCACCCTTTTTAATCGCCAGCTTCGCAGCCTGCTCTGCTTTCAGCACACCCTCAATACCCGCCTTCACTTCTTCATAAGAACGGGGAGCCGCGGGCTTGTAATCGACAACACGGGCCGAAATCAGGTTATTGGGAGACACTTCCACTGCTTCAGTATTGCGCTTGTCTTTTAATACCTCTTCTGCGAATACCATGTTCATCAGCTTGTCGCTCTTGAAGTACTTGGCACCATCTGCATGGCTGATCCAGTCGGTATGTTGCACTTGCAAACCAAACGCGTCGGCCACGGGTTTCAAGCTAGTCGATTGTTCATAGACCATGTTATTGAAGCTCTCGGCTTGTTCTGCAAACAGTGCAATCGCCTTCTGGTAAAGCAGCTCAGCCTTGATTTGCGGCTTGGCAGCATCGAAGCCTTGCGATTGACCAGTAATTTCGGTCAGCTTGATGATGTGATAACCAAATTCGGATTCCACCAGGTTGCTGATCTCACCAGGCTTCATCGAGAATACGGCATCTTCAAATGGCTTCACCATCATGCCACGACCAAAACTTCCCAAATCCCCACCCTTTTCGGCAGAGCCTGGATCCTTGGAATATTTCTTGGCAAGATCGGCAAACTGATCAGGATGTTGACGCACTTGTGCCAATACTTCCTCAGCCTGCTTTTTCGCCTGCTGCTTGGCTTCAGCGGTCGCACTCACGCCGAAACTGATCAGGATGTGGCTGGCACGACGCTGTTCGTTACCCTGAAATTTGGCAGCGTTTTCGTCGTAGTATTTTTTGACTTCCTCATCCGATACTTGCACTTTCGGAATAAGGTTATTGGATGAAAACAGGACAAACTCAAGCTTGACCTGCTCAGGCACCTTGAACTTGTCTTTGTGCTGATCATAGTAGGCTTTGATCTGGGCTTCATCGACCTTCACCTGGTCAAGAAAATCGGCCGTCTTTATTTCAGCAATCGTTACTTCGCGTTGCTGGTGTTCTGTAGCCAGGGTTTGCTTGCTGATGGGTTCTGGCAGGTAGGCCAGAGCAGCCAGGCCTTCTCTCGCTTGCTGGACAAGCAGATCGGTACGCATGGTGGATTCGAATTGAGAAGGTGTCAGCCGGTTGCTGGTCAGCAAACGGTCATAGGTTTCCTGTGAAAACTTGCCGTTTTCCTGAAACTCGGGAAGCGTAATAATGTGGTCACTCAGGGCAGCGTCGCCAATAGCAAAATGGCTCTTGGTTACGGCATTATTCAGCAGACGATTGATAATCAAACGGTCAAGTATGGATTGCTTGACGTCAGGCTGTTCCAGTACGGATGGATCGGTTTTGCCCTCTGCTTGCAATTGATTACGCAAGCGCTGCATCGAGTTATTGTATTCCTGCACGGAAATCGACTCGCCATCTACCTTGGCAATCGACACACTGGAACCCGCATCTCTCAGATAAGTATCAATACCAACAATGGCAAACGGGATGGTAACTGCAGCGAGGATAAGTTTAGCAAGCCAACTTTTAGAACGCTCACGAATTGCTTCCAACATAACGATACGCCTTATTCTTCAATGACCTTAAACAGCTGCAAGACCTGGGTCTCTCAGCCAATAACTTAATCGGAGAATATACCATACTCGGCATGGCAATGGCGGCTGATGCCACCATAGAAACGCTAGATTAGGAGGGAGTAAATGAAAAAAACGGTGAGCTAAAACAGAGAAGCCCGCGTTTATAAAAACGCGGGCTTTGGATTCTCTGGCGGAGTGGACGGGGCTCGAACCCGCGACCCCCGGCGTGACAGGCCGGTATTCTAACCAACTGAACTACCACTCCTAAAACTTGCGCAGGAGCATGCCTGTGAGCTTGCTATCGCGATGCTGATGATTATATGGTGGGTGCTGACGGGGTCGAACCGCCGACATTCGCCTTGTAAGGGCGACGCTCTACCAACTGAGCTAAGCACCCATTTTGCTCATCAGCAAAGAACGCTAGTTTACAGCATCCTTAAGGGCTTTGCCAGCTCTAAATTTGGGGGAATTGGCAGCCTTGATCTTGATGGTGGTACCGGTACGAGGGTTGCGGCCGTTGCGTGCCGCGCGTTTACCTACATAGAAACTACCGAAGCCGATCAGGGTCACGATGTCCCCTTTTTTCAATGCCTTGGTAACAGCAGCAGTAGTTGCATCCAACGAACGACCTGCCGCAGCTTTGGAGATGCCTGCAGCCTTAGCGATTTCATCAATCAGTTCAGACTTGTTCACGTATAACCCCTTTCGACGATTATTGAATACAGGACCGAATCCCCCTGTGAAATGCTTTATAGCAAGCCGTAAAAGCTTGTGTCAAGCTTTTACGGCAATTGCCTTAGTGGGTTGTGATTGCAGAAACATCCTTGGCAGGCAACTCACCCTTGGTATCAGGCAGGGCCTCAGGCTCTTCCTTGGGTTGAGGTACGCGTTCGAGCGCCAGTTCAAGCACTTGCTCAATCCATTTGACCGGATGAATTTCAAGGCAACTCTTGATGTTTTCAGGTATTTCCACCAGATCTTTCACATTCTGATCGGGGATCAACACTGTCTTGATGCCACCACGATGCGCTGCCAGCAGCTTTTCCTTCAGGCCACCAATCGGCAACACCTCGCCGCGCAGGGTAATTTCACCCGTCATGGCAACATCAGCACGCACCGGAATGCCCGCCAGTATGGAAACCAGCGCGGTGGTAATGGCAATACCTGCACTTGGGCCATCCTTGGGGGTTGCACCTTCAGGCAAGTGAATATGGATGTCGTTCTTTTCGTAGAAGTCTTCCGATATTCCCAATTGCTTGGCACGGCTACGCACCACACTCATGGCCGCCTGAATCGACTCTTGCATCACCTCGCCCAGCTTACCGGTAGTGGTAACTTTACCCTTGCCTGGCAACAGGACAGACTCAATGGTCAGCAATTCGCCGCCCACCTCGGTCCAGGCCAGACCTGTTACCTGCCCTACCTGGTTTTCCTTGGCCGCTACACCATAGTCATAGCGCTGAACCCCAAGGTACTTGTCGAGGTTTTTAGTGCTGACCACAATCTTGCGCGGTGTTTTGAGCTTGCGCGACTTGGCGGTCAATAACTCCTTCACTACCTTGCGGCAGATTTTAGAGATTTCCCTATCCAGACTGCGCACGCCCGCCTCACGGGTGTAATAACGCACGACATCGCGAATCACAGCCTCAGGAACACTGATTTCACTGTCCTGCAAGCCATGGGTCTTGATCTGCTTGGGCAGCAGATAACGCATCGCGATATTGACTTTCTCATCTTCGGTATAGCCAGCCAGACGAATGACTTCCATGCGGTCCAGCAAGGGCGCAGGAATATTGAGCGAGTTGGCCGTAGCGACAAACATCACATCCGACAGGTCATATTCGACCTCGACATAGTGATCCACAAAGGTATGGTTCTGCTCAGGATCCAATACCTCCAGCAAGGCTGAGGATGGATCTCCGCGGAAATCTTGGCCCATCTTGTCCACTTCATCCAGCAGGAACAAAGGATTTTTGACGCCGACCTTCGCCATGCTCTGCAAAACCTTGCCAGGCATAGAGCCGATATAGGTGCGACGATGGCCACGAATCTCGGATTCATCACGTACACCGCCCAGTGCCATACGCACAAATTTGCGGTTCACTGCCTTGGCAATGCTTTGGCCTAGCGAAGTTTTACCCACACCAGGAGGCCCTACCAGGCAAAGAATAGGCGCCTTGAGCTTATCCACGCGCTGTTGCACCGCAAGATACTCAACAATCCGCTCTTTAACCTTATCCAAGCCATAATGATCCGCATCCAGAATATCTTCTGCGGTACCAAGATTCTGGCTGATCTTGGTTTTCTTCTTCCATGGCAGATTCACCAGGGTTTCGATGTAGTTGCGGACCACCGTCGCCTCTGCCGACATAGGCGACATCATCTTGAGCTTCTTCAGCTCAGCGTTGGCTTTAGCGGTGGCTTCCTTGGTCATTTTGGCCGCTTTGATGCGCAGCTCGAGCTCGTCGAGCTCAACGCTCTCATCCTGCTCGCCCAGCTCTTTCTGGATAGCCTTCACCTGTTCATTCAGATAGTACTCACGCTGGCTCTTTTCCATCTGGCGCTTCACGCGGCCACGAATACGCTTCTCGACTTGCAGAATGTCAATTTCAGACTCAAGCAGGCTCAGCAAATGCTCCAGACGTGCAGATACGCTGAACATTTCGAGAATGCGCTGCTTTTCCTCAAGCTTGAGGGTGAGATGGGCGGTAATGGTATCTGCAAGACGACCTGCATCGTCAATGGTTGCCAGTGAAGTCAGAATCTCAGGAGGAATCTTTTTGTTCAGTTTTACGTACTGATCAAACTGGGTAAACACAGTCCGCATCAAAGCCTGGGTTTCGCTGTCATCTTCGGCGTCATTTTCAATGCGCACAGCCTTGGCCGCAAAGCAATCCTGCGTTTCCACAAACTCGGTAACGCGGGCGCGATCAACGCCTTCAACCAGCACCTTGACGGTGCCGTCAGGCAGCTTAAGCATTTGCAGAACCGTAGCAATGGTGCCCACCTCATACAGATCCGCCGCATCTGGCTCGTCTTTGTTGGGGGATTTCTGGGCAACCAGCAAAATTTCTTTGTTATTTTCGGAAGCGAGTTCAAGCGCTCTGACGGACTTGGCCCGACCGACAAACAGGGGGATAACCAGATGAGGATAGACCACCACATCGCGCAGCGGCAGAAGCGGCATCAAACCGGAATCAGCGGAGAAAACTGGCAATTCTTGATCAGTCATTGAGGAAACCTTCAGTGTTGGCCGCGCACAGCAACATACCGTGCGCGTATGTTAGTCAATTGGGGGCGAACACCGGCGCTTCAAGAGCCAGTACGAAAAAAGCATGATGCGAAAGAACGTGAGGCGCGGGAGCAGACAATCGCCTGGCTCCCGCCACCATACCGGCCAGTTAGCTGGCGGATTCTGCAGTCCGAGCTTCCTCGGAGTAAATCATGATGGGAGGATTATTGCCTCGAACGACACCCTCATCGACAACCACTTTGGTGAGGTTGGAAATGGAAGGCAGGTCAAACATGATCTCAAGCAAAGCGTGCTCCATGATGGAGCGCAGGCCACGAGCGCCTGTTTTGCGTTCCAATGCTTTCTTGGAGATCAGGCGCAGAGCAGATTCACGGAACTCGAGTTCCACGCCTTCCATCTTGAACAGCTTGGCATATTGCTTGGTCAGTGCATTCTTGGGCTCAACCAGAATCTTCATCAAGGCGTCTTCGTCCAGCGATTCCAGAGTGGCAATGGCGGGCAAACGGCCAACAAACTCAGGAATCAGCCCAAACTTGATCAGATCTTCCGGTTCAACTTCACGCAATACTTCGCCGACTTCGCGCAGATCATCCTTGCTCTTCACTTCAGCGCCGAAACCAATGCCGCCCTTTTCCGAGCGACGGCGAATGATCTTGTCCAGACCATCAAATGCGCCACCGCAAATGAACAGGATGTTGGTGGTATCCAGCTGCACAAATTCCTGATTGGGATGCTTGCGACCACCTTGTGGAGGAACTGAAGCAACCGTACCTTCGATCAGCTTAAGCAGGGCTTGTTGCACGCCCTCGCCCGATACATCACGGGTGATGGAAGGATTGTCGGATTTACGGGAAATCTTGTCGATTTCATCGATATATACAATACCGCGCTGGGCTTTTTCGATGTCGTAGTCGCATTTTTGCAAAAGTTTTTGCATGATGTTTTCAACATCTTCGCCCACATAGCCTGCTTCGGTCAGCGTGGTGGCATCAGCCATGACAAACGGCACATCCAGAAGACGTGCGAGAGTCTGAGCCAGCAAGGTTTTACCCGAGCCTGTTGGGCCAATGACCAGAATGTTACTCTTGGCAATCTCAACCTCATCCTTGTCTTTGGTCGCGGACTGGTCCAGACGCTTGTAGTGGTTGTATACCGCTACTGCCAGGTTTTTCTTGGCCTGGGTTTGACCGATAACGTACTGGTCAAGGATATTGCAGATTTCTTTGGGAGTAGGCAGGTCGCCATTAGGCTTCAGGCCGCTGTCGCCCTGCACTTCTTCACGAATGATGTCATTGCAAAGATCCACGCACTCATCGCAGATGAATACGGATGGACCGGCAATCAGCTTTCTGACTTCGTGCTGGCTTTTACCGCAGAACGAGCAATATAGTAACTTTTCGCCTTCGGCTTCTTTAGTCATGAAACTATCCTAATCTGAAACGCACGACACCATCTTAAGCGGCATCAGTACGACTTGCAATCACCTTGTCGACCAAGCCGTAGTTGACGGACTGTTGCGCGCTCATAAAATTATCACGATCCGTATCGCGCTCGATAACATCGACTGGCTGACCAGTGTGGCTGGCAAGAATCAGGTTGAGCTTTTCACGCAGGTAAAGAATCTCTTTGGCGTGAATTTCGATATCGGAGGCCTGGCCTTGGAAACCGCCAAGGGGCTGGTGAATCATCACGCGCGAGTTGGGCAGGCAAAAACGCTTGTCTTTAGCGCCTGCCGTCAGCAACAAGGCACCCATGCTGGCAGCCTGACCGATACAAAGCGTACTTACATCCGGCTTGATGAACTGCATGGTGTCGTAAATGGCCATGCCTGCCGTGACTGAGCCGCCAGGGGAATTGATGTAGAGCGAGATATCCTTGTCTGGATTTTCCGCTTCCAGAAACAGCAATTGCGCGACCACCAGGTTGGCAGTCATGTCATTCACCGGCCCTACCAGAAAAATCACACGCTCGCGCAACAAGCGGGAGTAGATGTCGTATGCACGCTCACCACGCCCACTTTGCTCGATCACCATGGGGATATACCCCAGGCCTTGCGGTTCCCACTGACTTTGCATGCTCATTAAGCATTCCCCATCAAATCGTCAAATTTAACCTTCTTGTCGCTCACTTTGGCAGACTGCAATACCCAGTTAACCACGTTTTCTTCGGTAGCCAAAGAAGCTGGCTCATCCAGACGCTTGGGATCATCGTAGTACCAACGAACGACATCTTCAGGACGCTCAAAGCTCTGCGCAAACTGATCAACCATGGCACGCACTTGCTCGGCATTGGCCTGCAATGAATTCTTGTTCACCAGCTCAGACAGGATAAGACGCAGACTGGCGTTACGCTTGGCTTGCTCTTCAAACATGGCAGGATCAAGGGTAACCGTGCTCACATCCACACCACGCTGTTGCAGATTGTTCTGGGTAGCCTGCATGACGCGATTGGTTTCTGCTTCAATAATCGCTTTCGGCAATTCAAGCGCTACATTCTCGATCAGCGCCTGGAATACTTGCTCTTTCACCTTGGCACGCACGCGCTTGGCAACTTCCTGCTCCAGGCTTTGCTTGATTTCAGCCTTCATCTTTTCAACATCGCCATCTTCCACACCCAGACCACGGGCGAAGTCAGCATCCAACTCAGGCAGCTTGGCTTGTTGAACAGTATTGAACGTCACTTCATAAGTGACCGTCTTGCCAGCCAATTGTTCCGGCTTGTGGTCTGCTGGATAGGAAATATCAAATGTTTTCTGGCTGCCCACCTTGTTACCGATCAGTTGATCGTCGAACTCAGCCACGCGGCCACCTTCACCCAGGATCAGGTCCAGGCCCTGCTCAGAAGTACGCTCGACTTCATTGCCATCAATCAGGGCACGCAGCGCGATATTCACTTTATCGCCCTTTTTGGAAGCACGCTTCACTGGCTCGTAAGTAGCACGCTGCTTGAGCAGAACATCCGTAGTTTTTTTGACATCGGCTTCACCGATTTCAAGAACAGGACGTTCGATTTTGACCTTGCTCAAGTCACCAATTTCAAATTCAGGGAACACTTCAAAGGTAGCCACATACTCAAAATGCTCACCACCTTCGGATTGCTTGGGCTCAATATTTGGGTAGCCGGCAACACGCAGCTTATTCTCTTGAACAGCCTCGGTAAATGTGCGCTCAACGGCACCCGAAAACACCTCATCGCGCACCTGGGCACCGTATTGCTGATAAACCAGCTTCATTGGCACCTTGCCTGGGCGGAAACCTGGCAGCTTGGCGGTTCTGGCCAAACGATTGATCCGCTGAGTCACTTCTTCCTCGATAGGCTTCAGTGGCACCGAAACGGTAATGCGGCGCTCGAGATTGCTGATGGTTTCAACGGTTGCTGCCATGCTGTATTCCTTAAAAACTAAAGAAGTTGTCTGGTGCGAAAGGAGAGACTCGAACTCTCACGCCTTGCGGCGCTGGAACCTAAATCCAGTGCGTCTACCAATTCCGCCACTTTCGCCTGTGTCAAAATGCATGCTTAAGTCATTAAAAAACATGCACTTATTTGGTAATCTTGGGCTTAACCCCCACCTGTATACTTATAACACCTGTGTCAAATTTGTGCATGTAAAAGACACAAAATAGACACACTTACTACTTACGATTACCACTGCGCCTCTTATCAAATACTGAGGCTGTCTTAGCGTTTTCCTCGGAGGACAACTTGGCATAGATCAAGGTGGTATTGATGTCCTTATGCCTCATGTACTCTTGGACCCGCTTTAGGTCCACTCCACTTTGAACCAAGCGACTAGCGCAGGTGTGTCTCATTGTGTGTAGGACTAGCTCGTGGTCATCGGCGTACCCTAGGTGTCGCTTGGCTGTCTGAAAGCGGCTTAAAGCTCCCCATCTAGACACCCCCTCGAACGGCGGGACTCCGATTTTATAACGCCGTAGGAATATCTGCAAAGCATATTCTGACAGCGGCTGGTACTCCTCTTCCCCGCTTTTGGTGATTCCTAGGTACAACCTCCGCTCATTGATATGAACGTCTGTGTCCTTGAGCCTGAGGATTTCAGATACACGGCATCCTGTCTCTAGCAATACTTCGATCAGGTCTACCATGTCGTGGTCCCCTTGCTTACGAAACCATTCAAGGAAGGGTAACTCTTCATCGTCCTTAAGCCAGCGCATTCTCCCACGCCCGACCTTCAGCAGAGGAACCTTGGGTATCTTCTCGATCACTTCCCAATCATCCCTAGCCGTCTTCAGGATAGTCGATATGACCGCCATAGAACGATTAATGGTGCCATCGGTATACTCGTCCTCACGCATCTCCCCTATCACCTCCCACAAGCGGGAGCGGGTAATCTCAGAGAGCTTGGTGCTGCCCTTGAGATACTTCTTGAATCGGTTGTAATTGTGAATGACGCTAAACCAAGAGCGTTGCTTCTCCCACCGCTGGGCCATGACCTTATCGAATGCTGCATCTAGGGTCATATTCCCGCTCTGGTTACGGTCAATCCATCGACCCTCCCATAGCTCGGTAGAGATTTTGTCATGTAGCTTCTGTGCCAGAACCTTATCAGCCGTCTTTGATGATTGCCTGAGCTTAGAGCCGTCGGGCTTCATCAAGTGAATCTGCCAGATTCCGTTACGTAAGACTAACATGGGTACCTCCTTCTACTTGCTGTTGAAAAACCTCCTTCTCTCTTGTTGATTGAGTGAAATACAACCTTGTAACTTGCTACCTTCGATTGTATTCAATTTCAAACCCACCAGCGCCACTAGACATCAAAAAAAGGCCCCTCAAGGATTGCTCCAAGAGAGGCCGTGGTTTACTGCTCGATGCCGTACAGGTCTAGGATTGGTTGCCCACCTAAAGCCCTACCGCCGTTCTCAATATTCTTGAGATAGCGTTCCTTCAGGCCGGGAAACTCCTCTAACATCATAAGCATCCCAACTTGCTTTGCCTTTGCATAAAGGGTCTTGATGATTAATGTCTTACTGCCTTCATACTCTTCTGCATCATCTGAGAGGTCCAGGTACTCCGGCGTCTGCACATAGTCAGTGAGGTAGTCCTTGAAGCCTTTCCCTTCAAATACCTTTGCCTCATTCCCTGCCAGAGCCAAATAGCGGTCGTACTGCTCATGGGTTAGGTCTAAGGATGGTCTACCATTACCTCCGCCGATTGCTCTAGGGGGAAGCTGTAAGTCCACGTTGAGCCGCGCAATCTCCTGTGCTGCGGGATTGTCGGACTCTACCGAGGTGTAGATTGGGGAAGCCATGTCAGGCCCTAAGCCCCCTCCGTACACTACAGGCTCGCCAAAGACATTCCGGCGTGGCGGCAGGTCCTTGCTAAAGCCAGGTACAGAGTTCTTCAAGGTGTCCATCAGGTCCCACACTTCACGCACTGTTGGGTCGTCTTCCCGGCGAGCGGTACGGACGGCTGAAGAGAACGGAATGAAGGAAGCTGCTTGGCGATCAAGGTACCGGGCCAGTGGGTCGCTGGTACCCAGGCGGCGAGCGGACTCAATCGCAGTGAACAACTCCGAGACTGAGCTGAGGTAGGACTTGGACAGCAGGTTGTTGGACAAGGCCGTAATCATGGCTGCTGCTGTATCGTTGCTCTTGTCCTGAGATATGTTCCCCGACAATGCCGTAAAGTCAGCAGCTAGGCCCATCATCATGCCCAGCGGGTCAAGCTTATTGAACGAGTAGTACGTGTCGCCGATCTTGACTGAGTAGGCTTGTTGTCCTGCTAGCTTCTCGGCTGTAGCGTTCTGCTCCAAGCCTCCCACAATGACACCTTCAGAGGCGAGCTGAGCGGCCATAGCGTAGATTGCTCCACCTATCGCGGTCTTAGCTACAGCGGTATCACGCCTTACGCCACCAGCCTTGTAGTCCTCCATCACTTGCTTGTTAAGGCGATTCAGCACGGGGGTACGCTCCCATACGTAGTTCATGATATTGGCCGGGGTGCGGATGAAGGGGAATATATAGCGTGCCCCAGGTATCTTAGAGACAGCCATTTGTACCGCCTTACCGCCGTCCCCTAGGCTGTTCGTGAAGGTACCCTTACGGGCAGCATCCAGCGCCATAGCGGATAACGGGTCGCCATTCAAGGGCGCCTCTCGGTTAGTTACAAGCTCCCCGATACGGTCAATGACAGCTTGCCCTTCAAGTCCCTCTGAGCGTGCTTGGCGGTACGCCTGAGCCTTCAATTCGCCTTGGTAGTGCATGGCCTTGAAGACTTCATCGGTAGTCGTCAGGACGCGACCAGGGGTACGCACGAGGGTACCTAGAACATCGGCCACGGAGGCATACCAAGCGTTAACGTCCAGGCCTAAGCCTTCAGCCGATATGGCCGGAGTCTGGAGCTGGAACTCCTTGGTACCGTACAGCGCGTTGTCCATGATTGGCGTGTCATAGGCGAATGCCTTATAGGCGTTGCCAAACTCCCCCTCTGCTGTCTTGAGGATGTCCTTAGCGGTCCCTAGGTTGCCGGTGAGTGCTTGGCCGGTGGCCTGAGTCAGCGCCTTGATGCCCTCCCCTGTAATGGAGAACACATCCTTGAGGCCTGAGACCATACCGAAGAGTTGAGCCTGAAGCTCTCCCAGCTCTACACGATCCTGTGCCCCGCCACGGAATACCTTACCTACAGCAGCGGTAGTGCCCCGCTCAGCTACAGACATAAGGCCTACCAAGGTGTTGCCTAAAGCGTTGGTTGCATGTGTTGCTGGGCCAGACAGTACCCCGTTTACCCACATTTCAAATACAGCATCTTGGGTACGGGCCATGGCACCCTTGCGGGTCATAGCTGCAATCTTGGCTGGGTCTGTAGTGGAGGCCAGCTTCTTGGCAAACTCAAGGTTCACTTCACGCCCACCTAAAGAACTCAGGAGGTCGTCCACTTCATTCAACACTAGGCCGGAGGCTTTGGATTGAATACGCATGGCTGACAGTGCACGGGCTACTTCTGTCTGTACGCCCTTCATTTGCGCTTGGATGGTGCTATGCAGCATGACTTGCTTACGGAAAGCCAGGAGCGCCATAGAGTCACCTGAAGCTGCACTTGAAGCCAGCTCAGCGGTTCTCTTAGCGGACGCTGCCAGGAGTGCCCGGTTAGCGGTAACGCGCCCGGACAGGTTGGCGGTATCCCCATAGAGTTCCTTGAGGGACTTGGTGCTGGTTCCTAGAGTGTCGGCCAGCTCCTGTATCTGCTCAAAGGATTGGGTACCACCCTTGGCAAGGTTTATCTCTTTCTCGAATACCTTGCTGGTGGCGTCGATAAGGTTCTGCACATCCTCGGCAGAATCCATCCGGTCGAAGTTGAAGTCCGAAGGGTCTACCTTATCGGCCAAGTCCTTCAGGGTACCGGACTGCGCGGCGTCCATCAGCTCAGTGACCTTGGCTTGGCTGATCTTAGGGGCAGCTTTGCGGATTACCGGGGCAATGGAAGCGTACTCAGGCTGGGCCAGCTTCTTAGCTATAGGGTCGTATTCCTTAGGCTTCGGAGCTGGTGTAGGTTCGGCTTGAGGCGCTTCTGCCTTGGGCTGGGCTTCAGGTGTTACTTCAGGCTCAGCTTTGGGCGTACCTTCAACATCAACTTCAGGTGTTTCCTTAGGCTGTACCCCAGCGTCGTACTCGGCTTGCATCTTAGCGGCCAGCGCATCATCTGCGGCCATGTCTGCTTCGTCGGTACTTGCGGCTACTGGAGGTTCTGCCTCAGCCTTCTTGAAGCCTTGCAGCTCGTCAATCTGATCTGATAGGGATTGCTCCCCCTGTGCGCCCATGGGTGTATCTAGGCCTTCCCGCGTCTGCAATCGACTCAGGAAGCTATCATCGCCCTTGGCCTTGAAGTAGGCTCGGGTTGCCTTAAAGCCTTTGATAAGGCCCTCTGCTGCAAGCCCTAGGCCCATGCCCTCAATGGCGTTCTTAAAGCGGCCTTCGGCATTGCTATCGGTCGGGTCAGCGGCGAGGTACTTGAATACCTCTTGACCTACGATAGGGTTGCCATCGGTGAACTCAAGGACGAGATTGGAGAGCCGGGCCTCGTGCGGGTCAAAGCCTGAGAAGTCAGCGGCTGCACCAGCGGCCATGCCTTTTACAGCGGTACCCAGCTTTGTTACAGCCAGGGCCTTGTTAGCCCCAATGAACTCAGGGATGAACTGGAAGACTGACCGGCCCATCTTGCCAGCGGTGGTCTGGTTCTGAGGTACCTCGGGGAGTGCGTCCCCTTGGAAGCCTAGAGCTTGGCCTGTGGCTGGTGGAGTGCTGCGGTCGCCTACACGGAGGTCAATCAGGTTAGTGTTGAGCCATGTGGCAGCTTCATCAATCGTATGGGCTACTTCGGTGATGCCGTCACGGACACCTCCAGCTACAGCTTTAACGGCTTCGCCAGCTACGCTGGGAGTAGGCTGGGAGTCAGCTTCTTCCATTGCTGCAAGTTCTTCGAGCCTTCTAATCATTTCTTCGCGGCTGGGCTTTAAACGCTCGGTTGAAGAGCTTTGTAGGTCCTGCGTAATTAAATCATCCATTAGAATTTTCCTTCTATTGAGACTTAGCCGAATCTTTGGCTATCTTATATGAGGTGTACCCCTGCACTCCTGCTGCGCCTATCTGAAGCCCTGTACCTATCAGGGATGGGCGCTTGATAGTGTTCATCTGAGACTGAGCGCCTGAGGCAATGCCCTTGGCTTCTAGCTGCGCTTGCTTAAGGGAAGCCTTACGGTTGCTCTCTATGGAGGCCATGTCCGCACCTTCATTGAAGTAGCTCTCATTCATTACTCGGTCTTGAGAGTTACCCATAAGGCCTGATTCCCCTTGGATGGCTTTAAGCCTACCCCGCTCAATCGTGGCCTCTCGGGCACGGGCTGACATTTCATCAATGGCTTGCTTAGAGATTTGCTGTTGCTGCTCTGCGTTAGTCTCTAGCTGAAGCTTGGCGCTGTCCTCGATAGCGTCAGACTGAGCCTTAGCTGCTTGTGTACCCTGTACATAAGTGAGTCCGGCTTGAGCTGCCGACATAGCCGCAATAGCTAGTGCTGCCGTGGTTGGTTCACACATTATTTACGCTCCTTGGTGAATGGGATTAACTTAACTTGGCGGGGACTGTATTCAATAGACGCCTCTCCCAGCTTGAAGCCCAGCTTCTGGACAAGCCCTATGCCCTCCTCATGCCTGGCATCAATGAAGTTGTATAACCGGGGGTACAAGGTAAGCATTGCCTTCACGATCTCACGGCAATCCTTAAGGACACTTTGAGTGTCAGCATAGAAGGAATCCGTACCCACTATCCAAGGGATAGCTTGCCTCTTCTGATTGGGTACAGGCACTAGCCCCAGGAGCGCTATAAGCTGCCCTGAGGCTGTCTTTAAGGACCAGCCATAGGCAGATACCTCAAAGGAATCTAGAAGCGATTCTAGCGGCTGCTTCCCGCTGGTTACCTTGATTGCCTGAGCGTCCATAGAGCTGATGCTTGAGGCCATGGCTAGGATGTCTTCATGGCTCATGATGGTGATTTGTGTATGTATCATAGTGATTGTGTCTTTCTGTGTTATTGGGATAGGTGGGGCTATGCACCCCTGACGGCGGTTGGGTGATTAGCGTTCTACCGGGAAGTACTTTGTGCCTCTTGCGGGCGGTGCTGGCTTCATACCTCTATCAAGCCTTACCGCTGCCTCTGCCTCATCCCAAGAGTCATAGCGGTGTAGAACCTTCTGGACCTCCCTCTCAAGCCAAAGGGCCTTGCGTTCTTTTTCTGCCCTCTGCCTTGCATCGAAGCTTTGAAAGAAGGTCATAGTGGGGTCCAGCTCAAGCCACTCTCTGCATATTCTGCATTTAAACTTGGTGCGGGTTGAGCGCTTGTCTTGAAGAGCGTTGCACATGGGGCAGGGTAATAATTCAGGGGTCATGGTGTTACCTTTCTTAGATGAGTGATTCATGGAAAAAGTACCCACCAGCAACAGCAATCCACCCCATACAAACCCACCTCAACACTGACGCCAATACAAAAACTTTAGGCGTGCGTATAGCTGCACTTAGGCCAATGCATTTGGCGGTGAATACAGTGTGTTTAAGGCCCCTTTGCAGAAGCCTCAGAGGGTATTGGGATGACGGGGAAAGGACTACGGTGCTGGGGAGTATATTGGTACAGGTGTACCTATTGTTTAGTACCCAAGAGAATGGGTACCAAAGGTAATAAGCGTATTAGAGCGCTCTTTAAGTGTTGCTTTAATTGGTTGGTACCTATCGAAGATAACCAACCCTATAAGGTGTAGCCTGAAGAGTACACTGAGCCAAAGCTTGAGATTACTTAAAGTGTTCCTCAGTGGGAGACTTCAGGTCTATTACTCTTGTGTGATCTACTATGGTGTACTGTAGTGTGGTCTACTCATAAAGTAATCTGATCTACTCTTATGTACTATTCTTTACTCTAATAGCTTACCCATTGGTTAAGGGTGGCTTAAAGTTGACTAGAACCCATCGGCCTCCTCTGCCAACTCTGCTTGCTGGTCGGCCTCCTTATTTGCTTGCTTTACCGCTGCTCCTTTCTTTCCATTTCTTACTGCCCTCTCCCTCTTCTCTTGGTTATCGGCTGCTTGAGCATCCAACTCAGAATGACGGTAAGCGGTACGGTCTTCGCTAAGAACAAAGAACTCTGCAAGCACGGCCTCAAGATCGGCTTGATGTTCCGGGGAAAATTGACCAATACGGGAGAGCTTAGCCAAGTCAGAAGGCAGGACTCTTTTTGCGGACCAGTAGATGGAGTAAAGCTTGATGTATATGCCGAGCTGCTGGGGTGTCAGCCCTAGGGTTGCGGTGATGAAGTCAGAAGTGTTGAAACGGATGTAGAAGTCATTGGTTTTAGGTGCTGCCATAGGTGTTCCTTTAGGTTCGTTGAGGGATAGATAAGGTGTATAGGACACATGCGCATGAATACAACGGCATCAGTGCGGCTTGGTCATACTAAAGAGAGGGTATATACGGGGAAAACCATCTAACCATTTGATAGTACTTAGCAATACCACCGTTCACGGAAGGTCTATCTGATTCCCAAACACTCCATTATGTAAGCCACCCTTCAATAATGATTGAGTCAACAGGACAGGCGCACTTTCTCTATACGGAAGCGAGGGTTTAACCCCCCGTACCCATTCATGCCTATGATTCAAAATAAGAAAGCGGGCTAAATAGTCCCATTGCAGGACAAAGAAAACCAGCAGCCCTATACAACCCCCACCAGCACTCTGGATATTGCGTTATAGCTCGATTGCAGAAGCCTTAGACAATCGTTCTATACGGTCAAGGCTGACAATCAGCCCAAAAGCGTACACTTCCCAAGACCATACCCCCGGTACTGACTGCTGATTAGGGACTGTGAAGTAACGACTCAAGGCTTTCATGAAGAACCCCCGATGCTGGCTTGCTGCTACCTCCAGCCCCTGAGCGTTTCGTTTGTGGGGTACATACTCAGAACGTCCTATCCATGCTTCGTACTTACCAAGCTGAAGGAAGGTACCTGTACCCAGTGTTTCTATGGTGAAGCGAGTAGAGAAGAGAGAGATGGAGATAAGCATAACGTGTCCTTATGGTGGATGTAGGTACCGCCCAATGCGTACCTTAAGGACACAGATATTATACCCCATCGGGGACATTTACAACCCCAATGGGGTATTACCGTAAACGGAGGGGTTTACTTTATTGCAAGCTTGTAGACCGGATGGTTATCCAACTTCAGCAGCGCCAGCTCCCACACAGCAAAGGGCATCTGACGGTAATCATCGGAAGTAACAGGCTGAAGCCACTTGTCCACCGTGCGCTTAGAGGCATGGAGTAAATCAGCAAACTCAGCACGAGTTAAGCCACGTTGCTTGATAAGAGTTTTAATATCGTCAGGGGAAGGAAGGCTCAGGGATGGCTGGGTTTGCATAATCGGTGTTAGGTTAGAGGGAAAATCCCCACTGGGGTACTATACCCGAAGGGCCATTACCTGTGGGCAAACCTATTCGATAGATAGCTTAGTGTCACCCCGATCAACCTCATAAACCCAGACCATTTTCTATCTTGAAGATAGTTTTTTCCCCCGTCCTCGGGAATTTCCTAGTTTCAAACTAGTTTTTTCCGTTTCATCCACCTCTGCATTCTGAAGTGATTGGGCGACCTCGACTCTTAAACCTAGTTTCAAACTACATTCATCCGTTAAATCCACACCAGCCCTTGTGAGAGCGTCCTCAGTGAATCTAATTTCAAATGATATTTGCTTCCTTCGCCCGCCTCTGAAACAAACACCGGACGTGAACCCGTAAGCCTAAGCCCACCTTAGTCTTGCGGCTCGGCAAACCTAAGTTAAACTGAGCTTTGCCTTAAGGCGACACACCTGCGTCTTTCAATACTGACAGCCACTCCCACATGTGCTCTACTATTGCGAGGGGAGGCTCTTTGCAAGCCATGGCAATATCAGATGCTCCTCTATTCTCCCGAAGGCTCTTGAGGCCATTGAAGCTTGTTAATGGACATTATCTGTTGCTGAAGCTGGCTTTTATAATGGACCGTAATATCCCATAAAGCAGAGTCTATTTGATTCTTTCGATAAAACTCATCATAAGCTCGTGGGGACAGATAGGGACCTAGTTCTTTTAAGAATTGGGACGTGAATGATTCTGCGCCAGGGGGCTTGAGGAGATTAGGATCAGCGCTAACTCTACTTCGCAATGTGTCGTATTGCTCTAACGCAGATTTGCGTAATTTTTCTGACTCTTGTCCGATTAAGTTAAGTTGTGTTACGAGGAATGCCCGATCTGACTTTGTAAGAGAGTCAATTTCATAGGTTTTATCGAGCTGAGTAAGTAAGCAAGGGGGGACTTCTTGAGTTAGAACTGCTCTCCGGTCTGCATTTATTTCTTCTTCGCTAGCCCCAGGCCCTAGTGGGCGAGTGAGGAGACCAGTACACTTAGCACCCGCTGAAAAGATAAAACCCTTTATCACAAATCTCCTTAATTTACCGTAGCTCTCACCTAGAGCTTTGCGCGTCGCCTTGAGCTCAACCTCTTTTTTTGCAATTTCCTCATCTAATATGGCCTTTTGATATAGAGGTATGACAGTGTAAAAATAACCAAACGCAGCCAACAAAAGCAGTCCGAGTTGGGATAGGTGGCTTAGCCTGGATAACAATAAATCAATTCGATAGACTTCAGACTTTAATGTTTTGGGCCGAGATCGAAGTGATCGCTTTCTAATAGTTAATTGCCTTACAGGTTTCCTCATTTTTTTGGTCTCGCTCTCTCAAGATTGGGGCCGTTTGCGCTATGTACCCTCTGCCCTACCACGCTCTAAGTCCGTACTGCGAGAAAGTGGAAGTACCTTATCTATATTATTTATCGGCAGCAGATACGTATAATGAAGCGGACTGCTACCCCCCTTCTTGCCACCTAATGAATAACCAAAAGCTTTTTGAGTTTTACGAGAAGCTCTATTTCCATGAGATGGAAGTCAGAGAGAGGATCGTCACCCGTTTGCAAATGCCGTTTGCAATTTTGCTATCCATACTGAGCTTATATGCCTATATGCTACAAGGTGTAAGCATTGCGCCCAATGTTTCAGTTGCTTTCTTTGGTATCTATGCCCTGGTGAGCATAGGCCTTTTTGCAAAAAGTGTGTTTCACTTCATTAGAGCTTTCCATGGATCGCAATATGAACTTATTCCAACTGCTAAAGAATCAGAGCAATACAGAGCGACTCTGACCCAACAGTACAAAAGTTATGATGGTACGGACGGATACGAGGATTGCGATACTCTCGTATCGAAATATTTTGATGCGTATCTATTCGAGCGGTATGTCAGAGCATCCACAAATAACGGGGAAGCAAACGACCGAAGGGCTGCCCATATCCATGATTGTATTTTTTACATTATAGTTAACAGCATCCCATTGCTTTCGATGTTTCTGACATTTAGCCTATGCGGGATTAATAAAGCAGATATTGATAAAGAGCTGCAAGTGAAAGTTACAGCTCCGATAGAATTAAAATCTAGCCCATCTCTGTCCGATCAGGGACTACAATCTAGTGCTCCAGCCATCTCCCACTCTGAACTTTTGGAGAAGTTAATGAGCAACCAGCCTCTTCCACCACCACCGCCTCCTGCCGAACCTCCAGAACCAAGATACCTTAGGGAAGGTGTGGACCCTAAACTGCAAACCCCACCATCTAACAAAGAGGACAAACTAAAATGACTGATCCTAAAAACCCGCCGCCACCAGCACCCGCTCAACCACCTGAACCTAGATACACTAAGGATAGCCCTAAGCCTCAAAAATAATAAAGCATCGGCGGGGCTTTCAATACTCCTGCCTCTCCGATTGCTTTGACCCATTCCATTCAATTAAGGTATTCCCTCAGTACCAATCAAATAACGCGCTATGGCTCGATTGCAGAAGCCTTAGGCCAATGCCTAAAGGTCAGATAGCTCCATCACGGATACTGATCACACTTGCTCTGCTGATTCCATAATCCCTAGCGACAGCCGACACTGAGTCATTCCTAGAGAGTCGCTCCAAGATTTCCTTGCGCTGAGCTGCGCTGGTCTTAGAAGGCCTACCCTTCGTTTTCCCTTCAGCCCAAGCCCTTGCCTGTCCCGCCTTAGTACGTTCAACAATGAGGGTACGCTCCATCTCTGCAACCGCCGATAACATGGTCAGCATTAGCTTTCCAGCGGGAGAGGTCAGATCGGTATTGCCTAGCTGGAGTACCACCACCCTCGCCCCCATATCTTGCAGGTGCCTCACGGTCTGGAGTACATCGACGGAATCACGCCCCAAGCGGTCAATCTTAGAGACTACCAAGGTCTCCCCTTTGCGTATCTTATGGAGCATCTTGGAGAACTGAGGACGCTCAAGAGCCGGAGTCTTGCCGCTAACCCCTTCGTCAGCAAACCAGTATTCATGCTCAATGGGGTACCCTGCATTGCGTATCTCAAGTAACTGATTGTCTGCTGTCTGTTCGTCGGTACTGACGCGCCCGTATGCGAATACTTTGGAGGTCATTGGGAAGCCCTGAGGTGTTAGAAAGTGATGTTAGTATATCAACACCTGTTGGAAATTGAAATACATACTTTCTAACACAGCGCGACTGACGATTGGGAGTGGTGTTGGAAAACGGTCACTTTATGACACTTATGGATGTGCTCCGGCAACACTCAAAAAATCAGCAATAGATGTTGTATCATTGGCACTCAGGCATAGCGAGTGCTAATCCTGAAAAGAAAAAACCGCCCAAGGCTGCAACCAAGGACGGCTTTTGCAGAACCTCATCATCTGGCGAGGTCTGCACCCTGTATCGAACGAGGGACGATCACAATAGCTGATTCTTCATGTGTTAGCAATTGGACGTACCTTAGGGTTCTGCGCCAGTACAACGCCATTTATCCTAGGAAAGGACACATCATGGCAAACGGCAAGAAACCGGGTACTAACACCGGAAACAAAGGCGGTATCTTCCAAGAGGTAGGGCCAAGAGGAGGGCTGCATCCGCGCTACGTAACAGTAGCGGACAACAAGCCATTACCTCCAACCTCCTCCCGAGGTAGCACTTGGATACCAACTCATACAACCCCGAACAGCAAGAGATAATCGGTAAGGTGTGAGCTAGAAGGGGCGGCTTAGGCTGCCCCTCTTAAGTAGTATCAGTTCGACCCCGGCTCCGGGCACTGAGAAAGAGTGAGCATGAGGTGTCCCCTTAGGACAGCCTCGAGAAAGCATAGGGGCCAAGGGGGGATGAATCGGCACGGCCACCAGCGTATAGGGTTTCACATTTTTGCATTGAAATAATCCGGCCTCAAGGAACACTCAAAACCGACCGCAACATATCCCAGCAGCACCGCGAGCGAGGGAGCGAAAATTCCCTCTTCCCACCTACTCTTCACCCACGCCGCAACAATGGGTTACAGCTCGATTGCAGAAGCCTTTCAATCGTTTTCAGAGCCTTAGCAAAATGACGTGCTAGAGTTAGATGTATGCTCTCCAAAGATTTGTATGGCGAAAGAGATGAAGAGAACTCACAGCATTTTGTTAATTATCTTGATGAGTTGCGCTGCTGTTGTGGCGTGCGTATTCAGCTACCTCCTATACTCTCCAGCGGACCTGATAGGGAAAGCGGTATTATTCTTCGTCCTCCCGCTTCAATGGATAGGAGCATATCTGCTCGGGTACCGGATATATGATGCTCCAGGAGCGCTAGAACCAAACGGCCCTCAGTTCTGGAGAAAGTATGCTTTAGTGCTGGGGATATTTCTCTACTTTGTAGGGTTTTATGAAGTTCTATACAAGGTATCTTAGAGTGTCATTAGAAGCTCAGAGGAGATTGCCTCACACGCCCTTCGGCACAGAGCCTAATCCCCAAGCCTTCCAAGTTTAGCCGCCCTCTCTGCAAAGCCTTGCATACTTTTAAGCTCCTTAAGCTTTAAAGTAGCACAAACCAGCATACCGTTGGGCTGAAGGTAATAATCATCAAGATGAGAGGGAGCCTCTTTTGACAATGGGAATGCCCAAAGAAGCCCCCCAAATAAAAAGCGAAAGCAATCGACCCCACCCAACATGGTCTTTAATGGTTGCTCAATAATATCGGTAATCACAGCATTGTTATCAACAACACTGGACATCACGCAACCGTATTCCTTAGAGAGTCCTGGGGTTTCATTTAGGAGCATAAGCCGTAACGGCTCGGCATGATCTCCTAAGTCGACTGCGCTAAAAAAAGGCCCTTTCGCTACATGAGCACGCCACAAAACCGAAAGCTGGAATAGCTTGAACTTGTGATAATCAATGCCCGCCAGCTTAACGCCTATCCCTTTGATCGTTTCGACAACTGTAATAGAAGCTTTCTTGCTACCGGTTAATGCGTGCCTAGCGTAATCTTCCCATTTAGAAATTTTTATCTCGCAATCAGAACACAGCATATGCTCCCAAAGGCCTTTTTGAATATCTCGGTTCTCAACTTCAGGTTTTGCAGAGACCATCTCAATCCTGTGATCATCGTCATACAAACTTTTGTATATGAACTCGGGGATGATATGGGACCTACATAGCTCTCGCTCATGCAAACATAAGGCACAGACCCCTAACCTTTTCTTACTAATCATCATTCTCTGAAGTAACTGGAAGCGATACCTACTAACATTTCAATGTGCTCTAATATATTAGACTGGATTGAGATTGGAGCCTAGGGGCAGTAAGTTGACATGGGAGTCCTTTTTTCCAAACTGACTTGATCATTATAAGAAAATCAATTGCTCATCATTCATCCAGCACTTTCGCAAAGAATTCAATAACATAGTTAGAAAAGTTGGTATCAATATAATCAACCACATCATTGCACTTGAAATACGCTCCCATCTGGTTTTAGTGACTCGTTCACCATCGAGAAGCGCTGTATCTGACTTACCTTCAAAATCGAAGGAGCCTTTATCATTTTTGCCACTAAGTACTCCATCTTTCATATACAGCCAATTTGATTTTCTTTTTTCCTGTTTTACGCTATCAATATAAAGCTCGTCAAACTCTCCCACTATTGACAACATATTAAGATCGCCATTACCCACATAATTATTAAATTCATCTTTCGGGATATCATTTACTTCAAACCATCCACTTAGACCATGAATATTCGTCTGAGGAAATTCATTAATATCCTTTAATATTTTAATTTTCGGATACGAAATTCTGACCAATGCTGTTAAAAAAGGGCTTTGAGGATGTATTAACTGAGTTGATGAGGTTAATGTTTTGCATTCTAGAGCCTTATCAATTTCCAATGTGTCACTTACATTAAAAGTATAAGTATCCACCTTATCGTCAGCACTGATAGAAATTTTTCTTGAAACAGCACTTTTTTGATCTGCCAGAACTACATCAAATCTATACACAACCTCATCCATCCAGTCATTATGAAATAAATTTGCACCTTCTGGAGATATAAGATGGATTTCTAGCTAAACAAAAAATAGGCTCAAATGACCTTACATGGACAGGTGAGTATTTAAATATGAGTTTGGAAACAAAACATCCTTCAAAAACGGCTGAAGTCAGCTTGCATAAACCATCATTTGTTTTTTTAGTATAAATAGAAAAAGATCCCGCCCCGTCGTCAACTTGAAAAGTTGTTTTCGATGCATTAGCTTTATAAAAACTCGGTGTTTTCAAATTTCTAATGATTTCTTTTGTATTTTTCTTAAAGCATCCATCTAGTAAAAAGGGAATTTATACAGACAATATAATCAATTTTAAAATTGCTCCATCCAAGAGTAACAATAAACTGAATTTAATAAATTTCTCATTCTCATTATTTTTTTTAGCAATTGAACTGTAGTTCCCATGGAATGGTGGGGAGATGAACCCTGATATACTACTTGGTGTATTCCAAAATAGATTTTTCATCAATACAAATAGAGTAAGAAGAATTATTGAACCTAGCAAGATTGAAAACACAATATTAGAAATTTTGGTAGGGATTGAGAATAATCGACCTGCTTTATTAATAAGGTCTAAAATTATGCCCATACAAATAGCTATGACAGGGGAACCTGCAGCATTACATAAGTAACTTTCCAAGAGAGGTGACTGAAGCTTAGGGTACATAATGTAATAGTATGTATCGCTTACTGATAATGTTAAAAACACACCTATTGATAAAAAAATTAGTAATTTTCGTGTATTTTTATGTTTAAATGCGATGTAGCAATTTATAACAGAAAATGAAATAACTAAAGGTGAGTAGAGCATTTTTACCCAGTCTACAAATGAGCTGGGCTGTATACATGGGAGACATCCACCTGGTGGTATTAGCGAGTCATAGAGGGAGGAGGATTCGCCAAAAATAAGATTGATAAATATGATCTGAACATAACTACCAAAGGCCAAAATAAAGCCTAATATTATTCCCATTAAGATTGCGAGAATAAGACGATTCTTCTCTATTTTAATTTTTTTTATATTTATCATTATTCGATTATGAAACAAAAGTATGACTACAACCCTAACATTTAGCTAACATGTTTGGCCAAGGAATGGCAATCCTCTGAAATTGATACGAGTTTATATCATAAGGGGCTCTTTGCTGCACATTTCACCACTACCCCAAACCTTTATTCACCCGACTCTCTTTAGCTCCTGCCAACTCCCTATATAGTTCGGACTCTTGAAGCCCCTACGCATTACCCAGGCTTTCTCTAAGCCCTCCGAGGCCACCTTAAGCGTCCCCTTGGCATACTTGCTATTGATTCGATCCAAGGTCTCCATCAAGGCGTGAGCTTTAGGCGTTACCGCAGAGTAGCCTAGAAGCTCTTGTTGCTGACCTTCTTTGGGCAACAACTCCATCAACATCACCCCTGCCTTCTGATAGTAGATGCCGGGGCGGTAGATACGCTTCAGCAGCCATAGGGCCGCCTTGTTAATCTGCAAGGTGTTATCCGTAGGGCAAGGCAGCGCCACGGTACAGCTAGGTCCATAGTATTCAGCCTTATCGAAGGGGCTATTCTGAATGAAGATATACACCGCATTAGCGTAGAGGCCCTTGCTCCTGAGCCGCTGACCGGCGTTGCTCGCATGGTAGCTTATGGCCTCCTCAAGGTCCTTGAGCTGGTGGACTCGTGCCCCGAATGACCGGGAGGACATGACTTGCTTCGCCTCCGGTACCATCTCCTCCATCTCAATCAGCACCTCGCCGTTAAGCTCTCTCACGGTGCGCTCAAGCACCACTCCAAACTTATCTCGGACTCGCTTAGGGTCTGCCCTTTTCAATCGGAGTACATTCTCTACCCCTACCGTGGCAAGGCTGGCCTGTAAGCGCCGCCCTACGCCCCATACAGCGTCTACCGGGAGTTGCCCTAGGATAGCCTCAAGCTCACGCTCTGAGAGCGCTGTAAGGTCACACACGCCATCCCATTGCGGCTGCTTCTTAGCGCAGTGGTTGGCGAGCTTGGCTAGGGTCTTGGAGTGACCAAACCCCACGCAGATAGGTAACCCTGTCCAGTCTTTCACCGTCCGCTTTATCTCTTGGCCGTAGTCGGTCAGGTTACGAGTAATGCCCGTCATCTCAAGGAATGACTCATCAATGGAGTACACCTCCTGCCGGGGGGAGAATTGCCTTAAAGTGGTCATGAAGCGATTGCTCATGTTGGCGTACAGTTCATAGTTGGATGAGAACGGCACCACTCCCAGCCGGAGGGCCTCCTCTTCAATCTCGAACCACGGACGGCACATCCAGAGTTTCAGCAAGGCCTTCGCCTCTTTGGACTGAGCAACCACGCACCCATCATTATTGGAGAGTACAACGACAGGCTTTCCCTCTAGGTCTGGCCTAAAGACTTTCTCGCATGAGGCATAGAAGCTGTTAGCGTCTGCAAGGGCGAATACGCGCTTAAGCTGCTGCGCTGATGACATAGGTCACCACTCCCCAAATAATCAGCTCCTGGCCCTCTGTGAGCGTAATAGGGGTATAGGCGGGATTATCTGATAGGAGCTTCACCACAGGCCCACGCTTATAGAGCCGCTTAACCATCAACTCCCCCTCCACCATGGCCACGACTATGCTAGAGGACTTGGCTTTAATGGAGCGGTCTACCACCAACGTAGAGCCTTCAAAGATGCCCGCGCCAATCATAGAGTCACCGCTGACCGTGAAGAAGAAGGTAGCCGGAGGATTGCGCACCAGCCGCTTGTTAAGGTCCAACTCCGCTTGCTCATAGTCTTGAGCTGGAGAAGGAAAGCGGGACTGCCCCGCCCTCAGTGGAAAGTATTCATGATGGCTAGCTATTTTGTACGTTCGTACACTATAGGTCATACAGCCGTGAGTAGTCCACAAGGAGATGCAATGAATAGGCTTTGAGTTGAATCGATGAAAACTAGGGTACTGCCGAGGATATAAATCGAGGGACTTTAGGTGTTGCTTAAGGGGTCGAATTGAAGTAAAAAGAGAGGTGGAAGTTAAACCAAGAACACAGAAAAGACACGTAAGTGATTGAATCCTTGCGACTCTGGAAGACCAGCTTCACCTAAATCCAGTGCGTCTACCAATTCCGCCACTTTCGCCATGATTTGGGCCGATTGCAGCATCCGGCGCTTTGCTTGCCGGAGGGGTAGCTTTGCAGCACCCGCAATCAAAATTTCAGTGTTTAACCCCGCATGGGGAATAAACCATTTTTATAAAAGAGTGCCATTGTAGCTCACTCCTGCCGCGCAGAAAACTACATCGTGCAGTATCAGCAGGCCTTGCATTGACAGCATGCAGCACAAATAGCATGATGCAGAGGCGTTCTGATTGTTCTGCCCTTCAGGTCAGGGCTGGATCGCATACTATTACCACGGTTACTTAGGATTCAAACAACACCATGCACAGCACTATTAATCAAGACGAAATCAACATGTTGCGCTCGGAGCTCGAGCTGCTGATGCGCGAGCGTCATGCATTGCTCAAGGTCGCCGGTGCCGCAGCAGGGCTGATCGCGGAACTTGACAGCCATGATCTGCCGCAAAATACGGTGGAAGCCGCTGAGTTGCTTGCAACCAGCATCAACAGCCTCAACGAAGAAACCCTCCAAGACGCGCTCACCTCCGTTCACGCTGCCATCGTCGAATAACGACGGAATACCCCACTCGCAAATTGCCCAGTTCTGCCTTGCCATGTAATATCCTGCGAGGTGGAGAGGGCAATGCATTGATTAAAATAAAAACAACCAAAGCCGCAACATGCGTTACTTTATTGGCCGGATTATGGCTGATTCCCGGATGCGGCTTTCAAACATATAACGCAAAACCACTGGACGCGCGCGCCAGTGCCCAGCGCTACCTTGCCCATCAACCTGATAGCCCCGAGTTCAGACAGTTTCTGCTCGACAGCGGATACCCCGAAACGCAGATTCCTGTTACCGCATGGGGCATGCGTGAACTCACCCTCAGCGCACTTTTTTATCACCCTGACCTGGATCTCGCCCGGGCGCAATGGCGTGCAGCCCAGAGTGCCGAGTTAACCGCAGCCCAACGGCCCATTCCTGGCCTCAATCTTGATAGCGAAAAACATAGTGACCACGCCGGCGGAATTTCGCCGTGGACATATGGTTTGAGCATCGACATTCCCATCGAGACAGGTGGCAAACGCCAGGCACGTATTGACCGGGCTGAAAGTCTTTCCGCAGCGGCACGGATAGAGATTGCGCAAACAGCGTGGCAAGTACGAAGTCGCGTACATCAAAGCTGGCTTGATTTCCGCTATCACTCGCAGTTGCTTGCCTTGCTGCAACAAGAGCTGAAACTGCGCGATGAAACCACCGCCATGCTGGAAAAACGGCTGCAATCAGGGATGGCCTCCTCTATTGAAGTCACCAATTTCCGCGTGTTACGCCAGAAAACCCAGCAAGCCATCGAATCTGAAAAAGGCCGCCTTGCCGAATTGCAAGCCGTGCTTGCGAGCAACAGCGCCCTTCCCCTCACGACGTTCAAGCAGCTCACCTTGCAGCCGGCAGCCTTTGATCAGGCATCTCCTCTTCCCCCTGAAACACTAACCAGCCTGCGGGATGCCGCCATGCTGAACCGGCTGGATTTGCGTGCCGCGCTGGCACGATATGATGCCGCCGAGGCCAAGCTGAAACTGGAAATTGCCCGCCAATACCCTGACCTGACAATGACACCGGGCTATAGCTATGACCAGGGCGACAAGATCTGGTCGCTGGGTATCTCGGCGCTGATGACCATGATTAACAAAAACCGCGGATTGATTGCCGAGGCAACAGCACTGCGCGATGTTGAGGGCGCACAATTTCAGGTATTGCAGGCCAGCATCATCGCTGAGCTGGAGCGCGCCGAAGCCGCTTATGCAGCGACATGGCAGGAACTGGCACGGGCCCGCGAGTTCGTCACGACAGCGCAAGCGCTGACACGCCAGATACAAAGGCAATTTGCCGATGGATATGCCGACCGGCTCAGCTTGCGCACCACCGAGCTGGAAGCCTTGCTTGCCAGCCAGCATTTGCTGGATGTGCAATACAAGCTATACCAGGCCCTGGCAGCCCTTGAGCAGGTGGCACAGCGACCACTGCTCGATGAAAACAACATGCCCGAAAATCTTAATCCGCTGCTCGCGCAGCCCAATTCCTGATGCAAGCTGGAGTTATGCATGAATCGTAAAATCATCACCATCATCAGCCTGCAGGCCATTCTGATCATCACCATGTTCTGGGTGATTGTGTTCTACGGCAAGGATGAATACGAGGCATACACGCGGGAGCAGGAAGAGGAAATCGAAAACCCCAGCCGCGTCACCACCGAGCATGGTGCCACCATCGTTACCCTCAACGCCGAAGCCCGCCAGCAGAGTGACATTCAACTGGGCAAGGCACGGCCTGCCCAGCAATCAGCCCGCCTGCCTGCGCTGGGTAACGTGCTGGCGATCGATGGACTGATTGAACTGCGCACCCGCTACATGGCATCGCGTGCGGACGCCCAGCAAACCCAGGCATCGCTGCAAAATACCCGACAGGAATACGAGCGGCTGCAGCAACTCAACCAGGATGACCAGAACGTCTCCATACGCGCGGTCATGGCGGCAGAAGCGCTATATAAAACCGACCTGGCCAAACTGCAGGCGGCCAATACTGCATCACGAAATGCAGAAGATGCGCTGCGCCAGCAATGGGGAGCCACGCTGGCGACAGAGGCTACCAAAGACCGTAGCGCGCTGCTGGATGCCTTGTTGAGCTACCGCGAGGTGCTGATACGCATCACCCTGCCTTTTGATGCGCCTGAGCCTTCAGCCGGAAGCCATCTCAGCCTGACGCCCACCGGCAGCAGCGGGCAAGCTGTGCAAGCCAGCTTTGTTTCCATTGCCCCGGTTAGCGATGCCGGCCTGGCAGGCAAAACCTATTTCTACCGGGCCAGTGCTTCGGCCTTGCGATCCGGCATGCGCGTGAGCGCCAGCCTGACGACCAGCCAGGCCCATAGCGGCATGCTGGTACCCGCCAGTGCCGTGGTTTGGTATGGCGGCAAGCCTTGGGTTTACATACAAACAGCGCCTGACAAATTCAAACGCTTGTCGATCGAAGGCGCCGCTGAGGCAGAAAATGGCTGGTTTGTCGCCGGCGTACTGCAGCCGGACAGCGTCATTGTGGTGAGTGGCGTGCAGCTTTTATTGTCAGAAGAGTTGCGCTATCAGATCAAAAACGAGAACGAGGACTAAGCATCTTGAACCTCGCCGCCGTTAAGCCTGATTTATCTGGCTCACCCTTCGTTGGCCCCACCCTCACGAAGGGAATGCTGCCATGATGTCCGCGCTCGTCCGTTTCTCCATCCGCTTTCATGGCGTGATCATAGGCCTTGCCAGCCTGATGGTGATCTATGGCTTGTATAGCCTGTCGCGCAGCAATCTGGATGTATTTCCCGAGTTTTCGCCCACTCAACTGGTAATTCAGACCGAGTCGCCAGGCATGTCGGCCAAACTGGTGGAATACCTGGTCACCCAGCCACTGGAAAACACCATCGCTGGGACAGTAGGCGTTGACAAAATACGCTCGCAATCCATCCCCGGCCTGTCGGTAGTGACGGTGCTGTTCAAACCCGGCACGGATGTCTACCGCAATCGCCAGGTAGTCGCCGAGCGTCTGAGCACGCTGGCCAGCCAGCTGCCGCATGGCGTCGTGCCTAACATCACCCCGCTCACCTCTTCGGCCAGCACGGTGCTCGGCATAGGCGTGACCTCAGACAAACGCACATTGACCGAACTGCGCACCCTGGTGGACTGGACCATACGTCCGCATCTGATGGCGGTGCCTGGCGTGGCCGATGTGAATGTGTTCGGTGGCAAAGTGCGGCAATTGCAGATCCAGGTGGATCCGCAACAGCTCATCCGCTACAACATCGGCCTGCAGCAAGTGATGGAAGCCGCGAGCAAAGCCACCGGCGTGCGCGGTGCTGGCTACATCGAAAACAAAAACCAGCGCATCATCATCAATAGCGAGGGGCAATCTTACACGCCAGAACAACTGGCTCAGGTCACCCTGCTGCATCGCGAGGGGCAAACCATACGTCTGGGCGATATTGGCAAGGTTGTGGAGGGAGAGGCACCTTCCATCAGCGCAGCGCAGATCAATGGGCAAACCGGCATTTACCTTTCTGTACAAGGCCAATTGGGCGCCAACACCTATGCGGTCAGCCGTGCGCTGGAAAAAGCCATCGCCCAGCTCGAACCCAGCATGAACCATGGGCAGGTCACGCTGCATCCCGCCCTGTTCCGACCAGCCAACTTTATTGAAACGGCCATCCACGGGGTGCAGAGCGATATCCTGATTGGCTCGCTGCTGGTCATTACAGTACTGTTCCTGTTTCTGTTCAATGCGCGCACCGCCTTTATTTCGGCTACCGCTATCCCGCTTTCACTGCTGACGGCCGTGGTCGTACTGCAGTTTTTTGATATCGGACTCAACATCATGGTCCTGGGTGGGCTGGCCATTGCGCTGGGCGAAGTCGTTGACGATGCCATTATCGACACGGAAAACATTTTCCGCCGCCTGCGCGAAAACCGTCTGCTGGCGCAACCTCGTGCCATCCATCGCGTGGTATTCCAGGCATCCATGGAAGTCCGCAGCTCGGTGGTGTATGCCACGTTTATCGTCGCCCTGGTGTTCATGCCGCTACTCACGCTCAGCGGCGTGGCAGGCAAGCTGTTTGCTCCGCTAGGCCTGGCTTACATCAGCGCCATCCTGGCCTCGCTGGCCGTTGCCCTGACACTGACCCCCGCCCTCTGCTACATGCTGCTGGGCAAGGCCAGGCTGGAAACAGAAGACTCGCCGATGATCCGCTTTATCAAGCGACATTATGTGCGCTTGCTGTATCGCATCGAGGCGCATTTCAAACTGGTCTTGCTCATCACGCTCAGTGCCATTGCGCTGGGCCTGGGTATATTGCCCTTGTTCAAGAGTCAGTTCATTCCCAATCTGCATGAAGGCCACTACATCATGCACATGACGGCTGTGCCCGGCACCTCCGAGCAGGAGTCCTTGCGCATAGGAAAAAAAGTCGCTGAGACCATCAGCAGCATCAAAGGCGTGCGCTCAGTGGCGCAGTGGGTGGGGCGTGCGCCAAATGCGGCAGACACCTTTGGCACACACTACAGTGAGTTCGAAATTGAGATCGGCACCGTCTCCGGAGAAGAGCAAAACCGCATTCTGGAAGATATACGCGAAAAGATTTCCGGATATGACGACGATGGCCCGACCCCTCCGGGTTTTGTGGGGGTGAACTTTGCCATCAATACCTTTCTGACCGAGCGCATTGAAGAAACTATCTCAGGCTACGCAGCCGCTCAGGTAATCAACGTGTATGGACGTGATCTTGATGCTCTGGACCGCGATGCCCAGGCCATTGCCACCGTGGTATCGCAGATATCCGGCGCAACCGATGTGCTGGTGCAGGCGCCGCCAAGCACTCCACAGCTCAGCATCCGCTTGCGGCCACAGAGCATGCTGCAATGGGGACTATCGCCTACAGATGTGCTGGACACCATCCGTCTTGCCTATGAGAGCCTGCCCATCTCGCAGGTGTATCAGGCAAACCGCGTGGTCGGGGTCAGTATTGTGCTCGAGCCTGAAAGCCGTCAGCGCATCCAGCAAATCGGCAACCTGCCGCTGATCAATAACGAGGGTCGCCTGCTGTATCTGCGCGATATCGCCGATATTACTCAGGAAAACGGGCGCTCCAAAATATTGCACGCCGATGCCAAGCGCATCCAGACCGTGACTGCCAATGTGACGGGACGCGACATTGAAAGCTTCAGCGAAGAAGTCAAAACCCGCATACGGGATGAAGTCGAACTATCGCCCGGTAACTACCTCGCGTTTTCTGGCGAGGCGGAAGCCCAGGCACAGTCCCGTGAAGATTTGATGGTGCACTCCTTGCTGGCAGTCGTCGGTATTTTCCTGATGCTCTACATTGCCTTTGGCCAGCTGCGCAATCTGCTGCTGACCTTTGCCAACCTGCCGTTTGCCCTGATTGGGGGCGTGATTGCCGTGATACTCACTGGCGGCTGGATCTCGCTAGGCTCACTGGTTGGGTTTGTTACCCTGTTCGGCATTACCTTGCGCAATGCCATTATGCTGGTCTCGCACTACCAGCATCTGGTCGACAAAGAGAACATGGTATGGGGCCTGGAAACCGCCATTCGCGGAGCATCCGAACGCTTGCCATCCATCCTGATGACCGCACTGGTGACCGCATTGGGGCTATTGCCGCTGGCAGCCGGTAGCGGCCAGCCCGGACGCGAAATCGAGGGCCCGATGGCGACTATTATTGTGGGTGGCCTGGTCACCTCCACCCTGCTCAACCTGCTGATCTTGCCCACCATCATGCTGCATTTTGGCCGCTTCAAAAAAACCAGCATGGCATAGGAGCAAATATTGCTTGATAAAACGACGTATGGAATTTCTCCCTAAAAAAAACCAGGCGCGGTTTCGCGCCGTCAGCATTGCCATTTCAGCCTTTTTCCTGCTGGACCTGGCCTTGCTCGGCACTACCTTCCTGCTGTCAGACCAGGTCAAGGAAAATGCCATTGTCATCAACCTTGCCGGGCGCCAGCGCATGCTATCCCAGCGCATGGTCAAATGCCTGTTGCAACTGGAACGTGCGCCTTCGGATGAAAGCCCCAGACAGGCCAGCCTGCAGGAGCTGGAACTCACCTACCAGTTGTTTGATAACACACTCCGAAGCTTTATCGAGGGCGGCACGACCATTGGGTCCGAAAATCTCCCGCAAAAAGTAAGCAAGGTAACCCAGCCCAAGGCACGTCTGTTGCTGACGCAGGCGGAGGCCCTGTGGTCACCCTACAGGTCGGCGATAGAAAATCTGCTGGCTGACCAAACCATGGATAGCGCCAAGCTCAATACTGCCGTTAGCCTGGCCCTGCAACAAAATCAGGAACTGCTCCGATTGATGAATCAATTGACAGGCAGCCTGGAAGCCAATGCCGTCAACAAAACCAAGGAAGTGTACTTCCTGCAGACCCTCATGCTCAGCATGGCGCTACTCAGCTTTTTATTGGTGATGCTATTGATGAAGAGTGAACTGAAGCGTGCCAACAAGCAGCGGGAAACCCTGGACAAGATTATCGACACCATCAATGCCGGCATCCTGATTCTGGATGAGCATGACAAGGTGCATGCTGCCAACCAGCCCGCAGCGCAGCTTTTTGGCTATGACGACAAGCAAGCCATGCTGGGCCTGCGCAAGGCGCACCTGCTGTTTGAGTGGGATAAGCAGCTACTGGGCAGGCGGCAGGATAGCGCCACCTTTTATGCGGCCATGCAGGAGTCCGACTTTCCTCTTGAAGAAAGCCCGCTGAAGGTCGTGACCATCTCGGACATCAGCCAGCAACGCTCGGTGGAGGCATCTCTCAACAAGCTGGCTTACTATGACGCGCTCACGGGCTTGCCCAACCGCCTGCTGTTTGAAGACCGCTTGCATCAGGGCATGTTTGCCTGCAAGCGCCAGGGCAGCAAACTGGCGGTGCTGTTTGTGGATCTCGACAAGTTCAAAGAGGTCAATGACAGCTTTGGCCATCACATCGGTGATCTGCTGCTGAAGGAGATTGCCAGACGTCTGCGCAGTCAGTTGCGGGAAGAGGATACCGTATCGCGGCTTGGCGGCGATGAGTTCGTGATTTTGCTGAACTCCATCAGCTGCGTTGAAGACAGCGAGAAGGTCGTGCGCAACCTGCTGGCGGCGTTACGAGCCCCATTTACCACCGAATCCGTGACCCTCTATCAGGAAGCCAGCATCGGTATCTGCATTTATCCCGACCATGCGCAGGATGAAGCCACCATTGTTAACAAGGCCGACCAGGCGATGTATATCGCCAAGCGCGACAGTCAGCGGCACTATGCTTTCTTTTCAGAAATCGACGCCGCTGAGGCCTGAGATTTAATCGTACTTGATGTACTTGAAGCGTGGGTCGTCGTTCGGCGTGCCTTCCAGCGCCCCGCCCTCCTTGCCCGGCTGCCACTGAATCACGGATTCGATTTTGGCGGCCAGCGTCCAGTCCTTGTCGGTGATGCCTTTGGCACTGTGGGTGCAAAGCTTGACGATGACAAAGGCATAGGACACCGTTAAATCAGGATGATGCCAGGCGGCCTCCGCCAAATGGCCGACGGTATTCACTACCATCAGGGTCGCTTTCCAGCCGCTGGTCTTGTATTTGCGGCGAATCCAGCCATCCTCGTAAAACCAGTGCGGAAACTCGGCCGCAATTTTTGCCTGGATTTCAGATTCGCTGTACACGCGATCCTGGGTATTAGGTGTATCCACGAGATCACTCATGATTGAATCTCCTTGTCGATGAAAAATGCGGCCACTGCACCGCGTGCGGATTTAATTCCAGGCGCAACGCACAGCCACGGCGCCCTGCTGCAATTGCTGCAAGGAATCACCCTGCTGCAACACATGGGAATCCTGCTTGTGGACGACCCAGGTCTTGAATGCTTGCCCGACGACATAATCGCCCAGATGTGTGTCGACCAGGCCATCCTTCACCAGGCGCTCCAGTGAGACTTCGCTGGCCTCTGGACGGTCCGACTTCACCAGCAACAGGTGCTCGGCACCAAGCCGACTGGCAAGCCAGGCAGCAAGGCTATCAGACGTCACATCCCAATTGGTGGGAATCGCCTCGTCTGCGCACACCATGCGCGACGGCAGCCACACCAGGGCACGATGCTGCCAGCCACGCTCGGCTATCTCCAGCTCGCTGCTGGCAGTCACCAGCGCAGGATTAAGCCCAGTGAGCAGGATGCCATACTGGTCCATGGCCATTACCGCCATCTGATGGGCGACGGGGTCGGGAATGCCGGTTTTGGTCTGGGCACTGCGCACGGCATCGGCAAACACTCCGCCCCCGGGCACGATAATGAACTTGCCATCGCTGTGCTGCGCAATCATCTCCAGCCATTGCGGCAGCTCAGGGGAGCCCAGCAGGCTACCGCCCAGTTTAATCACCCACATATCACCCTGCTTTCTGAAAATGTGCGACCAGTTGCAACATGGAAGACGCCTTGTCCCAGGTTTCGCGGTACTCTTTTTCCATCACGGAGTCGGCGACGATACCGCCCCCGGCCCAAAAGCGCAGACTGTTTTCAGAGAAAACGGCAGTACGGATGGCAATATTGGTATCCATATTGCCATCAAAGCCCATGTAGCCAATGGCCCCGCAATAAACGCCGCGGCGATGCGGTTCCAGCTCTTCGATAATTTCCATGGAGCGCAACTTGGGGGCTCCGGTAATGGAACCGCCGGGAAAACTCCCGCGTAACAGGTCCACCGCTGTGGTGCCCGGCGAAAGCTCGCCGCTGACCGTGCTCACCAGATGATGGACATTGGAGAAGCTTTCCAGCGCAAACAGTTTGTCTGCCCGCACCGAGCCCACGGCGCAGCTCTTGCCGATATCGTTGCGCAACAGATCGACGATCATCAGATTCTCGGCCCTATCCTTGAGACTGTGCTGCAAATCGTCAGCATTGCTCTTATCCTGTTGCGGGTCTTCCGCTCTGGGCCGGGTTCCCTTGATGGGGCGCGTTTCCACATGCCCATCTTTCACCTGCAGAAAACGCTCAGGCGAGCCAGACAGAATCTGCACCTGCGGAAAATTCAAATACGCCATGAACGGTGCGGGACTATGCGTGCGCAGGTAACGATAGGCTTGCCAGGCATCACCCTTTGCTTGCACCGAAAAGCGCTGCGCAAGGTTAACCTGGTAACAATCGCCTTCGTGGATATAGCGCTTGATACGATGAAAAGCCTGCGCATAAGCCGCTTCATCCAGATTGGATTGGAGCGCGCTGCTGACCTCAAACGTACCCGCGGTATCAGGTAATGGGGCTTCGAACAGTCGACAGAGTTCAGCCCAGGTCTGTTCGGTGGAGGGGTGACGCTGATGCGAAACCAGCCAGGCCGCCTGCTCGCGGTGATCCACCACCAACGCCCAGTCATAAATGCCCAATTGCAATTGCGGGATATGCTCTGCATCCTGCGCGAGCTCTGGCAGCGTCTCCAGAGTGCGCCCCAGATCATAGCCAAAATAGCCAATGGCCCCGCCTTCAAAGGGCAGTTGCCCCGGAGGCGTGGCGGAAGCCGCCAATATCTGATTGATCAGGGCAAAGGCATCCTCATGATGATCATGGCTACCTGCATCATCCGAAATCGTCGTCACGCCATCTGTCGTCGTTATACGGATATAGGGCCGCGCTGCCAGGATGTCGTAACGGCCATAAGCACTCCCCGGCTTGCCGCTGTCCAGAAACACCGCCCACGGCTCATGCGCAATCCGCGCAAACAGCACCGCGCTATCGGGCGGATAAGGAATGGCGTGCTTAAGCATGCTGTACCGCCAGGTAAGCTACCGCATATGCGGGCAGACAAATGGCTGCCCAGCGCTGTACATCTTCATCCACCGCTTGTATCAGGGTCTGCACTTCAATGTATTTCCTGTGTAATTGTGCCGCCAGCTCAGCGACCAGAAAACGTCCGGCACCCGCGCCCACCATCGCGCCAAATGCGGTTTGTGGATGCAGGGATGCGCTACGCAAGAGCGCTTCGCGCAAGGTATCCAGCTGGGCATGCTTGAAGGCATGCGCCAGCAACAGCCAGGCCTCGGCTTCAGCATCGCCCAGATCGTGGCCTATCATGCGTGCCAGCCTGCGGGCGCTGTCTGCCGGGGTTTTGCCTGCACCATCCGCAGTGGCCGCCATGTCATGGGCCTCGTCCAGATCCCCTGTAAGACGGTAAACATCCGCCGTGGTTGCAAAATGTTCGGCGGCAAGCGCGTAATACTCACCACCGAAGCTGATGCGAGGCGTCACGGCCATGAGCGGCGTGCGCACCACGCCCGTATAAACCAGCTCACCCGCCCGCATGCGGGCAGCATCGCTGTAGCCGCGCGGTGCCGGTTTTGAGGAAACCAGCGAGACAATATCGGCCGTCGTGCTGCCAATGTCCACAAACACCCCGTGCTCGACCTGACGTGCCACAAAATCGGCACTGGCCAGCCAGTTGGCAGAGGCGACGTCATTGGCGTAAAAAGACACATCGGCCAGGGCAATAAACCCCTGACGGCCTGCGTAAAAGCTGAGCTTGCCTATCAATTGCTGACTTAACACATCGGCAATTTGCATGACACCGCTCAGCCGGTCAGGAAAAATATCGGCCAGCTCGCCGGTCATGGTGACCACATGCTGCTGCGGATAAGCCGGTAGCTGATCCAGCACCTGGTGCACGGCGGCGGACAATCGGTCCAGACCCTGCCAAATGGGGCATGCCACCTGCACCACGCGCAGCGCGACCCCATCCGCATTCAGCAGGGCTGCCTTGAGATGGGCACCACCCACATCCCACCCCAGCGTAAGGGGGCGATCTGCCATCAGATTAGACATGAGTAGAGACTTCCACGAGATGACGGTTGATCGGAGGTAAACTAAAGTCAGGATTATAGAACAAGTCCATGATCAGGCGCGCCGGATTAAGGCCTGTGGCGGCTTGCAGCCCCACGTACGAGGTCGTCAATCGCGGATTCACTTCCAGTATGTGCAAAGCCCCTGTCGCGGTCACGATCACGTCTACTCCCACATAGCCGGCAAGGTCTGGCATGGCCTGGGCAACCCCTTGTGCCAGCTCAGCAAAGGCTTGCCAATAGGCAGCCATGCCATTCAGCACGCTGCCTGCATAGGCAAAGCCTGCGTAAGCGCCCTGCTGTTTCAAGCTGATGTCTTGGCGATTGCAGCTCAACAACCAGGCTCGCCCATGCAGACAAAGCATGGACAGACTTGCGGCCTCCCCTTGAACATAGGCTTGAATGGTATGGGAGGCATGGTCTTTTATCCAGTCGGCGTAAGATGGCCAATCCTCAAAATAATAGGTCTCTTCCGCACCGGCCCCATCGTCCGGCTTTGTCACTAACGGAATAAAGCGTTCAGCTGTCAGTGTTTCCTTGTTCAACGTGGGCACCACAGTCAATCCCGCATCACTCAAGAGACGCAGGGTGGCGGACTTGCTGCTAGCGATTTGAATGGCACTGCCGGGATTGCCCAACACTCGCTTGCCCAGCTTTTCCGCCATCAGGGTCAAGCGTAGCAATATGCCTTCCGTTTCCGGCGCGATCAACCAGACCGCGTCGACCCCTTGCATGGCGGCTTCCCATATATTCCAGGGGTCATCATTCACCCACAGCACTTCAACTTCCGCATATGGACAAGGAACACGGGTATCACAGGTGAGCACAATCTGCAGGTCAACCAACGCAAGCAAATCAGCCAGCAAGGCGTCCCGCATCATCGTGCCTTCCTTAGCCAGCGACGGCGGCAAAGGCGTACGGTATAATCCGCCGCCAGTGATATATTCACATACCAGTATCTTCAAACAGCGCGCCTCACCAACATGAACATCATCCCCGTTATTGATCTTCTTGAGCACCACGTCGTGCACGCAAAGCGTGGGGAGCGGCAGCATTACCGCCCCATTGAGTCCGGCCTGTGCGACAGTAGCCAGCCGCTTGCCATCACCCGGGCACTGCTTGAATTATATCCGTTTGATACGCTGTACATTGCCGATTTGAACGCGATTCAGGGCAAGCCCGCGCATGTGGATGAGATCGCACTTATCCGCCAGCATTATCCTCAATTGCGCATCTGGCTGGATGCTGGCTTCAAAAACACTCCCGATCTTCTGCCATGGTCTCAACTTGAAGTGACCCCTGTGATCGGCAGTGAAAGCTTACCGGATATTGGCGCCTATCAAGAATTGATAAACGAGGGCGTTGCCCATGTATTGTCGCTGGATTTTAGGGGGGATCGCTATCAGGGACCGGAAGGATTGCTTGATAATCCCCAGCTTTGGCCGCAGCAAGTGATTGGCATGACGCTTGCCAATGTTGGCAGTAATCAAGGGCCAGACCATGCTCGGTTGCAACAGCTCGTAGGCATGGCACAGCATGGCAAACTCTACGGTGCTGGCGGGGTCAGGGACATTAACGATTTACAGCGACTGCGCGAACAAGGCATCGCAGGTGCTCTGGTGGCAAGCGCCCTGCACTCGGGGCAAATCAGCAGCCAGGATATTGCACACATCAGCCTGTAACGAAACCATCAGGAAATCTGCACTTCTTAGATCTGGCTGAACCCTCCCGAACAGGATTATTCAGCTAAGTACTATTTGGCCTGAAATGGATGCCTGGATGCCTGGTAGTTTTTCAGCAGATAATCCACGCTGGGCTCACGCTTGATGGCCCCTTCCAGAGCCAATTTGGTAGCACGGTAATTCCACTCCTGGATTTTCCGGTCATCGTCTGCTTTGGCATCAATAAAGACACCTACGCAAATAAAGAGATTGTCCGCTTCATTTTCCGGGATAGTCCCTTCTGCGACGCAGTCCATCACCGCCATCGCCACTCCGCGTTGTGCCGGACCAAACATTTGAACAGCCTGTTTGCCATTCTTGATCGTCACCTTGTTATACATCACGGTAGCGGGTTGCGTGCGGACATTGGGCGCAACCACGGCCAGCAAGCCATTGATGCCACGTCGCTGGGTTGTCAGCGTACGTGTGAAAGCGCGCTCGGCGGCACTGCCTCGCGGTCCGATGATCAGCTCAATATGAGACACATTTTTGAGATCCATGTCTTCAATGACAAGAGCCTCGCCTACCAGCACGCGATCAATCACATGCGCAGATGACGCCTTGCCCTCGGGCTTCGTTGAAAACAATGTAAATAGACGATCCAGTATGGACATGATTAATCCTCTGTTTTTACTGGCAAAGAGAAGGCACAGAAGCTACAAGAGCAACTGTGCCTTAATGAAAAACGCCCCATTGTGTGGGGCGCTTTTGGACTTACTTAGCTTGGAAAGGATGGGCAGAAGCTTTGTAGTTCTTCAGCACATCAGCCACCTTAGGCTCGCGAGCGACAGCGCTCTTGATAGCTTGCTTGGTAGCTTGGTAGTTCCACTCTTGGATACGCTCATCGATATCAGCCTTGTGATCGATGAATACGCCAACGCAGATGAACACATCATCAGCTTCGTCTTGAGGAATGGTGCCGTCAGCAACGCAGTCCATTACGGCCATGGAAACGCCGCGTTGAGCTGGGCCAAACATTTGAACAGCTTGCTTGCCGTTCTTGATGGTCACTTTGTTGAACATCACGGTAGCTGGCTTGGTCATCATGTTAGGAGCCACAACAGCCAGCAAACCATTTACACCTTCTTTTTGGTCGGTCAGGGTACGGCAGAAAGCGTCTTCTGCAGCGCTACCACGTGGCCCGATGATCAAGTCGATGTGGGCAACATTCAAGAGGTCGAGTCCGCTACCGTCAGGACGGTTGTCAATCACAAGAGCTTCACCCACTAGAACACGATCAATAACAGCCATTTCATTCTCCAAATAAAAGTTTCCGCAGAAACAAAAATAGCATCGCTTGGTTAGCGGTGCCATACCTAGCCTACCGTCTGTTTAACGTCAAGCCATCAAAATTTTGCGCTAATTATACACAAAAGCGCGGCCGGATGCAGGCTAATTGAAGGCTTCCAATATATTCATCGCCACCATAAAAAAACCGCAGTTGCCTTTGTTAACGGCACACTGCGGTTTTTCTTTATCTCCGGCATGAAAAATACATGCCGAAGGCTTGCACGATTACTCCAGGTTAGCGTGGATAGCGCGCATACCTTCTTCTGTCAGGCCCTTGGCATGGATCAGCTCAGAGATAACGCCTTCCAGGAAAATCAGAGTGGACAGCTCGAACTGGGAGCCCATTGGCATACCCTTGGTCAGTGGGAAACTGTCATCCTGACCAATCTGGATAACCAGATCAGCGGCATCGGCCATAGGCGATGTTTTCTTCATGGAGATAACAACCAGCTTGGCACCCAGCGACTTGGCTTTCTTCACGAAAGGCAACAGAGTTTCAGTGCCACCAGAGCCCGAAACCAGAATCAGAAGATCGCCAGACTTGATGGCGGGGGTAACAACCTCACCCACCATGCTGACATTGTAGCCAGCGTGTACAAGGCGCATCGCGAAGAAACGCGAAACCAGCAAAGAGCGGCCAGCGCCACCGATAAACGTACGGCCAGCAGCTTCAACCAGCTTCAAGAGTTCAGCACCCTTGGTCTTGTCGGTCACATTGAGAATGCCGGACAGCTTGTCCAGAATAAATTGTTGATGATCCATTTGAATGTCCTTAATGACGGTAAGCGTTGATGTTCAAAAAAAATCCCGACACATTGCTGAGTCGGGATTTTTCATCACTACATTAAATTCCTAGATGGGTTTAATCCCTGGAATTTGATGCTTAGTGAGCCAGCGAAGTGATTTCAGCAGCAGAAGCAGCAGGATCAGCAGCACCGTAGATAGCAGCGCCAGCAACGATGATGGTAGCACCAGCGTCTTTAACTTGCTTAACGGTTGCAGCCTTAACGCCACCAGCAACAGAGATCTTAACGCCCAGGTTCAGACCAGCTACCAGAGCCAGGTCAGCAAATGGGGTTTGACCAGCAGCTTGTTGGTCCAGACCAGTGTGTACGCCGATGATGTGCGCGCCCAGCTTAGCAGCTTCTTGAGTGCGAGCAGCTTTGTCAGCAACGTTGATCAGGTCGATTTGAGCTTCTTTGCCGTACTTGTTAGCAGCGTCAATTACACCCTTGATAGTGCCCAGGTCAGCAGTACCCAGAACGGTGCAGATGTCAGCGCCAGCTTTGTAGAAAGGCTCAGCTTCGTAGAAGCCAGCGTCCATGGTCTTCAGGTCAACCAGGATCTTGTTGTTTGGGAACTTGGCGCGTAGAGTTTCCAGCAGCTTGATACCGTTGTGCTTGATGCATGGGGTACCGATTTCCAGGATGTCCACGTGTGGAGCAACAGTGGTAGCCAGAGCTACGGTTGCGTCAAAATCCAGTGAGTCTAATGCCATTTGAGTTAATGCCACGATGTACTTCCTCCAGTTGGTTTAAAAAATTAAGTGCTTAGTTTTTAGAAAAACTATCTTAAGTTGGAATCAAAGTTGATGTCAACGTTAAGCTAGGTAAATCCAATAGCACTTATGTACTACTTGAATAAAGTGAATAGCGCTAATAAATTGATTATTAGCGCTATTCAAGTCAGCAATATTACAGCTTTTCAGCCAGTGCCTTTTCCAGCTTGTTTTGGTCTACCACGAAACCACGGATACCTTCAGCCAGCTTTTCAGTGGCCATAGGGTCTTCGTTCAGAGCGAAACGGAACTCTTCTTCGGTCATCTTGGCTGGTGGGGTGGACTTGGCACCGGTGTCGCTCAGAACGCGAGTCAGGGTACCTTCAGTCGCTGCCAGATCTTGCAGCAGGTTAGGCGAAACGGTCAAACGGTCGCAACCAGCCAGAGCAATCAGCTCGCCAGTGTTACGGAACGAAGCGCCCATCACAACGGTTTTGTAACCGTGTTCTTTGTAGTAAGCGTAGATCGCACGTACGGACACAACGCCTGGGTCAGTTTCCTGAGTGTATTCAGTGCCTGGGTTCTTGGCTTTGTACCAGTCAAGGATACGGCCAACGAATGGAGAAATCAGGAATACGCCAGCTTCTGCGCAGGCACGGGCTTGACCGAAACCGAACAGCAGGGTCAGGTTACAGTTGATGCCTTCTTTTTCCAGGATTTCACCAGCCTTGATACCTTCCCAGGTAGATGCCAGCTTGATCAGAACGCGATCCTTGCCTACACCAGCTTCTTCATACAGCTTCATCAGCTTGCGGCCCTTGGCCACCATCTTGTCGATGTTGAAGGACAGGCGTGCATCCACTTCAGTGGAGATACGGCCAGGAACAACCTTGGAAATTTCAATACCGATCAGCACAGCCAGTTTGTCGGCTGCGTTTTCAATTTGTGCTTCCTTGCTGCCACCTTGTGCTTTTGCGTAAGCAATTGCATCGTCAATCAGGTGGGCGTATTGAGGCAAAGTACTTGCCTTGAGCAGCAGGGATGGGTTGGTCGTGGCATCAACAGGCTTAACACTCTTGATCGCTTCAACGTCGCCGGTGTCAGCAACGATAGTGGTCATCTCTTTCAACTGCTCTAACAAATTAGCCATACTGCTCCTCCTTTAAATGAATTCAATAATGCAAACCAAACAATACAACTTAACAATTCGCGCCCTGTACGCCAGCTGTGCTGGCATGTATCAGGAACATCAGAAAAATATAATGCCACCGGCGATAATTGCCGCGGCATTGAGTTCAGTGGCTATTCAGGTGCAGAAACGACGGGGTTTGTCGTGTCCGTCGGTATTCGTGAGTGAATACAGGGCTTGTAGCCCATGGCACGGACATGCCTGACACAGCACGAGCCAGCGAAACAAGCATCCAGCCGACCCATGCGTTAATTACCCAAGTATAACCGAATTCTGGCAATTACTACATATAAGTTCTGCTCCCCAGAGCCAGGCTCAAGACGTGAATAATGCAGCTGCCAGCACGGTAGCCACGGTAAGGTCGGCGGTGGTTCCCGGATTGAGTTTTGCCGTTTTCAATTCCTGATCAAAGGTCATGAGGGAACGCTGGCAGGTTTTGGGGTTATCGCTCGCCATCAGGTTTTGCTCATGCACCAGCGCTTGCTGCATGACGCGCTCGGCGGCGGCCAAGCCATACTTTCTTGCAATGTGACTGTCAGGATAACGGGAGAGAAATCCCAGGTAAACGGCGCTTACCGCCCAGGCCTCTCGTTGCCATTGCGCCATGGCCGCATGGTAACGGCCAAGCCCGAACTGCAAGATTTCCTGATATCCATTGGCATATTGGCGAGCCACCAGATCGTAAGATTGCGCCTGCTCCATGGCCTGTAGCAATGTCACGGCTGGTGCTTCATGTACATCATGCTGGTCGCTGCTCCCCAACCCTGCTGGCGACGCCTGCAAGATGGCCGCATAGGCAAGTCTTGCATCGTCCACGGTCAAGCTCTGCAAGGTATGACTCAAGGCATGCGCGCTCAAAGGCAGACCTGCTTCCAACGAGGCTTGAATCATGGGCGCAGCGAGAAGAACAATGCCAAGATTGGTATTGCAGTTAACGGCGGACCAGGTGGCTTGAATCGCCTGCTGTATGCGTTGCCCCACGGTCAGTCCAGGCTCGCACAAGGGCTGGGCGGAGGCTTCAGCACTGGCAATGAAGTCCTGCACGACCATGCCATGCCCATCCGCAAAAATATGTACATTGCCTGGCTTCAGCGCGCTTAACTCCGCCAGGCAGGCCTCTTTATACAGGCCTGCCAACTCACTCGCTGAGATAGTCATTCAGGAACTTGCCAGACTCAATTGAGGCTCGGTTGCCAGTTTTGCCAGCAAATCATCCACCAGCGCTTCGGCTACATCCAATTCAACCACCCCTTGCAAGCCCTTCCAGGCCGGGATGCTGTTCACTTCCAGTACGAAGAGCTTGCCATGACGATCACGGATAATATCGACCCCACAGTAATCAATATCGACTGCGCGGGCTGCAGCCTCGGCAAGTTCGGCGATTTCACCGGTGTGCGGCAGCACTTCACAGCGACCGCCCTGAGCCACATTATTTACCCAGCTGGCGCCATGCCGCACCATCGCCCCGATGGCCTTGCCATTGATGACAAATACGCGGTGATCGTGCCAGCGCCCTTCCCCGCTATCAATGTAGCGTTGCAAATAATAAAGACCGTCGACGTGTTCATCCATAGGCACCGGGAGCGCCGAGCCGGGGACCAGTTTGCGCACCCCCATGCCCTGGGAGCCAAACAGTGGCTTGATCACCAGATGATGACCTGCCGCAAGCTCACGGTTGATGATGTCATGCGCCTGCGCCCGAGACTCGCACACCCAGGTCGCCGGGGTGGCCACCTGATGCCGGTGTAGCAGAAAACTGGTCATGGCTTTGTCTACCGTGCGCTCGACAGCACGACCATCGTTGTAGACGCGCACACCTAGCATTTGCAAGGCATGCAACACATCCAGCCGCACGATAACCTGCTGTAGCGTACCACCCGGCACGCCACGCACAAATGCACACTCGGGCAAGCGATCAAAGCCTGGAATCACCACGCCGGCATGGCCCTGGGTGATATCCAGACGGCAATCTTTCAATGAAACAAACACGGCCTCCAGACCGCGCGCGGCAAACGCTTCACGCAAGCGTTTGCCATGCCAGCCCGGATCATCGGTAAATACCGGGATGCGCGGATTCAAAAGTAACACCCGTAAATACGATTAAGCAGGATAGCCGAATGACTGATCGAGCAAGGCTTGATCCAGTTTGCCACCGACAAAGCTCTTGCCGGAATCGACAGCAGTTACCGTGACGGCAGCCGGGCTGAACAGCATAGGATCAATCTTGTAGAAATCCATGTTCACGCTCTTGAACACTTCGGCAAACGGACGGCCGTAATCGCGTGAAGAACTGCTTGGCAGATCTTGTGCAAGCTTGGCTGCGGCTTCATCGCTGCCCTTGACGAAGATATGGGCATGGCCGCCAAACAGAATGGCATCGTTGGTGCGGCCCATGCCGATGAGGAAATCAGGGGCTGGTGGCGGCACTGGCGCACTCGCCATGCCATCCACGACATGATCCAGCGGGAAATGCAGGGTATGAATCTTGTGCATGGCGACTTCCAGCACACGGGCAACGATTTGCACGGTACCGGCCAGGCTACGGGTAGGCGTCAGGATAAAGGTCAGCTTGTCTGCAGCAACCCCGGTATCGCGGGCAACCTTTTCAATCACTTCTGTTGGTGGGGCCTTGTCGCTCTCCAACACCAGACATGCGGAGTCAAACTTGTCCTGATAGCCAAGCTCTTTGTAAAGCTCTTCACGGCCGGCCAATGCACGGCCTGGGCCGGAACCGAGTGAGAAGAACTTTTCGTGGGAGAGGCTCCAACCAGCGTACTGGCTACCCAGGCAGGACAGGATAGGGTTGTTGGAATGCACGGACAGCATCCAGGGCCAATGGGCAAACGTGGCTGAGTTATGCAGGCTGACGTGGCCCAGGCCGCCCATACAGATTTCGGCAATCAGGCGACCAGCTTCCAGACCACCTGGCGACTTGATGCCAGCATCGACAATGGTTGCGCCTGTCGCATGCTTCTCAACGCCGACACGCAGCGCATCGGCGTTATCCAGAATGTATTGCACCAGAGGCGCGGTGAGTTTGTTAACGCTAGGCCAACGACTGACATCCAAAGCTGCTTGACTCATGTGATTCTCCTGATGGTTCGATATTATTTAATGCTTCATTCAATGCTTGCGCGCGCTGACGCGCCAGATGTTCTGCTTCCCCGTCATTCCCTGCTGTTGCCACGATGGTGCAAAGCGGCATGTGCTGCTGAATGCGTGTGCCCGCAGGCGGCCGGTCAACCACCCACGAAGGCCATGCAAAGCCAGCCGGCACCTCAACGTCAATGGGGGAATAACATACCAGATTCGCCCTCACCTGTCCCACCCCAGATGGCGCCGCAGCAGGAATATTCACTTGAGGCTCCCCCAGGCATGTCGCCACATGCGCTCGCAACCACTGGGCCTGATGCTCATACAGCGCCAGACTCGCACTCAAGCGCGGGTTTATTTCCAGCACAAAAATCGCATCCTCCACCATGATCGCATCCAGGCTATTGAGCCCTCTCAAACCATAATGGCTGGTCAATCTACTCGCCGCCTGTACAAGCGCATCCTGCACACCGGGCGCCAGTGCCAAAGGCCCGACCAGCCCGGCATAGCGGTACGGCAAGTTGCCATGCGGACACACCAGCTGACGCTGAAAACCGACTATATGTACTTGGTCATCATGCGCCAGAAAGAGCAGCGAGACTGGCTGACCCGCGATCTTGCGCTGAAAATAGACATCCACTTCAGGTTCGGGCATGCCAGCAGCGACAGGCGTGACATGCATGCCACCGGCATGCCCTGCCCGCTTGCATAACCATGCATCCAGCGTCTCATCGATAAGTGACTCAAGCGCAAACCGGGTATCAGGGACAGGAATATCGAGGGCAAGACAGCTGGCGTAAAAATCCCCGGGAGACTTGCAGCGTGAAATAGTGGATGAGGTATTCCCCAGTATGGCGATATGCGGGGAAAACAGGTCGAGCAAGGATGGATTGGTTTCAAAGCCACTGCCGTACAACAGATACGGAATCTGATGCAAAGACAGCGCCGGGATCAAGGTATGGCGTATCGCATCCTCGGTAAACCCGCCATCGCGATAGGGCAACACCAGCAAGGCGGCACTGGCTGCTCGCGTGTCCTCATCACCAAAAACATCGGCAGCGAGTACGTGATACCCCGCTGCCGATGCTGCTGCGACATAAGGGCGGGCAATCGCCGCCACTATGGCAATCTGGTGTTTCAGAGCTACCTATACGAGATCTTTACGCGCCAGTTCAAAGGCGGTAATGAAATCGATGTACACATGGCTCTGACCTTCCAGCATTTTCTTGAACAGACGTTGCTGGGTTTGATATTTGATATTACCGATCGCCAGGGCACCGATACCGTAGATTTCTGTACCTTCGATCAGCACGCCGTCGGCCATGACGCCCACGCCTTCAGCACCGGTAGGTGGAACGGCGTTCACATCCGCTACGACTTTCAGCGTCTTGGAAGTCTTCATCTGCTCGATGGTCAGCACGCGCACGCCAGCAGCGGCACAGCACAGAGCAACATCGCTGGTAGCCAGAATCTTGGTCTTCAGCTCATCGGTGCTGCCATCCACGCACTGGATATTGGTACCGTAACGCTTGTTATAGGCTTCGGCTTTTTCCACCACATCGGACAGCGCGCGGTGGGCGACCATTTCAACAGTTGCACCGTACTTGGACGCAATCACGGCGGTACAACCACCCACTGGGCCGGTTGCGCCGAAAATGCTGACCTTGCGGCCTTGCAGCGTACCGCCGTAATACTTGGTCAGCAGCTGCTCAACGCGTGCCATCATGGCAGCGGAGGTCGTAAATGCGCCGGAAGGATCGGCAAATACGGAAATTTCGAATGGTGGCACCATGGACTTCTTGGCTGTTTCCAGCATATCCATGGCCAGATCAACATCACGGCCACCGATCAGCATGCCGGTGCGCCATACGCCACGAGGGCCACGCGAGAAAATGGCATCCTGCACGAGGCCGGTCACTTCACTCAGTTGTACATTGGTATATTGCGCGATGGCATCGTAACCAGCGTCATACGCCATATTGACGTCAAACGGGCTGGCATTTTTAGCTGGTGTAATAAAATGTAATACGTACGGCTTTTCCACTTTGGTCCCTTCCATGTCGCTTGCCCTCGCAAAGGTGGTTCTGTTTTTAAATTTCAGGCTGTTCCCAGCCCGCTCACTGCTTAACTACTTGAAACTGCACTACTCGCATAAAAATTCATTAATTGTTTTTAGGCCAGGAGTTCCTGAACTACGCTTATTTCAGCGCCAGCATTGCCGCCCTTGCACAGCAGGAATTCAATGCCTTGCTCATCAGTATATCGGGATTGTAACGCTTCCAGCATACGCTCCGCATCTTCAACATCGGCAAAAACTGCAAAACCTGTAGGCCCCCAGGAACTTTGTCCCAGACATGGCGCACCCTGCCCCGCCAGAAAATCCAGTATTTCCGCCACTCTGGGGCTGGCATAACGGCCACCCTGGGCTGGCGCAAAATGATCCCCGGTACGCTCCTGCAGCTCACGTATGGCGCGGCCAAAGGCAGACAAATCATGCTCGGCCAGGGCTGGCAAGGCCTGCATCAGCACGTAGCGGCAAAGTTCGGCCGCACTCTGCGCCGGAAATTGAGGCAGCTCGCGGAATGCGTCGACTTCCTGGCTGCCATGCACACCGGTACGGCCATGATCAAATATCAACAGAATGCGCCATTGATCAGGAAAGTCCGCATGGGCAATCACTGGCGGCACATCGGTCTCGCTGCTACGGCCACCATCCACGATCACGCCGCCTGTGGCAAATGTACCAAGACCAATACCCGAACGGGCCCCACGCGCCGTGAGGATAGCAATATCGCGCAAACTGAGATTGAGGCCATAGAGTCGGCTGATGGCAGTACCTACCGCGAGAGACATTTGAGTCCCGGACCCAAGCCCGGCATGTTCAGGAATAGCTTCCGAAAGGACAATGTGCACACCGGCCTGCAGATTGAGGGCATCGGCGATACGCTGTGCGGTTTTCAATGCCCGCTTGGCACCGGGCCCCTCTGCCGTGATAGTGGTAGCGGGATAAGCCGCCAGAGCTGTGCATGGCTTATCCAGCGAGACGCCCAGACTGCCAAAGCGACGACCCAGGTCCCCATTCAGATCAAAAAACCCCATGTGCAATCTGGCAGAGGTTTTTACATGCACACTGGCAAGACCAGAGGGCGTGTTGACTGAGGGATGGGTATAACCGCTAGACATCGTTGATCGCTTGTTGGGGGCTGCAAAAGCGGCTTATTGTAGCCCAGCATGGCCGTTTTTTATATCCCGAAAAAGACAATCTCTACCACCCTGCGAGACCACATGATGGTGTAGATGAGAATTAATCCCGATCAGGCAGCCAAAGCACGCGCAATCCCAAGCAAACTCAATCTTGACGCTGGCTTTTGTTAAGCTGCATAATCCTTGCAGTTAGCAGGGTCAAGGCCGCTTAAGGCCGTGATTCAGCCGAGATTCAATAGATGCGCAGCCGTTACTCCCGAGCGCACACTAAAAAATAACAGGGAAATCATCATTAGGGCACTCCGGTACCCGCTTACACGATAAGGTTTCGCATGGAGCATCTCTCTCAAGCAATCGATCTATCCAGCCCCGGTACCATTGAAGCCGTCACCTGTCCCGCCTGCGGCCTGCTCTGCGACGATCTCAGCGTGGAACGACATGCAGATGGTGCACTGAAAGTCATCAAAAACCCATGTGCCAAGGGCGTCAAGTTCTTCCAGTACACCCCAAAAACAACCCAGCCCCGCATTGCGGGCAAGCCGAGCGACCTGCAAGCCGCCATTGCCAAAGCCACCGAAATCCTGGGTGGGGCCAAGCATCCACTGCTGAGTGGTCTGGGCACGGACATTCAGGGCATGCGTGCCGTGATGAATCTGGCCGAGAAATCAGGCGCGACCATAGACCATATGAATGGCAAAAGCTCGATGCGCAATCTGCTGGTGATGCAGAACTCCGGCTGGCAGATCACCACGCTGACCGAAGTGAAAAACCGGGTAGACCTGCTGCTCGTGGTCGGCACCGATATCGTCAGCTATTTCTCGCGCTTTTTTGAACGCAACATCTGGAATCCGGAAACCATGTTTGGCCAGGACACCTCCAGCCGCGAAGTGGTTTATCTCGGTGGTCGCGACCTCGATACCAGCCATGGCGTATCGCCCAAAGGCGTACAGCCCACGGTACTGCCCTGTGATGTAGCGCAATTACCCGAAGTGCTGGGCGTGCTGCGCGCCATTCTGCTGGGCAAAAAAGTCATCGCCACCGAAGTGGCCGGCATACAGGTAGCCGACCTTGCCAAGCTGGCCGAGCGCCTGCAGGCCGCCAAATACAGCGTGGTCGCCTGGACCACCAGCGCCCTCGACTTCCCGCATGCCGAACTGGCTATCCAGAACATCGTCGGCATAGTCGACAAACTGAATGCCACGACCCGCTCATCCGGTCTGCCACTGAGTGGCAGCGAAGGCGATGTCGGCGCATACAACACCAGCTCCTGGATCAGCGGCTACCCATTCCGCATGTCTTATCGCAATGACTACCCGGATTACGAACCACATCACTATGCTACTGACCGCCTGCTGGCAGAAGGTCAGGTAGATGCCATGGTATGGATCAGCAGCTTTAATCCGGCACGCCTGCCACCTGCAAGCAAGATTCCCAATATCGTGATCGGCCATCCCAATCTGGAGCTTGAAACCGAGCCGGATGTCTTTATTCCGGTCGCGGTACCCGGCATTGAAACCAAAGGCATTCAATTCCGCAGCGACAGCTCGGTGGCACTGCCACTCAAACAATTGCGTGCGACCGACTTGCCCACCCTGGGCGACGTTCTCTCCGCTATCGAAGCCGGCCTCTAGGCCGCATCTGACTTAAGGAATACGCTATGTTGATTAAACTTACCGGAGGCACGGTCTACGACCCCGCACATCAGATTGATGGCAAGGTCATGGACATTTATGTGCGTGACGGCCGCATTGTGGAACGCCCAAGAGATGGCGAACCCGTGAGTCAGGAATACGATTTGCGCGGCAAGGTGGTCATGGCAGGCGCCATTGACATGCATACGCACATCGGCGGCGGCAAGGTGAATATCGCCCGCACCATGTTGCCCGAAGATCACCGTATTGACCCCACCGTGCATACCGAATTCTGCCGCTCAGGCTGTGGCCATGCGGCACCTTCCACCCTGACCACCGGCTATCGTTATGCCGAAATGGGCTACACCGCCGGTTTCGAGCCCGCCCTGCTACCAGTCAATGCACGTCAGTCCCACCTTGAAATGTGTGACACGCCCATCATCGACAAGGGCGGCTACGCCATGATAGGCAGTGATGACTTCTTCCTGCGAATGCTGGCGGCCAAACAGGATCAGAATGCCATCAACGATTACGTGGCGTGGATCATGCACGCCAGCCAGGCGATTGGCATCAAGGTCGTGAATCCCGGCGGCATCAGCGCCTTCAAGTTCAATCAGCGTGCGCTGGATCTGGATGAGCAGCATGCCCACTATCAGATCTCCCCGCGTGAAGTGCTGAAGGCACTGAGCCGCGCCGTGCATGAGCTGGGCGTGCCTCACCCACTGCATGTGCATGGCAACAACCTGGGCGTACCGGGCAACGTCGAAACCACGCTCAAGACCATGGGCGCAGTAGAAGGCTTCCCGGTGCACCTTACGCACATCCAGTTCCACAGCTACGGCACCGAAGGCGATCGCAAGTTTTCGTCCGGCGCGGCCGCGATTGCTGAAGCACTGAACAAGCACAAGAATGTCTCTGCTGACGTCGGCCAGATTCTGTTTGGTCAGACCGTCACCGCCTCTGGCGACAATATGCGCCAGTTTGCCAATGCCAGCCATGCCAGCCCCAAGAAGTCGGTGATCATGGACATCGAGTGCGATGCAGGCTGCGGGGTAGTGCCATTCAAATACAAGGATCAGAACTTCGTGAATGCCCTGCAATGGGCAATCGGCCTGGAAATTTTCCTGCTGACCGAAGATCCATGGCGCATTTTCCTGACGACCGACCACCCGAATGGCGCGCCGTTTACCAGCTATCCACATTTGATCAAGCTGCTGATGGACAAGAGCTTCCGCAATGACATGTTCACCAAGCTGAACCTGGATGCGCAGGCCATGAGCACCCTGAACAGCATTGAGCGCGAATACAGCCTGTATGAAATCGCCATCATGACCCGTGCCGGCGCTGCGCGCCTGGTCGGCCTGCATGATCGCGGCCATCTGGGCGTGGGTGCCGGTGCCGACATTACCGTCTACACCGACAACCCCGACCGCGAAGCCATGTTTGCCAAGCCAGACTATGTGTTCAAGGATGGCGAACTGGTGGTGCGCAATGGTGAAGTAGTCAAGGTCACCTGGGGCAGCACGCACACAGTGAAGCCGGAATTTGATCGTGCCGGTATCGAAAAAGACCTGAAAAAGTATTTCGACACTTACCACACCATGAATATGGAACACTTCAAAGTGTCGGCCGATGAAATCAGCGAAGGCGGCCATAGTCGTGTCATCGTTCAGGAATGCAAGGGCAGACGGGAGAAAACTGCATGATTATCAATGGAGTATCGATAGACGATACCTTTGCCGAAGCCTTCGGCATGCGCGGCACTCGCGTCATCATCACCGCCCAGAATCTGAAATGGGCATACAACGCCGCGCAAGCCATGACCGGTTTTGCCACCTCGGTGATTGCATGTGGCGTGGAAGCCGGCATTGAGCGCGAGCTGACACCGGAAGAAACGCCGGATGGCCGCCCAGGCGTCTCCGTCCTGATGTTTGCCATGGGGAGCGCCGTGCTGATGAAGCAGCTGGAAACCCGCATGGGGCAATGTGTACTGACCTGCCCCACGGCGGCGGCATTCTCCGGCCTGGAAGGCGGCGACCGCATCAATCTCGGCAAAAACCTGCGCTTCTTTGGCGATGGCTTCCAGACCTCCAAGGTCTTTGGCGGCAAACGCTACTGGCGCGTGCCAGTGATGGATGGTGAATTCATGACCGAAGAAACCACCGGCATGGTACGTGCCGTGGGCGGTGGCAACTTCCTGATTCTGGCCGAATCGCAACCACAGGCCCTGGCCGCCTGTGAAGCGGCGATTGAAGCCATGAAAAAAATCCCGAACGTCATCATGCCTTTCCCTGGTGGCGTGGTGCGCTCAGGCTCCAAGGTCGGTTCCAAGTACAAGACGCTGATTGCCTCCACCAACGACGCTTTCTGCCCGACGCTGAAAGGCATTACCAAGACCGAGCTTTCACCGGAAATCGAGTCGGTGATGGAAATCGTGATTGACGGCCTGACCGCCGACGACATCAACAAGGCTATGAAGGTAGGGATCGCCGCAGCCTGTGAGCTGGGTGCCGCCAATGGCATCAAGCGCATTTCTGCCGGTAATTACGGTGGCAAGCTGGGGCCATTCCTCTTCAAACTACGCGAAATCATGAGCGGAGACTACGCATGAGCGCTCTTACCTTTACCCTGAAAACGGCCCCGCAACAACGCGTCGACCTGAGCGCGCTGACGCCGGATGCGCTGGCTGGCAAATCGCTGGCAGACATCGCCGCGATCGAACTGCCCAGCGGCCATGAGCAACCCCGTGTTGACGCCCTGTTTGATATTTCCGGTGACGATGCCACCGATATCGTCATTAAAAATGCCACCGACCGCCTGGACTACATCGGGCATGGCATGCGTAGCGGTCGCATTACCGTGCACGGCAATGTCGGCTCCTATCTGGCGTTCAAGCTGCGCAAGGGCGAGATCGTCTTGCATGGCAATGCGGGCGACTTTGCTGCCAGCGGCATGGCGGGTGGCTTGTTGCATGTGCATGGCAATGTTGGCGACTTCCTGGCCTCGGCCATTATCGGCGAGCGCCGTGGCATGAAAGGCGGCACCGTCATCATTACCGGCAATGCGGGTGAGCGCGCAGGCGACCAGATGCGCCGCGGCCTGGTGCTGATCGAAGGCAATGTCGGCAGCTACTGCGCGTCGCGCATGATCGCGGGCACCATCGGCGTCATGGGCAGCACTGGCGAGTATCTGGCTTATGGCATGCGTCGCGGCACAGTGCTGCTCAACAATGCGCCCAAACTGCATGCCACCATTCAGGATTGCGGTTCGCATACCCTGCCCTTCCTGAGCCTGATGTTCAAATCCTTCCGTGACCTGCCCACCAAGTTCGCCGCCGTTAATCGCAACCGTGTGCAACGTTACGCGGGCGATATTGCCAATGACGGCAAAGGTGAGATCCTCGTCTTCAAATAACACTGACAGACCCTAAAACCCGACACAGCTTGCTGATGTCGGGTTTTTTATTGCCGGCACCCGCTTTTAATTTATCCACTCCGGCAGAACTTCGCTCAAGCTCATCTGCCCAATACATATCCTTAACCCGAGAAAGAACAACACCATGAAGTCTCCCCTGATTACCTCCTCTCTATTGCTGGCATTAACGATGTCCGGCTGTGCCAACATGACCGAAACCCAGAAAGGCACAGCAAAAGGCGCAGGCATAGGAGCCGGAGTCGGGGCGGTGGTGGGTGCACTGGCAGGCGGTAGCAAAGGAGCTGCCATTGGTGCGGCCGTAGGCGCAGGTGCAGGTGCGATTGGCGGCAATGTATGGTCACGCCGCATGGAAGAGCAGAAACAACAGATGGAGCAAGCCACAGCTGGGACGGGCGTACAAGTGAGCCAGACCGCCGATAATCGCCTGAAGCTGGATATCCCAAGCGATATTTCATTTGATAGCGGCAAGTCGGATATCAAGCCCAACTTCCGTCCAGTGCTGGATAGTTTTGCCCAGAGTCTGGTCGCCAACCCTGCTACCAAGGTGACGATTGTCGGCCATACCGACAATACAGGCACGGATGCGGTGAATAACCCTCTGTCACTCAACCGCGCTAACCATGCACGCGATTACCTGGTGACGCGGGGCGTGGCCTCGAGCCGTTTCACCACAGAAGGCCGTGGTTCACATGAGCCGCTGGTAGAAAACAACAGCGATGCCAATCGGGCCAAGAATCGCCGTGTAGAAATTTTTGTTGCCGAGCCGCAAGCCGCCGCAACGACCCCACAATAACTCAGCAATCGCGCATTGCCAGGCGGTCTACACCCCTGGCAATGTCTTGTCGCAGCATAATCAGGGCGTGCCGTAACGCCCGATCAGCCAATCCTCTTCCGACAATGGCAGCGAAATCTCAAGCTGCACATATTCACCAAACTGTTTGTCCCGCACCTCGCCATGCCGTTGCTGCAACTCCCGTACAAACTGATCCAGCTTGTTGTAGCTGAGCTGCAGGCGATACTGTCGCATTTCGACATAGGGCCCGGTACGCGCGGCTTCCAGCGCCATCTTGGCGGTGCCGCCATAAGCACGGGCCAGGCCACCAGTCCCCAGATTGATACCGCCGTAATACCGAATCACGCCCACGCAGACATTGATGAGATCGCGCCCTTCGAGGAACTGCAGAATAGGCTTGCCCGCCGTGCCTGAAGGCTCACCGGCATCGCTGAAGCGTTGCACAATGCCTTGCTCGGTTTTCAGGCGAAAGGCATACGCCAGATGGGAGGCGCCCTGATGCTGCGATGCCAGTTTGCGCAACGCAGCCGCAACGGCGCGCTCGTTTTCGCAATAATCGACTGCCGCAATGAAGCGCGATTTATTAATGGTCTGCTCGGCGTGGGCCGATGTTAAAATTCTTTGCAAATCAAAATGCCTGATCTAAAAATGAAGTGGCAGTGGCTGCCTGCGGGCGAATTATCGCACTCTGCGGCGGTCATAACAAAACCAAATGGGAAGAATCGTATTGATGAAAAATGCCGCATGCTTATTCAGCCTGGCTCTGCTGGCCATAGCGACGCCAGCCATGGCGCAGGTTTATAAATGCGAAACCAGTCAGGGCGTGGTGTATTCGGATACCCCCTGCGCTTCCAAAGCCGGGCAAACCAAGCTGGATATTCAAGCTGACCCGGCGCCTGCGCAAGAAGGTGCTGCCAGTACCGACAAGAATCGCTATGTGCAGCAACTGGACGATGCAGTAAAGGCAGCCCTGGCGGCTAACGATATCGCCAAGGCAGAACGGCTGGCGATTACGGCAGAGCAACGTGAACTGATCCGGCAAGCCAAATTGCGCAACACCGATAGCGGCAAGGCCCAAGTGGCTGACAAAAGCACATCCAGCGAATGTATCGCCGCGCGCAAAAGCCTGCAGGCGGCTTATGAAGCAAGCGATAGCGCGGCAGGAGACCCGGAAGTGCTGGATAAACAGATCAGCGCGGTAGAAGCCGCATGCGGCAGTTCAGATGTAGACCCCACTTATACGCAGCGCACACGCAATTTATACAGGCCGGGCTTCGGCTTCCCCTACACGCAGGGGAATACGCAACCTGGAGGCGCAACTGTCAGCCCTATGGGCGGCCGCGCCAACTAAGCCAACCAGCCCGGTTGCATCTGGCTTATTTGCGTTTATTGCCCAGCAATGAGCCCAGCACCCCGCGGATGATCTGACGGCCCAGCTCGGCACCTATGGTGCGGGCAGCAGTTTTGGTCACGGTTTCCAAGATGCCGTCAGGCTGCCGCCCGGATGGTTTCTTGCCAGACGCTGGCGCATCTCCACCAAACAAAGTGCCCCAGTCAAAACCACCACTATCCGCCTCCTTGGGTGTTTCTTCAGAGGCTGCGGCCCTGCCCTTCAAGACTTCATATGCAGATAGCCGGTCCACGCTTTTTTCGTAGTGTCCATACAAGACCGAGGCCTTGATAATGGCGTCGCGCTCGGCATCGGTAGCAGGCCCAATGCGACTGCCGGGCGGGCAAATAAAAGCGCGCTCCACAGGCGCCGGGCTGCCCTTTTCATCCAGCAGGGAAATCAGAGCCTCGCCCACACCCAGCTCGGTAATCACGCGGGAAACATCCACCCCGGGATTGGCGCGGAATGTTTCAGCGGCGGCCTTGACCGCTTTTTGATCGCGCGGTGTAAAGGCGCGCAGCGCATGCTGCACACGGTTACCTAGTTGCCCCAGCACCACATCCGGGATATCCAGCGGGTTCTGGCTGACAAAATATACGCCCACGCCTTTGGAACGTATCAGTCGCACGACCTGCTCGATCTTGTACATCAGCGCACTGGGGGCTTCATTGAATAACAAATGTGCTTCATCAAAGAAAAACACCAGCTTGGGCTTATCCAGGTCGCCCACTTCCGGCAGCTTTTCAAACAGCTCGGACAGCAGCCACAGCAGCAAGGTGGCATAGACACGCGGCGAGTTGTAGAGGGTGTCGGCAGCCAGGATATTGATGACTCCGCGCCCTTGGGCATCCGTCTGCATGAAATCATCGAGATTAAGCGCAGGCTCCCCGAACAGCTGGTCAGCCCCTTCATGCTCAAGCTGCAGTAGCGCACGCTGAATGGCACCCACACTGGCGGTGGAGATATTGCCATATTGCGCGGTGTATTCAGCGGCATGCTCCGAGGTGTGCTGGATCATGGCACGCAGGTCTTTCAGATCCAGCAAGAGCCAGCCTTGGTCGTCGGCAATCTTGAAGATGGCGGTCAATACGCCACTTTGCACCTCATTGAGGTTCATCATGCGCGACAGCAGCAAAGGCCCCATCTCGGCAACGGTGGTACGTATCGGGTGGCCCTTGGTGCCAAATACATCCCAGAAGGTTACCGGACATGCCGCCAGGGCAAAGTTCTCCAGGCCAAGCTGCTCAACACGCGCCTGCACTTTCGGGTTATTCCCACCGGCATAAGCCATGCCCGAGAGGTCACCCTTCACATCCGCCATGAATACGGGGACACCCAGCCGCGAAAAGCCTTCCGCCAGGCTCTGTAAGGTCACAGTTTTACCTGTCCCTGTGGCTCCGGCAATCAAGCCATGGCGGTTTGCCATGCGCGGCAGCAGGTAAATAAACTCTTCGCTTTTCGCTATCAGCATCGATGTGCTCATGAATTCCTCGTTCAAATATCACCCTTGCGGGCTTTATCAATGATTTTTATCAGGGTGGCTTCCAGTTCGCGTGCGGCATCTTGAGCACGCGGGGTCGGATTCTTGATGTTTTTCAAATCGAAGGTCGGCCGGTCCAGGCCCAGAAACAGCTTTCCGGCTTTTTCATACAGGGCAATACGGCAAGGGGCGAATACAACAAACTCGGGATGGTCCAGCATGATCTCGGCGCCCAGGCCAAGATTGCAGAATGCACGCACTTCCAGCACACCATGCGGATCCTGACCGCGTTTCTTCATGTGCTCACCAATGGGAAAATTGGCGGGATTCACAAAGTTCTCGCCTTCCGACACCACCTTGAGGCTGGTCACCACATCGTCATAGCTGACGCCGGGCTCAACGGGGACTTCATAAATCGCATTATCGGGGTCCACAGGCGGCATGGCGCTGGCAGCGTTTGCCAGCGCGTTGCTCCACAGCAATCCCAACAGCGCAGCCTGCAGAATCAGGCGCAGACCATTCACGACACTAGGTCGCAGGATTGGCAGACTGAATGGCTGCATTGACGGTTTTTTTGTCCAGATGTGGCGCCAGCAATTGGATAAAGCCATAAATATAGCCTCGCAGGAAAGTATCGCGTCTAAAGCCAAGGTAGGTAGTGCTGACGGGGAATAAATGGCTGGCATCCAGCATCGCCAGCCCACTATCGCGATCCTTGTCGTACGCCATGCTCGCCATCAGGCCTATGCCCATGCCCAGCCCCACATAGGTTTTGATCACATCAGCATCAATCGCGGTGAGCACGACATTCGGTGTCAGGTTTTCTTTCTCGAAGACATGGCTGACCACCGAGCCGCCGGTCACACCAAAATCGTAGGTGATCAGGGGATACTGGGCGATTTTCTTGAGGGTAAGCGGTGTATCCGTTAGCAGAGGATGTCCATGAGGGACGACAACGCAACGGTTCCAGTCGTAGCAAGGCAGGGCAACCAGCTTTTCTTCCTTGCTGATCGCCTCGGTGGCAATCCCGATATCCGCCTCGCCACTGGCTACCTGCTCGGCCACCTGGGAGGGATTGCCCTGATGAATGGTGAGTTTCACATCGGGATATTGCTCGGTAAAGGCTTTTACCGCTACCGGCAGACGATAGCGCGCCTGCGTGTGCGTCGTGGCTATGACCAAGGTACCGGCTTGTTTCTGGGTAAAGTCTTCGCCTACTCGCTTGATGTTGTTCATCTCGCGCATGACGCGGTCGGCCAAGTCCAGTATAATCTTGCCCGGTTCAGTCACGCCGACCAAGCGCTTGCCATTACGCAGAAATATCTGCAGTTGGAGCTCTTCTTCCAGCAGTTGAATTTGCTTGCTGACACCTGGCTGTGAAGTGTGCAAGGTTTCTGCCGCCTGGGATATATTCATCCCCTGCTTGGCAACCTCATGTACATAGCGCAATTGATGAAGCTTCATGACGTATCCTGCTCCAACCTTATAACCAAATCAGATATTCATAGAATAACATATTATGAATACCGCTAGATTTACTGATAAAATAAAAAGCTTTTTCAGAAAAAATGCTTTTTGAAAAACCCTATACAAAATAACGAATTGACTCTATGGATTTTGGTTACATCGCCTCAGGATTTGCCGTAGGTTTGCTGGTAGGTATTACTGGCGTAGGTGGCGGCTCCCTGATGACACCACTGCTGGTTTTTTTGTTTGGCTTTAAACCTGCAGTCGCCGTGGGTACGGATTTGTTATTTGCAGCGATCACCAAAACCGGTGGTGTATGGGTGCATCATGGCACACATAAATCAGTCGACTGGAAAGTGGTGAGCTGGCTATCCATGGGCAGCCTGCCTTTTGCGATAGGCACCATTTATGTGATCAAGCATCTAATGTCGATAGGCAAGGAAACCACCGGCCTGATTACCTACTCGCTGGGTATTGCGTTGATCCTTACCGCCTGTGCGCTGCTGATCAGAAGCGTATTGATGCGCCAGCATACGCGCGAGATTGAAGATGTCGTCGTCAGCACTGGCCGTTTCAAGGAAATGCAGATTCCGGCGACCATCCTGACGGGCGCCATTCTGGGGGTGCTGGTGACACTGTCATCGGTAGGCGCTGGCGCCTTGGGCACCATCGCCATCTTGTTCCTGTTCCCCAAGATGAGCACCCTCAAGGTCGTGGGAACCGACCTAGCACATGCCATTCCGCTGACTGCCGTTGCCGGCATCGGCCATTGGTCGTTGGGCCATGTAGATTTCACCCTGCTGGGCAGCCTGTTGATTGGCTCGCTGCCGGGTATCTGGATAGGCAGCCACATTAGCGCGCGTATCCCGGAAAAAGTATTACGCCCAGTATTGGCAACGCTGTTGCTGATTATCGGTTTAAAATTTGTTTTAGCATAAAGGCAAGCCGTATCCATGTATAAATACGACGAAATTGACCAAGCCATCGTAGACGAACGTGTTGCGCAGTATCGCGACCAGACGCGCCGCTACTTAGCCGGTGAACTCACTGATGAAGAGTTTCGTCCGCTACGCCTGCAGAATGGCCTCTACATTCAGCGCCACGCACCCATGCTGCGTATTGCCGTGCCTTACGGCATGCTTTCCTCACGCCAACTGCACAAGCTGGCCGATATCGCAGCGCGCTACGACCGTGGCTATGGCCACTTCAGCACCCGCCAGAACCTGCAACTGAACTGGCCCAAGCTGGAAGACGTGCCGGACATCCTGGCCGAACTGGCGACCGTACAGATGCATGCGATTCAAACCTCCGGCAATTGCATCCGCAATATCACCACCGATCAGTTCGCTGGCATTGCCCCCGATGAAATCATCGATCCACGTGCCGTGGCGGAAATCATGCGCCAATGGAGCACGTTCCACCCCGAATTCGCCCTCTTGCCACGCAAGTTCAAGATTGCAGTATCCGGCACCAAGCAGGATCGCGCGATCGTGCAGGCGCACGATATCGGCCTCGAGTTCTATCGCGACAGCGAAAACAAGATGGCGATCAAGGTTTGGGTGGGCGGCGGCCTGGGCCGTACCCCTATTCTGGGTTCGGTGATCCGTGAGCATCTGGAATGGCAACATGTGTTGACCTATTGCGAAGCCATCATCCGCGTCTACAACCTGCATGGTCGTCGCGATAACGCCTACAAGGCACGTATCAAGATTCTGGTGAAGGCACTGGGCATTGATGAGTTCCGCAAGCAGGTAGAGGCCGAATGGGCCTACCTGAAAGACAGCCCCAACACCATTACCGAAGCCGAATTGCAGCGTGTGGCACAGTATTTCACCAAGATGCCATACGACACCCTGCCTGCGCATGATGCTTCGTTTGATAGCGCGATTGCCAGCAACCCGGCCTTTGCTGCCTGGGTTAAGCGCAGCGTGCACGGACATCAGCAAGCAGGCTACCGTGCGGTAACCCTTTCGCTGAAACCGCATGGCCGCGCGCCAGGCGATGCCACATCCGAGCAGATGCATGTGGTGGCCGATCTGGCAGAGAAATACAGTTTTGGTGAATTGCGTGTATCGCATGAGCAAAACCTGATTCTGGCCGACGTCAAGCTGTCCGACTTGTTCAGCATCTGGGAGCAAGCCCGCGCTGCTGGCCTGGCCACGCCTAACATCGGCCTGCTGACCGATATCATTTGCTGCCCAGGCGGCGATTTTTGCTCGCTGGCCAATGCCAAGAGCATTCCGATTGCAGAAGCCATTCAGCAGCAGTTTGATAATCTGGATTATCTGCACGATATCGGCGATATCGAGCTCAATATCTCGGGATGCATGAACGCATGCGGTCACCACCATATCGGTCACATCGGCATTCTGGGCGTAGATAAGGATGGCTCCGAATGGTATCAGGTCACCATCGGCGGCAAACAGGGCAATGACGCCAGCATTGGCACCGTAATTGGGCCATCGTTTGCAGCCGAAGAGATGCCTGGCGTCGTACAGCGCCTGATTGACGTCTATCTGCAAGAGCGTACAGAAGAAGAACGCTTTATCGATACCGTGCGCCGTATCGGCGTGGCCCCGTTCAAAGCCCATGTTTATGCCAAGAAGGAGGCCGCTCATGTCTAATCTCATCCTCGGCACCTCCATCGTTGAAGACGAATGGAATCTGGTCAAACTGCCCGTGCTGGGCGAAGAAACCGTGCGCAAGCAGGCAGGCAAAGTGGTGCTGTTCAAGCTGACTGGCGAAAAAACCTACAGCGAAGAGCAGATTGCCGCCACCGTCATCCCTGCCACCGGCAAGATACTGGTTCCGCTCTCCTTGTGGATCGCCCGCCGTGGCGAGCTGGAATCACGCCTGGCCGCAGGTGAGCTGGCCATCTGGCTGGATACGCACGAAGTGCTGGCAGACCTGGTCAGCGCATTTGACGATATCAACCAGTTGCCGCTGATTGCCGTGCACGTAGAGCGCTTTGCCGATGGCCGCATTTTCTCCATTGGCAATCTGCTGCGCACCCGTCATGGCTACAAAAACACCCTGCGCGCATTTGGCGATGTGCTGCGCGACCAGCTGTTCTTCCTCAAGCGTTGTGGTTTTGACAGCTACCTGATTCGCGCTGACCGTTCGGCAGAAGATGCCCTGGCCAGCCTGAAAGACTTCAGCCAGCCTTACCAGGGCGCCGTGGACGACAAGCAGCCGGTATGGCGTCGCCTCAGTCGGCAACCGGCTTCGCAGCCATGAGCGGCGGTGAGTTTTCCGTGCTGCGCGTCGCGGCCAGCAACCCCGCTACTCGCCCTGCATTGACCGACGAGCTGACTGCCACGGTAGCTGCCAAGCGTGCCGCACTGCTTGGCCAACTGCAGCAGATCGTGGCCGAGTTTGGTGACCAGCACGAAGTCACCTTTGCCAACAGCATGGGCGCCGAAGACATGGTGTTGACCGACATCATTCTGCGCGAGCATTTGCCTATCGAGATTTTCTCGCTGGATACCGGCCGCCTGCCGGTTGAAACCTATGACCTGATTGCCGAAGTGGAAAGCACTTACGCCACCAGGCTCAGGATCCTGTTTCCGCGTTTTGAAACCGTAGAGCGTTACGTGCAAACCAATGGCATGAATGCCTTTTACGAATCTATCGAGCTGCGCAAAGCCTGCTGCCATATGCGCAAGGTAGAGCCGCTGGGCCGCGCGCTGCAAGGCAAAAAAGCATGGATCACCGGCATGCGTGCGCAGCAATCTGCCACCCGCACCGATCTGCCACTGCGTGAATTTGATGCTGGCAACAAGCTGGAAAAATTCAACCCGCTGACCGACTGGACCGAAAAAGAAGTGTGGGCCTATATCCGCCTGCATGAGGTGCCTTATAACAAGCTGCATGACCAGTTTTATCCCAGCATCGGTTGCGCACCCTGCACGCGCTCGGTTGCCCTGGGTGAAGATGTCCGCGCTGGCCGCTGGTGGTGGGAAGACCCGACCTCCAAGGAATGCGGCCTGCACGTCAAGAAATAATTCTTACTGAAACTACTATGTCAAACTTGAACAAGAAAACCCTGAGTCATCTGGACTGGCTGGAATCCGAAGCCATTCATATCCTGCGCGAAGTTGCCGGGCAATGCTCCAACCCGGTGCTGTTGTTCTCCGGCGGCAAGGATTCGCTGTGCATTTTGCGCCTGGCCGAAAAAGCCTTCCGCCCAGGTCGCTTCCCTTTCCCGCTCATGCATATTGATACTGGCCACAATTACCAGGAAGTCATCAATTTCCGTGACCAGCGCGCTGCCGAACTGGGCGAACGCCTGATCGTGCGCTCGGTGGAAGACTCCATGAAGCGCGGCACCGTGGTGCTGAAATCGGAAGATGAATCCCGCAACAAGCATCAATCGGTGACGCTACTGGAAGCCATTGAAGAGTTCGGGTTTGATTGCTGCATTGGCGGCGCCCGTCGCGACGAGGAAAAAGCGCGTGCCAAGGAACGCATCATGAGTTTCCGTGATGAGTTCGGCCAATGGGATCCCAAGAACCAGCGTCCCGAATTGTGGAATCTGTACAACGCCCGCAGTCACAAGGGTGAAAACATCCGTGCCTTCCCCATTTCAAACTGGACCGAAATGGATGTCTGGCAATACATCGAACGCGAGCAACTGCAGCTGCCCAGCATCTACTTTGCGCATCAGCGTGACGTGGTCATGCGCAATGGCTCCATTTTCCCGGTCAATGTGCCATTGACCACCGGCGAAGTCATCAACCAGCCCAAGGCTGGCGAAGAGGTGATCAACATGCAGGTGCGTTTCAGAACCGTGGGCGACATTACCTGCACGGCCCCCGTGATCAGTGATGCTGACGACGTTTCCAAGATTGTGCTGGAAACCGCCACCACCACGATCACCGAACGCGGCGCCACCCGCCTGGATGACCAGACATCGGATGCCTCGATGGAGCAGCGCAAAAAGGAAGGTTACTTCTAGGCTGGCGGCAATGGCCTGCGCTATTCCCAAGAGACTGCCCCGATATGGGCTGGTTAGCGGATCACTGAATTAATGACGGTAGACATCATGACAACACCACAACATAACGACTCCTTGCTGCGCTTCATGACATGCGGCAGTGTAGATGACGGCAAAAGCACCCTGATTGGTCGCCTGCTGTTCGACACCAAAACCATTCTGGCCGACACGCTGACCCAGATGGAAAAAACCTCGAAGAAACGCGGCATGGGCGCGGTTGACCTTTCGCTGCTGACCGACGGCCTGCAAGCTGAGCGCGAGCAAGGCATTACCATTGACGTGGCCTACCGCTACTTCAGCACCGGCACCCGCAAATACATCATTGCCGACGCCCCCGGTCACGAGCAATACACCCGCAATATGGTGACTGCCGCTTCTACGGCCAATCTTGCCATCATCCTGATCGATGCCCGCAAAGGCGTGCTGACGCAAACCCGTCGCCACTCCTACCTGGCGCATCTGGTGGGCATTCCACACATTGTGGTCGCGGTGAACAAAATGGATCTGGTGGATTATGACCAGGCCGTGTTTGACCGTATCCGCGCTGATTATCTGGCATTTGCCGAGCAGATCGGCTTGCAACGTGCTGGCCACGACATCACCTTCATCCCGCTTTCCGCACTCAACGGCGACATGATTGTGGACCGCGGCGAAGGCCTGGACTGGTATACCGGCCCTACCTTGATCGACTTGCTCGAATCCGTGCCTGCTGCGCATTCGGAACAATCAGAAGATTTCCGCTTCCCTGTGCAGTTTGTCTGCCGCCCGCATGCCTCGGATGATCCTGAATTGCATGACTTCCGCGGCTTCATGGGCAAGGTAGAATCCGGTGAAATTGCCGTGGGTGATGCCGTCACCGCCCTGCCTTCCGGTCAGACTTCTACAGTAAAAGCAATTCAGCTGGGTGTAGAGCAGCTGCCAACCGCCATTACTGAGCAATCCGTGACCCTGCTGCTGGAAGATGAAATTGATATTTCCCGCGGTGACATGATCGTAAAAACTGGCGCAGCACCTGAGCCGGTCAAGCAGATTGACGCCTTTGTCTGCTGGCTGTCGGAAACCCCGCTCTCGGCTGCCCGCACCTATATCATTCGCCACACCACGCGCGAATCCAAGGCCAAGGTCGGCGAGATCGCCTACAAGGTGGATGTGAATACTCTGGAAGAGTTGCCAACCCAGGGGCTGGCCATGAACGATATCGCGCGCATCAGCTTCCGCCTGGCACAGCCACTGATGGTGGATCCCTATAGCCGCAATCGCGCTACTGGGGCCTTTATCGTGATTGATGAGTCGACCAATAACACGGTCGGCGCCGGCATGATCACCGGCTAGCTTATCGATTCACTGGAATTGCCTTATCAGCATTATCAATAAAAATAACGTTTTATATCGACTATAATGGCGTCTGTCTAAAAGCGCCGGGATTTTGAGAGGATTGTTTGAATGGCTTATGTTGTCACTGAAAATTGTATTCAATGCAAATACACCGACTGCGTGGATGTTTGCCCGGTCGATTGCTTTGTAGAAGGCCCCAACTTTCTGGCGATCAACCCTGACGAATGCATTGATTGCACCCTGTGTGTTGCCGAGTGTCCTGCTGAAGCGATTTACGCAGAAGATGATGTGCCTGCTGACCAGCAGGAATTCATTGCCCTGAATGCACGCCTGTCTGCTATCTGGCCCACCATTACCGGTCGCAAGGATCCACTGCCTGACGCTGACAGCAATAACGGCAAAGCTGGCAAGCGCGATCTGCTGGTCGAATAGTTTTAGCCCGGATGTCCCAGGCCTTGCCCGTCATGGCCAAAAAAGCCAAGCCCCTGTTGGGGCTTTTGCTTTTGGCAGAAGGCCTTGGGCAAGAGTCAGCGTGTCAGCGCTGCATAAGCCCTCACCGCTTACCCGCTTGCGTATGACGCCCGCCACATCACAGATAGCGCCCACATGAGCCATCAAAACGCCCAAGAGGTACTGGAAAGCATCTTCGGCTACAACCAGTTCCGAGGCCCCCAGCAAGATGTCGTTGAACATCTGGCACAAGGTGGCGATGCGCTGGTCTTGATGCCGACGGGTGGCGGCAAATCGCTGTGTTATCAGATCCCCGCGCTGTTGCGACCCGGCCTGGCGATTGTCGTGTCACCGCTGATCGCGCTCATGCAGAATCAGGTCGAGGCATTGCAGCAACTTGGCGTGGAGGCAGCTTTCCTCAACTCCAGCCTGCAGGCAGATGCCGCCTATCAACTGCAGCAACGCATCCTTTCTGGTGACATCAAGATTCTGTACGTGGCGCCGGAACGCCTGATGCTGGGCAGCTTTCTGTCATTGCTGGACGAAGTGCAGGCGCACATCGGCCTTGCGCTGTTTGCCATTGATGAAGCGCATTGCGTATCGCAATGGGGGCATGATTTCCGTCCGGAATACCGTCAGCTCACGATATTGCATGAGCGATTCCCCGATGTGCCACGGGTAGCCCTCACCGCCACGGCCGACGCCCCTACCCGCGCCGAAATCATCGAGCGGCTTAACCTCGAGCATGCCCGCCAGTTCATCTCCAGCTTTGACCGGCCGAATATTCGCTACCGCATCGTGCTGAAAAACAATGCGCGCCAACAGCTGGAGCAATTCCTCGAAACCGAGCACCCCAACGACGCAGGCATTGTGTATTGCCTGTCGCGGCGCAAGGTGGATGAAACCGCCGCCTGGCTGCAAAGCCGCGGCTGGAATGCCCTGCCTTACCATGCTGGTCTTGATGCCGCGACGCGAGAAAAGCATCAACGCCAGTTCCTGCGCGAAGAAGGCATCATCATGGTGGCGACCATCGCCTTTGGCATGGGCATAGACAAACCCAATGTGCGCTTCGTTGCGCACCTGGACCTGCCGAAAAGCATGGAAAGCTATTATCAGGAAACCGGCCGCGCCGGGCGCGATGGCCTGCAAGCCAATGCCTGGATGGCCTATGGACTGGGCGATGTGGTTTCCATGCGGCAGATGCTGGACTCGGGCGATGCGCCGGAAGAGCGCAAGCGTGTGGAACGGCAGAAACTGGATGCCCTGCTCGGCTTTTGCGAAGCCACCGGCTGTCGCCACCAGGGCATATTGCGCTACTTTGGCGAAGCGCACCCTGGCGATTGCGCCCAGTGCGACAATTGCCTGACACCGCCGGATACCTGGAATGCCACCGAAGCTGCCCGCATAGCGCTTTCCTGCGTGTATCGCACCGGGCAGCGCTTTGGCACGGGGCATCTGATTGATATCCTGATCGGCAAAGTAACGCCGCAAGTGGAGAAGTTCAACCATCAGCAAGTCAGCACCTTTGGCATAGGCAAGCAATACAGCGTGGCGCAATGGAGCAGCGTATTCCGGCAACTGGCCGCCAGCGGTTTGCTTGAAGTCGATATCGCAGCCTATGGTGGCCTGCGCCTGACCGATGCAGCGCGGCCCGTATTACGCGGTGAATGCGAAGTATGGCAACGTCAGGACCCGACGCCTGCAGGCAACCGCATGAGCAAGGCCGAGCGCAGCTCACGCGCCAAAGAAGCCTTTGCAGGTGCGCAGGATGATCCCTTATGGCAAGCATTGCGCGCCAAGCGCATGGAACTCGCCAAGGAGCAAGGCGTGCCGCCTTATGTCATTTTCCATGACAGCACTTTGCTGGAAATTCTCAACCGCAAACCGCAAAGCCTGACCGAACTGGGCCAAATAGGCGGCGTGGGACAAGCCAAGCTGGCACGCTACGGCGATGATTTCCTGAAAGTGCTGGAAGACCACGCCTGAACATCTTTTCGCGCCTGTTCTCAAGTGCGATGCAAGCCGCTAAATCAAGCGGGATTAACAAACACTCAAGACGGAAGTTATTTGTCCTGACTGGCAGGCTTGATTGGCTGCCACACCAGGCTGGCGCGCGTAGCCAGAAACCCGAGCAACAGATACCCCGCCATGCCCAAGGCCAATCCCGCAGGATGATGCCACAGCAAGGGAATCAGCAAGCCAGCAGAGACGGTTGCCAGCACCATCTGCATGAATGCCTGGCCAGACGAAGCGGTGCCGCGCAGTTTTGGCATGCGGTCCAGTGCGGCAATCGACAGGTTAGGCAACACCAGCGCTGAGCCTATGTTGTAGAGCACGATGGGGGCAATGTTCCATAAAGGCTGCGGCGGCAGCAACCAGCACACCAGCAGATTCAATATGGCGGCCATCGCCATCCAGCCATAGCCCAGTCGAATGATGCGGTGCGCACTGTAACGACCAGCGCTGTGGCGGGCCAGATAAGAACCCAGCATCATGCCGCAAACAGTCGGGATGAACATCCAGCCAAACTGCTGCGGCCCCAGGCCAAGGTGCTCAACCAGAAAGACCGGCGCCGCCAGCACATACACAAAAAACCCCGCAAAATTGGCGCCCACGGCGACGACCAGTTTCAGATATTCCCTGTCGCCAAAAACCTGGGCATAGCCCTGCCAAACTGCCCGCGCAGAGAGTGACCGGCGCTTTTCGGGCGGCATGGTTTCCGGTAGCCAGCGTTGTACGCACAGCATGGCGAGCCCCGCATACAAAGCCAGAAACACAAAAATGGCCTGCCAATGTATCCCCAGCAGCCAGCCACCCATGATGGGCGCTATCGCAGGTGCCAGGCCAAACATCATCTGCAATTGCGCCATCACCCGCTGCGCCATCACGCCTTCAAACAGATCGCGCACCATGGCGCGCGCCACCACATTGCCTGCGCCTGCGGATAGTCCCTGTATCACCCGGAAGAACCACAGGGTCTCCACGTTAGTGGCAAACGCGCAGCCGATGGATGCCAGTGTAAAGATGCCCAGCCCGATGTAAATCGTCCGCAAGCGGCCAATCGCATCTGATATCGCGCCATGCCAGAGCGTCATCAAGGCATACGGCAACAGATAGGCCGTCAGACTCTGCTGGATGGCCAGATTGTCGGTATGAAAATCCTGCGCCAGCGTATGAAATGCCGGCAGGTAGGTATCAATGGTGAATGGCGCCAGCGCAGCCAGGCCAGCCAGCAGGAAAGACAGGGTAAGAGCGGAGGCTTTATGCATGTGGGTCATTATAGGAGGTGTATGGCATCAATGAGGCACAAAAAAATGGCGCACAAAAAAGCGCGTTGGGAGAGCAACGCGCTTTTCTGACTGACTATGCTGCCCCGGGCGATGATCAACCGATCATCGCCATGGTGTTATGGCAAGGCATGAAACTCCTTGACCAGTTCGGGGGCTTCGCCAGCGGCAATACGCCGCGAGTTTTTATCATTGCGGAAGACAATCGGCTGCGCCTGCAATTGCGGGTTCTTGGCATCCTCAATCGCCTTTTCAATCAGATGGTGATTGGGCGACAGCGTACATACCGGGTCAGCGCTCTCTGCATCGCCTGACAGCAGGAAAGCCTGACAACGACAGCCGCCCAGATCCTTCTCTTTTTCAGGGCAACTGCGGCATGGCTCTTTCATCCAGTCATCGCCACGGTATTTATTGAATGCCGGTGACTCTTTCCATGCCCATTCCAGGCCATGTTCGCGCACATTGGGGAATGCCATGCCCGGCAATACGCGGGCCGAATGGCAAGGCAGCACATCGCCATTGGCAGTCACGATCATGAATACTTCGCCCCAGCCGTTCATGCATTTCTTGGGGCGATCCGAGAAGTAATCCGGCACCACGAAGAAAATCTTCATCTTGTTGCCGACCTTCTGGCGGAACTCATTGGTGATCATCTCGGCATGATCAATCTGTTCTTTGGTCGGCATCAGCTGGCTGCGGTTGATCAGCGACCAGCCGTAGTACTGCGTATTGGCCAGCTCGACATAATCCGCGCCCAGCGCTTCCGCCATCTCCAGAATCTCTTTGATGTGCCCGATGTTGTAGCGATGGATCACCACATTCAGCACCATGGGGTAGCCATGGCCCTTGATCATGGCCGCCACCTTTTTCTTCAGCTCAAAGGTTTTGGTGTTGGTGATGAAATTGTTGATCTCTTCGGTAATGTCATGCATGGAGAGCTGGATATGATCCAGCCCGCCCTCTTTGAATTCCTGTATGCGTTTTTCCGTGAGGCCCACGCCTGAGGTGATCAGGTTGCTGTAATAGCCCAGCTGGCGCGCCTCGCGCACGATGTCTTCTATGTCATCGCGCAACAGTGGCTCTCCACCGGAGATACCCAGTTGCAGCGCCCCCATTTTGCGGGCATCGCGCAGCGCCTGTATCCACTGTTCGGTGGTCAGCTCATTCTGGGTGTGCTTGTCGTAATCGGTCGGGTTATAGCAAAACGCGCAATGCAGCGGGCAGCGATAAGTGACTTCAGCCAGCAGCCACAGGGGCTGGGTATTGGTTTTGGAGGCGGCGACGCCGTTATTGCCTGTAGTCATGATAACGCTCCTTGCAACCTTAGTTTTGCAACCTTAAGTTTTTAAACATTAGTTGCGTTTTTCCAGCCAGGCTTTTTCAAGCGCCAGCTGGAGCATGGCGAGAATGTCAGATTCAATATCCGGTGCATCCGGGAAGGCTTGCTGCAGTTCAGCAACAATATCACTCACCGTTTTATTGCCATCCACCCGCTTGATCACCTCACCGGCCCCGCCGTTAAGCTTGATCATGCCTTCGGGGAACAACAGCACATAGCATTGCTGCGCCTCTTCCCACTGAAAGCGGTAGTGGCGGGCCAGACTGTAAATATCAGCGGGGTTGACGGAGGTAGTCACGATCTTCAACCTTAATATCGGTAGAGGCCAGCATGATGGCGTCAGCAATGACCCACAACACGTCCAGCTTGAATTGGAGAATATCCAGCGCCTTTTCCTGCATTTCACGGCTCTGGCTGAAGTAATCCAGTGTCACAGCCAGGCCCTGCTCCACATCGCGGCGGGCTTCGGTCAGGCGCTTCTTGAAATAGATGAGGCCTTCTTCTTTAACCCATGGATACATGCTGGGCCAGGAACTGATGCGCTGCTGGTGAATGTGCGGCGCAAACAGTTCGGTCAGCGATGAACACACCGACTCCTGCCATGGGCGCTGACGGGCAAAGTTGATATAGGCATCCACGGCAAAGCGCACGCCAGGGCTCACCAGGCGCAGGGAAGTCACATCCTCGCGCGTCAGGCCAACGGCTTCGCCCAGCTTGATCCAGGCTTCAATACCGCCTTCGGCAGTGCCATCACCATCGTGATCGATAATGCGCTGTATCCAGCCTTTGCGGATTTCCTTGTCCGGGCAGTTGGACATGATGGCCGCGTCTTTTTGCGGAATACCAATCTGGTAGTAAAAGCGGTTGGCTACCCAGCATTGCAGCTGCTCGCGGGTGAGCTTGCCCTCATACATCATCACGTGGAAGGGATGGTAGATATGGTAACCCTTGCCCTTCTCACGCAGCTTTTCCTCAAACTCCTCACGACTCCATGGTGCACTCATGATGATCTCCGTCTATCTTGGTATTTTTATAGCCTGTTTTTTATAAAACGATATCCATACCGTCATAGGCAACTTCAATGCCGTGACGTTCCAGCTCGGCCCGCTCGGCGGAGTCTTCACGCAGAATCGGGTTGGTATTGTTGATGTGAATCAGCACCTTGCGCGCTTTCTTGTAGGGTGACAAGGCTTCCATCATGCCGCCCTCGCCTGACTGTGGCAGGTGGCCGATGCTGCGGGCTGTCTTGGTCATCAGGCCCATGTCGATCATCTCGGTGTCGGTCCAGAATGTGCCATCCACCATAATGCAGTCGGCCTGTTCCAGCAACGGTGGCAGGTGCGGCTCAATCTCGCCCAGACCGGGGGAGTACCAGCACTTCTTGCCGGTTTTGGTATCTTCGATCAGCACGCCTATGGTGTCACCAGGGTGTGGGTCGTTGCGATGTGGTGAATACGGTGGCGCCGCGCTTTTGAGAGCGACAGCCGTAAAGCGCAGGTTGGCAGCACCAGGGATTTCAAAGGTCGTTTGCCCATCGACCGCGATGGGGTGATGATTGACGCCGCAGTAATGTCCCAGAATATTCAGCAAGGGATTACCCGTGGTCAGATCCTGATACACCATGTCGGTACACCAGATTTCACGCTTCACCTGCCCCTCGCGCAACATCAGCAAGCCCGTGGTGTGGTCAATCTGGGCGTCGATCAGCACAATGCCGACAATGCCGCTATCGCGAATCGCGCGGGCGGGCTGTAAAGGCGGGAATTCCTGAATTTGCTGCAGAATATCGGGGGAGGTATTGAACAATACCCAGTTGATGCCATCGCCACTCACACAGATGGAAGATTGGGTACGACGTTTGGCTTTGATGGTGCCTTTGCGCAAGCCATCACAATTGGGACAATTGCAGTTCCACTGTGGAAAGCCGCCGCCAGCGCCAGCGCCTAGTACATGTATTTGCATGCTTGCTCTTCTCTCTCAAAACTGGACTCGGGGTCTTTATTTTAATGTCCAGATCCCCGTTGGATGATGCCTGAATACTCTCACAAGACAGCACTCAGGCATCATTCAGTACAAGACGGGCCGGAAACCCGGCCCGTCTTGCGTAACCTGCAAGCAATCAAATTAACGATTGCAAACGTACATGGTTACTTCAAAGCCGAAACGCATTTCAGTAGCTTCTGGTTTGGTCCACATGTTGATTCTCCTTAATTATGGGTTGAAACACTGGCATCAACAGCTTGTTGCTTTGCTTGCGTTGATGTGTAGCCATTGTGCATCCCATTCACTCAGGGCAACAGGGCAAAAACAACCAAAGCGGGCTCATGATAATCATGAAGTCTGGTACCGAAAATGCGCGCAACGCGAATATTCATGCGGTATTCAGGCGATGCTGCGTCCCAGGACTCCGGCAATGCCCCGCAATTCGCCCATCAGCGTTTGCAACTCTTGCGGGTTCAGCGCCTGATCAGCATCGCACCAGGCATCACAGGGGCTGGGGTGCATCTCGACCAGCAAGCCATCGGCCCCTGCCGCCACGGCTGCCCGCGACAAGGCTGGCACCATCCACGCTTTGCCGCCTGCATGAGAGGGGTCCACAATCACCGGCAAATGCGTTTCCTTCTTGAGCACGGGAATCGCCGTCACATCCAGCACATTGCGGTAGGCCGTTTCAAAGGTGCGTATGCCGCGCTCGCAGAAAATAATATTGTGATTGCCACCGGCGGCAATATATTCAGCAGCCATCAGCCATTCGCTGATAGTAGCCGACATGCCACGCTTGAGAATGACCGGGACATTAATGCGCCCAACCTCTTTCAAGAGATCAAAATTCTGCATATTGCGCGTACCGATCTGTATGACATCCACGCCATAGTCCATGAACATGGGCAATTGCCGCACATCCATAAGCTCGGTCACGATAGGCAGATTCTCGGCATCGGCGGCCTGGCGGAACATCTCAAGCCCTTCCACCCCGGTGCCCTGAAAGGTATAGGGGCTGGTACGGGGTTTGAATGCGCCGCCGCGCATCAGCCTGACGCCTGCGGCCTTCACGGCACTGGCAGATGCCGCCATCTGCTCAGGCGTTTCCACCGAGCAAGGCCCGGCGATGACCTGCACTTGCGGCCCGCCCAGCGGAATCCCGCGGATATTGATGACAGTATCCTCGGGATGCCATTCGCGCGCGACGATTTTATAGGGCTTGAGAATATGCAGCGCCTGCTCAACGCCAGCCATGGTCTCGAACATGACCTGATCGAGCTTGCGCTCATCGCCAATCGCACCGATCACGGTGCGCTCGGTACCACGGGAGACATTCACCCCCAGCCCCTGCTCTTCAATGCGCGCCACAATGGCGGCCACATCGCGATCAGTCGCCTCCCGGTGCATGACGATAATCATCGCGCTTTCCTCATGACATCACTCCCTGGCGATCAGCCACGGCAGATTGATTCCAGCACTTGCAAGAAGCGGGCATTCTCGTCAAACAGACCGATACTGACGCGCAGGTAATCCGGCATTTCGTAAGCCGCAATCGGCCGCAAGATCACCCCTTGCTGCAATAGCTGCTGATAGACCTTGCCCGCTTCAGCGATCTTGAAGCTGACAAAGTTGCCATGCGATGGAATGTATTCCAGCCCCAAGGCATGCAAGCCCTGGGTAATTTGCGCCATGCCGGCCTGATTGAGGGCAAAGCTGCGCAGAACAAATTCTTCATCATCCAGCGCCGCCACGGCAGCTGCCTGGGCAATGCTATTGACGTTAAATGGCTGGCGCACGCGGTTCATCATGTCCGCCACATCCGGCGATGCCATGCCAAAGCCGATGCGCAGGCCTGCGAGGCCATAGGCTTTGGAAAAAGTGCGCGAAATAATCAGGTTTTCAAATTCACCCAGCCAGTTGATAGCCTCTGACTTGTGCTCAAGTGCCAGATATTCGTCGTAGGCTTCATCCAGCACCACCAGTACCTCGCGCGGCAAACTGGCGATAAAGTCATGCAGCGCCTGCTTGCCCAGCAATGTGCCGGTCGGGTTATTCGGATTGGCAATAAACACGATACGGGTACGCGGCGTCACCGCTGCCCGCATGGCCGTCAGGTCGTGGCCGAAATTTACCGCAGGTACCGCTACGCCTTTTGCGCCGACCGCTTGCGTCACCAGGGCATACACAGCAAACGCATGCTGCGAATACACGGCTTCTGTTCCTGTATGCAGGAATGCGCGGGCCGCCAGTTCCAGAATATCGTTGGAGCCGTTGCCGAATACCAGCTGATCGGGTTTAACGCCAAACTTGCTGCAAACCGCATCGCGCAGCGCAAAGCTATTGCCATCTGGATAGCGCGCGATGTCATGCAAGGCCTCTTCCATCGCCATCTGGGCCTTGGGGCCGACGCCGAGCGGGTTTTCATTGGAAGCGAGCTTGATGATGTTTTCGGGCTGCAGGCCCATTTCCCGCGCCAGGTCACTGATGGGTTTGCCCGGTTGGTATGGGGCAATGGAGCGGATATAAGGTGGTGCGAGATCGCACATTCTAGTCACGATAAACCTCTTGCTTGTCAGATCAAAAAATAAAAAAGCGGCCAGGCCGCTGCTTGCGTGCTGTTTGCAGTTTCATGTTAATCGATGGCGGCCACGGCAATACCATCCTTGCTCATGCGTTTAACATGATACATGGCCTGATCTGCGCGGCGCACCACATCAATCGCCGTGGCGTGCGGGTATGGAAACATGCAGATACCAATACTGGCAGACACCGAATTGCTATTGAAGGCGTTAATGGAGGTGAGCGGTATGCGGAGCTGCTGCAAAAGCTTGTGGGCAAAGGCCTCGGCCTCCTCCTGCGTCTGGATATCCTTGGCGAGCACAAAAAACTCGTCACCACCCAATCGTGCCAGCGTATCGGCCTCCCGCATGACATTCTTGAAGCGGGCAGACACCTCTTTCAGCACCATGTCGCCTACGGCATGCCCATAGGTATCGTTGATCGGTTTGAATTTATCCAGATCAATAAACAAGCCGGCACACACCTGGCTGTTACGAGCAGCATAGTGGATGGCCTGCTCAATGCGATCATGCAACAGCTCACGATTGGGCAAGCCCGTCAGCCTGTCGTGCAGCGCACGCTCCTGTTGCAGGTAACGCTCGTTATCCAGCTCTTTTTCGCGCAGAAACAGCTGGCGGCTTTGCTTTTCATTCATGTAGCTGGCAAAGGCACCAATGATATTGGCCGAGATGATGAAAAAATCATAGCTGGTCATATCCAGGCTGGGCATGTCACGCAAGCCCCAGAACAGCATATTGAAAATCAGCAACAACAGCACCGAAACCCCGGTAGCGTAGACAAAACGCAAGCCGGAGAAGGTATGGCACCAGAAGGTGATGATGATCAGGCCAGCGTAATAGAAGTTAATAGCGTTGGGCGGCAGATAGCTCATCTTGGCAAAGAGGCCGATGCCCGCGAACAGGCCAGTGATACCGATTAACTGCTGGTGATAACGGGTGAATTTTTTGGTAAAGCTGATGGCAAACACGGCAAAGCCGATCATGAGCACCATGGTGCGCACATACCAGACCTTGATCACGGCCTCTGGCGTGACAAACAGCACATCCAGAAAGCCATACAGCCCATACATGACGGCGCCCAGCAGCAAACCCATGCGTGCCTGGCTTTTGACCGAGGGCATGAGGTAATGCAGATATAGCGTTTCAAGCCGTTTGTTGATGAAACTAAGGGACCACGGGTGCAGGCTTGCAGATCGCAAAATGTCTCGACTGATAAGCATAGGCCTCGAATCGTGTTGGGTGGATGATTACATCATATAACTGCAACGGGATAAGAACCTAACACCTTGAGCATGGATGCCCGTTTTTTAAGCTCTTCCAAGGCTTGTGACACTGATGCATCGAGATGGTGCCCTTCAACATCGACAAAAAACACATACTCCCACATGCCGATTTTCGAAGGGCGGGACTCAAACTTGGTCATGCTGACCTGGTACTCGGCGAGCGGCGCCAGCAGGGAAACCACTGCCCCTGGCACATTCTTGGCGGCGATCACGAGTGAGGTCTTGTCCCGACCGGACGGGGCGACATCGTGGTTGGCAAGAATAAGAAATCGCGTGGTGTTGCGCGGATCATCCTCAATGCTGGCAGCAAGCACCTGCAAATCAAACAGCTCGGCAGCGCGCTTGCTGGCAATCGCCGCTACGCCCTGGCCGTCGGGTGCCTGTTTGGCGAGCCTGGCCGCCTCGGCATTGCTGACCACGGCCTGACGCTCTGCATGCGGCAAATAGCGATTCAGCCACTCATGGCATTGCCCCAGCGATTGCGCGTGGGAATACACGACCTTGATAGCGTTGAGGTCAGCCGCCGTTGACAGCAGATTGTGGTGTACAGGCAGTTCGATCTCACCGCAAATATGCAGGCTGGTCGCCATCAGCAAATCCAGAGTGCGCCCTACTGCGCCTTCGGTCGAGTTTTCTACCGGCACCACACCATAATCAGCGGCCCCAGACTCCACCATGCGGAAGACTTCATCAATGGAGACACACTCCATGGGCGAGGTCAGGCCGCCAAACTGCTTGTTGGCAGCTTCTTCACTGAAGGTGCCTACTGGCCCGAGAAAAGCCACGGTCAGCTCTTTTTCCAGCGCACGGCAATTGGACATGACGCCACGGAAAATGGCCGTAACGGCCTCCGCCGACAATGGGCCCTGGTTGGCATCCAGCAGACGGCGCAGCACCTGCGCCTCACGTTCCGGACGATAGATGGGCCCACCGTTTTTCAGGGTGCCGATTTCACGTGCCAGACGCGCGCGGGCATTGACCAGCTCCAGCAACTGGAGATCAATGGCATCAATCTGGTCACGACATTGTTTGAGTTGGTCGCTCATGAATATTTCCTAGCCTTGCGCACGCTCAAATTCTTGCATAAAACTCACCAATGCCTGCACGCCTTCGATGGGCATGGCGTTGTATATCGACGCCCGCATGCCACCAACCAGCTTGTGGCCTTTCAGCTGTAACAGGCCGCGCTGCTGCGCCTGCTTGAGAAATTCCGCATCCAGGGCAGTGTTGCGCAGAGTGAATGGTACGTTCATGCGCGAGCGGTTGTCAGGCGCAATCGGTGAAACATAGAGGCTGGAACTGGCGATGTAATCGTACAGCATGGCAGCCTTGCGAATATTGAGTTGTTCCATGGCCGCCAGGCCACCATTGGCTTTCAGCCATTTGAACACCAGACCCGCTATGTAAATGCCATAGGTAGGTGGCGTGTTGTACATGGAGTCATTATCGGCGTGAATCTTGTAGTCCAACATCGTTGGCGTGCCTGGCAAGGTCTCGCCAATCAGGTCTTCGCGCACGATGACAATGGTTAATCCGGCAGGTCCGATGTTTTTTTGTGCGCCAGCATAGATCAGGCCATAGCGGCTGACATCAATCGGGCGGGAAAGAATATGCGACGACATATCGCAAACAAGAGGGACATCTCCGGTCTCGGGTGTCCAGAATATTTCAACGCCGCCAATGGTTTCATTGGAGGTGTAATGCACATAAGCCGCATCCGGATCCAGCTTCCACGCACTCTGCTCGGGGGCATAGGTGTAATTATGGTCAGCCGAAGAAGCCGCCACATTGACCTCGCAATACTTGCGAGCTTCTGCAATGGCCTTTTGCGACCAGATGCCAGTATCGATGTAATCTGCCGCTTTCTTGTTTCTCAACAGATTGAGCGGGATCATGGAGAACTGCGCATGCGCCCCGCCCTGCAAAAACAGCACCTTGTAATTGGCAGGGATAGCGAGCAATTCCCGTAAATCTGCTTCCGCTTCGGCCGCGATGGACATGAATTCCTTGCCGCGGTGCGACATTTCCATGACGGACATGCCGGAACCGTGCCAGTCCAGCATTTCAGCTGCGGCCTGCTGCAGCACTTCCTTGGGCAATACCGCAGGCCCTGCCGAAAAATTATAGATCTGCGTCATTCCCTGCCCCCAACTTTTTAGTTATTCATCGGCATCATCAGTCTCGACCACTTTTTCGAGGCCAGACAGTTTTTCATTTTCACCCAGGTTGATCAGGGTGACGCCTTGGGTGGCACGGCCCAGCTCACGGATTTCCTTGACGCGGGTACGGATCAGCACACCACCAGTGGTGATGAGCATGATCTCATCTTCATCACTTACCAGACGCGCTGCCACCACGCTGCCATTGCGCTCGCTGGTGGCAATGGCCTTCACGCCCTGCGTGCCGCGACCAGAGTGACGGAAGTCGGACAGCACAGTACGTTTGCCGTAACCGTTTTCAGTGGCAACCAGTACCGTTTGCTTGTCATCCTCGGCAATCAGCAGCGAGATCACGCGCTGCTTGGCCATCAGCTTCATGCCGCGCACGCCACGCGTGTTGCGGCCCATGGCACGTACATCTTCTTCATCGAACCATACCGCCTTGCCGCCATTGGATACCAGCACGATATCGTTAGCGCCATTGGTCACCTCAGCACCAATCAGGTAGTCACCGTCATCCAGATTGATGGCGATAATGCCAGCGCGACGCGGGTTGGAGAACTCGACCAGTGCGGTCTTTTTCACAGTACCCTGGGCCGTTGCCATGAAGATAAAGTGATTTTCGTCGAACTCTTTCACGGGCAAGATGGCATTGATCTTCTCGCCATCTTCCAGCGGGAACAGATTGACGATAGGTTTGCCACGGCTGATGCGGCTGCCTTGAGGCACTTCGTAAACCTTGAGCCAGTAGACGCGACCACGGCTGGAGAAGCACAGGATGTAATCGTGGGTATTGGCCACGAACATCTTGTCGATAAAATCGTCTTCCTTGGTAGCGGTGGCCTGCTTGCCACGACCACCACGGCGCTGGGCACGATACTCATCCAGCGGTTGCGACTTCACGTAACCGGTATGCGACAGTGTCACCACCACATCCTGCGGGGTGATCAGATCTTCCAGCGATAAATCCTGTGCGTTGTGCACAATCTCGCTGCGGCGCTCATCGCCAAACTGCTGGCGGATAGCGGCTAGTTCATCCACGATCATTTGCGTCACACGCTCTGGCTTGGCCAGGATATCGAGCAAGTCAGCGATGACATCCATCACCTCCTTGTATTCATTGACAATCTTGTCCTGCTCCAGACCGGTCAGGCGTTGCAGACGCATCTGCAGGATTTCCTGGGCTTGGACATCCGACAAGCGATAGCCATTCGGCGTCATGCCAAAGTCGACCGACAAGCCATCAGGGCGCGAAGCTTCCATGGCGGCACGCTTCAGCATCTCCTCCACCACAGGCGAAACCCAGGTGCGAGCCATCAGTGACTTCTTGGCTTCTGGCGGCGTAGGCGCAGCCTTGATCAAGGCAATCATTTCGTCCACGTTGGCCAGTGCGACGGCAAGGCCTTCCAGCACATGGCCGCGCTCGCGTGCCTTGCGCAGTTCGTAAACGGTACGGCGGGTAATGACCTCACGACGATGGCGCAAGAAGGCTTCCAGCATCTGCTTCAGATTCAGCAGGCGTGGCTGACCATCCAGCAATGCCACCATATTCATGCCGAAGGTGTCTTGCAGTTGCGTCTGCTTGTACAGATTGTTCAGGATGACTTCTGGAACCTCGCCGCGCTTGAGCTCGATTACCACGCGCATCCCGGACTTGTCGGATTCGTCACGCAGATCGGAAATGCCTTCAATCTTCTTATCGTTGACCAGCTCGGCAATTTTTTCGATCAGGGTCTTTTTATTGACCTGGTAAGGCAGTTCATCAATGATCAGCGCCTGACGATTGCCCTTTTCCATGTCTTCCACATGGGTGCGGCCGCGCATGACCACACGGCCACGGCCTGTACGGTAGCCTTCCTTGACACCCAGCGTGCCGTAGATAATGCCTGCGGTAGGAAAATCCGGCGCGGGGATGATGTCAATCAGCTCATCCACCGTGGTTTCTGGATTTTTCAGCAAGACCAGACAGGCATCGACCACTTCATTGAGGTTATGCGGCGGAATATTGGTTGCCATACCCACGGCAATACCGGAGCTACCATTAATCAGCAGATTCGGAATACGCGCTGGCATGATGAGCGGTTCGTGCTCAGAGCCATCGTAGTTGGGGCCAAAGTCGACGGTTTCCTTGTCGATATCGGCAAGCAGTTCATGCGCAATCTTCGCCATCCGGATTTCGGTATACCGCATGGCCGCGGCATTATCGCCATCCACCGAACCAAAGTTACCCTGACCATCGACCAGCATGTAGCGCAAGGAGAAATCCTGGGCCATACGCACGATGGTGTCGTACACGGCAGTATCCCCGTGAGGGTGGTATTTACCGATGACGTCGCCGACGATACGGGCAGACTTTTTATAAGGACGATTCCAGTCGTTACTCAGCTCGTGCATGGCAAAAAGCACACGACGGTGCACGGGCTTCAGGCCATCACGAACGTCTGGTAGTGCACGTCCCACGATCACGCTCATGGCGTAATCGAGGTAGGAACGGCGCATCTCGTCTTCGAGGCTGATAGGGAGGGTTTCTTTTGCGAACTGATCCATGTGGGCTATCGGCGTAAAGTGGCTGTAAAGACCCCGATTTTAACACGATAAGCCACGCAGGGCATGCCTCTTTAAGCCGCGTCCATCACAGCATCCGGCCATTGCTGCAGAAGGTGATGGCGCTATCCAATTCTTCATTTGCGGTGTAGTCTGGCACGCTGTTAGAATTTTTTATTTACTCATCAAAAAGGAGATCAATATGGCCGTACTTGTTGGCAAACCCGCCCCCGATTTTACTGCTGCTGCCGTGCTGGGTGACAATACGATCAAGGAAGACTTCAATCTGGCAAGCTACATCAAGGGCAAGGCCGCGGTCATCTTCTTCTGGCCTCTGGACTTCACCTTTGTTTGCCCTTCCGAGCTGATTGCGTTTGATCACCGTCTGGATGAATTCAAGAAACGTGGTATTGAAGTGATCGGTGTTTCCATCGACTCTCACTTCACCCATCTGGCATGGAAAAATACCCCAGTGGAAAAAGGCGGCATTGGCAAGGTTGGCTACCCCATGGTGGCGGATATCAAGCATGAAATCGCCAAGGCTTACGACGTAGAGGCTGACGGTGGCGTGGCTTACCGCGGCACCTTCCTCATCAACAAGCAAGGTATTGTGGTGAATCAGGTAGTGAACGACCTGCCTCTGGGCCGTGATATTGATGAAACACTGCGCATTGCCGATGCGCTGCAGTTCTTTGAGGAGCATGGCGAAGTCTGCCCTGCCGGCTGGAAAAAAGGCAAGGCAGGCATGGATGCTTCTCCTGAAGGCGTCGCCAAATATCTGGCCGATAACGCCGCTTCGCTCTAAAGCACGGCAACACTATCGGGCAGATACTCTGCCCGATATAAAAGCAAAAAGGGGCAACGCCCCTTTTTGCTTTTATATCATGAAGATACAGAACCCGGCCGCTTATTTGCCGCGACCACCTACCGCAATCACCACGACGCCAGCCACTATCGCCACAATACCCAGCACATTCGGGATGGGGATATTCTTTTCAGTTTCAGCCGTGGCCTTCACAGGACCAATCTGCATCACGGTTTCCTCAGACGAATAACTGATGTTTTTATACACCAGCGCCGCTGCACCCAAGGCAATCAATATCAGACCAACTACGACAGAGGATTTCATCTGGATTCCTTTCTTCTAGTTAAACGTGGAATGACTTGCCTCAAAACTTCTTGCGGGCCTCTTCAAAGGCTTTGCGTATGTTTTCCCATGCCGCATCGCCACCCTTCTTCAGCTCCTGCCAAGCTTCGCCTGCGGACTCCTTGACCTCGCCAACGCGGATCTTGGCTTCCTCACGCTTTACTTTCAAGGCTTCGATCTGCTGCTCATATTTGATCCGCAATTCCGCTTCAGCCTTGCGGGCCTTGGCTTCCAGCACATCAATATCGGCTGACCACTCATCCAGTTGCAGCTTCAGCTTTTCCAAATATTCGTCTTTCAAACTCATGCTAATGACTCCCATATTGTTATTGGATACCAACCTACGACTGTGTGACTAACGGCAATTAAAAAAGTGCTGGGCTAATATGGCTATCTGCCAATATTCACGCCGACTAGCGCGTGAGCAATAGCAGATCCGCCTTCAAGTCCTCAATGTGTTCCAGACCTACGGCAATGCGTACCAGCCCATCGCCAATCCCTGCGGCAGCGCGCGCTTCCGGACTCACGCGACTATGTGTCGTGGTCGCAGGATGCGTAATCGTACTCTTTGCATCCCCCAGATTGGCCGTAATGGAAATTAGGCGGGTAGCATCAATCAAGCCCCAGGCGGCATCCTTGCCACCTTTGAGATCAAATGACACGATAGCACCACCACCGCTTTGCTGGCGCATGGCCAGCGCATGCTGCGGATGCGATGGCAACCCGGGGTAATACACCCGGGCAACCGCCGGTTGCTGCTCCAGCCAGGTGGCGAGGGCCAGGGCATTTTGCACGTGGGCGGCCATGCGCACATGCAGCGTCTCCAGGCCTTTCAGAAATACCCAGGCATTAAATGCACTCATGGTCGGACCGGCGGTACGCAGGAAGCCATATACCGGCTCCAGCACATCACGGCGCCCCAACACAGCACCGCCTAGGCAACGCCCCTGCCCGTCTATGTATTTGGTAGCTGAGTGAATCACGATATCAGCCCCAAGCGCCAAAGGCTTCTGCAAGGCAGGCGTGCAGAAACAATTGTCCACGGCCAGCAAGGCTCCGGCTTCATGGGCGATCCCGGCCAGCAGAGGAATGTCGCACACTTCCGTCAGTGGGTTAGACGGCGTTTCCACAAAAAACAATTTGGTGTTTGGCTTGACGGCAGCACGCCACTCATCCGGGTCGGTCAGCGAAACAAAGCTAGTCTCCAGCCCCCAGCGCTTGAGGATATTGCTGAACAATTGCACCGAAGTACCAAAAATACTGCGCGATGCCACCACATGATCGCCCGCCGAGCATAAACCCATCACGGTTGCCAGAATAGCGGCCATGCCAGAGGAGGTGGCTACGCAGAACTCCGCGCCTTCCAAGGCTGCCAGCTTGTTCTGAAACATGGTGACGGTGGGGTTGGTAAACCGCGAATAGATATTGCCTGGCTCTTGCCCACCAAAGCGTGCAGCCGCCTGCGCTGCATTTTCAAAAACAAAGCTGGAAGTAAGAAACATGGCCTCGGAGTTCTCACCAAATTCCGTGTGCTCGCTGCCTGCACGCACCCCCAGGGTTTCTGCATGCCAATCTTGTGTCATTGTTATTTCCTTTCTACGCCAAGAACAAACCAGCGCCGAGCATAAAAAAACCCGTGATAGCTGGCGCTAAAACGGGTTTATGCACTCGCTTTAGCTGAATTTATAAGGCGCCCGCAAGCTGAGTTAAATGAATTAAGCTCAAATCGGCGCAAGTTCATGATATGCCTGCAAGCGGTAGTGGTCAAGACCAACACCGCTGCCAGGTTCATGTCTATACAGCTTCCTCGTATTCCTTGATGGTCACCAGATTGAGGTCCAGCTGGGTGCTGGAGTTAGCAGGCTTCTTGTGACCCAGCTTATCGCCACGCGCACTTTCAACGTTATTGAGGTACGTTTCGTCGATATCGCCAGTGACATAATTCCCATCAAAACAGGAGCAATCAAACATCTTGATGTCCGGATTGCTTAATTGGACGGCTTCAATCAGCGCATCCAGATCCTGATAGATCAAGGCATCCGCACCAATTTCTTCGCAGATCTGCTGATCGGTACGGCCAGTGGCGAGCAACTCATCGCGCGTCGGCATATCAATGCCATAGACGTTAGGGAAACGTACAGGTGGTGCAGCAGAGGCGAAATACACTTTATTGGCACCCGCATCGCGGGCCATCTGCACGATCTGCTTGGAGGTGGTGCCACGCACAATAGAATCATCCACAAGCAATACATTCTTGCCCTTGAACTCCATGCCGATCGGATTCAGCTTCTGGCGTACAGATTTTTTGCGCAATGCCTGACCTGGCATGATGAAGGTACGGCCAATATAGCGATTCTTGATAAAGCCTTCTCTATAGGTGAGATTCAAGGCATTCGCCAATTGCAGGGCACTGGGGCGACTGGTATCGGGGATAGGGATTACCACGTCAATATGCAGATCACCCCACTCCTTGGCGATTTTCTTGGCAAGGCTAACGCCCATATGCAAGCGGGTCTGGTAGACAGACACCTTGTCGATCACCGAGTCCGGACGTGCCAGATAAACATATTCAAAAATGCAGGGGGACAACTTGGGCTTTTCAGCGCATTGGCGGGAGAAGAAATTGCCATCCATATCAATGAAAATAGCCTCGCCCGGCTCAACATCGCGTACCAGTTTGAAACCCAGTACATCCAGTGCCACACTTTCAGAAGCGACGATGTATTCAACGCCCTTCTCTGTTTCGGACTTGCCGATGACCAGAGGCCGAATCCCATTGGGATCACGGAAAGCCAGCAGGCCAAAGTTGGCCACCATTGCCACGACGGCATAAGCACCCAGGCAACGCTTGTGCACGCCAGCGACCGCTTCAAAGATCATGTCACTATTCAGCACGGCACTATGTGCGGTGTGCTCAATTTCATGAGCAAGTACATTCAGCAGCACTTCGGAATCGGAACTCGTGTTGATGTGACGCAGATCCTGACGGAACATTTCTTCCTTCAGCTGCGTGGAGTTGGTCAGGTTACCGTTGTGACCCAGCACAATGCCAAAGGGAGAATTCACATAAAAAGGCTGGGCTTCGGCGGCAGAGGAAGAACCCGCCGTGGGGTAGCGCACATGGGCGATACCGGCATTGCCTTGCAGGCTACGCATGTGGCGCGTTTGGAAAACGTCCTGCACCAGGCCGTTATTCTTGTGCATGTAGAACGTATTGCCATCGCAAGTGACAATACCCGCCGCATCCTGCCCGCGGTGTTGCAGAACCAGCAATCCGTCGTAAAGCAACTGATTGACCGGGTTTTTACCGACAACGCCTATGATTCCACACATGGAGTGAGCACCTTAAAAAAACGAGAATTCCGATGAAGCGCGTACGACTGTGTATACCGCAAATGGTTCTTCAATCGTACTTGACATGCTTAGTAATATCTTGCGGAAGCCATGGCAACAAGCTCACCACCATCGCTTCCAATGGCGCACTGAACATCGCATTGCGCCACCTTTCATCCTTGGGCACACTGGTCAGGCCGGCCAGAAAAACCAGCACGAGCAATATCAGCACACCACGTAACAAACCAAATACCGCGCCAAGTGCGCGATCCAGCCACCCGAGGCCGACTGTCTTGAATAACTGACCCAGCACAATCGCCAGCAGGCTGCATAACAGCAAGGTAGCTAAAAACAATATGAGGAACGCTGCCAGAAAACGCAAGGCCTCTGACGGAATTGCCTCAGGTAATAAAGGTGCCAGCTCCATGGTGTAAAGCTTGGCAACGAAAAAAGCAGCTACCCAACCAGCCAGCGCCAGCACTTCCCGTACAAAACCGCGCATGACGCTCAATAATACCGAAAGCCCCAGTATGCCGAGCACGGCATAGTCAAATACTGTCATAAGGGATAACCCCTCACTTGCTGGTGACCACCATGCCGGTCAACCCTGCAGCCTTGATCTTGTCCAGCGCCTGCTCGGCTTGTGGACGAGTGGAATATAGCTGGCTGCGCAACCGGATTTTAGGGCCTTTAGGGGTATCCAGCTTTTCAGTAGTGGATTTAATGCCCAGGCCCGCCAGCTTCTGTTGCAGCTGCTTCACGTTATCGGGATCGGAGAACACACCGACTTGCACCAGAAAGCCTGCGACTTTTTCAGAGGAATCTTTTTTCGCAACCTCCGCGGCTACGGGTTTGCTTTCTGCAGGCTTGGTTTCAGCAGGTTTGACGGCTTCAGAAGGTTTTGCCACTGCAGCTGAAGGAGCTGTTTTAACAGGCGCTGGAGTAGCCGCAGGCTTGGCTACTGCAGGCTCAGCACGCGACTCAATAGGCGGTGACAGCGGTGCAATTTCGCCTGTTGATTCAGGTTCAGTAACGGGTTGGTCTTCTGGAATGGCAGAGCCGGATTGCTCGGTAGTCGCCGTGGCTTCGGGCTTGACCGGAACAATCTTGGAGTTGAATTCGCTATCCTGGCTAGGAATGGAAATGGCAATTTCTTGTTGTGGAGCCTTGCTGGCACGATCATCAAGCAGCATGGGCAAGACCGTTACCATCAGCAATACGAGCGCAACTGCACCAACCAGCCGTCTACGAGCACGCTTCTTGAATTGAATTTCCTGCTCGTTCAAATTATCAGAGGCCATGGGTAAAACATCCTAGTGGTTATCAGGTGACGCGGGTAAAAGCTGCATGACATCAGCCACGGTGAAAAATGATCCGAATACAATAATTCTATCATTTTCGCCTGCATCTATACAGGCTTGCCTGTAGGCTTCTGCCACCGTTCGGTATACATGCACAGGAACGTCGGGGTCAATTTCGGTCACGGCTTCTTGCAGCTGAATGGCTTTGGCACCCCGAATCTGAGGAATATCCGCCAGATACCAGGCATGCACCGTGGCGTGTACGGCCGCCACCACACGGGGGATATCCTTATCCGCCAGCATGGCAAAAACCGCCAGGGTTCGACCGGCATTCGCCTGTGCATTCAGGTTGGAGGCCAGCGCAGCGGCAGCATGAGGGTTATGCGCCACATCGAGAATGACACTGGGTGCTGACCGTCGCACGTCAAAGCGCCCAGCGAGATTCACATGCTGCAAACCGGCGTGAATTGCCTCAGCATTCACCGGCAGTTTGTCATGCAGCGCTTGAATCGCCGTCAATACAGCGGAAGCATTGGAAAGCTGAAAATCCCCTGCCAACGCTGGCAAAGGCAAGTCATGCAAGGTGAACTCCGCCCACTGGTAATGCCAGCGCCCAGATTGCACCTGGTAGTGAAAATCACGATGAATACAGAGCAGTTCAGCCTGGATGGTCTCGGCGTGTTTCAGCAAGGTTGCTGGCGGAGATGCATCTGCACAAATGGCGGCACGGCCAGCACGATAAACGCCAGCTTTCTCGAAACCGATGCTTTCCCGGTTATCGCCGAGATAATCCATATGATCCAGATCAATACTGGTAACGATGGCAACATCGGCATCGACGACATTCACGGCATCAAGCCTTCCGCCCAGACCGACTTCAAGAATCACGACATCCAATGCGTGCTGACAAAAACAGCACAAGGCGGCCAGGGTACCGAACTCGAAGTACGTCAATGCCGTGTCGCCACGAGCCTCTTCGACGCGGGCAAATGCGGCACATAGATCCGCATCCGCAGCCTCACGGCCCATGATACGAACCCGCTCGTTGTAACGCAGAATGTGGGGGGATGTATAACAGCCTACGCGATAGCCGGACTGCAGATAGATCTGCTCCAGCATGGCGCAGGTGGATCCTTTGCCATTGGTGCCGGCGACAGTAATGACCACGAAATCAAGGGGCAGATCAAGGCGCTGCCTCACTGCCTGCACACGCTCCAGGCCCATGGCAATGGACTTGGGATGTAACGCTTCAATGTATTGCAGCCAGCCCTGCAACGAGTCAGGCGGCGTTGAAAGATCAGTCACAATACGAGGGAATCAGGCAACAGCAGGTAATTTGGTCATGCTACTGATCAGGTTGGCCAGCTTGTCACGCATTTCACGGCGGTCAACAATGATATCCACCGCGCCATGTTCCAGCAGGAATTCCGCGCGCTGGAAACCTTCAGGCAGGGTTTCGCGAACGGTTTGTTCGATCACGCGTGGACCGGCAAAGCCAATCAGCGCCTGCGGTTCGGCCACAATCACATCGCCCAGCATGGCAAAACTGGCAGAAACGCCACCCATGGTCGGATCCGTCAATACTGAAATATAAGGCAAACCGGCGCGGCCAAGCGCAGTCAAGGCAGCGCTGGTTTTCGCCATTTGCATCAGTGAAAACAGGCCTTCTTGCATACGGGCGCCGCCACTGGCGGAAATGCATACGAACGCCGAGCGACGCTCAATGGCAGCATTGACGCCGCGCACAAAGCGCTCACCGACCACCGAACCCATGGAACCACCCATGAACTTGAACTCAAACGCAGCGGCTACCACAGGAACAGCCTTGATGCTGCCTTGCAACACGATCAGGGAATCGGTTTCACCCACATCTGCCTGGGATGACTTGATGCGGTCAGCATAGCGTTTGCTATCCTTGAACTTCAGCGGGTCTACAGGCTGCACTTCGGCGCCGATTTCGGAGCGCCCCTCCTCGTCCAGCAGCATGGCCAAACGGGCACGCGCTGAAATACGGTTGTGATAGCCACACTTGGGACAAACTTCAGCATTCTTTTCGAGATCCGTCCGATAAAGCACGGATTCACACGAAGGGCATTTGCTCCAGAGACCTTCTGGTACGGTTTTTTTATTAATGCCCGTCGGGCGATTGATCTTGGGAGGAAGTAGTTTTTGTAACCAGCTCATGGCATGTCCTTTTTAAGCAGCGTCAACCGCGATGCGCAATTCTTTCATCAGCGCAGCCACGTTATCAACGAGATTTTGATCATTGGATTGTTCCACAGCCTGCACCATACGGCTGCCCACCACCACAGCATCACCAATCGCAGCCACAGCCGTTGCTGTCGCCGCATCACGCACACCAAAACCCACGCCTACAGGCAAATCCGTCAGGGTTCGAATTTCAGCCACTTTTTGCGCCACCTCTTCAATATCGAGGTTTTTGGCACCCGTCACCCCCTTGAGGGAGACATAGTAAACGAAGCCGCTGGCCTGGTTCACAATCACCTCCACACGAGCAGGCTCGGTGGTCGGTGATAACAGAAAAATGGGGTCAATACCGCGTGCCTGCAACAGGGCGGTGAATTCCTTGCACTCTTCAGGCGGATAATCCACCGTCAGTACACCATCCACACCGGCGGCTTTGGCTCGATCAGAAAACTTCTCCTGCCCCATTGCTTCAACCGGATTAGCGTAACCCATCAGTATGATAGGCGTCACATTATCCTGCTGACGGAACTCACGCACGATGTCGAGTACGCGGCTGAGGCCAACGTGATGGACCAGCGCACGCTCGCTGGCGCGCTGAATAACAGGACCATCTGCCATCGGATCTGAAAAAGGCACGCCGAGCTCAATCATATCGGCACCGTTTGCCACCATGGCATGTAACAGCTTTACGGTTTGGTCAGGATGAGGGTCACCAGCGGTAATGTAAGGGATCAGTGCTTTCTTTCCCTGCTGCTTGAGCTGATCGAACGTGGTTTTTATGCGAGACATGAATGGGATCTTAAATACTGGATGATTAAAGGGTAATGCCAGACAAACCGGCCACCGTGTTGATATCTTTATCGCCACGACCGGAGAGGTTCACCAGAATGACCTGGTCAGGAGACATGGTCGCCGCCATCTTTTCTGCATACGCCAACGCATGGCTGGATTCCAGTGCAGGAATAATACCTTCGGTGCGGCAAAGACTATGGAAAGCCGCCATGGCTTCATCATCGGTAATGGCCACGTATTCAGCACGCTTGCTGTCTTTCAGCCATGCATGCTCAGGCCCTACTCCTGGATAATCCAGGCCAGCCGAGATCGAATGCGTTTCGATGATTTGACCGTCTTCGTCCTGCATCAGATAAGTACGGTTTCCATGCAATACGCCGACTGAGCTATTGGCTGTCAATGGCGCGGCATGTTTGCCCGTTGCTAGGCCCAGGCCCGCTGCCTCAACGCCGATCAGGCGCACGTTTTCTTCATTGATGTAGGGGTAGAAAATACCCATGGCATTGGAACCGCCGCCCACACATGCCACGACCGCATCTGGCTGACGCCCGATCATTTCCTGCATTTGCTGCTTGGCTTCCACACCGATCACCGCCTGAAAATCCCGTACCATCATGGGATAAGGGTGCGGGCCAGCCACGGTACCAATAATGTAAAAAGTGTTGGAGATGTTGGTTACCCAGTCGCGCATGGCTTCATTCAGCGCATCCTTGAGGGTTTTTGAACCACTTTCCACTGGCACAACCGTCGCCCCCAACAGCTTCATGCGATAGACATTGGGAGCTTGGCGCTTCACATCTTCAGACCCCATGTACACGACACACTCCAGCCCCATACGAGCTGCAATGGTAGCCGTCGCAACGCCATGCTGGCCTGCCCCCGTTTCAGCGATTACGCGTGGCTTGCCCATGCGTTTTGCCAGTAGTGCTTGCCCCACGGTGTTGTTCACCTTATGGGCGCCAGTGTGGTTCAGATCTTCCCGCTTGAGATAAATGCGAGCACCGCCAACGCGTTCAGACCAGCGCTTGGCATAGTAGATAGGGCTTGGACGGCCTACAAAATACTTCAGATCATGTGCAAATTCGGCCAGAAATTCAGGGTCATGGCGAAAGCGCTCATACATGACACGCAATTCTTCCAGGGCTTCCACCAGAGTTTCTGCGACAAAAATCCCGCCGTACGGACCAAAATGGCCTCTGTCGTCAGGCATATCATAAAGCTGCATCTGTAACTCCTCGCATGAATGCGGCAATTTTGCCGGCATCCTTAATTCCTTTTTGGGACTCGACACCACCACTCACATCAACGGCATATGGTCGAACCTGTTTTATCGCTTCTGCCACATTGTCCGCATTCAGCCCCCCTGCCAGCACAATGGGCATAGGCAATTCTGCGGGAATAAGCGACCAGTCAAAACGCTGGCCCGTTCCACCCGCTACGCCTTCAACATGGGCGTCCAACAGCAGCGCGCTGGCCCGTGGATAATCGAGGGCGTATTGTAGCAAATTTGTGTCCGGCCTGACGCGTATTGCCTTCATATAAGGCCGAGCATAACGCTGGCATTCTTCAGGAGACTCATCGCCATGAAATTGCAACATATCCAGTCGCACTTCTTTTAGCACTTGTTCAATGAATGAGGGCTCGGCATCGACAAACAAACCTACCACCGCAATAAATGGAGGCAAGCTAAGAATAGCGGCTTGTGCCTGAGCAATGCTGACATGTCTGGGGCTAGCCTCAACAAACACCAGTCCAATCGCATCAGCGCCATGCCGCACTGCTGTGAGGGCATCTTCCTCTCTGGTAATGCCGCATATTTTGACTCGGGTACGCAAGATGAGATTCTTTGATGAAAGCAGAATTGATTGAGACCGCTAGGTTAACTGAAACGTTGTCGCATGTCACATTGCGGCAATATGAAAAAAGCCTCAGGCCAATGACAAATGCACATAGCGGCGGGTATCGGGCAGCCCCCAACGCGATTCGTAGCCTACTCCACTCAAATACAAGCCATCCGGGGAGAATGTTGGAGGAGCAAGACGACGGTCATGACTCTGCAGGAGTTGCTGGATGAACGCAGGTGGCTGACTCCCCTTCCCTACATATACCAGCGCACCCACCATGTTACGCACCTGATGATGCAAAAATGCATTGCCGCTAAACTCAAACAGAATAGCCTGCCCTGCACGACGCACCTCCGCCTGCTGTAATGTCCGTACGGGAGATTTGGCCTGACATTCGGCAGCACGGAAAGCGCTGAAATCATGTTCACCAATCAAATGCGCAGCAGCCTCCGCCATGGCGTCTACATCCAGAGGCTGATGAAACCAGCCAACTTTGCCAGCAAGGATGGCTGGTGCTACCGCCTGGTCAAACAAAATATATTGGTAATACCGTTGGCGGGCTGAAAACCGGGCATGAAACTCATCGTCCACCTGCTGCGCCCATAACACTCGCACACTGGAGGGTAGGCCTGCGTTTACTCCACGAACCCAGGCATTCAGCGGTCGCTCGGTCGTTGTTTCAAAATGCACCACTTGAGCCAGGGCATGGACCCCAGTATCGGTTCGCCCGGCCGCAATCACCCGCACCGGATGGCAAGCCATGCGGGCCAGCTCCCGTTCCAGTGCATCCTGTACACCGCAGCCCCCCGGCTGACTTTGCCAGCCGCAAAAATGGGCACCGTCGTACTCTAGCCCAAGGGCAACTCTCATTTAAACCTCACCATTCACAATATCCCGTGTCAGCTTGCCATCGTATAAGAAAAAAGCCGGATCAAATCATCCGGCTTTTTATCACAACTACACAACTAAATGCAGATATCAGCTAAGCACCCAGACTATTGATAATGGCCTGTGCTCGGGCCCGCTGTTGTGGGCCACCCTCGCTAAGCACTTCCTCAAGCAGCTCCTTGGCACCTTCATTATCGCCCATATCCATATAGGCGGTGACCAGATCCAACTTGGTATCTACTTCGGCAGATTCAGCCGCAATAGCCGCAGGTGGCTCATCGGAAGCATTGGCGCCATTAAGGTCCAGACTGATATCTGAAAAATCCACCTCTGCCGGCGCAATGGATTCCGTGGAATTTGTATTCAGATCAGGCAACGCGACATCCTCTTCCGCATCAGCCAGGTTATCCAGATTAAAGTCGAGATCGACATCACTGGATGGCGACTCGAACACAATCTCTTCCACCGGATCCTCATTGAAGGCATCAGGCAGAGCGCCTGCAGATGCGGTGGCAGAGTAAGACACTTTTTTATCCTGCTCGCTTTCAGGCGTATCAAAGTCCAGACTGATATCAGGAACAAATGCCTTGGGCTGCGGCAATGAATCATCGCTGGCAGGTTGGGAAGGTACATCTGTTTCCACAGCGGCATCGCTGTTTTCGAATGCAACGCCCTGTTCATCCGCCTCTGCGCTCGGCAGTTTGTCTTCGTCGAACGCAGTCGAAGATGACAATCCAAGATCAGGGAAGTCACTGTTACCCGCTTCCGATCCTGGCAAATCGAAATCAAACGTAGTCGGAAGCGTATCGTTTGCATTCTCAGAGGACGATGCATCTTCCTCTGGCAAACCAGGTAATGTATTGCCGAACTCGCCTATGTCCATCTGTATGGTGTTTGCCGCTGGGGATTCTGGCAAGTTGAGCTGAAAATCAAGATCGTTGGAATCGGAGGGCTGACTATCAACCTCAAGCTGCGGATTCACATCCTCATCGACTGAGTATGGCTCAGGCAGATCATCCATAATGGTGGGCGCCATCATAGAGGCCGCTGCCGAAGATGACGCTATCTCGCTGTTTCTTGTGTCTTGATCATCATTCTCGTCGTCGCCAGAATTAACATTGAAGCCTACGAAATCCAGCGTGTTAGCATCCTCTACCGAGGCAGTCTCATTGGCAGGCTTATCTTCGCCGAGGCCAAAGTCCAGATCAGAAGAGGCGTCATCTGCAGACTCAGCGTCAGAGACAGCCCTGTCATCCAGATTATCATCCAGAGAAAAGTCCATGCCACTGGCAATATCAGGTTTAGCCGTCGAAGGCACGTCATCCAAGCCCAAATCATCATCCAGACCCAGCCCTTCTTCACCGCCTTGGTAGATGGGATTTTGGCTATCCAACTTGCGTCCCAGCTCTGCCACTTTGCGCCACTGCGGGTCACTTGCTCCTATCGTGGCATAAATTTCACCTGCCAGGGTTTCAAATGCAGCGGTGTCCTTGCGAGCGGCATACATCTCCAATAGCTTGTGATGCAATTCGTAACGCTTAGGGTCCTTGGCAATCGCATCACGCAGAATCTCTTCGGCTTGCGCATCGCGCCCATATGCCATGTAGACCTCGGCTTCAGCAATCGGGTCGACATCATGTGTGTCGATCATGCCACCACCCGTTTGCGAAAAGTCTGTCAGGAATGAGGTATCCCCGGAGTCCACCTTGCTGCTCAGAGTGCTGCCAAAAACGGTATTTGCCTTCAAGCCTCCGGAGGTGAGGATCGCTTTCTCGAACGTATCCAAATTGCGTTTACGCTTGTTACGCAGATATAACCAGCCACCGAGCAGTGCGAGTAATGCAGCACCTGCACCACCCCATAGCATCAGTTTTTCATTCTCCACACCCGCAATCAACTCAGTATCCGGCACTGGCGCAGGAGTCACACTTGGTTTGGGGTTTACCGCAGGAGAAGTTGCTTCCTCTTCCTTTTTAACCACACCACTATCAGGCTTCACTGCGGGAACAGCTTGAGCAGGCTTTTCAGGCGTAACAGGTTCTGCTTTTTGCTCGCCATTTTTAGCGCTCTGCAGCTGATTAGCTGCATTATCTTTCAGTTCAGCCATGGCTTGATTTTTGATTTCAAGCAGCTTTTGCATATCTTGCACTTGCTTCTCGAGGGCAGCAGCGCGATCGCTCGCCTCTTGCAAGGCTTTTTCTTTTGCTATCGCCTCTTCCTGCAAGGCATTAAGCTTTTCTTGACCAGAACGGGAAGCGGCACTATCAGGGGCCTCGCCTTTGGACAATCGAACAACATCGCGTGACCCAGACTGCGACTGAGCTGCCTTGTCCTGCGCTGCCGAAGTCAGCTTGCCACTGGCGGACTGGCTGCCCTCACCTTCGCGACCCGCACTTGCCGTAGCAACAGACTCGCCAAGACGTTTGCGGTAGGCATTCCAATCAGCCGCCTGCAGCTGGATTTCCTGACGCGCTTCGGCATTACTGATGCCTTGCACCTCTTGCGTAGGTGGAATGCGCAATATCTGCCCCACCTTGAGGCGATTCATGTTGTTATCGTCAAACGCATGCTTGTTTGCGCGATAGATACCCACCAGCATCTGATCCAGGCTGACGCCTTCTACATCAGCATTCCGCGCGATAGCGCTGAGGGTATCGCCACGACTGGTCGTATGTGTCTTGTCTGCGCTTTCACTTTCCACGGGCACTGGCTTTTCAGCAGGCGCTGCGGGTTTGCGATTATTGCGTTTGGCTGTCTTTGCCGGAGGGGCGCTAGCGCTGTCTGCACTTGGACGCACAGGACCTGCAGCCACCGCGGACGGGGCAGTAGCCGATGGAACTGGATTGCTTGCTGGTGCTGCAGCCTGTGGCAGGTTGCTATTGGGATTAGGCGTGGCATAGCCAGGTGGATCCAGCAACATGGTGTACTCACGCACCAGACGGCCAGTCGCCCACTCAACCTGAATCAACATATCGACAAACGGATCAGTAATCGGCTGATTACTGCTTAATCTTAGAACAGCAGTGCCGTTGGCTTTCCTGCTGACATTGATCTTGATGGCATTTTGAATAGGAGTGCGCTCTACACCTTGTACAGCGTAAGCAGCTTCTGGAGCGATGGCAGCGGAGAGAGACTCGAGTTCATCCTGGGTGGTTCCAAGCAACTCGATTTCGGCACTTAACGGTTCTCCAAGACCTGATGCGACCGTCAATCTTCCCAGCCCGGCAGCATCAGCAGTCCATGGAATTATCGCCAGGAAAACCGCGAGCGAAATCCGTTTTAGTTTAGACTTATGCACTATTCCACCCTTATTGCAGTATTAGATTGTAAGCTAACATCAATCATTTAGAGTTGCAAGCTGACAGCTCACATCACATTTACATGCTATTTATTACTGCCAAAAATGGTCCATTCTGCTGACGAAAGCAGAGCGCTTAAACCCTTAATGTTCAACCAGAATTCGCAGCATCCGACGCAAAGGCTCAGCAGCGCCCCACAATAGCTGATCGCCTACGGTAAATGCAGACAAATACTCATTGCCCATGCTCATCTTGCGCAAACGTCCGACGGGTGTTTTCAAGGTCCCGGTAATAGCAGCAGGAGTCAATTGCCGAATAGTGATATCACGCTCATTAGGTATGACGCTTGCCCAAGGATTTGCGCCATCAAGCAGTCCGATGATGTCATCCAGTGGCACATCCTTTTTGAGCTTGATGGTCAGCGCCTGGGAGTGACAGCGCATAGCGCCGATTCGCACGCACAGGCCATCGATAGGCACCGGGGTTGCTTCCCGTCCTAGTATCTTGTTGGTTTCAGCCTGCCCCTTCCACTCCTCCTTGCTCTGGCCGTTGCCCAGGTCCTTGTCGATCCAGGGAATCAGGCTGCCAGCAAGCGGCACGCCGAAATGATCGGTAGGGAAACGCTCGTCGCGCAGAATACCGGCAACTTCACGATCGATATCCAGAATAGCCGAAGCCGGATTATTCAAGAGGTCACTGGCCACACGATGTGCCTCGCCCATCTGCTTGAGCAATTCACGCATATTCTGCGCGCCTGCACCACTCGCTGCCTGATAGGTCATGGAGGTAGCCCATTCCACCAGGTTTTCACGGAACAAGCCGTTCAGCGCCATCAGCATCAGGGAAACCGTGCAGTTACCACCAATCCAGTTCTTGCCGCCACTCACCAAGGCATTCTTGATCACATCAAGATTGACTGGGTCGAGCACAATCACGGCATCCTGCTCCATGCGCAGGGTAGATGCCGCGTCGATCCAGTGCCCATTCCAGCCGTCGGCACGCAGTTTCGGAAAAATCTCGGTTGTGTAATCGCCACCCTGACAGGAAACGATCACATCCATGGCCTTTAATTCATCCACGGCGCGCGCATCCTTCAAGGGCGGCACACCCTTGCCAATATCCGGGCCCTGCCCTCCCGTTTGGGAAGTAGTAAAAAACACGGGCTCGATATGGTCAAAGTCGCGCTCTTCACGCATACGTTGCATCAGCACGGAACCCACCATGCCACGCCAACCGACAAATCCTACTCTTAACATGTGCATTTCCTTTAGCGAAAAAACCGGTTTATTGACCGTCAAATTCCGCTTTTGATCTAGTTACAAGGCGGCTACCACAGCATCGCCCATGGCAGCACAGCCAACCTTACGGCATCCATCCGTGTAGATATCCGCTGTACGATAACCTTCAGCCAGCGCTTTTTTAACGGCATTCTCGATACGCGTAGCATTGGCTTCATCATTAAAGCTATAACGCAGCATCATGGCAGCCGACAAAATCGTCGCCAGAGGGTTGGCAATATCCTTACCGGCAATATCAGGCGCAGAGCCATGGCTTGGCTCATACATACCCTTGTTGTTCTGATCCAGCGAGGCGGATGGCAACATGCCGATGGAGCCAGTCAACATGGATGCCTCATCAGAGAGAATGTCACCAAAAATATTCCCGGTGACCATCACATCAAACTGCTTGGGCGCACGGATCAACTGCATGGCAGCATTATCGACATACATATGGCTAAGCTCGACCTCAGGGTACTCCTTCGCCACTTCGATCATGACCTGACGCCACAACTCCGTCGTCTCAAGCACATTGGCCTTATCCACAGAGCACACCTTCTTGTTTCGCTTCATGGCGATACCAAAGGCAACGTGGGCAATACGGCGAATTTCGGATTCGCTGTAGCGCATGGTATTGATGCCTTCACGCTCGCCGTTTTCCAGTGTGGAAATGCCACGTGGCTGACCAAAGTAAATGTCACCCGTCAATTCACGCACGATCATGATATCCAGCCCGGCCACGACTTCAGGCTTCAATGTAGAAGCCGAGGCCAACTCGGGATACAACAGGGCCGGACGCAGATTGGCAAACAGGTTCAGTTCCTTGCGGATACGCAACAGGCCGCGCTCAGGACGCAGATGACGCTCCAGTTTGTCGTATTTCCAGTCACCTACAGCGCCAAGCAATACGGCATCTGAGGACTTTGCCAGCGCCAATGTAGCTTCTGGCAATGGATCACCAGCTGCCTCGTAGCCAGCGCCACCGATAGGCGCTTCCTGCATTTCAATGCCAATATTCAAGGCATTCAATACCTTGACCGCTTGCGCCACAATTTCGGGACCGATGCCGTCACCCGGCAAAACTGCTATTTTCATATACCGCGATTTCCTGAAGATTCTTTAATGAGAAGTTAGTTAAACAGCCAGGGTTGCGCTGCTTTATGCTTGGTTTCAAACGTCTTGATATCGTCGACATGCTGCAAGGTCAGGCCAATATCATCCAGGCCATTGAGCAGACAATGCTTGCGGAATGCATCCACCTCAAACGCATAGGATTTGCCGTCCGGCGTATTCACCGTCTGGGTCGCAAGATCCACGGTGAGTTTGTAGCCTTCATCAGCTTCCACCGCCTGAAACAGGCTATCCACCACATCCGCGCTCAGAATAATGGGCAAGATGCCATTCTTGAAGCAGTTGTTGAAGAAAATATCCGCATAGCTAGGCGCAATAATCGCGCGGAAACCATAATCCAGGAGGGCCCAAGGCGCATGTTCCCGACTGGAGCCGCAACCGAAATTCTCGCGGGTCAGCAGGATACTCGCGCCTTGATAGCGAGGCTGGTTCAGCACAAAGTCAGGATTAATCTGACGTTTGCTGTTGTCCATGCCGGGCTCGCCATGATCCAGGTAGCGCCACTCGTCAAACGCGTTGGGGCCAAAGCCTGAACGTTTGATGGATTTCAGAAATTGCTTGGGAATGATGGCATCGGTATCCACGTTCGCGCGATCCAACGGTGCCACAACTCCATTCAATTGGGTAAATGCCTGCATTACTTGCTCGTTTTCTGGATGGCTTCGCCAGCCTTTTCAATATCTTTTCCCATGCCTTCAACAGTATTACAGGCTGTGAGGCTCAACAGTGCCAACATGACCATGCATGTCATCCATTTCATCTCTGTTCCCCTATGCTCTCAATTACTCTCAGTGAAAACGCAGGCCAAGCCTGCTGACTCTTAGGTGCATGCATGGCATGCGACAGGCGTTGCTTTACAGCATCGTCCTGACATCAACAAAATGCCCTGCTACGGCAGCGGCAGCCGCCATTTCAGGACTTACCAGATGCGTACGCCCACCCTGACCCTGCCGACCTTCAAAATTGCGGTTGGAGGTAGAGGCACAACGCTCACCGGGTTCCAGACGATCCGCATTCATGGCGAGGCACATGGAGCACCCTGGTTCGCGCCACTCAAAACCGGCATCCAGGAAAATGCGGTCCAGCCCCTCCTGCTCAGCCTGCGCCTTCACCAGGCCAGAGCCTGGCACCACCATGGCAAGCTTCACATTGGAAGCCACACGCTTGCCCTTGGCGATCATGGCCGCAGCGCGCAAATCCTCAATACGGGAATTGGTGCAGGAGCCGATGAATACCTTGTCGATATTGATCGCTTCGATAGGCGTATTCGCCTCCAGCCCCATGTATTGCAGAGCGCGCTCAATCCCGCCACGCTTGGTAGGATCAGACTCCTGCTCGGGATCCGGCACGCGGCCATTGATGGCGGTGACCATTTCTGGTGAGGTCCCCCAGGTCACTTGTGGTTGAATATCCTCGGCCTTGAGCTCGACCACGGCATCAAATTTGGCACCTTCATCGCTATGCAAGGTTTTCCAGTAAGCCACGGCAGCATCCCACTGCGCTTCGGTAGGCGCATAAGGACGGCCCTTGAGGTAGTTGATGGTAATGTCATCCACCGCCACCATGCCCGCCCGGGCACCCGCCTCGATGGCCATATTGCACAAGGTCATGCGGCCTTCCATGCTGAGCGAGCGAATGGCAGAGCCAGCAAATTCAATGGCGTAACCCGTACCGCCAGCGGTACCAATACGACCGATCACGGCCAGCGCCACGTCTTTGGCGGTTACACCGCGACCAAGCTCGCCTTCGACCAGAATCTGCATAGCCTTGGACTTCTTCTGCACAAGGCATTGCGTTGCCATGACGTGCTCGACTTCAGATGTACCGATACCATGCGCCAGGGCGCCGAATGCGCCATGGGTACTGGTGTGCGAATCGCCGCAGACAACCGTCATGCCAGGCAAGGTAGCACCCTGCTCAGGCCCGATGACGTGCACGATCCCCTGACGCTTGTCATTCATCTTGAATTCCGTCACACCGAAATCGACACAGTTCTGGTCCAGTGTTTCTACCTGCAAACGTGAGATCGGGTCAGCGATACCATGCGAGCGATCGGTCGTCGGCACATTGTGATCAGGCACTGCCAGCACGGAATTGATACGCCAAAGCTTGCGGCCAGCGATTTTCAGGCCTTCAAAGGCTTGAGGGCTGGTTACTTCATGCACCAGATGACGGTCGATATAGAGCAATGCGGTGCCGTTTTCCTCGCGCACCACATGGGAATCGAACAATTTATCGTAAAGCGTTTTTGCCATTTCTTATGCTTTCCATTTGCTAAACCGGGCAACTGCCAACGGTTGGCTATCTTATATTCCTGTATCCGCTATTCTTGTATCCACAAATCGCGGCATTAATCCCTGAAGTTGCCGAATTGCAGGGGGAAATCGGTGACCGATTTTTTGACAAAGGCAATCGCATCCTGCAGCACGTCACGCTTGGCGCCGGTAACGCGTACCGTATCACCCTGGATGCTGGCCTGCACTTTCAGGCCGCTGTCCTTCAGCAGCTTGACGATTTTCTTCGCCAGCTCGGTATCAATACCCGCCTTGATTTTCAGCACCTGCTTGACCTTGTTGCCCGACACTTTCTGCACATCCTGATGATCCAGACGCTTGGCACTGTCTGCTTCCTTCTTTTCCATGGCTGGCAGCAAGATATCCTTGATCTGATCCAGCTGAAAATCGGAGTCACCATGCAGGGTGATCAGATTGTCTTTTTCATTCAGCTCAACCGCTGCGCTGGTACCCTTGAAGTCATAGCGATTGGTAATCTGGCGGCCTGCCACATCAATGGCATTTTTCAAGGCGACCATATCAACTTCAGAAGAAATATCAAATGTAGGCATGATGTGTGTTCCTGTTGTTTACTGTGTTTCCGTCATATCCATAAAAGCCAGATCCGTTACGCCTGGATCGATTCCAAACTGCATGAGCAAGGTTGTAGCCTGACCGCGATGGTGAGTCTGATGATTGAAAAAGTGCGATACCGTGATCCAGGCGGGCCGGCTGAAGGTCTGCTGATAAATACCGCTATCCCAACGCAACTCTTCCTGCAGCCAGTTATTGCTGACGCTTGTCGCCCAGGCCAGAATGGCATTATCCAGCACCAGCCGACGTTCACTTAAGGCAGCAAAGTTGTCAGCCTTATCGCTGTAGCGCTGTGCGGTCGCCTCGAACCTGGCTAGCCAGATATCATCAGCCCATACCAAATGAGCCAACGTGCCATGCAGGGACTTGAAAAAGGCCCCTTTATCCAGCTGCCGCTGTTCTTCGTTAAGACTCGCAGCACCCGCATACAGTTTCCCATTCATCCAGCGGTTATAGCGCGCCATCAAGCGCACATAATCGCGATCTATCATGGCTTACTCAAAATGGCAGACGTAATCCAGCGTTTCAATCGTTTCAATATCAAAGCTTGAATTGCCTGGCACGGTAAATTTCTCACCGGCCTGATAGGTATTCCAGGCTTCCTCGCCTTTCAGGCGCACTTTGCAAACACCTGCGTTAATTTCCATCAGCTCGGGCGAGCCGGTATTGAATGTCAGCGTGCTGGGGAAAATCACGCCAACGGTACAGCGTGTACCGTTTGGAAACATCACGGTATGGCTGACACACTTGCCATCAAAATACACGTTGGCTTTTTTCTTGACGCTTACATTATCGAACTGGGCCATGAGACTCTCCTGTTTACTTTTTCTTGTTGTGTAAATTGGCAGCAATACGCATGCGCAATGCATTCAGCTTGATGAAACCACCGGCGTCCTTCTGGTCGTAGGCGCCCGCATCATCTTCAAAGGTGGCGATGGTCGAGTCAAACAGTGAATCCGTCTTGCTGTCACGGCCGACCACAATCACGTTGCCCTTGTAAAGCTTGAGGCGCACCCAGCCATTCACATTCAGCTGTGTATGATCAATCAGGGTCTGCAAGGTGATGCGCTCAGGGCTCCACCAGTAACCGTTATAAATCAGGCTGGCGTAGCGCGGCATGAGGTCGTCCTTCAAATGCGCAACTTCACGATCCAGCGTAATGGATTCAATCGCACGGTGCGCCTTCAGCATGATGGTGCCGCCTGGCGTTTCATAACAGCCGCGGGATTTCATGCCGACATAGCGGTTTTCCACCAGGTCCAGACGGCCAATGCCGTGCTTGCCACCAAGTCGATTGAGCTCAGCCAGCACTTCATGCGCCTTGAGGCGTTTGCCATTCAGCGCCACGATATCGCCGCGCTCATACTCCACATCCAGATATTCGGCAGCATCCGGCGCTTTTTCCGGGCTGACTGTCCAGCGCCACATGTCTTCCTCTGCCTCAGCAGCCGGGTTTTCCAGATGGCGACCTTCGTAAGAGATATGCAAGAGATTGGCATCCATGGAATATGGACTACCGCCCTGCTTGTGCTTCATTTCCACCGGGATACCATGCTGCTCGGCATAGGCCAGCAGCTTTTCGCGGGACAGCAAATCCCACTCGCGCCACGGCGCGATGACCTTGACACCAGGCTTGAGCGCATAGGCACCCAACTCAAAACGTACCTGGTCATTGCCCTTGCCGGTAGCGCCATGCGAAATGGCATCTGCACCGGTTTCATTGGCGATGTCGATAAGACGCTTGGCAATCAATGGACGCGCGATGGAGGTGCCGAGCAGATATTCACCTTCGTATACGGTATTGGCGCGGAACATGGGGAATACGAAATCGCGCACGAACTCTTCGCGCAGGTCATCAATATAAATTTCCTTGACGCCGAATTTCTTGGCTTTTTCGCGTGCCGGTTCCAGCTCTTCGCCTTGGCCCAAGTCAGCAGTAAACGTCACCACTTCACATTGGTAGGTATCCTGCAGCCATTTAAGGATGACGGAGGTATCCAATCCGCCCGAGTAGGCCAACACTACTTTTTTCACATCGCTCATTACTTTTTCCTGTTATCTTTTAAACGCTTATATTCAAATCTTAAACTAATCAGTGAACAGCTCAAACGCCACCAGAAAGCTGACAAACACCATCAGCGCCATCCCCAGCAGAAACAGCCGATCGGCATAGCGCTCGATACGCTGCAGATGATCTTTGTGCCGTATGGACCAATAGGACAACATCGTGCTCGCCATGAAAGCCAGGCTATCCACCGCCAACAGCTTGTCCGCCCAACTTGATATCGCCTTGTCTGGTGCGAGCTGAATGACCGAGATAACGGTGACACAGACCCCCACCATGGTGGAGGCAACCGGCAGGATATGGCTGGAAAGCTCGACTGGCTTGTTATCCATACTGATTTAAAATCAGGCCACCTTGCCCAGCAGTAGGTATTCCATCAGCGCCTTTTGCACATGCAGGCGGTTCTCCGCTTCATCCCAAACCACCGAATGCGGGCCATCAATCACCTCTGCTGCCACTTCTTCGCCACGATGCGCCGGCAAGCAATGCATAAACAAGGCATCCGACTTGGCCACACGCATCATGTCCGCATCTACCTGCCAGTCAGCAAAATCGCGCATGCGCTCTTCGTTTTCGGCCTCAAAGCCCATGGATGTCCAGACATCGGTGGTGACCAGATCAGCTCCCCGTGCAGCTTCCATCGGGTCAGTAAATTCCTCGTAATGCTCATGCCCATACAGGCCAGCACGCTCAGGCTCGACTTCGTAACCCGGTGGCGTAGAGACATGCACATTGAAATCCAGCACCTCGGCAGCTTGCAGCCAGGTATTGCAGACATTGTTGGAATCACCTATCCACGCCACGGTCTTGCCCTGGATAGGCCCACGATGCTCAATAAAGGTAAAAATATCGGCCAGTATCTGGCATGGGTGATATTCATTGGTCAGGCCATTGATCACCGGCACGCGCGAATTAGCTGCAAAACGCTCGATGATTTCCTGCTCAAAGGTGCGAATCATCACAATATCGCTCATGCGCGAAATGACCTGCGCCGCATCTTCCACTGGCTCACCGCGCCCCAGCTGGGAATCACGGGTGTTCAGGTAGATCGCCGAACCGCCAAGTTGCTGCATGCCAGCCTCAAACGACAGACGTGTACGTGTACTGGCTTTCTCGAAGATCATGACCAGGGTACGGTCAGTCAGCGGCCAGTATTGCTGATAAGCCTTGAACTGCTGCTTGATCCAGCGCGTACGTTCAAAGATATGATCCAACTCTTCCCGGTTCAAGTCCTTGAATTGTAAAAAGTGTTTGATAGCCATAAGTTTACTTCTTTTGTTTTATTGACCTAAAAAGGCCTTGATCAGAGCAGAGAGCTGGCTGACCAGTTGTTGGGCTTCGTCCTGATTGATGACCAGTGGCGGCAACAAGCGCACGACCTTTTCCGCGGTGACATTGATCAGCAGACGTTGCTCCAGAGCCTGCTTGACCAGCTCGCCGCACGGACGATCAAGCTCGATACCAATCATCAGACCTGCATTGCGTATGGTGCTTACCCCCTTCACGCCAGCAAACTCGGCGCGGAAAGCATCGCAAATCCAGTTGCCTATTTCTTCAGCGTGGGCGCACAAACCATCTTGCTCAATGATGTTGAGCGTTGCCAGACCCGCGGCCGTTGCCAATGGATTGCCACCAAAGGTGGAACCGTGCTTGCCGTAGGTAAATACTTCGGCCGCTACCCCGCGGGCCACACACGCGCCGATCGGCACGCCAGACCCCAGACCCTTGGCCAGCGTCATGACATCGGGCTTGATATCAGTATGCTGAAATGCAAACCAGGTGCCCGTGCGACCTATGCCGCTCTGCACTTCATCCAGCATCAGAAGCCAGCCGTATTGATCACAGAGCGCGCGCAAGCCCTCAAGATAGGCCTTGCCATCGCGCGGCACGTTAATACCGCCTTCACCCTGCACAGGCTCTACCAGGATCGCCACCACATTGGGGTTATGCTCTGCCACTTGGCGTACGGCATCGAGATCGTCAAACGGCACACGCACAAAGCCACTCACCAGCGGCTCAAAGCCTGCCTGGGTTTTGCGGTTGCCGGTTGCAGACAGGGTCGCCAGCGTACGGCCATGAAATGCCCTATCCATGACGATGATTTCTGGGTTTTCAATGCCATTGTTGTGGCCATGCAGACGCGCCAGCTTGATGGCGGCTTCGTTGGCCTCGCAACCGGAATTGCAAAAGAAAACACGATCCATGCCGGCAATTTCGCAGACTTTATCTGCCAGAGCGGCCTGCTCGGCAATTTGATAAATATTGGAAACATGAATCAGCTTGCCCGCCTGCTCGCTAATGGCGGCCACCAGGCGGGGATGCGCGTGCCCCAGACCATTCACGGCCACGCCAGCCAGAGCGTCAAGATAGCGGTTACCCTGCGCATCGTATAACCAGACGCCCTCCCCCTTCACAAAGGTGACAGGTTGCCTGGCATAGGTATTCATCAAATGTTGAGACATTGTTTAACTCTATCTATAAAAAAACAAACGGCGGCCTATGCCGCCGTTTGCAGCAATATAAAAATCCTAAAGCCCGAAAATAGCCCGGTGCGTCAGTCCATTCGTCATGAAAAAAATCATGGGGACAGACAGCATAGTGTTGGTTCGTGACGCTAAAAAGGCAACGCGCCGTGCGCGGGCCTTGGCAGCATCATCTGCTGGGGCTAGTCCCAGAATTTTTTTCTGGTTAGGCCAGATCAGCACCCAGACATTAAACAGCATGATCGTGCCCAGCCAGGCCCCGACACCGATGGCCGCATAGTCAGCCTGCAGCGTAAATGCTGGGACAAACGCCTTGCCAAGCAGTGCCGCACCCGCAACCCACGTGACGACGGCCGCCCATCGGAACCAGAGCAGCGCTCGTGGCGCCACATGCTTGCTGATACCGGCTGCGGTGCCATCGGCAGTGGCATCTTTCAACGCAGGCACCTGCACAAAATTAAAGTAGTAAAGCAGGCCGACCCACGTAATGCCTGCCCATACATGTATCCAGCGTGCGAACCCTGGCATCAAATCCATGATCACACCCCGGCCAATATGAAGTTTTTAAGAAAAACATACAGCACCAGCGTCAGGATCACGCCTGAAATCAGGGTGCCGGAAATCGAATCCAGGGGATTTTTCATTGGCCGTTTCTCTGTAAAAAATCGTTGCACATCAAGAGTGTTGAGGTTAGCGCAAAACAGCCGATTAAGCAACATTTGACGCCTCATCCGAGCCTTTGCACCAGCATTTTTATCATAGAAAAATCCCCTCTCCCAATCTTCCCTGCAAGTAAAATTCTGCTTGAAAAAATATCCCATTCGGGCAAAATCCCAAGTCCGCCGTTTTATCTGCATTTCGCATTCAATCAGTCACTTCCAACCACTGCTCGCAACCTATGGCTTCCCTTGTCTCCGTCAATTTGCCCCGGCCAACTGTTTCCCAGCTGCCGATTGCCTGGTATACCGACCCCGAGATTTACAAGCTTGAACAGAAAGTGCTGTTTGCACATGCGCCACAATACGTAGGGCACGAGCTCATGGCGCCACACCCTGGCGACTATCACACCCTGGACTGGATGCAGGAAGGCCGCGCGCTGGTACACAATCAGAATGGCATTGAACTGATCAGCAACGTCTGCCGCCACCGGCAGGCCATCATGCTGAATGGCCGTGGCAACACGCAGCACATTGTCTGCCCATTGCACCGCTGGACATACAACCTCAAAGGCGAGCTGCTGGGCGCACCGCATTTTCCTGATAACCCGTGTTTGCACCTGAACAAGACTTCCCTTCAGCAATGGCAAGGTCTGCTGTTTGACAGCCCACGGGATATAGCCCGCGACCTGCGCCAACTGGGCTGCAAGCAGGATTTTGATTTTACGGGTTACATGCTGGACCGCGTGATGGTGGAAGAATATGCCTTCAACTGGAAAACCTTTATCGAGGTTTACCTGGAGGACTACCATGTCGGGCCATTCCACCCCGGGCTGGACAAGTTTGTGGACTGTGAACAGCTGAACTGGGAGTTTGGCGACTGGTACAGCGTACAAACCGTAGGCGTAAAGCATTCGCTGCAAAAATCCGGCTCTCCCACCTATCAGCGCTGGCAGCAACAGGTATTGCAGTATGGCGAACAATCCGCACCCAAGTATGGCGCCATCTGGATGGTGTATTACCCCTTCCTGATGATCGAGTGGTACCCGAATGTGCTCGTCGTGTCGCACCTCATTCCTCGCGGGGTGGATGCATGCACCAATGTGGTGGAGTTTTACTACCCGGAAGATATTGCCTTGTTTGAGCGCGAATACGTGGAAGCCCAGCAGGCGGCCTACAATGAAACGGCGATTGAGGACAAGGAAATCTGCCAACGCATGCACGACGGTCGCCGCGCCCTGTTTGCTCAAGGTCTGGATGAACATGGCCCCTATCAACACCCCATGGAAACCGGGCTTGAGCACTTCCACCTGTGGATGCGTAAACAGTTAGACCCCCACCTGTGAATCTTTTCCGCCTGATCAGGCAATGGCGGCTGGGTAGCCTGTGGATGCTGGTGGCAGCGTTCTTCTTTGCCATCATGGGGGTGCTGGTCAAGCTTGGCGCGCAAAAATTCAGCAGCGCCGAACTCGTGTTCTACCGCTCGTTCTTCGGCCTGGTGTTTATTTACGGCCTGACGCGCATACGCAAGCAATCCCTCGCCACCCCCTTGCTCAGCAAGCATATGTGGCGCGCGGTGCTGGGATTTATCTCCCTGCTGCTGTTTTTCTACGCCATCAGCGAACTCCCCCTGGCAACCGCCATCACCCTGAATTACACCTCGCCGCTTTTCATGGCAGCGCTTGCCCCGTTTTATCTGGGAGAAAAATTCCGCAAAACCCTGTTCGTCGCAATAGCGCTAGGGTTTGTTGGGGTCACCTTATTGCTCAAGCCCAGCCTGCATGTGGATGAGCTGATTGCGGGTGCATTGGGCCTGCTGTCAGGCGCATTGGCGGGGATTGTGTATATCCACGTAACCCAGTTGGGCCGCGCCGGCGAACCCGACTGGCGTACTGTGTTCTATTTCACGCTGGTGTGCACACTGGGTGGTGGCATATGGATGCTGGTCCACGACTTTCATCGCGTTGAGTGGGATGATCTGTTACTCCTGATCGGGCTAGGAGTGTCGGCCACCATTGCCCAGCTTGCCCTGACGCGGGCTTATCGTACAGGCAATCCCCTGGTCGTCGGCAGCCTGGCTTACAGCACGGTTGTCCTCGCCAGCGTATTTGGCATCGTGATCTGGGGAGAGATGCTTTCGCTGGATCGCTGGTTTGCCGTGGCCATCATCGTGCTGAGTGGCGTGATAAGCGTCACATCCCGCAAACCTCAAAATGAGGCATAAAAGCGCGTTTACTCAAGCTAGACAAGCACTTAAAGAACGATTAGTCTTCACACCACACCCCACGCTGGATTTCAGAATGTTGGCAGCAAATCGTGAACACATAGGTCGTTTTGCAGGCAAGCTTATTGCGCCCTGCCTTGCCCTGTGGCTCACAGGCTGCATGGGCGGCCCCATTGCCCAGCAAATAGCCCAGTCAGTGGCCATGCGCAGCCTGGACAAGACCACCTCAGATGCATACGACAACTACTTGCTGAAACAGGATGAAGCCAGCCGCAGCCTGCCTCTCAAAGACACCGAGCCAGACCCATACTGGGCAAGTTTTGTTACCTCCGGCTTTTCAACGGTGGAAACCGTAAAAGAACCTCTGCCGGATTACCGGCAAGCCTCAACCAATACACCATCCGCGCCAGACCAGGCGATGGCAAATGGCGCGACAGCGGCTGAACTTGACAGCAAAACGCAGGCAGCGCTGGTGCAAAGCAAACTGGTGCGCGTGGAGTTATGGAATCTGCTGATAGGCGATGAAAAGCGCTCCATTCTGGAAAAAGCCCGCCTTATGGGAGCTGCAGGGCTTCCGCCAACAACCGAATGGCCTCGTTGGCAACTGGCGACTGGCGCGCCTGTAGGGGATAACCATCAGCCCATCACTTTCCTCATTCCTCCCGATTTCGGACGCATGAAGAGCGGCGATTATGCCGTGGTAGAAGTCGCTGGTGCGGGTGAGCTGAATGTCGCCCGCTACCCAGGACATTAAACGCTCAGGGATCGATCAGGCCTGAGCGCATGGCAATCAGCGCAATCTCGGCCGAGTTATTGGCGTTCAGCTTTTGCTTGATATTGTAGAGGTGCGTGCCTACTGTGCGTGGCGACAGGCTCAGTGTTTCGGCAATATCATTCGTGGTCTTTCCTTTAGCCAGCGCGATAAACACCTCGAACTCACGGTCCGAAAGCACGTCCACCGGATTTGCCTCGCCGGATAGTTGCTGAATGGCCATCTGCTGGGCGACGGTCGCTTCCAGATAACGTTTGTTGCCCGCCACCGTGCGTATGGCCTTGATCAATTCCTCAGCGGCACTGCGCTTGGTGAGATAGCCCATGGCGCCTGCATTCAGCACGCGCTTGGGATGCACGGAATCCTCATGGGCAGACAACACCAGCACCTTGGCCGAACTATCCTTGGCCATGATGCGCTCAATCGCCTCCAGCCCACCAATACCGGGCATCGTAATATCCATGACGACCACATCCGGATGATGCTCCATGTAAAGCTTGATACCCTTCTCGCCATTTTCAGCTTCGGCAATCACTTTGATATCCGAAGCCGACTCCAGCAACATCTTGAAACCCATGCGCACCACGGCATGGTCGTCAACCAGCATAACCTTGATGGGCTCGCTCATGCGGCACCTCGCGCGGGAATAGTCACCATGATCTGGGTCCCCTGTTCCATCAGCGAGTCAACATTAAAGGTTCCATGCAGCGCCTGCACGCGCTCACGCATGCCCAGCAAGCCAAAATGCTTGGATTGATCCACATTACATATATTCATGCCCACACCATTATCCTGTATGGAAAGCTGCAATGCGCCTTCCGTTGTTTTTATCAAGCGTATATTAATCTGGGTTGCCTGCGCATGCCGCAACGCATTGGTGACTGACTCCTGCACAATACGGAAAAGATTAATATTCAGCGTTTCCCCTAAGTCATCCAACGGCCCGGATAAGTTCAACGTAAAGCGTACATCCGGATGCTGCCCCTGCCAATTGGTAATCGCATCGCGCAGGGTTTCCGACAAGCCAAGGTTGTCCAGTGAGCCGGGGCGCAACTGGCGAATAATATTGTGCATGCCATCGTAGATATGATTGGCGGCGGCCACTATCGTTTGCGCGTTAGCCGCAATATCGGGCATGGCTTCCGTGGTTTTGTTGGAAATGCCCACGGCAAAGGTTTTGATCGCGGTGACATATTGCCCCAGCTCATCATGCAGCTCACGCGCCAGACTGCGGCGCTCATCTTCAATATGATGCTGAATCAGCTGTGTCAGCTGACGATTCTCCTCCAGCCGCAGCGCAGCCTCTTCCGCCTGCTTGCGTTCGGTAATATCGCGCATGCTGCATATTTCACCTATCACCTCACCCGAATGCGGATCCACCAAGGGCGCTGCCGTTAAGGAAATATCCCGCAACTTGCCATCCCGTGCCACGCGCTGCGTATCGTGGTTCTCCACTTTCTGCATTTGTTTGATGGCGGCAAAATTGGACTCAAGTTCGGCCTCATACCCAGGCGGGATAAGAATCGCGGCCGACATGCCGATGATATCCTCAGGTGCATAGCCAAACATGCGCTGTGCCGCCGCATTCCAGAATGAAATGTTGCCATCCAGATCATGGATCATGATGGCATCGGCCGTCTGTTTGACGATCAGGGCCAGCCGGCGGCTTTCATCAGTGCGTGCCAGCAGCGACTCGCCCATCTGGTTGAAGTTATGAGCAATCTTGGAAAACTCCGGCAGTTTGAATTCGGGCAAGCGCACCGTCAAATCCCCCTGCTCCATCTGGTTGATTGCTTTGAGCATGGGCTCTACCGGCCTCAACCACCGCCCCAGCATCCAGTACACCATTGCATTCAAGACCACAAAAAAACCAAGATTGATCCAGAACAGATTGCTCAACCGGCTCCACGCTTCACGAATAGCGCCACCGGGGTTAGACACGACGACCAGCATGCCAAAGCGGATGCGACGCATCACGACTTCCTGCTCAGGCTCGATCAGCTTGACGAACCAACGTGGTGGATTTTCATCCGCCCGGTATTTGGAGGGTGGTGACTTGAAAAGCAAATTGCCATGCAGGTCATAAAGAATGATTTCATTGCTGCGCACGTGGCCGAGGGACAGCAAAAAGCGATGCATGACCTCATGCGTATAGCCCCACTCAGGATTTTGATACGAACTCAGAATCACCGTATCCAGCAATTGCACGGTCACGCGCGTGGCGGCCTCGACGCCCTCTTGAGTAGATGCCTTCATGCCGCGGATGATGACAAACCCGACTACGCTCATGAACACCAGCAATAGCAGGGTAATCAGCAGGTTCAATCGAAATCGTAGACTCATAAATTATCCATGCCGGGTTGCGCACACGAAAACGCACGTTGTTTTTTTAACCATAAAGACTTAAATCATGCCACAGACCTCGCCCGTTGGGGATGATGCATACTGGCTGCGCGTGAGTCCCCATTCCGAAAGCTTATTGGGCTAAGACTCTATTTAACCGCAGATCAACGCCATGTTGATCATGGAATGAAGATCGGACGGATGTATAAGAATGAAATGGAGAAGTAAAAGAGGAGCAGATATTGAGAAGCCTGGTTTGCGAAAGTAGCCAGACATCAATGTTTACCAACTACGTTTGAGACAAGTTAAAACGGAAAGCTGATACTGAGGGAAACAGAAGTTGAGGCGAGAAATCTGCAATTCGATGCTTATTCACCATGAAATCTCCCGCCTCGGATGCAAGCTCGATACCATCATGCCCAATGGTGATTCAAGCATGATGAAGGCATCGCTGAATGCAATAAATTAGGATTGAACCGAATTACGGGAACGACGACCACCTTCAATAACCAGGCCGGTACGTTTGGCTTTAGCGATCAAAATAAGAATATCTGCCACTTTCACCTTGTTGGCTTTAGCTGCAAAATCGACAGCATCGGCAACTGCACTTAAGCCTTCGCTGCTCATGCTCAGCTCTGGCTTTTCCTTCTTGGGTGCTGCATTTTTAAGTTTGTTAAGTTTTTCTTCAAGATCTTTAATCATCTCTTCTTTAGTTCGGCGTTTGTAGTTGGCCATCAAATTCTCCTTAGATTATGGGGTAGGTAAGAAACTGGAACTTCTGATGATGTGGATTCTTTTACAAAGAACAGGTTCCATCAAGAAAGCAATAATGATCTTTCTTTCTTTTTTAATCAAGCCAGAATAAGTTTTAACTGACGAAAAACCAATATCTGAATGTGGTTTCTTTACCAGATCAGCCGTATGAAGATGAGATAAATGCTGTGAAAAATGAATGAAGATTATTGAATCCTGTTAACAATCTCATTCATGAGGCCACTATTTTTATAGTGCGTCCAAAAACACGTGACCATGATAAGACTTGGCCATGCAGTTGAATCCCATGTCGCCACATTATCAAGTAAGAGGCACCGCACATGAGATTAAAGAATCTCACTCGCCGTACAAGTATTTCGATTCTTCGCCCATGATCTGGGCAATTTCATTATGCGTATCGTCTATTGTTTTCATCAATACATCATTGATTTTAAAGTATTCATTGATTTGATTGAGGTACTGCCTCAATTTTGATGAGCTATAGCCCTGGGACTCAACGCGATCAATGATCTGGATTGCCTCGGAATAATAGAAAGGAAAAAGCTCGCGTTCGCGTGGGTTAAACTTACACTCGTCAATACAGCAGACAAGCTCCGCCAAATGATCAAAAAGTCTGAAATTATCGTAGTCCAATTATTAACTCCTGCGAAATACCACGATTTATAACAAAGAGTAAATTCAAACCAGCACCCGCTTAATTCTTTCTGGCTGACTCTTTGCGATCAATGGATGCAGTTTTACTTGTTGATAGGAAACACTGCGCTTTCATGACTCCGGTGCTGGAGATTTTATCTGCCAGCGAGGTGCATATCGCCTCTGACTCAAGGCCATCAATCACCATAGGCTCGGTTAAATGTGCATTTACACTGCCAACCAGGTAGACCAACACCACATAAAGATTCATTACTTCCCCCTTTTGATTGAAATATTGCATTCCAAGCAACGGCAATCAGGTTGTTTACGCGATTCATTACTGGAGAATGAGCAAACAGTTCGATTTATTCATCCCAGAACCATCAACAATGGCTTATTTACGTAATGGCCTTATTGCGGTGTATCTCAATATAAAACGCGCTGCTTATTGAAGAGTTTTAGCGGTTTAAAACAAAGCGCCGCCATGAAACTGACACTTGTGAACAGATAGTAGTAGATTGATCAGGCAGGAGTAATTACCCCTAGGGGCAGCCATTTCTGGCTTAAAACGCGGCAATTCAGGCTTGTTTCAACACATCATGATGGCGCATCTGCGAGGATGTCTTTACCCGCTGGAAATCCATAGCACCACACAAACGCGGCAGTGCCCGATTGGCTATTCAATAAAACTTTACATCCAGCCTCAACTTTTACGCCAAGTCGTCGTAATAAAACTAATCGTTTTATTTAATCACCAGGCCTTTGGGGCAAGTCATCCATGGCAGTTCATGCGCTGGCTTTCCTTTGCCAATGCGCGATTTAGCACCGAATTCCACTATGTTTTTTTAAAAGGTTTTTTTGAAGAGGCTCTATGAAATCCGCACTGTCTGACATGAGCATACGTTTAAAAATCGCCTTGATTGTGACGGTGGTAGCGATGATCGGCTTTACCGTCACCATTGCCACCATCATCAACCAATCCATTGAAGTAGAAAAGAAAACAGCCCTGAAGCTGGTCGATGAATCCGCCCTGGTTGGCCGGGAACAGGCGCAGGAAATACTGGATAGAGCCGTGGTAACGGCCAGGGCAAACGCCAGAACCATGCTCGCCATGAAAGCCACCCATCAGGAAAGTCGCGCAGCGGTAGACAACCTGCTGGCGAACTCGCTCAGACAGAACCCTGACCTCGTTGGCGCATGGACGTTATGGGAACCCAATGCCTTTGATGGCAAGGACAAGGATTTCGTCAACGCGGCCGGGCACGACGCCACCGGTCGCTATATCCCCTACTGGAACAGCGGAAGCGGTTCCGTCATTCTTGAGGCCCTGGTGGATTACAACACGGCAGGGGCAGGCGATTACTATCTGCTCGCCAAAAACTCTGGCAAGGAAACATTGCTGGAGCCTTATATGTACAAGATTGCGGGCAAAGATACGCTGATTACCACCATCAGCATCCCCATTCAACACAACGGAGGGTTTGTGGGGGTGACGGGGTTTGACATCCCGCTTTCCGGCATGCAGGCGATTGTCGGTGCCATCAAGCCATATGCAGGCAGCTATGCTGAGCTGATTACCTACGGTGGCAATTATGTCGCCAGTGCCAGCCCGGAGAACATTGGCAAACCGATGGACAAGCAGGGCGATGCCAAAGCCATCCTGCAAAAAATTCAGGCAGGGACAGCATTTAGCCATATCGATCAGGATGCCTCGGGCACCTTGGTATACCGTACCTACGCCCCCATCAAGGTTGGCAATAGTGTCACCCCCTGGGCACTGGTGCTGACCGTTCCCATGGATGTAGTCATGGCGCAGATCTACACTATCCGCAACATTGCGATCGTGGTGGGCATCGTCTCGGTGATCGTGCTGGTGGGCATCCTGTATTTCTTTCTCAATCGCATGGTCATCAGCCCGCTGCAGGAAAGCGTTGGGACTATCAAACGTTTGTCCAAGGGCGATTTGTCAGCCAAGATCACGGTAAAGGGCAGTGATGAAATGGCGGCACTCAATGGTTCCATGGCGCAGCTGGGCGGCAATATTCAGACACTGATTTCGCAGATGACCGTCATGAGCGAGGCGCACGACCGCGGAGAGACCGATGCGCGGGTCACCGAAAGCAATTTTGAAGGGGCATTCCGCGATCTGGCACACGGCGTCAACAGCATGGTGCATGGCCATATCGAACTCAACAACAAAGCCATGCAGGTAGTGAAAGCCTTTGGCGAGGGCAATTTTGAGGCGCCCCTGGAGCGCTTTCCCGGCAAAAAGGCCGAGATCAATCACACCATTGAGCAAGTACGCAGCAATCTGAAGAGCCTGATTGCCGATGCAGACATGCTGGCGCAGGCCGCCATTGCGGGCAATCTTTCCACGCGCGCCGACGCCAGCCGCCACCAGGGCGATTTCCGCAAGATCGTCGAGGGCGTGAATCACACGCTAGATGCCGTCATCGGCCCCTTAAATGTCGCTGCGCATTACGTAGACGCCATTTCCAAAGGCAACATCCCGGCCAAGATCACCGATGATTACAGTGGCGACTTCAATACCCTTAAAAATAACCTCAACCAGTGTATAGATGCCATCAATGCCATGGTGGCAGATACCGCCATGCTGGCCGACGCTGGTGCCCAGGGCCTGCTGTCAACCCGCGCGGATGCCAGCCGTCACCAGGGGGATTTCCGCAAGATTGTCGAAGGCGTCAATAACACGCTGGATGCGGTGATTGGCCCGCTGAATGTAGCCGCCGATTGCGTCAAACGTATCTCGCAAGGGCATGTTCCACCGGTGATTACCGAAGAATATCAGGGCGACTTCAATACCATACGCCAGAACCTGAATACCTGTATCACTGCGATCAATGCGCTGGTGCAGGATGCCGGCATGCTGGCCGATGCCGCCCGCGATGGCCGGGTATATGTGCGTGCCGATGCCACAAACCATCAGGGCGATTTCCGCAAGATCGTCGAGGGTGTGAACGAAACGCTGGAAATGATCGCCACGCCTATCGTCACGGTTAAAGAAGCGGCAGAAACCATCAATACCGCCGCCAATGAAATCTCCAAAGGCAATATCGATCTGTCGCAGCGCACCGAGGAACAAGCCTCATCGCTGGAAGAAACGGCTTCCAGCATGGAGCAACTCGCCTCCACCGTGAAGCAGAATGCGGAAAATGCCAAGCAGGCCAACCAGCTTGCCATCACCGCCACCAGCATTGCCGAGCGTGGCGGCGAAGTTGTTTCGGATGTCGTGAATACCATGGCCGCCATCAACGAAAGCTCGCACAAGATCGAGGACATCATCTCTGTCATTGATGGCATTGCCTTCCAGACCAATATCCTGGCCTTGAATGCCGCCGTAGAAGCCGCCAGGGCTGGTGAACAGGGCCGCGGCTTTGCCGTGGTCGCCGGTGAAGTGCGCAATCTGGCGCAACGCTCGGCTGTGGCCGCCAAGGAGATCAAGGAGTTGATCGCAGACTCCGTGGGCAAAACCACCGAAGGTACGCGCCAGGTAGAAAACGCTGGCAAGACCATGGAAGAAATCGTCAACTCGGTCAAACGCGTTTCCAATATTGTGGGCGAAATCACCGCGGCATCCATCGAGCAAAGCTCGGGCATCGATCAGGTCAATAAAGCGGTCACGCAAATGGACGAAGTCACCCAGCAAAATGCCGCCCTGGTGGAAGAAGCCGCTGCCGCTGCCGAGTCGCTCATGGAGCAAGCCAATAATCTGGTGGAATCCATACGCCAGTTCAAAACCTCCGAGAACGACACCGGCCGCGCCAGCGCAGCGCCCGCCCGTCTGCCCAGCCCCAAGCCTTTCCGGGCAGAGAGTAGCGGACGATCTGCGGCTCCCTTGCGCGTTGCCGTCAAAGCTCCTGACGAAGGCGACTGGGAAGAGTTTTAACCCCTGTACAAGACCTCCCGCGTGGAGGTCTTGTTATTTGGGGAGGCGCGATATGCGCCGAATCGGGTATGCTGCACACATTCCCGATGGAGAAGGCTACATCATGTCACTCAAGCACAGCCTGGACGCGCTGCAATCGCTGCTGGCAAGCCAGTTACCCTGCCCTGTCATCAGTGGCCGCCCCGAGCAGAGCCTCGGGCTTTATCTGTTTCCATGGCACATACATCAACCGACACAATTACGTGCGATCGGCGCATCCGAGTCGACCCACAGGCTGTGCAGTTTGAGTGTGGTGTTATTGCCCAAGGCAGAATCGGTAGTGACATCGCTAGACTTGCTTGATCAGGCCATGGCGGCCATTCAAGCCCAACCGGTACAGACCACGGTGGATGGTAACGTGCACATCCTCCTGGATACGTGGTCAGCGGAAACCATGATGCAATTCTTTACCGCAGCGGGATTACCTCTGCAATGCGCCCTCGCCTGCGAGTTGCGCCTCAGCTGAGTTTTTACACCAAGCAATTTTTACAACCAGCAAAAGGGAGACGTCATGCAACACTGGTTCAGCAAACTCAAGGGCGACCATGCCGCCCTGCCACCTCGTGCACCCGGCAAGGCGATTGTGCTGGCCTGGCTGGGCGGTTGCCTTGCCATTGGCGTCATCGCCGCGCTGGCGGAGCACTGGTCACTGGCTCTGGTACTGGGCTCTTTTGGTGCGAGTTGCGTACTGGTGTTTGGCTATCCGGATGTGCCGTTTTCCCAGCCCCGCAACATCATTCTGGGGCACGGTCTCAGCACCGCCACCGGCCTGCTGTTTCTGACACTGTTTGGTCCCCACTGGTGGGCCATGGCACTGGCGGCAGGTACCGCCATCGCCTTGATGATGTTCACGCGAACTGTTCACCCTCCCGCAGGCTCCAATCCGGTAATTGTGTTTTTGCTGCAGCCGGGCTGGGGATTTCTGTTGCTGCCCACGCTGACGGGCGCCTTGATACTGACGCTGGTGGCCTTGCTGTACAACAATGCGACGCGCCCGGGAAATTACCCCAAATACTGGTAAGCCTGCCTATAGCAGGTATAGCAGCGCTTGCGCTCGAAACTGACGACTGATTGATTAACCAAACCACGTAAAAAGACGGAGAACCGCATGTTTGAATGGCTGGCAAGCCCGGAAGCCTGGATCGCCCTGGGCACACTGACCGCACTGGAAATTGTGCTCGGTATCGACAATATCATCTTCATTTCCATCCTGGTCGGGCGCCTACCTGCCCATCAGCGCGCGCTGGCACGCAAGCTCGGGCTCAGTCTGGCGATGATCACCCGACTGGCCCTGCTGTTTTCCATCTCCTGGGTCATGGGCCTGACTGAACCGTGGTTCACGGTGCTCTCGCAACCAGTATCCGGCCGCGACATTATTCTGATTGGCGGCGGTTTGTTTCTGCTGGCAAAAGCCACGCATGAGATTCACAACAGCCTGGAAGGCGAGGAAGAGGAAAGCAGCGGCATGGCGGTGGCCAAAGCCTCATTTGGCATGAGCCTGGTGCAGATTGCCCTGCTTGATGTGGTGTTTTCGCTGGACTCCGTCATCACCGCCGTTGGGCTGGCTGATCATGTGTCGATCATGGCGATTGCCATTATTCTGGCGGTTGGCGTCATGCTGTTTGCCGCCAAGCCTATCGGCGATTTTGTTGATAATCACCCCACCATCAAGATACTCGCCCTGTCTTTCCTGATACTGGTGGGGATGACGCTGGTCGCCGAAGGGCTGGAGTTCCATGTGCCCAAGGGTTATATCTACTTCGCCATGGCCTTCTCGGTGGTGGTCGAGATGATCAATATCCGCATGCGCAAAAAGTCTGACACCGTGCGCAAGCTAAATAAAATCCAGCCCTGATACCTAAGATCAATCAGCTCTGCCCAGCCTGCATGGTGGGCGGAGCTGATTGACAAGCATAACCCTAGTCCTTGAATACCTGTTGCCAGAGGCTGCGCACCGCCTCGGCATCGGCAGCAACCGCCGATAAAGGCACACGCGATTTGGTCTGCTCCTGCAAGCGGCTGGCATGTTGCAGGCTGCGATAACGCCGATATGCTTCAGCGGCAGCGTTCGCCAGCGCGGCATCTATCAGGCCCAGACTCCCCAGCTTGCCCAGCAGGCTGATATTGCCGAGGTTTTCGGTGAGCTCCAGGTGCTCGGCAGCATGCGCCAGCACCAGATACTGCACCATGAATTCCACATCAATAATGCCGCCTTCACTTTGCTTGAGATCAAACTCCGATGCGGGCACGCTATGGCTTTCGCGCATGCGGCGACGCATATTCAGCACCTCCTCGCGCAGCTTGGCCACATCGCGTGGCTGGCGTATCACCTCTTCGCGTATGCGGCTGAATGCCGCCCCTATCGCCTCATCGCCAGCACTGAAGCGGGCGCGAGTCAGCGCCTGGTGCTCCCATACCCAGGCTTTATTGCGCTGGTAGTCTTCAAATGCCTCCAGTGAGCTGACCAGCAAACCACTGGCGCCATCCGGCCGTAGCTGCAAGTCGGTTTCGTAGAGCAAGCCTGCCGAGGTCAGGCTGTTGAGCCAGGTATTGATGCGCTGGCCAAAACGGGCATAGGTATCACGTGCTTCAGGGGCATCATCGTCATACAGAAAAATGATATCCAGATCGGAAGCATAGCCCAGCTCACGCCCGCCCAGCTTGCCATAGCCGATGATGGCAAATTTTGGGGTTTCCCGATGCTTGCCGCGCAAAGTAGGCCAGATGGTATCCATGGTGGCCTGCAATACCAGATTCGCTAGCGCGCTGAGGTAATCCGACAAGGTTTGCAGTGGCAGCTCACCGGCAATATCCTGCGCGGCAAAGCGGAAAACCGCCGCATGCTTGAAATGACGCATGGTGTCCATCTGCCGCTCCACATCGCCTTCTACCTCGGCCAGACGGCGCTGCAGATCCTGGCGCATGGCATCAAAATCCGGCTCGGCATACAGGCTGCGCGTATCCAGCAATTCATCCAGCAAAATGGGGTGCTGCGTCAAATATTGCGCCAACCATGGGCTGGCGGCCACCAGCTTGACCAACAAGCTCAGCACCGCCGGGTACTCGGCCAGTAGCGCGAGATAACTGGCGCGACGGCAGATGCTTTCCAGCAGATCCAATGCCCGCGTCAGGGTCACCTGGGGGCGCTCTTCCTGGGCGGAGAGTTGAATCACCGTAGGCATCAGAATATCCAGGCGCTGCCGGCTCAGCTCGGGCAGATTGCGATAACGGCTACCCGTGTGCAAGGCATTCAGGCGACGCAAGGTATCTTCCGCATCGTCATAGCCGGCGTCGCGCAAGCGACGCACCGCTTCGCCCTCCTGCACCGCACCCTGCCAGATATCGTTGATCGGCTTCAGGGTTTGCAGATTGTTATCCTGGCGCCCCACGGCCACATCGCTAAACACCTCGCTGAAATGCACTTCGACCAGGCTGCGATGGGTTTCCAGCGCCTTGCGCAGCAGATCCCAATGCGCAAAGTGCATGCTGGTGGCAATACGTTGCTGGGCTTCCGGCGTGGTGGGCAGCTCCTGGGTCTGGGCATCCTCCACATATTGCAACCTGTGCTCCAGATCGCGCAAAAACACATAGGCTTCGCGCAGCTCGCGCACGGTACGCTCGGGCAGAATCTGCTTGTCCTGCAAGCGCTGCAGCACCGCCAGCGTCGGGCGTATCTGCAGGCTGGTATCGCGCCCGCCGCGTATCAGCTGAAATACCTGGGCAATAAATTCAATCTCGCGGATACCGCCACGCCCCAGCTTGATGTTGTCGTGCATGTCGCGCCGATTCACATCGCGCTGTATCTGCACCTTGAGATCGCGCATGGAGGCAAACGCGCCATAGTCCAGGTATTTGCGGTAGACAAAGGGCCGCAGCAAATCGGCCAGCACCTGCTCCGGTCCGGCAATCACCCGGCCCTTGATCCAGGCATAGCGCTCCCATTCACGCCCCTGGTTCTGGTAATACTCCTCCAGAAAATTCAGACTGCAGGCCAGCGGACCTTCCGAGCCGTAGGGCCGCAAGCGCATATCCACGCGGAAGACAAAGCCATCTTCGGTGACGTCATCAATCGCGGCGATCAGCTTCTTGCCCAGGCGCGCAAAGAACTCATTGTTGCTGAGGGACTTTTCCCCATTGGTTTCGCCATCCTGCTCAAAGGCAAAAATCAGGTCGATGTCCGATGACACATTCAGCTCATAGCCACCCAGCTTGCCCATGCCCACCACAATCAGCGACTGCTTGTCGCCGCGCTCGCCTATGGGTTCACCGTACTGGGCTTCCAGCCAGGGCGTGAGATGCTGCAGGGCAAAGCGCACCGCCACCTCCGCCAGTGCGCTCATGGTCTGCATCACTTCATCGAGATCGGCAAGATCATTCAGATCCCGCGCAATCACCCGCAACATCACCCGCTGGCGCAGGCCGCGCAGGGCATGCTTGAGACTGGTCTCATCCGTCACTGTGCATTTCGAAAGATAGAGCCGCATGTAATCCGCACGCCATGGCAGCATGATTTCCGCATCCAGCTCCTGCAATAGCTCAGGGTATCGGGTCAGCAGACGCTGGCAAAACGGGCTGCAGCGCACGGTATGGCGCACCCATTGCGTCGTCTGGCGGCCATCATGTTCATCAGAGAGAATTTGCGAGAGTGTTTGCATCAAAAATCAGCTTGGCTGGTGGTATTATGTGGAAGATTTTTTTCGTTACCTTTTGTAACAGTTGAAGAATAACCCAAAAACAGGCCGGGCTGGGGCTGGCGACCATCAGGTCTAGCCACCCTCATCACCAGGCCGCTGATAACACAACGATAAGTGCTTGCTGGAGATCTCTGAATGTCATCGATTGAAACCGTTCTGACCGAAACCCGCGTTTTCCCCCCACAGGAGGCCTTCAAGCAGGCAGCCACCATTTCAGGTCTGGAACAATACACCGCGCTTTGCCAGCAGGCCGAGCAGGATTACCCCGGCTTCTGGGCTGCGCTCGCGCAAAAGGAGCTGGATTGGCACAAGCCATTCACCGCCGTGCTGGATGAAGCCAATGCGCCTTTCTACCGCTGGTTTCACGATGGCGAACTGAATGCCTCCTACAACTGCCTGGACCGTCATCTTTCCACCCGCGGTGACAAAGCTGCACTGATTTTCGAAGCCGACGACGGCACGGTCACCACCGTCACCTATCGCCAGTTACACCAGCGCGTTTGCCGCTTTGCCAATGCCCTGAAAAAACAAGGGGTAGGCAAAGGTGATCGCGTGATCATCTATCTGCCTATGAGCGTGGAAGCCATTGTCGCCATGCAGGCCTGTGCCCGTATCGGCGCCATTCACTCCGTGGTGTTTGGCGGCTTCTCATCCAAGAGCCTGCACGAGCGCATTACCGATGTCGGTGCCAAGCTGGTGATCACCTCCGATGGCCAGATGCGTGGCGGCCGCGCCATGCCGCTGAAACCGGCCGTGGACGAAGCCTTGAGCTTTGGCGGTTGCGAAGCCGTGACCAGCGTGATTGTGTACAAGCGCACCGGCGGCGATGTCACCTGGAATACGCGTGACTTGTGGTGGCATGATCTGGAAAGCGCAGAATCCGATTACTGCGAGCCAACCTGGGTCAATGCCGAGCATCCGCTATTCATTCTCTATACCTCAGGCTCCACCGGCAAACCCAAGGGCGTGCAGCATTCCACTGGCGGCTATCTGCTGGGTGCGGTCATGAGCATGAAATGGGTATTCGACCATAAAGCCACGGATATTTTCTGGTGCACGGCCGATGTGGGCTGGATTACCGGCCATAGCTATGTCGCCTATGGCCCGCTGGCGCTGGGCAGCACGCAAGTCGTGTTTGAAGGCGTGCCGACTTACCCCGATGCTGGTCGCTTCTGGCAGATGATCGAAAAGCACAAGGTCAGCGTGTTTTACACCGCGCCCACGGCGATTCGTTCGCTGATCAAGCTGGGCGGCGATTTACCGAATAATTACGATCTTTCCAGCCTGCGCCTGTTGGGCACAGTGGGCGAGCCCATCAACCCTGAGGCCTGGATGTGGTATCACAAAACCGTGGGCCGCGAGCGCTGCCCGATTGTGGATACCTGGTGGCAAACCGAAACCGGCGCGCACATGATTGCCCCGCTGCCCGGTGCCATCAATGCCAAGCCCGGCTCCTGCACCCGTCCCCTGCCTGGCATCATGATGGATATCGTCAATGAAGATGGCAGCCATATTGATGGCACTGGCGGTGGTCTGCTGGTAGTGAAGAAGCCATGGCCATCCATGATACGCACCATCTGGAATGACCCGGAGCGCTTCAAGAAATCCTATTTCCCCGAAGAACTGAAAGGCGTTTACCTCGCCGGTGACTCAGCCCACCGTGACGATGATGGCTATTTCTGGATCATGGGCCGCATTGACGATGTGCTGAATGTTTCCGGTCACCGCCTCGGCACCATGGAAATTGAATCCGCGCTGGTAGCCCATCCGCTGGTGGCGGAGGCTGCCGTGGTCGGCAAGCCGCATGAGATCAAGGGCGAATCCATCGTCGCTTATGTAGTGCTGAAAGGCGCCCGTCCGGAAGGCGATGAGGCCAAGCAGGTCGTGGCGCAGCTGCGTGACTGGGTCGGCAAGGAAATCGGCCCCATCGCCAAGCCCGATGAAATCCGCTTTGGCGATAACCTGCCCAAGACCCGCTCCGGCAAGATCATGCGCCGCCTGCTGCGCTCGCTGGCCAAGGGCGAGGAAATCACCTCCGATATTTCCACGCTGGATAATCCGGCCATTCTGGAACAGCTGAAGCAGGCTGTTTCCTGATAAGCCGCCATCACAGGCTGACGTAAACGTCATGCATAGAAAAGCCGCAGCTATCTGCGGCTTTTTTATTGGCTTAATTGATTTGGGCTATGACCGATGCCGTCTTTCTCATGCAATTGGCTGCTCATGCTATCTGGCAACGCGTCTTGATTGCTTGCCATAGCGTTTCCTCCACCAGATCAACACTCCCGTCACAGAGACCAGCACCAGGGCCAGGCCGCAGAAACTTACAAACACGCGGTAAGGCAGCCCAAACACCTGCCCCATGTGCAGCGCCCCCAGCCAGTTGCTGACGGTATTTCCGGCCTTGTCGCCCGTGGGCAGCCACCAGCCTTTGATCTCTCCCGTTGCAGCATCCATCAGTATCGCCGTGTTACCACGATCACTGCGCAGATCCGCATTGCTATGCACAAAATACGCATATAGCCCGCGCTGCCTGTCGAGCCGCAAGCGGTCTTCAAAATCCACCTTGTGCCCACGCTCGGCACTGAATCGCTGCATGGCCTGACGCGCCATGGCATGCGCCTGAGGCCACGGCATGGGCTCGCGGCTGAGAGGCTGCGCCAGTGGCGGAATGGAGCGCCATGAAAGATCAAAATCAAACATGGTTTTCATCACCGGCATATACACCTGCTCACGCAGATTGAACATGACACTGGACCAGGCAAACATCAGCAATACCAGGCATAGCCACAAGCCAAACGCGCGATGCAGATCAAAGTTGATGCGGGTAGCACCGGCCTGCCATTTGATCAGCCAGGCCGGTTTCCATCGGCTCAGATAGGACGATTTGGCCGCTTGTTGCCGACGCGGCAAGGTGAGATAAAAAGCGACCATGCTATCCAGCGTCCATAGCACGGCGATGATCCCGAAAATCAGCCGCCCGCTGTTACCCGGCAAGGCCAGCGAGTAATGCAATTTATAGAGAAAGCCCACCAGCGTTTCGCGCTGAAACAGGCTGTCGCCGCGCAGTCGCATCCCCAGCCTGGCGCCGGTTTGCGGATGCAAGAACAACTCATCAGCCAGCAATGGTGCAGCTTTGCCATCGACAGATGGACCTGGGCTCAACCGGAACGCAGCGGATTCACCAGCTTCCACATGCAACAGCAATTCATCCACCAGCATGCCAGCAGGCGCCTGCCGCTGGGCAGCCTCGCGCAGTGCATAGGCATTCAGCGGCGCACGCCCCGCCTGCCATGCCGGGTGCAGCGAATGTGGATTGAGCCAGCCATCGACCTCCTCCTCAAACGCGATGATCGCCCCGGTAAACCCGGCCACCACCAGAAAAACCGCCATCGCCAGGCCTACCCAGCGATGCCAGATAACAAGATACGCGCGCATTACCAGCTATAGGTCAGCGTGCCTATGACATTACGGCGGTAGCCCCATTTGCAGGCATCGCCAGAATAGCCACAGGTAGCGACATACTCCTTATCGAATAGATTGCTGGCATTCAGGGCAACCCTCCACCCCTTCCACTGCTCGCCCAATCCGGCCAGATCATAATGCATAGCGGCATCAACCAAGGTATAAGACGGCACCTTAAAAGTATTGCCGTCATCTCCGTAACTGCTTCCGATATAACGCAAACCGACACTTATAGACGCACCAGCGAGAAAGGATGCAGGCAGTCGATAATCTGCCCATAGGGTAGCCACATGACGCGGCACATTTTTGGGTTCTTTGCCCTCTATCACAATTCCTTGCGCAGTTACATTATTGCTTTTGGTAACCTCGGGCAGAGTATAAGCGTAGCTACTCACCAGCGAAATCGTATCCAGGGTAGTTTTGTACTCTACCTCAATCCCACGGGATTGCACTTCGCCCTGCTGAACCTGGTAATTGGCGTGATTCGTATCCTGCGTTGTGACATTTTGACGGCGCAGATCAAACAAGGAAACGGTCATCATGCTGTTACTGCCCTGCGGTTGGTAACGTACCCCAACTTCATACTGTTTACCGGTTTCCGGAGCAAAAGCGGTGCCGGCAAAGGTAGTGCCAATCACAGGAAGGAAAGATTCCGTATAGCTAGCGTATGGTGCTAGACCATTACTAGCAAGATAAACCAGACCGGCACGCCATGTCTCTGCGGTATCGCGCTGCTCGGAAGATGCCGCAGGGTTCCGCAAATTATCGGTTTCCATACGTGCCCAGTCTTTACGGCCTCCCAGCGTGGCTACCCATGCCTTATCCATTTTGATCTGGTCTTGGATGTACAAACCGTTTTGACGCAATTTTTGATCAAAATGGGCATTTTCAACCAGATTGATTGCAGTGGCGCCATACACAGGTTCATAAATATCCAGAGTGCCTGCGCTGCCTGCCGTTCGACGGACGCTATTTTCCATTCGCTGATTATCCAGCCCGACCAGCAAGGTGTGCTCAAACATCCCATGCGACCATTTGGCCTGCATGTGATTGTCCAGAGCAAGATTGTCGACATGCTCATCGTAGCCACCTACCGCACGGTTTGCAGTCCGCTGATCTGCCCGCAAGCCTGTGAGATAGGTGGAAATAGAATCTGTTTGCATACGCTGATACCGCAGGTTCTGGCGGAAGGTAAACGTATCATTGAAGATATGTTCGAACTGATAACCCATGGAATAACGCTCTTGTTGGTATTTATCCAAACCAGGTTCGCCCAGAAAACGGCTGGTGGATACTTTGCCATATGCGCTGCTATAACGAGTTCCAATACGCGGCCATGCCTGATAGCCCTGACCGCGGTCGATCTTCTGATAATCCGTCAGAATGGTGAGTGACGTATTGTCATTAGGTCGCCATGTGAGAGCAGGAGCAATAAATGTCCGGTCGTCCGTCACATAATCCACCTGCGTTTGGCTATCCCGCACGAGACCCGTCAGACGGTAGCTCCACGTACCATCCTCCGTCAGCAAGCCTCCAAAATCTCCCGCCAGCTGCTTGTTGTCATAACTTCCAAGGGTAAGCTGCAACTCATGCAAGGGCCTATCGGTAGGCCGTTTGCTCACCAGATTGATCAGGCCTCCCGCCCCCCCCTGGCCATACAGAATGGAAGATGGGCCACGTAGCACTTCAATCCGCTCCAGGCCATAAGGCTCAACCACTGTGCCACCTTGATTGTTAAAAGCATAAGAACGCAAACCATCGCGATATTGATCACGACCTGTGGCATCAAAGCCGCGAATGGAGATGGTATCAGCTCGTGGATCAGGACCATTGGCTTCTGCCATCACACCCGCCGTATATCGCAAGGCATCGCTTACAGACTGCACATTCTGCATATCCATTTGCTCGCGCGTCACCACCGCAATCGATTGCGGTGATTCAATAACTGCGGTATCGGTTTTAGTGGCGGTCAGGCTGCGCTTGGCAACATAGCCTTTGGCTGGCCCCGTGGGGCTCTCCTGTTCCGCCGCGGCACTGACTTTCACCTCAGGCAGTTGCTCGGCCTTGGAAGAAGGTTGGGGGTGTGCTTCTGCCTTGCGCAGCGTATATCCGCCATCGCCCAGGGTTGCGGCCTCCAGCCCGGTATTCGCCAGCAAGGCAGCCAAACCGGCGTTTACCGTATAGCGACCTTGCAGACCGGCACTCTGGCGGCCTGCAGTCAAGGCACCATCCACGGACAGGGCAATACCCGCCTCGGCGGCAAACTGGCTCAGCACCCGGCTAAGCGAGCCTGCCGGAATCTGATACTGGCGGGCATTGGATGCCTGCTGCTCCGCAGCCTGGGCAATTTGACTCAGAGGCAGAGTGATGAGGCTTAACGGTAGCGCCAGCAATGTCAGCTGAACGGCATTGACGATGCGCTTCCTGGAAAAGCGCCCCTGTGTGTGACGATGTTGCATGAATTCCCCTTTAATGAAATTGATTCGGCAAAGCTTCATCTGTATTGCCAATCGAAATCAAAAAAGGGGAACCAGGCTGGCAAATTATTTTTGAGGCATGGCTCAACCCGACAATGATGCAGGCTCCAGCGTTACCCACCACGGCAGCAGGCGATGCACACGCACAGGCAAGGTTTGCTCGAGCAGGTGTAGCGCCCGATCCGTATCTTGCAATGGGAACGCACCCACGAGGCGCAAATGGGATAAGGCGGGATCGTAGCCCAGATGGCCACGGCGGTAGCGTTCAAGGCGGGAAACAAACTCCGGCAATGGCAGGTTGTCTGCCACCAGCATGCCATGCGTCCACGACTCCATGGCAGGGTCTGCTTCGTGGGCGGGCCGGATGGATATACCGTCAAAACTGCTCTGCTCGCCCGCTTGTACGATCAGGCCAGGCTGTCCGGCCTGCGGCAGGCGTATGGCAACAGCGCCTTCAAACACGGCCACATGCGAGCGCTGGCCGTCATCCAGCACATTAAACCGGGTGCCGAGCGCCTGCAGCTCTCCATGCCGGGTGGAAATCAGGAAGGGACGGCCGGGCTGCATGGGGTCGGTGGCGGTCTGCACCCAGACCTCACCGGCGATCAATTCGATGCGACGTTCTTTGCTGCTGTAATGCATGTTGATGGCACTTGCGGTATTCATCCACAAGATGCTGCCATCCGCCAATTGCATACGGCGGCGTTCGCCGATGCGGGTGGTATGTTGTGCCATGAGGATTCCTGACCATTGCTGAACGGCTGGCTGCCGCGCGATACCCCAGCCGCCTGCGCTCAGCAGGCAGAGGGCCATGATGGATTTGACTGCGCGACGACGGCCCTGGCTTATGGTGCGCAAGGTCTGGCGCGCAGCATCATCTTCCACGTGTTGAAATTTGCGCAGGACGCCTTCTACCTGCTGCCATGCCATGCGATGGGTGTTGTCTTGCTCCAGCCATGCCTGCCAGGTGGCACGTTGTTGTGCGTCAAACTCTCCCGCATGCAGCATGGCAAACCATTCTGCAGCCTGCTGCAGGGTGGCATACGAGGGGCTCATGCTGTCATGACGTTCCTGAAGCATGTCCATTAAAGTGGCTTGCTCAGCGTGAGGCATGCCAGCATGGCTTGTGCCATGTATTTTTTGATCATGCGTTCCGAAACCCCGAGTTCAATGGCGATATCGGCGTACTTCATGCCATCCATCTGCGACAGCAGAAAGGCCTGGCTGACTTTGGCGGGCAGACCGGCCAACATACGCTCGATCTCGAACAAGGTTTCCAGCACCAGCAATCGCTGCTCCACCGAAGGCACCATGGACTCTGGCAACTGCATCAAGGCATCCAGGTAAGCCTGCTCGATCTCGCGACGCCGCCAGTGATTCACCACCAGGCCATGGGCAACCCGTGTCAGATAGGCGCGCGGCTCAAGGATGGTCTGCTGCATGGGCGAAGACATGATGCGCACGAAAACGTCCTGCGCCAGGTCGGCAGCCTGATGGTTGCAGCCCAGTTTGCGACGCAACCAGCCTGAAAGCCAGCCGTGATGATCGTGATACAGGGTATGAACGGTGTCCGAAACAAAACCTGAAGACATGACAATAATGTATCAAATGAGAATTATTATCATATTAGAGTTAATAGTCGACAAAGTCAAAAACAGCGTCTGTGTTCAAGAGAAAAATACTGGCCAAGCTGTGTTACAGGCGACATTTACACCCTGGGGACGAGGCTTTTACTGCACAAGCTGGGGCCAAGCAATCACGTTAAAGCGCATGTTATTAAGTCAAGGAACCCGATGAGAAAGCGGTGCCGAAACCACCCGGACGCAACGCGATGACTTGCTGCTTATCGATCCTTTTCCTTGTGCCATAAAGACCGGATCAGGTCTTTGGCTTTGCTCCACGGGCTGGGCGTGTTGGCGCCTGCATATTGTTTATCTTGCGGGTATAGCATTTTTGCCCGCAGATACAGGGTACTGGCACGGTTGCCACTCCGGCAGAAACCCAATATGGGCCGCGGCGCATGGGCGATCAGATGTTTGTATTCCGCCACCTGCTGCGCCGTGATCTGATTGGAAATGACCGGAAATGCAATAAACTGCAAGCCAGCGGCCTCGGCAGCCGCCCGCAGCACGGGTGTTGTCGGCTGGCTGGCGCCATCCTCACCATCCGGTCGATTATTGATCAGGGTTTTATAACCGGCCGCCACAATCTCAGGGATATCGTCCACCATTACCTGAGTGCAATGACTGAATGCGTCGTCTACTTTTACAGGATGAATCGCCATGATGCTTCCTCCTAAGTGTTAACAAACGGCCGGAAAAACATTCCCCCTACCCTGCTGCTTGGCAAAATTGCTGATACAACACCTGCATGACCGCCAGCGCAGGGCCGGGCACAATCTGGTAGTAAATCTTCTTGCCATCGCGACGGGTAGTCACCAGCCCCTCTTCCCTTAATACGGTGAGCTGCTGCGAAAGCGTTGGCTGACGAATGTCCAGCATACTCTCAAGCTCGCTGACACACAGCTCCTGCTGAGTCAGCTGGCATAAAAGCATGAGGCGATCGGCATTAGCGAGTATGCGCATCAGGCGACTGGCTGCCTCCGCAGATTGATGCATGGCAGGAAGATCAATGGCAACGGACATGAAATACAGCTTCCAATCATAGGGTTAGTTGAATCTTCAATATTATATATTTTCATATAATATGTGTTAGTATTTTTTAAAGACCCCTCATCAGGAGCAAGTGATGTTCCGCCAGTTATTCGAGCCCAACTCCTCTACCTATACCTATCTGATTACCGATGGCGATCAAGCCCTGCTGATCGACCCCGTCATTACCGAAATCGATATTTACCTCGCCCTGCTGGCAGAGCACCAGCTGGAACTGGCATGGACGCTGGAAACCCATGTGCATGCCGATCACATCACGGCAGGCGGTGAGTTGCGCCAACGCATAGGCTCGCGCAGCGCTGTCGGCGCCTTATGCGGTGCCAGCGCTGCAGACCGGCAATTGAAAGATGGCGACACCGTCGAGCTTGGCAACGAGCGGCTTCAGGTCATTGCGACGCCCGGCCATACGCCCGGCAGCGTGTCTTTTCTGTGGAAAGATCGGGTATTTACTGGTGATTCACTGCTCATTAATGGGTGCGGACGCACCGACTTCCAGGGCGGCGATGCCGGCGTGCTTTACGACAGCATCAGCCAACGTCTTTTCACGCTGCCGGATGAAACCCTGGTCTACCCCGGGCATGATTATCAGGGGCGCCGCGTCAGCTGCATCGGGCAGGAAAAAACCATCAATCCGCGGCTGGCGGGCAAGTCTCGTGAGGCTTTTATCGAGATCATGGCATCGCTCGATTTGCCCAAACCGCGCCTGATCGATATCGCCGTGCCAGCGAACCGGCGTTGCGGGGTCGATGAAGAAGTGGCACCGCAGGGCTGAGCAGCAAGACAGGGTATAATGGCGATCTTTCTTCACGCCTTTTGCCCTTGTCATGAGCCAGTCCGAGATTCAACGCCGCCGTACCTTTGCCATTATTTCCCACCCGGATGCGGGTAAAACCACCCTCACCGAAAAACTGCTGTGGTTCGGTGGCGCCATTCAGGTCGCCGGTGAAGTGCGTGGGCGCAAAGCCGCACGCCATGCCACCTCCGACTGGATGGAACTGGAAAAGCAACGTGGCATCTCGGTCACATCATCGGTAATGCAGTTTCCCTACCGCGAACACATGATCAATCTGCTGGATACCCCCGGCCACGATGACTTTTCGGAAGATACCTATCGCACCCTCACCGCCGTCGACTCGGCCGTCATGGTGATCGACTCGGTAAACGGCGTGGAAGCGCAGACCATCAAGCTGCTGAATGTATGCCGCATGCGCGATACACCTATCCTCACCTTCATCAACAAACTGGACCGCGAGAGCCGTGCGCCGATTGAGTTGCTGGACGAAATTGAGTCCACCCTGGGCATGCAATGCGCGCCCATGACCTGGCCTATCGGTATGGGCAAAAGCTTCCGTGGCGTATATCACCTCTATAACGACAGCATTTCCTTCTTTGATCCACATGCGGAAAAAGGTACCTCGGAAACCATTAAGGGGCTGGATAATCCGCGCCTGGACGAACTGATAGGCTCGCAGGCAGAAGAGTTGCGCATTGATGTTGAGCTGGTGCGTGGCGCTTCCAGCACCTTTGATAAAGAAGCCTATCTCTCGGGCAAGCAAACCCCGGTATTTTTTGGCTCGGCCATTAACAACTTTGGCGTGCAATCGCTGCTGGATGCGGTAGTTGAGCTGTCCCCCTCGCCCCTGCCCCGCAATACCGCCAGCCGTGAAGTGGCGCCCGGCGATGCCAAGTTTTCGGGCTTTGTGTTCAAGATCCAGGCCAATATGGACCCCAAGCATCGCGACCGTATCGCCTTCTTGCGCGTATGTTCCGGCCGCTTTGAGCGCGGCATGAAAATCAAGCAGGTTGCCAGCGGCAAGATGCTGGCAGTGAATAACGCCATTACCTTCATGGCGCAGGACCGCAACACCACCGACGAAGCCTGGGCAGGCGATATTATCGGCATTCCCAATCACGGCACGGTCAAGCTCGGCGATACCTTTACCGAAGGCGAAGACCTCAAGTTCACCGGCATTCCCTCATTCGCGCCTGAGTTTTTCCGCCGTGCCCGACTGAAGAATCCGCTTAAGATGAAGCAACTGCAAAAAGGCCTGCAGCAGCTGGCGGAAGAAGGCGCTTCGCAATTATTCCGCCCGCTGATGAGCAACGATCTGATTCTGGGCGCTGTTGGTACCTTGCAGTTTGATGTGGTGGCCCACCGCCTTGAGCATGAATACGGCGTGGATGTGGTATTTGAAAGTTACGACTGTTCTACCGCACGCTGGTTGCGCGGATCGGATGCCGATCTCAAGGCGATTGCCGACAAGTATGGCTTCAACGTTGCGCTGGATGGTGCCAACGAGTATGTTTACCTGGCGCCTAACCGCGTCAATCTGCAGATGGCACAAGAGCGTTACCCGGACATTCAATTTCTGGAAACCCGCGAAATTTTCTGATGTCAGAACGCTAGCTGAGCATTACCGTTTAAGCAGGATCATCGTTCAACTCTCGACTGATAATACGAGAGATCATCAGGGGGTAATACCATGTGTGCAGAAAAATGCCGATTGCGCGAACTGGATATTTTCAAACCCAACACCGCGCAAGAGTTGGAGTTCATGAAGAGCATCCGCTTGCGTAACGTCAAGTTCCCAGCGGGTAAAACCATCGTCAACGAGCGGGCATCCAGTGCTCAGCTCTACACCTTGCTTGAGGGCTGGGCTATCCGGCACAAAACCCTCAAGAATGGCCGTCGCCAGATACTCAACATCATGTTCCCTGGCGATCTGATTGGCCTGCAGCAGAACCTGCTGGACGAGAGCACCAGCAGTGTGGAAGCGATTACTGAAGTCGAATTATGCGAGCTGGATAAAAACAAGCTGTGGCTGCTTTACCAGTCGTTTCCATCCCTCGCCTATGACATCACCTGGATCTGTGCGCATGAAGAACAGATTGTGGATGACAATCTGCTGAATGTCGGGGCGCGTTCGGCCGTGGAAAAAATTGCCATGCTGATTCTGCATGTGTTCAAGCGTTACCGGGCGCTCTACCCCGAAGCGGGCAAAGTCATTCCGTTTCCACTGAACCAGCAGGATGTTGCCGATGCGCTGGGGCTTTCACTGGCGCATACCAACAAGTCATTGAAAAAACTGGAGAAGCTCGGCTTGCATAGAATTCAGGATGGCAAACTGACCATCATGAATGAAAAAGCGCTGGCAACCGTGGCGGATTACTTCGAATCACCGATCGCGCCTAGGCCACTGATCTGCTGATGCAATACCTCCGGGGCCATGCCAGCGCCCCGGATCAAATGGCTTGAAACTAGGCTTTTTTCGTCAGCCAGGACATCTTGATGCTCTGCGGGCCGATATCAAACGCGACATCTGCATCGTCCGCCAATAGCTGCAGGGCAGCACGGTCAATAATGGCATTCGGAGCATCCACTGGGCGCTGCGCGTTAACATCATAAAGGGGATGCGTGATCACAATCTCCAAGCGCCTGGGGTCCTGAAAATGGATATGCAGATCGATAGGCTGCTGGGCATGATCCTCGATGTAACACAACAAGCCCAGCCATGCATACAAAAAGGGCGATTCGCGCACCAGGGCATAATCCACGCCGGTATCCTCTGGCAGCCGCTCAACCGAGATATTGCGCAGGGTCAGAAATCCTGACATGAGCTTGAGGCCCGACGCCACAATATCCTCAGGCAAGGCTTCGTTGTCGCTGGATTCATCCCATATACTCAGGGCGCGAATGCCCAATACCGCTTCTTCCAGTTGCAGGTCTATCTTGTTCAGACGCTCCAGCGTCTTGCCTTTATCAAGCACATCTTTTTCAAGACTGCGCCGCATGATGGAGTGATTCATGCGGCTGACGGAAATCGGCCCCAGCAGATTATGGCGCAACACCGAAAATACCTTGAGGAATACATGATGCCGTATGCCCGCCAATTGCCAGTGAGTACGTGACGATGCTGACTCTTGTATTGTTGTCGTCATTCTTCTTCCCTTCGTCGTAAAGTCCGCGATTAAGCGGTACTGCTCAGAATGCGGTTCAGCACAGCGAGGTCTATTGGTTTTTCCAGGTAATGATCAAATACCTTGGTCGCCTCGACGGCTGCCGCATCTTTTGCTGAGTGTCCGCTGACGGCGATAAATCGCGTGTTTGGCCCCAGTCGTTTATCCTGCAATTGCTTCAACAACACCAGCCCATGCATATCTGGCAAATTCAGGTCCATGAATACCAGATCAAATGCCCCATCATTCAGTTTTTGCATGGCGGATTGCCCATTCACCACCCACTCCACTTCATGCCCTAATAGTTCCAGCAACTCTTTAAAGGTAGCCCCTGCTTCAGGGTAATCTTCCACAATCAGAATACTTTTTTTCATGACCCCTGCAGTTCTATTCTAACGGTTTGATTTTATATATATTTTACATTTATAAGTTTTATATTTTTGAATCTAATGCGAAATTCTTTGCGCGGCTTCATCCCCCAGAATCGTGCACGGCAAATGCACAATAAAACACACATAGCCTTCCGCATGTTCGTAGCGGATATCCCCCTGATGGGCCGCGATGATCTGGTGGGCAATATAGAGCCCCAGCCCCAGGCCAGACTTGTTACGCTCACTTACTCCCTGCCGGCGCTTGAAGGGGTCAAACAACACGCCTACCGTCTCGGCCGGGATTTCCGGGCCGGCATTTTTCACATGAAGGTTAACTTTCTCCATATCCCGACTCAGCAAAACCCTCACCGGCTGGCCTGCCAGCCCATGGTGACGGGCATTACTGAGCAAGTTGGATAGCACCTGTGCAATACGGTCGGCATCCACCTGCGCTTCTATGTTGTCCGGGATATCGGCCTCTACCTGAATATCCGGATATGCGGTGACATGCTCAGCCAGCATGTCACGCACCAACAGCGATATATCGGTAGGCTGTATATCCAGCGGCAATCCCAGCCCGGCCTGCAAACGGCTCATGTCCAGCACCTGATGCACCAATCGTTTCATGCGCATGCTGGAATTCTTGATACGCTCGCCCAGCTTGTTCGAACTCGCCCCATCCTGCATTTCCAGCATTTGCGCCGCCATGGTGATGGAGTTGAGCGGATCGCGCAAATCGTGGCCCAGCATGGCCATGAGCTGGATACGGTGACGCTCGTTGCGGGCATTATGGGCATTGCAGGTTTTCAATAAATCCATACGCAATTCCTGGGCCATGGCCACATCGAGCGGACTCCAGGCCTCAGATTGCCCTTGAACGGTCTCTTTCCACTCTGCAAAGGAGCCGCGCGGCGTCAACCTTGGTCCCAGGGGGCCTATCTTGTATTGCTTCTCCGGCTTGCCGCCCCAGCGTATGGTATGGATGAGTTCGCGCCGGATAAACAGCAGCCAGCTCTTGTGCACCTTATCAATCGAGATTGCCATGACACCGCAGATATCGCCCATGACCGAACGCAGATTGGCGGGGACATCTTCGACCTTGTGGGTGGCATATACATCGGGCAGCGACTGATTCAGCCAGAATAGCCAGGCCCGTATGAATGCCTCGGGGACGTCACCAGTGACGGCGCTTTTGCCATCGTAACTGATCACGGCTGCATCCGAGGGGATCAAGCCTGCCATGTCCCCGATCGCACTGCGCAGCTGGCTTCCAAAATCTTCAGCGTCCATCAGCGCTGGCAACAGGGTCACACGCAATTCGGCGACCTGTTCACGGCGGGTATGCGCTTCAACGGCTTGCAGGCGCTGTATTTCAGACGAGAGTATGGTGCCCAGCATATGGCAGCTCATACGCACTTCGCGGCTGATACGATGGGGCTGCATGTGATGGCAGGCAATCATGCCCCACAGCTGCCCATCAATCACAATAGAAATACTCATGGAGGCGGCAACCCCCATGTTCTGCAAATATTCAATATGAATGGGTGAGACGCTACGCAGCTGGCAAAAACTCATGTCCAGCGGCGGCATGCCGGGCCTCTGCAACAAGGTGACCGGCGGCTCATCCACGTCGGCAATCAGCCGCAGGGTATTCAGCAAATACAGACGCCTGGCCTGTTGCGGAATATCCGCCGCAGGATAGCGTCGACCTCGCCAATCCTCCAGGCTTGAATGACGAGCCTCGGCGACAACTTCGCCACTGCCATCCTGGCGGAAGCGATAGGCCATGACCCGGTCAAATCCCGTCAACTCCCGGTAGTGGTCGGTGACGCGCTGCAAAAGAGTTTCAATATCGGTCTGGTCACGCAGATCATTCAATAACTGCTGAAAATGCGTGGAAAAAAACACATGCTGATCAGAGCCAGCGAGGACCGGCTCAATTTCTGCCACCACCATATCGCCAGCCGCCACATGCAGCATCAGTTCAAATACCCCATGCGGCGCGTGTATATGGCAAACCCGGGTGTTTTGCCGCGATACCAGATAGTCTGAAATCAATGAGGCCGCGCCGGTGAGCTTTGACAGATGGTGCGCCTGCAGTGACTGCCCCAGCAGCGGCACATCGCCCAGAAACTCTGCGGCATTCTCACTGCAATATTGCAAGGTGCCGTCCAGATCAAACGCCAGCAATGCGCCATAGGATTGAATGGCGCCTGCCAAATGAATGGGCTCCTGATCGCAATTCTGCAAATTGACACTAATTTGCATGGCTAGCCTGAACGAGAGTAGATGGGTGATAGATATTCAAACACAAGGCAAAAGCATCGCGTGCGCCTTGTTCGGCGGCTGCTTCTCCTGCCTCATCCAGGCATTGAGTATCCAGCGCATGGGCAAAGGCCTGCCATGGCGTGCGCCCATGGCTAAGTGCCAGCCTGAAGAAATGCGGTATGCGATCGGGGGCGATTTGCGCGATGCGTGGGTATAACGCGATAGCGCCGAGCATGGAGCCTTCAATTACGTACTGCGTCCCCCACCGATAGCCAGTGAGAGACGCGGCAGATATTGGCAAGGCTGGCGACGGATCAACATGCATGTGCGCGGGAGCAGGCAGCTCCAGATCAACACAAAGCGCACGCAATCTGCGCAGGTTGGATTCAGCGACATGCGCAGGCAAGGGATCAGGCATGGCATGTATCTGGGGAAGCATTTGCAGCAGCCAGGCATGAAAAAGGCCGAGATGATCCAGCACATCAGCATAGGCAGCCTGTGGAGCCGATATGCGGAGGCGAGCATCCAACTCGCGATGCAAGGGCTGCGTGGCGGTACGCAAACGCTGCATCAGCTGAGAGACTCCATTCTTACTGCGGGCAGAGACCGTCAAGCATGTAGCCTTTCCTGTTTTTTGAATTGTTATTTTTTGGATAATTATAGGGAAAGTAGGAATTGTCCGATATGTCATTTGACATAGTGCATTCGGACTAACGATCAAGTGGGAATTCAATAAACACGCGGGTAACGGATGATCAGAAAGCGGTTTCCCGATCAATAAACTCCCCTATCGCTTGCACCACACGCCCGTCCCCCTGAAACGGTCGCGCCAGCCGCAGCGCCATGCCTATGTGCCCTTCATTCTCAAAGTAGCGCAACTCCACCCTGCCGCCTGCTTTCTGGATATGCTGGGCCAGGCTCTCACTATTACGTGGAAGTACGGTCTCATCCTTGCGCCCCAGCAGCAACAACACAGGCGGATTCGGTGGCTGCAGCACATTCACTGGCTGTGCCAGATATTGCAAGTGCTCCCCAGGAAAAACAGCCTTCAACCTCGCCGTCTGCAAGGGCAGAAAATCATAAGGGCCCGCCAGACCGATCATGCCCCTCAGATCCATAGGCGACATGGCCTGTGCCTGAAGATAAGTGGGATCAAGCGCCAGCAAGGCTGCAATATGGGCCCCCGCAGAATGCCCGGCTATAAATATGCGGCTGGGGTCGCCACCATACTCCGCTATATGCCTATGCACCCACGCCACTGCCGCCGCCGCATCTTCGACGAATGCCGGAAAAACGACTTCAGGGTATTTCCGATAGTCCGGAATAACGACGCTATACCCTCGCGCCGTCAATGCTTCGGCAACAAAGCGATAGTCCTGCCGCCGCCCGGACTCCCAGCTGCCACCATAAAAAAACACCACTACCGCACGACTCTGTCCGTGAGCGGGAACATAGACATCGAGCGCATTGCCATGGCTCGGCTGATACACAATATCCGGCTGAAGGCGGTAGCCGCTGGATGGGATCATGGCATTCATCCAGCGAACCGGCGAGCAGGCACTGCAAAGCAATGCAATAAAAGCAAACAAAGTGCGCTTGGTCATCGAGTGAGAGCAGGCAATGAAAAATGAAGAACTTGCCCTATATACGCAGAGCAAGCCAAAGCAGATTCAAAACGGTGTTGCCATAAAAAATTCAGGCAAAAAAATGGGCCTGCAGGTGCAGGCCCGAAATATTGTTGGGGGGGTATCCAACAACAGGGAAGAGACTCCATATTAGCGTCGCCCCCATTTATTGTTGTGTTGATAGTCACAGCAAAGCCAGAATGCGCGTAGCCCAGATCACATCGACGAAAGATGACCGTATTCAGACCATGATTCATGCAGGAATGACCGCCGGGAGCAGCATTGAAGGCAAAGCGGTGAGTAAAGACCAAGCCGTCAAACGGTATCGCTGATGGCTTGCAACTGTTGAAAGCAGGTCATGATGGCGTCTATATTGCCCTTGCTGTCACGCAAGGTTTCAAGATACCCCGGGGCTTCTGCCTGATCATTGAGGATATAGCCGACTTGCCAGAGCGGATTCAATCCATCCACCGCATCCGCAAGCTTGCCGTAATACAGAATCTCTTTATGCACGCCTTTTTGCAAAGCATCCATCGTATGTTCGGCTTTCACGATGCTGAGCGGACTGCCGACCAGCAGGTGAATAAAATACTCACCGTCATAAATCATGGTGCCGCGTATCTGTTGCTCAATAAAAAAACGTCGATAAGTACGAATTTCGTTGCCGATATGGGTCAGGTCTACATTTTTGGCTTCCACGATATAACAGTAAGCCAACAAAATTTCTTTCATGGGGAATCAAATCACTTAGTATTAACAACACTATCCCTGCAGGATTCATACCCGAGCCACAAGGATACAAAAGCACTCTCAAGTCATTGATTTTAATCAATCCTGATTTAAATCAACTGTATGCCGGTCATGACATATCGTCGCTAGTGTCGGTATTCCGTCAAATGGCTGAAAAGCCGGCAGGCCAGTACTAAATAACAAACCCCCAGCGCATACGAGAGCCTATGCACTGGGGGTTCAGAAAAGACGATGACTAAAGTGGTGTACCCAACAAGCCGATCAATCCAATAATGATCAGATACAAGGCAACAATGTAATTCAGCAGCCGTGGCATGACGAGAATCAGTATGCCGGCTATCAAAGAAACAATGGGCCCAAGGGTAAGGTGTAGATTCATCGCACGCTCCTGTCTAGGTGGATAATTGAACAACGGCAAAATGGGATCACGGTTGAGCATCCTGGGATGCCGTGACAAATTTGGGTGTTACGCGCCAGATGGTATTGCCCACATCATCGGCCACCAGCAAAGCCCCATGCTGATCCATCACCAGGCCTACTGGCCGCCCCTGTGCTTCTTCCTTGGCGTTAAGAAAACCCGTCAACACATCCTGCGACGTGCCGGAAGGTTTGCCATCGGCAAAAGGCACAAAAATCACTTTATATCCGCTCTTGGGATTACGGTTCCAGGAGCCATGCTGGCCGATGAACATGCCTTCCGCATAGGCTGAAGGCAAGGTATTACCCTTGGCAGCGAGCAAGCCCAGCGATGCGGTATGAGGCCCCAGCGCATAATCCGGAACGATCGCTTTGCTGACTTTCTCGGCATCCTGAGGCTGCACGCGGGTATCCACATGTTGCCCGTAGTAGCTGTATGGCCAGCCATAAAAAGCGTTTTCCTTGACGGAGGTCAGATAGTCCGGCACCAAGTCGCTACCAATTTCATCGCGCTCGTTCACCACGGTCCATAAAACGCCCGTTTGGGGTTCCCACGCCATGCCATTCGGATTGCGCAAACCGGATGCAAATATCCGGTACTGCCCGTTTTCCGGATTGACCTCGAGAATGGCGGCGCGATCTTTTTCAATATCCATCCCATTCTCAGCCACGTTGCTGTTAGAACCTACGGTGACATACAACTTGCTGCCATCGGGACTGGCAATCACATTCTTGGTCCAGTGATGGTTGATGCCGGCAGGCAAATCCACCACCTTTTCACCTGCGGCTTCAATATGATCCGCTCCCGGCGTATAGGGGAACTTGACCAGTGCATCCGCATTTGCCACATAGAAAGTATTGCCGACCAGCGCCATGCCAAATGGGGAATGCAGGCCTTCGATAAACACCTTGCGATAATCCGCTACGCCATCGCCATCGGTATCCCGCAGCAAGGTAATCCGGTCAGGACTTTTAACCCCTGCGCCAGCCCGCTGCATGAACCAGCCAGCAATCCACCCACGCAGGCTGAATGTTTGGTCGTCTTTTTGCGGGGCATTGCTTTCCGCCACCAGAAGATCGCCATTGGGCAAGGTATACATCCAGCGGGGATGATCCAGACCGCTGGCAAAACGGCGCACTTCCAGCCCTTCTGCCGCTACTGGTTTGGCACTGCCATCCCAGCCGACAGCCTTGGCGACATTGACCGTGGGGAGCAAGGTGGATTTGGGAGCTGGCAAGGCAGGCTTTGCGCCCATGCCATCGGTGACGGGAAGGTTTGCTGTATCGCCGCATCCGGCAAGGGCTAAAGCAATCAGGCTAATGGGTAAAATCTTTGATGCTGACATTCAATCATTCCTTACGCTGCAAAATAAAACATGCTGTCAGTATATGCCCCGATGGCATTAGCGCGTGTCAGCGATGCCATGTGACGCATGTAGGACCCTTCCTACACAGGCAGGATATTCAGGCGTCGCTTAAACCTTATTCAAATAAACCATCTGTTAGCTATACCGACAGGTACGCTATTCCTCTGCTCTGAATATAGCGTTATATTGCCAGCATGATAATAAAAATGAGCACAGCTCAAGTTGCGCCTGAAGCCGCTGTTCCGCGCGATTGAAGCAAGTGCCCATATAAAATCGACCAGCATTAAGACAAGAACAAACTTGCCGTTATAGCAATATACAAAGCTGGATACTAGGATGAGGGAAGATCACTTACTGGCATGGGCATACAAGCGTCAGACAGGTCATTGCTCCACAAAATTGGCAAAATAAAACCATGGGGAGGAGATGGGAAGCTCTGGCCATGGCTGATTTTGGTGATTTGCCTCAGCGTGACATATCAGCTTTGGCATCAGACCAGAGAACAGGAGTCTCTGAAACTCGAAGCTGAGTTTGGCCTGAAGTCGCAGCTGGTCGTGAACGAACTCGAACAGTATCTTGCGGTTCAGGATCGGATGCTGCGCGGGGTGCAAAGCCTGTTCAAAGCCTCCAACTCGGTCGAGGAAGAAGAGTTTCTCGCCTATACCGACAGCCTGAAAAATCTGGACAATCATCAAGGCCTGCTCTGTGTGGCCTTTGCAGGCCTGGAACCTCCCCCACCCCCATCGAAGCGCGTGGGCCAGCCCTTGGCAGATACTTCACCGCTGGATCTTGAGAAACGCCATATCCCCGTTGTCTACAGCCAGCCCTTCTCGGGCAGTGATGCGTGTATCCGGCAAGACATCAAGACCCCCAGCAGCCGGTTTACTGCCTTCAAGCAAGCCATGCAAAATGCTGACACACATCTCACCCCGCCCATCATGCGACAAAATCGCGCTTCCAATATTGCGACACTGGACATGATCCTGCCCGTGTATTCGAACAGGATACAAGATCAGTCGATTGCACAACGTGAACATCATATTCAGGGCTGGGTATTTTCCAGCTTTGACATTGCGACGCTGATGGGAGAAATATTTCAGCAGGAGATTTCAGAGATTGCCATCCATATCACGGATATTTCAGAGTCCCAGGCACTATCGGTCTACCAGACGCCAGGCGCAGATAAGGTCAAGAATCCTCGCTATGAATCCTCAAGATATCTGGAAATACATGGCCGCGTGTGGAGTGTGCATATTGCCTCCAAGCCCGCTTTCGAAGCAGCGCTGGATCGCCATCGCTCCAGCCTGATCGCCGGCGCGGGGCTCGCGGTCAGCGTGCTGCTTTATCTGCTCAGCCGGCTGTTTGCCTACCGTACACAGACGCTGAAAACCATGCGTGACATGCACAAGGATCTCATCTTGAGCGAACAGCGCTGGAAATTCGCCCTGGAAGGTTCCGGGGATGGCGTCTGGGATTGGGATATCGAAAAAAATGAGGTAATCCGCTCTTCACGCTGGAAGACCATGCTGGGCATGGAGGACTGGGAAATGGGCCCCGAACTGGAAGCCTGGAAAGAGCGGATTCACCCGGAGGATGTCTCCAGAGTGCTGAGCGACCTGGAAAAGTACATGAACGGGGAAACCACGCAATACATCAATGAGCATCGCCTGCTTTGCAAGGATGGCAGCTGGAAATGGATACTGGCGCGTGGCATGGTGGTCGATTGGGCGGCGGATGGACGGCCGTTGCGCATGGTAGGCACGCATACCGATATCACTAAGCTCAAGGAATCGGAAAGCCTGGTGTGGAAACAGGCCAACTTCGATCAGCTGACCGAACTGCCCAATCGACGGATGTTTTATGACCGGCTGGCGCAGGAGATCAAGAAATCCAACCGCATTGGCCTGCCCCTCGCACTGCTGTTTCTGGATCTGGATCATTTCAAGGAAGTGAATGACACGCTTGGCCATGACAAAGGCGACCAGTTGCTGCAAGAGGCCGCCCGCCGTATTAATCATTGCGTGCGCGATACCGACACCGTGGCCAGGCTGGGCGGCGATGAATTCATCGTTATCCTGAGCGAGCTGGAAGACTTGAACAGCATAGACCGTATTGCCCAAGCCATCCTGTGCAAGCTCAGCGCATCTTTCAAACTGGGCGAAGATATTGCCTTTGTATCAGCCAGCATGGGCATTACGCTCTACCCGACGGATGCCAACAGCATCGACAATCTGCTCAAAAACGTGGATCAGGCCATGTATTCCGCCAAAGCCAGCGGCAGGAATCGCATCAGCTACTTTACGCCCTCCATGCAGCAAGCTGCCCACCAGAAAATGCTGATTACCAATGATCTGCGACTGGCGCTGCAGGAACAGCAACTGCAAGTGCATTACCAGCCGATTATTCACCTGGCGAGCGGCACCATACAGAAGGCCGAGGCGCTACTGCGCTGGCATCATCCGCAACGTGGGATGGTGAGCCCTGCCGAATTCATCCCGATTGCCGAAGACACCGGCCTGATCATGGAGATAGGCGACTGGGTGTTTGAGCAGGCGATGGTGCAGGTCAAAAAATGGCAGCAGCAGCGCGGGGCGCATTTCCAGATCAGCGTGAATAAATCGCCTGTGCAGTTCAAGAACGATAGCTCCACGCACGACCAATGGCTGGATTACATGAAACAGCTAGGCCTGGTGGGTCAGAGCCTGGTGGTGGAAATTACCGAGGGGCTTTTGCTGGATACCAGCCAGAATGTCTCCAAAAAGCTGCTGGCGTTTCGCGATGCCGGGATTCAGGTGGCACTGGATGACTTTGGTACCGGCTATTCCTCATTGGCTTATTTGCGCCGGTTTGACATTGATTACATCAAGATCGACCAATCCTTTGTGCGCAATATCTCCACGCAGCCAGACGATCTCGCACTGTGTGAATCCATCATCGCCATGGCGCACAAGCTGGGCTTGAGCGTAATCGCAGAAGGCATAGAAACGGAAGAGCAATGTGCCCTGCTGAAAGCGGCGGGTTGTGATTACGGCCAGGGTTACTGGTTCTCGCCCGCCGTCCCAGCCGATACATTTGAAACGCTGGCGTTTTAAGCTCAGCGGCAACAGTAAAGTTTAAGGCTGTTCAGCCAGCAGGCCACGCGCCAGTGTGCCTACCTCTTTCACCGCCTGCTCTATCGTCGGTGTCCAGGGATGACTGAAATTAAGCCGAATGAAATTGCGTAACTCCCCCCGACGGCTAAACAAGGCGCCAGGCGCAATCGAGATCCCTTTCGCAATGCATAAGCCGTAGAGATCCAGGGCATCCACTCCCACGGGCAACTCCAGCCAGACCACATAACCGCCGCCGGGGTGCGAAATACGGGTGCCCGCCGGGAAATGCGCCTCCACCGCCGCCTTGATCAACACGTAGTTGGATTTCAGCATATGGCGCAAATGCCGCAAATGCAGGGCATGGCTGCTGCGCTTCATGAATTTGGCTATGGCGATCTGCGGCGCGGAAGGAATGGAAAGGCTGTTGAGGAACATCAGCTTTTCCACTTTTTCACGGTACTGCCCCGGCAACGCCCAACCCACCTGGTAACCGGGAGCAAGCGACTTGGAAAACGAAGCGCAATGCAGCACCAGTCCGTCCTTGTCATAGGCCTTGATCGGCAATGGCGGCGCATCGACAAAATACAGCTCCTGGTAGACATCATCCTCAATCAGCGGAATGCGCTTCGCCGCCAGCAGATTAACCAGCGCCTGCTTCTTGGCATCCGGCATGACCGAGCCTTGTGGATTCTGGAAATTGGCGGTCAGCAACACCGCGGCAATCTGCACGTTTTCCATCAGGGCCTGCAGGGCATCCAGCTCCATGCCCTCTTCCGGATGTGTGCGCACTTCAGCCACCTTCATGCCCATGCGCTCCACGGCATTCGCCAGCGCATAATAACCCGGGGCTTCGACAGCGATGGTATCGCCAGCCTTGGCCACGGCTTGCAGGCACAGGCTGATCGCCTCCGTTGCGCCGTGGGTAATCACGATATCGCGCGGCGAGACATCCATGCCGACATCCAGATAACGTTTGGCAATCTGCTGCCGCAGGCTTTCATTGCCGGGCGGCAAATCATTCAGCACACCCCAATCGCCATTATCGGCATTCAGGGCGTTTTCATAATTACGGATTTTCTTGACCGGAAACAGCTGGGCGTCTGGGAAAGGCGAGCCCAGGGGAATCGTGCCGGACTCGCGTATGGAGCGCAGCGTGGACAATACCAGTTCAACTTGTGTGAGCTGACGCGCAGGGGCGGCAGCGGCATGGGGTTTGCGCGATGGTGGCTGACGCTGGGATACATAATAGCCAGACTGCGGATGGCTGTAGATCACGCCCTCTTGCTCCAGCAATTCGTAGGCTTTGATGACGGTACTGATGCTGACCTTGTACTTCAGGCTTGCTTCACGTACCGAAAAGACTTTGTCGCCAGGGCGAAGCACGCTCTCATCGATTAATGCTCGGATGCGCGTAGCGACGGTGACGTATAACTTCATGGGTATATCAGGGTAGCCGGGGACGGCTTAATATACCCTAGTCCCTGCCCGCCCGGCAGGGATTTTTACTTCATGCAGCCTCCGCTGCCCGGCTCAGGCTGCAAGCTGGTCGAACAAGCCCATGCCATGGGCGGTAAGTTCTGTGGTCCAGCGGCCTGCATCATCGCAATGCACTGTCACCACACCATGCTCGGCAAGACTGGTCAGATGGCGCTGCAAGGTGCTCATGCGCACGCTCAAGCGCTTGCACAAGGCGGCCATGGGAATGGTCTTGCGGCCGCGTTGCGTCTCCGCCAGCATGTCGCCGAGCAAGGCGCTCAGAAAGTATTCGACCTCCTGGGCCGTTTCTACCCTAAGCGGCTGCACGATGTGGCTCCATGATCACCGGTACTGATTTGGAAGTCGGCGTGTGCGAAATATCCGCTACGCTTTCCAGCGGTACCAGATTGTTGGTCTCTGGGTAATAGCCACCCAGGCAACCGCGGGGAATGTCGTACTCCACCAGCAGGAAGCGGTCTGCGCGGCGGGTAATGCCATCCTGCCATACGCTCACCAGGTCAACGTATTCGCCAGCTTTCAGGCCTTGTTCGGCCAGGTCTTCCTTATTGACGAACACCACACGGCGCTCGCCGAAAATACCGCGATACCGGTCATTCAAACCATAAATCGTGGTGTTGTACTGGTCATGCGAACGCGTGGTCATGAGGTTGAACACCTTGTCGCCAAATTGTTCACGCGCCTTGTGGATAGGCAGATCGCGGGGAATGGCATGCACGCGGAACTCGGCCTTGCCTGTGGCAGTACGCCATACGCGGTCGTAAGAAGGTACGGGCAGGCGGAAGCCACCTGGCACCTTGATGCGTTCGTTGTACTGGGCAAAATCTGGCAACACGCGCTCGATGTCATTGCGGATGCGGCTGTAATCTTCCACGTACCAGAGCCATGGGGTTTTGCTGTTTTTCAGCGTGGCATGGGCAATACCGGCCACAATGGCTGGCTCGGACTTCAGATGTGGCGAAGCGGGCTTGTTCATGCCGTAGGAGATATGCACCATGCTCATGGAGTCTTCTACCGTCACGCCTTGCGCGCCAGAAGCTTGCATGTCGACCTCAGTGCGGCCCAGGCATGGCAGTATCAGCGCATCTTTGCCGTGTACCAGGTTGGTGCGGTTAAGCTTGGTAGAAATCTGCACGGTCAGGTCGCAATTACGCAGCCCCTGCCAGGTACGGTCGGTATCCGGCGTTGCAATCGAGAAGTTACCGCCCAGGCTGATGAAGACCTTGACGTCGCCATCCAGCATGCCACGGATAGCGCTCACGACGTCATGCCCATGCTTGCGTGGTGGCTCAAAGTTGTACACCGTGCCCAGGCTATCCAGGAAGGCGTTGGAGGGTTTTTCGTAGATACCAATGGTGCGATTGCCCTGCACATTGCTATGGCCGCGCATCGGGCACAGACCCGCGCCGGGCTTGCCGATATTGCCGCGCAACAGCATCAGATTGGTAATCATCTGAATGGTGGCCACGGAATGCTTGTGCTGGGTAATGCCCATGCCCCAGGTGGCAATCACCCGCTCACCATTGGCATAGATAGTGGCCACGGATTCAATCTGCTCGCGGCTGACACCAGACTCAACCAGGATAGGCTCCCAGCTTTCGGCACGAATGTCGGCAGCAAAATTGTCAAAGCCGTGCGTATGTTGCTGCAGGAAATCCACATCCATGATGCGTTTGCCGCCAGTGGCAATCGCCTGATCATCCCATTCGATCAGGCATTTGATCATGCCTTTGACAAAGGCCAGGTCACCACCCAGCTTGGGTTGAACATAAATCTCACTGATCTTGGTGCCGCCAAAAGTCACCATTTCAACGATGCTTTGCGGGTCGGCAAACTTTTCGAGGCCACGCTCACGCAATGGGTTGATGGAGACGATCTTGGCGCCACGGCGAGCACACTCGCGCAGCTCGCCCAGCATGCGAGGATGGTTGGTGGCCGGGTTATGCCCGAACAGCAACAAGGTATCGGTATGTTCAAAATCTTCCAGCGTCACACTGCCCTTGCCGATACCGACCATTTCCGGCAGGCCAACACTGGTCGACTCGTGACACATGTTCGAGCAATCCGGGAAGTTATTGGTACCGAATTCACGGCCGAACAGCTGATAGAGGAAAGCCGCTTCGTTACTGGCACGGCCAGAAGTGTAAAACACGGCCTGATCGGCATGCGACAGCGTATTCAGCTGACGGCCAATCATGGCATAGGCTTCATCCCACTCCAGCGGGACGTATTTGTCGGTGGCGCTGTCGTAGCGCATGGGGTTGGTCAGGCGCCCCTGGTCTTCCAGCTTGAAATCGCTCCACTCCATGAGTTCCGCCACCGTGTGCTTGGCAAAGAATTCAGGGGTGACTCGCTTGGCAGTAGCCTCGGCAGCAACTGCCTTGACGCCGTTTTCACAAAATTCAAAGGTAGACGTGTGCTCTTTGTCAGGCCATGCACACCCGGGGCAGTCAAAACCATCAGGCTGATTCTGCGACAGCAAGGTAATGACACCTTTCGCCGGAATGCGCTGATTTACCAGCTGAAAAGCCACATTTTTCAATGCGCCCCAGCCAGCAGCAGGGTGTGGATAATGGCGAACAACTTTGTTATCTGACATATGCGGGCAAACTTCCTGTTAACTCGATGATTCGGCTGTTTAAGAAGCCAGCAGCCGGATTTGGATATGGTTATCCTATGGGCATCGCGTCAGGATTGGCAGACACAGATAAAGGGAATTTTTACAGTACAGTTGTCAGCACAGATGGGCCATATACAACGCAGGCCAGCGAGAGACCGCTAGAAATTACCGCCGCGCTGAATGGGGATGGGCGGCTCTTGCATTAGCGCAACCTGCTCACGCAGCTCCAGAATGCGATCCTGCCAGTATTGCTGGGTATTAAACCAGCTGAAAACGCGCGGAAAAGCGGGATCGGTCCAGCGCATGGCCAGCCAGCCCGCGTAATGGATCAGTCTCAGCGTGCGCAAGGCTTCGATCAGATGTGCTTCGGCTGGGTTGAAATCATAAAAATCCTCGTAGCCATCCAGCAAAGCCTGCAACTGTCGACGCATATCGTCCTGACTGCCGGACAGCATCATCCATAAATCCTGAATGGCAGGCCCCATGCGGCTATCATCAAAATCGACAAAATGCGGCCCGGCATCGGTCCACAACACATTGCCCATGTGGCAGTCGCCATGCAGACGAATATGCTCCACCCTGCCCGCCCGTTCAAAACATTCAGCCACGCCTTGCAGCGCCAACTGGATCACCGCACGGTAAGGCTGCTCAAGGTCCGCAGGGATAAAGCCATGCTCAAGAAGATACTCACTGGGCACCCGGCCAAAACTTTCAATATCCAGCGTGGGGCGGTGCACATAAGGCTGTTGCGCTCCCAGCGCATGAATACGCCCGATGAAGCGCCCCATCCATTCCAGCACTTCTGGCTGATCAAGCTCGGGTGAGCGCCCGCCGCGCCGGGCAAACACTGCAAAGCGATAACCGCGGTACTCAAACAGGGTTTTGCCATTGATAGTGATAGGCGGCACGGCAGGGATTTCCGCCTCTGCCAGAGACAGCACAAACGCATGTTCCTCGCCGATCTGCTGATTATCCCAACGCTGGGGGCGATAAAACTTGGCGACGACCGGCTGACCATCCTCAATGCCCACCTGATAGACGCGGTTTTCGTAACTGTTCAAGGCCAGCTGACGGCCATCCGTCTTCAGGCCCTGGCTTTCCAGCGCGTCCAACACCAGGTCTGGACTAAGGTCGGAAAATGGCTCGGCGGCGGATGTGGGTGTATGGCTCATGTCGTCATTTTACATCCCGGGTCCAGGTTGCGGGTTTTAAGTCTGCAGTAGCGCAACGGCTTAGCCAGAAATGCATGCGGACGCAGTGAAAACAAAAAGGGGCTTGAACCCAGCCCCTTTTTGCACTCGCCATGCAGAGAATGGTTATTTCAGATAAGGCTTCAGCTTGGTCATGATCTGGCTGGCCTCAGGCTCAACATCACTGCTGTAGGCATACACCTGCTCGCCATTGGGCAAGATCAGGTATTTGTAAAAATTCCACATAGGGGGCTCTTTGGTGATCGCCGCCAACTGTTTGTAGAAAAGATGCGCTTGCGGCCCCACCACAGAAGTCTTGCCTACCATGGGGAATTGCACGGCATAGGTCTGCTTGCAAAAGTCACCTATCTCCTTGTTGCTGCTCAACTCCTGCTTGAAGTCATTGGAAGGAAAGCCAATGATCAGCAAACCACGCGATTTGTAATGCTTGTACATGGACTCCAGCTTTTCAAACTGCGGCGTGAAACCGCATTTGCTGGCGGTGTTGACCACCAGAATAGGCTTATCCTGATAGTCGCAAAGGTTGATCTTCTCGCCCTGCAAGGTATTGAATTGATGGTTGTAAAGCTCGTTACACCCTCCTGCATATGCCATATTGCTCGCCACCCACAATAAAACTGCCACTAGATATTTCATTTTTCTCTCACTGGATTCATGAAGCCTGCGCAAACCGCTTTGCACCACCCTTCTTGTGACTGCATTTTATGCGGTTTGTTCTCTCGACCTGGCAGGATTATGGCATAAGCCCCATGAAGCCTGATACTTGGCATTGGGGAAGCGTCAGAAATTCATTACGCCCAGGCAGAAACGCTGGCTGGCGGGCTCACGCAGGCTGTCGTTGCAGGATGGCGAAACGGTAGCGCGCAAAACAAAAAAGCCAGAGAATCTCTGGCTTTTTGCGATGCACACCCATGGAACTGGCTGAGGTGCTGTTGGCGGAAGGGGCGGGATTCGAACCCGCGTTAGGCTATTAGCCTAAACACGCTTTCCAGGCGTGCGACTTAAACCACTCATCCACCCTTCCGTAACGTGGAGGCGGATTATATATCAAGTCTGGCGGCTGTCCAAACCTAAAATGCAGATCGTCTGGATTTCAGCAGATAGGCGGCCACCTGCTCATCATGCCCTTTCACCAGAATCGTCCCACGACGCTCAAGGACGAACTTTTCACGCAACAGCTGATAGCTCGCTTCTGAGACTTGTATTTCCCCGGCAAGCCCATATTGCTCCATGCGCCGGGCAAGATTGACGGCGTCGCCCCACAGGTCATAGCTGAATTTTGAGTGGCCAATCACGCCCGCCACCACTGGGCCGCTATTGATGCCAATACGCATGGATAACGGCGTACCCAGCTGGGTGGAGATGGTCTGCAACAAGGCCTGCACCTCCAGTGCCATATCCGCTACCGCCTCGGCATGGTCAGCTCGCTCAATCGGGGCGCCACAGACCAGCATGTAGGCATCGCCTATGGTCTTGATCTTCTCCAGGCCATACTTGGCCGCCAAACGGTCAAATCCTGAAAATACCTCATTCAGTAGATCCAGCAATGCTTCCGGTGACAGATGCAAGGATAGCTGGGTGAAATCCACCAAATCCGCAAAGAGGATGGTCACATGCTCATACCGGTCAGCTATTTTCACCTCTCCGGCTTTCAGGCGTTCCGCGATGGACACCGGCAACAGGCTCAGTAAAAGCTTCTCCGAGCGGGCCTGCTCGTAAGACAGGGCTTCCATGAGCCTGGCTTTCTGCGATTGAAAATAGCGCAAAACGGTATACAGAATGCTGGCAACACCTGCCAGATTGATCAGGAAAAATATGCTTTTGGTCGTGGCAGGAATGGGTAATGCATAGCCCGCAAACAGACTGTTCAGCTGCCAGGAAACCCCTGCCAGAATGAGAAACAGGGCAAACCATTGCGTGGATTGCGTTGCGCCCAGGATCATCATGGCGCCTACAGGAGATAGCAAGGCCCAGATCGCCATGCCACTGGAGGCTTCAAAGCCGCCAATAATCCATTGCATGAAAAAAGGCATGACCAGCAGCATGACGAGCTGGGTAAAAACGAAATAATGGAAGCGCTGCATACGGTAGAACAGCAGCAGACTGGCATAGGAGACGACCAGATAAACGTAAGGCACTGCGGCCATGAGCGCGTAGCCATCGCCCAGGCCAGACAGGGTGTAAATCCAGAATATGCAGATCAGACTTTCAGCCAGCACCAGAAAAAACAGAATAGCCTGGCCTAGCAGGCTGGCTGTCGGGCTTTGCAGCGTGGACCACATTCCCTTGATACGCCCTTGCCATGGTTGCTGAATGCTGAACATGCCAGATTTTTCGCGCACTTAACCCTTGAGATTCTTATTTATTTCATTGATTTATCCCCGCACTATAGCGCATGGATTAGGCATTATCTAGCTGGCTTGCCTCGATGACCGCCTCTATTTCGATTAGGGAATCCAGGCGTTTTGCGCTAGAATTATTTCCGGCGGGCCTCCCCGCATTGCAAAGTAGCGAACCTGGTCAGGTCCGGAAGGAAGCAGCCACAGTTATTGAAGCAAGTGCCGGGGGCTGGGCTCGCCACCGAATTCCCAGGGTTTGATCATGCAAGTGACATCCTCATGATCAAATCTCCGCTCTTACGCGAATGCGCTTTTTGGACTAAAGTTGTAGTCTCGCTAATCTAAGTAAACGCCTGCCTTATGAGTTATCAAGTTCTTGCCCGGAAATGGCGCCCAAAGCTGTTCGAAGCGCTGGTCGGACAGGAACATGTGGTGCGCGCACTGACCAATGCCCTTGAGCAACAACGGCTGCACCATGCGTATCTCTTTACCGGCACCCGCGGTGTGGGCAAAACCACGCTGGCCCGTATTCTCGCCAAATCCCTGAATTGCGAAACCGGCATCACCGCTCACCCTTGTGGCGTCTGCTCGGCCTGCGTGGACATTGACCGCGGCCGCTTTGTCGATATGCTGGAGGTGGATGCGGCATCCAACACCCAGGTCGACAGCATGCGCGAGCTGCTGGACAACGCCCAATACGCCCCGACGGTAGGCCGCTTCAAGGTCTATATCATCGATGAAGTGCACATGCTGTCGCGCTCTGCCTTCAATGCCATGCTGAAAACGCTGGAAGAGCCCCCTGCTCACGTCAAGTTCATTCTTGCGACGACGGACCCGCAAAAGATGCCGGTCACCGTGCTTTCCCGTTGCCTGCAATTCAATTTGCGCCAGATGTCGACACCGGCGATTACCAGCCATTTGCAGGAAGTCCTCGCCAAGGAAGATATCCCTTCTGACAGCATTGCACTGCAACTGATCAGCCGGGCTGCCAATGGCAGCATGCGCGATGCGCTTTCGCTGCTGGATCAGGCGATTGCCTACGGTGGCAATCGGGTAAATGAAAGCGAAGTACGTGCCATGCTGGGCGCCATCGACCAGAGCTATCTCTATGGCCTGCTGGATGCCCTGATTGCCCAGGACGGCCCCAGCCTGATGGCGCAAGCCAAAAGCATGGAAGAACGCAGCCTGTCGTTTGATACCGCCCTGGCGGATCTGGCCCAGTTACTTCATCAGCTGGCCGTGGCACAAACGGTACCGGAAAGCATTCCCCTCGACCTGCCCGAGCGCACGGCCCTGCTGGATCTGGCCACCAAGCTCCCGGCCGATAAAGTGCAGCTTTATTATCAGATTGCCCTGCTGGGCCGCCGCGATCTTGGTTTGGCCCCGGATGAGTTTGCGGGATTCACCATGTGCCTGTTGCGCATGCTGGCATTCAGCAATGAAAGCACCAGCAAGCCTGCGCCGACTGCGCCGGCCCCTTCTGGCAGTGATCGCCCTATCGCTCAACATGCAGGCAGTGCCGCCAGTGCGCTTGCTGCCGCCACCATGGCGAGATCAGCCACACCATCGCCCGCCGCGATTGCACCGCCCCCTATAGCCCCGGCAAAACCTGTGGCAGAAGCCACGATGGTCACAAGCAATGAGGTAGATGTAGCACCGGCAACTGCCCCAGCGGCTGCCACTCCCGCAGCAACCGTAGCTGAAACGCCAGCTGACGTCCCAACACATACTCAGGTATCGTCGCCTGAACCGGCTTACACTTCCACATCGGAAGCGACGCCGGCATCATCCCCCGTGGAAGACAGCCTGCAGGAGGAGTTCGATGGTAATTGGCGCCTATTGGTAGACAAGCTGAAACTCGGCCTGGCAAGGGCACTGGCCCAGCATTGCGAGTTGATTGGGCATACGGCAGACCGTCTTGAGCTACAAGTGCCGGAAGCACATAAACATTTGCTCGACCCGAATTATCAGGAAAAACTGAAAGCCGCGATTGAGGCCCACTTTGGCCGCAAGATGCACTTGCAATTCAGCATAGGCGGCGGCAACAACACGCCTGCGCATCAGATCAGCCAGGAAAAAGCCGAGTTGCAATCGCAGGCAGAGTCTTCCATCCAGCAAGATGGCTTTGTGCAGGCGTTAATGCGTGACTTTGGCGCGCAGATCATACCCTCCAGTATCAAACCCCTACAATAACCGCAGACGAAGGAGCATCCCATGATGAAAGGCGGCTTGGGCAACCTGATGAAACAGGCCCAGCAAATGCAGGAAAACATGAAGCGCGCGCAGGAAGAACTGGCGCAGGTGGAAGTGGAAGGCCAGGCTGGTTCCGGCATGGTCAAGGTCACCATCACCTGTCGTAATGAGGTAAAAAGACTGCATATAGACCCCAGCCTGATGAGCGATGACAAGGAAATGCTGGAAGACTTGATCGTAACGGCGCTCAACGATGCCGTGCGCAAGGCCGAAGCCACCTCGCAACAGCGCATGAGCGGTCTGATGCCTGCCGGCATGAAACTGCCTTTTTAATCCCACCGAAAAATCACTCACGTCATGCGCAATCCGCCCGCCCTGGAGCAGCTTGTTGAGTCCCTGCGCTGCCTTCCAGGCGTAGGCCCCAAGTCCGCATTGCGCATGGCCTATCACCTTTTGCAGCGTGATCGCAGCGGCGCCAATGGCCTCGCCCAGGCGCTGCACAATGCATTGCAAGTCGTCACCCATTGCAGCTTGTGCAACACCTTCAGCGAAGATATCGTCTGCCCTCTATGCGCAGCGGATAACCGCGACCCCACTTTGCTCTGCGTGGTTGAAATGCCCACGGACCTGATGATGCTGGAGCAGACGCGCGTGTTTCAGGGCCGCTACTTTGTATTGATGGGCAAGCTATCCCCGCTCGATGGCATAGGCCCCAAAGAAATTCATCTGGAAAAACTGCTGAAACGTGCGCAGGATGGCGTGGTAGAAGAAGTGGTGCTCGCCACCAATTACACCGTGGAAGGCGAAGCTACGGCGCACTACATCAGCGAGCTACTGCGCTCACGTGGCCTCAAGGTGAGCCGCATCGCACGTGGCTTGCCTATGGGCGGCGAAATTGAGCATGTGGATAGCGGCACACTGGCGCAGGCCCTGATGGAGCGCCGCAGCGTTCGCTAATCGAGTCCGTATTTCAAATTCGGATGTGCAAGCCGCTCTTCATTCTTCATTGATGCGGCAAACGACCCCGACAATCTGAAGCAACCCCGCCACCAGGCATAGTGGCATGCTTAATGCCTCAGTTGATTAATGCAATCAAATCCAGCGGTTTATCAATAGTTGCATCCGCGCCCCACTGCTCGGGTTGATCCTGCTCATCAAGATAACCATACATTGCGAGTACCGTTTTCATGCCAGCAGTGCGTCCGGCTTCAATATCCCGCTCGGCGTCACCTATATAAAGACACTGCTGCGGCTTGACTGTCATCTGCTCACAAGCCAGCAACAAGGTATCGGGATATGGCTTGGCTCGGGCGGCATCATCTCCGCTAACGACACAGGCGGCACGGCTGCTCAAGCCCATGACCTGCATCATGGGTTCGGTAAACCGTCTGGGCTTGTTGGTGACCACGCCCCATTGCAAGCCCTGATTTTCTATATGGGCCAGCACTTCTGCCATGCCAGAAAAAAGTACCGGCGACCGGGCAAAAACCTCATCATAAAGCGCCAGATATTCAGCACGCATGGCGTCGAATTCAGGATCCTCCATGGTGATGCCAAAGCCTTTGTGCAACAGGCCCCGACTACCGTGCGAGGCAAACGGACGGATGTCATCCAGCGGCAAAGCTGGCAGGCCGTGCCGCTCGCGTTGCAGGTTAAGCGCATAGGCAAGGTCTGGTGCGGTATCCACCAGGGTACCGTCGAGATCAAACAGAATAACGTCAGCCACGCTTACTTCACCGTATGCATGATGTAATTAACTGAGACATCCGTTCCCAGCGAGTAATGCTTGCGCAGCGGGTTGTAGCCCATGCCGCGCATGCCGCTAACCGTTAAGCCAGCCTCCCTCGCCCACTCTGCCAGCTCGGATGGCTTGATGAACTTGGCGTACTCATGAGTGCCCTTGGGTAACATGTTCAGCACGTATTCGGCACCGATAACGGCGAACAGATACGATTTAGGATTGCGATTCAGCGTGGAAAAAAAGACATGTCCGCCTGGCTTTACCAGGGTCGCGCATGCACGCACCACGGCAGCGGGGTCAGGCACGTGCTCCAGCATTTCCATGCAGGTGACAACGTCGAATGACCCAGGCTGCTCCTGGGCAAGCGCTTCGACTTCGATCAAGCGATAATTCACGCTTGCACCGCTTTCAAGGCGATGTAATTCCGCGACTTTTAACGCCTTCTCGCCAAGGTCAATACCGGTGACATCTGCGCCGCGCGCGCTCATGGATTCGGAGAGAATGCCACCTCCGCAACCAACATCCACCACGCGTTTACCCTGCAAACCAGCAAGCTCGTCTATCAATTGCAAGCGCAGGGGATTAATGTCATGCAAGGGCTTGAATTCGCTATTGGGATCCCACCAGCGGTGAGCCAGCGTGGCAAATTTCTGCAGCTCTGCAGGGTCTACATTCACACCCGGAATGGACTGAGTTTTGGATACCATTGTGTCGTAATTTCCTTTAATTCGGCAGGTTCAACATGGGCATAGATACCTTCCTGATAGCAGAGTTCGCCAGCTACCCAGGTATGCGTCACGTGCTCGCGCCCGGCCACGTAAACCAGATGGGAAACGGGATCAAAACATGGGTTGCAAATGACGCTATCCATATCAATCGCCACCAGGTCAGCCAGTTTACCTGGCTCGATAGAGCCGATTTTATCGTCAAGCCCTAATGCGCGCGCACCATTTATCGTGGCCATTTCCAGGGCAGTGGTCGCAGGTACAACAGCCGCATCCTCACTCGCCCCTTTTGCCAGCAATGCTGCCAGGCGCATTTCTGCAAACATGTCCAAGCGGTTATTGCTGGCGGCGCCGTCCGTCCCCAGGCCAACATTAATGCCAGTCTCAAGCATGGCAGGAACATTGGCAATCCCACTACCCAGTTTCAGATTGGATGCAGGGCAATGGGCTATATGGCAGCCGAACTCCTTCAGCAAGGTGCGCTCCGCCTCATCCAGATGGACGGCATGCGCAGCTACCAGGCCGGGGCCCAGTATACCGAGATCTGCCATGCGCTGTATGGGCCTGATGCCATATTGCGCAACGCTCTGCTCAAGCTCGGTACGTGTTTCATGCAGATGGGTATGGATTCCCAGCCCCAGCTGCTCGGCATAGGTCATCACTTTCTCAAAGCTGCGGTCACTCATGGTGTAAGGCGCATGGGGCGCAAGGCTGCTGGTAATGCGTGAAGTTCCACGCCAGCCATCCCGCGCTTCCAGGCCTTTCAGCAGATAATCATCGGCATCCGTAGCGTAAGCAGATGGAAAATCCATCACCACCAGTCCGAGATGCGCACGTATGCCAGCTTGAACAACCGCCTCTGCCGCCGCATCCGGATAAAAATACATATCATTGAAACAGGTAACACCACCTGCCAGCATTTCAGCACTCGCCAGCAAGGTCCCGTCTCTGACAAAGCGCGGGGTAACAGCGGCGCGCTCTGCAGGCCAAATGTGATGTTGCAACCAATCCATCAAGGGCAAATCATCCGCCATGCCACGCATCAGTGTCATGGCAGCGTGTGTATGCAGATTGATCAAACCAGGCATCAGGGCATGGTGTTCCAGCCGGACTACTCGGGTAGCTTGAAAGGTCGCTCTGGCTTCTGCGGTTGGCAAGATGGCATGGATACTACCGTCATCATTAATCAGGACCGTGGTGTGCTCGAGCACCACGCCTTGTGGAATGACGGGTATGACCCACCGTGCCTCTATTGCCAGCGCTACTTCAGTTGTATTCATTGTTCAGCCCATAAAAAAGCCCCGCAAAGCGGGGCTTTTCAGTACAAAGATAACGTTTAGTTACCTGCGCGTTGTACTTCGATTTCTACCACAACACGGCGGTTAGGTTGCAAGCAAGCAATTGCCTTCTTGCCACGTACGCCTTGGCAATCAACCACTGGCTCAGCTTCGCCCTTGCCTACTGCGTGCAGACGGCTAGCTTCAATGCCTTGGCTTACCAGGTATTTCTTAACTGCATTGGCACGACGCTCAGACAGCTTCTGGTTGTATGCTTCATCGCCGATACGGTCAGTGTGACCAGTGATCAGCACCAGCTCAACTTCAGGATGAGCCTTCATCTTTTCAACCACGTCAGCGTTCAGAACCTTCTTGCCTTCTTCTTTCAGGTTGTCCTTGTCGAAGCCGAACAGCACTTCAGATTGCAGAGTCACCTTGTCGAAAGCAGCTGGAGCTGGACCAACTGGCTCTGGCTCAGCAGCAACAGGTGCTGGAGCTGGAGCTGGCTCTGGAGCAGCCACTGGAGTTGGCTCAACAGCAGCTACCTTTTCAGGAGCGCCAAATTTCCAGATCAGACCCAGGTTCAGGTAGTTGTTGCCAACGGTTTCCTTGTCGCCTTGAACTTCAGCACGGCTCCAAACGTGACGCAGGTCAGCCTGGAAGCCCAGACGATCGGTAAACAGGTATTGGAAACCCAGACCGGCATTGGCCATCCAGGAAGTGTTGCTGTCATCGTAACCAGCGGAACTAGGCTTGTAGTCAACGTTGTTACGTGCAGCGCCCAGACCAGCAAGCAGGAATGGACGGAATTTTTCGCGGCTGAACAGGTACAGAGCATCAACACCCAGCAGGGTTTGCTTGTACTTGCCACCTGTAAACTGCTTGGAGTCTTCATCAGCACGGTTATGGCTCAGGCCAACTTGCACATCCCAGTGCTCGCTCAGCTCCTTACCGAATTTCAGGAACCCACCTACGCTGGAATTCTCAGCCTTCAGGTCATTGTCAGCGTTCATGACGTTGATACCTGGCAGAGCGTACCAAGAACCTTGATAAGCTTCTTCTGCGCTAGCATGCAATGCAGCAAGACCCAAAACGCCAGCAACTGCAATGCTGATCAGATTTTTCTTCATATGGTTTAACTCCCGGTGACTGTAGATTTAAGACTTACTATACTTTAAAGCCAACTGTGCTTGCAAATGCTTAACCGCATAAACTACACAGCCAGCGCGCCTTTCAAGGCCATGTTGCAATTAAACAACATCTCTTGAACGGCAGCTGCACTTGTCGCAGATATTGTCTTCGTGCGATTTCCGTTCTGACATAACGCACTTCTGAAACCAAGGTAGTCAGGCTTCAAGGCTGCCAGAGTTTCAATATCCGACACCCTTAAAGAACCTGCCAACCCGCAGATCAGATCATTTGCCCTGGCCTCTTGCACAAACGCGCGCAATTGAGGCAGGCCCTGATGATCCAGAAGGCTGGAACCATTCTTGATAGCAGTATCCTGCATCACGCCATAAAATCCTGCCTCAGCAAATACCTCCAGAGGCAGAAACGTTTGCTGGCTGTCAGCAAATAACACGGCGACCACTTTGGTTCCCGATCTGGCAATTGGCTTTATTGCTTCAATACATGCCAACTGCTCGCCTGCGAACATGCCAACCTTCACAATATCCACGCCAGTGGCGGCGACCGCCTGTATGGCAGCAAGCACTGGTTTTGGTTCCATAACCAGATCACCAATCGTGGCACTGATGGGTTTGCGACCATCAACATAGCGGACAATTTGTTTAATCACTTCAATAGGTAACGCTCCTAGCGCCCCCATCGCAGGGTTTTTCAGATCAATAATATCGGCAAGAGATAAAACCAATTCGGTCTCTTGCAAACTATTGACGCTAGCCAACAACCGGCTCATTGCGGCTCCTTTGAATCACCAACGGCCAGGTGCTGGGCCACACGTTCTACCAGCCATTGCCAGGCCTCATGCTCACGCGGACCCGCCGTTTTTTCAATGGCGATTTTCAGATACTGCATTTCGGCTTCGATTTTTTCCAGCGGCAGCATGTGCAGTCGACTGACCAGCACCGCGAGCTCAACCACTGCCGCCTGGGCCCGGTTAAACCCACGAAATGCAGCATGTACTTCTTCATGCACCACGCGAAAATAAAGCAATGGGCGCTCGGCGTCTTCCACCACCTCTTCCAGCACCAACTCCCGGTGAGACAGCGCAGCTTCCAGCACATAGCCTTCAACCTGAGTGGCCTTTCTTACCGGCCATTCGCGATGACCACTCAGCGCGCCAGCAAACACACGCACATCATCGGTCAAGTTTAAGACAGCCGTGCGACGGGCGAGCAGATTGTCGAGACTGGTTGATGGACGAAAAGGCGCGATCAGAACAAAACCGTCCCGCTCCCTCACGCCAAAAGGCGCGATATGCGGAAGGCCCTGGGCGTCGGTACTGATGACGATGGTTTCATGGATCATCTCTCCCGGCTTCACCTGTTGATACTCTTGGATATTCATGACGTTCAGGATTTGTCCTTGCTGCGCTTTTCCTTCAGAGAGGCATCGCGGTGCGCCACTCTGGCTTCCGGGGCTTTTTGCACCGTATTGACGCCCCACTCCAGCTCTTCGTCCTGGCTGTAACGTTTTTTGAGCTGCCAGGCAATTTGCGCCCGGGCAAGCTCTACGCCTAGATAAAACGCATGAGAAGCGTCGTCATCGACTTTCAGATCAGGATACAGCGCAAAAGGATCAGTAGCGGTGAACAAGCCATCGCGGTTGTAGATGTGCATCCCCTCTTCGCTCACCTGAATGCGAAAGCTCGGATCCTTGATTTGCGCGGCCAACTCCGCGATTTCCTCAGCCGTGTAACCAAACGGACGGCGATCATGCAGCCCCAGCAAGCCATTGCTGTAATCCCGGGGCAAGCGCCTGTCCTCGCGCGCAGCGTACATGACACGGCGTGCGATATCGGCCTCAGCCACGGCGTTTGTGGCGTGGGGACTGACCGAGGTAGCCAGTACGGCATTGATATTCAGCTCGGTAATAATGCCAAACAGGATGGCATTGATGCCTGTGGTATCGGCATCCGTCAGTTCTGTCAGATTTCCTACCCCCATCATGATGTCGATGTTGGGATATTTTTTGCGCAGGCGCTGATAGCGGACAATAGAATCTGTAAGGCCAAACGGAATGGGGTCGAGAATGGCATCAGCAATGAAGGGCCGACCTTTTTTCAGCATGCCCTCTACCGCCCGGTAAAGCGACGGCAAACTGCCGGACTTGGCGGGGATCAGCACCGGGGTAGAGCCCACTTCATCGGCAATCCACAAGCTGTGTTCGGTCAGGCTTAACAGATAATCCGCACCTGCCTTGCCTGCCAACAGCAAATCATCATGATTCAATGAGTCAACGCTGACAGAAAATCCCTGGGACTTCAGTGCCTGTATGGCATCTGCCAGATGCGGGAAAGGCGTATTGGGCAGGCAGCCAAGATCAATAACATCGGCGCCCTGATCGCGAAAATAAGCAGCGCGCGCCACAATGCCCTCAACCGTCAACTGAGGCGCTTCCACAATCTCGGCAAAAATGCGCACGGCATGCTGTGAGAGATCAGGCGCTTTTCCGCCGTGGCCAAAAAACTGGGGCAAATCTTTCAGGTCTTCCGGGCCGCGCTCCACAGGAATGCCGTATTTATCTTCCAGAATGCGCAGATCACCGCGACACAAGCCGGGGATCAGCATCCGGTCAGCATCCCCTGCATCCGGCAGGCGACGCACGATAAGCTCAGGGGTCATCAATGCGGCGACCGAAACGCCAATCTGCGCGACACGGTATTTGAAATCGGTAGGCTGCATGGCTTCCAGCACTTTGTGCAGGCTTTTTTCAGCCAGCTTGCCGGTCAGGAAGAGGAGTCTCTCAGCCATGCCAACCGCGTCTGGATTGCTGCTTGCAACTGGGGAATATCGCCCGCCACTGTGGTGTCGTCAAAGGTCTTCAGCTTTTCCATGTTTTCGAGGTCGATACGGCGTGGATACACCTTGACCATATGCTCACGCGGGGCTTCAGACTCCAGCTCCGGTGCAGTATCGCAGGCAAACACAATACTTGGCACCCGGCACTTGCCTGCCTGCGCAAAAATATTGGTGACCAGATTATCCGAAATGCCATACACCATTTTCGCCACGGTGTTGGAGGTGGCCGGTGCAACAACGACCGTGTGGTATGCGCCATGGTAGAACAGTTCGACCGGCACCGAGCTGGCCGTTTTATCCTGATACACACGCCCCACATTATGCTCGTAACCGTATTGCTTCAATATCTCGGCTGCCGCCTTGCTCAGGAACAAATCCACCTGATCCAGCGTATTGAGGATATCAATGCACTCGCGCAGATAATGCCCGGAACCGGTAATGGCCCACGCCAGGCGCTGCTCGTGTATTGGTTTCAAGCCTAGCCTCCGAATGGGTGGCGCAGCACAATGGTCTGATCGCGCTCGGGACCGGTGGATACGATAGCCACCGGCACTTCGCACAGGGTTTCCAGACGCTTCAAGTAGTTGCGCGCATTGAGCGGCAACCCTTCCCAGGTGTTAATACCAAATGTGTTTTCAGTCCAGCCGGGCATGCGCTCATAGATGGGCTCGCAACGCGCAAGGTCATCTGCACCCACGGGCAAGAGATCAATCACCTTGCCATCCAGCTTGTAACCGGTGCAGATCTCCAGTTCAGGAATACCATCCAGCACATCCAGCTTGGTAATGCACAAACCCGTCAGGCCATTGATGCGGGCAGAGCGGCGCAAGGCAGCTGCATCAAACCAGCCACAACGACGCTTGCGCTTGGTGACGGTACCTATTTCGCGGCCTTTGTCAGACATCTGGAAGCCTGGAGTATCCAGCGTTTCAATATCCAGCTCGCTGGGGAATGGCCCGCCACCAACGCGCGTACAGTATGCTTTGGTAATACCCAGAACATAATCAAGCACCTGAGGACCGACACCGGTACCAGCGGCGGCCTGACCAGCCACGCAGTTGGAAGAAGTTACGTATGGATATGTACCATGATCAATATCCAGCAAGGTGCCTTGTGCGCCTTCGAACAAGAGCTTGTCACCTGCCTGATTGGCAGCATACAAGGCAGCGGATACATCGCCCACCATCGGGCTCAGTTGATCAACGCGGCTTAATGCCTGATCCAGCTCAGACTGGTAATCCACGGCAGCTACGCCCAGGTATTTGGTCAGCACAAAGTTGTGATACTCCATCACTTCGCGCAGCTTTTCGGCAAAACGCTCTGGGTAGAACAAGTCGTAAACGCGCAGCGCACGACGTGCCACCTTGTCTTCATAAGTAGGACCAATACCCTTGCCAGTCGTACCAATCTTGATGTTTCGCGCAGCCTCGCGCGCTTTGTCCATCGCCACGTGATAGCCCATGATCAGCGGGCAACCTGGGCTGACCATCAGACGGCTACGGACTTCCACACCCACCGATTCCAGACCCTTGATTTCCTCAAGCAAGTGGGCAACATCCAACACCACGCCATTGCCGATGTAACATTTGATGCCTTCACGCACGATGCCAGAGGGCACCAGATTCAGCTTGTATTCACGTTGCGCGGCGCCCTGCCCGATCACCAGGGTATGCCCGGCATTGTGACCGCCCTGAAAGCGCACCACACCCTGGGCGTGATCGGTCAACCAATCCACAATCTTGCCCTTGCCTTCGTCGCCCCACTGGGTACCAATAACGACTACATTCTTGTTCATCATGCGTTCTGCCAAAGTAATTTAATTACGAATTCGTTAATAACTATGTAACAAACCATGTAATAACGGCCTCAAAAAGTACCAACAATCGGGTTATCAGACATTGGTTTATCAGTTAAGGGAGGCATGGCCTGCACTTCCCAGTGATCGCCCTGCTTTACCAGCTGACGGTCACATTGCAATTCATTTCGATGAGACTCGTGTCCAGGCAACTCCTGGATGACGATCTGCCCTTCTGCACGCAAGGCATCCACTTTTGCAGTAAGCGCAGGATCATGATCGTACGGTGCAAAAATGGCCTGTGCGATTTCAGCGGGTGGCAATGCCGTGACCAGACCACGCAGATCCAGGCTGAAGCCGGTGGCAGGCCGAGCGCGGCCAAACGCAGAGCCTACTTCATCATAACGACCACCCAGCGCCAATGGGCCAGCGTAGCCCTGGGCATAGGCCGCGAAGACCATGCCACTGTGATAGTGATAGCCGCGTAATTCGGCAAGATCAAAGCAGACATTGACGTCCAGATCCTGCAATTGCTGAGCAACCTGTCGCAAATCGGCCAGCGCCGCTGCAATCGCGGATGTCGCTGGCAAGACCTGCGCAGCACGTTCCAGAACGTCTGCGCCACCATTCAGCTCAGTCAGCACGCACAGGGCGGCAGAAGTTGTAGCGTCAAGGCCCGCTGTCAGATTTCGCACCTCTGCCTGATCCTTGCTCTGCAAGGCAGCATACAAGGCCTGCTCAAGTTCTGAATTAACGCCTGCCTGTCGCACCAGGTGCCGGAAAATACCCACATGGCTGAAGTCCAGGTGCAACTGCGTCACGCCAGCCAGCTTCAAGGCTTTCACCATCAGGCGTTGCACTTCAATATCGCTTTCCACCCCGGCGTGACCAAACAGCTCGGCGCCAAGCTGCAAAGGCTCCCGGGTTTGGGCCAGGCCGCTTGGGGTGGTACGTAGCACACTGCCGGCGTAGCACAGGCGCGACACACCCTGATTATTCAGCATGTGTGCATCAATACGCGCTGCTTGCGGCGTGGTATCGGCACGCACACCCATCAGGCGCCCGGTCAGCTGATCCACGACCTTGAAGGTCGCAAGATCCAGATCATGCCCCACGCCGGTAATCAGCGACTCCAGATATTCCAGCAAAGGAGGAATCACAAACTGGTAACCGTGCACGGCAAACAGATCCAGCAATTGCCGACGCAAATGCTCCATGCGCGCTGCTTCTGCAGGCAGCACATCTTCTATGTATTCTGGTAAAAGCCAGTTACGCATAATGATTCTTTAGTGTTGAGGCGTGTTAACGGACATTACATGCTGTGACTGGAGTGGTGGGACGACCATACCCGCAACAGGAAGGCCTATATTGTAAACCACTCGCGGCTGCTTGCGAAACTCGGGCGCACGACCAGAGCTTCGAATGAAGGGAAAACGATGCCTCCACCTTTGCAGGTCTGGGCGTTAATTCTTGAAAAACAACAACAGCAACAGGCCGACACTCATGGAGACAAGACCAACAAACCGTAGCTGGCCGTCTTTCAACTCCACCATGCGCTTAAAGGTATCGCGCCAGGCTTGCGGGGCCAGCAGGGGCAGAACCCCTTCCAGCACCAGCATGAGGCCCAGCGCAGTTAACAAGGTTGAGTTCAAGCCTTATTTCCGGGGAGAAGGACTACGCAGGTACTTGAAGAAGTCAGAGTCTGGTTCCAGGACCATGACATCGTTCTTGCTCTTGAAGCTATTGCGGTAGGCATCCAGGCTGCGGTAAAACGCATAGAACTCCGGATTTTTGCCATAGGCCTGCGAGTAGATTTCCGAAGCTTTGGCATCACCTTCACCCTTGATGCGTTGTGCCTCACGGAAAGCCTCAGCAATGATGACCTCACGCTGACGGTCAGCATCGGCGCGGATTTTCTCGGCAGCCCCGGCACCTTGTGAGCGCAATTCGTTAGCTACGCGCTTACGTTCTGCTTCCATACGCTGATAAACAGATTCGCTAACTTCCTGAGGCAAGTCTACACGGCGCAGACGCACATCCAGCACCTGAATGCCGTATTCCTTGGCATCGCGATCTGCACGCTGACGCAGGATTTCCATGATCTGCCCACGCTCACCGGAAACAACATCGTGTATCGTGCGTTTACCAAACTCGGCACGCAAACCATCATTCACTGTCTGCGAGAGACGACGCTCGGCCTGCAGCTCATCGCCTTTCACCGATACGTAGTATTTGGCAGGGTCAACAATGCGCCATTTGACGAACGAGTCTACGAGCACATTCTTCTTTTCGCTGGTCAGAAAGCGGTCCGGCTCCACCCAGTTAAGGGTCAGGATACGCTTGTCGAAGTAACGTACATTTTCAACAAAGGGCATCTTGAAATAGAGACCAGGCTCTTTTTTGACCGACACGATTTCACCCAGACGGAATACCAGCGCGTACTCACGCTGATCTACCGTAAACGCGGAGAGGCTGATCAACAGCAAGGCTGCGATAAGACCGATTAACACTGTGCTTAAGTTTTTCATGTTGTTCGACGCCCCTTATCGGCTTTCACGATCACGACTACGGAAGCTGTCGCGTGAACGCAGATTATTCAGGTCAATTTCAGGCAAGGTGCTGGCTGGTGTTGTCGTTGGCGCATTCAAGGATGGCGCCGCCGTCGGCGTGCCCCCTGTGTTGGCAAGAAGCTTGTCCAATGGCAGGTACAGCAGGCTATTACCGCCCTTTTGATCAACAACCACCTTGCTCACATTAGAAAGAATCTGCTCCTGGGCATCCAGATAAAGACGCTGACGTGTCACTTCAGGGGCGCGCTGATACTGGGTTAACACCTGCTCAAATCGGCTGGCATTACCTTGCGCTTCGTTCTCAACACGCAGCTTGTAACCAGCCGCCTCTTCCAGAAGACGTGATGCCGTACCACGCGCTTTTGGAATGATGTCGTTGGCATACGCCTGACCTTCATTTTTCTGACGTTCCAGATCCTGGCCAGCTTTCACCGCATCATCAAACGCAGCCTGCACCTGCTCGGGAGGTTGCGCGTTCTGCATGGTGACATTCACGACATTGATACCGGTGTTGTAGCGATCCAGGATTTCCTGCATCAGCTTCTTGGCTTCAACCGCCACTTCTTCACGGCCCTCGTACAAGGCAAAGTCCATTTTGCTCTTGCCGACGATTTCACGAATCGCAGTCTCGGCAATGCCGCGCACGGACTCTTCCGCAGAACGGTTGTTGAACAACGCCTCTTCTACATTCTTGAGGTTGTACTGAACGGCAAACTGCAGATCAATAATGTTCTCGTCATCGGTCAGCATCAGAGATTCGCGCAATTCCTTGCTACGGCCTGAACCACCTTCAGCGGAACGGTAACCCACCTCAATGGTGCGCACCTGCTCCATGTTGATGACGTCCACACTTTCAACAGGGTAAGGCATGTGCCAGCGCGGGCCGGGCAAGGTGGTTTCCACGTGCTTGCCGAAGCGCAATACCACGCCGCGCGAGCCTTGGTCGACGATATAAAAGCCGGTGGCAAACCAGATCACGGCAATCAAGCCCACGATAGGTAGCACAGGAATACCACTGCCTTCGGATTGTGGCGACTGACCGCCCTTGGGGGATCTGCCAAACAGGCCATTCAGCTTGCGGCTGAACTGGCGCAATACCTCGTCCAAATCGGGCGGGCCGTCATTATTGCGGTTGCCCCAACCGGGATCGTTAGCCATGAGTTACTCCGAAAATCAAAAAATCGTTTATGTGGGGACTACATCCGGCGAGCTGGTTTCCAGCTGATGCGCAAACAGCATTTGCTGATGTTCGCGCAAACACTGGCGTACCAGTTCCAGTCCTTCACCGGTCTTGGCAGAAATACGAATGCGGCAAATTCTACCATACTCATCCCGCTCCAATCCCGGCTCCAGCCCTGCCCGGTCAATCTGATTCAGCACCAGCACCTGGTGTACATGCTCGGCACCAATTTCTTCCAGCACCTTATTCACTTGCGCAATCTGGTCATCTCGCACCGGACTTGCAGCATCAACCACATGCAGAAGCAAATCCGCCTGCACTGCTTCCTCCAGAGTGGCACCAAACGCTTCTACCAGGGCATGTGGCAAGTGTTTGATAAACCCTACGGTATCCGAAAGCACCACCGGACCGCCATCAGGAATATATAGCTTGCGCGAGGTGGTATCCAGCGTGGCAAACAATTGATCTGCTGCATACACACCAGATTGCGTGAGCCGATTGAACAAGGTGGATTTGCCCGCATTGGTATACCCAACCAGGGAAACTGACATGACCAGCGAGCGCTTGCGCGAGCGGCGTTGCATACCGCGCTGCTGCTTCAGCTTGGCAAGCTTTTCGCGCAATTGCTTCACGCGTATGCGCAACATGCGCCTGTCCAGTTCAAGTTGCGTTTCCCCTGGACCGCCGCGCACACCGATACCGCCTTTTTGGCGCTCCAAGTGGGTCCAGCCACGCACAAGTCGGGTGGATAAATGCTCTAGCTGGGCAAGCTCGACTTGCAGCTTACCTTCATGGCTTTGGGCGCGCTGGGCAAAAATATCCAGAATCAAGCCAGTGCGATCCACTACCCGGCTTTCGAGCAAGCGTTCAAGATTGCGTTGCTGGGATGGACTCAAGTCGTGGTTGAAGACGGCTACCTGTGCCTCATGTGATTTCAGGGATTCAGCCAGCTCGTCTGCCTTGCCAGACCCAACGAAATACTTGGCATCCGGCTTGGGACGCTTGCCTTCAATGGTGGCCCGGATATCCATGCCAGCACTGATGGCAAGCTGCCTTAGTTCCTGCAAACTTTCTTCATATCCTGAATCGCCAAAATCAACACTGACGAGAACTGCGGCATCTCCGCCGCTGGGGCGATCAAACATTGCTAAAGGTCACTGCGCTTCCTGTTACTCGGCGGGAGTAGCGTGGGCTGATGGAATGCTGACTGCGCGGGCGGGAACAATAGTCGAGATGGCGTGTTTGTATACCATCTGGGTCACTGTGTTTTTGAGCAGGATGACATACTGATCAAATGAGTCTACCTGGCCTTGCAGCTTGATGCCGTTAACCAGATAAATCGAGACAGGCACATGTTCCTTGCGCAAGGTATTCAAGAATGGATCTTGTAGCATTTGCCCTTTAGCGTTCATTTTTTTGCTCCTTTTCCTTTTAATTTTGTAGTCGGCGGGAGTTTAATTATTCAAGCAAACTCTACGTGAAAAAAATTAGCTAATCTAGTGAAAGCTGGGATGAATTCCAGATTCCCGTATGTCTAGTTGGGGATGTTTTTCACACCTACAAGTAGGCTGTAGAAAATTCGCTAAACTTTATCTACTTTGCCGACCATGGCCTTACGACTGCGAGGCAGTCAAATTGTTCTCAAAAATTTAAAATTTGCCGCTTGTGGTGAGACTTTCCCGGATACGGGACAGTGTTTCATCCTTACCCAGCAGCGCCATGACAGCATCGATACTTGGCGACTGCGCCCCTCCGGTTACCATCACCCGCAAAGGCATGGCAATCTTGGGAAACTTGAGGCCATTGTCCGATACCGTCGCCTGAATCACGTCATGAATACTTTCCGTGGTCCACGCAATATTCTCAAGCTTTGCTGCCATGCCGGCGAGCATAGGCAACACATCAACTGTTAAATGCTTTTCAGCCGCTGCCGCATCCGTCTCAGGCTTGCGGTAAAAATAGGCAATGCTGCTTGCGAGATCATTCAGCGTATTGCTGCGCTCACGGTACAAGGCAATGACGCCCGCCAGGTCAGGTCCATTTGCCGTATCAACGCCCAGCGCTGTCAGGCGCTGTTGAATATCGGCTGCGAGCAAGCTGATATCCGCCTGCTTGATGTAATGCGCATTCAGCCAGTTAAGCTTTTCCGTATTGAACTGGGCGGCAGATGGCGTGATGTGGTCAAGGTCAAACCATGCACAAAACTGCTCCATGCTGAATACTTCATCATCGCCGTGCGACCAGCCCAAACGGGCCAGATAGTTCAATACCGCCTCAGGCAAATACCCATCTTCATGGTACTGCATGACACTGACTGCACCATGGCGTTTGGACAATTTTTGTCCATCGTCGCCCAGAATCATCGACAAGTGGGCGTATTGGGGAATCTGCGCGCCCAGGGCCTGCAGCATATTGATCTGCCGTGGCGTATTGTTGACATGGTCATCGCCACGAATCACCTGGGTAATGCCCATCTCCCAGTCGTCCACCACCACACAGAAGTTATAGGTCGGGGTACCGTCAGCGCGGGCAATGATCAAGTCATCCAGTTCTTCATTGGAAATACGGATCTCGCCCTTGACCAGATCATTCCAGACCACAGCGCCTGTTTGCGGATTTTTGAAACGCACGACAGGCGGCACGCCTGCAGGAGGCTCAGGCAAGACCTTGCCCGCTTCAGGGCGCCAGCGGCCATCGTAGCGCGGCTTGATACCCTGCTGCATCTGTTGCTCACGCAATGCATCCAGCTCTTCCTTGCTGCAATAGCAGTAATACGCGTCACCGCTGTCCAGCAACTGCTGAATCACTTCCTTGTAGCGGTCCATACGCTGCATCTGGTAGAACGGACCTTCATCCCAGCTCAGTCCCAGCCAGGTCATGCCATCCAGAATGGCTTGCACGGCTTCCGGGGTTGAACGAGCCACATCGGTGTCTTCAATCCGGAGGATAAAACTGCCGCCATGCTTGCGGGCATATGCCCACGAAAACAAGGCGGTACGGGCACCGCCGATATGCAGAAAACCGGTAGGACTGGGAGCAAAACGGGTACGTACTGTCATGGAAAACGATCAATCAAATGAAAAGAGCGATTTTATCATGCCTGCCCTTTTCAATTCCCCTTATATGTACTTGGCGGAGGCTAATATTCCGCCTTGATTAGCAAGATAAGGCAAGGACTTAGATCCTTGAATAGCGACATTTCCATTCCCTCGGCATAAGCGCCGCAAATAAATCTCGCCTTGGTATTATTTGAGTGCAATTGTGGCTACAATAAAACCCGAATGGCATAAAAAATCCATATTGGGCGGCTATAACTCAGGGTAGGCACAGTGAATGAAGTCCATTATTAGAAGACTGATCACAAAAAAAGAAGCCACTACAGACGCGGGGCATCGTCAGTTTCTGAGCGAACTGCACGCGCTGGATGATATTGCCGCCCTGGAGGCCAGCACGCGCTTTCTTTCCGGATATAACGAAACAGACCGGGCAGCACAGCTGGCATTGCTGCATATTGATGAAGCCAACCATCCGCGGCTGGAAAAACTGCTGGACCAGTATGCGCGATTCGACAAGCTGCGTCCCGAACTGGAAAGCCGGATTGCCGAAGGCGGCTATTATTATCAGCGCCAGATTTTCCTGAGTTATGTTCAGCAGATTGAACTCCAGCAGCTCAAATTACCGCCGAACAACATTCCTCCACCCGAATCCTCGCCCTACCAGATCAGCCTGATGTGTGGCCGCGCATTGCATGCCGGCCTCTGCATGATCAAACTGCGCTACTTTCAGCAACAGGCCGTCCCTGCCGCCGCATGGCATCAAATGTTTCAGGTATACCGGCTGGCAGAGCGTCTTGGGCTGACATCCACGCCCTTGTCCATTTATGCAGATTGCCCGGAAAAATCGCTGGCAACCATGTTTGCCCAGATATGCATGCTGGATTCCATCAACCAATCTGGCATGAACCGGATACAAATTGAACTGACGTGGCAACTACTGACCAAGCTGCTGCGTAATGTACAAGTGGTAGATCATTACGAAGAACAGCATCATTTTTATTTCATCGATTTGCGCAAAGACCGCGGTGCACGCCGCATGCGCACGCTAGAACCCTCTCCTGAGTATCGCTACTGGTCCACAGATGACCTGTCGATGAGGATTGAATTGCTCAGCCATAGCCAGAATCTGCCGCAAGCCATGGCCAAGCTCGGGCTTTCAGAGTTTGCCAACAATCCGCATTTGAGCTCTCTGTTGCAGCAGCTTCAGTTTGACTGGTCAAAAAACGGCTATCGCCGCCAGCGCCGCAAGGAAGAGCGTCAATCGACCCTGCTGGGCACCCGGGTCATATTGGGGCTGGATGCCATCTGCATGCATCTGCGCACCAGGGCCGACAAGCTGGCATTGCAGAACGCCTACCTGACCGAGAATGCCGCTCCACTGGAAGAACGGCTGGCCAAGCACAGCGTGAGACGAAGCACCACATTTTCGGCGCCTGAGCCCAGCCTGAAAAACCTGCGCTGGACGGTGACTGACATGAGCCCCAGAGGCTATGGGGCAACATTGGAGAAAGACAGCGAGACCTCGCTGTCCCCCGGGATGATCGTGATCCTGTTGATGGAGGATCAAAAAGACGCTGGCATCATTGGCATTATCAAAAATGTCAGCGTGCTGGCTTCTGGCAAGAAACATATTGGCGTCGAGATTATCTCGCGCAATGCTCGCTGGGTGGCACTCAGCAATATGCAGGAGACTAACCCAGTCCTCACTAACGGTGCCTTGTCCGAGAGCCTGCCAGAGTTTTCCAGCCTCTACCTGCCCCCTGAGGAAGGCCTGGCAGGGGAACCCACGCTACTGGTACCGCGCAGTCGCTTTCTGCCAGATGTCAGCTACCGTATCCGCAGCCTGAATGAAAAATCCTTCCAGCGGCTGGAAACCGTACTGGAAGGACGTCACGACTGGTTACGTGTAGGCTGCAGTAGCCTGACTCAGGCTTAAGTAAAAGCAGGTTTACTTGTCACCGGCTTTCCAGCCACCACCCAGCGCCTTGAACAAATCGACACTGGCAGTCAGTCTCGCCTGGCGGCTCTGCACATAGGCCAACGCTGCATCGTTATAAACCCGTTGCGAATCCAGCACATCGAGGTAGCCAGAGTAGCCTGCCTTGTAGCGGTTTTCTGCGATATCCAATGCCTTCTTGGAAGACTCCTTGCTCGCTTCCAGCGCGGCTTCGCGTTCAGACTGCTGACGCAGATTGACCAAAGCATCGTTCACTTCCTTGAACGCCGTTTGAATGGCACTCTCGTAAGATGCCAGGGTTTGCTTTTGCTGCGCCGTGGCCTGATCGACACGCGAATTCAACCGGCCTGCATCAAAGATAGGCAGATTCAGACTAAGACCACCAGTCCAGATACGGGCGGCGGATTTCAGGATATCGCCCAGCTCGGCACTTTCGCCACCATAATTCGCTGTTAACGAAATAGTAGGAAACAGGGCCGCCTTGGCTACGCCAATGTTGGCATTTGCCGCGATCATGTTCTGTTCGGCCTGACGAACATCCGGCCGTGATTCCAGCAGGCTGGACGGCAGCCCGACCGGTGGAACGGGCGGTGTAGGCAATTGATTGAAATCCGCGGCAGGAATAGTCAAGGCCAGATCGCCAGTCAGCACGGCGAGCTGATGCTCCACGATGGCACGCTGCCGCACCAGGTCAGCCAGCTGCGCGGTCAGATTGGAGGTCGATACTTGCGCCTGATGCACATCCAGCGCAGAGGACACGCCCCCCTCCAGACGACGTTGCGTCAATGCCAGGCTTTCCTGGCGACTGTGCAGACTGTCTTGTGACAAGGCAATCTGCGACTCCAGGCTGCGCAGCAATAAATAATTGCTGGCCACCAGGCCCTGCAAGGACAAATCTACCGTATCGCGAGCGTAGTGGGTTGCCATCGCTTGCGCACGTGCAGATTCCTTGGCACGACGCAGCTTGCCCCAGAAGTCCAACTCAAAGGATGTACCAAGGCGAATATTGTAGTTTTCGCGTATGGGATCCACGCCTGAAGGCAGTGGGGTTGCACCCAGCTGGGTAATACGCGACCGCGTAGCGCTGGAGTTCAGGTCAATCTGCGGGAAAAGCGCCGCGCCTACTTCACGCAGGTAGGCATCCGCCTCTTCCACCCGGGCTACCGCCAGCTTGATGTCGGTATTGTTGGCCAGAGCCTTGGCCACCAGGTCATTCAATACCGGATCGTTATACAGCTGCCACCAGGTGCGGGAGATTTCAGCTTGATTGGTCGCATCGGCCTGCTCGGCAAACTTGGCTGGCACGGGCATCTCGGGCCGTTGGTAGTCAGGGCCCATCATGGCGCAGCCTGGCAGCAGTATGGCGGCCAATACAGCGATATAGGTCAGTTTCAAGCGTGGCATCATGCAATTTCCTTCTGTTCTTGTGCAGAATTATTTCTCTTCTGCGTTCCTGTCAACCATGTGAAAAACAAGGGGATAAATACCGTAGCAACAAAGGTGGCCAGCAGCATGCCGCCAAATACGCCCGTCCCCATGGAGCGCCGGGCAGCCGCACCGGCACCGCTGGCAAATACCAGCGGCACAATCCCCAGCACAAAGGCCATGGACGTCATCACGATAGGACGGAACCGCAAGCGGGCGGCTTCAACAGCAGCCTGTGCCACAGGCAAGCCCTCTTCCAGTTTCTGGCTGGCGAATTCCACGATCAGAATCGCATTTTTCGCGGCCAGACCTACCAGCGTCACCAGACCGATCTGGAAGTAGATGTCATTAGGCATGCCGCGTACCAGCACCGCCAGCAAGGCACCCGCCAATGCGAATGGCACGGCCATGATCACAGCCAGAGGCAAGGCCCAGGTTTCAAACTGCGCGGCCAGGATCAGGAACACCATGATGATGGCGAAACTGAAGGCATAGATAGCAGCCGAGCCAGTCCGTTTTTCCTGATAGGCCTGACCGGTCCATGTCATCTGGTAACCATCTGGCAGGCTTTGTGCCGCAATTTTTTCCACCAGCTTGATGGCATCGCCCGAACTCACACCCGGTGCACCACCCGCCAGCACTTTCGCCGCCAGCAAACCGTTATAACGCTCCAGCTGTTCTGCGCCCACGATTTCTCGGGTAGTGCTCAAGGCTGACAAAGGCACCATCTTGCCATCATTGGAGCGTACATATACGCGACCAAGGTCTTCAGGCTTCATGCGGTAAGCTGCCTCTGCCTGCAATTGCACGCGATAAGTACGTCCACTGCGGTTAAAGTCGTTCACGTACAGCGAACCCATGGTGCTTTGCAATGTGGCGTAGACATCCGAAATCGGCACACCCTGGCTGATTGCCTTGGCTTCATCCACCTCAACAAACAACTGAGGAACCGTAGGGCGGAAGAAGGTATTGATGCCAGCAAGCCTTGGTTCTTTTTTCAGGTCATCAATCAGATTGTTCACCACGGCAGACAGATGCAATGGGTCTGAATCGCCACGGCTCTGAATGTAAAGCTCCATGCTGCCCGAGTTACCCAAACCACGAATAGCAGGCGGATTGAAAGCAATCGCCAGACCATCAGGCTGCATCATGCCGATGCCGATCAGTTTCCCGACGATCTCATCTGCAGTCGTGGTACGAGCATCCCAATCCTTGAGACGGACAAACATGGTGCCGGAGCTGGTCTTGTTACCGCCACCGATCAGGTCAAAACCATTGATGGCAAACTCACTGCGTACGGCAGGATCCTTGGCAATCGCAGCACGCACCGCTTCCGTGGTGTTGCTGGTACGCGTCAGGGTCGCGCCATCAGGCAGAATAGTCGCTGCAATCACATAGCCTTGGTCTTCCGGTGGCACAAAGCTGCCAGGCACTTTGTACAGGAGGAAAGCTGCACCAGCCACGATGCCCGCAAACACAATGGCACCAATGATGGTATGACGCAGGGTCAGATTGACCGTGCCTGTGTAGAAGTTGGTCAGCTTTTCAAAACCGCGATTAAACGGACGGAAGAAGCGTGACTCTTCATGCACAGACTTCAATATCAGTGAGCACAAGGCGGGCGTCAGCGTCAGCGCCACAATGCCCGAGATCACGACGGCAACTGCCACAGTTACCGCGAACTGGCGATAAAGCTCACCGGCAATGCCCCCCATGAACGCAACAGGCACGAATACCGCACACAGCACCAGCACGATCGCGACCACTGCGCCCGATACCTGCTGCATGGATTTGATGGCAGCATTGACTGGCGAGAGTTTTTCTTCGCTCATCAAGCGCTCAATATTCTCCAGCACCACAATGGCATCATCCACCACGATACCAATCGACAGCACCATGGCAAACAGGGTCAAGGTATTGATCGAGAAGCCGAATATCCACAAGCCGGCAAAGGTACCTACCAGCGAAATCGGCACGGCAATGATTGGAATCAGCGTCGCGCGCCAGTTTTGCAGGAACAGGAACACCACCAGCACCACCAATACCATGGCTTCACCGAGCGTCTTCACGACTTCTTCAATAGATGCTTTCACGAAATCGCTGGTGTCATAAGGAATGGCATAGTCCACGCCTTCAGGGAAGCGCTGCTTCAGCTCCTCCATTCTCGCCTTAATGGCATTGGCTGTATCCAGCGCATTGGCACCGGTCTGCAGGAACACCGGAATACCAACACCGGGCTGGCCATCCAGCGAGGTGCGTACGTTGTACATCTGGGCGCCCAACTCAATAGTCGCCACATCTTTCAGGCGCAAAGTGCCGCGCGGGCCATTGGATCGCACAATAATGTCAGCAAACTGTTCCGGCTCAACGAGACGACCTTTGGCGGTCACGGTATACACAAGCTGTTGCTGGCCAACGACCGGCTCCTGACCGATCTTGCCAGCGGCGTACTGGGCATTTTGGGCCTGTATCGCGGTTGAAATATCGGTCGTAGTCACGCCGAGCTGGGCCATGCGGTCAGGCTTGAGCCAGATGCGCATGGAGTAATCCTGGGAACCGAAAATGGTAACGTCACCAACACCCTTGATGCGCTTCAGCTCATCCACCACATTGAGGGTGGCATAGTTGCTGAGGAACAGTGGGTCGTATTTTTTGCTGGGCGAAATCAGCATCAACGCCATCAGAATATCATTGGAACGCTTCTGCACGACAACGCCGGTTCTACGGACGTCTTCTGGCAAACGCGGCAAAGCGATATTCACACGGTTACTGACGTTGAAAGTCGCCTGATCCACTTCCGTACCGGTTTCAAACGTGGCAGTAATGGTCAGCGTGCCGCTGGAGTCGGCGCTGGACTGAAAGTACAGCAGGCCCTCCACGCCACTCAATTGTTCCTCGATAGGCGCAGCAACTGTTTTGGACAGGGTTTCGGCACTGGCACCAGGATACGTCGCCGTCACGATAACGGTAGGCGGCGCAATTTGCGGATACTGGGCAATCGGCAGCTTCATCGCTGCCGCAAAACCAGCCAGCACAATAATGATGGAGAGCACCGACGCAAAGATCGGGCGCGTGATGAAAAATCTGGTCATGACGTCTCCCGCTTAGGATTGCTTGGGTTTTTGTTGAGCCTCAGGCGCAAGAGTATCGCCTGGCGCACCTGCCGGTGCTGCTTCTTGTGGATGAGGGCTTACTGGGGCGCCTGGACGCAGCTTGATAATGTTATCAATAGCGACCTTGTCCCCTGCATTAAGTCCTTTGAGCACAATCCAGCCCTGCCCTTGCCAGCCGCCCGTCACGATGGGACGTGGAGTAGCTTCGTTCTTTTCATTGATCACAAAGACGATCTTACCTTGCTGCACATTCACAACGGCAACCTGAGGCACGATAAATACGCCGTCGCGCTGACCGGTGGTTACACGTGCACGAACGAACTGACCAGGCAGCAGGCGTTGATCTTCATTATCAAAGGTGGCACGCAATTGCTGGGTACCCAGGGTAGGATCAATCTGGCTGGCAGCAAAGTTGAGCTTGCCCTTCTGTTGATATTCACTGCCGTCCGGCAATACGACGCTAACCTGCTTCACATTTTTCTCAGTCAAGCGACCACCGAGCTGAGCGAGTTCGTTATCAGAGAAACTGAAGCGCACCCAGATAGGGGACAATTGAACCAACGTAGTCAGCAGACTTGAGTTGGCCTCTACCAGCGCGCCCTCAGAAAACTGGAAACGGCCAGAAACACCACTTACCGGTGCGGTTACCGTGGTGTAGGAAAGATTCAATTCAGCCTGGCGAACAGCAGCTTCGGCCGCCATAAGATTTGCATTGGCCACTGCGTTGTCAGATACGGCATTGTCGTACTCGCGCTGACTTACCGACTGGGTAGACAACAAGTTCTGCAAACGCGCCTCTTCGCGGCGTGTCTGTTCAATCTTGGCTTTCTGTTGTGCCAGCTCGGCACGCGCTTGCTGCAGAGCTATCTGATAAGGCACAGGATCAATCAGGAACATAGGCTGACCTGCTTTTACAGACTCGCCTTCCTGATACAAACGCTTGAGCAGGATACCGCCCACACGAGGACGCACTTCAACCTCTTTAGCCCCCTCGGTCTGAGCTACAGCTTCTGCCGTAATGGGAACGGTGGTGGGCTGCATCTCCATTACTGTGACTGGCATGGCGCCACCTTGATGTTGAGCAGCACTCTGGTCACCCTTGCTACATGCGCTGACTGCTACTCCAGCCATAAGTGCCAGCAGCAAGGATGCCTGGAACTTACTGCCGATACCTTTATTTCCCCGATCAAAATTGATGGCTGTCATCTGTAACTCCATGTCTAATATACAAAGATTCTTGACTTACATACGTGAATGTATGTATATTATATACAAACATGATTGTATGTAAACCCCATTTTATATAAGGTTATAAGCTTAAGTCATATGGTACGCAAAACCAAAGAAGATGCTGCTATCACCCGCCAACGCATTATTGATGCGGCACGCGAGGTGTTTCTAGTTCGAGGTGTCAGCAGAACCAGCATGGAGCAAATTGCTGCTCAGGCAGGCCTGACGCGCGGGGCGATTTACTGGCACTTTGACAGTAAAACCGAAATCCTTCTGGCATTGCGTGAGCGTGTGTTCCTCCCCCTGATAGACCGCATGGATGACACCTTGCTTAAAGCCGCTGAGGGTGCAGAAGACCCTTTGCTTAATATAGAACGTTTCCTGACCGAAACCATACAAGTGCTAAATGACAGTAGCGAGACACGACAGACTTACGAGATCATGATGATCAAATGTGAGTATGTTGATGAATTCGCAGAAGTTTTACAACAGATAGCCAACAATTGTTCCAATATCTCACGTAACATCGAGCGTGCTTATCAGCGTGCCCAGGAACTCGACTTGCTGGATACGAGTTGCACGCCTGAAGAATACGCGATGGACACTTATCTTTTTTTCAACGGCCTCCTCCATATGTGGATTAAAGATCCTGAAGGCAGCGAGCGACGCCAACAAACAACCGATTTCATACGCACGCACGTCAAGTTGCGTCGAAAGAACAAAAACGCATAAACAAGCATATTTAGGGTGCAAACATGTATTTTTGCGCACCGAAATATGGCATATCAGGGACGACAGGCCAGCTCTAAAGAACAAGAACGCCTCATATCAGTGCCCTGCTTTCTGGCCTGATCCTTGCTAAAAGCTATGCTGTTATTAAGACTTATTGGCATCTCTGCAAACATCAAGCTCATGACTAACCAAGACCATGCGACTCAGCTTAGCTCATCATAGTAAAGTCGAAGACTATACTACCAGCGTGAGTGCATTTATACGCAACTGGCTCCAGCACCGGGAGCACATACTGGACTCCCTGTTGAAAAACATGGAGGGCATGGCGTATTGCTGTCTGGTCGATGCGCATTGGACGATGCTTTTCATCAGCGATGGCTGTTTTGATCTGACAGGCTATCGCCCCGACGAACTGCTGCATAACGGTCGCACCAGCTTTGAAGAGCTGACCCTACCTGAGGATCGCGCTCGCATCAGAAACACTGTCGATGATGCATTATCCCGGCGTGAGCGTTTTGAAATTGAATACCGGATCATGACGATAGACGGTCAAATCCGCTGGGTGAATGAGCGCGGAACCGGAATTTTCAATCCACAAGGGCAAGTCGAGGCACTGGAAGGCTTTATCCAGGACATCACGCAACGCAAGCTGAACGAACAAGCCCTGCAGGAAGCGGAACGCCGTTATCGCAACATCTTCGAGAATTCAATCGAAGGTATTTTCCAGACCAGTCAAGACGGGCAGTACATCAATGCCAACCCCGCTCTCGCGCGAATTTATGGCTACGAGAGTCCGGAAGAACTCATTCAAAGTCTGAACAATATTGCCCAGCAGCTCTATGTGCAACCCGAAAGTCGCCAGGCATTTCTCACGCTGATGCAACTTGAGGACCGGGTAGTCAATTTCGAGTCGCAAATCTATCGCCGCGACGGCAGCACCATCTGGATTTCGGAAAATGCCCGCGCCGTTCGTAACGACGAAGGCAAGCTGCTCTATTTTGAAGGCACGGTAGAAGACATTACCGAGCGCAAAAGCTATAACGCCCTGATCGAATATCAGGCCACGCATGATGACCTGACCGGCCTGCCCAACCGCACCCTAATGCAGGACAGGCTGTTACAGGCCATCAGCTATGCCGATCGCACGGCATCCAAGCTTGCCGTTGTCTTTGTGGATCTGGACAAATTCAAAGACATCAACGACAGCATGGGACACTTTATCGGAGATCAGCTCTTGATCGCCATGGCCCGCCGCCTGGAAAGCTGCATACGAGACAGTGATACGGTTGCCCGGCCAGGTGGGGATGAGTTTGTCCTGCTGCTGTCCAATATTCACGGCATGGATGCCCTCAGCCAGACACTGCAACGCGTGCTGGCCCTGACCTCCGAGCCCTGCAGCATCGAAGGCAAGGACTTTACCGTCACCAGCAGCATCGGCATCAGCCTGTACCCGGACGACGGCAAGACCAGCGAAACACTGCTCAAAAATGCAGATACGGCCATGTACAAGGCCAAGCAGGAAGGCAAGAATAATTTCCAGTTCTATACACGCGAGCTGAACTCCATTCTGGTTGAGCGACTGGAGATGGAGTATCAGATGCGCAACGCGCTGGGGCACAACGAATTTCACCTGCATTACCAGCCCAAACTCAATTTGCGTACGCAGCGCATTACCGGTGTTGAAGCCCTTATCCGCTGGCATAACCCCAGGCAAGGATTGATCTCGCCAAATCGCTTTATTCCGATTGCGGAAGAAAGCAGCCTAATCGAGCAGATCGGCTCATGGGTATTAGAAAAAGCCTGCATGGAAAGCATCGCCTTGTCACAGCTTTCCGGATATGACGTACCAGTCTCAGTGAACGTCTCTCCCCGACAGTTTCAGCAGAGTAACCTTGTCGGCAATATTTCGCGCGTGCTGCAAGAGACGGGGCTTAAGCCCTCACTGCTCGAACTGGAAATCACCGAGGGCACGCTGGCGGACACTTCACCCCAGTTCATCAAGGTGTTGAACGACTTGAAAGGTCTGGGGATAAAACTTGCCATCGATGACTTTGGGACGGGTTATTCCAGTCTGGGTTACCTCAAACACTTCCCGATTGATAATCTCAAGATAGATCGCAGCTTTGTCATGGGGCTGGAAAGTGACACGGCAAATCAGGCTATTCTGAAAGCGATTGTGGCACTGGGCCATAACCTGGGTATTAACCTGGTAGCAGAGGGCGTTGAAACCGAACGGCAACGCGATTTCCTGCTCAGTATCGGTTGTGATGAAATGCAGGGCTTTCTGTTCAGTCAGCCACTGCCATTTGACCAGGCGGGGAAGCTGTTACTGGCGCAAGACAAGCTTGTGTAGGCCCTGCAATGCCGTTATCATGCGTTCAACAGCACTTCAGGAACGATTATGGATTTTCAGACTGGCCAGATTTGCAAGGGTGAAATCTACGGCAAGCAGACATCCAGCAAATTCGTGATGTATAACGTGCTCAAGGTGAGCAAAAACAACATCACCTTGCAAAACATCGACAATCCTCTCAGCCTGTTCGAAACCACCACGCAAAAACTGCTCGCCGCAGGCTACATTCGGGTGAGTCAGACACCCTACGTCAATACCGAAAAAACCGGCAAAAAACGTAAGGCGATCAAACAACCAGCGCGCTGTCCCTACACACTGGACTTTCTGGAAGAGCGGGCAGACTCCGAGCGCCCGCATCCCATCATGCCGGATTTATTCGGTAATCCCTGACCATAGTCTTCACTGATCAAGAATTACCTGTTCCTCAAATCGAGCCCGGTGGACCGCCCCAGAGATCGTGTCCATCGGCATCGGTGATTTGCACCTCCACCAGATCGCCAGGATTCAAGCCTTCCGCATCGGCCAGATACACCACACCATCGATTTCGGGCGCATCGGACATGGTACGCGCAATCGCCTCATCACCATTGACTTCGTCCACCAGCACGGTTTCCAGGCGCCCAACCCGACGTTGTAATTTCTCTGCGCTGATCGCTTCCTGCACTTCCATGAAACGCGCCAGACGTTCCTGCTTCAGCTCTTCAGGCACCGCATCTGGCAAAGCATTTGCGGCAGCGCCATCAACAGCGGAATAGGCAAAACAGCCAACACGGTCCAGCTCTGCTTCCTGCAGGAAATCCAGCAGCATCTGGAAGTCTTCTTCAGTCTCGCCAGGAAAGCCGGTAATAAAGGTGCTGCGAATAGTGATATCCGGGCAGATGTCACGCCAAGCCTTGATACGCGCGAGGTTGTTTTCGCTGCTTGCCGGACGTTTCATTGCCTTGAGGATGCGTGGACTGGCATGCTGGAACGGCACATCCAGATAAGGCAGGATCAAGCCATCGGCCATCAGCGGGATAATTTCATCGACATGCGGATAAGGGTAGACATAATGCATGCGCACCCATACGCCAAGATCACCCAGACCACGTGCCAACTCGGTCATGCGTGTCTTGATCGGGCGACCATTCCAGAAGCCGGTACGGTATTTGACATCCACGCCATACGCGCTGGTGTCTTGCGAAATCACCAGCAGTTCGGAAACACCGGCATTGACCAGATTTTCCGCTTCCTGCATCACCTCCCCTATCGGGCGGCTCACCAGATCGCCACGCATGGAAGGGATAATGCAGAAGCTGCAGCGGTGGTTGCAGCCTTCCGAGATCTTCAGGTAAGCGTAATGCTTGGGCGTCAAGCGCACGCCTTGTGGCGGCACCAGATCGGTATAGGGATCATGCGGCTTGGGCAGATTGGCATGCACAGCGGTCATCACTTCTTCCAGCGCATGCGGCCCGGTGACGGCAAGCACGCTGGGATGCGCGTTTTGCACCACATCCGCCTTCGCCCCGAGGCAGCCAGTCACAATGACTTTGCCGTTTTCTGCCAGCGCCTCGCCAATCGCATCGAGTGATTCTTGCACTGCGCTATCAATAAAGCCGCAGGTATTGACGACCACCAGGTCTGAATCCTGATAGGAGCCAGAAATGCTGTAGCCCTCAGCGCGCAGTTGTGTGAGAATGCGCTCAGAATCCGAAGATGCCTTGGGGCAGCCCAGGGAAACAAAGCCTACTTTTGGAATGGATTGGTTCATACGTATATTCTCAATTAAAATCTGGGCACTCATATCACCTGAGTTTTTGAAAAAGCCCTTATGTATATTGTTGCCATCGCCTGGCTGTACGTTACTGTACTGATGGCAGCCACCGAACCCAGCCTGGTGGCTGGCATCCTGACCTTTATGTTTTATGGCTTGCTGCCATGCGCGCTACTGCTGTGGCTGTTTGGTACGCCGCAACGCAGGCGCCGCAAACTGGCACAGGAAAAAGCCGCCCTACTCCAGGAAAAACTTGGTCAGCCAGATAGAGGCAATGCCAAGCATGATCAATAGCACCTGCTGAACCGTCGCCTTGAGCTCGGTGCGCTTGTGCAGACCGGGGATCAAGTCGGCCACCGCAACATAAATCATGCTGGCAGCCGCCAAGCCCAGAATATAGGGAATCCAGCTTTGTACTGTTTGCAAGGCAAAATAGGCGAGCAAACCGCCACCCAATGTTGCCAGGCTGGAAAGCAGATTCAGCAGAATGGCCTGACGCTTGGTATATCCCGAATGCAACAGAATCAGGAAATCCCCTACTTCCTGCGGAATCTCATGGGCGATAATCGCCAGGGCCGTCACCATGCCGAGCTTCATGTCCACCATAAACGCCGCGGCAATCAATATGCCATCCACAAAATTGTGGAAGGTATCGCCGACCATGATCATCATGCCGCTACGGCCATGATCATGCCCGTGGTCGTGGCCATGCGAGGATGACACCGCCTCATGACCGCTGTGCGCCTCGCATTCATTGCCATGGCAATGCCGCCACAACACCAGCTTTTCCAGTATGAAAAACAACAGGATGCCAAACAGCACCGTCATTGCCATCGCCTCCACACTGGAAGCTTCATTCAAAGCGTGCGGCAATATTTCAAGAAAGGCGGCGCCCAGCAGTGCACCAATAGCATAGCTGACCAGCATGGGAATCCAGGCTGGACGGGCTTTTAAAACAAAAAGTGCTGCACACAGAATACTGAGTACGCCACCGGCCAGGTTGGTAAAAATGATGGCTGATAATGTCGACATAGCTGCGCATTATACGGGATAACCCCGATGCTCACGATGCGGAAATGGGACAAAGCTCATCGGAGGCTTGATCTTTCAAATGATAATCATTATCATTATGAAAAATTACGATAACCGGGAAGCACTGCACGATGTCCACTACTCCATCCTCCGCAAAAAAATGTCTGCTGTCACTCTTCGATGAGCTGATCGGGCACGATGGCTTTGGCAATCTTAAAGTGGAAATGCGCATCCTGCGCCGGGGCCAGAAAGAAGTCATCATCGACTGCGGCAAGCAATATCGCTTTGTGGTGGACTTTCAACCCACAGGCATGGCAGCAGCCCAACCATCTGAAAGTGCAACGCTGCTGGAATCCTGATTTACCCCGGCCAAGGCCGGTTGTTGTATCCATCCGACGGTGTGGGACCGTGGATTTGTAATGTTGAGCCAATCGCCTAACAGCGCCTTCGAGAGGAAGGGTCAACGGCATATTCACGAGGACTATCATGACGTTATCTACAAAACTATCCGCACTTACTCTGGTGCTCGGCGCTGCGTTCAGCGGCTCCGCCTTCGCTACTACCAATGTCTGGGATTCTGCCGCACCATGGGGCAGCGCAACCCTGACCGATTTTGCAGCATGGGACAACTTTGGCGGTACAACCGACAACTCCGCTGACTATGGTTCTGGCGGCACGGTCAAAGAAACCAGCGGCACTTCCTTCGTCACCAGTGGCGGCAATATCTACAGCTTTGGAAGCGCTACCAGCTTCGTTTCCACCCTGGTCAGCAGCGCAACATCCGGCTTTTTTGATGTGTATCTGCGTATAGGCACCCTGGGTACACTGGCCAATACCACAGCGACACTGAATGGCGTTGCCGCCACCTCCACCCTGGCATTTCATGAAGACCAAGGCACCGTCATGGGCGGCGCTACGGCAGAACAAGAGCAATACTGGTTGTGGAGCAACGTAGCAGCTTCTTCGCTGTATACCTTTGCCTTCAACTCAACCACTTCCAGCATGAGCCTGGATCAACTGGCACTAGCCACCGTTGCTCGTCCATCTGCGCCGATTGCCACCTCGCCCGTTCCTGAGCCTGAAACCTACGGCATGATGGCGGCAGGCTTGGGCTTGATCGGCTTCATGGGTCGACGTCGCAGTAAAAACCGCTACAACCTGGCATAAGCCTGCGCCCCGGCCAAACTCCTGGTCGGGGCTTTTCAGTCCTGATCCGAGCTCCTCTCATGCAAATTCCGCCTGCCGGAATCCGTCTGCTTGATGTACGACGGCTAATGATTATTGTCCTTGTCGCACTTAACGCGCTATCTGCCCCTGCTCACGCTGAACTTTTGAATACCGAAAACACGACAGCAGATACTACGGTTAATAGCAAGACAATGGCCGTCCCTGTTCCTGAGCAAACCTTGCCTGAAGTCAGCGTAAGTGCCCGTAAGCTTGAAGATGAGCGCATCGACACAACACGCGCCATTACGACCATCACCACCGAAGATCTCGAACGCCTGCAACCTGCCACCCTGTTCGATGTCATACGCGATGTACCCAGTGTGGCGATCAATGGCGGGCCACGCCCTAGCGGGATGTCATTCAACATCCGCGGCTATGCCGACAATGAAGATGTGGCCGTAAAGGTGGATGGCATTCCCAAGGGATTTGAGAAATACCGCATGGGCGGTACTTTTCTGGAACCTGAACTGCTAAAAAGCGTAGAAGTACAGCGCGGGCCGCAAATTACCAGTGGCTCAGGTTCACTGGGCGGCACCATCATTGCCACCACCAAAGATGCCGCCGACCTGCTGCAACCCGGCCAACGCTATGGTGCACGCGCCAAATTCGGCTATGCCAATAATAACGACGAATATTCACGCTCCTACATGGTGTATGGACGGCCAGATGACCGGATTGATATTCTCTTCAACTACTCCAATCGCCAGTCCAATGACATCATGCAGCCAGGGGGCGTCAGGCTGGAAAGCTCTGCGATCAGCTCGATCTCCAAACTGCTGAAAGTCAGTGTATTCCCTAGCGAAAGCGTGCAATTGACCACCTCCGTGGTCAGCTTTGAAGACAGCGGCCTGCAACCCTATGATGCCACTGGCGGTCAGCCAGGCACTTTCGGCAATGTCATCCGCAGCATTGAAGATCTGACCTGGTCAGAAACCCTGCAATACCGACCTGATAACCGCTGGGTGGATTTCAAGGCGATATTTGGCAAAGGCTATACGGACCTGCATGATTTGATCCGTTCCGGCATGTCGAGTATCAACCCGCTCTGCACTCCTATTCTTTGCCGCGGCAACCTGAATGACTACTACGGTTACGAGACAACCAATCTCGATATCAGCAACCGTTCACGCATGATTGAAAACAAGGATTGGAGTCTGGAACTGTTGCTGGGCCTGCAGTACAACAAAAACGAGCGTGAAGTGAGTCGCTATTACGACAATACGGCTTACAGCCAAAGCTTTTACCCCAATGGCTTCAATGCCTCGGCACCACCGGGTACCAAATCCTACGTTGCCTATTATTTGCAACCCAAGCTGACCCTGGGAAGCTTGAGCATCATGCCCGGGTTCCGCAAGGATTTTTACCAAGTCGAGGCCGCGGGCGGCACCTTGGCTTTGCTTGAGCAGTACGATCAGGCATCCACTATTAAATTTCGCCAGGAAAGCTACAGTCTGGGTCTGGCCTATGCCTTGTTACCTCAGGCATCGAATCAGCAACTCACCCTCTACAGCAATTATGGACAAGGGTTTCGTCCGCCATTGGTGGATGAATATTTCACGCAAGGCGTATTCAGCCGTTGCCTGAGGGCATTCACCTCCAATGGCCCGGCCTCGCAGATTTGTGGCGATCTTTATCGCCCTCAGACCTCGGAATCCACTGAAGCAGGCATCAGTTACCAGACACCAAGATTATTCGGTAGCAATATCCAGCTCACGTCCAAGCTCAATTTTTTCCATATACGCACCAGCCATCTGCTGACGTCTTTACGGCAAAACGAGGCCGGGGAGATTGTTCAGGATGGCTGGGAACGTCGCAATGGCGTTGAGTTTGAAAGCACGATGTCGGCGGGCAAACTGTATGGCCGCGTATCGTATTCCCGAATCAGTGGCGCCCTATTTGATGGTAAAGAATATGTCCCTCTGTATACCGTACCGGGGAATGCTTTAAATATAACGTTAGGGGCAAACCTGCACGCCAGGGTGGACGCCAATATCAGCTATCGTCGGGTTGCCCAGCGCACCGTGGTTACAGCAGGTGGGGGCTCCATTCCTCTGGAGTTTGGCACGCAAGATGGTTACGAAGTGTTTAATGCCGGTATACATTGGGCCCCGACATCCCACATGGGGTTTCGCCTGATCGGCGAGAATCTGGCTAACAAAGAGTACCGGCTGGATGGCGCCTTTGGTGGAACCATCGGCAATGTCGCACCGGGTCGAAATATCCGGATTGTCGCGGAGTTTACCTACTAGACTTTCCCGACTCTGGCGACTATCGGCCCAGCCAGATCATGCTAGCCATGCGGCCGCATGCGCCATCACGGCGATAGGAGAAAAAACGGCTGGCATCATGGAACGTGCAATATTCGCCGCCATAGACTCGCGTCACTCCTAGCGCAGCAAGGCGTTGCCGGGCCAGCAGATAAATATCCGCCAGCCATTTGCCATTCTCCGTGGCTGCAAACGCTGCCGCCGCCTGGGCATCGTGGTTTACAAATATCTGATAGACATCATCCCCTACTTCAAAAGCGTCACGGCCAATCGCGGGGCCCAGCCATGCCAGCAGATTAGCCGCGGGCACATGCATGGCTTCGACCGTACGCTCAATGACACCCTGACTGAGTCCACGCCAGCCCGCATGCGCGGCAGCCACCACCGTTCCGGCTTGATCGCACAAGAGCACGGGCAGGCAATCAGCGGTCATGACGGTGCATACGGTATCCACATGCCGCGCCACCGCAGCATCGGCCTGTGGCACGCAAGAAGCCAAGGCTGCATCCTGCACGCTGGTGCCATGCACCTGCTCCATCCAAACCGGCTCGGATGGCAGCATATCACTCAGTCGCTGCCGGTTTGCCGCCACATGCAGGGGATTATCCCCGACATGCGTTCCCAGGTTGAGACTGTCATATGGCGCCTGACTCACGCCGCCCAGACGCGTGGTTTGCGCCACATGCACATTGGGCGGTGCAGGCCAATCCGGCACAATCAGGCATGCATCAGTCAATTTCATCATCGTCGTCCAGCAATTCATCCTCGGGATACGCGTCGTCCAGATCATCGTCATCCATATCACCTTCAAACTCGAATGGAAGATCGACTTCGTCCACAGGCACCAGACGCATGGCTTCCAGCAGAGACTTCATATCGGCAGGCAATTCCACCTGCCACTCCATGAATTCGCCACTGGCGGGGTGAATCAGACCCAGTTTGACCGCATGCAAAGCCTGACGGCCAAAGTTGAGCACGGTATCGCGCAAATGCTGCGGCATCATGCGCAGAGGCACGATGCCGCCCAAACCATAGACGGGGTCTCCCACCAATGGCGCCTTCAAATGCTGCATGTGAACGCGAATCTGGTGGGTACGGCCGGTTTCCAGGTTACAGCGCAGATAGGTGTGAACCGCAAAACGCTCCAGCACTTCATAGCGGGTTACCGCAGGCTTGCCATTGCGGTTGATCGCCATTTTGGTTCTGGCATGGGGGTGGCGGCCTATCGGCTGGTCGATGCGTCCGTTTTGCCACACCTGCCCCCAGACAATGGCACGGTATTCGCGCTTGACGGTACGTGCCTGCAACTGCCGCACCAGGCTGGTCTGCGCGGTAAGTGTCTTGGCCACGACCAGCAAGCCGCTGGTATCTTTATCGAGCCGGTGCACAATCCCCGCCCGTGGCAGGTCTTTTACCACCGGCGCATGATGCAGCAAGGCGTTCAGCAACGTACCGCTCCAGTTACCCGCCGCCGGGTGCACCACCAGGCCCGCAGGTTTGTTGATGACCAGAATATGCTCATCTTCATACTGCACATCCAGCGGAATATCCTCGGCCTCAAACGCATGTTCGTCGGGCGAGGGCTGCACTTGCACCTGCAGGCGCTCACCGCCCCAGACTTTGGTCTTGGCCGTCACGGCCTGCGCAGGCTCCAGCGTGACCAGGCCGTCCTTGATCCATTGCTGCAAACGCGAGCGCGAATGCTCAGGCAACAGCTTTTGCAGTGCCTGATCCAGTCGCAAGCCGCCAAGGTCTTGTGGAATAATGAGAGTGATAGGAGTGGTTTGGGTCATCGGTTATAATCTACAAGACTTTTAATCTGGATATTTTTAAATGAAGCATAGTTTAGCGTTTATTGCGGTACTCTGGCTGTCTGGTTGCGCGATCTTCGGCGCACCAACTGAGTTAGACGAGACCAAAGGCTGGTCGGCGCAACGCATTTACACCGAAGCCGACGAAAAGATGCGCTCACGCGATTACGAAAAAGCCATCAAATATTTTGAAACGCTGGAATCTCGCTACCCGCATGGCCGCTTTGCTACTCAGGCTCAAATGGACAAGATCTACGCCTACTACAAGCGCAACGATCCGATTTCCACCATTGCTGCCGCTGATCGCTTCATCAAGCTGCATCCAGATCACCCCAACATCGACTACGCTTACTACATGAAGGGTCTGGCCACCTTTAACGAGCGCGGCGTGATTGAAAAGCTCACCAAGCAACAGATCAGTGACCGCGACCCCAAGTCATTGCGCGAATCCTTCCTGGCACTCAAGGAACTGGTCACCCGCTACCCCAACAGCCGCTACGTCAAGGATGCCACCCTGCGCATGACCTATCTGGTGGACATGCTGGCCAACAGTGAACTGCATGTGGCGCGCTACTATATGAAGCGTCAGGCCTATCTGGCTTCAGTCAATCGCTGCAAGTTCGTACTGGAAACCTACCCTGACTCTCCTTCTGTGGAAGAAGCCCTGGTCATCATGATCAGCGCCTACGACCTGATGGGCATGGATGATCTGAAGCAGGACACCCTGCGCGTGCTGCAAACCAACTATCCGGACAGCAAAATGCTGAAAAAGGGTGTTCCAGAAGAACGTGTATGGTGGAAATTCTGGGAAGGGCTCTACGCTTCTTGATACAACGTTAAGACAGCGCCGGCATTACTTCTTGCTGGCGCGCCCTTTACTCGCTGCAGGCGCCTTTTTGGCGCCTGTTGCATTTCTGGGTTTGGCCGGCGCCTTGGGCTTGATCGGGGCTTTAGGTTTCACACCGGCATTGAGCTTGGTACCTGCGGGCTGCGCCAAGGCTTCCTTTTCAGCCCGGCTCTTGGCATTGAGCTCAGCGCGCTGAGCCGTTTTGCGACGGCGCATGCTGACGATACCCTCGCCCGCCTTGCGCTTGTCTTCTGGCTCGGCAAACGGATTGGCACCTTGGTTGAATTGCACGCGCAATGGCGTACCGGTCAGTTGGAACGCCTTGCGGAACACACCTTCAAGATAACGCTTGTAGCTATCCTTCACGCCATCCACGTGGTTACCGTGAATCACCACAATCGGCGGATTGCTACCGCCCTGGTGGGCATAACGCAGCTTGGGGCGTATGCCTTTGCTGATAGGTGGCTGATGCTGAATGATGGCATCTTCCAGCACGCGGGTCAGTTGCGGTGTGGAAAGCTTGGCCATGGCCGCCTTGTAGGCGCCATCGACCGAAGTAAATAACTCCGGCAGCCCCTTCTTGCGCAAAGCGGAAATGTAATGGAATTTGGCAAAATCCAGGAACTGCAGCTTGCGGTCGATTTCGCGTTTGATCCAGTCGCGCTCATCCTCTTTCAGGCCATCCCATTTGTTGATGGCAACCACCAGCGCGCGACCGGCCTCAAGAATATACGCCGCCACATGGGCATCCTGCTCGGTAATTCCTTCCTGGGCATCCACCACTAGAATCGCCACATTGGCTTCTTCAATCGCCTGTATGGTTTTGATGACCGAGAATTTTTCGATTGCCTCAAATACCTTGCCGCGCTTGCGCACACCAGCGGTATCGATAATCGTGTAATGCTTGCCGTTGCGCTCGAGATCAATATGGATGGAATCGCGCGTAGTACCCGGCTGGTCAAACGCGATCACGCGCTCCTGCCCCAGCAAGGCATTGACCAGCGTGGATTTGCCCACATTCGGCCGACCGACAATCGCCACCTTGGGCGTGCGGCTGCCATCGTTTTCTTCTTCAGGTTCTGGCTCGGGAAAATCCGCCAGCGCCAGTTCCACCAGGTCACGCACCCCTTCGCCATGAGCAGAAGAGATAGACAGTGGATCACCCAGGCCCAGCTCGTGGAACTCTGCACTGACAATGGCGCGTTGCATGCCTTCGGTTTTGTTAACCGCAAGCAGCACCGGGCGCTGACTTTTGCGCAGACGGTCGGCGATCACCTTATCCTGCGGTGCCAGGCCATTACGGCCATCCACCATGAAGATCACGACATCGGCTTCATCAATCGCCAGCAAGGTTTGCTTGGCCATTTCTTTCAGAATACCGCTATCCACGAGCGGCTCAAAACCGCCGGTATCCACCACCAGAAATGGCTTGTCGCCACCGATGCCACGTCCATAGTGGCGATCGCGGGTCAGGCCGGGCAGGTCGGCCACCAGCGCATCCCGGCTCTTGGTCAGCCGGTTAAAAAGCGTGGATTTGCCGACATTGGGACGGCCGACCAGTACGATGGTGGGTAGCATGGATTATTTCAGTGAGATTGCGTAAAGCCCACCCTTGCGGGTTTGGACCAGAATACCGTTGGTGCCCAGCGCCAGCATTTGTGGCATGACGGGGCTATCTTCGGTGCGGATACGGCCTTCAAAAGCGCCATCTTCCCGCCCGAGGAAATGCACATAGCCTTGAACATCGCCCACCGCCACCACGCCGCCCATGGGCAACGGTGCGCTGAGCTGACGATTTTTGAGGTCGCCCTGACGCCAGAACGTCTTGCCGCTGGAATATTCCAGCGCGTAGACCGAGCCGGTCGCATGGGAAACATACACGCGCGCATCTTCAGAATTGAGACCGGTATAGCTGGAAATATCGCGACCCCAGCTCACACGGCCAGTCGCACGGTCAACTGCGGCGATCTTGCCCTGGTATGCCACTGCATAGACCAAAGGACCATCCACCACCGGCAGGCTAGTAATGTCTGCGATACGCTCGATTTCTGTTGTACCCTTGGGTTGGGCAACAGAGGCCTCCCAGATGACCTTGCCATCTTCCACGCGCAGGGCAATCAGCTTGCCACCGGCAAAGCCAGCATAAGCCGCGCCACCATCCACGGCAACGCCCGCGCTGCTGCGCAGGCTCAATGCCGGGGTAGCGCGCTCATATACCCACTTACGAGCACCATCTACCGCGTTAAGACCGAAAATACGGCTATCGCCGCAACGGACGACGACCACACCATTATTGACTTGGGGAGCGCTCAGCACTTCGCTGCTCACCTTGGATTTCCATAGCATTTTGCCTGCCTGATCATAGGCGACAACATAGCCAGAGGCCGTACCAACCAGTACCAGATCAGCGCCTACGCCAACACCACCGGATAAGCGCTGACCAGCGTTAACCTTCCATACCTGGGTACCCTTGATGGCATCAAATTTGAAGATATCGCCAGCCGCATTGGCGGCAAATACCTGACCGTTGATCGAGGCCGGGGTGAAGTCGTAATCATCGGCAGCGCCAAGACTGGCACGCCACATGATTTTTGGCGTCATGCTGGCTTTGAAATCCACCAGTTCAGCAGGTGGGTCACTCAACTCGCGACCAAACATGCGCTCCGAAATATCGGTCTTCATGTCAGTGATGGTGGAGCAACCGCTGATCGCCAGTGCAATCAGCACGGCTAATGAAATCTGACGCAAGGTTTAGCTCCCCAAGGATTCCAGTTTATGCTCAGTAAAGCGGCGATAGCGGCCTTGCTCGTCCAGTTTGAGCAATGCTTCTTCATAGGCCTGCTTGGCTTCGGCCTTTTTGCCTTGTGCCAGCAGAATGTCACCCTTGAGATCGGCAAACAAACCATCGAACGCGGCATCGTGTTTTTGTGCCAGCGTCTTCAACGCAGCTTCATGGTCTTTTTCTTCAAACTGGATACCTGCCAGTTGCAGCATGGCCACGGCCGCCACCTGGTCTTCCTTGGCATGCTCGGCTGCCCAAGCCAGTTGACGCTTGGCACTCGCCAGGTCTTTACTGGTATAGCTCACCTTGGCCGCCGCAATCGCGGCACGTGCGGCATAAGGCGTCGTGGAAAAGTTATCCATGAGTTCACCGGCCGCGGCCTGAATCGCCTGGGTATCCTTGATATCTAGTTGGGTCATGGCCTGATACTTGGCGGAAGCCTTGATCGCCTGCTGATTAAGGTAATAATTCCAGCCCTTGTAGCCTGCCAGACCGATCACGACTGCAATCAGCAGTGCCTGAACATATTTACCGTTGGTTTTCCACCAGCTTTTCAGCGCGTCCAACTGTTCTTGTTCTTCCAAATCGTATGCCATTACGCCATCCTAAAATTCAAGGTTAATTATCAACTTGCACCTGATTAGCCTGCCGCGGCCAAACCCGCCAACGGCCGACGCCCTGGAATCGCATTTAGCAGATTCCGGGTATATTCCTGCTGGGGCGAATGATACAGGGAGTCCACATCCCCCTGCTCCACCACTCTCCCCTTGTACATGACCGCTACCTGATCCGCAATATGACGTACCACACGCAAATCATGTGTGATGAAAAGGTAGCTCAGCTGCATTTCCTGCTGCAGTTCGCGCAAGAGCAGCAATATCTGCGCTTGAATGGAAACATCCAGCGCCGAAACCGGTTCATCGCAGACCACCACCTTGGGCTCAAGCACCAAAGCACGGGCGATACCTATACGCTGACGCTGGCCACCGGAAAACTCATGCGGGTATTTCTGCAAATCAGCCTCGCTCAGGCCCACCCGCTTCACCATCTGTACGACCTTGCGTTGCCGCTCGGATGCAGTGCCAAGATCATGAATCAGCAAGCCTTCAGCAATAATTTCACCGACGCGCATGCGCGGATTCAACGAGGCAAACGGATCCTGAAACACCATTTGCAGATCGCGGCGTATCGCGCGCAAGTCCTTGCCGGACAATTTGGCGAGGTCATGGCCTTGAAATTGCACTTCGCCACTATCCAGGGGCAGCAATTGTAACAGACAACGGGCCAGGGTGGACTTGCCACTACCCGACTCGCCAACGACAGCCAGCGTTTCACCGGCATTCAGCTGTATGCTGACATCATCCAGCGCCTTTACCTTTTGCTGACCCAGGCCAAACAATCCGCCACGCTGGGGATATGTCTTGACCAGATGACGGGCTACCAGAATCGGTTCACTCATGGGTGGGCTCCATTTGTTAGCCAGGCATAATCAATCGGCTTTAACGGCTTTTTACCATCGGCATCGGGCACACAATCCAGCAAGGCCTTGGTATAAGGATGCTGCGGATTGCCGAGCACCTCCGCCACCGGGCCGGACTCGACAATCTCGCCACGGAACATGACCACCACATCGTCAGCAATATCCGCCACCACGCCAAAATCATGGGTAATAAACAGCATGCCCATGTTCATGCGGGTCTTGAGTTCGTCCAGCAATTTGAGAATCTGTGCTTGCACGGTCACATCCAGCGCGGTCGTCGGTTCATCGGCAATCAGCATCGCTGGCTCGCAGGCAATACTCATGGCAATCATCACACGCTGGCGTTGTCCACCAGAAAGCTCATCGGGATAACTGTCTGCACGCTCTGCCGGTATGCCGACCTGCTCAAGCAGGCTGCCTACCTTTGCCCGCAAGGCTTTTCCACGCAGGCCAAGATGTTCGGTCAGGCTCTCGCCTATCTGGTAGCCCACCTTCAGCACAGGATTCAGCGAGGTCATCGGCTCCTGAAAAATCATGCCAATTTGCTTGCCGCGTATGCCGCGCATTTCTTCGGAACTCAGGGAGGCGAGATCACGCCCCTGAAAAATGACACGGCCATGGATTCGCTGCAGTTGCTCGGACAGAAGCCCCATCACCGACAGCGCTGTGAGGCTTTTGCCGCTGCCCGACTCGCCCACCACGCAAGTGGTTTTGCCTGACTCCAGCACAAAAGATACCTGATTAACCAGCTTGCGCTGGGGCGATTTAACCGGGACAACCGTCAGTTCTTCCATGCGCAGCAAGGCAGTCATGGGCTCACTCCTTCAAATGTTGTATCGCCTGTAGCAAATCGAGTCGTTGTTGCTCGCCCCCACCCAGCATGGGTTTGAGGGTGATCTGGCCTGCCTGGGCTTCTTCATCGCCAAGGATCAATGCGAAACGCGCACCACTGCGGTCGGCTTTTTTCATTTGCGACTTGAAGCTACCGCCGCCAGTGTGCAAGGCCACGGAAATACCAGCGTCACGCAATTGTTCAGCTACCTGAGGTGCCAGCCGCTCGGCTTGCTCACCCAGGTTAACCAGATACCCGTCCAAGCCCTGAGTGGCCTCGATACCATATTCCTGCATCAGCAAGAACACACGCTCCAGGCCAATGCCAAAGCCGCACGCCGGCGTAGCATCGCCACCCAGGCGCTCGACCAGGGTGTCGTAGCGGCCGCCACCGGCAATAGTGCCCTGGCTGCCGAGACGGGTTGTCACCCACTCAAACACGGTACGGTTGTAATAATCCAGACCACGCACCAGACGCGTATTCAGCACAAAAGGAATATTCGCTGCCTTTAACAGGGCACATACCGCATCAAAGTGAGCCCGGCTTTCACCACCCAGGGTATCCAGCAAGCGCGGAGCGCCTTCTATCATGGCTTGCATGCGGGGATTCTTGCTATCCAGAATACGCAAGGGATTGGTATGCAGGCGACGCTTGGCATCCTCATCCAGCAGGTCGGCGTGCTGCTCAAAATAAGCGATAAGTACCTGACGGTATTCCGCCCGCTCGGCGGCATCGCCTATGGTGTTCAGTTGCAGCTCAACGTCAGTCAAGCCCAGTGCGCGCCACAAGCGGGCCAGCAGCATGATCTGCTCGGCATCGACTTCGGGCTGGGCATAACCGAATGCTTCCACGCCTATCTGATGAAACTGGCGCTGGCGGCCTTTTTGTACATTTTCATGACGGAACATCGGGCCCATATACCACAAGCGCTGCGGACCATTGTAGGTCAGGCTGTGCTCTACCACAGCCCGCACGCAGCCTGCCGTGCCTTCTGGCCGCAGGGTCAGCTTGTCACCATTCAGCGCATCAACCCAGGAATACATCTCTTTTTCCACAATATCGGTATGCTCGCCCACGCTGCGAATGAACAGATCGGTAGGCTCGACAATCGGCATGCGTATATTGCGATAGCCATATTGCCCAAGCACTTGCCGGGCGGTGTCTTCCAGCTTTTGCCAGAGCGCAGTTTGCTCAGGCAAGATGTCGTAAAAACCTTTGATGCTTTGAAATTTATCAGCCATGTTATTAATTGCTTTTTATATTGCCTTGAGCGGAATGGTCTTTTGCTGCAATGGCAGCGACTGACGCAGCTTGCCGCCTTCGGCGTAATTCTTTTGGACGTAGTCTTCCACTATCGTCTGAAACTCTTCCGCTATCGCGTCGCCCTTGAGCGTCACGGTTTTCTGGCCATCCACAAAGACAGGTGCCACAGGCACTTCCCCCGTCCCCGGCAGGCTAATACCAATATTCGCCAGCTTGGATTCTCCAGGGCCGTTAACGACACACCCCATGACGGCAACGCTCATGGTTTCCACACCCGGGTACTGACTGCGCCATATCGGCATTTGTTCACGCAGATAGCGCTGGATTTTTTGGGCGAGTTCCTGGAAGAATGTCGAGGTGGTGCGACCGCAGCCAGGACAAGCTGTTACCAGCGGCGTAAAAGAACGAATTCCCATCACCTGCAAAATTTCTTGCGCCACAACCACTTCCTTGGTGCGGGCCTCTCCCGGCTCAGGCGTGAGGGATACACGGATAGTGTCGCCTATGCCCTCCTGCAGCAATAATGCCAGCGCCGCTGTAGAAGCCACGATGCCTTTGGATCCCATGCCGGCTTCGGTCAACCCAAGGTGCAAGGGATAAGTGCAACGGGAAGCAAGATCACGGTATACGGTCACCAGATCCTGTACATCACTCACCTTGCAGGAAATGGTAATGAAATTGGATGGCAGACCCAGCGCCTCGGCCTGGGCAGCACTTTCCAGGGCCGATTGAATAAGGGCTTCGCGCATCAGGGCATCGGCCGACAAGGGCTCCGCACGCTGTGCGTTTTCGTCCATCATGCGCGCCATTTTTTCCTGATCCAGACTGCCCCAGTTCACGCCGATGCGCACGGGCTTCTGGTAATGGATGGCCGCTTCTATCATGGCGGCAAACTGCTCATCGCGCTTGCTGCCTTTGCCCACATTGCCTGGATTGATACGGTATTTGGCCAATGCTTCAGCACAATCAGGATATTGCGCCAGCAGTTTGTGTCCGTTGTAGTGAAAGTCGCCTACGAGGGGGACATTGCAGCCCATGGCATCCAGTTCGCGGCGAATGGTGCTCACTTGTGCGGCGGCTTCAGGGGAATTGACGGTAATACGCACCAGCTCGGAACCTGCCTGCCAAAGCTCAAATACTTGCTGGACAGTCGCAGCCGCATCGGCGGTATCGGTGTTGGTCATGGATTGCACGACCACCGGGGCGCCGCCGCCCAAGGGAACATGTCCCACCATCACCAGATTGCAGGGGCGGCGTTTCAAGGCTTGTTGCTGACTCACGATTACTCCAGTGTAATGCGGACGACGTTAAGCCGGTTGTATGGCGCGGTATCCACCGGTTTATCGTCATAAATCAATTGGCTACCGGCAGCGTTACCGATGGTCACCTTCAGGGGAGGTTCACCCTCCACGGCGTCTTCGCTACCGGCACGCTTGGTTTTATTGAAAATTTCTTTGCCATGGCGATCCACAATGCTGACCCAGCTATCTTCGGTAAACACCATGCGGACCTTGTGCAAGGCCACGGAAGAAGTCGTGCTGTCAGCATTCGTGCTCGCGGGAGCGGCTGTTGCAGCGGGCGCGGCTGGCAATGGCTGCGCAGCAGGCGCTGTAGCAGATGGTGTAGCAGGAGCGGCAGCCGCAGGGGCCGCCTGTGGCTCTGCCGCGGGTACAGCGTTTGCCTGATCACTTGTTTGCTCAGGAGGAAGCGCAAAGGCCTCGCCTTGCGCAGGCGCCTGTGTAGCGGCGGACTCACGTTCGGCCGCTGGCAGGGCTGCTTGTGGCAGGCTTTCTCCCTGAGCAGGACTCACTTCGCTACTGCTGCTACCCAGATGCAGATCAGGAATACCCGGTATCAAATTCTCGTCATACAATAGCCAGACACCTGCCCCCAGCAGCACCAACACGCTGGCATAGATGTACTTTTTCCAATCCGTAGTACGCGACTGGGTAATGGGGATGTTGGCCGATGGGATACTGATATTCTTTTGCTCTTCCGAAGGCATTTGCGCGCGGTAAGCTGCCAGCAGAGGCTCGGCATCAATTTCAAGAAACTTGGCGTAATTGCGTATGAAGCCACGTGCAATGGTAGGCTCGGGCAGCAAGGAAAAATCATCGGTCTCCAGCGCATGTATCTGGCGCTCACTGATGCGCAGGCGCGCATGAATGTCGATGACAGACAAGCCCTTTTGCTCACGCGCTGCACGCAAGATGGCGCCGATGGAGGATGCATGAGAAGACGCAGTACTTGCGGCTTCCTGCGTATCAGGTGTTACTGGTGTGGTTTCCGTCATTGCGCTTGTTGCCCTGAAAGAAGTGCCTTGGTTTGTTCGGAATTCGGGTATTTTTTACGCAGCAACAAGGCATAGCTTGCTTCTGCATCGCGATCACCCAGGATGCGTTCGATGCGAATACCCAGCCATAAAGTATCTGGCCCAGGATTGTTGACCAGGGCGTTTTTCAGGGTATTGCGCGCAATACCCACCTGGCCACGATTAAACTGGATGGTGGCCAACTGATAAGCGGCGGTTTGTAACAGAGGCTGCGCCTGCAAGGCTTTCTCCAGATAGCCCTCTGCAGACTTTTCATCCTTTTTCTTCAGCGCGCAAATCCCGGCATTCATATAGGCCACCCCTGGCGTGGCATAGAGCGGGTTTTTAACCGCCTCGGTAAATTGCACGATGGACTCATCAATGCGGTTACGCGAGCACAGGAAGGAGCCATAATTATTGCGCGACTCCGAATTATTAGGCTCAATCTGCAAGGCACGCTTGAAGTTGCTGTCGGCCTTGGCATCTTCCCGCAATGCGCCATAGACCAGTCCCAGACCGTTATAGGCCATGGCATAGTTGCCATCAATACGAATGGCCTCGGTAAACTCTTCAAGCGCAATGGCCATCTGGTTCTGCGCAAAATACCCCGCACCCAGTTCCGTATGGACACGGGCACGCTCGCGTGCACTCGTTTCGCCAGCACTGTAAGGCTGGGCTTGCTGCTCAGCGCATCCAGCCAGGCCGATCAAGACTACCATCAGCCAACGTTTCAAACTGTTTTCTCCACCGATATAACCTGCATGACCTTGTTGCGTTCAGTACGCCGCGTTTTGTCCTGCACCTTGCCAGCCAGCTGACCACAGGCGGCATCGATATCATCGCCCCGCGTCTTGCGCGTTGTGACGACGTAATCTGCCTGCATCAGGACATCGCGGAAACGACGAATCGCCTCGGGCTTGGAAGTATCGTAACCACTATTGGGGAATGGGTTGAATGGAATGAGGTTGAATTTGCATGGCACATCGCGCACGATATCCAGCAACTGACGGGCGTGCTCCACGCTGTCGTTCACCCCATCCAGCATCACATATTCAAATGTCACAAAGTCGCGCGGGGCTTTTTCAAGATAGCGCTGGCAAGCGGCCATCAGCTCCTTGATCGGATATTTTTTGTTGATAGGCACAATCACATCACGCAGGGCATCGTTTGGTGCATGCAGTGACACGGCGAGTGCCACCGGACAAGCCTCACGCAGACGGTCCATGGCAGGCACCATGCCCGAGGTAGAGACCGTGACGCGTCGACGACTCAGGCCATAAGCAGAGTCATCCAGCATGATATTGAGTGCCGTGACCACATTATCAAAATTGGCCAGCGGCTCGCCCATGCCCATCATCACCACATTGCTGATAATGCGATCGCCCTTGGGGTCACGCCCCAGCGCCTTGTTGGCGACCCACAGCTGGCCGATGATTTCAGACACACTCAAATTCCGATTGAAACCCTGGCGCCCCGTAGAGCAAAACGTACATTCCAGCGCACAACCGACTTGTGAAGAGACACATAGCGTACCGCGCTCGGCTTCGGGGATGAATACCGTTTCCACCCCGTTCCCGGTCCCGGCATCAATCAGCCATTTACGGGTGCCATCTTCAGAAATCTGCTCAAGCTTGATTCCAGGCGGGGTGATTTCCGCCTGGTCTTTCAGCTTGTCGCGCAGCGATTTGGCAATATCCGTCATCTGATCAAAATCATGCACCCCGAAGTGATGCATCCAGCGCATCAACTGTTTGGCGCGAAAAGGCTTTTCGCCCAGGCCGTGAAAATACTCGGCGAGTTGAGGCTGGCTGTAATTGAGCAGATTAACGGTCATTGCAACTTAGCGGCTGTGAACTTGCGAAGCCGGGAAGAAGTAAGCGATTTCAATCGCTGCATTCTCAACGGAATCACTGCCGTGCACGGCATTGGCATCGATGCTTTCAGCGAAGTCAGCGCGGATGGTGCCAGGTGCGGCCTTCTTCGGATCAGTTGCGCCCATCAGGTCGCGGTGTGCCAGAACAGCGTTTTCGCCTTCCAGCACTTGAATAACCACAGGACCGGAGATCATGAACTTGACCAGGTCAGCAAAGAAAGGACGCTCTTTGTGCACAGCGTAGAAGCCTTCAGCTTCAGCTTGTGACAGTTGTGCCAGGCGCGAAGCAACAATCTTCAGGCCAGCATCTTCAAAGCGGGTGTAGATCTTGCCGATGACATTCTTGGCAACAGCATCGGGTTTGATAATGGAAAGGGTACGTTCAACAGCCATGATAGCTCCAAAAAATTAACACTACGAAAAACAGACTAAAATAGCATTTTAGCAGTTTAAAATAAACCCACGCGGCAAAATCCAGCCTTGCCGGGCAGGAGACTCTTGTTTACAGGATAAGCAAGCTTAAACTGCGTTACGCTGGCGTCTCGCCTCGTAAAGGCAAATCCCACTTGCCACCGATACATTCAAGCTTTCTACCGAGCCGAACATGGGAATGCTCACCAGCGTATCGCAGGTTTCAGCGGTGAGACGGCGCAAACCGGCACCTTCAGCCCCCAGCACCAGCGCCAATGGACCGTCCAGCTTGGTGGTGAACAGATTGCCCGGTGCATCGGCCGCAGCGCCAACAACAAATACGCCTGCCTCCTGCAACTCGCGCAGGGTACGCGCCAAATTGGTCACTGCGATGAAAGGAATCGTCTCGGCGGCACCGCACGCAACCTTACGCACGGTCGCATTCAAACCTGCCGCCCTATCCTTGGGGGCAATCACCGCATGCACACCCATGGCATCCGCCACGCGCAGGCAGGCACCCAGGTTATGAGGGTCTTCCACGCCATCCAGCACCAGGAAAAACGGGGGTTCGGTCAGATCCGACTCCAGAATATCGTGAATATCCTTGTACGGAATCGGCGTATCCACCACGCGCGCAATCACGCCCTGATGCCGACCGTTAGCGCCCGCCATCCCATCCAGACGGGAGCGCTCTACCTGCATCAGACGCACAGAAGCACCTTCCGCCAGGTTGATCAGGTCCTTCATGCGGGCGTCCACACGATCTTTGTCGATCAGGATTTCCTGCACGCTGGCCCCATGCTGACGCAGGCGGCTCAATACGGCGTGAAATCCAAACAATATACGGCTATCACTCATTACAACTTATGACCTTTTACTGGTTTTACGGGAGGACACCTTGGCGCCTGATTTTGCGCCAGGCTTGGATGCGCTGCTCTTTCTGGGCTTGGCAGCAGGTTTGGCTGCTGACTTGCTGCGCGACGGCTTGGCTGCCGTGCGAGGCCGGGCACCAGCGCTGGCTGCAGGCTTTCTATCGGCAGAGCGGCGCGGCTTGGCGAGCCGAATTGTATCACCATCTGCCCCACCCTCCTGCGCAAAGGCTTCATCCGCCACGGTATTTTTTGCCTTGTCCGATGAGGCCAGCACAAAGTCGATGCGACTGACTTCCAGGTCCACCCGGCTTATCTTGACGCGCAGGCGATCACCAAGGCGGTATTTCACGCCCGTACGCTCCCCTGCCATTTCGTGGCGGGTCTTGTCGTAGATGAAGTAATCGTTGCCGAGCTCGGTCACATGCAACAGGCCTTCGACAAAAATACCGTCCAGCGCGACGAACAACCCAAAACTGGTGACGCCAGCCACGGTACCGGCAAACTCCTCGCCGATTTTATCCTGCATGTAATAGCACTTGAGCCAGGCCTGCACATCACGGGTGGCATCATCCGCGCGCCGCTCGGTCATGGAACAATGCTGGCCCAGGGCCTGCCAGTCTCCCGCCTTGTAGCGCTCGCCATTCAGCACGGCCTTGATGGCGCGATGCACCAGCAAGTCAGGGTAACGGCGAATGGGCGAGGTAAAGTGGGTGTAAGCCTCATATGCCAAGCCAAAGTGGCCGACATTATCCGGGCTGTAAACCGCCTGTTGCATGGAACGCAGGAGAACGGTTTGCAAGAGCTGCTCATCCGGGCGCCCCTTGATGCGGGAGATGACCTTGCCGTAATCCTTGGCATGCGGGGTATCTCCACCGCCTACACCAAAGCCGAATTCGCCCAGGAACGTACGCAGGGCTTCCAGTTTTTCCGGGGTAGGCCCTTCGTGAATACGATAGAGGCCAGGCTGCTCGTGCTGTATCAAAAAGTCAGCGGAGCAGACATTGGCCGCCAGCATGCACTCTTCAATCAACCGATGCGCCTCATTGCGCGTCACAGCTTCAATGCGGTCTATCTTGCCGTTATCGTTGAAAATCATGAGGGTTTCGGTGCTTTCAAACTCAATCGCACCGCGCTTTTCTCTGGCTTTGAGCAATATCTTGTAAAGACTGTACAGATGGTCAATGTGCGGAACCAGCCATGCATACTCTTTTGCCAGCTCGCCATCCGGGTGGCTGATGATGTCAAACACCTTGGTGTAGGTCATGCGAGCCTTGGAGCGCATCACGGATGGGTAGAACTCATAGCGCTTGATCTTGCCCAGGGCATCAATCTGCATATCGCAGACCATGCACAAGCGCTCCACATCCGGGTTAAGCGAACACAGGCCATTGGAAAGTGCTTCCGGCAACATAGGGATCACGCGGCGCGGGAAGTAGACCGAATTGCCCCTGTCGTACGCATCCTTGTCCAGTGCATCGCCAGGCTTCACGTAAAAACTGACATCGGCAATCGCCACTACCAGACGCCAGCCTTTGCCTTGCGGCTCGCAGTAGACGGCATCATCAAAATCCCGCGCGGTTTCGCCATCAATGGTGATCAATGGCATGTCACGTAAATCGATACGGCCCTTGTAATCCGCTGGGCGTACCTGTTTGGGATACTTGGCCGCCTGTTTTTCCGCTTCCGCCGAAAACTCATATGGCAATTGATGCTTGCGCAAGGCGATTTCGATCTCCATGCCGGAGTCCGCATAGTTGCCCAATACTTCTACCACCTTGCCGATAGGCTTGGCATAAGCGGACGGCTGCTCAATCAGCTCCACCATCACCACTTGGCCTGCACCGGCATTCATGTCCTGTCCGGGCGGCACCAGAATATCCTGATTCACCCGCTTGTCTTCGGCGGCGACAAAAGTCACACCCTGCTCGCGAATCAAACGCCCCACCAGCTTTTTGGTCGAACGCTCCAGCACTTCCACAATCTTGCCCTCGGGGCGTCCGCGGCGGTCAAATCCGGCGGGACGCACCATGACACGGTCACCGTGCATGACTTGCGACATTTCACGCGGACTCAAAAACAGATCATCCCCGCCATGGTCAGGCACCAGAAAGCCAAACCCATCAGCATGCCCGACCACACGGCCAGCAATCAGATTCAGCTTCTCGGCAATACACAGCGCACCCTTGCGATTGCGCATGATTTGACCATCGCGCTCCATCGCATTCAGGCGGCGATTAAAAATCTCCCGCTCTTCTTCCGAAATGCCGACCAGTTCATATAACTGCTCAACACTCACGGGCACCCCCTGCTCGGTCATCACATCGAGGATGAATTCCCGACTGGGCAAGGGGTTGGCATAATTCTCGGCTTCGCGCTTGGCATAAGGATCGGCTTTACGCACTTGGCTTATACTGGCGTTACGCGATTTCTTTTTCATTCTTTAAATATTCCATTTGACAAACTTTTTTGTTGATATAAAATCTCGGCTCTTTCGATGCACAAGCATCTAAGAAAGCCCAGATGGCGGAATTGGTAGACGCGCATGGTTCAGGTCCATGTGCCTTCGGGTGTGGAGGTTCGAGTCCTCTTCTGGGCACCAGATACAAACAAAACGCACTGTACATTTTAGATGTCGGTGCGTTTTTGTTTTTGGCCTCGACGATGGGCATAAGTGCTTTATCAATGCTCTAGTTTCAATCTCGAATTGATTATACAGAAGACCGCCCGGCTTGATATTGCCGAATCATGACATCCAGGGGATTTGCTGAGTCTGCTGCATGTTGAAAACCACGGCGTAACATCAACCCGCCTGCAGAAGATAAACCCGCCAGAGAACTCCAGCGGTCGACAAACACATCAAGCTTCAGAACGTTTTAGTTAACGTTCAGTGCATAAATGGCAGGCAGGTTACGCCACCAGCCATATACATCCATCCCACAGCCGAAAACATAGCGATTGGGTACGGATAAGCCAACATAATCAGCCTGAATGGGTTTGACGCGCTCGAGATCTTTTTCGACCAGCACAGCAATCACCACTTCGGCAGCGCCGTGAGCCAGGCATTTCTCACGTATGGCCGCCAGGGTTTGGCCCTCATCAAGAATGTCATCCAGCAGCAATACGGTTTTGCCACGTACATTATCGCGTGGCTCAACAGTCCACACCAGTTGCTCACCTTCGGTTTTTTCGTGATATCGGCTGGCTTGCACATAATCGAACTCAAGCGGGAAACCAAGCTGGGGCAGGAGCTGACCGGAAAATACAACGGCCCCACCCATCACACACATGACCAGCGGCTCGGTACCGGCGATGCGTGCCGATATCTTCTTGGCAAGCACCGCAATCGCATTCCTGACATCTTCTTCAGTGTAGATAATCTCTGACTGTTGAAGAATTTGCTCTGGATTAACGGATCGATTTGCCACACATGCCCCTTTGTTGATTACTTTTCGACAAAATACCACATATCCGCATAAATGCTTAGCCATGCCCCCTTAATGAAGGGTAGACGACTGCGGTCCGAGGGTGCGTTTGGTTTCAGTGGCAACCTTAGTGGTGTCTTGATGCCGATATTCCTGCACCCACAGCTTCAGCTCCTGCTTGATCGTCGCCTCATCCGCATTCAAGGTAGTGGCTATCCATTTGAGCAAGGCGTGTACCCAGGTCAAGTCAGCCGAGCGGGCAATGGCAATGCGCAGTTTTTCGTGAGGCGTCGGCAAGGTATGTTCATCATCGGCGAGCAGTTCTTCATATAACTTCTCCCCAGGGCGTAGGCCGGTGAAGATGATTTCGATTTCATCGTCCTGCAGGCCGGACAGTTTGATCATATCGCGCGCCAGATCAGCAATCTTCACCGACTCACCCATATCCAGCACAAAAATTTCGCTGCCCTTACCCATCAAGCCCGCCTGCATGACGAGCTGGGTAGCCTCGGGAATAGACATGAAATAACGGGTGATATCGGGATGAGTCACGGTGACGGGGCCACCCTTGGCAATCTGTTCACGAAACTTAGGAATAACACTGCCGCTACTGCCCAATACATTGCCAAAGCGGACAATAACAAAACGGGTACCATGATTTTCCTGCAAACCCTGGCACACCATTTCCGCCAGCCGTTTGCTGGCGCCCATCACGTTAGTCGGATTCACGGCTTTATCGGTCGAAATCAGCACAAACTTGGCAACACCGGCCTCCTTCGCAAGGCTGGCAAGGGTATAAGTCCCGAGCACATTGTTATGCAGGGCTTCCGACACATTGCCGGTTTCCATCATGGGCACATGCTTGTAGGCGGCTGCATGAAAGATGACAGCCGGCTTGGTCTGCTGTAACAGATGACGAAGACGTTCCGCGTTCTTCACATCGCCAACCACATATTCAATATCGGCAGGCCGGTTGCTCATCGCTGAGAACTCCTGCTCAAGCTTATATAAAGCGAACTCCGAGATATCAAGACAGATCAGCTTGGCTGGCTTGAATGCCAATATCTGACGGCACAGCTCCGAACCGATCGAGCCGCCAGCACCGCTCACCATGACCACCTGAGCCTGCAGGAGAGCGTGCATGCCTTCGGTGTCGAGTTGCACAGGCTCCCGCCCCAGCAGATCTTCCACTTCAACCCGTCGTATTTGCGAAATGCTGACCTTGCCATTCATCAAGTCTTCTACCGAAGGCACCGTCAGGATGGTCAATGCATGCGCATTGGCTTTTTCCACGGCGGCCCTTCTCTGCTGATGCGAGGCGGAAGGCATGGCCACAATCACATGCTCCACCTGGTAGCGACGTGAAAAATAGCCTATGTCATCAATATTCCCCAGCACCTTCACGCCCAGCAGCTGGCGCCCATGCATGGCCTCATCGTCATCCAGCATGCCCACCACGCGCCACTCCTGGCTGCGCGTCAGATCCTTGAGCAGATTGATGGCCGACGTACCCGCCCCCAGCAGCAGAACGGGCTGCCCCTGAGAATGAAAAGCCCCATACAGGCGATGCTCTTTCCAGTAGCGATAGAGAAAACGGCTCCCTCCCATGCCCAATACCAGCAACATAGGGTCGAGGATCAGCACTGAACGAGGAATCACGCCATGTGGCTTGGTCATGAAAATGACCGCCACCACCGTCGCAGCGGCCGTCGCGACAGCGAATAGAATACGCTTGAGATCAGGCAGGCTGGCAAAGCGCCAGACGCCGCGATACAGCCCAAAATTGATAAAAAACAGGAACTGCAAAGGCACTATCCACAGCATGGCCTGCAGCATGGAGTCCTGGAATGCGGAGGGAATCTGAAAGTTAAAACGCAATGCAAAAGCGAAATACCATGCAGCAACAGCCACCGTCAGATCATGCAAAACCGCAGCCGCCGTACGTGGATTCGCCATGCGCCGATATTGCGACCAATGGTCGCGCAATTTATTTTTAAAACCTGGCATACCGTACCGCACTAAAAAGGTATTGCAATTCTACTTAACCTTAAGCGATTAATAGAGATAATTTTAGGCGTTTTACATTATCAGGCGGTTTGATAGACCGCATCTTGGCAAGGTGAGGATTGTTTGCGCTTGCGACAAAGCAAGCAGACTGGCCATATCCTGCATCACAGCGGACGTTGGGCAAGGCCAGGCTGACAGCTTATAGTCGGTGATCCGTCATGCCACAGATGCTTAATCGCTACCAAACAGATCGCGCGTAAACACCTTGTCTGCCACATCCGCCAGTTCCTTGGCCATGCGATTGGACACGATCACATCGGCCTTTTGCTTGAAGGCTTCCAGATCATTCACCACCTTGGAGCGGAAGAACTCGGGCTCCGTGAGCACAGGTTCATACACAATCACCTCAATGCCCTTGGCCTTGATTCGCTTCATGATGCCCTGGATACTGGAGGCGCGGAAGTTATCTGAACCGCTCTTCATGATGAGGCGATAGATACCAACAACATTCGGTTTGCGCTTGATGATGCTGTCCGCCACAAAGTCTTTGCGGGTGGTGTTGGACTGCACAATAGCGTTGATCAGTGTTTGCGGCACATTGTTGAAGTTCGCCAGCAATTGCTTGGTGTCCTTGGGCAGGCAGTAGCCACCATAGCCAAACGAAGGATTGTTGTAGTGGCTGCCAATACGCGGATCCAGGCCCACGCCTTCGATAATCTGCTTGGTGTCCAGGCCATGGGTCAGGGCATAGCTGTCCAGCTCGTTGAAATAAGCCACGCGCATGGCGAGATAGGTGTTGGCAAACAGCTTGATGGCCTCGGCTTCCGAGCTATCGGTAAACAGCAGCGGGATATTCTCTTTCAGCGCGCCTTCTTGCAGCAGGCGGGCAAAGGTTTCGGCACGGGCGGACTTCTCGCCCACCACAATACGGGAAGGATAGAGATTGTCGTAAAGCGCTTTGCCTTCACGCAGGAATTCCGGCGAGAAGATCAGGTTATTGGTCTGGTATTTGTCACGGGCACCAACAGTAAAGCCGACCGGAATGGTGGACTTGATGATCATCACGGCATTCGGTGCGTAGGTCTTGACGTCGCGAATCACGGCTTCTACCGAGCCGGTATTGAAGTAGTTGGTCTCGGGGTCGTAATCGGTCGGGGTGGCGATGATGACATAGTCAGCACCTTCATAAGCCGCCTGTTTGTCCATGGTGGCCTTGAAGTTCAGGGTCTTGGTGGCGAGATACTCTTCAATCTCGGCATCGGCAATCGGCGATTGCTTGCGGTTCAGCATCTCCACCTTCTCCGGCACGATGTCGAGCGCGACCACTTCGTTTTTCTGGGCCAGCAACACCGCCATGGAAAGTCCTACGTAGCCGGTACCGGCAATTGCTATCTTCATCTAGTGACTCCTGAGTCTGTGGAATTTATTAAGGTCATCAATGACATATTCTGCCAAGCAAAAATCGTGACAGCCAAGGCTGAAAGCCGCATGACATGCGAGTGACTGGTCAGAGATTTTCGCCATTGTTTGTTTATTCTGATTGACGTGTTTAGTGTTTCTCATGAGTTGCCTGGCGCATGCCTCATTGTAATCTGCTGTGCTGCCTCGTCACAATTTTAGTTGGCTCCCGGCCGGCACCTCGCCTTGGGTGAGCAGGTTACGCTCTCGCATGGAATACCCCCTCTGCAACTGTTCATGATCGCCGACAGTCTTACCCGTAAATCGAGATTATTTATGATGCCTCAAGTTATATAATTCCAAGTAACTCACCGCAATAGTCCATGGAGACCATACCCAATGCCAACTTTACTTGTTACAGGCGCCAATCGTGGCCTGGGCCTGGAATTTACCCGCCAATATGCCGAAGCCGGCTGGCAGGTGCACGCATGCTGCCGCAGCCCTGAAGACAGCCATGCACTCAAAGCCTTGCATACCGCGCACCTGGACCGCATCACCCTGCACAAGCTCGATGTCGCGGATTTCAATCAGATAGACAAGCTGGCCGAGACACTCGCCGACACGCCGATTGATGTACTCATCAACAACGCCGGGGTCTATCCCGACCATGCAGGCAGCCGCCTGAGCAATGCCGATTATGAAGCATGGCTGACAGCATTCCGCGTCAACAGCATGTCTCCTCTGAAAATGGCGCAGGCATTTGCTTCACATGTGGCGAAAAGTAGCGAGAAAAAAATCATCAACATCACCAGCAAAATGGGCAGCATTGCCGACAATGGCAGTGGCGGCCACTATATTTACCGCTCCAGCAAAACAGCGCTGAATAGCGTGAGCAAGAGCCTAGCGATTGATCTGGGCAATCAGGGTATCAGTGTGCTCGTGCTGCATCCAGGCTGGGTGCAAACCGACATGGGCGGCCCCAACGGCTTGATCAATGCCGAGCAAAGTGTCAGCGGCATGCGCCAGGTCATCGCCAAACTGACCCCCAAGCAGAGCGGGCAATTCATTGCGTATGACGGACAAGCCATCCCCTGGTGAAGAAGATCAGCTACCTGCCCGCCCCTTGATCTTCAAGGGCCGCGGCAGCACCAGCAACCAGAACGGGCGTTTCGAGCAATTGCAGCGTGAAGCCTTTGATGACGGCTGGGCACTGGAATACGCCGACACCGACACGCCGCGCCTGATTACCGAGATCATCCACGATAGCAGCCGCAGTATCCTGCATTACAACGACTCGCCCGATATCCCGTTTGACCGTTCCATCAACCCCTACCGTGGCTGTGAGCATGGCTGCATCTATTGCTATGCGCGCCCCAGCCATACCTACCTCGGGTTTTCGGCCGGGCTGGATTTTGAGAGCCGCATATTGGTGAAGCCTGATGCCGCTGCCCTGTTACGGCAGGCGCTGGCAAAGCCAGGCTATGTATGTCAGCCGATCGCCATGGGCACCAATACCGACCCCTATCAACCACTGGAACGGCAGCAGCGCATTACACGCCAGATCATTGAAGTATTGGCCGAACATCAGCATCCCCTCACCATCGTCACCAAATCCGCCATGGTAGAGCGAGACATTGATCTGCTGGCGCCGATGGCAGCACAGAATCTGGCGCGCGTCTTCATGTCGATTACCACCCTGGATCGCCATCTCAGCCGGGTCATGGAGCCGCGCGCTGCCGCGCCAGAACGTCGGCTGCAAACACTGGAAAGATTGTCCAAAGCCGGTATTCCCTGTGGCGTCATGACAGCGCCCATGATTCCCGCGCTGAATGATGCGGAGATGGAGCATATTTTGGAACATGCCCATGCAGCAGGTGCGCGCTATGCCGGCTATGTATTGCTGCGGCTGCCATTGGAAGTGGCGCCGCTTTTTGAAGAATGGTTGCAACACCACTTTCCGCTGAAGGCGGCGCATGTCATGAGCATCATCCGGCAATCGCGTGGGGGCAAAGCCTACGATGCCCAGTTTCATCAGCGCATGCGCGGACAAGGCATATTTGCAGATCTGCTAGCGCAGCGCTTCCGCCTGGCCGCCAGCAAACTGGGATTCATGCAGGAGCGCAGCCCTTTGAATACCGGCATGTTCCGGCCGCCCGCCGCGACGACTGCTCGCAAAGCCCAAAAGCCGACGCCGCAACGCGATCTGTTTGAGTAATGGAATAAAGAAGAGAGTCTGGTGAGCTAGCGCAAAAGACGCTCACCAGGTAGATCGCAGGCTTACCAGCTTCCGCCAGTAAATCGCTTGATATCGCGCAACTGGCGCTTGGTTGGACGCCCGGCGCCGCGCTCGCGCTTGCCGTGGTCAGCTTCGCGCGTGACCGCTGCATCTTCACGCTTACGCGCACTTTCCGGGGTTTCCTGATACAGCAAGGCGGCCTCGGGCGCGCCACGGCGTTGATTGGACAAGGCTATGACCTCCACTTCCATTTCCAGCTCTTTGCGGCGGATGTAAATGCGTTGCCCCACCCGCACCTCTTTGGCCGGCTTGGCGCGATCCCCATCCACATGCACCTTGCCGCCATCAATGGCATCAGTCGCCAGGCTGCGTGTCTTGAAAAAGCGCGCTGCCCACAGCCACTTGTCGAGACGGCACTTGTTGTCTTCCTGCATGCTCATCTGGCGGGCGTGTTATTGAAATAATATTGACGGAAGGCCTCCAGACTCTGCTGAACGCGCCCCATGATGCTGCCCGCTGGATATTCACCCTCGTGAAGCTCGGCGCCCGCCTCCATGCCCGTCAGCAAGGCCATGCCTTCCAGCACATGCTCAATGGCATATAAATGAAAACGTCCCTGCTCCACCGCGGTAATCACCTCTTCATCCAGGATCAGATGACGCATGTTGGCCTTGGGAATAATCACGCCCTGGCTACCATCAAGACCTACCCGCTGGCATACCCGGAAGTAGCCTTCAATCTTCTCGTTGACGCCACCAATCGCGGTGACTTCACCGTGCTGATTCAGCGCCCCCGTCACCGCAATGCCTTGCGAAATGGGCAAGCCGGACAGGGCCGACAGCAACACGAATAACTCGGCGCAAGATGCCGAATCCCCTTCCACCCCGTGGTATTCCTGCTCAAACACCATGGATGCTGCCAGCGAGAGAGGCGTCAGCATCGGAAAACTGGCAGACAGCCAGCTTTGTAGAATGAATACGCCCTTGTCATGGTTAGGGCCGCTCATCTTGACCTCGCGGTCGATGTTGATCAGGCCTTGCGCGCCAGCAAAGCAGCGTGCCGAGATACGAATCGGCGAGCCGAAACTGGCATCGCCCAGATCAATATGGCTAAGGCCGTTGATCTGCCCTACCGCACCACCGTGCAAGCGCAACATGAGTTCGCCTTCGGCAATCGAATCGCGTAGCTGCTGCTCTGGTATCTGGTGCCGTGCCAGGCGGGCTTGTTGCGCGGCGCGTACATGCTCAGGCTGGACAATGCCATGGGCGGTAGCGGCGGATGGCGCCTTGCGCATGAAAGACGCGCTTTCCTGCATCAAGGTACTAAGAGCGGCATATTGGGTACTGATGCGCGCCTGATCCTCCACACGGCGGTGCATGGCGCGTATCAGCGCCGCCACAGCATTTGCACTGAATGGCGGCAAACGCAGCTCGCGCGCCTGGTAGGCAATGAATCGGGCCATGGCAGCGTAAGCGTCCGGCGTTGCCGCAAAGCTATCGACAAAATCCACCTTGACCGGGAAATAACGTGCCAGGCCAGGCATTTCGTCATGCAATTCGTAATACTCTTCCGGCGTGGCAATCAGGACCAGTTTGACATCAGCCGCCAGTGGTTGCGGACAGAAATGCCCCGAGCCGCCTTGCCCACTGCTGCCATTGGATTCCTCGATCAGCACCTGACCATTCCGTAAAAAGCGGAACAGCTTTTCCACGATCTGGCTGCCGCTCTGCTGGTCAGAAGCCAGGTCACGCAGGTGCAGCATCAGCATGCCACCATGGGCACGCAACAGGTTGCCAGCGCGCAGACGCAGGAAGTCAGGCGTAGTCGTGCTATCCATGCCCGCATCAAAACCGCCAAACAGGGAGTGGAAAGTCGGGTCGCTGTCATAAATCACCGGTGCCATTTGCAGCTGGCGGTTATCCACCAGCAGGTTGACGCGGTAGCGATGCAAAAAGCTTTCCAGCAGGCCTTCGTTTTCCGTGCTTTGTGCAGGCACGAACACATCAAGATTTTCCAGGGTGTCGTGCTTGAGGCTTTGCAGGTATTGTTCAAACAGCGCTGTGTCGTGCTCCACATCTGCCAGCACCTCGCGCAGCGCCGCCAGCTGCTGGTCTATCCAGGCAGCGGCATCCTGACGGGCTTTATCCTGCTGCGATTTATCGCCTGTATTGGCCGCCGCATCCAGCTCGCCAAGGAGAAGCGGCAGCCCTTTGCCCAATTGGCGCAGATACTGCTCCATGGCCTGGCGCAGACGCGCTCCCACGCCTGCTGGCAGATAAAGGCTGATGGGCTTGTCGGCCTGACCAATATTCATCAGCAATACCAGATCAGGCGCTACCGGCCAGCGCGCCGCTGCAGACTGCATGGCGGATTGCATTAATACCGTGCGCCCGCTTCCCGGCTCGCCCAATACCAGCAAGTTGAATCCCGGCGCGCGCATGCCCAGGCCAAACTCGGCAGCCTGCTGCGCATCGGCTTGGCCCAGCCAGGTGGCATCGGGCTGACCATCCAGTTGGGAGGTATCTTCGAAGCCCAGGGATTGCGGAATCACCGCGGCGGTAAGAGAGGAGGAATTAAGCCTGTGTAGCATGAGCGAAAAGTGCTTTACGGGTGAGTGAATAAAATAGGGAAAAAGGACAACTCAAGCATCCTGCCAGCGTGCGCGGGCGGCATCATCGCTGCTGCGTGCATCTACCCAGCGCTCCCCTTCAGGTGTTTGTTCTTTCTTCCAGAAGGGAGCTTCGGTTTTCAGGTAATCCATAATGAATTCGCAGGCGTGGAATGCTTCGCCTCTATGGGCGCCAGCCACGGCCACCAGCACAATCTGGTCCAGGGGCTTCAGCTCGCCAATACGATGTATTACGACAGCATCCATGATATCCCAGCGTGCTTTGGCTTGTTGCACGATGGCTTCCAGAGACTTTTCCGTCATGCCGGGGTAATGCTCCAGCGTCATGCCGGCAATGGCGTCGCCCTGATTCAAGTCGCGCACCTGACCGACAAAGGCGGCCACGGCGCCAATGTCCGGACGTTGCTGACGCAGGCGGTTTATCTCGGCACCGACATCAAAGTCGTCGGCTTGCACGCGTATCGTCATGCGCGATTACCCGCCTGTCACCGGGGGAAAGAATGCGACTTCGTCCCCGTCGTGGATCTCGGTCTTCACCGGAGCCAGTGTCTGGTTTACCGCCGCGCGCAGTGATTTGCCACTGCCAAACTCTTCGGCCCATACCCCCCCGCGCGCCGCGAGCTGCTGCATGAGAGCCTCGATCGTGAGGCCAGCCTGTGGTGTCAGCTCCTCGCCCACCGAGCCCAGGGCTTCGCGCAAACGTGCGAAATACAGAAGGCGTATCATTGCAGCACATCTTCGTCGGTGAAGGCGCCGCGCTTGCCACTCAGGGCTTCGGCCATCAGCGTGATGACGCGGGCCTTGTGCTGCTCATCGGCCATCAGGCTGGAGCTGAAGGTAATGCCAAACCGGGCAGCGTATTGCTGCACCAGCATAATCATGGTGGATTCGTCGCTCATGGTGTTCCTTTCATCCTGCAAATCGTCTTACTGGTTGTCGTCTGCGAGTATATCGTCCGGCAAATCAGGCAAGGCCAGAGCCGCCTCGGCATCGCCTTGCAGCTCTACCCGCTCGATCTGGGCAAAGCGCCGTGAAATCTTCTGGCTGGTGGTATGCACATCCAGCGCATCTTCATGGGCCTGGCGAATATGGTCAGCCAGTTTTTTCATGCGCACGTCAAAGCGGCCGAATTCCTTGCCCAGTTTGCCTAGCTCATCCTTGATGATGTGTACCTGCTTGCGGGTTTCCACATCTTTCAGCACCGCACGCGCGGTATTCAGCACCGCCATCAGTGTGGTCGGCGAGACCACCCACACCCGTTTGGCCATGGCGTAATCCACCACATCGGGGTGATAAGCGTGAATCTCGGCAAACACCGCTTCAGCCGGGATAAACATCACCGCACCATCGGAGGTGACATTGGGAATGATGTACTTGCTGGCAATATCATCCACGTGTTTTTTGACATCGGCCTTGAACTGCCGTTGCGCCAGCGCGCGCTCTACCTCGGAGATGCCGCTTTCCAGCATGCGATGGTAGTTTTCCAGCGGGAATTTTGAATCGACCGCTACCGTGCCGGTAGGCTCGGGTAAAAAGAGTGCGCAGTCGACACGGGTGCCATTGGGCAGCACATGCTGCATGGCAAAGCCGCTATTAGGCAGCACATTGCGCACCAGGGCTTCCAGCTGCACCTCACCAAAGGCACCGCGCGAGCGCTTGTCACCCAGCAGCTCTTGCAGGCTGACCACATTGGTGGTCAGTCCATCGATCTTTTTCTGGGCTTCGTCGATGGTCGCCAGACGCTCCATCACGCGCACAAAGGTATCGTTGGTTTTCTTGAAGCCTTCATCCAGGCGCTCTGATACCTTGCCGCCAATTTCTTCCAGGCGGGCATCCACGGCTTTGGTCAGCGTTTCAATAGTGGCAGTCAGCTGCGAAGTGGCCTTCAGCATGGTGTCCTGGATCAGCGTTTGCTCGGCCTTGCCCTGCTCGGCGAGCGTGGTGTGCAATTTTTCCAGCACGGTTTCACGGGTCTGGGCAAGGCTGTTGGTTTGCGCGGCCTGCAAGGCCTGCATGGCGTCGCGTGTTTCTTTCAGCTCCTGGGCGACGGCTTGCCGCAGACGCTCGCTGCTATCTACTGAAGACAGACTCAAGCGATCACCGAGTTTATTGAGGCCGTCGTGCAGATCGCGCAGCATGGCGCGGTGCTTTTCCTCAAACTGCGGCATCAGCTGCGCCAGCAGCTCGCTGGCAGCATCCGGGGTTCTGGATTGACGTAAAAACAACACGATCAATGCCAGCAGGCAGGCAATCACAAGCACTAAAATCACAATTTGCATCATGTGTGAAATTATACCTGAAGCGCTGGCGATATCCCCGTTCGCAGCCGGGATCAGCCTTTAAAACCCGCGACATTTATGCCACACTCAGGCTCTTGAAAAATGCGGGAGCCCTCCGGTGATAAGACTGAAACTGCGCATAGGGCAATGGCTGGCCAACGTGACCCGTCGCTTGCACAACAACTTCTACATTTATCTTGCGGCGTTGCTGACGGTGTTTGTGCTGCTGGATGCAGGGCTGTTTCATGTTGGCGAAAACATGCGGCAGAAAGCGTTTGATTTCATGGTGCGCAGCCGTGTGCTGGCGCCCGCGCCGGACAAAGACATCGTGATCGTGGATGTCAATGAGGCCAGCCTGGCCGCCATGGCCAAGGAATACGGCCGCTGGCCCTGGCCACGCCAGGTATTTGGTGAGTTCCTTGAAAACATTGAAGCCCAGCACCCCAAGGCCGTGATCTTCGACATCCTGTTCAGCGATGCCGATGTTTACAACCCCGATAGCGACGCCTATTTCAACGACGTCATCAGCGGTACGGATAACACGTTTTTCCCCTTCCTGCGTTTGCCAGAATCAAGTGACAAGCTGAGCCAAGTCAAACCCGCCATGATTGCCGGCATCAGCGAAAGCCAGCCCAGCCAGGGCGACATGCAGGCCACGATCGCAGTGGTGCTGCCACATTTTGATGCGGCCTTGAATTCGGGGCGGCTGGGCACCCACAACATCTACCCGGACAAGGATGGCATTGTTCGCGAATACCAGCTGTATCAGGATGCTTACGGCTGGCGCCTGCCTTCACTGCCCATGACGGTGGCAGGCAAGCTTGGTTACACACTGCCACCAGACCAGAACATTCTGCTCAACTGGCGCGGCAAGCCATTCAGCTATCAGTATGTATCGTTCAGCGATGTCATGCAGGACATGGGCAGCAAAGACAAAAAGCGCCCACAGAACGAATTCACCGACAAAATCGTCATCATCGGCTCCACGGCGCCCAGCCTGTTTGATCTCAAAGCCACCGCCATGGCCAAGGCGCATCCCGGGGTGGAAATCCTGGCGACAGCTATCGATAACGTCAAACATCAGGACTATCTGAAAGTATGGCGCGGGGCGATACCCTATATCCTGATCAGCCTGTTGCTGATCTGGCTTACCACTCTGGCGTTTTACCTGAATGCCGACCGCGACCGTTTCAACAAAGTGTTCAGTTTCAGTCAGATCGGGCTCTTGGTGCTGTCATACATCGGCATCAACCTCAGCAACTTCTATCTCGACTTTACTGGCCCCATTACCTGGGCGCTGTTTTACTTCAGTATCGCCAAGATCTATGCCCTGGCAACAGACCGCGCCTTGCAGCGCTGGCTGGCCTATGGCGTCAAGGAAGGCGCCAGCGACACCCACGTCATGATCATGCCCATCCTGATCGAAAGCGATGAGCCTCTGGGCGACAGCATCATGAAGAAACTGAAGCGCCAGATTGAGCTGACCAGCCGCACACCCAGCAGCGTCGATATACTTAAAGGCGTGCAATCCGGCATCTGGGGCCTGTTTGGCGAATTGACCATGGTGAGCTGGACCTTTGCCGAAGGCCGGCAGGAATACGCCAGCGAAGCACACATGGATGCCGAACGGATCGCCAAGGCCTTGCCCAGCATGATTGCCAGCCTGGACTTGCCCGGCAAGCCGCAGGCTGTGCATACCGTTTACGAAAACAGGCTGGATGGCAGAGCGCCACTCGGCAGACAATGGCGCAGCGCATTTGCGGCAGCACTATTGCAACTCGAAGCTATCAAACCTGACGCAACGCCTGTTCAAGCAGATACCCCCACCCCATCTCCGGAGCTTTAGACATGCGATATTCCCTGACTGCCATACTGGCAGCCGCCTTGCTGGCCAGTACGCTGGCACATGCCGAAAGTGGCACAGCGCTCAAAAACGACAGCTTGCGCAAAGAACCCTATAACGATGCAAAAACCAGCGGCAAGCTGGTACGTGGCGACAAGGTCGACATCCTCAGCAAACAAGGCGCCTGGCTGCAAGTTAAAACCAGCAAGGCTTCTGGCTGGGTAAGGCTGCTGTCGGTCAAGCGTGCCGCCAGCACCGGCAATCAGGCAGCTGGCGTTCTGAGTGTCGCCAGTGGCCGTGCAGGTACTGGCCAGGTTGTCGCCACCACCGGCGTGCGCGGACTGACAGAAGATGAACTGAAACAGGCCCAATTCAGCGAGCCTGAAATCAAGCTGCTGGAAAGCTACAGCGTATCGGCAGCCGATGGCGCACAGTATGCCAAGGCAGGCGGCCTCAAGCCCATCAAACTGGGTTACTTGCCCAAACCCGTGGCAACGCAGGGAGAGAATCCATGAAAAAAACCGCATGGGCATGTCTCTTCGCTTCGCTGTTCAGCCTCCCGCCACAAGCCATGGCATTTGATCTGGGGGGAGCACTGAAAGATGCGGTTGAAAAAAATGCAGGCGACCTGATCAACAACAAAAACTCGAACGACGCCGATACCACGCCAGCCAACCCGGAAGCCAACAGCCTCGCCAGCATCAACTGGAAAAGCCCGTCCAGGGACGAAGAAATCAAACTTGGGCGTGAAATTGCAGGCAATCTGCTGGGCGCCGCGCCGCTGGTGAAAAATCCGTCATTGCAGCAATACGTCAACCGCGTGGGTCGCTGGGTAGCCAGCCAGAGTGAGCGTAGCGATCTGCCATGGCACTTTGGCGTGATTGATAGCGATGACATCAATGCCTTTGCCGCCCCCGGTGGCTATGTATTGATTACCAAAGGCCTGTATAAACGCCTGCAAAACGAGGCCCAGCTGGCCGGTGTGCTAGGGCATGAAATAGCCCACATCGTGCAAAAACACCAGCTCAAGGTACTGCAAAAACAGCAATTGCTGAGCGTGGGGGCTGGCCTGCTTAGCGGCAAGGTCGCCAAAGGCAACCAGACCATCGAGAAAGTCATCGGCAGTGGCGCCGAAATCAGCGCACGCAGCCTGGACAAGGATGCCGAATACGAAGCCGACCGCATGGGGCTGATACTGGCAGCTCGCGCTGGATATGATCCTTATGGCTTGCCAGAGGTATTGAGTGGTCTGGAAGATATCAGCAGTAACGATGGCAGCATTGCCCTGCTATTCAAGACACACCCTGCACCTGAAGAGCGCCTGGCGGCCCTGGGTGCTGCCACGGCAAAATCTGGCAACCTGCCCACGGGTAAAACACTGGAAAAACGCTTGCTACCGCTCCCATAAATTCAGCGGCATCCGGGCAATAAAAAAGGCACTGCAGATGCAGTGCCTTTTTTCATTCCTTGTCAGGAACCGTGCAACCCTCGGAACTTAGTCCTTGGATGCGCGCTTGCGCTCATGCTCTTGCAGGTAGCGCTTGCGGATACGGATGGATTTCGGTGTCAATTCCACCAGTTCATCATCATCGATAAACTCCACGGCAGATTCCAGCGTTAATTGCACGGCAGGAACCAGACGCACAGCTTCGTCAGTACCAGAAGCACGCACGTTGGTCAGTTGCTTGCCCTTGATCGGGTTAACAACCAGATCATTGTCGCGACTGTGAATACCGATCACCATGCCTTCGTACAGGCGGTCACCAGGTACGGAGAACATACGACCACGGTCTTGCAGCTTCCACAATGCGTAGGCAACAGCTTCGCCTTGCTCGGAGGAAATCAGCACACCATTGCGACGACCTGGCATGTCGGCTTTTACCGGTGCGTATTCATCAAAAATGTGTGCCATCAGACCGGTACCACGGGTCAGGGTCAGGAATTCGCTCTGGAAGCCGATCAGGCCACGTGCGGGGATCTTGTATTCCAGGCGGGTACGGCCATTGCCATCCGATTCCATGTTTTGCAGCTCACCACGGCGACGGCCCAGTTCTTCCATCACGGCGCCCTGAGTGTCATCTTCCAGGTCCACGGTCAGAATTTCATAAGGCTCACACTTCTGGCCGTCGATTTCACGGTACACCACACGTGGCTTACCCACGGCGATTTCAAAACCTTCACGGCGCATGTTTTCCAGCAGAATGGTCAGGTGCAACTCACCACGACCGGACACGCGGAATACGTCAGCATCGGCAGTATCTTCAACGCGCAAGGCCACGTTAACCAGCAGTTCCTTGGTCAGGCGGTCACGAATCTGGCGGCTGGTGATGAATTTGCCTTCAGTACCGGCCAGTGGGGAGGAGTTCACCATGAAGTCCATGGTCAGGGTAGGCTCGTCCACACCCAGGATTGGCAGGCCAACCGGCTTTTCACGGTCCGCAATGGTCACGCCGATACCGATTTCTTCAATACCGGAAATAATCACGATGTCGCCAGCTTCGGCTTCTTCGACTGGCACACGCTCAAGGCCGCGGAAACCCAGCACCTGATTGATACGGCCCTGGCCGGTTTGCGTATCGCCATTCATGACGACAACCACTTGGCCTGGCTTGATACGGCCATTCAGAATACGGCCCACACCCAGACGACCGGTGTAGCTGGAGTAATCCAGCGCGGAAATCTGCAATTGCAGAGGCGCATTGCTATCGCCTTGTGGCGGTTGCACGTGGCTCAGGATGGTTTCGAACAATGGACGCATATTGTCCGACTCGTTCTTGAGGTCCAGCGTCGCAAAGCCATTCAGTGCAGAAGCATAAACCACAGGGAAATCCAGCTGTTCATCCGTCGCGCCCAGATTGGCGAACAGATCAAAAGTCTGGTTGATCACCCAGTCAGTACGTGCGCCCGGGCGGTCCACCTTATTGATGACCACGATAGGACGCAGACCAAGTGCCAGTGCCTTCTTGGTTACGAAGCGGGTTTGCGGCATGGGGCCTTCCACCGCGTCAACCAGCAGCACCACACCATCCACCATGCCGAGAACGCGCTCAACTTCGCCGCCGAAGTCGGCGTGCCCTGGCGTATCCACGATATTGATGTGGGTGCCTTCATAGTTAACAGCGGTGTTCTTGGCAAGAATGGTAATGCCGCGCTCTTTTTCCAGATCGTTGGAATCCATCACGCGTTCAGATACCTGCTGATGCGATGCAAAGGTGCCTGCCTGCTGCAGGAGCTTGTCCACCATAGTGGTTTTGCCATGGTCAACGTGAGCGATGATGGCGATATTACGAAGATTGCGCGACATGTGTTTTGAGCCAGTCCATTAGAAAGGGCGCGATTTTAACACAAAAGCTTTGACAAACTGATGACAATCTATATACTTCGGCCTTCGATGAATTTGTAGCGTAGCCCTCAAAGGCCTGTTCTGCAAATATTTCGGTAATTCATCGCCCTAGCCCTCTCGAAGCCCATTGCTGTATTTGTGGCTCTCCAGTTTTTTACCGGTTAGTGGCTATGCCCGTGCGCCGGTAGAAATACACCTCCAAAATTTAGTGTATTGCGCCTAACGTTGCTGACAACTTATGTTGTGTAGCTGATTGCGTCCTGCTTGCGCCCTTTGTTTTAGTAATTCACCTTAAGGGAAAATTGTGTCCGTAACTTTTGAAACTCTGAATCTGCATCCTTCCATCCTGCGTGCGCTGGAGGAAGCTGGCTATTCCACCCCTACTCCTATTCAGGCTCAGGCAATTCCTGAAGTCCTGGCTGGTCACGATCTGATGGCTTCTGCCCAGACCGGCACCGGCAAAACCGCAGCGTTCACGCTGCCAGCCCTGAACCTCCTGGCTGACATCCATCCGTCCAAGAGTCGTGGCCCACGTATTCTGGTATTGACCCCAACCCGCGAACTGGCAGCCCAGGTAAATGATGCTGCCCGCAAATACGGCAAGTTCATGCGTGCCCGTACCGTCAGCATCGTCGGTGGCATGCCTTACCCACTGCAAAACAAGCTGCTGTCGCAGCCACTGGATATTCTGGTAGCGACTCCAGGCCGTCTGCTGGACCACATGGAACGCGGCCGTATTGATATGTCCCGTCTGCAAATGTTGATCCTGGATGAAGCGGATCGCATGCTGGACATGGGTTTCATGCCCGATATCGAACGCATCAACGAAGCCCTGCCACGCGAGCGTCAGACCCTGATGTTCTCGGCCACCTTTGAAGGCCCTATCGCCAACATCGCCAAAACGCTGCTGAAGGATCCTAAAGTCATCCAGATCGCCGCACAAAAAGAAAAGCACGCCAATATCGAACAGCGCCTGCACTTTGTGGACGACATGAACCACAAGAACAAGCTGCTGGAACATCTCCTGATCGCTCCTGATGTTAACCAGGCTATCGTCTTCACCTCCACCAAGCGTCACGCTGACCTGCTGGCTGAAGATCTGTATGCTGCTGGCCACAAGTCTGCCGCGCTGCATGGCGACATGACCCAGGGTGCCCGCAACCGCACGCTGACCAAGCTGCGTCACGGCGATGTGCGTGTACTGGTAGCTACCGATGTGGCAGCCCGTGGTATTGACGTACAAGGCATTACCCACGTAATCAATTACGATCTGCCGAAGTTTGCCGAAGACTACGTTCACCGTATCGGCCGTACTGGCCGCGCTGGTAACACCGGTGTCGCTGTTTCTTTCGCTTCCCATGCAGACCGTCATCAATTACGCAAAATTGAGCAATATACTGGTCAGCGCATTGAGATCACGGTGATCGAAGGTTTTGAGCCTAAGCGTCCAGCCCCACGCACCGATGACCGCGGTAGCAACGGTCGTCCACGTAGCGGCAATCCTGGCAGCAAGAGTGGCTTCAAGCCACGCGGCCAGGGCGGCTATGCTGGCAACAATCCACGCTCGGCTTCCGGCGCAGGCAATTCCGAAGGCAATCGTGGCTTCGGTGGCCGTAGCGAAGGTAATCGCAGCGAAGGCAACCGTGGCAATGACAAGTTTGGTGGCCAGAAGCGTGCTGATGCGCCTCGCCGTCCACGCAATTTTGCGTAAAATGTCCTGTTAACCAACAATAAAGCCCATAGACTACATTGAGTACAGAAAACATTCGTTTCGCAGACCTGGGGTTGGCGCCTGAAATTCTCAAGGCGCTGGAAGAGTTTGGCTATACCGTGCCCACGCCGATTCAGGCGCAGGCCATTCCCGTCGTGCTCCAAGGGCACGACCTGATGGCCGGTGCCCAGACCGGTACCGGTAAAACCGCCGCCTTTTCACTCCCCTTGCTGCAAAAGCTATTGCCGCAGGCGAGCAGCAGTGCATCGCCAGCTCGCCATCCAGTGCGGGCGTTGATTCTGACGCCGACACGGGAGCTCGCCATTCAGGTAGAGGAAAGCGTCAAGGTGTATGCCAAGCATACGGCCCTGCGTTCGCTGGTGGTATTCGGTGGCGTGGACATCAAGACGCAAACCCCCAGCCTGATGAAGGGTGTGGAAATTCTGGTAGCGACCCCCGGTCGCCTGCTGGATCACGTGGAACAGCGCACCGTGCAGCTCGGACAAGTGCAAATGCTGATTCTGGATGAAGCAGACCGCATGCTGGACATGGGCTTTATGCCTGATCTCAAGCGCATCCTGGCGCTGCTGCCTAAAAAGCGGCAAAACCTGATGTTCTCGGCCACCTTCTCCAATGACATCAAAAAACTGTCCGAAGAGTTTCTGACCAACCCCAAGCTGATCGAAGTCGCTCGCAGCAATGCAGCGTCTGACAAAGTGACGCAGAAGGTGTATCAGCTCGACAAAGACAGCAAAGACAGCTTTCTGGCCAAGCTGCTGCTGGAAAGCAACAGCGAGCAAACCATCGTATTTACCAAAACCAAGCTGACGGCAAGTCGTCTGGCGCGGCAACTGGTACGCGAAGGCATTGCAGCAGATGCGATCCATGGCGACAAAAGTCAGCAGGAACGCATGCAGGCGCTGGAAGCTTTCAAGCAGGGCAAGGTAACCACCCTGGTAGCAACCGATGTTGCTGCACGCGGACTGGACATTGACCAGCTGCCCATGGTGATCAACTTTGAGCTGCCAAGTGCCCCTGAAGACTACGTGCATCGCATTGGTCGTACGGGCCGGGCTGGCGCTTCAGGCACCGCGATTTCGCTGGTATGCCCAGAGGAAGAAAAATACCTGAAGGAAATCGAAAAGCTGATCAAGCGCGAGATCCCGCGGGAAACGGCCGTAGTAGCAGAACGGCCTCGCGAGCGCGCAAGAGAAGCCCGCGAGCCACGCGCCGATTCGGCAGATCGCAAACCCTCAGCTCCACGCTCCCCTGCCCCACGCAAAAATCAGGACCCCTGGTTTGACAAGCCCTATGAACCCTCCGGCAATGCCGAGGTGAAACAATCCATGGGCTTGGCACGCAACAAGCAGAAAAAAGAAGTAGCAGCGCTATTAGGTGGCTTGCTAAAGCGCGACTAGCCTTTATAATCAGAACATCTACTCATAGGCCGCATAATGCGGCCTTTTTGTTGTAGAAAAACAAGGGTTAATACCTTCTAAAAAACTAAAAATCAGAGTCAGGGAGTTTTACGAATGAAAAAAATCACTATCGCCATCATGACGGCGGTAGCGTCGCTTTCGGGCTGCGCGACCATCACTCAAGGCACACAACAGGCTATTTCCTTCAAGCTTGAGCCAAAAGAAGCCATTTGCGAAATCATGCGTGTAGGGGACGGAAAACTAGGGCGCGTTAGCGGTACGTCAAATACCATCTTTGTCGGCAAGGATAAGGATGACATCGTGGTGACCTGCAATGCCGAGGGCTATGAGCAATCCACCACCAAGGTCGTTTCGGGTGCCACAGGCGCAGGCGTTACCGGCGTTTTGATTGATTTCGGCATTACCGACATGATTACGGGTGCCATGTATCGCTACCCTGAGGAAGTCACCATCGTCATGCAGAAGGTGAAAGCGGAACCTGTCGCAGCGGTTACGCCTTAACTCTCGCATCCGTCACGGTAGCCGATGGCTGTCGTGACGGATATTCAAGCTTGCAGCTCAACCAGGCTTATTCCGCATAAAATCGGCCACACCCCACAGGGCCTCAGCCAGTTTGCGCATGACCTCTTCTTCCACGCCTATATCATGCATGGCTCGCACCATGCAGTACATCCACTGATCGCGCTGCTCTTCGCCAATCGCAAATGGCAGATGGCGACGACGCAAAAAGGGATGACCATAGCGCTCAATATAAAGCTGCGGGCCACCCGTCCAGCCAGTCAGGAACATGAACAGCTTTTCACGCGCTTCGGTAAGGTCAGCCGCATGAATGGCGCGGAGATTGGCGGCTTTTGGGTCGCTGTCCATGACATCGTAAAAGCGCTCGACCAGGGCGCGAATCTGATCCACACCACCCAGTAACTCGAAAAACGTAGCCTTGCTGCTGCCGGGTTCGCCTATCTTGTCCAGCATCATGCTTCTCTGGGTTTAACCAACGAGGCCGCCAAGTGCGCGCGGGCGCGGGCTTCATCAACGCCAGGCGCCGTTGCCAGCGCAACCCCCATGCGACGACGTACAAAGGATTCGGGCTTGCCGAACAGGCGAATATCGCTCTCCGGCACGCGCAATGCGGCGTCCAGCCCTTCAAAGACCAGGGCATCGGTATCCACGCCGCCGTAGATAACGGCACTGGCGCCTGGCGCCAGCATGCGGGTATCCACCGGCAAACCAAGAATGGCGCGAGCGTGCAGTTCGAATTCGTTAAAGCGCTGGCTGGCCATGGTCACCATGCCGGTATCATGTGGACGCGGACTGACTTCGGAGAACCAGACCTGATCACCTTTGATGAACAATTCCACACCAAATAAACCCAGCCCGCCCAGACTATCGGTGACCGCCTTGGCGATACGTTGTGCTTCAGCCAGCGCCTGGGAGGTCATGGCCTGTGGCTGCCAGCTTTCCACGTAATCGCCACTTTCCTGGCGGTGGCCAATCGGCTCGCAAAAATAGGTCTGGATAGCGCCTGTGGAATCCTTTGCGCGCAGGGTCAGCAGGGTAATTTCAAAATCAAACGCAATCTGGCCCTCCACAATCACGACCCCCTGATTGACTCGCCCTGCACTGGCGGCGTAATCCCAGGCTTTTGCCACCTGATCCTGAGAGGTAATGCGCGATTGCCCCTTGCCGGAAGACGACATGGTCGGCTTCACAAAACAGGGATAGCCGATGCCGTTATCAATCGCGGCCTGCAGTTCCTGCTCACTACGGGCAAATGCATAAGGGGAAGTGGGCAGGCTTAAGGTTTCGGCGGCCAAGCGGCGTATGCCCTCACGATTCATGGTGAGTTGCACCGCTTTTACCGTGGGCACTACCGTCGACAGGCCCTGCTCTTCAATACGGGCGAGCACCTCGGTGTTCAAGGCTTCAATTTCGGGAACAATCAGATGCGGCTTTTCCAGGGCGACCAGCGCCTGCAGGGCGTCGGCATCGGTCATGTCGATCACATGGCTGCGGTGCGCCACCTGATGGCCCGGTGCATTGGCATAACGGTCCACGGCAATCACTTCAACACCCAGGCGCTGTAGCGCGATGATGACTTCCTTGCCTAGCTCACCGCTACCAAGCAGCATGACGCGGGTGGCACTGGGCGTGAGGGGGGTACCAATATTCATGATCGCTCCGGAGGAATGAAGCGTGCATTTTATCATGCGGGCAGGTGCTTGACCTATGCCGCGTGCGGCGTGTCTGGATTAGCTGATGGGAGATAAATCAGGCACGAATGCCGTGTTTTTCCATGCGATAGCGCATTGCCATGCGGGTAATCCCCAACTGGCGCGCCGCTTCGGAAATATTGAAATGGGTTTGTTCCAGGGTTTTTTCGATCATAAGCTTTTCAGCAGCATCCAGCGTCATGCGGGTAGCCGCCGCCACATCTTCTGTCGCTGTCGTAGTCAGCTTGACGTTTGCCACCAGTTCCACGGGCAGCGCCACATCCTGTAGTCTGATTTGAGCGGTCTTGCTAAGCAACACCGCCCGGCTGATCTGATGCCGCAGCTCGCGCACATTGCCAGGCCAGCGATAGCGCATCAGCATCTCGGTCACTTCCGGCGAAAATACGCGCTTTTCCAGGCCATACCGGCGCTCGGTCTGCGTCGCAAAATGCTGGGCAAGCAGAAGAACATCACCACCGCGGTCGCGCAGCGGCGGCATATTGAGGGATAACACATTCAGGCGATAAAACAGGTCGGAACGAAAGCGACCGTCAATCACCATCTGCTGCAAGTCGCGATTGGTAGCGGCAATAAAGCGCGCCATCACCGGCCGCTCCTTGGTGGAGCCTATGCGGCGCACCACGCGCCGCTCCAGCACATTCAAGAGCTTGGCTTGCAGGGTCAATGGCAGCTCGCCGATTTCATCCAGAAACAGCGTGCCATCTTCGGCCGCTTCAATCAGGCCGCAACGCGCATTCTGCGCACTGGTAAATGCGCCCTTCTCATGACCAAACAGCTCGTTTTCGATCAGTTCGCTCGGCAGGGATGCACAATCCACATGCACAAACGGACGATCACTATTTTTGCAGGACTGGTGTAGCAGGCGTGCCACCACGTCCTTTCCGGTTCCGGTCTCGCCGGAAATCAGGATGGTAGGCGGAGCAGCCTCAACTGACACCAATTGGGCAATGCGCTCCACCTGTGTTCGGATAGCTTGTATGGGGGCACTTTCCCCCAGCATTTCAATATTTTCAGTTTCGTGGGAATTGCGCTGGCGCGAGTAGTCCAGCTGGCGTTTGAGGTTGGTCGCGTTTTCCGCTTTCTCTATCGCCAAGAGTAATTCTTCAAGGTCTACCGGTTTTTTAATGTAATCGGTCGCCCCTTGCTTCATGGCATTGACGGCATCCATCACATCGCCATGGGCGGTGAGCACAATCACGGCGACACCTTTTGCCACCAGATCAGAGAGCAGCTCCAATCCGTTTCCATCTGGCAATCGCATATCCAGCAATGCCAGATCGGGTGCAAACTGCCGTGCCAATGCACGGCCGTCTGCAATCGATTCTGCATGCTCGCACTCGTAGCCCGCCTTTTGCAGGCGTTTGGCTACGGCACGAGCAAATACTGCTTCATCTTCAACAAGCAAGATACGCATCCTGGGTTTCACATTTGCATGATGTGCAGCCGATTCTTCCATGATGGTTGCTTGCATGTGGTTTAGCGCTTAGTTAGCATCCGCAACGCTAGGCTTGGCACCGCCAAATTCCCAGCGCACACCGATCCAGCCGGCACGAGGAGCACCTGGTGAACGCAAGCTTGCACGCTCGTCATCCCCACCAAGGTATGCACCATTCGCACCGAAGAAGCTTTCGCCTATCATGCCGCCATTGCTGTATTCACGATCAAACACATTGATTGCCTTGGCGAATACACTCCAGCCCTTGCCGATGTTGTAACGTGTATCCAGGTTAACAATGGTGTAACCGCCGATCTTGGCGCCTTCACCTTCGTCCTGGTTGTTTTCGTTACCACGGGCATACTGGTCAGAGAAGGTCACGATATTGGTACCGACCACCCATTTAGGCGTGATCGAGTATTGACCGCGGAACTTCAACTGATGGCGGGGGATACCCACCATGTTGTCACCCTTGCGCACCTGAATAGAAGTACCATCCGAGGATGTATTCACTTCATTGGCAATGGTGAAGTCGCTTTCATAGGTGGCCTTGATGTAGCTATAGCCGACATTCCAGTCAAACGCACCATAATGACCGCTCAGACCAGTATCCAGACCAATACGACGGGTCCTGCCTACGTTATCGAAGTAACCGCGACCAGGCACGTTGGCATAAATGAACTGAATGTCGTCGGTATTCTGCGCACGATATACGCTGGCATTCCAGCGAACATCCTGCGTCAGATTACCGCGCAAACCAGCCTCATAGGTCTTGGCAACCACTTGCTTGAGCGGTGGATCCCCGGCCATGGCGTTAGGCAGTCTGCAAGGCTGGTCAGGATTGGCACAACCCAACTCAATCGCGGTAGGAGCACGGCTGCCTTCGTTATATGAAGCATAAGCCGTCAGATCACGCGTAGGTGTGAAGGTCAAGCCAATCGCCGGATTGATACGATTGAAACTATGGTCACCCGACAAAGACTCCTCGCCATCCGGAATCAGCTTGTCTGTGTTTTCCACCTTGGTATGGTTGTAACGGGCAGAACCAGTCAGATGCCAGAACTCATTCAGCGACAGGGTATCGGTCGCGAACACGCTCCAGGTTTTAGTCTTGCCGGTCAGGTTCACAGCGGCTTCATCCGAGAACAGACCCAGGCCCGTGATCGAACGTGAATCCGTCAAGTTACCGTATTCAGTGGATTGGGTGAAACGCGTTTTACTGTAGTCATAGCCCATACCAACGATGAACTGGTTCTTCTTTTGCAGCCAGTCCTGATTGAAAGTCAGCTGCGTAGTGAACCCATAGCTGTCTTTCTTGGATGTGCTGCGATTAAGTGCGCCACCGCACTCCTCATCAGGTGATGAAGATCCCGTACAGTCGGCCTGAAAATCGGCTGCCTCCACATCATCATTACCATCACCATTCAAGGTCTTGGTTTTCGCATGACGGTAATAGGCATTACCGCTCAGCATCACATCATCGTTGAACCAGTGTGCGCCGTTCAAATTCAGCATGGACATGGTGTTTTTGGTCTGGTCAGGACGCGTCAGGATAGTATCGCGACCCAGCGTGCGCAGCATGCTGTTAGGCGTAAGACCGTTACCGATCATGTCGTTATCAGCACCGGTATAGCTGAGGTTGATCTGAGTGGTTTCATTCTGCCAGCCCACCTTGCCAAATACCTGGCGAACATCGGTGGGGGAATATTTACGCCAGCCATCTTCCGTGAAGGAGTTGGCGGAGAAGAAGTAATCCACCGAACCATCCTTGGAAACACCGCCGTATTCGGCAGAGGCTGCCTTGCGGCCCCAGGAGCCGGTGTAGGCTTCCACGGCACCACCAGGGTTGGTACGACCGCTCTTGGTCTGGATGGAAATAGCACCGCCCAGGGTATTCAAACCGAACAAGGGATTGGAACCAGGAATCAGCGACATGCCCTGAATGGCATTCATCGGGATCAGATCCCAGCTGACAACATCACCGAAAGGCTCATTCACACGCACGCCATCCACAAACACGGACAGACCTTGCGGCGTGCCGAGCAATGGCGATGCGGAGTAACCACGGAAGTTAATATCAGGCTGGAAAGGATTGTTCTGGGTATCATTGACGTTTACACCGGCCAGGTTCTGGTTCATGTAATCGGCAATGGTCAGGCTGCCCTGATTGCGCATATCTTCGCCCTTGACGACCTGGATATTCGCAGGCACTTGCTCAAGAGGCAAACCGATAGACTGCAAAGGTGTCGTGCTGACAACTTCCAGCTTTTTAACTTTGAGGGTATCGGCCTTCTGCTCTTCGGCAGATTGCGTCGTTGTTTCTGCCACCGCAAAATGCGGAACAGCAAACAAACTGGCCACTATCACCGCTCCCGCGTTGAGGCGGAATCTGGTTGTTTGATTCATGGTCTCTCCACTAATTTCCACTGTTAAAAACGTTAGCTGCTACACAAGTTTCATGCCAGTGAACGAGAGAAAGAGATAAGCCTTTAATACTAAACATGGAAATAAAATTTCAGCGCATATGACATGGTTGCATTCTACAACCAAATTGGTTGTATACAACCACCATATTGGCTGTATACAACCAATTACAACCACCTTGGGGGGTCAGGTGCTATGCAGAATTTCGCGCGGTGAAAAACGCAAAAAGCGCCGGAGCACCCACCAGGAGGCCATCGGGATCAATACCATCGCCAGGACTATCGTCAGGATGCTGGTCTGCCAGTTAAAGCTGAAAGGAATATTCAGCACCTGCTGACTGATATAAAACGCCAGCCCATTGGCGATCAGGCTGGCCACCAGCGCCGCCATCAAGCCGACGGCGAGATACTCGACCCATACACTTTGCCGGATCTGTCTGGTCGAAGCGCCGAGGACCCGCAACAGGGTCGCCTCTTTCACACGCTCGCGCCGGGTCGCCACCAGCGCCGCATAGAGCACAATCAAGCCAGCCAATACGCTAAAGCCAAAAATGTATTGCAAAGCGCTCGTCATCTTGTTGATAATCGCCTGCACCTGCTCCAACACCGCCGCGACATCAATCACTGTCAGGTTGGTGAATTGCTGCACCAGGCGATTGAGCATGTTTTCCCGGTCACGCGGCACATGCAGACTGGTCAGGTAATTGGCGGGCATGGCATCCAGCACACCGGGTGGCGTCAGGGCAAAGAAATTCGCCCGCATGGTATCCCACTCCACCTTGCGCAGGCTGCTGACCGTCAGTTCCAGCGGTTGCCCGGCGACGTCATAGCTCAGATGATCACCCAGCTTCACATGCAACATATCGGCGATGCCCTGCTCCAGCGAAAGCAACGGTTGGCCCGCCTGCTCTGGCGTCCACCACTGCCCTGCCAGCAAGCGATTGTCGTCTTGCATGTCCGCAGCCCAGGATAAATTGAACTCGCGCTCGGCCAGCCGCTTGGCGCGCTCATCCTTATAGCTGGCAATGTCCAGCGGCTTGCCGTTAATCGCGGTCAGGCGCGCCCTCACCATGGGGTGCAGCTCTGGCGTCGGCAGGCCTTCCTGTTTAAAAAATGCCTTGATCGCGTCCAGCTGATCCGCCTGGATGTTAATGACAAACCGGTTAGGCGCATCCGGCGGCAGGGAAGATTGCCAGTTATGCAGCAAATCACCGCGTATCAGGGCCAGCAACATGAGCGCCGCCATACCCAGGCTGAAACCCAGCACCTGTGCCATGAAGAGTCGGGGCCGACGCCGTATGGCAGCAAGACCCAGTTGCACGGCTCCCGATTGCTGTTGCGGCAAGGCCAGCAGCAAGCGCCGCAACAAGCGGGTTAAAGCGAGCACGGCAATGATCAAGGCAGAGAAACCACCAATCGCGGCCAGGGCCAATTTGATATCCCCGGCATGCCAGGCAATCAGCCCAAATGCCAGCAACACGCTGGGTGTGTATTGCCAGACCGTAGACCATGATGGCAAGGCAATATCCTGCCGCAAAATATGCAAGGCGGGCACGTTGCGCAAACGCAGCAGGCTGGGCCACATCACGGCCAGCAAGGTCGCAAAGCCAACAATAAATCCGGCGAGTGCGGGTTGCCAGCTCGGGGCCGGCAAAGTCTCGACAAACAGTTTACCCGCCAGCCAGCCCAGGCCCAGTTGCCCAACAAACCCGAGCAGGCTGCCCAGCGCACTGCCGATCACCGCCAGCATCAGCGTCTGTAATAAAAGAATTCGCGAGATAAGCTTGCCGGAGGCGCCAAAGCAACGCATCAGCGCATAGCTATCCTGACTGCTCTGCACATAGGGCATGGCCGCCAGAAACATCGCCACCATCGCCAATACCACGCTCACCATGGCGGCCAACCCGAGAAATTGCTGGGTTTTCTCCAGGGCATTGCGGATTTCCGGCCGGGCTGTCGCCAGATCCTGCAAACGTTCGCCGCGGGCCAGCAGCGGCTGCGCCCAGTCGGTATAGGTTTTCATGGCACCGGCATCGGCTGCCAGCAGCAGCTGGTATTTCACCCGGCTGCCAAACTGGATCAAACCTGTCGCCTGCACATCCGCCGCGTTCATCATCACCCGGGGGGCAAAGCTGAACATATCGCCGCCACGCGATGCCTCGCTATAAAGAATAGCACCCACCTTGAAACGACTATTGCCGAGCTCCAGGCTATCCCCTTCTTGCAATTGCAAGCTATTCGCCAGCCGGGGTTCTATCCATACCGTACCGGGGGCGGGAATCCCTTTTGCCTCATGCGCAGTTCCGCCGTTCTGCTGGATCGTCAGCGCGCCACGTAAAGGAAAGCCCTCCCCCAGCGCCTTGATTTCACTAAGCTGGCTGCGCTCGCCGCTCAGGACCATGCTGGGGAATTCCAGCGTATGGCTGATCTGTATATTGGACTGCCTGGCCTCTTCGGCAAAGCGCGGTGGAATGGGATGATCCGCCACAATGACGGCATCGGCGCCCAGCAGCATGGCCCCTTGGCGCGCCAGCGTGGATTGAATGCGGTCGGTAAAAAATCCGACGGAAGTCGTCGCCGCCACCGCCATCACCAGGGCGAGCAACAGCACCCGGATTTCGCCTGCGGCCCACTGACTGCGCAGCTGACGCCAGGCCAGGTTGAATGCCAGACTCATGCCACACCTTCCAGCTCAACGATACGGCCCTGCTGCAGGCTCAGCACGCGGCTGCAGCGATTCGCCAGCTTGAGATCATGCGTCACCAGTACCAGCGTGGTGCCGGATTCGGCATTGAGCGCGAACAGGAGCTCGATGATGTTTTCGCCTGTAGCCGCATCAAGATTGCCTGTGGGCTCATCGGCAAACAGGATGGCAGGCCGCGGCGCAAATGCCCGTGCGATGGCGACCCGCTGCTGCTCACCTCCGGAAAGATGACGTGGGTAATGCGAGAGGCGATGCGCCAGCCCGACACGTTCCAGCGCGGCCATGGCCTGCGATTTGGCATCGTCACGACCCGCCAGCTGCAAGGGCAGCATGACATTTTCCAGCGCCGTCAGCGTAGGCAAGAGTTGAAACGACTGAAACACAAAGCCCATGCTGCGTGCTCGCAGGGCCGCGCGTCCATCTTCATCCAGCGGTGCGATATCCTGCCCCTGGATCAGCACTTTCCCCTGCGTGGGGTTGTCCAACCCGGCGAGCAAGCCCAGCAAGGTGGACTTGCCAGAACCGGAACTGCCGACAATGGCAATCCGCTCGCCTGCTGCAATCGCCAGATCCAGTCCACTCAGGATGACCAGCGGGTTACCATTACTGTTAACATGTTTATCGAGTTTTACTGCTTCAACTGCCAAAGGTTTCTGCATGATTTTCCGTTTACTGATCATTACGTTTTTTTCGTGTTGCACCGCGCTCACCGCCATGGCGGCCGCGCCATCCAGCAATACTGCACCCGTCATTCTGGTGTTCGGCGACAGCCTGTCGGCTGGCTATGGTATTCCGCGTGAATCGGGCTGGGTCAGCCTGCTGCAGCAACGCCTGCAACAACGCGGGCTGCCGCATCGTGTCGTCAACGCCAGCATCAGCGGCGAAACCACCAGCGGTGGCCTGAGCCGCATCGCCGAGGCCGTGCGTACGCACCAGCCCTCGCTGGTGCTGGTGGAGCTGGGGGCGAATGACGGCCTGCGTGGCCTTCCCGTTGAGCAGATGCAGCAAAACCTCAACAAGATCATCGCCACCAACGAGGCTGCCAAGGCCAGGACCATCCTGATCGGCATGATGATTCCCCCCAACTATGGCCCTCGTTATACGCAATCGTTCAATGGCAGCTTCCGCGAGTTGGCAGAAGCGCACAAATTGCCGCTGGTGCCCTTTCTGCTGGAAGGCGTGGCAGGCAATGCCAGCCTGAATCAGGACGATGGGCTGCACCCACGTGCCGAAGCTCAGGAGCGATTGCTGGATAACGTATGGAAGGTGCTGGCACCTGCACTGAAAATCGCGCCTTAATTGGCATCTTTCAAGGGGCTGCCAGTCCAGCATATCAGCAGCCCGTCTTCATGCGACTGCGCCCGCAAATGGCTGGCCATGCCGATACCCGGCACCCAGATCAGTTGATCCTCAGCAAACACCAGCGGTAACTGCTCGCGCTGCCAGGGTGGCATGTCAGCCTCCTGCAGCCAATGCTTGAGCGACCGGCGTGGTCGATTGGCATAGGGCTTGAAATGCTCACCGCCTTGCCGGTGGCGAATATGAAGGGGTTTCCCGGACAGTCGGTTCAATGACAATCCGGCGCCCCGCTGTTGTTCAAACTTGAGCTGGCTACCGTCAGGCAAGGCGACCACAGGCTGTTGATCCCAGACGATATCCAGATCGGCAGACTTGCGTTGGGCTACCACATAGGCATGTCCACGATACCGCCGCAGCCACAAGCCCTGTTCGCCATCCAGCAGCAAGGCGAGTTTGGCATCATCTGCGGCCGTTAGCAGTTGCCGCAGCATTTCCTGCAGATGCTCGCGATGCGGCAGGTAACGCAAGCGTGACGATAACCACCAGCGCAGCAGATTGCGCGCGCGCGTCTCGCCCAGCGCCTGCAAGCGGGCCACATTCAAAGCATTACCACGCAGGGTATCGGCGGCATCCAGCTCTGCCAGCGCCATCTGCAGGCTCTCGGCTTCGGCCGCATGCAGCGCACTGCGTGCAAGCGCCTTGCCTGCGCCAGGGAATCGCTGCTCCAGCAGCGGCAACACTTGCTGGCGACAAAAATTGCGGTCGTAATGGGTGTCTTGATTGCTTTCATCTTCCACCCATTCCAGCTGATGCTGCGCGGCATACTCGGCCAGCTGCGCACGTGAAATATCCAGCAAGGGACGCAGCAGCCGTTGCTGGGCATCGTGACTCGCCATGGCGGCAAGGCCGCGCATGCCTGCGCCGCGCAGCAATTGCAGCATGACGGTTTCCGCCTGGTCATCCTGATGATGGGCCAGTACCACATAATCGGCGTGGGCCGCCCGCATGGCTTCATAGCGCAGATGCCGTGCAGCGGCCTCCAGCCCCTGCCCGCTATCGCGCGGCACCTGCACATGCACCACCTGCAAGGGAATAGCATGGCTGGCGCACAGGCGCTGGCAATGCTCCGCCCACTGATCGGCATGCGGACTCAAGCCATGATGCACATGCATGGCGGAAAGCCGGATGCCGGGGTTATTGGGTAGCGTCGCAAGCAGGTGCAGCAAAACGCAGGAATCCAGCCCACCGCTCAGCGCGACGAGCAAACGGCCTTCAATATGGTGTTGGGTAATGAATTGCTGCAGATGTTGCTGCAAGCGGGAGGAATGAAGCGCCCCGGCAGAACCCGGGGCGGCAGAATGTGACATCGATGGAGGCGGCGATTTGTCTATTTGACGGTAACTTCCTTGAATTCGCCGTAGCTCATCAGGCGCTCATACCGGATCGTAAGCAACTGATCAACAGGAACCGCCTGCAAGCGCAGCAGCTCTTCGGCAATGGCACGCCGCAGATTCTGCATCATGACTTCCGGGTTGCGGTGGGCGCCACCCATAGGTTCGCTAACGATACGATCCACCAGACCGGCTGTCTTCAGACGGGTGGCAGTAATGCCCAGGGTTTCCGCGGCCACCGATGCCTTGTCGGCGCTCTTCCACAGAATCGAAGCACAACCTTCTGGCGAGATCACGGAGTAAGTGGAGTATTGCAGCATCATGAGATGATCGACCACACCCAGTGCCAACGCACCGCCAGAGCCACCCTCACCGATGATAACGCCAATGATCGGGGTCTTCAGTTCGGCCATGACGAACAGATTGCGGGCAATCGCTTCAGACTGGCCGCGCTCTTCCGCTCCAATACCAGGATAAGCACCCGGGGTATCAATCAGGGTAATAATCGGCAGGCCAAATTTCTCGGCCAGGCGATAAAGACGCAGCGCCTTGCGATAGCCTTCAGGGCGTGGCATGCCAAAGTTGCGGTATTGACGTTCTTTCACGTCACGACCTTTTTGATGGCCGATCACGACCACGGGCTGACCTTCAAAACGGGCCAGGCCACCGACAATCGCAGGGTCATCGGCAAAGGCACGGTCGCCGTGCAATTCTTCAAAATCGGTAAACATGCCCTGAATGTAATCCAGGGTATAAGGACGCTGCGGATGACGTGCTACTTGAGAAATCTGCCAAGCGTTGAGCTTGCTGTAGATTTCCTTGGTCAGGCTCTGGTTTTTTTGCTGCAAGCGGTCAATTTCTTCCGAAATATCCAGCGCAGAGTCGTCCTGAACGTAACGCAGCTCTTCGATCTTGCCTTCCAGCTCGGCGATCGGCTGCTCAAATTCCAGGAAACTCGTTTTCATATCTTTGGCCATGCAAACTCTACCGTTTTCTAAACTGGTTTAATTATAAAGGATTTTAACATTATCTTCGCTTAACCAGCCCTTAAGATTGCTTAACAGCTCGTCATGCAATTCCACCCGCCACTGCTCGCCCAGCATGAGCTCCACGCGGGCACTGCCGTTGTGATATTCGATCTTCACGGCGCAATGGCGGCGGTCTTCTTCGCCACCCTGCCGGCAATACGGCGCGAGAATCTCGCGCAGGCGTCCGGCATCGGCCTGACCATTGCACGAAATCTTGAGCAGGCTGGCATTGGCACTGCGGGCCGCCGCCAGATCGTAGACCTTGCGGGCATTGACGCGCAAGCCACCGGAGAAATCATCATTGCTGACGCGCCCCTCCACAATTACCAGCGCATCTTCTTTTAACAGGTGCTGGCTCTGGTTGAGCAGCTCATTGCCCACCACGATTTCTATGCGCGATGTCGCATCATCCAGCGTCACAATCGCCATTTTGCCGCGCTGCGTCATGCGGATGCGTATGCCCATGACCACACCCGCCAGCAGCTGCGGCTGATCCTGCGGCTTGAGATTGCCTAGTGTGGTGCGGACAAATGTCGCCAGCTCGCGCTTGTAACCTTCATACGGGTGACCGCTGAAATAGAAACCCAGGGCTGATTTTTCCTGCTGCAGTTTTTCCTGCTCGCTCCAGGCATTCACCTTGGGCAGGGTGTGCGCCACGCTATCGGACATTTCACCGAACAGGCTATTCTGCCCGCTGGCCGCCCCACTCTGCTCTGCCGCGCTAATGGCAAGGCTCACGCCAGCCAGCAAGGCCGCGCGGTTGGGTTCCAGCTTGTCGAAGGCACCTGCGCGTATCAGCGACTCGATCACGCGGCGATTGACCTTGCGCAGATCCAGACGGCGACAGAAATCGAACAGGTCCTTGAATGGCCCTTCGGCTTCGCGTGCAGCGAGGATCACCTCAATCGCTGCCCAGCCGGTGCCTTTAACGGCACCCAGGCCATACAGCACCTGCTTATCGCTGATCGGCTTGAAGCGGAATTCACTCTGGTTGATATCCGGCGCCAGCACTTCCACGCCATTTGCCGCGCAATCATCGTAAAAGATGTGCACGCTGTCGGTGTTGTTCATGTCCGCCGACATGGTGGCCGCGAGGAACGCGGCCGGGTAATGCGCCTTGAGGTAAGCCGTGTGGTACGCCACCAGGGCGTAAGCTGCCGCGTGCGACTTGTTGAAGCCGTAGCTGGCAAACTTTTCCATCAGGTCAAACAGCTCGGCCGCCTGCTTTTCCGGCGTGCCGTTCTTCACCGCACCTTCAACGAAAACGGCACGCTGCGCGTCCATTTCCTCTTTTTTCTTTTTACCCATGGCGCGGCGCAGCAAGTCGGCGCCGCCGAGGCTGTACCCCGCCACCACCTGGGCAATCTGCATCACCTGCTCCTGATACACCATGATGCCGTAGGTTTCTTTCAGGATGGGCTCGGTGGCCGGGTGCGGATATTCCACGCGCTGCTGGCCGTGCTTGCGACGGCAGAAATCGGGGATCAGGTCCATCGGGCCCGGACGATACAGCGCCACCAGGGCGATAATGTCCTCAAAGCAGTCTGGCTTGGCCTGCTTCAGCATGTCTTTCATGCCGCGCGATTCCAGCTGGAACACCGCCGTGGTATTGGCAGACTTCAACAGCTGGTAGGTCGGCTTGTCGTTGATCGGCAAGGTCTCAAAATCGAGCGGCGGCAGCTCCTTGAGCGCGCGCTGGACATTGGCATTTTCCAGCGCCATTGCCAGAATGGTCAGCGTGCGCAAGCCCAGAAAGTCGAACTTCACCAGGCCAACGGCTTCCACGTCATCCTTGTCGTACTGGCTAACCAGGCTTTCGCCATTTTGCTGGCAATAGATAGGCGAAAAATCCGAAATCTTGCCGGGCGAGATCAGCACCCCGCCAGCGTGCATGCCGATATTGCGGGTCAGGCCTTCCAGCCTGAGCGCCAGCTCCAGCAACTCGTTGACTTCTTCTTCCTGCTCGCGCCGCTCCTTGAGTTGCGGCTCTTTTTCCAGCGCATCGGACAAGGTAATGCCCAGCTCATTCGGAATCAGCTTGGCAATACCATCCACAAAGTTGAACGGCAGGTCGAGCACACGGCCCACGTCGCGGATCACGGCCTTGGCGGCCATGGTCCCGAAGGTGGCGATTTGCGATACCGATGCCAGGCCGTATTTATGCTTCACATAATCAATGACGCGATCGCGGCCTTCCTGACAGAAGTCGATATCGAAGTCGGGCATGGAAACCCGCTCAGGATTCAGGAAACGCTCAAACAGCAAGGCGTATTGCAACGGATCCAGATCGGTAATACCCAGGCTGTAAGCCACCACGGAGCCCGCACCGGAACCCCGGCCCGGCCCCACTGGCACGCCATTGTTCTTGGCCCAGTTGATAAAGTCGGCCACGATGAGGAAGTAGCCGGGGAAGCCCATCTGGATGATGATATTGGTCTCGAACTCCAGGCGGGTGAGGTAGACAGGCCGCTTGGCATCGCGCACGGCCTCGTCCGGATACAACACCTGCAGGCGCTTCTCCAGCCCCAGCTTGGCCTGCACTACCAAGTATTCGTCCAGGCTTTCGCCATTCGGCGTAGGGAACTGCGGCAGATAGTTTTTGCCCAGCGTCAGCGTCAGGTTGCAACGCTTGGCGATTTCCACGCTATTGGCCAGTGCCTGTGGCACATCGGCGAACAGAGTCGCCATCTCGGCCTGGGTCTTGAAAAACTGCTCGGGCGTGAAATGCTTGGGGCGACGGTTATCGGCCAGCACATAGCCTTCGGCAATGCAGACGCGGGCCTCGTGTGCCTTGAAGTCGTCCGCCTGCATGAACTGCACGGGATGTGTTGCCACCACCGGCAGATCCAGCTCACCAGCAAGCGCCAGGGCGCGGCTGATGTAAAACTCCTGCTGGGCATGGCCTGCGCGTTGCAGCTCGATGTAAAAACGGTTGGGGAATAACGCTGCCCATTGCTGGGCCAGGGCCAAGGCCGCCTGCTGGTTACCCTGCAATATCGCCTGCCCAACATCGCCCGCCATGGCGCCAGACAGCATGATCAGACCTTCGCCTCCGGCTTCTACCAGCCACTGGCGCTTGATTTCGGCGCGGCCGCGATGCTGGTTTTCCAGATAGGCGCGGCTCAGCAATTCACATAACTTGAGATACCCTGCGTGCGTCTGACACAGCAGCAGCAATCGATAAGGCTGATCGCGGTTGGTTTCATTTTCCAGCCACAGATCGCAGCCGAGCACGGGCTTGAGGCCTTTGCCGCGGGCGGATTTGTAAAACTTGACGGCACCAAAGAGATTGCTGAGATCGGTCAGCGCCAGCGCTGGCATGCGGTCAGCGGCGGCCGCCTTGACGTAGTCGCCAATGCGCACCGTGCCATCCACCACGGAGTATTCACTGTGGCAACGCAGGTGTATGAAAGTGGGTTGTGACATGGGGTCAATTTTACCCGATTCGGGGCGCTTTTTCCGCCCTGGGCATGCACAAAAAGCGAGAGATCCGACTTGACTTTGAACCGCTTTGCGGGGGCGCGGGAGGCCAGCTTGGCGCAAAGCAGCAAGCCATCGCGAGCCAAGGGCAGCGCGCGGCTGCCCTCGAGCACCGTTCCGTTACTGCGCGTCCAGCAGGACTTTCACTTGCGCCAGCAACTCGTCATCCTGCACGGGTTTGCCAAGATAGGCATTCACGCCTAGTTCGCGCGCAAGACTGCGGTGCTTCTCTGCCGTGCGCGAGCTGATGATCAACAGCGGAATATTGGCTGTGCGGCTATCGCCACGGATGTTGCGTACCAGTTCAAAGCCATCCATGCGCGGCATTTCAATATCGCTCAGGATCAGGTCGGGCAGGCTATCCTGCAATAGTTGCAGCGCATCCATGCCATCCTTGGCGACCACCACGCGATAGCCTTCGCGCTCCAGCAGACGGCTCAACACCTTGCGCATGGTCAGCGAGTCATCCACCACCATGATCTCGGGCGCACGTGGCGGCACGGCGTCCACATTGACCACCTGCACGCTGCCGACGGCCAGCGCTTCACGGTTGGCGAGTTGCACCGGATTGATGATGAGCACGATATTGCCATCGCCCATCACACTGGCTCCGGCCATGCCCGGCACCCGCGCCAGTTGCGGGCCTATCGGCTTCATCACCACTTCGACATTGCCCAGCACTTCGTCCACATGCAGCGCAATATGGTAACTGCCGCTGCGCAGCAAAATCACCGGCGTATAGCGCTGGTCCTGCGGCTGTGTCGCGCTGTCGCCAATCAGTTGCGCGAGGTAATACAGCCCGTACGACTGCTCGGCCCAGGCAAGCTGCCCTTCTGCCCTGGCTTGTGCCAGCGCATCGGGCTTCAGTTTCTGCACTTGCTCCACCATCACCGCAGGCAAGGCGAACACATGCTGACCGGCACGCACCATCACCACCTGCGCCACTGATAGCGTCACCGGCAGGTAAATGCTGAACGTAGCACCCTGCCCGGCCTGATTGGCGATATCAATACGCCCGCCCAGACCGGTAATATCGCTGCGCACGGAATCCAGCCCCACGCCACGGCCGGCAATCTGCGTGACATTATCGGCCGTGGAGAATCCAGGCTCGAAAATCACCGCCAGCAAGGTCGCATCGCTAAGCTTTTGATCCGCCACCAGCAAACCGCGCTCTATGGCTTTTTGCCGCACCTGCGCCAGCGGAATGCCTCCGCCGTCATCGGTCACGGTGAGGGTAATTTCATCGTTTTCACTCTTGACCTGCAAGCGTATGGTGCCCGTCTCGGGCTTGCCGGTCGCCCGGCGCTCCGCCACGGACTCCAGGCCATGCGCAACCGCGTTGCGCAACAGATGCTCCAGCGGCGCCCCTATCTTGTCCAGCACGGTGCGGTCAATCTGCACCGTTTCGCCCTCAATCAGCAATTCGGCGGGCTTGCCCAGCGTACGCGCTGTCTGCCGCACAATGCGTTGCAGCCGCTCGCTGATCATGGAAAACGGCACCATGCGCACATCCATGAGGCCATATTGCAGCTCACGGTTCATGCGCGCCTGCTGCTGCAGGGCAGATTCGGTCTCGCCCAGATTGCCCAGCAGGCCATGCTGAATGGTGGAAACGTCGTTCACGCTTTCCGCCATCATGCGGGTCAGCTCCTGCAGGCGGGTAAAGCGGTCAAACTCCAGCGGATCAAAGGTTTCGCTGGTTTCCTGCAAATGCGCCATGCGCGATTGCATCTGGCTCTCAGCCTCGATTTCCATTTCACGCAACTGGTTGCGCAAGCGTGCCACGCTCTCGGTCAGGTCCTGAGAGTATTGCTTGAATGCCAGCATCTCCCGCTCCATGCGCGAGCGGGCGATACTGATTTCCCCGGCTTCGTTGATCAGCCTGTCCAGCACATCGCCACGCAAGCGCAGGTATTGCGCCTGCCTCTCGGCAGGCATGCCGGGGGCCACGGGAGGCGCATCGGCCGCCACCGGACCTTGTTCGGCGGCTTCCAGCAGACTGCCGATCTGGTCCAGATCATTGAACAAATGCTCAAAGTCCAGGGCCTGCCCATCCTGCTTGCGGGCACGCACAATGGTGTCTTCCATATCGTGCACCACATCGGCCAGGGCCATCTGGCCTGCCATGCGGGCACTGCCCTTCAGGGTATGCAGCGCGCGCTGCAGCTCTTCGGGATGCTCATTGACCTCAGGCGCATGCCGCCAGGCGCGCAACTCGGAACCGATGCGCGGCACCAGCTCATGCGCTTCGATCATGAAGATGCCATGCAACTCGCTCTCGATGGATAGCTCTGGCTCTGGCTCTGGCTCTGGCTCTGGCTCTGGCTCTGGCTCTGGCTCTGGCTCTGGCTCTGGCTCTGGCTCTGGCTCTGGCTCTGGCTCTGGCTCTGGCTCTGGCTCTGGCTCTGGCTCTGGCTCTGGCTCTGGCTCTGGCTCTGGCTCTGGCTCTGGCTCTGGCTCTGGCTCTGGCTCTGGCTCTGGCTCTGGCTCTGGCTCTGGCTCTGGCTCTGGCTCTGGCTCTGGCTCTGGCTCTGGCTCTGGCTCTGGCTCTGGCTCTGGCTCTGGCTCTGGCTCTGGCTCTGGCTCTGGCTCTGGCTCTGGCTCTGGCTCTGGCTCTGGCTCTGGCTCTGGCTCTGGCTCTGGCTCTGGCTCTGGCTCTGGCTCTGGCTCTGGCTCTGGCTCTGGCTCTGGCTCTGGCTCTGGCTCTGGCTCTGGCTCTGGCTCTGGCTCTGGCCCGAAATCAATATCCTTGAAGAGTTCTATCACTTTAGCCGCTGCACTCATCGCGTCAGCGGACGGGCCAGAGTCCGACTGATCCTCAGTCGTACTTTCCTCCGGCGCCTCTTCAACTTCTGGTTCTTCTGCAAGCTCTTCTGTATCCAGCGCTTCGTCGTCTGCCGTCGCATCGGAAGGCAATGCCTCCGTCTCAATGTCATCAGCGACGGCCTGCATCTCGGTGTCGACATCCTCCACCGCCTCAGCTGGCATATCGACTGCCACGTCCGCATCGGCTTCAGCTGGCGCATTAGCCGCTTCAACGGCTTCGCGCAGGGCTGCGAGCAAGCTCATGTTCTGGCGTGGCTGGCGGAACTGACCTGCCTTGCGCAGCATATCGGCCAATACCGATACCACGTTGTCGGCCAGCTTGCGCTGCTGTGGCGTCCATTCGGCGCCTTGCACATCCAGCCAATGCTCCAGCGCACGGGCGAGATCGGCAATGGCTTTGAAGCCTGCGGTGCCGGCATTGCTGGCTAGCGTATGTGCGGCGCGGCGGCTCGCTTCGGGCGGGGCTTCGTCCTTGTCCTTCAGGCCATCAACCCAGGCCTTGAGCATGGCGAGATGCTGATTGGCCTCGCCCATGAAAATATCAAACAGCGCACGGCTAAGCTTGCGGGTCCCGCCAATAATGACTTCGGCTGCGCTGCTGAGGCCGGGCTGGCTGGCGCATTCGTCTTCGAGTTCAGCCGCCTGGGCAAGCCAGGGGGCGGGGTCTATGGTGACTTCAGCGCTCTGGCGCAGGGTATCGGCCCATCCGGCAAAGGCACTGGCAGCGGATTCGGTAAACGCCAGCTGATTGGGGCTGGGCACCACGCGGCTATCGATCACGCGATTCAGCAGTTTTTCCACTGCCCAGCCGACTTCGCCCAGATTCACCAGGCCTATGGTGCGGCCACTGCCTTTCAGCGTATGAAAGCCGCGCCGCAGATCGACCATGGCGCGACGGTCGGTGGCATTGACGCGCAGGGCTTGCTGCTGCTGCGCAATGCTGGCGAGCACTTCTTCCGATTCGGTCAGGAATACATCCAGCAACTCGGCATCGTGGGCGCGATCCGGCACCAGAGCAGGCTCGGGTTCCGGCGTTTCTTCTTCCTGTGCGGCGCTGGCAGCGGCTTCATTGGCGGCAGCGAAGCTTTCCTGCAGCGTAGGCACATGGTCTTCTACCAGCGCATGCATGTCCTCTTCCGCGTCGTCCGCCAGGGCATCGGGCGACATCTGGGCCTGCAGCATTTCCAGCGCTACGCGCATGGCGGTCTCGGCCTCGGGGCGCAAGCGCGGGAAGCCGCTGACATAAAAATCCATGGCGCTCAGCGCTTCGGCCAGTGCCTCGAAAATGCCGGTAGAAGGTGCAACTGCATCATGCTGCAGGCTTTCGAGGGTAGCCTCGGTAAAGCGCGACAAGGTGGCGGGCAGCGTGAGATCCAGCAAATCAAAGGCGCCGGTAATCTGGGTTAACAGCGGTTGGCATTGCAGCACGGCATCGCGCTGGTCCGGTTTGCGGAAATAGCCATCCAGTAAGGGCTCAATGGTTTCCAGCACTTGGTGGATATGCTTGCCCATGGTCGCCAGCAAGTCCGCTGACAGCGGCGTTCCGCTGAGATCGGCGCCAGGCGTGGGCTGACGCCCCTCGGCCAGCTCCTGCAGGCGCGCAGCCTGCTGATGCTGGCGCTGGATCAGCGCATCGCTCAAGTCCACATAATGATTGAAGGTCTCTTCCAGCAGCGCCAGGGTGGAGGCCACCTCCAGCATGGCCGAATTGCTGACCACGTCCGCGCCTGCCAGCACGCGCATATTCATGCGCTGCAAGGCTTGCAGCATCGTATTCAGGCTGTCGTAACGAAAGGTCTGCTTGACCAGGCTATCACGCAGCTGAATGCTGAACTGCTCCAGCAGCGCCTTGAATTTGTATTCTTCATAGGCGGCCCAGGCTTCCTGCAGGGCGCGCAGCAAGGCCAGCATGCGCTTGGCGAGCTCGCGGTCTTCGCTTTCGACTTTGACATCCTGCGGCGTGCGTGGCGGCTCGGGCAGATAGGCCTGCAGCTCAAAGGCCGTCTGCACCTGCTGCAGGGCGTCGGTCTCGGCCGGGCTGATGGCGATGAAATACAAGAGGTCTCGCAGCAGATTGCCACTGGCGCGGGTAGCACCGTCATACAGGCTGCGCAGTTGCTGGTCTATGCGGCGGCAGAGCTTCTTGATGCTGGCATTGGCCGCATGCTCGGGTTGCTGCAGGATATCGACAAACACGGTGGCGACCCACCACAGGGTTTTCTGGCCGCCCAGCTTTTGTACCTGCTGCACTTGCTGCAATGCGGCACGCAGGATGTCCTGGCCTTCGGCGCCTTGCGATTTCAGCCAGGTCAGCAGGCCTTTCTGGAATGCAGAGCGCTGCTCGGCCAGAAAGCCCGCCAGCGCCTCTTCAGGCAATGCTTGCGTGGGTAAATCACGCGGGGCACGCACATCGGTATCCGGGAAAAACAGTTCACTTTCTTCGGCTTCTTCGCCATGCAAGGCTTGCAACGCGGCAAAGGCGGGAAATAACAGCAGGGGCCGATCCGACGCCCCATCCACCAGCGCCTGCAGATAACGACTCAAGGCCTGGACGGAGTCTATCATGGCCTCCAGTGCCGCGGGGCTCATGGCAATCTCGCCCTTTTGCAGGGCCGCGGCCACATATTCGATCTCGGCACAGAAGCGTTTGCAGCCCTCCAGCCCGACCATGTCGAGCGCACCGCTCACCTGGTAAAGATGGGTTTGCGAAAACTTCAGGCTGGCGGCGTCTTCCGGGGTTTGCTGCAGGGTGGCCAGATTCTCCAGCACGCTTTTCAGCGCCTGGTCTATCTCACCCTTGACCCAGTTAAGAGGCCCTATGTCGAAATCGTCAACCACGGCTAGCTCCTGTAAGGCTTAACCATCAGGACAACTTGAAGCCGGCCACCGAGGCGCGGAGTTCTTCGGCCAGCGTGGCAAGCTGCTCGACCGACTGCGCGGTCAGCTTGGTGCCCTCCGTGGTTTGCGAGGTGATGTTCTGAATCTTCTGCATGTTGCGGCTGACGGTAGACGCCACTTCGGTCTGCGCCACCGTCGCTTCGGAAATCGCCTGGATCAGGCGCGCCAGATTGGTACTCACCGTTTCAATTTCATTCAGGGCCTGACCAGCCGCATCCGACAGGCGCGCGCCATCGACCACACCCTCGGTGCTTTTCTCCATCGCCACCACGGCACTGTTGGTATCGGTCTGAATGGTTTTCACAATGGCGCTGATCTGCTTGGTCGCTTCTGATGAACGCTCGGCCAGTCGCTGCACTTCTTCTGCCACCACGGTAAAGCCACGGCCAGCTTCACCCGCCGATGCGGCCTGAATTGCGGCGTTCAGCGCCAGAATATTGGTCTGCTCGGTAATGTCGGAAATCAGCTCCACGATTTCGCTAATTTCCTGCGAGCTTTCACCCAGGCGCTTGATGCGCTTGGAGGTTTCCTGAATCTGCGTACGGATTTCATTCATGCCGGAGATGGTGTTCTGCACCGCCTTGGCGCCCTGAGTCGCCGCTTGCAGAGAGCGTTGCGCCACTTGCGAGGCCTGGCCGGCGTTGCTGGATACATGCAGGATGGAGCGCGTCATGTTGTTGATGGCGTCGCTGGTTTCGCCAATCTGCTTGGACTGCTCCTCAGTCGCTTTCAACAGGTAATCGGAGGTGGTACGGGTTTGCGCCGTCGCCTGGTTCACCTGCTCGGTCGCGCGGTTGATCTCGGCTACCAGGTCACGCAGGCTGTCGATGGTGTAGTTGATGGAATCGGCAATGGCGCCAGTGATGTTTTCCGAGACTTGCGCCTTGACCGTGAGATCACCGTCGGCCAGATCGCCCATTTCATCCAGCAAGTGCAGAATGGCTTCCTGATTGCCGAGGTTGGTCTGTTCGATCTCCAGGAACTGGCGGCGCGCCGACAGCACCTGGCGATAGCCCACCACAATCAGCATCAGCAAGGCCAGCAGCCCGGATAACACGGAGAGAATCAGAAACAGGTTGGCGCGGCCCTGCTGCTTGTATTGATCCACCATGCGGCGGGCGGTGGCGACGATCTCATCACTGGTGTTGACGATGCTGATGAGCTGGGCCTTATTGGCTTCATCCGCCAACACGCCGGGGCTCAGCGTTTTAAGCGAATTGTGCAGCTGCTGCCAGGAAGCCTCCAGCTTGTTGAGGGCGGGAACCACTTCCTGCCCGCGGAACAGCGTGTCGGCTTCCAGCTTGCGCATCTGCTTGAGGTCGCTCTCCACACTGCCCATGACATTCACCAGACGCACGCTGGCCGCTTCACGGCTATGCGTGGCCAGCACGGCATCGCGCGCAGCCTGCTGCACAAACACCTGCACATCGCCGGAGAGGATGGAGAAACGGTTATCGCGCTCCACCTGGGTAATGTTGAACAGCAGATTGAGCAAAGCCACGGCAGCGGCGATCAGGAAAAATACCAGCAAGGTCTTGGGAATACCCGAGGCCGAGCTGTCTCCCTGCCCTGTCAATGCGGACTTCACCCCGGAGCGCAAGCGCGCCAGCAGTGACGGTGTGTTTCCCTTTTTTGCTGCATTCAATGCCATATCACCCCTTTGTATGTTGCGGCCTCAAGCCTGGTAAGGCTCAAGGTAAATTCTGTACCACCTGTCTACCACTTGCGCCGCCTAACCCGGGCTCCCGTTGCGTTGGGCAAGCGACCGGAATATCAGCGAAGACTAGGCAGCCACCTGCATGAATTCGCTGCCCGTCAGCAAGCCTTCCAGCGCGAGCACTTGCCAGACCTGGCCATGCTCATCCTTGTAATGCTCACCATGAGCATCAGGCTCGCCTGGCTCAGGCGTCTGCACAGTCATGCTTTCCAGCGTGCGCAGCCCCACCAGACGGTCAATCAGCAAAGCAGCGTTCACCTGATAACGCTCATGCACCAGCAATATGCGGCTTTGCGCGGTCATCGCGGTAAATGGCTCACCCATAAAGGCAGCCAGATCGGTAATGCCGTAAAGATTGCCGCGCACGTTGGCCATGCCCAGAAACCAGCTGCGTGTCAGCGGCACCGGGCTGATATCGGGCACTGGTAGCACTTCACTGATATCGCGCAGGTTGATCAGCCAATGTTTTCCGCCGACTTCCACGCCCAGGCGCGAGCTGCTGGTGCTGCCCGCGTTGGCCGTCACCTCTTGCAGGCGGGCCAGAATATCCTGCTGGTATTCGTGCAGGTTAAGTCTGGCCATTTTCCAGAGCCCGTATCTTGTTCAGCAATTCGTCCAGCTGCACTGGCTTGATGGCGCAATCCTTGGCGCCCTGACGCAAGGCCCACAGGCGATCGGTGGCTTGCTCCTTGCCGGTGCACATGATGACAGGGATATGCGCCGTGAGCGGGTTTTTTGAGAGTGCGCGCGTAGCCTGAAAACCGTTGAGGCCCGGCATCACCACATCCATCAGCACCAGATCGGGCGCTTCGGCCGCGACTTTTTCCAGGCATTCTTCGCCATTCTCGGCGGTCATCACGGTAAAGCCGGCATCCACCAGCAGTTCCGTCAGGTAAAAACGATCGGTAAAGGAATCATCCACGACCAGAATCTTTTGAATCGCCATGCCTAGTCCTCGTCCGTTTCCACGCGGGCGTGATTGGTCACCGCATGCAGCAGCGACTCCTGGGTAAAGGGCTTGGTAAGGTATTGGTCAGAGCCCGCCATGCGGCCGCGAGCGCGGTCAAACAAGCCATCCTTGCTGGACAGCATGACCACGGGCGTGGCTTTGTAGCGCGGGTTGCGCTTGATCAGGGTGCAGGTCTGGTAGCCATCGAGTCGCGGCATCATGATGTCGACGAAAATGAGGTCAGGATGATAGTTGGCAATCTTGGACAAGGCTTCAAAGCCATCTTCGGCCAGAATCACTTCGCAGCCGGACTGCTTGAGAAAAAGCTCGGCACTACGGCGTATGGTATTGCTGTCATCGATCACCATGACTTTCACGCCCGCTAAACTGGTTTCCCCCACCTGCATCCCCTTTTATTGTGTAGTGCACTTTTGCCGTGCACGGCGGGAGGCCATGCACTCACATCATTCTATCCAGAATTCACGATGGTGCAAGACTCGTGCTGACGCAGCCGGTCACATTCTGTTGTCATTCCAGTGTCAAACAGGTTAAATATCGCAAGCTTGCAGTCATCATGGCTGCGCCGCATCCATCAAGATGAAAGACCTCTCACAGAAGGAGGCTCACGGGAAGGGAACAATGCAGATACGACAGGAATCACTGACCGCCAAAATGACGCTGAAAGAGCTGGCGGCGAATCCGCCGCTACTCACGGCCGACCTGGTGCTGGTATTTGGCTCGGTGCGCCGCTTCAGTGAAAGCAAGCTGCAAAATATCCTGCGTGACCGCTACCCCGCCGCCCAGATCGTCGGCTGCACAACGTCCGGCGAGATACATGGTAGCGGCGTCTTTGACGATAGCCTGCAGATCACCGCCATCCAGTGGAATAAAACCGAGCAACGTGTCGTGCACACCCGCATGAACAACATGCAAAGCTCGTTTGAAGTCGCCACCAATCTCGCCAGGCAACTGCAAACCCCGGCCCTGCGCACCGTGCTGCTGTTCTCCGATGGCTTGCATGTCAATGGCTCCGAATTGCTGCAAGGCTTTCAGAGCGTGCTGGGCGATATCCCGATTGTAGGCGGCATGGCAGGTGATAACGCCGCCTTTGAAAGTACCCTGCAAATCTGCAACAGCGTCATTTCCGACAATCTGGTGATTGCGGTAGGCCTCTATGGCGATAGCCTGATTACCGCCAGCGGCGCACTCGGTGGCTGGAAGCCTTACGGCCCGCCACGCAAGATCACCAAATCCGAAAAAAACGTGGTCTACGAAATGGACGGCAAACCCGCATTGCCACTTTACCGCATGTACATCGGCGAACATTACGCCAAGGGCCTGCCCGGCACCGGCCTCAAGTTCCCCTTTGCCATTGTCGAGGAAGGCAAGCGCGAGGTGGAAAAAATCCGCACCCTGCTCGCCATTGATACAGGGCGCAACAGCCTGACCTTTGCCGGCAATGTGGAAGAAGGCGAAATCGTGCGCCTGTGCCAGACCAATCACGACCGCCTGGTGGAAGGTGCCAGCGAAGCCGCCCGACTGGTCACCGGCAACCTGCAATCGCTCAACAATACCCAGCCGGGGCTTGCGCTGTGCGTGAGCTGTGTAGGCCGCAAGGGCGTGATGAACGAGCAGACGGCGGATGAAATCGCGGCCATCAAAACCATCCTCGGGCCACAAACCACGCTCACCGGCTTTTATTCCTATGGTGAATTTGCCCCGCGCCCCAACACCTCGGACAGCGTGCTCCACAACCAGACCATGACCATAGGCTACCTCAGCGAGAATTTATCGTCCTGATGGTGGTCACTGCTGGTGTATCATCTTTCATCCGCCCTTCACGCAAGGGCGATACAGTGCAAGAAAGCGTGGGCTGATCGCACTTCCGGAAAATCCATGAGCAGCCATCCTGCAACGGCATGACGCCAGGGTGTAAGCATCAGTTCAAGTGGAACCATTAGCCCCCTACGCTTTCTGATTGGCAATCCCGCCCTCAATTTCTAACAAGGACATTATCCATGACCAGCACAGTAACGCTTAAAGGCAACCCGGTAACCGTAGCTGGCGACTTTCCCAAAGTCGGCCAGACCGCTCCTGACTTTCAACTGGCCAACGCCAAGCGCGAATTGCAATCCCTGGCTGACTATGCCGGCAAGCGCAAAGTACTGAACATTTTCCCAAGTGTGGATACCCCCACTTGCGCCACCTCGGTTCGCACGTTCAACAAGCGTGCCGCTGAAGTGCCCAACACCGCCGTGCTCTGCATCTCCGCTGACCTGCCTTTCGCGCAAAGCCGTTTCTGCGGCGCTGAAGGCTTGGAAAATGTAGTGACCCTGTCCACCTTCCGTGACACCGCCAAGTTCTCCAAAGACTACGGCGTGCAAATCGCCGATAGCAGCCTGGCTGGCCTCACTGCCCGTGCCGTGGTCGTGCTGGATGAAAACAACAAGGTATTGCACAGCGAACTCGTTTCCGAGATCGCCAACGAGCCTGACTACGATGCAGCTTTAGCTGTTTTGTAATCACATCGTCGGGCGGCAGCTCAGACTGCCGCCTGCTTCTCCCACCGCTAACCCAGCAGCATCATCACCAGCATCCCCATTTCAAACAGCAGGCATCCTACAAAAAGCGCCATGGCCACGCGCGCCACACACGCCCGCAAGCGTCGCCAGATTTGCCCCCGTAACATGGCATCACTCGCTCAGCGGAATGCTGTCTTCGCGCACGATCAGCCACCGGCCGCCGCGCTGCTCCAGATCCACCACTTTTTGCACCGTCTCGTCATGGCCGTTTTCCTGCCGCGTTTGCGTAAACAGGGCCAGCATGCGCTCGCCGTTGGGCTCAATACTTAAATCCGCCATGCGCACCTGTACCACGCCATCCTTGCCCAGTTCCATGCGGCGTTGACGCTCCCATTGCTGGCGCGTCAGGCCATCGCTCACCACGAAATCGGCGGCATAGGTGCTGAAATAGGTATCGAGATTGCGATTGGCCATGGCACTCACCCAAGTCTGCAAGGTAGCCTCAATGGCCTTGCGACGGGCTTGCTCCTGGGGCGAAAGATCCTGAATGGCAGCGTCCAGCGGCTGCATCGCTTTGTGCAGGCTGGCAACATCGCGATCCGTCGCCTGTACATGGTTTAGCACGGGGTCACGCAGCTTTTGGCGTTGCAATGCAAACTCGGCGCGGCGTTGATAACGCGGCCCCTGATCAAAGTCATACCGCACTGCCAGACTCATGGTCTGACCAAAATAGGCATCGCGGATATCCGCATCGTAGCTGGTTAGCAGGGTTAACTGGTCACGCTCATCATCCCCCGTCAGGCGCACCGTAGCCCCCAGCGCATACATATTGCGATCTGGCTTGAGGCCAGGACTGACAAAGCCTGTGGTGTTAAACAAAAACCGCGCGTTGACGTCTTGCGTCAGATCACCGAATTCGTGCTGGTAAAGGGCACGTAATTCAATCTCGGCCAACCAGTCCTTTTGTTGGAGGCTGTAGATGGCCTTGCCGCCGAGGCCGCCGCGCAAGGAGTCAAACCGGCGCGCATCGATCGCGAGATTGATGGGCGAGCTATCCAATGCATATTGCGGCATGCCATTCACATAGACGGGAATGGGCTGCAGGATGTCCGGACGCGAGGTATCGACAATCATGCGTGAATATTTGCCGTTCTCTTCGTAGGCACTCTCCCGAATGTGACTGTAGGCAAGCGAGGCCATGGGGATCAGCGTGACATCTTCGCGCCACAACATGGGCCAGCCCGCCTCCACCCTTGCCGAATACTGCCAGGCATCATGCCGCCCGGTGGCGGTATGGCCCATCAGTTGACGGCGCGTCTGCTCGGTATGCAACCCCACCCCGGCCATGGTGTTCAGGTAGGCCCCATCCCAGGTTTTGGCCGCATAGGCGGCTGCCATGAAGCTATTGATATCGTTGCGGTTATTGACGGTGTAACCGCTGTTGGTGATATTGCTACGGGCGTAACCCACGGCGCCACCAATACGGAGACTGTCATCGCCTTCCCACTCGCGATCCAGACCAAACGCCATCCCGGCCGAGGATACATTGTAGCCATCGATACCCTGCTGACTATCCTGTATGCCCCGGTCACCAAAGCCCTGCACCCACAGGCCCTTGCCCGGCAGAATCTCCTGCGCCTCGCGCGAGGCCATGCCCTGGTTCTTGCTTAGGTAGGTATCCACCAACCGGGTATTCAGCATGCCAAACACCTTGTCCGTGTTGCTCATGATGGTGCGCATGGCGCCATCATGAATCTCAGGACGCAGGCGCTCGGCGGCAGAAATGACATTGTCATTTCGCAGGGTTAATAGCTGCTTTTGCAGATCGGTAGGCAACTGAGCTGTGCCCTGATACTGGAACACGCTATCTACCGCGCGAATAGCCGCTTCCGTGACTTTGGCGCGCATGGCAGCGGGCACACCAACATCGGCCGTTAAAAGCAGATCGTTACCTCTGAGACTGACATCCCATTGCAGGAAACCATTGGTATTGGAAACCTGCGGTAGCCCGCTAGCATTCGTCGCAACGACAAAGGTATCACCATCGCGTATCGCCCGCGAAAAACGGGTAAGCTGGGGCATGATCACAGAGTTACTGTCAAACGTGGTCGTACCGGCCACATTCAGCAAGCCTGTCTGACTGGGGCCAATCGCCATGATGAAATACGAACCCGCCATCATGCTGGCATTGCCACTGATATTCAGCGTGGCATCGCCAAGATTGACGGTGCCGTAATTGACAAGATTGCCGACAATGTTGCCCATCAGGTTGTTGAGGCCCACGGTGACATTCCCTGCCTCAAGGAAGCCCGTCTGATCCACCACCACGTTGGCAGCCTTCATGGTGCCAAACTCGGATAGCAAGGTTCGGCCAGAAACATGAATATCGCCGCTGACATCAAGCGTAGTGACTAGCGACGTAAACCCACCCGTCAGATTGGCTTGCGTGAAACCGCTCACAGCGCCGGCAATCACACATGAAGGATTGGTCAGGACCGTATTGGGCAAGGTGAAGTTGATGGTGTCATAGCACTCAAAGTTATAGGTATTGTTGCCCAGGCCATTGGCCGATACCGTGGTAGTGAGATAGCTCAGGTAACCGGCGAAGTTCACCGTATTGGTTGCTCCGGCCACGTCGTTGATAACAACATTCCTGATACTGTTACCCGACACGGTCGTGACCGAGTTCAAGGTAAAGTTGCGGTCACCATGCACGTTGTACAAAGGATTAGCGACACCACCACTGACATCTACCACCTGTGCATCGCGTTGGTCGACATAGATATTGCCGTTGACGCCGCTATTTTCCAGATTGAGTTCATGACGGCCGGAACCCAGGTAAACATTGCCATAGATGGCGGTATCACGCAGTTTGATTTCACTATCACGCGGTCCGACATCGGCAGCCGAGTATGCCAGCACCAGATTGCTATTGTCGGTCTGCGCTTGCGTCAACAGTGGATTGCGATCGACCACCATGAGGTCACCTGCGATGGTGGAAAAGCCGGTGTCCAGATTGATAACGGTCTTGCCAGCCTGCAGAACAGTGGCGTACTGCGAACCATCCAGTACCGAAGGTGCCAGCATGCTGGCACCGCCATAGGTCAGCACATTGCCTAAAATCAGGCCGGTGCTGTTGACGGTGAGACTGGCATTGTTAGCCAGGATAGCGGCGGTATAACTGCCGGAAGCGGTGATCCTGGCCTGAATGCCATAATCGCCTGTGTCCGGATAATACACGCTATTGTTTACAAAGCTGTTGTTAATCGTAAGCGACGGCAACAGGCTATCTGCGCGAATCGCGGCGGCGTACCCGGCCAGCACCCCGTTGTTGTAAAGCAGGCCGTTGCTATCGCTGCTCCAGGAGGCGGCATCATAGCTGCGCGCGCTGCCATCCAGCGTGATGTTGGCGCCTGTGTTGGTAATGGTTACAGGGTTGTTGCCCGTTGCTGTAATGGTGGCAACACTGCCACCATCACTCGTGGTGTGGGTTATAGTGCTCCCGAGTATGTTGGGCGCCACCTCCAGCGTAGGATTAGTACCGATATTATTAAGCGTGGCAGCACCGCCACTGCTATCCACCGTCACCCGCCCCTCTATATAGCTATCGGTATTGGATGAGGTGCCAGTGCAGGTATGGGTGCCATCCCCATTGTCAACGCACGCGGCATTTGACAGCGGGCTACGCACGGTCATGAAAGCCAGCAATGCCAGCATGGTCCAGGGCTTGAGGGTAAAGCGTTGCATTAGTATTCTCCCTTCGCGGAGCGGTTGCTGGCAGCCGCCAGTGCTGGCTGCTTCAAGGTTACGGCGCCGGGTTGCTGCGCATCAGCCAGCGGTTGCCGGCCCATGGGGACGGCATTTTCGCGCACGATGCGCCACTCGCCATCACGCTGTTCCCATGAAATCACCTTGCGTTCACGGTATTGCATGCCTTCACGCACTTGCAGCCAGCTGAACACAGCCACCATGCGCATGCCCTGCGGCGCAATCACCAGATCACGCATCTCGACGTTTTTCATGCTGGAGGCGATAAAGGCCATTTTTTGCTGCTCTACCCACTGATTGCGGCTACGCCCGGGTGGCGCGTAGCTGGGCGCGTAACGTTCGAGGTAGCGCTCAAAATCCTGTCCGGCAATCGCCTGCTGCCATTGCTGCAAGGCCTGCGTCACCTGCTGCTTGGCCTTTTCTACCGAGCCACGGGCAGATTGGAGTACCGGCACGGCCTTGATGTCGTCCAGTTGCCGCATCAGGGTCATCTCCGCCTGATTGGGCAGTGTGCTAGGCGTTTCCAGCGTGCGGTCTGGATCCGTCATGGAGAGATTGGAAGGCGGCGGCTCATATTTGCGTGAGGCATCGAAATCGTAATTGAGGGAGAACCAGATTCCCCTTGGAGCACCTGCTGAAATAAATTGCGTAGGCACCCATTCCGAGGAGTTGTAGTTGAAACCGCCCGGCCCGATAGCGCCTATGGTTGAAGGGGCAAACGGTGAAATACCCAGACGGCCAGCGGTGTAATACTGCTTGTCCAGCAGATTGTTGATCAGTGCGCGCACCGACCAGCCACTGCCCAGGTTGTAACGGGCATTGAAGTTGACCACAGCATAGCCAGGAGCGGTACCGGAGTAATCATTATCCGGCAAGGTGGTGACCACATTGCCGTAGCTGACCTGACGTCCCTGACTGGGTGTATGGGCATTGTTTTCGTTACCACGCAGGAAGGAGCCGCTATGGGCGACCACATTGAAATTGATCTTGAAGTCCGGCGTGACCTTGTAGCCCCAGTTGAAGTTGATGTTATTAAAGGGAATACCGGGCATCACATTGCCTGGTTTTACCTGAATCATGTTGTAGTCGGTGGAATAGCTATCGATGGTGCGGGAGCTGTTATTGGGGCTGACCATTTTGAAGTAAGATTGGAAGGTCGCTTCCGTCAGGGAATAATTCACCCGGAAATCAGAACGGCCATATTCCGCAGATAAGCCAAACTCAATGCCCTGACGACGCGTATCGCCAATATCCTGGAAGAAACTCAGCTCGCTGGTCGCAGAGACCAGGTAAATATCATTGCGCAGATCTGTGCGATAGGCACTGACATTCCACTCGAGGAAATCCTTGAATCGTCCCCGCGCGCCCGCTTCAATCGTCTGGGCCTTGACCTGCGGCAGGTAGGGGTCACCCGACAATGCACTAGGAAGCTTACAGCCACGACCTTCGGCAATACTGCGCGGCACCATGTTATTGCCACTGCCCACCAGCGTGCCATCCCAGGCACAGCCGAGCTCCACGACTGAGGGCGCGCGGGATCCCTGGTTCCAGTTCGCATAGAGGTTCAGGTTGGGCTTGGTCTGCCAGGTGATCCCCAACGAGGGATTGAAGGAATAGTAAGAAAATTTTTCTGTGGCATAGCGGTCCAGGAGGCTACCGTTGAGGCCAAGCTGTTCGCGGACTCCAGGCAATACCAGCTTGTTCCAGTATTCCATGGAGTCAATCGGACCATTCACGCTGTAAGGACACTCGGATAAATCCGTACCGGGACAGATCAGGCCATAGACGTAGCGGTTGAGATAAGCCAGATCCTCAAGCCGCCGCTCTGCTCGGGTGGGCGCCAGCGTATTTTTGATACGGGTAGTGTTATACCGCCCCGACCCCGTGATATGCAGATTTTGCGTGGGCGACCAGGTCTCGCTGAAATACAGGCTGCGCGTACTTGAATCACCAAAAAAATCATTGATGGTGAGATCATGCGACGCTGCATAAAACTCTTCGCCCAGCTGGCTGGGGTCACTGTACACATTGCGCTGGTCATCCATGAGCGCCAGTCGCGACTTGCCCAGATAGCTCGACTTGGCCGTATCCAGCGCTGCACCCACCATGAATTTGTGTTTGTCAAAATTGAAATTCAGCTGCAGGTTCATACCTTGCGAAGTCTGCTGAATATTCGAATTGGTCAGAATGGCGGTGGGAGTACCTTTCACCACACCGGTGCCATTATTCTGCGAACCATCGCGGTCATTGTATGGTTGGGAACCGATCATGCCCTGGTTCCAATACGTGGAGCCACTGCGACAAGTCGTGGCATTGGCAGCCGGCGCCGCAAACGCGATCTTGTAATTCCCCTGGGCATCGGTGAAATAGACCCCTTGACCGAAGTTCATGAATCCTTGGATATAAACTTGGCTATCGTCATTTACCAGGGGATCCCAAACCCCCTTGCTCAAACTTTGCCGTATATTCTGCGTAAGTTGCGTCGGAAGCGCCCCATTGAGTTCCAGCAGAGAATAATCGGTCACTCCGTTCTGCAGCTTGGTGGTAAATTCGGAGTAATTGCCTTCCGTCACCACGTAATAATCCGGTACGCCATCCCGATCACTGTCGGTATAGGCACATTGCAGCCCGTTGCCCTCGCCCGGCAATCGGGTTCCCCACATATGGTAGGACTTGTCTGCGTTGCTGAAGGTCTCCTGGTCGATGATGTCGCCAGTAGTAGAGTTGCGCTTGCTGCTGCGGTGATAAACCTGACCGGTCAGGCTGATCTGGTCGGTAATATCAAAGACGCTGGAAAGCTGCATCTGAAACAGGGTATTTTTGGTTTCATCCGGGGAGGTGAATACGGAGGCGGGATCCTGCCGATAAAGCTCCTGCGGCACGGTGCCATTGCCCACCAGCTTGTTAACCACGGCCAGCGAGGACAAGGTAATGCCCAGGCGGTCGCCTTGCCACTCCAGCTTGCCGAAGGCCTGATTGACCTTGCTCGGCGAATTGTCACGCCAGCCATCTTCCAGGAACAGATTCACCGCGCCAAACGCGGCGATACTGCCGTTGTTCCAGCCAGCCGAGCCCTGGAACTGCTTGCGACCATAAGAGCCGGTCAGCACATTGGCAGAAACACCTGGAAACTCGAAACCGCTTTTGGTGCGCATGGACAAGGCGCCACCCAGGGTATTTAAGCCAAACAAAGGGTTGGAGCCCGGATATACATCGAAACTGGAGAGCGCGTTCATGGGAATCATGTCCCAGTTCACCACATCGCCAAATGCCTCGTTCACGCGGATACCGTCAAAAAACACGCTCAAGCCCTGCGGCGTGCCGATTTGCGGGCCAGCAGTAAATCCGCGGTAACTGATATCCATCTGAAAAGGATTACCCTGGTAATCATTGACGTTGATGGATTGCAGCTTGGAGTTGAGCAACTCGGCCAGACTGATCGAATTGGCTTCTTTGATTTCCTTGGCAGAAATACTTTGCAGATTGCCGGCAATCTGGTCCTTGGTCAGCGCTAGTCCCGGCATGGGGCCAACATCTTGCAGGCGCCTGGCACGCACTTCAATCTCTTTCAGCTTGAGCACGCCGCCCTGTCCTCCCATCTCGGGCAGTGTCTTGGCATCGTCGTTTTTTGGGGTAGCGCGTTGAAGTTTATATTTCCCGGCCCCCTCTTCAATCACCTCCAGGCCACTGCCTTGCAGCAGAATGGAAAAGCCCTGCTCAATGCTGTAATGCCCCTTGAGCCCCTGCGTTTGCTTGTTGCGGGTGAGCAAGGGGTCGAATCCCAGCAGCACTCCCGCTTCTGCAGCGTATGAAGGTAGCGCATCGCTCAGGCTGCCCGGGGCAATCGCATAGTCTTTTTGTACCAGGCCGGTTTTGATCGGCTCAGCGGCAGTGGCCAGCCCGGGCAGGCAAAGCAGTTGAATCGCCAACAGGCTGCGCCAGCCCGACATGCCCAGCCCGATCTGCCACGGCTTGGTTGGTATACGAAAATTGTTCAGCACGCTTTTTCTCCCAGCAAAAGGTCTTTGCTGGTATGCCGAACGAGATTAAAAAAGCGGAAGGTAAAACTGAAAAAAAATTTCAGATCGCAAATGACGATCAACTTAAACCGGCCGGATAGTGGTCCAGAGCCGGGTAAAACTTTCCACCCTCACCGGCAGAGTGCGCACCAGGGTTTGCAATACGGAGTCAATATCATCGAGCGGGAATGCGCCGGAAATCCGCAGCGCCTGCACCGCGGGGTCACATTGCAGGCGGCCACGCCGATAGCGTGCCAACTCCTTGATAAAGTCGCCCAGTGGCATTTCATAAGCCACCAGCATGCCTTTGCTCCATGCGCTATCAGTGCTTCGCGCAACTGCGGTCGGCCCCAGAGTCTCATCATTGAAATCGACACGCTGACCGGGATAGAGCGTGATGCGCACTTGCGAGCCGTCGGCAGGCCTGATCGCCACCGCACCCTCGAATACGCTCACTCGACTGAAGTCCTGGGTATCGCGCACCATGTAGCGCGTGCCAAGCGCGGTGATTCTGCCGTAGCGGGTATGCACGCTGAATGGCCGATTCTGCGGATCTGCATGGCCGGTCTCAATCAGCAATTCGCCTTGCAGAAGTTGCACAACACGATGCTCCGCGCTGTATTCGATATTGATCGTGGTATCCGTGTTCAGCACCAGGCGGGTGCCATCTTCCAGCACCAGTTCGCGCCGCTCTCCAATCCCGGTATCGTAATCCGCCAGTAACTCCTGCCATGGTTGCGCACGCCAGCCATAAGCGCCGAGTATGCCGATCGCCGCAATCCCCGCCAGCTGCTTGATGGCGCGACGACGGGACGGCGATGGCAGGCCCAACGTGGCGAGACCAATGTCAGGCGAGATTTCACTGAATTGCTGATTGATCGATTCGAGCTGCCGCCAGGCTTCACGATGCTCCGGGCTGGCATCAAGCCAGGCTTGCCACAGCTGTCGATCACGCGAAGTCGCATGTTCATCCGCCAGCTTGGCGTACCAGCGACTGGCGGCGACCAGAGCGCCTGAGGCCTTCATTCCCATCCGGCATCCTGTTTGACCAGCAGACAATGCAGCAATGCTTTGCTGATATAACTGCCCACCGTGCGCGTGGATACGCCCAGGCGCTGGCTTATTTCCAGATAGCTAAGCCCCTCCAGCTGCAACATCAGATAGGCATTGCGGATATGCGCGGGCAAACCGTTGAGCATATTGTCCAGCTTGATCAGTGTTTGCAGCACCATGGCTCGTGTTTCAGGCGATGGCACTTCTGTAGGGGCAATATGCATGAGCGCTTCGAGATAAGCCTTCTCAAGATCATTGCGGCGCAATTGGCTCACCATCAGGCCATGTGCGATGGTCGTCAGGTAAGCCCGCGGCTCGAGGATGGCTGAGAGATCACGCTTGAGAAGCAAGGTGAGGAAAGTATCCTGCGCCAGGTCGGCGGCACCCGTAGGGTTACCCAACTTGCGACGCAGCCAGGCTTGCAGCCAAAGCTGATGGTCCTGGTATAAGCGTTGAATTAAATCGTGCTGCTCAATTGCTTGCATGGCCAGCTCTGTATCATGAAATTATGAGCTGACAGTGCAAAATGGATACCAACACCATAAGATGTTGATTATTATTGACTTATTAATTTCACCAATTTAGAAGTTGGTTGAAACTGGCTGTAATCAGCCAGGACGAGCAGCCAACATGGCTGTTTATAACCACCTTGGGACCAGCGGACTAGAGGGCGCCAAATACCTTTTTAAGCAAGCTGCTGGCTTGCCCCATCGGGTCATTTCGGATGGCTTTTTCTTCCTCGGCCATCATCAGGTAGACGCCATCGAGGGTTTTCTGGGTCACATATTGTTCAAGGGTCGCCTGATCTTTTTTCACCAGGCCAAACTGGCTGCCCATCTCGGCAAACTTGTTGTATTGCTGCGCCAGTGCGACATTTTCGGTGGCTTTTTTGACGATAGGCAGGAATTTCTCAGCCATGGGGCCGGAGGTGGTTCGTTTGAAATATTGCGTGGCGGCGTCGTCACCACCGGTGAGGATATTCTTGGCATCGGTAACACTCATGCTTTTTACCGAGTTTACCAGCAGCGTCTTGGCTTCAGGCACAGCAGCTTCGGCCGCGCGGTTCATCTTGAGCACCAGTTCATCTGCCTGGTCGCCCATGCCAAACATGCGCATGGCTTTTTCGGCTTTCTTCAGATTATCTGGCAGGGGGATTTTTACCTGCGGATTATTCAGAAATCCATCCACGGCCCCCAGTTTGCCCACGGCCTTGCCTGCGCCTTGAATCAGCGCTTCCTTGAGCCCATTGCTGGCATCCTTGTTACTGAGCGAGCTAAGGTCAGCACTGTAAGCGCTCAGGGTAAAAGCAAGCAGGGTCAGGGTTGTGAGCAAACGGGACATGATGAATATCCATAAAGGGCATGAGGGAATCACAGTCTACCGCAAAAGAAAGGGCGTGCAAGCTTGCACGCCCCGAGGTTTTTATGACGGCATGAAATGATCAACCGCGGATGGGATGCACTTTCCAGATGTTGTTGGCGTATTCGCCTATGGTACGGTCACTGGAGAATTTGCCTACGCGGGCGACATTCAGAATGGCGCGGCGCGTCCACTCCTCCTGATCCTCATACAGCCGGCCCACGGCATCCTGCGCATCAATATAGCTCTGGTAATCCGCCAGCAGCAGGTAGTTGTCGCCTTTGTGCAGCAGAGTGTCAAAAATCGGCTGATAGCGGTCTGGCTCATCCACCGAGAAGAAACCGCCGGCAATCATATCCAGCACCTGGCGCAGCTCTTCATTGCCATGGTAATAATCCCAGGGGTTGTAACCACGCGCCTTGAGCTCGGCGACTTCCGGCGTGGTGAGGCCGAAGATGAAGATATTCTCATCACCCACCTCTTCCTTGATTTCAACATTGGCGCCATCCAGGGTACCGATGGTCAGAGCGCCATTCAGGGCCATTTTCATGTTACCTGTGCCCGAGGCCTCGGTACCTGCGGTGGAAATCTGCTCGGAAAGATCACTGCCTGGGAACAGCAATTCGGCAGCGGAAACTTCGTAGTTGGGATAGAACACCACCTTGAGTTTATCGCCCACTGCCGGGTCATCATTGACGATGGCGGCGACATCGTTGATCAAGCGAATAATCAGCTTGGCCATCCAGTAGCCCGGCGCAGCCTTGCCCCCAAAAATCACCGTGCGCGGCGTAATGCTCTCGGCCTTGCCACTGCGGATGCGGTTGTACAAGGTGATGACATGCAGCATGTTGAGCAGCTGACGCTTGTATTCGTGTATGCGCTTGATCTGCACATCGAACAGGCTATTGGGGTTGAGGCTGATGCCCGTGAGCTTGGTGATGCGGGCTGCGAGGCGGATCTTGTTCTGTAGCTTGATCTCGCGGAATGCCTGACGGAAATCGGCATCTTCGGCCAGCGGCACAATGCCCTGCAACTTGCTCAGGTCTTTGTGGAAGCCCTCGCCTATCACCTTGGCAAGCAAGGCGGTGAGCCCAGGGTTGCACTGGTTAAGCCAGCGGCGCGGGGTAATGCCATTGGTGATGTTGATGAATTTGCCGGGATAAATCCGGTTGAAATCGGCAAACAAGGTGGTTTTGAGCAGCTCACTATGCAGCGCGGCAACCCCATTGACCGTGTGACTGCCGATCACAGCCAGGTGCGCCATGCGCACGCGGCGTCCGTGGGTTTCATCAATGATGGATACGCGGCTCAGCAGATCGGTATCGCCGGGGAAGCGGTGATTCACCATCTGCAGGAATTCGTGATTGATCTTGTAAATGATGCCCAAGTGGCGCGGCAACAGACGGCCGAACAGATCAACCGACCAGGTCTCCAGCGCTTCCGGCATCAGCGTGTGGTTGGTGTAGGCAAAAATCTTGACCACCAGCTTCCACGCATGGCTCCACTCCAGCCGGTGTACATCGACCAGCTGATACATCATTTCGGCCACGGCAATCGCCGGATGGGTGTCGTTCAGCTGAATCGCCACCTTTTCCGGCAGCATGTTCCAGTCGTGATGATTGGCAAGGAAACGGCGCAGGATGTCCTGAATCGAGGCAGAGACAAAGAAATACTGCTGTTTGAGGCGTAGCTCCTTGCCTGAGACCGAGGTGTCGTTGGGATAAAGCACCTTGGAGATATTCTCGGTGGCATTGCGCTCTTCCACGGCTTTTTCGTAATTGCCATCGTTGAAATGCATGAGGTCAAACTCACGCGTAGCCTTGGCCGACCACAAACGCAGGTTGTTCACGGTTTCCGTGCCATAGCCGGGAATCGGCACATCATAGGCCATGGCGACAACAGCCTCGGAATCCACCCAGTGATATTCAATGCCCTGCTCGGTGGGGAACTCCACCACATGCCCGAAGAAGCGCACGATATAGGTACTCTCGGGGCGCTGGAATTCCCAGATATTGCCGTAGCGCAGCCAGTTGTCCGGATTTTCGATCTGCTGACCATGGCTGATGGACTGGCGGAACATGCCGTATTCATAGCGAATACCATAGCCTGTGCCGGGAATATCCATGCTGGCCATGGAATCAAGGAAACAGGCCGCCAGACGCCCCAGGCCGCCATTGCCCAGCGCAGCGTCGGTTTCCATCTCCACTACCTGCTCCATATCGCGCCCTAGCGCGTGCAGGCCTTCGCTCACTTCCGGTGCTATGCCCAGATTTAGGGCAGCATTGGACAACATGCGCCCAATCAGGAACTCCAGCGAGAGGTAATACACGCGCTTGGGGTCACGCTCCTGATAAGCCTCGGAGGTCTTGACCCAGCGTTCCACCACATGGTCGCGAACGGTATAGGCGGTCGTGGCATACCAGTCACGAGGCGTTGCCGTTGCACTGGTTTTAAATGCCGAAAATATCAGGTGGTTCTGTAAAGCCTGTGCTATCGGGGTTTTTTCAGTAGTAACGGTGGGAGTGAACTCGGAGGGCTGGGACGCATTTGAACTTATCATGGCGGTTAGATTCCTGTCATATATCTGGAGATTCAGTACAGGCTAACGGCCCACCGTGATCTGGAGATGACATTCCCAGGCAGGAAAATCCACTCAAAATACCAGCAGGCGCGCAGCGCACAGTGACGACTTGTCATCTAGTCTAGCAAAAAACAAGCCCGTTTAATGTGCGAATGTGGACCACCCAAAAGCAAAACCCCGTCAAGAGACGGGGTTTTGTTGATGCAACAGACAGCAGACAGAGCTTAGTTTGTAGCAGGTTCGCTAACAAACCCCAGCTTTTGCACGCCTGCATTCTTGGCATCGGCCATCACCTTGGCGATGACTTCGTAGCGGGTTTCTTTGTCGGCGCGCAGATTGATATCAGGCTGCGGCTCTTTCTTGGAAGCCTGCTCCAGCTTGAGCACCAGTTCGCCTTCCACCAGCGGGGTATCGTTCCAGTAAATCTGCCCGGCGTTATCAATCGAGATGGTGAATGACTCGGGTTTTTCTGGAAGAGGCTGGCTGCTGGCTTGCGGCAAGTCAATGCGCACAGCGTGGGTAAGCAAAGGCGCGGTGATGATGAAGATCACCAGCAGCACCAGCATCACATCCACCAGCGGCGTGGTGTTAATCTCGGCCATCGGCGCAGAATGGCTGCCCGAGCCAAAACCGTTGCCTGAACCTATCATGCTGTCACCTCTTTAAGGTGACTTTGGGGCTTTAGTGCGCTTTCTCCTGGCGTATTGCCATGAGTCAGCGGAGCACCCGTGGTCAGCAGCACATGCAGATCGTTGGCAAAGCTGTCCAGTTGCGCCATCAGCACGCGGTTGCTGCGCACCAGGGCGTTGTAAGCCAGCACTGCAGGAATCGCCACGGCCAGACCAAATGCCGTCATGATCAGCGCTTCACCTACCGGGCCTGCCACCTTATCCAGTGTCGCCTGACCGCTCATGCTGATGCTGGCCAGCGCGTGGTAAATACCCCATACGGTACCAAACAGACCAACGAAGGGTGACACGCTGCCGACCGATGCCAGGATGGTCAAGCCGTTTTCCAGCCGCGCACCTTCATCGCTGATAACGCGACGCATGCTGCGTGCGACAAATTCGTCCTGATTGCAGGCATCCGCCAGACGCTTGGAAGCGTGACGCTGATGATGTTCTGCGGCTTCGACTGCCTGATTGGCAAGGCGCGACATCGGGGTGGAGACACCGTTTTCACGGATAGCCACTTCCAGCGAGCTGGCATCCCAGAAACGCTGGCTGTAATTGCGCGACGCTGCACGCAGGCGCAGGGACTGGATGCCTTTCACGATAATCAGGTACCAGCTGGCGACGGACATGACCAGCAGACAGAGTGCAACGGTGATGGAAACCACGCCGCCATCGGTAATAAAGGCCAGACTATTAAACTCGTAACCGCTTTGCATGCAATATTCCTTCTTGTTTTAACTAAATAATAATGGTGCTTTTGACAATATTCTGACTAGTCGTGCAGCGAATAGCTCATCGGCACAATGGCGTACACACTTACCGCCTTGCCATTCTTGCGATACGGCGTGAAGCGGGCTGCCTTCAGCCACTCTACCGCCGCATTGTCCAGTCGTTCAAATCCGGAGCGTTCCAGCAGCTGAATGTCTTCCGGCATGCCAGTGGCTGAAATACGCACCTTCATCTTGACCTTACCCTCCTCTTTCAAACGCTTGGAGAGCGTGGGGTATTTGCGCTCAGGCTCATACAGGTAAGCGACGCCCGTCACCAGTTCTGGCTCATGCGTTTCAGGTGGCGGTGGAGGTGGTGCTTTTTCCACGATCTCGGCTGGCGGCGGTGGGGGCGTAGGCTTGGCTTCCTCTACTGCGCGCGGCGCTTCTACCGGGGCAGCAGGCTGAGGTTCAGCCACTTGTGGCTGCGGTTCGGGCGTGGGCTTGATTTGCTGTTTGACCGGCTTTTGCTTTTGAATCTTGACGACCGGCTTGGGGGGAGTGGGTTCGGGTTGTGGCTCTTCGGTGATGGACTTGGGGTCGCTCACGAGATTGACCACCATAGGCGTATCCGGCTGCTCGATGCGCACCTCTTCTGGCTTGAGCCAGACCACTGCTGCAAAGATCGCGGCATGGGCCAGCAATACCGCCAGCAGTGCTGAATACGAAGCACGCGATGGTGTTTGCCCGCCCTGGTTGCCACCGCGCGGCTTGAGGCCACGGATCATGGCAATCGGCGCTTGCGCTGGTTGGAATGAAGGCTTGACCAGCCTCATTTCAGTGTACATTCCCTACCCCATTCATCATTGCATCGTTTCTTTCTCGTACCGCATTAAATATAGCCATTCTGGCTGCGCCCTCCTGCAGCAATTCTGCCAGGGAGCCAAACGCCTGCATGTCCAGCCTCAGGCTAAGCGCACCTACTTCCAGCTCAGCCACATTGCACTCTTCGCAGAATAATATCCTGCAGCCTTCGTTACCCGCGAGCACAATGCGCTTACAAGGATTTTCCGGTTTCATGCGAACTCCTTACTTCGTCAGAATCAGCTTGCCCTGACGGGTGAGCCGCAGACGATAGGTTTGATCGCCGTGCGCAATCTCCAGTTCGCGTTGCCCATTAAACAGCTCCTTGCTGTCGAGCTGACGCAGTTTCGCGTTCGTCATGGACGGTTGCACACCGGCATCCGCTCCTCGAGGTGCATCTGTTAACAATGTCGTCGCTGTCATATGACCCTCACTTGAACCTGAAATAATTGAACCTGAGCCTAGTCACTCAGGATAAAACAAATGATAACGATTCTCAATTAGACGGTCAAGCCTAATTTTACAATTGATTATTCACCTTGAATAGCCATGAGAACAGGGAATTTTTCCCTAAAAAAAACGGCCGCCAGCAACGACGACCGAGAGAGGAGACCAGGAACAACCAGCAGAACTAGAGTCTGTTGGCGTAATACTCAACCACCTGCTGCACATCCACGGGGAATGGCACATCTTCAGCAGCAGGCAAATGCGCGATACGGGCAACGCGCTGTGTATCATCCCAACTCAGCCACTCAGGCCGAATCAAGGGCATATCTTTAAGTGTTTCATTCACAATAGGAATCTGCGCACTGGCAGGCTTCAGGCTGATTTCATCCCCCACGCGCAAACGGATGGAAGGAATGCTTACCACCTTGCCATTCAATTGCAGGTGACGATGCGATACCAGCTGACGGGCAGCCGCAATGGTGGGGGCGAAGCCCGCACGGAATACCACGTTATCCAGACGACGCTCCAGCAACTGCAGCAAAGTTTCACCGGTAGGTGCCTTGCCACGGCGCGCATCCACCATCAGGCGACGCAATTGGCGCTCGGACAAACCGTAGTTGAATCGCAGCTTCTGCTTTTCCATCAGCTTGATGCCGAAGTCTGATTTCTTGCGGCGCACAGCCTTGGCACCATGCTGGCCAGGCGGCGTTGGGCGCTGCTCTATGCTTTTACGGGAAAGGCCTGGCAGATCGACGCCCAATGCGCGCATGACTTTCAGACGAGGGCCGGTAAAACGGGACATACTCTATACTCCGATATCGATAATGTTAGTTTTATTGCAGATGACGACTGCCAGGCACTACCACCGCCTGCATGGCATGCTGCTCATGGGCAATCGCTTCCCAGTCGCGCATCAGCCGCTGGGCCACTTCCGATACCAGTTTGGATTCGGCATATTGCGGAGCAGTCAGCTTGCGTGAAAGATCCAGGGCCAGCTCGGCAAGCTCAGCCGATGGATGACTTGCATAACGTGCCGTCACGCAGCACAGCGAAGCCAGTACGGCATTCGCATTGGGCAATTCTGGATCAAATATCGCTTCTTTGGGTTTCACGGACTATCCTTGTTAACCAAGTTTTAATAATGATAATGATTCGCATTTGTTAAGTCAACACGCATCATGAAAATTCGGGTAAAGCCGCCCCAAATAAAAAAGCCACCGCAACTGCGGTGGCTTGTGTTTCTAGCGCGGCAATCTCAGGGAAATCAGACTTTACGACGATATGTCACAAAACCCATCAGCCCCACCCCCAAGAGCAGCATACCGTAGGTCTGGGCTTCTGGCACTGGCGATACACCAGAAATACTGTAAAGACTAGTCGTGCCGCTGACTTCGTTGGCAATCGACAGATAGTATTTGCCATCACGCACAAAGGTCATCAGGCCTTCAGGTGCCACATCGCCATCGGTCACGATCATATCCAGGAAGCTGGCCTTGCTGGGGTCGGTAATGTCATAAATCGCCACCGCACTTTTCAGGGTGCGCTCCAGACCGATGAAGGCCAAGGTGCGGCCACCCAGTTCGAGCAAGGCAACACCTTCCGGCTCTACGCCCTTGTCATCGCTGCGACCATCATCGTAGATGCCCAGCTCAATGGCCTTGGCATCCAGCTGATTACCACTATCAAACACAATGGCGCCAGAAGCATCGCGAATCGAGAAGGAACGGGCACCAAAGGTGACCAGATTGCCCGGGGTGGAATCCGGCACAGAAATATTCAGCTCTTTCAAATCTGCCGGTGCAGATGCTTTCAAAGCTGGAACATCTTTTACGCGCGCCTTGTCGCCGTCATCTTCACGGGTATCCCCTTCGTTCGCCATCACGATAAAGGTTTTGCCACCCACTTCATAAGCTGCCATTGAATCTGGCTGGTAAAGACCCTTCACGTCGCTGGCGCGCAGTTCAACCTTGCCATCCTTGTGGTTGGGATCGATCCAGTTGCCAACCTGGCTGAAATCTTTGGTGCCAAGACCAATCACACTGCTGAAGCTATTGGTCTTGAGATCCAGCACACCCATCGCGTTGGCTTCCTGCAGGGATACATAGGCTTTGGTGCCTGCCTTGTTCACCGCAATATATTCGGGCTCGTAATCCATGCCCGTATTGGTGCGGATGTTGCTGCCGGTGGTCGGTACGCCGGTGAAGCCAGCATTTGTGATCACACTGCGTGATGTCATATTGATGATGCTGACACTGCCAGCAGGGTCATATCCTGCATAGTTGGTCGGCGTGGCTTCATTGGCCACCAGCAGACGCGAGCCATCTGCTGTAAAGGTCAGCATATCAGGCAAGGCACCAACCGTGATTGAGTTCACGCCGGAGGTCAGCGCGCGGCTGGAAGTATCAAACAGCTTGACCACACCAGGGGCGGTACGATCCACAGTGGATTCGATGGCGAAAGCGGCCAGGCCATTGTGAATGGCTACACTGTTGATCGAGCCATAGGCGGTCGTATCAATATGCTGCACCAGACTGCCGCTGCTCGCGTTCAAGACATCAACGCCATTGATACCCGCCACCCATACGGTGTTGGTGACTTTGTCATAGGCCGAAATTTCAGAGGTTTGACCAGCCACGCCGGTGGATGCGTGGTTATATGTCCAGAGTTTGCTCAGACTCAGCGTGTCTGCAGCGTAAGACATCGCCGGCAGGCAAAGGGCGGAAACCGCCAGTGTGATCAGTTTCTTTGTCATCTTCCCATCCTTGTTATTAGGTGTGTGATTGGTGTGTGTGTTCAATACCTGCGTGCAACAGGCAATGTTAATTAATGTAAAGATGATGTGTGACAGGATGATGAAACCGAGCAGTTACAAAGGATTGCAGACATAAAAATGCCCTGGCAAGCGGGGCATTGGGGATCATCACTGTGCGCGATGTATTAGCTGATCAGGCTATTCATGCGACGCACAAAACTGGCCGGGTCTTCCAGTTGCCCACCTTCTGCCAGCAAAGCCTGATCAAACAGCAGGTTTGCCAGGTCGGCAAAACGGCCTTCATCCGACTCGGTCTTGAGCTTGGCAACCAGCTTGTGCTCAGGATTCACTTCCAGGATAGGTTTGCTATCCGGCGTTTTCTGTCCGGCAGCCTTAAGCAGGCGCTCCAGATTACCCGAGAGATCGTTTTCACCCGCCACCAAACAAGCCGGGGAATCGGTCAGGCGGTGCGTTACGCGCACTTCCTTCACGCGTTCGCCCAGCGTCGTTTTCACGCGCTCAATCAGATCACGCGCCTCTTCTTCCACCTTCTTCTGCTGCTTTTTTTCGGCTTCATCTTCCAGATTGCCCAGGTCGAGGTCGCCCTTCGCCACTGATTGCAAGGCCTTGCCATCAAACTCGGTCAGGCTGGACAGCATCCACTCGTCCACGCGGTCAGACATCAGCAGCACCTCAATGCCCTTCTTGCGGAAAATTTCCAGGTGCGGACTATGCTGGGCAGCGGCAAAACTATCGGCCGTGATGTAGTAGATCTTGTCCTGGCCTTCCTTCATGCGGCCGATGTAATCCTTCAGCGACACCACTTGCGCATCGGTATCGGCATGGGTGGAAGCAAAGCGCAGCAGGCCTGCGATCTTTTCACGGTTGGCAAAGTCTTCGCCCGGGCCCTCTTTCAGCACGCGGCCAAATTCCTTCCAGAAACCGGCATACTCTTCCGGTTTGTTTTCCGCCAGGTCTTCCAGCAGACCCAATACCTTTTTCACCGAACCGGCCTTGATATTGTCGATATCGCGACTGGACTGCAGGATTTCGCGCGACACATTCAGTGGCAAGTCAGCGCTATCAATCACCCCGCGTACAAAGCGCAGGTATTGCGGCATCAGCTTCTCCGCATCGTCCATGATAAACACGCGCTTCACGTAGAGCTTGATGCCATGCTTGCGCTCGCGGTCATACAGATCAAGCGGCGCGCGGCTTGGCACATACAGCAGCGAGATATATTCCTGCTTGCCTTCTACGCGGTTATGGCTCCAGGCCAATGGGTTTTCAAAGTCATGCGATACATGCTTGTAAAACTCCTGGTATTCCTCGTCGCTGATATCGCTCTTTGCACGCGCCCACAAGGCAGACGCCTTGTTGACGGTTTCATCTTCATCGGTTGGCACCTGCTCGCCATCTTTCCACTCCGACTTTTTCATGATGATGGGCAAGGTGATATGGTCGGAATACTTGCGGATGATGCTCTTCAGCTTCCAGTCATTCAGGAACTCATCTTCGCCTTCACGCAGGTGCAAGATGATATCGGTGCCCCGGCCAGCTTTCTCAACGGCTTCCAGGGTGTAGTCGCCCTCGCCTGCCGACTCCCACTTCACGGCTTCATCGCTGCCCGCACGGCGGGTAATCAGGGTGACCTTGTCAGCCAGAATGAACGCCGAGTAAAAGCCCACGCCAAACTGACCAATCAGGTTGGCATCCTTGGCCTGATCACCGGTCAGGGACTGGAAAAACTCCTTGGTACCAGATTTGGCAATGGTGCCGATATTGCTGATGACTTCAGCGCGGTTCATGCCGATACCGTTATCCGAAATCGTCAGCGTACGGGCATCCTTATCAAAGGACACACGAATCTTCAAATCACTGTCATTGCCATACAGGCTGTTGTCAGACAGCGCCTCAAAGCGCAATTTGTCTGCTGCATCCGAGGCATTGGAGATCAGCTCGCGCAGCACAATTTCCTTGTTGCTGTAGAGCGAATGAATCATCAACTGCAACAGTTGTTTTACTTCGGCCTGAAAACCTAGTGTTTCTTTTTGAATGGTGTCGGTCGACATATAAACTCCCATGGTAAAACTTTGGTGTTGGTAAGAAGCAGGCTGTATGAAATCAGGGTTCATACATGCATAAAAACGTGCTTATAAATTTGGGGCATTCGTCATATTTTCAAGTGCGATTTTGCTAAACTGACGCAGGACAGCCGGGGAGCAAACATGATCAAGGTAAAACCGCTCGACAATAACAAGTTTGAAGTTGAAGTGACCAGCCGCTCAACAACCACGCATGTGGTCACGGTACAGCCGGAATATGCCCGAAAACTGGCGCGGCAAGATGAAGACACCGTGTCGCTGGTCATGCGCTCCTTCGAATTTTTGCTGGCGCGTGAATCCAACACCAGTATCCTGCGCAGCTTTGATCTTTCCGTGATTGCGCGCTACTTTCCGGAATACGAATCCGAAATTCAGCGATAGCGGACATTAAGCCCCGCTGATTGCCTTAGCCAGACTTGGTAATGGGCCGAGCAGCGGGTCGTTTGGGTTTTCAGCCCTTGCTTTTCGCCACGCGGCGGCAGGCATCTGAACAGTATTTGACGCTATCCCAGTTTTTTTCCCACGCTTTACGCCAGGTCATGGTGCGACCACATTGCACGCAGGGTTTGCTGGGGAGGTAGGCCTTATTGCCTTTGAATTCCCTGGAAGGCATGGTGCATGCCTCAGGTCGAGGAGAGAAGCTTCAGTAACAGCGCGGAAGCGGCCATGCCAAATGGCGCAGTCACGCAAACGGAGGAGCCATAGCCGGCACAGTTGAGGCCGCTAAGCCCGCCATCAGCCTCGCAGCTTGCATCCGGTTTCTGGATGGGTTCATCGGAGTAAATGCAGGGAATGCCAAATTTGGCCGGGGCTTTATTGCCAGAAGGCGCGCGGGGAAAGCCATGGTCACGCCGCAGGCTGTTGCGCACCTTGGCAAGCAGTCGATCGCCGTGAACCTGGGCCAGATCAGCATGGCGGATACGGGTGGGATCCAGGCGACCACCAGCACCACCCGTCACCACCAACGGCAGCTTGTGGCTACGGCACCAGGCGGCAATCGCCACTTTGGCGCGTGCATCATCAATCGCATCAATCACGCCATCAAAGCCCTGTCCCAGCATAGTTTCTACATTCTCCACCGTGACAAAATCTTCTATCTGCGCCACCTGCGCCCGTGGATTAATCCGCTGGATGCGCTCGGCCATGGCCGTCACTTTGGCCTTGCCCAGCTCGCCATCCAGCGCATGCAGCTGGCGATTGATATTGGATTCGGCGATGTTGTCGAGGTCAATCAGCGTGATACGGCCAATCGCATTGCGCGCCAGCGCCTCCGCGGCCCAGGACCCGACGCCGCCTATGCCGATCACGCAGACATGCGCCGCCTGAAAACGCGCCAGCGCCTCTGCGCCATACAGACGCCGCACGCCACCAAAGCGTCGCTCCATATCCACATCCGGCGTATCAGGGATTGCGCCCTGCCCGGCATCAGACTGGTTGGTAGACGAACGCAATGCCATGGCCTACTGCCCGCAATACAGGCGCTTGATGGTGGCAAACGGTGTGTTGGCGAGAATGCTCTTGGGCGGCTCAGCGCCCAGGTTTTCGATCACATCGTTGACCTTGAGTGTGCCGCCAAGAAAGGTTGAGGTATTTTTATCGCAATCAATCGACACATGGTTGAGCATTTCGCTACCCTCGTCATAGGTCGACTTCAGCATGATGGAGAAGAAACTGCGATCGGTATTCCAGCGTACGCTCTGGTTACTGAGGTACAAGCGGCTTTTGCCCCCCACGTCCAGTTGCTGCCAATCATTGATAATGGGGATTTCCACGCAGAATTTCTGGGACAAGGCTTCCAGCGTCGCCGTCTTGCTGACCATGGTCGTGGGCTTGGGCTTATCGAACACCTGCGTCAGCTTGCCATCCTTGAGCGTGCTCATGCGGGTCATGATGAAAGAGCTGGCATCGCAATCAAACGACAATGTGCTCAGGGTTTCCTGGCTTTTATCGAAGGGCACGACCCGGGTATCGACCATGAAATGGCTGCCGTCGGCGTATTGCTTGATGGATTGCCGATTGTAAAAGACTTCGGATACCTTGCTTTTGCCTATGGACTCCCATTGACCTGCAATGGAGCGCACGCCACAGAAACTGCCTTTCAGCTGGTCAGGCATGGAATCACGCACAATGGCGCTGGCCGGCTTGGGCGTCTCAAATTCGCTCAGTACCTGGCCATCCTGGGTTTTGCTACCGCTCAGATAGGCGTAGCTGCTGTCCTTGCAGTCCACGCGTATGGTCGTCAGCCACTCGGCGCTGTCAGGCTGCACCACGCGGGTACTGATGGTGAATGCGGTCTTGCTGGCTTCCCATTCCAGGGTGCCGATATCGATGTAATGCTTGCCGAAACTGCTTTCGCCCAGGAGATTCCAGTTGGCCGCATGGGCAGGCATGACCAGGCCCAGGGACAGCAGGGAAAACACCAGCTTGAGTAATCGAGAATTCACCATCACGCCTTTTCCAAAACGACAAACGCAGCCGCCAGGGCTTTTTCATCGCTGATTGATAAATGTTTGTGCACGATGCCTTTGGCATCGAGCAAGCTTTGCAATTCTTGCGCCAGCACCAATATGGGTTTGCCCAGCTCATCGTGGCCGACCCCAATATTCTCAAACGCCGCAGGCCCGCGAATACCGGTTCCCAGTGCCTTGGCAAAGGCTTCCTTGGCGGCAAAGCGCTTGGCGAGAAACCGCGCACGGGTCTTGCTGGCAAGGTACTCATCATACTCGGCCGCAGTCAGTATGCGCTCGGCAAATGCATCGCCAAAGCGCGCCAGCGAATCCTCAATCCGCGATACCTCAACGATATCGGTACCTATGCCGAAGATCATTGCGCGCCCTGCTGCATCGGCAAATACTGGGAGCAGATCATTCGGCTTTGGCCGCCTGCAGCATCAGGACTTTCATTTCACGCACCGAGTATTCCCAACCGACAAAAATGGCATGCGCCACAATGGCGTGGCCGATGTTCAGCTCTTCAATACCCGGGATCGCCGCGATCAAATGCACATTGTGAATATTCAAGCCATGCCCGGCGTTAACCACCAGGCCCAGCTTGCGCCCATGCGCAACGGCGGCCTGCACGCGGGCGAGCTCATGCGCCTGCTCTTCCGGGGTTTCTGCATCGGCAAAGGTCCCGGTGTGGATTTCAATCACCGGAGCACCTGCCGCTTTGGCGGCATCAATCTGCGCAATATCAGGGGCGATAAACAATGACACGCGGATGCCCGCATCGCGCAATACCTGGCAGGCATGGCTCACCGCCGCCAGATTGCCCGCTACTTCCAGGCCACCCTCGGTGGTGCGTTCTTCACGCCGCTCTGGCACCAGGCAGACATCCTGCGGTTTCACCTGCAAGGCAATGCCCAGCATTTCTTCGGTCACCGCCATTTCCAGATTCATCTTGGTTTGCAGCAAGGGCCGCAGGGCAAAGACATCGGCATCCTGAATATGGCGGCGGTCTTCACGCAAGTGGATGGTGATGCTGTCGGCGCCCGCCTCTTCCGCGCGCAACGCGGCTTGCACCACGCTGGGGTACTGGGTGCCACGCGCCTGGCGCAGCGTGGCGACATGGTCAATATTGACCCCGAGTTTAATCATGATGGAGTAACTTTCATTGATGACAGTAAGAGACAGCCTGGGCTGCCCGGCACTACAGGCCTTGCAAGTCGATCAGCAACTGCCGCGTATGCAGCGGCTTGTCACCGAGATAATGCGCCAGCAGCATGCGCATCAATTGCTTGCTTTGCTGCTGGGTCTGGCTATCGGCGTAATCATCCCGCGCCATGTCCAGCAGGGTTTTGCCACGCAATTGTACGCGATTGGCCGCAGGCAGTGGAGTAGCACCGGTGCAGGCGCCACGCTCGGCTACGTATTCATAGACACGCTCCGCCTCTATCGGCTGGTCGCGCTCATCGTTCAGCAGAGGAACGGCATAGCCCATCTCCTGCAGCATGCGCAATTCAAAGCGGCGCAGGCTGGTGGCATGCTCGGCGCTCTGCGACAGGGTACGCAAGGTATCGCCGTAGTAAGCAAACAGGGCATCGTGGCTATCTTCACGCGGCAGCAAGCGCAGCAGCAGCTCGTTCATGTAAAAGCCGCACATCAGGGCATCGCCCTGCAACAGCAGCAGGCCACTGCCCCACTCCAGGCTATGCAGGGTCTTCAGCTCCGCCTTGCCTGACCAGGTGGCAAGCAGGGGTTGAAAGGATTGCAGCATGCCGCGCATGGCGGAGCGCGGACGGCGGGCGCCTTTTGCCACTGCCGCTACACGCCCAAAATCGCGGCTGAACAGCTCCACAACCAGACTGGTTTCCTTGAAAGGATAGGTATGCAGCACATACACCGGCTGATTGTCTTGTTTGTGGAGGACGGCCATAAGAAGAATTAACTGCGAATAAAATCAGATGGATTCAGGGGCAACCACCACACCGGGCATCCGCAGCCTGCAGGCTCGCGAAAAACCGAGGCAGTCACCGCTTGGCAGCAATGCCGAGAGGATTGATCATCAATGACAATCAATACCCCAGGGACTTGAGGGCGCGCTCATCATCCGCCCAGCCGCCTTTGACCTTGACCCAGGTTTCGAGCCAGACCTTGCCACCAAACAGGTTTTCCATATCCTGCCGCGCTTCAGTGGAAATCTGCTTGAGCTTGGCGCCGCCCTTGCCTATCAGCATGGGCTTCTGGCTTTCCTTGTCGACAATAAAAGCAGCATGAATACGGCGCAGATTGCCTTCCATTTCAAATTTTTCAATTTCAACAGCGATGCTGTAAGGCACTTCATCGCCCAGGAAGCGAAAGGCTTTCTCACGCAGAAGTTCGGCTGCCAGAAAACGCTCATTCTTGTCGGTCAGCTCATCTTCGCCATAAATGGCCTCCTGCTCTGGCAGATGCTGGCGCACGGCCTGCAGCAGTTCATCCAGATACAGGTTTTTCTTGGCGCTGACGGGCACGATGGCGGTAAACGGAAATTCAAGATCAAAATCCTGGATCAGCGGCAGCAGGTTGCCCTTGTCGCCCATCAGGTCAGCCTTGTTGACCACCAGCAATACCGGCTTGTTGCGCGGCAGCATGTTCAGCACCAGGCGATCGGCCTCGCCCAGATGCATGGGTTCAATCACGAACAGCACCACATCCACCTCGGCCAGCACCTGCGTCACGGTCTTGTTCAGACTGCGGTTCAGGGCATTCACATGCTTTTGCTGGAACCCGGGCGTATCCACAAACAGGTACTGGGTATCGTCGGTGGTATGAATGCCCAGCAGGCGGTGGCGCGTGGTCTGCGCCTTGCGCGAGGTAATGCTGAGCTTGAGCCCGAGAATGTGATTGAGCAGCGTGGATTTGCCGACGTTGGGACGGCCCACAATCGCCACGGTACCGCAGCGAAAGGGAGAAGCAGGAGTATTTTCAGTGGTCATATAAAGTCTTTTCGCTACGAGGTAGCTGTAAGTTGCTGGTAGGCACGCTCGGCGGCCTGTTGCTCGGCCGCGCGGCGGCTGGAGCCTTCACCATGGGTGACCAGCTTGAGTTTGGGGATGGTGCAATCCACCTTGAACAACTGGCAATGCGCCTCGCCCTCGGTGGCTGTCACGGTGTATTCGGGCAAGGCGATCTTGCGGCCTTGCAGGTATTCCTGCAGCAGGGATTTGGCATCCTTGCCTATGGATTTGGGGTCTATGGCTTCGAGCAAAGGCGTGTATAGCCTGACCACCAGCGCTTCGGCGGCAATAAAACCAGCATCGAGAAACACTGCGCCGATAATGGCTTCCAGCGCATCGGCCAATACGGAAGGACGACGCCAGCCGCCGCTTTTCAATTCGCCCTCGCCCAGTTTCAGCATGTCTCCCAGTTGCAGGCGCTGGGCAATCTCGCAGAGGGTTGGCTCCTTGACCAGATGCGCGCGCAAACGGCTGAGGTCGCCTTCTGGCAGTTTGGAAAAACGCTGGAAAAGCTGGTTGGCGATAATGCAGTTCAGCACACCATCGCCGAGGAATTCGAGGCGCTCGTTGTTACGCGCACTATGGCTGCGATGGGTCAGTGCCTGCGTCAGCAGTTGCCCATTGGTGAAATCATGGCCTAGCAGCCGTTCCAGTCCGGTTTGTGACATCCGGATCAGGGCGATGCCGAGGCATCGGTAGAGGCGGTGAAATCAATCAGCACGCTGACATTGGCGATAATCGGGATCACTTTCTGGTAATCAATGGACACCGTGTTCTGACCCGCCGCATTCTTGCCCACCACCAGATCCTTGGCATTCACATCGCCGATCTCGTCTATCATCGCCGCCTTGGTGTAGACATCCATGATTTCCTTGCGGCTCATGCTCTCAAAGCCAGGTTCCTGGCTGATCTTTTTCAAGGTTTTCTTGATGGTGAAATATTCAACATAGGCAGGTGTCAGCTTCATGCCTACCATGACCACGAACAGCCCCGCGGCAATAAGCAGCACCAGCCCGATAAAGGTAATACCACGTTGACGGTTCATGTTGATCAGCCCCTAGTTGATGGTGTTGCCAATTCTGCCGAAATTATCAAAATTCCACCAGATGAAAAACGCCTTGCCGACCAGATTCTCTTCCGGCACAAAGCCCCAGAAGCGACTGTCATTACTGTTATCGCGGTTATCGCCCATGGCAAAGTAATGCCCGGGCGGCACTTCCACTTCGCCATCCAGCGAGGGCTTTTCTTCTTCCAGCAGGATATCGTGCTTGTGCTCGCCCAATTGCTCCTGGTAACGCTTGGTCACCACCATGCTGAGGCCGGAGCCTACATACTGGTAGTCATCCGCGTAGTTCACATCCAGCTTTTTGCCATTGATGTAGAGCTGCTTGTCACGATAGGCAATCTTGTCGCCAGGCACGCCGACCACACGCTTGATGTAATCAATCGACGGGTCCTTTGGATAATGGAATACGAAGACTTCGCCACGTTGCGGATGGCGGATCTCGAGAAAGGTATTGTTGAGAATAGGCACGCGCAGGCCGTAGATGAATTTGTTCACCAGGATGAAGTCGCCTGCGATCAGGGTAGGCATCATGGACGCGGATGGAATCTTGAAGGGCTCGACCACGAAGGAGCGGATCATGAACACCACCAGAATCACCGGGAAAAAGCTTTTGGAATATTCCACCAGTACCGGGTCTGCCTTGCCTGCCGGGCGGCGCTTTTTCAGCACCAGAATATCCAGCAACCAGATCAGGCCGGTGACAGCCAGGATAACCACCATAAACAGTGCGAACATCATTTGTCTTCTACTTTCAGAATCGCCAGGAATGCTTCTTGTGGAATTTCCACATTGCCCACTTGCTTCATGCGTTTTTTACCTTCTTTTTGTTTCTCAAGCAGTTTTTTCTTGCGGGTAATATCGCCGCCATAGCATTTTGCCAGCACATTCTTACGCATGGCTTTCACGGTTTCACGGGCAATGATGTTGGCACCAATGGCCGCCTGCACCGCCACATCAAACATCTGGCGCGGAATCAGCTCGCGCATCTTGGCACACAACTGGCGACCACGGTAGATACTGTTGGCGCGGTGCACAATCAGGGATAACGCATCCACGCGGTCACCGTTGACCATGATATCCAGCTTGACCAGATCGGCCGCACGGAACTCGAGGAATTCGTAATCCATGGACGCATAGCCACGCGATACGGATTTCAGCTTGTCAAAGAAATCGAGCACCACTTCGTTCAACGGCATCTCGTAGCTCAGCATGACCTGACGCCCCATATACTGCATATTGCGCTGCACGCCACGTTTGCCATTGCACAGCGTCATCACCGGGCCCACATAATCCTGTGGCATCAGCAGATTGACGTTGATCACCGGCTCGCGGATTTCATCAATGCGCGAAGGCTCAGGCAGGCGCGATGGGTTCTCGATCTGCACGACCTCACCGTTTTTCAGCAACAGCTCATAGACAACGGTAGGCGCCGTGGTAATGAGGTCCATGTCGTACTCGCGCTCTAACCGTTCCTGCACGATTTCCATGTGCAAGAGACCGAGGAAGCCGCAACGGAAACCAAAGCCCAGGGCAGTGGAGTTTTCCGGCTCGAATTGCAGCGAGGCGTCATTCAGGCGCAGTTTTTCCAGGGCATCACGCAAGGCTTCAAACTGATTGGATTCCACCGGATACAAACCGGCGAACACTTGCGGCTTCACTTCCTTGAAACCAGGCAAAGCTTCGGCAGCAGGCTTGTCGGCCAGCGTCACCGTATCGCCTACCTTGGCACTGGTCAGTTCCTTGATACCAGCAATGATGAAACCCACTTCACCGGCGGATAAGGATTCCTTCTGGCGTGACTTGGGGGTGAATACACCCACCTGCTCGCACAGATGCACAGCACGCGTGGCCATCATGCGAATCTTGTCTTTGGGCTTGAGGGTGCCGTCAATCACGCGCACCAGCATCACCACGCCCACGTAGTTATCAAACCAGGAGTCGATGATCAGCGCTTTCAATGGCTTGGTTGGATCGCCCTCAGGTGGCGGAATGCGGGCAACGACGGCTTCAAGCACATCGCGCACGCCTTCGCCGGTCTTGGCCGAGCAACGCACGGCATCGGTGGCTTCCACGCCAATCACGTCCTCGATTTCCTGAATCACGCGCTCAGGGTCTGCCGAGGGCAAGTCGATCTTGTTCAGTACCGCTGTCACCTCCACACCGAGATCAATCGCGGTGTAACAGTTGGCCACACTCTGCGCTTCCACGCCCTGCGATGCATCCACCACCAGCAAGGCCCCCTCACAGGCAGACAGCGAACGGCTCACCTCATAGGAGAAGTCGACGTGCCCTGGGGTATCAATCAGGTTAAGCTGGTAGATCTGGCCATCCAGCGCCTTGTATTGCAGGGCTGCAGTCTGCGCCTTGATGGTAATGCCGCGCTCACGTTCCAGATCCATGGAATCCAGCACCTGCGCTTCCATTTCGCGATCCGAAAGACCGCCGCACAGCTGAATGATGCGGTCAGCCAGCGTGGATTTACCGTGATCAATGTGGGCAATGATGGAAAAGTTACGAATATTTTTCATGAGGTCCGTTTGCAATATATAGCGAGGAAAGTCCATGCGTCCAAGCCTGATCGACACTGAGGTCAGACCGCCCGGCCGCCACCAGTACCGGCGTGCGGAAAGCGCTGCCGGTCGGGACTTTCAACCTGTTTCAAATCAGCAAGCCTGCTCGCGGCATAACTGATTCAGCCTGCCGCGAATATAGCAAAAGGGCGCCGAAGCGCCCTCTTACATTCACTAGTACGTGATTTTACCGTAAAGCAGGCCTAATAGCACTGCTGATCACGGCTATTTATCCGCCGCGAGCTTCAATGGTACATACAAGGTGTTGTCATCGCGCTGTACCAGCAAGGCCACGGTTTTACCACTAGCCACACCCGCGAGCTGCTTGTTGAACTGCTCCAGGCTCTGCACTTCGGTGTTGTTAAGACCAAGCACCACATCGCCACGGCGTATGCCTGCCTGAGCAGCAGCGCCCTGCGCATCCACCACCAGCAGGCCATTCTTGCCGCTCAATTTGCGCTTCTGCACTGGCGTCAGCTCGCGCAGCACCAGGCCAAGACGGTTCACTTCTGGCTTGGCCGAGCCTTTGGGCGTTGGCGCAACGCCATCTTTCTCAGTAGGTGCTTCGCCCACGGTGATGTTGAGAGTCTTGGTGCTACCCTTGCGCAAGACTTCTACCGGCACGGTTTTGCCAGGCTTGGTAGCTCCAACAATACGCGGCAGGTCAGAGGAAGTCAGCACAGGTTTGCCATCAAACTTGACGATGACATCGCCCGCTTCCAGACCACCCTTCTCTGCAGGAGCGCCTTTTTCCACACCCGCAACCAGCGCACCGTTAGTGCTCTTCATGCCGAATGAATCTGCCAGATCCTTGGTGATTTCCTGAATGCCGATACCCAGCCAGCCACGGGTCACCTTGCCGTTGGCTTTCAGTTGGTTGGACACATCGATCGCCACATCAATCGGGATGGAGAATGAAAGGCCCATGGAGCCACCGCTACGGCTGTAGATCTGGGAATTGATGCCCACCACTTCGCCACGCAAATTGAACAGCGGGCCACCCGAGTTACCTGGGTTGATTGCCACGTCGGTCTGAATGAAAGGAACAAAGTTTTCCTGCGGCAAGGCACGGCCCTTGGCGCTGACGATACCGGCAGTCATGGTGTTTTCCAGACCGAACGGTGAACCGATGGCCGCTACCCATTCGCCGACTTTCAGCTGATTGGGGTCGCCTATGGTCACCTTGGGCAGGTTGGTCGCATCAATCTTGATCAGTGCGACATCGGTACGACGGTCAGAGCCTATGATCTTGGCCTTGAATTCGCGCTTGTCGGACAACTTCACCAACACTTCGTCGGCTTCATTGACCACATGCGCATTGGTCAGGATATAACCATCATTGCTGATGATGAAGCCCGAACCCAGCGACTGCGATTTGTAATCCTGTTGCGGAGCGCCGTTACCCTGGCCTGGCATGCCGGGGATGCCGAAGCGACGCAAAAATTCGCCCAGCGCCGGATCATCTGGCATGCCGGGGAATGGCACTGTGCCTTCCGCCTGGCCATGCATCACCTGCGTGATGCTGATATTGACAACCGCTGGCCCCTGCTTTTCCGCCAGCTCGGTAAAGTCGGGCAAATCCTTGGCCGACGCGGTTCCTGACACTGTGATAAGGATCGCGCAAGTGGCGATTATTTTCTTAAGCATGCATACACCTCATTCGTACATCGGTTAAATGACAGTCATACCCCAAGCATGAGCTGCGTATGGTTGAAGACATCGCGCCGTCATGCCTGTTCCCCTAATAACACTAGATAAAGATGCATCGATCACGCACGGATAAGCAGCATGGCAGCAACACGCGTTGCCGCGCTGGCACTGCATGCTGCAAGGAAAATCCATACGGGAGTTATTTCTTGAAATGAATAGTGTTGGCGATCTGGGTGACGGTAGCTTCGGGTACTTCCCCCACTACCACAACCTGGTGTCCCTCAAGGACATTGGCATAGAAATGGGTTGCGCCAAAAGCGCTATGCCCGACTTTGGGTGCCATGCCTTTGAGCAAAGGCTCGATAAACAGCGACACCGACGCAAGACCATCGGAATAGACGATCTGGGTAACGGGTGCTGGCTTGCCTGGGACCAGGCGTGTGATTTCGTCGACCTTGCGGTAACCAGAAGGAAGCTGGTCTACCGTCCATGTAATAGCCTCGACCGGTTCGGAGCGGCCCGCACCGGATTCTTCCATGACATACTGCTTTTCCGGGCTGACATTAGGTTGAAACCAGTCCATTTTCTGGCTATTCATCAAGGTCAGCTGGTTAAACGCAAATTGCTCCATGGGCTCATTGCGATCATTCGCTGACATCGATTTCAGGAGCAGGCCATATTCACGGTCTGCCCAGAACTTGTAGGTATAACGGAATTTATCCTTGGGGGAGAGAATCACCATTTGGCCATCCCGCCCGCCTATACGCTCAGTGCCGCCAAACTTGACGTCATAACTGGACTTGATCGCATCCAGATTGGACGGCAAAACCGCGGGGAACATATTCTGCCCGCGGCGCTTTTCGATGACGACTTTCTCATTGCGTGGGCTGAAAATCACTACATCGCGACCTTGGCTCAATACCTCACGCGGAGTGCCATCCAGCACCACAATGCGGGCATACTCGCCCTGCCCGTAATTCATGTGGGTGATCTGTACCGAGCGTGAACCTGTGCCAGACTGATAAACGAATACGCCTTGATAACTCAGCTCGCGGGCAGCCTGAGCTGCCTTTTGCAAGACCATCCAGGGGTCACCAGTGGCTTCTCCCGCCGCTGTTGCAAGCGCAACATGGCTGACAAGCAAAAAACCCAGTACCCCACGCTTCATTACTTCTCGCTTTCAGAATAGGACGCAGGCTGAATGTAATAAGCGGAGTTGCTTGGGGCCATGGACTGATGGGCCAGCAGATACTCGGAGGCGACATTCTGTGCGATTTCAGCGGGTGCCGATTCGCCGTGTGTTTGCACCTGTTGTTGCAATACCATCCAGCCGACAAACATGACGGCAGCGACCGAAGCAGCGACCGACCAGAGTGTAGGCGTCTTGTAGACCGCTTTTTTGGCCTTGGGAGCCAGTACCACCGGCTCCTGTTCCAGTTGCTGCATGATGCGGTCGGTCAAATCCGCCTTGAAAATGGGACTGCCACGCATGCAATCCCCAATCAGGTGGTATGTGGTCCAGGAATCGGACAGGGTTTCGCTGGACCGAATGGCCGTGTATAGATACTCGGAGTCTTCCAGAGACAGCTCTTCGTCAACGAGAGCAGAAACTTGATCTTTCATTACTTTCTCCTGTTACTTACCAGCGCTTGTCCTGAGGCGTATCCAGCAGCGGGCGCAGTTTCTGCGCAATGGTTTCACGAGCCCTGAAAATACGTGAACGCACCGTACCAATCGGGCAGTTCATCAGGGTCGCGATTTCCTCGTAGCTCAAACCTTCGATTTCGCGCAGGGTAATCGCCGTCCGTAATTCATCAGGAAGTGCCGCAACGGTATCGTTGACGGTACGGGCGATTTCCTTGGTCATTAACTCTGTTTCAGGCGTGTCCATGGTACGCAACTCGTTACCGTCCTCGAAGTTTTCTGCATCTTCGATTTCGATGTCGTTGGATACCTGCGGACGACGGCCCATGGCCACCAGATAATTCTTGGCGGTGTTGATGCCAATACGATACAACCAAGTGTAGAACGCACTTTCACCCCGGAAGTTAGGCAAGGCACGATAGGCCTTGATGAAGGACTCTTGTACCACGTCCTCAACCTCGGCCTGGTCACGAATCAGTCTGGACAATAAACGTCCCAGCTTGCGCTGGTATTTGTCCACCAGCATGCCAAAGGCGCGCTTGTCGCCGCGCTGAGCACGCTCAACCAATTCCTGATCTATCTCCCGGTTGCCCACCATGGGGCCAGCGCTCCCTGTCTGCATATTGTTAATTTTCGGAGTATACCCTTGCATCGTAGTGTCTACGAAACCGAGGCGCGAAAATTCTCCCATATTTTTTGCATTAATCATTGTGTTTCTCCCAGCTTGGTGTCGACTAGCTTAGTGTTGAAGACAGCGCTACACTGATTAAAGTTTCACCTGACGGATATATATGCAGCAATTTGATGTATTGATCATTGGTAGCGGGCTGGCGGGTCTCACCCTGGCCTTGAAAGTGGCAGCAGACAAAAAAGTATGTCTGGTCAGCAAGCGCAGCATCAATGATAGCTCCAGTAACTGGGCACAAGGCGGCATTGCTGCGGTGCTCACCGACGACGATTCCATTGAGGCCCACATTCAGGACACCCTGATTGCCGGCGCCGGACTTTGCGATGCCGAAGTCACCCGCCTGGTGGCCGAACATGGCCGCGAAACCGTGCAATGGCTGATTGACGAGGGTGTGCCGTTTACCCGTGAAGACGACGATAGCGGCTTTCACCTGACGCGCGAAGGCGGTCACAGTCATCGTCGCATCATTCATGCCGCCGATGCGACCGGGCATGCCGTGCAAAAAACGCTGGCCGAAAAAGTGCGCAATCACCCCAACATCACCCTGCTGGAAGACCATATTGCCGTGGACCTGATCACGGCACGCAAGGTAAAAATTGAAGGTGCGGAGTGCCTGGGCGCCTATGTGCTGGATAACCAGAGCGGCAAGGTACTCACCATTGCCGCCCAGAATACCGTGCTGGCCACGGGCGGCGCGGGCAAGGTTTACCTCTACACCACCAATCCGGATGTCGCCACGGGTGACGGCATTGCCATGGCCTGGCGCGCAGGCTGCCGCGTGGCCAACATGGAGTTCATCCAGTTCCACCCCACCTGTTTGTACCATCCGCAGGCCAAGTCATTTTTGATCACGGAAGCGGTGCGTGGCGAAGGTGGTCGCCTGCTGTTGCCCGATGGCACCCGTTTCATGCTGGAGCATGACCCGCGTGGCGAGTTGGCGCCACGCGATGTCGTCGCACGTGCGATTGACTTTGAAATGAAAAAGCGCGGTATTGATTGCGTGTATCTGGATATCTCGCACCAGCCGGCTGACTTTGTGCTCTCACACTTCCCTACCATTTATCGCCGCTGCATGGAGCTGGGCATCGACATTACGCGCGAGCCCATCCCGGTAGTGCCCGCCGCTCACTATAGCTGTGGCGGCGTCATGACCGACCACATTGGCCGCACCGATATTCCGCGGCTGTATGCCATCGGCGAGACCGCCTGCACCGGCCTGCATGGCGCCAACCGCCTGGCCAGCAATTCGCTGCTGGAATGCCTGGTGTTCGGTCAGGCCGCCGCGCAGGATATTCTGGCCAAACCCAATAACCGTCCGGTCAAGCTGCCCTACTGGGATGAAAGCCGCGTGACCGATGCCGATGAAGAAATCATCATCACCCACAACTGGAGCGAACTACGCCGCACCATGTGGAATTATGTGGGCATCGTGCGCACCAACAAGCGCCTGACGCGCGCCCTGCACCGCATACACTTGCTGCGCGATGAAGTGCACGAGTTTTATAGCAATTTCCGCATCAGCAATAATCTCATTGAGCTGCGCAACCTGCTGCAGGTGGCGGAGCTGATCGTGAATAGCGCCATGGAACGGCATGAGAGCCGGGGCCTGCACTACAGCAAGGATTACCCGGACATGCTGCCGGATGCGATTCCTACCGTGCTGACCCCATCCAATTACTACAGCCTGCTGGATCGCCACCATGGTCATCACGAGGTGACGAGTTTGAAAAAACCGGCGCGCCGCACCAAGGCAACACATTAGATTCAGACGAAAGTTTGCTTATGAAACACACCTGGCTATCTGCCGCGCTGATCGCGGCCTTCCTCGCCCCACTGCATTCGCAGGCAGACAACAGCTCGACTGCTGCCGTGCAATTGATCGAAGTGGAGGATGCAGACTGTGCGATAAATGATGGAAAACTGATCACGCTGACCAATACGCAGCCGCAAGCCGGCAAAGTGGTATGGGTAGACCGCTGGTATCTGGACAAGCAGACGCCCGACCATACCAAACATGTGCTTGATCGCGAACACCCCAGTGCAAGCCTGGGATGCTCCATCACTCGGGCGGGCAACCAGCACTGGACCATCTACAGCGTGACAGATCTGCCAGGCTGATCCACTTTCCTTTATATCAGGTCAGGATGCGCCGGGCCTGATACCAGCCTCATCGCTAACCGCAATGCCCCAGACGATATCCTGCTGGCGCAAGTCTTCCAGCAATGCCCCGCCAAAGCGCATCAGGGAATCAGGATCCGCATGCCCCATCTCCAGGCCCAGCTGTTGCAAGGCGGCGCTGCCCTTCAGCTCACCCGGTTGCAATAAGGCCAGCAAGCGCGCCGTCATGGCATTCATCTCGACAAATTTCACCTCATCCAGCTGGTTGCGAAACACCAGCAGATGCACAGGCTCCGGCAAGGCCTGACGCGGCTTGTAACGGACTGAAATCTGCTGCACTGGATAATCATAGGCCAGCACCGCCAACGCAGGCGCCACAATGGGTATGCCCTCCATAAGATCGCCTTCGGCAGTCAGCGATGGCGTCACCGTATCGGCCGAAGCAATCGCCAGTTCTATCCACTCATAATGGGCGAGACTGACGGCGTAAGGCGGCAATGTTGCTACCTGCGGTAAAAATTCCAGAAAGGCCTGGGGAATATCACGAAAAAAAGGGCTGCTCGCCTGATGCTCGGCAAAAAACCGGCGCAGCAGCGCCTGCCAGGCACGCTTGCCCAACACCCGCTGCAAGACCGGATAACAGGCGCCAACGGCAGACTGCAGGTTATTGAATACGATTTCGTTATAGACGCGCATGCGCTTGGCCTGCACTCCTGCCGGGCGCGCATGCTGACGCGGATGGCGGATATGCGCGGTGAATGCCAGCTGATATTGCTGGAACAAGGGCAAATCAGTATCGGCGCCGCTCATGCGGATACCCGCTTGCGGCTGATGGAATCCGCTGGCTGCTGTCTGGCAATACCTTGCGGCGTCATTTGCAACCCGGCAATTTTATTCACCTCGCGCATGGCATCCGCTAGCGGAGGAATATTGGTATCGCGCTCCAGCAAGGTGGGGAAAACACCAAACATCGCATAAGCCTCGCGCAGCAACTGCCAGACAGGATCAATCACATCCTGCCCATGGGTATCGATAATCAGGTCTTCAGCCTCGTGATCATGCCCGGCGATATGCGCATAGACGATACGTTCGCCCGGCATTTCACGCAGAAACGCATGTGGATCAAAACCAAAATTGACACTGTTGACGTAGATATTGTTGAGATCGAGGTGCAAATCGCAATCCGCCTCCTGCAATACGGCGCGGATAAAGCTGGCCTCATCCATTTCGGCGATGGGCGAAGCCACATAAAACGAGGCATTTTCTACCGCAATGCGCCGCTCCAGAATATCCTGCGTGCGGCGGATACGCGCAGCCACATGGCGCACGGCCTCTTCGGTAAAGGGGATGGGCAGCAGATCATACAAATAGCCACCATCGGTGCAGTAGCTTAAATGCTCGGTATAAAGCGGAATATGGTGCTGATCGAGAAACTGTTTTACCTGATGCAGAAAATCTTCATTCAGTGGATCCGGCCCGCCCAGCGACAGGCACAGTCCATGACAAACGATGGGATAGCGCTCGGTGAACCAGGCCAATTGCTTGGCATATTTGCCACCGGCGCCTATCCAGTTTTCAGGCGCAATCTCAACAAAATCAAGGTGAGCGGTCAGGCTGGTGCCGTAAGCTGCCTGAATCTGCGGCAACAGCTCACGCTTGAGGCCCAGACCCGCCCCCTTGATGGGATGATGCGATTGCGCCTGTTCCATATTACTTCTTGTCGGCGTGGCAGGAACCTTCCTTGGACTTCATGTCACCGCTGCAAGAACCTTCTTTGGCTTTCTTGTCGGCACTGCAGGAACCCTCGGCTTTTTTATCGGCGCTGCATGAGCCTTCCTTGGCCATCTTGGCTTTCATTTCAGCACTGCACTTGCCCGTGCCGCACTTGCCGTCTTTCATCTTGTCGGCCTCAGCCACCATGTAGCCGGAAGACAGGGTCTTCATGGCAAACGGATTTTCAGCAGCGTGGACATTGGCGGCTGCCATGGAAGCAACGAATGCAGTACCGACCATCAGGCTCAGGGTTTTCTTGGAAGTGTTCATTTTTATTTCTCCTAAAATTTAAGTGGATAGCTCAACTAGTGAATAGCATCAGCCCCATGTCCTGCGCATCAATCCAGCGTTAAATCACTGACGCTCAAGATCAAGGGCACTGGCAATACGCGCCTTCGCCTCCTGGGATAATTGCAGGGTCTCATTCTGCTCGGTCAGCCTGACCATGCGTTTGGCAGCTTCACGCAGCACTAACAATTGCCGCCCAAACCGCCTGCACACATCGCATATGGTCAAATGCAGACGCAGCGCAGTCCGTTCACGCCACGTCAGACGCCTGTCCAGCGACTGGGACAACAGCCTGCTGGCTTGTTTGCAACTCAGCATACCGTTCCTCCCTTTTCTCTATTCAGGTAACAAGCGCTCATTTTCTAGCGCCCCAACCAGTGCAATTCAAGACATTTGCGTAATCCCATTCGGGCGCGATACAACATCACCCAAGCATTGGTCGAGCTAATATCCAGTTCCTTACAAATTATTTCGTTTTCTTCTTCCTGCACTTCGCGCAGCATGAAAAGTGCCGCCAGTTTTTTGGGCAAACGATCCATGCAGTCCTGCAAAATCGTCAAGAACTGCTTTTGCTCCAGGCTGTTTTCCGGCATGCCAAAACTCTGGGGTTTGTCGTTCCAATGACGGTTGTCCTCGTCAAAAAACTCATCCATGCCTGGCTCATCGGGCAAATCCTCTCCCAACCCTTCCACCGGTTGCTCGCGCATTTGCTTGCGAATCAGGTCAATAATCTTGTGCTTGAGTATGCCCACCAGCCAGGTGCGGGGGGCCGATTGCCCGGCGTAACTGGCGCTTTGCATGGCGGCCAGCAAGGTTTCTTGCACCACATCTTCCGCCTGATGGGTATCGCGCAAGCGCGCCAGGGCGAAGCGGTAAAGATAATCACCGTGTTCGGCAAGCCAGGCATGGGGGTCTGTTTTTTTCATGCGCTATTCAATCACGAAATGCAGGGTTTGCACCATGCCAGCGGTGGCTGGCAAGTCCGGCCATTGCAAGCCTGCCTTGATACCTCGCATCAAGTAAGCCTTGGCCGGGACAGTTCCATCAGTCTGCCCTGGCCTTGGCCTGAAAACAGGCGATATAGGCCATGCCGTCCGGTGGCTGCTGATCGCGTTGCGCCCGCCAGATGGTTTCTGCCAGACAGTCCATCAGATCATGCTGCGCATCCATTTCATTGCCGTGACGTTGCCTGAGCGCCTCATAGGCGAGGCGTATGCCGGGCGGCTGGTCGATGGAGAGCTGCTCCAGCACCGATAGATGCAAACTCATGTGCAAAAAGGGATTGGTTTCGCCCATTTCGGGAAAATACGCCTGCTCCAGATAGCGCTCGGGCGCATCGAGCACCGCATGGTATTCCGGATGCAACTGCATCACCTGCAGCGCCAACGCTTCCAACGGCGTCAATGCTGCCAGCTGGCGATACTTGGCCCAGCTATCAAAAAAGAAACGCCGGACTTCATCGCGGGAGGGATTGAATAAGGCCATGACTAATCCTTGGCAAACAGGCCGAGTACGGCCGAATATTCGAGCAGTTCACTGCCCTGTCCATGCGGGGCAATTTCGCCATTGCCATAAAAACCAATCAAGGGCATGCCAGGGCAACGCAGCCGCAATGCATCCAGGTCTCTATCCATGCCGTTATACAGATAAGGCCCGCGCCCGAGGCAGCTGAAAAACAATCCAAACGCAGGTTGGCGCGCCCAGGCGGCAAGCTGATTGGCGATGAGGCCTTGCAGCTCGGCTTCGGCGGCATCGGCGGCACGCACGCCCCAGCAAACCACTTGGCCTGCGCGCAAGGGCTTGGTCAGCGTCAGCGATTGCTGCGCCGCATTTTCCGAGACGATACCCGCCAGCTGAAAATCGCCCGCCAACAACCGGGCTTCACTATCCGCCACCATGGCCATCAGCAAGTGAGATGAAGGCGCCGTATCCGGAAAGGACAGATGAAACATCGGCAATGCGGCTTGCGCATTTAACTGCAGGAGATCGTAATCGCTGGCGGCATCGATGGTCTGGATGGAGGTCAATATACGCAACCCATGCGACACCAGCACCGCAGCATTGACGCCGCGAAACGCAGCTTCGCAATGCCCGACCGGCGTACCCTTGGCGTGCTGCCATACGGAGAAAGGGCCTTGGCCCGTGGCATCGCCGGAGACCCCGCCAAAACGCAAAGCGGGTGATTGCAACCAGACCGTATTGAGCGCATTGGGAGCGGTGAGTGCCATTCGCAGTTCCGGGCCCTCCGGTTTGGGCAGCATGGTCACATCACCACTGAATACCATGGCCGCCGCCGCGGGCATATCCAGCACCCAATCCTGCTCGGTAAAAATGCCGGGGGCCGAACAGCCCATGACCTGCAGGCAACTGGATGCCGCCGCGGCAGCCCGGATGGCAGGCTGCGGATCGGCGGCGAATTCTTCCGTCAAAAACAGCAAGACGCTATTTGGAACGCGATCCCCGAGTTTTTGCATGGCCTGCTGCACGGCTTCGGCAGCCAGTTCGGGACGTGCCGTATTGCCGACTGCCAGACCCGTCGCGACTTCATTCAAGCGGTTTTTTCCTTGTATTCACATTGATCGTAGATCACGCAGGCTGCACATTTTGGCTTGCGTGCCACACACACATAGCGCCCGTGCAGGATCAGCAAGTGATGGGCATCCTGCATGTATTCCCTGGGGACGGTCTTCATTAACTTCTTTTCCACATCCAGCGGGGTCTTGCCGGGGGCCAGCCCTATGCGATTGCCTAGCCGGAAAATATGCGTATCAACGGCAATGGTGGCCTCACCAAATGCCGTATTGAGGATTACATTGGCCGTCTTGCGGCCAACTCCGGGCAGACTTTCCAGCGCCGCACGCGTGCGCGGCACTTCGCTGTTGTATTGCTCGACCAGCATGCGGCAGGTGGCAAGCACATTTTTGGCTTTGCTGCGGTAGAGGCCTATGGTCTTGATATAGCTTTCCAGGCCCTCCAGCCCAAGATCGACAATGGCCTGTGGTGTATTGGCCACCGGAAACAGCTTTGCCGTGGCAATGTTGACACCCTTGTCGGTGGCCTGGGCCGACAGAATCACCGCAATCAGCAATTCAAATGTGGATGTATGCGTCAGCTCGGTTTTAGGCTCTGGTATGGCCTCACTCAAGCGCCTGAATATCTCGTGTCTTTTTTCTGCATTCATGGGGTTGCGCTCATGGTGTTTGCTGACGCAGTTTTGAAAATTCAATCTGCACTGTCATCGGTCTTTTTCATCTGCGCACGTCTTGCCTCAATGGCCGCAATCTCGGCCGCGACGGTAGGGCTAAGTACCTCGGTGTTGCGGGGTGCCGATGCGGCTTTTTGTGCCTGCACCCGGGCCATGGCCGCGGCAATGGCGGCTTTTTTCGCCAATGCTGCCTGTTCAGCAGCCGGATCTTGCGTGGTGCTATTCGCGGCACTGGCAGCGCGGCGTTGCGCCAGCTTGCGTGCCCGCTCATCCTGTTCACGCGCTTGCCGCTGCACACGGAACGCATGGCGTTCGCGCGCGACATTGGCTGCCTGCACATCCAGCGGCCCGGCAGGCGCATGCAGGGTAAATTCAGGATAACGCCAGCGTGGGCTTTGCGTGACGGGTGGCGGCTCCATAGTGATGCAATCCACCGGGCAAGGCGCAATGCAAAGCTCGCAGCCGGTGCACTCGTCAGCGATCACGGTATGCATCTGTTTGGATGCGCCCAGAATCGCATCCACGGGGCACGCCTGTATGCACAGCGTGCAGCCGATACAGGTTTGCTCATCGATGAAGGCAACCTGTTTGGGTTTTTGTACGCCATGCTGGGGATTCAGTGGAATGTAAGGTCGCTGCAATAAACTGGCGAGTGCGCGTATCCCCGCATCGCCGCCTGGCGGGCATTGATTGATATTGGCCTCGCCCCGCGCAATCGCTTCAGCATAGGGCTTGCAACCCTGATAGCCACATTGCGTGCATTGCGTCTGGGGCAGAATGGCATCGATGCTTGCCACCAGCGGACTGGTTTCACCCTGCGCAGGCAGTGCATTGGCACTGGATGGGATGGGCTTGCCCACGACTAGTCGACGCAGGCGCTGCAAGATCGGGGGGGAAGTAGGCTTGGATACAGACATGATATGAAACGGATTATACAGGCTTGAGCCCTTTAATTAAGCGGTAACAGACCATGGCTAATATCGGGCCTGCTCACGCCAGCCTTATGCCAAACCAGAGCCGCCATATGCTCAAATATGATGTAAGCAGATGCAAAAAGCGTGTTCTACAGAGGCTACTTTAAGTTAAAATGTTTTGATTTAATTCATATTGTCAGGTTGATCATGCTGCAAGGCAGTCTTGTTGCCATCGCCACCCCCATGCATGAGGATGGTGGTCTTGATATTCAGGCATTACGTTCCCTAATCGACTTTCATGTGCAGGAAGGCACCGACGGTATCGTGATCGTCGGTACCACCGGCGAATCGCCTACCGTGGATTTTGATGAACATTGCCTGCTGATCAAAACTGCCATTGAGCAAGTGGCAGGCCGTATCCCCGTGATCGCTGGTACGGGTGCCAACTCGACCAGCGAGGCCATTTACCTGACAAGCAAGGCCAAGGAATTGGGCGCTGACGCCTGCCTGCTGGTGGCTCCCTATTACAACAAGCCCACCCAGGAAGGCTTGTATCAGCATTACAAGGCCGTGGCCGAGGCTGTCGATATTCCTCAAATCCTGTACAACGTACCTGGCCGCACCGGCTGCGATATCAGCAATGAAACCGCCTTAAGGCTGGCAGCACTGCCGAATATTGTAGGCATCAAGGATGCCACTGGCAGCCTGGAACGTGGTACCGACCTGATTTTGCGCGCCCCTGCCGGCTTTGCAATTTACAGCGGCGACGATGCCACTGGCGCTGCCTTGATGCTGATGGGCGCGCATGGCGTCATCTCGGTGACGGCTAATGTGGCACCGCGCCTGATGCAGCAAATGTGCAAGGCCGCGCTGGCGGGTGATGCGGCTACCACACGCAGCATTAATGCCAAGTTGTTTGCACTCCACCAGAAACTGTTTGTCGAAGCCAACCCCATCCCGGTCAAATGGGTATTGGGCGAAATGGGACTGATAGGCCCAGGCATCCGCCTGCCACTGGTCCCTCTTTCCGCGCAGCATCACGAGACGCTGCGTGCCGCCATGGGCAACGCCTCTATCTAACTCACTGACTCGAAAGTTGACGAGAAACCGCATGAATCGATTCACTTTGAAACCGCTTGTACTCGCGACCTTACTTGCGCTGTCTGTAAGCGCCTGCGACTCCATCCCTTTTATCGACACTTCATCCGATTACAAGGCAGCTGGCCGTTCACGCCCGCTTGAAGTGCCGCCGGATCTGACCTCGATTTCGTCAAACGACACCTATGCCGTTCCTGGCTCTACCACTTATTCCAACTACACCCAGGGGCAATCTGAGCAAGGTGAGGAACAGGTGAAAGTATTAGCCAACCCCGACAATGTGCGTCTGGAGCGCGCGGGTGCCCAGCGTTGGCTGGTTGTTCAGGCGCCTCCGGAGAAAATCTGGCCGGTTGTTCGGGAATTCTGGGCAGACCTCGGCTTTTCCGTCCGTGTGGAGAATCCACAAACCGGCGTGATGGAAACCGAATGGGTAGACCCCAGCACCTTGACCAAGGATGACAAGGGCAATTACCTGGATAAATTCCAGGGCTGGCTCGACAAGCTGAATACCCTGCAAAACCGCCAGAAATTCCGTACCCGTCTGGATAACGGTACCGAAACTGGCACCACTGAAATTTATATGAGCCACCGCTCAGTCAGCGATGCTCCGGACGATAACAAAGAACGCGTCGTCACCAGCGCCGGCGTGGTTGAGATGGGCTACAAGCGCAGCAAGAAAGAAGAAGCGCGCGCCGATGCAGAAGATATCGACGCTGAATTGCTGCGTCGCCTGATGGTGAAACTGGGCGTGGAAGAAAAGAAATCGCGCACCATCATTACCACCTCGAATACCGAAGTCCGCGCCAAGCTTAACCAGAATAGCGATGGCACCGTGTCACTGGCTGTCAACGACAGCTTTGACCGTGCCTGGCGCCGTGTCGGCCTGGCACTGGACCGCGTAGGCTTTGTGGTAGAAGACCGCGACCGCTCCAGTGGCATTTTCTACGTGCGCTATTCCGATGTGGACATTGATGACACGCCTCAAAAGAAAAAAGGCTTGATCGACAGCCTGAAATTCTGGGGTGATGACAAGGATGATGAATCCAAGAAAGATGCTGCCGCCAAGCCCGCCGATGACAAGGGTATTACCGACAAGCTGAAATTCTGGGGCAGCGACAAGGACAAAGCCAAGCAGGAAGCAGAACGTCAATACCGCGTTAAGGTGGAAGATGACGGCACGGGCTCCAAAGTCTCTGTGACCGACAAAGACGGTGTGCCGAGCAAGTCTGCCAGCGCCAAACGCATCATGAACCTGCTGTTCGAACAACTGAAATAAGTTTGCACTTGATCTTCCAGGCCATGGGGCGCTAAGCTCCATGGCATCATGATGCGTTTCAGCTCCATAGGAAGCGGCAGCTCTGGCAACGGACTGCTGATTCAATCTCGCGATACCACCCTGCTACTGGATTGTGGCTTCGGCCTGCGCGACGCCATTCATCGCCTGCAACGCGCAGGCATATCCCCCGAGAGTTTGAATGGCATTTTGGTCACCCATGAGCATGATGACCATGCTGGCGGCGTTTTCAAACTCGCCAACAAATTCGGCATCCCGATATGGCTAACGCATGGCACATTTACCATGGTCGAGAGACTCATGCCCAAACAGCGCGGGTTTGAACTGCATGTCATCGATAGTCACGTACCATTCACCATACAAGACCTGGGTGTTAACCCCTTTCCCGTCCCGCATGACGCACGTGAACCCGTGCAATATACCTTTGATGATGGCAATACCAAGCTGGGCGTATTAACCGATACCGGCACCTCCACGCCGCATATCGAAGCCATGCTGTCTGGCTGTCATGGCCTGGTGCTGGAGTGCAATCATGATCTGGATATGCTCATGAACGGGCCTTACGCCTGGCCCCTGAAAAAGCGTGTGAGTGGGCGGCTGGGCCATCTGGACAATACAACCTCGGCCGCTATTCTTGCCAATCTGGATCTGAGCCATCTGCAACATTTGCTTGCGGCTCATCTAAGTGCCAAGAACAATCACCCGGATTTGGTCATTGACTGTTTATCTTCGGCACTCAATTGTGAACGCGATTGGATCAGCATTGCTGATCAGGAACTGGGGTTTGACTGGCGGGATATTCGCTAGCTTTAAGCAGGAAAACTATCTACCCATGACGGGTTAGAGATGTGATCTTTACCACGCTAATTCTGTAATGAATGCAAGCAACAGCCTAAAATTAGCTCTTGTTTATCGTAAATTTATCAATGCATTAGCAAGAGTACAGACAAACAAAAAGGCCAACTTTGCAGTTGGCCTTTTTACTTTGCTAGTAAATACTAGAAAGACTTACTTAGCTTCTTCAGCTGGTGCAGCAGGAGCTTCAGCGGCTGGTGCTTCAGCAGCTGGTGCCTCAGCGGCAGGAGCTTCAGCAGCTGGTGCTTCAACAGCAGGAGCCTCAGCGGGAGCTTCTTCTTTTTGACCGCAAGCGGTAAGAGCCAAAGCGAGCAAAGCGGCAAGCAGAGCGGAACGAGTCATTTTTGTATCCCTTAACAATATAGTCTATAAGTTAAACCAGTACGGCAAACCTGTGAAAGAAGCCGAGTGGTAAAAATTCTACCACCTCCGAAAAAAAAAACCACTGTTTTTATCATCCTCAGCTTAATTTAACTTTAATTTAAAATACCTTTCGCGCGAGCGCAGTCAGTCGACCCGAATCATGAGACGACTATAGCCACTGCCGCTTGCAGACTGACTATTCAGAATGGCACGACTGACATCATCGCGAGATTGCATGGTGCCACCGATATCGAGCCACTCACCCGGCCTCACCATCACAATGGTAGAAAGCTCCTCAAAATCAATCACCCCACCTGCCCCCGCTTGCGCAATTCGGGGCGTGATTTCAACTTCGACTTGATCGCCCAGCGCACGCGGCCTCACCGCGAATCCGGTCGTAATATCCTGAAACTGGGTATTACGAATACGCTGCGCATATGACTGGGTTAGCACTAGCCATTGCTGGGTATAAGGCACACGCTGACCCACCCGTATGAATGCCCGCTCACCTTCTGCCACATTAACAAACTCACTGCCTTGCTGCGACCTGCTGTACTCGCGCTGATCCAGGTCAATATTCAGATTGTTTTCCGGTGGGAGGTCTCCCGGCATGCGTCGCTGCACGATCACCTGCCCTTGCCCTATCCGCACATTGCCACTTGCGCCAATATTCTGCTGATTACCCGATTGCATGTCTTCATGCGATACCGTAATGCGCATGTTGCGGCGTGCCGTGTCCAGCTTGACCACTAGCTCTTCTATCGCTTGCATGCGCTCGGGGGATGCGCGGATGACGAGGTGGTTATCAATGGCACTGGCATTGCCATCCTCGCCCACCATCGGCGCCACGATAGGTACCAGCTCCTGCGCAAAGCGATGCTGCAAGGTGATCATTTTGAACTCGGTTCGCGCCCACGCAGGAGAGGCACTGAAAAGCCCCATCAGCAGCAGCAACGTTATGACGCTCGTGCCTGCGCCTCGATAATTAGCCAATATTCGCGTCATATTTCATAACCCCAGGGGTGTGGTACTGATCTGATGATGAGTGAGCTGCAACAGTTCCTCAAACCGCAAGCCAAGCAATCTGGCCGTGGCAGTATCGTTCAAGCTGAATTTGAATCTCACCTGGTCCACATGGAATCGCCGCAGGTAGGCATGATCATCCGCCAATACAAAACTGTCACTCACGCGTTTACCCTCGTCGTTTGTCTCATAGACTGTCATCGCATGCTGATATTGCCGCATCAAACCGAGAAGCCGTGGACAGCGATCCAGCAGGTATCGGGTGTCCTGCAACACCAAGGTCACCTTGGCAGCGGGCTGTCTCACCAGCAAGTCTCTTAGACGCGCAACATTCTCGGCGGCTTCAAATCCGCCAAAGGTCAGATCAGGGTCAAAAATAAACAGCTTGTGCTGGGCATGCGCCAGCACTGCCGTCAGCGCTGCTTCATACTCGCGCCTGCTGGTTAATACCGTGTTTTCTGGTAAAGAACTCATGGCATCCTCCACTGTGAAGTGCGCTATACAAACTCGACGTAACCCGCCTGGTACCAATCATGTAACAGCGAGAGCAGCTCAGTGTCTTTGATCTCCTGTGGTTCAATCTGCCGCCGATCTGCCAGTGAAATCAGGAGCGGGCGCGCTGGCTCATGCATATCCACCTTTTCGCCATTGATAAACAAAGCATCGCGAAAGAACAGCATCTGCGTTTTGAGATCAAGCGCCAGTGCGTGTGTTTGCAGTTTTTTGGCGAATGTAGCAGGACGCATGGTGGGCGGCACATCAAACACCACATGCGGCTTGGGCTCCGACAGATAACACCCCAGAAAATGCGCAATGTCTTCCGGTTGCCAGCGCAGAGGCTCCAGCATATTGGTTACCCGATTCAGCATGCCAACGCTGATTTCTGCAGGATGGGCTTGCAGGCTGAGGTCGGGGTCTGCGTACATGCCCTCCAACGCACAACGCTCCTGCAAATACGCCAGGAACTCACCGCCCAGCTCCTGTGCAGAGGGAGCGCGGAAGCCGATGGAATAGGTCATGCAATCGCCAACGGCAATGCCCCAATGCGCCAGATGAGGTGGCAAATACAGCATGTCGCCGGCTTCCAGCACCCACTCTTGCGCCGTATCAAAGCGCTGCAATATGCGCAGTGGTGCGCCTTCGACAATAGCCAGATCCCGCTGCTCACTGATGCGCCAGAGGCGACTACCCTGCCCCTGCAGCAAAAAAACATCATATGAATCAAAATGCGGCCCAACGCCTCCGCCACTGGGCGCATAGCTCACCATCAAGTCATCCAGCCGGGCATGGGGAATAAAAGAAAATTGCTGCAGCAACGCCATGGCCGATGGCAAATGATGATTGACGCCCTGCACCAGCAACGTCCAGTTTTTTTGCGGCAGCTTGGCAAACACCTCTTCCGCAAAAGGGCCCTGACGCAAACGCCATTGCCCCTTCACCTGGCTCACCAGGCGCGCCTGGGCATCCTCCTCGCAAGCAAGACCCGCCAGTTCATCCGGGCTTAGCAAGCCCGCAAAATCGGGGATGGCGCCGCGAATCAGCAACGGTTTTTTTTGCCAATACTCCGCGAGGAATGTTTCTGCTGAAATGCCGCCCAGCAAGGCCAGTGGCTGCTCGCCTGTCTGGGACGCTTTATCTGTTTTTTTCATCCAATCATCCTACTGTGTAGCGACTTGCCAATAAAAAATAGGTTAGAATTTGATCACACTCATTTACTGCAAGGTCAAGATGTTGCAGCTTGGTGCACCGGCTCCTGATTTTTCCCTCTTTGACGCAGACATGGAGCTTTTCAAGCTCTCCAATGTTCGCGGCAAAAACATCGTCCTTTACTTCTATCCCAAGGATGATACGCCGGGCTGCACCGTGGAAGCCATCGAATTCAGCGACCACGAAGAGGATTTTGCCCGCTATAACACCTTGATTGTCGGCGTCAGCAAAGACGATTGTCTCAGCCACGCCACATTCCGCGACAAACACGGACTCGCCATCACGCTACTCGCTGATGAAGACCGTAAAGTCTGCGAAAAATACAAGGTATGGCAAGAAAAAGAGAAAGACGGCATCAAAAAAATGGGGATAGTACGTTCTACCTTCATTATTGATGCCAAAGGTGTACTGCGTCACATGCAATATGGTGTCACGGCCAAAGGCCATGCACTGGAAATACTGAACATTATCAAAACTTTGGACTGAAAGAACCGCTATGCAAATTACCATGAACACTGTTGTCTCCATGACCTACGAACTTCGCAACAGCGAAGGCGAAATCCTGGAGTCCAGCACCGACCCCGTGAGCTATTTGCATGGCGGTTATGACAACATCTTCCCGCGTGTTGAAGAAGAGCTGCACGGCAAATCCGTGGGCGATACCGTAGAAATTACCCTCGAGCCCTCCGATGCCTTCGGCGACTATGACGAAGAGCTGGTGCAAATGGAACCCGCCTCGGCATTCCCCAGCAAAGACCTCAAGGTTGGCATGCAGTTTGAAGGTGAAGACGAAACCGGCGAAGTGATCCTCTACACCATCACCAACATCGAAAACGGCAAAGTCATCGTAGATGGCAACCACCCATGGGCAGGTGAGCGCGTGCTATTCAAGTGTACGGTAACCGGCGTGCGCGAAGCAGGCAAGGAAGAAGTCGAGCACGGTCACGTGCATGGCGCCGGCGGCCATCACCACTAAGCCTCCCAACTCAGCCAGCCATCAATAGTGCAACACGGTATTGATGGCTCCCTTTGATACTCTGCACTATGACTTTAAATGTAACAGCGGAATTATTTTGGAAAAGACATTTGAAGCTTTATCAGTAGCCGTGCTGGTGCCGTGCTACAACGAAGGTTTAACCATCACCAAAGTCGTCACCGACTTTAAAAAAGCACTCCCCTCCGCCAGAATCTACGTTTACGACAACAATTCAAAAGATGACACCCTTGCCAAAGCGCAAGCCGCTGGTGCCATTACCAAAAAAGAACATCTTCAAGGCAAAGGCAATGTCGTCAGACGCATGTTTTCGGACATCGAGGCGGATGTCTATATCATGGTGGATGGCGACGATACCTATGATGCATTTATCGCGCCGCAACTGGTCCGCTTATTAATTGATGAGGACCTGGATACCCTGAACGGTGTGCGGATATCCGAGGTCAATGAATCCTACAGAAATGGTCATCGCTTCGGTAACTGGATGCTGACTACCATGGTAGCGAAACTGTTCGGGCAATCCACCAAAGACATGCTCACCGGATACCGGGTTTTCTCGCGCAGATTCGTCAAGTCATTCCCTGTGACGGCCTCTGGTTTTGAGATTGAAACCGAACTGACAGTCCATACTCTGGAACTGAAAATGCGCAGCATGGATGTCGAAACAAACTATGGCGCCCGGCCCGAGGGTTCAACCAGCAAACTCAGCACCTACAAAGATGGCTTCAAGATTTTGTGGATGATCATCAAGCTGATCAAACTTGAGCGCCCATCTCTATTTTTCTATTCACTAAGCGTTCTCTTTTTCGTTGCCTCAGTTGTTCTGTTCTACCCCGTATTCATCGACTATTTAAATACCGGACTTGTAGTTCGTTTCCCTACCGCCATTCTATCTGGTTTAGTAATGGCACTTTCGATATTGAGCTTAATGAGCGGCTTAATATTAGCCACAGTGACTCAAGGTAGAAAAGAGGTTAAACAATTAGCCTACATGAATACGGATAGATTTATCTAATGAATAAAACACGTGACCATCTCCGTATGTCTTCAATGTACATATTTTTCAATATCTAAAAATGAATTAATAATGTTGGCAAACCCATGACTAACAACACATTTCCTTTAAAATTTATAAAATTTGGTGTTGTTGGTGTGATCGTTTTAGGATTTGATGCTCTGACTTTCTGGTTGCTGTTATTCATTATATCTTCACCCCTCCTGGCAAGAGTCATAAGCGTATCAGCTTCCATATGTTTTTCATGGCTATTGAATCGTAGTTTCACGTTCCAATACTCCCACAAAAAAGCCAGCCTAGGAGAATTGGGGAAATTCGCTTTATCACAACTCCCCGGTGCAATCATCAATGCCATGGTATCTGTTCTTGCTTTTCACTTTCTCCCTTATCTAAAAGGGAATCCATGGATAGCTGTAGCCATAGGCAGTTGTGCAGGTATGATCCTTAATTTCTCGATTGCCAACCTTTATGTATTCAAAAAATAAAAAAGGACGTACAGCATTATTTTTTCCACCACACTAAACGTTTCTTCAATTGGTGTTTGAAAGTGACCGTTTCATCTGTACGTTCCTCTCGATAACGCAATCTGAAGCATGCATACTTCAGTACATAAGTAAGGATATTGTTAGTAAATATCGCCTTACGGAATGCACGCTCACGTTCAACTGAGCCCTTATCAATTACACCCGACAGCGCATCAAACAGCTGATCTGCTGTATCTCCCCATTTTGCATCACTTTCCAATTTGCATCCGTGATTGGAATAAGGCACAGGATCAAACAAAGGGATCTGATAGCGAATGGCCGCATTTTTGGCAAGATATTGTGATATCTGCAAGGCCACCTTACGCTGATCGACAGCTTTGCTAATAGAGACATTCTGTCCGTGCCACCTGTATAGAATTAACGGCTCGTCTAGATTTAAACAGCGCTTGCTGATGGCGAGCAAACCAAACAAGAAGTAGTCTTCCGCTAGGGAAGGCACATGGATTTGATCTTCGTTGGGTAAACATTTGAGAAAGTCCTCCCCATACCGGATGTGCTCTTGTTGAATATGCGATAAACGCATGCTAACCGTAGGATGAATAACGGGGTTATAGAAGAAGATAGCAGCGGATATTGCCTCAACACCTACCGCCACTTTATGTTTACCGAGTGACTTGCCCGTCCCATCAATCTTGAGTGCCTGGCCGCCTACCACCGTAATGTCAGGATGGGCAAGAAAAGCTCGCTCCGTGAGCTCCATACGAGATGGAAGTGCCACATCGTCCGAGTCCAGTCGCATGACATACTCAGCATTACAAATCTTAAGACCTTCATTCAGCAATCCTGAAAGTCCCACCGCATCAGGGAATGAATATAGCTCAATGCGTTTATCTACCTTAATCAACGCATTGACGATATTTAAAGTCTCATCACTGGAACCATGATCAAGAACCAGTAAACGCCAATTTTTTTCAGTTTGATTAATAACGCTATCAATGGCCTCACGAATAAAAGCTTCGCCATTTTTAACTGGCATCAACACATCAAATTTTGCCACACACATGTCCTTTTTATTTCCATAAAACTAACGATTTTTAACCAACTATTAAAAATAGCGAGAGGATTTATGGGGAGGCCTTAATCTCATTAGAATTAATTGAAAAGCTACTTTTAATCGAAATAATGCTTTAGGAAAATCACGACGACCTATGGACCACATTACTTTCAGTAGCCACAAACCTACATTTTTCAATGATCTTCTAGATGGATCGACATAATATGCCAATGCAATTTCCTCATTCAATTTCTTTGTATAGTTAAATCTGGCATTGAGATAAGCCACGTGTGAACTATGAACAGCGACAATAGGCTTTCTGTAGCGTTTAAAATAACGCACAGACCACTCCTGATCTTCCGCTGAAAAGACCTCTTCTCGAAAAGGAAGCTCTTTTGCATACTCTACCGGCATAAAACTGCATGAATTATTAAGAGCATTTTCGCCGTTGAAATTTGATGGCGTAACGACACGCACCACCCATTTATTGTCTGCCACAGGGTCCCAACTTATGCAACCAACCTCGCATTCATTCTGCTGAAGAGAAGTAAGCAAATTTTCAATGACATGAGGTGAGTTTAATAATACATGTGAACTGATAATTAACACATATTTAGTCTTGCATTGTGCTATTCCTAAGTTGATTGCCCTAGAAAAATTAAACTCATTGTCAGAAATATCGACCAGTTGATCGACCTTCGAGCTTAGCTCATGCAATGCTTCATTCGAGGTGCCACTATCTACTGCCATAATGTAAGCAGGAGGCACAGTCTGCTTCTTTAACTTTTCAATAACATCAAAAACAAGGGGCGCACTGTTATATGTGCGGATAAGGGCCGTGTATTCAATATCTTGCATATCTTTGTTCATAAAATGGTTAATTTATCGGGTATTAAAAAGATTTTTTATTACCTTAATTACCAAATATTTAAACTTTCCTAAAAAGAATTGTCCAGAAATCGCTGCTTCAAAAAGCAATATAAATGCACCTTTTACTGAACGGTTAAGTACCAAGGGGAAGATATTATCCATAATAAAATAATGATATGCCCTAGGTAAAATAAGAAGTTCAACAGACTTCAACCATTTCAAGGTAAAGCCATCATCCTTAATAATGCCCACATGCTGATTCTTATCCCCATGTCCTCGTGCATACAAAGGATCAAGCACGGGAAGATAAAAACTGACCCCCTGCGCCTGAGCTCTGAATACAAAATCCAAGTCTTGATGTCTTGGCAATTTATCAGTAAATTTGATGCGATTGAAAAGCTCTTTTCGCATTAACCAACCACTAGTTTGCACATCCTGATTGTCAAGAAAAATATACTCCTCCAGCTTCTCTCCACTTTTTAAGTTTCGAACTGGATTTTGTTTGTGACCATTAATAGGGTATTCTAATTTTGCTGTAGCATAAGAAATAATAGGTAGATTTCCTCCCTCTCGCTCTAAATGCTTTTGAAGCTGGACTTCCAATTTTTTTGGAAACCATTCATCATCACTATCGAGAAAAGCGACAAATTCTCCTTTAGCTAACTTCACGCCGTTATTACGGCCAGTTGCCGCCCCTGAATTCTCAGGATTTTGAATTAATATAACCTGCTGATTATAATCCTTGAAAAAATGCCCCAATCGCTCATAACTATCATCTTTGGAACGATCATCAACGACTATAATCTCGATATTTTTATATGTTTGATTTAAAACACTCTTAACGGCCCTGCAAGTAGAGTCATATCGATTGTATGTTGGAATAATTACCGATACTAAAAAATCTGCATTTAACATTTACAAGACCTTGTTTTAATTAACTGTAATATTCATTCTTGATATCTATTAATCAACTAACACATGAAAAATATTTTTGTAAATTATATGTATTTTTGTTTTCAGTATTAATAAAATTACTATTACCTGTATACATATAATATATTATCTATAGGGTAGAAGCTTACCATCATTTTTTGAACCAAAACCCAGCAGAATATTGAATATTTATCAAAATGAGCCAATTAATAAGCAGCGTTAGATGGGTGGGGATATCCCAAGCCTCAAAAATACTGTTTCAGCTAGCAAGTATGGCTATCCTGGCAAGATTGTTACCCCCATCCGATTATGGGGTGATGGCAATGGCCTCTGTAGTTACCACTCTAGCAGGGATGTTACGCGAGATGGGAACTGGCACAGCGATCATTCAAAAGCAGGAACTCACTCCGGAGGTCATGTCGACAGTATTTTGGCTAAATATGGCCATGGGAACTGTTTTAGGGCTTGTCCTTTGGCTGACAAGCCCACTGATTGCCATATTTTTTAAAGAGCCTCAACTTGTCGGGGTTTTAACATTAATGGCCATCATTTTCCCCATCAGCAGCTCAACCACTGTTCACCAAGCCCTTTTAGAAAGATCATCAAAATTTAAGGTGCTGACAATTATGGATTTGATGACACAGGCAGCCGGACTGGGTGTTGCCATCATTGCAGCGCTTAATGGTGCCGGAGTATATAGCTTTGTTATTCCAGCCATCGTAACTTCATTGATTTCCAGTGTTTGGTTATGGTCACATTCAGGCTGGAATCCGCGGCTGCTATGGAGTACCCATGAATTTAAAGTTCTGCTCCATTTCACAGGAAACCTAACCGCATTTAATTTTGTAAATTATTTTTCCCGCAATGCCGACAGCATGGTAATTGGTCGCATGTTAGGTTCAGTAGCATTGGGTACATACTCAATGGCATATAAATTGATGCTATTCCCAGTACAGAACTTAACTTGGGTGGTAAATCGTGTACTTCTTCCTACCTTAAGCAGATTACAAAATAATAAAGACGAAGCAAAAACGCTTTATCTAAAATCATTAAACATGATTGTTACGCTAACAGCACCAATGATGGTGGGCCTATGGGTACTGCGTGAGCCTTTTGTTGCCGTTGCATTTGGACCAAAGTGGACAGCTGTAGTCGCTATTCTGGCCTGGCTTGCACCTGTCGGCCTAATTCAGTCTGCAGTTAGTACTACTGGCACCGTTTTCACTGCTTATGGAAAAACCAATCTTATGTTTAAACTGGGCTTACTCGGCACAGTTATTAATGTTACGTCCTTTTTGATCGGCGCCCAATACGGCCTGGTAGAACTAGCGTTCTTCTACTTTGTGGGGAATTTTTTAAATGCGATTGTGTGTAGCCACTTTACTGTAAAAACGCTTTCAAGTTCACTCAAAGAACTTATTAACACAATTAAAGCTCCCATCCTTTCAGCAAGCATGATGGGCCTTATCACTTACCCTCTTACTTTAATAATGATCAGCAAAGGTTATCCATCCATATTAACTGTTGCATTAATCAGCATTACGGGTGCATTAATATATTTTTTACTTCTGATAAAAGTATTCAATCAATCACTCGACAATATGATTAAACTCTTGTGGAAATCAAAAACATCTTAAAAGATTTTATCAAATGTCGTTGATACCTAATGCCATAACAATAGACTTACAAACCCGTGCATCCCCAAAATTTTCAATTATATTAGAATCATCTTTGACGAAATCTCTAGAATAATTCATAGAACTGATAATGGTACAAAGAGAAGGTAAGTCTGGCTCGACATGAAGCATATCTTCACCGACAACTGGCTGAACCCACTCAAGAAATTTTGTACTCACCGCAAAGACCTTTTTATGAATACTAAGCGCATAAAAAAAACTGCCACTTACCACCATGTCATCATCTGAATGAGATAGAACCAGCCCCTTTGATCCCTCAATAAGATATTGAGCGATGTCGTCATCAATAAAACCTGGTTTAAATATAACATTAGACTTTAAATCTAATTCGCCCTCCAGTTCCCTCGCATACAACTCATCTCCAACAGAGCCGATTATCAAAAGGCATTGATTATCGGGGAAATGCTTAATGAGCTCTTCTATTTTCTTGTATCGAACAATTCGTCCGAATACCACAAAATAATTTTGAGGTAATGCGTAGTCCAAAACAGGAGTTTTTGTTATAGGTCTTATTTCATATAATGGATGCGGACAATATATTTTTGCTCCTTCCGCCTCCGCACCTGAATGCGTGATGATGCAATCAAAAAGTCTTTCATACACGTCAATGATTCTTTTCAAGAGCTCTGCGTGCTCTGAAGCTGTTGCATGTGGATAATGGTTATGACGAACAAAGACTGATCTGCGCGCCAACTTACTAATGAGGAATGTCTTGATAAATATTTTGGCAGTCTTAAATACAGCCAATTTTCCATTTGATTTAATAAAATCATTTTCGATGAAATTAAACCAAACCGTATCATAAACAGAAAAATTTCCTTGAACTGCTTTTATAAGCGCTAGCTTCAGACTGGGTATTGGTTCAATCTTTGCATATTTTGAGATTAAACCTTTCATTCTCGAGATATAGGCATTTGTTTTATCGTTTTCTGGATAAAATGCCACTCTTCTTTCGGCTATATTTTGAGACATTTGAACATTCATGGTATGAGAAACTATTAAGCTGCGCTTTGATGTTGATGATTCAAGCAATTATTATTCCAAAATTACACCAGTTAATGCCAAACCAGTATGGTTAAGACGGTCTATTGACAAAGTAGTAAAAATGCTAAAACCCTTCAAGTACATATTATCAGCATATGATGTCATCGTTTTTTAACTCCGTACGTTTTAACTTCCAATGAAATATCAATGGTCAGCTCTTATTATCGTGCTTGCATGCGGCATTTCTTCTGCAAATGCTGTTGATAAGAGACAATATGCCCGCCGGTGGCTATCACCTCGAGGTGATAGCTATAACCAGGGATATAGCCAGCTTTCTCAGTTGACGAACGCCAATGTTTCTCAGTTGAACCTGGCCTGGACCTTCTCCACCGGCATCACGCGCGGGCATGAAGGATCACCTTTGGTCATCGGCAATATTCTGTATGTGCACACGGCATTCCCCAATAACGTCTATGCACTGGACTTGAATCATCAGCAGAAAATCCTCTGGTCTTATTTTCCCAAGCAGTCGGACGATATACAGGGCATCCTCTGCTGCGACAATGTCAGTCGTGGTCTGGCTTATGGCGATAACAAGATTTTTTTGCAGCAGAACAATGGCATGCTGGTCGCACTTGATAGCCATACCGGACAAAAGGTATGGGAAAAGCAGGTCAATGATCCCAAAACTGGAGCCACCAACACCAACGCCCCTTATGTATTCAAAGATAAAGTGCTGACGGGCTGTAGCGGTGGCGAATTTGGTGTACGCTGCTTTCTGGCGGCCTACGCCATCAAGGATGGGCATGAGGTCTGGAAAGCTTACAGCATGGGGCCGGATGAGGATGTACGCATAGGCCCCGACTTCAATCAGGCTAATCCGCATTACAGCGCTCTCTCCGTTTACGAGGATGTGAATGGCGGCAACAAGGAAGGCGGCGCCTTCAAGGCCTTAAGCAAAGATCGGCTGGCATACCCGGAAAAAAATCTTGGCGTACGCACCTGGCTGAAGCCACAAGCCGCAGGCAATGGTTGGGAGCATGGCGGTGGGCCAGTCTGGGGATGGTTTTCGTATGATCCGGCTCTCAATCTGGTCTATTACGGCACCGGCAATCCGTCGGTATGGAATCCCGATGTGCGGCCCGGCGATAACAAATGGGCAATGACGCTGTTCGCCCGCGATCTGGATACTGGCATGGCGAAATGGGGCTACCAGCTCACCCCGCATGACGAGTGGGATTATGACAGCGTAAATGAGGTCATTTTATGGGATCACGGCAAGCAAAAACTGGCGACGCATTTTGATCGCAATGGCTTTGCCTACACACTGGATAGACGTGATGGCACCTTGCTCGTTGCTGCCAAAATGCATCCCTTTGTTAATTGGGCAACGCATGTGGACCTCGCTACGGGCGTGCCGCAAAAAGATCCGCGCTACTCCACGCATGAAGATCAGGAGACTGCCAACATTTGCCCCGCAGCCCTCGGGGCGAAAGACGAGCAGCCTGCGGCTTATTCTCCGAAAAGCGGCCTGTTTTATGTCCCGCTTAATCACCTTTGCATGCGGTATGAAGCCGTCGAAGCGAAGTACGTCGCCGGGCAACCCTGGGCTGGCGCCAGCCTGACCATGTTCCCCGGTCCGGACGGTGTCATGGGGGGCTTCATGGCGTGGGATGGACTGAAAGGTCAGGCCAAATGGTATAACCGCGAACCTTATCCCGTATGGGGTGGCGCGCTGGCGACGGCAGGTAATCTGGTGTTTTACGGCACGCTGGATCGTTGGTTCAAAGCTCTGGATGCACGCAATGGGAAGTTGCTATGGCAGTTTCAGGTGGGCTCGGGCGTGGTGGGCAATGCCATGACCTACGCCCATCATGGCAAGCAATACATCGGTGTGTATTCAGGCATCGGCGGCTGGGCAGGCATTGCATTGAATCAAGGGCTTACCCAGGATTCAGACGGCGCTGGCACGGCAGGCGCATTCCGCGACCTCGCGAAATACAATGCCGCGCCAGGCGGAGGCGCCTTGAATGTATTTGCGCTAAAAAATCCCTGATTTATCACAAAAATAGCGACCGCCATGCAAAAATGTAACGCGTAGGATAAATAAAGCCATTTAATTCTAATCAATAAAGAAGTTCAGGATGCACGCCATGAAAATTGCCTATCTTATTTTGGCTCATAATACGCCTCACCATCTAAAAAGGCTGATAGAGGCTCTTGCAAGCGATGATGCATATTTCTTTATACACCTTGATGCCAAATCTGATATGAACAAATATTCAGACATCGCACATCCGCACATCCAATTTACTTCACATCGCACTGATGTATTTTGGGGTGACTTTTCCCAAGTGGAAGCCACTTTGAGCCTGATCAGAGACGCGTTGCAATCTCCTACTAGGGTTGATCGATTGGTATTACTTAGCGGAGCAGACTACCCTGTGAGATCAAGAGAGTATATTGAATCTCATTTTGCTGCCAACCCTGACAAGGAGTTTATTGAATTTGTAGCCATGAACACGCCTGGTGCAGACAAATCAACAGCCAGGCTCGATGAGTACAGATTGCGCCCCAAACGTAATCTCGTGATCAGAGTAATTCATAGACTGTTATATACATTGAGAATATTTCCCTTGCACCGCGATCACACAAAACACATTCAAGGTTTAATCCCTTATGCTGGCTCCAATTGGTGGGCTCTGACGATGGATGCCTGCCAATATGTGCTTGATTACTGTAAAAGAAACCCGGAGTTTGTTAAGTTTTTTCAGCACACTGGCTGCTCAGACGAAACTTTCTTTCACACCATTTTGGGTAACTCAAGATTTAAAGAAAAAATTGAAAGGAATTTCACATACGCTGACTGGAGTGCAGGAAAAGCAAGCCCGGAGTTTATATCAGAAAAACATCTTCTATTTTTAACTACTGATCCAAAATTTTCCGATAATTCAATTTACGGTGGAGGAGAGATATTTTTCGCAAGAAAGTTCAGAGATGATTCGGCTGAACTTGTAAATAAAATCATTGAATCCAGAAAAAAAAGTCCTAATTAAATTAGTCTTAATTTCCACCATAAAAACTCAGAGTGAATAGGCAAGCACGCTCTTTTGTAAATTTGGAGAGTTTCTTTGATCAACGTCATTATTTACCACAATCCTAAATGCAGTAAGTCGCGAGAAACCCTGGCGTTGATTCAAAATGCAGGTATTTCGCCCAATGTAATTGAGTATCTGAATACACCACCAGACAGTACAACCATCGAGCAATGGTTAAAAGACAGCCGTATGGAAGCAAGGGACTTGTTGCGTAGTAATGAAGAAATCTATCAGGAATTGAATCTGAGTGACCTCTCATTATCAGATGAGGATTTAATCGCCGCTATGGTTAGCCACCCTGTGCTGATTAACCGGCCTATTGTCGTTACGCGTCATGGCACTCGCTTGTGCAGGCCCGCTGAGCGAGTGCTGGAGATATTGAAGCCTTAAAAATAACGGCTTAGGACATCCCCACGCTGGATAATCCATTTGGGGTAAAAATGATCCTTATCATGAAATACCTGCATCTTGAGTTCTTCATCGTAAATCTTGCATGTGTTATCCGCACACAAGTTCTCAAGTAATGATTCAGATGAAATAATACCGGGATACTTTTGTGCATACTGATCAAAAAGAGATGAGAACTCGGCTATTTCCTCCTGAAAATGTTGTTTGTCGATCAGCACATTGGCGTTAGTGTTCCAATACATTTTGCGGTAGATATATTGTGGCACCGAGTGCGGAAAACTTGGCGTACCACCTATCATGACAATATGAATATTTCGTTCAGCCGCCTTTTCAAGCTCTGCTCGCAGTACCGCGATAGGCGACTCGTCGGCAGGAAGACCGACGGTGGCCAAGCAACGATCGCCCTGGACCAAACACATTCCTGTCGTGTTCTTTGAAATCCCTGCCCAATTCGCTGATACAAATACGACATCATATTTGCCGGAGAGCGCTTTACTCCATGCCTCAGTAGAATATTGATCGCAGAAAAATCCCGGAACAGTTCTATTGAACCCTGGCACGGTAGGGCAACCGAGGGAGATAAAAAAATCTGTCGTGTACGGAGCTTTCTTTAGAAACCATGGATACAAATGCTGAGCGTGGGAGTCCCCAATCACGAGTGCTTTTTTGTTTGTACTTTTATCAATGGTACACGCTGTTAATTGATTAGCAGGCTTTCGATCATTTCCGCAGGGCTTTGGCAGTTTGAGTGATTCAGATTTACTCTGCAGTTGTGCGTAAAAATCGGCGTTATCTCTTACCCTGATATCGAGACCGTTAGTGAGGCTTAAGCCAAACGCCATGATGCCAGGAACAATGATAAGGGCCAGAGACTTCTTTACTATAGATATCTGACTTACGGGGTTCTTCTTACTAAAGTATTTCTCAACATAATTAAACGATAAAAAACCTAAAAGTATCGATATAAGAACACCGGAAATTTTTGCAAGACCAGTATATTTTTCTAATACCAAGGTGATTGTAAAGGCAATCACTAAGGGCCAATGCCATAAATAAATCGAATATGACCATAAGCCTATTTTTTGCAAGATTGGGTTATTAAACAGCACATTATCTCTATCGTTTGCGATCAACAGCACGAATGCCCCAAACACGGGAAAAAATGCATAGAAACTGGGCCAGAATTGCTCAAGTTTGAATTGCCTGACCGCAAAAAATGAAAGGATGATGATGGCGATTCCCAACAATCCAAGAAAACTACGTTGTCGCTTTGAAAATTCAACATGTCGAAAACCGATAAATGCAAGCCCGCCTGCGATCATTTCCCAGGCGCGCAATGGCAATGCAAAAAAAGCAGTAGATGGGCTTTTCTGGGAATAGACAATGCAAAATACAAATGAGACCAGAAATAGAACAACTAGTGATGTAAACATTCCGCGTTGAATGCTAATGGCTTTTGTTAAATTTCTTCTGGATAAACCCGTATAAATTAAGCCGATAATGAAGGGGTAAATCATATAAAACTGCCACTCGACCGACAGTGACCAGGTATGGAGTAACCATCGAGTATCATCGTCTCCTGCAAAATATCCTGAAGAGCCAAGGTAATAATGGTTTGAGATAAACAACACCGCATAGAGGGCCTGTTTAGCAAGAATCATTGCATCCCATGGAGGCAAAATTACAGCGCCGGCTATTAAAAGAGTCAGCAACATCACTCCCATTGCCGGCCATATACGTTTAACGCGCGACATTAAAAACTGGGAGTAATTAAAAGTGTTACTTTCTTTTCCCGTAACAATGATCTGTGTCATCAAGAATCCAGAGATCACAAAAAACACATCGACCCCAATAAATCCCCCCTGAGAAAGCGGCATTTTGAAGTGGTAAAAAATCACCATCAACACACTGAATGCACGTAAAAAATTAATATCAGTACGGAATTTATTGATCATATGTAGAGGTAGTGAAATAGGGGCATGAATAAGGGATTAAAGCATTATTACTTAACAGATTTCCTATGACGGCTATCGTTAATTAAACAGATACGATGCATCATGTGGCGTAATGTGACCATGAGGTAAGCACACCCCGGTTAGAGCATAGCTCGCAGGCGATACAGCGCCTCCAACGCCTGCTTGGGCGTCAGATCATCAGGATCAAGGCGCTCCAGTTCAGCCAGTGCGGGCGATACTTCCACTTGTGGCTCGGCGGCAGCCTGCTGGCTGAACATATCGCCTTGCGGGCCTGCCTGTATATTCTGCTGCTCAAGTTGCACCAGTTTGCGTTTGGCTGCATTGACAACGGAGCGTGGAATACCCGCCAGTTGGGCGACTTGCAGGCCGTAACTCTGGCTGGCTGGCCCCTCTTGCACGGCGTGCAGGAAGACGATGCCATTGCCATGTTCTACAGCATCCAGATGCACATTGGCGGCTTGCTTGAAATCTTCCACGAGCCGCGTCAGTTCAAAGTAATGTGTAGCAAACAAAGTGTAGCTGCGATTGCGCTCCAGCAGTTGGCGGGCGACGGCCCAGGCCAGCGAGAGGCCATCAAATGTAGAGGTGCCCCGCCCGATTTCATCCAGCAAGACCAGGCTGTACTCGGTGGCGTTATGCAGGATGTTGGCGGTTTCGGTCATTTCCACCATGAAGGTCGAGCGACCACCGGCCAAGTCATCCGAAGCGCCTATGCGGGTAAAGATGCGGTCTACCTGCCCGATACGCGCGGCCTTGGCGGGGACAAAGCAACCGCAATGTGCCAGCAGCACAATCAGGGCTGTCTGCCGCATATAGGTCGATTTACCGCCCATATTGGGGCCGGTGATCAGCAGCAACTGCCGATATGGCGTTAGCTGCACATCGTTGGCGATAAAGGGCTGCGCCAGTTGCTCCACCACTGGGTGACGGCCAGCGGTGATCTGAATACCCGCTTCAGCAGTAAATTCCGGCTGCACATAGTTCAGAGCCTGAGCGCGCTCGACAAAGGTCGCGATAACATCCAGCTCGGCCACGGCGTGGGCATTGGCTTGCAGGGCTTGAATATAGGGCGCCAGCGCATCAAGCAAAGCGTCATACAGCGCTTTTTCGCGCGCCAGCGCACGCTCATTGGCGGAGAGCACTTTGTCTTCAAAGGTCTTGAGCTCGGGCGTAATAAAACGCTCGGCGTTTTTAAGGGTCTGTCGGCGGCGGTATTCGGCAGGGGCATGCTCGGCTTGCGCGCGGCTGATTTCAATGTAAAAGCCATGGACGCTGTTGTATTCCACCTTGAGGTTGGCCAAGCCGGTACGGGCGCGCTCTTCTGCCTCAAATTTGAGCAGAAATTCACCACAATTGGTTTGTATGCCACGCAGCTCATCCAGCTCGGCATCATAGCCATCGGCAATCACCCCGCCCTCACGCAGCACGGATGAGGGCTCGGGGCGTATGGCTGCAGCAAGCAAGGATGTCACCTCGGCGGGCGGCTGCAGCAAGGCCATCGCCTGCTGCAATAACGCGGATGGCAAGCTGGTCAGGGACTGCTGAAGTTCCGGTAATTGCTGCAGGCTATCGCGCAGGCCGGAAAGATCGCGTGGACGCGCGCTTTTCAAGGCCACGCGCGCGGTAATGCGTTCGATATCGCCAATGTTGTTAAGCAGCTTCCGGGGGGCTTGCAGAGCATCGCCTTGCAATAGCGCAGCAACGGCCTCCAGGCGCGCCTGTATCGCGGCATGATCCCGCAGTGGGTGATGCAGCCAGTGCCGTAGCAAGCGTGCGCCCATGGCTGTGCGGCAGGTATTCAGCAGTGAATACAGGGTGGGCGCGGGTTCGCCGCGCAGGGTTTGGTCTATCTCAAGATTGCGACGGCTCGCAGCATCAAACTGAATATATTCGCCGCTCTGCTCCACCGACAAGGCATTGATGTGCGGCAGACTACTGCGCTGGGTGTGCCGCACGTAATCCAGCAACGCTCCTGCAGCCGAGATGGCTTGGGTGAGGTCGGCACAGCCAAAGCCAGCGAGGTCATGCGTATTGAATTGTTGCGTGAGCAACTGCGTGGCGGAGTCGAGATCAAATTGCCATGGCGCCAGGCGTTTTTTCGGGCATTTCAGCGCTTCAATGCTGGGATGCTGGTAACCATCGGCCAGCAGCAATTCAGCAGGAGAAATACGCTCCAGTTCCTGCGCCAGCAGGCCAGGGGCGACTTCGGTGAGTACAAGTTGCCCGGCTGCCAGATTAATGCGGGCAAGGCCGACAATCCCCTCCCCGGCCGATACGGCGACCAGCAGATTATCGCGAGTGTCATCCAGCAAGGCACTATCGGTGAGGGTGCCTGGCGTCAGGATGCGCGTGACTTGCCGATCTACCGGACCTTTGCTCTTGGCCGGGTCACCGATCTGCTCGCAAATCGCCACCGCCTCGCCCAGTTTGGCCAGCTTGGCCAGGTATTGCTCAGCGGCATGATAAGGCACACCGGCCATGCGGATGGGCTCGCCATTGGAAGCACCACGCTTGGTGAGGGTAATGCCCAGCAGCCTGGCAGCTTTCTCGGCATCATCATGGAACAGTTCATAAAAATCGCCCATGCGATAAAACAGCAGCATGTCAGGATATTGCGCCTTGATCCCCAGATATTGGCGCATCATGGGCGTATGATTTTCAGCAGATGGGCTTGGCGTATCGACAGCAGTGGTGGTCATGGGTTGAGCAGTGATTCCGTAGCGGAGTTAGTGCGCTGTTAAAGCCGCATTTTCTTGTTAACATGCAAAGCATGCTCTCTGAACTGGCAATATTTTAAATCGTATGCCATTTATTTGCAGATTAAACATGGCGGTTTCCGCCTTTTTTATCTCTGCCCTGCCTGTGGCATGGGCAGGCGATGGTGCGTCAACTGAGTCCATCCCCTGCGGCGTAACGACACCCTATCAATTGCAGCCCTCTGCCGATGCGCAGGCCCAACAGCGTCAAACGCTCTCTGCCAAGCCGCATGCCAAATCCATCCTCTCCGCCGCCCGCAGTTCCGGGCTGGACCCTTGCCTGGTGCATGCCCTGATCTCGGTGGAGTCAGGCTATCGGCAAGATGCCATCTCCAGCAAAGGTGCCATGGGCTTGATGCAGGTCCTGCCCGAAACCGGCAATCGGTTTGGTGTGACGAATAGTGCAAGCTCGGTCAGTGCCAATCTCAAGGCTGGCACGCGCTATTTCAGCCTGCTGCAGAAGAAATATCCCGGCCGGCTGGACCTGGCGATTGCGGCCTACAATGCAGGTGAAGGCGCGGTGGAAAAATACGGTAACGAGATTCCGCCTTATGCAGAAACCCAGGCGTATGTGCCCAAGGTGATGGCGCAATATGAAAAGCTCAGCGGCAAGTCCATCAAACAACAGCCACAAAACCAGCCCCGAAAATACATCGAGGGCACCACATTGGCGCCCTCGACCTTGAAAAGTTACCGCATGACGTCGCAGCGGTAAGCTATCTCATTACTTCTTCTTGCCAACCAGGCCTTCAGCGGCGATGGCTTCCAACAAGGCACGCAGATCCTTGCCGCACTCAGGGTGCTTCAGACCCAGACGCACGGTAGCTTCCAGGAAACCGGACTTGGAGCCGCAATCGTAACGCGTACCTTCAAAGCGGTATGCCAGAATCTGTTCTTCGCTCAGCAAGCTGGCGATCGCATCGGTCAATTGCAGCTCGCCACCGGAACCGGCTTGCAGGTTTTCCAGATGATGGAAAATACGGGGCGTCAGGATATAACGGCCGACCACACCCAGGTTGGAAGGCGCTTCTTCTGGCTTAGGCTTTTCCACGATACCAGCCACTTGCTCAATGCCATTGCTCATCGGGTGGGTTGCCACAATCCCGTAGCTCTTGGTCTGATCGCGCGGCACTTCCTGCACGCCGAGCAGTGAGCAACGGTAATACTGGTAGGCATCTACCATTTGTTTGACCACAGGCACTTTGGCATCAATCAAGTCATCCGCCAGAATCACGGCAAATGGATCATCATTCACCACAGGCTTTGCCAGCTTGACCGCATGGCCCAGGCCCAGCGCCTGGTTTTGGCGGATGTAGATGCAGTTCACATTCTTGGGAACAATATTCTGCACCACAGACAGCAATTGCTTCTTGCCATTGCGTTCCAGCTCGTTTTCCAGCTCGTAGGCCATATCGAAATGGTCAGAGATGGAGCGCTTGTTACGGCCAGTAATGAAAATAAGATCGGTGATGCCAGCAGCAACCGCTTCTTCAACCGCGTATTGAATCAATGGCTTGTCGACGACAGGCAACATTTCCTTGGGATTGGCTTTTGTAGCCGGCAGAAAACGCGTACCCAGGCCCGCGACCGGGAAGACTGCCTTAGTGACATTTTTTTGACGCATTTGAGTTTAATCTCCCAACAGGTTGGATGATCGCTGAAAAGGGGTTGCGATCATCGTGATAAAAATCATTAATGTAATGTACACCAATGACCGAAATATTAAATAGCCCTTAAGGACCAATCAAACAGGCTTGCCAACTGTTTTGGACTCCCACTGCCAGGCATGCTGGATAATCGTGTCCAGATCGGCATACACCGGTTTCCACCCCAGCTCACTGCGCGCAAGTGAGGCATCCGCCACCAGTCTGGCCGGATCACCCTCACGGCGCTCGCCTTCAGCCACCTTGATCGGCTTGCCTGTCACTTTTTGCGCCGCGGCAATCACTTCCTGCACAGAGAAGCCAGCACCATTGCCCAGGTTATAACGGCGGCTGATGTTGGTTTCCATCAATTTGCGCAAGGCCAGCGAGTGCGCGCTGCACAAGTCGACAATATGAATGTAATCGCGGATGCAGGTACCGTCTGGCGTATCGTAATCGCGACCAAACACCGTAATGTTGTCGCGTCGGCCGGAGATGGCCTGCAATACCAGCGGAATCAGATGCGTCTCGGGCTCGTGACGCTCACCGAGCTGGCCTTCAGGATCAGCCCCCGCCGCATTGAAGTAGCGCAGGCAAACCGACTTGATGCCATAAGCGCGCTCATAATCGCCCAGCGCCTGCTCCACCATCAGCTTGGAACGGCCGTAGGGATTCAGCGGGTTCTTGGCATGCGCTTCGTCGATCGGCACATACTCCGGCTCACCGAAGACAGCCGCAGTGGATGAAAAAATAAAGTAATTCACCCCATTCTTCACCATGGCATCCAGCAGATTCATGGTGTTGGTAAAGTTATTGAGGTAATACTTGTCCGGGTGCCGCACCGACTCGCCAACCTGAATATAGGAGGCAAAATGCATGACAGCATCGGGCGCGTGTTTCACAAACACCTCATCCAGCGCCGCCTTGTCAGCCAGGTCCGCCTGCACAAAGGTACCGCCGACCACTGCATCACGATAGCCAGACGACAGATTGTCAAACGTGATGACATCATGGCCTTCGCCCAACAGCATTTTCACCATGTGCGAACCGATGTATCCGGCACCACCTACCACCAAAACTTTCATCGCCAACCCTTTCTTCCCGTTCTTTTAAAATTCTTATTTGCGGCCATATGTATCTTCAAAACGCACAATGTCATCCTCACCAAGGTAACCACCCGATTGCACTTCGATCAGGTGCAAAGGCAGCTTGCCGGGATTTTCTAGTCTGTGCGTAGTGCCGATCGGAATATAAGTAGACTGGTTTTCACATAACATTTCGGCTTCACCATTCTTGGTCACAATAGCAGTACCACTCACCACCACCCAGTGCTCTGCCCGATGGTGGTGCATTTGCAATGAGAGCTTTTCGCCGGGCTTGACCATGATGCGCTTGACCTGAAAACGCTCAGCCGCATCAATACCTTCATACCAACCCCAAGGGCGGTATACGCGCGAATGGTACTCGTGCTCCTTGCGCCCCTGCTCTTTCAGATAATCGACAATCTTTTTCACATCCTGCGCAGCGTCTTTATGTGCAACGAGGACGGCATCACTTGTTTCCACAATGATGAGATTTTCCACACCCAGCGCAGCGACCATGCGGCCTTCACTGCGCACCATGGAGTTTTTGACGCCATTGAGGTAAACATCCCCTACCGTGACGTTGCCCGCATCATCTTTGTCCAGCACATCGGCGAGTGCCGTCCAGGAGCCAACATCACTCCAACCAATATCCACAGGGACTACGGCGGCGTTGCGCGTGTGCTCCATCACCGCATAGTCGACCGATTGCGATGGGCATTCCTTGAAACTGGCTTCATGCAAGCGCACAAAGTCGAGATCAGTGTAGCTCTGCTCCAGTGCCTCGCTGGCCTTGCTGGCGATCTCCGGAGCAAATTGGGTGAGCTCTTCCATGTATTGCTTGGGACTGAACAGGAACATGCCGCTGTTCCAGTAGTAATCCCCCGAAGCAAGATACTCCCTGGCTGTTTCAAGATTGGGTTTTTCAACAAAGCGGGAAAGCTCAAAACTGCCGGGGCAACTGGCAAGCGCTGCGCCGCCCTTAATATAGCCGTAACCGGTTTCAGGAATAGTAGGTTTAATGCCAAACGTTACCAGGCGGCCTTGCTGCGCGGCCTCAGCAGCAATGTCAATTGCTGCAGCAAATGCTGCATGATCTTGGATAACATGATCCGCAGGCAAGACCAACATCATGAGATCATCTGCCGCATCCTGTTGCAGACAACTTGCGGCAACCGCAATAGCTGGTGCGGTGTTGCGTCCGGCAGGCTCCAAAATAATGGCTCTTGGTTTGCTACCTATCTCGAGCAGCTGCTCCGCCACCAGAAAACGGTGATCATTTCCACATACAACAATAGGCGCTCCTATCGACTTTACGCCCCCGAGACGCAGCAAGGTTTCCTGCAACATCGAATAGCCAGAGGTCAGTGGCAATAACTGTTTCGGCAACGCCTGTCTGGAGAGGGGCCATAATCTGGTGCCGGATCCCCCTGACAGAATAATTGGAACTATGGTCATATGCGTCTCGCAATTAATTTTTATGATGATTCAATTCTCTTACAATACTATTGTATTTAACGCACTCATCAAGGAGTAGACATTCGATTACTACTTCCTTGTTTTGCGATTCACACGCAATATATAGAAGAATTTCACTATATCCACCGAATATCGTTTGATTAGCCTTTTAGGCTCAAGGCATAGCCTGTAAAACCATTCCATGCGTACTTTTTGCACCCATAGTGGCGCACGCGCTTTGGTCCCAGACCAGAAATCAAACAATGCACCCACACCTGAAATAACGGGGATATCAAGTTGGTGAGCATGTTGCAGTATCCATTCCTCTTGTTTGGGATTACCCATCGCAACCAGCAGCAAATCTGGTGCAGCTGCCTTTATCCGGGCAATCAGGCTTTGCTCATCGCGCATGCTTGCATATCCATCCGCATATCCGGTAACCAGTTGGTTCAGGTTCTGGATGACATGCATGGCCGCTTTTTCTACAACTTCTGGTTTGGCGCCAAGCAAAAATACCCGCATGGGCTTGCTAGCATGGCTAAGCAGATATGGCGTGAAATCTGTCCCATTCAGGTTGCATGAAAAACGTTTTCCGGTCAGAAGCCACTTAGCAATATCCATACCGATACCATCGTTCACAATAATGACATCCTGATTATCAAGGCTTTGCCTTAGATGATCACATTGCACAATAAAGTTGGTATTGGCATAAAACAGCAATGTTTGATGTCCAGCAGCTATTCGTGCATATATTTGTGCTGACAGCCGCTCCGGGTTTGTCTCCAAAACCGGATAGTTTGCAATTTCTACCGTTTTATCTGCATTACTCACGTATTACCCAATCCTCAATCTCAAGCTCATCTGTTTGCAATCATTTACTTAAGAAATATTGATCTTGTCTCCATTTTGAGACACCTGATCTGCCACTGGCTTGGATTTTTTCCCCCACCGTTCACTGAGTGATTTGCCTAAGCGCATGGCCGGGCCTTCATAGTATTTGGTCGAAATATGCGCCACCAGAAAAATCGCTGCAAACAGCAATGGGCGCTTCATGTACTTTTCTAACAACGTGTCACCGGTGCCCAGCCATGTATCAGCCAACAGGGGGTGAACTACATACAGGGCATAAGAAATACTAGCCACGTAAAAAAGCCACCGATGGTACAAAAAGCGGGTGTAAAGCTTGTCAGGATTGGTCAGAGAAATGCCCACAAGCAGTGCAGCAAAATAAGGCCTGAGGTAATTCAGAGGCCCTCCGGAAGGATGGCATGAAATCAGCAATAGAATGGCGATCAGCCAAAAATTGGTGCGTGTCATCAGGTCTCTGACTTTATTTCCCAGATGACCTCCGAGCACCAATGCAAGGGTGGCCCCAGTCAAAATTTCATCTACGCGAAAATGGGTAATTACAGAGGAATACATGCCTTGGCTAAGACGTAGCAAGGTGATCAAAACGCAGAGTATCGGAATTAACAATAACCCTTTTTTCTTGAGTAGCGCCACCAACAATGCCACGCCAAGATAAAAATGAATCTCCACGCAAAGGCTCCACATATGCTCTGTTATGTGAGGGATAAATGGCTTGGGTGGATAGTTGGCATAAAACAGAAAGTGAGCCAGCCAGGTTTGCATGTCGGCCGAATAAATCAACAGCGAAACTGCCATATACAACCACGCAAGCGGCAATATGCGGAATAACCTCCGTATAAGGAAACCAACAACATCCTGATTTTTAATTAGGATGTTGGTAACCAGGAACCCCGACAAGGTAAAAAAAAGTGACATACCTAATAAGCCGGCAGCAAAGTTCAATAGCCATGCGTGTGGCCCCAAAGGCAACAAATGGCATGCAAGGACGATGAGAATACTCATTCCCCGCCATCCATCCAAGGCTTGAAAGCGATTACCCTGCACGCATGTATTCCTTATTATCAATCACGTTTGGACCTGACCCAGTTCACCTGACGTTTGATCAGGAATTTCACATACAACGGTATTTTTGCAAGAGCATAAAGTGGTGCATATGCCAGATTGGATAATGACAAAATATGTCGCCCATACTTAAGCCAAGCAAGAAAAACGCCAATCCCAAGCAGCACGAATAAAACTGGCCCCAACACCCAAGGCATGAGTCCGGTGCTGAAAATAAGCACGGTGATGGACAAACTCGCTATCGCAGTTACCAGAAGGGTTAATAAAGCCAGTGGCGGAACCGCCATATCCAGGGACAGCGCCAGCAAGCCAGGATTAAGGGTCACTAGGCCTCGAAAAATCATGGCGGGTGCCTCTTTTACTATCATGCCAAGATGCCCATGCTCCCAGCGAGTGCGCTGTGTTTTGAGACCCTCATTATTCAGAGGAAAAACACTGGTCACTTCCGCTTCAGGACAAAATAATGGCGCCTTACCAGCGGAGGCAAGCTCCAATCCCAGCTTTAAATCTTCCACGATATGCCCACTGGCAAGATTAGCCTGCTGTATCAATGCCCAGGGAAAGGCCATGCCAGTCCCCATTAGTTGACAAGGCAAACCCAGCACCAGATAGCCTGAGGCGCGTGCATAGTTTTTAACTTCCCAGGCAAACTCAGCAATGCGCGTCTTCAAACCAGCACCTTGGGGCGAGTACATGCGGTATAAAGCCTGCACAGGCTTTTGTGTTTCAAATGCTTGTTGAGCCAGTACTTCGAGTGCACGAGGCTTAAGCAAACAATCCGCATCTACGACAATGACGACTTCTGGCCTTGTGTGTGATTCAAGATAGCGAACACCATGATCTAGGGCATAACCTTTACCACGTAATGTTTCATTTTGACGCACGAGCACATGCGCCCCTGCAGCTTGGGCCTGTTGCGCAGTGTCATCACTGCAATTGTCGGCAATGACGATCAGTTGGTCTTGTGGTTTGAGCTGTTGCTGGAGACTATGCAAGGTAGGAAGAAGATTTTCTCCTTCATTGTGTGCTGGCACAAGAACCGCAATGGAAAGCGCCTTTCCTGAATGCCCCTGCCGCGATTCATGTAAAAAAAAGGAAGCGACAACCTGAATAAGAAATACCAACACAGGGATAGATAACAGCAAAAGAACTAGCAGGAAAACTGCGGAAACAATCCACATAACATATTCCTCGAAGATTAATTTTCACCTGTCAATACAGGCCCGAATCTGGCAAATGCGAGATAGTGTGAGTGTGCCATCAACTATTAGATGGCTCAGCCGATCAGACAATTAACAATATCTGCGAACGATGATGACTGCGTAGCGATACCTAGGTGGACGTGCGACTCCATCAATGAAACTAACATGGTGACACAATGACCATTGACTCAAGAATCATCTTGGATATGCTTCTCCAGCCAGGCGAGAGACTCGCCTCACTCATCCCTGTTGAAACAGCTTATCCAATTTTTGAACCTCAGCATCGATGGCATGGCGCTGTATTACGCGAGTGAAACCTGCTTCGCCCATGGCATTCAGTTTATCTACAGGAGTGTTTAAAAAGTCGACAATGGCATCGCGCAGTGCATATACGTCGCCAGCAGGGAACAGCCAGCCATTTTCATGATGTACCACCAGCTCGGGAATGCCGGCTACATAAGTGGTAAGAACCGGCCGCTTAAGCGCCAGAGCCTCCATGATGACGACCGGAAGGCCTTCAGCAAAACTCGGAAGCACCAACGCACTGGCATTGAGGATCTCTTCTCGTACTTGATCACCGCTAATCCAGCCAGTAATTTTTACTTGTTCTTGCAAGCCTAATTTTGCAATCTGCTGTTCGACAATAGCACGCATCTCGCCATCCCCTGCCAGCACCAGCTCAAAATCCAGCCCCATCTCCTTGACCAGATACGTCGCCTGTATTAGCAGTAGCTGGCCCTTTTGCTCGCATATGCGGCCAACGCAAACCAACCTTGAGCGCTGGGGCAATGCAACCGCAGGTACTGAATAAAAGCTTTCTTCAAGTCCGCAATGAACAACATGAATTTTTCCCCAGTCTTCAAAATCTGCCCAGCGGTATAGCTGACTCCGGGTGTAAGAACTGATTGCGGCAACAAAGCGGGAATGCCGGATTTTGTCGCGTAAGTGAATGAAGGTAGTCTTGTCGAACTCTTCAGGACCATGCACGGTAAAACTGTACGCCGGCCCCCCCAGCAAATAAGACAGCATGACGACTTCAGCAGAATTGGTCCCAAAATGGGCATGCACGTGCGCGACGTTTTTTGCACGCGTAATGGCCACCACTTGGCATGCTTCCATCAAATAGATCAGGTGATATGGCCATGACCGATCAGCGCGTAGGCCAAGACGTAAAGCCAGCATGGTCGTCTTCAAAAATCTGACTGGGTTTTCCAGAAAAAGACCTGCCATGGTTTTCATCATCGGCAGCAAACCACGGTTGAGGATGAACTGCGTTTTATCGCGCTCGGAAACATCCTCTTCATCTACCAGCTCAGCATCCCAGCCTCGGAGCGCGATACGCGTTACCTGGTGTCCCTGTTTTTCAAGGGCAAGAATCTCTCTCCGTATGAAACTATGGCTCACTTTCGGATATTGATTAATGAAATAAGCTAGATGCATGAATGCTCTTGATGGATGGATTAATGAAAAATATAAATGGGCTAAAGCGGGCCACTTCCAGCATGTCAAAACTGTGGCGTAGGTTGAATACTTTCAGAATCACGCTCTTTTTTAATTAACGTATTCAACCCGACTACCAAACCGATAAAGAACCAGAAGTACCAGTTAAAGCTCAGGTAAAAAAGCATATTGTCCGAGTAGGAATACAGGCAATACTGCAGCAGCTGCAATATCGCAATACCGCTCAATAGCAGTTTAGCTTTTCTTAATGGAAAAATTTTAAAGGCAGAGGCTGCAAACAACGTGATATAGGCCAGCACACCAAATATACCCAAGTCAAAAAATAGCTCGACGTATACATTATGCGCACCGGTTTTAAATCCTCCCGACAAGGGAAAGAAAATTACCGAGTAATACATGAAGCCCTCTGAGCCGTATCCAGTAAGGTACTTGGCTGGTTCCATCCAGTTTATAGCCGACTCCCATATGTATTTACGCCAGGCAAACGAATTCAGCTTGGCATACGCCACGACCTCATTACCCGAATTCAGATCCAGAATTCGATCTCGGACTTCGGGAATCATAAAGGCAATAATCGGAAGGGTAATCACAACGAACAGATATTTACGCTCAAAGAACAAGCCATATAGCACTAGCCCCGTACCGAATCCTATCCAGGCACTGCGGGTCTGGGTCGCAAGCAACATTCCAATCAATACGATCAAATAAAAAGGGAATAGCTTTTTTACTCTTGGTCCAAAGACTTGAGCATCTGCTTTCCATAGATAAAAGCCTACCGAGATGATCAATGTAAGATAGAAAGCCAGAATATTAGGATGGTCAAATGTACTTTCCAGACGATTTCCATTAAAGCCCTTCAAATGCAAGGCAATACTGAGCAGGCCATAGCCCACTGGAATAAGGCTGGACATTACGATAACTTTCATCCATTTGTAAAAATCCTGATGCGTTTTAACAAGATAAATACCCAATGCAAAAACAGCAGCAGTCGATATCAAGGATAGGTAAAGTTTGACGGAAAGAAAGATCTCTGGAGCTTTAACCACGCCGATCCCATACATAATAAGAAACGGCAACCAGACGACCACCACCAGTTTTCTTTGTGATTTTTCCATACGGTACATGGCGAACAAACCAATAATCAGAACCAGGGCATTTAATACTGCACCCAGCCCGAATGGGCCTAGCTTGGTATTGTCCAGAATCGCATCTAGCCCAGACCGGAAAATAAGGATGAGGAGTAAAAGGAGGTATTTATCGACAACGAACAAGATGCCAAGCAGGATGGCAGCAGGCACAGCCAACAGCAATGCATATTTGTTGCCTGCGATATCCACAAATGCAGAGGAAAATGCGCCAGCAATCAGGATGAGCAGTCCCCACATTACAAGCACGACGGCACTAAATGCCATATTTTTTGGATTCAACTTCTGCAATTGCATCTCTTTACTGGTATGTTGAAATGAATAAAATGCGACGTTTTGGCGCTAGTTTTTATTCAAAAATTGTGACCCATCAAAAAGCAAGAATGGATGCATTGGTCTTGGGCGTGGCTTCAAGCAATTCTTGCAAAAAATCCTCCTGCTTTTTATAGGAAGCCTCAACATTCGATGGATCCTCCACAATAGTGGAAACGCGAACCAGAATGCCATCATCTACTTGACCACTCAGGCCATCCATAAATATTTTTTTTCGCATCTCTAGCGGAGATGTCGGATATGCATTGCCTATTCTTATCCAGTAACTGATAGCTTCCGTACGATCATCCGATGCGACCAACAACCTGACCATGTTGATGGGACTCTGGATATCCTCTGCCTTGAAGATGGAGTTGCTCTTGTTAAGAATGTGAAATCCTTGTGCCTCATAACAAACTTCAGGGCGATGAATCTTCACATCTTGCGTTTGTTGTTTGGCATAGGCGAGAGCCAGCATGACGATAGTGCCATCTTCATGACGGTAGCTACGCATCAATACTTGATCATATGGTTGCTCAAGCGACTTCTCATCCTCATATTGGCCTTTTGCAACTAGTCCCACTTGCAAATAGGGACTGGACTCCTCGGTCCATTTTCCTATTTTCTTTGGAAATACCTCATCAAAATTGACAACCGCCTGGGATGATGGAATGACCGGTTTCAGGACAATGGAAAGCAGAAAACTGATCACCAGCAAACTGGCAATAGCGATGGTAGCCTTCATGAATTTGGGCTTTTGAGTTGTCATTTTTTCAACTGCCTGGCATTCCACTTGGTAGCAATGAGTCTCAACAAACTGTCTGTCAGAATCACCAATATTAGTGCGGTAAGGAACAAGACCAAGCCTGAAAACTCATGCAAAAACCCCTGTCCCGCTTCATCGCCCCAATAAAACGTAATCAATGCCAATACCAGCACCCGAGTAACATTCGCAGCGAATGAAATAGGGATGATCATGACCGCCAACAGGAAATTGCGTAGGGGAGATTCGTGATGTGTGACGTTCATGTAAAGGAGTCCGAGCACTTCAAGCGTAAACAGCGAATTCAAGCCCGCACAGGCATCTGCCACCAACAGCTGATACTGGCCTATGGTTAACATGACTCCCGTTCTCGCAATCGGATAATCCAATGCGAAAAGTATATGTTCAGCCGCATACGAAACAGCCATTTTCATTGGCAACGTCGCGGCATCCACCATGAACGCAGGCAGCGGAATAACGAACAAAAGAAAGAAGAATGCAAACCATAAATACTTTGCAGTCTGCTTTCCCAGGTAGATCAGGGTTAGGCCAAGCAGCACGGGTAACAGTGAGCCTACCTCGAAAAGCAAGAGCGATTGCGATCGGCCTAGAACAAACATGAGCAGGCCGATGCCAAATAGACTACCGCCTAAGATTGGGTGGCTACTGTAAACAACTCCAGACTTGATTAGCTGATTGAATTTGAAGTAGAAAAACCAAATGGCAACCGCAAAAACAATCGGTCCATGGGCATGGCGTTCCGTACCCCAAATTCCATGAAACAAATCCCAGAATGTTGCAAAATAAGTAAAAATCAAGGCGGCGGCAATGATGTAAATCCTGGCATCCATTGCCTTCGCAATATTCCACTTATTTTGAATCCAATTGGCGCTCGATGTCATATTGCCTCTAGATTTGAGCGTTTCGCTCAACCTGCCTGGATAAGATTAGAATTGATTGGCAACAGCACCGACAATACGAACACCGACACCGCTCAGCATTTCTTTTAACACCTCAAGATCATGCGACTTGGTTTCATTGACGCGAGTGACTACCAGCGAACCCCTGCATCTTCCTGCCACGGCCTGAGCGTCAGACGATTCAGCTGTACATGGTGTATCAACAATGATCACATCATATTCATTCATTAGTTGATTCAACAAATCAGAAAAAGTAGCCCTACCCAATAACTCTTGCGGATTGGGCGGAATAGTGCCCGATCCTAGTATTGACAGGTTTTCGAACGCACTGAGGAAAGTAATGACTTCAAGCCCGGCTCTTCCGACCAAAATATCCGAAAGGCCTTTGGGCTCAGATAAGTTGAAGTTGCGGCTTTGAGATGGATTGCGCAAGTCTGCATCAATCAACAGGGTTTTTTCTCCTAGTTGAGAAAAAACAATCGCGAGATTTGCAGCTATATAACTTGCCCCATCGCCACGCTGCGAAGCCAGCACTGAAATAGCTTTGTTACCTTCGCTAAACCACCGCAGAATAAGTTGTGTTCTAAGTGCCCTTAATGATTCCACCTGTTTGGAGAAAGGCTGATATGCGGCGACCAAGTCATTTGAGAATCCCCCTTCATTCGGCTGTAAATAAGGGTAGTCAAACTGAATTGAAAGCGCTTGCCGGATATCATTCTCATCGACAAATCCAAGTCTTAAGGCAGCATCGCCAAATCGGATATTTTCCTGCTTTTGCAAGCGGATGACTCGCTCTGCCTCATCTGCAGTTAATTTACCCGAATCAAGAAGCAGCTTGCCAATGTTGGCCTCCTTCTTGTTCGGCTTGGCATTTTGGACAATCGGTGATACTTCGTTAGTTAAATCCATGCTTAACAAATCCTTTAGGCGCTTGGCAGATATCGAATCATATTAGCGGGCAGTGACTTCAGGCCTTTGGCAGGGGGCAAACCATCCACCAAAGCGAACACAGGGGCCCCTAGCAGTGCAGAAACATCCGCACGGCTTCTGATGCGTCGATCCATCATTTCAGAAATGAATGCCAGAGCAAGTCCGAGCAAGAGTCCTATCACAGCGCCGAATGCCAGCTTCAACAACAACCGTATGCCAGATGCATGAAGTGGAACAGTGGCAGTATTCAGAATGGAGATATCGCTTTGGTTTGAACCTGCCTCAATGGTGGTTTGACCGTAACGTTGCATCGCGCCATTAATTGCCTGCTGAGCCATTTCGACATCTTTCTGCAGCACGAGCATTTCATCCCGCGAGCGGTTCATCTCGATCAAGAGATTCTTTTGCTTGTCTACCTGCTGCTGCAGTTCTGCAACGCGCGACTTTTGCATACGAGCACCACCACCAATACTGTCAGTAGTCGCCTTTGTCTCAGCCGCAAGTTGGGCCCTGAGGTTTTGCACCTCAGCCAATGCTGCTTGGTACTGAGGATGATTTTTATCAAGGCGTCCTGAAATTTCAGTCAGCTTGGATTCCGCATTAAGCAGATTAATTTTGATGTTCTGAACGATCGGGCTTGCCATCACATCCGGTGATTCTGAGCTATTTTTATTACTGATGCCTGAACGTGATGATGCCTCGATAGATTGCCCCTGCGCTGAAACAAGTTGCTCTGACAACCAATTCAAGCGGGAAACCTCAACATCCATCCGCTCATCGGCATTCGTATACCCTTTTTCGCGTTGAAACTCGGAAAGCTTAGCTTGAGCCTGTGAAAGGTTATCCCGCATCTTTTGAATTTGGGTAGCAAAAAATTCCGTTGCTTTTTTGGCAGGTTCAACTTTCATTTCAACATTCGTTTCCTGATAGGCGTTTGCAAAAGCATTCGCTACCAAAGCCACGAAGTCAGGATCCGATCCCTCAAAAGTAATCGCAAGAACACTGCTATCGCGGCCAGGAGTAACGGTGAGTTTGCGTAACAACAAGTCGGCCAGCCAATATCTCAAGTCGCCTTGACCTTTCGTTTCCTCTTCAAATTTAGCTTTCACATTTTCGTTTTCGGCCATGCGTAGCTCATCGACCACCTTCAGGGCAACATGCTGACTTTTGATAATATCAATCTGCGTCGGCACATAACCAGGCACCATTTGTCCAGGCACTACCAAGCCTGTTACCGGATCCACACCCTTGTAATTAAGCACAACAGAAGTAGTGGCGACATACACTTTGCTTTGAAGAAAACCAAGCACCAATACCGTCACCATGGTCAATACTAGCGTTACCGCAACAATGCGGTAACGCGCGAGCATGATAAGAAAAATTTGATTCAGATTCATCAACTTATCCTAGAAAAGGCTTTCTTTGACATAAAGTACATCACCAGGCTGAATCAGATCATCCAGCCCTGGGCAAGATTTTTCCACAACGCCTGAGGCTGCTCTTCTTTGTAATGTTATACCGCGCTGCGTACCACGTGCTGTAGGACCACCGCCCTGTGCGAGCGCCTGTCTTACCGTCATGTTGCGTTCAACACGATAAGAACCCGGGCGCTGTGTTTCACCATAAATGTAGAAGGTGCCGGCGCGGTGAACATAGACAGAATCACCCGCCATCAAATCCAGATTCACTGGAGCGTCTTCATCCAGATAAATGGAAGCCAGGTCAACCTTCTTGGAGAATGGTTGCCCATCACGTGTGCCTTGAACAATCGCCACATCATCCCCAGAAGAACTGACGCCGCCTGCCATGGCAATCGCATCAGAAAACTTCATGGTGGCATTTTCCAATGGATAACGCCCCGGACGGTTCACTTGACCCAGAATAGAGATCTGGTTACCTGGGATAACATAAATCACATCACCGCGCATCAGCAGGATATCGGACTCTTTTTTGTCCTGCAGAAACACTTCTGCCAGATCGATTTCCTTGCGGAATGTATTGCCATCGCGAACCCCAGTCAGGATTGCCTTGCCACTGCCCGCGCCATTCAGCACCCCGCCAGCCGTCGCCAGCATTTCACTGAGGTGCGTATCAAAAGTCTCGATGACAAAACGTCCAGGCCGACCGACTGCCCCCAGCACAGCAACCTGATTACCTCTCACCTGAAGCAAGACAATATTGACTTGGGGCTTTTGCACAAAACCACCGCGTACAAGACCATCCGCAATCTTGCGTTCAGCCTGAGCAATCCCAGCTCCGCCTACATTGACAGAGCCAAGCAAAGGGAAACTAATGTCACCGGATTCAGACACCCGGGCTTCAGTCGTTAAGTCTGGATTCTGGAACACTTGAACACGTATAACATCCCCCGCGCCCAAGGCATACTCCTCTGCCGCAGCTGCGTTAAAAACGCTCAGCATCAAGAATGCGCCTATTAAACTCATGCACCATTTGATCATGATATTTCCCTGTTTGATTATGGTTTAGTTGATGTGAAGGCCGCGGGTCAATCCAACCCGACGACACCCTTCTCAATATGGCTATTATTTTTTTCGGCAGGTTTAGCCGGCACCTCTGCAGGTTTGGGTGCAGGGGTCTCGTTCTTGGAAAATGCCCCCACATACTCTACCTTTGCCTTTTCTTTCAGTCGGGTAATCTCAGATTTGATCAATTTCTGACCTTCAGAATTCACCAAATACATCTGAATCATCGGCTTTGCCTGCTCATAAGACATAGGCGCAGAAACGGCTGCAACCAATCGGACTATATGATGACTACCGTCCATCGTAAGCAAGGAAACACTGCCATCCCGCATGCTCTTAAGAGTTGATAGCGCATCCAGCGGCATCTGCTCCGCAGGCTTGCTATAGCTGGAAGCACCAAATTTCACATTCTGTGTTTTAAGCCACTCGGCAATATCCTGCAAACTTTTGCTGCTGTTTACTTTATCCGTGAGCGCCGGAGAAATTTCAGTCTCAGCCGGCAAAGAAATATCCTGTAAGTTATAGACCTTACGTTCTGAGAAAAGCTCTGGGTGAGTATCGAAATATTGTTTAACTTGTTGCGGTGTGGGCTTTATTCGCGAGGTAACCAAATTAGTGAGATACGCTCTGGCGATGATTTCTCTTTTAGCTGCTTCTATGGAAGCCACCACATCTGCTGAGCGATCAATTTTTTGCTCAAGGGCAACGTTAAGCACGATCTGCTGATCAATCAGCTTATCCAGCAATTGTTTGCGCACTTGATCTACGTTGCTGGAATTTACGTTGGGAACGTTTTTAATCGCCTGGTTAAGCTGTAGCAAAGAAATTTCCTTGCCATCCACTTTTGCAATCACCTGCCCCGACGCCTGCTTCTCATCGGACTTACCACATGCGGTGAGCCCAATGGCAAGAACTAAGAGCGCCGTAACCGATTTATTCATTTTTTTAAGCCTCAAAAAAGAAGTGACGCACTCAGCGTTGCACTATTGGTGGTGTAATCAAAATTGGCAAAGTTACTGTCTCGAAGCTCTCGCCTCAATGCCATTTGAAAAGTTACAAATCTTCTGGGCGCCCAAGAAAGGCTGATACTGCCAGACTGAATGGAGTCCTCACGTTGCTCAGCCGTGGGAAAGGGAGCAAATCCTCCGTACTTCCGGTCCTTGAATGCCAACTCACCACTTAATCTGGTTTTACTGGTGATGGACCATGACGGACGAATCGCAAACATGTTTTCACGTAAATAACTATTCCCTGTGGACTGCGTGGGATAAATAACAGACCCCAGATAGAAGGCCACCCCCGTTTTCCCCGTGATATCCCATTGGTAGTTTACATTACCCATCCAACCGTCCACATCACGCTGACTAAAAGTGTCATTCTTTCGAGATAGGTAGGTAGCCACAGCATCTACTCTGGATTTACCAGTAATAGACCAGCCCATTAAAAAGTCATCTCGGGTTTCTTCATATCCCCGATCAGTGACCAGAGTGGGATTGAAAAAACTGGCTTGATTTTCACCATTCGACTTTGTATGGGCATAATCAAAAATGGTGCCATTCGCGAAAATATAACGAACACCAGAGCGCAACGAGGTCTGATCAAAGGTGAAGTCAATCACATCTTGCCCTGGGGCGGAGTTGTCAGCGACCACGCTGAGTTCCCCGATAGAGGCATAGACATGCCAACTGTTGTAAGGGCTGAAATCGATCTCGGCTCGGTTGTTCTTGACCGTGGTCGTGTTAGTGGTAAGCGGGTTGATATTACGTATGTCAGAGAACGTATTTGGCCGTTGTTGACGATCAAAAATAAATGCCCCCGTCAAGAATGGCGTAACAGACCACCGCCACTGTAAATCGTAGTTAGTGCCTTCAAAATCCAGAAAGCCAAAGTTCTTGTAGTTATAATTTATCTGAGTGACATCTGCCTTGAACTGTTGCAATCCGTAATATTTGTTCAGACTGACACCATAGGTTGTGGATGTTATTAACTCACCGCGTTTTGAACTGCCATAGGTACTTGCCGATGGGCGCTGACCCGAGTCAAGCCTGAATAAATTGTCATCGTAAGTCGCTGAATAGCCGAAGTTGAAATTCAACACATCTTTCGCATCAGCCAGCACTGATGATGGATATATAAGCGCTAATATCAACCCGAGACCAAGGCTCGTGCTCTGTTTTTGTTTCAACATATCCCGCATCAGCTTTTAAACAAAACTGCTAAACATATCGTATGGCAGCTTATCCGAGGTATCACGGAGACGCTCGGTCATTAGCTGCAATAGCTTAATGAGAATCTTGTTGCCCAATTTGGGCATATTCACCAAGAGCTCTTGCATGCTGCTGCGCGAAAATACCGCGAAATCGGTGGGATGTGTGGTAATACAGGTGGCGGATCTGGGATAGCCGTCGATCAGGGACATTTCCCCGATGGTATCGCCAATGCCAAGTCGAGCCACCATATGGCGACCCTCTGCGGATGCATCATTTTTAAACACGTCTACCCCCCCACTTAATATCAATAGCAGGTAGTCGCCACCAGCACCCTCGACTAATAAAGGATAGTCTCTTGGCGCTGCATAGCACTGCATATAGGCACATAGATAGCGAACTTCATCTGCGCTGAAATCGTCAAGCAGCTTGATGCTGTTGATTATTTCCAGCACTTCATCTACGTACTTATCTGCCCCGCCTAAATTTATTAAATCAGAGTACATGGATAAACAAAAACTTTCAATGATTTGTGACGCTAACGTTAAGCAAGTTATGAACGTAGACAGCCTGTTGTTATGGTTGCTATCGGCACAGCCACCAAGGGATTCGCTGAGGTATCAGCGCATGACAATCCACAGTCACCATGGAAAGTGTGATCACGACCAGACATGAATGCCTTCCAGCCGGCGGAACTACGATCCAGCGCCATTATGTACCGCAGTGTATGGACTGTAGAGGGTGACAACAATAGTCCAAAAGAACTACCACTGATGTAGGCAAAAGTTTTATCATAGTGACAGCCGTCACACACAACAATACGCTAGGATTCCACGCTTGATCCAAATATAAAATGGCCACCTACAAACACATGAGCAAATATACTTTTCAGCATGTCCCACAATTTGAGTGGAGGATCTACTGCTGGACAGCACTGGCGCCCTTGCAGCTGGCCCAATAATTGCTCTCAAAGACAAGTGTTTGCAACGTAAATGAATTTTTATATTTGAACGGCTATGTTTATTACCAAAGAACTAACCGATATTGAGAAGGCACAGCTTATTGACTTGATGCACGAGTCTTTGCGAATCCGCTCGCACTTCGAGTTCTTCCTTTGGATGCAAGGCAAGCTTCAGCAGTTTTTACCGCATGAAATCATGATCACCGCCTGGGGCGATTTCTCCATGGGTGTCATCTATTTCAATATTGTGTCGCCGCTCCCCGGAGTACGTACCGAGAAGATATCAAGTGGCGATCTGAATCCATTGCTCAAACGGCTATTCAATTACTGGCTTAGTCATACCAAAGCGCCGTTTACCTTATCGGCGGAGAATGGCGTATTTCAGGACTGCGATGTACTGCCAGCGGAAGTGAACAGCCATCTGAAAAACATGAAGTCAGCGCTGGTGCACGGCATCAAGGATTTCCGTGGGCGCCATGACTGCCTTTACATATTGCTGAATTCAACCCCCACCATGCCGAATACCTCACGGTACATGCTGGAGTCATTGCTGCCTTATATTGATAGCGCGCTCAGGCAACTGGAGCATTTACCTGTGCAACACCCGGCAGATAAAGAAGCCAGTGAAGATCTGCACGAAGAAGAAAACGAAGCGCTGGAACAGCTCTCTTCCCGTGAGATCGAAATCATGGAATGGGTGCGCAACGGCAAAACCAATCAGGAAATCGGCATGATCCTGGACATTAGTTCATTTACCGTCAAAAACCATTTGCAACGCATATTTAAAAAGCTTGATGTTCTGAATAGAGCGCAAGCCGTTTCCAAATTCAAGCAGACTCCACGGGCCTCATGAAACCAATATTAGCCGCCACCAAGCCTACTTCACGCAAAACTTTCGCTGGCATTACCTTTGCACGTGACAATATTCTGCACGGTGTTGAAGCCCTGCTTGATCCGCTTGTCGTCGTCATCTCACTGTGGATCGTGGCGTTTGTTTATGAAAACGATCTGCCACCTCACTACCTGATCATGTCGCTGATTCTGTTTTCGCTGATGTTCCCCAGCACCACCAAAATCAGCCAGCCCATCAGTTCAGTTATTCAAAACACGTTGCTGGCATGGTTTGTTCTGGCCGGGCTATTGATGGCGTTTGGATATGCTTCTGAATACATCTATATCTTCCCCAAAGCCTCGATTACCTTATGGCTCTGGCTGACCCCTACCCTGCTTATCGCAGCAACCCTCGGTTTACGCATGGCGGCACCGCTGCTCATCAAGATGCAAGGGCCTATGCGACGGGCGGTGATTGCGGGCATGAACGAACAGGGCCTGGCCCTGGCGGAACGCTTGCAGCGTAGCCACTACCATCCAACAGAGTTGCAAGGCTTCTTCGAGGATCGCAGTGTAGACCGACTCAATTCAGAATTGCATTACCCCATTCTGGGCCGCATCGACAGCATGGCGGAGTATGTGAAAGAGCATCACATCAACACCATCTACCTTTCACTGCCCATGGCCAGCCAACCACGCATCATGAAGTTGCTGGATGATTTGAAAGACACCACGGCGTCCATTTACTTTGTCCCGGATATTTTCATGACAGACCTGATACAAGGGCGTGTCGATCAGGTAGAAAACATCCCGGTGGTCAGCGTATGTGAAACCCCATTTACCGGCTTTGACGGTCTGTTGAAACGCTCAGCTGATATCGCTTTCTCGGTACTGATCCTTATCCTTATCTCGCCCGTACTACTGGCGATCGCGATTGGCGTGAAGATGAGTTCGCCTGGCCCCGTCATTTTCAAACAGCGCCGTTATGGGCTTGATGGCGAAGAGATTCTTGTCTACAAATTCCGCTCCATGACGGTATGCGAAGATGGCGCAAAAGTGACGCAAGCGACGAAAAATGACCAGCGCACAACCAAGTTTGGCGCCTTCCTGCGCCGCAACTCGCTGGATGAACTGCCGCAATTCATCAATGTGCTGCAAGGGCGCATGAGTGTCGTGGGTCCTCGCCCTCACGCCGTCTCGCACAACGAGATGTATCGCAAGCTGATCAAAGGCTACATGATCCGGCATAAGGTAAAACCCGGCATTACAGGCTGGGCGCAAGTAAACGGCCTGCGCGGGGAAACTGAAACCCTGGACAAAATGAAGGCACGCATCGACTACGACATCGACTATTTGCGTAACTGGACGCCAAAGCTGGACATGTACATCATTTATAAAACAGTGAGCGTGGTGTTTACCGGTGAGAAAAACGCTTACTAGAGTAAAGGAGTCGTTCATCCTTGACGCATGCATGAATAGTCAATCCAAATAGATGGGAAGACCTGCGTAGTCATCCCATCATTATTCCAAACTCCCCTTCTTATCAACGTCTTCTCATGAGACGTAATATTTACAAAGCCCCATATAGCCCTCCAAGACCATGCCCCTTATGGACTTAGTGAGCTCAAGTCTCCTAGACCAACCACAGCAATACAACCTGCTAAGAAAGAAACTGCACTGAGACTCGCATGATGTTTGCCAGCACCAGAAAATGCAGGCCAAAAAAAACCCCGCATCTGCGGGGTTTTTTTACAACTTAAACAGCTAGCAATTATGCAGCTGAGTAAGCAGTCTTGCGACGACGAGCAACAAAGCCCATCAGGCCAACACCAGCCAGCATCATTACGTATGTTTCAGCTTCTGGAACAGCAGAGACGCTGATAGTGCCGCTGTAGCCGCCCTTGCCGGTACCAATAACTTCCAGGAAGTATTTGCCACCCAGATCATCCGCTTCAACACCACCAAAGCTGATCTTGGCAGTCAGATTGCCTACATTACCTGCGGCAACCAGAACGTACTTATCAACAACCCATTCTACCAAGTTGAATGAAGTGAAAGAAAAAGCAGATGAGGAAGTGCCGGAAACAGATGCCGAAATAGTCGTAGGAGCTACAACGTCAAAAGACCAGTAATCCTTAAAAGCACCAGTAGTGGCGGTGTAATCAATAGAGTAGCCTTCTGAAGTTGCAGTTGCTGCGAAAGTACCAGCACTTGCGCTCATTGAAGACAGACCAGCCACACCAGCCAGAACCAAAGAAGCAAACAGTTTTTTGTAACCTAAAGTCATGATATTCCCCCGAATTAAAAAGTTGACAATCAATAATGCCTTCTCACTGGTGCCCATTAAATGCTGAATGGATCAAGCACTCAATAGTCCGAAAGAACTAACACCATCTAATCCATTGATTTACATTGATTTATTAACTTTTTTCAGTGGGAATTTACATTTCTTGACTTAACTTTACCTGTTAAACCGGCTTGCTACGCAGACTATCGGTCAGATGCGGGGCAAGCGTTTGCAGCATTTGCGAAAACACTTTCGGGTTACCGGCGACAATATTGCCAGACTCAATCCAGCTCTCATTGCCTTCAAAGTCACCCACAATACCACCTGCCTCCTGAATCAGCAGCGCACCCGCGGCAATATCCCACTTGGAAAGGCCGATTTCCCAGAAACCATCAAAATATCCGGCAGCCACATAGGCGAGATCCAATGCGGCCGAACCCGGACGACGCAGGCCAGAGGTTTTGCGCACCATATCCTTGAACATGCCCATATAAGTATCCAGATGACTAAAGTCACGGAATGGGAAGCCAGTACCAATGATGGACTCCTGCAACTTGGCGCGGTTGCTGACGCGAATGCGCTTGTCGTTAAGGAAAGCACCGCGACCGCGCGTAGCGGTAAACAGATCATTGCGGTTGGGATCGTAGACCACAGCCTGGGTCAGCTGACCTTGCTGCATCAGCGCAATCGAAATGGAATACTGTGGAAAGCCATGTAAAAAGTTGGTGGTGCCATCCAGCGGATCAATGATCCAGACATTCTCGGCATCAATATTGTCATTGCCGGTTTCTTCCCCAATAAAGCCATGCGTAGGGTAAGCATCTTTCAGCACATCGAGAATGGCGGCCTCGGCAGCGTGGTCAACTTCGCTCACGAAGTCATTGTAGGTCTTGCTACGTACCTTGAGCGAGCCCACATCCTGAGATGCGCGGGTGATGATCCCGCCAGCGCGGCGAGCTGCTTTAACGGCATTGATAAGTATAGGATGCATAGTATTTAGATCGTTTCCAATGGGATGGCCTTGTGCAGAAACTACACAAATGCACTTTTTAAAGAACTGTTAAAATAGCATTTTAATGTGTAACTCCATGACTTCCAAACTTCATTTACTTTCCCGCTTTCGCGTCGTGCTTTGCCAACCCAGTCATCCGGGCAATATTGGCTCCACAGCACGCGCCATGAAAGTGATGGGCCTGCATGATCTGAAACTGGTCAATCCTGAAAAATTCCCCGACAACGAAGCCAATGCCCTGGCATGCGGTGCCGTCGATATCCTTGAAAACGCGCAGGTTTGCTCCACATTGGAAGAAGCACTGTCGGGATGCACCCTGGCGATTGGATTAAGCGCGCGCAAACGCCAGCTCTCCCACCGCTTGGTCAGCGTGCGGGAAGCCGCGACCGAAGCCCGTGAGTTATTGCTGCAGTCCGCACATGAGGATAGCAAGATCGCCCTGGTGTTTGGCACCGAAATGAGCGGACTTTCTAACGCAGAGCTGGATCGCTGCCAGTTGCTGGCGATGATACCGACAGATCCCGGCTACTGGTCGCTCAATCTGGCCGCTGCCGTGCAGGTGATGTGCTACGAAGTGCGCATGGCCTTGCTGGACGAGCAGCAACCGCTGCCGCATGCAGGCCTGAAAGCAACACCAGCCACCAATGACGAGGTGGAGATGTTTTATCGCCACCTGGAACAAACATTAACGGAGATTGGCTTTCTCAACCCGCACTCGCCCCGGCGCCTCATGCAGCGCCTGCGCCGGATGTATGCAAGAACAGCGCTGGAGAAAGAGGAAGTCAATATTTTGCGCGGCATACTGACCCTGACTCAGCACCCACGCCCCCCTGAGGAATAAAGCATCATGACGGACATACACCATGCTGGATAGATTTAAAGAAGACATCGCCGTTGTATTCGAGCGTGACCCGGCGGCACGTACGCGCTGGGAAATTCTCACCACCTACCCAGGCGTGCATGCGCTGATCATGCATCGCCTGTCGCACTGGATATGGAAACAGCGGTTTTACTGGCTGGCCCGTTTCAGCTCGCATCTTGCCCGCTGGTTTACCGGCATCGAAATCCACCCGGGCGCGCAAATTGGCCGCCGCGTGTTCATTGATCACGGCATGGGCGTCGTCATTGGCGAAACCGCGGTCATCGGCGATGACTGCACCCTGTATCACGGCGTGACCCTCGGCGGCACCTCATGGAATAAAGGCAAGCGTCACCCCACACTGGAACGTGGTGTCGTCATTGGCGCGGGCGCCAAAGTGCTGGGCCCCATCACCATAGGGGCAGAAGCCAAGATCGGCTCCAACGCCGTGGTAGTTAAAGATGTACCGCCGAACGCCACTGCCGTCGGCATTCCTGCCCGCATTCTGGATGACCAGGAAAAACATCGTCAGCGCGATGACATGGCCGCCAAAATCGGCTTCTCTGCCTATGCCGTCAGCGACAACATGAATGACCCCATGATCAAGGCCATCCACGCTTTGCTGGACCATGCCGCCAAGCAGGATCAGCAGCTGCAAGAGGTGATGCAACAGCTGGCAAAACTCGGCGCGGACGTAGAAACAGACGCCGAAGTGGGCAAGGCATTTGATGTGAACTATCTCAACAAAATAGTTGACTAAAGTGTTAGGGTATTATAAAGTTTAGGCCTGTTTAGAGAGTCCGCTCGCAGCCTCAGAAGGCACGCCACGACTGGCTTTCAGCGCCAATTACTCAACCAGAACACTCTAGGATTAATTCATGCGATTAACGACCAAAGGACGTTTTGCCGTCACCGCCATGCTCGACTTGGCGATGGCTGAAGAAAATCGCCCCGTCACCTTGGCGGGCATTAGTGAACGGCAAAATATTTCGCTCTCTTATCTCGAGCAACTTTTCAGCCGTCTACGTCGTAGCGGCTTGGTCACCAGCGTGCGTGGTCCAGGTGGTGGTTATCTGATTGCAAAAAAACCAGGTGAAATCTCCGTCGCCAACATCATTGCGGCAGCCGACGAGTTGATTGACGCTACCCAGTGCGGCGGCCATAAAAACTGCCGTGGCGAAAAGCCATGCATGACGCATGAACTGTGGTCGACCTTGAATGCCAAAATTCTGGATTACCTTTCTGCTGTGTCATTGGAAGACCTGGTGGCATCGCAATCGGATGAGCGCGCCATTACCATTTCGAGCCGAATTGATGCCAAGAAGAGCATCAAATCCTCGTCCGCAGTGGAAGTCATGACTGCCTGAGACGGATCGCAGCATGCAAACCGCGACTTACTTTGATCATAACGGGACTACCCGCCTCGACAGCCGGGTGCTGGAGCGCATGCTGCCCTTTATGACCGAGCAGTCCGGCAATGCCACCAGCCGCCACAGCGCAGGCCGTACCGCCCGTCAGGCGATTGAACAGGCAAGAGAACAAGTAGCCGCTGCTGTCGGGGCATATCCCTCGCAAGTAGTATTTACCGGCAGTGGGACTGAGGCGGACAATCTGGCGATGCATGGCATTGCCGCTGCCAATGGCGTGGAACAGGTGCTGATCAGCGCCATCGAGCATCCCGCCATCAGTCGGCCAGCCCATGCCTTGCAATGGCAAGGCATCAAAACAGGTTTGATCGCCGCTGATAACAATGGCTTGATCCAGCCCTCAGCGCTTGAGACTGCAATTGCCGAAGCTGGCAAGCCGGTGGGACTGGTCTCTGTGATGCTGGCCAATAACGAAACTGGCGTGATACAGCCGATTAGTGAGCTGGCAGAGATCGCGCGAAAGCATAAGGCCTGGATGCACACGGATGCCGTGCAGGCCCTGGGCAAAATCCCTGTCGACTTTGCCGAACTGAATGTACATGCCATGACGCTGTCATCGCACAAGATTCACGGCCCGCAAGGTGCAGGGGCGCTGATTCTGGACAAACGTGTGGATATACGCCCCCTGATTTATGGTGGCGGACAAGAAAAAGGGCTGCGCAGTGGTAGTGAAAACCTGGCTGCCCTCGTCGGATTTGGCATGGCGGCCGAGTTGAGCGCCAGCGGGCTGGCCCCGCGTCGCGAACATATGGAAAAACTGCGGGCACGGCTCGAACAAGGCTTGACCGAACTGGGTGCCGTTATTTTTGGAGCGCATGCACCGCGCTTGCCGAACACCAGTTTCTTTGCCTTTGCAGGCATTGAAGGCGAAACCCTGGTCATGGCACTGGACCGCCAGGGATTCGCCGTTGCCAGTGGCTCCGCCTGCTCGAGCGACAGTACCGAGCCCAGCCATGTATTACTGGCCATGGGTGTAAACCCGGATCTGGCGCGCGGCTCTGTGCGAGTGAGCCTGGGCTACACGAACACCATGCAGGAAGTAGACGCATTTTTGCTCACGCTCAAGGGTGAGCTACAACGTTTAAGAAAATTAACTGCGATTGCAGTGTGAGGAAGAAGATGACTGTACATACCCCGATTTACCTGGACTACTCGGCTACTACGCCGACTGACCCGCGCGTGGCGGAAAAGATGATTCCGTTCCTGACCGAGCATTTCGGCAATCCGGCATCGCGTAGCCATCCGTTTGGCTGGACCGCTGAAAAAGCCGTGGAAAATGCACGTGAAGAAGTCGCCAAGCTGGTGAATGCCGATCCACGCGAGATCGTCTGGACCTCTGGCGCTACCGAGTCCAACAACCTGGCGATCAAGGGTGCCGCCAACTTCTACAGCGGCAAGGGTAAGCACATTGTCACCATTCAGACCGAGCACAAAGCCGTGCTGGATGCCGTGCGCGAACTCGAACGTGTAGGCTTTGAAGCCACCTATCTGGCACCTGAGCCCAATGGCCTGGTGGATATTGAAAAATTCCGCGCAGCGCTGCGCCCGGATACCGTGCTGGCCTCCGTCATGCTGGTCAACAACGAAATCGGCGTGATTCAGGATATTGAAGCACTGGGCAATATCTGCCGCGAACAAGGCATTATTTTTCACGTGGATGCTGCACAAGCCACGGGCAAGGTACATATCGACCTTGAAAAGCTGCCGGTAGACCTGATGAGCTTCTCGGCCCACAAGACCTATGGCCCCAAAGGCATTGGTGCCCTGTATGTGCGCCGCAAACCCCGCGTACGCCTGGAAGCCCAGATGCACGGTGGTGGTCACGAACGCGGCCTGCGCTCCGGCACCTTGGCTACCCACCAGATTGTGGGCATGGGCGAAGCTTTCCGCATCGCACGCGAAGAAATGGACCTGGAAAACGCCCGCATTCGCCGTCTGCGCGATCGCCTGCTGACCGGTCTGCAAGAAATTGATGAAGTGTATGTCAATGGTGACATGAAGCAGCGCGTACCGCACAACCTCAACATCAGCTTCAATTTTGTTGAAGGCGAATCGCTGATCATGGCGGTCAAGGATATCGCGGTTTCCAGTGGTTCGGCTTGTACCTCTGCCAGTCTGGAGCCATCGTATGTACTGCGTGCCCTGGGCCGCTCGGATGAGCTGGCACATAGCTCGATTCGTTTCTCCATTGGCCGTTTTACGACCGAAGAAGAGGTCGACTACACGATCAACCTGATGAAAAGCAAGATTGGCAAGCTGCGCGAGCTTTCTCCATTATGGGAAATGCACCTTGAAGGCGTGGATTTAAGCAAGGTGGAATGGGCAGCCCATTAATACGTGAAGGATGAAGCCTGAACGCAGGCTGCATTTTTCGCTGTGTGACTAAAAGGAGCAACAAAATGGCATATTCAGACAAAGTATTGGATCACTACGAGAATCCACGTAACGTGGGTACCCTGGACAAGAACGACCCTAGCGTGGGCACTGGCATGGTGGGTGCCCCGGCCTGTGGCGACGTGATGAAGCTGCAGATCAAGGTCAATGAGGCAGGTGTTATTGAAGACGCCAAATTCAAGACCTATGGCTGCGGTTCTGCCATTGCTTCCAGCTCGCTGGTCACCGAATGGATCAAGGGCAAAACCCTGGATCAAGTCATGGAAATCAAGAACTCGGACATCGCCGAAGAACTGGCATTGCCCCCGGTCAAGATCCACTGCTCGGTACTGGCAGAAGACGCCATCCGTGCCGCAGTAGCCGACCTCAAGGCCAAGCAGGGCAATACCCAGGAAGCCGCATAAGGGACGTACCATGGCAATTACCCTGACTGAAACTGCGGCCAGCCGCGTACAGAAATTCTTGTCCAATCGCGGCAAGGGCATAGGCCTGCGCCTTGGTGTAAAGACCACCGGCTGTTCCGGCATGGCTTACACCCTGGAGTTCGTCGATGACCTCAACCCGGAAGACATGGCCTTTGAAAGCCACGGCGTGAAGGTGATTGTGGACCCGAAAAGCCTGGTCTACATCGACGGCACCGAGCTGGATTTCACCAAGGAAGGCCTGAACGAAGGCTTTAAATTCAACAACCCCAACGTCAAGGACGAATGTGGTTGCGGGGAGAGCTTTACCATTTGATGCCTAAGGCTCCCATCAGGGAGCCTTAGCATACATTATCGCCTGCTCCAGCCCTCTTTCCATCATGCAAGATTCCAGCACAAACCACTTTGCCCTGTTCGGCTTGCCTGCCGCCTTTGCCATTGATACCGCCCTGCTTGATCAGCGCTACCGCCAGCTGCAAAGCGAAGTGCATCCTGACAAGTTTGCCGCGGCGAGCAGCACCGAGAAGCTGCGCTCCATGCAATGGGCAACTTCGGCCAATGAAGCTTACCGCACGCTAAAAAATCCCACAGCGCGCGCCAGGTATTTGCTGGAATTGCAAGGTGTACACACCGATGAAGAGAACAATACCGCCATGCCGACTGATTTTCTGATGCAACAGATGGAGTGGCGCGAGGCAATTGAAGAAGCACGCGATGCAAAAGACCTGGATGCGCTGGATAACCTGTTAAAGGACATCCAGGCGGCCGCCAAATCATTACAGCAAGACCTAGAGCAGCAACTGGGCGCAGAATCGGCAGAATTAACGGCCGCCGCCGGCTCCGTTCGCAAGCTCAGCTTTGTCGATAAACTGCGTGAAGATATCCTGCAGAGCATGGAAAAACTGGAAGCGTAAAACACGCTACATACAAATCAGGAACTCATCACCTTATGGCCTTATTACAAATTGCAGAACCGGGCATGAGCGCGGCCCCTCACCAGCACCGGCTGGCAGTGGGCATAGACCTCGGCACCACCAACTCACTTGTCGCCACCGTACGCAGCGGCATGAGTACCGTCCTGCATGATGAAAAAGGCCATGCGCTGCTGCCATCCGTGGTGCGTTATCTGGCCGATGGCGCCATTGAAGTGGGCTATGCCGCCCAGGCACAGCAGAGCCGTGATCCGCAAAACACCATTGTTTCCGTCAAGCGCTTCATGGGGCGCGGCTTGAACGACCTCGCCGATCAGGCGCATATTCCTTACCGCTTTATTGACGCCCCCGGCATGGTGCAGATTGAAACCCGCGCTGGCATCAAAAGCCCGGTGGAAGTTTCCGCAGAAATCCTCAAAGCCTTGCGCTTGCGCGCGGAAAAAGCCCTGGGTGGCGAACTCACCGGCGCCGTCATTACCGTGCCAGCCTATTTTGATGATGCCCAACGCCAGGCCACCAAGGATGCCGCGCGACTCGCGGGCATCACTGTGTTGCGCCTGCTGAATGAACCCACCGCTGCCGCCGTCGCCTATGGGCTGGATAACGGCTCTGAAGGGGTTTACATCATTTATGACCTGGGCGGCGGCACGTTTGATGTCTCCATCCTGCGCCTGTCCAAAGGTGTATTTGAAGTACTTGCCACCAATGGCGATTCTGCACTGGGTGGTGATGATTTTGACCGCCGCATTTTCTGCTGGATACTCGAGCAGGCCAAGCTGCCACCGCTCAATGCCGAAGACACGCGCCTGCTGCTAACCAAGGCACGCGAAGTCAAAGAATGGCTGACTGAACATCATGAAGTGCAAATCACCAGTGTGCTGAGCAATGGCGATGTCATCAACCTGCATCTCACCGCCGAGGAATTTGTTGAGCTGACGTCCCACCTTGTCGCCAAAACACTGACCCCCACGCGCAAAGCCATGCGCGATGCTGGTTTGACGCTGGAAGACATCAAGGGTGTGGTCATGGTGGGCGGCGCCACGCGCATGCCGCACATACGCCAGGCTGTGGCCGAATATTTCGGTCAGGAGCCACTGACCAATCTGGACCCAGACAAGGTCGTCGCCCTTGGCGCCGCCATTCAGGCCAATGTGCTGGCAGGGAATCGCAGTGATGATGACCTCTTGCTGCTGGATGTGATTCCCCTGTCGCTAGGGCTCGAAACCATGGGCGGCCTGGTGGAAAAAGTCATTCCACGCAACTCCACTCTCCCCGTCGCCCGCGCACAGGATTTCACCACCTTCAAGGATGGTCAAACCGCGATGAGCATACACGTGGTACAAGGCGAGCGCGAGCTGGTGAGCGACTGTCGCTCGCTGGCTCGCTTTGAACTCCGAGGCATCCCGCCCATGGCGGCAGGTGCCGCCCGCATTCGCGTGACCTTTCAGGTGGATGCCGACGGCCTGCTCTCCGTCACTGCCCGCGAACAAACCAGCGGCGTTGAATCGCACATTGTGGTCAAACCTTCGTATGGTTTGAGCGAAGACACCATCACCGGCATGCTGCAGTCCTCGTTTGCCGCTGCCGAAAGCGATAAACAGGCCCGTGCCCTGCGCGAAGCCCAAGTGGATGCCCAACGCCTGCTCGAAGCCATTACCGCCGCACTGCAGCAGGATGGGGATACGCTATTGAGCCAGGAAGAGCGCGCTGCCATCGAGCAGGAAATGCAGGCCCTGCAAACATTGATTTCGCAAGACGACAGCCATGCCATCACCCGGGCCGTCGATGCCTTGAATCATGCCACCGAAACCTTTGCCGCCCGCCGCATGGATGCGTCGGTCAAACAGGCGTTTGCCGGTCAAAACCTTAACTCACTGGAAATCTGATATGCCGCAAATCATCGTATTACCCCATCAGGAGCTATGCCCGGATGGCGCCGCCTTTGACGCCAAGCCCGGCATGTCGGTATGCGATAACCTGCTGGAGCAGGACATTGATATTGATCACGCATGCGACAAGGTATGCGCCTGCACCACCTGCCACGTGATCGTGCGCGAGGGCTATAAATCGCTGAATGCCCCTGAAGAAAAAGAAGAAGACCTGCTGGATAAAGCCTGGGGCCTGGAACCCAATTCGCGTCTTTCCTGCCAGGCCATTGTCGGTAAAGAAGATCTGGTCGTCGAAATCCCCAAGTACTCCATTAATATGGCCAAAGAAGGCCACCGCTAGACGCAATACCGCCCCTGATGTGCTGGCACATCAGGGGACCCCCATTCGTGTTCTATCCTTAGCCTAAATAATCTGGCCCGGCGCTCCCATCACCGTCTTGTCATCGGCAAGCTAAGTTGCGTAATCGCCTACTCGTTGATCTGAATGATCGTTGGTTTGAGATACTGCTAGAAGGCATAGTACCCATCACAGACTGGCAAAAGTATTACAACGAGGTCAGGCCGCACAGCAGCCGCAAGCTTATGCCACCAACCAAGTTCGCCGCCCTACACCACCAGCAAAAAAACGTAGCAACCCAATAGCAACCAACTAACGAAATCAGGTAACCTTGCAATCGGACTTGCTTAAAACTAGTACGTCGGTTCCAGACAAAGTCAAGGCAACACGTCCATCAAGTTCGTTTGGCCTTACGGCCTACAAGCAGCACGCTAAAGCGCGCCCCTTGTATTAATCGTTAACAATATTTAACCAGAAAACATGAAAAAATATCTACTCACAGTCTCTTTCATATTATGTTCATGTGCAGGTTTAGGGCCAGCGCCCGAAGCCTCAATTGATAGCGTAAATAGTGACTTAAGTTATTCTAAAATATGTTGCAATAAAATTTCAGATATGACCTTTGAAACTTTTCAATTTAAAAAACCTGAGACTTTTAGAATAGATAAAACTAGTGGATCCTATAATTTCAGTACAGGAAAGAGTTTTTATAAAGCCATCAACTTAAAACAAATTGATGGAAATAAAACCTTAATACTCAGAAGCTACTTTATTCGAGGCGGCCAACATTATTTTAAAAATGGCTATGTGTTTAAACCAACAGTTCAAATTTTAGATAATAAAATGAATATTATAAGGACCATATCTCCTGATGTATTTACTTTTCATCATGCAGATTCATTTGGAGAAAATAATCGTTTGGAAGGCGAATTTAAAGTGAACTCTGATCTTGATAAGTTTTTGATAATTTCCACAACTGATGTCGAACTACTTTCCACGACTGAAGCTACTATAGCTCAAGGATCAGTGTACGGTGAGTTTCGAAATACCTATCAAATTTCTCACTCTCCCGTAGGTAGTTTCAAATTAGAGCTTAAATAACTTACTCCAACCCAGCAATCAATCGGGGCGCCTAACGACGCCCCTGATTTCAAACGTTATGCAATTCAAATAATCAGGGCCAGGTCTAGCACACATTGTGCGACTTTCTTTCACTGTCCCCATTAGCCTTCTATTTTTAGCCATGGGCAATCTTGCCCGTCTTTGCCTATCCCCATCCTGTCATTAACACACCAAGTCGCGTACCCCCTCCTACGTGTAAATCGCGCATGATAAAAACCCATTAAATACAGGTCTTTATGCCCGCCTGTTCTTTTCCACATCACAAAATGTTCGTTTTTGTTCGTTTTTGTTTGATAAATGATCTTTTATCTGTTTTAATAGGTTCACAGAGCAAGGACATCGAAATTATGTCTGGCTGAATTTTCATGTAACCCACGAGAATGACATGACAAAACACCTCGCCGAGCATCGCCTGGAACTGATCATCTCCGCCCTGCGGGCACGCGGCCAGTGCCGCACCGCACAGTTGGCCGAACAGTTCAATCTTGCTGAAATCACGGTACGCCGTGATCTGCATACCCTGGAAAAACGCGGATTACTTAAACGCGTTCACGGCGGAGCGGTGCTGCTCAATAGCGACGTTCAGTATTCCCAGCGCCTCCAGCACGATCAGTTGCAGAAACAGATTATCGGCTTGGCCGCGACCAGAATGCTGAAAAGCGGCCAGACCATCTACATCGACGCAGGCACCACCACGCTGGAACTGGCGCGTGCCATTCGCAATGGCGTGCCACACCTCACCGATCTCACCATCATCACTCACGGCATCACCATCGCCACAGAGCTGGCGGGGCAAACCCCTTACAGCCTGCAATTGATCGGCGGCGATGTCTATCAGAATGCCTTGAGCACGGTCGGCCCCACGGCACTGGCCCAGATCAAGGCGCTGAATATCGATCTTTTCTTCATGGCAGCAGTAGGCGTGGATCAAGCGATGGGCTGGAGCAATTCCAACCATGTGGAAGCGGTGATCAAGCATGCCGTCATTGATCGTAGCCAGCACGTATGTGCCCTGGCTGACAGTTCCAAATGGGGAAATCCATCCTATGCACACATCGTCCCCTTTAGCGAGGTCTCCCATTGGGTGGTGGATCACGGCCTCTCGGCACAGGGCGTGGCATCGGCGCAGGCGGCCAATATCGAGTTGCTGTTTGCGGAAGGCATTTAGCCCTTATTTGCATCGCACAAGAAATCCCGACTACCAAGGGAACATGCAGAACGAATACCTGAGGAGAGCGTCATGATTCAGTTAGAAACACAGAGCATTCAGCTCAATGCCGTTGCAAACAGCAAAGCCGAAGCCATTTCGGTGGTGGGGCAACTATTGGTGGGCAATGGCAATATGCAGCCAGCCTATATCCAGAGCATGCTGCAACGCGAACAGGTTTCCAACACCTATCTGGGTAACGGCATTGCCATTCCGCACGGGCTCGCGAGCGACAGGGAGCTGATCCACGAGACGGGCATTGCCATCGCCCAATTTCCACAGGGGCTGGATTGGAATACCGGCGAAACCGTGTATCTGGTGATAGGCATCGCCGCGCGCTCGGATGAGCATATTGAATTGCTCGCCAATCTCACGCATATCCTGGACGATGTCGCCGCCATCCAGCATCTGGCGAATACCACTGATCCCATGCACATCATCCGGCGCCTGACCCAGGGCAGCGCAGCGGCCAGCGACGAGCCGCTGCCAGATGATTTTCCCTGCCATGAGGATGTGGTCCTGAAAGGTAAAGCCGGGATGCATGCCAGGCCAGCCACAGCGTTTGTGGATATTGCACGCCAATTTGAGTGCGACATACGGGTACGCTGCGGCAGCAAAGTCGCCAATGGCAAGAGCATGCTTGCCCTGCTAAAACTGGGGGCCGAGACGCAATCCACATTACGCATCATGGCGCAGGGCAAGGACGAAACCCTTGCCGTGGCAGCCCTGGCCGAAGCCGTGCGCAATGGCCTTGAAGACGAAGAAGAACTCACGGAGCAAGACAGCCAGGCCGCCCATGCCACGCCGGTACTGGAACTAACCACCCCGGCAATCACTGGCATTGCTGCATCACCTGGCATTGCCATCGCACCCCTGCATCGTTTCCACCCCGAAACGCTGGAGTTTGCTGCCATGGCAGACGACCCACAGCATGAAACCGAGCGACTGAAGCAGGCAATCGCCACCGGCATGCGGCAGCTTCAGGCCTTGCATGAAGAAGTGAACGCGCGCAGTGGTGCCAAGCAGGCGGCCATTTTCTTGGCGCATCAGGAACTGTTGGGCGAACCGGACCTGCTGGCCGAAGCCATACGCACCATCCACCTTGGCCATAGTGCGGGCTGGGCCTGGAATCTCAGCGTGCAGCAAAAAGCAGCCGAAGTCGAAAGCCTGCAAGATGCCTTGCTGAGAGAGCGGGCCGCCGATCTGCGGGATGTTGGCAGCCGGGTACTGCGCCTGCTCGCCCATGCCAAGGACCAGGCCTCCTGCATGCCCGATACCCCCGTGATACTGGTGGCAGAAGACCTCTCTCCATCCGACACCGCCAAGCTAGACCCTACCCGCGTGCTGGGCATACTCACCGCGGCTGGCGGCCCCACCGCCCATACAGCGATTATCGCCCGCTCGCTGGACATTCCCGCCGTCGTCAGTGCGGGCGACACTGTACTCACCTTGCCCGAAGGCGCGCTATGCATACTGGATGGCGACAATGGCAAATGCTATATCTCGCCAGTTGCTGAAGATATTGAGCGCGCAGAAAAATCGCGTCAGCAACGGCATGCCATCCGCCACATGGAAGCCCTCGCCTGTTACCAGCCCGCCTTTACCACCGATGGTCAGCGCATTGAGGTCGTGGCCAATGCCGGTTCGGCCCAGGAAGTAGAACTGGCGATCCAGGCTGGCGCGGAAGGCATCGGGCTGTTGCGTACTGAATTTTTATTCCTGCATCGCGATGCACCGCCCACGGAAGATGAGCAATTTGCGACCTATCACGCCATGACGCGCTCACTGAATGGCCTGCCCCTCATCATCCGCACGCTGGATATCGGTGGCGACAAGGAAGCGCCTTATCTGCAGCTGCCGCCAGAGCAAAATCCGTTTCTTGGCATGCGCGGCATCCGGCTGTGCCTTGCCAAGCCCGAGCTGTTTCGTACCCAGCTGCGCGCCATTTACCGGGCGGCCAATACCGGGCCCATCCGCATCATGTTCCCCATGATTGCCTCCATTGAAGAACTGCTGGCCGCCAAGGAAATAGCAGAAGAAGTGCGCAAGGAATTGCACGCGCCCAACGTGGAGTTCGGCATCATGATAGAAGTGCCATCGGCCGTAATGATGGCGTCAGAGCTGGCGCGGCACGTGAATTTTTTCTCCATCGGCACCAACGACCTTACCCAGTATGTGCTGGCGATGGATCGCATGCATCCCCATCTGGCGCGTCAGGCAGATGCCTTGCACCCGGCCGTGTTACGCATGATAGACCTCACGGTCAAAGCGGCTCGCGAGGCAGGCATCTGGGTGGGCGTGTGTGGTGGCATTGCTGGCGACCCCAAGGGCGCCGCCATCCTGAGCGGCCTGGGCGTCTCCGAACTCAGCGTCAGCATTTCCAGCGTCTCATCCATCAAGGCCCGCTTGCGCAAGCTCAGCAGCCGGGACAACCAGCAGCTGGCGCAAACCGCATTGCGCTGCAAAACCGCCGCTGAAGTTCGCGCCCTCTGAATAGTTAAGGATACCTGTATGAAAAACCAGCCCAATGTGGTCACCCTGACGCTGAATCCGGCGATTGATCAGAGCCTGATCATCCCCGGCTTTCAGGCCGGGGAAGTCAACCGGGTGGAAAGCGAGCAGTCTGACCCTGGCGGAAAAGGCGTCAATGTCTCGTGCTTTCTGGCAGACCTGGGCGTTGCCAGCACGGCATGTGGCCTGCTTGGCATTGAAAACAGCAGCATGTTTGAAGGGATGTTCCTGCAAAAATCCATTAGCGATGCGTTTGTGCGGCTGCCCGGCAAAACCCGGGTCAACATCAAGATCATCGATGACAAGCAGCATCGCATCACCGATGTCAACTTCCCCGGCCCGGTGGTCCGCGCAAGTGATTTGCAGCTATTGAACAGCAAGCTGGAGTCGCTGATTGCGCATCACGCATGGTTTGTGCTCTCAGGCAGCCTGCCAGATGGCGTTCCGGTGGACTTTTACCATAACCTTATCCTGCAACTGAAACACGCCGGGAAGAAAGTTCTGCTGGATACCAGCGGCCCTGCCCTGGCAGCGAGTCTGGCGGCCAAGCCCCATGTACTCAAACCAAATATTGTTGAGCTTGAAGAGTTGCTGGGTAAACCCCTGACCTCAGAAAAAGCCGTGGTCAGCGCCGCGCGCGAGCTGATCGCAGGTGGCATTGAAAAAGTGGTGGTATCCATGGGTGAGCAAGGCGCCATTTTCGCCGATAGCAAGCAATGTTTGCTGGCGCACTTACCCGCCACTGTCGTGAAAAGCACCGTGGGCGCAGGCGACGCCATGGTGGCAGGTTTGATTGCATCAACCCAGCGCAACATGCTCATGGCGGATTGCGCCAGGCTGGCCACCGCCAGCGCAGTAGGAACACTCGCCGAGCTCGGGCCACGCTTGCCCGCAGCGGCCATCATCAAATCCCATGTACGACAAGTCACGCTTCGGGAAATCCCCTGAAGCGATAACAACTTAATGAGGAGAGGAGATCATTATGGCAAATCTCATTGCCGTCACGGCCTGCCCTACCGGTATCGCCCACACTTACATGGCCGCAGAAGCCCTGAAGAAAACCGCGTCCACCATGGGGCACACGATCAGCACGGAATCGCTGGGGGCCACAGGGGCCACCCCTACGCTGACTGAGGATGTCATTGCAGCGGCGGACGTCGTTATTATCGCGGCGGATATTCATCTGGATATGTCCCGCTTCAGCGGCAAAATCATCTATACCACCAGCACTAGCGAAGCGATCCGGCATACACAGGATGTGATCGCAGCAGCGCTGGCGCTGGCCGGAATCAAAAGTCTGTCCCCAGCGGATGCCGTCGCAGAAACTCCTGCCGCCAATGTACGCAAAAAAATCGTCGCCATTACCGCTTGCCCCACTGGCATTGCGCATACCTTCATGGCGGCAGAAGCCCTCAAAAAATGGGCGGCCGCTCATGATTGCGATATCCGCGTAGAAACCCAAGGCTCGGTCGGGGCAAAAAACCTGCTGACGGCCGAAGAAATCGCAGAGGCTGATGTGGTGGTAATCGGGGCCGATACACATGTGGATACCGCCCGCTTTAGTGGCAAAGCCGTCTACAAGACATCGGTCGGGCGCGCGCTGAAGGAAACCGACAAGGTCATGCAGGAGGCCTGGCAAGCCCAGCCAATCGTCGCTGGCACCCCCGCCCATAGCCCAGCAGCCGCTTCGGTGGCCAAGAGTGACGGCCCCTATAAGCATTTGCTCACGGGCGTTTCCTATATGTTGCCGCTGGTGGTGGCAGGCGGGCTGATCATTGCGCTGTCGTTTGTGTTCGGAATTGAGGCATTTAAAGAAAAAGGCACGCTGGCTGCAGCACTAATGGATATTGGCGGTGGCGCCGCATTCGCACTGATGATCCCGGTGCTGGCCGGATTTATTGCCTTCTCCATCGCTGACCGCCCCGGCCTCGCACCCGGCCTGATCGGCGGCATGCTGGCCAGCCAGTTACAGGCCGGTTTTCTCGGTGGCATTGTGGCCGGCTTCGCCGCCGGTTATGTCGCGCGCTGGTTACGCCAGTACATCACCCTGCCGGTCAGCTTTGAAGGGCTAAAACCCGTGCTGGTAATCCCTCTGCTTTCCACGCTGATTGTGGGCCTGCTGATGATCTATGTGATCGGCGCACCGGCCAAAGCCTTGATGGATGGCCTGACCCAGGCACTTCAGAACATGGGAACCGCGAATGCGCTGATGCTGGGATTGATACTGGGCGGCATGATGGCAATCGACATGGGCGGCCCCATTAACAAGGCTGCCTATACCTTTGGCGTCGGACTGCTGGCGAGCAACTCCTTTCTGCCCATGGCAGCGGTGATGGCGGCAGGGATGATTCCGCCGCTGGGGCTGGGCCTGGCCACCATGCTCAGCAAAAAACGCTTCACCGCCGACGAGCAAATTGCAGGCAAAGCCGCCGCCGTGCTCGGGATTGCCTTCATTACCGAAGGCGCCATTCCGTTTGCGGCCAAAGATCCGCTGCGCGTTATCCCACCGTGCGTGGCGGGGGCGGCCGTGACTGGCGCACTTTCCATGTACTTTGGCTGTGAGTTGCATGCACCGCATGGCGGCATCTTCGTCCTGGCGATACCCAATGCGGTCAATCACCTGCTGCTCTACGCGGCGGCGATAAGCGCTGGGACCATCGTGACCACCAGCTTGCTGATGCTGACCAAAAGACCACTCGCCGGGAGATAACACCATGAAAGCAGTCATGAAATGGCTCTTGCCAGCCATGCTGGGATGTCTTTGCCTGAATATCCAGGCAGCAGAGTTGTACGGCTATATCCGCGCCCTGGCGGGAAGCAACAGCGGGCAAGGCTCGGCCGCCTGTTTCAAGCTGGCTGGCGCGGGATCCAAGTACCGCATGGGCAATGAGTGTGAGGTCTACGGCGAGTTTCGCGTAGGGCAACAGTTCCAGCAGTTTGACGATGGCTCGGAAGTCAAAGGCTATGTCATGGTCAGCGGCTATCAATCGATGGCGGATGAACGCATGCAGCCTGACCGCGAAACCACCATGCGCTTTGCCCAGGCTTATCTCGCATGGAACAAGCTTCCCGCGCTGAATGGCGGCAGCTTTTGGGCGGGGCGACGTTATTACAAACGCGAGGATGTGCATGTCACCGACTTCTTCTACTGGAATCCGCAAGGGCTGGGAGCCGGGGTAGACCAGATCGGCATAGGCGATACGCTGAAGCTGAGTTACGCCATCTTTCGCGATGACAATCAGGATCAGACCACCAAAGCCACCCGGCATGATGTTCAGTTGCGTGGCATAGCCGTGAATCCGAATGGCGAGCTGGAACTTGGGCTCAGCTATCTGCCCAAGAGTGGTTATTCCGGCACGGGCGATACGGGCTGGGCTGTCACGGTACAACACCGTCAGCAGCGCATTCTCGGAGATGGCGTCAACAAGCTGGCGCTGCAATATGGAGTAGGCCCCGGCATCGGACTGGGCGGCACCGGGTCACTGGATAGCGGTAATGATGTTCGGCGGGCACGTATCGTCGAAAGTATCTACGCACAGCTCACCGACCGCGTAGGCGGCATGCTGACCGCGGTATATCAGCGCGATGAAAACCGCGACAGCCGTCAGACCTGGACCTCTGCTGGCGGCCGTGTCACCTACGGCGTATCACAGCATTTCAAGATGCAGGCAGAGCTGGGGCAAGACTGGGTTAAGCCTGCAGGCGAAGCCACCCGCTCGCTGACCAAGCTTACCATCGCGCCAACCTGGGCCGTGGCCAGCAACTTCTGGGCGCGCCCCGAGCTGCGGCTTTTTTGCACCTATGCGCGCTGGAATGATGCGGCACGCGATGCCGCTATCGGTTCCACGGATCCAGCGGTGGCAACGCTTTCCCCCAATGGCGTGTTTGGCAATGCCAACCATGGCATGACCGTTGGCCTGCAACTTGAAGGCTGGTGGTAAGCCAGTATGCTCACCCATGAACAAAGGCACATCATGAATGCAATGACCCTGCACGACTTCCTGCAAAACGAACAGCAACAAGGGCACCTGCCCGACGCGGAGTTTACAGACCTGCTTCAAAGTATCGCGGAGAGTTGCCGGCAGATTGCACGCGCGGTCAACCGTGGCGCGCTCACCGGCAACATGGGCAGCCTGGACTCAGAAAACATACAAGGCGAAACGCAAAAAGAGCTGGATGTCATCACCAATACCATCTTCCTTGAACATAACCAGCGCTCAGGACACTTTGCCGGCATGGCCTCGGAGGAAATGGAGCTGCCTTATGAAATTCCGGCGGAGTATGGCAATGCGGGCAAGTATCTGCTGCTGTTTGATCCACTGGATGGCTCCTCCAATGTCAACCTGAATGCCCCGGTCGGCACCATCTTCTCCATCCTCAGTCACCACGGCAAGGCTAGCCCGCAGATGGCGGATTTTCTGCAAGCAGGCGACGCCCAGGTATGCGCGGGCTATGCCTTGTATGGCACCTCCACCATGCTGGTGCTGACAACAGGCTTTGGCACCCATGGCTTCACGCTGGATGAGGAGAAACAACACTTTGTGCTGACACACCATGCCATGCAAATTCCGGCCGACACCCAGGAATTTGCCATCAACATGTCGCGCCAGAAACTATGGGATGCCCCGGTAAAACGCTATATCAGCGAATGCCTGCAAGGCGCGGAAGGACCTTTGGGAAAAACCTTCAACATGCGCTGGATGGCAGCCATGGTGGCCGAGGTGCATCGCCTGCTGATACGCGGCGGGATTTTCATCTACCCCGCGGATCAGGAACTGCGCGATAAAGGCGGCAAGCTTCGCCTGATGTACGAAGCCAATCCCATGAGTTTTCTGGTGGAGCAGGCAGGTGGTTTATCGACCACGGGCGATCAGCGCATGATGGAAGTGCAGCCGGGCTCACTGCATCAGCGTGTACCAGTCATCATGGGTGCCCGGCATGAAGTGACGCGCTTGCAGGGCTATCACCAGCCCACCGCAGACGCATCATAGGGTTAAGTGCTCAGGCTACCGCCGCCTCACCCAGTTGCAGCCTGAGCATGGGCTGCAATTTCAGCATGCGGACAAAGTCGTGGGTATGCAGCGGTTCGCTGAACAGGAATCCCTGAATCTGGTCGCAGCCCTGTTTTTTCAGGAAGGCCAGTTGCTCCTGGGTTTCCACGCCCTCCGCCACCACCTTGATCTGCAGGCTGTGGGCCATGGCGATAATGGCTTGGGTAATCGCCATGTCGTCCACGTCATCGGGGATATCGCGCACAAAGGATCGGTCGATTTTGAGTGAATCAATCGGGAAGTGCTTGAGATAGCCGAACGAAGAATAGCCGGTGCCAAAGTCATCGATCAGCACATGGGCGCCCAGGTCGTGGAAGTGTTGCAACACCTCCCGCGCCCGCTCGGCATTGTGCATGATCATGCTTTCCGTAATTTCCAGTTCCAGGCAATCTGGCGTCAATCCGCTCTCGGCCAGTGCATCGGCAATGGTTTGCCGCAGGGTTTCATCGCGGAACTGGCGGGCGGAGAGATTAACGGCAACCCTAACGTTCTGTCCGGTGAGCTGTTGCCACTCCACGGCTTGCCGACAGGACTCCTGCATGATCCAGGCGCCGATATCGATAATCAGGCCGGTCTCTTCCGCCAGGGGAATAAACTGCATGGGTGACAGCATGCCAAGCTCAGGATGCTGCCAGCGCACAACCGCCTCGGCGCCGATGATTTTCTGCGAGCGCAAGTCTACCTTGGGCTGGTAATGCAGCACGAATTCATTGCGCTCCACGGCACGGCGCAGGTTGTTTTCCAGCGTCAATAATTCCACGCTATTGGTATTGGCTTCTGCCGCATAAAAGCGGAAGGTGTTCTTGCCGGACTCTTTGGCGCGATACATGGCGGCATCGGCATGCTTGAGCAGGCTGGCTGTATCGAGGCCATCGTCCGGATATACGCTGATGCCGATACTGGCGCTGATAAAAAGCTCGCGCCCGACCAGTATAAAAGGCTGCGCCAGCGTGGCCATGATCTTGCGGGCGATGGTATTGAGATAGTCGGTGTCGCCACAGTCCTCCACCAGCACCACAAACTCATCGCCGCCCTGGCGCGCAACGGTATCGGTTTCGCGCAAACATTCTTTAAGCCGCTTGGCGGCTTCTTGCAGCAGCATATCGCCGGTTTGGTGTCCTAGGGTATCGTTGATGATCTTGAAACGGTCAAGATCAATGAACAAGACGGCAATCGCAGTCTTGTTGCGTTGCGCGCGGAACAGGGCTTGGTCGATACGCTCCTGCAGCAGGGCGCGGTTGGGCAGATGCGTCAGTGCATCGTGATTGGCCAGAAACTGCAGGCGCTCTTCGGATAATTTGCGTTGGGTAATGTCCGTAAACACGGCCACATAATTCTGCACGCTGCCCTTGGCATCGGCGACCTGACTGATGGATAACCACTCAGGATAACTCTCGCCGGATTTGCGCCGATTCCAGATTTCGCCTACCCATTGACCTTCGCGTCGCAAGGTTTGCCAGATGCCTTCATAGTAAGCAGCCTCGTGCAAGCCAGCCTGCATGACCGATGGCAGCTTGCCGATGATTTCCTCTTTGTCATAACCCGTGATCTGCTGATATGCCTGGTTGACCTCCAGCACGCGGAAAGCAGGATCGGTAATAACAATGCCTTCTGCCGTGTTGTCGAACACCTGCCGCGCCAGCCGCAGATCCGCTTCCGCAGCCTTGCTGGTGGTGATATCCAGCATGACCCCTACCAGCTCGGCCGGACGGGTGTTGGACATATTCGGAATCACCTTGACGATGTCTTTCATCCAGACCACGCGCCCATCCGCCGCGATCATGCGGTAGTCAAAATCAAAGCTCTGCAGTTTGAGCGATTCGGTGCGGCAATACTCCACTACCCAGTCGCGGTCGTCCGGGTGAATCTTGTCTACCCAGAAGTCCGGCTCCATGGTCCACTGCGCCAGTGGATACCCCAGCAAAGCTTCCGCTTCTTTACTGACGAAGGTAAATTTGCCACCAGGAATCGCCCGCCACACAATCGCCTGCACCGATTCCACCAGCTCCCGATAGTCCTGCTGGCTTTTCACAAGCTCGGCTTCGGCTTTTTTGCGGCTGCTGATGTCAATGATCAAGGTCACGATGCGCTGACTGTCATCCCGATACTGGGCAGCCGCAATCTCAATATGAATGGCTCTGCCGTTTTTTCCCAGGCCCAGCGCTTCATAGCGCGTAGGCACATCCATATCCTGCAGGCGTTGCTGGTAAATCTCGCTCACGCGCTTGCGATCAGATGGATGGATCAGGCTGAAGAAATCCGACCCCAATGGAATGTCACCGGGACTGTAACCTCCTATGCGCCACAAGGCATCGTTACCATAGACGATCTTGCCACGATGAATAATCGCCACACCTTCATTCACATCCGCCTGTGCGTGCAGCAAGGCATCGTAGGTATCCAGCTGCTCCTTGAGTCGCGCCTCCGAACGGATACGCCCGGCATTCAAGCCAGACAAGGCAACACCGGTTGACGAAAGCACCAGCACATACATCCAGTAATCCAGCAGATTGGACTGGGCAAAATCATGCGCAAAGGTACCCAAGCCATGCGCCCCACCCCACAACGCCGTCATGGCAACAAATAGCACACTCAGCGCCGCACCGCGCTGATGAAAGCGTAGCGCCGCCCACATGATGAGCGGAAATAGCATGAAAGCCTGAGGCTGCATCAACTGCGACATGGATTTATCCATGGCACCCAGCATGGTCAACAGACAACTGAATACCACCAGACCGGTCAGTAGCAAGGCTTCGCCCGCCCGCGCCCAACTCCAGCGTATGGGCTCATAGTGATAGAACGCCAGCACGGCCGGGGTAAACAACAGATAGCTGAAAGCGTCTTCCAGCCAGGAATTAGTAAAGCTGTTAGCAAGCGCGGTGGTATCCGCACCGACGACCACCAGCATCAGCACATTGATCAATGCACTGACCAGCGGGCTGATACCGACCGCGAAAAACACCAGCGTCAGGAAATCACGCAGGCGTATCAGCGCCGGATCAAAACGCGCTACCTGCTTCAATAGATAACAGGCCAGCAGGGTTTCCAGTGTATCCCCCACGGCCATGGTGGCAGCCACGTAATACACCGTGGCATGCAAATGGGTAAACAGGGAGCCCATAAAAATGGCAGGCCATGCGCGATAACCAAAGACTAATAGAATCGCCAGCGAGAAGCCGGCCGTGGGACTGATTAAGGTCGCCCAGGCATCCGGAATGGGAATCCAGAGATTAAGACTGCCAAGCAAGCAATAAACAAAAACAATAATGCTGAGTTTAACGATATTGCGGAGAGACAGCGGCCGCGGCCGAGTGTTGAGACTGGTGTACATTTCCCTGATTTATAATATGAATTTTTATGTAATCGTACACAACAAACGCCAAAAAGCCTATTACTAAAAGGGGTTTAACCGTCTGGCTGCAGCCCCCGTCAGGCTTCGCATAGCCTTTAAAACCATGGCCAACTCGATTTGCTTTCAGCGTAAAAAAACCCGCCATTTTCATGGCGGGTTTTTTTCAGGATACGCATGCCATTTTAGTGGCATGCTCGGCACTTATCAGCTTAGAACTTGTAAGTGACGTCCAGTTGGTACAGATTGTAGCTGTCAAGGTTCAGGTTAATATCACCTGCGCCAGTAGCGGCCAGACGGTCATTCTTGCGAGTAGCATGACCAGCAGCCAGATTCAGGAATACGTTGTCACGCACCAGGTATTCACCCTTGAACACGACACCCTTCAAGTTAACCTTGGAATCCATGAAGTCAGAGTCAACAGCGTTAGGATCAAGTGCGTAAACACCTACGTCCTGATACCAGAGCTTGGCAGACCAGTCACCCTTCTTGGGGTTCTTGTCCTGCTTTTGTTCCAGGCCTACACCAACCAGCCAGGCTTTGTCATCGTTACCAGCTGCGCGGATAGTGTTACGGGCAGTACCGGCCGTAGCAGCAGCGACAGCAGCGTCAAAGCGGTCATCACCATCCAGGTTGACTACGTAGTCACCGAACACATTCAGCTTCATGTTATTTGCCAGCTTGAAGCCCAGTTCAGCCGGGATTTCAATGGTGCGGATATCATTGGTGGAAGTAACGTTGGTGCCCCAGGTGCCAGCAACGCCTGTGCCGGTACCCAAACCAGGCACGAAAGCGCCAGTGCCAGTGCCGTTATCACTGGTGTAGGTGGTGTAAGTCACAGCAGCCTTGGCAGAAACCGTATCGGTAATATCAAACTTCGCACCGCCTTGGAAAGCCAACACCGTGTTGGTTTTACGCTCAGAAGAGGTATCGATGTTGTAGAAATCCTGACGGTCGCCACGGTATTGAGATTGGGCGAAGTTACCGAACCAGTTGATACTACCGGTCTTGAAGTCTACTTTTTCAACCAGACCTTCAAAGGTCAAATCCGCATCCCATACCATGGAGGTGGTGTACAGTGGGTTAGCAACGCGACCTGCTTCAATCTTCAGCCAGTCAGTAGCTTTCCAGCCCAACATCGCGCGTTTGACGTAAACAGCCTCTTTAGTATTTGAACCATTGCTACCGTCGGCAGCAGCGCCGAATGTGGCGTTATCAGAGCGGCCATTTTTCCCCATGGACAAAGCCAGATCAGAGTAGAAATCACCAGCCTCGGTCTTGACACCCAAGGTTAATTTGTAACGACCACGTGAACGATCTTCACCATTGCTTGCGGTATCTTCACCATTACGGAATTCGTAACGTGCGCGGATATCGCCATACAAAGTAGCGCTATCGACCACGTCAGAAATCTTGATCTTGCCAGCGGATTTCATGGCTTTTTCCTGACCCAGTTTTTCGCCTTCGCGGCCCTTGGTCAGCAGATTGCCTTCTTCTTCGGTCAATACGCCCTTGCTCACCAGCGCATTGACGATGTCAACAGTGGAATCAGCCATGGCATTGGCGCCAAAGCCGAACAGTAGTGCCCCAGAAACTGCAGCACAGACGCCGCGCAGCTTGATACTTTTCATTAGATTGCTCCCGGTTAAAAAACTATAAATTCGTTTTGTTGAGTTTCAACACGGAAGCGATTCTGGGGATGCAATGTGACAGATTGATGACGAATCATGAATTCGTCACGCAGGCGTTGCAAAAATACAACAACCCATACGTGACGATAAGGTGGCTCCAACAACGTCAACCATTGGAGCTCGGAGGGAGCTTAAGCGTGACCTGCGCTGGCTGCGCGCAATGGGCTGGCTTTGTTGTTGGCGCTTTCGGTGGAGATGGAAGCAATGTCACCAGACAACTCTCCACCTTCTTCAATAAAAATCTTGCCGTAGCGAATTTTGCCGCTAACCCGGCCACTGGCATGAATGATGAGCTGGCTACGTGCGGTGAGTTCGCCTTCAAACTTGCCATATATCTCGGCGACATCGATACCCACCTTGCCTGAGAATTCGCCAGCTTCGGCAATCTGGATGACACGACTATCCATGGTGGCCTCGACGCGCCCTTCTACTACCAGGGTATCGCAGTCCTGGATTTCCGCGCCTTTGAGTTTGACATCCGGCCCCACAATCAGGCGGCTACCTGAGATCTCTTTGTTGTCAGTGTCCGTTTTAATATCAGATGCTGCGGAGGCTGCCGTGGCAGAAGAGGTAGCGGCAGGATAAGGCGCGCTGGTCGTCGTAGTGCTGGCAGATAAAGGTGAAGTGGAAGGGCGGCTGGCTGGCGTGGATTGTGCAGGAGAAGGTTGGGCACCTCGATTGAAAAGACCTTGCTTGTTTAACATGGGTAATCCTCTTTCATGATGGTAAAAAATGTCGAAATGCAGACATCACATTTACCAGAGCAGTTAGAGCAATGACCATGCCGGAAATAACTACACCAAAATAATCATGTACTTACACAAAACTATTGGTGAATTTTCAAGAATCAGGGGTAAATACCAAAAAAAACGTCTCCCTCAGGAGACGCTCATCCGTTGTTTAAAAAACAAGCGATTGTTTTTAAAGAGCTAATCTTGTCGCCCTGCCGCAACAAACCGCAGCAGGGTTCGCGTTCAGATTCAGGCTTCGGGACGCATATGCGGGAACAGAATCACATCGCGTATGCTGGGGCTATCGGTCAACAGCATCACCAGACGGTCAATGCCGATACCGCAACCACCAGTAGGCGGCATGCCATACTCCAGCGCCCGTATGAAGTCAGCATCGTAATACATGGCTTCGTCATCGCCCGCCTCTTTGGCAGCGACCTGGGCATGGAAACGTGCCGCCTGGTCTTCAGCATCATTCAGCTCAGAGAAACCGTTGGCAATTTCGCGGCCAGTGACAAACAGCTCAAAACGCTCGGTAATCTCGGGATTGGTATCCGATGCGCGTGCCAGCGGCGAGACTTCCACCGGGTAATCAATGATATAGGTTGGCTCCCATAACTGGCTTTCGGCCGTTTCTTCAAACAGCGCCAGTTGCAGCGCACCCAACCCAGCATGGGCGAAAGCCTCGACCCCAAACTTCTTCAATTCGGTGCGCAGGAAAGCAGCATCATTCAGCTGCTCCAATGTATAAGCCGGCGCATATTTCTGAATCGCCCCGACAATGGTCAAGCGCTGGAATGGTTGGCTGAGGTCCAGCGTACGGCCCTGATATTCCAGCACAGCGGTGCCACGGGCGGCGATGGCAGCCGCACGGATACAGTTTTCAGTGAAGTCCATCAGCCACTTGTAATCGGTATAGGCCGCGTAGAACTCCATCATGGTGAATTCGGGGTTGTGACGGACGCTGACGCCTTCGTTACGGAAATTGCGGTTGATCTCGAATACGCGCTCAAAGCCGCCCACGATCAGACGCTTGAGGTAAAGCTCAGGCGCAATACGCATGTACATCTGCATATCCAGCGCATTGTGATGCGTAATAAAAGGCTTGGCCGACGCACCGCCAGGAATGGGGTGCAGCATGGGCGTTTCCACTTCCAGGAACTCATTGCCCAGCATGAAGCTGCGAATAGCCGCCACAATCTTGCTGCGGGCAATAAAGGTCTGGCGGGTATCGTCCGACACAATCAGATCAACATAGCGCTGGCGATACTTGGTCTCCTGATCAGACAGCCCATGGAATTTCTCAGGCAGCGGACGCAGGGACTTTGTGAGCAGACGCAGCTCGCTCACCTTGATCGACAGCTCACCGGTCTTGGTTTTGAACACCACGCCACGGGCGGCGAGAATATCGCCCATATCCCATTTCTTGAAAGCATCGTAAAGCTCTTCGCCTATGCTTTCCTTGGAGATGAAGAGCTGGATACGGCCGCTCTTGTCCTGCAGCGTGGCAAAGCTGGCCTTGCCCATGACGCGCTTCAGCATCATGCGGCCAGCCACGCTCACCTGCACATTGGCGGGCTCCAGCGTTTCATTGTCCTGTTCGCCATATTGGGCATGCAAATCGGCTGCTGCATGCTCAGGCTTGAAATCATTGGGGAAAGCCACACCCTGAGCCCGGATCGCTTTCAGCTTTTCGCGGCGCTCGGCAATCACATGGTTTTCGTCTTGTTGTGTTGCCTCAATCGGCTGTTGTGCTTCGCTCACTACTACACTCCCTGCTTTAAACTTTCTGATATGAATGGATCCAGATCGCCATCCAGCACGCCCTGGGTATTGCCAATTTCAACGTTGGTGCGCAGATCCTTGATGCGCGACTGATCCAGCACATAGCTGCGAATCTGGTGCCCCCAGCCAATATCCGTCTTGGCATCTTCCAGCGCCTGCTTTTCCTGATTGCGCTTGTTGAGCTCCAGCTGATACAGCTGCGCTTTCAGCATGTTCATGGCCTCAGCCTTGTTACGGTGCTGTGAACGGTCATTCTGACATTGCACAACGGTATTGGTCGGCAAGTGGGTAATACGCACGGCGGAGTCGGTCTTGTTAATATGCTGACCACCGGCACCGGATGCCCGGTAAGTATCGATGCGCAAATCGGCCGGGTTGATTTCAACTTCAATCGAGTCATCCACTTCCGGGAAGACCGACACGCTGGCGAATGACGTATGGCGACGATTGCCCGAGTCAAATGGCGACTTGCGCACCAGGCGGTGCACGCCACTTTCGGTACGCAGATAACCGTAAGCATAATCGCCCGAGATTTTCAGTGAAGCGCTCTTCAGCCCGGCCACATCGCCTTCAGACTCTTCCAGCACTTCCACCTTGAAACCACGGCGCTCGCAATAGCGCAGATACATGCGCAGCAGCATGGAAGCCCAATCCTGCGCTTCGGTACCGCCCGAGCCGGACTGGATATCGATAAAGCAGTTATTGCCATCCATGGGGTTGGCAAACATGCGGCGGAATTCCATTTCCTCCACCTGCTTTTCCAGAGCCTTGCTGTCAGCATCAATACCGAGCAAGGTGGCATCATCGTTTTCTTCGCGCGCCATTTCAAACAGCTCGGCACTGTCACGCAGGCTGTTATCCACCTCGGTCAGCGACTTGACCACGAACTCCAGTTCGCGGCGTTCCTTGCCTAGTTTTTGCGAGCGTTCGTTATCGTTCCAGATGCTGGGATCTTCCAGCAATTGCGAGACTTCTTCCAGGCGTTGCTGCTTGGTCTCGAAGTCAAAGATACCCCCGAAGGGCATGATTACGTTCAGAAAGATCTGCCAGGCGGTGGGCGATCAGATTGAGTTGTTCTGCTTCCATTACCATAAAACCTAATAAAAACGAGATTATACATCAAAGCCCCACAGCTCATTTTCAGCAACTAAATTTAGCTTTCGTCATCATTGTCACAAACTTGTAACATAGAGGCTTTAAAGTGCTCCCAAGTTATGTACCCCGCTCTCGGAAGCTGACGTCTGCAGCGCGGATTTTATTCACACCATGGAGGTTATATGCAATCGAAGTTTGTACAAAGCATGGGTCTGGCGGCTGTTGTCGCATCTCTGTTCGCTATCCCCACTGCTCACGCAGCTGAAAAGATCGTCAAGATCGACGGCTCCAGCACGGTTTATCCGATTACCGAAGCGGTCGCTGAAGAATTCCAGAAAGCTAAAAAAGGCGCCATCAAGGTTACCGTGGGTATTTCCGGTACTGGCGGCGGTTTCAAGAAGTTCTGCCGTGGTGAGACTGATATTTCCGAAGCTTCCCGCCCTATCCTGAAGAAGGAAATGGATGCCTGTAAGGAAGCTGGCATTCAATACATCGAACTGCCTGTGGCATATGACGCATTGACCGTGGTTGTGAATCCAAAGAATGACTGGATCAAAAGCATTACCGTGGAAGAGCTGAACAAAATGTGGGCACCTGCTGCACAAGGCAGCGTCAAGACCTGGAAGCAAGTGAATGCCACTTGGCCAGACAAGCCTCTGAAGCTGTTTGGCCCAGGTGCTGACTCGGGTACATTCGACTACTTTACCGAAGCTGTGGTTGGCAAGGCCAAGTCCAGCCGTGGTGACTTTACTGCCTCTGAAGATGACAATGTTCTGGTACAAGGCGTATCCAGCGACATCGGCGGCCTGGGTTACTTTGGTTATGCTTACTTTGACGAAAACCGCGACAAACTGCGCGCTGTGCCTATCGTGGCAAAGACTGGCGCTCCAGCTGTCAGCCCATCTCCTGAAACGGTGATGAACGGCACTTACCAGCCATTGTCCCGCCCGCTGTTCATCTATGTGAACGCAACGGCTGGCGCTTTCAAGCCTGAAGTCAAAGAGTTCATCAACTTCTACCTGGCCAATGCTGCTGCCCTGACCAAGGAAGTGAAGTACGTTCCCCTGCCAGCCAGCGAGTACGCTGCCGTGGTTGAACACTGGAAGTCTCTGAAGCCGGGTACTGGCTTTGGTGGTGTGCCAGAAGTGGGCGTGAAGATTCCTGAACTGCTGAGCCGCATCAAGTAATGGCTTGCGACATCGGGCGGCATTATTGCCTGCCCGATGTCGCATCCCTCCCTTCAATTCCGTTACAATGCACGGGTCTAAATCAAGTGAACACGGCTACTCAAGTGCTACCAAATCAGACTGAACTGAAAATCAGTGCACGTTTGGCAAAAAACGTCCGCAGACATTTTGTTGAACGCGTGATTGAATTCCTTCTTATGCTGGCTGCCATGTCGGCAGTAGCAACCACTCTGGCGATTGTCGCCATTCTGCTTTACGAATCCTTAAGCTTTTTTGAACATGTTTCCATTATTGACTTCCTGACGGATACGCAATGGACGCCACTGTTTGAAGATGCGCACTACGGCATTCTGCCTCTGGTTTCCGGCACCCTCACCACCTCGGCTATTGCCTTGCTGGTGGCGATTCCGATTGGCACTGTTGGCGCCATTTACCTGTCCGAGTTTGCTTCGCACAAGACACGCGAAACCGTCAAACCTATCCTGGAACTGCTGGTTGGCGTGCCAACCGTGGTATTTGGCTACTTCGCACTGCTGTTCGTGACACCGTTGCTGCAAAAATTCATCCCCGGCCTACCTGGCTTCAATATGTTGGGCCCAGGTATCGTGATGGGCATCATGATCGTGCCTTATATCAGCTCGGTCGCTGAAGATGCCATGCGCGCCGTACCAATGAGCATGCGTGAAGGTTCCTACGCCATGGGCGCCACGCGCTTTCAGACTGCCATTCGTGTGGTAACACCGGCTGCGATTTCCGGCATTATCGCCGCTTACATTCTGGGTATTTCCCGTGCGGTGGGTGAGACGATGGTGGTAGCACTTGCGGCTGGCCAGCAACCTAACCTGACCTTTAACCCGATGGAAAGCGCATCCACCATCACGGCTTACATCGTGCAGGTTGCCATGGGCGATTTGCCCCACGGCAGCATTGGTTACCAGAGTATTTTTGCTGCAGGTCTGGTGCTGATGTTAATGACCCTGATCTTCAATATTCTGGGCCACCTTACCCGCAAGAAATTCAGAGAGACTTATTAAGCCATGAGTAACCAAGCATCCGTACTGGACAATCTGGAAGAAGTGCGGGCGATGATTCGCCGGCACAAATTCAATGACTACGTATTCTCGATTATCGGCCTGATCGCGCTGATGATCGGCCTCCTCACCCTGTTGACGCTGTTTGTCGACCTGGTGATGGATGGTTACCCACGCTTCACGTTTGAGTTCCTCTCCGAATACCCTTCACGCCGCGCAGCCCATGCCGGCCTGTTGTCGGCCTGGATAGGTTCGCTGCTGGTGATGATCGTGACCTTTCTTTCCGCCGTGCCGATGGGTGTGGCAGCGGGTCTCTATCTGGAAGAATATGCCCCCAAGAACTGGTTCTCTGACCTGATCGAAATCAACGTGACCAACCTGGCGGGTGTACCTTCGATTGTGTATGGTTTGCTGGCACTGGGTCTGTTTGTTTACATCCTGGACCTGGGGCAAAGCATACTGACCGCTGGCCTGACATTAGGTCTGCTGATCCTGCCAGTTGTGATTGTGGCAACACGTGAGGCCGTGCGTGGCATTCCTGTTGCGATTCGCGAAGCAGCCTACGCAGTGGGCGCCACCAAATGGCAAGTCGTGCTGCATCATGTGCTGCACTACTCCTTCGGCGGCATCCTGACCGGCGTGATTATCGGCATGGCTCGCGCACTGGGTGAAACAGCGCCTCTGATTACGATTGGTGCACTGACGTTTATTGCCTTCCTGCCACCATCACCGATTACGGATACGCCACCCTTCCTCAATTTTGAGTGGCTGAGCTCGGGCTTTACCGTGATGCCGATCCAGATGTTCAACTGGCTGTCCCGCCCTGACCATGCATTCCACATGAATGCAGCGGCCACCGGCGCGCTCATCATCGTAGTTACCCTGCTGATGAATGGCACTGCAATCTGGCTGCGCTACCGCATCCGCAAGAATATCAAGTGGTAATCGGGACATTCCCCGCTTACTGGCTGAACAGACTAATTTAAGAATCAGGAAACTAATCAAATGGTGACAACCTCAACTCCGATTAAAGCTGAATCGCGCGATCTGAATTTCTACTACAACGGTGGTCACAAGGCGCTCAAGGGCATCACCATGCCGCTGTATGAGAAGAAGATCACCGCCTTGATCGGCCCATCCGGCTGTGGCAAATCGACATTCCTGCGCTGCTTCAACCGCATGCACGATCTTTACCCTGGCAATCGTTATGACGGCCAGATCATCATGCACCCGGACAATACCAATGTGCTGGCCAATGGCGTAGACCCGATTGAAGTGCGCATGCGCATCAGCATGGTGTTCCAGAAGCCTAACCCCTTCCCCAAGTCCATCTACGAAAACGTGGCTTACGGCCTGCGTGTACGCGGTGAAAACAACAAGCGCGTAGTGGATGACAAGGTAGAAGAAGCACTGAAAGGTGCCGCCCTGTGGGACGAAGTGAAGAACCGCCTACACGATCTGGCATTCAACCTGTCTGGTGGTCAGCAACAGCGTCTGTGCATTGCTCGCGCCTTGGCAACTGATCCTGAAATCATGCTGTTTGACGAGCCGACCTCTGCGCTGGACCCGATTGCGACGGCCAACATCGAAGAACTGATGTCCGAGCTGCGCAACAAGCTGACGATTCTGGTGGTAACACACAACATGCAGCAAGCAGCCCGTGTGTCTGACTACACCGCTTATATGTACCTGGGTGAGTTGATCGAGTACGGCGATACCGACATGATCTTCACCCGCCCTACCCGCAAGGAAACAGAAGACTACATTACCGGCAAGTTCGGTTAATGCCATCCTCTGGTGGCCTGCCAAACAGGCCACTCTTGCAGTGAAAAAGCCCGGGGTAATCCCGGGCTTTTTCATGGGCGCTCACAGGCTCAAGACTGGTGGTAGCGCATGAGCGACAGGTCGTCATGGCGTATTTCCGTCGCCTGCCCGGAAACGAGATGCGTCAGCAACCTAGCTGAACCGCAAGCCATGGTCCAGCCCAAAGTGCCATGGCCGGTATTGAGAAAGAGGTTGGGGATATGGGTTGCACCCACTAGTGGCGTGCCGTCCGGCGTCATGGGGCGCAAACCGGCCCAGAAGCTCCCCTGAGCCGTATCGCCCGCGCCGGGGAATAAATCCTGCACCACCATTTCCAGCGTGGCGCGGCGGCGTGCGCGCAAGCGCGTATCGTAACCGACCACTTCCGCCATGCCACCGACGCGTATGCGTTGGTCAAAGCGCGTCAGTGCAATCTTGTAGGTTTCGTCCAGAATGGTGGACTGCGGGGCAAGGCTGGCATCCAGAATGGGCAGTGTCAGCGAATACCCTTTAACCGGATATACCGGAATCCTGGCGATGTCCTTCAGCAGATCCGCACTGTAAACACCGGCAGCGAGCACGCAGGCATCCGCGCTGATCCGCCCCCGATGGGTATGCACGCTGGCAAAGCGCCCACCTTCTATCTCAAGGGCGCGGACAGTGGAGCCGTATTCAAACTTCACCCCCAGGGACTCTGCCATGGCGGCAAGACGGGTGGTAAACAGGTAACAATCGCCGGTTTCATCGTGCGGCAAGCGCAAACCGCCGCTTAAACGGCTGGCATGTTGCAGCGCAGGTTCAACACTGGCAAGTTCGGCATTGGATAAGAGCTGGAATGGCACGCCAGCCTCATGCAGCACGGCGATATCACGGCCAGCGGCATCCAGCTGCTGCTGGCTACGAAACACCTGCAAGGTGCCGAGCTGGCGGCCTTCATATTCAATCCCGGTATCGCGGCGCAAGGCATCGAGGCAATCGCGGCTATATTCCGCCAGCCGCACCATGCGCTCTTTGTTCTGCTGGTAATGGCGGGCATCGCAGTTGCGCCAGAGTTGCCACAGCCATTGGATCTGCGCCAGTGAGCCATCAGGTTTAAGTGCAAGGGGAGCATGCCGCATAAACATCCACTTCAAGGCTTTGAGTGGAACGCCGGGAGCCGCCCACGGCGAAGCGTAGCCAGGCGAAACCTGACCCGCATTGGCAAAACTGGTTTGCAAGGCGGGGCCCGCTTCACGCTCCAGCAGCGTGACCTGATGCCCAGCCTGCGCCAGATAATAGGCGGTCGTTACCCCGATGACACCCCCGCCAATAACAATCACATGCATACCTAACCCCTGTGGAATCCTCACCCTGATTAGAGCAAGCTTAAGGGCTGGCGATCAATCTATTTTTGCATGTGGGTGATCAGTGCCGCACCAGCCGTTATAGGCAAGCTGCCAGTCTCAGGCCGAAATCAGCTGTTCGTAAAACTGCAGCATGCGTTCGGCCTGGGTGCGCGATGTCCAGCGCTTGGCCGCATATTGCCGGGCGGACTCGCCCAGGCGCTTGCGCTTGACCTCGTCACTGAACAGGCAGCGTACTTTCTCGGCAAACACCTGTTCATCCTCTGGCGCAATCAAGGCGCCCTCGCCTTCGATCAGAATGGATTTGGTACCCAGCTCCGCCAATGCGACCACCGGCGTGCCTTGTGCCATGGCTTCCAGCAGTACCAAGCCCTGGGTTTCGGTTTTGGATGAAAACACAAAGACATCCGCCGCCCGATAACACGCATTGAGTTCTTTCTCGCGATCCAGATAGCCAATGAACTGGATATTGTCCTGCAGGCCCAGCTGTTTGCTCATGGCATGCAAGCTATCCTCTGCCGGGCCTTCTCCGGCAATCACCAGCAAGGCATCGGGCTGTTGCTGACGCAGATGCGTGAGCATGCGGACCAGAAAGGCGATATTTTTCTCAAAGGCCACACGCCCCACAAACAGCGCGACCGGACGGCCCTGGGCGATGCCATATTTAGTGCGAAAGGCTGCGCCATCGGCATCTGCAAAACTATGGGGCTGCAAACCGGTGGGTATCACCTCGGCCGTGCTATTGATGCCATATTGGCGCAGTACATCCAGCATGGGCCGCGAAGGCGCCACAATGGCCTGCACCGCATTGCACTGCTGTCGCGACACCATGCGCGCCAGCCCTTTTGCCATGGCCTTGGGTATCCATGGCAGATAGTGATGCAGATAATCTTCAAAAAAGGTGTGGTAGGTTTCCACGCAAGGCACATCCAGCAAACGCCCCAGCTTCAGCCCCAGGTAGTGGGCCACAAATGGCGTGTGGATATGGATGAGGTCGTAATTCTCGGCGCGCAGTTCCATCAGCTTGTCCAGCGCAGCGCCATATTTCATCAGACGGTCTTCCGGATCAAAATAAATGGTACGCGCGGGGATACGGCGTATCCAGTGCTCATCTTCCGTTTGCACGCCATAGTCCGGGGCGATCAGATGCACCTCATGGCCCAGTTCCTGCAACTGCCCGACAAAAGTCCGGATGGACGTTGACACCCCATTGATACGGGGAAAATACACATCGGAAATAAATAAAATCTTCACATCTGCCTCTCGCAACACGCATATAACGCTTTGTTGGCAAGATACAGAGGATTTATGACGCTTATGTGAATTGCAACGCAGACGTCATATTGCCTGTTTATAATGCAGCCGCTTATCAGGGAATCCCGTCATGAAACGACTCCGCACCTTGCCAGCGCTGCTGCTGGCGTTACCGCTCGCCGCCCATGCTGCGCGCCCCATGATCACCGACGATGCACGGGTGGTGGACCCGCGCAGCTGCCAGCTGGAAACCTGGACCAAACACAATACCAACAGTGACGAATACTGGGCGCTGCCAGGCTGCAATGTCGGCGAAAATCTGGAGCTGACCTACGGCGGCGCCCTGACCCGCGAAGATGGCGACTCGAATACCACCGACGTCATTCTGCAGGCCAAAACCCTGTTCCGCCCGCTCACAACCAACAATTACGGCATCGGCCTGGTAGTGGGGCATGCTCGGCATCCCAGTGTGGATGAGAAATCCAGCATGCTGGGCGATGCCTATGCCTATATGCCTGCCAGTTTCTCACTGGCAAATGATGCGCTGATACTGCATGTGAATCTGGGTTGGCTGCATGAAAAAGCCGAGCACCAGAACAAGCTGACCTGGGGAGTGGGGTCAGAAACGCGGTTGAACGAACGATTGCAGGCCATCGCGGAAGTATTTGGGGATGACCGTGAGCACCCTTTTTACCAAGTAGGCTTGCGCTATTGGCTGGTGCGAGAGCGTGTGCAGATAGACACGACGTATGGTAACCGCATGGACCAGGGCAATGAGGATCGCTGGCTCAGCGTGGGCCTGCGGTTATTAAGCCCCCAGCTCTGGCATTAATTCAGCCAGGCAGCCGGGAGAGTTGAAGCGTTTAGCCTAGCAGAATCAGCAGCCAGACAACCGCGAGATTGATCAGGCTGATCAGTACCGCCGCACTGCCGATATCCTTGGCGCGCTTGGCAAGCATGTGGTTTTCGAGGGAAATGCGATCCACCGTGGCTTCGATGGAAGAATTGAGCAGCTCGACAATCACAACCAGCAACACGCTGGCGATCATGGCAGCCTTGGCAATGCCACTCTCGCCCAGATACAGGGCCAGCGGCACCAGGACAATGGTCATCAGCACTTCCTGACGGAAGGCATCTTCATTGGTATAAGCGGCCTTCAGCCCGGCCATGGAGTAGCCGAATGCATTGATCAGGCGGCGTAATCCGGTTTTTCCCTTGTATGGACTTTCCATGTTGCTTTCCTTAGCGAGCGATCATCAATGATGCGTAACAGACATCAGCGCGGCAGTATAGCAAACCCGAACGCCCGCAAAGGCGTGTCACAATAAAATCATATAATTGTCACAAGGCCATCATGCCCTGAAGCGACATTAGGCAGCATGAAAAGGCACGCAAATCTTGGTAAGGTCTTCTGGCTTTTGCCCCTGGTTTTGCAATCACAGGATGCCAATGCCTGGGGACTGGTCACCCACCTCTACTTTGCCCACTCCCTGCTCTGGGCCATGCCCTTGCTTGACCCGCGTCTGCGTCAGGCCATACAACGTTTTCCCGAACTGGTCATGGCCGGTGCCTGCCTGCCTGATCTGTCGCTAGTGTCTCCTACCTTTAGAGAAACCCACCAGTGGCGCCATGCCTATGGGCTGCTGAGCCGCGCACGCACCGATGAAGAAACCGCCATGGCCATCGGCTATGCCAGCCACCTGTATGTGGATGTCATCGCGCACAATCACTTTGTACCGGCGCACGAAGCCATGTGGATGGAAAACAGCATGATGACGCATATTGCGTCGGAATGGGCGATGGACGCCCACCTGGCGCCTTTGATGGCCCATACGCCGGGCAAACTGCTTGATTGCCATGCTGACGCACTGGCAGCCTTTATTTCCCCCAGCTTTGGCTGTGAGCCACAGCATACCGAGAAAGCCTTACGGCGACTGGGCAAAGCAGACCGCTTGCTGCGATTTTCAAGGCTGCCAGGCATGATCTACCGCAGCATGCGCATGCTGGATAGACGCGTGTTCAAGCACTTTGTGTATTACATCGCCAAGACCCAAACGGCGATTCAGGATATCCATATCGTGCTGCAAGGCATACAGCCGCATTGGGAGGCCGAGCTGCGCCATCTGGATGCAGCGCAGCTGAATGCATGGCGCGCCGCCTGCCGGCAGCATCTGGAACATCTGCACCCTGCTCCCATCACGTATTTCAGCAAACTGGCCGGGGATTAGCCCAGCCATTATCGCTGCGCCCGGGGAGCAGACTATTCCTTGAAGGTAGACCGCAACACCAGCACCGCCGCTTTGCCGAAGCCATAACTGGTGGTCAATACACTGGCAAGCAGGTAAACGGTGAATATCATTGGTGGCGGCTGATTGGGATTATCCAGCACCGGAAAAATCGCCATCAGCAAAAACAGGCTGGAATTGGTAAATGCTCCCACCACCATGGCCCATCGCACAGTCCATGGCAAGTTGACGCGCGCGGCGTATATGCCCAGTATCAGCGCCGTCATCAGCAGAAAATCAATATGCGCCTGCAACAGCCGCGTAAACTTCCCGGCAAAGATCGCTTTCAGCGGGTCTACGCCAAAATTCAAGCCGACCATGCACCAGGCCAGCAAAAGGGCCATCAATAGCCAAAGGCAGGCGCCCCGGAGCAATACGATATTGCCGGCATGTCGTGCATCTTGTTGTTGCATGATGTATCTCGTCCCTGTGCTGTTTTAGATAGCGCAAAGTGTAATCAAGCTTGTTGCGGCATACTTTGCTGCAAAGGATGCAAAACTTGACTGCAACGGAGGTATGGCAATTTACAGACATGCGGAGCATGCTTACCATCTACAGAACATCAACAGGATGAGGTAGCCGAGTGAAACCGCATGACGCTGAGACAGAGAGCCTGCAACCGCCAATGGCCATCCATTTGTCCACCGAAGATATCTCGCCCTGGCACAGGCATGAGTGGCTGAAAGAGATCATCGGCCGGGAATATGCCCATGTTGACATCACCCCACCGCGCAATGTGCCGTTGCTGAATGAGATGGACATCTACACATGGAAGCAACTGCGGCTATCCTGCATCCGCTCCAATGCCATCAAGCTGAAACGCCTGCCGCAAGAGCCCCTGCTTTCCAGTCAGGATGCCTACTTCGGCGTGGTCCTGCTTTCCGGGGAATACATGCTGGAACAAGCGGGGCGCGAGGTATTCCTCAGTCCCGGAGACATGACGATTTACGACGCCACCAGGCCGCACCGTATCACCTGCCCGGGCAGCTTTTCCAAATTGATCATTTCGATTCCCAGAGAGTTAATGCGGCAAAAGCTGGCGGGCGTTGAACATTGTACCGCCATGAAAATCCCGGGAAGCAAGGGCATAGGTGCCGTAGCCGCCGACTTCATGCGTGCCAGCGCAAGTCAGGCAACCGGCATGTCGCAGCTGGCATTTGATGCGCTCTCGGATAATGCGCTCGATCTGTTTTCCCTGGCCTTGCAGGAGATAAGGCCACCCGCCAGCCAGCTATCGCGCAGTCGCTCGCTCTCGCTGTACAACATCAAATCCTGTGTGGAAAAACACTTGGCCCACCCGCAGCTGGATAGTCAGATGATCGCGCAGGCCACCGGGCTGTCTTCCCGCTATATCAACGAATTGCTGGCGGCAGAAGATACCTCTCTCATGCGCCATGTATGGGAACGGCGGCTGGAAAAAACGCATCAGGAGATTCTTGGCGCCCGCCAGACCGGATTGGCAGTATCCGACATTGCGATGAAATGGGGCTTTAACGATTTATCGCATTTCAGCCGCGCATTCAAACGGAAGTTTGGCCTATCACCCCGAGCACTCAAGGCCCAGGCGCAAGCTGCAAAAGCAAAAAGCGACGCATGAGGCGTCGCTTTTTGTGCTTAATTGTTACCGCTAACCGATGCGCTTAAACGATAGCGATGGAGATCATCGCGATGGTGGCGCCAATCGCGGCGCCAGCCAGCACATCGCTAGGGTAATGCAAGCCCAATACCACGCGTGACAAGGCGACCATCAGCGTAAACGGCAACAGCAAGGGCATCAGCGCCGGGTAGTAGAACAGACCCACCGTGCAAAACGCCACGGCATGCAGGGTATGCCCGGAAGGAAAGCTGAAGCGATCCAGCGGCTTGCCAGTCAACCAGATATCCTGATGCACTTCATAAGGACGTGGACGCAGGGTTTTGCCCTTGAGCCATTTGTAAACGCAGGTACCTGTCAGCCCTGCCAGCGCCATGTGCAAGGCGGGCAGAATGCCATCTGCACCGTGACTCAAGACGATGCCGAGCATGACGGTGTACCAGAAAACACCGTCGCCCAGCCGACTGACCAGGCGGAAAAAGAGTCGCACGCCCATAAAGCGCGAGGTGCGATTGGCTCGCACACACAGGCGACTATCCAGTTTGTTGAATCGGTCTATGACCAGATGCATTCTTTGCATGTTGACCTCCACTTCACCGAGGTTAATGATGGTTTAACTTGGTTTTACGTGGGCAAGCATGTCATGCAAGTATGACGGGATGATGACGGTAAATGCGTTAACCATCACCAGTGATGAATGGAAGACGATGCAGCGCTGGCTGAGGCAGCGCCGGAAACAAGCCGACACGCAGCATCACTGCATGTCGGCCAGGCCATGTCTATCAGGCTAACTGGGCTTGTACTACTGTGGCGATCTGCTCGGCCAGGCGCTGCACCAGCGCACCGTCTTCGCCTTCCACCATCACGCGAATTTTGGGTTCGGTACCCGATGGGCGCAACAGCACGCGGCCGCGCCCTTGCAATTGCTGCTCGGCATCTGCCACGGCTTGCTGGATGGCAGGCTGTGCCGCCAGATCCACCTTGCCAGCGACCTTGACATTGATCAGCACCTGCGGATACAGCGTCAGGCCTGCGCCTAGTGTATCCAGACTGCAGCCAGCGGTACGCATGGCATGCAGCACCTGCAAGGCGGCAATGATGCCGTCGCCGCTGCTGTGTTTATCCAGGCAGAGGATATGGCCGGAGTTTTCGCCGCCCAGTTGCCAATCCTGCTCATTCAGCAGTTCCAGCACATAGCGGTCGCCGACCTTGGCGCGCAGGAAAGGAATATCGGCCTTTGCCAGGGCATGTTCCAGCGCCAGGTTGGTCATCAGCGTGCCTACCACGCCCCCGTCCAGACGGCCGCGCTGCTTGCGCTGCATGGCAATGATATACAGCAACTGGTCACCATCCAGCAGGCGGCCCTGGCTATCCACCATCACCACCCGGTCGCCATCGCCATCAAACGCGATGCCCAGATCCGCCTTGTGCTCAATCACCGCACGGCACAAGGCTTGCGGGTGGGTAGAACCACAGTCGAGGTTGATGTTAAGACCATCTGGCTGATAGCCGATGGTGACAATTTCGGCCCCCAGCTCGTGAAACACCGGCGGGGCGACGTGATAGGTCGCGCCATTGGCACAATCCAGCACTATGCGCAGACCGCGCAAGTCCAGCGCGGCAGGAAAGGTGCTCTTGCAGAATTCAATATAGCGGCCCGCAGCATCGGTGATGCGCTTGGCTTTGCCCAGACCTGCCGATGGCATTACCTGCAATGGCTGATCCAGCGCCGCTTCAATTGCCAGCTCAACCTCATCGGGCAGCTTGGTGCCCTCGGCGGAGAAAAACTTGATGCCGTTGTCTTCAAAGGGATTATGCGAGGCCGAGATCACAATGCCCGCCTGCGCGCGCAAGGCACGGGTCAGATACGCCACAGCTGGCGTTGGCATGGGGCCGGTCAGCAATACATCCACGCCCGCAGCAGACAAACCGGCCTGCAAGGCGGACTCCAGCATGTAACCGGAAATCCGCGTGTCTTTACCGATCAATACGGTCGGATGGGCATCCTTTGCCAGGTGACTATCGAGGCCAGTCAGCACCCGTCCAGCGGCGTAGCCCAATCGCATGACAAAATCCGGCGTGATGGGGGCATCCCCTACACGACCACGTATGCCATCGGTACCAAAATATTTTCTTGTCATTCCCTAAACTTTCAAAAAACCTGACGCATGTAAAACGTCATCGTGAAGCATGCTTTGCCGCTAATACCTGTCAGCCACAGCTGAAACATGATCCAGGGCATCAGTCTAGCGGACGGCTGCCACCACTTTCAGCGCTTCCGCGGTGGCTTTGACATCATGCACCCGCACAATGGCAGCCCCTTTCATGGTGGCAATCACGGAGGCCGCCAGACTGGCATACAGACGGGAGTCGACATCCTCACCTGTAATTTTGCCCAGAACAGATTTGCGCGAAAGCCCAACCAGCAAAGGATAGCCCAACGCCTGCAATACCGGTAATTGCTGCAGCAGGGCAATATTATGCACAGTACGCTTGCCGAAACCAAAGCCCGGATCCAGCGTGATGCGCTCGGCTGCTATCCCGGCTGCCTGAGCCGCCTGCAAGCGGCTTTGCAGAAAACCGGCAACCTCAGCCACCACATCATCATATTGCGGTTCCAGTTGCATGGTCTGCGGCGTGCCTTGCATATGCATGAGGCAAACGCCAACATTGCTTGCCGCCACAATCTCGAGCGCATGTGGCTCCTGCAAGGCCCTGACATCATTCACGATATCAGCCCCGGCGGCGATAGCGGCCCGCATGACTTCCGGCTTGTAGGTATCAATCGAAAGCGGCACATCCACGCGCTCTGCCAATTGCTCGATCACCGGCAAGACGCGCTGCAGCTCATCCTCCAGCGAGACTGGCGTTGCCCCTGGGCGGGTGGATTCGCCGCCTATATCCAAGATGTCTGCCCCCTGCTCGACCAGTTCAATGGCATGCGCCACCGCGAGCTCGGTAGAGGAATATTTGCCACCATCCGAAAAAGAGTCAGGCGTGACATTGACGATGCCCATGACATGGGGGCGCGAAAGATCAAGCTGATAACGACCGCAGATAAATTTCATAAGCTAAAAAATAAGAAAGCCATATTCCACTTGCGAAGAATATGGCTTTGACAATGAAGGAAAACTATTCGGACTTGGCCGCAGGCTGTGGTGCAGGTGTTGCAGTTGGGCCAGAGCTGCCAGTATCACTGGTGGTATGGCGGTTCACCGTAGGCAATACCTTGGGTGGGCGTGGTGCATTACCCGCCATGATGTCATTGATCTGCTCGGCATCAATGGTTTCCCACTCCAGCAACGCGGCTGTCATGGCTTCTACCTTGTCGCGATTGTCTTCCAGCAGCTTGCGTGCAACCGCATATTGCTCGTCCAGAATACGACGGATTTCAGCATCCACCTTTTGTTGCGTGGCTTCAGAAACCGTTTTGGCGGACATGCGGCCAAACATGGAATCCTGATCGTTATCCACGTACACCATGGTGCCCAGGGTATCGGACATACCGAAGCGCGTCACCATGTCACGGGCCATCTTGGTGGCACGCTCAAAGTCATTCGACGCACCAGTGGACATCTGATGCATGAAGATTTCTTCTGCAATCCGGCCACCAAACAGGATGGAAATTTCTTCCAGCATCTTGTCCTTGTAGTTGCTGATGCGGTCATGCTCTGGCAGCTGCCAGGTCAAGCCCAGCGCCCAGCCACGCGGCATGATGGTGACTTTGTGCACCGGGTCAGCTTTGGGCAGCAACTTGGCTACCACCGCATGGCCGGACTCGTGATAAGCGGTGTTGCGACGCTCTTCTTCACGCATGACCATAGACTTGCGTTCGGGACCCATGAAAATCTTGTCCTTGGCATCTTCAAAGTCCTGCATATCTACCGTGCGCTTGTTACGGCGCGCGGCAAACAAGGCAGCTTCGTTCACCAGATTGGCAAGATCCGCACCGGAGAAACCAGGGGTACCACGGGCAATGATATCGGCCTTTACATCCGCATCAATCGGCACTTTGCGCATATGCACCAGCAGGATCTGCTCGCGACCACGAATATCCGGCAGCCCCACCATAACCTGACGGTCAAAGCGGCCTGGACGCAGCAATGCCTTGTCCAGCACATCCGCACGGTTGGTCGCGGCAATCACGATCACGCCCGAGTTAGGCTCAAAGCCATCCATCTCGACCAGCATCTGGTTAAGTGTCTGCTCGCGCTCATCGTTACCACCGCCGGTACCGGCGCCACGATGACGACCTACGGCATCAATTTCATCAATAAAGATGATGCAAGGAGCAGCTTTCTTGGCTTGCTCAAACATATCACGCACACGGGCCGCACCCACACCAACAAACATCTCGACGAAATCGGAACCAGAGATAGTAAAGAATGGCACTTTGGCTTCACCGGCAATGGCCTTGGCCAGCAAGGTTTTACCAGTACCAGGAGGGCCCACCATCAATACGCCACGGGGAATACGGCCACCCAGTTTCTGAAACTTGGTAGGATCACGCAGGAACTCAACCAGCTCGGAAACTTCCTCCTTGGCTTCATCGCAACCTGCAACATCGGCGAAGGTGGTCTGGTTGGAGGCTTCATCCAGCTGGCGCGCCTTGCTCTTGCCGAAAGAGAAAGCACCGCCTTTGCCACCGCCTTGCATCTGGCGCATGAAGAACACCCAGACGCCTATCAGCAGCAGCATGGGGAACCATGACACGAAAATATTCATGAGCAACGATGGCTCTTCATCCGGCTTGGCTTCAACCGTGACGTTATTCTTCAGCAGATCGGACACCAGCCATGGATCAGAAGGCGCATAAGTATTGAATTTGCGGCCTTCGTTGGTGACACCGCGCAATACGCGGCCTTCAATCGTCACTTTGGCAATCTGGCCCTGTTTAACCTGGTCGATGAATTGCGAGTAGACAACCTGACTGTCTGCAGTGGTCTTGGAGCCGAACTGGTTGAAGACAGTCATGAGCACCAGGGCGACAATCACCCAAATTGCAATATTCTTGACGATGTTGTTCAAAATCACATCCTTAACTAATAAAGGCAGCAAACTTCATTCTAAACCTATTTTGATCGCTTGCGCAGGCGCCAATCAATCGGCTTTGCGCTTCAATCCGAGCAAATAGACTTCACTGCTACGATCACGAGAGGCCTTTGGTTTTCGGGTCACCACCTTATCGAAACCGAGTCGCATGGTTTTCATGATCTCGTCAAACCCCGAACCGATGAAAACTTTGACCAGAAAATTACCACCCGGTTTCAGCCATTTCAGGCTAAATTCCAGGGCAAGTTCCGTCAAATAAGCCGCATTCGCCTGATCGACAGAACTTATACCGGATATATTTGGGGCCATGTCGGCAATTACAAGGTCTATGGGACGATTATTTAATTTTTCTTCCAGTTGCAACAGCACAGCGTCTTCACGGAAATCGCCCTGGATAAAGTCCACACCCGGGATAGCGGCCATTTCCAGCAAGTCCAGCGCAATGATGCGGCCCTGCCCTTTCAAACGCTGCACCGCCACTTGTGACCAGCTGCCAGGGGTTGCCCCGAGGTCAACGATGGTCATGCCAGGCTTGATCAACTGATCCTTGTCATCGATTTCCATGAGCTTGTAGGCCGCGCGTGCCCGATAACCGTCACGTTGTGCCCGTTTCACGAACTCGTCGTTGACATGTTCCTGCATCCAGCCCTTGCTGGTTCTGGTTCTTTTCATGGTGTAAGCATAGTACTTCTTGGTAGGAATGATGGCATGTGATAGACTGCGGGCCTTTTTGAATCAAAGGGATACCCTCTGGATGGAGCGTGTATTCCGCCAACATCACGAGATGATATGCCTGAACTGAACTCCAAACAAATTAGCCATCTGCGCGCATTGGGTCACAACCTGAACCCGGTTGTGATGATAGGCAACAATGGCCTGACTGACACCGTCCTCAAGGAAATCGAAGTCAGCCTCAAGGCGCATGAGTTGATCAAGATCAAGGTATTCGGGGATGATCGGGCAGCCCGCGTCAGCATGCTGCAAGAAATCTGCGAAAAAACCCATGCCACCGCCATCCATCATATCGGCAAGCAACTGGTGATCTATCGCCAGGGCGAAAATCCGAAAATCAGCTTCGCCTGATTAGCCGAAACACAAAGGCCGGGGATTACTCTCTGGCCTTCAACACCAGTACCAGGCCCAGCAGACTTTCAATCAGGTAAGCAATACTGGCAATGCCATGCCATGCTTTGAAACGGCTGGCAAAAATGCTGTGCATGACATCTGCCGGCATGGCTTGCGCCTTCAATTGGGCAATCAGCGGCTGGATACCAAAGTGGCCGAACAGGGTCAATATCAGCATCACAACCACCGCCCAGAAAAAACCTTGCTTGAGCGCAGTGGTACCAAAGTTCGCAAGACGGTGGATCAACAGATAAAACGCACTGCCCACCCCGATGTAAGCCACCAGCGTGAACATTTTGCCGGCAAGGCTACCCGCCAGCTGACGATCTGATAAGGCGCTGAATAGCGTGGGGGCTACCAGATAGCCGACTGCCCATAAGGCGCCTACCCACAGGGTAATCACCAGCAATGCAAGCTTGTCTGACCAGGCACCCATCTAGCGCTCCCGCCCCTTAAATGTATTGAACATCCAGCACTTCGTAAGAGCGCAAACCACCAGGTGCCATCACTTCAGCAACATCGCCTGCGGTCTTGCCGATCAAACCACGGGCAATGGGGGAGCCGATGGAAATCTTGCCCTTCTTGATATCCGCTTCGTCATCACCCACGATCTGGTAGGTGGATACATCGCCGTTATCCAGGTCTTCCACTTCAACGGTAGCGCCAAATACGCAACGACCTTCCGCATTCAGCGTCTTGGGATCAATAACCATGGCGTTCGACAGCTTGGCTTCGATCTCGGCAATACGACCTTCAATAAAGCTTTGACGCTCTTTGGCGGCATCGTATTCCGCATTTTCCGACAAATCGCCCTGGGCACGCGCTTCGGCAATTGCCTGAATCACATTGGGACGGTCAACGCTGCGAAGGCGTTGCAACTCCTGCTTGAGCAGTTCCGCGCCGTTTACTGTAATTGGGATTTGATTCATATTCTTTTCTCTACCATTGCAAACTATAAAACAAAAACCACACCTTCAGCCTGGAGGCGAAGGCGTGGTTTTGTGTAGGTCTATATTATGACTGAGTAAGCTGCTGATGCAAGCTTTGCAAGGACTGTACTTCCAGTTCCTGCATATGCGCCATGCCGATACACGCAGCCTTGGCACCGGCCAGGGTGGTGTAATACGTTACCTTTTGCTGCAAGGCACTGCGACGAATTTCATAGGAATCCGCCACGGCTTTCTTGTCTTCCGTCACATTGACAATAAAACTGATCTCGCCGTTCTTGATCATGTCGACAATATGCGGACGACCTTCGGCCACCTTGTTGACGGGAGTGACTTTGAGGCCAGCGTCAGCCAGCGCTGCCGCAGAACCCTTGGTCGCCACCAGTTGAAAGCCGAGGTTTGCCAGTGAGCGTGCAATCTCGATGACCTTCTCACGGTCTTCGCGACGCACGCTGATGAACGCCTTGCCCGCTTTGGGCAACTTGGTACCGGAACCCAGCTGGGATTTCACAAACGCCTCGGCAAAGGTCTTGCCTACGCCCATGACCTCACCCGTCGACTTCATTTCCGGGCCGAGGATGGTATCAACGCCAGGGAACTTGATGAAGGGGAATACTGCTTCCTTGACGGAGTAATACGGCGGCACGATTTCCTTGGTGACGCCTTGCTGCTTGAGGGTCACGCCCGTCATGCAGCGCGCAGCCACTTTGGCGAGTTGCAAGCCACAGGCCTTGGAGACGAAAGGCACAGTACGCGAAGCACGGGGATTCACCTCCAGCACATAAACCACATCGCCCTGAATCGCGAACTGCACATTCATCAGGCCGACCACGCCAAGCGCCTTGGCCATCTGCACGGTCTGCACGCGAAGTTCATCCTGCATCGCCTGCGTAAGGCTGTAAGGCGGCAGCGAACAGGCTGAGTCACCAGAGTGCACGCCTGCCTGCTCAATATGTTCCATGATGCCGCCGATGATGACATCCTCACCATCCGACAATGCATCCACGTCCACTTCCAATGCATCGTTCAGGAAGCGGTCCAGCAATACGGGGGATTCATTCGATACCTTGACGGCTTCGCGCATATAGCGCTCAAGTTGCGCCTGCTCATGCACGATTTCCATGGCACGACCACCCAGCACATAGGATGGACGCACAACCAATGGGTAACCAATTTCCTGCGCCAGGCGAATGGCTTCTTCCGGTGTACGTGCAGTGCGGTTAGGCGGCTGCTTCAGGCCCAGTTCCTGCAGCATTTGCTGGAAGCGCTCACGGTCTTCAGCACGGTCAATGGCGTCAGGGCTGGTGCCGATAATCGGCACACCGGCTTTTTCCAGATCACGTGCCAGCTTCAGTGGTGTCTGACCACCGTATTGCACGATCACGCCAACCGGTTTTTCCAGTGCCACGATTTCCAGCACATCTTCCAGCGTCAGCGGCTCGAAATACAAACGATCAGAGGTGTCATAGTCGGTAGAAACAGTTTCCGGGTTGCAGTTGACCATGATGGTCTCGTAACCATCTTCACGCATGGCAAACGCCGCGTGCACACAGCAGTAATCAAACTCGATACCCTGACCGATACGGTTAGGACCGCCACCCAGCACCATGATTTTCTTGTTGGTGGTCGGTTGCGCTTCGCACTCATCTTCATAAGTCGAATACATGTAAGCGGTATCAGTGGCGAATTCGGCAGCGCAGGTATCCACGCGCTTGTAGACCGGGCGCACATTGAGTGCCTGGCGATAAGCCCGCACCGCGTGCTGATCGGTACCCAGCAACTTGGCAAGGCGACGGTCAGAGAAGCCGCGGCGCTTGAGCTGGAACAGCAGATTCTTGTCCAGATCGGCCAGGCCCTTACCTTTCAGTGCCTCTTCGCGCGCGATCAGATCGGCAATCTGTACCAGGAACCACTTGTCAATCTTGGAAAGCTGATGCACCTGCTCTACGGTCATGCCAGCACGGAATGCATCGCCCACATACCAGATGCGCTCAGGACCAGGCTCGCCCAGCTCCTTGTTGATCTGGTCTGTATCGGTTGTTTTTTCGTCCAGGCCATCAACACCCACTTCCAGGCCGCGCAGGGCTTTCTGGAAGGATTCCTGGAAGGTACGGCCAATGGCCATGACTTCACCAACAGACTTCATTTGCGTTGTCAGACGTGAATCGGCCTGCGGGAATTTCTCAAACGCAAAGCGTGGAATCTTGGTGACCACGTAGTCGATGGATGGCTCGAACGAGGCCGGTGTTGCACCACCGGTAATTTCATTGCGCAGCTCATCCAGCGTAAAGCCAACCGCCAGCTTTGCTGCCACTTTGGCAATCGGAAACCCGGTGGCCTTGGAAGCCAGTGCAGAAGAGCGCGATACGCGGGGATTCATCTCAATGACGATCATGCGACCGTCGTCAGGATTGATGGCGAACTGTACGTTGGAGCCGCCAGTGTCTACACCAATCTCGCGCAATACCGCCAGCGAGGCGTTACGCATGATCTGATATTCTTTATCGGTCAGCGTTTGTGCTGGTGCCACGGTGATGGAGTCACCAGTATGCACGCCCATAGGGTCCAGGTTTTCGATGGAGCAGATGATGATGCAGTTGTCCTTGCTGTCGCGGACCACTTCCATCTCGTACTCTTTCCAGCCCAGCAGCGATTCTTCAATCAGCAGCTCGCTCGTAGGCGATGCCTCTAGACCGCGTTCACATATGGCAAGAAACTCTTCTTTGTTATATGCAATACCACCGCCGCTGCCGCCCATAGTGAACGATGGACGAATGATCGCTGGGTAGCCAATACTGGCTTGTACCTGCAATGCCTCTTCCAGACTATGGGCAACCGATGAACGCGCAGAGCCCAGACCGATCTTGGTCATGGCTGTCTTGAATTTCTCGCGGTCTTCCGCTTTGTCGATCGCTTCTTTTGAAGCGCCGATCAGCTCAACATTGTATTTTTCCAGCACGCCATGCTTGGCCAGATCCAAGGCACAGTTCAATGCGGTTTGGCCACCCATGGTCGGCAGCAAGGCATCCGGACGCTCAATGGCAATGATCTTTTCCACCATTTTCCAGGTGACGGGCTCGATATACGTCGCATCCGCCATTTCTGGGTCGGTCATGATGGTGGCAGGATTCGAGTTCACCAGAATGACGCGGTAACCCTCTTCACGCAAAGCCTTGCAAGCCTGAGCGCCAGAGTAGTCGAACTCGCAAGCCTGGCCGATCACGATCGGGCCAGCGCCTATGATGAGGATGGATTTGATGTCTGTACGTTTTGCCATATGTTCTTTAAACCGCTGGTGAGCGCCGAAACCCACCACTGCACGCCGGTTTCTGGCATGCGTGGCGCAGCCCGGCGGTTAATTTGTTTTTTGCTTTTCCATCATGTTGATGAATCGATCAAACAGGTAGGACATTTCCACAGGGCCCGGGCTTGCTTCCGGGTGCCCCTGGAAACTGAATGCTGGCTTGTCGGTACGGGCAATGCCCTGCAGACTGCCATCAAACAGTGATACATGCGTAGCCCGCAGGTTAGCCGGTAGCGAGCTGGCATCCACCGCAAAACCGTGATTCTGGCTGGTAATGAATACGCGCTGGTCGTCGGCATCCTGCACAGGATGGTTGGCGCCATGATGGCCAAACTTCATCTTCAAGGTACGCGCACCACTCGCCAAAGCCAGCAACTGGTGGCCAAGGCAGATGCCGAACGTGGGCACACCACGATCAACGACGGTACGGATAGCCTCAATCGCATAATCGCAAGGCTCAGGATCCCCAGGGCCATTGGAAAGGAAAATACCGTCAGGATTCAGCGCCAGGGCATCTTCTGCAGAAGCCTGTGCTGGCAACACCGTCACCTTGCAACCGCGGGCCGTCAGCATGCGCAGGATATTGCGCTTGACGCCATAGTCGAACGCGACCACGTGGTAACGGCTGGCCTCAGGCTTGGCATACCCCGAACCCAGCACCCACTCCCCCTCATCAAAGGTATAAGACTGGGTACAGCTGACTACCTTGGCGAGGTCCATGCCAGCAAGACCGGGGAAAGCACGTGCCAATTCAATCGCCTTGGCCTCATCAGCCTCGCCGGTAATAATGCAACCAGCCTGGGCACCTTTTTCACGCAGAATGCGTGTAAGTTTGCGGGTATCAATATCGGCAATCGCCACCACATTATTGGCAGCCAGATAGTCGGAAAGTGTTTGTTGACTGCGCCAGCAGCTATCCGTCAAAGGAAGGTCGCGGATGATCAATCCACTGGCATATACCTGACCGGACTCGACATCTTCGGTATTAACACCGACGTTGCCGATATGCGGATAAGTCAGGGTGACGATCTGCTTGGTGTAGGAAGGATCAGTGAGGATTTCCTGATAGCCCGTAATGGAAGTGTTGAACACCACCTCGCCAACCGTATGGCCTTGGGCACCAATCGAAATACCACGAAACACAGTTCCATCAGCAAGAACCAACATGGCTGGTGTGTGTTGCGGCACGTTCTAACCCCTTGTTTTTCAATGTTGACGCTAAGATAACAGCGGATGTGCAAAGCGGGACAAGTTCGAACTTATCCCGCCTGTAAAGTTTCAAGATTATAGCCTAAAAGGCTACTCTCTTCAACGCGACCTTTCACTTCAACATGAATTAGCAGCTTCTTGCAGTGGGCTCGCTCAAACCCGGTCAACACTGCACAAAAAGACGCAATACGCGCGCGGTGTCTGCTTACTTGAGCGACAAGACATCCCGCATATCAAACAAGCCGCTGCTGCGCCCCGTCAGAAATTTGGCTGCGCGCAACGCCCCCAGCGCAAAGGTGGCGCGACTGCTCGCCTTGTGGGTCAGCTCGACACGCTCACCAATACCTGCAAACAATACGGTGTGATCACCAACCACATCACCGCCACGCACGGTGGCGAACCCAATAGTGCTGGGATCCCGCTCGCCTGTCACGCCTTCCCGGCCATACACCGCACAACTCGCCAGATCGCGTCCCAACGCCTCGGCCGCAGCTTCGCCTAATCTCAAGGCAGTGCCAGACGGCGCATCCACCTTGTGCCTATGGTGTGCCTCAATAACTTCAATGTCGTAACCTTCGGACAGCACCTTGGCTGCCTCCTTGACCAGATTGATCAGCAGCGTCACGCCCACGCTCATATTGGGAGCAAACACCACCGCAATATCCGCCGACGCCGCTTCAATCAGCTGCTTTTGCTCAGGGGTAAATCCAGTGGTGCCAATGACCATGGCAACCCCCGCCTCACGACAGGCCTGCAAATACTGCAAGCTGGGTTCCGGGCGCGTAAAGTCCACCAGCACATCCGCACCAGCCAGCGCGGCTGCAACATCATGACTGATCAATACGTCGGTTTTTCGACCGAATTGCTCGCCTGCGTCACGCCCCAGCTGAGGACTGTCTGGACGGTCCAGAGCGGCATGCAGCTGCAAGGCCTCATCGGCAAACACCCCCTCCAGCAGGGCATATCCCATACGCCCACTGCAACCAGCGATCACTACATTCAGTTTTTTCATGACATCCTCACAAAACAAAACAGACCTCCCGTCGGAGGTCTGCCCAAATTACACATTAATGCCGCCACGCTAGTGGCGAAGCGTCTTAGAAACCAATCTTTTCCAGCATGCGCTCAAAGTAGCCAGGGTCTTCTTCTGGCGGCAAATCCTCTTCAGGCGCAGGCTTGGAAGCTGCTGCTGGAGCCGCCTTGGCAGGTACAGACTTGGCAGCAGGCGCTGAAGTCGCATTGCCCGAGGCCGACGGCGCGGCCTGCTTGGCAGGGGCAGCCTGAGTAGCGGCGGGAGCTGCTGCCGCTGGCTTGCTTGGCACTTGCTTGCTTGGCGCCGGTGCAGCAGCAGGTGCATCCTGCACTACCGCTGGTGCAATAGGCTCAGCCGGGTCACTTACATCGGATGGGCGGGCAGGCGACGAAGCAGGTGGATTGACCAGCATGGGGTCAAGCGCATCCTTGCTGGATGGCGTCTCGGCCACGGCGGGGGCAGTCGCAGCTGCAGCGCCAGCCGTGGCAGCTTCATCCGACTTCCAGAATTTCAGACGGTCCCACAAGCCTTTTTCTGGCTCCACTGAGCGACGCTGCAACTCAGGCACCGTGGGATCAACACCTGCCGGGATAGTATCGCCACGAACACGCTTCAGCTGCTCGTTCTCAAACTCAAGTATGACGCGACGCTGCTGAATGATCTTTCCATCCTTGCGATACTGATAGAAGTAATCCCAGCGATCGCCGTGGAAACTATCCTGCAAAAGCGGGGTCCCCATCACAAATCGCGCTTGCGATTTGCTCATGCCGGGCTTCAATTGCATCAACATTTTGGAGGTGACAATGTTGCCCTGCTGGATGTCCATGCGATAGGGCTTGAACGACGGAAATGCCGAACTGCAGGCGGCACATAAAAAGGTCAGTAAGAGAATTGTGTAGCGCATTACCATGACTTTGGCTGGAAATGGCGTTAATATACCATGACAGCCAGACGCCAGAACACCAACATCCCAAATACTAGTTGAGTACCGAAATCATGCGTGAACCCGATGAATTAAAAAATGCCGGACTGAAGGCGACCCTGCCGAGACTGAAGGTGTTGAGCCTGTTCGAAAACAGCAAAGACCGTCACTTGTCCGCAGAAGATGTTTACAAGATATTACTGTCCACCGGTGAAGATGTAGGCCTTGCCACCGTCTACCGCGTGCTTACCCAGTTTGAACAGGCTGGCCTGCTGATCCGCCATCATTTTGAAAGCGGCAAGGCCGTGTTTGAACTGAATCAGGGCGGTCACCACGACCACATCGTCTGTATCAAGTGTGGCCGTGTAGAAGAGTTTTTTGATGAAGAAATCGAAAAGCGTCAGAAAATGGCCGCCACCGAACGCGGTTTTACCATTCAGGACCATTCCTTGTACATCTATGGCGTCTGCACCAAGCAGCCCTGCCAACCCAAGTAAGCGCTAGGCTTTAGCCAGCATCTCGGCCGCGTGCTGCAAGGTGGTTTCGGTAATATCCACGCCACCCAGCATGCGCGCCACTTCACTGATACGTTCATTCGCACTCAAAGGATCAATCCGGCTCAGGGTTAATCCATCCTGCTGACGCTTGCTCACGCGCAGGTGTTGCTGCCCCTGGGCGGCGACCTGTGGAAGATGGGTAATCACCAGCACCTGACGTTCCTGCCCCAGCTGCTTCAGTAACTGGCCGACAATTTCCGCCACACCACCGCCAATACCGACATCCACTTCGTCAAAAATCATGGTGGGAATATCGCCTTGTTGCGCAGTCACCACGCGAATGGCAAGGCTGATACGTGACAATTCACCGCCAGATGCCACTTTGCTTAATGGCCTTGGTGCCGTACCGGCGTGCCCGGCGACCAGAAACTCGACCTGCTCCAACCCCTGCGCAGATGCCTGCTGCTCAGCAAGCGCCACCTCGAAGCGTCCGCCAGAAAGCGACAGCCGCTGCATTTCGGTACTGATCAATGCGGACAGACGTTGCGCCGCCACCTGACGTTCCTTGCTCAAGCGCTGAGCCAGGTCATGATAAGTCTGCCATGCGGCCTTTTCCTGCTGCGCCAGCTGACCATCATCGACCATCAATTCAAGCTCGGCCATGCGCTGCTGCCATTGCGCCATCAGCTCCGTCAACTCTTCCGGCCGGAAGCGATGTTTGCGCGCCATGCCGTGCAAGGCCTGAATGCGCGACTCCACCTCGGCCAAGCGCTCAGGATCCAGCTCAGTACGCTGCAAATAGCGATTCAATGATCGGTCAGTTTCTTCCAGCTGAATGATGGCGGAATCCAGCGTATCGGCCGCTTCCTTGAGGGTTTCATCCAGCTCGACCAGCGCCTGCAATTTATGCTGCAATGCGCTGAGTTGCGGCATGACGGAATATTCACCTTCACTCAATATCTGCCGACAAGCCTCCCCGCCAGCAATAAGGCCAGCACCATTGGATAGCCGTGCATACTCCTGCTGCAAGGGTTCCCACTCATCGGCCACCGGCGCAAGCTGACCAAGCTCACGGAGCTGATCACGCAGCTCCGCCAGTTCATCCGCATAAGCCGCGGCATTCTGCTCGGCCGCCAGGCGCCGCTCATGCAAGGCATGCCAGGCATGAAAGTGCTGTGCGACATCTGCCGCCAAGGCCGATTGCCCGGCATACAGATCCAGGGTCTGACGTTGATAACTGGTCTTGAGCAGCGAATGATGGGCATGCTGGCTGTAAATATCGACCAGGAATTCGCCCGCCTCACGCAATTGCTGCACGGTTGCCGGCATGCCACCAATAAAAGCCTTGGAGCGACCATCGGCATAAATCACGCGGCGCAGCAACAGCTGCTGGTCATCCGACGGCAGCTCATGCTCATCCAGCCATTGCTGCAAATCAGGCAAACCCGCAATGTCAAAACTGGCGCTGATATCGGCGCGATCACACCCACTACGGGTCACGCCACCCTCGCCTCTTGCACCAAGTGCCAGAGAGAGCGCATCAATCAGGATGGATTTGCCCGCACCGGTTTCGCCGGTCAATACGGTAAAGCCGCGATCAAACTCGAGGTTGAGTTGATCGACAATGACGAAGTCGCGGATAGTGAGTGTCTGTAACATGGTGTCCTGCTGCGATGATGGGTGGGAATCAACCCCAGTTGAGCTTTTCCCTGAGCATGTCGTAATGGCTATGGCCAAGCAAGTGCAGAAGCGTGACGGTTTTTTTCGCCCGCTCTACCAGTATCCTGTCGCCCTGCTGCAATTCAAACTGCATCTGGCCATCCAGATGCATACGCACATCCGGCGCTTGCACCACGGTAATTTCCACTTTGCTATGGCTGCTGATGGCGATGGGCCGATTACTTAAGGTATGGGGGCAAATCGGCACCAGCGCAATGGCATCCAGCATAGGATGCAGAATCGGACCACCGGCAGACAATGAGTATGCCGTCGTGCCTGTGGGGGTCGCCAGAATCAAGCCGTCGGCGCGCTGGCGATGCACGAACTGGCCATCGATATGCACCTCCAGCTCAATCAGCCGTGCCATGCCATTTTTATTGATGACCACATCATTCAGCGCCCGCCCCTGATGCACCGGTTCACCGTTACGCATGACCGTGGCCGACAGCAAAATGCGCTGCTCGGTCTGATATTCGCCTGCCAGAATCAGGCTCATGGCTTCGCACATGGATTCAGACGTGATATCTGTCAAAAACCCGAAGCGGCCACGATTCACGCCAACGAGCGGAATCTGATAATCCACCAGAGAACGCGCGACGCTCAGCATGGTGCCATCGCCACCAAGCACCACGGCAAGGTCAGCATAGGCGCCGATCGCGTTGATATGCACCGTCGTGTAGCCCTTGATCTGGGATTGCTCGGCGGTTTTTTCCTCAATGAAAATACCAATCTGCCGCTCCGCGAGAAACCGGGCCAGCGCGAGTATCTGCTCGCGCATTTCGGGGTTCATGTATTTCCCGATCAGCGCTACCGTTTGGAATGCATTTTTCATGGCATGCATTTAATCATAGATAAGATAAGCACAGAAGAGCGCCGGTACGATGTGCGTCAACCGACCGCTGAAATTTCCCCATCCTAAGCGTGCAAACATTGCATGCAGTACAGAGGCCGGCTACCCAACTTTGCGTACTTTATCCCCCGCCCATGCTGGCCTCGCCTTCCTGAACAACCAAAAACCGACATGAATTCATCAACATAATAAAATTGTGCTCAGCAAGCACAGGCCTTGCATGGTAACCGCCACCCAAATAATCATTGAACAGGTTACCCCGCATGAGTCTCAGCAAACGCCACCAGTCCAGGCTGTTATCGCATTTTCTGCTGTTAAGTTACCTGATGGTGCTGCTGGTATCTGTTGACTCGATCGCTTTTGATACCGCTTACGCCACCAGTCCGGGCGCGCTGGTCTTCATCACGGTGGCCTTTCTTTGCTATGGCGGGCTTTATCTTCTTCCCGCCATCGTGCTCACCCGGCTGATGTTCAGCCTTAGCAACTGGCGACGCCAGCCCGACCAAGAGGCAAGCACGCTAGCATCCAGCCTGGTCGCCATTCTCACGACCGGCACCACCTTGCTGCTGCTGTTTGCCAATGCCAAGGTATTTGAGCTTTATGGCATGTTTATCAATGGCTTCATCATTAATCTGGTGATGACACCGGGCGGCTTGCTATCCCTGGGTGGCAGCGGCGCTTCCAACACCGGCTTTGCCTTGATCGCTGTGGGTTTTTTTGCAGTGCAGGGTGGGCTTTTCTGGCTGATCCGGTGGGGCTATCTGCGCACACTGCAACATCAATGGCTGCCCGCACGCATGTATCTTTACACGCTGGCGATGCTGGCGCTGACCACTTTTGGCATCCACTTCACTTACGCAGCCAATGACGCATTCGGACGCAATGCCATCATGTCGCTGACCGATACCATTCCGTTTTTCCAGCATGTGACCAGCCGCCACTTCTTCGCCAAGCTGGGCTATGAAATCAAGCGCGGCCCCAAGCTGGATGTCAAAGGCCGACTCAATTACCCCATGGCACCGCTGCAGATCACCACGCCCGCCAAGCCCTACAACATTATCTGGCTGACTTCAGAATCCTGGCGCGCCGATATGCTGAATCCGGAAATCATGCCCGCCACCTGGCAGTTTGCTGGTCAGGCGGCCCGTTTTACCCACAACTACAGCGGCGGCAACGGCACGCGCATGGGCGTGTTTTCCATGTTTACCGGCATTCCCGGCAATTACTGGTTCACCTTCCTCAAAGAGCAACGTGGCGCCGCCATCATTGATGTGCTGCAGCAAGAGCATTACCAGATGAGCTTGTACACCAGCGCCATGTTCTCGTATCCCGAATTTGAGAAAACCATCTTCAGCCATGTCGCCACTGAAAAACTGCATGCGCTGCAAAAAAATGGCAAGCCAGGCTGGGAAAATGACCGCACCAATGTGACAGACATGCTCAACTTCATCGACAAGCGTGACCCCGGCAAACCGTTCTTTACTTTCATGTTTTTTGAGTCGCCACATGCACGCTATTACTTCCCGCCTGAAAGCGTGATTCGTCGGCCTTACGAAGATGACATCAATTACGCCACGCTAGACAAGACCACCCTGAAAAAGAACATGCCTGGCATCAAGAGTCGCTACCTTAATTCGGTGCATCACCTGGATAGCCAGTTTGCGCGGGTGTTTGATTACCTGAAACAACATCAGTTACTGGATAGTACTATCGTGATACTGGTCGGTGACCATGGCGAAGAGTTCATGGAACACGGCTACTGGGGTCACAACTCAACATTCGTAGATCAGCAGATCCGCACACCGCTGGTACTGTGGGTGCCCGGGCAAGCCGCACAGGTATCTGACAAGATGACCAGCCATATGGACATCGTCCCTACCCTGATGCCATTACTCGGTGTGAGTAATCCCGTGTCGGATTACGCCATAGGCTACAACCTGTTTGGTGAAGAACAGCGTACTTATGCGTATGTATCGGACTGGAGCAAGATCACCTATATCGATCAGGATGTCAAAATCACCCAGCCCGTCAGCATTGATGGTTATGCAGGCAACCGCATCACCACCGCCGACGATAGACCGATTCCGATTGAGCAGGTAGCCCGCATCACCCAGCAAAAACAGCCTGCCACGCTGCAGCTCATGCAGGATTTATCGCGCTACATGGTGAAAGAGCATCCCAAGCCGCAATAAGCCTCTCGGGGGTGCGTAATACTTATTGCGCTCCTCCTGCTTGTACCGGATAATTTTCAATGATGGGCAACCCGCCCGCCACAGACATTCGGTACAAGTGACTACTCTGGATAAACGCGCACAAATTCTGCTTAAAACGCTGGTTGAACATTACATCAGCGATGGTCAGCCCGTGGGATCGCGCACGCTTTCAAAATGCTCCGGGCTGGACCTCAGCCCCGCCACCGTGCGCAATGTCATGTCCGACCTTGAGGAGATGGGCTTCATTGCCAGCCCGCATACCTCGGCGGGCCGCGTTCCCACTCACCGTGGCTACCGTTTCTTTGTTGATACCCTGCTCACCATCAAACCGCTGCAAACACAAGAAATCCAGCGGCTGGAAAGCGAGCTTTCCTCTCCCGACCCACAAGAGCTGATTTCATCTGCGGCGGGCCTGCTCTCTAGCCTGACGCAGTTCGCCGGGGTGGTCATGATCCCCCGTCGCAAGTCGATTGCCTTCAAGCACCTGGAGTTCCTGCCGCTTTCGGATACCCGGCTGCTGGTCATTATCGTCACTTCTGACGGCAATGTGCAGAACCGCATCATAGTCACCGATAAAGCCTACAGCGCGGCCGAGCTCACCCAGGCCAGCAACTTCTTCAATGCCAATTACTCGGGCAGCACGTTTGAGGATGTGCAGAAAAAGCTGCACGAAGAATTGAAACAGATGCAGTCGGACATGAACCGCCTGATGGCCGCCGCACTGGATGCCAGCAGCAAGGCGCTGGATGAAGATCGCGACAATGTGGTGATTTCCGGTGAACGCAACCTGCTGCAGGTAGACGAGCTGTCGACCAATGTTACCTCGCTACGCAAACTGTTCGAGATATTCGAGCGCCGAACATCGCTGATGCAGTTGCTGGACAATAGCCAGCGCGCCGAAGGCATCCAGATTTTTATTGGTGGCGAATCCGGTTACCTGCCGCTGGATGAATGCAGCATGGTAACCGCACCCTATGAGGCCAATGGCCAGATCGTCGGTACGCTAGGCGTCATCGGGCCTACTCGCATGGCTTATGAGCGTGTCATTCCGATTGTTGATATTACGGCCAAGCTGCTTTCCAGCGGCCTGTCCATGAAATAACCATGTCGCGCCCCTCCAGCTTTCAGCTACTGAACAAATCCACCTTGCACATAGGGGCCACCATCCGCCATCCCCTGTTTGACGCCAAGGGACTGCTGGTATCGCCTGCGGGCCAGGTGATCCAGGATGCTGCCATGCTGGACGAGTTGCGGGCGAAAGATCTCTACGTCGACAGCGAGATCAGTGGCGACCAGAACCCCATCGAATCCATGCAGAAAAACGGCAAGGATATCAAGGTGGAAACTGTGGATGCCAGCAAGGAAAACATCACGCGCCAGCTGGCAATCGGTGACAACATCCAGCTTAAATTCCTGACCACGTCCGGCAGCCAGGATGCCTTCTTCGTCAAGTTTCTTGGCGGCTTGGCCCAGCGCAGCATCGTCTGCAGCCTGCCGGTCGTGAATGATCGTGTCATGTTCATCAAGGAAGGCAGCGCCTTTTCGGTATCGCTGTTCAGCGGCCGCAATGTGTATGCCTTTACCACCACAGCCGAGGTGGTGTTTAGCCGACCCTATCCCCATATGCACCTGGCTTACCCGCGCACGGTGACCATGTCGAAAATACGGCGCTCGCAACGCATTCAGGTCAACATCATCACCTCTTTCACCAACCTTTCCACCCTGCTCAAGAGCAAGGCATCGGGCATGCTGGTTGATATCAGCATGGGTGGTGCACTGGTCGAATCTACCGAAGGCGTGGGCCAGGTCGGGCACGAACTGGAATGCAATTTCAAGCTGCACATCAACGGCACTGAAACTTTTTTCAGCTTGCCCAGCCATATCTGCAGCCAGCGCACCGTGCAGACCGACAGTGGCAAGCTGGTCATACAGCAGGGTCTGGAGTTCGATGACATCCCCTACCAGCAGAAAATCCTGCTGCAGAACTTCATCCTGCAATCCATTTCCAACATTCAACTCGGATAACACCGCATGAAAAAAACCATGGGGGCCTTTGATCATGCCACCCTGCCGAAAACCGGCATCCTCCTCGCCAACCTGGGTACCCCGGATGCGCCTACCACCAAAGCCTTGCGCCCTTACCTCAAGCAGTTCCTGAGTGACCGGCGCGTGGTTGAAATCCCGCGCATTATCTGGTGGCTGATCCTGAACCTGATCATCCTGAATCTGCGCCCGCGCAAATCCGCTGAAAAATATGCGCAAATATGGACCAGCGAAGGCTCGCCGCTACTGGCAAATGCCCGCAAGCAAACGGCACTGCTGCAGGGTTTCCTGAGCCAGCGCATTGCATCGCCTTACGCTGTTGAACTGGGCATGCGCTATGGCAATCCTTCGATTGCATCGGCCATTGCCAAACTACAAGCACAAAACTGCACGCGCATTCTGGTGTTTCCGCTTTATCCGCAATACGCGGCAAGCAGCACCGCCTCGGCGCTGGATGCGGTTTGGGACACATTGAAGCAAACACGCAACGTGCCGGCGATTCGCACCATACGCAATTACCATGACCATCCGGCTTACATCAAAGCGCTGGCAGATAGCGTGCGCGAATACTGGTCTATCAATGGCAAACCGGAAAAACTGGTCATGAGTTTTCATGGGGTGCCACGTTACACACTGGATAAAGGCGACCCTTATCATTGCGAATGCCACAAAACCGGCCGCCTGCTGGCAGAGGCACTGGGGCTAAGCAAGGATCAGTACCTGATCGCATTCCAGTCGCGTTTCGGCAAAGCGGAATGGCTAAAACCCTATCTGGCTGCCACGCTTGAAAAACTGGGTAAAGATCAGGTCAAACGTGTTGATGTGGTTTGCCCTGGCTTCTCCAGTGACTGTCTGGAAACCCTGGAAGAAATTGCCATGGAAGGCAAGGAGATTTTCCAGCATAACGGTGGTGGCGAATACCACTACATTCCCGCCCTGAATAGCCGCGAGAGCTGGATACACGCCATGTGCGACATTGCCCTCGATAATCTCCATGGCTGGGTAAGTATCGAATGGGATGCCGAACATGCGCGCCAGGAAGGCCTGAAAACGGCCCTGCGCGCCCAGGCATTAAGCGAAAGCAAGGCGGATGTTTGAGCTTCACTGAAGCTTGCGGCAGTCCCTGCCAGTGAGCGGTTTGCTATACTTGCAACCTTGCAGGCAAGTCGCATGGGCAGCGCCGCTGTCGCCACGCCCAGACCCCGGCTGACTGGCAGGTTAGAAACTTCACCCGCCACCCCGGACATGCGGTGACATTCACCGTGTGCCCCAACCTCGCAGAATTGGATACATAGCGCATGATAGTAATTACCGGCGGCGCCGGCATGATAGGCAGCATGATTGCCTGGCACCTCAATACCCAGGCAGGTCGCGATGACCTGGTGATCGTTGATCGCCTGCATCATCCCGAGCAATGGCAGAACCTGGTACACCGAAAGTACGCCCAGTATCTGGACAAGGACGAACTTGCCGGCTGGCTGGAGCAAGGCCACAAGGTCGACGCGGTGATCCACATGGGGGCCATCAGCGCCACCACCGAGCGCGATTTCAACAAGCTGGTCCAGGACAACATCCACTTCAGCCAAGCCCTCTGGCAGTATTGCGCCGACAAGGGCATCCCCTTTCTCTATGCCAGCTCCGCAGCGACATACGGCGGTGGTGAAAAAGGCTATGTGGACGATGAGTCCTCCATCGATAGCTTGCGCCCGCTGAATGGTTACGGCTATTCCAAGCAGTTTTTTGATCAATGGGCACTGCGTCAGGTCCGCACACAACAAGCCGTGCCACCGCAGTGGCAAGGCTTCAAGTTTTTCAATGTATACGGCCCCAATGAGTACCATAAGGAACGCATGGCCAGTGTGGCGTTCCATACCTTTAACCAGTTCCGCGAACACGGCACGGTCAAGCTGTTCAAGAGCCATGTCGAAGGCTATGCCGATGGCATGCAGCTGCGTGACTTTGTCTATGTGAAGGATGCTGCAGCCGTGGTTGCCCACTTCCTGCTGCAGGGTGGTGCTTCCGGCATTTACAACATTGGCACCGGCAAGGCACGCGCCTTCCGCGACCTGGCGACCAATGTCATGACCAGCATGGGCAAAACGCCTTCCATCACCTACATCGACATGCCGCAGGATTTACACGGCAAGTATCAGTACTTTACCGAAGCCAGCATGCAGAAACTGCAGGCTGCGGGCTATACCAACGCTTTCCATACGCTGGAAGAAGGCGTACGCGATTACGTGCAGAATTATCTGCTTCAGGCAGACCCTTACGCATAAGGCTGAGCAATATGACTCCCATTGAAAATTTACAGCAAGCCCTGTCCCAGCATGCCAGCGTGATGGCACAGCTGGAACCCATGCTGCCCCAAATCGCCGAAGTAGCCCAGGTCTGGCGCAACTGCCTGGCGAATGGCGGCAAGATCTTGTTCATGGGCAATGGCGGCAGTGCCGCCGACAGCCAGCACGTGGCAGCGGAGATCGTCGGCCGCTACAAGAAAGAACGCAAAGGCCTGCCCGCCATTGCCCTGACGACCGATACCTCCATCCTGACCTCGGTGGGCAATGACTACGGCTTTGATTTCATTTTCTCGCGTCAGGTCGAAGCCTTGTGCCTGCCGCAGGATGTGGTGGTCGGCTTTTCCACCTCGGGCAATAGCGCCAATGTGGTCCGCGCCATTGAAACGGCCAAGGCCATCGGCGCCAAGACCGTCGGCATGACCGGCGGCAGTGGCGGCAAACTGGCTGCGCTCTGCGATTATTGTCTGACCATGCCGTCATCCGATACGCCACGCATTCAGGAAGCCCATATTTTTATTGGCCATAGCCTGTGCGATCTGCTGGAAGCCGATTAGCAATGTCGAACTTACTGATCAGCACCGTCAAAGAGCGCTTTGGGCAAGGCGACGGCTGGGCGCTTGTCATTGGCGATCTCATGCTGGATCGCTACCTGATAGGCGAAGTACAGCGCATCTCGCCGGAAGCCCCTGTACCGGTGGTATTGCTGAAAGAGCGCAACGAACGCGCTGGCGGTGCAGCCAATGTCGCCGCCAATCTTGCTTTGCTCGGCATTCCGACCCGCATCTGTGGTGTGGTGGGGCATGACGTGGAAGCGCAAACCCTGCTGGCACTGATGCAGACGGCCAATATTGGCACGACGGGCGTGATGCACAGCGGCGAGCGCCCGACCATCACCAAGACGCGGGTACTGGGTGGCATACAGCAAATGATGCGCCTGGATCAGGAAAGCAGCGCCGCTTTCAGTGCCGATGAAAAGCAACAACTGCAACACCATGTCGATGATCTGCTGGCGCAACAGCCCGCGATGATCATTCTGTCCGATTACGCCAAGGGCGTGCTGGGTGCCGAATTGGCGCAGCATGTCATCAAGCACGCCAAACAGCACGGCATCCCCCTGCTGGTAGACCCCAAGGGACGCGATTACAGCAAATATCGCGGCGCCACGGCATTGACCCCGAACAAGCGCGAAACCGCCGAGGCCTGCAATGTCAGCGGGCAGGACAATGCGGCATTGCTGCAAGCCGCCGCAGAATTACGCAACACGCTGGCGCTGGATTTCCTCGCGGTTACCCGCGGGGAAGAAGGCATCAGCATGATAGAGGCGGACGCGACCAGCCATATCCCCGCCACCGCCAAACAGGTATTCGATGTCTCTGGCGCGGGCGATACCGTTATCGCAACGCTGGCCGCAGGCATGATGCACGGATTGCCACCGCACCAGGCATTACAGCTGGCAAATATCGCGGCTGGCATCGTGGTCGGCAAGGTCGGCACCGTGCCCATTTCACGTGAAGAGCTGCTGAACACTTTATTGAGCGCTGAAACCGCCAGTCAGGCCGACAAGGTGTGCAATATGGAAACCCTGCTGGCAAGAGTAGCGGCCTGGCGCCAGGCTGGTGAAAAAATCGTCTTCACCAATGGCTGTTTTGACCTCCTGCACGCAGGGCATGTGACTTATCTGGAGGCCGCCAGCAAGCGCGGCACCCGCCTAATTCTGGGATTGAACACCGATCGCTCCGTGAGCGCGCTCAAAGGCCCTACCCGCCCCGTTATCCACGAGATGGACCGGGCACGTGTATTGGCCGCGCTGGAAGCCATCGACGCCGTGATCCTGTTTGACGACGACACGCCGCTTGAACTCATCAAGGCCATACGCCCCGATGTGATCGTCAAAGGCAGTGACTATCGTGAGGACCAGGTAGTGGGCGGCGCTGAAGTCAAATCCTGGGGTGGCGAGATCGCGCTCATCCCGGTCGTCCCCGGTCGCAGCACCAGTGGAATCCTGGAAAAAATCGCCAGTTAGGCTTGGTCATGGCAGTGAATAAAATCCTGGTAATGGGCCCCTCCTGGGTGGGCGACATGGTGCTGGCGCAAAGCCTGTTCAAAGCCCTGCGCCAGCAGGACCCTGATGTCATTATCGACGTCGCCGCCCCGAGCTGGACACTCCCCTTGCTGGAGCGCATGCCCGAAGTCAATCAGGGCATTGCCCTGCCATTCAAGCATGGGCAACTTGGCCTGCTTGAGCGCATACGCTTCGGCCGCGCGCTACGCCAGGCGCAATACAGCCAGAGCATCATGCTCACTAACTCGTTGAAATCCGCGATCCTGCCTTTTGCGGCCGGCATTCCGCAGCGTACCGGTTTTCTGGGCGAACAGCGCTATGGCCTGCTCAATGACATCCGCCCGCTGGACAAGCACCAATTACCCCGTACGGTGGACCGTTTTGTGGCCCTGAGCCAGCCGCGCGATACAGCAACACAGCGCCCACTCGCCATCAGCAACCCCAGCCTGCAAGCCAACCCGGAGCAAGCGCAGGCTGCGCTTGTCAAGTTGGGCCATACCCTGCCGCAAGTGCCCGTATTGGCGCTTTGCCCAGGCGCCGAATATGGCGAAGCCAAGCGCTGGCCAGTGGAATACTATGCGGAGGTCGCCCGTGCCGCGACGGCCCAAGGCTGGCAGGTCTGGTTGTTCGGCTCGGCTAAAGATATTCCCGTCACGCACGAGATCAACCGCTTGAGCAATATGGCTTGCCTGGACCTGGGAGGAAAAACCCAACTGGGCGAAGCCATAGACCTGATGGCCTTATGCACCGCCGTCGTCAGCAATGACTCCGGCCTGATGCATGTCGCCGCCGCTCTGGATAAAAAACTGATCGCCCTTTACGGCTCATCCGACCCCCACCACACCCCGCCCATGAGCAGCAAAGCCATCATTGAATATCTCGGCCTGTCATGCAGCCCCTGCTTCAAGCGCGGATGTCCGCTGGGACATTTGAACTGCCTGAAGATGATTTCACCTACCAAGGTAACATCCCATTTACTGCCAGCGATCACCCATGAAAAATAGAATCAAGGTCTTGCAGCTTCACCCGGATTACAACGTCAGAACCAGTGATGTATCAGACCTGGCGGAGCAAATTATCAAAGCCCTGCCGCAAGATCAGTTTGAAATAACATCCGCCTATATCAGCGGTGAGCCGCGGGCAGATCAGCCGCGCAGCCTTGCCGAGCATGTGCATTATTTCAATATTCCTGATACGGATATGCGCGGATTGCGGTTGGGCGTTTTATGGAAAGTCTACCGTTTCTGTAAAGCCCAGCAGTTTGATGTGGTCATATGCAATCGCTTCAAAATAGTCAGCCTGATGCTGCAACTGAATAAACTATTGCGCATCCCGCTGTGCGTCGGCATTTCGCATGTGCTGAATGAATACAATCGTCCCTATCGTCGCTGGCAGGTGAAATGGCTGGCAGATCGTCACTGGCAATTCGTCGGCGTATCAGACGCTGTGCGCAATTACCTGATCGGCTATAAGAGCGGCTTTACCGAGCAGAATACCCATGCCATTTCCAATGCCATTGATATAAGAAAAGCCGAGGTATCGCAGCTTGATCAAGCAACCGCAAGAGCCAGACTGGGCTTACCTCTGGACAAGCGAATTATTGGGGCGATCGGTGTTCTTTCTGCTCGCAAGGGCCATCACTACCTGATTTCGGCCCTCGCCAGCATCAAGGATGAGTTTCCTGATGCGCACATTGCCATCATAGGCAAAGGCCCTAACCAGTCCGCCCTCGAAGAGCAAATTAGCAGCCTGGGAATGGAAGGACGAGTGCATCTGCTAGGGTTCAGGGATAACGGTCTGCAATACGTTAAAGCCTTTGACATCTTTGCCATGCCCTCGCTCAAAGAAGGCTTGCCACTCGCGCTGATGGAGGGAATAAGCGGCCATCTGCCGGTAATCGCCTCCGACATACCCGAAATGCATGACATGATCGTAGGTGCAGGCGGAATCGCTGTTTTGCCTAAAGATGTCGCCGGTCTCACCCAAGCCCTGCGTCAGTATCTGGCTCTGGATCTGGCAAGCCTCCATGCAAAAGGAGAGCAGGCTTTCCATTATCTTGCCCAGCACCACGCGATTGAAGATTACCGCGAACACTATTATCAGCTCATCACGCAACACCTTGCGTCCATCTTAAGAAAGTAAGGCTAAATGAAATTCCTCAATTACCTGCGCAGCCCTCAATTTGCCATCTATGCCGTCGCCGCCTGGATGGTCAGCTTCCTCGTCATCACGGGTTCGCAGGCACATAACAATGTAAGTTACCTGATCCTGATGTTACCCACTCTGGTGAGTTTGCGTTTTCAGGAGGTGCAGGATTTTTTCAGAAATCGGCTCGGGCAATTACTGCTCCTGATGATCGCGACCTTGATCCTCGCAGCCATTCTGGGAGACGGCTCACCACTGCAGCAGGCCAAATTCGGGGCCATTGTTTTACTTCTTTATCTGGCAGTGGCTCGCTTGCCACTATTGAATGAAGACACCGTATATAAAGCAGCCTGGGCATTTCTTGGCCTGATAACGGTATATGTTCTGGTGAACATGGTCATGCAATATGCGCATGGGACCTGGGTGCCTGGAATGCGCTTGAGCGACCTTAATGCCAAACTGGAAAATGTGATTTATGTAACGAACACCATGGGTGGCATGCTGGCAGTGATCACTTTGCTGGGCATGCGTGCGAAAAAATATCGTGCCGTGATTACTGCTCACCTATTGGTACTGCTGGTAGCGCTCACCATTTTGCAAACGCGCAGTATCATTGGGGTCTGGGCACTGATCATGCTGCTCACCTATTTCAATTTCTATCACCAGAAAAGCAAGCGTGCGACCTTAGTCATCATCAGCATTGCCCTTGCCGTTGTCATCGCCATCACTTTGCTGCTGATCTATACGCCAATTGGTGCAAGTCTGCTGCAGCGGAATTTTTATCGGCCGGAAATCTGGCATGGTTACATCGCAGAAACCTTGCGCTGCGGGATATGGATGGGCTGCGGACCGGAACATGCGTTTCAATACATCTCTCGCGATGGAAATGTCATGGTCCATCCACACAGTGTGTTCGTTACGCAGTTTTATAAAGCAGGACTGATTGGGGTAATCCCGCTGCTGGCACTGACCATTCTGGCGATTACCCAGGGACTGCGTGCAGGGTCATGGGCAGGATGGTATCTTGCGGTCGGTGTACTCGGATTGTGCTTTGATGGCAGCAGTTTGGTGCATAGCCCCAGCCAGCGTTGGCTCGTCTTTCACTTGCCGCTGGCGCTACTGATCGCGCAACAGCTCAGACAGACATATGCCGATCGCACATTGAAAGCCTCTGCTTAAACTTGCATCGCCTCCAGCAGCGCTTGCGTCCGGACTTCCCAGGTAAAGCGCTGCTGAAATGCCTGATGGCCACGTTCTGCAATCCTCATACGCTCTTCAGGATGCTGGAGGTAAAACTCGACTTTTTCCTTCAGCTCTGTTGAGCTTTTAAAGGTCTCTAGTTCCTGACCTAATTCAAAGAGTTCGGAAACCTCATCACAATAGTCCGTCAGTAGAAAACGGCCAGAAGACAACGCTTCAAAAATACGCAGATTAATGCCTGTTTCGGCTCCATAAAATTGGGAACGCGTGATATTGAGTATGATCTTGGTGTCCGCAAACAACTGAAACAGCTCAGTGCCCCACACCGTTTTATTCGTGATCTTTTCTTGTAGCTGGGTCGACATCAGGCCCTGGTTGCGCTCCCAGCGACTACCGTAAATCGATAGATGATCCCGGATATGCTCAAGTAAAAATATGCGTCTCAGATCACCGCTGCCCACAAACAGAACATCATGCGACTCGCCAGAAGGCGCGGGAAGATGTATGGGCATTGCGCCATACGGCATGTAGCGAGTGTTGGGTTGTGACGTGCGGCAGAAAAAGTCTGTCATCACTTGGGAAAAAGAAAATATGCCGTCATAAACCGGCAATTCGCTTTTCAGAAAGAAAACAAATTCCCTTCTCTTCGAATAGATATTGCAGCTATCCGTATCGTAAAGATAGAGCTTTATTTGATAGCGATCGGCCAACTGACGTAAAACAAGAGGACTGATAAAGCGATAGATAAACCCCACGACCAGAATATGGCTAGGGCGCTCGCGCTTGATGATGCACTCCAGCTCTTTGTGCTGCGCGCGCGGTAAATGATAAAAAGCGTCACTGTCTTGCTGTCGATTTACAGCTTTTGTAAACATGGATCGCAGTCTGTACAGTGGGATTTTATCCAATGCTGCGAGATCAACATAACATGCATCACGCCCCAGCGCGCTGCATGTATCACTAATCTCGCGGGCCAAAGGCACCCCACTGATACCATCCAGTATCAGAATCTTGTTCGTCATGGCAAATCCAACCCGGAATTACAATTGATTGATAATGCGCTGGATGAACGGTAAGGAGAAAAAAGAAGTTCGTGCAGCCTCATCGGAGAAACGATGGGCCAAGAGCTCTTGCGTGACAAGAGAGTAACGGGATATTTTGTGATCTTTTACACTTAACATGCAAGAAGCAAGCGCCTCGACATCCCCCAGCGGGAATAAGGTGCCCACGCCCGCTACTACTTCCGCCCCGCCCCCACTGTTGCTGCAGATAATGGGAAGGTCAGCAGCCATAGCTTCAAGCAGGACCATGCCAAAAGGTTCATGGTCTGAGGTCAGGACAAACAGATCAAAAGCACGGAAATAGCGCCGTGCGTCGGGGATGACGCCGAGGAAGCGCACGCGATCGGCAATATTCAAGCTATCGGCCAGCGCCTTGAGCTCACGCTCCAGTGGGCCTTTACCCAGTATCACCAGTTCGGTGTTGGCAGGCAGCTCTGGCAATGCCCTGGCATAGCCTTTCAACAGCGTAGCCTGATCCTTGTCGTGATGCAGGCGCCCGACATTGGCGATCACATACCTATCCTCGGGCAATTGCAGGGCTTGGCGCGCCTGATCGCGAGGGACCAGCGCGGAGGTAACAGCCTCCACATCGATGCGGTTATACAGGGTTTCAATCTGCTCAGCTGGCCAATGGGAAAGATGGGAACGCATTTCATCGCGCACGGAATCTGACACACATAGCATCAACAGGCGTTTGCGGCAGAGATTAACGAGCAAGCGGCGCGAGAAACGGCCAAAGTCATTGTAATTGTGATGAATACTGACAACGGGCAAGGACGTAGCCAGCAGCGCCACATAGGTAGGCTTGGCGCGATGTGCAATGCACATGACGAAGTCGCGCTCGGCAACCAGCTTGCGTACCTTGGCAATCGCCGCCAGCTTAAGTCCGCGCACCTGCTTGCTGCTGAAGCCTAAAAAAATCACCTCATCAGAAGCACTGCCGCGCACGACCTCGGGATCCGGCTTGCCTGTGAGATACACGGTTACCACCTTGTAAGGAGATCCATGAAACAAGGCAGCGTATTGACGGGCGCAATCCAGAAAAGGCGGATAGTAACTATGGCAGATATGCAGGATATTCATGGGTTCAGGTCTGGGGCAGATATCTGAATTTTGATCTCAATGTGGCCTGATCGCGCGTGGAAAGATCACTCGCGGCAAAATAAGCCTCGATGAATGCTTGCACCGCCTCCGTAGCCACCATGTCCCAGTCGTGCTTGAGCCGCTGCAGGTGGCGAAAATTGCGGGCACGATGCCCAACATGCAGTCGATGGCGGTACAGCTTGAGATCGGCAATATCAATCAAGCCCAATGCGTTGTCTGGCGTAAGCACGACATTGCCAAAATGCAGGGAGCGGAAATAGACACCCCGTGCATGCAGATCTGCCACAAAGCGCCCAAAATCCGCCATCAACTTGTTGTCCAATTCGCCGGCCTGCGCTAGCTGACGCAAGGTCCTGCCTGGCAATGGCTGATACAGAACGGCCGTATCGGCACTCCCCGTAAAATGCAGAAGGCGGACGACCTTGACCGTAGGAATCCCCAGTCTTGCCAGGCCATCTGCATTACGGCAAAAATGCCTGGCATAAGAATAAATACGCGCCAGACTAAGCAAACGGCGCACCCGAAACAGCTTGAAGATGCGGCCGTCGGACAATTGCAGAACTTTAACGCCCCGGGCATCCTGCTCGAGGATCCTGGCTTGGGCGCGCAGCTGTTCGAAATCCTGCGCGGAAAGCGCTTCACTCTGCCGCCCAAACAGGCTGGATATGCGATGGATCATGCTGCAGGAAGTTGTTCTAACTGTGCGACAACACGAATGCCATGCTGCTGGGTGTAGCTTTCCCACTCAGGGAAATCGGTCCACGCGTGCATGAACACGAAATCCAGCCCGGCCCGGGTAGAGGATTCATGGTCATAACGGCTATCGCCCATGAACAAAGCAGGCTGCCGGATATTGCCCGTCGCCAGTTCGCGGGCGAGGATCTGATCCTTGTTATCCGGGCTGCCGAAAATGCCGCCGTCGAACAAGTCCAATATACCGCGCTCGGCAAAAATGGCCCGCAGCTCCTCCTGATCGCCACCCGAAATCACCAGCCAGTTGCTGCTGGATGTCTGTTCCCGCAGCGCTGGCAAGCCTGGCGCGATTTCGCAGGTAGAGAGCCGCTTACGCACTTCTCGGCCAAAGTCGGCCAACAGAAAGTCAACATCCTTGCGGCTGGAAGGCCGCTGAAGAATATCGGTAAGGAAGTATTCGAATTTTACAAAGCGGGAGATGCCGCCGAGCTTGATGTGGTAATCGACCAGCGCTTGCGCTTGCTGATCATTGGCGCCAAAGTTTTTGGCGGTCGCGAAATAGGCCTCAATTTTCAGGAAATTGGAATTGAGGATGACACCGTCACAATCAAAGACCAGGCTTTGATATCGCGCTATATTCATGTTGAGCCTGACCGGATTGGCATCGCGGCTGACCTCCGGGGGATCGTCAATCAGCCGCGACAATTTCCAAAATTTAGCAGGCGGCCCCGATCAGGGCCGCGACTGCATTATGCTGCTTTGATCGCGCTGGCTTCGCGGGCCAGTTTGGTAATGTGAGCCCAGTTCTTGGATGCGACCGCATCCGCAGGGGTCAGCCATGTACCGCCACACACCACTACGTTAGGCAGCGCCAGGAATTGGGGTGCGCTTTCTACAGTCACGCCACCGGTTGGGCAGAACTTCACATCGCCGAATGGGCCAGAAAAGCCCTTGAGCAGATTGATGCCACCCACAGCAACCGCTGGGAACAGCTTAAGGAAGTAGTAATCATCGGCATTGGCCTGCATGATTTCACTGCCGGTAGAAACACCTGGCAGCAGTGGCAAACCGATTTCACGGGCAGCCAGACCCAGCTGACTGGTGTAGCCAGGGCTCACCGCGAACTGGCAACCAACATCCTTGCAGGCTTGTGCATCCTTGATGCTGCGCACGGTACCGGCACCGACGATGGCATCGGGCACAGCCTTGGCAATGGCTTCCATTGCCTGCAGCGCTACCGGCGTACGCAGGGTGACTTCCAGCACCTTGATACCGCCTTCGAGCAAGGCTTCTGCCATGGGCACGGCATCTTCTACCTTGTTGATGACGATAACCGGAATGACCGGGCCGTGATTAGCTAAGTCTAAAGTGTTCATTTCACATCCACATTGATATCAAGAAAAGAGTTGCGGGCAGAGTGCAGGCTCGCCAAACCGGTGACTGATCCGCATACCCGAAGCATACGGATCAGTGATCAGATCAAATCCAGGTAACGGCACCTTCTTCGGCACTGTGCACATTCTTGCGCATGCCACCGAAGAGTTCGCGACCAATACCATGGCCGTTGTTGTGCTTGTGCGCTTCGGTCATCACCGCCTGGGTGCGTGATTGCCATTCATCTTCATCCACCAGCGCATTCAATGTGCCGACGATGGAGTTGAGGCGAATCATGTCGCCGGTACGCACTTTGCCAATCGGACCACCCGCCAGGGCTTCCGGGCTCAAGTGGATGGCCGCAGGCACCTTGCCTGAAGCACCACTCATGCGGCCGTCGGTCACAATCGCCACCTTGAAGCCCTTGGCTTGCAAGACGGACAATGGCGGCGTCAGCTTGTGCAGCTCAGGCATACCATTGGCACGTGGACCCTGGAATCGCACCACGGCCACAAAGTCTTTTTCCAGCTCGCCACGCTCAAACGCCGCCAGCAGTTCTTCCTGACCGTTGAATACAATCGCTGGCGCTTCGATCACCTGGCGATCTTCAGGCACAGAAGAAGTCTTGATCACGGAACGGCCCAGATTGCCTGTCAGCAGGCGCAAACCGCCAGATGCGCTGAATGGCTTGCTGGTCGTACGCACGATGGTTTCATCCACGCTTTCCACTGGCAGGTCGACCCATATCAGGCCGTTGTCAGACAGCTCAGGTTTCTTGCAGAAATCGCGCAGGCCACCCAGCACCACAGACGAAACGTCGTCATGCATGTAACCGCCTTCAACCAGTTCACGAATCACGAAGCTTGGACCGCCAGCATTCTGGAACTCATTCACGTCAGCCGTACCGTTTGGATAAACACGGGCCAGCAATGGGGTGGATTGCGACAACTTGGAGAAGTCGGACCAGTCAATGATGATGCCGGCAGCACGAGCAACCGCCACCCAGTGAATGACGTGGTTGGTACTGCCGCCAGTGGCCAGCAGGGCAACAATCGCATTCACAATCACGCGTTCATCGACCAGACGGCCAATCGGGGTAAAGCGCTGGTTCTGCGTAATCGAGAGCACGGTTTTCACCGCTTCGCGGGTCAGCGATTCGCGCATGCCTTCATGCGGATGCACAAACGCCGCACCTGGCACATGCAGGCCCATGGCTTCAAGCAGCATCTGGTTACTGTTGGCGGTGCCGTAGAAGGTACAGGTACCGGCACCGTGGTAAGCCGCAGACTCGGACGCCAGCAGCTCTTCACGGCCCACCAGACCCTGGGCGTATTTCTCGCGGACCTTGGATTTGGAGGTGTTATCAATGCCGGTGCTCATCGGGCCCGCAGGCACGAATACACAGGGCAGGTGGCCGAAATGCAGGGCGCCGATCAGCAGACCTGGAACAATCTTGTCACAGACGCCGAGCAGCAGGGCTGCATCGAACACATCGTGCGACAGGCCGATGGCGGTTGCCATGGCAATGGTGTCACGCGAAAACAGTGACAGCTCCATGCCAGGCTCGCCCTGGGTGATGCCGTCGCACATGGCTGGCACGCCACCTGCCACTTGCACGGTGGCGCCATGCTTGCGCGCTTCATCACGGATGATATCGGGATAGGTTTCGTAAGGCTGATGCGCTGACAACATGTCGTTGTAGGCGGTGATCACGCCGATGTGCGGTGCCTTCTCGGCCACCACACGGAATTTGTCGTTGTTGGGCAGGGCCGCAAACGCGTGTGCCACATTGGCACAGCCCAGACGATCTGCGCCACGTGGGCGCTGAATGATCTGATCGATACGTTGAAGATATGCCTGACGGGTGGGCGCACTGCGTTCGCGAATGCGTTCCGTAACCTCGTTGAGTATTTGTTTCATTAGATGTTGGGCGCTATTTATAAAGTGGGATCAGCCTTGGATTATCCTCAAAGCGCATGCCCCCGTCAAATGAAAGGGCATGCAAAACCCGCCATAAATCAAGGGATAATCGCACAGGACATGAAGAAAAATCAGGGAGTTGCTGTTTCCTTGACGACAAGTACATCTTCCATGATCAGGTACTGCAGATCACAGCCGTAAAACATGTTCAGGGCATCGGCGGGACTGCAAATCATGGGCTCGCCACGGCGATTAAGCGATGTATTCAACACCACAGGCACGCCGCGCAAGCGCTCCAGTTCCTCGATCAGGGCGTAGTAACGCGGATTGGTTTCCCGGGTCACCACCTGGGCACGCGCGGTGCCGTCCTCATGCACCACCTCGGGTATGCGCGGCTTCCAGTGATCCGCCACGTCAAAGGTGAAGGTCATGTAAGGCGCGGGATGCTCGGTCTGCAACAGATCGACTGCCACGCGATCCAGCATGCTGGGGCAGAATGGACGCCAGCGTTCGCGGTATTTGATCTGGGCATTGATGCGGTCTGCCACGCCCGGATGGCTGGGGTCACCCAGGATACTGCGGCAACCCAGCGCACGCGGACCAAATTCCATGCGGCCCTGGAACCATGCCAGCGGATTACCCGCGGCCAGCAGTTCGGCGCCCTTTTGTGCGGCATTTTCAATACGGTAAAACACAGGCTTGGCCGGATGCACTTCGCAAGCGGCAATACATTCTTCGGTGGTGAAGGATGGGCCAAGGTAAGCATGCTGCATGGCCTGCACCGGCTCACCGCGCTCGGCTGCCACAAAACTGGCCGCGCCCAGCGCCGTACCGGCATCGCCAGAAGCGGGCTGCACAAACAGCTCTTTAACGCCCGGCATGGCGATGATGCGCTGATTCAGCTTGACGTTGAGCGCCACGCCACCCGCCATACAAATACGGCCGGTTTCACGAATGATGTCACCCACATAGTGATCAATCATCTTCATGGCAATGTCTTCCAGCAAGGCCTGCACAGAAGCCGCGTAGTGGATATAAGGATCGTCGATCTCATCACCTTCGCGCTTGGGGCCCAGCCACTCCACCAGCTCGGGCGTAAAGTAATAGCCCTTGCCTTTTTCCTTGTAGCGGCGCAAACCCACCACATTCACCAGCTTGGTGTTGACCTTGAGATCGTCGCCATCAAACTCGACCAACCTTGAAAGATCGTACTTGGTAGGGTCGCCATACGGCGCCATGCCCATGACCTTGAATTCGCCATCCAGCATCTCAAAGCCCAGGTATTCGGTAATCGCGCCATACATGCCGCCCAGCGAATCCGGATCGTAAAATTCCTTGATCTTGTGGATCTTGCCGTTTTCACCGTAGCCAAAGAAGGTGGTCGCGTATTCGCCCTTGCCATCAATACCGACAATCGCGGTTTTTTCCTTGAAACCACTCAGGTGATAGGCGCTGCTGGCGTGTGCCAGATGGTGCTCCACCGGCACAAACTCGGCTTTATTGATGCCGAGATCGCGCATCAGCTGCATGGCCTTGTCGCGGTTGCGGCGGTAGCGGCGATTGCCGTTGAACAGCGCATCCAGCGCACGATCAGGCGCATACCAGTGGCGCTTGGCGTAATGCCAGCGCGCTGCCGAACTAAGCGGAATCTCGCCGTAGGGAAAGGCCACCACATCGACCTGATCAGGCCGGACACCCGCCTCTTTCAGACAGTAGCGTGCAGCTTCCAGCGGCAATTTGTTCTTGGCGTGCTTGTCGCGTATGAAACGTTCTTCTTCGGCAGCGGCAATGATCTTGCCATCCACCATAATGGCCGCTGAAGAGTCGTGCCCGAGAGCACCGGATAATCCTAAAATAATCATGTTGGTTCGCTTAGTTGATGGAGATGCCAGCTTTTTTCAGAAAAGCGGCGTCACGATAAATGTCGGCAAAGGCATGCGCCAGCATCCGGTAAACCCGGGATTGCGGCGGCCAGTTTCGCATAAAGCGGCGTAAATCGCGCGCGTGGTATCGCGCAAATCGGTAGCAGGACACATGCTCCTGCATACTGTCCAGATCAATCAGGTATGGCGTGGTATTCACCATTTTGATATTGCTTGCCTTGCAATCACCGTGCGAGATTTTAAGCAATTTCAGCTGATAAAACATCCGGGCAATATGACGGCATGCCTGCAGATAGTCTTCATCACTCAGATTCGGCTGCTCAAAATACCCACTGACATCCGGCGCATCCAGATACTCTGCCAGCAGATAAGCCCGGCGGCGAAATGGCCCCCAGCGCTCTTCCAGCAAGGCTAGCGGCTTCGGCGTACCTATGCCATACCGTTGCAGACGAAAGCCATTGCGCCAGGATACCGCTGCGCGACTCTGGCGCCAGGCACGGCCAATGCCATGCCAGAAATTCTTGATATTGTACCTTTTAATCACCACCGGCACGTTATCAAGATCATGCCTGACCACGGTGCTGGTGTTACCCCGCTTCAGGGCTTCTGCAGTTGCCACCTGGCTGATCCAGCCATCCAGTTCGACAGGCGATGGCACGGCCAGCAAGGTCATGGGCGGTTGTCTGTTGATCGCAGTAAACAGCGCGGACGTCTTGTGCACCAGGACGTCAGAACAGGTGCGCAAGACTTTCTTGTCAGCATATTGATAACTGGCATACCAGCGGCAAGCATCGATCAGGCGGCGCAGCAAAGGCGAGACCGATCCCGCGCCCAACTGCCTGACTTCACGGTAGCGCTGCACCAGTGCAGGCAAGTCGCGATCCAGCACTTCCGGGTCAAGCTTGGCGAGCAATATCGCCAGATTATGCCAGGCACGCCATGACGAACAAAAACGCCCCAATGGGCGAATGCCATCGCCGTCTATCGCATGCACTGTCGTGTTTTCAAGAGTACCGTGTTTAAGAGTACCGTTTTCAATCAGGAAGTTCTTGGGATACATATCGGTCTGCACAAGGCCAGCTTCATGCTGGGCGGCAACGGCTTCGACCAACTGGCGAGTGATGGCACTGCGTCCCGATGCATCGGCAGCCTGCAGGGCCTGCTCGGCATTTTCGGCCCCCGTCAGTGCCTCATACAGCAAGACCTGCATATCGCCCGCCTGGCTGCTTGTCTGCGCGAGCAAGGGTGGCGTGGCGAGATGAGCTTCCAGCAGGCGCTTTACGCCATTGGCGTCACGCTCGGCGTAATGCGCTGCGCGCTTGCCCATGAAAACCTTGGCCAGCACTTGCCTGCCCTGCCACTCACCAAAGCAGACCAGTCGGCGGCCGGGCAACACCCGCAGATGCTGGCCGATACGCAAGCTGCTGCCATCCGCCAGCATCAGCTCTGTATTAATTGCCAGCGTGACATTCATTGCCATGCTCATGTTGCGCTGGTCTCCATTAAACCATCATCCCCACTACTTGGCCTTCACCCGCGCCATGATGCGCTGGTAGTTTTTTACGCGTTTATGATCCTTGCCCAGGCCATTGACCAGCGACACCGTGCCCGCTTCCACGTGATCCAGATACTCGAACATATGCTGCGGCGGAATGGCGACGAAGCGGTAACCCGCCGCCTTTAATCTGTCCTGCATTTCGTAACCGGGGATGCGCTCCGTCATGGCAAAACTCAATGCCTGCTGGCGAATGATGTCGACGTTCCACAAGGTGCAGAAACTCTTGAGGTAGATTTCATAAAACAGCCGTGGTTCGCGGGTATCCAGGCCCAGCGCCACCTTGGCGCGGCGATAGTAATACTTGGTTGCGCGTATAAAGATGCGCCAGGCGGTTTCCAGGCGGGTGCGGCGCACTTGCTCCAGGCAGCCAACCGCGGCCACCCTGTCACCCGTGCGCATATGCGCCAGCATCTGGCGCAGAATATCCACGTCATAGATCAGCGTATCGGTATGCATCAGCAACAGATAAGGCGTTTGCACCCGCTCAAGGATCAGGTCCAGCGCCCGGCCATGTGCCATAAAACCTTTTTCCGGCGCTTCCGCCTTGCGCTCGATCAGATTGATCCAGTCCAGGGACTTCAGATATTCCGTGCTTTCATCGGCAGAATTGTTATCCACCACCCACACTGGCACGACACTATCGCCCAGGGCTTTTTTCAGCAGGTCCAGACAAAGCGAAGTCACCTCGTGCGTCTTGTAATTGACCAGCGCAATGCTGAAATCAACCAGACGCCCCTCCCCGGATACGGGTGTATGTTCAGTATTCATTTGAATGCGATACCTTTTTATCCAATCTTCATCAGCGCGTGATGTCTTCCCGAAACCTGCCGCGCTGTTTACCTCTGGTTTATTACAGCTGGTTTATTACTGCTGGTTTATTTTGCCCTGGGCTTGAGCCTGGCGCGCGAGCGCCTGGCGATCAGCTTGCATACTTCCCGCTGCCAGCCACTGAGCGCGCTGGTTGCGTAATACTGCTTGAAAAAATACAGCCGTTGCGTGCGACTCCAGCCGGTAGTGCGATAGTTCAGGGTCACCAGATCATGCACGGTACGCAGCACAGGCACGCGATTGAAACGGGATTTTTCCAGATCAATCACCACCACCCGGTAACCTGCGCCCTGCCTGGCAGCAAAAAGATGCTTGGCATACAGCGAGCGATGCTGCACACCGGCCAGATGCATCTGCCGCACCGTATGCGCGGTGGCGGCCAGCAACTGGCGTTTCTCGGCGGGCGGCATACGGTTGAATTCCTCACTGGCCACCAGGGCATCCAGCGGCTGATAACCATCCAGCGCGACGGTCATCAAGACGGCACGCACCTCCTTCGCCACATGACGTTCACCAAACAGCATGGGTTCCAGCGTGGGTACGCCATGCGCCTGCAGATGCTGCACCATATCAAACTCGCGCTTGAAGGTGGCCTCGCCGCGCACAGGGTGTCGCCACGATGGCCGCGTATGATTCTGCTGCCGCTTTAGAAAGGCGCCTGTCGTATCGCCTTGCGCCGATGACAGATTCACCCGCCCTACGCCACTCAAGCCACCTCGACCATCATTCGGCGCCTCGACCCACGCCACCTCACGCGTCCATGCGGCATCTACGCTGTCGAGCGCGTTTTCGGCCAGCACGGCTCGCCATTGTGGGGCGATAAAATCAGTCATGGTCAACACCCATCATGCTCAAAAATCAGTCATCCAGCTGGGATGGCATTTTGCCATGGAACTTGACGTACAAACGCTGCGCTCGGGCCGTGACCTGCTCAAGAAAAGCGCGCTCCTGCTGCAAGGTGTGGCGCAGCGGCTCGGCGCGATAAGCGCGCAAGAAGCGCAATATATCGCGGCGGGTCAGGCCGATGTTCATCGCAGAAAAATACAGGGCGGCAATATCCTTCATGCGGGCTACCGGCTGGATGCGTGCGCGTATGCCCACGCGATGCAGATCAATCAGGTAAAGATATATCTCGTTATGCTGCTGCCAGCGGGGCTGGTCCAGGCAAAAATGGCAGATATAAAAATCGCGATGGTTCATGCCATTGTCGTGCAACAGCCTGGCTAGCCGGGCGACTTCCAGAATCAGCCTGCGCTTGAAGGCAGGGTCTGGCAGCGTTTCACCCCAGGGGGCACACAAGGTTTCCAGAGAAATAATATCGCCCAGATCGCGCGTCACCACGAATGACTGGCGACTGGCAGGATTCAGGCCGCGCCAGCCATAGGCCACGCCTGGCGTGGTGGGGATACCCACCTCCCCCAGCTTCTGGATGGCCTGCCATTCGGTAGCGGCGCTGATAATGGGCCAGCGCAGGCTGAACAGGTTTTTGAAAATCTCGCCCCAGCCCACACCAAAATGCTGCTTGATGAAATAGGGTTTGCCATCCAGCTCGCAACGTATGGTTTTGCGGCCCGGTACATCGCGGAACACTTGCCCTTGCAAGCGCATGATGGCATCGAATACGGGATTACCGAGCTTTGAGCGCAGCCAGTCTGGCACGTCGAGCACCTGGGTTTTCAGCCAGCTCATGCGGTGTGCTTCCGTTTCTGGCTGGCGAGCGCCAGCAAGATATTGGCCTCAGCACGGCCATCGTTGGCTTGCATGAGCTTGCTGGCATAGGCAATACCATTCTGACGCCAGCGCTCGGTCTCCGGCGAGACCAGAATCTGGGCAAACAAGGTATTGAAGGCCTGCTGGTCAAACGGCGCGGCAGCGACCATGCCGGCATCGGCATCCAGCACATGGTGGGCGTAACCGCAGGTTTCGGTCACCAAGGCTGGCAAGCCGGCCGCCAGTGCTTCGAGAATCACCAGCCCGGTATTTTCACGATACGCGGGGTGTACATAAAGATCAGCGCCCTGCATCAGCCAGGGAATATCGGCGCGGCCTTTGGCGATGACCAGCTGGTCTGCGACGCCCAGTTTTTGCGCCATGCGCATGAAGGGGCCGGGCTTATCCTGCCCGATCGCCACCAGCCGCGTTTGCAGGCGTTGCGCCTCCGGTAGTGCCGCCAGGGCCTGGATCGCCCGGTCCAGCCCTTTCATGTGGAAGCCGGAACCGACCAGCAAGGCGATACGATGCTGCGGGTTTAGCTGGAAGGCCTGGCAGAGATGCACCCGCATCTCGGACCTATCCTTTAATGCCAGCCGCTCGGCCGACAAGAAAGGCGGAATATAGTGCATGCGCTCGGGCTGGGTGCCATACCATTTTGCAAACAGCGGCATTTCGGTCTTGGCCACCATCAGTATCTGGCAATCGGAAGCGCGGTCAAATACCGCGCGCTCGGCGGCGGCAAACCAGCGGTAACGCGGCGTAAACCGATAAAGCCAGCTGCGTTGCTGGCGGCTGCGTTCGACAAAACAGGGATCGGCGGCAAAATGTACATCCAGCCCCGGCATACGGTTATAGCCGACCACGCAATCAATATCGCCCTGCTCTTTCAGGCGCGCATGCACGATATCAATGAAGCGCTGATAGCGCTGAAAATTGAACCACGCCTGCACCGGAATCACATGCACGTTGATGCCCTGGGGGATATCGCCCTCCCACGACAGCGTATAGATATCGACCTGATGCCTCTGGCTCGCGAGATGGCTGGCTGTGCGCAACATATCGCGCTGCATGCCGCCAAATGGGAAATATTTAAATACGATAAAAGCGAATTTCACGAAGGGGTACCCGTTATCCTTGATTCATCTGCGACAGGGCTGCCGGGCTCCATGCCCCGGCCTTTCGGGCCATGTCATGATCATGACGGCGGCATGCGCCAATACGCGATTGTATGCGAAAATGGCATTTATGCCGCGTATCCTGATCGTCAAAACATCGTCCATGGGCGATGTCATTCATAATCTTCCCGTCATTTCCGACATTCACGCCCATGTGCCCAATGCGGTGATTGATTGGGTGGTGGAAGAGAGTTTTCAAGACATTCCTGCCATGCACCCCGGGGTGACCCGCATTATTCCGGTCGCGGTGCGCCGCTGGCGCAAACACTTGCAACGCAATGAGACATGGCAAGAGATCGGCGATGTGCGCCGCCTGCTGAAAAAAGATCGCTACGATTACATCATTGATACGCAAGGCCTGCTGAAAAGCGCCGTCATTTCGCACCTCGCCGAGGGAGAGCGTCACGGTTACAACCGATGCTCTGCGCGCGAACGGCTCGCCTCTTTTCTGTACAAGCATACCCATGGCGTTGATCGCCGCCTGCATGCCGTCATCCGCAACCGCGCGCTGGCAGCAGAAGCTTTGGGCTATCCGCCGCCGATTACGGCTCCGGATTACGGCATTGCCAACGGCATGCAGCCCAGCCCGGCGTTTGCTGGCGGCCAATCTTATGTCGTAGGTCTGCATGCCACCAGCCGCGATAGCAAATTATGGCCGGAGCCCAACTGGATCGAGCTGGGCCAGGCCCTTGCCAGCCAGCACATGATGCTGGTGCTGCCCTGGGGCAATGCTACCGAAGAGATGCGGGCAAAACGCATTGCCGCGCAAGTACCCGGCAGCCTGGTGCTGCCCAGGCTTTCACTTTCCGCGCTGGCGCCTATTCTGCTTGGCGCTCGCGCCGCCATTGGCGTGGATACCGGCCTGGCTCATCTTACGGTCGCCCTGAATATTCCCACCATTGCCATCTACACCGATACCGACCCGACCAAAACCGGGCTTTACCCGGGGGCCAAAGCCCGCGCGGAAAATCTCGGTGGCCGCGGTGCCGAGACCCCCGTCAGCGTGGTGCTTATGACATTACAATCCATGTTGCCCACCGAATAAAAAAACGGCGCGCAAAAAAATCATGACGCGCGCTTGAAATATCCAAAGCCACCCCAATTTGCCTGCGTATGGCAGTTATTTAACAAAGGGAATTCCATGCAAGAAGAAAATCAACATCCTGAACAGGACGAAATTTCAGAAGCCCAGGACGCGGGTGCAGCAGGCTCGCTGGATGCGCGGATTGCCGAGCTTGAGGCGCAACTGGCAGAGCAGCAGGCCAATGTGCTGTATGTGAAAGCTGAAGGCGAAAACATTCGCCGTCGTGCAGCTGAAGATATCGACAAGGCACGCAAGTTTGCCCTGGAAAAATTCTCCAGCGAGCTGCTGGCCGTCAAAGACAGCCTGGATGCTGCCTTGGTCGTGGAAAATGCCACCGTGGAAAGCTACAAGAGCGGGGTGGAACTCACCGCCAAGCAATTGCTGAGCGTGTTCGAGAAATTCCACATCACCGAAATCAATCCGCTGGGCGAGAAGTTTGACCCGAACAAGCACCAGGCGATCAGCATGCTGGAATCCGATCAGGAACCCAACAGCGTGATCAGCGTGCTGCAAAAGGGTTATGCCCTGAATGAGCGTGTTTTACGTCCGGCACTGGTGACCGTTGCCAAGGCAAAAAGCTGAAAAACAGCTAAAAAACGGAGAATTTTGGCATAAATCGCAAAAATTTCCGTGGGAATCTTGAATTCCCGATAAATACCCTTACTTATGAAACAGGCATTACCGCAGTAGCAGACATCAGGACAATACCGACACCTCGCGTATTGCCAGCACTGCCAGCAGCGGTTACTCAAAGGATTAAAAAAGGAAAACATCTATGGCTAAAATTATTGGTATTGACTTGGGCACCACCAACTCCTGCGTTGCAGTGATGGAAGGTGGCAAGCCACGTGTGATTGAAAATGCAGAAGGTACCCGTACCACTCCTTCCATCGTCGCCTATCAGGACGATGGCGAAATTCTGGCTGGTGCTCCTGCCAAACGTCAGGCCGTCACCAACCCCAAGAACACCCTGTATGCGGTAAAGCGTCTGATCGGCCGTCGTTTTGAAGAAAAAGAAGTCCAGAAAGACATCGGCCTGATGCCTTACACCATCACCAAGGCAGACAACGGCGATGCATGGGTGGAAGTGCGCGGTCAGAAAATGGCCCCTCCACAAATTTCCGCTGAAGTGCTGCGCAAGATGAAGAAGACCGCCGAGGATTACCTGGGCGAAGAAGTGACCGAAGCCGTGATTACCGTTCCGGCTTACTTTAACGACAGCCAGCGTCAGGCAACCAAGGATGCAGGCCGTATTGCCGGTCTGGAAGTCAAGCGCATCATCAACGAGCCAACCGCTGCTGCGCTGGCCTTTGGTCTGGACAAGCAGGAAGGTGATCGCAAGATCGCCGTATACGACCTGGGTGGCGGTACCTTCGATATCTCCATCATTGAAATTGCCGAAATCGATGGCGAACACCAGTTTGAAGTGCTGTCCACCAACGGTGACACCTTCCTCGGTGGCGAAGACTTTGACAATCGCCTGATCGACTTCCTGGCTGATGAATTCAAGAAGGAAAACGGCCTGGATCTGCGTAATGACCTGCTGGCCAAGCAACGTCTGAAAGAAGCCGCAGAAAAAGCCAAGATCGAGCTGTCTTCCGCACAGCAGACAGAAGTTAATCTGCCTTACATCACGGCAGATGCCACTGGTCCCAAGCACTTGGTGGTGAAGATCACTCGCACCAAGTTTGAAAGCCTGGTGGAAGACCTGATCGAACGCTCGATCAAGCCTTGCGAAGTCGCGCTGAAGGATGCTGGTGTCAAGCTGTCCGACATTCAGGACGTGATCCTGGTCGGTGGTCAGACCCGTATGCCCAAGGTACAGGAAAAGGTAAAGGAATTCTTCGGCAAGGAGCCACGCAAGGACGTGAACCCGGACGAAGCCGTAGCCGTGGGTGCTGCGATTCAGGGTGGCGTGCTGCAAGGCGACGTGAAAGACGTGCTGCTGCTGGACGTAACGCCATTGTCACTGGGTATTGAAACCCTGGGCGGCGTGATGACCAAGCTGATCAAGAAGAACACCACGATCCCCACCAAGGCATCGCAAGTGTTCTCTACCGCTGAAGACAACCAGAACGCCGTGACCATTCAGGTGTTGCAGGGCGAGCGCGAAATGGCCGCCGGCAACAAGAGCCTGGGCCAGTTCAACCTGTCCGACATTCCACCTGCACCACGTGGCATGCCACAGATTGAAGTGACCTTTGACATCGATGCCAACGGTATTCTGCACGTGTCTGCCAAAGACAAGGCCACCGGCAAGGAAAACAAGATCACCATCAAGGCAAACTCCGGTTTGTCCGAAGAGGAGATCAAGCGCATGGAAGAAGATGCGGCTGCCTATGCCGATGAAGACCGCAAGCTGCGTGAACTGGTCGATGCCCGTAACAGCGCCGACGGCATGGTGCACAGCGTGAAGAAGTCGCTGAGCGAACATGGCGACAAGCTGGATGCTGGCGAGAAGGAAAAAATCGAAGCCGCGATCAAGGATGTAGAAGATGCGATCAAGGGCGACGACAAGGAAACCATCGAAGCCAAGACCAATGCCCTGATGGAAGCCTCGCAAAAGCTGGGCGAGAAAGTCTACGCTGAGCAGCAAGGCCAGGCCGGTGGCGCCGAAGAAGCGCAGCCACAAGGCGAAAAAACGGTAGATGCCGATGTGGTGGATGCCGAGTTTGAAGAAGTGAAAGACGACAAGAAGTAATAGTTAAGTACCTTTGCCAGAGGGGAAGTCCAAACCGGGATTTGATCAAACATCAGCTCCCAGCAAGGGCTTCCCTTCAGCATGCTGGTCTACGGCGTCCTTCCGACGCAGTATTGATAATCAGACGATTGAATTGATATGGCAAAAAAAGATTACTACGAAGTTCTGGGTGTCAATCGCGACGCCAGCGATGAGGAAATCAAAAAGTCCTATCGCAAGCTGGCGATGAAATACCACCCGGATCGCAACCCGGATAATCCCAAGGCGGAAGAAAGCTTCAAGGAAGCCAAAGAGGCGTATGAAGTACTGTCCGACGAGCAGAAGCGTGCGGCTTACGACCAGTACGGCCATGCCGGTGTCGATCCCAGTGCAGGCCCGGGCCCCGGTGGTCAGGGCTTTGGCAACTTTGCCGATGCGTTTGGTGACATCTTTGGCGACATCTTCGGCGGTGGCGGCGGCAATCGTCGCTCCAACGTGTATCGCGGGGCTGACCTGCGCTACAACATGGAAATCTCGCTGGAAGACGCTGCGCGCGGCACCGAAACCAAGATCCGCATTCCGGTCATGTCCGAATGCGAGACCTGCCATGGTTCCGGCGCCCGTCCTGGCACCCAGCCCGTAACATGTACCACCTGCGGTGGTCATGGCCAGGTACGCATGCAGCAAGGCTTTTTCTCGGTACAGCAAACCTGCCCCAAGTGTCATGGCAGCGGCAAGATGGTGAAAGAGCCATGCCCGAGCTGTCACGGTGCTGGCCGCGTCAAGAAACACAAGACCCTGTCGGTCAAGATTCCGGCCGGGGTGGATGAAGGCGATCGCATCCGCCTGTCAGGCGAAGGCGAAGCTGGTGTCAATGGCGGCCCGCCTGGGGATCTGTATGTCGTGGTGCATTTGAAGCAACACGATATTTTCCAGCGCGATGGCGGCAATCTGCATTGCGAAATGCCGATCAGCTTCACCACGGCAGCGCTCGGTGGGGAAATCGAGATCCCCACGCTGGATGGGCATGCCAAGATGAAGATTCCACCCGAAACGCAAACCGGCGCCACCTTCCGCCTGCGCGGCAAGGGTATCAAGCCGCTGCGCAGCAATGATCCAGGTGATCTGATGTGCCATGTGGTGGTCGAGACGCCGATCAAGCTGACCGAACGCCAGAAGGAACTGCTGCGCGAGATGGAAGAGATCAACCTGCAAGACTCGGACAAGCACAGCCCACGCGCCAAGGGCTGGATGGACAAAGTCAAGGATTTCTTTCAGTAACGCTTTCAGCAATAACGCCTGGTAATACCCAAAACCGGAAACTGCAACTGTGGTTTCCGGTTTTTTTATGCCTGATAAACGTATTTGCCCTGACCTGAGCCGGGCTTAGCCCATAAGCAGATGGCCGCAATCATGGTCGTACCCATGCCCACTTCCGCCGGATATAAGCCGCCACCTCGGCAGGCGTTAGCGATTGCATGGTGCCATCCTGACTCTGCAGCCAGCCGGCGGATGGCCCCCAGGGACGGTATCGCGCAGGGAAGCCAGGTCCGAACAGGGTCATGCTCGGCGTGCCCATGGCGCTCGCCATATGTCCCAACCCGGAGTCATTCCCCACAAACAATCCGGCATGCTCCAGCAAGGCGGCAGTTTCAAGCAGATTGCATAGGCCGCAGGCATGAATCACCGGCAAGCGGGATCCCTCAGAAAACGCCTCGGCACGGCTTGCATCCTGTTGATTGCCCAGTAGCAGCACGCCATCAAAACTATCCGCGAGCATATTCACCAAGGCAATGAAATGTGCGACTGGCCATATCTTGCCCTCGAAATTCGCCCCCAGACCCAGCGCCAGAATGCGCCGTTCTGTCCAGCCAGCCAGCACCCCTTCAGCAAAGTGCCTATCCCGCGGACTAATCCATATCCGGGTTTCCGGCGTCACCTGGATGCCGAGCGGCTTCAGCGCCGCCGCATGCTTCTCGGCACTGTGCAGATCACGCCCTGCCCGACTGGAAAGCTTGCCCAACTTGCGGCGCGCTCGAATGAAATAAAGCATCCAGTCCGAACGCAAATCTATCGCCAGATCATAACGCTGGCGGCGCAGCAACAGCATCAACGCCAGGCGACCACGCCAGCCTGCCTTTTTATCCAGCACAAACAAGCGGCCAAGATAGGGGCAAGCGCTGAAAATCGCCTGCGATCGAGGGTCGCTGACAATATCGATGACCGCGTCCGGATACTGATGATGCAGGGCCTGCAAGCACGGCGTAGTCAACACCGCATCGCCAATGTTGGAAAGACTCACCAGCAGAATCCGCTGTACCGTGAACTGGTCAGCGAGATGCTCTCCCGGCGCTTGAGCCCAAAAGCGAGGCAACCACTGGCGGAACAGGGATTTCATGTGGCGAATCGGGTGCAGGATCAGCGTATTTTTCATGAATAACAGCATCATTTCAGTCTGTGTCAGTGATGTTTAATTTTGATGACATTTAAGCGGCCTATACTCGCCTTGCCGAATGCGCCTACGGGCGATTCCCCTTGTCATTAACTCTCACTGCATAGGCTAGCTTTGCGATGTCCATATCCCCCACTCTGCTTACCCCCGCTCCAGTCAATGTCCTGACATGGGCAGAGCGCATATTGCCGTGGCTGCTGCCTGTGCTATTGCTCAGCTCACGCACACTGGCAGATATCAGCGTGGTGATGGTATGCCTGCTGTTTTTATACCGCGCCTATCGACTGCAGGACTGGCAATGGGCGAGCCAGCCCTGGTTCAGGCTGGCGCTGGTGTTTGCAGGCTATGTGCTGCTGATCAACGCGCCCCTCAGCATAGCCCCGCAAGCCAGTGTGCTGTATGGGCTGACTTTTCTGCGCTGGCCGCTGTTTGCCGCCGCGCTCGGCTATTGGCTATTGGCAGACCACACCCGTCAGCGCAATTTTCTCTGGGTGTTACTTGCCGCTTGCACGCTGATTGTTGTTGATAGCGCGATGCAATACCTGCTGGGGCATGATGTATTTGGCCGCCCCATGTTCACGGAGAACAGGCTGACGGGGCCTTATAACAGCCCGATTCCTGGCATTACGCTGTTGCGGGTATGGTTTATTGCCATGTTTGCGCCCTTGCTGTTGCTCCCCACCCTGTCCTCGTCCCGACGACAGGCACTGATCATAATCATGCTAGCGACCGGGATGCTCTTCATGTTCATTACCGGCGAGCGCATGGCCTTCATGCTGTTCATCGCAGCCAGTATGGTCACACTGTGCGGCCTATGGCTGAACAAGCGCTCAGGCAGAGCCGAGCTGCGCAGCCATCATTCCCGGCTATGGCTGGCGCTTATTGGTTTTGTGCTATTGCTGGGGCTGGTCATGCTGTTGGCCCCTGCCACGGCGGAAAGAAGTGTTTTCAGTATCTTTGAAAAGCTGGGGCATTTTGCCGATTCTGACTATGGCAAAGTGTTCCGCGCCGCCTACGCTGCCTGGCAAGAGGCGCCTCTGTTCGGCCATGGTTTTCATGCCTATCGGCAGGTGTGCGAACAGATGGGGCTGCTGGCAACGCTGGGCATGACCTGTACCCACGCACACAACCTCTATCTGCAACTGGCTGCCGAAACGGGTGTTACCGGGGTATTGCTCTTCGCATGCATGCTGGGCGCCATCTACTGGGCAGCCCTAGCTCCGCTCATGCGTCACAAGCATTGGTTGCTGGCCGCCCTGTCTTTTTCTGTACTCAGCGTCTGCTTCTGGCCCTTGATCGGCGGCATCAGCCTTCTGAACAACTGGGTAGCCGCCCTGGCCTGGCTGGGCGTGGGCTGGGTGTTGGCCATGCGGAATACGCGCTGCTGATCTCAGTTAAGCCGACACACGGCGGTATCGCACTCAAGCCAGCACGGGCAACTTGGGGCGCAGCTTGTCCATGACCTGGCTGACAGGCAAACTTTCCAGGGCATCCACCTGCAGGGTTTCAAAGCGCCCACGTGCAAGCTCGGAGCGCAAAGGTGAAGTGGAGGCGCCAAACAGAGCCAGTCCGGGCCGCCCCAGGCAAGATGCCACATGGCTGGGCCCGCTATCGTTCCCCACCACAACGGCGGCCTGCTGCAGCACACCAGCCAGGGTGAACCAGTCCAGACCCTGCAATACGCTGCAGGCAAAGCCCGCCGCCAGGTCTTTTTCATCCGGACCCAATATGCTGACGCAGGCATGGCCTTCACGCTTCAGCGCGGCCGCCAGCTCGGCATAATGCGGCCAGCGCTTTTCCGGATGCCGTGCCGAAGACCCGGGAAGAAGCGCGACATAAGGCCGGGTAATGCCATGCTGTGTGAGCAAGCTCTCCACATTGGCTGCCATCCAGCTCAAATTCGGCTGCATGGCATGGCTGGCATCAATCCCCGCTTCCTGCAGCAGATACTGCTGGCCGCGCAAACCCGTCACCGGTGCCGGGCCGCGCAAACGCCCTATCCAATGGGCATGACGCAACATACTCCGACGATAAACAGACGTCCGTGTGGAATTTTGCAGATCGATCACGGTATCCCACCGCACCGCGCGCAAACGCCGATACAAGTCCCATTGCCGGGGCAGATGCCATAGCGGTGCCCGGGTATCCACCAGCACTTCATCAATATGCGGGCAGCGCTGCATCAGCCCGACAAAACCAGGGGTAGTAAGCAGCGCCAGGTGCGCATGCGGAAAATGCTGGCGGATATCGTGCAACACACCTTCGGCCTGCATGAGATCGCCGAATGCGCCATGCTTGATAATCAGTATGTGCCCGGATCGGATGGGTCTGGTCATGCCACCCCCGCCATGCCGTGATGGAGTCGCCAGGCAAGCTTACGCATGGTGGACGAGGCGGCGGTAGACCGCCAATGTATTGGCCGCCATGACGGGCAATGTCAATTGCTGGGCGGCAAACTCTCGGGCAGGTTGCTGCAAGGCCGCCCATTCTGTGCGCCTGCTCAGCCAGTGGCAGAGGCGCGAGCGCAAGCTAGCAACATCTCCCGTGGGGACAATAAAGTCAGGGGCAAGCACTTCGTTGGCAACAGGCACATCCGTGGCTAACACGCATGTGCCCAGCAACAAAGCCTCGTTGCAGACATAGGAAAAACCCTCCCGGCGTGAGCTGATCAGCACGGCGTCAGCCGATCGCATCAGGCTGGGCGCATCGTCCCGGTGGCCGGTCAAAACGCATCGTGTAATGGTGTTCAAGCTCTGCGCGCGCTTTGTCAGTCGTGCATGCTCCGGCCCGTCACCCACAATCAGCACCGCCAGTGGCAAGCCGTCCACCGCCTCCAGCAAAAGATCAAAGCCCTTGGCGTGTACCAGGCGCCCCACTGCAACCAGCACAGGGTAATCTGCCGGCAATGCAAATTGTTGCCTGATATCCAGCGCTGCGGCCTCAGGTGCAACGATGCCGTTATACACCACGGAGGTTTTTTCCGGCGGCAGTGACGAGGCTAATTGCCGGCTGACCGCGATGACATGATCGAATCGCGCATAGAGACGCACATCGCGCTTGATATTGTGCAGGGTGGCGAGTACGGGCAAGGCTAACCATGGCCGCAACTGATTAACCAGAGAGGCGGCTTTGTTGGCCTGGGCATGCACCAGATCATAGCCGCCGCGACGCAAGGCCAGCAGGAGCTTTAACAGCAACCATGGGTGATAGCGGCCCAGATGCGCGGGTATCGGCATCCGTCCGATATTGGCAGGCAAACTTGCCAGAAAGGCGGCGGGGGCGGCAATGGTGATGTCATGCCCCTGCCGCACCAGCTCGCTGGCGAGTTCACGCACATGCTTTTCCAGTCCGCCATTGCCACGGCTTGCCATAACCATGCAGATATTCATGCGGGCGCTACCTGCTGTGGCAAGCTGGTGAGTTCGTGATAAATCGCCAAGGTGTTTTCCAGCATGGTCTGCAAGCGGAACACCCGGTTTTCCGGCACCTGCGGTGGCTCTTGCAGCCATGCAAGACTGAGTCTCAGCGCCGCATCCAGATCGCCCACGGCTATCGCGCCCTGTGGCAGAAGCTCGGCCAGCTGCTCGGCCACGCCGCCATGCGCATAGGCAATCACCGGCACGCCCATGCTGAGCGCTTCCATGCTCACCCGGCCAAACGCTTCCGGCTGCCGGGAAAGGGAAAACACCATATGCGACATCGCCATGATGTCGCGGATATCCTGCCGATGGCCGGTAAAGGTGATGCGGTCTGCAACACCCAGCCCCTGGGCCTGCAGTTTCAGCTCGTCCAGATACGCCGCCTTGCCCGCCTGCACATCGCCCACCACCAGACCGTGCACATTGGCACCTTGCTGCCGGAGCTGCGCCAGCAAGGTAATGAAATCCTCCTGGCCTTTCCAGCGGGTGAGCCTGGCAGGCAAGGTCAGCAGCTGGCGCCCCTGGGTTTCAGGATAATCGTGGTACCACGCCTCCAGCCAATCGGCCCTGGGTCGGTAACCATGGCGATGCACGGCAGGGTCCACGCCGCGGTAATTCAGTCGCAATCGGCCCGCATCCACCGGGTAATGCTGCAAGACATAATCGCGGATCATGTTGGAAATGACGATCACGCGCTCGCCCTTGGTCATGACAGCACTATAGGCGGACACCGAATAGGTGCCATGTACCGTGGTCACCAGGCGCGGGCGTTTGGCAGGATCCATGCCCTTCCATGCCAGATAGCAGATCCAGGCAGGAAAGCGCGAACGCACATGCAGAATATCCACGGCATGCTCGCGCAGAAAATGCCGCAATGGCCGCACCAGACGCAGGCTTAAAAAGGATTTGTGGCCGACCGGCCATTGAAAATGTTCGCTGCCCTGCTGTTCCAGCTGCTCTACCAGACGGCCGCCGGCGGACATCACCAGCGAACGGTGGCCCTGCTGCACCAGGTAATGACCCAGCTCCAGCGTGCCGCGCTCCACGCCGCCTGATTCCAGCGCAGGCAGCACTTGCAGCACGGTAAGTCTTTTGTGGGTCATGCGAAACAGATCAGGCGATGGTTGCTGTCGCCACCTTTGGCACGGAGGCTGGCACTGGCTGCAACCAGCGACGCAGTATCCAGTTGGCGCAGCGGTCGGCTTCGGTAAAACCGGCCACCGGGTGCAGACGCTGCTGATAGTGGGCATCGCTATCAAAGCGCACGATCATGCCTTGCTGCAGCAAGTGCTCCACGCCGCGCGATACCCGGTTTTCCTGCTTCAGAGGCAAGTTCAGCAGCCCCACCGCCACTTGCGCCGTCAGCGCTTCGTAGACCATGGAAACCGAATCTTCCGAGACCCAGGCGGTGGCAGACTGCGCCAGCTGCTCGGCGACCCAGCCCGGCTGGGTCTGGCTGAAAGGCACCACGCGCAGATTGGGGGCTGACAGGCTATGCAGACCGACGATGAAATCCGCCGGCGTGCGACGCGAGGTGGTCAAGGTGTACTGCATCCATGGGCGATGCGCGAGCAACTGGCGAATCTGGGACAGCATGTTCACGGTATCCCAGCCGTAATGGCGCGAGGGCCCGCCTATCATGATCAGGGTTTTGTTTTCCTCATGCCGGCCTTCGGCATGCAAGGGATTCAGTACGCCGCGTGTTTCGATGTAATTGCCGCCGCCACGGTAACGGTCATGCTGGGGAATCAGGCACAGGTCAAACAGGGCCACCGGCAGACTGGGCTGCATCAGCACCACGGCCTTGCCGCCATAAGCACGTCGCGCGGCCAGCATAGGCAGGTGAGTGCGATGCCCGGCGCCGATGATTAGATCCGGCAAAGGCAAGCCACGCGCAAACGGCCAGGTCGCGCTGGCAACGTTGAACAGCGATTCCACTTGCCCGCTCACCCGTATATCAAACGACTCGCAGGCCTGATGGCGCTGCAGGGATTTGACCAAGCCCAGTGTCTGGGTTTCGTGCCCGGGCTTTCCATCCAGCAGACGCCAGACGATGATGGGATTAACGGAGGTGCTCATTTCATGGGTGCCTTGGATATGCATGGTCAGCATGTGAGCAAGGCCGACATTTACATCGACCTGCGCACGACTGCCGCACACTATAGGCAGGCTTTATTGCGGGCTGACGTCAGAAAGATGACAGCCGCGTGATGGCGGGCTGGAAGTGACCAAGACAGCACATAAAAAAATCCCGAACCGCGTTCACGATTCGGGATTCTGTTAGCTCAGGGACATCAGCGCTATTTCTACTGAACGTTGTCCAGCAACTGCTGGCGCCCCTGCGCATCCAGCTTGCCGTACATGCGATTGATACCGCTGACCACAGCGAGGATGGATGAGGTTACCAGATTCTGGTGCAGGCCTGCGCCATAGACGCTGCCTGCGATGCCGGTCATGCCGAGTTCAGCAAATGCCACGGCCTGGGCATCGGCGCCCCCGGTCATCGCACGCTCTTCGTAATCCAGAATATTCACCGGGTAACCCAAGGCATGCACCAGCGCATCTATCGGCCCATTGCCCTCGCCTTCGCGCACCACGGTTTCGCCATGCAGGCGCACGGTGAGCTTGATATGTTGCCGGCCAGCATGCTCGGTCAATTCGTGACCGACATAATGCAAGGGCTCCCTGGCAAACAGGTACTCGGCTTCAAACAGCTGCCAGATCCCTTCGGCTGACACTTCCTGCCCGGTGGCATCGGTCAGCTTCTGTACGGCGGCACTGAACTCCACCTGCATGCGGCGCGGCATGGACAAGCCGTAACCGCTCTCAAGCAGGTAGGCAATGCCGCCCTTGCCGGACTGGCTGTTGACGCGAATGATGGAATCATAAGTGCGACCGACATCATGCGGGTCTATCGGCAGATATGGGACCTCCCACAAGGTATCCGGTTGTTGCGCGGCAAAACCCTTCTTGATCGCATCCTGATGTGATCCGGAAAACGCGGTAAACACCAGGTCACCGGCATAAGGATGACGCGGATGCACCGGCAACTGGGTGCAGTCTTCCACCGTGCGCGCAATGGCATTGATATTGGAGAAATCGAGCCCGGGATGCACGCCCTGGGTGTAGAGATTCAAGGCCAGGCTGACCAAGTCCACATTCCCCGTGCGTTCGCCATGACCAAACAAACAGCCTTCGATACGGTCCGCCCCAGCCATCACGGCAAGCTCGGCAGCGGCGACGGCCGTGCCACGGTCGTTGTGCGGGTGGACGCTCAGAATCACGCTATCGCGGCGGGCGAGGTTGCGGTGCATCCACTCAATCTGGTCTGCGTAGAAATTCGGCGTGCCGACTTCCACCGTGGCGGGGAGATTCAGAATCACTTTGCGCTCGGGCGTGGCGCCCCAGGCTTCCGTCACGGCATCGCAGACTTCCTTGGCAAAGTCGAGCTCGGTGGCGGTAAAGGTTTCCGGGCTGTACTGGAATACCCATTCCGTCTCCGGCTGCTGCTCGGCCAATTCGCGAATCAGGCGAGCGCTGTCGACGGCCAGCTGCTTGACCTGCGGCTTATCCATGCGGAACACGATGCGGCGAAACTCGGGAGCAGTAGCGTTGTAGACATGCACAATGGCACGCCGCGCGCCACGCAAGGCCTCGAAAGTGCGGCGAATCAGGTCTTCACGCGCCTGCGTCAACACTTCAATGGTGACATCGTCCGGGATATGCTTTTCTTCGATCAGCCTGCGCACGAAGTCAAAATCGGTTTGCGAGGCCGAGGGAAAGGCGACTTCAATCTCCTTGAAGCCGATCTGCACCAGCATCTTGAACATACGCATCTTGCGCTCAGCATTCATGGGCTCAAACAAGGCCTGGTTGCCATCGCGCAGGTCGGTACTCATCCAGATGGGAGGATGGGTAATGGTCTTGCCTGGCCATTGCCGGTCAGCCAGTGCCACCGGCGTAAATGGTCGGTATTTCTTATTTGGTTGCTTCAACATCATGGTCATTCCTGTTCTTGATAATTCGTTACTAGACAAAGACGTAGTCTGTGGCACACAGGTTGTCAGGCAGCCACCGGCACATGGCCTGACAACCGGTCATTAGTCGTTCGCAAAGCAAAAACACAATATTCAACATGGGGTCGCTCTTTCTGAAATAGCGATGGATCAGCCCCGGTCTCACACGAGACGGGCAGCGGGTAAAGCCAACAATAGGGGGAGAATTTAGATGCGCGCGACGCGCAGCAGTCGCAGGCCGAGGAGGTCGGCCAGCTGCAGGGAGAGTGCGGAGATGTTCAAAAATTGACGCATGGCAGCATCTTAATCAATCTGCCGCCATGCGTCAAACAGCAAAAAACGCTATCAGGCCAGATGCTTGCGGATTTCCTGCGCTGCCTGATTAAGGGCAGCACGGGTTGGTGGCGTCAGGGCCAGGGCATTCAGCAAGCCAAAATCATGAATGGTGCCTATATAACGGGTGGCGGTGACTTTTACACCCGCCTCATTCAGCAGCCGGGCATAGGCTTCGCCTTCATCGCGCAGCACATCGCATTCTGCGGTCTGGATCAAGGCAGGCGGCAAGCCCTGCAACTGCTCGGGATCGGCCTTCAAGGGCGAAGCATAGACCTCGGCACGCGACTCATCATTGGCCGTGTAATTGTCCCAGAACCACTTCATCATGTTGCGCGTGAGGAAATAGCCATCTTCAAAATCGTCGTATGAGCCGGTATCGAAATTGGTATCGGTCACCGGCCAAAACAAGGTTTGATGACGAATGGTCGGGCCGAAACGGTCTTTTGCCATCAGGCAGACCGCGGTGGCCATATTGCCGCCGGCGCTATTGCCAGCTACGGCGAGTCGCTGACCATCCAGCCCTACCTCGTATCCATTTTCAGCTATCCATTTGGTGGCGAGATAGGCCTGAATCACCGCTGTCGGATACTCCGCTTCGGGTGACCGTGTGTAATTGACGAACACCACCGCACAGCCTGACAGCACGGCAATGTCACGTACCAGGCGTTTATGCGTAGGGAAATCGCCCAGCACCCAGCCTCCACCGTGAAAGAACATCACCACCGGCAAAGGCGCCGTGCCGGAGGCCGCGGGGCGCACGATATCGAGCTCGATGACGTGGCCTTCGCAATCGATCGTCAATTGCCGTGTGTCGATGCCACTGAGGTCGACCACGGTTTCCTGTTGCGCCTGTTCCAGCACCTGCCGTGCTTCGGCTGGGCTCAGCTTCTCCATGGGGGTGCTATCAGCCTCGGCCAAGGTTTGCAGGAAAGCACGCGTTTCGGGGTCCATCCCGCGGTATGGGTCTTGTGTAAAGGGTTTAATCAAGGGATCAAGTATGTTCACAATATCTCTCCATCACAGGGTGAAAAACCGCTTTTGTAGCGGTGCATCGGGATATTGTGGCGGCATTGAACGCGAGGCGATGCCCGCCGCTGGCTGATTTGCTTGTAGGCGTATCTTGCCGTTTAGGTGGTAAATGAAATGAAAAGGCTGGCCACATGCCGGGCCAGCCTATTTTCAGTATGGCGGACGATCCGCCATCAGGGCGTATTAAAAAGTGCCTTTCTGGATGAACTCGACCTTGTAACCATCGGGGTCTTCAATAAAGGCAATGACCGTGGTGCCGTGCATCATGGGACCAGCCTCACGAACAACCTTGCCGCCTGCCTGCTTCACGGCTTCACAGGCTTTGTAGGCATCGTCCACCTCGATGGCGATATGGCCATAGGCATTGCCCTTGTCGTAACTTTCGGTGCCCCAGTTATAGGTCAGCTCCAGCACGGTGTTGTTTTGCTCATCGCCATAACCGACAAACGCCAGGGTGAATTTTCCATCCGGGTATTCGTGTTTACGCAATACCTGCATGCCCAGCACCTGGGTGTAAAACGCAATGGATTTATCAAGATTGCCGACGCGCAGCATGGTGTGTAACAGTCGCATGGTCTCTCCTCATGGCAGTTTATTGTTGAATTAACTGCCCTATTATAGGCCTTCGCTATAGGCCTTTGCAGACTTATAAGCCTATGCGGTCTGTTGCTGAAGCCAGTCACGATAAAGCTCGGGCTCACCGCGCAAACTTCCGGCTTCCCCCTGATAGCCTGCCGTGCCATGTACGGGATAAAACTGCCAGCGCAGCTCCAGCGTCTCGCGCTCCCGCGTGCGGCTGAATTCACGGATGAAGGCATTCACATACTGCAGCAAGGTATAGCTGGCCGGATCATCGGCGACAGCCACCGTGTAATACCAGGGGCTGGGCGCGATATTGCCATTGAGCAACTCAATGCGACCATGCCAGGGACTGTCCTTGCCATTGCAGGCCCAGGCAAAGATGGGCTGGTCTACGGCAAAGGCGTCGATCTTGCCATCGGCAAGCGCATCGTGAATGATGGACTGATCAGTGTAGGCAATCAGGTTGGCGAGGCGTATGGTGCCGCGCTCCTCGCGCTTGTGCTTGCTCCAGCGCAGGCCTGCCGCCTCCAGCGTGGCAAAGGCGCCAGGGTCATTGATGCAGCCCAGCACCTTGCCCTGCAGGCTGCCCAGGCCGCTGATGCGCTCATCCCCTGCCCGCCGCGCCAGCATGTAATGCAGATAGGTATAGGCATCGGAATAGGCGACCTTGTAATAGCTGGCACTGGGCGGCAAGGCACTCCACACCAGATCCGCCTCCGGTTCGCCGCGACTGCGGCCGATATGCAGCAAATCCACGCATTGATCCCAGGGATGCTCGATAAACTCGATCTGCACGCCGAGGTAACGCGCAAAGGCCGTGGCATATTCCACATCCAGCCCGCGCAATGCTTCGCCGGGGCGCAGCCGGAACGACAAGCCCTTGAATGAAGGCTCAATCGCCACGCGCAAAACCCCGCGCTGCAAAATATCGTTCAGGCGATCATAAGCCTGAGGTTTGTAGCCGCCATCCTTGCGCAGTACACGCGCCAGATGCAGGGGCAGTTGCAGCTCGGTGACGCCAGCGCTTTTCTGCAAATCTTCAGCCAGCTCCCTGGCCCAGGCCACTTTGACGCGCTGCCCCTGGTAACTGCCGCGATCCAGATGGTGCATGGTCTCGATCACCTTGCCATGCTCCACCAGTGTCTGCATGGAAGTACGTATCTCGCCAAACGCCTGCTGCACCTTGGAAAACGCCGCCACCGTCTGCTTGTCCACCTGGTCGACGTTTTCGCGGCTGGAATGCCCGAAGCCGATCAGCTGTTGCTGAAAATCCTTGAAATCCAGCATCTGCGAGACTTCATTCGCATTCTGGACGGTATGCCGCGCCAGCTGGCGCACATGATCCGCCACCACGCTGAAACTGCGCCCCGCCTCACCGGCGTGCGCGGCCTGTATGGCGGCATTGACGGCTATCAGCTCCAGTTCGCGACCCACGCGCTCCAGGCCACGCACCACCTCATTCACCTTGGTCAGTTTTTCTGACAAGCTTTGCTCCAGTTGCCACAAGCCTTGCGACAACTCACTGCTGGCTTGCGAGAAATCCTGCTGGGATTGCTCGCGCAGCTGTTCGGCCTCGTGCATGCTGGTTTGCATACGCTCGGTGACCGCCTCCACTTCCATGGTCATTGCACCAACACGGTTCTCCACTTCGACAAAACGCGCCGACTGGGTGCTTTCGGTATTGAGCAATTGGCGCATCAGATGCGAGAGCCGCGCACCCAGGCCGGCAATGCTGATGTTGGCATCTGGCGGGCGTGTCGACATGGCAGACGTCGCTGGCGCAGCAGATACGCTGCGATCAGGCGCCTCATAAGAGGTAAGCGAAGAGGAAACCGGCGTCATGTTAATCCCAGGCAATGAAGTCCGTGCAATGGACGATATGGCTGTATGCAGGCAAAAATTATGCCTGAAGATTAACAATGTTTACTTCTATGAAAAATTCCCGCCTGGATAAAACGGAGGAACTCAGGCTTTGCCGACCAGCTTCAGGTATTTCTGATAGAGCTGATCGCGGTTTTCCACGACATCCGGATCCAGGGGAATACAGCTGACCGGGCAGACATCCTGGCACTGCGGTTTATCGAAATGCCCCACACACTCGGTGCAAAGGGCAGGATTGATGACGTAGATTTCAGCGCCCTGGGAAATGGCGCCATTGGGGCAAGCCGGTTCGCACACATCGCAATTGATGCATTCATCGGTAATCATTAATGCCATGGAAAAACCCTATCGACCCGCCGCGTGGTCCAGTTTGCACTGGATATGCGCCTGCACCAGCGGGGAGACAAAATTGCTGACATCGCCATTGAGCCGGGCGATCTCGCGTACCAGACTGGCAGAGATAAACATGTATTGCTCAGCTGGCGTCAGGAACAGCGTTTCCACTTGGGGAAACATATTGCGATTCATGCCCGCCAGCTGGAACTCGTATTCAAAGTCAGACACCGCACGCAAGCCGCGTATCACCACACGGGCACCCTGCGCCTGCACGAACTCCATCAGCAAGCCCGAAAAGCCCATCACGTGGACGTTGGGGCAATCCTGCAAGACCTCAGAGGCCATGGAGACGCGCTCGTCCAGCCCGAAGAAAGGTGACTTGCCCGGACTTTGCGCCACGGCCACAATCACCCGGTCAAACAGGCCCGCCGCGCGGCGCACGATATCCTCATGACCGCGGGTGATGGGATCAAACGTACCAGGGTAGACGACGGTCAGGCCGCCAGAAGATTCATTCGTTTGCATCCGCCAATTTTAACAGGTGATAGCAAACATTGCCCGCTTTGCCGCTTTTCAGCACCTGCCACGGCGCGCGGTCTGCCAGCACGTACTCGGCTTCGACATACACCCGGCCATCGGGTGCCAGCAAAGCGGCCACCGCTGGCAACAGCTTGTCCAGCCAGCCCTGGTTGTAGGGCGGATCCAGAAAAATCACATCAAAACTGCCAGCCTCCAGTTTGGCGGATGGCGCACTCAACAACTGCGCGGCATCGGCATTGAGCAGGCTGGCGCCGTCAGCGCCTAGCAGGGTTTTACTGGCTTGCAGGGCGCGGAATGCGGGCAGGGACTTCTCCACCATCACCACTTCACAGGCGCCACGCGACAACGCCTCAAACCCCAGCGCACCAGTGCCGGAAAACAGGTCCAGACAACGCATGCCATGCAGATCCTGCCCCAGCCAGTTGAACAGGGTCTGCCGCACGCGATCCGGCGTCGGGCGCAAACCGGGGCCATCGGGGAAACTCAACAGGCGGCTGCGCCAGGTGCCGCCGCCTATGCGTACCTTGTTGACTCCACCCGTCTTGCTGACAGCCTTAGTTGCCACCGACCACCACCGTGACCAGTTTGTGGGTATCAATACGGCGACTGAATGCATCCTTGATCTGAGCCGTGGTCACGCTATTGATATTCTTGTTGAAATCTTCCAGATAGGTCAGCGGCAGCTTGTAGAAGCCGATCACTGCCAGGTAATCCAGAATCTTGCTGTTGCTGTCGAGGCGCAATGGAAAACCACCGGTGATATTCTGCTTGGCCGCCACCAGCTCGGCTTCGGTCACGCCGCCCTGCATGAATTTTTCCAGGGTCTGCTCCACCACTTTCATCGCTTCCGCAGATTGCTCGCGCTTGGTTTGCAAACCAATCTGGAATGGCCCCAGCTCAGCCATAGGCATGAAGTAGCTATACACGCTGTAGACCAGCCCGCGCTTCTCGCGCACTTCTTCGGTCAGGCGCGAAACAAAGCCGCCGCCACCGAGAATGTAATTGCCGACATAGAGGGGAAAGTAATCCGCATCGCCGCGCTTGACGCCAGGGTAACCCAGCAGAATATGAGACTGGGTGGCCGGATGCTGGATGCGCTCATCGACGGCACGCTCCGGGTAAGCCACTGCGGGCAAAGCCGGTTGCGCATCCACCGCAGGCAGTTTTGCTGTCAGGCGCTCGGCAACCTGGTTCGCTTCTTCGCGCGTCATGTCACCTATCATGGCAATCACCGCACCTTTAGCGCCGTAGTGCTGCTGGTAAAACGCTTGCAGATCATCCCGCTTCAGTGCGGCAATGGTTTCCGGCTCGCCACCGTCATCCAGGGCGTAAGGGTGCTTGCCGTACAAGGCTTTCATGAAGGCCTTGCTGGCGATGCTTTCAGGCTGGGTCGCTGCTTCCTGCAGACCGGCAATGGCGCGGGCTTTCTCGCGCTCCAGTGTCGCCTGTGGAAAATCCGGCTGTTGCAGTACCTTGGCAAAGATATCCAGCGCCTGCTCGCGCTCGCGGGCCTGACTCAGGGTGCGCAGCTTGAAGGCGGCACGGTCTGCATCCAGCTCGCCGCCCATGATGGCACCGACATCAGCCATCTTGCGCGAGATTTCCTCATCGCTCATCCCGGCCGCGCCCAGGGTCATCAGATAGCGCGTCATGCCTGCCAGGCCGGATTTATCGGCCACATCGCGCGCGCTGCCCGCAGCAAAATTGACGCTGAGATCAATGATGGGCAAATCGTGATTTTCAACAAAGTAAACATCGGCGCCATTGGCGGTTTTCCATTGCTGGATATTCACCGCCGCCTGGGCAGAGACGCTCAACAGCACGGCGGCCATGCCTGTCAGGCATTTTGCGTAAAGTTTTTTGATCAACATGGGGTTACCTTTGAATTGCGTAAGTTCAGTGTCTGGGCAAGACGCTCGGCCCTGCCCGGTTGCCGGGATTAATGATCGCTGGGCCGGCCCTTGGGCTTGGCGTTAGGATCAATCGGCTGCGGATCCAGCGTCGCCACGGTGAGGTTGTCACGCGTGAGATATTTGCGCGCCACTTCCTGCACCTGCTGCGGTGTCACCTGCTTCAGCTTTTCGGGGTAATCCTTGAGAAAGCGCCATGAGAAGCCGATGGTTTCAAGCTGGCCAATCTGCATGGCCTGGTTGAACATGGAATCGCGTTGGTACACATCCGCCGCAATCACCTGCGCCTTGACGCGGTTCAGCTCATCCTCAGTAACACCGGATTGCTTGATATCCTCGATTTGCTGCAAGAGGGCAGCCTCAATGTCAGCGGCGGTCTTGCCTTCACTGGGCGAGCCATCCAGCTCAAACAGGCTGGTCGCACCGCGCTGGGTAAGGTCATAGCCTGCGCCCACATCCACGGCGATCTGCTGGTTGCGCACCAGATTCTGCGTCAGGCGGGCCGAGGCATTGCCATCCAGCACACCGGCCAGTATCTCCAGCGCGTAGGGTTCCCAGTCATTCACCGGATCACGCAGGGCTGGCACATGGAAGCCCATCAGCACATAAGGCAAGCGGGCGGGCGCCTTGACGATCAGACGACGCTCACCTTTTTGTGCAGGCTCGAGCTGCGGCTTGCGTACCGGCAATTTGCGCGGCTTCAGCGGGCCAAAATATTGCTGGGCCAGCTTGTAGACTTCCTGTGCCTTGACATCACCGACCACGACTACGGTGGCATTGTTGGGGGCATACCAGTTGTTGTACCACTCGCGTGCATCTTCCACGGTCATGTTTTCAAGGTCATTCATCCAGCCCACTACCGGGCGGGCATAGGGGTGCGCCTGAAACACCACAGACTGATATTGCTCGGCCACGGTGGATTGCGGCTTGTCTTCGGTACGCCAGCGGCGCTCTTCCATCACCACCTTGATTTCCTTGGAGAACTCTTCCTTGGTCAATTGCAGATTGGCCATGCGATCAGATTCGAGCTTGAATGACAGTGGCAGCTTGGATTTTTCCAGCTGCTGGTAATAGGCGGTGTAATCACGGCTGGTAAAGGCATTTTCACGACCACCGGCCGCGGCCACCAGGCGGGAGAACTGGCCTGGCTTCACGTTTTTGGTGCCTTTGAACATCATGTGTTCCAGCAAGTGGGCCACGCCGGTCTTGCCGTTCACTTCATCAATACTGCCAGCGCGGTACCACACCTGCGACACCACGACCGGGGAGCGATGATCTTCCTGCACGATCAGACGAAGGCCATTGCTAAGCTTGAATTCCTGGGTTTCTGCGGCGGCAACGCCGGGTAATGTGACACTGGGCACCAGGCCCAGCAGCATGACGATCCTGACTAATTTGCGACTCAACACCTTATTGTTCTCCTTTGATTAGAGCAGCGAACACGCCTCGCGATGCATGCATGGCATTATCCCCTCGCGTGGACCTGTTCCTTGCTCTTCAGCATCATTATAGCCAAGGCACCCGGCGGCCCGACCAACTTTCAAGCCGACGTGCCTTGTGCCATGCAACGTACAGGCATCTGACCCATGCCCCGGGACTTAGTTTCGCGGTGCGATAGCGTGAATAGATTCGTGCATGGGCGGCCGAATACGACTAAAATAAGGCGAAATTCTAGTTGAAGCGTATGTTCGATTTTTTCAAAAAAGACAAGACACCCCCTCCCACGCCAGATGTGCCAGCCAGCACTCCTGCGCCCGAGACTCCCGCCGCTCCAGCCCCCACGGAATCTGCCGCTGAAAACAAGCTGAGCTGGACCGAGCGCCTGAAAAACGGGCTGGCAAAAACACGCAGCCAGCTGGGCAATCAGCTGGCCAGCCTGTTTGGTGGCGGCAAGATCGATGAAGATGTATACGAAGAGCTGGAAACCATCCTGCTCACCTCCGATGTTGGCGTCGCCGCCACGCAAGCGCTGCTGGAACAGATACGCCAGCGCGTAAAGCGCCAGAGCCTGAGCGACACCACCCAGCTGAAACAAGCCCTGAAAGATGCCCTGCTAGAGCTGCTGGCCCCGCTGGAAAAACCGCTGGTAACCACCACCCACCAGCCGTTTGTCATCATGCTGGCCGGCGTCAATGGCGCCGGCAAAACCACCAGCATCGGCAAGCTGGCCAATCTGTTTCAGGTGCAAGGCAAATCCGTGCTGATCGCCGCCGGCGATACCTTCCGTGCCGCTGCCCGCGAGCAGTTGCAGGCCTGGGGCGACCGCAACAATGTGCATGTGGTTGCCCAGGAAAGTGGCGATCCGGCTGCCGTGATTTTTGATGCAGTGAACTCCGCCAAGGCACGCAATATTGATATCGTGCTGGCCGACACCGCCGGCCGCCTGCCAACCCAGCTCAATCTGATGGAAGAAATTCGCAAGGTGCAGCGCGTCATCGGCAAGGCATTGCCGGGCGCGCCGCATGAAATCCTGCTGGTGCTGGATGCCAATACCGGCCAGAACGCCATCAGCCAGGTCAAGGCGTTTGATGATGCCCTGGGTGTGACCGGCCTGGTGCTGAGCAAGCTGGATGGCACGGCCAAGGGCGGTGTGATCGCGGCGATTGCCCAGGCGCGGCCCATCCCCATCCGTTATATCGGCGTGGGCGAAAGCATCGCCGACCTGCGGCCGTTCAAGGCAGAGGAATTTGTAGATGCGCTGTTTTCGTGATGGACTTTTCATACACGCTGCGCAGGAGCCGAGATGATTAAATTTGACCAGGTCAGCAAACGCTACCCCGGCAGTGAGCAAATCCTGCGCAATGTCAGCTTCAGTATTGAGCCAGGCGAACTGGTATTTGTTGCGGGAGCGTCAGGTGCCGGTAAAAGTACATTACTCAAGCTGATCGCCGCCACCGAGCGGCCAACCTCAGGCACTGTCCTGATCGGCAACCAGAATGTCAGCAAGCTGCGTGCCGCAGCGCTGCCCTTTTTGCGCCGCAAATTCGGCCTAGTGTTTCAGGATCACAAGCTGCTTTACGACCGCAACTGCTTTGAAAATGTCGCCTTGCCGCTTTATATCAATGGCATTACCGGTCATGAAGCCGGCAAGCGCATACGCGCCGCGCTGGACAAAGTCGGCCTGCTCGGCAAGGAAAAAGCCATGCCCATCACCCTGTCAGGTGGCGAACAGCAGCGGCTGGCGATTGCCCGCGCCGTGGTCAGTCGGCCGTCGATCCTGATTGCCGATGAACCGACCGGCAACCTGGATGAAGGCTATGCCGAAGAAATCATGGGCATCTTTTACGCCTTTCAGCAGGTGGGCGTGACCGTGATCGTGGCGACCCATGACCAGCATGAAATCGCGAACTCAGGAGCACGGGTGCTGCGCCTGGAGCAAGGAACCCTGACAGCATGAAACATTGGATAAATCAGCACACGCAGGCTTTGCGCCTGGTATTTGGTCGCATGCGTCACCGCCTGCTCGCCACGCTGGTGATGTGGTGCGTGATGGGCGTGACCGTATGCCTGCCCGCCATCCTGTTTGTCATCGTGGATAACCTGAACCGCCTGACCGGCAATATCAGCACCGAACCGCAAATCAGCGTCTTCATGAAACTGGACGCCGAGCCGGGCAGCGTTACACGCCTGCAGCAATGGCTCACCCAGCAGAAGGATGTTGCCCGCGTTACGTTCATCAGCAAGGATGCCGCCTGGAAACAGCTGCAGCAGGAAACGGCAGGCGCCATCAATCTGGAGAAGAATCCCCTGCCTGATGCCTTCCAGGTCGCCCCGCGCAACCATGACCCAGCCGCAATCGAGGCCCTGCAATCCCGCATACAAAAGCAGCCCGGCGTTGAGCTGGCGCAGATGGATGCCACCTGGATCAAGCGCCTGTACGCGATATTGGAGCTGAGCAAGAAGGCCTTGCTGGTGCTGGTGGGCTTGCTCGGCTTTGCCCTGCTCGCCATTATTGGCAACACCATCCGCCTGCAAGTGGTCACGCAGCGCGAGGAGATCGAAGTCAGCAAGCTGATCGGCGCCACCAATCGATTCATCCGTCGTCCATTCCTGTATGCAGGCATGGTCTATGGCCTTGGCGGCGGCATTGCCGCCCTGCTGCTGCTGGCGGGCGTGATTCAGCTCTTTAATTATTCGATTGCCGACATCGCTGCCTTGTATGCCAGTGATTTTCATCTCGGCATGCCACAGCCGTTTGTCTGCCTGGCCATCGTCCTGATCCCGGTCGCCCTGGGCTGGCTAGGCTCCTACGTCGCGGTAGGTCGCTCGCTTGCCAAGCTTGAATCCAGCCGCTGAGCCCCCATCTTTTTTTCATTATGCAAACCGTCAAGAAAATCGCCACCTCTCGCATGCCCACCTCGCATGGGGATTTCACCTTACATATCTATCGGTCAGACAATGACCCGCAAGGCCTGCAAGACCAGGTGGCCCTTGTTGCTGGCGAGTTGAAGCCAGGCCAGGAAGAAGTGCTGGTACGTCTGCACTCCGAATGCCTGACCGGCGATGTCCTGGGGTCCAGACGTTGCGATTGCGGCGAACAGCTCGCCAAATCGCAAGAAACCATTTCAAAAGCCGGCTGCGGCGTGATTCTTTACCTGCGCGGACACGAAGGCCGTGGCATAGGCCTGGCCCATAAAATCAAGGCTTATGCCCTGCAAGACCAGGGCCGCGATACGGTACAAGCCAATCTGGAACAAGGCCTGCCGATTGATGCCCGCAGCTACGAACTGGCCGCCGCCATGCTGCGCGACCTGGGACTGCAACGCATCCAGCTGCTGACCAATAACCCTGAAAAAGTCACCCGCCTGCAGGCAGCAGGCATTTCCGTCAGCCGTCGCGTACCGCTGCTGATCACCCCCAACCAGAATAATGCCGAATACCTGCAAACCAAGCGGACCAAGCTGGGGCACTATCTTTAGTAGTTGCATTAGCTTGTGCATGCAGACATAAAAAAACAGGCCTTGAAGGCCTGTTTTTTTATTCTTGTCCGCTTACTAAGATTGCCAGCTCACGGAAGTCAGTGCTTGTTTCAGCTTACTTTTCAGCAAACGCACGCTCGATCACGTAATCGCCCAGATCGCCAATACGCTTGGAAACCTGCAAGCCAGCAGCATCCAGAATGCGGCAGGTGTCTTCCAGCATTTGCGGGCTGCCGCACAGCATGGCGCGGTCAGTTTCGGGGTTCAGCGGTGGCAGACCGATGTCGGCAAACAGCTTGCCGTTTTCCATCAGGTCGGTCAGGCGGCCTTCGTTGCGGAAAGGCTCGCGCGTCACGGTGGGGTAGTAGATCAGCTGGTTCTTGACCTGCTCACCGAAGTATTCGTTTTCGGGCAATTCCTTGGTGATGAACTCTTCGTAGGCCAAGTCATTCACGCGGCGTACACCGTGTACCAGAATCACTTTTTCAAACTTCTCGTAGATTTCAGGATCCTGGATCAGGCAGATGAAGGGGGCGAGACCAGTGCCGGTGGACAACAGGTAGAGGTTCTTGCCGGGCTTGAGGTCAGACAGCAGCAGCGTGCCGGTAGGCTTGCGGCCAACCAGGATGTCATCGCCGACTTTCAGGTGTTGCAGGCGCGAGGTCAGCGGACCATTCGGCACCTTGATGCTGAAGAATTCCAGGTCTTCGGCGTAGTTGGCGCTGGCGATACTGTAGGCACGCATCAGCGGCTTGCCATCCACTTGCAGGCCGATCATGACGAACTGGCCGTTTTCAAAACGCAGGCCAGCGTCACGCGTGGTGGTGAACGAAAACAGACTGTCATTCCAATGCTTTACCGACAACACTTTTTCGGTATTAAACGCGCTCATAGTTCTTTATCTTTCAAATGGTTAATTGATTAACGATCAGCCAAGGGCGGCATTGAGTTCAGGCAGGGCCTTGAACAGGTCGGCCACGAGGCCGTAATCCGCATGCTTGAAGATCGGGGCGTCGGGATCGTGGTTAATGGCGACGATCACCTTGCTATCCTTGATACCGGCCAGATGCTGCATGGCGCCGGAAATACCGACCGCAATATACAGCTCAGGCGCAACCACGGTACCGGTCTGCCCAACCTGGAGGTCGTTGGGGGCAAAGCCGGCATCCACGCAGGCGCGGGTGGCACCAATGGCGGCATTCAGCTTGTGGGCCACTGGCTCCAGCAGGGTGTTGAACTGCTCACCCAGGCTACGGCCACCGGAAATCACCACGGTTGCCGTGGCTAACTCGGGACGGTCCGACAGGTTGCGTTGCTCGCTCACCCAGCGCACCTTGCCAAATGCGGCCGGCGCAGCAGCGCTGGTAATTTCCGCATTGGCACCACTCGCAGCAGCCTCAAACGAGGTCGCGCGTACGGTGACTACCTGCACGGCATCGCTGCTTTGCACGGTTGCCAGAATATTGCCAGCATAGATCGGGCGCACATAGGTAGCAGGCGCCTGAATCTCGACCACGTCCGACACCATGCCGACATCCAGCAGGGCCGCCACGCGTGGCAGCACGCCTTTGCCCAATGTGCTGTGCGCAGCCACGATTACCTGATACTCAGCGGCGATCTGTTGCACAGCAGCCGCCACATCTTCCGCCAGCAGATGCACCAGGTGCGGTGCTTCCACCTTGATTACCTTGGCCACACCGGCAATAGTGGCCGCTTCTGCAGCCACGGCCGATACGTCGGCACCTGCCACCAGCAGGTGGATGGGATGTTGCCATGCCGCCGCTGCGGTCACGGCCTGACGGGTGGATTGCTTAATATGCTGGCCATCGTGTTCGGCCAAAATCAATACGCTCATGCCAATACCTTTTCAATACGCAGTTTTTCGACCAGCTCAGCCACACTGTTGACGATGACGCCAGGCTTGCGCGGGGCAGGCTCGGCAACATTCAGCAGGCTGAGGTGCGAGGCAAAGTCCACGCCCAGCTCAGTGCCTGCAATCACGTCAATCGGCTTTTTCTTGGCCATCATCATGTTGGGCAGCTTGATAAAGCGAGGCTCATTCAGGCGCAAATCTGCCGTCACAATGGCGGGCAGTTGCAAGGCGACGGTCTCGGTGCCGCCATCCACTTCGCGGTTCACTTCGATTTCGTTGCCATTGACCTTGATTTCAGAAGCAAACAGGCCCTGACCCACGCCGAGCAAGGCGGCCAGCATCTGGCCTGCCTGACCGGCATCGTCATCAATCGCCTGCTTGCCCAGCAGAATCAGGTCAGGCTGCTCGCGACCTGCCACCGCCTTCAGCAGCTTGGCCACACCCAGCGGCTGCAGCTTGCCTTCGGCTTGCACCAGCACAGCACGATCTACACCCATCGCCAGCGCGTGACGCAAGGTGTCCTTGCTGTTTTCAGCGCCGATGGACACGGCCACGATTTCCGTGGCGATGCCTTTTTCCTTGAGGCGCAGCGCTTCTTCCACTGCGATTTCATCGAAGGGATTGATGCCCATCTTGACGCCGCTGATCTCGACGTCGGAGCCATCCTGCTTGACGCGAGGCACGATGTTGTAATCCACCACGTGCTTCACTGCCACCATAATTTTCATGCACATACTCCTGGACTGTATTGCCGTGTATTTTAAACGACACTAAAATATCTATTAAATTGATTATATTAATAATCTATATCTGCAAAACCTATATGCGCTATACCCTGAGACAACTGGAAGTATTTGTCGCCATCGCGCGCCTGGAGAATGTCTCCCGGGCGGCAGAGGCGCTATCGCTGTCGCAATCGGCTGCCAGCACGGCCTTGGCCGAGTTGGAGCGCCAGTTTGATTGCCAGTTCTTTGATCGTCTTGGCAAATTGCTCAAGCTGAACGATCTGGGGCGTAGCCTTTTGCCGATGGCGGCCGCATTGCTCGATCAGGCTTCGGAAATCGAGCATGTTCTGCAAGGCAAGACCACACTGGGTCTGCTCAGGGTGGGCGCCACATTGACAATCGGCAATTATATCGCAACTCTGCTCATCGGTTCCTTTATGAAACAACATGATGAGTGCCAAATTGAGCTGCACGTACAAAATACCAATGCAATTTTGCAGCAAGTCGCCAATTACGACCTCGATCTGGGGCTGATCGAAGGCAATTGCCAGCACCCCGACCTTGCCGTGGAGCCGTGGCTGGATGACGAACTGGTCGTGTTCTGCGCCCCCGATCACCCATTGGCCAACAAGCCCGGCGTCAGCCTGGAAGACCTGCTGGAAGAGACCTGGATTTTGCGCGAAGTCGGCTCCGGCACCCGCGAAACTTTTGACCATGCGATGCGCCATCATCAATCTAGGCTTAAAATACGCCTGACGCTGGAACACACCGAAGCCATCAAACGCGCGGTGGAATCCGGTCTTGGCATAGGCTGCATCTCGCGCCTGGCGCTGCGCGATGCTTTCCGGCGTGGCAGCCTGGTGCCGATTGAGATGCCCGAGCTGGATCTGCGCCGCCAGTTCATGTTTGTCTGGCACCGCAAAAAGTACCTCACCGCCAGCATCCGCGCCTTTCTGGATTACTGCCGGGCGTTTACCGTAGATGCCGGGCGCAGCGACCAGATTGCCTTACCCATTATCAAATAGCATTTTGATTTAAATACTGATTTAACTGAAAGACCACCATGCAACGCGATGTCATGAATTACGATGTACTGATAGTTGGCGCAGGCCCGGCCGGGCTCTCTGCCGCCATCCGCCTCAAGCAACTGGCCGCCGCCGAAGAACGCGAAATCAGTATCTGCATCCTGGAAAAAGGCAGCGAAGTGGGCGCCCATATTCTTTCGGGCGCGGTCATCGACCCCATCGCATTGAATGAACTCTTCCCCGACTGGAAAACCCTGGGCGCACCTTTGCACACCCCAGTGACCGAAGATCACTTTCTGTTTCTGACAGAAAAAGGTGGCTTTACCATTCCGGAAAAACTGCTGCCGCCGCTAATGAGCAACCACGGTAATTACATCATCAGCCTGGGCAACCTCACGCGCTGGCTGGGCGAGCAGGCCGAAGCGGTGGGCGTGGAAATCTACCCTGGCTTTACTGGCTACGACCTCCTGTATGACGAATCCGGCGCGCTTAAGGGCGTCGTCACCGGCGACATGGGCGTGGCACGCGATGGCACCGAAAAGCCTGGCTTCGCGCCCGGCATGGAGCTGCATGCCCATTACACCCTGATTGCCGAAGGCACACGCGGCTCGCTCACCCGCAAGCTGGAGCAGCAATTTCAGCTGCGCGACAAGGCCGAACCGCAAAAGTACGGCATCGGCTTCAAGGAGCTGTGGCAGCTTGACCCCAGCCAGCACAAGGCGGGGCTGGTCATGCATGCACAAGGCTGGCCGCTGGACAACGACACTGGTGGCGGCGCCTTCATCTATCATCTGGAAGACAATATCGCCGCCATCGGCTATGTGGTGCATCTGAATTACAGCAACCCGTACCTGAGCCCATTTGAGGAATTCCAGCGCTTCAAGACGCACCCGAAAATTGCCCCCATGCTGGCAGGCGCCAAGCGCATCAGCTATGGCGCACGCACCATCAACGAAGGTGGCCTGCAATCGCTGCCCACGCTGGTATTCCCCGGTGGCGCGCTGATCGGCTGCGCCGCGGGCCTGGTGAATGTGCCCCGCATCAAGGGTAGCCACAATGCCATGAAATCCGGCATGCTGGCCGCCGAATCCGTATTTGAAGCCCTGGGCAGCGAACGCTCGTACGACATTCTCAGCAGCTATCAGGAAAAACTGCGCGCCTCCTGGATCTGGCAAGACCTCGACGCCGTGCGTAACATCAAACCTGCCCTCTCGCGCTTTGGCAGCCTGCTCGGCTCGGCTTATGGCGGCTTTGAAATGTGGCTCGCCCGCGCCGGCATACGCACGCCATGGACACTCAAGCACGGCAAGGCCGACAACGAATGCCTCAAAACCAAAGACCAGGCCACGCGCATCGCCTACCCGAAACCCGACGGCGTGCTGACCTTTGATCGCCTGTCGTCCATCTTCCTGTCCAACGTGCAGCATGATGAAGACCAGCCTGTTCACCTAACGCTGAAAGATGCTTCGGTGCCGATCACCGTCAACCTTGCCAAATACGACGCCCCGGAGCAACGCTATTGCCCGGCGGGGGTGTATGAGATCGTGGAAGAAAACACCGATCCGCGCCTGCAGATCAACGCCGCCAATTGCATTCATTGCAAAGCATGCGACATCAAGGACCCGACGCAGAATATCGTGTGGGTGACGCCGGAAGGCGGCGGCGGGCCCAACTATGTGAATATGTAGGCATGTTCGCAACAGGGATGGCTGTCGTGCCATGCCATGCCATCCCGGTCCACGCTCTAATGACTGCATAGATGCCACACACCATCAACACCATAAAATCAAAACGATAAGAGATCCAACATGAGTCAAATCCCACCCTGTCCCCAATGCAGTTCCATCTACGGCTATGAAGACCGCAATATGCTGGTCTGCCCGGAATGCGGCCATGAATGGACGCCCGGTGAGGCAGCCCCTACCGCAGCCGATGGCCTGGTCGTGCATGATGCCAATGGCAATCTGCTGGCAGATGGCGATACCGTCACCGTGATCAAGGACCTGAAAGTCAAAGGCTCCTCACTAGTGGTCAAGGTCGGCACCAAGGTCAAGAACATCCGCCTGGTCGATAACGACCACAATATCGACTGCAAGATTGATGGCGTAGGTGCCATGAAACTGAAATCGGAATTTGTTAAAAAGGCCTGATCAAGCGGCCATCACACCCGCCACCACCACAAAGGGATGATATGGAAGCCAGCTTTTGGCATCAGCGCTGGGAAAGAAACGAGATCGGCTTTCATGAAGCAAGCGCCAATGCCTTGCTGGTAAAGCATTTGCCCAGCCTGTCGCTGGCCCCGCAATCGCGCGTGTTTATCCCGCTCTGTGGCAAAACGCTGGATATTCACTGGCTGCTGAATCAGGGCCTCCGCGTGGCCGGGGCCGAGTTGAGTGAACTGGCTGTCACACAATTATTCGCCGAGCTAAAGCTCACCCCGGAAATCACGCAACGCGGCCAACTCAGACACTACCACGCGCAGCATATCGATATTTTTGTCGGGGATATTTTTGATCTCACGGCCGATATCCTGGGCCAGGTGGATGCCATTTATGACCGCGCTGCCCTGGTTGCCCTGCCCGCGCCACTACGGGAGAAATACGCCGCGCATCTCATGGCCATCAGCCACACCGCGCCGCAACTGCTCATCTGTTACGTTTACGAGCAGTCGCAATTATCCGGCCCGCCGTTTTCCGTGGAAGATGCCGAGGTAAAACAGCATTACCAGTCGCAATACACGCTTGATCTTTTAGAATGCCCAGAGGTTGCCGGTGGCTTCAAAGGCCGCGTTCCGGCGCAGGAACATGTCTGGCGACTGAGCCGCCAGACACCCATTTAAAATTGCCTACCAGTATCAGGAAACCTGTCATGCGCGTCATTGCCCTGCTGTGCCTGTGCCTTTTCAGCCCCCTGCTTCTCGCCGCTGGGCCCGCCTGGCAGGCGTTTGGCCAGAATCCGGATGGCTGCCAGGTCTTCAGCAACACCATGGTAGAAAAGGTCACGCTGGATAAGGATCAATACCTGCGCATCACCTTTCGCACCGAGTGCAAAGCGCCGCAGACCGAAATCATAGAAGGCAAAAACTACCGCTACTACACCAACGAAATGCGTGTGTTTTTAAGCTGTGGTGAAGAAGAATGGTGGCCGGAATGGCATCGCTATTTTGACCAGACCGGCAGGGAAATATGGTCAGGCCCGCATACCGTCAAGGGCATGCCAGTGACTGGCCCAGAGCAGGCAGAGAACGCCATCATGGGCACAGCCATCACGGCAAGCAGCCCCATGAATGACCTGCTCAATCGCTATTGCCCATAGTGTAAAAACCATCAAACATGCTGGGGTTTGCATTAAGCTGCCACATAGCGCAGCACGATCACCTTCAGATCAATGACACCTGATTTTTTTCGCAACATTCATTCACGCAAAAGGCCCTCAGCATGAGTTACGTCATCGTCAAATACCTGCACTTCATCGGCATTCTGGTGCTCGCTTCATCCCTCATGGTCGAGCATGTGCAGCTCAAGGCCGACATGTCCGCCGAAGCGTTGAAAAAGGTCGCCCTGATTGATCTGATTTACGGCATATCCGCTGGCGTGATTCTGATCACAGGCTTGCTGCTCGCCTTTGCCGTTGGCAACCCCGCGGCGTTTTACACCGCCAACCCCGTCTTCCATGCCAAAGTGACGCTGTTCGTGCTGATCGGCCTGCTGTCCATCCACCCCACGCTGTTCCTGTTGCGCCATCGAAACAGCACTGCGGCCAGTATCGTGGCGCCCAAAAGCATCATCATGGTCATCCGGCTGGAAATGTTACTGCTGCTGATTATTCCCTTGCTGGCGGTGCTGATGGCGCGAGGGATTGGGTTGGCTTAATAACAATTACACTCAAGACGAACATGCAATTCAAATCACTGGATCGCGCCAGAGTATGGCGCGTCATTAAAGCTCATCTGGCATGGCATTCGCCGATTTGGTGGATGCCTCTTTTTGCTTGGGGCATTTACAGTTTAGTAATCGCCAACAAAGATGAAATGGATGCAGAGTGCCGGAAATATTGCCTCGAGCAGGGATACGACGGAGGTACAGCCTACACGAAACGTTATCTGCATGAGCAAAAATGCAGATGCCAAGCAGGCAATCTGCATACACGGCCACTCCCCAGAAACCAATAAGTATTACGTCTGAAGATTCACCTCTCAGGCAACTTAGGGCGAATTCCAGCCGCCTTATAAAACCTGCTTTCCCATCAGCACCCATTCGTCATCCTGCTGGTCAACCAGCAAGTCATTTTTGCATAAAAATTAATAACTTATTGATTTAAAACAAGCTCGCACATGGCACGCTCCGTGCCTATATACCCTCGATTTGCCAGCTTGCCTGCTACGCAGCATTTGCAGGCCACGGCGATGACGTTTTCACCATCACTATCAGGGTATATAACAATGCAAAACTCATTATTTACATCACACTGGACGACACTGGCGGTTTCGGCAGTCTTGCTGGGGAGCAGCGCGGCAGCACTGGCGGCGCCCACTTTTCAACGCGATGAAGATCAGTTCATCAACATCGGCGTGGCTTATCGCGGCAGCTATAGCTCGATCAAGGATGCCGCGCCTAACGGCAAAGACCGCTCGAATGATTTTGAGACGGAAGAAGCGCGCCTCTACACCAACGGCAAGGTGCATGAGAATGTCTCGTTTGAATTCAACTTTGCGCGCAATTCCGCCGATAACCAGATCGAAATTCTGGATGCGCACGTGGGCCTGGAGCTGAACAAGTATTTCAACGTATGGGTGGGCCGCTTTTTGCCGCCAGCCAGCCGTGCTTCCGCGTCGGCCCCCATGTATCCGCCCACCTTCGATTTCCCGCTGGTCGAGCAGGCGCCCAACCGCTTTGGTGGTCGTGATGATGGCGCTACCGTCTGGGGTTCCAACGAAAGCCAGGCACTAAAATACCAGATCGGTGCCTTCAAGGGCCGCGATGGCGGTTCCAACCAGTCAGACAACCTGTCATTTGCCGGACGCCTGCAGTACAACTTCTGGGATACCGAGCCTGGTTTCTACAATCTGGCCAGCTATGATGGCTCGAAATCCATCCTGTCGGTCGGGGGCTCTTACCGCTTCCAGAAAGATGGCGCGGGTACCATTACCAACCCCGGTGATTACCGTTACTGGAACGTAGACGGCCGCCTGGAAAAACCCCTGGAGAATGGCGCCGTGGTGGGTGCCGAAGCCTCCTATTACAACTACAACAATGACAACACTGGCGATACCCTCGCGCCACAAGGCAAAGGCTACTTTGTCACCGGCAGCTATGCCTTTGCGCAGACGGTAGGCATCGGCAAGATCCAGCCCAAGTTCGTGTATCAGGACTTTGATAACGACACCACCAATACCAACACCCGCCGCCTGGACCTGGGTGCCAGCTACCTGATCAAGGGCAGCAATGTGCGTATTGATACTTTCTGGTTCAAACAGCAGCAGGACAATAACCAGCCGGATATCGACGGTGTGAAAGTCATCTTCCACGTCGCGCATTTCTTCTAATTTGCCCGCATGGCGCCATCAGGCGCCGGCGGCTCACCGAGCCTCTCACTGCCCGTTGTACGCAACGGGCTTTTTTATATGCCTTTTTGTATACCCGGCAACTGATCGGTATCACAAGGCATCCCCGCTCAGGCCGGTTATAAGCATCTGACCAAACGTTATAACCCCGCCCTTACGCCGGGTTTATAGTAACGCCACAACAACGACGCAACAGGAGAAACCATGAAACCGGAAACCCTTGCCATCCACGCTGGCTATACGCCCGACCCGACCACCAAGGCCGTGGCCGTACCGATCTACCAGACCAGCTCCTATGCCTTTGATAACACCCAGCATGGCGCTGACCTGTTTGACCTGAAAGTGCAGGGCAATATCTACACGCGCATCATGAACCCGACCACCGCCGTGCTGGAAGAACGCCTGGCCCAGCTCGAAGGCGGCATAGGCGCGCTGGCGCTGGCATCAGGCATGGCGGCGATTACTTATGCCATCCAGACCATCGCCGAGGCGGGCGACAACATCGTCTCGGTTTCCACGCTGTATGGCGGCACCTATAACTATTTTGCCCACACCCTGCCCAAGCAGGGCATAGAAGTGCGCTTTTTTGATTATCGCGACCCGGCTTCGCTGGAAAAGCTGATCGATAGCAAAACCAAGCTGGTGTTTGCCGAAACCATAGGCAACCCGTTGGGCAATGTGGTCGACCTTGAGGCCATCAGCCGCCATGCGCATCGCCATGGCGTGCCGGTGATCGTCGACAGCACGGTCGCTACGCCTATTCTGGCGCGGCCCTTTGAGCATGGCGTGGATATCGTGGTGCACTCGCTGACCAAATACATAGGCGGCCACGGCAACTCCATCGGCGGTGCCATTATCGATAGCGGCAAATTCCCCTGGGGCGAGCATGCCGAGCGCTTCCCCAGCCTGAATACGCCCGACGCCAGCTACCATGGAGTGAATTACGTGGAAGCCCTGGGCGCCGCCGCCTATATTGCCCGCGCCCGCGTGGTACCGCTGCGCAATACAGGCGCCGCCATCAGCCCGTTCAATAGCTTCCTGATATTGCAAGGGCTGGAAACCCTGCCGCTGCGCATCGAGCGCCATAGCGACAATGCCTTGCGCATTGCCCAATACCTGCAGCAACACCCCAAGGTGAAATGGGTCAATTACGCCGGCTTGCCGGATCATCCTGACCGCGCACTGGTCGACAAATACCTGAGCGGCCGCGCCTCCGGCATTCTGTCGTTTGGGGTGGAGCATGGCCGGGAAGGTGGCACGCGTTTTATTGATGCGCTCCAGCTGTTCACCCGCCTGGTCAATATCGGCGATGCCAAGAGCCTGGCGTGCCACCCGGCCACCACCACGCATAGACAGCTCAGCCCGGAAGAGCTGAAAAAAGCCGGCGTGAGCGAAGACCTGGTGCGTTTGTCCGTCGGCATTGAGCACGTGGATGATCTGATTGCCGATCTGGAACAAGCGCTGAGCCAGGTTTAAACCCAGCCATTCCATCCGCACCCGGCGGGCCAGCGCAAACCATCGCCCTGCCCGCCCGGGTTAACATCACAAGGAGATCGCATGAGCAAACCACATCATGTAGACGCCAATTACCGTTTTATTGCCGCCTATCAGGAAGTCAATGCTCGCATCAACCAGCGCCAGCAGGCGCTTACGCTGTATGTCACCCTCACAGTCAGCCTGCTGGCAGCGCTGGTTGCGCTCAAACCAGGCGCTGGCAAGGATACCCTGCCGTTAGAGTGGCTGGTACTGGGCTTTCCTGTGGCGTCCACCTGTCTGGCATTTCTGAATTACAAAACCGAGCGTGCCATCACCAATCTGCGCCGTTTCCTCTCGCAGCTGGAGCAACTGGGCAATGATGATCACGGCCTGCCCAGCTACAACACCGACCCCCAATGGGCGCAGGGTGCCAACCGTGCCCGCCGCTTTCAGGATTACGCCGCCGCCGTGCTGGTGGCGGGCGGCAATGCCATTGGCCTGGGCGCGGTACTGCATATCTACCCGCAACGCATGGCAAGCTATCCGCTCATGTTGTGGATCAGCATTGCTATCGCGCTGGTGTCGCTACTGGCACTACTATGGATACCCAAGTGGAGCTACACGCCGCAGCCAGCCCGTCATCCGCAGTAAGCCACCCCGGGGCCGCTGGCGGGGCCCCACACTCCATACGCGCAAACAAACCGCCAAAATCCGTTCTGTTCCGGCCTTTGCCCGACCGCCTCGCTGACTATGATGCAAGGCTGACGCATGGTGTATGCGATCAGCCAATAACAAGAAGTCGGGGAGTCCTGCATGAGTATCAGCCCATTCATCACTGCCACGCCGCTGGGAGCAGCGGCGGCTTATCGCACGCGCGTGGAGAGCAGCCAGGCAAAAGCGCTGGAGCTGAGCACGCAGACTGCCGAAGAGAGTACCCAGCAGAGCACCAGCAGCGTGGTGGCCTCCGAAAAACCGCTGGAGAACAGTCAGGTCAAGAGTGATCCCGCCCAGGAGTTGCAGGATTACATGAAGATGTCGTACGCGGAAAAGCTGCAGTGGTCATGGATGAACGCGCACGGCATCAGCAAGGAAGAGTTTGAGGCCATGAGCCCGGAAGACAAGCAGAAGCTGCTGGATCAGATGCGCGAAGAGCTGAAGCAGAAAGCCACCAGCGCAGAGGTGGACCGCAGCCAGAATCCACCTATTGATGTGTATGTCTGAGGCCTGAACCCCAGGCCAGCAAGCCCGCCATGCCAACCAGGCGACCGCCCACTGCCGTGTCCACTTAGTCCGCCCGTTTCAAGCCAGCCCCGTTTAACCAGCCATGCAAGCATGCACGGCACCTGCGCCTAGGCGGCTTCCAGCCCCAGATACAGCGCCTGCAGATCGCTGCGGTTTTTCAGGTCGGCGGTGGTACCTTCCGCCGCCACGCGGCCACTTTCTATGATGTAACCCACATCCGCATACTTGAGGGCAATGCTGGCGTTCTGCTCGGCCAGCAGAAAACTCACGCCCTGCTGGCGATTCAGCGTATGCACAATCTCAAAAATCTCTTCCACCACCAGCGGCGCCAGCCCCATGGAAGGCTCATCCAGCAGCACCAGTTTGGGTTCCGCCATCAGCGCGCGACCTATCGCCACCATCTGCTGTTCACCACCCGAGGTATAGCCAGCCTGGTTGCGCCGCAGCAGCTTGAGACGGGGGAAGTAATGGTAAATCTTTTCCAGCGATTCATTGAGTCTGGCGCGGGAGCGATGGCGCACATAGCCGCCGGTCAGCAGGTTTTCTTCCACGCTGAGGTGCGCAAAGCAGTGACGGCCTTCCAGCACCTGCACCAGGCCCAGCTCCACCAGGCTATCTGGCGTGGCACTGGTGATGTCGCGGTTAAGGTAATAAATTCGGCCATCGACCACCTCGCCGCGCTCGGCATTGGCCAGGCCGGAAATCGCCTTGAGCGTGGTGCTCTTGCCCGCGCCATTGGCGCCCAGCAAGGCGACGATACTGCCAGGCGCGACCTTGAGCGAGATGTTGCGCACGGCAAGGATCACCTTGTCGTAGATGACTTCAATATTATCAAGTTGCAGCAAAGGGGCCGTCATGGCGCACTCCATCAGGTAATGATTTCGGAGGCGCCCTCATTGCCATCGGCAACAAAGGCGCAACCGGAATCAGGCTCACGTCACGCAACCAAGGGGGATCACGTCGCGAGCCTGTTTCATGAACAGCACTGCGGGGCTCACGCAGTGCCTTTCAGCTCAGGCGATCAAGATTCCTTGGAGCAATCGCGTGGGGTAATGCCTTTTTCCTTGGCATACTGGTGCGACGACTCTTCGATGATAGGGCGCAGCAACTTGCGGTCTGCCTGCACCCAATCCGAGATCACATTCCATTTGCTGCCATCCCACTGCTGGAAGCGCACCGCACCGCCGCCTTCGTGGTCAGAGCAAGACAGCTTGAGTGGTTGCACCAGGCCGTAGGCACCGAGTTCTTTCAGGCGCTTTTCATCCAGGCGGATGTTTTCAAAGCCCCAGCGCACTTCTTCTCCAGTCAGCGGACGCTTGCCAAATTTGGCCTGTGCCACGCGCACGGCTTCCACGTTCAGAATGCCATTCACCACACCCAGGTTGTAATACACGGTGCCAAAGCGCTTGGGATCCTGCAGATTGCCCTTGCCCGCCTTCAGCACGACCTTGTCGATATCCTGCAACACCGGGAAGTTAGTGCCGGAAGGATGCGTGGTAATCGAGATAAAGCCCTTGGCAGCGGAGCCCGCAGGTGCGGCATCTTCTTCCGAGTTGCTCCAGATGTTGCCGATGATGTGGTCCGCAGGGAAGCCCGTCTTCTGGGCTGTTTTCAGCGCTACCGGATTCATCACGCCCCAGCCACGCAGGATCACCCAATCCGGCTTGATGCGGCGGATGTTGAGCCATTGCGATTGCTGCTCGTTGCCAGGGTGTGGCACTTCCAGCAGGGTCAGCTCAAAGCCGTATTTCTTGGCCAGCAATTCCAGAATGGGGTTGGTTTCCTTGCCATAGGGGGAGCCGTGGTACAGCGTCACAATCTTCTTGCCCTTGAGCTTGTCCAGGCCGCCAGACCTGGTGGCGATGTAGTTGATGATGGCGGACACTTCGCTATACGGGTTCAACTGCAGCGGGAATACATACGGGAACACGCTGCCATCGGTAGAATCCGTGCGGCCATGGTTGATGGTGATCAGCGGCAGTTTGTCGGCAGCCGAGCGCTCCAGCGTGGCATAGGCAATGCCGACGGACAGCGGATTGGTCGCGGCAGCCGGGGCGCCGTTCAGGCCTTTTTTCAGGCGCTCGTAGCACTCCACGCCTTTTTCCACCACGTATTCGGTTTCGCACTCGCTCCAGGTGAACTTGACGCCGTTAACGCCGCCTTCCTTGGTGTTCACGTATTGCAGGTAATCGATAAAGCCACCGAAAAAGCCGGTACCGCCAGCGGCGTAAGGGCCTACGCGATAGCTCTGCAAGGGAAAATACTGCTCATTTGCCGCCTGGGCGCTGCCTGCAAACAGACTCGCACTTAACAGACTGGACCCCAGGCCAATGGCCGCGGCCAGCTTAAGGCCTTGTTGGACAACTCGTAACATCAGATAGACTCCTTGGTTTTAATTAAATAAATCAACAGCGTTTTTAGTTATATAAAAGACCGCACAAATGCCGGAATTCAACACATGATGCTTTGCCCCCTATTGACTAAGTATGTGCGTGGCCGCGCCGGGAGATGTTGACATCACCGGCGCTACCAGCGCGGGAATCAGTACCGTAGCGGCCAGACGCGGCTGCGCTCACGGAAGTTCTGCCACAGACGGGCCAGACCAAACGGCTCCTTGATCAGGAAAAACACAATCAGCCCGCCAAAAATGATCTTTTGCAGGTTTTCCAGTTGGCCGGGGTCGATCAGCCCTGCCAGCACCGTACCGGACAGATTCGACAGCAGGATCGGCAGCAGCACGATAAACGCGGCCCCCAGAAAATTGCCCAGTATGCTGCCCATGCCGCCGATGATGATGATGAACAGAATCTGGAACGAGCGTGTGAGATCAAAGCCATGCGGCTCCACGGTGCCCAGATAGGTAAACGCCCACAAGGCCCCCGCCACCCCGAGGAAGAACGAGCTGATGGCAAAAGCCAGCAACTTGGTCTTGAGGATGGGAATGCCGATCACCGCTGCTGCCGTATCCATATCGCGCACTGCCATCCAGTGCCGGCCCAGTTCACTGCGCACAATATTGCGCGCCAGCAATGCCAGGGCCACCACCACGGCCAGCGTGAGCAGGTAACGCCCGGCTGGCGAGCTGAAGTCGCGACCAAACACCAGCAATGGCGGGGCGGTAATCACGCCGGAGGAGTTGTTATTGGAAAACCAGCCAAAACTGGTCAACACCCATTGCACGAAAAACTGCGCCGCCAGGGTCGACACCAGCAGATAAAAGCCTTTGATACGCAAGCTCGGCAGGCCAAACAGTATGCCTACCCCGGCGGCGGTGATACCGCCCAGCACAAAGCTAAGCAGGAAGGGCAGGCCCTCAATGCGCAAATGGAAGTTATAGGCAGCAAAGGCCCCAACTGCCATGAAGGCCGCCGAGCCCAGCGATAACTGCCCGGCATAACCGGTGAGCAGATTCAGCCCCAGCCCGGCCAGCGACAGCACCAGAAAAGGCACGAGGATGGCACTGAACCAGTAATCGTTGGCAATGAAAGGCACCACGGCAAAGGCAAACACCAGCAGCAGGTAAAAGCCCAGGCGCTCCTGCCACAAGCGGAAGATGCGGCGATCGGCGCGGTAATCGCTGATGAATTGTCCGGATTCTCTATACAGCATGCTGCTCTCCTACACGCGCTCGATGGCACGTTCGCCAAAAATACCCGCCGGCCGCACCAGCAAAAACACCAGGGCCAGGACATACGGGAACCAGTTTTCAATGCCACCGCCGATGATGGGGCCGATAAAGACCTCCGCCAGTTTTTCCGAGGCACCGATGATCAGGCCACCCACAATCGCCCCGCCAATCGACGTAAACCCGCCGATAATCAGCACCGGCAAGGCCTTGAGCACCACCAGCGACAGGGAAAACTGCACGCCGAGGCGCGCGCCCCATAACAAGCCCGCCACCAGGCCGACAAACCCGGCCACCGCCCACACGATCAGCCAGATACGCTGCAATTTGATGCCGACCGCCAACGCCGCCAGCTGGTCATCGGCCACGGCGCGCAAAGAAATCCCGGTGCGGGTCTTGTTGAACAGCCAGGATAAAAAGATCACCAGCACGCCAGCCACGCCTGCCGCAAAAATATCAAACTGCGACAGCAGCATGCCGCCCAGTTCCAGCGGCTCATCGCTGATGCCAAGTTCCAGCCCATGCACCTGTGCGCCCCACACCGCCTGCGCCAGCCCTTCGATCATGTAACTCAGCCCCAGCGTTGCCATAAACAGCGTAATCGGCGGCCGGTTAACCAGCTTGCGCAGCATGAAGCGTTCAATCGCCCAGGCCAGCACCACCATGGTCAGCAGGGTGATGGCAAAGGTCAGCCAGAACGGAATGCCGCGCTCCAGCAGGCTGACAAAGGTCAGCGCGGCAAACAGCACCATGGAGCCCTGGGCAAAGTTGAAAACGCCCGAGGCCTTGTAAATCAGCACAAAGCCAATGGCGAGCAGCGAATACATCACGCCCGCCAATAGCCCGCCCAGCAATACTTCAAAGAAAAATTCCATTTCGTTTTACTTTCCCCTGAGGGTGACCAATCGTGTATGAACCTGCTTAATGCGATGTCCCCAGATATGCCGCGATCACGTCCGGGTTCTCGCGCACTTCCTGCGGCGTGCCATCGCCAATTTTCTTGCCGTAATCCAGCACCACCACGTGGTCCGAGAGATTCATCACCACGCCAATATCGTGTTCAATCAACACGATGGTGGTACCGAACTCGCGCTGGGTATCGAGAATAAAACGGCTCATGTCGGCTTTTTCATCGTGGTTCATGCCAGCCATGGGCTCATCCAGCAGCAGAAGCCGGGGCTCGGCCGCCAGCGCACGCGCCAGCTCCACCCGTTTTTGCAGGCCATAGGGCAAGGTGCCGACGATGCTGTTGCGCCAGGGCTGTATGCGCAGAAAATCAATGATCTCTTCGGCGCGCTGGCGCTGGATCACTTCATCGCCCGGCGCCCGGCCGATATGCAGCGCCTGCTCCAGCCAGCTGCCACGCACCTTCAGGTTGCGACCGGTCAGCACGTTATCCAGCACGCTCATGCCCTTGAACAAGGCGATGTTCTGAAAGGTGCGGGCAATGCCGCGACGCGCCGCCGCATGCGGCTGCATGCGACGCAAACGGGTACCGGCATAAGTGATGTCGCCGATATCCGGCTGATACACGCCATTGATCACATTCAACAGCGAGCTTTTACCAGCGCCATTGGGGCCGATCAGGGCGCAAATTTCGCCCTCTCGCACGGCAAAGCTGATGTCGGTAATCGCCTTCACGCCTTTGAATGACAGCGAGATATGGTTCAGCTCAAGCAAAGGGCTGCTCATGATGGAATCCCCGCAGTATTGATGGCAGCAGCAGCAAGGCTGGGACTGGCTTGCACTTGCAGCGATGAGGGACCGCGTTTGACCACGCGCGCCCTGCCGCCCTCCAGCACATACCAGTAGGCATGCTCTTCCCAGTTGCGAATCTCGATGCCCAGGCTACGGAAAAAGCGCAGTGAAGATTCCGGCAAAGGCTCGCCCACCAGCAAGGGCACACGCGTGCGGCTGAAACCGATGACATCGCGCAGCGGGCTGATCACCAGCCACTGCGCCAGCGTCAGCGACAGACTGAAGCGCCGGTTAGACTTCGCTGCAGGCTTCAGCGAGATGGGCGGCGGATTGCGCGCGGCACTTGAGGTGCGCAGGGCCCAATCCACCAGGCGTCGCCGCCAGGTACCGGCTTGCGGCAAACGCTGCTGCACCAGTGATTCCAGCCGCTGATAGGTCTCGCGTGTGCCAGCCACCAGCGTGGGGCCCAGCTCGCGGCGGTCGTTATCGCGCGTTGCCAGGTTTTCCGGGAAATTCAACCTGAACCCGGCCAGCAGCCAGGGTGCCAGCAGGTAACGCGCGTGACCGCTGGCAGCAAATGCTCGCGCGGCCAGCGCCTCATCCGCTACGCTCAGATTCTCCTGCCGCAGCAGGCGACGGCCTTCATTCAGCAGCTCGTGGTGGCTGATCGTCTGCAAGTGCACCAGACCTCCCGCATCCAGCCGGTGAAAGGCAAAGGCATGATCCACCGGAGCAACCAGCGGTGCCTCGTGCAAGGGCGCTGCCGCGAGCTTGAGTGCATCGGCGTAATCCAGACGCGACGCCTGCGCATCGCCCGCCAGACCACGACGGTCAGCGTAAATCACCAGCCGCGGGGCAAGCTCAGCCTCCGCCAGCAACGCCACTTCATCTTCGCCCTCGGCAAACACAAAGGCCGGACGCAGCTTTTGCAGCAGCTGCACGGTCACCGCACGCTCCACCAGCAGGTCCACTGGCGCGGCAAAGCCGCCCAGCCATTGCGCCGCCAGCTGCAGCAGCAAGGCCTGTGGCCGTGGATGGCTTAGCAGAAACAGCGCATCACCCTTGTTGAAACCGCGCTCACGCAAGACGGCAGCGAGCTGCAGTACCTCGCGCTGGGCATCCTGCCAGCGCAAGGCATGCCAGATGCCCAGCTGCTTGTGGCGGATGGCGACATCGGCTCCGCGCTGCTCGGACTGCGCCCGCAGCAGGCTGGGCAGCGTATCGTTGCTCATGGAATAGGCCTGCCTTTTTCTGCTCACGCGGCCAGGGCAACCTTGCCAGCTTCGAGTTCGCGCACCAGCGGCAAGACCTTCTCACCGAAGTAAGCAACCTCTTCCTGGAAGTGCAGGAAACCCGACAACACCAGATCCACGCCCACCGCCTTGAGTGCCACAATGCGCTCGGCAATTTGCTGTGGGGTGCCAATCAGGTTGGTCTTGAAACCATCGTTGTATTGCACCAGGTCTTCAAATGTCGATTTGGCCCAGTTGCCTTCGCCTTCAGGGCTGGATTTGCCCGCCTGCTTTGCAGCATCACCAAAGGCATTGACCGCCTCGGGATTGGCCTTGGCAATAATCTCGGCCAGCACGGCCCTGGCTTCTTCTTCGGTATCGCGTGCAATCACAAAGGCATTCACGCCGATCTTGACGCTGTGGTTATTGGCCGCAGCCTTGGCGCGGATATCGTCAATCTGCGCCTTGATGCCTTCCACCGTATTGCCGTTGGTGAAGTACCAGTCGGATACCTTGGCGGCCATGTCACGTGCAGCACGCGAGCTGCCACCCTGAAACACTTCAGGTTGCTTCAATGGCTTGGGTTTCAGCGAGTAATTGTGGAAACGGTAGAAATCACCGTGATAGCTGAAGTCATCCCTGGACCAGATGCCTTTCAGCGCCTCGATAAATTCCTGCGAGCGGCGATAGCGCTCGTCATGCTCCAGCCATGGCTGACCAATCGCCACGAACTCGCCCTTGAACCAGCCCGAGACAATGTTCACGGCAATGCGGCCGCCACCGGTGAGGTGGTCAATAGTCGCAATCTGCTTGGCGACCACGGCGGGGTCCCACGGTCCCGGCAAGATGGCAGCAATCACATTCAGCTTTTCGGTAGCCGCCAGCAAGGCATGCGAAAACGACACGGACTCATGCTGATATTCGGCACCGTAACCGGCGGTAAAGCGGATCTGGCTAAGGGCATAGTCAAACCCCGCCTTTTCGGCAATCTGTGCCAGCTTCTTGTTGTATTCAAAATCCCAGCTGGTGCGCTGCTCGATATTGCTGACGACCAGGCCGCCGCTGACATTGGGTACCCAGTAAGCGAACTTGATGGGGGCTTGTTGCGAAGGTGTGCTCACAATAAATTCCTTTCGTAAATAAGGTCGTGATATGCGAATAAATCAGGAAGCGCTGGCAACCAGCTTGGCGGTGGCTTCTGCCGCTTCAGGCGTGGCCAGCTCGCGGTGCTTCAAAAAAGGCAGTGCGCGCTCAATGGCCAGGTCGATGCGCTTGTCCAGCGCTTCGTTGCTGATCTTGTAGTTGGTGAATTCGCTCTCGATGGCATACACGCCCACTGGCAATGTCAGCGACTGGAAGAAGCTGAACATGGGGCGCAACTGATGCTCGATCACCAGCGAGTGGCGCAGGCTGCCGCCGGTAGCGGCCAGAAGCACGGGCACATCAATCAGGGATTCGTAATGCACCAGGTCAAACAGGTGCTTAAGCAGGCCGGTGTATGAACCACGGTAGACCGGGGTGGCAAAGATCAGCACGTCGGCGCTCTCGATATCGTCAATCGCCTTGCGCACAGCGGGCTTGATGCTGTCATAGTTGAGCGAAGCACCAAGGTCGGGGCCCAGTTCGCCCAACTCAATCAGCTTGAGTTCAATCGGCAGGTGCTTGCCCAGCCGCTCGGCGATCTCCTCGACCAGTGTCAGGGTACGGGAGGGACGGCTGGTACTGCCTGCAACAGCCGTGACTTTCAGTTTCTTGCTCATGGTGACTCCTATTGTCAGGTTCGCGGCTCCAACAAAGAGCCACACTCCCCTGACTAATAGCAGCAACCGTGCCACCTTAATTTATTTATTAAATTCATATACTTAATAAAAATACGTCACTGCCTGACCTGTTGCATATGCCGCCTGCATGCTGACCGGCTGCTGCTCAATCAGCAGGTTTTTGCTGAAATCTGATCAAAGGTTGGGGATTTTCTGGCGTTTTCGGGAGAGATTTGGCGGTTTAACGCCCTGGATGCGGGGTAATCTGCTGATCTGGCAGCAGCCGGACAGCAGCCTGCTGCTACAGCCGCGCTTCACAACATCGCCTGCAAAAATATACGTTAAAAATCATAGACATATTTGCTGGCACGCTCTGTGCAATTCCTGATGCAGATGGCCTCGCAGCCACATTTTTATCTTATGTTTATTCATGATCAGGAGTTTGTATGACAACAGCATCGGTATTGCACAAGGAAACAGAGGCCGCGATAACGTCTCGCCCCCTTGCCCATATCATTAAATCCGACGAGGAAGCGATTGCCGTCGCCCACCAGGTCGCCGCGCACATTGCCAAGGAGGCCGCCGTGCGCGACGCCGAGCGCCGCCTGCCACGCGCAGAGCTGGATTACTTTTCGCAAAGCGGCTTGTGGGGCATTACCGTGCCCAAGGAATACGGCGGCGCGTTTGTCTCCAACAGCACGCTGGCAGAGGTGATTGCCATCGTGGCGGAAGCCGACCCCAGCATCGGCCAGATCCCGCAAAACCATCTTTATATGGTCGAAGGCCTGCGCCTGGATGGTACGGAATGGCAAAAGAAGTTTTTCTTTGATCTGGTATTGCAAGGCGTGCGCTTCGGCAATGCCTTCTCCGAGATCGGCACGCGCACGGTGAATGATGTCAAAACCCGGCTGACCCCGACCGAAGGCGGCTACCTGCTCTCGGGCAAGAAGTTTTACTCGTCCGGTGCGCTGCTGGCGGACTGGGTTCCCGTCGTTGCCAAGGATGAAAATGACAACACCGTGGTCGCCTTCGTGCAGAAAGGCAGCAAGGGCCTGACCATCATTGACGACTGGTCCAGCTTTGGCCAGCGCACCACCGCCAGCGGCACCACGGTGCTTGAGAATATCTTCGTGCCCAGCGAATACGTCTTGCCGCACCATCTGGCGTTTGATCGGCCCACCCCCATGGGCCCGATTGCGCAAATCATCCAGGCCGGGGTTGATACCGGCATTGCCCGCGCTGCCCTGCGCGACACCTTGCACTTTGTGCGCAACCACACCCGCCCATGGATCGATACCGACCTCGAGCATGGCTACGAAGACCCGCTCACGCTCAAGGACATCGGCGATATCCAGATACGCGTGCATGCCACCGATGCGCTGCTGAAGCGCGCAGGCGAATTCATTGACACCGCCCAGAAGAACCCCAACGAAGACACCGTGGCCGCCGCCTCCATCGCCGTGGCTGAAGCCAAGGTGCTGAGCACCGAAACCGCCCTGCTTGCAGGCAGCAAGCTGTTCGAGTTGGCAGGTACCCGCTCTACCCTGGGTGAATACAACCTGGATCGCCATTGGCGCAATGCGCGTACCCACACCCTGCATGATCCGGTGCGCTGGAAGTACTACGCCGTCGGCAATTACGTGCTGAACAAGGTCAATCCGCCGCGTCACCCCTGGATTTAACATCGTCATCAGTTCTGCAACCCTGGCTGATAAGACGCCTGGCGGGATATCCCGGCCAGGCGTTTTTTTTGCTGAGGCAGGGAAACCCGCCTTGCATAAGGCCGCACTTAAATCTTTGTAAAGGTTATTGATCAAACGTTTGTTTGATGTATGATCCCAGCTCGTCTATTGTCTGGTTGATGCCTCATGTCACCCCCCACCCCTCAAACAGCAAGCCGCACCGACGGTGCGGAAGCGCGGCAGAAAATCCTGCTCTGCGCCCTCAAGCTGTTCGCTGAAAAAGGCTATGCCAAAACCAGCGTGCGGCAGATTGCGCAGGCCGCGCAGGTCAATGTATCTGCCATCAGCTATTACTTCACGGATAAAGCGGGTTTGTATCGCACGGTGTTTTCCATGCCGGATCTCATTGCGCGTCCCTGCGAATTTGCTTTTTCTGCCACCGGCCTGTCCTTGGCTAGCGCTTTGCAGCAGTTCTTTGTGGAGTTCTTCCAGCCCCTGAAAATGGGCGATGTGGTGAACGATGTGGTGAAACTCCGCCACCGCGAGATGCTGGAGCCGACCGGTGTGTGGGAGCAGGAAATAGAATGCGAAGTGAAGCCACATCATCTCGCCATGGCGAAGCTGCTCTGCCAGCACCTGGGCGTAAATGAGCCGGATGATGAGATTCGCAGCCTGGTGATGGCCTGTTTTGGCATGGCCGTACATATGTATATCGGGCAGAAGGTCATCCGCCATATGTCGCCACAGCTGGTGGAAAACCATGCCGCGCTGGATCGCATGGCGGAACGCTATGGCCGCTATGCGCTGGCCATGGTGCTGGACGAAAAGGCCCGCCGCGCGGGCGCCGGGGAGCAAGCATCATGAGCGCGACATCACGCAAGATCATCCTCTCGGCGCTCATGGCGAGCTTGCTGGCAGGCTGCCAGGGCTGGCCCATGGTGGGGCCCGATTACCAGAAACCCAAGACGGTAACGCCCGATACCTGGCAGGTACAGACTCCCGTGCCAGCCGCCCAGACCGCGGACTGGTGGCGGCAATTCAATGACGATGTGCTGCTGGAGATCATCACTGCTGCCGAGCGCAATAGCGCCAGTGTGGCCGATGCCTACAAGAATATCGCGTCTGCTCGTGCCAATCTGGTGGCGGCGCGTGCCATGGGTTTTGATGGCCTGAGTGCCACGCCATCGATCAGCCGCAAGGCTTTCTCCTTCGGCGGCGATCCTACCCTGCTCACGCAGCAGCAGATCAGCTTTGATACCTCGTGGGAGATCGACCTGTTTGGCGGCTTGCGCCGCGAACGCGAATCCTCACTGGCCGATTACGATGCCAAACGCAATCTGCTGCAGGATGCGCGGCTGTCCGTTGCCGCCGAGAGTGCCAAGGCCTATAACGACTACCGCTTCTGCCAGCAGAAGGTGCGGCTGTACGAGCGCTATCTGGAATCCAAGACCCGCAGTGCAGAGTTGACGGCCTCGGCCACCGCCCATGGTTTCAAGTCCGACTCTGACAATGCGCTGGCGCAAGCCACGCAGGCCCAGGCCGCCAGCGACCTCAATGACCAGCAGATGCAATGCGAATTGCAGATCAAGGCCATGGTGGCGCTGACTGGCATGGCCGAGCCACAGCTGCGCGAACGCCTGGCGCCGCGCGACTTTACGGTGCTGCAACCGGGCAGCTTTGATGTGCCCTCGGTACCGGCTGTGCTGCTGGAGCAGCGGCCCGACCTGCTGGCCGCCGAACGCGATCTGGCCGCCGCCAGCGCCCAGGTGGGTGTCAAGGAAGCCGACAGATACCCCAAGATCACCCTCAGCGGCAATATCACGCCGGTGCGCTACCTCAACTCCGGCGTCACCAATAATGCCCTGACCTGGTCTTTCGGCCCCACCATTGATATTCCGCTGTTTGACATGGGGCAGCGCAAGGCCAATGTCTCCGCCGCCTGGGAAAGCCTGCGTGCTGCGGACAGTAATTACCGCAGCAAGGCGCGCACCGCCATCAAGGAAGTCGAGCAGAAACTGCTGACGCTGCAAAGCTATAACGCACGCCAGCCCAGCCTGCAGCAGGCCGCCGACAATTACGCGCAAGCCTTGCAGGCCATCAGCCAGCGTTATGAAGCGGGGTTTGATAATGCCATCGACCTCGAAACCACGCGGCGCAATGCGCTGGAAGCCGACTATGCGCTCACCCAGCTGAACCAGAACCGCATTACTACCCTGATTGAACTCTACATTGCCGTGGGTGGTGGCTGGCAAGGTGCTGATACGCCACTTGCCGCCAACACTCCCGATTCCACCGAGAAACAACCATGAAAAACCGCGCTCCTTACCTTTCCCTGGCCCTGTTGCTGACCACTGCCTTGCTGACGGCCTGCCACCCTGGCAAATCCGGCTCGGAGGCCGGTGAAACCAAACCCGCGCTCACCGTACGGCTGGTCAGCCCGCAGGAAACGGCAGCCGCCACCAGCATCACCGCCAATGGCAACATCCTGGCCTGGCAAGAAGCCATTATCGGCAATGAAGTCAGCGGCTTGCGGCTGAAAGCGGTGTACGTCAATGTTGGCAATAAAGTCAAAAAAGGCCAGCTATTGGCCGAGTTTGACGATGAAACGGTCAAGGCTGACCTCGCCCAGAAAGAAGCGGACGCACTCGAAGCCGAAGCCAATCTGCGTCAGGCCGAGCTGGATGCCAACCGGGTAAAAGGGCTGGCGAAAGGCGCCCTGAGCGAGCAGCAGGTCGTGCAATACCTCACCACAGAACAAACTGCCAAGGCCAAGTTTGAGTCTGCCGTGGCCGCGCTGGAAAGCCAGCGCCTGCGCTTGCGCCGCACCCGTATCGTGGCGCCCGAGTTTGGCACCATCAGCAGCCGCACGGCGACCGTGGGCAGCGTGGTCAACGCCGGGGAAGAGCTGTTCCGCCTGGTGATGCAAGACAGGCTGGAATGGCGCGGTGAAGTCGGCGCCACCGAGCTTGCCAGCGTCAAGCCTGGCCAGGCCGTGACCCTGACGCCAACTGGCAGCCAGGCCCTGGTAACAGGCAAGGTGCGCGTGATTGCCCCCACCATGAATCAGGACACCCGCAACACCCTGGTGTATGTGGATATTCCGCAAGGTGTGGATGGCCCGCTCAAGAGCGGCATGTTTGCGCGCGGCAGCTTTGCCGTCGGTGAGCAGCGCGGGCTCAGCCTGCCCAGCAGCGCCGTGCTCAACCGCGATGGCTATGAATATGTATTCACGCTAAGTGACCAGCAGCATGTGGAGCGCCGCAAGGTCGTCAGCGGCGGCCATGTCGGTGACCGCATCATCATTCGCGAAGGCATAGACCCCAAGGCCCGCTATGTGGAAAGCGGCGTGGGCTTCCTGATTGATGGCGACATCGTGCGCGTAGCGCAATAACGGGGCCGCCATGAATATTTCCGCCTATTCCATACGCAACCCGATTCCGGCCATCCTGCTGTTTGGCCTGCTCAGCATCGTCGGCCTGTTTGCGTTCAAAACCACCAAGGTGCAGGATTTTCCGGATATTGAATTACCGGCCGTCAGCGTCACCGCCACGCTGGAAGGCGCCTCGCCCAGCCAGCTGGAAAACGACGTCGCCCGCAAGATCGAAGACTCCATCGCCTCGGTGGATATGGTCAAGCACATCACCACCAAGATACTGGATGGCCAGGTGACGATCTCGGTGCAATTCCAGCTAGAAAAATCCGTCTCGGACGCTGAAAACGATGTGCGTTCGGCCGTGTCACGTGTGCGCTCCGAGCTGCCCGCGGATACCAAGGACCCCATCGTCTCGCGCATCACCACCTCGGGCTCGGCCATTGTCAATTACAGCGTCACTGCCAAGGATCTGGACGAGAGGGACCTGAGCTGGCTGATCGATAATGAAATTGCCAAGAAAATGCTGTCGGTGGTGGGCGTCGGCAAGTTTGAGCGCGTCGGCGGTGTGGATCGCGAGGTGCGCATTTCGCTCGATCCGGACAAAATGCTGGCCTTGGGTGTCAGCGCGTCCACCGTCTCCTCGGAACTGCGCCGCATGCAGCTGGAAAGCTCGGGCGGCCGCACCGACCTTGGCGGCATACGCCAGCAGGTGCGCACACTGGGCACGGTCAAGGAAGCCCGCCAGCTGCGCGATCTGCAACTGCCCACGCTGACCGGCACCTATGTGACCCTGGGGCAAGTGGCGGATGTCGAGGACACCATCGCCGAGCGCAGCCATATCGCACTGATGGATGGCAAGCCGGTGATCGGCTTTGAAATCACCCGCAGCAAGGGCGAGAGCGAAACCGGCCTCAAGGCGCGGGTCGACAAGGCCGTGGCCGAATTCAATGATAGCCACCCCGGTGTCAAGATCACCCCTGCCTGGGAAAACGTGACCCCAGTGCAGGACAATTTCGATGGCTCCATGCACCTGCTGTATGAAGGCGCGGTGCTGGCGGTGCTGGTGGTCATGCTGTTCCTGCGCGATTTCCGCGCGACCTTTATCGCCGCCGTGGCGCTGCCGCTAAGTGTGCTGCCAACCTTTATCGGCATGAGCGTGTTTGGCTACACCATCAATACCGTCACCCTGCTGTCACTGGCGCTGGTGGTGGGGATACTGGTAGATGACGCGATTGTGGAAATTGAAAACATCGCCCGCCACCTCAACATGGGCAAATCGCCGCGCGAAGCCGCCATGGAAGCAGCCGACGAGATCGGCATGGCGGTGATTGCCACCACCTTTGCCCTGATCGCGGTGTTTTTGCCGACGGCATTCATGTCGGGCATCGCTGGCAAGTTTTTCAAGCAGTTCGGCTGGACCGCGGTATTCGCCATTTTCGCCTCGCTGGCCGTCGCCCGCCTGATTACGCCGATGATGGCCGCTTACTTTCTCAAACCCAAGCCAGAAAAAGCCGAAACCGATGGCCGGATCACCCGCCGCTATCTGGCGCTGGTCGCGTGGTCGGTACGCCATCGCGGGATCACGGTCAGCCTGGCCCTGCTGTTTTTCGTGGGTTCGCTCATGCTGATTCCGCTGCTGCCCAAGGGCTTTGTGCCGCCAGCAGACCGCAGCATGACGCTGGTAAATATTGAACTGGCGCCAGGCGCACATCTGCAGGAGACCGCCCAGGCAGCCGAACAGGTGCGTGCGCTCGTCAGCAAAAACCCCAATGTGCGCCATGTGTATAGCAGCATAGGCAATGGCACCTCAGGCCAGGGCTTTTCGGCAGGCTCCACCGCCGAAACGCGCAAGGCCGTGCTGACCGTGGTGATGGTGCATCGCAAGGAGCGCAGCATCACCCAGCAGAAGATTGAAACCGAGTTGCGCGAGGCCTTGGGCGCATTGCCCGGCATGCGCATCAAGGTGGGTTCGCTGGATACCGGCGTCAAGATGGTGTTGAACCTGCAGAGTGACGATCCGCTGGCGCTGAGCGAGGCCACCACCGAGGTCATGCGCGGCCTGCGCACCCTGCGTAATATCGGCAATGTGTATTCCAACGCCAGCCTGGTGCAGCCTGAAGTGATCATACGACCGGATACGGCACGGGCAGCGGCCCTGGGCGTGACGACTCGCGATATTGCCGATGTGGTGCGCATTGCCACCGCGGGCGATTACGACATCAATCTGCCCAAGCTGAATCTGGCTGATCGGCAAGTGCCTATCCGCATCCAGTTTCCCGAGAATTTCCGCACGGATATAGATGCGATTGCACGCCTGACCGTCAGCGGTACCAATGGCCCGGTGCGCATAGGCAACATCGCCGACATTCACCTGGGCAGTGGCCCGGCGCAGATTGACCGCTTCAAGCGCGTGCGCAATGTATCGATCGAGGTGGAGCTGGGGCAGCGCGAACTGGGCGCGGTGTATGCCGAGGCCATGCAATTGCCCGCCATCAAGAATCTGCCGCCCAGCGTGCACATCGTGCCCTCCAGCGATGCCGAGAACATGAACGACCTGTTCCAGAGCTTTGGCCTGGCGATGGCGATTGGCGTGCTGTGCATTTATGCCGTGCTGGTGCTGCTGTTCCGCGACTTCATGCAACCCTTGACCATCCTCATGGCCTTGCCGCTCAGCATAGGCGGCGCCTTTGTGCTGTTGCTGCTGACCGGGAAAAGCTTCTCCATGCCATCGCTGATTGGGCTGTTGATGCTGATGGGCATTGTGAGCAAGAACTCCATTCTGCTGGTGGAGTACGCCATCATGGCGCGCGGTCACAAACAGGATGGCCAGAATCCGCCATCCCGCTTGGAAGCGCTGATCGATGCCTGCCGCAAACGCGCCCGCCCCATCATCATGACCACGCTGGCCATGGGTGCTGGCATGGTGCCAATTGCCATGGGACTGGGGGCCGACCCCAGCTTCCGCTCGCCGATGGCGATTGCGGTGATCGGCGGCCTGATCACCTCCACCATCCTCAGCCTGATCGTGATTCCCGCCGTGTATACCTTTGTGGATGATGCCGAGCAGTGGCTGAGAACCCGCTGGCAGAAGCGTAGCAAGACAGCAAGTTAACCCCGCCATGCCGGGCCGAAATGCGGCCCGGTATTGTCATATCAGGCCGTCGCCGCGCTCGCAGCTTTTGCAGTCTTCTGGCGCGGCGCCGATGCCGCCAACAAATCCACTCCCAGCAGGCGGGCAGCGTTCTGATAGAACACCTTGTCCAGCACCTCGTCCTTGAAACCCAGCGCTGCAAAGTCCTGCACGGTCTGCTGCATGGCGCGGAACGGGTAAGACGAGCCAAACAGCAGCTGGTCTGCCAGGAAACTGTTAGCCGCCTCCACATACAACTGTGACCCCGGCTGAAAGATATACATATCCGGCACCAGGTAGATATTGTCGTAGCGGAAAGCCGCGCCCACGATCTCGTTCACATAAGGGTAATAGCCGTGGAAGCAAATGATCTTGAGCAGCGGATAACGCCGCGCCAGCCGGGCCACCGCCGCCGGTTGCGCATAGGCAAAATCGGGCGTGGTGGGGCCGGACATCAGGCATACCGGCACGTCAAAATGCAGGCACTCCTCATACACCGGGAAAAACACCGGATCATCCGCCTGCAAGGCAGGCTCGCCAAAGCCGGGCTCGATATTGATGGCGCGAAAGCCAAAGGTATTGATGGCGCGGTTGATTTCCTCAATCGCGCTTTTCTCGCCGCGCTGCTGAATATCCACTGAGCCCAGGCCGATCAGCTTGTCGCTATGGCCGACCAGCGTGGCGATTTCATCGTTGCTGATGGTGAGGCTGGGCGTTTCGCGCCCCACCACCACCGCCTTGCTGATCCCGGCCGCCTCAATCTCGGCCAGATAGCCCTCTATGGTGTAAGAACGGCGAAAGTGCTCCGGGTCGTGAGAACCGACGCGGCGATTCAGCCATTTGGCAGTGTCATAGGCGGGCGTGCCGGGCGTGGCGCCAAAAAAGTCGTGCAGGTACGCCGGACGGCTACGCATATCGATAATGGGTTGTGTCATGGTGCTTTCTTTGATTTCGGGTCTGGTTTGTTTTATGGGGCAGGCATCAGGAGTAAAAACTCGCCGTCGGGTACTGGCCGTTCAAGGCCCAGTCGCCGAGATCCTTCAGCTTGTAATCCACCGGATCATGCAGGGTGTATACGCGCAGGTTGCGCCAGTAGCGGTCCAGCCGCAGGCGTGCGGTGGTGGCGCGTGCGCCCGCCACCTCAAAGATGCGCGAGGTGACATCCAGCCCGCTGCGGGTGATGTTGACCTTGGCGGCAAACACCGCCAGCGCCACCTGGCCGCGCTCTTCATCGCCCAGCGTCAGGTCTTTGGCCCAGGCGGCATCAAGCAAGCTGGCGGCATGGTCTGCCAGCACCCGCGAGGCTTCGAGGCTGGCCCAGAATTCGCCGTAATGCAGCAAGGTGTAGGGGTCCTGCTGCACGGACGAGGCGAGTGAGCCCGACCACACCCGCGAACTCTGGCGCGTGTACTGACTGGCTTCGGCCAGTGCGCCTTCGGCGATGCCCTGGTAGATATTGGTAAATATCAGCTGGGCCACCAGCGAACGCAGGCTGGAAAAAGGCGAGCTCAAGGGGCCGGGATTCATCAATAGCTCATGGGCTTCCACCCGCAGCTCGGTAAATTCCGCGCTGCCACTATCGGTCTGGCGCTGGCCCATGTTGTCCCAGTCGTTATTGAGCTTGATGCCAGCGCGGCCAGTTGGCACCGCCGCCACCAGAAAACGGCCGGTATCGGCTTCAATGGCGGACACGATCAGGCGATCTGAGTCGGTCGCGCCCGAGCAAAAGCTCTTCTGGCCGCTGAACAGGTAATGCTCGCCCTGCGGAGTGGCGATGGTACGGTTATCCAGCGGGTTGAGCGCATTGCCCCACCACAGGTTTTTCTCGGCGGTTTCGTGCCACAGGTGTTGCCACTGGGCCTCGGTGGCATACAGCCGCACCGATGCCAGCATCAGAAACTGAAAGGCAAACACCTGGGCGATGGAGCTATCGGCCCGGGCAATGGTGCGGATAATGCGGTAGAGCTGCGACCAGTCGCCGCCCAGGCCGCCCCACTCCACCGGGACCAGCAGCTTGAGCAATCCGCTCTGGCGCACCGCCTCGCGCTGGGCGTAGGGCGTGCCGCCTTGCACATCGCGTTCAGCCGCAGTTTTTGCCAGGTAGGCGGCAAGCTGGTCGGCGCGATGTTGTGGCGACCCTTCAAATACAGGGGGCACGCTGACTTCATTGGCTATCGTATTCATGCAGATCTTTCAGGAAGCGGAGACTTGAGGGCCGCGATTGGGCAGTGCTTCGCCAAACGGGCCGGTCAGATTGGTTTTGATGGCGGCCTCGCTGCCGGCCTTGACGGACAGTGGCAGCAGGGGGAACAACAGCTCCGCCACGCGATAAGACTCTTCCAGATGCGGATAGCCCGAGAAAATGAAATGGTCGATGCCGAGATCGGCATATTCCTTGATGCGATCTGCCACCTCCTGTGCACTGCCCACCAGCGCGGTGCCCGCGCCACCCCTCACCAGGCCGACACCGGCCCACAGGTTGGGGGACACCACCAGACGGTCGCGGCGGCCACCATGCAGGGCGCTCATTTTCTGCTGACCGACTGAATCAAAGCGCGCCACCGCCGCCTGGGCGGCAGCAATGGTTTCGTCCGTCACATGCGAAATCAGCTGGTCAGCGGCTTGCCAGGCTTCTTCCGAGGTTTCGCGCACGATCACATGCAGGCGTATGCCAAACTTCACGCTGCGGCCCTGGGCGGCAGCGGCGGCGCGCACCGTCGCAATCTTCTCGGCCACGGCGGCAGGTGGTTCGCCCCAGGTCAGATAGACATCAATATGTTCTGCCGTCAGATCAATCGCCGCTTGCGATGAGCCGCCGATAAACAGCGGCGGATAGGGTTTCTGGAAAGCGCCGGTTGGCAGGCTGGCATCCTTCACGCGGATATAGTCACCTTCCAGGCTGATGGTCTCGCCTTGCAGCACCGACTTCCATACCTGCAGGAACTCGGCAGTTTCGGCATAGCGTTCGTCGTGCGACAAGAAGCTGCCATCGGCCTGCTGCTCGGCGGGGTCGCCACCGGCCACCACATTCACCAGCAGACGGCCACCGGAAATGCGATCTAGCGTGGAAGCCATGCGGGCAGACACGGTGGGCGAGGTAAACCCCGGGCGCACCGCCACCAGGAATTTCAGATCACGGGTTTCGTTCACCAGCGACGCGCTCACCACCCACGGGTCCTCGCACGAGCGCCCCGATGGCACCAGCACGCCCTCATAACCCAGGCGATCGGCGGCTTGGGCAATCTGTTTCAGGTAGCTGTAGGTGGCGGGCCGGGCACCGTAAGAGGTACCCAGGTAACGCTGGTCGCCATGCGTGGGCAAAAACCAGAATATCTGCATCGCGTGTCTTTCTTTACAAGTATGGCTATACAAAATGACGGGGAATTCCGGGCACATCCGAAAACGGGATGGCTGCACAGTGTTCAGCAAAGAGCATGCCATTGGGGATAAGCGCGGTTTTATGGGGGATTTCAGGCAGAACTGTTGCAAATGTGCTGCTCAATCAGCAGAGGATTGACTTGTGTGCTGAATGAGCAGCAACTCGGCAGGATTTGCCTGCAGCGCTGAGGGATGTGGCCGTCGCGTAAAAAAAACGGCCGCTCTGGTGACACAGCAGGCCAACCCGCGCCACATATGGGTTTGCCAGGCACAGGATGAAAAGTCTGCATGCAGACCCCATTGCTGCCACAGCAGCATATCGATATGACCAACAAGTATTTTGGGCTGGCATGTTATGTGCTGTATGGTTTATATAACAGCAAGCAGGAATATAACTTTTGGCTATACATCAACCTTCTGTACATGCGTTCTACCCTGAGCTTGAACCCAGAACGCCGCTGGAAATCGCCCGTGCCCTGGCGAAGGAATTCGCCCTGACGGCCATTGAGCGTGACCATATTGGCGGTACCCCGAAAGAACAACGCGACGCTATCCGCGCCAGCGGTTTGCTAGCCATGGCGATCCCTGCTCAATATGGAGGTCTGGGTGCCGACTGGCAGCAAACCCTGCAGGCCATACGCGAATTTGCCAAGGCCGATAGCTCGCTCGCCCATGTCTTTGGCTTTCAGCATCTGATGCTGGCCACGGTCAGGCTGTTTTCACAGCCGGACCAATGGGAACGCTGGTTTGAGCAAACCGCCCGCCTGCAATGGTTCTGGGGCAATGCGCTCAATCCGCTGGATACCCGCACGGTGAGTCGTCCTTTCAGCCACTGGCGCGAGTTTTCCGGCAAGAAGAGCTTTTGCTCAGGCGCGCTGGATTCGGAAATGCTGATTGCCTCGGCCATTGAGCAATCAGACGGCGCGCTGGTGATTGCCGCCCTGCCTACCGGCCGCAGCGGCATCACCGTGATTCAGGACTGGGACAACATCGGCCAGCGCCAGACCGATAGCGGCAGCGTCAACTTTGAAAAGGTGCGGGTAGAAACCCACGAGGTGCTGGCTGACCCCGGTCCCTTGAGCACGCCGTTCTCGTGTCTGCGGCCATTGGTCGCGCAGCTGATACTGACCAATATCTACCTGGGCATTGCGGAAGGCGCGTTTGAAGACGCCAGACAATACACCCTGCACGAAGCACGCCCCTGGCAAGGGGCTGATGTTGCCAGCACGGATGCCGACCCTTATATCCTCGGGCATTACGGCGATTTCTGGGTCGGGCTGGAAAGCACGCGCGCCTTGTGCGATCTGGCCGCCACACGATTGGATGAAGCATGGAGCAAAGGAAACCTGTTAAGCGATGTTGAACGCGGCCATGTGGCTGTCAGCATCAGCACGGCCAAAGTGATGGCGACCCGCGTGGGGCTGGATATCACCAGTCGTATGTTTGAAGTCGCAGGCTCACGCGCCACCCATGCCGGATTGCGACTGGACCGCCACTGGCGCAACCTGCGCACGCATACCCTGCATGACCCTCTGGATTACAAGATAAAGGAGCTGGGGCAATGGGCACTGAAACAGCAGTACCCCACCCCCACGTTTTACTCATGAATATGCTGAATACACGACATTTTGAATATTTCCCGGACGATCCGATAGAAACGGCTGTAAAGGACGACTCGATGAATTTACTGACACTCCCGAACTCGCAGGCGCTGACCACCTCGATTCGAGCGACGGCCCAGGTGTTTGAAGACCCCAAATCAGTGGCGCTGCTGGCCCGCATCAAGATGATTGCGCCCAGTGACGCCAATGTGCTGATCATAGGCGAAACCGGCACCGGCAAGGAACTGATTGCGCGTTATGTGCATGAGCTGAGCCAGCGCAAGGGCAAGCCCTTTGTTGCCGTCAATTGCGGGGCGTTTTCAGAAAGTCTGGTCGAAAGCGAACTGTTTGGCCATGAAAAAGGCGCCTTTACCGGTGCCTTTAGCGCCAAGGCTGGCTGGTTTGAAGCGGCAAACGGCGGCACCCTGTTTCTGGACGAAATCGGCGACCTGCCACCCAGCATTCAGGTAAAGCTGCTGCGTGTGCTGCAAGAGCGTGAAGTGGTACGACTCGGCGCCCGCAAGGCGACGCCGATTGACGTACGGCTGGTAGCCGCCACCAATGTGCGGCTGGAAGAAGCCGTGCTGGCGGGGCATTTCCGCGAAGATCTGTTTTACCGCCTGCGCGTGGCCCATCTGGAGCTGCCCACCCTGCGCAACCGCCCCGGCGATATCCTGCCGCTGGCCGAGTATTTTGTAACGGAATACCGCCGTCGACTCGGCTACGGCGAGATCACGCTGGATGAGCACGCCAAGGCCAAGCTGTTGAGCCATGCCTGGCCGGGCAATATTCGCGAGCTGGAAAACATCATTCACCACGCCCTGCTCATTTGCAAAAACAACATTGTGCGCAGTGAAGACCTGCAGTTGTCGTCGATTTCGCTGCATCGCCCGCGCGAAGCCGAAAGCACGGGGCGGGATGCCCATCAGTCGCAATTGCAGGAAGTGCTGCATGCCTACTTTGAGACCGGCGCGCCTGACCTGTTTGAGCAGCTGGAAGACACCATCGTCCGCACCGCCTACCAGCATTGCCACAACAACCAGGTACAAACCGCCAAACTGCTCGGCATCAGCCGCAATATCGTGCGGGCCAAGCTGATCAAGATGGGGGCGATCAATGCGCTCAAGTGAGGCGCTGCGCTTTCCCCCTGTCGCTGGCCAGCGCGTGGAACGCGTCGCCAGCGCGCCTTTGCCCACGCGGCATGGCCAGTTTGATTTGCATGTGTACCGCGAAGCGGATAGCGGGATCGAGCATGTGGCCCTGGTGGCGGGCGAGGTGGCACATCAGCAGCAAGTGTTAGTGCGCCTGCACTCGGAATGCCTGACTGGCGATGTGTTTGGCTCCAGCCGTTGCGATTGCGGTGAGCAATTGCAGCGCTCGCAACAGCTTATCGCCGATGCCGGACTAGGCGTGGTGGTCTATCTGCGCGGGCAGGAAGGCCGTGGCATAGGCCTGGCGAACAAGATACGCGCTTACCATCTGCAGGATCAGGGGCTGGATACGGTAGAAGCCAATCTGGCCCTGGGCTTGCCGGTGGATGGCCGCCGCTATGATGCGGCGATTGCCATACTGCATGACCTGCAAGTGCGCTCGGTGCAATTGCTGAGCAACAACCCGGACAAGCTGCAATGCCTGGCAGAAAGCGGGTTTGCCCCCAGCCAGCAACCGTTGCGCATGGTCGCCGGACCTCACAACCAGCAATACCTCGACACCAAGCGGCTAAAACTCGGCCATTGGCTATAACCCGGCCTGCGATTAATGCGCAGGGGCTTTGCGCCAGTCCCGCACAAAGGTCATGAACTGATCAAAAGGCAAGGCCGGCGAGAACAGATAGCCCTGGGCAAAGTCACAGCCTGCGCGCTTCAGCAGTTCCAGCTGGGCTTCGGTTTCCACGCCTTCGGCAATCACGCGCATGCCCAGTCTGTGCGCCATATCCACAATTACTTCGCATAGCACCATGTCGTCATTGCCGGCGCCCAGATTCTGCACGAAGGAGCGGTCGATTTTGACAAAGTCGATATGAAACTTCTTGAGATAGGCCAGCGAGGAGTAGCCGGTGCCGAAGTCATCAATCGAGGTGGCAATACCGGCATCACGGAATTGGGTCAGGGTGGCTTTCACCTGATCTGACGCTTCCAGCAGCAGGCCTTCGGTGATTTCAATGGCCAGACATTCCGCAGGCAGGCCTATCTGGTCGAGATAGGCTTGCCAGGTCTGCAACTCCTGGCTGCTCTGGAATTGCAGCGGCGACACATTGATGCTGACCTGGAAGATGGTCGCATCCACCACATTGCCATCAGGCGGCACACTGCGCGATGCCAGCGATTCCTGCACCAGCGTCACCGTATCGCGTGCTGACTGGCGGAACACCCAGTCGCCCATGCGATTGATCATGCCAGTCTCTTCTGCCACCGGAATAAACTCGAACGGCGGCACCAGTCCGCGTGTGGGATGCTGCCAGCGCACCAGCGCTTCGGCCTTGTGTATCTCGTTGGTCGCCAGATCGACAATCGGCTGGTAGTACATCACCAGCTCGTGCCGGTTGAGTGCATGCCGCAAATCATTGCTGACCTGCAGCTTGTGTGCGGCCAGCTCCTGCATGGATGGCGAGAAGAACTGGTAACGGTTTCGGCCCAGACGCTTGGCTTCGTACATGGCCTGGTCGGCATATTTCATCAGCGTTTCCACATCCCGGCTGTGCTCGGGGAAAGACGCAATACCTATACTGGTGGTCACATACACCACGTGGTTCTCAATGGTGAATGGCAGCGATACCTGGCGCAGAATGCGCTCACACAGCCACTCCACCTGCTGCTGGTTTTGCACATTGGAAAGCACAATGGTGAATTCATCGCCACCCAGACGTGCCAGCAGTGTGCAATCGCGGGCGACGGCGGCGATACGCGCGCCGGTTTCCACCAGCAGCTTGTCACCGATGGAATGCCCTAGCTGATCGTTGATCTGCTTGAAGTTATCCAGATCGAGAAACATCAGCACCAGCGGCTGCTGGTGTTGCAGCGATTTATGGATTTCTTCCGCCAGCTGTTTGTGGAACATGGGACGATTGGGCAAGCCGGTCAGAAAATCGTAATTGGCCTGCTTCCAGATCAGTTTTTGCGAGGCGGCCGCTTGCCTTGCCACTTCGCGCTTGAGCCGGTAGCCGCGCAGCACAATGATGGTCGCCAGCAACAGCAGGCCTGCCAGCAGGAAAGGCAATAAACCGGTTTTGCTGCCAGGCTGCAGGCGCCAGTCATTCAGAATGTCGCTACGCTCTGGCTCCAGATGCTTCAGTGTTTTCTGCAGGATACTGGCCAGCTCTGGCCAGTCCTTGCGCACCGCCATGTTCACGCTGGCTTTGTAAGGCGTGGACCCAGCTTTGGCCAGATAGCGTATGCCCTGCACATTCGATACATAATCCACCACCAGCGGATTGCCGATGTAGGCATCTGCCTTGCCGGTTTCCAGCGCCACAAAGGCCTCTTCGGCGATATCCACCTTGAATAACTCGATACCCTGCTGATCCTTGGTCAACAAGCCAGCCAGGGGACCATTCTTGAATACTGCGACGCGCTTATGCTGGAGGTCAGCAAAGGTGCGGATGGTGTCGTTTTTCTTATGGATATAGATGGTGTAAGGCACCGAAATCACAGGCTCAGGCAGCGCCACAAAGCGGCTGCCATTGAGCGACTTCACGCTGGCGATACCGGATAGCATGTCGGCGGTTTCGGTCGCTGGATTTTCGGAGTATTCGCTGCGTTGAAAACGCACGCCCAGAAGCCGCTCGAAGCGCTTGAGGTAATCCACGGTGATTCCGCGAAACTCGTTGCCCTCCGACAGGAACTCGATCGGCATCCAGCCGTGATGCACCCCTACAGTAATGACCGGATGGGCCTTCAGCCAGGCAAATTCCTGCGTCGTCAGTTCCAGTGTATCTGAGGTCAAAGGCTTGCTGGCAAAGGGCAAGCCGCCACTTTCCAACTGCTCTGCACTGACCGCATAGACTGCGGCCGAAATGCATACCAGTGCCAGCAGGCTCTGTATCAGCATGCGCATTGCAAAGCCTGCCGTGATGGCATGTCCTGAATATTTGAATTTAGCTAGTCGCATCCCGCACTCAATAGTTCTTGTTTTGCCGTTAAGACCGCGAGTCAACTTTGGCTACATAACACGCTGGCGTGTGATGAATTTACGGTCCGCAGGATTAAATCTTGACCCTGAATAGTTGTGTCTTGAATCACATTTGAAGGATGGGAGGATTGTATTGCCGATTCAGATAATAGCAATGACTTATCGCATATGGGGTGACCAGACTTGCAGCCTGAGGGCCACATATCGAAGGTCTGGATAATTTGACTCCCCTTCGCGGCCAAACAGGCTTAATATTCATCTGGCACCCAGCAGTAAGCAACTGAATAATATAAAAATAAACCGGGCTGGCGCATGCACTGCATCCCCATTTCCGCACACGCACAGAAGTTGCACCGCACCGGGGCAAAACGATACGCAAGACTTGAAGCTGCTTTACAGATCAACACTTTCAGGAGGATTGAGATGAAAACAATTTTAAGCATTGATGGGGGTGGTATCCGCGGCTTGATCCCGGCACTGATACTGACTGATATCGAGGCCCATCTGGGCAAGCCGGTCTGGCAATTGTTTGACCTGATTGCGGGCACGTCGACCGGCGGCATTCTGGCGATAGGCTGCGCCAGGAAAGATGCCTCGGGCAAGGCCAGATATGCGGCGAAAGACCTGGTGAATATCTATGAAACCCGCGGCAAGGAGATCTTCTCGCGCTCGCTGTGGAAAGGCGTGTCCTCCATAGGCGGGATTGCCGATGAGCTTTACTCCGCCGATGGCATTGAGCAGGTGCTGCAGGAGTATTTTGAAGACGACGCGCTACAGGATTGCCTGACCAACACCCTGATCACCAGCTATGACCTGCAAAACCGCGAGCCTATCTTTTTCAAGAGCTGGAAAGACGAACACAAACCGCTGCTGCTCAAGCACGTAGCGCGTGCCACCTCGGCCGCGCCTACCTATTTTGAACCGACTCAGATCGAGGTGGCGGGCTCGCTGAAAACCCTGGTGGATGGTGGCGTGTTCATCAACTCGCCCTCGGTATCGGCCTATGCCGAAGCCAAACGCATTTTCCCGGATGAAACCGAGTTTCTGCTGGTCTCGCTAGGCACCGGCGAGCTGATCAGGCCGATTACCTTTGATGAGGCGAAAGACTGGGGCAAGGCTGGCTGGGTACTGCCGCTGTTGAGCTGCATGTTTGATGGCGTGGCCGATGCCGCCAATTATCAGATGCAGATGATACTGGGCGACCATTACTACCGGCTGCAAACGGAATTGAGCATCGCCTCGGATGACATGGATAACGCCACCAAGGGCAATATTGAAAACCTGAAAGCGGAAGCTAAAAAACTGATCAAAGCCAACAAGGCCACGCTGGAGACAATCTATCAGGCGCTGGCGCGCTAAGTGCTGCCACCGTCACCATGCAATGCCCCGGCTAACTGCACAAGCGGGACAGGGAATCAAAATCAAATGCCTGTCCGCTGATGCTCTTCTGAAACACATCCTGCTGCTGAATCCGCTGCGGGGTGTTGAAAGTCGCGCTATTCAGCTTGTCGATAAACCCATCGTCCACCAGCATGGCACAAGCCAGACTGCGGGAGTATTCCGACTTCAACACGGACAGCATCTGGGCATGCTCAAAATCAAACTCCACGATCTTTTGCAGCGATTTCGCATAGGTCGTTCTGACCGAAATCACCTCCGGCAAGCTGGAGGATTGCGCAATCAGCGGCTCAATATCATCGCGTATGCCATCCCGGTTTTTGTCTGGCCCCGAGAGTGGGCTGGTCTTGACCTCAGTATGCAACAAGGCAGCCGCCCAGCCGGGCAGTTTGTCGCAGGCAGATAGCGTCAACAGGAGTCCGGCAGCGCCCAATAGAGGCAACACCCGGGCAAGCTTCGCGGATATAAACAGAAGGTTCATGCGCCCAATAATTAAGAGAGTTTCACGAGCTGAAAGGCCTCATGCAGCCAGATCAAGACTTATGCAGAAAGTATACAGAGCATGCAAAATCCGTCGATCCAGAGGTGACAGAATTGTCACCTTCTCCTGCCAAAGGCCCACTGCGCGCACCTCTTAACATTTCTTAATACTTATTCAAGCTTCCCCTTTATAATCTATGCACACTGCCAGGTGCCTGCCCTCTCGCTCGAGGGGAAAGGTGAAACGGGAAACAGGTGAAATGCCTGTGCTGCCCCCGCAACGGTAAGCGAGTATGGATGTGCCATCGACGCCACTGGGCCTTATGCCTGGGAAGGCGGTGCATCAAGCCTCGCGAGCCCGGAGACCGGCCTGCCAGTCACGAAGGAACTACCGCGGGGCGCGGTGTTTGGGCAAGGCTGGTCAGCCATCTCATACTCTGGCTCTGTGGTTTTTCCATGATGAATCGGCATGCGGGGTCGCATGCGAACATTTAGGAAACGCCCATGAAACGTACTGCCATGGCGAGCCTGACCGGCTTGCTTTTTTCCGTGTCCGCTTACGCTGAAAATATTCAGCCGCTGGAAGAAGTCGAAGTATCCGCACAAAGCCTCAAACCCGAATCCCGCCTCAAACAGCCACTTTCCACCGGCAGCCGCCTCGGCCTGACGCCATTTGAAACGCCCGCCAGCATTGAGGCTGTGGATGCCGACACCATACGCCGCCGCGGCGATATCAGTATCCGCGAAGCCATCTCACGCTCTACCGGCATCAGCGACATCAGCAATCTCGGCGTGGGCAATGCCTTTTCAGCGCGCGGCTTTAGTGGCAATGATTCCATCGGTCAGGCAGAAGATGGCGTACGGCTCTTGACCGCCGCCAGCACGATCACCTTTCCCTCCGACACCTGGGGCTATGAGCGCATCGAGGTATTGCGCGGGCCAGCTTCGGTGTTGTTTGGCACCGGCACCGTGGGTGGCATCATCAACAGCATACGCAAGGCGCCGAGCCGCGAAGCTTCATTTGAAGCCCTGACCGGCTGGGGCACCCGCGGCGAATACCGCGCTGGCGTGGGAGGCACCGGGGCCGTGGGCGAGATAGGCGCATTCCGCATTGATGCCTCCGCCACCGGCGGCAATGGCTATGTGGACCGAGGCGAGCATCAGAGCCGCAAGCTCATGAGCGGCCTGCAACTGGTGCCCAGCGATCGTCTGCGCGTCGATTTCACCTTTGATCATAGCGAAGACTCCCCGACCACCTACACCGGCATCCCTTTGCGCGATGGCCGCATCGACAGCAGCCTGCGCAAGCAGAATTACAACGTGCAAGACAGTGCCATGGATTTTGCCGATGACCGCCTGCGCGCCAAGGTGGAATGGGATATTTCAGATAGCCTGAAACTCACCAACATCGGCTACTGGTTTAACAGCCGCCGCCACTGGCGCAACCTGGAATACTATGCTCTCGATAGTGCCAGCAATACCGTAACGCGATCTCTCTATACCGAGATCAAACACCAGCTGAAACAGCTGGGCAACCGCCTGGAACTGGCCAGCATAGCCGATGCCTTCGGCCACAAGAACCGCTGGGCCATGGGCTGGGAAACCACGCGCGTGGATCTGCGTTATATCGACAACTTTTATGATGGCACGGATGGAAGTAACACCGTGCCGGCCAAGGGTTTTGCGCCGGGTTACTACTCCGATGCCGCGCTGGACCCGACCATCCCCGAATTCAAGGCACGCACCTTGCAAAACGCGCTGTTTGTGGAAGATGCGCTGGACCTGACCGAGCGGCTGAAGCTCACCGCAGGCTTGCGCCAGGACTGGATCAATGTCGATCATCAGAACCTCATCAAGGGCGCTTCCTTCGACAAGGATTACTCGCCCTTTTCCTATCGCCTGGGCACGGTGTTTACCGCCACTCCCGGCCTGGCCGTGTATGGGCAATACAGCCAGGGCTCGGACCCGGTATCGTCCATCGTCTCCTTACGTCCCGGCAGCAAAGCCTACAAGCTGACCACCGCCAAGCAGGCCGAAGTCGGCATCAAGCACATGCTGGATCACGGCAAAGGCGAAGTGACGCTGGCGCTGTACCACATCGCCAAGGACGACATCCTGACACGCGACCCTACCGATCAGCGGCTGACAGTGCAAGGCGGCAAGCAGTCTTCACGCGGTGTGGAGCTTTCCACCCTGCTGCTGCCAAGCGCACATTGGCGTGTAGACGCCAATGTGGCACTGCTGAAGGCGCGCTATGGCGAATTGCTGGAAAGCGGTGCCTCACGCGCCGGCAATACGCCGACCAATGTACCGGAGAAAGTCGCCAACGCCTGGGTTTACTACCAGCTGGGTGACTGGTCCATGGGCGCGGGGGCCCGACTGACAGGGCAACGCTACGCCGACACGGCCAACACCTCGGTCATGCCCGGCTATACCGTGTATGACGCCAACATTGCCTGGCGTGCCAACCGCCACACCACCCTGCGCCTCAACGCCCGCAATCTGGGTGACAAACTCTACGCCAGCACCTATTACGACACCAGCCAGTTCATCCTCGGCCCCTCTCGTAGCCTGGAACTGACGGCCGAAGTCAGCTACTGATTGTCATCGGGGCGGCATGCCATCATGTCGCCCTCACCAAGACAGACCCAGCATGTCGATCGAAAACAGCTTGAAACACGCCTCTTTACATCACACGCTATATTCAGTTGGACATAACGAAAGACCTCCTATTAGAATGACGTCACTTTTAAAGGGGGATCCTATGAAGCTCAACAGAAACAAGCATGCGCGCCTGACCGCCGCCATACTGGGAGGTATGGCGCTGACAGCGCAAGCCGCAGACATCAATACTTTCAACCTGGGGGAGGTCCTGGTCACCGCCCCGAACGACAGCGCTGTCACCGGCTCCAGCGACACCGTCACTCAACGTCAGATGCGTCTGCTGAACCGCGAAACCGTGGGAACCGCCGTCAATACCCTGCCCGGCGTGGCTCTTTCCGAGGGCGGTCCACGCAACGAGCAAACCTTGCAGTTGCGTGGCTTTGACTTAAGACAAGTGCCTGTTTTCATTGATGGCGTTCCGGTCTATGTCTCGTATGACGGCTATGTGGACCTGGCGCGCTTCAATACCTTTGACCTTGCCAGCGTGCAGGTCGCCAAAGGTTTCAGCTCGGTGCTATATGGCCCCAATACCTTGGGCGGAGCCATCAATCTGGTCAGTCGCAAACCCTCCAGAGAGTTTGAAGGTGATGTTACGGTTGGGCTCAAGACCGACAAAGATTTCAAATACAACGGTTACCGCACCGACATCAATGCCGGGGGCAACTATGGCACCTGGTACTGGCAAGCCAGTGGCTCCATGCTGGACACCAACCGCTACCGAATGTCATCCGACTTCAAGCCCACCACCTATGAGGACGGCGGCGTGCGCGATAACTCCTACACGCAGGATGGCAAGATCAACCTCAAAATCGGCTTTACCCCGCGTGAGGGCGATGAATACAGCCTGAATTACATCAGCCAGCGCGGCTCAAAAGGCAATCCGGTATATGCCGGCTCAGACAGCACACAGTCCATCCGCTACTGGCGCTGGCCCGAGTGGGATAAAGACAGTCTTTACTTCATCTCACGCACCGGTATCGGCCAATCGTCTTATCTGAAAGTGCGTGCGTTTTACGACAAATTCAGCAATGTGCTGAACAGCTACGACGATGCCCGTTACTCGTCCATGACGCGCAGTTATGCCTTCACCAGCATCTACAACGACCACAGCTATGGCGCCAGCACCGAATTCGGCACCACCATCAACCAGCAGAACACCCTGAAGTTTGCGCTACACATCAAACAGGACAAACACGAGGAACACAACAAGGGCAACCCGGTTCAGAATTTTGAAGACAGAACGACCTCGCTGGCGGTGGAAGACACGCACCAGATTACGGAAAAACTGGCCCTGGTGCTGGGGGTGAGCCGCGACCGTCGCGAAACACTCGAGGCCGAAGGCCTGAACAATGCCAACCAGCTTTACGATTTCAAGAAAGGCGACGCCGATTCCTGGAATCCGCAAGCAGGCCTGTTCTACAAGCCCAATGCAACGGATGAAGTCCACGCCACCATCGCACGCAAGAGCCGCTTCCCCACCATGAAGGATCGCTACTCTGGCCGCTTTGGCCGAGCCGTGCCCAATCCTGATCTCGACACGGAATTCTCCACCAACTACGAGCTGGGGGCTTCCGGCTTTGTGACATCGAAACTCAAACTAATGGCGAGCGTGTTCTATTACGACACCACCGGCCTTATTCAGGCAGTCAACCTCCCGAATAGCGCCTGCTCTAGCGGCAGCCAGTGCTCTCAGTTCCGCAATGTGGGCAAAGTCCTTACCTCGGGAACGGAACTCGGTTTTGCCGTCTTCCCCACCGATGCTCTGGAAATCGGCGCCAATTACACCTATCTGGACCGGGATAACAAAAGCAGCGATGACAAGCTGACGGACATCCCGCGTGAGAAGTTGTTTGGCTATGGCAAATGGCAGGCCAATGACATGTGGTCGCTGGTAGCCAGCACTGAAGTTAACTCCTCGCGCTATAGCTCCACCACTGGCACCCGGGTTTCGGGCGGCTTTGGCATTGCCAATACCAAAGTGGTGTACCAGCCATCCGCTCTCTGGAGTGGGGAGTTCGGCATCAACAATCTGTTCGATCGCAACTACACCTACATTGAAGGCTACCCCATGCCTGGCCGCAATATGTTTTTTAACGTCACCCGTCGTTTCTGAGGCCGGATATGCGCTTGATCAAACAATTCCAACCAATTGGCCTTTGGCTGCTGGCGCTAGGCATCGCATCCATCAGCGTGCAAGCTCGCGCCGAAGAGCGTCTTGTGGTGCTGACCAGTTACCCGCAGGAGATGGTCAGCCAGTTTGAGGCGGCGTTTGAGCAAGCGCATCCGGAATACCGGCTGGAGGTCATCTGGCGGCAATCGGCAGATGCGCAAAAACTGTTGTCCGAACCCGGCAATGGTGGCGTCGATGTTTACTGGAGCCCGGCATTGCGCAACTTCCTGCAGTTACGCCAGCAGGCGCAATTGCGTCAATTGCCAGCTGTTGATGGCATCGCCGAGCGCATCAATGGCACGCAGATCGCCGATCCGGATCATGGCGTCTTCGCGTCCGAGATTGCCGGCTATGGCATGGTGGTTAATCCAAAAACGTTACAGGCGAGCGGACTGCCACTGCCGACGGATTGGCAGGATATCGCCGCCCCCGCCTGGGCAGGCAAGGTCACTCTGCCCATTCCATCCCTAGTGGGCTTTGCGCCCGGGCTGTATGAGTCCATATTGGGCGCACTGGGCTGGAATGAAGGCTGGGGCGTCATCACGCAGATGGCCGCGCAGGCCAAGCTAGCCACAGCAGGCTCCACCTTCGTGACCGATGATGTCAGCAGTGGCCATTTCGCTGTCGGCCTGACTATCGACTTTTTCGCCAATGCCGCTATCGCCAATGGGCAGCCGCTCACCTTCGTTTACCCGCACCATGTGGGATATTCCCCTGCGCATGTCGGCATACTGCAGTCCTCACGCCATCTGGCGGCAGCCGAGGCGTTTGTGGCGTTCGTACTGTCAGATGCAGGTCAGGCGCTGCTGTTTCATCCGGATATTCGCAAACTGCCGGTCAGGGCGTCGGCCTATCGGCAGGCGCCAGCGGGATATTTCAATCCGTTTGCGCAAGCGGTGAGCCCCGCCAACCAGACCACACTGGAAGCATTATTAAGCCGTCAGGCCCTGACATCGGCCATATTTGATGCCTGCATCACGCGCCCCAAAGCCACGCTGGATAGCCTGTGGCAACAGCTACGCCAGGCCGAAGCCAAGCAAACAGCTGCCAACCCAGCCCTGATAGAAGCCAGGTCCCTCGCCGCCATGCCATTAATCAGTGAACATGAAGCAGAAGATACCCATCTGCAAACCGTGTTCCGCGCCCGCCGGGAGAACGCGGACTATGAGGCGGAGGCCGCCCAATATGAAGCACGCTGGGATCAGCAAATACAGCAACGCCATGCACGCGCACTGGCGCTGATACAGCAGGCAACCGTACAAGCAAGTCCATGAAGCGCTGGGTCTTGTTGTGGGGCACATGCCTGGGGATATATTGGACAGGCATAGCGCTTGCCGACACTACAGATAACCGGACCCGTGCGCCTGCACCGGCTTATCTGCGGGAAGCTTATACCCAGCCTCTTCCTCAACTCAGCTCCAGCGAGCTCGAACGTTTTTACCGTGGCAGGCAGCTGGTACGGCAAAGCTGGGTGATCCCGCCTTCAGAAGACACCGCCATCGCAGGTCTGGGCCCGCTCTATAACCGCAATGCCTGCATTGCCTGCCACACCAAAAACGGACGAGGCTATGCACCCGATGGTCCAGAGGAGTCACTCAAAACCATGCTGGTACGATTGAGCGTGCCCGGCGTGGGCACGCACGGCGGCCCGGTGGCACATCCACTCTATGGCGATCAGCTGAACGAGTTTGGCATACCGGGCTTACCCGGCGAAGGCGAGGCCAGCCTTCACTATTCCTTCAGACAAGTGGCAACACCGCTTGGCAATCTGGAACTGCGGCAGCCGCATATCCGATTTGTGCACCCGGCATACGGTGCGCTTGAACCCCTGATGACGGAACCGACAAACGCAGGCCCAAACTCCGGCGTTCTTACCTCGGCCCGCATTGCCCCGCCGCTGCATGGCGCAGGCCTGCTGGAAGCTATCCCGATAAGCACCTTGCAGGCATTGGCCAGGCAGAAAAAACCCGCTGGCATCAAAGGCCGGCTGAATACAGTATGGGACCCGGAAAGCCAGCGCATGGTCGCCGGGCGCTTCGGCTGGAAAGCCAACACCGCCAGCTTGCGGCTGCAAACTGCCAGCGCCTTGGTGGGTGATATGGGCATTACCAGCCAAGTGTTCCCCACCGGCAATTGCGGACGCTTGCAGACCACGTGCCTGCAGGCCCAGTCTCCCAGTGTTGAGCTGCAAGCGGCGCAGCTTGATGACATGGTGTTTTACCAGCAGATGCTGGCGGTGCCGCCACAACGCAATACCGCAGATGCCGCCGTCATGCGCGGGGCCCGCATTTTTCGCCGGGCGCATTGTGCGGTTTGCCATGTGCCTGAGCTTAAAACCGGCAAGGACGTGTTGACGCCCCTCGCCAATCAAACCATACGCCCCTACACTGACTTGCTTCTGCATGACATGGGCCCCGGCCTGGCAGACCACCGGCGCGACTTCATGGCATCCGGTTCGGAATGGCGCACGCCGCCGCTGTGGGGCATAGGGCTCGCCAACATCGTCGAGCCACGCGCCGGTTTTTTGCATGATGGGCGCGCAAGAAGTCTTCTTGAGGCCATTTACTGGCATGATGGTGAGGCCCGCGCTTCGCGAGCCTATGTTGAACGCCTGCAAAAGCAGGAACTGGCCGACTTGCTCGCCTTTATGGAATCTTTATGAGCCGCTAACCATGATCATCCGCAACCGCCCCAGCCTGATTCATCTGTTTTTCATTGTGCGCGGCTCCATCGTGATGCGCATATTGCCGCGTATCGTGGTGATTACCGTGATGTCTGCGCTGATTGTGCTGACGCACAGGCTGCGGCCCGACTGGCTGCCCACTTTCGAGAGCGCGCCTTTTGCCCTGCTGGGCATCGCGCTGTCGGTGTTTCTGGCCTTCAGAAACAATGCCTGCTACGACCGCTGGTGGGAAGCGCGCAAGCAATGGGGCGAGCTGGTGAGCACCACCCGTACCCTGGCGCGGCAGAGCATGATCATGACCGCCGCCTCGGCGGAAGCCCGCGATCGATTGCTCCGCATGGCCATCGGCTTCACCCATGCGCTGCGCCAGCAGCTGCGGGCCAGCGAAGATCTGGAAACACAACTCACCACCCGCAGTCTGACAGGCTCGCCCGAAGCTTTCCTGGAAGACATGCAGCGGGAAATCATCGCTTTGCGCGGCCAGGGCATCCTGACCGATATCCCCTATTCGCTGCTTGACCAGACCATTGCCCATTTATCCCGCATCCAGAGCGGATGCGAGCGATTGCTGACAACACCGGTACCATTTGGCTACACGCTGCTACTGCACCGCACGGCCTACACCTTCTGCTTTTTGCTGCCATTTGGATTCGCTGACAGCCTGGGCTGGGTAACGCCTTTTGCCTCCGCGCTGGCGGCGTATACCTTTTTTGGGCTGGATGCGCTGGGCGATGAGCTGGAAGCCCCCTTTAGCATGCAACCCAATGCATTGCCCATCGACGCGCTGTCGCGCCAGATAGAAATCAACCTGCTGCAGGCCATGGGCGTGCAAGAGTTGCCGCCGTTGAAGAAGCCCGAGAATTTTATCCTGCTGTAGCACTGGCAGGCTTGAGCCAGCAGGCCATGCCTATCATTAACCCGGAAATGCCAATCAGCATATAGAGCGAACTGGCATAGCTGCCTGTTACATCGCGCAGATAGCCGAATGCCAGCGGGCCAGTCGCGGCGACAAGATAGCCAATGGTGAGCACAAATGCCGTCCATGCGTTGGTTTCACTCGCGTTGGCGGTGTTATCCAGCGGCAAAGTCATGCCCAGGGTAAAGGCACCGCCCAGACCAAAGGCGGTGATGGCGATCACCGGCACCGGCGCCCATAGCGGCGCCACGGTCATCACCACCAGCCCCAGCAAGGTAATCACGGCGCTGGATACCAGCCAGACGCGGCGATCCAGTGATTTGCTGTAAGCCCCGAACACCGGGCTTGCCAGCATGAAGGCCGCGGTAAAGCACCCCAGCAGCACACCGGCCATGCTGCTGGAGAGGCCATGCTCCAGAAACACCGCCGCCGTCCAGGTCACCATGGCATAAAAAATCAGGTTAACGCAGGCAAAAAAAGCGGCAACCCGCCAGGCCAGGGCATTGCGCCATGGCAAGGGCGCCCGCACAGCCACGGTCTTCTGGCTGGCATCGTGCGTGCGCACATGCTGCCAATAGACGTAGCCCCAGGCCAGCGTTGCCAGCAGCCCCAGCACCGACCAGATGCCCGCGGGCAGGCGCCAGCCACTCACACTCTCTGCCATGGGCGCGGTAATCACGGCAGACAGCGTGCTGCCAAAGGACAAACCCGTCACATAAATCCCCATCACCCCCGCCGCGCGGGTCGGGTAATTCACCTTGATGTAGCCCGAGAGCAGCGTGCCGGTCACGGCGATGCCTGCGCCAACACCAACAGTACTCAGCAGCAAGGCCAGCGTATCCGGCGCGAAAGCACGGGCCAAGGTAGACAGACACAGTATCGCCAGGGCTGTCACGATGGTTTTGTCGCGGCCAAACCGGTGCGCCAGCCAGGGCGCAGGCAAGGCCAGCAGGCCCATCAACAAATCAGGTATGGCTGTCAGCAGAGAAGCCTGCGCATGCGACAAGGCAAACGCATCGATAATGCGCGGCAAAATCGGGCCGACAGAGACAATCGAAGGTCGCAGGGCAAGGGCCACCAGCACGATGGCGACGATGCCAAGGCCCAAAGCCGGCAAGGGGGATTCTTTTGTAGCTGGATGCATGCATGGCCTCAACGGGGAGTTTCAAATGACGATGAATCAGGCCGCCCACAGGACGGTTCATCATGGAAAAGAAACTAACAGACTCCGGCAAATGCGCTCCATACGTCGAATGACTGAGCGCAAGGCCATGACATAAAAACTGCCAGGTGATGCCTGACCTCCCATGGAGACATTGACCGCTGACAAATAGGCTGCAATTTTTGAATGCTGGCTGCAAATTTGAGCAAAGAATTTGATCTGGCAAGGCTTCATTTTTGGCGACTTGCTGTCGTTAATATCAACAGCAATACCACATTATTCATGGTTAATCAGGAGATCATCATGTCATCCGCAGTAGGAAGCTCAACCAGCACCAGCTACACACCACCGCCAGCACCCCAGGCACAACCCAAGCCTCCAGTAAAAGACAGCGATGGCGATAACGACAATAGCAAAGTGACCGCGGCCCCTCCTCCACCCAAGCCAGCACCATCGGCGACGGTAGGTACGCAGATCGACACCACGGCTTAAGTCTGCTGCAATAAAAAACCGCCAGTAAGGCGGTTTTTTTATTGCAGCATCAAGCCTTATTAGCCATGCAAGGTGGACAGATATTCCAGCAGGGCTTTCCGGGCTTTGGGATCATCCAGTCCTTCGTACTTCATGATGCCGCCGGGAACAATTTTCTTGGGATGTTCCATATAGGCCGCTATCCTATCCTCAGTCCAGACGATGCCACTGGCTTTCATGGCATCGGAATAGTTGAAATCAGGAACGGTGGCGGACTTGCGCCCGAGAATATTCCACAGAGAAGGCCCTTTCTTGTTTTTACCTTCTTTCACGCTATGGCATTCAGCGCACTCCTCGTTGAATACCTGCATGCCCATCGGCGCTGCATGGGCATTCGCGGAGGAACATGCCAGATAGAGAGAGAAGCATAAGGCTGTGGCAGGCAGACCCACGGAGCGGAGCAGCGATTTTTTCACATGTTTCATGCAGAGCCGCTCCTAAAACGCCACCCAGGCGAATGCGAACAAGGTGTTGTTATCCTTGGCATTTCTTCCCAGACCATCGTAATTGTTGGTGCCGCCATTGAACTTGGTATAGCCCGTGTATTGCAAACCGAGGCGTAGATTGGCCCAAGGTGCACCCCAGGAGTCTTCCTTGCCCCAAGGGGTCCAGTCTGCCTGCACAATATAGCCCCGACTGTTGGGTGATCCCTTGATACTGCCGCTATCGGCTTCGCCGGTGTTGTAAAGCAGGTCATCCTTGTTGCCACGTATATCAAAGGCGCCCAGGGTGATGCCATAGGTGTTCAGGTAGTGATAACTACCTGCGATATCAAATCGTTGCAAATCCCCATGCCGGTCACTCGCCCCACCCGCGGCAAACGAATTATTCAGCGTGCGGCGCTCATCAATGTAGCTGGTGTTGAGGGTGAAGATATGTTCACGCGTACCCAGATATTGGTAGGAAGCGTCCACCCCCACATCGCGATAGCGGTCTGTTGGACCACTCAGGAAGTCAGGCTCCACATTCGCTTGCATGCCAAACGCGCCAAAATGAAATGCCTGCTTTTTGAGGTTTTTGAAATAGGCAACCCGCCAGTAAGGTGCTGTACCTGAAATATTGCCATCCTCACCGACATTGATTTTGTTGCGTAATGAACGTGAGAGCGTTTGGTAACCGCCAAGCTCGGCATAAAAGCTGTTGTCATAAAACGCATACGCAGTAGCGCCCAATACCTGCTGCTCCAGCGCGCCATTGATAATTGGCGAGGCCGCAGGCCCGGGAGCCAATTCAGAAGACATATAGGGAAACTTCCAGCCATTCAGAGTATTGAAAGGATCCTGGACCGTCGGGTTGTTATTCAGCGAAATACCATAGGTGAAATCCTTGTCGCCAAGCTGACGGGTATCTGCCACGCGAATATCCATGTTATCCATGCCAAACCGGCGGTCAAAATCATTCCCCGTGATCTGTACAAAAGCGCCGACGTGATCACTGAAACGGCCGGCGATGAACATCGACACTTCCTGCAGCGAGAGATTGTTGTTTTTGCCAAAATGCGGCTGGGCATCTTCGGTCTGGTCTTTTGACGTATTGGTAAAACCCTGCACCAGCATCGCGGACAACGGCACTTTGGTGCCCTTGCCGTCGGTATCGGTATAACCGCTCAGTTTGAACTGCATGCCATGCGGCGTCAGTTGAGGGCCGAAGCCACCAATATGACAGGCAATACACTCTTCGCCGGTTTGCCGGGCAAAACTGGGAACCGCTTGGGCCGCCTGCCATGGAAGAAGCCCTGCGCAGACAAGCAAAGACCCCCTCAGTGTGGATTTGAACAGGGTGGTGAACATACAAACATCCTTTCTTTATTATGGAAGTGGTTAAGGAAGCATGGCGCGAAGGACATCGTCCTTCTTGTGGTAGTGATGCCAGAGGGCAGCAAGGGCATGCAGGCCGATGAGTCCAAGGAATAGCCAGGCGGCGGTTTCATGCCATTCCGCCAGTTGATCGGCCATATCCATATCGGCGGCTGTGAGCTCGGGCAGCGGCAATACCCATAGCAAACTGGCCACGTGGCCCTTGGCGTTGACCAAGGCCCAGCCCAGCACAGGGATCGCCAGCATGCCGAGATAAAGCAAACCATGGACACGTTTCACCAGAAAATCCTGCAGCAGGCCCCAGTCATATCGCGGGATGCGTTGCCGTCGGGTGAGGCGCAGTGCCAGGCGTATGAGCGCGATGATGGGAATCAACAAGGCAAGGGATTGATGTATGCCCAACAAAAGCTGCCGGGTAGCTTTAGTCTCCACCAGCTCTCTTCCCAATACGGTGAACACCACCAGCACAATCAGAAACAAGGTAAGCCAGTGCAGAAAAATCATCAGGGTGGGATAACGCGAGCTGGACATGGAAAAGCGCCTGTTAGAAAAGTTACTTGAACTTGAGCAAGCGCTGTTCCAGACGGGAAGAAATATACAAGTTAATGATTTTAAATAATTTTACATAGCGAGACTTTGTGTAAAGCTGCCATTAACCCACATTGCTTGCAGGGTTTTTCAGAGGGGTGTGCAAGTTCTGTTATTACATCCCGCAGGGATGGATGAATGTCATCTGACAAGGGAAACAGCAGAGGCAACGCGCCCGGTACTTAAGCGAAGAAAAAAGCGACGGTAAAAAGGGAAGCAGGCCCGGTAACCAGCATCCGGGCCAAGTACTACTGGGTTAGCAGTGAGCGATACTCAACGACTAATAGCGTAAATCAACCGTGATTTCAGTCGGACTATTCAACTCAAATGCGCTGGGCTCAAACGGCGGCGGGCCGGATACCTTGGGATTGTTCGATAGCCCATAGCCTTCGGTGGGGAACATGCCAAAGCGGCGGTTCAGTTCGCCGTTGGCATCTTCGTCGTGATACACCACCACGGCGTAGCGGCCGGGCTTGAGATCATTCCAGCGCAAGATGACTTCGCCGGGGCTGGCAGCTTGCTGCACGACGGCGACCGCTTCGGCTTCCTTGCGGAAGGTTTGGGCCTTGTCATATAAAGCCGCCCGGATATTGCCCTTGTCATTCTTCACACCTTCTACCTTTACCACCAGTGGAAGCCCTTCTGCCGAGGCATGCAGCGCAAGGCTTGCGAGAATAAGACCGATATATAAACGGGGGTAACGCACGTAACACTCCTTGCTGTTGGTATCTTTCGCCAGGGGCCAAGGCGGCATGATGGCCGCCATGTCCTCATCCTGCATCAGCGTATAACGGTTTTGCTTTCCTCATGGTCGGCCAGTTGGCTCGATGGCAGCGCTGGCTGCTGAATCTCGCGCATGCCGGCGCGGAAAGTCGGATCGCCCACCCAAGTCGGCCGCTGCACAAAGGCGGTATTGACCAGGCTCTTGCTGGGGTCAAAGCCGGTGTAATGCAGGCCAGCCAAGTCAGACCAGGTTTGCTCGAAATACGCCGTGCTGTATTCACGATTCAAGGCAAAGCCCAGATCCTGCGGGTTGTCCTGTTTCCACTGATCCGAGGTCCAGACAAACATGGGGATGGCAAACATGGGCAGAGTAGGATTGCCTTCATTGCGGCCGACAAACTCATGTGGAGGCGTATCGTAAACATCTTCGCCGTGGTCGGACATGAAGGTCAGCATGCTGCGCTCGCCTTTGGCCTGCAGGGTTTTCAGCAGGGTGGCCAGCACGTAGTCGTTGTAGCGCACGGCATTGTCATAGGTGTTGACGACCTGCGCCTTGGGGTCATCCAGCCAATCGGGCAGACCGGTGCGGTCCTTGAAGTAATCGAACTGGGGCGGATAGCGGTATTCGTACTTCATGTGCGTGCCCAGGAGGTGGACGACGATGAATTTGCGCTGTGCCGGGTCAGCCAGCGCGGACTCAAACGGCTTGAACACATTGCTGTCGTATTCGCGCGAGTTCTGGTAGCGCGTGTTGTTGGTGTAGCGCTGCACATCGGCCAGCTGAGAGAAATAAGCCAGCATGGTGTTGCGTTTGGTGATGGTCTGCTGGTTGGTAATCCAGAAGGTCTTGTAGCCCGCCTGCTTCATGAGATTCATGATCGAAGGCTTGGTCATGACGGCATCCGGATTATCGCGGTCAGCAAAGGTCAGCGCCTGCTCCAGCACTTCGATAGTCGAGGCACGTGGCGACACCACACGGGTAAAGATGCTGAGCTGGTCTTTCATCTTGTCGAGATTAGGCGTGGTATCGCGCGGATAGCCATACAAACCCCAGTGCAAGCGGGTGGAGGACTCGCCGATCACCAGCACCAGCGTGCCAGGCTTGCCTGCGTATTGATCCTGCAGGTTGGCGAGTGGCGGCAAGGCGCTGTTTTTTTCCAGCAACGCCTGCATATTGCCGAGCTGGCGCCGATACTGGAAATAGCCCATGACCAGTTGCCACGGTTCCGCAGGCTCCATACGGCGCTGCATGTGGTCGATGACCTGGTCCCAGCTTTGATGGCTGATTAAGCGATCCTGTATAACCGGCAGCACGTGTATGGGCACAATGATCAACAGGCAAGCCACCAGCTTGCCCCGCCATGAAAACTCCAGCGGCTGCACGCGCCGCCACAACAGCCACGCTACCAGCGTGTGCGCCAGATAGACCAGCGGCATCCACCACTTGAAATACTGCGAGACATATTCGGACGATTCGGCAGGGTTGGATTCAAACAGGATATACAGCACGCTCTGCGAGAACTCCTGGTGATACACGCAGAAGTACGCGAGGCTCAGTAAAGACGTCGCCCACAGCACAACACCGATGACGGCGGCGATGACCCTGGTATGCCGGGGGAACAGCAGCCCCGGCACCAGCCAGAGAAAACTCATGTACACCGCCTGGCGGAAGCCAATAAAAATTGTCGCATCCGTCATTTGCAGGAGCACATGCGTCACCCCTGAAAAATAGAAAAAGAACAGGTACAGATTGATAAAGCGCAGAAAGGACGAACTCCCGGCCTTCTGCGCGTGCGTGGTGTCAGGGCTTGCTATTGTGTTCATGCATCACTCTTGGGTCAGTTGTTTTTATTGTTTTCAGGCGCTATCCCATTGATAGCCTGCAATATGTATCAAGGACCGTGCCCGCGAACGCCGAAAGAGCATGTCAATTAAATATCTTTAAAAATCATTACCTTAGTTAACAAAAAACCTGTTTGTGAAAAAATGAGACTGCAGATTGCCTGAAAATCCCGCAAAAAGAGGGAAAGCCACCCAGGCAAGCCTGCATTTATTGCAGGATTTCCGCTGCTAATCATCGGGCGCATGGTCATGTGAACATCCCTTGTCCTGACCATGCCTATGCAAACCCGGGGCTTGCACTCAAGGCCATGAATTCACGCTATTATCTGAAGCATCTGCCCTGGCAGATGGCAGCAAGATCTTCCGGCATCAATAACGTCAAATAACATCCGGTGGGGGCTTGGGGAATGGAGGTACAGCCACATATCAGGCATTCTTTGCGCATGCGGCGTGCGCTGCTGCTCGGCTCTGCTGTGCTAGGCGGCATTTCCGTGTTCTGGGGCATCTACTTTGCATTTCATCAAAACTGGCCCATCTGCTGCCTTAACCTGTTCTCCATTCTGGTTTCCGCCATCACGGCACGGCTGACCTATCTTGGACGCATCAAGGTTGCGGCCATCCTGCTGTTTTCCTCGGTATATACGGTGCTCTGCCTGTTTTGCCTGTTTCTGGATGTGCCCAGTGCTGAAGCACCGCGTTCCAATCAGAACTACTTTCTCGTCATTGCGCTGTTCGCATCATTAGCCTTCAAGGGAGAAAGCCCCTGGCTCAGGCACGGCATGGTCACGGCAGGTCTCATCGCCTTTGCCTGCTTTGCCAGCAGCAACTGGGGCATCACCTCCCCCTATATGCTGGGCAATGATGTGCGCATCCCCGGCACCTGGTTTCACAACTTCATCATCACCGCCGTGCTGTATGCCATGGTCTGGGTCATGCAGGCCAACCTCGCCGAGCGCAATGCGCTGGAATCGGACCTGCGCAAAGCTCTGCTCGCCAACCAGCTCATTCTTTACTACCAGCCACAAGCCGGTGACGATGGTCGCATTGTCGGCGCCGAAGCCCTGCTGCGCTGGCGGCATCCGGTCAAAGGCATGGTCTCGCCCGCTGACTTTATACCGCTGGCAGAGGAAACCGGGCTGATCCTGCCGATCGGGCACTGGGTGCTGGGCATGGCCTGCGCGCAACTCATGCTATGGTCAAAACATCCGTCTACCGCGCATCTGTCCATCGCGGTCAACGTCAGCGCCTTGCAATTCAAGCAGCCGGATTATGTCAGCCAGGTGGTGTCGGTGATTGAGCGCTCCGGCATCAACCCGGCCCTGCTCAAGCTGGAGCTGACTGAAAGCATGCTGGTTAATGATGTGAATGACATCATCTCGAAAATGCACGCCTTGAAAGCCAAAGGCGTGGGATTGTCACTGGATGACTTTGGCACCGGCTATTCCTCCCTCAGCTACCTGAAAAAACTGCCGCTGGACCAGCTGAAGATAGACCAATCGTTTGTGCGTGACATGCTGACCGATGCCAACGATGTGGCGATTGTGCAAACGCTGGTGGCTCTGGGCCAGGCCATGCATCTGCATGTGATTGCGGAGGGCGTGGAAACCGAACAGCATCGCCAGTTTCTGGCGGATATGGGCTGCCTGTCGTATCAGGGCTATCTGCTCAGCAAACCGGTGCCGATTGCCGAGTTCGACGCGCTGTTGGCTGCGCATCAGGCCAGCCTCACAAGCTAAAAAAGAATGGCTGGGGGCGGCGAATCCCCCAGCCATCTTCTCCTTACTTTAGCGCAATCCATTCTATAGAAACCCCAGCGGTTGGGAATGCGGCATAGTGTCGCAGCCACCCACCCGCATTTTTAAGCGACCAGTGCTTGCGGCGCGGGACGGGCGAGCAATAAAGCCGCCTGCTCAAGCGCCACATCAATGCGCTGCTCAATGGCTTCGCTGGTCAGTTTGTAGTTGGTGAATTCCGAGTCCTTGGCATAGATGGCCGTGGGCACGGTGTAGAGACCGAAGAAGCTGGCCAGGGTGCGCAACTGGTAATCGAGAATGGAGGCATGCTGATCGCTGCCGCCCGTGGCCGCCAGAATCGCCACCTTGCCATTCAGCGCCTTGGGGTCGAGCAGATCAAAGAAATGCTTCATCAAGCCGGTATAAGAAGCCTTGTATACGGGGCTGGCAATCACGATCAGCTCTGCATTGCGCAATTTGTCGTGCGCCGTCTGAATCGCCTCAGGAAAGTCATTAAAACTGACGGTGGTGCCGAGCACATCAATCAGCTGCGCAATATCCACTACATCGCCGGATGCGTGCAGCCGCTGGGTGGCCTTGGTGACAATGGTTTCGACCAATGCCCTGGTTCTGGATGGGCTGGTAATGCTGCCTGACACCCCAATAATGTTTGCCATATCTGTTTCCACTAAATAAATTGATCAACCCCAACTGCATGGCAAAGATCGTGCCTGAGGAAAAACCCACGTGAGTTCGGCATATTACCGAAAAAAACGGCCATGACTGTTCCTATTGCAGCAGTTTTTCTGCACCGCAACTGTTGCCATGGCAACAGTTGACCAGGCGGGCAGCATCATAGTTGCTTCAGCATGAGCCAGTGCGAAATGCCGATCTCCATGAACGGCTCGCCTTGCAGGCGGTAGTCCAGGCGTTGATAAAAAGGCACGGCGTTTTCACGGGCATGCAGCCGCATCGTGGTATAGCCCTGCTGGCGGGCATAAGCCTCGGCATGGTTCACCAGCTGACGGCCTATGCCTTGACCTTGCAGTGCCTGCTCAACCGCTACCTGGCGCATCTGCAGCTCACCGGACACCAGCGGTTTGAGTAGCAGGCAGCCAACCAGGCGACCATCAAGAAAAGCACCCAGATGCCAGGCATCGGCCTCTGCCGCCAGCTGCTCCGCGGTAAAAGCCAACCCAAGCGGCGCGCGCAGGATGGCATGACGTAGCGCGACGGCTGCCGTATAGGCGGACGAGTTGTGCGCGATGGGGCTGAGTTCGAGCACGTCGGGCAGGCTGACTGCGGCCTTGCCTGTGGCGATATTTTCTTTATGCATGGGCTGGCTTTCGGCCCCGGCTTAACGGCAGCTTGCCGTCTGGCTGCTGGCCCATGCCTGCGCCTGCTCGGCTACACGGGCAGCCAAGGCCGCAATGCTGCGCTGCTGGGCTTGCACCAGCTCGGCATAGCCACCGGCAGCAGGCTCCTGAAACTGGCCATGACAAAGGAAACGCGGATTGCCGGGCTGATGAGCCATGCCCAGGCTCCAGTCTGCCTCCAGTTGTACTGATTGGCCCGGCCAGGCATCCAGCCGGCGCACCTGCACCTTGATGCGCAATACGGGCTGATCCTTGGGGGCGGCCAGCCCCGCTACATCCTGCGTCTGCAGGCGTTGGGTCAGTTGCGCGGAAAGCGCATTGCGGAATTCATCCGCCAGCGGTCCCGCCCAGCGTTCACCATCCACCACGGCGACCTGGCTGCTGCCTTGCCTGACCACCAGCTGCGATTGATCGAGCTGCGGTGGAATGCCCACAGGCAGCACTTCAATCAGGAAAGGGGCAGCAGCGGACGCCACTTGTGTGGGCGCCACCGGTGCCAGTAACGTGTGGTAATGCACTGGCGTCGAAGATGCACAGGCACCCAGGGCAAGGGCGGCCAGGCAACTCAGGGCAAGACGGTGGATCATGGCTTGGACTCCTCTTGTGGGGTAGGTGCGACGGGCTTGCTCATCTGGGCAGGATCAGCCGGTCGCCCGCGCAGCAGCGATTCGGGATGACGCCCCAGCAGATCGGTCAGCTCGCGCAATGAGCGGGAGGTGCGCTGCACCTCTTGCAGGGTTTGTCCCAGATTCTGCGACAGGGGAGCATCGTCCGCCAGTACATTATCCACCCCGCTCAGGGTTTGTCTGGCTTGCTGCATGGTCTGGCCGGCATCCTGCATGGTTTGACGTGTTTGCTGCAGGGTCTGCGTGGTTTCGGGCAAGACATGCGTATTAACCTGGGTCAGGGTCTTGTCCAGATTCACCAGTGAGGCATCCAGGTGCTTGGCGATCGAATCCAGCGGCATTTTTTCGATTTTGGTGACGATATTGGCAATCTGCTCCTGCATGCGGTCAAAGCTGCCATTGATGGTCGGCAAGTTGATCGGGCGGGCGTTAACATCCATCTCAGCTTTGGGCGCATTGGGGACAAAATCCATGGCGATATAGAGTTGCCCGGTCAGAATGTTGCCCAGCCGTGCCTGGGCACGCAACCCCTGCTTGACCATGGCGTGCATGAAGACGGCAGCCTGCCTGTCATTATCACCTTCCAGTTTCGGCAACTTGTCCAGCACGCGCCCCATGCGCTCCGGGTACACCAGCACCCCGACTACCGTCGGAAAGCGATGTTTGACCGGGTCGTAATCCAGGTTGATGGAAACCACCCGCCCCAGATCCACACCTGAAAACTGCACGGGAGCTCCTAAGGAAAGTCCGCGCAGCGATTGGTCGAATTTGAGCTGGATGTATTGCGCCTGACCATCAGGCGGCGCCATCGCCGTATCCTGATCGGCAGTCAGGGTAAATTCGGTATCCTTGTCTGCCGGACTAGCCTGACTGCCCATGGGCGAGGCAAAGGCCACGCCGCCCGCCACAATGGTCGCGACGGATTGGGTCTTGAGCTTGAGGCCATCGGCGCCCAGCGATACATCGACGCCACTCGCATTCCAGAAGCGGGTATCCGTGGTGACATAGCGGTCATAAGGCGCATCAATGAAGATTTGCAGCTTGATGTCCTGACCGGTCTCGCCCAACTGATAGGATGCCACGCGCCCAACCTGAATCCGCCGGTAATAGACCGGGGAACCAATATCCAGCGAGCCCAGATCCTCACTCTTCAAGATGAAAGATTTGCCCGGCATATCGCCCACCACCGGCGGCGGCATTTCCAGTCCGGTAAATTCACTGGAGGTTTCTTCGGCCTGCCCCTTGTCCACACCGATATAAGCGCCCGACAGCAGGGTATCCACCCCGGAAATTCCGCTGGCACCGATGCGCGGACGCACGACCCAGAAGCGGCTATCCTTGCTGGTCAGGCTTTTAGCGCTTTGCATCAGGGCGACCTTGACCTTCACGTGCGAGCCATCTTCGCTGAGGGTAATGGCGGTGACGGCACCGACGGTGACGTCCTTGTATTTGACCGGAGTTTTACCCGCTTCCAGTCCCGTGGCCGTGCGAAAGAGGATGGTGATCTCGGGCCCTTCTGACAGCCAGGCATGCACCAGCATGGAGATGCCGATGGCAGCCGCTACGATGGGCACGATCCATATCAGCGAAATCCCCCAGCGTCGGCGGTGGATGGCGGGTTGCCCGGGTTGCAGCTGTGTATCCGTTGTGTTGGTCATTCGTTGTCACCATCCCATATCAAACGCGGGTCAAAACTCATGGCAGAAAGCATGGTCATGATGACGACCATGCCGAAGAAAAGAATGCCGATGCGCGGCTCAATGTCACTCAAGCCCTGAAACTTGACCAGAGCCGCCACAATGGCCACCACCAGCACATCCAGCATGGACCAGTAGCCAACCAGCTCCACCAGCCTGTAAAGCTTGGCACGCTCCTTCATGGCCCAGCGGCTGCGGCGTTGCGATGTGGCAAACAGCACGCCCAGCACCACAAACTTGGTACACGGCACCAGCACGCTGGCAATAAAAATGACCAGGGCAATGCCATAGGAACCGGATTTCCAGAACTCGATCACCCCTTGCATGATGGTGTTCTCGCTGCCACTGCCCATCAGGCTGGTGTACATCACCGGCAGCACATTGGCCGGTATGTAAAAAATCAGGCCCGCCAGCAGCAAAGCCCATGCCCGCGGGATACTGTTGGGGCGCCGCCGGTGCAAGGGGGCGCCGCAGCGCGGGCAGTCCACATGGGGGTCTATCTCGGGCGCAAGACGGGATGACGCAGTTGCCCTGGTGAGCGTATCTTCGCACACCAGCCCGCAGGCATGGCAGCTGATAACACCCAGGTGATGGGCGGATACCGGGCCTGTCATGCCCTTGCTTCCTCGGCGGCACGTGCCGGTTCGGTGATATCCCATAGCCAGTGGATATCGCGATTGGCGATGATGGTCAGCAAGATCATCAGCAAGGCGGTCGCCCAGATACCCGCGCCCGGCGCCACCTGCAAAAAGCCGGAAAGCTTGATGACCGCCACCAGTATGCCCAGCAGGCAGACTTCGACCATGCTCCATGGCCGCAATGCCACCAGCATGCGCATAGCGCGCTCAAAGCCCGGGGCACGTTTTCCAAAGCGCGCATACGACAGCACCCAGCCCAGCAGACTGATCTGCAAAAACGGCACAATAATGATGGACATGGCCGTGGGCACCGAAATCGGCGCCGCCGGGCCATGCGCCAGTGCTGCTGCGGATGCCCATAACGTGGCTTCGTTATGCAAGCCCTTGAAGCTGATGTAGATCACCGGACAAACATTCGCCATCACAAACACGATGGCCGCGGCGATGGTCAGTGCCAGCCAGCGATCCACATCCAGCCGGCTGGCGCGATAAAGAATCGCATCACAGCGCTCACAGCGTGCGACTTGCCCGGCTGCCAATGGGGCACGCGTGTAAATGCTGTCGCAATGCTCGCAAGCCACCAGATGACGGTAAGTTTTCATTAGCGCCTGCGGGCCCAGTGCATCAGGGGTAAAAGCATCATGGTGATCGTGTTTTCCTTATGAAGAGGCAAGCGCATGGTGTTTTCTTCGGACGGCATCAAAGCGATTCTGCCAGCACACGGCATTGTGCAGTATGTCCGTTTTTCACCGGCTCAGTTCTGCAACGCGCCATTTTTACTCACTCCAACTCAGCTTGAGCGATCATTCTAGAATGATCGCTCAAGCTCGGCAACCGCTTATTTTGCTGTCCCGATGGTATCGAGCGCTGACGCGCATTGCGGCATCATGGTGAGCAGGCTGGGCCACACGGCCTCCCACCCGTTCTGGTGATCCGCATCCGCCACATTGACTATGGTGTTATCGGGGCTGCATGCGGTGTGTGTGATAAAAGCGGCACTGATGGACGGCGGAATAACGCGATCACGCCCTCCAATGAAGTGCCGCTGCGGTAGATGGGCCAGCGCGCTGGCATAGGCAATGGGGTTTTGCGACAAGGGCATGGCGCTGACATGGTGATATTGATTCACCGCTTCTGAATCCAGATTACCCGCCACCGTACGCAGGCTGATGACATCATGACGCCGGGCTGCCAGCATCACGGCAATCGCTGCGCCTCCGGAGTAGCCCACCAGTTCCAGACGCGGGGATGGCATGCCCTTGAGCAGCTGGTCCAGCGCCTGATTCATGGCCGCCACCACGTCAGCAGAATAGCGTTTATCCGTCCAGTAAGCCTCGTTGCAGGCAGGACTTTTCTCCCGCGTATATTGGCAAGGCCGGGCAAGGTAGACCACATTCGGCAGAGGATCAAGCAGCGCGAGCCGCAAGCCCACGGCATAGCGCGGTGTAGGATCTGCGGCAGGTTCCCAGCGGGTCGACCAGGCATGTCCATCGCCTTCAATATAGACGCGTATCGGAGTATCGGGACGCTCCATGCGCTTATAGCTCTGCAAGACAAAACCATCGCTCTCCAGCTCCACGGGCGTCATGCGCGCAGCGAGCAACATGCCGGGGCTCACCGGCTGATGAGGGTTCATGGCACAGGATGCCAGTATCAATAAGCAGCACGCGAGGCTGAGGGGTTTCAACATGGCGTCATCCAAATGGCGCAATCCAAAAAAAAAGCGGGGTGTTGCCACCCCGCTTTGCTGACTTTACTTGAGTCCGAGCTAATTAAAAATCAAACCTCGCCTGCAACAATGCAGTTTGGCCGAGATATTGATTGCGGATTTCAGCATCGTAGCTCAACAGCAAGCTTTGCTTGAGGGTATTGTTACCCACAATGCGGTAGCTGATGCCGAGATTGGCGCTATCACGCTCCTGGCTCACCGCCGAAGTACGGAAGGTGCTGCCACCAGCGGCAAAGCGTGCGGTCGTATCCTGATCCGTATTCGCAAACTCATGCTGCCACAGGGCGCGGAGTTCGATGCCAGACTTCAGGCTGCCGATTTCAAGAGGCACAACGGCTTTGACGCCCAGACCAGAACGCAAGGAGTCTGTGTCACGACCACTGATACGCAATGCGCCTTCACCATGTTCGGTGTAGCCATTTTCATCCAGACGGCTATAGGCAAGCGAAGCTACCGGAATCAGCGAAGACTTGCCGATGCTGATCGGCTTGCCAGCATCCACCTTGGCGGTATATTGCCATGCCTCATGGCTGCCACTGACGGTGTTGTTGATGATGACACGACGGCTGTCATACTCATGGCGGCCAAGACCTACTGCGCCATTCAGGTACCAGCCATCCATCAGGCGTGTGCCATACAGGGTAGCCTGATAGCTATCGATATCCAGACGGTTGGACGATGTCACGCCCTTGCCGCTGACATCGGAATTACCGTAGCTGATCGCAGCACCGACGCGCGTATTGCCATCGCCCACCAAGGTATCAGCACCAGCCGCGAAACCAAAGGCATCAGCATCATAACCATCGACCCCTTTGCGCTTATCCTGATCGCCGCGGAAACCAAAGGTCTGGAACCAGATGCCAGAAGACGTCGCCTGTTCACCTGTTGCCACGCCGCTCTTGCCACCGAGCTGGGCGATATTCAGGTTTTCCAGATGCTGACCAATCAGCCCGAACACCTTGTCGGTTGCCGATACTACGGCCTGGTAGCCTGCGTTGTTGGCCTCAGGCTTCAGTTGCTCCGCTGCCTTTTGTACCGCCGCATCGCCTTCCAGGTTTTGTACCTGGCTACCCAGCGTGCTGTCAAAGGTCAGCAGGTTGTTCAATGCGCTACGCGCACCCTGGGAAATACCGGTGATACCGCTTGTGCTGGTAGAGGACTCCAGTACCAGACTGCCATTTGCATTCACCTCGGCCGTCCAGTTGATCAAGCTGTTTGAGCTGCTGACTTCAGGTAGGGTAGTAGCGCCTGCGCTCACTGTGGAGCCATTGATTTGATAGGTATTGGCAACGGTGAAAAACTCGCCATTCTTCACCACGACACCGCTTGCGACTTTGGGGGCCAGCGTGATGTCAGATTCATCGCCGCCTGCGGTGGTGACGATATTGAGCGTGTCACCCATGCCAGCGATATTACCGGAAGGGTTCAGCAGGCTGCTGCCAGCACCACTGCCGAGAATGGTGGGTATCAGGGTAATGCTGCTTTCTACCAGACTACCGGATGCACTGCTGGATGCAGTATGGATCACCAGGTCTCCGTCAAAATCGCCTGCATTTTCAAAGGTGAATTGCTTGGTGCCGACCACGGTCCAGTTGCTGCTAACACCCGCTGTCCCGCCAACGGTATTTTCACCAGCGCTAGACGTGTTGCAGCTGCTGCATGTGGTATCCCGCTGATCAAGATCAATGTTTCCTGACAAGGTGCCCGTATTGACCAGGGTGTGCGTGCCATTGCTGTAGTAGAGATTACCGTTGATAGTGCCACTATTGGTAATCGCACTGTCAGCCTGACCCCATTGGCTATTGATGTTAAGTCGCGAATCAATGGTCGCACTACCGGTCGCTTCGCCATTGGACAAAGACCACCAACGCAGGGCCGCGCCGTTGACGGAAAGGATATCGCCATTGATGGTGCCGCCGTTATTGAGTGTCATGCTGCGGACTTCGCCGCTGTCGGATACATGAGCAACACCGATTGCCGTTCCGGAAATAACACCATCATTGTTAATCACGGATTCAGCCGCGCGGGTATAGATACCACTGGCATAGGTACCAGTGCCGCTGATGGTGCCGGTGTTGTTGATGGTGACGCTGGCAGCCTCTTCTTCGGAATAGATACCTGCGGCCACCCCTATATTGGCAGCCGAAGTCGTGGAGGAATCGCTAAGGGTAACCGTGCCCTGGAATGAGGTTGCCGTGCTGGTTGTTTTGGTGATGGCGTGCGATTGCACACCTGCAATCGTGCCACTATTGGTAATGACCATGCTCTCAACATCACCACCCACCTCGACACCATTGACCCGGCCAACGCCGTTATGGGTCGCGGTAATAGTGCCCGAGTTTTTAAGCGTGTATTCGCCTTCGACATCGGTGCCGACACCGACGACTGCCGCTGTATTCAGCCGGGTCTTGTTGGTCAGCATATTGGCATCGCTGATGGTGGCACTAATGGTGCCGCTATTGGTAATGCGGTTAACTTCATCCCCAGTGGCCGAGCCAGAGCCGATGTATACCCCATATTTCTGCGAGGCATTGGCCGTGGTATTGGTATAGACAGAATCATTGACCAGGGTACCGGCATTCACAAATGTATTGCCGTTCCCGGCCATCTGCACCACGCTGGTCGTGGTTCCCGTGGTCGAAATGGTGGCGGTATTGCTGAGCGACGAACCTGCCGCATTGTTATACCGGCTGCCGTCGGTACAGGTGACATTATTCGCATCTGTCGACGGTGCAGAGCCCGTTGTACAGCCGGCAAACGCTTGATTACCCAACACCATCATGGGCAATGCCATGGCTACTGCCAGCGCTATCCCCTTACGTTTTACTCCACGATCATGATTGTTTTGCACTGATTGTTCTCCACTGATTTTTTATAGGTTTACTTATTACGAAAAGCGGAGGGATTGTCAGAGAAGGTTCACAAAATACGTACAGATAAAATCCCGAATTAATTCGGGATAATTTCCCGGGAACTCACATGATGTGATGCCTGAAGGATTTCTGGCCTGGCATCCACAAATATCGGCAGTTCAACAGCCTGATTTGCCGGTCTCATGATGGTCATTCACGTGAAGAAACGGGCGATGTAAGCCGGAAGCGCTTGCATACGCTATATTCATGGAAGGTGGCGCGCTGACATGCATGATCACCACCACGTGACATTGACGCGCTTATTTAACGTTTAAAGAGAACCCCATCATGATCTCATCCTCAAACTGGCTACTCTGGGCTTTGCTCTCCGCGGTGTTTGCCGCCATGACAGCCATTTTTGCAAAAATAGGCATACAGGGTGTCGACAGTGACCTGGCAACGCTGGTGAGAACCGGGTTCATCGTTGTGATTCTGTCGCTTTTTGTTGTCATGGCAGGCAAGTGGACGAATCCCTTGACCCTGTCTGGCAAAACCTGGGTATTTTTGGGATTGTCCGGCCTGGCAACTGGGGCATCTTGGGTATGCTACTTTCGGGCATTGCAGATAGGCGATGCCTCCAAAGTGGCGCCGGTGGATAAACTGAGCCTGGTGCTGGTGGCTATTTTTGCCTTTGCTTTCCTCGGGGAGCGCCCCATTGCCCGCGAATGGGTAGGCATTGCATTGGTAGCGGCAGGCGTTGTGTTATTGGCATTGAAGCGATGAGCGGCATCACCGATATCGGCAACATCGCCCAACAGCGGATCGGCCACCAAGCTTTCATGGCCACACTGTCACAGCAGCTTATAGGGAGCCGCAGCACATGATCAACAAACTGCAACGTAGCCTGGGAAAGCTTGGACCCGGACTGGTGACAGGTGCCGCGGATGATGATCCAAGCGGCATCGCGACCTATTCCCAGGCCGGCGCGCAGTTTGGCTACTCCATGCTGTGGACCATGATCTTTACCTTGCCGCTGATGGTCGCCATACAGATGGTGAGCGCCCGCATCGGCTATGTCACGCGTCAAGGCCTGGCGGCCAATATCAAGACCAGTTTCCCGCGATGGGTGTTGCTGACGGTGGTCAGCATGCTGCTGATCGCCAATACGCTGAATGTGGCCGCCGATATTGCCGCCATGGCAGAGGCCTTGCGCCTGCTGGTGGGCGGTTCAGCGCATCTTTATGCCGTGGCGTTTGGGCTCATTTGCCTGCTGCTGCAGGTGTTTCTGCCTTATCGCACTTATGTGCGCTGGCTCAAATGGCTGACATTGGCATTGTTATCGTACGTGGCGGTCGTTTTCACGCTGCATCTGGATTGGGGCATGGTCGTGGGGAAAGTGATCCATCCGGGCATCTCCATCCACCATGACATGCTGCTGATGATTGTGGCGGTGTTTGGCACCACCATCAGTCCGTATCTTTTTTTCTGGCAGGCCGCCCAGGAAATGGAAGATACGGCAGACCTTCCCGCCCCCACCACGCAGGAGGTAAAGCGCAAGCTGCGACACATCAGGCTCGATACCATTATCGGCATGAGCTTTTCCAATCTGATTGCATTTTTCATCATCCTCAGCACGGCTGCCACGCTGAATGCCGCCGGAATAACGGACATCCAGACCTCCGCACAAGCGGCAGAGGCCTTGAGACCTCTTGCTGGAGAATTTACCTTTATCCTGTTCAGCATGGGCATCATCGGCACTGGCATGCTGGCAGTTCCCATACTGGCGGGTTCAGCAGGCTATGCGGTAGCAGAGGCAGCAGGATGGCAAGGAGGTCTGAACTCCAGACTGGACCGCAACGAGGGACGTGGTTTTTACGGCGTGATTGCCGCCGCGACCCTGGGTGGCGTGATTTTCTGCTTTACGCCCATGGACCCCGTCAAGGAATTGTTCTGGGCTGCAGTCATCAATGGCGTGATTTCTGTCCCCATTATGGTGGTCATGATGCTGTTGGCATCCCGGGGCAGCATCATGGGGCCTCATGTCATCAGCCTGCGCCTGCGGTGGCTGGGCTGGGCAGCGACGGCGGCCATGGCGCTAACCGTTGCAGGTATGCTCGTAACCTTATGAAGCCGTTAACACATCGTTTCTGGTGTATCAGCCCCTTTGCATGTCACCCATAAGTCCCGCTAATAACCCCATACACATCGTTAACCATAACTTATTGATAAATATTGATTTTTCGGTGCAACACGCCCCAAACGTGTACTTTCCAGCCGTCCATGTCGATTTTATTTCCGCTAAAAATTACTGCAAGTAACTGATTTATATCCACTAATCCTTAGCATTCCCCCATGGCACACGCTTTGCTTACACAGGGCGGTAGCACGCTTCAATGACATTGAAATAAAAAACAACTTCATTCGGAAATGCCATATAACAAGGGGGTTCACCATGAAATTCACGATCGCAGCACTCGCTTTGCTATGCAGCCTCAACGCTCAAGCCACCACTATCGACTTTGAGTCGCTGGCAGTCGCAGACAGCGCCGTGCATTCACAAGGAGCAAGCTATACGGAGGATGGATACACATTGGTAGACAATGCATCCAGCCCTGACCTGCAAACATTGGGCACTCAACACATTTATTACACACAAAGCACCGCGTTGGTAAAAACCACTTCGTACCAGCAAAGCACAACCCTCACAAATAATGCTGGCAGCCCCTTTGATCTGCTTTCCCTTGATCTGGCTGAGTGGGGCGGTTTACCACCCACCCAGGTCAAAATCGTGGGTTACTTCGCGGCAGGCGGCAGTATCAGTCAGTTACTGACACTTGATCAGCTGTATGGCTTTCAGACATTTACCGTAGCCGGGTTTACCAATTTGCTATCCCTCACCATTACCCAATCAACCGGCAAGCTCTTTCAGCTGGATAATATCAAGGTTGTCTCTGCGGTGCCTGAGGTCGGCACCACGTTGATGCTGTTATCGGGATTAGGCCTCATTGGGACAATGTCGCGTCGTCGCCGCACAAGCATGGCCAGCTAACTGGTTTAATTTCCTGCAACTCTTCAGCCTTGGCTGGATGAAGAGTTGCCTTCCCAATCCAACGAGTTCGCCACTCATCGCGACTTTGACATCGATCGCAATGTAACTGCCTGCCAAATCATCTTGCTGCCTCTCAAAGGCCTGGCAATTAAACACAAAAGCTCACAGCAAAATAAAACTGAACTCGCCTTCGCTTATCAGTCAAATGAATTTGACCGGATAAGCTCATGATTACTGCCATATGTGATGTATTGAAGGAATGTTATAGCCGCGGATGGATATCGACACGGGATGGTAATGGATCTGTTCGCCGCAAAAACGAGAACTGGATATACGTCACGCCGTCGGGTTCCAAAAAGCACAGGCTGGAAGCCGAAAGCCTGATCAAGCTTGAGTTTCAGCCTGACCACTCGCTGATACGACTTAACCCTGAGGATGGCGGCAAACCCAGCGGCGAAATCGAGCTGCACAGAAGGTTGCTGAAAGAGATTCCGGACACCCGCGCCATTATCCACGTGCATCCCACCTATACCATCGCCGCCATGTATGCCGGACTGGACTTGCAGGCATTGTCACTGGATTTTCCCGAAATCCATCGTTACACGCGCGTGGCGCCCAATGTGCCGAACGTACCGGCGATCAGCCTGGAATTGGCGATGGCCACCTGCCAGGCACTCGACTTGCAGCCGGATGGGCATGTCTCGGCGGATATTGTGGGCTTGGACCGTCATGGGGTGATTGCCTTGGCGCGCGATCCCTGGGGAGCTTTTGAACATATTGAGCGACTGGAGCATATCTGCCAGATTGTGCTGGCCAGTGGCAATCTGCCCAAACATCACATCGCCACAGACTTGCAAGCCCATGAGCCAGCCACGCACGCGCATGCCGATGTTGAAAAAACCGAGCAAGAAGAAACCCTGAATCCGGGCTTGAACAGCAGCAATGATATTTGACGGCATGGGCAGCGTTATCCGGGATGGATAACGCTGCCCATGGATGACATCAAGCCTTAGCTTGAATATCTCGATTGCAGCTGCTGCAGTCGTAAACTCGCGCCATAAGGCTTGGAGTTTCAAGCCAGCATAGCCACTTGCTCAAGCTTGCCCTTTTGCAGGCTGCAACAACCGCTCGGGAGATCCAGAGGCGACTACTTTTCCACGTTCCAGCATCACTATGCGGTCCATCTTTTTCAAAAGAGCCAGGCTGTGAGTGGCGAGAATGACTGTTTTCCCCCGGGTTAATTGATCGACCGCGTCGACCAGCTTCGCTTCTGTCTCGCCGTCCACTCCGGCGGTAGGCTCGTCCAGCAAAAAAACCTGGGGGTCTTCGCTCAGGCTTCTTGCCAACGCCACAATCTGGCACTGCCCGGCCGAGAGCCGTGGGCCCGTGCCAGCAGACACGACCTGATCCCGCCGCAACTCGCCGCTCTTGAGCGCTGCCGCCAAGCCTGTCAGCAGCATGGACTGCTCGGCACGCAGGCTCTCCATGCGCGCGAGATTATCCTGCAAGCAGGGGCCAAGCAGATAAGGCTCCTGAGGTGAAATTGCATTGAAAATGCGCTCAAAAATGGCATGCTGGTGCATGACCGCCTGCTGCGCGATATCCGCCTCCGCATTTCGCACTTCGACAGCGGAAATTCGCTGTTCCAGCATTTCACTGAAGAGCTGATGGCTTTGCCGGGCATGCTCGCCATACGCTGTTTCCACCTGCGCAACCAGCAGAGACAGGTGTTTGATAAGTGTTTGCGCCAAACTCTGCTGCTGTAAATCCGACTGCCGCTGTGCATGCACAACCGTCCCGGCGAGTTGCTCAACAGAATGTCCCATCCTGTCCGTCAGCTGGATCAAGGCTGGCAGAGATGCCAGGTGTGCGTTCATGCTTTCCGCGTTTTGGGCCGACTTCTCGTTAATGGATACAAATCTTTCCATGCCCGCTAAAAGCTGGGAGATGCGCATTTCGTTGTCCGCGCCTTGTCTTGTCAGGGCACGCACTTCGCCTTGCAATGCTTGATGCAATCGTTGCAGCTCTGCCATGCGGGATAGCAGCAAGGCATGATCCGCTTCCATTTCCGTGCTGGCTGCGGGAGTGGCTTCTGCGATCATGCCTTCCGTCATGGCACGCGAAAATTGCATGAAATCGGCCTGGAACGCACGTACCGACAGCAGCATGATGCCCAGCATGAGCGAGCAGAGAAGACCAAACATCGAGGCGCTGAATGCCGTGCCCATGGCAGTCAGGGGGTACTGCAAGGTACCTATCAGCTGGACCAGGGCCTGATCTATATTCTGCGAGGTGTCGGCCTTAGCAAAGCCGCCTATCAGATCCCCCACAGCAATCAGTGTTTCCAGCAGACCAATGAAGGTGCCGAGAAGACCCAGCGCAATCATCAAACCGACGACATATTGCGCGGCTTCCTGTCGACTATCGAGCACCTCCTGCATGTGGTCCAGCGTCTCCTGGACTTGCCCTTGCTCAATGACGGATGCGTGCCGTGAAAGGCGAATTTGCTGAAGGCGCAAGATCAGGCCCGAGACAAGCGACTTGCCAGCAGATTGCTCGGCCGAGCGGCTGGAGACAAAGCTTTCAAATATCTGCCACTCAGATCGAATATCCCTGACTCTCAATAGCATAAGCATCACACCAAACGCTGCGGTGGCAATAATGATGCTGTTGATCGCGATATTCGTCAGAATCGAATGAATCACAAACGCATGAAAAGTAACGGCGCCAGCCATCGTCATTGCCAAAGGCAAAAGCACCAAAATAAGATGTTTTCTATACGTAGGCTTGAGAGTTTTCATCATGAAATTGGCTTCATTCAAATAGTAATGGGGCCTTTAGCGAGGCTCACTAAGGGCGGCTCGTGCAAAGCGGGTTAACGGGGAAATCAGGTAGGCAAGCACCGTACGGCTACCCACCACAATATCTGCGGTGGCGACCATGCCCGGCACAATAGGACGACCAGCAAAGGCGCGCTGGTTGCCATCCAAGCCAACACGCACGCGATAAAATCGCTCCCCTTTTTCATCGGGCATGGTGTCTGCGCTCACCTCGGTCAAACGCCCCTGGGTTGTGCCAAAAGAAGCATAGTCATAGGCTGACAGGCGGACATAGACCGGTAATCCTGGATGAAGCTCAGCACGATCTGCTGGCCTGACGCGAGCTTCAACCACAATGTGTTCATCGGAAGGTGTGATTTCAACAACAGCGTCACCCGGGCGAATCACACCACCTATGGTCGTCACATTGACGCGATTCACAATGCCTGAGACTGGTGCCCGCAACTCTGTGCGCTCTACCCTGTCACTGCTGGCTTTCAGCTCTTCTTGCACGCGCTGCAAGTCAGTTTGCGCGGCCGTCAGATCGGTGCGAGCTTCAGCGCGAAACCGCGACTCCAATTCACGGCTCCGCCCTTCTGCTTCGGCGATGGCTGCTTTCAACCTGGGCAGCGATGTATCCGCATCGGATAACATGGTGCGCAAGCGTTGCACTTTTGCCTGGGCATCCAGCACCTCCAGCTTGGAAGCGGCCTCGCGCTGCATCATCTCGTTCGAAATTTGCTGCTGGCGTTGTGCCAGCTCGAGCTCTGCCGCCAGATTGCTGCGGCGCGCCATCAGCTCTACGAGTTCAGAACGCTTCTGCGCCACCTGTTCAGTGGTGACGCGCTGGTCCTGCTCCAGGCGCTGACGACGTGCCAGAAAAGCCTCACGTTCTGCCCGTATGGCATCGGATGCGTCCAGCGCATGAAAATCTGCAATGGCACTACCGCTTGCTTCCGCCTTTAGCCGCAATACTCTGGCAAGCAAGGCTTGCTCTCGAACCCGGCGCTCGCCCATTTGCGACGCCCCCTGCACATCGCTGATGCGCGCCAGCACATCCCCCTTCTGCACAAACTCGCCTTCCGCAACATCAATCGAAAGCACGACGCCGCCTTCCAGATGCTGCACTACCTGGCTATGGGTAGACGGGATGACACGCCCCTCTGCACGGACCACCATACGAACAGGCGCCCAGGCCGCCCAAACAATCAGCAGAACCACCATGACCGTAATAAGCACTACCCAGTGCCTGGGGGTACGAAGCTCCTGCAATAAATCCGCTTGCTGGCGATGACGATTTGCCAGGCGTTGGGGGATATTGGGAAGATCCGGCATCATTCAGTTGATCTTCTGATTTGAACGTCGACGTGACTGCGACTATCAGGACTTGGGGTATCAAGAATGACCGTTTCGATGTGTTGCGGTAACACACCCTGGGCAACCAGGTGATCCCGTATGACAGCAATGCGGTAAAAAGCCAGGCGCCGAGCTTCGCTGGGAGCGGGCTCGGCCATGGTTGCCTGCAATAAAACGTGCCACTGACTGGCTTTATCAAAATCGCCGATCAGCCCATCCAGCGACTGCATCAGTTTTTTCTCCAGCGCTGTTACCCCAAGCGCGTAGCTCAGGCTGATATTCGGCATCTTTCCTGAAATCACGACCGCAGGAGCCATCTCGGAATGCGCCTGGCGCGGGCGTGCCTTCCCCACTGCTTGCTGTTGACCTATCAACTCGGAATGAAGACGCTGGTTTTCCTGCTGCAAAAGCTCGGCGCGTTCATGTTCCCGCTTGGCCTCAGCCTGGGCCTCTTGCAAAGACTGCTGAATGGATTGGTTTTTTTCATGCATCCGTTCCGCAAGGTTCCGTTGCAGATGGGCATTCGAAAGCTTGATCAATGCACCAAACATCGAAATGGCAAAAACAACAATCACAAACACCATGACCAGCACAACGTTGGTCAAGGCATCAACAAAACCAGGCCAGTAATTTTGCTCGCGTGAGGAAGAGTCGCCCGCCATCGCTATCCCTCTCCATTCATGGGCAAGGTATTTCCCAAACGGCCCGTGACACGCAGTATCTGCTGCTCAAGCAAAATTGCCTGGACGCTGGTGCGCACCAGTTCGAGCTGGGACTGGTAATATTGTTGATATGCATCAAACACATCCAGCAGATTGCGGCTGGTAATGGCAAGCTGGGCATCAAAGGCCTCAACTACCTTTGCCTGGGCCTGCGCCTGTTTGGTAAGGGATTTGATTTTCTGGCGTGCCGAGCTCAAGCCACTATAAGCAATTTGCAGGCTGCGCCTTGCGGTGCGCTCTGAATCAAGACGTTCGAAGGCGTATTGCTCTTCCTTGTTATGCGAGGCACGCTGCTTGAAGTAATCCCCACCACCAGCAAACAGTGACATATTCAACACCAGCATGGCCCGCTCATCCTTGCGCCAGCCCATGACACCGCCAGCATTGTCAATATTGGTGGTGGATAGCTCAAACTTTAAGGTAGGGGTGAAACGTGCCCAGTATCCCAGGCGCTCCTGCTTCGATGCCTCCTCGTTTGCACGGGCAGTAAGCACCGCAGGGTTGGCATGGGAAACCATAGCCAAGGCATCTTCCAGGGAGCCTACCGGTTCATAGCTGCCCAGACTGGGAAGCACAAGTTGACGCGGAAGTGTGCCTGTAAGCTGACTGAGAGTGATATAAGCCTGGTTGGCTTGCGAGATGGCATCTTCAACGTTGGACTTTGCAGAAAGCACTCGCGCATTGATACGCTCGCGATCCGCCCCACTCGCCCCTCCAGCCTCAGCTCTGGCGGACATCCAGATACCCAAGCGCTCAAGCCGCTGCTGCTGGGCCAAGGCGAGCTTTAGTGACAGCTCTGCCTCCACTGCGCTGAAGAATGCCGCACTGCTGTCGTAGGTAACATCACCACGTACGCCACTTTCATCAAATTCGGAGGCTTTCCTGACTGCCGCGGTACGACGAATCTCGGTGACGGCCGATAAATCAAGCAAGGGCTGGCTGATGACGGCATAGACCTCTTTGCGAATTTGAGTGCTCTCTGCCAAGGCCTCCCCTGTCGTATCGTCCAGGCGTGAGGATGGGGTTGAGTTCTCGCGACCGCGCGCGGTGCGCAAATTCACAGACGGCAAGACCCCCGAATATGCCGCCCGCGCGAGATTGGCTGCAGCACTGGTTTTAGAGCGTGAGGCTCCCAGGGAGTAACTGGATTCATGGGCTTTGCGACGAGCGTCTTCCAAGGTCAGACTATCCACCTGCTCCTCCCCCATCAGCTCGGCAAGCGCCGCTGGCTGAGAGATCGGCACATAACCATCTGGCGAATTTGCAAACAAGCGCAATTGCTGCAAACCGAACAGTGACTCATTGACATCAACTTCCGCCACTGCCGTGTTTGAGAAAAGAAATAAGGGCATTAAGAGCGATTTGGCGACCTTGCGCCACAACACGCGCTTGAGTAAGCGGTAACGGCAGGCATACACTTGTGTTGATCCCTGAATAGCCAGCTTACGGTGCATGACTACAGAAGTTGCGCTCACAAGATTCAATATGGCCTGATCTATGTGGTGAGTGCAGGGGCTAATGTTGCCATGAGCGCTCACCGTGATATTTCGGCATTCCACCATACCTAGCTTGCCAATTTCATTATTAACTACCCATTCCCTGTGTCATTTCGCACGCTGTCAAAGCCGCGCCACTCGTCAGCATGAGCACTTCATGCCCCGGCAAATTTAATTAGTGAGCGATGATGCACAGGAATGGGAAGTTTAAACATTACCCCAAAGGGCGATAGCAAGCAGGTAACGAGGCGGCACTCAGGCTTGGCTAGCATACTTCAGTCTGAAAAATGCTGGGGTTACGCTCTAGTTTGGGAAATGCCGTATGGGCTTATGCATTCAAATTTATTCAGTGACTCATCCAGATGTTGCCAAATACAAACATACTAGTTAGTATGGTAAATAGCATACTAACTAGTATGCACCACTAAAAAACAACTACAGGAGAACAAGATGAAGCATGCAGTATTAGCAGCTCTGGTATTGGGCGGTCTTTCTTCCGGAATCGCATTTGCAGCAGGTAGTCTGAAAGCGGAACAATCCATTGAGATCAATGCAAAGGCAGACGATGTCTGGGCAACATCGAGTAATTTTGGGGACTTGGGTGCATGGCACCCTGCCGCAACCAAAACCGAAATCGTAGAAGGTACGAACAATCAGGTCGGTGCGGTGCGTGTGATTACCTTGCCAGATGGCGGAAAGCTGAAGGAAAAGCTCGAAGCCTATGATGCGAAAAAGCACACATACTCTTACACCATCCTGGAGGGTGTGCTTCCCGTCAGTAACTATCACTCCACTTACACCGTGCATGCCATCGGTGCCAATAAAACCAAGGTCACCTGGAAAGGCACATTCAATGCGGCGGGAGCAAGCAACGCCGATGCCGTCAAGACGATTAACGGTGTTTACAAAGGCGGCTTGGATAACTTGAAGAAAATCAGCGAAGCCAAGTAATCGCTGGGAAATGGCGCCTCCGGCTATCGAGGCGTCATTTATCTAGGGGGCAGATGCTATCAGTATCCTGGCCATATCTTTGGCATGCCTGATGGCCTCCGTCTTGATCTGTACTTCACTACTGACCGAAGCACCTTCGATCACCATCTGTAGTTGCAGGGCCAGAACATCGGCATTCTTTTTACCGGCGGCATTCGCCAACTTGGCAAGCTGGTTTCGCAAATTGCGTGAAAATTCGACCGATGTCTGATGCACCGCGCTATCACTTTGCGGAAACTCAACACCAGCGTTAATAAACGCAAACCCCTTGAAATCAGGGTCTCCGATCAAATCCAGAAGATTGCTGACCAGATTAGTCAATTGCGTCTCGGCATCGGCGTGTTCATCGCCTTTGGCGAGGATACTCCATAGCTTATCGTCATAATCCTTCAGGTACTCAAGTATGAGCTGTTCCTTGGATTTGAAATATTTGTACAAGGTTACCTTCGCGATATCGGCTTTGGCGACGATCGCATCCACACTCGTGGCATTGATCCCTTGCGTCAGAAAGAGATCCGAAGCGACCTCCAGAATATATTCGCGCATCTTAGTAGCCATATTGTTTTCCTGTGGGAACCCAAGAGACAGCCGTATGGCCGTTTGACGGAGGGAAGTAACACTCCCATTCACGATTCTGTTTATACCAAACCAGAAATTTGGTGAGCCTTTCACTATCCTGCAAAGGATGCATGGATGCTCGATAGGTAATGGTATTCATGTAGGCAGCCGCCTGATCCTGCGGCATGGCAAAGAGTTGGGGAGCAGGACAATGCCCGGAATCGATCTCCGCTTGCAGAGCCATCACTTTGGCAAGCAAATCGGGACTGATGGGCGAAGTCTCCAACATGGCTCTGTTATATGCAGCTTGATAATCCGCAGAAGCTTCCACCGCTATCTGCGACCCGACCAGGTAGCCCCCCACGGCGATCAGCACGCCCGCCACAGCGCCACCGCTCCAGTACGTCCATGTTGATTTCAACTTCGGTCGTTTGACGGCATCCTCAAGTATTGCCTTTGCCGCAATTCTGGCCGCATTGAGCGCTCCCAGGCCCGGGTTACGAACCTCCTCCGTCAATGCCCCTTGCAGAAGAATCAGCACTTGCGCCACGAACACATCCGGCTTTGCTATTTTGGCCTGGCTGGCAAGCTCTGTGAGCCTTGCCGCGAGCGCTGGGCATTGCTGATTAAGCATATGCTCGGCTTTAAACTCGGAAACAAACTGCTCCCTGATGCCAGGCGCACCAAGCCATGTTTCCAAACAGGAAAACAGCGAGAGAAGCTTATCGGCAGGTTTTTTCGCGCTGCTATCCAGCATGCGTAGCAACCATGAACTGTTCAGTATTTCCATGCACAAATACTATACTGTTTAGTATGCTTTTTCAAATAGTATGAATGCCGCATTCATTCAAAAAAAGAGATGGAAATTCACTCATTTGGATTCTTATCAATCTTGCCTCACCTCTGCATGAGACTCATGCGTTGGCGGCGAAATCATCGACAAACAATCCATCGAAAATAAGGAAACTTTTCACCACTAGCACTCTCAAAGAGGGAGTGCTAAAATCAATTTCATGAGCGAGATTAACCCTATGACAAATGCCCTGACAATTCCTTCAGTGTCTTCACTGGACAGTCTTGATCAGTACCTTCGTACGATCAAGGCGTTTCCTGTATTAAGCGCCGAGGAAGAGTACGATCTGGCAACCCGCCTGCGCAAGGACAATGACATTGATGCTGCCAAAGGCCTCATCGTGTCGCATTTGCGCCTGGTCGCCAGCATTGCCCGTGGCTACTCTGGTTATGGTCTGCCACAAGCTGATCTGATTCAGGAAGGCAACGTCGGTCTAATGAAGGCTGTGCGTCGCTTTGATCCTGATCGTGGCGTGCGTCTGGTCTCATTTGCCATGCATTGGATCAAAGCCGAGATTCACGAGTACATCGTGCGCAACTGGCGCCTGGTCAAAGTCGCTACCACCAAGGCTCAACGCAAGCTGTTCTTCAACCTGCGCAGCATGAAGAAAAACAGCCATACCCTGAGCCCAGACGAAGTAGCGGATATCGCCCGTGAACTCAAGGTCAAGCCAGAAGAGGTCGTGGAGATGGAGTCGCGCATGGGCGGCCATGAGATTTCGCTGGAAGGTAATAGCGATGATGACAGCGAAGACAGCTTCAGCCCGATTGCGTATCTTGAAGATCAACAGCCTGAGCCTTCCGAACTGCTGGCCGAACGCGAAGCGGAGCATAACCAGACCGTAGGCTTGGCTCACGCGCTGGAAAGCCTGGATGATCGTAGCCGCCGAATTGTGCAAGCCCGCTGGTTACAGGAAAACAATAGTGCAACGCTGCATGATCTGGCAGCCGAGTTTGGTGTATCGGCAGAACGTATTCGCCAGATTGAGCAGAAAGCCATGCAAAAAATGAAGGGTATGCTGAGTGCAGCCTGAGCCTGGCATTTAAAATGCTGACTTAAAAAACCCGGCCTGGTGCCGGGTTTTTTCTTGGCCGACGGGGCCATGCATGGTGATCCAGCTTCGTAACAACACGCAATAAAAAAGCTGCCCGAGAGCAGCTTTTTTATATTCTGAATCCAGTACCGTCTTAGCCGAAAATCATGACCGACAAAGCGCTCATCCAGGACCATGTAATGAGCAAAACAACAATGGTCAGCGGCAGATTGGCAAAGGTGAACCAGGACTTGTAATCCTTCATTTCAAAAACCTCACAAGTTGTATTGTTATTCGTCGATTTTAGTATTTTTAGGCGCTTGCTTCAAGCGATTAAATGGAATCATGGGGTCATCATCGTCCATGAGGATACGCTGGGCGGGCCCTTCCATATCATCATACTGTCCACTTTTGATTGCCCACAGAATACCAAACGCGGCGATCACAATGAACACCACGGTCATGCCCAACAGGAAAAGAAGCGTGGTAACGTTCATGCCGCTTGCGTCAGGGGAGCATCATCCTGCACGGATGCGAGCGCGGCATACATCTGCTGCCGCAGGTTTTCCAAGTCTGCCAATTGCTGGCGGATACCGCTTTCAATACTCTCCAGCTCCCCGATACGGTCTTCCAAAGTATCCGTGGCTTTATAAATACGCTTGATGCTCTCCAGCCGGCGCTTGAGTTGCAGCTGGTGCTCGCGCACTTGCGATTCCATGGGCGCGATCACGGCCTTGAGCCAGTTTTCCACATCGCGATTGGCAATTTCATAGACGTGAATAACGCGCGTTGCCAGCGTCTCGAAAAACTTGGAGGTGAGCGTCATTTTTTCATTGGTGATCATGTTGAGCGTGGTATTGAACTGCTCCTTGTACGCACGCTCCAGCTTTGCCAGCTCTTTCTGGTAGCGCAGCATGGAGAATGACGGCGCATCGGACTTGCGCAGGCCGTGATCCTGATTGAATTTCTCATACATCGCGTCCATCATTTTCTTGATCTCTTCGATCTGCGTTTCCGAGCTTTGCATGCGGGTTTTCAGATCCGCAAAAAACTCATCCATGGCACTGCGGATGTTTTTGGTAAAGGTCGCGGCAATCATCTTGTTGCGGGTGGTCGTCACCTGCTCGCGCAAGGCCTCCATGCCCAGCAGGCTAAACAGCCGATTGGTCTGCTGCGAAAACACGCTGCGTAGCGCCTGAAAGCGCTGCAAGCCTTTCTCGAAGTTTTCCTTGTCGACCTTCACCTTGTTCATCATGTGCTCAACCACATCCTCATTCTTGCCGCGCAGGCCCTTGAGCTCATCCAGCTGCTCGCTGAGCCCTTGCAGACGCGAATCCAGAATCAGGCTCGAATTGCCCAAGAGATCATCAATTTCGCTCTGGGTAGATTCCTGCACAATCTGTTTCTTGGAAGGGATAAGCTCATCCGACAACGCTTTTTCCAGCTCAGGCAAGCGACTGCGCTGCAACAGCGCCGCGTCGCCATTCACTTTGGCAAGCAGACCCTTCTGCGCCGAGATCGGGAAAATCTGGCCTGCGTCCAGCCCAAGCAATTCTGCGCTGGTCTGCACCTGCTTCTTGATTTCATCTTCGATACTCTGGCTATCCTTGAGTTCATCCCACAAGCCATCAATCTTGTTCAGCACCGCCAGACGGCCCTTCTGCTTCCAGCGGGTACCGCTAATGTATTGGCGCCAGACGTCGATTTCCGATTTGGTGACACCGGTATCTGCCGCCAGAATAAAGAGCACGGCATGCGCGTTAGGCAGCATATTCAGCGTCAGTTCCGGCTCGGTACCAATCGCATTCAGGCCAGGGGTATCCAGGATGACCAGGCCCTGCTCCAGCAAGGGATGCGGGAAGTTGATCACGGCATAGCGCCAGCAAGGCACATCTACGGTGCCGTTGGCATTCAGGTTAAGCGCGTCCTCCGGGTTATTCCGGTCAAACAGGCCATAGCGCTCGGCTTCTTCCGGGCTGACCGACTTGGTGGTGCTGACCTCCTTGAAGGCCTCGATCATGCTGTCGCTATCGTCAATCTTGAATTCGATCACACGCCACTCTTCAGGGTAGCGCTTGTATTCGGTGGTGGTCGCGTCAGAAGCGCGTGTTTCAATCGGCAACAACTGCAGGCAAGCGGGCTTGGCGGGGTCGTAAAGCAGTTCGGTCGGGCACATGGTGGTGCGGCCAGCACTGGATGGCAGCAGGCGCTGCCCATAATCGGCAAAGAAAACGGCATTGATGAGTTCAGACTTGCCACGGGAGTATTCGGCGACAAAAGCGACATTCAGCTTGTCTTCACGCAGACGCTCGAGCAGCTGTTGCAAACGCTGATCAATCTGGGCGTCGTTCAGCTCCTGTTCGTTCAGCCATTGGCGGTAATCCTGCACCGTATTCATCAGGGCTTTGCGCCATTCGCTATAGGCCGCGAACTGATGCGCCAACTTACTCTCTGCCATGGTACCCCCACCACACTTTATTATTCACACCACTCTAGCATGCCCGATTTTTAAGTCAAACAAATCAGGCGTATATTGTCAGTTCCTGCCAATCTCCCGCAACACGAAAGCCCTTATCTGGCGTGCTTATGCACGGGCTGGAAAGGGGAGATATCTGAATCCAGATTCGATGATTCTGCTATCATCAACTTTTTAGCCCAGTCACACGTCTCATGAGTGGATTAACCCCGGATTCCCCGCGCCCAACCGACATTCGCCTGCATCAGAAATCGCGCCTGCTCGAGATTACATTCGATGACAACACGACCTGCATGCTGTCCTGCGAATTTCTGCGTGTTTACTCCCCTTCCGCTGAAGTACGCGGACATGGGCCCGGGCAGGAAACCCTGCAAATCGGCAAGGAAGACGTCAACATCACTGCCATCAGCCCGGTCGGCAATTACGCCGTCAAACTCACATTCTCGGATGGCCACGACACCGGGCTTTACTCCTGGGATTATCTCTACGAACTCGCCAGCCACTACGAAGCCCTGTGGCGCGACTACATAGGCCGCCTTGAGATGGCCGGCGTAAAACGCAAGACAGACAGCAACGCATAAGGAACACACGATGACCGATAAAACCCATTTTGGCTTCCAGACGGTGGAAGAACACGAAAAAGCCCGCAAGGTAGGCGAGGTGTTTCACTCCGTGGCGCGCAAATATGACCTGATGAACGACGTGATGTCAGCGGGCTTGCACCGCACCTGGAAGCGTTTTGCCGTCGAAATCAGCGGTGTGAAGGCAGGCGACCGTGTGCTGGATGTCGCCGGCGGCAGTGGCGATCTGTCACGGCTATTTTCGCGCAAGGTCGGCAGTGAAGGTACCGTGGTGCTCACCGACATCAACGCCTCCATGCTGGGCGTAGGTCGTGACCGCCTGATGGATGAAGGCGTTGCCGTTCCTGCATTGCAATGCGATGCCGAGAAACTGCCCTTCCCTGACCAGCATTTTGACTGTGTGATTGTCGCCTTTGGCCTGCGCAACATGACGCACAAAGACCGTGCCCTGGCCGAAATGCACCGTGTACTAAAGACCGGCGGCCGCCTGCTGGTGCTGGAGTTCTCGCAAGTATGGAAGCCTCTGGCGCCGCTGTATGACGCCTACTCTTTCAAGCTGCTGCCGCTGATGGGCAAGCTGTTGGCGCAAGATGCCGCCAGTTATCAATATCTGGCCGAGTCCATCCGCATGCACCCCGATCAGGAAACCCTCAAGCAAATGATGCTGGATGCCGGTTTTGGCAAGGTGGATTACTACAACCTGTCCGCCGGTGTGGTCGCCCTGCACAAAGGATGGAAAACCGCATGATCAAACCGCTGCTGACACGTCTGCTGGGCCATCTCATCAAGCAGAACAGCTGGGCACGGCCGCACCTGCAACCTTACGCTGGCAAGCATATCCGCTTGCAGCTGTTTCCGGTCAGCGCCACGCTCGTCGTGCTGGAGGATGGCGGTCTTGCCATGGCAGGCGACACCGCGGTTTATGATGCCAGCATGCGCATCAGCCCTTCCCTCGCTTTGCGCCTGCTGGCAAAAGATGCCTCTGCCCATAGCGAAATCGTGCTGGAAGGCGACACCGAATTTGCCATCGCGCTGGGCAAGGTCCTGCAAGCCATGTCGTGGGATTACGAAGAAGACCTGAGCCACGTCGTGGGCGATGTAGCCGCCAGCCAGATCAGCCAACGCCTGCAGGAAGGTGTCGCCGCCACGCGCAAGCAGGCGGTGAACCTGACCGAAATGGCGGCTGAATTCTGGCAGGAAGAACAACCGCTGATCGCCAAGAAGCGCCATGTGGCAGCGTTCAACCGTGATGTGGACACCCTGCGCGACGACGTCGGCCGCCTGGAAAAGCACATCGAAAAACTCAGCGCCCGGCTGGATGCCTTGCTGCAAAAGCAGTCCTGAGCGGGTCAATCTTTCACGCTCATTACCCCAACCCAACCTCAAGAATAACGGCATGCGCTTTTTCAGACTGCTCAAGATTATCGTCATCACCCTGCGCTACGGCCTGGATGAATTCATCCTCGGCCACAGCCGCTTGCGCCCGGCACAAACGCTGATTCGCGCCCTGCTATTCTGGCGCCCGATAAGCGCCCCGCGCGGAGAACGCCTGCGACTGGCACTGGAAGCGCTGGGGCCCATTTTCGTCAAGTTCGGCCAGATGCTTTCCACGCGCCGCGACCTGATTCCGCTGGACATTGCCGATGAGCTCGCCAAACTGCAGGATCGCGTGCCCCCCTTCCCCTACGAGCAAGCCGCCGCCATCATGGAAGCAGCCTATGGCATGCCGGTGGCGCAGGTGTTTGAGCGCTTTGACATTGCCCCCATCGCCAGCGCTTCGGTGGCGCAGGTGCATTTTGCCAGCCTGCCTGGTGGTCGTGAGGTCGCCGTCAAGATTCTGCGCCCTGGCATAGGCACGATCATTGAAAAAGACCTGGCCCTGCTGGATAGCGCGGCATGGCTGTTCCACAAAGTATCTTCCGATGGCCGCCGCCTGAAACCGCGCGAAGTGGTTGCCGAGTTTGCCAGGCATATACACAGCGAACTCGACCTGATGCTGGAAGCCGCCAATTGCAGCCTGCTCGGCCGCAACTTCAAGGACAAACGCCTGCTGCTGGTACCGGATGTTTACTGGGACTGGTGTCGCGAACAAGTGATGGTGATGGATCGCATGAACGGCATCCCCATCAGCCAGGTAGCCCATTTGCGCAGCATAGGCGTGGATATTCCCAAGCTGGCGCGGGATGGCGTGGAGATTTTCTTTACCCAGGTATTCCGCGATGGGTTTTTCCATGCCGACATGCATCCCGGCAATATTCAGGTGGCACCGGATGGGCGTTATGTGGCGCTCGATTTCGGCATCATGGGCAGCCTGACGGAAATAGACAAGCAATATCTGGCACGCAACTTCCTGGCCTTTTTCCGCCGGGATTACCGTGAAGTAGCGCGCGCCCACATCGAATCCGGCTGGGCACCAAAAGATACGCCGCTGGAAGAGTTTGAAACCGCCATCCGCGCCGTGTGCGAGCCGATTTTTGATAAACCGATCAGCGAAATTTCATTTGGCCGCGTGTTACTACGGCTGTTTCAGACCTCGCGTCGCTTTGGTGTAGAAATTCAGCCGCAACTCACCATGCTGCAAAAAACCCTGCTGAATGTGGAAGGCCTGGGGCGCGATCTTGACCCGCAACTCGATCTCTGGAAAACAGCGCAGCCTTATCTTGAGCGCTGGATGTCGGAGCAGATAGGCTGGCGCAGTGTGTTAAAACGCGTACAACAGGAGGCCCCAACCTGGGGAGCCATCCTGCCCATGCTGCCGCGTCGCATTGATGATTTTCTGCAACGCGAGCAGAACCCGCATCTGGTCAAGGAGCTGCATCAATTGCGCCGTCAGCAGCAGCGTCAGACCTGGGTGCTGAGCGCGCTGGCCGTGGCGCTTATTGGCCTGCTGGCGCTGGAAGCCGTTCGGTTTTTCTAACAGGATTTTGTGGGCCAGAATGCACAGCGGGCCTGACATAACAGTCAGGCCCGCTGTGGTAAATACAACTTAACTGACCCAGCCCATCAAGCCTATTCGCCGATGGCCGGGGCTCCCACCCAGTGCCGCACCTTGGCCACATCTACCCGCAACAACTCCGCAATATCGCGATAATCATCCGGCAAGGCAGCATCATCCCAGCCATGCGCAGCATGGCGGGCAAGATTGACCGCCAGCGTCACATTGCGCACGCGCTGCTCACCGCTGGCGCCATCTTTCATCAGCCTGAGCAATAGCGGGGGCAATTCGCACACTTCGGCCAGCTGCAGTTGCAAATCCAGCAGACGGAAACCCAGTACCTCCTGTTGCACAGCCTGGCTGCGCAGGGTTTTATCGGCGTGCTGCCGTTCAAAAATCTCCATCATCTTGTCCGGGGCAAAGCACCACATCAGAATTTCGGATAGATCATGCAGCAAGGCTGCGGTACGGATTTCTTCGGCGTGCAGGTCATACAGGCGCACGGCCCAATCCAGTGCATAATGCGCAGCTTTATGGGCCCGGTGCACCAAACGCAGCAAATGCGTCAGGGCTGGCAAGTTGTCGTGCAGCACTTCTTCAACGATGGGTTTGGCCGGAATATCCTGAAAAAACTTTTCGGTCCCGAGCATCATGACGATATGCTCAATCTGCACCAGGTCTTGCAGCTGGCTTTTGTGCTTATGGGTTTGCATATAACGCAGCAGGCGGAACACCATCATCGGGTCTTGAATCACCACAGAAAAAATGGCACGGCCACTCAGAGAATCTTCATCCAGCTGAAGTCTGGCAAGCTCTCGCGAGGTGTACTTCAGCACCGGGATATCCGCGTGGCTGAGAAAATCTACCCATTCGCTCAGAGATTTATTCGTGTTTGGCATGATGTCGTGGGCTCCTCATATACCTGTAACGACGTTTTTTCAGCACAGTTTAGACTTCGATCCATGCAATTCATTAGCATACCGCAGACCGCGCCCTGACATTTCATAAAATAGATGGGGAAACCGCATCAATTAAGGCGCGCAAAATACTCGCCCAAGCATAGTTTTTGCTAGAATCCATGTTGAAAAAAAGCCCTCGAAAAACCAGCCTGAACTCGACATGAGACGGCGCACTTTGAGTGGCGAATGCCTTTACTTCCGTCAGTTTGAATGACGGCTTTATCAGGAATAAGGACATGAAAGCGTGCTGATCTGGTTTGTGGTTCTTTATCTGCTGGTTTCCATCAGCATCGGTCTCATTGCAGCCACCCGCGTCAAGAATACCAAGGACTACGCCGTCGCCGGCCGGCACCTGCCATTACCCGTGGTCATGGCAACTGTATTCGCCACCTGGTTCGGCGCCGAAGCCGTCTTCGGCGTTTCCGCCACCTTTGTACAGGAAGGTCTGCGCGGCGTGGTGGCAGATCCCTTCGGCTCCAGTCTGTGTCTGGTGATCGCCGGTTTCTTCTTCGCCACCCAGCTGTACAAACTCAACATCATCACCCTGGGCGATTTCTATCGCATGCGCTATAACCGCACGGTAGAAGTACTGACCACGCTAGCCATTGTGGTGTCCTACCTCGGCTGGGTTGCCGCGCAGATCAAAGCGCTGGGGCTCATTTTCAACATGATCACGCAAGGTGCTGTCAGCCAGGAGGCTGGCATGATACTCGGCACCGCCATTGTGCTGACCTACACCACATTCGGCGGCATGCTCTCCGTCGCCATTCTCGACTTTGTACAGATGACCGTCATCATCGGCGGCCTGCTCTACATCGGCTACATCGTATCTGGCATGACCGGCGGGGTGGCGCCGGTGATTGATCACGCCCGCGCCGCTGGCAAGCTCGAATTTTTCCCGCCACTGGATATCTGGCAATGGGTGGGCTTCCTCGGTGCATGGATGACCATGATGCTGGGCTCCATTCCCCAGCAGGACGTATTCCAGCGCATCACCTCAGCCAAAAGCGCCAAGGTCGCCATCTGGGGCTCAGTACTCGGTGCCTCGGTCTACTTCTGTTTTACCTTTGTGCCCATGTTTATTGCCTATGCGGCCACCATTATCGATCCCGCCTTCTTTAATGGCCTGATCGCCGAGGACTCGCAGCGTGTACTGCCAACGCTGGTCCTGCAGCACACGCCATTGCTGGCACAGGTGATTTTCTTTGGCGCCGTGCTGTCGGCCATCATGAGCTGTTCGTCAGCCACGCTGCTGGCGCCCTCCATCTCGTTTGCCGAGAACATCGTGCGTGGATTTCTGCCCCACCTCACCGATCGAGGCTTCCTGAAAGTCATGCGTATCTGTTTGATTGGTTTTGCAGGCTGCGTGCTGTTTTATGCGCTGAATTCAGAGCTATCCATTTTTGGCATGGTGGAATCCGCGTACAAGATCACCCTGGCAGGCGCGTTTGTGCCGCTATTCTTCGGCGCCTTCTGGAAGCGGGCCAACAGTCAGGGCGCACTGGCAGCGATTATCGGCGGCGTCAGCAGCTGGATATTGCTGGAAGTGCTGCTGGGAGAAGACAGCCTGATACCGCCGCAGATGATAGGGCTGGCCGTCAGCGCCATCGGCATGGTGGTGGGCTCCCTGTTACCGCAGAAGATAGGCAAACCTGGCCACACAGAAGCGGAATACCTGCATCGGCATGCGGCTCACCCGCACACGCCGACAGGCCACGCTGGCCAATCCGGGCATCTGCCAGGTCACTAAAAACTAGGGTTTGGGCTGGCAGCGCGGGCAGAAGAAAGTCGAGCGCTGCCCCAGCCGCACGTTCTGGATAGGCGTGCTGCATATCTTGCAGGCCTCGCCTGTGCGTGCGTAAGTGAAGTACTCCTGCTGAAAATACCCCGGATTACCATCTGCGCCAAAGAAATCACGCAGGCTGCTGCCTCCGGCTGCCAGCGCATCGGTCAGGGTAGCCTTGATCTCCGCGGCCAGTCGGTCACATGCCTGCCGACTCAGTTGGTTGGCAGGCGTTTGCGGATGAATGCGCGCGCGAAACAGCGATTCACTGGCGTAGATATTGCCCACGCCGACTACCAGATGACTATCCATGATGGCATTTTTAACCGGGGCGCTGCGCGTGCGAAACTGGCGATACAGCCAGTCGCCATCAAAGGCGGATTCCAGCGGCTCCGGCCCCAGCACATTTAAGAGCGCGTGCTGCGCAGGGTCTGCTCCTGCCCATAACACTGCTCCAAAACGCCGCGGATCCCGCAAACGCAACACCTGCCCATCGGCAAAATGCAGGTCAAAGTGATCATGCTTGGCGGCAGGCTCATCCTGCGCGAGCAGGCAGATGCGGCCCGACATGCCAAGATGCAGCAAGAGATAACCGGTATCAAATTGCGCCAGAATGTATTTGGCGCGACGCGTGAGCGATTTCAGGGTCTGCTGCGGAAGGGTATGCACCAGATCGGCCGGGATGGGCCAACGCAGGGTGGGATGACGGATGATAACCTTGGCTACCGGCTGGCCGACCAGCGGGGCCAGGCCCTGCATGGTAGTTTCGACCTCCGGTAGTTCAGGCATGAAGCGTGTTACTTGCTGTTGGTGGTAACAGGAGGGTTGAGCAGCGTAAAGCCAAAGTCGGCAGGCAAGTGATACATCATGCCTTCATCCGGGCGGCCAAGGATGACCTCAGGCGCCTCCTGGATGCGGTCGAAATGTACTTTGGAACCATCCTGCAGCTTCACCTCGAACGACGCATAGCTCGCCTTGCGATCAGGGGTATACGGCTCCACCGATTTGACATCCACATTTTTCCAGTAGGTATCAAACCACTCGTTCATGTCGTTTTGCGTGAGCTTGGCATCCGGCACCGAGGTCGTCCACTTGCCGTCCTTGATATCCACATTCAGACGCACAGACTCCCACTGCTCCAGGCGCGAAAAATCAAAACCGGCGACTTTTTCGGTGGGTTTCAGCAGATTCTTGTCGATGGCCTCTTCCACCTGCACAGACGCAAAGTCGGAGTAAGAACTGGAGACCAGATACACCGCATCCTTGTAAGCCACATACTGATCACTGCTGACCGGGTTGTAAGTGCCGAACAGGAACTCTTCGTTATCCAGCTTCACCTTGATCTTGGGCTGATCCAGGCCATAACGCCCGAGATCGCTCGCCGGAAATTTATCGTTACTCTCAGCTGCCACGATGGCCAGAATGCGTTGCACCGCCATCTGGTCTGCGCGAGCCTTGAATGGTTTGACGATGTGCCAGTAGCCATCAATCTTCTCGAACTCCACGCCAGCCCGGGCCGGAAACTCGATGCTGACATGGCTGAAGCCACCAATCTTGAGATTGGAAATGGCGATGGCCTGCTGGGCTTTCTTTTCCTCCACCGGCTTGGGGCGCAGGTAAAGAAAGCTCACGATACCGGCAACCAGTGCCAGCAGAATCAGATTGACTATCCAGCGCGATTTCATGCCTTGCGTCTCCGCCACCAGATGCTCACACCAGCCACCAGCAAGGCGAGCGGCAGTATGAACTGGAACAGGCCCAGCGATACACCAAACACAGGGATAAAGACCACTTGTGCGGCAAAGTGACCCCAGCCTTCCTTGGGAATGGAGATATTCACGTCCTTGAGGGGTTTGGGCTGAATGGTGATCAGGTTATCGTCACCGGCCAGCCAGTTCACGATATTGATGCCCAGGTCCAGGTTGCCGCCATTGCCAACAAAGGTGTTGGACAGGAAGTTGCCGTTACCGACCACAACTACGCGCTGGCCTTTCTTGCCATACTTGCGCTCCATGGCGACCGCCACATTGATCGGGCCGTGGATGTCCTTCTTGTCATCAAAGCTCACCTTGCCATCGATCTTGCCGGTTTCCAGCCAGCCGTTCGGGGCCACTTCCACCAGATGGCTGACTTGCCAGCCATTCTCATCGGTACCACGCGCATCCAGCATGCGCGCCTCGGGGAACAAGGTGCGCAGCATGAAGTTCTTGGTAATCGGATGTTCACCGTACTGGCTGGCAAAGGCGATCTTGGAATCCGCACCGTACTGGGCAGACGTCAGGTCTATCACCATCCCTGGCGTGATTTCCAGGCCCAGGTATTCGGCAATATTCTGCAAGCCATGGGTGTTTTCATCGTCCAGCAACCACAGCAGATTGCCACCTGCATCCAGGTATTCCTTGATCTTCTTGGCTTCAACTTCGGATACATCCACCTGCGGACTGGCAATCACCAGCATGGCGCCATTGGTTGGCACGCCCTGCGCAATGGTCAGATCAGGATTGGCCAGCTTGAAGCCCTTCTTCTGCAACTGACGGCCAAACTCGCCCAGATCATGATTCTTGATGCCGATCAGGTTGCGCTCGCCATGGCCATCCAGATACATCACGGCACGCTGGTTGGTACGCGACAGGCGTACCAGCAGATTGGTCATGTCCTGCTCAACATACGGTGGCGTCAGGTGTTCGGTACGCTTGTTGAAGTCCACCACCAGTTCGCCCTCGGCCTTGATACCGGCATCCTGCGCCAGCTTGGGCTCTTCGGCCGGGTTTACCCAGGTGATCTTAATATCAGGCTTGGAGCGCTGATAACGCGAAATGAAGTCATTGATGGTCTTGCGATAGGCCTCGTCCTTGGAGACGAACACGGTGATTTCCACCGGTCCCTTCATCTGCTTCAGGACATTAACGCTGCCTTCGGTCAGGGTGTTGCGTGAACTCTGGGTGATGTCCTGCGCCACATGGTACTCATGCGACAGATAGCCCAACAGGAAAATAAGAGCCAGAAACAGCAAAACAAACACACTGTTTTGCATGAACAACTGGAAGCGGAGTTTACGATTCGTTTTCATAGGGGTACCCAGTTAGCCGCGCAGACGATCAGCGTCCAGGCGACGCACTGTCAAGGTCAGGAAAGTGACAATAAACAACAGGAAATAAGCCACATCACGTGTATCCAGCAAGCCGCGAGAGAACGGCTCAAAGTGGCGCATCAGCGACAGGTAAGACATGGTGCCGGTAGGATCGCCTGCCATGAAGTTATCCAGCAGCAGCAAGGCAAACAAGGCAATAAAACTGATGATGCCGGCGACTATCGGTTGCTGCGTCAGGCTGGAAACATACAGCCCCAGCGAGGAAAAACTCGCAACCAGCAGCCACAGGCCTATCACGTTGGCAGCAATATACCCAAAGTCGATCTCAGCCCAGAAATTCAAGGTGGACATCATGGCCGCCAGGAAGAAAATCACGATGGACAGAAACGTAACCAGGCCCAGGAATTTACCAACCACGATTTCTGTCAGCGACAGGGGGGCACTGAACAGGAAGGTCAGCGTCTGCTGGCGACGCTCATCACTGATCAGGCGCATCGACAGCAAAGGCACGGCAAACAGCATCACAAACGAAGCAATGCCGAAAATATTGCCGCCGACGAACTCGGTTACGCCAATCCGCTGCTCAGGACGAATAGCCCCGGACATGGTCTGGAAGTATTGTTCGATACCATTCAGGAAGAAGGTACCGAAGACGAATTGCAACAAAGCCAGCACCACCCAGCCCATGGGCGAGGAGAACAGGCTCTTCAATTCTTTTCTGGTGATATTGAAAATCATGACAAACGCTTTCTATCAGCAGAGCGGGCTTAAGCAGCCTGCTCCTGGAAGGTGAGTTGAACGAAGACTTCTTCCAGACTGGTCTGGTCAGGATTGATCTGGTAAAGACCCCAGTTCTGATTAACCGCAGCCTGCACCAGCAATTCGGCCGGGGCGCCGCCTTCGGCATGACGAACACGCAAGAGGCCGCTAGGCAGGGTTTCCACCGATGTGATCCCGGGGATTTTCAGCAATTCTTCATTGGCAGGAGCGCGGCTCAAGCCCACCAGGAGGCGGTTGCCATGACGCTGCTGTTTCAGGATATCAATGGAGCCATTGAACACCATCTGACCTTTGTGAATGATCTGCACGCGGTCACAGACCATTTCAACTTCAGGCAGGATATGAGTAGAGAGGATCACGCTGTGCTCGCCACCCAATTCCTTGATCAGGTTACGAATATCACGAATCTGGATAGGATCGAGACCGACGGTAGGCTCGTCCAGAATGACGACCATGGGATTGTGGATGATGGCCTGGGCAATACCAACGCGCTGCTGGTAACCCTTGGAGAGATTTTCAATCAGGCGGCCACCCATCTCTGTCAGACCACATCGCTCTTTGGCAATGCGCACGGCCTTTTTGACATGACTGCCACTCACCCGGTGCAACCGCGCCGCAATCGCCAAAAACTCATCGACGGTCAGCTCGCGATAAAGCGGTGGCTGCTCTGGCAAATACCCAATCAGCGCCTTGGCTTCCTTGGGGTTCTCGATCATGTCGATACCACAGATCTTGACGCTACCCTTGCTTGGCGCCAGGTTGCCGGTCAGCATTTTCATGGAAGTGGACTTGCCCGCACCATTCGGCCCGAGAAAACCCAAGACTTCCCCTTTGTTCAGGGTAAAACTCACATCGCGAACTGCTTCGCGCCCCCCATAGATGCGCGTAAGCTCGCGGGCCTCAACGGTTACAGTAGTCATAATTGAAGTTGGTACACTCCGGGTGAAGGGCTGCTAAATTAAAAAAACGCCTGACAACTGTCAAGCGTTAGGGGTCATATAGTCAAAGTACATGCAAATAGAATTAAATTCTATTGGAAAGTTCTATCCAAAAAGCTATAGTCAGAAATCATTATGGATGAACTTGCAAACACTGTCACGGACTAAGCATTTAAGCCATCAGCCAGAATTTATCGCAACCACACCGAGTATCGAGAACACTTTTCACTCATGCCTAATCCCCGCAAACTCACGCTAGCTGTTTTGTTAAGTCTGGCCTCCATTGCCAGCCTCTCTGCTCAGGCAGCCGAGCCATCCAAATCAGAATCTGCCAAGTCCAAGCCTGCCCCCGCTCCACAAACCGAGCTGACGGGCGCCTTTGTTTATAAGTATCTGATTGGCGAAGTCGCCGGGCAACGGGGCGATCTCGAACTTGCCAGCTCGATTTTTCTCGATCTGGCCAAATCCAGCCGCGACCCGCGCCTGGCTGAGCGCGCTGCCAAAGCCGCCGTGTACGGCAACAAGCCGCGCCTGGTCTCACAAGCAGTGAGCCTGTGGAGCGAGCTAGACCCGAGCTCAACCGAAGCGCAGCAAGCCAGCACCGAATTATTCGTGAATGCGGGCAAGCTCAATGAAGCCAAGCCTTTCTTGCAGAAACTGCTGGCGAAAGAAGACACCCGTGCCAATGGCTTTCTTTACCTGAACAGCCTGCTGGCAAAGCAGACCGACAAAAACGCGGTGCTGACGCTGGTGCAAGAGCTGGCAGCGCCCTACCCTGATCTGCCGGAAGCCCATTTCACCATTGCCAATTCGGCACTTGCCGCGGGCAAGGTAGAGCTTGCCATGAGCGAGCTTGATACCGCAGAGAAGCTGAGCCCAGGCTGGGAAATGAGCGCGCTGCTCAAAGGCCAGATCCTGTATTTGCAATCGCCAGACGCTGCCATCAATTTCTACAAGCAATTCCTCAGCGCCAATGAAAATGCCAACGAAGTCCGGCTGACCATGGCGCGCCTGCTGATCAACCAAAAACGCTTTGACGAAGCCAAACCTGAGTTCATCAAGCTGATTTCCGCGTCCAAGAACAATCCTGAAATCATGGTTGTTGTCGGCCTGCTGTCGATTCAGGCCAATGAACTTGGCGATGCGGAAAAATACTTTCAGGATGCGCTGGCCGCTGGTTTCAAAAACCCGGATCAGGTGTTTATCTACCTGGGCCAAATCGCCGAGAAACAGAATGACGACAAGCTGGCGCTGGCCTGGTACAACCGCGTGAAGCCGGGTGATCGTTATCTGGATGCGCAATTCAACATTGCCGGCATTGTGGCTCGCACTCAGGGTATTGATGCCGCCTTGCAGGTACTGCGCAATATTCCCGAGTTGACCAACGAGCAGGAAGCGCTTTCCATGCAGATGCAGGCCAGCCTGCTCGGCAAGATGAAACGTTATCAGGAAGCTTACGATCTTCTGGGGCAAACCGTTGCAACGCTGCCTAACACCCCCGAGATCATTTACGACTACGCCATGGCCGCCGAGCGCATCGGTCAGTTTGATATTGCTGAAAAAGAACTGCGCAAGCTGATCAAGCTCAAGCCGGATTTTGCCCAAGCCTACAACGCTCTCGGCTACAGCCTGGCGGATCGCAACCTCAAGCTGGATGAAGCCCACAAGCTGATTCAGCAAGCACTGGCCCTGAGCCCGGACGATCACTACATCCTCGACAGCATGGGTTGGGTGCAATACCGCATGGGCAAGCTGGACGCTGCAAGCAACTACCTGCGCCAGGCCTATTCGCAGCAGCCTGACCCCGAAATCGCCGCGCACTTGGGCGAAGTGTTGTGGCACCAGGGCAAGAAGGACGAAGCCGTGCAAACCTGGGAATCTGCCCTTAAGGTATTTCCCGATAATGAAGTCCTGATCAAGACGGCGCAGAAATTTAAAAACTAAATGAACGTGCCTGTCCTTTTGCGGGGGCCGCTTTTCATGGCGGCCCTCTTGATTTCTGCCTGTACCACCACGCCATCGCGCCCGGTGGCCAATGAAGAGGTGCATCGCCAGCACCTTGCCAGCCTGCAAACCCTGCAAGCGTTCGACCTGAAAGGCCGCATAGGCGTGCAGACGCAAAAGCAGGGCTTCTCCGGCGGCTTTACCTGGAATCACCAGCCCGCCACTGACCATGTGGCGCTATTTTCGCCCCTGGGCTCGCAAGTCGCGACCGTAGATAAAGACCCAGGTGGCGTCACGCTGGTGACCAGTGACCAGAAAACCCTGCGCGCGCAGGATGCCGAAACCCTGACCGAACAAAACCTGGGCTGGCGCCTGCCCATGCAAGGTTTGCATGACTGGGCGCTGGGCCGCCCCACCGCCGCACCCCATGAAGCGATATGGGATGAACAGGGCCGCCTCACCCGCCTGAAGCAGGATGGCTGGGACATTGAATACAGCCAGTATCAGCGCGTTGGCCAGTACGACCTGCCCCACAAAATTTACATGAAAAGCCTGCAACTGAATCTCAAGCTGATCGTCGAGCGCTGGAATATCGATGACAGCAATGACACCAGCGCATTGCAATCCAAGCCATAACGCCATGACCGACTTTCACACCTATCCGGCCCCGGCCAAAATCAATCTCTTCCTGCACATTACCGGTCAGCGCGCTGATGGCTACCATTTGCTGCAGACCGTATTCCGCCTGCTGGATTTTTCCGACACGCTGCAACTGCGCGTACGTGAGGATGGCGAGGTAAACCGCATTACCGACGTCCCCGGCGTGCCGGCAGAGCGGGATCTGTGCGTGCGCGCCGCCCGCCTGTTGCAACAGCACACGGGCTGTAAACGCGGTGTCGATATCAAGATTGAAAAGCGCATCCCCATGGGTGGCGGCCTGGGCGGCGGCAGTTCTGACGCGGCGACCATGCTGCTGGCGCTGAACCATCTATGGGATCTGCAGCTTGATCGCCAGACCCTGATCACCCTCGGCCTGCAACTCGGCGCCGATGTGCCGGTATTTGTGTTTGGACAGAATGCCTGGGCAGAAGGTGTAGGAGAAAAATTATCACCTATCTCCTTGAATCCAGCGTGGTATGTGCTGTTGACGCCACAAGTCAACGTCTCGACTGCTGAAGTTTTTGCGTCGAAGGAATTGACAAGGGATACAAAACTCACGACAATAGCGGACTTTTCAAGGGGCATGGTTCACAACGACCTTGAAACTGTAGTTTGCCAGCAGCATCCCGCAGTCGGCGCCAGTCTGAGTTGGTTAAATCAATTCTCACCGGCACGCATGAGCGGATCAGGCGCTTCAGTGTTCATCAGCGTTGATAGCCAGGCAGAAGCAGAAGCGATTCTTGCTCAGGTGCCATCGAAAATAGCGGGTCTTCCGGTGTTTTCATGTGTGGCAAAAGGGTTGGAAAAGCATCCACTTTATGACCTTGTAAAAAACGTGTAGATTTAAGATCAAATGGGGAGTCGCCAAGCTGGTTAAGGCACCGGATTTTGATTCCGGCATGCGAAGGTTCGAATCCTTCTTCCCCAGCCAGAATGCATTAAAAGCGTGTAGCTATACACGCTTTTTTATTTTTTTGACCTACAAGGAATCCCGACTGTGGCCAATGGCGACATGATGGTATTTACCGGCACAGCCAATCCCAAGCTAGCCGAAGCAGTAGTCAGCCACCTGGGTATCGGCCTTGGCCGTGCCACGGTAGATCGCTTTAGCGATGGCGAAGTCATGATTGAACTGCTCGACAATGTGCGCGGCAAGGATGTCTTCGTTCTGCAATCCACCTGCATGCCCACCAACGACAACCTGATGGAAGTCATGGTGATGGTCGACGCGCTGCGTCGCTCCTCTGCTGGCCGCATCACCGCAGCGATTCCTTATCTCGGTTACTCACGTCAGGATCGCCGTCCGCGTTCCGCACGTGTTGCCATTACCGCCAAGGTCGTTGCCAACATGCTTACCAGCGTAGGTGTTAACCGCCTGCTGACCATGGATTTGCACTCTGACCAGATTCAAGGCTTCTTCGATATTCCCGTCGACAATATCTACGCGACCCCTATCCTGCTGGATGATCTGCTGAAGCAAAAGCACGAAAATCTGGTCGTGGTATCGCCCGATGTTGGCGGTGTAGTGCGTGCCCGTGCGGCCGCCAAGCAGCTGGGTTCCGACCTGGCGATTATCGACAAGCGCCGCCCCAAGCCCAATGTGGCCAAGGTCATGAACATTATCGGCGATGTTGCCGGCCGTACCTGTGTGCTGATGGACGACATGGTCGACACCGCCAACACCCTGTGCGAAGCCGCCATTGCCCTGAAAGAGCAAGGCGCATCCAAAGTGGTAGCCTACAGCACCCACCCGGTATTGTCCGGCCCGGCTGTAGAGCGCATCACCAGCTCGCAACTCGATGAACTGGTGGTCACCGACACCATTCCATTGCGCGCCGATGCCGCTGCATGCCCCAAGATTCGCCAGCTTTCAACCGCTGAGCTGTTTGCCGAAACCATCCGCCGCATCAGCCGCGAAGACTCGGTCAGCTCACTGTTTATGGATTAAGTTTCGAGCGCAGAGCCCACAAGGCCCTGCACTCACAACCCTGTTATCTGGTCGCGGATAGCAGTTAATTAAGGAGTAGTACCATGCAAATCGAAATTACCGCCGTTAAGCGCGAAAACCAAGGTACGGGTGCGAGCCGCCGCCTTCGTCGCGCAGGCAAGGTGCCTGGCATCGTCTACGGTGCAAGCAAAGACGCAGTTAGCGTTGAGTTTGACCACAAGGCGCTGTTCCTGGAATTCCGTCACGAAGCTTTCCACGCTTCCATCCTGACTCTGAACCTGGATGGCAAGAAGGAACAAGTTGTTCTGCGTGACTACCAGATGCACCCCGTACGCAACACCATTCAGCACATCGACTTCCAACGCGTAAGCGCTACTGAAAAGCTGCACGTGAAGGTGCCATTGCACTTCATCAACCAGGACATCGCTCCTGGCGTGAAGCTGTCTGGCGGTGTGGTAACCCACATCCTGACCGAAGCTGACGTAAGCTGCCTGCCAAAAGACCTGCCAGAGTTCATCGAAGTTGACCTGGCAACCCTGGAAGCCGGCCACAGCATCCACCTGTCACAAATCAAGCTGCCTAAGGGCGTTGAATTTGTACAACTGGCACACGAAAACGATGCAGCTGTTGCATCCATCTCCGTGCCACGTGGCGGTGCAGCTGCTGAAGAAGAAACCGCTGACGCACCAGCAGCAGAATAAGTTTTTTCTGCAAGCGGCTTAAAGCGCGCGTTCCGAGCCCATCACTGGCACACTCGGACCGCGCGTCTTTATTTATACTGCTGCACAGACAACCCAAGCTGATTTAACCCATGAACGGCATCAAACTCTTTGTTGGCCTCGGCAACCCCGGTAGCGAGTATGAAGACACGCGCCACAATGCCGGCTTCTGGTGGATAGACCGCGTGGCGGCATTATCCGGCAGCAAGCTCGCCAATGAAGCCAAGTTTCACGGGTTGGCAGGCAAACTCAAGCACAGCGGCACAGAAGCCTGGCTACTCAAGCCCACCACATTCATGAACGCCAGCGGCCGCTCGGTAGGCGCGCTGGCCAAGTTTTACAAAATAGAGCCGCATGAGATCCTGGTGATCCATGACGAGCTGGATATCCCGCCCGGCCAGGTCAAAATGAAAAAAGGCGGCGGCCACGGCGGGCACAATGGCCTCAAGGATATTGCCGCGCACCTCGGCACCAATGAATTCTGGCGTTTGCGCCTGGGCATTGGCCACCCGGGCGAGCGCGCAGCCGTAGTCAACTTTGTGCTGCATGCGCCAGCCAAGGCCGAAATGAGCCTGATAGAAACCACCATAGAAGATAGCGTGGCCCTGCTCGACCAGCTGCTGGCCGGCAGCTTTGAACAAGCCATGCTCAAGTTACACACCAAACCCAAAGCAGTTTAAGCAAAAAAGGCGAGCCATATGAAATGCGGAATTGTCGGTCTACCCAACGTTGGTAAATCCACCCTGTTCAATGCCATTACCCGTGCCGGTATTGCTGCGGAAAACTACCCCTTCTGTACCATTGAGCCCAATGTCGGCATTGTGGAAGTGCCCGATCCGCGCCTCAAACCGCTGATCGACATCGTCAACCCGCAAAAAGTACAACCCGCGATTGTTGAGTTCGTCGACATCGCCGGTCTGGTCGCAGGCGCCTCCAAAGGCGAAGGCCTGGGCAACAAGTTCCTCGCCAACATCCGCGAAACCGACGCTATTGCCCACGTGGTGCGCTGCTTTGACGATGGCAACGTCGTACACGTCGCAGGCAAGGTAGACCCGCTGGACGACATCGAAACCATCAACACCGAGCTCGCCCTTTCCGACATGGAAACCGTAGAGAAAACCCTGCAGCGCGAAGGCAAAAAAGCCAAGTCCGGCGATAAAGAAGCCATCGCCCTGTGTGCGGTACTTGAGAAAATCCAGAAATGGCTGGACGAAAGCAAGCCCGTGCGCACCCTGGGCCTGGATGCCGACCAGCTGCAACTGATCAAGCCCCTGTGCCTGATCACCGTCAAGCCTGTCATGTATCTGGCAAACGTGGACGAAAGCGGCTTTGAGAACAACCCGCTGCTGGATAAGGTTGTGAACCTCGGCAAAGCAGAAAACGCCCCCGTGGTCGCCATCTGCGCCAAGATCGAATCCGAAATCGCCGATCTGGAAGACGAAGACAAAGCCATGTTCCTCACCGAACTCGGCCTGGAAGAACCCGGCCTGGATCGCGTTATCCGCGCCGCCTACAGCCTGCTCGGCCTGCAAACCTACTTCACCGCCGGTGTGAAAGAAGTGCGCGCCTGGACCGTAAAACGCGGCTCCACCGCCCCGCAAGCCGCTGGCGTCATCCACACCGACTTCGAACGCGGCTTCATCCGCGCCGAAGTTATCGCCTACGAAGAGTTTGTGAAAAACAAAGGCGAACAAGGCGCCAAGGAAGCCGGAAAAATGCGCCTGGAAGGCAAGGAATACATCATGCAGGATGGCGACGTCGTCCACTTCCGCTTTAACGTGTAATTCGCCGCCAGGCCAATAAAAAAGCGCAGTTTGGCTTTGACAAAGACCCGCTCAGAAAATACAATAGCGGGCTTGTTTCAACAGTACCCGGTGATGTAGCTCAGCTGGTTAGAGCACAGGATTCATAATCCTGGGGTCGAGGGTTCAAGTCCCCCCATCACCACCAATTTAAAAAGGCCTCCCAATCGGGAGGCCTTTTTCTTTGTTATTGCGTTCTTTTGCAATCAAGTCTCAACACTGGCTTCAAAGTTTTACTGCAAGGTGAATAGAAATCTGCGCAGACCTCATCTGGAATTAGCGTCGCATTTAGTGGAGTACTCCGGCAAAAAAATATCCTGCTTGCTAGAAAATGCAAAACGCACTCTCAAGAAGTCAAAAGTTATAGCCTGACTATCCGGAGCACTATGCCAGTGCTTTTATAGATGCTGACAACCGCTTTTTATCTCTAGCAGCCTTATTCTTGTGATATATGCCCTTATCAGCGATCCGATCAATAATCTTAGTATTTAATTGGAACGATAACAGGGCCGCACTCTTATCCTTTGTACTGATAGCAAGTCTGATTTTTTTTAATGATGTACGATAAGCAGACCTCAAGCTTGCATTATGATTCCTTGCTACAATTGCTTGCCTTGCTCTCTTTTTTGCCTGTGATGAGTTAGCCATTGAAAAATCCTTTAAAAAACATGCATTGCATCGATTTAAATATATAGTTGAAGTGTCTGAGCATATCAGACAGCTTAAATTTTCGATTATTTGTAAAGATATTGTACCAGAAGAGAAGTTTTTTACTTCACATTTAGAATATTATTCTCTTACAAGAACCAATCCACAAATTGAAATAAATTAAACCACTCTTAATGCAGTATTTAATTATCAGGTATACATGCACACATTTACTAAAGGAGGTACTTATTTGAAAGCCGTTGAACTTTTTTCTGGCATTGGCGGATTTCGATTAGCATGTGATAACAAGAACATTAGGACAGTATTTGCTAATGACATAAAAACTTTGGCTTGCGATGTATATGCAAGCCAATTTGGAACATCCGTGCTTCACAGAGGCGATATCAAAGATTTTTTTGATAAAATTCCAGATCACGACCTCCTTACTGCAGGCTTTCCTTGCCAGCCATTCAGTAGTGCGGGAAAAAAAGAGGGTATTCGTGACCCCAGAGGTACACTATTTCAATCAATAGTAAAAACCTTAGATAAAAATAAGCCTAAATATTTCATTCTCGAAAACGTTAAACGTCTACTTTCTATGGAAAATGGAGAGCATTTCGCAACCATACTCCAAGAACTTTCAACTTTAGGATATTGTGTAGAGTGGCGTTTAATTAATGCGATACATTTTGGCCTACCTCAAAACCGGCAAAGACTGTTTATTACAGGGATAAGAGATCATGAACCAAAAATTCGCTTGCTGCCAAAAAGTGATATTGATCAACTAAGCTCTGGGCATTTAATCTTGGCTAGGGACCCAAGTCGTTGGCAAGAAATTAATGTGCATGGAAAAGCTTTTCCTAACTGGGGACTGGCTAAAGAAGGAAAATTTTTGGGATGCAATGTCAATAAATTTTCCGATGCTGCGCCGCCTGTATTATTAAGGGATATATTAAGCTCAGAAGTACCATCTGATTTTGACTTCACAGAAACGACTTTATCTTGGTTAGCAAATAACACTCCCGTCAATAGATATTATCAAGGTGTAGAAATTATAAGCAATCAGGGCGGTGGAGCAAGAATGGGATATACGATTTACGGAATTAATGGAGTTTCTCCAACACTTACCGCTTCAACAAGTAGACATTATGAGCGCTATAAAGTCGGTGAAAAATTCCGCCGATTAACAAATTATGAGTACGCAAGAATCCAAGGATTCCCCGATCATCATTGTCAAGTAGTATCGACATATAATCAATACGAGTTATATGGAAATGCCGTTCCGCCGCCAATGGTTGAGTGGATACTTGGACGAATTTTTCCTGATAAAAATGAAGATCTATGGCCAGCAATAAACCAATTAGAGATATTTGATCATGCCAACTAAAGAAGAGCTACGTCAATTTGTTAAAGAGAATCTTGATGGACTCATGATGAACCTCAATAAGGGATTAAAGGGAATTGAAGTAGAGAAACTTGAAACCACTTTAAATCGCTTAGGGCGTGGAGGAAATCTACCCCACTGGTATTCCATCCTTAAAGATGAAGGTAGACTTCCAAATTATGATGGCAAAACTGTTGGAAGTGTATTAGAAATGATCTTTGTTGCTGTCCTAGAAAATATGATAAATCAAAAACTAGGTGCAAATATGGAGTTTAAGATAAATCCTGCTCGCGGTGTTGACTTACCTGATCTAGATCTTGGCATCAAGTCGCCTTCAAAAAATTTCTGCACAAGCGAACCCTACTTTACGGCTTATGAGCGACTTTATGGCAATCAACACGATGCCATTATTCTGCTTACAGATTACCAAGAAGCTAAAAAGAAAACATCATTAACTCTTCAAGTTAGTGAATGGAAATATCTCCGAGGCTCAGAAATAGCTGATGCAAATCTTTGTAGACTAGCGAAGAAGAATAGAGAGTTTATTCTAGCAGATGGGGATGAAGGAAAAGCAAAGCGACTATTTGGATTTTTAGCGTATGTAAATCAAAGTGACTGGAGGGGTTTGCAATTATTAAAAGCAATTAATGTACTTCAATGTGAGGAATCTATTGCCAAGATAATAGAAGCTTCATTATTAGATTTCGACGAAAAAAACAAGGTGCGAGAAGAAAATGGCAAGATCCCAATTCCTGACTCCGAAAAAGATGCAATTGCCAGAATTTTGCACGGAAGACCACTTTGGCATCAAGTAATAATTGCAGCAGATTGTTGGGTTACAGACTTTTTAGTTGATGCTGGTAGAGCTCCTAATGCAATAGAATGGGATCGACTAAAAACAGGTCCACTTGACGGAAAAATTGGAATGAGCTTTGCACTCCAATGGCGATATAATTTTGGTCAATTATTTAGATCTGTGCAGGAACTTCAAAATGAAAATGTCGAAGTTCCTGGACAACTTGATCTAAGCTAAATAATTTTTATGGAATGTTAGATTTACATGGCATACCTGAAAAATAAAAAATTCTAGTCAAACAATTCAGCCTTTTTGATTAGATGTATACATATCCATCTAATTTAGTGAAATAAATCCTAAATTATAAGTAGATATTTTGGTATTATTAAATATAGCTAGCCTAATGTGAAGCATTAAGCGTCACCTCCCATCGTAAATAAATCCTCCGGCCTCCCCGCCAACAACTTCTCCAATGCCTCAATCCGATGCCGATGGGTAGTGGTAATCGCATAAAACCGCTCTTGCAATGCCGCTGAGTGACCTACCGTCACCAGCACCCCAGCACGCAACTCATCCTGCACCACCACTTCTGGTAGCAATGTTAGCCATCCGCTATCGCGGGCGATCAGGCGCAACATGGCCATGTCGTCGACCTCGGCTCTTAGTCGGGGGGCGACGCCTGCGGTGGCGCACAGGGCGTCGAACTGGGCGCGCAGGGCGTGGCGTGGGCCAGGCAGGGCGATATCTACACCATCCAGATCTTCGGGGATGCGCAAACTCTGCGATGCCCAGCGGCTGGCGGGGCCGACCAGCGAGATGGATTGGCTGCCCAGAAACAGGCAGTGCATGGGGCGGTCCGGGTCGGCGGGCACCGTTTCATTACTCAGCACCACATCGAGCTGGTGTTGCACCAGGCGCGCTACCAGGTCATTCAGCAGGCCGGATTCCAGGGTGAGTACCACGTCAGGGTCGGCGAGTAGCGGGCGTATCCAGTTTTCCTGATAGTTGCGCGACAGGGTACCCACGCTGCCTACGCGCAGGCGCGTTAGCCCGGCGGTGCGGCCTTGCAGGCGCCCGAGCATTTCTTCCCCCAGCCCAAAAATATTGTCGGCATAGGCCAGCACCAGCTGCCCGGTATCGGTGAGGATGAGCTTGCGGCCTTTGCGCGTGAAGAGGTCATCGCCAAACCGCTCTTCCAATTGACGAATCTGTGCCGAGACGGCGGATTGCGAGGTATGCAGCTCCTCAGCGGCGCGGGTGAGGTGCCCGAGTTTTGCCACCCGCCAGAAATACAACAGATGATGAAAATTGAGTTGGTCGAGCTTCATTGTTTTATTTTTAATATCAAATCGTTCTTATCAATGTATTTAACAGAACACGCAGTGTCAAGCATGATACGCCCCATCAACTTTGAAGGTTTATGGGATGGGATTTTTCCAGGTGTTATACAAGGTCAGCGCATTGGCGCCACTGGTGCTGATGGCTGGAGTGGCGCTGCTGGCATGGCTGGGGCGCTTTTCAGATGCCACATTGTGGCGAATATTGCGCGTGGGCTCGTTTGCCGCGCTGGCGATGACGGGGCTTGCCATCGTCACGAGCTCTCAGGGCATGCTGTGGCCGGGCGTGATCAAGGCCACGGGCCTGAGCATGGTGATGGCCGCGCTGGTGCAAATGCTGGGCACGGTGATTGGCGGGTTTTCCAGCCGCTATCTGCAGGGGGAGTCCGGTCAGGCGCGTTACATCGCTGCCCTGGCGGCGGTGCTGGCGGCCGTGCACCTGCTGGTGCTGGCAGATCACTGGGTGCTGCTGATAGGCGCCTGGGCCTTCGTCGGGGTGGCGTTGCAGTCACTGCTGTGCTTTTACCCTGACCGGCCGTTTGCGCTGCTCGCCGCCCATAAGAAACGCATCGCGGATCGCCTGGCCGATGTCATGCTGATCGTCGCGGCAGCGCTGGCATGGGTGGAAGTGGGCAGCGGCTCGCTCTCCGCGCTGATGGCGCACCTGAGCCAGCACACCATCTCACCGGCATTGCAGATCAGCGCTGTGGCGCTGGTGCTTGCCGTTATTCTGCGCACGGCTTTGTTGCCTGTGCATGGCTGGCTGATACAGGTGATGGAAGCCCCCACGCCCGTCTCCGCCCTGCTGCATGCCGGGGTGGTGAATCTTGGCGGCGTGGTGTTGATTCAGTTTGCGCCTTTGCTTGAGCAGGCCACACCGGCGCGCCTGCTGCTGTTGGTAGTGGGCCTTGCCACCGCGGTGCTGGCGGGCATGGTGATGCTCACCCGCATCAGCATCAAGGTGCGGCTGGCGTGGTCCACGGTCGCGCAGATGGGCTTTTTGCTGATGGAATGCGCGCTCGGCCTTTACACGCTGGCGGCCCTGCATCTGCTGGGGCATTCGCTTTATAAGGCGCATGCGTTTCTTTCGGCATCGGGCATTGTGCGCCAAACCCGTTTGCAGGCATTGCATGGCGACAGCAAGCCGAATGCGCTTAGCCTGCTCTGGGCGCCCTTGCTGACGATTTCTGCCGTGCAGCTGACCACGGGCCTCTCGGCACATCCGGCCTGGCCATGGTGGTGGAGTGCGGTGCTCGGCCTGGCCTGGGCACCCATGATCTGGCAGCCGGCGGCGCCAGCCGGGTTTGCTTTTCGCGCGGGTCAGCTGCTGACTGGCTTATTGATGGTATTTGGCCTTGCCTTGGCCGCCATGCTGGCACATGCCCTGCCCCTGGGTTTGCATAATGCGCCGCACCCGTTGCTGGGGCTGATCGCGCTCACCGGCATGGCCACCTTGTATCTCTGCCAGGCCATGTTGCAGCGCTGGCCGCACCTGCTCTCCCGCTGGCGGCGGTGGAGTTATGCCGGCTTTTATGTCGACGAGGCCTACACGCGCCTGGCCTTGCAGCTGTGGCCCACCCGGTGGATACCGCATGCGGGCACCCATATCAAGCAGGAGGCAATCACTGATGTCTCACGCTAACTCTGAGGAAACCATGATGAATACAGCAGTCGCGCAGCCGAGCACCTCAAAAGCCAAAGCCGACAAAGACATATTGCATACGCAGATTGCCCAGGCCTGCGAACAGGCTTGCCAGGCTATCGCGCCCACCTGGCCGCTGGACCGCGCCATTGCCGTTAACCCGCATTGGTCGCGCATCGGCATGCCAGTGAGAAAAGTGGCCGCCCGCATGGCGGTGCTGGGGGGGATTCAGGTGTTCCCGCCGCGCAACTTGCAACGGCAAGCCTGGGACGAGGGGCGCATTAGCGAGGCTGACCTGGCGCAGGCGCTGCAGCAGCTGCCCGAGGCGCAAGCGGCGGGCCTCAGCCCTGGCGATTGCATCGCTGCGCTGCACAGCGAGCCAGCGCTGGAACATTTGCCCCTGCTGATTGATGTGCTGGATAACGACCCGCATCGCCATACCCGCCTGTCCTGGCGGCAAGCGATTACGCATCAGGTGAGCCAGACCTGCGCCGCGTATTTTGACGAGCATCAGGCCGACTGGCACCCGGAGCGCACGCAGGGTTTGTATGCCTTCTGGCGCGAGACCCTGCAGCATGATCATGGCATCGGCTTGCTGATGGGCCTGCCGCACATCGGCCAAGCCATCGACGCGCTGCCCGTCACCGCCCAGGATGCAGAACGCTGGGTGCTGGAACGGCTGGGCCTGCCGCAGGCGGTATGGGCAGATTATCTGGAATCGGTGCTGCTGACGGTGAATGGCTGGGCCTCGTGGTGCGCCTATCTCGGCTGGCAGGCCAAGCTGGAAAATGGCGAAGATGCCCACCTGGGCGAACTGCTGGCGATCCGGCTGGCGTGGGGGGCCCTGTTGCTGGAATGCAAGGATGACAAGGCCAATGATCAGGCGTTCGTGACATTGCAACGCGCCTGGGAACATGCGCCACTGCTCTTGCTGGCCGCCGAGCGGGCCTTGCTGGTGGATGAAGTGTGGCAAGTGGCGCTGGAGATAGGTTATCAGCGCGAGCTGGCTGCGAAGCTGATCTCGGCTGGCAAAACTGCGCCTGGCTCGCAAGCCATTGAAGTGCAGGCCGCCTTTTGCATTGATGTGCGGAGCGAACCCTTGCGCCGCGCGCTGGAAACCGCATGGCCGGGCATTCAGACGCTGGGGTTCGCAGGTTTCTTTGGTCTGCCGGTGGCCTACACCCCGCTGGCGACAAAAGCGCGGCGCCCGCAGTTGCCTGGCTTGCTGGCCCCTGCGATGGAAGTAGTCGATAGCATCATCAGCGCTGAGCCGGAAAAACGCGATGCCGATGCCGCCCTGCAAAGCGCCTCCGTCCGCAGCCGGCAATACCGCTTTGCCGTGACGGATCAGTGGAAAGCAGGCAGCCGCTGGCCGGGTGCCGCCTTCTCCTTCGTGGAAGCGGCAGGCCTGGGTTATCTGGGCAAGATCGGCCAGTGGCTATGGCCAGGCTTGCAGCCCCGCTCGCGGGATGATCTGGCAGGCTTGCCTGCGCGTCATCAATCCATTTGCCGCCCACACCTCATCGGCGTGGGGCTGGAAGGCAAGATTGATCTGGCCGCCCGGGTGCTGCAAGGCATGGGATTGACCCGCGAGCTTGCGCCCATGGTGCTACTGGTGGGGCATGGCAGCCAGTCTGCCAATAATGCCCATGCCGCCGGGCTGGATTGCGGTGCATGTTGCGGGCAGACCGGCGAAGTCAACGCGCGCAGCCTGGCCTTGCTGCTGAATGAACCCGAAGTGCGCCAAGGCCTGCAGGCGAAAGGCATCGCCGTTCCCTCACATACGGTATTTGTCGCGGCGCTGCATAACACCACCACCGATGAGATAGAGGGGTTTGATCTGGACCTGCTGCCAGAAGAGGCCCGCGCCCGCTGGCAAACGCTGCAACAGGTGTTTGCACAGGCAGGCGACCAGGTGCGCCGCGAACGTGCGCCCGGCTTGCAGCTGGATGCGCAAGCTTCAGATGATGCATTGCTGGAGCAACTGCGTCGCCGCGCCAACGATGGCGCCCAAACCCGCCCCGAATGGGGGCTTGCCGGCAACGCGGCCTTTATCATCGCGCCACGGCAACGCAGCCTGGGCATCGGTCTGGAGGGTCGCAGTTTTCTGCATGATTACGATGCCAACCAGGACCCAGACGGCAGCGTGCTGGAGCTCTTGATGACGGCGCCCATGCTGGTCACGCACTGGATCAACTGGCAATACCACGCCTCCACCTGCGATCCGCAGCGGCTGGGCAGCGGCAACAAGCTGCTGCACAACGTAGTGGGTGGCAACCTTGGGGTATTTGAAGGCAACGGCGGCGATTTGCGGATAGGCCTTTCGCGGCAATCGCTGCACGATGGCAAGCGCTGGATTCATGAGCCTTTGCGCCTCACCGTGGTGATCGAGGCCACTCAAGTCGCCATTGAAGCGGTGATTGCCAAACACGCGGTGGTAAAGCAGCTGGTGGACAATGGCTGGCTCCACCTGTGGCATGTTGAATCATCGCATCTGCAACGTTACGGCCATGGCACGTGGTCCGCAGTGGAGTTGGAACAGGCTTGATGGCAGGGCGATCGCGCTATGACGGATGTCGTGTAGCCCTGCTCACCCAGCACGGCAAGGAGAAGGTGATCGCCCCCATGCTGGAGCCCGCGCTGGGATGCCGCATCGAACTGGTCACGGGGTTTGATACCGACCAGCTGGGCACCTTTACCCGCGAAACGCCGCGCCCTGGCACCCAACTGCAGGCGGCAAGACAAAAAGCGCGCAAAGGCATGGAGCTGGCGGGCACCCGCCTCGGCATCGCCAGTGAAGGAAGTTTCGCTGCTGATCCGTTTTCCGGCATGCTGCCGTGGAATGTGGAGCTGGTGACCTGGATAGACGATGCGCTGGGCATTGAAGTGACAGGCATCGCGCAGGGCGCGGACCGCAAGGGGCACATACTGAGCAGCCATTGGCAGGACATCGCCACCTTTGCCGAGCGCGAAGGCTTTCCCGAACAGCATTTGGTATTGCGGCCCGATGGTCAGGATGATCCCCGCATCCACAAATCGATTACAGACTGGGCGAGCCTGCAACAACATTTTGAGCACTGCCTGGCGCAATCTGCCAGCGGCCAGGTATTTGTCGAGCGCGACCTGCGCGCCTTTGCCAACCCGACCCGCATGCAACGCATACAGGAAGCGACAGCCGATCTGCTGCGTCGCCTGCAATCCCTATGCCCGGCGTGCGATACGCCCGGCTTCTGGATCAGCGAGCGCCTGCCGGGTTTGCCGTGTGCAGCCTGCCGATGGCCGACTTCACTCGCGCATAGCGAGGTTTGGGCCTGCCTGCGCTGTGATCATCGAAACACCATCCCCTTGGCAGAGCGCTCGCTGGCAGATCCGGCGCATTGTGCGTACTGCAATCCCTAGGGTACTTTTGGCTGGCTAGTGAACGTGTGAATGCAGCCGATAATTGTCAGCCCGCCTGTCGAGTTATCCATTAGCAGCTAAAATTCATGCTTACCATTCGATAAAGCAATCCTATGATGTTCTTGAAGAATGCATTGAGATTTCTGGCGCTCGCTAGCCTGCTGGCGCTGGTTGCCGGTTGTGGCGGAGATACTTACGACAGCTATGTGTACCCCGACAAGCTGGAGCTGGATGACCCCATCGCCCTGGGGCAATTCCCCTCGCTGCAAGCCTGCCGCGAAGCCTCGCTGGCCAAGCTGAAGGAGCTGAATGCCGAATCCACCGGTGACTATGTGTGCGGGCAGAATTGCCATGACCATGCTTGCCAGTCGGCCCAGAAATAAACCCAACATACATGATTCACTACCGTGAAAACCATCCGCTGAACCCTGCCGATGTGGCGCGGGTGTTCAAGGCGTCGGGCATTAAGCGGCCAGCGGATGACTTGGCGCGCATAGCGGCGATGTTTACGCATGCGAATCTGGTGTTTTCTGCGTGGGATGGCGACACCCTCATAGGCGTGAGCCGGGCGCTGACGGATTTCAGCTATTGCTGCTATTTGTCTGATCTGGCGGTGGATGCGGCGTATCAGCGCCAGGGCATAGGCGAGGAACTGGTGCGGCTGACGCAAGAAAAAATAGGCGATCAGGTATCGCTGATTTTGCTATCCGCGCCGGATGCGATGGACTATTACCCCAGGCTGGGGTTTACACTGGCGGATAACGCTTACGTGATCCGCCGCCTGACCTGATGTTTGCCCTTCCCCCTATTCGTTTTGTATTGCCATGGCTGTGTTGCCTGGCGCTAACCGCGCATGCCGATGTCAGTGGCAAGGTGGTGTATATCTCCGATGGCGATACGCTCACCGTCAAAACCCCGGACAATCTGAAATATAAAGTGCGCTTGCAGGGCATTGATGCGCCGGAGCAAGCGCAGGCCTTTGGCAACAAGGCCAAGCAGGCGCTGGCCGAGTGCGCGCGCGGCAAAGAAGCGATGATAGAGAGCCAGGAGACCGACCAATATGGCCGACTGCTGGGCAAGGTGTGGGTGGATGGCACGGACTGCAATCTGCGCCAGCTCACGCTGGGCATGGCGTGGCATTACAAGCATTTTGCCCGGGAGCAGACCGAGGCAGACCGTCTGCGCTATACCGCGGCCGAGCAAACCGCCCGCGATGAAAAGCGCGGCCTGTGGGCCGATGCCAACCCCACCGCGCCCTGGGATTTTCGCCAGCAGGAAAACCTGCAAAAGACGCAGGATGCCTTCAAGCAGCAATGGATGATGCATAACCACCGCTTCCGATAGCGCCAGGGTTTTCCGCCGCCATCTTTACCAAAATATGCAGGCTGTAAATCATGGTTGTGAACATATTTGCGGGGTGAATTTAGCCCGCCGGTACACCCCCTCCCACCCCACCACACAAGCCTTTGATTTTTAATTAACAAAACCTCTTATAAGGTTCATACTCTTTACGCGGGCTTTGGTACGAATCGTGCCATGTAGTAAAGAAGCCCATCACAGCTGGGCATTACTTTACAACACGAATAAAGAGTCCCATGTTTTCTACTTGTAACCGTAAAACCTTGCTGGTTGCCCTGTTTCTGATGGCAACCGCCAATATCAGCCTGTTTCAGCGCTTGCTGGAGGTGTATCCCCTCAGCCTGGGCAATGTGCCGTTCCTGATCTCCCTGACCTTGTTTTTCACGTTTGCCACCGCGCTGTTTCTGCTGCTGGTAGCGCATACCCGCGGCGCACGCTGGCTGCTGGCCTTGCTGGTGCTGGTGGCATCGCAAGCGGCGTATTACATGGATACCTACGGCGTGGTGGTCGATACCGTGATGATCGACAATATTGTTCATACCGATACGCAGGAGTTTGCCGGCCTGCTGAGCTGGGGGCTGGTGCTGCGCACCTTGTTGCTGGGCGTGTTGCCCGCATGGCTGATTATTCGCTACTGGCCAGACGGCCGTGGCTTCAAGGTGGAGTTCAAGTCCAAGCTTTCGCTCACGCTGCTGCTCATCATTGGCATGGTGTTGGTAGTGGCGCCGTTTACCGCGCATTACGCCTCGTTTATTCGTGAGCATAAAATCACCCGCGCCTATTCCAACCCGATTTACCCCATCTACTCGCTGTTTGGGTATGCGCGAGAAAAGTTAAAGTCATCCGCGATTACCAAGCTGACGGCCACCGCGCCCGATGCGGTGATGATAGGCACGCCATCGCGGCATGAGCTGATTATTCTGGTGGTGGGCGAAACCGCCCGTGCCGATCGATTTTCATTGAATGGCTACCCGCGTGACACCAACCCCGAGCTCGCCAAGCGCGACGTGCTGAGCCTGCATAACGTCACCTCCTGCGGCACCTCCACGGGCGAATCCGTGCCCTGCATGTTTTCAGCATTGGGCCGCAAGGATTTTGACCGCGAAAAAGCCCTGCATTATGAAAACGCGCTGGATGTGCTGTTTGAGCATGGCGTGCAGATTCTGTGGCGCGACAACAACTCCGACTCCAAAGGTGTAGCCACACGCATGACCTACGAAAACTTCAAAAGCCCCACGCTGAACAAAGTCTGCGACACCGAGTGCCGCGACATCGGCATGTTGGGCGGGCTGGACAAATACATCGACAGCCACAAAAACAAGGATATCCTCATCGTGCTGCACCAGATGGGCAACCACGGCCCCGAATACTACCGCCGCTACCCGCCCGAATTTGAGCGATTCAAACCCGCCTGCAAAAGCAACGAACTCAGCCAATGCACGCAGCAAGAACTCGATAACGCCTACGACAACGCCATTCTGTATACCGATTACTTCCTGGCGCACGTGGTGGATTTTCTCAAGCAATACAACGAAACCCACGCCACCGCCATGCTATACGTGAGCGACCACGGCGAATCGCTAGGCGAACACGGCATCTACCTGCACGCCGCGCCCTACATGATCGCCCCGCAAGAGCAAACCCACATCCCCGCCATCGTGTGGATGGGCAAGCACTTTGACTACAAACTAAGCGACCTCAAACCCTATCAGGATCACCCCTTCAGCCACGACGACCTCTTCTGCACCCTGCTGGTCTCGTATGAACTCAACAGCAAAACCTGCGACAGCAAACACGACGTCCTCATGCACAACGCCGACGTCATCAGCATGCTGCAGCAACAAGGCCAGCTGCATACGGCCATGCAGTAAGAGTCAGCATTGTGCTGACGAGAAAAAGCCCGCCAATGATGGGCGGGCTTTTTGTCTGGCAGAGACTAAAGGATCAGTCAGCTTTTACACTGTGCGGGCCGCTGCCATGCACCAGCACAAACAGCAGAGCTTAATCAGCATTCTGGTTTAAAGATTATTTAGGATGGTTTGCTCGCTCGACTTCATCCGCGCCAGGTGGAAAATCTGTGAACATCAAAGCGCGCATATCATCCGGATTTTGAGTATCTTCAGGGATGTCGGCACTAGTATCTGAGCGCGATTTATAAATACGCCAGCCATCTGGTATCTTTTTCATATAAAAACGTACTCGACCGGAGTCATTTTTGAAGAGAACGAGCACCTCAGCAAGACTACCCTTTATAACAGGAATCTGAATTTGAGGCGTCGGATAGTCTGGAAGATACTCCCCCTCGTCAATTGTTGGATATCTAAGAGGTAAGAAGCAAGCCCCTTGCGCATCTTTAAATAAAGATTCTTTTACGATGAATCCTTCCATAAATTGGCAATGTTTTTTCGGTTGGAATTTATTATTAAACTCCGCACCGACGTATATGGCCCTGGTAATTCCGTAGAACTGCTGTACTAATTTAATTAATTCCTGCTGATCCTGGCTAAAGCGGGATGAAACCTCAGCGTTACTCGTCAGTGATAAAAAAATTAATCCATAAAAAATATATTTCATATTAATGATGTCTATCAAATAAAAGCTTTGTAGGAGAAATTAAAGTGCATTCTTAATTTCAAATTTCACTTACCTGTTCATCACCAATCTCCTATTTTTCAGGTACCGAGATAATATCGGTCCAGGATGCATCACCTGGATCGACCTTTTTATCTGCGGCATTACAGGCACGTATTACCTTGCGAGCTTCGGCGATGGTGCTGATGGTGTTCGGGTTACCCAAACAGCTACTCTCTTGGTAGAGCTTGAGCTTCCCCCATTCCTCCCTTAGCAGCATTAGCACAGTGCTGGTAAATACTGGCGGCTCATTTCTGGGATCAACGGGTGCGGCAGAGTCGATATAATTTAAAACAAAAAGCAAGCCGTCAGACGCATCTTTTGCAATAGCCACTGCACTTAAACTGCTGCATAAAGGCCAACCTTCCAGATACCGCGGATCAATTGGCTTGGTGGATTTTGGATTGTATCTCTTGTAGTAAAAGTCGAAAAAAGTCCGCTCTTTCTGGCCCGGCATCTGTCGTGGATCGCGCGCAATGTTCAGTGGAGCAACTGCCTCAATCTTCAGATTATCTGGATTCAGAAAGAAGACATGACAGGTTGATTGTGTTCTCGCAATTCCTTCACAAAAAGATTCATTGTCAGAATGATTCGCCGGACAACTTGGCTCTGCCATCAGAAGAGGATTAAAAGAAGTAACAATGGCTAGAAGTTCTTTCCCGTTAAACTTAACCAGATACGGCAGATTAGGATTGTCATTTTTTGGATACGCTACAGTGTCTTTCCACTCCCAATCAAACTGACCGCAACTCTGATATTTACGATTGTCACCATACGGATAATCCTTTGATATCTTAGAGTTATCAACGCAATATTTATCAGTTATTCTCTTAATTTTAGTCGATAATTCTGGCGATTTATTTTTGTCATATGGTGCTGGCTTTATCGTAATATCTGCATCACACCTGAATGTCACCATCAAGAATAAAAATGCACAAACAATATATTTCATATTAATAATGTCTATCAAATAAAGGATTTATAGGCAAGCTTTACGTAGCTTCTTCTATTGATAACGGGGTTAGTTTTTCCTTCATAGCTCCCAGCCAAATTTTTATCAATTTCACCAGGGTTAATTTTTTTGGTAACGCCATCTATGGATTTATCATCAATCCCGTTATCTGCAATTTTGTAGCACTCATTTCGCACCCAGTAAGAGATAGCAGACCTTAATGTATAAGGCCACTCTGACAACAACTCCGGCTTCTCGACAAAGTTGATCAATCCGTCATCCCAGAGCAGTCTGTAATACACTGTAAAGTTCGAATAATTTGCTTTACCCGTGGTTTGATGCATACCTCTTCCCCTGTATCGCCACCCATCCCCTGGATTGGTATTCTGAAAACCCTTCTTTCCTATCCCATAAACCTTATTCGCAATAACTTCCTGGTTGGCTTTTTGAATGACCTTCTTTTTCCCATTCTTAAGCTTTTCAACAATACGACCATCCTCTTCTGCTTCTTTATGCAGTTTTCCGTAATAACTGCTGAAGGTACCAATCAACCCTGACGGGGTGTAATTGAAGCTTTCCTCTTTGCCAGAGAGTGATGGCGATTCCTGCTTGATTTGCCCAAAGAAGTGGGCGCGCCGATACACCGTGTCGAGCTTGTATTTCACCAGATCGGTATTCAGCTCGTCGGCTACTTTTTTCAAGTGTTCGTCGGTGGGGTGTCCGTGGGCGTTTTTAGGAAAAATCTTGCGCAGTTGTTCAGGCGTGATCTTGTCTGGCACCGGTCGGTCGACCGGATAAAGGGCATTGCCCTTTTCGTCGCGCTTGGGTGGGTGAACATCGACCCCCTGATTGGTCATCGGGGATGGGCCGGGTGGCGGTGCCGGTCTGGGCGCGGTAGGACGGGGTTTAGGTTCTGCGACAGGAATAACCGGGTGTGTTTTGGCCTGAACTTTGAAGGTATTCAGGCATTTTCTGACCAAGAGAGGTTTGCCTATCTGCGGTATCACATCGTCCAGTTTTTTGTAGTCATTGCGCGAACGCGACCATACCCATGTTTCTATGGGTTGCAGGGTTTTGGGGCTGAGGGTAAAGCAATAGCCGTTGACGGTGGTCGTGCCTGATACTTCTTTGCCCTCATAACGAATTTTGTAGCGAACACCGTCCAAGGGTTCCAGATGGCGGTTGATAAAACATATCATGACCTTGCCTGGTTGCTCCTCCGCCAGCCTCATGCTGGATTTGAGCAAGCGCCACTCCCGCTCCAGAAAGTCTTTCCATTCACTCATTGTTCAGTCTCCAATTCACTTTCTGGGTCTGTTACCGTTTCGATAAAATCTTCCCACTCGCCATCGCCCAAAAACACCTCAACCGACTCTTGCTCTTTTGTGCTTGCCACAAAGGTGCGGGTCAAGCTATCGAGCTCTCCTCGCCCAATAATCTGAGGCGCGTTGCTATCGGTCCAGATTTCAAAGGACGACTGTTCCAACTCCGGGTCGTTATGCACAAAACTACCCACATCCAGTAGCACAGTATTGGGTTCATCTGGTTTGAATATCGGTAAATCAGGCATGACCACCGGCTGGCTCTTGGCCTGTGGCATGCTTTGCGATGCGGAATACACAGACCATTTGCCCAGGGTGGCGCTCTCAATGCTGGCGGCGGTCCAGTGCGTGCTGCTGCCACCGCCGTTGATGACGATCTCTTTGTCGGCGGTGAGGTGGATGCGGTTGGCGTGGTAGGTGATGTTGAGTTTGGAAAAAAGCCGGATATTGCGTTGCAGGGCTTTGAATTCGATATTCATGCCTGCGGCAATCAGGCGTAGCCCGCCGTTGTAGGCAAATAATTTGATCGCCTCTTTAAAGCTGCCTATCAAACTGCGATTGGCACTCAAGCTGACATTGCTGCCCGTGGTAATGGCATGGTCTTCGCCACTGTGCTGATGGGTGCTGCCCGGGGTGGTGCTGGCAATGCCCGCCGGACTGGCCATGACCAGGTGCGGTTGCTCCAGTTCGGGGAAGGCGGTGTCGGGGTTGCTTGTCTTGTCGTTGGTGGTGGTATTGCTGCTCTTGTTGCCGGTAATACCGTCGTTCTGCCCCTGCAGTCGTTCGCTCACCCTGGGCTGGTCGTCGTTGTCCTGCGCCTGGTGCTGGCTGGCGAGCTGGCCGAGGTCAGCATGCTGGGCTTGCGCCTGTTCTAGTCTTGCCGTGGTCTCGCTGAGGTCGGTGAGGTGGTTCTGCGCTTCTCGTCTCGCTTCGGTGGTAAGGATAAGGCCTTGTCTGGCGCGGATGGCCCCATGCCCATCGGTGCGGAGTTCCAGCCCTTCACCCCGGTAGTCCAGCCGTCCGGCATTGCCGTCTATACGGGTGATATGCCCCAGGCTTAAGGAGGAGCTGTCATGGTCGCTCTTGAGCTGCAGCTGGATCTTGCCACCGGTGTCATCGAGGATGAGGTGATTGCTGCGGCCCGCCGCGCCATTGCCCCCACCGGGGATGAGCTCGCGCGAGCGGATGCCGCTCAAGGCTTGCTGGGCCGGGAGCTGCCACGGGGGCAGGTTGAGCTGGTTGTAGAGACGGCCGGTACAGATGGGTAAATCCGGATCCCCGCCGAGGAAATCAATCAGCACTTCTTCGCCTATGCGTGGCAGGTGCATGGCGCCCAGCTGATTGCCTGCCCAGGCTTGCGATACCCGTACCCAGCAACTGCTGTGCTGGTTCTTCAGCCCATAGCGGTCCCAGGGGAACTGCACCTTGATGCGACCGTACTGGTCGGTGTAGAGATTGCTCTCGGCGGTGTCGCCCGTAGGCCCGGTGACGAGGGCGGTCTCCGGGCCATGGGTACGTGGCTTGTGGCCGGGGGCATGCGGCAGCAGCACCTCGGGACGCAGCACTTCGCGGGTGGGCTGGCCGCTGAAGTGGGTCTCCATGCGCCAGGTGCCGGTGAGTTCGCCTGTCAGCGCGCCACTGATGCTATCCACGATGGCGGCACGCACCGTTGAAGCTGAAGAGGACACGGTCTCTTCACTCACATTCTCAATCAGCAAGGTGGTGCTGAGGATCAGGTACTCCTGATTGGCCTTTGCTCTGGGATGCTCTTTGAGGGTAAAGGTATGGCCAGGCACGACGCCACGGATATGGCCTTCACCTGCCACCCGGTGACCGGGCTGGCGCAGGGCTTCCATGCGCAACCGGGCCAGGAGCTCACCTTGCGGTTCGGTCTGGTTGGCTTCGCGGTCCATGCCGGCATTGGGCTGGCTGTAGTCACTGCCATGATCGGTGCGCCATTGGTAGACCTCGTTATCGGCATGGGCGGTATTACGGGGCTGGGCGTTGCGCGCAGCAAGCTCGGCCCGGGGACGGGTGTAGTCGTAATCGCGGCTGGCATAGACGCCTGAGGTCAGTTGCTCGGCATCGCTGAAGTGGTGCAGGTACTCTGCATCGGTCTTATGGTCTGGTGGGTAATAGGCAATGGTGTGATAGCCACTGGCCGGGTCATCGGGCTGGAATGGCGTATAGGCGCCATTGTGATCGGCCAGTACCAGGGTATGGCGCCCGTCGTCATGGCGGAAATGAAAGCTGATGCCCCACTCCCGCCACAACCGGGTGAGGAAGGCAAAGTCGGATTCGTTGTATTGCACGCTGTAGTCCCGGGCGGGATAGGTCTCGATCAGCCGCTTCTCCAGCGCATAGGGATAGTCCGCCAGTACGGCTTCGGTGATCTCGACCACGGTCTGGTCCTGGAACACCTTGCAGTCGGTGGTGAGGGTGGCGAGGTGGAGCCAGGGGCGTAGCGTAATGACATAGAGCGCATGGCGGCTGTCTTCGCCAGCGTGGCGTATGTCGGTGATGAGTCCACTGACATACCGTGTGCCTGCCCCCTGATTCGCCATGCCGAGATCGCCCAGCGCACCGGGCAGGAACTGGCCGTGGCCTTCGAGGCTGATGCCGCAGGTCAATACTTGACCCATCAGCGGACCGAAGTCGAGATCACTGCCGACTTCCCCCAGACGGCTACGCACCGTGAGCTGGTAGTCAAACAGGGTGTTGATGCCCTCCCGCCCTTCCAGGCGGACAGGCTCCAGCCCATCGGGCAGGATCTGATGGAGTGCGGGACATTGCAGGGTAAGCAGGCGACGGGAGGATAACAGCGAGGGCAGCATGACAGGGAATCCGGGGCTAAAGGCGGGTTCGATCATGCACAGGATTGCGAAATCAGGGAATTGCCCTTAAGGGTAGAAATGACGCCGGGCGTAGTCCTTTCAACACCGATAATAAAAAAACCCGCCAATAATGGGCGGGCTTTTTGTTTGGCTGAAAGACTAAAGGATTAGTCAGCTTTTACACTGTGTGGGCCGCTGCCATGCACCAGCACAAACAGCAGGCCACCGGCCATGGAGATGTTTTTCATGAAATGGATCATCTGGTTTTGCGCCATGTCTGGGCTTGCTGCCCAGAAATCATGGAACAGGAATGCGGCGGCCAGGGTGAACAGGAACAAGGCGGCGGCGGCCAGACGTGCACGGTAGCCGACGACGATCAGCAAGCCGCCACCCAGTTCAATGATGATGGTGAGGATGGTGACCAGATCTGGCAGCGGCAGGCCTTTGCTGGCGATGTAGCCGGAGGTGGCAGCAAAGCCGCCGATCTTGGAGAAGCCGGAGAGAATGAAGATCAGCGCGATGAGGATGCGGCCGATCAATGGACCGTGACGATGTAGTGCTTGCATGAGAAAACTCCCTTTAAAAGTAAAAAATAAAAACCGAATGCTTCTGAAAATGGCCTGACTCACCCAGGTGAGGCTGAGTCAGGCAGTGCTAACACGATGGATAAACCCAGCGTATTTCTTATGCCAGGCGGCCTTCGCGGTAATCGTGAATCGCCTCAAAAATCTGCTCCTGAGTGTTCATCACGAAAGGGCCATATTGCGCGATGGGCTCCTTGAGCGGACGATCGGCAATCAACAACAGACGCGTCGCTTCTGGCGCTGCAATAACAACGCCATCGCTGTCGTTCGTGGTCTTGAGTATCGCCATGCGCTGCTGTGGCACCTGCCGTTCGCCAATGACCGCCTCACCGCGATACACATACACCAGGGCATTGAACTCGGCAGGTATCTGCTGGGTAAAGCGTGTGCGTGCTGGCAAATGCACATCCAGGTAGAGCGGCTCGGTGGTACCACGCTGGATGGCACCGGCAACGCCGTGACTTTCGCCAGCGATCACCCGCACCGTGACGCCATCGGCCGTGATGATCTCCGGAATCTCGTCCGTTTGAATATCCCGGTAGGCGGGGTCCACCATTTTGTCCTTGGCGGGCAGATTGAGCCAAAGCTGGAAGCCTTCCATGGCGCCTTCTTCCTGCTCGGGCAACTCGGAGTGAATGACGCCCTTGCCCGCGGTCATCCATTGCACACCGCCGGGGGCGAGCAGGCCTTCGTTGCCTGCACTGTCGCGATGACGCATGCGGCCTTGCAGCATGTAGGTCACGGTTTTGAACCCGCGGTGGGGGTGATCAGGAAAGCCGCCAATGTAATCTTCCAGCTGATCGGTGCCAAAGGCATCCAGCATCAGGAAAGGGTCAAGCCGGCGTTGCAGGTGTTGCGTCAGCACGCGTGTCAGCTTGACCCCGGCGCCGTCCGACGTGGCTTGGCCGATGACGATCTGCTCAATCGCTCTTGGCTGTGTCACGACTTCGTTTTGCAATGCAACGTCAGGTCTTGTGCTCATGGTTGCTCTCCTTTTTATACGATTAAATATGCCTTAGGCAGGCACCAGTTCTTCCAGTTGGCGATAGGCTGTATCCAGCGCGGCTTTTTCCGCGTCGGGGCCCATGGCCAGGCCTTCGGCATGGATGAATTCGACATCATGCATGCCCAGAAAACCCAACACAATTTTCAGGTATGGCGTTTGGGTATCGGCAGGCGTATTGCGATAAATGCCGCCGCGGGCCAGCACCACATATACCTTCTTGCCGGTCAGCAAGCCTTCGGGCCCGTTGGCGGTATATTGAAACGTTACCTGTGCACGCGAGATGGCATCAATCCAGTTCTTGAGTTGCACTGACACCCCCAGGTTATACATGGGTACGCCCAAGACTATGACATCGGCAGCCTGAATTTCGCTGATCAGCACATCATCCAGCGCGACACGCGCAGCCTGCTCGGCATTGCGCTGGTCAGCTGGCGTAAATAAGGCCTGCAGGGCTTTTTCGTCCAGGTTTGGATGTGGGTTGCGGCCTAGGTCGCGCACCGTCAATGTGGCATCGGCATGCTGGGCAAGCAGGCGCTCCACAAGGGCATTAGCCAGATGCGTGGAGTGGGAACCGACCGTACGGGCGCTGGAATTCACTTGCAGAATATTCATGATGATCTCCTTGCTTAAGTTGAAATGACGATGGAGACACTTTACATATTCCCAAATAATTGATTAAGTCGTTAAAATGGATATTATTGTTCCATCAATGGAAATATAAAATGAAGCTGGAAGCCAATGACTTGCTCTTGTTTGCCCGCGTGGTGGATGAAGGAAGCTTCAGCCGCGCGGCGGACCGGCTGCATATTCCGAAATCTACCCTCTCGCGCCGCATGGCGGCTCTGGAGACGCAACTGGGCGAGCGCCTGCTGCTGAGAACCACGCGCAAGCTGACGGTGACCGACTTTGGCAATGCCGTGTTGGCGCATGCGCATCAGGTAACGGCGGAGGTAGAAGCCACGCTGGCATTGACGCAACACCGGCAGGTAGAACCTAGCGGTCGCCTGCGACTGTCGATGCCGGGCGATTTTGGGATCAATATCCTGCAAGCCTTGCTTGCCGAGTTTGCCATGCGCTATCCGGCGATTTCTCTGGAGATGGATATCTCGCCACGGCGGGTGGATCTGATCGGTGAAAACTTTGACCTGGCGATTCGCATGGGCGATCTGCCAGACGACACATCGCTTGCGGCACGGCGCATCGCCACCTTTGAAACCGGGCTCTATGCCGCACCGGCTTATCTCAAAAAACGCGGCACACCGCACGAACCAGAAGCGCTGATGGAACATGATGCGCTGCATCTACTCACCCGACGCGGCGAACCCATGCTATGGCAACTCAAACGTGACCAAGCCCAATGGCAAGGCACGCCCATTGGCAAAGTATCCGCCAATTCGCCAGCCATTCTGGTACGCATGGCGATTTCGGGCCTGGGCATTGCCATGCTGGGTGAGCCGTTTGCCGAGCCTTACGTCAAGGCAGGTGAGCTGGTACGTATCCTTGAGGACTGGCATTTGCCCAGTGTCACGGCATGGGCCGTTTTTCCTGGCCGACGACTGATGCCAGCTCGCACCCGTGTTTTTCTGGATGCGCTCATGGCACGCTTTGCCGAGGCGGACTGCGAAAAGCACAAACGGTAACGTGGATTGGAGAAGCCGCCCCCCAGGCGCCTGATGGGGTGAATCGTGCAAACGCATGCGTTTCGAGCACTCTGGAGATACCCATGCCCGCCCAGACACTTAAGCACACTATCCAGTATTCATCCGCGTAGTTATCCACAGAAATTGTGGAGTAGCCAGCAGGCTGGCAACGACCGCAATGCCGCCTCCCATCAGGTGTTATGCATGGCCCCAGGCAACAAAAAGCCTGGTCAGGTCTGACCAGGCTTTTTTGAATCGGCGCTTTGATAGCGCCGGAATACAACTCGGAGCGCCGCTTTAATCGTATTTACGGAACTGGCCTACGACAACGCCAAAGATCTCCAGATTGCCTTGCGGACGAATCACCGGATACGCTTTATTGGCGGGCAGCAATACAAACTGGCCTTTTTCGCGCCCCAGGGTTTTCAGGGTAAATTCGTTGTCCACAATCGCCACCACAATATCGCCCACATTGGCCACCTGCCGCTTTTCCACAATCACCACATCATCCGGCACGATGCCAGCATCAATCATGGAGTCGCCCTTGACCGTAATCAGCACGGTTTGTGAGGGGCGCTCGATCAGATAGTCATCGATGCTGAGGGTGTCGTGGCGATCGCCACTGGCGGCGGAAGGAAAACCGGCCTGCACGGTACTCTCAGCCAAGATACGCTCGAAAAAGCGCTTGCCGGGCTTGAGTCGCCGGTCGGCCGTGGCATCAAGAAAGCCTTGCAGCTTGAAGCGGGCGACCAGCGCAGTCACCGCATTTTTTGATTTGAACCCCAGCATGTCCGCAATCACCGAATAGGATGGCAGCGTTTTATGCTCGGCGTAGTAGTCCTGGATGCGCCCCAGGTAGTCAATGTCGTTTCCCATACGCGTTACCATAATGTACGAACGTACACAAAGTCAAGCGTCGCGTGCTTGCTCAATCGCCCTAATTGGCGCGATAAGGCGCGCGCTCTTCCAGTTCATCCTGATATTGCTGCATATTGCTGGCTTCCATGGCAACAAAGCGGCGAATCGCGGATTCAAACTCGGGATTGGCAATGCGGTGGAACGAACAGGTAGGCCGTGGCATGAAACCGCGCGCCAGCTTGTGCTCCCCCTGCGCGCCGCCCTCAAAAAACCGGATGTTGTGCTCCAGGCAGAACTCTTGCGCCTGATAGTAGCAAAGCTCGAAGTGCAAGCCGGGTATATAGCTCAGCGCCCCCCAATAGCGTCCGTACAGCGTGTCGTCGTCATACAGGTTAAGCGCCGAGGCAATGGGCTTGCCATCCAGCTCCGCAATGATCAGCAGCAGGTGTTCAGGCAGGGTATGGCCAATCTGCTCAAAAAATGCACGCGTCAGGTAAGGCGATGAGCGATGCTCGTGGTAGGTGTTGACGTAGCATTCATAGAAAAAATCCCAATCCGCAGGCTGGATATCCCGGCCTTGCAAGCGTCGGCACACCACGCCGGCACTGAGGATTTTTTTACGCTCCTGTTTGATTTTTTTGCGTTTGTCATGCGAAAGCTGAGCAATAAACTCGGAAAAATCGCGAAATCCGTCATTTTCCCAGCGGAACTGCACGCCATCGCGCTGCATCCAGCCTTCCGCTTGCAAAGCCTCGGCCGAGGCAGCATCGGGAAACAGAATATGACTGGAGGACAAGGCATTCTGCTCCATCTGCTGCTGCACTATGCGCGCAAGCAGTCGCTGCACCTCCTGTCGCTGGCTCAGGAGCCGCGGACCGCTGATGGGCGTAAACGGAATCGCCACCAGCAATTTGGGATAGTAATTAAGGCCATTCTGCTCATAGGCATTGGCCCAGGCCCAGTCAAACACATACTCGCCGTATGAATGCTGTTTGAGATAAAGCGGCGCAGCGCCTATCAGTTTGCCCTGCTCATGCACCGTCACGGGATAAGATTGCCAGCCTGTGCCCTCGCCTACACAGAGCGTATCTTCCAGGGCGCTGAAAAAACGGTGACTGAGCAAGGGGGAACCATCGGTCAGGCTATCCCATTCTTGCGCTTTGATCTGCGAAAAGCCGGTCGCTATATTCACTTCTATCGTCATAGCATTCCCATCACATGGCGAGGTTACAGATGAAAGAGAGTTGTTGAAGGCAAGAGTTCATTGCCTTGCCATGCAAGATGACATAAAAAAGCGGCTGATGCATCACATCAGCCGCCCTGCTTGTCGCCAATTCACGACAGTGTTTTATATCTCATCAAAATACGCATACACGTCAATGAGATAGGGTATGTGAAAAAACGACAGCCTATTTCTTCTTGCTTGTTGCGCTATCCACACCATGTCCAATGACACCGCCGATGGCGGCGCCGCCCACTGTCCCAAGGGCACTTCCACCCGTAAGCACAGCACCTGCTACGCCACCAATACCAGCCCCGACAGCAGCGTTCTTTTGCTTGGTACTCATGCCTGAGCAGGCGGTGAGCACACCGATAAGCAATGTACTAATTACTAATTGTCTAGTAGCGACCATATTAATTCTCCTTATTACACTATCAATCAATCCTGAACAAAACCACTTTATCCAGGTACTGCTGACTGACTGTATGCAAGGATGATGCCAATAAAAAATGCCATTTAAATTCATACATTTAAATGGCATTTAAAATTCGGGGGATGAAATGAGGATTACAAGGCGCGCTTTCGACTATTCACCATGGCCCCTTTTTCCTTTACCTTCGGGGAGGGCAATACCTGTGCTTCTTCTCTGACCACCGGGATAGGACGTTGCTGGCGTTCAATGGCTTTTGCCTGCGCGGACTCCAGCTCTTCCATGGTAATCACGCCATCATTATTGGCGTCTACCTGGCTGAAATGACGTGCGATCTGTGGCAGCAACTCAAATGCTTCGATACGGGAAATGGCGCCATCGTTATCCTTGTCCGCTTGGTCAAACCTTGCTTGCAGACGCTGGTGCATTACGCGACGACGTTCTTCAATCTGAATATGGGCGGGATCTACGGCGCGTGAATATTCATAGAGATCGCGGCGCAAACGCATATTTTCTTCAATGCTGATGTTGCCGTTTAAGGATTTGGCAGGGGCACTGCTATCGGGGGCCACGACCAGGGATGGTTTGGGGCCATCATCGTCAGCGTTATCGTTTGCATCCTTGGGAGCGGCGTACAGCACATCTACAGCGCCAATCACCAGACAGGCCGCAATCGCAACGTGCATGCATCCAAACCGGGAAACCGATGAAAGAGACATCATAGGATGGAAAATCAGGCCAGACAGGAGCGACAGTCAGACGCCCGACAAAGATTGAAATCAACTACGTTCATTGTTCCATTTCTCCACTTCTTGGGGGAGCCTTGATAGCTCCTCGCCTGATTCCGCAAACCATATTGCTTTGAGTGTTGGTGCGCTTGAGAATTCCGCATATTATTATTTGGCACTGCAGCCGTGATTATAATGAAGCAGGAATGTAAATCGAGTGTTTCACTGTGCCGTCTGAATGTAACAATTTGTGACAATCGCCACATTTATATTCCCCAACAGCAACTACCTAACCGTATAATATTCAACATAATAAATCTCGCCACATTAGACCACATATTGCTATGAACGCCATGCAGACCAATCCAAAAAAAATCCTGATGGTTGACGATGATTTGCGCATGCGTGAGCTACTGCAACGCTACCTCAGCGAACAAGGCTTTAGCGTAAAAACCGTCTCTGATTCAACCGAGATGAATACCGTATTAAGTAGCGAACATATTGATTTGCTGGTGCTTGATCTGATGCTGCCCAGCGAAGATGGCCTGGCGATTTGCCGCCGTTTGCGAGCCGCAGGCAGCACCATGCCCATCATCATGCTGACCGCCCGCGGTGATGAGGTAGATCGCATTATCGGGCTGGAAATGGGGGCAGATGATTACCTGCCCAAGCCTTTCAACCCGCGCGAGCTGCTGGCGCGTATCAATGCCGTCATGCGGCGCAATGAGCGCCCTGTGCCCGGCGCACCAGCCAATAGCACCGAAACCATCAGCTTTGGCGAATTCGTGTTTGACCCTTCCACCCGCAGCCTGCTCAAAAATGGCGAGCAGATCACGATTACCAGCGGCGAATACGCATTGCTGAAAGTGTTTGTTGATCACCCGCGCCAACCTTTGTCGCGCGACCGCCTCATGCAGCTGGCGCGTGGCCGCGAGCTGGATGTATTTGATCGCAGTATTGACGTACAAGTCTCGCGCCTGCGCCGCCTGATTGAAGCAGATCCTACACACCCCCGCTATCTGCAAACCATGTGGGGCTTTGGCTATGTATTCATCCCCGACGGCGAAACCATCAAGCACTAATCAGGGCCGTGCCTTGATCGCTGCTTGTCACGACTGTTTGTATTTCAATTGAGATTATTCCCGCGCACCCTGCTTGCCAGGGCCATGCTACTGATTGCCATTCTGCTGGTGATCGGCCAGTACGCTTCACTCAAAATCTTCGATTACTTCGAGCGCAAACCACGCGCCACAGCGGTTGCGCTGCAAGCGGTAACCGTCGTGAATTTCACGCGTGCATCGCTGCTTGCTGCTCATGAAAATCGCCGCCTGGCGCTTTTATCCGAGCTATCCGGCAAAGAAGGCGTGCGCATTTACGCCGCCGACCTGCTGGAAGAGATCGAAAAACTGCCAGATGATCCGGTAATTGCGCTGATAGCCGCCAAGATCAAGGAAAAGCTGGGCAATGAAACCATTGTGGCGGTGAATCACTTCGGCATCCCAGGTCTGTGGGTGAGCTTCACCATTGGGCAGGACGATTACTGGGTGGTTATTCCGCGCATACAGGTAGATAGACCCTTCCCATGGCAATGGCTGGGCTGGGGCGCGCTGGTCATCCTGCTGTCACTGGCGGGCGCCTATTTGCTGGCAGCTCGCATCAACCGGCCGCTCAGCCTGCTTATTCGTTCGGCAGACCGTCTGCGTAAAGGCGAGCAACCGCCGAAGTTGCCAGAAGATGGCCTGGATGAGCTGAGCGACGTGAACCATGCCTTTAACGACATGATGGAAGCCCTGGCCCGGCTGGATTCCGAACGTACCCTGCTGCTGGCCGGGGTTTCGCATGATTTGCGCACGCCGCTGGCGCGTTTGCGCCTGTCAGTGGAAATGCTGCCGAATGAACTGGGCGACAGCCTGAAAAATGGCATGATCCAGGACATCACGGACATGGATAACATCATCCACCAGTTCCTGGATTTTGTACGTGGGGTGGAGGGCGAACCGACGCAGATGATCGATATCAATGCCCTGCTGAAGTCGATTTACGATCGCCACACTCGCGCTGGCCGCCGCATGATCTTGCGACTGGCACCCACGCATCTGATACCACTGCGTCCCCTTGCCATGCACCGGCTATTGGGCAACCTGATTGATAACGCCTTCAAGTATGGCAGCAGTGAAGTCTCCGTGGAGACCAGAATCACCGCTGGCACCATTATACTGAGCGTACTGGACAATGGCCCTGGCATTCCTCCATCGCAGATCAGCCGCCTGCTGCGACCTTTTGAACGTCTGGATACCGCACGTGGCAATGAGAGCGGCAGCGGCCTGGGTCTGGCAATTGCAGACCGCATCGCCCGCCTGCACAAAGGTCACCTGGAATTGATCAACCGCCAGGAAGGCGGTCTGGAAGCGCGCCTGATATTGCCTATCGTCAAGAACGTGGCAAATTAACTTCGTAAAACGCATGCAAGGCGATTAACGCATCTCTGCCACTCGCCTGCAGCTATCAGACTTCAGTCAGCCTTTCCTTCAAACCACGCCAGCTTGCTGCGCAAACCAACCACACCACCAATGACGATCAAGGATGGCGACTTCAAATGCGCCTCCGCCACCTTCGCTGCCAGATTCTGCAAACTTTCTGTCACCACCCGCTGACTTGGCAAGGTACCGTGCTGTACAACCGCGGCGGGAGTATCTGCGGAAAGGCCATGGGCGATGAGCTGCTGGCATATCTCGGGCAGGGCAGCCAGGCCCATGTAAATGACGACTGTTTGCTGCGGCCGCACCAGTGCCGGCCAGTCTAGGTCGACGGTGCCATCCTTCAGGTGTCCGGTGGTAAAGATGCAGGTCTGGGCAAAATCACGATGAGTCAGCGGGATACCGGCATAACTCGCCACGCCAGAAGCCGCCGTTACCCCAGGCACTACCTGAAAAGGGATGCCATGCGCCATCAGGGTTTCAATCTCCTCCCCACCGCGCCCAAAGATAAAGGGATCGCCGCCCTTGAGGCGCAAGACGCGTTTACCCTCTTGCGCCAGTCGTACCAATAATTCGTTGATCTCTTCCTGCGGTAGGGTGTGCTGATCTCGGGCTTTGCCGACATACACCAGCTCGGCATCGCGCCGCACCAGTTCCATGACTTCCGGACTCACCAGTTTGTCATACACGCATACATCCGCCTGCTGCATCAGGCGCAACGCCCGAAACGTCAGCAAATCGGGATCGCCAGGGCCCCCACCGACCAGATAAACCTCGCCTCGCGGAGCACGGGCAGGTTGTTCTAGCTTTTGCACCAACGCAGCCTCGGCTGCGAGTTCCTGTCCGGCCAGAACTTGTTCACCGATGGGGCCGTGCAGGACCTCCTCCCAGAACATCCTTCGTTGCTGGGTGGTAGGAAAATGCTGCTTCACCCGCTCGCGAAAGCGCGCGGCGAGCGTCGCCAGCCGGCCATATGTCGCGGGCACCATGGTTTCGATCTTGCTGCGTATGCTGCGCGCCAATACCGGCGCTGCACCGCCGCTGGAGATCGCAATCACAATAGGAGAGCGGTCGACAATCGATGGCATGGTGAAGGTACACAAGGCTGGCGCATCCACTACATTGACCGGAATATTGCGCGCTTGCGCCTCCTGCGAGACCGCCTGATTGACGTCTTCATCATCGGTGGCAGCCACCACCAGGCGGGCACCATCCAGCTGCGGCGGTTGAAATTTATCTGCTATGTGCAGAATATCGCCCTGTTCAGCCAGGGTCTGCAATTCAGGATACAGCTCAGGGGAGTAGACCTCAACGGCTGCGCCCGCCTTGCGCAGCATCAGCACCTTGCGTGCGGCAACTTCTCCGCCGCCTATCACTACGCAGCGCTGTTGCCGGATATTCATGAAAATTGGGAGTGCGTCCATCCCGCCATTTTACACTGCGGCCATTCTCCCTCGTTCCAATTTTTCTGGCGCATTTGCCGCTACCGAGGCAGAAGATGGCTTGCACAAGCACCCTGAAAGCTATTGCATAGACATGCATGGGTGGCTTGATAGCGCAACACCCCCCCATGCTGCATTATTGTAATAAGAACCATTCTCATTATATAATTCGGCATCACCAACCCATGGCGCAGCCACTATCGCTCGCCATACCCGCACCAGCCAGCGCTTGCCAGCCCGTGACTCATCGGAGGACACCATGCACGCCAGGCAGGACGCCATCATTGAAGCTTTTAGCCGCATGCGGCGCGAAAGCAGCTTACGCCACAGAGAAATTGCCGCCACTCTCGAAATCAGCGAAGGGGAGTTGATTGCCGCGCATTGCGGAGTGGATGCCATCGGCTCGGATAGCGACATGCACGCCACCCGGCTGCGACCGGAATTCCCCGCGATCATTGCCGCGATTGAACCCTTGGGTGAAGTCATGGCGCTGACCCGCAATGAGAGCTGCGTACATGAAAAATCCGGTGTTTATCGCAAGGTAAGTCATCAGGGGCCAGTAGGACTGGTTCTGGCAGGCAGCATAGACCTGCGCTTGTTTTATCAGCAGTGGCGCCACGGCTTTGCGGTAGAAGAACACACCAGCAAAGGCTTGCAACAAAGCCTGCAGTTTTTTGATAGTACCGGTACTGCGCTGCATAAAATCTTTTTGAAACCCATCAGTCAGCAGGCGGCCTACCAATCGCTGCTTGCACAATTCCGGGCTGAGGATCAATCCGGCGACATGGTGGTGGAAACACCCCGCCTGCCGCCTGCAGCCCTGGATGACAGCGAAATCGACATTGCCGGATTCCGCCGTGACTGGGCCGCCATGCGGGACACGCATGAATTTTTCGGGCTGCTCAAGCAATACAAGGTGACTCGCACGCAAGGCTTGCGACTTGCGGATCCCCGCTTTTCAATTCCCGTGGCACCCGATGTCATCACCCGCCTTTTGCAGGCAGCCGCCGCCGAAAATGTGTCCATCATGGTGTTTGTCGGCAACCCCGGCATCATTCAGATTCATAGTGGCCCGGTCAGCAATATCAAGCTGATGGGCCCCTGGATCAATGTGCTCGACGAAGGCTTTAATCTGCATTTGCGGCAGGATCTGATTGCCAACGCCTGGGTGGTAAAAAAACCCACCGAAGACGGCATCGTCACCTCGCTCGAATTGTTTGATGCGCAAGGCGAAAATATCGCCATGCTGTTTGGGGAGCGCAAACCCGGCAAGCCCGAGCTGGAATCCTGGCGCGCCTTGATTGCCGATATTACCGAGGCCTGCACGGCATGAGCATCGCGCACCAACCAGCCATGCCCTCCCGGCGGGAACACTTGAAACAGTGGCTGGCGCTGGGGGTGCTCCCCGCGATCGGCTGGCTACCGCAGCCGGCGCATGCCGCCAACCGGCGCCTGGTATGCGTAGGCGGCGCTCTCACGGAAATCGTCTATGCCCTGGGCGCTTCGGCCGATCTGGCGGGCGTAGACACCACCTCACTTTATCCGCCAGCAGCACAGGCGTTGCCCAGCGTGGGCTATGCGCGCACCCTGTCTGCGGAGGGTATTCTGGCGCTGGCGCCGTCCATGGTACTGGCAACCGAAGATGCCGGGCCATCCAGCGTATTGCGGCAGCTGGAAAATGCGGGTATTCCGGTGCATATCCTCGCCGCCAACCATCAATTCGAAGGCTTGCTGCAGCGCATACAAAAAGTAGGCGAACTCACGGGTCGCGTAGCGGAAGCGAGTGAGCTGCAAGCGCGCCTGCGCAATGAGTGGCAGGGGGTGCGCACCAGTGTGGAGGCGCATTCGGCGGCGTCGCCTCGCGTGCTGTTTATTCTTTCGCACTCCATGTCGCAAATCATGGTGGCCGGGCAGGAAACCAGCGCAGATGCCATGTTGCGTTATGCCGGTGCCAGGAATGCCATGCAAGGTTTCACCGGATTCAAGCCTCTGACGCCGGAAGCCGTGATTGCGGCACAGCCCGACATTATCCTGTTAACTGACCTGGGCCTGAAAGCCGCAGGCAGCAAAGCTGCGATTCTCAAGCTGCCTGGCCTGGCGCAAACACCTGCAGGGCGCAAGCAGCGCATCGTCAGCATGGAAACCATGCTGCTGCTCGGCTTTGGTCCGCGCTTGCCGCTGGCGCTGAAAGAGCTGGACCGCTCCCTGCAATCTGCCATGCAGGCAGGATAAGCTTAAAACCGGCGCTTTCAATCATGCATATTTCATCTCCGCTATTCAAAAGTTACACCGCCAGGATTTGTCAGAAATACCCCATCGAAATAGCGACTTATGCCACCCAGGCACCGAGCATGCCTGCTCTCCATGGCCCACACCCCCGCCGCAGATGCTGAACTTTTCTATGCATATGCATGACGAACATAGAGCGAAAATCGATGCAAGCTGCACAACTGTTAGTCCGGCGCGGGCATGGCACAGGGCTGAACGATTGATCCGGGCCTGAGAAATGCGCATTCCCTTTCGCTTTGCCCCACGCTCAAAATGGGGTAACCCATGGCCTGTTGTATTACTGCTCGCCATCACCCTCTTGGCGCTTGCCATGGCAAGTTCCATAGGCGCTGTGCCCATAAGCTGGCGCGATTGGCTGACTCCCTTGCATGGCGAAAACACGGGCAATAGCTATGTCCTGTGGGAACTTCGCCTGCCAAGAACTCTGCTCGCCCTGTTGGCGGGCGGCATGCTGGGGGTAGCGGGTGCGCTGGCACAGGGTCTGTTTCGCAACCCTCTGGCAGACCCCGGTTTGCTGGGCGTGAATAGTGGCGCTGCATGTGCTGCCGCCTTGACCATTGTTTTTGCGGACAGTTTGCCTTGGGCATGGCCAACGGGCCTGCGTCCGTGGTTGTTGCCACTGGCGGCGTTTGCTGGCGCATTGCTGGTCTGTTTTACGCTGGATCGCGTGGCGCGCTGGATTACGCCAGGCTCCATCGCCGGACTACTGCTGACAGGGATTGCCCTCAATGCGATCGCGGTAGCGGTGCTGGGGCTGTGCACCTATTTATCCACGGACGAACAGCTGCGCAGCCTGAGCTTCTGGACCCTGGGTTCACTGGCTGGCGCGGGCTGGGCCATCGTCGGTGTGGCGCTAGTCATGTTGCTGCTGGCCACATGGCAGATCCGCAAGCTGGCCCGCGCCATGAACGCACTGGCGCTGGGAGAAGCGGCGGCAGCGCATGTGGGAGTAGAAGTGGAAACATTGCGCGCCCGTACCATTTTGATGGTCGCGTTGCTGGTCGGCGCCACGGTGGCATGGTGCGGCATGATCAGCTTTATCAGCCTGATCGCGCCGCATCTGGTACGCACTTTGCATGGTTCAGACCAGCGACGGGTTTTACCCTTGTCCATCGTGTTTGGCGGATTGCTATTGCTGATCGCAGATACGCTGGCAAGGACATTGGCAACACCTGCTGAAATTCCGGTGGGCATCTTTACCGCCCTGCTTGGCGGGCCATTTTTTCTGATGCTGCTTAATCAAACACGTGAACGGATAGGATGAACCCAGCTACCATCAACCTGATCAACCAGCCACTCCTGGTCATGGAGGCAGCCAGCCTGCGCCTGGGGCGCCATCACTTTGGCCCTTATACCCTCACCTTGCATGCAGGCGAGCGTGTAGCAGTGCTGGGCCCCAGCGGCGCCGGCAAATCCACCCTGCTCAAGCTGGCATCGCGCGAGCTTCATCATTCAGGTGGCCACATCAGCCTGCTGGGGCGCGATATCCGCCATTACAGCCTGCGCGAGATGAGCCGTCGGCGCGCTGTGCTGGCGCAAACCACCCATGTCGCCTTTGGCATGCAGACCGAGCTAGTGGTGTCTCTGGGTCGTGCGGCACTGGAGATTGACCCGCACCTGACGACCATTGTGCACAACGCCATGCAACTGGCGCATGCTGCCCATCTGGCGGGACGCAAGATGGATCAACTATCCGGCGGCGAGCAGGCCCGCATTCACCTCGCCCGGATATTTGCGCAACTATGGGATATAGAACAAGGGCTGGTGATGATGGATGAACCATTGGCGGCGCTAGACCCCGGCTTGCAAGGTGAATTGCTGGACAGCATGCAAAGCTATGCCGAAGCCCGCGGGCATGCTCTGCTCGCTATCCTGCATGACATCAACCAGGCCCTGCATGCGTTTGATCGCCTGTTGCTGGTCAACAATGGTCAACTGGAAAGCCAGGTAAAAGCCGATCTGCACGCACTGCCCGCCTTGCAGTCCCTGTACGGCATCCATCTGGGCAGCCTGATGACGCCCGATGGCCAGGCCGTGGTTTACCGCAAGAAAAACGCTGCCCCAACAGCACGCCCACAGGCACACAGCCATCTGAACAGCTAAGTGTATGCCTGCCGCCGTGACCTTGATTGGCATTTAGCCTTGGGCTGGGCTACAATTAGGCCTTAGCGTACTGTTTTTTTAAGATATTTTGCACCGAAACCTCCAGCTCTCCCCCCTTGTGCCGGCCATGTGCACATCCTCTGACTTGCGGTTGTACACGCAATCATGAACACGCCAAAAAAAGTTTTCATCAAGACATTCGGCTGCCAGATGAACGAGTATGACTCGTCGCGCATGGCCGACATGCTGAATGCGGCCGATGGCATGCAACCCACCGATAATCCGGAAGACGCAGACGTCATCCTGCTGAACACCTGCTCCGTGCGCGAAAAAGCCCAGGAAAAAGTATTCAGCCACCTGGGGCGTTTCATTCCGCTCAAGGAAAAAAACCCGAATCTGGTCATCGGTGTCGGCGGCTGCGTCGCCAGCCAGGAAGGCCAGCACATTGTCGACCGCGCGCCTTATGTCGATGTGGTCTTCGGCCCGCAAACCCTGCATCGCCTGCCGGAACTGATTGCCAACCGCCGTAGCAGCGGGCTGTCGCAAGTGGATATCAGCTTCCCCGAAATCGAAAAGTTTGACCATCTGCCACCGCCACGCGTGGAAGGGGCTGCCGCGTTTCTTTCCATCATGGAAGGCTGCAACAAGTATTGCAGCTTCTGCGTGGTGCCTTATACGCGCGGTGAGGAATTCTCGCGCCCATTTGAAGATATTCTGGTCGAGGCCATCCAGCTGGCGGAACAAGGCGTCAAGGAAATCACCCTGCTGGGCCAGAACGTCAATGCCTATCGCAGCACCAGTGCCGATGGCACGGCGGCGGACCTCGCCATGCTGATCGACTACATTGCCGAAATCCCGCAAATCGAGCGCATACGTTTTACCACCTCGCACCCCAATGAAATGAGCGAGGCCCTGATCGATTGCTTCGCGCGCATTCCCAAGCTGGTTTCGCATCTGCACCTGCCGGTGCAGGCCGGATCTGACCGCGTGCTGATGGGCATGAAGCGTAATTACACCGCGTTGCAATACAAATCCATCATCCGCAAGTTGCGCCGTGCGCGTCCGGATATCTGCATCACCTCTGACTTCATCGTAGGGTTTCCGGGCGAATCCGAGCAGGACTTCGCCGCCACGCTCAAGCTCATGCAGGATGTAGGGTTTGACTTCAGCTACAGCTTTACCTACAGCGCACGCCCTGGTACGCCCGCCTCCTATCTGCCGGATGACACCAGCGAAGAAACCAAGCTGGAGCGCCTAAGCCGCCTGCAGGAACTGAATGAAGCGCAAGGCAAAGCCGTGAGCGAATCCATGGTCGGCAGCGTGCAGCGTGTGCTGGTCGAAAGCCTGTCCAAAAAAGACACTGGCGAACTGGCTGGCCGCACCGATAACAACCGTATCGTCAATTTCCCCGGTGACGCCAAGCTGATCAACCAGTTTGTCCATGTAAAAATCACCCAGGCCATGCCGCACACCTTGCGTGGAGAATGCCTTGCTTAAGCGCCTCTCTGCCCTTTTAACTGATGCACTTATTGCCCCACGGGCGGTCACCCCATAATGGAAATTACCCTTAGTCCTGAAGACAATCTGCGTCTTGCCAACCTGTGTGGCGCGCTGGATGAAAACCTCAAGCAGATCGAAGATGCCCTGGATGTTGGCATCGCACGCCGCGGCGCGCACTTCCGCTTTTCTGGCGAGCAAAGCAATGTGCGCATTGCCGCGCAGCTGATCGAAAACTTTTATGATCGCGCCAGCAAACCCTTGAGCCTGGAAGAGATACAGCTGGGGCTGGTCGAGATCGACCGCATGAAGCCAGAAGATGTACAAAAGGAAATGCCGGTACTGATGACACGCCGGCAGGATCTGCATGGCCGCACGCCGCGCCAGGTCAGTTATCTGCAACAGATTCAGGACTTTGACATTACCTTTGGCATTGGCCCGGCGGGCACCGGCAAAACCTATCTGGCGGTAGCCAGCGCAATTGATGCCATGACCCGCGACAGGGTGAAGCGCATCGTACTGGTGCGTCCGGCGGTGGAAGCGGGCGAGCGACTGGGCTTTTTGCCAGGCGATCTGGCGCAGAAAGTCGACCCCTATCTGCGCCCACTGTATGACGCCTTGTACGACCTGGCAGGTTACGACACCGTGAACAAGATGTTTGAACGCGGCGCCATTGAAGTCGCGCCACTGGCCTATATGCGCGGCCGCACGCTGAACCAGAGCTTTATCATTCTGGATGAAGCGCAGAACACCACGCCGGAACAAATGAAGATGTTCCTCACCCGTATCGGCTTTGGCACCAAGGCGGTAATCACCGGCGACGTGACCCAGATCGACCTCGGGCGCGGCCAGAAGAGCGGCCTGGTCGAGGCCAAGCAGGTGCTGAAAGACGTGCGCGGCATCGCCTTTACCCACTTCCTGTCTGAGGATGTGGTGCGCCATCCGCTGGTGCAGAAGATCATCAATGCCTACGAAACCTTTGATAGCGAACGCCATGCCCAGCCGCATGACACGGACAGGCGAGGCCGCTCCGATGCCTAGACTGGCAATGGATGTGCAGGTGGCGAGCGAGGCTGCCAATATTCCCGCAGACAAGCTGTTTCGCAAATGGGCGCGTGCCACCCTGCGCGTTGACACGGAACTTGCTTTAAGAATCGTGGATGAAGACGAAGGCCGCGCGCTCAATCGCGATTATCGTGGCAAGGATTACGCCACCAACGTGCTGACCTTTCCGCTGACGGAAGAGCCGCACCTGATGGGCGATATTATTTTGTGCGCACCAGTGGTTGCCCGCGAAGCGGCAGAGCAAGGCAAACCGATTGAAGCGCACTACGCCCATTTGACCGTACATGGCGTGCTACACCTGCATGGCTACGACCATGAAACCGAGCCGCAGGCCGAGCTGATGGAAGGCCTGGAAACAGAAATCGTCACAAAACTCGGCTACAGTGACCCTTACGCCGCCGAAAAAACAGAATTGACCAAGAAAGCAATCGCCTAAGATGGCCGAAACCGACAAACCACGATGGCTGGAACTGATCAGCAACTTTTTGCTGCGCGAACCGGAAGACCGTGAACAACTGATCGAGCAGCTACACTCTGCCTACGAAAAAAACCTGCTGGATGCCGATGCCCTCTCCATGATTGAAGGCGTGCTGCAAGTGTCCGAAATGCAGGTACGTGACATCATGATTCCCCGCTCGCAGATGGATGTCATTGACATCACCGATGCGCCCGAGAAGTTTATTCCCTTTGTGATTGAAGCCGCGCACTCGCGCTTTCCGGTCATTGATGACGACAAGAACCATGTGATCGGCATTCTGCTCGCCAAAGATTTGCTGCGTTATTACGCTGGCGAAGATTTTGACGTACGCGACATGCTGCGCCCCGCGGTCTTCATTCCTGAATCCAAGCGCCTCAATGTCTTGCTGAAAGAGTTTCGCAGCAATCGCAACCATATCGCCATCGTCGTGGATGAGTACGGCGGTGTGGCAGGCATGGTCACCATTGAAGACGTACTGGAGCAGATCGTCGGCGACATTGAGGACGAATATGACTTTGATGAAACCGAAGACAATATCATCCGCGATGCGCAGGGCCGCTATCGCATCAAGGCGCTGACCGAAATCGCCGACTTCAATGAGGCACTGGGCACCCAGTTCAGCGACGAAGAATTCTCCACCATCGGCGGTCTGGTCGTCAGCAAGTTTGCCCATCTGCCCAAGCGTGGCGAACAGATCAGCTTTGATGGTTTGCATATCACCGTCTTGCGCGCAGACAGCCGCCGCCTGCATTCCATGCTGGTAGAGATTCAGGCAAAACCCGAGAGTGCAATCGAGTAGGCCAAGCTATTGAATAAGCTTGGAATTGATGCATGGAACCAAGCGTAAAAAAACATCTCATACCCTTTGAAGCTGTACCACATTTTTAAGGGGATACATCATGAAAACCTTGTTACTGGCACTGATGCTGGGTATTGCCGGGCAATCGATTGCAGGCGCTGCACAGGCGCCCAACATACAAGTACCAAACGCTAAAGCCCCGAATTCAGCCACCGGCGATATTGCGGTTTCGGAAAAAGAATTCGTCGCCGGCATCTCCGGTATTGATAAATCGAAAATCGTGGAACAGTTTGGCGAGCCCAGCAAACGCGACGACATCACCAACCCTGATGGCAAGGTCATTGCCTCCGTATGGCACTACCACTATCTGAATACCGATGAAAAGGGCGCTTATTACAAGACCACTGAACTGGATATCGTGGATGACAAGGTCGTCATGGTGGTCTTCATGAACCATGATGGCGAGAGCAGCCCAGATGCTTCACCTGCACCGGCTCCAGGCCGATCGACGGATTCGGATATCTGAACGCCAGGAAAACTTTGGCGGATTCATCGCTGATTCCAAGTCGTACTGTATGACAAACAACAAGCCCCGCATTGCGGGGCTTGTTGTTTATGGGGATATGGCAAGGGTGTCGTAACAATCACCCGCCGCCAGGACGCCTATTTTTTCAGCGAATCACGAATTTCACGCAACAGCAGCACGTCTTCTGGTGTGGGTGGTGCTTCTGGCGTCAATTGATCGCGGAAGCGGTTCATTTGCTTGACCAGCAGGAAAATCACAAACGCCAGAATCACAAAGTTAAGGGCCACGGTGAGGAAATTACCATACGCCAGCAAAGGCACACCCGCCGCCTTAAGGGCGGCATAGGTTTGCGGCACGCCCGCCGGGGCATCGGATAACTGGATGTACATATTGGAAAAATCGAGCTTGCCAACCAACATGCCCACCACTGGCATGATCAGGTCGCCCACCAGCGAGTCCACGATCTTGCCAAAGGCGGCGCCGATGATCACACCCACCGCGAGATCCATTACATTGCCGCGCAGGGCAAATTTCTTGAATTCTGTCAAAAGGGCCATGCGTGATTTCTCCTGTTGTGAATATGAAAAGGGATGTTGTTAACTGCGCTTTGACTCGAATATAGGGGCTGCTGCGGTGGCCTGTCAACCAGACGGCGCCAGATAATTCAGCCTCCGGCTGCCAGTGGAGCCGTCTGCCATCAGGTATACTGGCAGCCAATTTCATCTCTCTGCACTCACGACTTTGCCTACCTTATTCAAGTCCTTATGGGCCAGACATCTGCTGGCCGCCCTGCTGGGCGCAATCGCGGTCAGCGGCTTTGCTCCCTTTTATGTTTATCCGGCTGGTGTATTGTCACTCGCCGGATTTTTCTATCTGGTGACCACCACGGCACGTCGTCGAGAAGCTGCATGGCTGGGATTCACCTACGGCCTGGGATTATTTGGCGCTGGCATTTACTGGATTTACATCAGCCTGCACGATTTTGGCGGCATGCCATTCTGGATGGCCGGGCTGGCTACTTTCCTGCTTTGTGCGTTCCTGGCACTTTTCCCGGCAATCGTCGCCGCTCTCGCCCGCAGTCGACCTGCGCACCAAATGCTGATTGCGCTGCCCTTGCTATGGGCACTTTCAGAATGGGTCAGAAGCTGGATATTCACCGGCTTTCCCTGGCTGAGCATAGGTTACACGCAAGTACCCGACAGTCCGCTGGCAGGTTATGCGCCGATTATCGGCGCGTATGGCGTATCGCTGGTGGTAGCGCTGCTTGCCAGCCTGCTGGTTAGCGTGTACTTGCATCCGGCCCGCAGGCGCATGGGCGTCGTTCTGATGGCCGGACTGATAGGCTGCGGCTGGGCCTTGAAACAGATCGAATGGAGTCAGCCTGAGGGCGAGCCGGTCAGTGTCGCCTTGCTGCAAGGCAATGTATCGCAGGATAAAAAGTGGAATGAAGAGGAAGTGCTGCGCAGCATGCGCCAGTATTACGATATGGCACTGGCGAGCCAAGCCAGACTCATCATCCTGCCGGAAACCGCCTTATCCGTTTTGCTGCAGCAAGTCCCGCAAAACTACCTTGATGGCCTGAAACAACATGCCCAGACCAATGGCGGCGATATTCTCATCGGGGTGGTGGAATACGAGCACGAGCAGTACTACAACAGCATGATGAGCGTAGGCAGTGCCGATACCCAGTTTTACCGCAAATCGCACCTGGTGCCATTTGGCGAGTTCATTCCCCTGAAGCGGGTATTTGGCTGGATCTACCGCGACTGGCTCAATATGCCACTGGCGGATGTCGCCCGCGGCGGGCTGGATCAGCAACCCATGCAGGTCGCCGGTCAGCGCGTGGCCGTCAATATCTGCTACGAAGATGTGTTTGGTGAAGAAATCATCCGCCAGCTGCCACAGGCCAGCGTGCTGGTGAATACCAGCAATGACGCCTGGTATGGCGAATCGATTGCGGCCTACCAGCATTTGCAGTTCTCGCAGATGCGGGCAATAGAAACGGCACGCATGATGCTGCGCAGTACCAATACCGGCGCCACCGCCATTATCAACCCCAAGGGCGAAGTGCTGGCACATGCGCCGCACTTTATCGCGACGACACTTGAGGGCGAGGCGCAAGGCTATGTGGGTACAACCCCTTATGTGCGCTTTGGCAACTGGCCCTTGCTCATCCTGCTGGCGGGCAGTCTCGCTCTTTTGTGGGGCCGTAAAACCAAGTAGAATTAGCGGTTATTTGCCTTGCATGCAGGCCGTTAAAACACCATGAAAATCGGCCCGGCCAACACTGACTGGCAGCCCGCTGGCTGCCGGATCATTCACCAAGATTCAGAAATGGAAATATGCTGACATTTCAACAGATTATTCTCAAGCTGCAGCAATACTGGGATGCCCAGGGCTGTGCCTTGCTGCAACCTTACGACATGGAAGTCGGTGCAGGCACCTCGCACACCGCCACCTTCCTGCGGGCGTTGGGCCCCGAGCCCTGGAAAGCCGCCTACGTTCAGCCCAGCCGCCGCCCCAAGGATGGCCGCTACGGTGAGAACCCGAACCGTCTGCAGCATTACTACCAGTTCCAGGTCGTGCTCAAACCTGCGCCTGACAATATTCTGGAGCTTTACCTGGGCTCGCTCGAAGCCCTGGGTTTCGATCTGAAGAAAAACGACATCCGTTTTGTGGAAGATGACTGGGAAAACCCGACACTGGGCGCCTGGGGCCTGGGCTGGGAAGTCTGGCTGAATGGGATGGAGGTGACACAGTTCACCTACTTCCAGCAGGTCGGCGGCATCAACTGCAAACCGATCACCGGTGAAATCACCTATGGTCTGGAGCGCCTCGCCATGTATCTGCAAGGCGTGGAAAACGTGTATGACCTGGTATACGCCAAGGGCCTGCATGGTGCCCGCGATTTGTCTTACGGCGACGTATTCAAGCAAAACGAAGTCGAGCAATCGACTTATAACTTTGAGCACAGCGATGCTGATTTCCTGTTCACAGCGTTCAATGCCCACGAAAAGCAGGCGCAACACCTGATGGAACATCAATTGGCGCTGCCTGCCTACGAGCAAGTGCTGAAAGCCGCTCATACCTTTAACCTGCTGGATGCACGCGGAGCCATTTCGGTCACGGAGCGCGCCGCCTATATCGGCCGCATTCGCAATCTCGCCCGTTCAGTTGCCGCGAGCTACCTGGATAGCCGCGCCCGCCTCGGCTTCCCTATGGCCCCCAAAGCATGGGCAGATGAAGTATTGGCACAGTTGGATAAGAAGGCCGCCGCATGAAGCAGAATCTGTTAGTTGAATTGTTTGTAGAAGAACTCCCACCCAAGGCCCTTAACAAGCTGGGCGAGGCATTCTCCAGCACCCTGTTAGAGGTACTGAAATCGCAGGGCCTGACCAGCGAGACATCGCAGGTCACCGCCTATGCATCGCCGCGTCGTCTGGCGGCACATATCAGCGACGTCGTCGCCAAGGCTGCGGATAAATCCCTATCGCACAAGCTGATGCCTGCCACGGTAGGTCTGGATGCAAATGGCAAGGCGACGCCCGCGCTGCTGAAAAAACTGACCGCGCTGGGCGCGGATGAATCCGCTGTCAGCCAGCTCAAGCGTGAGCATGATGGCAAGGCTGACATTCTGTTTCTGGAAGGCACCGCCGCTGGCGCCACGCTGAGCGAAGGCCTGCAAAAAGCGCTGGACGAAGCACTTGCCAAGCTGCCTATCCCCAAGGTAATGACCTACCAGTTGCAAGATGGCTGGACCAGTGTGAATTTTGTGCGCCCCGCCCATGGTCTGGTAGCGCTGCATGGCAATGAGGTCATCCCGGTCAGCGCGCTGGGCTTGCAGTCTGGCAACACCACGCAAGGCCACCGCTTTGAAGCCAAGGTCAGCCCGGTGACGCTGCGTCATGCAGACCACTACGCCGAGCAACTGCACACTGAGGGCGCCGTGATTGCCAGCTTTGCTGAGCGTCGCGCCGAGATCGTTCGCCAGCTGACGGCCGCTGCCGCCAAGGCCGGTCCCCAGTTAACCCCCATCCAGGATGAAGCCTTGCTGGATGAGGTGACCGCACTGGTAGAGCGCCCCAATGTCTTGCTCGGCCAGTTTGAAGACGAATTCCTGCAAGTACCGCAGGAATGCCTGATTCTGACCATGAAAGCCAACCAGAAGTACTTCCCGCTGCTGAGTGCAGATGGTCAGCTGAGCAACAAATTCCTGATCGTGTCGAATATTTCGCCGGATGATGCCAGCGCCGTTATCGGCGGCAATGAGCGCGTGGTGCGGCCACGTCTGGCCGACGCCAAGTTCTTCTTTGACCAGGATCGCAAGAAAACCCTGGAAAGCCGTCTGACTTCGCTGGATAAAGTGGTTTATCACAACAAGCTGGGCTCACAAGGCCAGCGCACTACCCGCGTTGCCAGTATTGCCAGCGCCATCGGTCAGCAACTGGGCGGTGACGCACTGGCAAGCAAGGCCGCGCAGGCTGCCCGCCTCGCCAAGGCCGATCTGGTAACAGACATGGTGGGGGAATTCCCCGAGTTGCAAGGCATTATGGGGCGCTACTATGCGCAGCATGAAGGGCTGGATAATGATGTTGCTTACGCCATTGAAGACCACTACAAGCCGCGTTTCGCTGGCGATGAATTGCCGCGCAATCAGGTAGGCGTGGTGGTGGCACTGGCGGACAAATTGGAAACGCTGTGCGGCATGTTCGGCATCGGCCAGATTCCGAGCGGGGATAAAGACCCCTTTGCCTTGCGTCGCCATGCGCTGGGCGTGGTGCGCCTGTTGATTGAAAACAGCCTGCCACTGACACTGGACACCCTGCTGAACACCACCTTTGGCTGCTTTGCCGCTGATGTTGAAAATGCATCTACCGCATTGCGCAGCTTTATTTACGACCGTCTCTCTGGCAGCCTGCGCGAGCAAGGCTACAGCGCCCAGGAAGTGGATGCCGTGCTGGCGCTTGAGCCCCAGCAACTGGCGGACATTGCCAAGCGCCTGGAAGCGGTCAAGGCGTTCGCAGCCTTGCCGGAAGCCGAGAGCCTGGCAGCCGCCAACAAGCGCGTCGGCAATATCCTGAAAAAAGCCGAAGGTGATGTACAAGCCAGCATCAATCAGGCGCTGCTGGTCGAGCCTGCCGAGCTAGCCCTGGCACAAGCCTTGGCCAGCGTGACGCCGCAGGCGGATGCCGCCTTTGCCGCCGGGGATTATCGGTCATCGCTACAGGCATTGGCCGCATTGAGAACACCTGTAGACGCGTTTTTTGATGGTGTGATGGTGAATGCAGAGGACCCTGCACTGAAGGCCAATCGCCTTGGCTTGCTGGCCAGCCTGCACCAGGCCATGAACCGCGTCGCCGACCTGTCCAGACTGGCAGGCTGATCATGAAGCTGGTGATCCTGGACCGCGATGGTGTCATCAATCATGACTCCCCGCACTTCATCAAAAGCCCCAATGAGTGGACTCCCATTGCGGGCAGCCTGGAAGCCATTGCGCTGCTGAACCAGAGCGGATTCCGCGTCGCACTGGCCACCAACCAGTCTGGCATTGGGCGTGGCTTGTTTGATATGGCCACCCTCAATGCCATTCACGACAAAATGCACCGCAGCCTTAGCCAGCTGGGCGGCCGCATTGATGCCTTGTTTTATTGCCCGCATGCGGCGGAAGCCAAGTGCGATTGCCGCAAACCCAAAGCTGGCATGCTGGAGGAAATCGGCCGTCGCTTTGGCATGGATCTGAAAGGAGTGGCCTGCGTGGGCGACTCCCTGCGCGATCTGCAGGCCGGTGTGGCATGCGGCTGCCAGCCCATTCTGGTTCGCACCGGCAAGGGCGAAGCCACATTGCAAGCTGGCGGCCTGCCCGAAAACACCTGGATTTGCGCGGACTTGGCCGAGGCGGTTCAACGTATCATCGCTGAAGACAAATAAATGCTCGTTCTGCGCTCCTTACTTTATACCCTGGGCATGTGGCTGCTGACGCCCATCTATGCCTTCATTGCCATCCTGACCTTCCCATTGCCGCCCATCTGGCGCTATCAGATCATCTCGGGCTGGGCTCGCAGCATGCTCTGGTGGCTGCGCGTCACTTGCGGCATCCGTTATCGCATCATCGGTCAGGAAAACATCCCCACTACCCCCAGTATCATTCTTGCCAAGCACCAGTCAGCGTGGGAAACGTTGGCCTTTCAGCAGATATTCCCCCCGCAGGTCTGGGTGCTGAAACGCGAGCTGTTATGGATTCCGTTCTTCGGCTGGGGCCTTGCCATGACGTCGCCGATTGCCATCAACCGCTCGGCCGGTCGCGAAGCGCTCAAGCAAATGGTAGCCCAGGGCAAGGACAGGCTGAAAAAAGGCTTCTGGGTAGTGATTTTCCCCGAGGGCACGCGCATGGCCCCGGGCACCAAGGGAAAATACCATATAGGTGGGGCCTGGCTGGCGACGCATACGCAAAGCAACGTGGTACCTGTTGCGCACAATGCGGGGACGCTGTGGCCCAAGAACTCCTTTCTCAAAAAACCTGGCACCATTACTGTTCACATTGGCCCGGCCATTGCCAGTGCAGGCTTGAAACCTGACGAGCTGAACCAGCGCGTAGAAGCCTGGATAGAATCCGCCATGACGGAGCTGCCTGCCAGCAATGCCTGAACTTGCACTGGCGGATGGCACTCGCTTGCCATATGAACTGAAGCGTAGCAGCAAGCGGCGCTCCATCGGACTCCGTATCAGCGAGCAGGGCCTGGTTGTCTCTATTCCGCAGCGACTAAGCCTGCGCGAACTTGAAGCCCTGCTTTACAGCAAACGTGACTGGATACAGCAAAAAGTTCAGCAGCAGGCCGCCGCCAAAGTCCCCGCCCTGAGCTGGCAAAACGGAGAAACGCTATGGCTGCTGGGCAACAGCCTGCCGCTTTACCTTGCCGCAGATAGCCGCAATCGTGCGATCAGTTGCGATGGCAGCCGCATGGACGTCCGCCTCACGGACATCAGCGATACCGGCATGATCAAGCGCCGGGTCACTCAGTGGTACAAACAGCAGGCACTGGTCGATTTCACCCGCCGTACCGAATTGCTGGTGCAGAAACTGGGCCTGCCCATGCCGCCGATTGCCTTGTCCAGCGCACGCAGTCGCTGGGGAAGTTGCAATTCCAAAGGTGAAATCCGGCTGAACTGGCGCTTAATCCAGGCACCGCCACATATCATCCAGTATGTGATTGCGCATGAATTGGCGCATCTCAAGGAAATGAACCACTCTGCCCGTTTCTGGGCGATTGTCGCGCGGCTGTTCCCCAGCTACCGCGATGCCGAAGCTGAGTTACGGCAGCTTTCACGGCAACTGCATCGCATCGATTAATACCTTCGCATTCAATTGTTGCAATTTAAAAGCAACAATATTATGATGCCGCTCATGCAACTAACAAAATTCACCGATCTTGGCTTGCGAGCACTCATGTATGTGTCACAGAGCACGCATACGCGCATGGTCTCCATTACCGAGCTGGCCCAGCAGTTGAATGTGCCGCGCAACCACCTTATCAAAGTCGTGACTTTCCTCAACAAGACCGGCTGGATACAGGCAACCCGGGGCCCAGGAGGCGGTTTGCGCCTGGGTATGGATCCCGCCAGCCTGTCGTTGGGATTGGTAATACGCACCCTGGAAGGAAAACAATCCCTGGTGGATTGTGCACAACCGGCCTGCCCTTTGGCCGGCAGTTGCGGCCTGAAGGGTGTGCTGGATGAAAGCCTGGATGTCTTTTACCGGCATCTGGACACCTACACACTGGCGGACGTCACCCCCAAACATACCAGTGAAATTATCGTACGCCTGCAACAGAAACACCTTCAAACCATGACGGCATAAGTACATGGACCAGCACCCCGGGATATCCCGGTTTTTTTATAGTCATATTGTTTCATTTTAAATACAACATAAGGAGTGATGATGCTTTCAGCGACCGCCAGACCCTATATTGACGCCAGCGTACCGGTACTTCGCGAGCATGGCCTTGCCATAACCACCACGTTTTACCGCAGCATGTTTGCCGCGCATCCCGAGTTAACCAATCTGTTCAATATGGGAAATCAGGCCAATGGCTCGCAGCAGCAATCGCTCGCTGCCGCCGTTTTTGCCTACGCCGCCAATGTCGATAATGCCGATGCCCTTGCACCCGTTGTGAGCCGTATTGTGCACAAGCATGCCGCGGTAGGATTAACTGCAGACCATTACCCTATCGTTGGTGAACATCTGCTGGGCGCTATCAAAACCGTGCTGGGGGATGCCGCCACTCCCGCCCTGATCGATGCCTGGGGAGAGGCGTATTGGCTGCTGGCCAATCTGCTGATTGATGAGGAAAAGAAACTCTATGCCCAGAGTGGCGCGGAGGCAGGTGCACTCACCAGACTCAAGGTGGTGAGACGCGTGCAGGAAAGTGCGGACATCGTGTCTTATTACTTGCAAACCGAAGATGGTAGGAGCCCCGGAGCATTCCTACCTGGCCAATACATCACGGTAGAAGCTCAATTGAATGAGCATAAGCGTCAGTTGCGCCAATACAGTCTGTCGGATTCGCCGCAACAACCTTGGTGGCGTATCAGCGTAAAACGCGAGACCGAACATACTGGAAAACCGGAGGGTACAGTATCCAACTGGCTGCACACGCATATCAAGGAAGGTGATGCCATTAACGCCAGCAAAGCCTTTGGCGACCTTCAGGTGGATTTGTCTTCCGCAAAGCCTATCGCATTGCTGTCAGCAGGTATAGGCATCACCCCCATGCTCTCTATCCTGAATACCTTGCGCGACCTCGGCAGCACGCGCCAGATATTGTTCTGTCATGGCAATCGCGGTACAGAACAGCATATTTTGCAAGACGAACTGGAAGCTGCAAAACGCAAACTGCCCGGTTTAATTGTCGAGCGCTTTTACCAGGCGGGGAATGCCATATCGTCAGGCGATGAAGTGCGCCCCACTGCAGCGTGGCAGCCGTTCCTGGCGGAAGGCGAGTTTTACTTGTGCGGGCCGGCCGGATTCATGCAGCAGCAACGCCAGTATCTGCTGCATGCAGGTGTGAGCGCTGATCGCCTGCACAGGGAAGTGTTTGGACCTGAGTTACTGGAGCACCTGCTTTAATTTTTGACAGGCTCGGAAGCCAAATGCAAAACGCCAGCTTGAAGCTGGCGTTTTGCATGGAAAAAGGTAATGTAATCAGTCGAAGAACAAGATCTCGATATGCTAGGTTAAGCGTAGCCCAAGCCCGGCGCATGCAAAGGAATGATCTTGGCGACAGTCGCGGTCTCTTGATGTGCCTCGCGCAGGCAATCCTTGGCGCAGCTCGCACAACGGCCGCACTCGGCAGCAACGCCCAGTTCGCGCTTCAAGTCTTTGAGATTTTTTGCCCCGGCACGGGCTGCTTGAAAAATTTGACGCTCAGTTACCGCACGACAAACACATACATACATATAATTTTAGGCCGACTATATATCAGTTAAAATAAATTGAGAACCATTATCATTCATAGAGCAAAGCGTGTCAATATAGTTCCAAGTAACTGACATATTTGGGCAATAAAAAAACCGCAGACGGGCTGCGGTTTTTTATTCTGCGACATCGACCGGATTAATCGGATTCGATATGCGCCTGCAGGTAATTCGGCAAGCTGACGTCCGCAATCAGGGTTTGCTGGGTTTCCAGCCAGTCAATCGCTTCCTCGCAGTGCTCCAGCAGATCCTGCAGCAAATCGCGGCTGACATAATCCTGCACCTCTTCGCACAGGGCGATCGCTTCAATCAGCAGTGGGCGCTGAATGTCCTTTTCGTACTTGAGGTCACCGTTCAGACATTCCACCACGTCTTCGCCAATGAGCAATTTGCCGAGATTCTGCAAGTTGGGCAGGCCTTCCAGGAACAGCACGCGCTCAATCACCTTGTCGGCTTCCTTCATTACGCGGATGGACTGCTTGTACTGGTAGTCGTTGAGCTTTTCCAGACCCCAGTTGCGAAACATGCGAGCATGCAGGAAATACTGATTGATGGAGGTAAGCTCGTTCTTGAGCACCTTGTTCAGTATTTCAACGACTTTCTTGTCACCCTTCATCTTTTACTCCTTCACGCTCAAACCGCACCAGATGACTTCATCTGGCTTTGCAGGTAGTTTTCCAGACCGACCAGATTGATCAGGCGCAATTGCTGTTCAAGCCAGTACGCATGGTCCATTTCGGTATCGTCGAGTTGGGTCAGCAGCATGTCGCGCGTGACATAATCCTGTGCTTTTTCGCACTCTGCCATCGCCTTTTTCAGCGAGCCCACCACATGGTATTCAAGAGCCAGATCGGATTTGAGCATGTCGGGAATAGACTTGCCGATGTTCAGCGGGTCACGCTTTTCGAGATTGGGCTTGCCTTCGAGAAAGAGGATGCGCTGAATGATGGCGCGCGCGTGGGAGCGCTCATGCTCGGATTCGTGCAAGCTTTTATCCGCCAGTTGCTGCAAACCAAAATCCGCATACATCTCGCCATGAATCAGATACTGATCGACCGCCGTCAACTCGCCCGCGAGCAAGTCATTCAGTATCCCAACTATTTTTTTATCACCTTTCATACCAGCCTCCATTCCAAATTTGCATCATGCAAAGCATGACATTGGGGTGGATGATAACGTAAAAAGCTTAAAAATGCACTCGGAAAAATTCACTATCTTATTGTTTATAAATGGATTTTGTAACAATAACACCAATAGCAATCATTCCTGCTAAGATCAGGCAAGGGATGGGGTCCTGATGAATTCCGGACAAGCGCCTGATAAAACAAGAATATCCTGAACAAAGCTACCGCAGGCGTAAGGCATTGATCACCACGATGAGCGAGCTGATGGACATGCCAATCGCTGCCATCCATGGCGACAGCAATCCACTGGCAGCAAAGGGCAACGCGACCAGGTTGTAGGCCAGGGCCCAGGCAAAATTCTGGCGAATGATCTGTATGCCGAAGCGGCTGGTTTGCAAGGCATGTTCAATTTCCGGCATGTGTTCTGTCAGCAGCACAATATCTCCGCTGGCTCTGGCCATTTGAGTACCACTGCCCATGGCGATCGAAACCTGTGCACCGGCCAGCACAGGCGCATCGTTGATACCATCGCCCACCATGACCACCACCTCGCCTTGCTCCTGCAATGCCTGCAGAGCCTGCAATTTCATTTGCGGCGACATTTCAGCGCGTCGGTCTGTCACGCCCATTTCATCGGCAAAATAATCCACCGAGGCCTTGGCATCCCCGCTGAATATCGACACCCGCAGGCGTTGATTGAGCAGGCGCTGTATCAACAGATCCGCCTCAGGACGTGGCTGATCCGCCAGCACAAAGGCGGCCAGCAATTGACGACTATCACTCAGCCAGACAACCGAAGCCCCTGCGGGATATTCATCCAGAGGCAGTTGTATGCCTGCCGCGGCAGGATTAAGGCGCACATTACCCAAGCTGTAACGCTCTCCCTCAATCTCCCCCACCACACCCTGCCCGGGAATATTGGCATTGTCAGTCACCGTGAATAAGGGCTGCGCCTGAATCGCTTCAATAAAACTGCGCGCCAGCGGGTGCTCAGAACTTTTTTCCAGACTGGCGGCGATACGCAGGCAAGTTTGCGCGTCCATATCGGCATAACACTGTGTATGCACCAGCACGGGCTTGCCCATGGTCAGCGTGCCTGTTTTGTCGAAGACAAAATGCGTTGCCCGGGCCAGGGTTTCCAGCGCATGTCCACGCGTGAACAAAACCCCGCGACTCACCAGATGCGAGCCAGCGGCGGCAAATGCCGCGGGGGCCGCCAGCGAAAGCGCACAAGGGCAGCTCACCACCAACACCGCCAGCACGATATCCAGCGTGCGCTCAGGGTCGATATGCCACCAGATCCAGGCAATGAGAATAACGGCCAGCAGCAGCGCCGTTGTAAAGTAGGCGGCAACACGATCGGCTACATGCGCTAGCCTAGGTTTTTCAGCTTGGGCACGATCCAGCAAGCGGGAAATACCTGCCAGCATGGTGTTTTCGCCCACACCGGTCACTTCAATGACCAGCGGGCTCTCATAATTGATGCTGCCCGCGTAAACGGGATGACCCATCGTTTTGTGAACCGGCTTGCTTTCGCCACTCAGCAAAGATTCGTCTGCACTGCTTTCACCTTCGATCACCACGCCATCGGCTGCCACCGATTCTCCCGGACGCGCCAGTATATGGTCTCCGGTTTTCAGTTCCACCACCGGCACGATTTCCTGCTCCTGCCCGCGCAAACGCGTCGCCATGGCGGGGGCCAATCTGAGGAGATTTTCTGCCGCCTCTATGGATTTCAGCCGGGCATTGCGTTCCAGATAGCGCGTGGATAACAGAAAGAAAATCAGCATGGTCAGGGTGTCGTAATACACAACGCCATGCCCCTGCAAAGTGGCCCATATGCTGCCAGCAAACCCTGTCAACAGCCCCAGTACAATCGGCACATCCATGCCTGGGCTGCGATTGGCAATACTGCGCCAGGCAGCACGATAGAATGGCCACGCGGCATAAGTCATGGCCGGCACGCTCATCAGCAGACTGAACCACCGCAGAATCTGGGCAGTAGCAGGCTCCAGCCCCTGTGCAGGTCCTGCATACAGGGCCACGGCGATCATCATGACCTGCCCGGCAGACAGCCCGGCCACCGCCAAGCGACGAAAATCCCGTTTTTTCTGCTGCTGGCGGACTTCATCCTGCTGCTGGGCACTGAAGGGATGGGCGTGATAGCCCAGCTTGCGGATTTCGGCGAGGATTTCGCTCAGATGAATCTTGCTGTCATCCCAGCTAATGCGGGCCCGCTGCGATGCGTAGTTGAAAGAGACACTTTGCACACCGGGCAATTGCTGCAGATGGCGCTCATTCAGCCAGATACAGGCCGCGCAGGTAATGCCCTCGATGATGAGAGCCGCTTCTTTTAAAGAGCCTGCCTCATGGACAAAGCTTTTCTGCACATCGGGATGATCATACAGGGCGAGCTTGCGCAGTTCATCGGGAACCAGCTCTTCGGCAGTTTTGGGAAGTTCGGTGCGATAACGGTAATAATCTTCCAGTCCATTATCAACAATCGAACTCGCTACCGCCTGGCAACCGTGACAACAGAGGCGACGGCGTGCGCCCAATATATCAAGCGCATAACGCTCGCCCGTCATCACGGGCAAGCCGCAATGATAGCAATCCACCACGTCCGTCATACGCGCAGCTTAATCGCCATCGATGTAAAGGGTTTGCTGCTTGATGTAGGTATCTTCACCATGCTGGATATAGAGATCCAGTATCCATCGGCCAGAGTCATTCAATGTCATCGTGGTCTGATAAACGCCGGGGCTCACTTCGGACAGGGAAAACTTCTGATCATCACGGCTATTGGCCATACGCCACAAGCCCATCGTCACTTCCGCACCGGCAATGCCTGCGCCTTGGGCATCATCAAGCTTGAGAGTAATGGTCGAGGGAGTCTTGCTTCTCATGGTATCCCAGCCCTCAATGCCAATCTTCCAGCCGAGATGACGCTGCTGCTCAAGTCTGGCGAGATGCGGTTCGTAAAGTTTGTTGCGATCATGCGGAATGAGGCCAGGAAAGGCGGTATGCACCGTTTCATTGGCCGGGTGCGGCAAGAACAGGTTGCTGATGCTATCCGGCAAGCCACGGCTGGAAATGGATAACAACACGGCATTCAGAACTACCAGGCCAATAAAAAACCCGATGATGAGTCGCGGCGCCCAGTGCAGCTTCTGCTTTTTCTGCTGCATGCCACCGAACACCATCAGTAGCCCCGCATTCGCCAGATAAACCGCAAAGTGGATTGCCAGCACATCTCCGCCAGTCCAGTGCTGCTGGCTATAGGCCAGATACAGCAAAAATGGTAAAGCACCACTCAGAATGCCCGCCCAGAAATTGGGCAAGCCCAGGCGTCGACTGACAAAAAACAACAGGGCCGCCAGTAGCAACCCGCCAAACAGGGTTTCCGTCATGGACACCTGCGGCAAGACAAACAAATTCACGGATTAACTCACTTACTGTTGAAGTTGGTAGGAAGAGTGATGGTTTCAGCACCGGCCGTCTGCGGCTGAACGACAAAGTTAAATGTCTTGGTCCGCTCGGCCAGCTCATGTTCAAGATTCACCTTGGCGTTCACCGTCAAATCCTTGCCCGCACGCACATGCACTTGGGGAATATTCCCCATATCCAGCGCATCTGCCGGTATTCCGCTGACACTGATCTTGTATGTCTCGTCGTGCTCGGTCTTGTTGACGATATGAATCTGATAGCGGTTACGGAAGCTGCCATCTGACAACATGATGAACATGGGTTGCCGCACCTGTTGTACAGACACTTCGACATTGGTACGGGTGCCGATATTGTAAAAAAGCGTTCCCGTCATCACCACGATGGCGACGGCATAGCCCAGCACTTTCAGGCGCTTCCACTCCAGACGGGGAGCATGTGGTGTTGCATCTGCCAGGTTTTTCTCGGAGTCATAACGAATCAGACCGCGCGGATAGCCCACGGAATCCATGATGTTGTTGCAGGCATCAATGCAAAGGCCGCAGGAAATACACTGGTATTGCAAGCCATTACGGATATCAATGCCTGTGGGGCAAACCTGCACGCAGAAGCCACAATCAATGCAATCGCCATGGCCTTTGGCCTGGCGCTCTTCGCGGGTTTTCAAGCCCGCGATCGGCAGCGTGCGACCTGCCAGCCCTTCGCCACGTTTGGCGTCGTAACTCACCGCCAAGGTATCTGGCTCATACATCACGCCCTGGAAGCGCGCATACGGACAAGCCAGCGTACAGATATTTTCACGTAACAGGCCAGCAGCCACATAGGTCGTCACTGTTAAGGCAGCGACAGTGATATATGCGGCATCTGCGGCATGCCCTGTAAACAGGTTGACCAGAAAATCCGGAGCGTAATTGAAGTAAGCGGCAAAGGTAAATGCCGTCCAGAAGGAAATCAGCAGCATCAGGAAATGCGATGAGCCTATCTTGAGAATTTTTTCTGCATTCCAGGGCTGCTTGTATAAACGCAAGCGCGCAGGGCGCTCCCCCTGAATGGCCTTTTCCACCATGATGAAAAGATCAGTCCACAAGGTCTGAAAACAGAAGTAACCACACCAGGCACGGCCTATCAGGCCAGTGGCAAAAAACAGCAAGGCAGCCGCGATGAACAATAACATCGCCAGCCAGAAGATATCCTGCGGGTAAACAATCAGGTCAAAAATAAAAAACCGGCGGGTGCTCAGGTCAAACAGCAAGGCCTGACTAGGGGAGCTGGCGCGCTCCCAGGGCATCCACGGCAGCAGGAAGTAAACGCTATACGCCACGATCATGACCGCGGTCTTGAAGTTGCGGTATTTGCCTTTTACCGAGCGCGTGAAAATGGGAATGTGCTTGGCGTAAAGGGCAGATTGACTAGCTTTGCTTGCTTCCATGGCTGTTTCTGACTCGCTTTGAAAATTACCGCTAAAAAACGACAAAGGCCCACATTAGGGCGTGAGCCTTTGATTAAGTTGCATCGTTCAGATGGTACTTGGAGTAAAACGTATTACTTACCGCCACCCAGACTATCGTGCACGTACACGGTCAACAGTTTGATCTGCTCAGGCTTCAGGCGGTGATCCCAGTTAGGCATCACACCACGGTCCAGACCACCGGAAATCACATGCTTGACGGCATCCAGCTTGGCCGCTGCATCCTTGGCTGCAGGCACATCGGCCCACAACCAGATCTTGTCGGTCAGGTTGGCAGAACCCAGCTCGATACGGCCTTTGGCATCAGCACCATGGCAGTAGTAGCAAGCAGCAGAGTCGCCCTTGAAAATATTGGCACCAGCAGCGGCAGCCGTTTCATCATGCGGTTCGCCAGACAGGCTCAATACATAGTTAGCCAACTGGGTGATCTGCTGATCATTCAAGACTTCCTTGAAAGGAGGCATATAACCGCGACGACCACCCACAATCGTGGTGTGAATCTGGTCATAGGTACCACCATATTGCCAGTGGTCATCGGTCAGGTTGGGCGAGAAGCCGACTTTACCCTGACCACCAGATTGGTGACATGGTGCGCAGTTGTCCGAAAACAGGGTCTTACCGGCCGAGTTAACGAACTGCATCAGGTCAGCATCCTTGGATACATCTTCATAAGAAGCACCCGCTACCTTGTCGAACCATTTCTTTTGCTCGGCTTGCTGTTCATTCATTTCATGCATGAACTTGGAGCGCATGTTCCAGTGCGTGGTTTTCTCTACTTCCTTGCCATCCACTGTTGTAGCCGTGTAGGTAATGCTGTTCCAGCCAGGGATACCTTTGGTGTAGGTATGACCAATCGGCCAGGCTGGGTAAAACAGCCAGTACACAATGGTGAATACAAACGTAATGTAGAAACCCCATACCCACCAGTTAGGCAATGGATTGGTAAGCTCCTGAAGATCGTCGTCCCACACGTGTCCTGTGGTGGTCGGTGTCTTGATTTTGTCCTGACTCATGATTCGTCCTAATTAAATCTAATCGTCTTGCAGAGGAATGTTCTTGAAGTTTTCCAGCTTCTCGCCGCGGGAACGGCTACCGTAAAGGTAGACCATGACCCCGCAGAACAGGACAAAGAAAATAACCAATGAAACCGGCTTGGTATTCTCAAACTTGGTAAACCACATCAACCATTCCATCATGAAGCCTCTTGCAGTCTATTAACGGAATTTAACGAAGTAATCGTCGTCGTATTTCTTGAAGTCGACCATGGTACCCAGCACTTGAAGGTAAGACACCAGGGCATCCATTTCACTCAACTTGCCAGGATCCGTGTCGTAGTTACCCAGCTGGGCCTGCGCTACCAGATTCTTTTCAGCATCAGGAATATGCAGGCTCTTGGCAACGTCTTCACCAAACTCCTTCACATTACGGTCGTATTCGGCCTGAGTGAGAGAGTAAGGCACGCCAGTCGTACGCAAGGCTTTCATGCGCAACTCGATATCGGAATAATCGAGATCGGTCTTCAGCAGCCATGGATAGTTAGGCATCACCGACTGTGGCACCAACGAGCGAGGCGCGTTCAAGTGCTGGGTTTGCCAGTCATTCGAATACTTGCCGCCAACGCGGGCCAGATCTGGACCAGTACGCTTGGAACCCCATTGGAACGGGTGATCGTACTTGGACTCTGCAGCCAGCGAGTAGTGACCATAACGCAACGCTTCATCACGGAATGGGCGAATCATTTGCGAGTGGCACAAATAGCAGCCTTCACGCACATAGATATCGCGGCCACGCAGTTCAAGAGGACTATAAGGACGAACACCCTCTACCTTCTCAACCGTTTCCTTGATAAAAAACAGGGGAACAATCTCAACCAGGCCGCCAGCACTGATAGCCAGCATAGTCAGTACCAGCAGGATGCCTAGGTTGCGCTCAATATTATCGTGTTTCATTTTGACTCCAATACCCTCTATTCCGTATTAAGCAGCCACTGGGCTGATCTCAACCTGCTGCTCGGTACTGCCTTTGCGGATGGTTTTGTACATGTTGTAGCACATCAACAACATACCGCTCAGGAAGAACGCACCACCCAATGCACGCATGACATAGAAAGGATGGGCTGCCGCAACAGATTCCACGAAGGAATACTGGAGGTTGCCGAAATCATCAAACGCACGCCACATCAGACCTTGCATGATGCCGGAAATCCACATGGCAACGATGTACAGCAGGATACCGATGGTCGCCAGCCAGAAGTGAACGTTGATCAGCTTTTGGCTATACATAGGCGTGTTCCACAGGCGTGGTGCCAGGTGGTACAGCGAACCGAAGGAAATCATGGCTACCCAGCCCAGAGCACCGGAGTGCACGTGACCGATGGTCCAGTCAGTGTAGTGCGACAGTGCGTTAACATCCTTCAAGGACATCATCGGACCTTCGAAGGTGGACATGCCGTAGAACGACAGCGCCACAATCAGGAATCGCATCACAGGGTCAGTACGCAGCTTGTCCCAGGCACCGGACAGCGTCAGGATACCGTTGATCATACCGCCCCAGGATGGCAGCAACAGCATGATGGAGAATGTGGCAGCCAGCGTGGATGTCCAGTCAGGAATCGCCGTCCAGTGCAAGTGGTGCGCACCGGCCCACATGTACAGGAAGATGATTGCCCAGAAGTGCAGCACTGACAGACGGTATGAGTAAACAGGGCGACCGGCCTGCTTGGGCACGAAGTAGTACATCATGCCAAGGAAAGCAGCCGTCAGGAAGAAGCCCACGGCATTGTGACCATACCACCACTGTGTCATGGCATCCTGCGCGCCAGAGAACAGGCTGTAGGACTTCATGGAGAACAGGCTGATAGGCACGGCCAGATTGTTAAAGGTATGCAGCAAGGCAGTTGCCAGGATGAATGCGAGGTAGAACCAGTTGGCAACATAGATATGAGGTTGCTTGCGCTTCATCAGGGTGCCAACGAAGATGATCAGGTAGGTTACCCAGACAACTTCGATCATCAAGTCGATCGGCCATTCCATTTCCGCATATTCACGGCCCTGGCTATAGCCCAGAACGTTACCCAGTGCAGCACAGACGATAATCGCTTGCCAGCCCCAGAACGTAAAGCTCGCCATGCCATCGCTGAACAGGCGCGCCTGACAGGTACGCTGAACCACATAGTAAGACGTAGCAAACAGCGCGCTACCGCCAAAGCCGAAAATCACCGCCCCTGTGTGCACAGGACGCAAGCGACCAAAGGTAATGTAAGGAATATCAAAATTGAGGAAGGGATAAGCCAGTTCCGAGGCGATATACACCCCGACAAACATACCTATCGCACCCCATACCAACGTCATGATGGTGAATTTGCGAATAACATCGTAGTTATATTGTTCGCTCACTGCACTCACATTGACGCCAGAAGTTGCGACGCTCGCCGTTGCCATTACTACGTCTCCCGATCAAAAACCGCTAAAGTAAAGAGTTGCGATTATATTCTGTAACAGCTTTACAGAACAACATAAAAACCCTTTTTACTACATGAGTTTTCGCACATTCATATTCCAGACTTGTGCAGATTCGCTGAAAGTTCACTCGCCAATGCACTTTCCACTAGCGTGACAGGCGTCACAAAAAAGCAACACCTGCCACACACGGACTCATCTATTTTTTTTATAACTTAGAACTTCTTGCCGAAACCTACGCCGACCACCCATGGATTAATATCCAGGCTGTCAATTTTGGTCCATTTATTACTTGTAAGAGGGCCACGCATTTCCACATCCGTATCCATCCAGATGTACTTGACGTCTGCATTGATCAACCAGCCGTCTTGCAAGTTGATATCAAAACCTGCCTGCAAAGCCAGCCCTACGCTGTCGCGGTCAATTTTGATCTTGGTCCCTTCTGCGGCACCTGAGGTAAATTGCAGATTGCGGTCCAGCGCAGCCGTGTAATTAAAACCAGCCCCGACATAAGGATCAAATTTCTGATCAGGCAGGAAGTGCCATTGCACAGTAAGGGTTGGCGGTAGCAGATTCACCGAGCCCAACTTCTGGTTGCCAATCACACCAGCAGAATCGCCATGGATGCTGACATCATGACGTGTGCCCAATGCCAGAATCAATTCGGCAGCGATATGCTTTGTGAAGTAGTAAGAAATATCCAGTTCGGGAATGGTATTGCTATCCACCTCAAGTTTGGCCCCTGGACTCATGACATTACCAAGCCCCACACCATTGACGGTACGTCCCAATTTACTATCCTCATTGGGACTGACATTCACCGCCCGGGCACGGACAACCCAGTCACCCGCCTCGGCCATCGCGGCTACAGGCGTCATTAATGCCAGTAAAGAAACCAGAATTTTTTTATGCATGATAATCCCCTCTTGAAATGACCATAAAAAGAACATGGATTAACTTTACACGCATTAACCATATTTTAAAAGTGGTTTATACTTGACCATAATGCTCGACTTTAGCCATGCCAGTGGCCCACGCCCCATCCTCCATGACCTTTCTTTAGCCGAAACCCCTACATAGCGCCGATTTCGGCTATTCAAATACAAGGGCTTGCGATTACAATGATGCTTTTAATAGCTTTAGTATTGATGGAGAACTGAAGATGTCGATGGCTGACCGTGATGGTCTAATTTGGTATGACGGCAAAATGGTGCCATGGCGTGAGGCAACCACGCATGTTTTAACCCACACATTGCATTATGGGATGGGGGTTTTTGAAGGCGTGCGCGCATACAAAACCGATAAAGGCACGGCCATTTTCCGCTTGAAAGAACATACGGATCGCCTGTTTCGTTCCGCGCATATTCTGGGCATGAAAATGCCTTTCGACAAAGCGACTGTTGTGGAAGCGCAAAAAGCCGCTGTGCGCGAAAATAATCTTGAATCAGCCTACATGCGCCCGATGGCATTTTACGGTGCTGAAGCCATGGGCATTTCGGCCAAGACACTGTCTACGCACCTGATCGTTGCCGCATGGAAATGGGGCGCCTACATGGGTGAAGAAGCCCTTGAGCGTGGCATTCGCGTCAAGACCTCGTCCTTTTCGCGTCACCATGTGAACATCACCATGTGTAAAGCCAAGGCAAATGGCAACTACATGAACTCCATCCTGGCACATCAGGAAGCCGCCGCTGACGGCTATGACGAAGCCCTGCTACTGGACGTGGATGGTTTTGTTGCCGAAGGTTCCGGCGAGAACATTTTCATCGTACGTAATGGCAAGATTTACACGCCAGACCTGACCAGTGCGCTGGAAGGTATTACCCGCGACACCATCGTGCAACTGGCTGCCGAGCTTGGTTATACCGTGATTGAAAAGCGCATTACCCGCGACGAAGTCTACTCCGCTGACGAAGCGTTCTTCACTGGCACCGCCGCTGAAGTCACGCCGATTCGCGAGCTGGATAATCGCGCTATCGGCTTGGGCAAACGCGGCCCGGTTACCGAGCAACTGCAGAAGATGTATTTTGATGTGGTTACCGGAAAGTCCGCCAAGCACATGGACTGGCTCACCATCGTTTAAATCAACAAAGGGAACATCATGGCATACGAAGCAAAAGAGATTGAAGTCACAGCCAGCGACCTGCCGCTGCACTGCCCGACCAAGGAAGTCTCGTTATGGTGTTCCCATCCCCGCGTATTTCTTGACATCACCGCTAGCGGTCAAGCCATGTGCCCCTATTGCGGCACCAAGTACAGGCTGAAAGCAGGCGAAGCTGTCGCCCATCATCACTAAAACAATGTTGGCCAGTGCTTAAACTGGCAAGCGCATCACTTCAACGGGTGTGCCCCACAACAGGCTGGTCACTGACTGCGCTGATAACCCATCGGCGTTACTCCAGAACTCCGTTACGCCAGGCATCTTGTAAGAGTCATCTTTGAGCAGGTCTGCTTCTTGCAGACGGTGCTTCAACTGCCGCGCGACTGCCGCTCCGGTATCGATAATGGCTACCTCCGGCCCGGCAAGCTCTTCAATCAGCGGTCGCACAAAAGGATAATGCGTACACCCAAGCACCAGGGTATCTGCACCAGCCTCGAGCAAAGGCTGGATATACTTTTCCAGTAATTGCCGTGTATCAGCCGTTTGCAATTCCCCACGCTCAATACACTCCACCAGGCCAACACAAGCCTGCGTTTCCACCCGCACCTGACGGCCGTAGCTCTCAAGTAAGGCGGCAAACTGCGCGCTTTGCAGTGTACCACTGGTCGCAAGCACGCCGATCACGCCGGAGCGTGTGGCAGCAGCAGCTGGCTTAACCGCGGGCTCCATGCCAATAATCGGGATAGCATAACGACTTCTTAGTTCACTGATAGCCGCAGCCGTGGCCGTATTGCATGCCACCACCAAGGCCTTGGCGCCACGCGAAATGAGAAAGTCTGATAACTGGATGGCACGATCAATAATAAATGCCTGCGATTTGCTGCCATAAGGCGCATGCATGGAATCAGCAGCATAGATCAGCGACTCCTGCGGTAGCGCCTGGCGAATATGGGCAAGCACCGACAAACCGCCAACGCCGGAATCAAAGACACCAACCGGGGAATCATGGCCGGCGGAAGATAAGGTAGCGACCACAGTAAAATAAGTCGTGAAAAAATAATGAATCGCGCCAGTGTAGCTGAACTTGCAAAGGCGTGACACAGTCATTCAGCCGCGTACTACAATTCAGCCTTCTTCAGGAGATCATCATGGGCAATCGACTTAGTAAAATCTACACACGTACCGGCGATGAAGGCGATACAGGCTTGGGCGATGGCTCACGCATTGCCAAAGACAGCCTTCGGGTAAATGCCATGGGCACGGTAGATGAGCTGAATGCCATCATAGGCATCTTGCTGACGGAGTCACTACCTGCGGACATCGCCTCGCACCTGACGCGCATCCAGCATGACCTGTTCGATCTGGGCGGCGAACTCTGCATTCCTGGCCACAGCATGGTCAAGGCTGAGCGTGTAGATGACCTGGAAAACACACTGGACGCGCTTAATGAACATCTGACTCCACTCAAGGAATTCATTCTTCCCGGGGGATCGCGCGCTGCCGCGTATTGCCACCTGGCGCGCACGGTCTGCCGCCGGGCAGAACGCGAGGTGGTCGAACTTTCCCGCTCCGAACAAGTGACACCCGTCGCGCGCAGCTATTTGAATCGGCTGTCAGACTTGCTTTTCGTACTCTGCCGCTATATCAACAAGGTGCAAGGTGTCGCTGATGTTTTATGGCAGAACGACAGCCGCCAATAAATACCCTATCAAGCACTAAAAATGAGAGCCAAGCCCAACAGATCTGTTGGGCTTTTATTCTGAGTTTAATATTCTTTTAAATTATAAAATTATAAAAACAAATTATTTTTTATTATTAAATTAGCTTGGTAAAGTGCGCAGCATTCGATTCATATTGCTGGAGCAACGTGCCATGTCCCAACCGTTCAATACCTCACTCTCTTCCGAGGTCGTACAGGAAATCCTGCGTGCCGTGGAGCAATTGCGCTTTGGCGCTGTAGAGATCACGGTACACGATGGTCGCGTCACTCAAATCGAGCGTCGCGAAAAAGTCCGCTTCGGCAATGAACAGCAAAAGTCCAAGCCTACTGCAACCGCAGCGGCCGCAATCTAGTTTAAAAATATCGATGACCTGACCGGACCGCCGGAAGCAATAAATTTACAGGGGCTCATCATGCAATTCAAAATCAATAAGATCACTTCCGCACTGCTCGCTAGCGGGCTTTTACTGGCCACGCACAGTGCATTCGCTGCCGATCCAGAAATCGAAGCATTGCGTCAAACTATTCTGGACCTTGATCAAAAGATCAAAGTCCTGGAGCGTAAAAATGAAATCGCTGCTGAAGAAGCAACCGCTAAAAAGAAAGAAACGCCGGTAGTGAATGCTGGCCCTAATGGCTTCGGTATCAAGTCTGCCGATGGTCAGTTTGAATACAGCCTGAAGGGCTTGATTCAGCTGGATTACCGTCATTTTGACAAGCCTGACCATACCGCAAATGCCGATGACGGCTTTACCGCTCGCCGTATCCGCCCAACATTCCAGGGCACCTTGTTTGGCAAATATGATTTCCGCTTCACCCCTGAGTTTGGTGAAACATTGAATAACAATGCCACAACTCCATCCAGCAATAACTCGCGCGTGATTGATGCCTATGTCGATGCCCGTTTCGACCCAGCATTCAAAATCCGCGCTGGTAAATTCAAGCCGTTCGTAGGCTTGGAGCGCTTGCAAGGCGGCGGTGACATCAAGTTCATCGAGCGCAGTTATGTCAGCAACAACTTCCTGCCTAACCGCGGCCTGGGCGCCTCGATTTATGGCGATGTACTGGATAGCAAAGTGAGCTACGCAGTCGGCGTTTTCAACGGCACAGTAGATGGCGGCGAAGAAAACACACGCATCGACACTGACAATGACAAAGATTACACCGCCCGCATTTTCACTACCCCATTCAAGGGTAGCGATAGCGTGCTGGAAGGTCTGGGCTTCGGTATTGCCGGCACCTACACAAACTCTGCCACAGGCGCATTGCCCAGCTACAAGGCTCCATCCCAGCAGCTCAACTTCTTTACCTACAACACCGGTACCGTGGGTGATGGTAGTCGCGTACGTGTTTCGCCACAGGCTTACTACTACTACGGCCCATTCGGTGTGATTGCCGAATACGCCCGGACCTCCCAGGAAGTTCGCAATGCCGCAGATACTGTGCATGACACCCTGAAGAATGATGCCTGGCAGATCGCAGCCTCGTGGGTACTGACCGGCGAAGATGCTTCCTTCAAGAGCGTCAAGCCGAAGAACCCATTTGAAACCGGCAAGGATGGCTGGGGCGCATGGGAACTGGTGGCCCGCTACCAGGAAAACAGCATCGACAGCAGCGCATTCGGTACAGCCGCTTCTGGCGTAGCTGCACGTTTTGCCAACCCGACCGCCAGCGCCAAGGAAGCAAAAACCTGGGGTATTGGTGTGAACTGGTACCTCAACCAGTGGGTACGCCTGGCAACCAACTACGAGCAGACCAAGTTTGACGGCGGTGCTGGTACCTTTGCCAACATTCAAGACCGTGAAGACGAGCGCATTCTGTTCAGCCGTTTGCAGTTCCAGTTTTAACCAGACAACTTGAGAGACAGGAAAATATCAATGAAAACGATTATTCAACATTTGCGTAGCGCTGCAGTAGCGCTTGCCCTGGCGGCGCCTCTGGCGGCGTCGGCGGCCGACGTCAGCCTGCTGAATGTGTCTTACGACCCAACCCGCGAACTGTATCAGGACTTCAACGCGGCATTTGCCAAGTACTGGAAAGCCAAGACCGGCGACAATGTCACCATCAAGGCTTCCCATGGCGGCTCTGGCAAACAAGGTCGTGCCATCATCGATGGTCTGGAAGCTGACGTTGCTACCCTGGCACTGGCGTATGACATTGATGCGCTGTACGAGAAAGGCAAGCTGATCCCCAAGGATTGGCAAAAACGCCTGCCACACAACAGCTCGCCTTACACCTCCACCATCGTATTCCTGGTGCGCAAGGGTAATCCGAAAAACATCAAGGATTGGGATGACATTGCACGCCCTGGCATCTCGGTCGTGACCCCCAACCCCAAGACTTCTGGCGGCGCACGCTGGAACTACCTGGCAGCATGGGCCTATGGTCAGCGCAAGTTTAACAACGACGAAACCAAGACCCGCGAATTCATCGGCAAAATCCTGAAGAACGTGCCGGTACTGGATTCCGGTGCACGTGGTGCCACCACCACCTTTGTTGAACGAGGCATCGGCGATGTCCTGCTGGCCTGGGAAAACGAAGCCTTCCTGGCACAAAAGGAACTCGGTCCGGACAAGTTCGAAATCGTGGTGCCTTCGCTGTCCATCCTGGCTGAACCACCTGTCACCGTGGTCGACAAGGTAGTCAACAAGCGTGGTACCCGTGCAGTAGCTGAAGCTTACCTGCAATACCTGTATACCGAAGAAGGTCAGGAAATTGCGGCCAAGAACTACTACCGTCCTACCCTGGAATCCGTAGCCAAGAAGTACGAAAAGAACTTCCCCAAACTGAATCTGGTAACGGTGGATAGTGAATTCGGTGGTTGGCAAAAAGCGCAGAAAACGCACTTTTCTGACGGCGGTACGTTTGACCAGATTTACCTGAAGTAAACACACTTCCAACATCAGGGGCCTTCCGGACAAAATTCGGTGGCCCCTTTCAACAGGAGACTCTCACCATGAGTACAGCATTGATAGTAGGCGGCGACCAGATAGACGGCATTAAACAAGTACTAGCCCAGCACGGCATTACCCGCATCGACCATTGGTCTGGGCGCAAAGTCGGCGATGGCAAGAAAACCATCCCACACAACACAGAACTCATTGTGCTGGTCACCAACTGGATCAGCCACACCTTTACCCACAAAATCAAGCAGACGGCAGCCAAACGCGGCGTGCGGATTGTCTACACGCCGAATGGTCCGGCTGCTCTGCAGGCCAGATTGGAAAAGCTGAATCTGGACAACCTGTCGGAGGGCGAATGTCCATCCGGCAAACATCACTGGGCCATCGCAGCCTGATCACCCCCAGCGCAATACCCCCGAACTGTCTTTTACTGCCGCAAAGGAGGCTCCCATGACCATCAAAGCCATTAATGTGCGCAACCAGCTACGGGGACGCATTGTTGAAATTCTCACTGGACCGGTATTATCCGAAGTGGATATAGAAACAGCTGGCGGCATTGTCACGTCGGTGATTACCACCCGTTCAGTCACCGAGTTGAATCTGCAAGTCGGAACGGAAGTGCTGGCGCTGATCAAGGCCACCGAAGTTTCCATCGCCAAGATATAAATCTCAGCGTTTAAATTAAGCAACTAAAAAAGCCGATGGCACTCTGCCACCGGCTTTTTGTTTTGCTGCTTGATTTGTTTTGCTACTTGAGTAGCACAGCTGGAGAGGCTTGCTTAGCGGGTACGGGCCAGCTTTTGCAATACATCCACCATCACATCGACTTCCTGTGCGGTGTTGTAAAACGCCAGCGATGGTCGCACCGTCGTTTCCACACCGAAGCGACGCAGAATAGGCTGAGCGCAATGATGCCCGGAGCGCACGGCAATGCCCTCTTCGTTCAAGGCGGCACCGACTTCCTCACTCTTATACCCAGGCAAACTGAAGGACAACACGCTGGCCTTTTCACGGGCGGTACCAATCAGGCGCAAGCCCGGCACCTTGCACATGGCAGCCGTGGCATACACCAGCAAGTCATGCTCATACCTTGCAATGTTGTCGATACCCAGACGCTCTACATATTGCAGCGCCGCCCCCATGCCCACCGCATCGGCGATATTGCCCGTGCCAGCTTCAAACTTGGCGGGCGCTTCGTGATAAACGGTTTTTTCAAAGGTGACATCCTGAATCATATTGCCGCCACCTTGCCATGCGGGCATCTCGGCCAGCACATCCGCCTTGCCATAGAGCGCACCAATGCCCGTCGGGCCAAACACCTTGTGACCAGAGAACACAAAAAAGTCACAATCGAGCGCCGTCATATCGCTACGCATGTGCGATACAGACTGCGCACCATCCAGCAGGACTTTTGCGCCAGCGGCATGCGCCATCTGGATCATTTCACGGGCAGGCGTCACTGTACCCAGTGCATTGGAAACCTGAGTGAATGACACCAGCTTGGTACGCGAAGTCAGCAGCTTCTGGTATTCATCAAGCAATACCTGACCACTATCATCCACGGGGGCCACACGCAGCCTGGCACCGGTTTCCTGACATAACTGCTGCCAGGGCACGATATTGGCATGGTGCTCCAGATGCGAAATCAGGATCTCATCTCCCTCGCGCAGATGCTTCTTGCCCCAGGTTTTGGCCACCAGATTAATCGCTTCGGTCGTCCCGCGCACAAACACCACATTATTTACCGAAGGTGCGTTGATGAAGCGACGCACTGTTTCGCGCGCCTCCTCATACGCATCGGTAGCGCGCGCAGCCAACGCATGCGCGGCCCGATGAATATTGGAATTTTCATGCTGGTAGAAATACGCCAGGCGGTCGATAACGACTTGTGGTTTTTGCGTGGTCGCCGCGTTGTCCAGCCAGATGAGTGGACGGCCATTCACCTGCTCACGCAGAATCGGAAAATCCTTGCGGACCAGATTCGCATCAAAGGGAGGATGCGCCGAAGGTGCCAAAGCGCCGCCCTGCTGCACGCCGGGATTCAGCGAATTGACCGATGCACCCTGCAAAAAGTAATACGGACTGACCGCAGGCTGCGCGCTCGCCGCTGATGCAGGCGTGCTCGACGGTGACAGCAAGCCCTGCAGATCGCTCGCATAGGGAATCTCAACGCTGCCCAGCAAACGACTGATCTCCAGATCACCGCCAAATGGCACGCCCAGTGCAGGTTGATATTGCCCAGCACTCGCTGTCGCCGCTGCACTGGCGATATCCAGCTGCGGCGGCAGCAAGGATGGATCCGTTAACTGAATGCTTTCGAGTCCGACCGAAGAGGCATGTGGATGCGAAGTCACTGGAGCAGCAGGGCCTGGTGAGCCGGTACGAATCCCAGCTGCCTGGCCTGAGCTATCGGGCAAAGCAGTGGTGGTGTACACATCTGGCGTACTGCCAAAGGGCGCTCCTGCGGGAAAACCCTCGGCGTAAAGCTCATTGGCAATACGTGCCAGTTCGCTCACATCCAGATGCCCAGACTCTGATGCGGCCCGGCCAACTGCCAGGCCCGCCGCCATGCGGGGATGATCCCCCGGCAATGCAGCCAGAATGGCTTCCGGCTCAAAGGCCGAAAGATCGTTGAAGTTACTTGTAGTCATAGTAGTTGTCCACGCTGACATTCTCCAGCACGGCAATCGCATCATCGGTCAGAACAGCAACCGAGCAATACAGGGACACGAGATAGGAAGCAATCGCCTTGTGGTTGATCCCCATAAAGCGCACCGACAGGCCCATGCTTTGCTGACCTGGCAAATTAGGCTGATACAGACCCACCACGCCCTGACGGCTTTCACCGGTGCGCAACAGCAGAATATTGGTTTTACCCTTGGTGACCTTCAGCTTGTCGCAAGGAATCAGCGGAATACCACGCCATGTCAGGAACTGCGAGCCAAACATCGCCACGGTAGGTGGAGGCACGCCACGACGTGTACATTCGCGACCGAAAGCCGCAATTGCTTGGGGATGCGCCAGGAAGAATGCGGGCTCTTTCCATACCTTGCTGATCAGTTCGTCGAGGTCGTCTGGTGTTGGAGCGCCAGTACGGGACTTCACCTTCTGCGAGTCAGCCACATTGTTCAGCAAGCCATACTCGGCATTGTTGATCAGTTCGCTTTCCTGACGCTCTTTGACCGTTTCAATGGTCAGGCGCAACTGTTCGCGGATCTGGTTGTGCGGGCTGCTGTACAGATCGGATACGCGGGTGTGTACATCCACCACGGTATTCACGGCGTTCAGCACATACTCACGGCCCCATTCTTCGTAGTCAACAAAGGTGGCGGGCAACTCGCGCTCATCCTTGTTGGAACAATCCACTTCAATCGCATTCGGATTCTTGGCCTTGTTAACGCGATAGATACCAGCTTCTACAGGCACCCATTGCAGCAAATGCACCAGCCAGCGCGGGGTAATCGTGCTGAGCATGGGCACCGTTTTGGTGGCATTGGCTAGCGTACGGGCCGCTACATCTCCAAGTGCGGTTTGTCCTTCATGAATATCTGCCATTTAAATCTCCTGTTTAATGTGGTTTAGTGTTGCAAGGGGTATAACAGGCCTAGCCGTATTGGGCAGGCCCAGAGGGATTAGCGCCTGGAGTGGCATTGGCGGCCATCTGGCCTTCTGGCAGAGGCAGCACACCGCTGCGCATTTGCGCCTGGGTGATATTGCTGCCTGGTGGCACGCTGTGGGTCAGCCAGACATTGCCACCGATGGAGGAACCGCGTCCGATGGTGATGCGGCCCAGTATCGTCGCGCCGGCATAGACGACGACGTCATCTTCCACAATAGGATGGCGTGCATTGCCTTTGATAAGCACACCACTTTCATCCGCAGGAAAGCGCTTTGCGCCCAAGGTAACAGCCTGATAAAGCCGTACGTGATTGCCAATGATGGTGGTCTCACCGATCACCACACCGGTGCCATGATCGACAAAGAAACTGTCGCCAATCGTGGCGCCGGGATGAATATCAATGCCAGTGCGTGAATGGGCAATTTCGGCAATCATGCGCGCGACGAGCGGCACGCCCAGTTTGTAGAGTTGATGGGCAAGACGGTGGTGAATGATGGCGGTGATACCGGGATAGCACACGAGCACCTCATCGACGCTACGCGCAGCGGGATCGCCCTCATACGCTGCAAGAATATCGGTATCCAGGGTTTGGCGTATGCCGGGAAGCGCGGCAGCAAACTGACTGACGATGGCATGCGCTGAAGGCGCTTCCTCATCCGTCTTGTCAGATTCAAGAGTAGACGCAAATGCCAGCTCCAGCCGAATTTGCGTGTGCAGGTCCTTTAATGCGACATCCAGGGTGTGGCCGACAAAATAATCGAGACCGTCTTCTTTCAAATCGGGCAAGCCGAGACGGTTGGGGAACAAGGCGGCGGCCAGGCCATCCACAATAGCCTCCAGCGCTTTGCGCGAAGGCAGTTTTGGCGGGTTTTGCCTGCGCTTGCGATGCTCCAGCGCATTCAGCCGCACCGTGCGAAGTGCATCCACAATACTGGCAATATCCCAATCAGCACCCGCTGGGGCGACTGTCAAATCCACTGCATCGGTCATCTCGTTATTCCCAAATTGGCGGCCCTAAAAAGCAAAAAAGCCAGCGGCCTCGGCATGAGGCGCACTGGCTTCCGGTTGTCCGGTCAGCAACTGTCTATAACAATCAGTTATAAGCTAATTCTATTTAGTTATTTAAAAAACCGCAAGGTTTATAGAAGTAAAGCTACGCTAAAAAATGCATTGTTTCATGACAAATTGAACGACTTATAATAAATTTTATGAATATAAATATATTTTTATATTCTTTTACATTATTAAAATGGCTGATTATGATGGCGTCCATTCCAAATACAACATTCACGGAGTCCGCATGTTCAAGCGCATCGCCCTCATTGCCCTGCTGTTTTCCCAATCTGCCTGGGCTGACACTACCCTGCTCAATGTCTCTTATGATGTGACGCGCGAATTCTATAAGGATTTCAACCCGGCATTCGCCAGCTACTGGAAGCAAAAAACCGGTGAGACGGTGACCATCAACCAATCTCATGGTGGCTCCAGCAAGCAGGCGCGCGCCGTGGCCGATGGCCTGGATGCGGACGTCATCACCATGAACCAGAGCAATGACATTGACATTCTGTACGAGCGCGGCAAGCTGATCCCCAAGGACTGGCAAAAACGCCTGCCTTATAACAGCTCCCCAACGGCCTCCACCACGGTATTTCTGGTGCGCAAGGGTAACCCCAAGAAAATTCAGGACTGGAATGACCTGGTAAAACCCGGCATTGCCGTGGTGGTGCCTAACCCAAAAACATCAGGCAATGGTCGTTACAGCTACCTTGCCGCCTGGGGATACGCCGTGCGTAATGGCGCAGACGAAACCAAAGCCAAGGACTTTGTCGGCAAGCTTTTCCGTAACGTGCCAGTGCTGGACACTGGCGGCCGTGGCGCCACTACGACCTTTGTGCAACGCGGCATTGGTGATGTCTTGCTGACCTTTGAAAATGAAGTGTTCCTGATCAAGAAGGAGTTGGGTAATGATCAATTTGATGTGGTGTATCCGTCATCCAGCATCCTCGCTGAAAATCCGGTAAGCGTCGTCGACAAAGTCGTCAACAAGCGCAATACCCGTGCAGTTTCTGAGGCATACCTGAATTACCTGTACTCAGAAGAAGGTCAGGAAATCGCAGCGCGCCACTACCTGCGCCCCAAGCTGGAGAGCGTGGCTGCCAAGCATAAGGCCGACTTCAAGGCGATAGACCTCTTTACGGTAGAAGACGTATTTGGCGGCTGGGCCAAAGCACAGAAAACGCATTTTGCAGATGGCGGCATCTTTGACCAAATTTACGCAAAATGAAGGAGCATCAATATGAGCATTCCCCCACAAGATCTGAGTTATCTTGAGACCCTGAAATCCCAGCTGCGCGAATCGCTGCATCTGGACCTGGACGATTATGGCCTGGATGAGCTGTCACGCGGCGAGTTCAGCAATACCTTCCTGGGTATTCAGTTGCATACGGCTTTCCAGCCGATTTACGACAGTGAAGCAGGCGACCTGTTTGGCCACGAAGCTTTCCTGCGCCCTTCTCTGGGTGGCGTACAGGAAGTCAGCCCGCACTTTGCGTTTTACTACGCCGAGCAATCAGGCAAGCTGGTGAAGTTTGACCGCGTCAGCCGTACCTTGCACGTGCTGAATTTCCGCCAGCTGCATGCCGAAAACGGCCTGTTGTTCCTCAATGTGCATACCAAGCTGCTGGCGAGTGTAAATGCCCATGGCAAGGTGTTTGAGCGCATTCTGCACAGCAATTCGGTGCCGACCAACCGCGTGGTGATTGAGATCCAGGAAAGTGCAGTTGACCAGGAAAAGCCTCTGGTAGAAGCCGTGGAAAACTACCGCGATCGCGGCTACAAGATCGCGATTGATGGATTTGGCAGCAAGCATTCCAATCTGGATCGCTTGTGGACGCTCTCCCCTGATTTCGTGAAACTGGATATCCAGTTGATTCAGGAAGCGGAACGCAACCCACGCGTACGCAAGATCATCCCCAAACTGCTCGGCATCATCAGCGACCTGGGCGCGCAACCAGTGATTCAGGGTATCGAAACGCAGACGCAATTTGATATTGCCATTGAATCGGGCGCCAGCCTGTTGCAAGGTTACTTCCTGGGCAAGCCAGTCACGGCAAAGGAACTGCAACCTGTGTCGGTTTTCAAGCCCACCATTCGCGTCGCCGCTTGATGCCCGTTTTTACCATTAAAATCTCCTCCTCTGGACCGGTGTGCATGCCAGGCATGCCCCGGTCGTTTTTTACCGCATTCTAGTTATATCAATATAAAAACATAGTATTTTTATTATATAAGCCGATTTGTTACATTGGCGGCCGATTCAAAGCAAAACTTATTGCAAAGACAACGACGATAAAAATGGCGAAAAGACACCACGTTCTACCTGGATTCAACCTCTCCCTCGGGTACACCATCCTCTATTTGAGCCTGATCGTGCTGATCCCGCTGGGAGCAGCCTTCCTTAAAACCACCGAACTCAGCTTTGCCGAATTCTGGACCACCGTCACGGCGCCACGCGTGCTGGCTTCCTATAAGCTGACGTTTGGCGCTTCCTTGATCGGCGCCTTCATCAACGCGATATTCGGCCTGCTGACTGCCTGGGTGCTGGTGCGCTACACCTTCCCCGGCAAACGCCTGGTGGATGCTTTGGTAGATTTGCCCTTCGCACTGCCGACAGCCGTCGCTGGCATTGCGCTGACAGCAATCTATGCAGGCAACGGCTGGATAGGTTCATTGCTGGAACCGCATGGCATCAAGGTCGCCTTCACCCCATTGGGTGTAGTCGTCGCCCTGACCTTTATTGGCCTGCCGTTTGTGGTGCGCACGGTGCAACCCGTGCTGGAAGATCTGGAAGCGGAAACCGAAGAGGCCGCCGCCAGTCTGGGCGCCAACCGTTGGCAAACCTTCCGCAAGGTGATTCTGCCTGCAATCTGGCCTGCGCTGCTTACCGGGTTTGCATTGGCCTTCGCCCGCGCCGTTGGCGAATACGGCTCGGTGATTTTCATCGCCGGCAATATGCCCATGGTGTCTGAAATCACACCGTTGATCATCATCACCAAGCTTGAGCAATACGACTACACCGGTGCCACTGCCATTGCCGTGGTCATGCTGGTGATCTCCTTCATCCTGTTGCTGGCGATCAATGGCCTGCAATGGTGGAGCAGCCAGCGTAACGCCAAATCCGCCGAATAACATACCAAGTCAAAGGCAAGCACGCATGTCATCTACTGTTTCTCATCTCGGTCATTACCAGGCCAAGGTTGCCCGCAGCCGCGCCACCTCTGAACCGGCGTGGATACGCTGGTCATTGATCGCCATTGCACTGGCGTTCCTCAGCCTGTTCCTGTTCATTCCGCTGGCAGCGGTATTTACCGAAGCCCTGCGCAAGGGCTTTGAAACCTATATCGCGGCCCTGGTCGAGCCGGATGCGCTGTCCGCCATCAAGCTCACCGTGATCGCTGCGGTCATTTCGGTCCCCCTGAACCTGGTATTCGGTGTGGCAGCCGCTTGGGCCATTGCCAAATTCGATTTCAAGGGCAAAAGCGTGCTGATCACGCTGATTGATCTGCCATTTGCCGTATCGCCGGTGATTGCCGGTCTGATCTATGTACTGATCTTTGGCTTGCAAGGCTGGTTTGGCGAATGGCTGATCGATCATGATTACAAAGTGATTTTTGCCATCCCCGGCATTGTGCTGGCCACCGTTTTCGTCACCTTCCCGTTTGTGGCGCGTGAGCTGATTCCACTGATGCAGGCGCAAGGCAAGGAAGAAGAAGAAGCCGCCCTGGTCCTGGGTGCCTCCGGCTGGCAGATACTCTGGCGTGTGACCCTGCCCAATATCAAATGGGGCCTGCTGTACGGTGTCATCCTGACCAATGCCCGTGCCATGGGCGAGTTTGGCGCGGTGTCGGTGGTTTCCGGCCATATCCGCGGCCTGACCAACACCATGCCGCTGCATGTTGAGATTCTCTATAACGAATACAACTACGCTGCCGCGTTTGCCGTGGCATCGCTGCTGGCTTTCCTGGCGCTGGTCACCCTCGCCCTGAAAACCTTCATCGAATGGCAGTCCGCCCGCAGTGCACGCACTACCGAACAATCTTCTGAAGAATAAAAGAGGCCGCAATGAGCATCGCAATTCGCAATATCCATAAACGCTTCGGCAAATTCAATGCCCTGAACAACATCAACCTGGATGTTCCTACGGGTGAACTTGTGGCCTTGCTCGGCCCGTCCGGTTGCGGCAAAACCACATTGCTGCGCATTATTGCCGGGCTGGAAGCCGCAGATGAAGGCAGCATTCTGTTTCATGGCAATGACGCTACCAGCCGCGATGTGCGCGAACGCGAAGTCGGCTTTGTGTTCCAGCATTACGCCCTGTTCCGCCACATGACGGTATTTGAAAACGTGGCGTTTGGCCTGCGTGTACGTCCACGCAAAACACGCCCATCCGAGGCTGAAATCCACCGTCGCGTGCATGCCCTGCTTGAGCTGGTACAGCTGGACTGGCTGGCTGGCCGCTATCCACCGCAGCTCTCTGGCGGTCAGCGTCAGCGTATCGCCTTGGCCCGTGCCCTGGCAGTGGAGCCCAAGGTATTGCTGCTAGATGAGCCATTTGGCGCGCTGGATGCCAAGGTGCGTAAAGACTTGCGTCGCTGGTTGCGTCGCCTGCATGACGAACTGCACATCACCAGCGTATTTGTGACCCACGACCAGGAAGAGGCGCTGGAAGTTGCCGACCGTATCGTGGTCATGAACCAGGGCAATATCGAGCAGATCGGCAGCCCGCAGGAAGTGTATGACAAACCGGCTTCGCCTTTCGTCTACAAGTTCCTGGGCAACGTCAATCAGTTCCATGGCCGTGTGCACGCCGGCAAGGCGCATATCGACACGCTGGCGCTGGATATCGATGACCATCACGAGACCGACAACACGCCTGCCCATGCCTTTGTTCGCCCACACGACATTGAAGTGCTGCGCGAGCGCGGCACCCAGCCCGCATTCAGCGCCGTGGTCAACTATATCAATGCCATCGGCCCACTGGTGCGCATCGAGCTGCAGCGCCAGGACAACCAGAGCATCGTCGAAGCCGAGCTGACGCGCGAACGTTTCCGCGAGCTGGCCCTGCAACAAGGTGAAGCGGTGTATATCCAGCCGCGCAATGTCCGCGTGTTTCTGGATGTGCCCAATTAAACACACCAGCTAAACACCTGACCTGAATCCCAGGCCAACCAGACCACTGGAGGCTAGTACGCAAGTACTAGCCTCTTTTTTTTTCGAGTCGCGCTATTAAAGCCGACCGCACATAACACCAAACAACAGGGAATCATCATGAGCAAATCACATCCGGTATTCCAGGCATTGTCTGCCTCTTCGTCTTCTTTACTATGGCTGGCTCTGGGCACAGCCATTCCCCTGCAGGCCCACGCCACCGATGGCTATTTTTCCCATGGCTATGGCGTCAAGGCACAAGGCGCGGGTGGCGTCGGCATTGCATTGCCGCAAGACACCTTGAGCATCGCCGCCAACCCGGCAGGCCTGGCCGCCATTGGCAATCGCCTGGACATCGGCGCCACCTGGTTCAGACCGGTACGCGATGCTGAAATCGAGGGCAGCCCATCTCCCATCAATGGCAAGTACGACGGTAATGACACCAAAAACTTTCTGATCCCGGAGTTTGGTTACAGCAAGCAGTTGAATGACACCACGACCATCGGTGTCGCCCTGTATGGCAATGGCGGCATGAACACCGACTACAAAAATGGCTTCCCCCTGTTTAACAACACCGGCAGCCGGGTAGGGGTCAATTTCATTCAGGCCTTCGTCACGCCCACCATTGCCTGGAAACTGAGTCCGACCCAATCCGTGGGCATCGGCCTCAATCTGGCCTATCAGCGTTTTGAAGCCAAAGGCCTGCAAAACTTTGCCAATAGCTCCTTTTCATCATCGCCGGACCATGTCACCAATAAAGGCGCAGAAAGCTCCTACGGCGCAGGCCTGCATCTTGGCTGGCAAGGCAAGATCAACGACCAGGTGACCCTGGGTGCGCATTACCAGACCCGCACCTACATGACCAGGTTTGACCGCTACAAAGGCCTGTTTGCCGAACAGGGCGATTTTGATATTCCCGCCAACTTTGGCGTGGGCATTGCCGTCAAGGCCACCCCTGCGCTCACGCTGGCGGGCGACATCCAGCGCATACGCTATAGCGAGGTCGATGCGGTCGGCGCCAGCATCGCCAACTTCTTTACCGCGCAACTAGGCACGGATAACGGCGCAGGCTTTGGCTGGAAAGATGCCACCGTCTTCAAACTGGGCGCGCTGTATGCCTACAGCGAACAACTAACCCTGCGCGCAGGTTACAACCACGTCAACCAGCCTATCCCCAGCAGCCAGACCTTGTTCAATACGCTGGCCCCGGCAGTGGTGGAAGACCATGTCTCCCTCGGTGCTACCTGGAAGTTTGCCAATAGCAGCGAGCTGTCATTCAGCTATACCCATGCCTTTGAAAACGAAATCAAGGGTAGTGGCTCCATTCCTGCCCCGTTTGGGGGTGGCGACGTCAACCTGAAGATGTACCAGGATTCGCTGGGCGTTGCTTACAGCTGGGCACTGTAAAAAGCATGGACAAGGTGTGCGGACAGATGGCGTGCTTTGGCCTAGAATAGCCGCCATCCGCCGTCCCTTCATTAAGGAACCCTCATGATAGCCTGGGCAAACTTCACCCCTGTCCCCGCCTTTGTTGGCGGCTTGCTGATTGGCGTGGCCGCCGCCATGCTGATCCTCCTCAATGGCCGCATTGCCGGGGTAAGCGGCATATTGGGCCGCCTGCTGCAAGGCTGGGGCAAGGAAAGCGCATGGTCCCTGCTGTTTGTATTGGGCCTGGTGTTGGCGCCATGGTTTTACAGCCTGGCAGCCCCGCTGCCGGAAGCCCAGATAGAAGCAGGTCATGCCCGCCTCATCATCGCCGGTTTGCTGGTCGGTATAGGCACACGCCTGGCTTCGGGCTGCACCAGCGGGCACGGCGTATGCGGCCTTTCGCGGCTGTCATTGCGCTCCCTGGCGGCGACCATTACCTTCATGCTGGCAGGCATCGTCACTGTGTCTGTCATTCGCCACCTGCTGGCATAAGCTTCCCTGACTGGACAACCACCATGCGCTTATTGACCGCGTTTGTTTCCGGCCTGATCTTCGGAGTGGGCCTCATCATTTCCGGCATGACCAACCCAGCCAAGGTCATCGGCTTTCTGGATATTTTCGGCCATTGGGACCCTTCGCTCGGCCTGGTGATGGGCGGTGCCATCCTGGTCGGCGTGTTTGCCTTTGCTTATGCCAAAACCCGCAAAACCAGCCTGCTGGGCAATACCATGCAGCTGCCTACGAATCAGGATATTGATAAAAAGCTCTTGGGCGGCAGTCTGCTGTTCGGTATTGGCTGGGGGCTGGCCGGCTACTGCCCAGGCCCAGCCATTGCCAGCCTGCTGAGCGATTACACTCAGCCCCTGATATTCACCGCCGCCATGCTGGGCGGCATGTGGATCAGCAGCAAACTTTCCTGAGAGCCATCCCCCTCGCGAACCGGCGCGCAGGAATTAGCCTGCGCTGCCAACATATCCGCGACACCTTAGGCTATAATCGCATCATTTAGCGCTTCTGGACCTCAGGCTAAACTTCATAATGATCAGAAAACTGCTGCAACGCGTTTTTAAAGGCTCACCTTCTTCCCCAAAAGCTGGCACGCGTACTGCTAAAACCAGCGGTTCCGTCAATCGCATTCCGGTCAAGACGCATAAAATCAACCGCAAACTGCTGAGTACAGGGGCTATCAAAACCACCGAAGGCCTGCAAAAAGCCGGGTTTGAGGCATTCATCGTTGGCGGCGCCGTGCGCGATCTGCTGCTGAAGAAGCGCCCCAAGGATTTTGATGTCGCGACCAATGCCACGCCCGAGCAGGTAAACCGCGTGTTCCGCCGCTCGCGCATCATTGGTCGGCGCTTTCGCCTGGTGCATGTCCTGTTTGGTGATGAAACGGTGGAAGTATCTACCTTCCGCGGCAGCCACCTGAATGACGATGGCGATGCCAAAATCGCCGACAGCGGCCGCATTCTGCGCGATAACGTATTCGGCAGCCAGGAAGACGACGCCCTGCGGCGCGACTTTACCGCCAACGCTTTGTATTACGACCCTTCCAGCGAAGATGTGCTGGACTTTCACAATGGTTACGAAGATATCCAGGCAGGCATCCTGCGCATGATAGGTGACCCGGTCACGCGCTACCGCGAAGACCCGGTGCGCATGCTGCGCGCCATCCGCCTGTCGGCCAAGCTCGGCCTCAAGCTGGATAAAGCCACCGAAGCGCCTATCCCCAAACTGGCTGACGAACTGCAGGAAGTCCCTGCTTCGCGCCTGTTTGATGAAATGCTCAAGCTGTTCCTTTCCGGCTATGCCATGGAAAGCGTCAAGGCCTTGCGTCAGCATGGGCTGCATCATGGCTTACTGCCTCTGCTCGATGTCGTTCTGGAACAACCCATGGGCGAGCGTTTTGTCACGCTGGCACTGAAAAATACCGATGAGCGCGTGCTGCAGGACAAGCCAGTGTCGCCCAGCTTCCTGTTTGCCACACTGCTCTGGCATGAGGTTCTCACCGCCTGGCAGCAATATCAGGACAATGGCGAGCGCCCTATCCCTGCGCTGCATCTCGCCATGCATGAGGTATGCGATATCCAGGCGGAGAAACTCGCCATACACAAGCGCTACAGCACCACCATGAAGGAAATCTGGGGCATGCAACCGCGCTTTGAGCAACGTTCGGGCAAGCGTCCCTACGCCCTGCTGGAGCATCCACGTTACCGTGCCGCTTATGACTTTCTGCTGTTGCGCTGCGAGTCAGGCGAGTTGCCCATGGAACTGGGCCAATGGTGGACTGACTTTGCCAATACCGATGGCGAACAGCGCAGCGCCATGCTGCAGCCCGCCACCGCCGAACCCAAGAAACGTCGCCGCCGTTCACGCAAAAAACCGGCGGCCAAACCTGAAGCGGCATGAGTCGCGCCTTTGTAGCACTGGGCAGCAACCTCAAGGATCCGCAAGCGCAGGTGAGTTCGGCGCTAACCGCGCTGAACACCTTGCCGGAGACGCAGGTCGTTCGCCCTTCATCGCTTTATCGCACCGCGCCTGTGGGTTACGACAACCAGCCTGATTTCATCAACGCGGTTGCCGAGGTAAACACCACGCTGACGCCGATTGCCCTGCTGCGCGCCCTGCTGGCACTGGAAAACCAGTACGGCCGCGAGCGGCCTTTCCCCAATGCGCCGCGCGTGCTGGACCTCGATCTGCTGCTATATGAAGATGTGCAGATGCAGACCACCGAGCTGACGCTGCCGCATCCGCGCATGCATGAACGTGGCTTTGTCATGCTGCCGCTGGCCGAAATTGCACCAGAACTCAAGATTGCCGATTACGGCACGGCGATTGAGCTGGCTAAAGCTTGCGGCGATCAGGGCGTTATCAAAGTAAAGGCTGAAGGTTAGCACCATGAGTTTGATCGACAAATTTCCCTATATCGTCATTGAAGGCCCGATAGGCAGTGGCAAAACCACGCTTGCGCGCAAGCTGGCAGATAAATTCTCCGTCAATTTGCTGCTGGAAAATGCCGAGAGCAATCCCTTCCTGCCGCGGTTTTATCTGGATGCGCCACGTTACGCCTTGCCTACGCAGCTATTCTTTCTATTTCAGCGTTGCGAACAAATCCGCGACCTGAGCCAGCGCGACCTGTTTGGCAAAGCCACCATCGCCGATTTCTTTCTGGAAAAAGACCCGCTGTTTGCCCGCATGAATCTGGATGACGAAGAGTTTGCCCTCTATCGCCAGATCTACCAGCACCTGCAAGTGCAGGTATCGACGCCTGATCTGGTGATCTACCTGCAAACCCCCGTCGATGCGCTGGCCGAACGCGTCAATCAGCGCAACATCAGCTATGAGCAGGAGATTCCGCGCGAATACCTGAAGCGACTGGCCGATGCCTACAGCGAATTTTTCCACCAGTACGATGCCGCGCCCGTGCTCATCGTCAATAATGAAAATCTCGACATCACCAAGCGCGAAGGTGCGCTGGACCTGCTGATCGAGCGCACCTTGCAGATGCGCGGCCGTCGCGAGTTTTTCAACCCCAATCTGGAATAGGCGTGACCGTACACGATTTACAGACCATGGCGGCCCGCGGCGAAAAAATCGCCATGCTGACCTGCTATGACGCCAGCTTTGCCAAGCTGATGGAAGCCGCTGGGGTGGATGTGCTGCTGGTCGGCGATTCACTGGGCATGGTATTGCAAGGCGCCACTGATACCCTGAGCGTGAGCATGCAGGATATGGTCTACCACACCCGCAGCGTAGCTGCCGGTAGCCGCCACACCCTGATCATGACCGACATGCCGTATGGCAGCTATGAAGCTAGCCCCGAAGAAGCGCTGGATAACGCCAGACAATTGATCGCTGCTGGCGCCCACATCGTCAAGATCGAAGGCGGCGGCCACATGGTGGCGACAGCCCGCCATCTGGTCGCGCATGGCATACCGGTGTGCGCGCATCTGGGCTTCACCCCGCAATCTGTTAAGCAACTGGGCGGCTACAAGATTCAAGGCAAAACCGAGGATAGCGCCAGCCAGATCATGGCCGACGCCGAAGCCATGAGCGCAGCAGGTGTATGCCTGGTATTGATGGAAATGGTGCCCGCGGCGCTGGCTGCCGAAATTACTCGGCGCATTGCCGCGCCCACCATAGGCATAGGCGCAGGTGTCGACTGTAGCGGCCAGGTGCTGGTGATTCAGGATCTGCTGGGCATTTACACCGGACCGGCTGACAAAGATCCGGGCAGCTTCAAATCGCCGCGTTTCGTGCGCAATTTTATGCAGGAAAGCACCAGCATTCAGGAAGCCGTTAGCCGCTACGTGCAGGCAGTCAAATCCGGCGAATTCCCCTCCGTGGCCCACGCTTACTAAGCCTGGCCATTCTCCATCGAGCATTTATGGACATCCTACACAGCGTTACCGAACTCCGCGCCCGCCTCGCTGGCGAAACCCGCATCAGCTTTGTGCCCACCATGGGCAATCTGCATGATGGGCACATCCATCTGGTCAACCTGGCGCGCCAACATGGCGACTGTGTGGTCGTCAGCATTTTCGTCAACCCACTGCAGTTTGGCCCCAACGAAGACCTGGACAACTACCCGCGCACGCTGGAACAGGATTGCGCCCGGCTGCAAGCGGCTGGGGCCGATGTGGTGTTCGCGCCCTCGGTCAGCGAGATGTACCCCACCGCGCAAACCATGACCATCAGCGCCCCGCCTATCGCCGACAGCCTCTGTGGTGCCAGCCGCCCCGGCCATTTTTCCGGTGTCGCCACCGTGGTGATGAAGCTCTTTAACCTGGTACAGCCGCAAGTCGCCATATTCGGTAAAAAGGATTACCAGCAGCTCAGCGTCATTCGCGAGCTGGTGCAGCAATTCAATCTGCCAATCAGCATCATCGGCGGCGAAACCGTGCGCGAGGCCGATGGCCTGGCCATGAGCTCACGCAATGGCTACCTCAGCCCGGCGCAACGGCAAGAGGCCAAGCGCCTGCATGCTGCATTGCAACTGGTGAAGCAGGCGATCCAGAAAGGCAACCATGATTACCCTGCCATCTGCGAACAAACGCGCCAGTATTTGACGCAGCTCGGCTGGATCGTTGATTATATTGAGGTGCGTGCTGCATCTACCCTGCAGCCTGCTACCGCCAAGGATACCCAGCTGGTCGCACTGGCCGCGGCCCGCCTGGGCAAAACGCGGCTGATCGACAATCTGGAATTTGACGCAAGCCACCAGGCTTGATGTATCGCAGCCAGCCGCCGCCCAAGCGGGCTGGTCGCGCTAACCCTCTCACCCGGGAGCTCACCATGCGTTTGCTGGCATTGGTTTTAAGCAGTCTGCTCTTGCTCAGCCATATGGCGGAGGCAGGCCCCCTGCGCGACCTGATCAACAAGCGCGCCGATGCCCGCAGCAGCGAGATGGAAGAGGAAGATGCCGCGGACAGCAGCACAGCGCTTCCTGCAGGCGTAAAGCTACTGGCCGCCATTGCCTACGGCCCGGACAAGCTGCAAAAAATGGATGTGTATCTGCCGCCGCCATCCGCGCAGGCGCCCACTGCTCAAGCCCCGATCATTGTCATGGTGCACGGCGGCGCCTGGCGCATAGGCGACAAAACCCACAGCAAGGTAGTCACGAATAAAATAGCCCGCTGGGTTCCCAAAGGCATCATCCTCGTCTCGCTTAACTACCGCATGCTGCCCGACACTGCGCCCCTGGCACAGGCTGAGGATGTCGCCCTCGCCCTCTCGGTGATCCAGCAAAAAGCGCCCGGCTGGAAAGGCGATTCCGGCCAGCTCATTCTGATGGGGCACTCCGCCGGTGCGCACCTGGTGAGCCTGCTTTCATCACAGCCATCCATCGCCACTGCCTTCGGCGCCAAGCCCTGGCTGGCAACCATCTCGCTGGATAGTGCTGCACTGGATGTCCCCACCATCATGCAGCGCCGTCACCCACGTTTTTATGACCAGGCCTTTGGCAAGGACGCCAACTACTGGCGCGCTACCTCGCCACTGCAGCAGCTCACCCAGCAGTCACTTCCCCTGCTCGCCGTATGCTCCACCCAGCGTCGGGATAACCCCTGCGAACAGGCCTATGGCTATCAGCGCCGGGCGCAGGAACTCGGGGTGCGCGTTGAGGTGCTGGAGCAGAACCTCAACCATGGCGAGATCAATGGTCAACTAGGCCTGGAAAACCCCTATACCAGGCGCGTGGAAAAATTTATATCCGCGCAATCCGCAGGCCTGTCTGAAAAACTGGGCAGCAAGCCCTAGCCCTCCTGCAAGGCGGCATCCGCGCCATTCATGATGCGGCGATCATCAGGGGAAAGGCCGTGTTTGTCGGCGCCGCGCTAAAAACTTCGTTTATTCAGCGTGTTGTTTACCTTATAATGATCGGCCGAATTGAACAAACCCAGACCAACCATGCAAAGAACCATGCTCAAATCCAAATTGCACCGTGTGCGCGTGACGCACTCGGAGCTGGACTATGAGGGCTCCTGTGCGATTGACGAGGCATTGCTCGACGCCGCCGATATTCGCGAGTACCAGCAGATCGACATTTACAACGTCAACAATGGCGAGCGCTTCACCACCTATGCCATTCGTGCCGAGCGCAACTCGGGCGTGATCTCGGTCAATGGCGCAGCTGCACGCAAGGCAAGCCCTGGCGATTTGCTGATCATTGCGACCTATGCCACGTACAGCGAAGTTGAGCTGGAAAAATTCAAGCCCCAGCTGGTATATGTTGATGCGCAAAACCGCATCAAGGACCAGCGTCAGGCAATCCCCGTACAAGTATCTTCACAGGCCGCCTGAATGTTAGAACTAGAAGCAATGAAACTGGCCGTCATCGACGCGCTGGAAGATATCAAAGCCTTTGATATCACCGTGATGGACGTGCGCAAGCTGACCTCCATGACCAATTACATGATCGTCGCCAGCGCCAATTCCACGCGTCAGGCCAAAGCAGTTGCCGACAACGTGCGTGAAAAGCTGCGCGAAAAAGGTGTGCCACTGCGCGGTACCGAAGGCGAAAAAGAAGGCGAATGGGTGCTGGTTGATCTGGACGATATCGTCGTTCACATCATGATCCCGACCGCCCGCGCCTACTACAATCTGGAACAGCTCTGGGGCGAAACCGAGAGCCGTCGTTCCGCCTCCCAGGCCAGCAACGCCTGAGTCTTTCCCCTTGAAACTGCGTATTCTCTCAGTCGGCCACAAAATGCCCGACTGGGTGGAAACAGCCTGCACTGAGTACCTGAAGCGCATGCCGCGCGAAGCAAGTATCGAGATTGTTGAAATCAAGCCGGACAAGCGCGCCTCTGGCAAAAATGCCGAGGTAGTGCAGGAAGCGGAAGCCAAGCGCATTCTGGAAGCCGTGGGCAAGGATTATCTGATCGCCCTTGATGAGCGCGGCCAGGAAGTGACCACGGTGCAGCTCGCTGCCCGCATGGAAACCTGGCTGACCAGCGGGCGGGATATTGCCCTGGTCATTGGCGGCGCTGACGGTTTGCATGCCAGCGTCAAATCGCGTGCCGAGTGGCTGTGGGGCTTGTCCAAGCTCACCCTGCCTCATGGCATGGTGCGCGTATTGCTGGCCGAGCAACTTTATCGCGCCTGGACAGTCATTCAGCATCATCCTTACCACCGCGAATAGCGGGCTCTCTCCTTATGACAACCTCGTCCTACGCCCTGGTCTGGTTTCGCCGCGACTTGCGCGACTTTGACCACGCCGCGCTCTACCATGCACTTAAAGCGCACACGCATGTCTATTGCGCCTTTGTGTTTGATACCGACATTCTGGATGCCCTGCCAGACCGCGCCGACCGCCGGGTTGAGTTTATATGGGAAAGCGTACGTGAGTTGCAACAGGCCCTGCGATCACAAGGTGGGGATCTTATTATGCTGCATGCCTGTGCCAAAGAAGGCATCCCGGCATTGGCCGTTAAACTCAAGGCCAGCGCGGTTTACAGCAATCGCGACTATGAGCCTGATGCCGTCGCGCGCGATGCCGAGGTAGCAGCCAAGCTCGCCAGCCACGATATTGCGTTTCATCAGTACAAGGATCAGGTGATTTTTGAACAGGATGAGGTGCTGACGCAGGCAGGCAAACCTTATGGCGTATTCACCCCCTACAAAAATGCTCACCTGAAAAAGCTCAATGACTTTTATCTGCAAGCCTATCCGGTAGACCGTTACCGCCAGCACCTGGCCGCTGCTGACAAAACGGAGATGCCGACCCTGGAATCCATGGGCTTTGCCCGCACCAATCTGGGGGAGATGAAATTACCCACCGGCATGTCCGGCGGCCAGCAGCTGTTTGCGGAATTTCAGGAGCGCATGGCCCGCTACAAGGACGCGCGGGATTTTCCTGCGGTCAAAGGCCCGTCTTATCTATCGGTGCATTTGCGCTTTGGCACGGTGTCCATCCGCCATCTGGCACGCACCGCCTGGCAACAACACAATGCAGGCGCGGAAACCTGGCTGAACGAACTGATCTGGCGTGATTTTTACTTCCAGGTATTGCATCACCATCCACAGGTAGCCGCTGGCCGGGCTTTCAAGCTGGAATTTGATGCGATTGCCTTCCCCAACCAGCAGGCGCTGTTCGATGCCTGGTGCGAAGGCCGCACCGGTTATCCGCTAGTGGATGCCGCCATGCGCCAGCTCAACCAGACCGGCTATATGCACAATCGCCTGCGCATGGTCACCGCCAGCTTTCTGGTCAAGGATCTGCTGATCGACTGGCGCTGGGGCGAGCGTTATTTTGCCGAACGGTTGATTGATTTTGATCTTGCTGCGAATAATGGCGGCTGGCAGTGGGCGGCCTCGACCGGCTGCGATGCCCAGCCCTGGTTCCGCATTTTCAACCCCGTCACGCAATCCGAAAAATTTGATGCGCAGGGCAAATTTATCCGCAAATACGTGCCGGAATTGGCAGCCTGCCATGAGAAGGAAATTCACGCGCCGTGGTTGATGCCACCCTTGCGCCAGCAGAGTCTGGGCTTGGTCATCGGCAAAGATTATCCCGCGCCTGTGGTAGAGCACAGCGTGCAGCGCGAAAAAGCGCTGGCGCTATACAAAAACGCGTCTTCCACTGCACTGCCTGAAGATTAATCTCCCAACGCGCGCAAGGCCTTGCCACTGAAGAGATTGCGCTCGATGCGCTCCAGCGATACGCCACGCGTTTCCGGCACCAGCAGCAGGGTCAGCAAAATAAACAGCAGATTGCACCCGGCGTAGAACCAGAAGGTATGGGCACTGCCCAGCACATTGAGCATGGTGAGGAAGGTCGCACCGACCACCATATTGGCAATCCAGTTGGTAAAGGTGGACACCGCAATACCAAAATCACGGCCGCGCAAGGGCTGTATCTCGGAACACAATACCCAGACCAGCGGACCGGCAGACATGGCAAAGCCGGTGATAAAGATCAGCAGCATCGCCACCGCCGCCATCTGCTGCGCCTGACTATCAATGCCGATATGCATCAGCAGGCCCAGCACGCCTATGCCCAGGCCCATGGTCAAAAAGCCGACATAAAGCACCGGTTTGCGGCCCCAGCGGTCCACCAGCGCAATGGCAATAAAAGTGGCCAGCACATTGGTCAGCCCCACAATCACCGTGCCCCACATCTGGGCCACCGGATCGTTAAAACCAGCCAGGTCAAAAATGCGCGGCGCGTAATACATGACCACATTCATGCCGGTCAGTTGCTGCATGATCTGCAACAGCATGCCAAGATATACGGCCCGGCGCACGTGCCGGTTGGCAAAGAACAAGCCCCAGCCCTGCTGTTTTTGCGCGAGCTGCTGGCGGATTTCATCCAGCTCGTGTTCAACCTCGGTTTCATTGACACGCAACTGCTGCAAGACGCGGCGGGCATGCGCCTCACGTCCGCGCAGCATGAGCCAGCGCGGACTACGCGGCAGCAATAAAACCCCGAAAAAGAGAATCACGGCCGGGATGGCAATAATGCCCAGCATCCAGCGCCATGCGCCGCTATAACTGAAGAAGGTATTGGAAAGAAAGGCCAGCAGAATGCCGAGCGTGATCATGAGCTGATAAAGCGAGATCATGGAGCCGCGCACTTTGCCAGGCGCGATCTCGGACAAATACAAAGGCGCGGTAAACGAGGCGATACCCACCGCCAGCCCCAGCAGCACGCGCGCCAGTATCAGGGGCACCGGCCCCCAGGCGAGCGCGCATAACAACGAGCCCACCACAAACAGCAATGCGCCCAGCAACAGGGAATATTTGCGCCCAAGTCGATAGGATAACCAGCCCGCAGCCAATGCGCCGAAGGCGGCACCAAACATCATGGAACTGACGATCCATTCCTGCACCTGGTCGGGCACATCAAACTCGCGGGCAATGAATGGCAGCGCACCGGAAATCACCCCGATATCGAGTCCAAACAGCAAGCCCGCCAGGGCACCAAGCAGGCCGGTCATGAACACCTTGCGCCTTACCTGCGTGGCATGACGGCTGGTAGCAGAGAGTATTTCGCTCACACAACAACTCCTGTGCCGGGTTGATGCCGCATGTTAGCATGGGCTGCGTCAAAAGCTTCTGAACAAAGCGCGCTTTCCATAGTCATTCAGACAACATTCGTAAACCTACAGGAGTCTTTATGTCACACAATCAAGCCGCCATTGAAGCCATTGCCGACCGTTTTACCGAACTGGTGCAGCAAGCCTTTGATAACGCCTATGAAGTCAACGACACCGACACCACCTTCAGCGAGTTTGTGGAAGAGCTGTTCGAAAACATTGAACAGGTATTCTCTGAACATGTCGCCACCGAGGTGCTGCAATTTACCGACAAAGAAGTCGAAAGCTATAACGGCGGCAGCGGTCTTTATCTGGACGACATTCAACCCCTGCTGGACGATGATGAAGACGACGAAGAAGTCGAGGATGATTACGACGACGAGACCGAGCACTAAATCGTGCGCCGGTGCTTTTGTTACTCGGCACTGAAATAGTCCTGCACACGCTCAACCTCATGGCGCGAGCCCAGAATCACCGACACGCGCTGGTGCAAGGCATGCGGCACAAGCTCCAGCAAACGCTGGCTGCCTGTGCTGGCCAAGCCACCAGCCTGCTCCACCAGCATGGCCATGGGGTTAGCTTCATATAGCAAACGCAACCTGCCGCCTTGGGCGGCATTTTTATTGTCCATGGGGTACATGAAAATCCCGCCGCGCAACAGAATCCGGTGCACCTCGGCCACCATGGAGGCTACCCAGCGCATATTGAAATCCACACCGCGTGGTCCGCTGGCACCCTGCACGCACTCATCCACATAGCGCTTGATGGCGGGCGGCCAATGGCGCTGGTTGGACATATTGATGGCAAATTCGCGGCTATCATCAACTATCCGCATTTGCGGATGCGTCAGCATGAATTCACCAGTGCCATGATCCAGCGTAAACCCATCCACCCCACTCCCGGTCGTGATCACCAGCATGGTAGAAGAACCATACAAGGCATAGCCCGCGCATACCTGCTGCACACCGGGCTGCAAAAAGTCTGCCAGTTGCGGCTGGACGACGCCTTCCGGGCAACGCAATACCGAAAAAATGGAGCCCACTGAAATATTGACGTTCACATTCGATGAGCCATCCAGGGGATCAAACAGCAACAAATACCGGCCATGCACTCCCTCCGGCATCAGGTATGGATCGTCCATCTCTTCGGAGGCCATGCCAGCCAGCAATCCACTTGCCTGATTACTTTCCAGGAAAATCGTGTTGGCAATCACATCCAGCGCCTTTTGTACTTCACCCTGCACATTCTGGCTGCCGAGGTCGCCCATGGTGCCCAGCAAGGCCCCCTGATTGACCGCCTGTGCCACGCGTTTGCAGCTGGTGACAATATCGTTAAGTATCAGCGTCAGCTCACCAGTCGCCCCGGCATGCTGCTGCTGGGCGCGCGTCAGGTAGTGTTGTATGGTCATCAATGACATGCGACAAGGTTCCTTGAATAGACAATCATGAGCGGCACTCACCAGCAAAAAGCATCACCCGGCGTGCAGTGACCATTCTCGTCACCAGTGTCAGATTTTCGCAACTGAATCACTGGTGAAGCACAGCAAAAAAGTGGACAATGCACAGGCCGTCGGTTAAAGTCCGATGTGGTTTCCGGCCCGGGCCGGTCGTCCAACGCAATAATATCAATCATACAGTTTGGAACAACGCATGCGCACCAAATCATATGCCGTCATTGCCAGCCTCGTCTTGGCCTCCCTGTTATCAGGCTGTGCCTCGCAAGCCAACAAAGACCCGCTCGAAGGCCTCAATCGTGGCGTTTACAAATTCAATGACACTGCTGACAAAGCCGTCATCAAGCCAATCGCAGGGGCATACAAGGCCGTGATGCCATCTCCCGTGCGTTCTGGCGTAAGCAACTTCTTCAACAACCTGGGTACCTTTGTATCCGTGATCAACAATCTGTTGCAGTTCAAGATTGACAATGCCATGAGCGAAGCTGGCCGCTTCGTCATCAACAGCACCTTCGGTATTGCTGGTCTGATTGATGTAGCATCCAAAGACGGTATTGAGCGTCACCCTGAAGACTTCGGTCAAACCCTGGGTTACTGGGGTGTAGGCAATGGCGCCTATCTGGTGCTGCCTTTCCTCGGCCCAAGCACACTGCGCGACACTGGCGGTCTGGTCGTCGACACCGTGGCCTTTGATCCGATCAGCTACGTAGACAATCCACGCACACGTAACCAGGCTCGTCTGCTGAACCTGATCGACAAGCGTTCACAATATCTGCCAGCAAGTGACTTGCTGGACGATGCAGCACTGGACCCATACGCCTTCATGCGTGATGCCTACCTGCAACGTCGTGCCAACCAGATCAATGATCACGTCACCGCAACCGATGACGACGATGATGATCTGCCACAGCCTAACGTGAATGGCGACAAGAAATAAGTCAGACCTGATCTGACCCAGCAAAAAGCCCGGCATGCCGGGCTTTTTGTTTATCTACAAATTTGCTTCCCTGCTTGCGGGCAGGCGCCCTGCGCTTAATCCCCTGCCACCGTCATCTGCTCAATCAGAATAGAGCCCACCTGCTTGGAGCCCTGCACCAGCACATCATTACCGATGGCCACGATCTGCATGAACATATCGCGCAGATTGCCGGCAATGGTAATTTCTTCTACCGGGTGAACAATCACACCATTCTCCACCCAAAAACCGGCAGCGCCACGCGAGTAATCGCCGGTCACCATATTGATGCCGTGCCCCAGCAGTTCAGTCACCAGCAAACCGGTACCCATTTGGCGCAGCAAACCATTCAGATCTTCGGCAGGCTTGCCTTGCTGGCTCACCAGCAGATTATGGTTGCCACCGGCATTACCTGTGGTTTGCATGCCTAATTTGCGCGCGGAATAACTGGAAAGCACATAGCCCTGCAGCACACCGTTTTCCACCAGCATGCGGGACTTTGTGGCAACACCTTCGTTATCAAACGGGGCACTGGCGAGTGCGCCGCGAATATGCGGCTGCTCGCTGATATTCACAATGGATGACATCACCGACTTGCCGAGAGAATCCAGCAGAAAGGATGACTTGCGATACAGACTGCCGCCAGAAACAGCGCTGATCAGATGAGAAATCAGGCCGGATGCCAGCGAGGCATCAAACAGCACCGGCACTTGCGCGGTCTTGATGCGGCGGCAGCCCAGGCGACGCACGGTGCGTTCCCCTGCCAGTTGGCCGATGTTTTTCGGGCTATCGAGCCAATCTGCGTTGCGGGCCGTGCTGTACCAGTAATCACGCTGCATGGCATCGGCTTCTTCGGCGATCACCGAACAACTGATACTGTGCCGTGAACTCAGGTAGCCACCGGAAAATCCATGGCTATTGGCATAGGAAAACAGGCCTTCATAGGTCGAGACAGAAGCCCCTTCCGAATTGGTAATGCGCTTATCCACTGCACGCGCCGCATCTTCACATTCGGTAGCCAAACGCACGGCATCATCCACCGAAATCGTCCAGGGATGATGCAGATCCAGATCCGGCACGTCGCGCGCCATCAGCGCCGCGTCAGCCAGACCACAAAACTCGTCTTTAGCGGTGTAGCGGGCGATATTGCAGGCTGCCGCCACGGTATCCTGCAAAGCTTGCGGATTCAGGTCCGAGGTACTGGCATGGCCTTTTTGCTGGCCAAAATACACGGTGACTGACATGCCTTTATCACGGTTGTACTCAATGGTCTCCGTCTCGCCCATGCGCACGGACACATTCTGCCCGACACCAAAACTGACCTCCGCCTCAGCGGCACTGGCGCCCGCGGCCTTGGCCAGTGCCAATACGCGCGCGCTCATTTCGCGCAGATCATCCAGCGTATGACTGAATCCGGTGGTTGGGGCAACGTGGGTTACGCTCACATTAAGTCTCTTGGGGAAAAACTGCTATCATACCCCAGCATGAAACCTAATGAGACAAACAACGCCGCCGAGGCGGATATCGAAGACAGCCCGCTCAGCAAGACCAAGCGCAAAGCGGCCATGGATGCACTGCAGGATCTGGGCGTGACGCTGGTCGGCCTGCCCAAGGAAAGACTGGCCAAGCTGGATCTGCCAGAAGCGCTGAATGATGCGATACGGGAAGCCAAGCGCATTACCGCCAATGGCGCGATCCGTCGCCAGATGCAATACATCGGCCGCCTGATGCGCAATGTGGATACCGCCCCCATCATCGACCAGTTGCAACGCTGGGAGGGCAAGCACAACGCCGAAACTGCCTATTTTCACCAGTTGGAGCGCTGGCGCACCCGCCTGATCGAAGAAGAAGCCGCGCTGCAGGACTTCATGTCGCATTTCCCGGCGGTGGATATCCAGCAGTTGCGCACGCTGATACGCAATGCCCGCCGTGAAGCCGCCGCTAACAAACCGCCGAAAAGCAGTCGCGAACTGTTCAAACTGCTGCGTGAAGTCACCGCGCCCGGCGCAGCGCCTGAGGAAGAACCCGAAGACGAAGCGGAAGAGTAACGAGCCAGCATACCCAGGCTCCACATCGCCGCATAAAAAAAGCCCGCTTGAACCAGCGGGCTTTTTTTACATGGCATTAATGCCCATGACCAGATTCCGTCTCCGGCTCACTCCGTGGCGGTGGCAGGAAAAACTTGCCGGGCTCATTGTTCAAGCGCTTGAGCAAGGTCACCAGAAAGCGACGCCATTGCACAAAGCTCACCTTGCGCGACTTCATCGCCACATACAGCGCCAGACTGAAACTCACCAGCAGATTGACCGTGCCGATCAGCAACACGCTCACGGCGGCAATGACAGCCAGTTGCCAGGTAATATTGAAATCGAGGGCGGTAAACGAGAAGCCGACAAACGCGGATGAAAAGGCAATATGCCGGATATCAATCGGCAGGCCCAGCAAGACGCCCAGACCTGACATGCCGCCCAACAGGCAACCGAAGTAAAAGTTACCCGCCAGCGCCCCCAGGTTGTTTTCCACATACTTCGCCACGCGTTCCAGTCGTGCAGGCCCCAGCAACACCCGCAACCAGCCGAGGGCTTTTAGGCGTTGCGGGATCTTGTTATAGATCGCAAGATTGTCGTGATAGCCCGCAATCAGCCCAGACAGGAACAGGCAAACCCCGGCGATACCGGCGTAAATCAGCGCCCCGCTATGCCACGGGTGAATATCGGCCAGCAATTTGTGCGCTTTTTCCGGGGGAATAAAATGACTGCCGGTGAGGGTATAGATCGCCCAGCCAATCAGCATCGCCACCGGCACGGCGAGTGACACATTGCCGATAATGGCAATGGTCTGGCTGCGTATGGTCTGCGCGATGATATTCACCAGATTATCCATCTCCCGGCTCTTGCCATCACTGGCATCAATACTGGCGGCAATGGCGGCGGCGGTCATTGCGGGCTGCTTGGTCGCCACCGTAAAGTGCAGGATATGAATGATGACAAAGCCCAGCCCGTAATTGAGGCTGAACAGGATGGCCTCGGTCAGCGGGGCATAATGTTTGCCCGCGGTGATGATCTTTAGCATCGCCATGAAGGCGATGATAATGCCCGCCCCCATGGCCGAGCGCATCAGGCCATAGTATTCGCGGCGATTGCTGGTGATGTAATGCTCGCCGGTGCGGCTGGCATTTTCGGTCACGCGCAGGGCCAGCAGCTCCATGTTCTCGCGCCAGTGCTTGCGCACATCATTCTTGTGGCATTCGGCGGAAACCAGCTCTTTCAACAGATGCACAAACTCAAGATTCGCGCTCTCCCCGGCGCGCTGGCTGGCAATAATGCGTAACAGGCGCTCCAGGCGGCGTATCTGCTGCGTCATGCGTTGCAGCAAAAAGGTCAGATGAATGCTGGTCCCGGTTTGCGAGCTGTTGCGGCGTATCTTGCCTATCACTTCACCGCACTGATCCAGCATGACCAGAATATGCCGTATGTCGTTTTTGTCATCCTCGGGCGCTTCAAGAAAATTGCCCAGCTCCACATTCTGGATAATGAAGGGCGAAGCATGGTTTTCCAGCTCAGGATGACTGCGTATCAGCTCAGGCTCCAGGCCAGAGGCCGACAGACGGTAGGACAGCACCTGAACGGCATCCAGCAGGCCGCGTTTGCAGGCTTCCAGCAGGCGCGTATCCGCCTCGTCAAATCGCATGGCTTCCAGCAGTTGCAGCCAGACCTCGTCGGGCACGGCAATGACCCATAGCTCATCTTGCCGGCGCCGGAAAATCTGCCCGAAGACATCTTTCACATATTGCGGGTCTACGGCTTCGGGCAATAATTTGTGGCCCACGCGCCGGAACATTTCAGTAAAGAATCCGCTGCTGGGCTGAATGCCCGCATCCACATACAGCGAGACCGGGCGACGGCCGCCCAGCAAGCCCAGCACGGCTTCATGCAAAGCCTGGGCAAGCACAGGTTCGCGATTCAGCACATGACATAGCGCCTGGATGGCATGCGCAGCATGGTCGCGGTGGTCGCCACGTGCCGGCCGTATCTGATCCACCAGATCGGCCAGCAGGCGCACAGGCTCGCTTTTGTGTTGCAGGTAGTCGTGGAGGATTTTATCCATCATGGCTTATTGCTTTTGTTATGGGGTTAGCTGGATTGTAAGCATGCACGAACGTGCCTGCCAATGGGAATAAAAGCGAAACACGTCCGGCACACAGCGAATGTGCCGGACAGCAAAACACTACTGAGGACGCTGATTCAGGGTGATCATGGCTTTGCCCGGGCTGCCGCTGCGGCGGAAATCCACCTCGACGGTTTTACCGGCATATTGTCTGGCGGCGCGCGTCAGGGACTCCGGCTTGTCGAGGTTAACTTCCCCCAGACGGGTCAGCACATCACCATCCACCAGACCGGCCTTGTCGGCAGGCGACTGCTTCACCACGGCCACCACCGGCAAACCAGGCTGGTCTGGCGCCACCGGGCCATTCACATGCACACCGATTAATGGCGGCGCCAGTTTCACCCAGTACGAGGCAAAGTAATGATAGCGCTGCTTGGCCTCATCCACGGGTGCAGGAGCATCGCCTGCCGCTTTCGGTTCTGCCGCTGCTGCTTTTTGGGCTGCGGCCTGCTGGCGCAATTGCTGCAACTTCATGCTGGCAGGCGTGCTGCCAGTCAGCTGGGTATAAACCAGTACCAGATCCGCCTTCACCTGCCTGGCCTGCTCGGTAGCCAGCTCTGGCGCCACGTCACCGGATTCAAAACTGGAATAGCCCAGCATGTCATAGCCCTGCTCCAGCATACGCTTGTAATCGCCCTCTTTTTTATCGCCCAGGTAGAGCTTGGGGCCATTCGGATCTGGAGCCAGCAGCGTCGCGGGCTGCGGATGGCTGACATAGGTCTCGGTATAGGGATTGCCATTGCTGGCACGGGTATTATCCACCGGCACCGGTTGCGGCTTCTGGCTGGCACAGCCCACCAGCGCAACGGCTAGCAACAGGCTCGTGATGTAATGCATGGTGACTCTCCTCGGAGGTTCAGCCGAAAGCACATGTCGGCTGATGTTATGATAATGGCATTCTTGATTTTGTTATTACGATTGCGTAGACAACCACTATGTCAGAACAATTCCTTACCGTCGGCTTAGTTTCCGTGAGTGATCGCGCCTCCGCTGGCGTGTATGAAGACAAAGGCATCCCTAGTCTCAAGGCATGGCTGGACAATGTACTCCTTACCCCCTGGCAGGCGGTGGCACGCATCATCCCCGATGAGCAAGCCGAGATTGAAGCAACCCTGCGCGACCTGGTCGACCATGAAGGCTGCGACCTGGTACTCACCACCGGCGGTACTGGCCCGGCGCTGCGCGATGTGACGCCTGAAGCCACCCTGGCTGTCGCCGACAAGGAAATGCCGGGCTTCGGCGAGCAGATGCGGCAAATCAGCCTGCATTTTGTGCCCACCGCCATTCTTTCGCGCCAGGTAGCCGTTATCCGCAAGCAGAGTCTGATCATCAACCTGCCCGGCCAGCCTAAAGCCATACAGGAAACTCTGGAAGGCCTGAAAGATGCCGATGGCAAGACCGTGGTGCCCGGCATTTTTGCCGCCGTGCCTTATTGCCTGGACCTGATCGGCGCACCGTATATCGAAACCAAAGAAAGCATCGTCAAGGCGTTTCGCCCCAAATCCGCCATCAAACCGCAAGCCTGAACACCCGCTGCATGACACCTGAATTCGACCTGATCGCCCGCTACTTTAGGCGCCCACAGTTGCACACCGAGCTGGGCATAGGCGACGATGCCGCCCTGATCGCCGTGCCTCCAGGCCATCAACTCGCCATATCTGCCGACATGCTGGTCGCGGGCACGCATTTCTTTGCAGATGCCGCCCCTTACGGGATAGGCTGGAAATCGCTGGCCGTCAATATCTCGGACATGGCCGCCATGGGGGCGGAAGCCCGCTGGGCAACGCTGGCTATCGCCCTGCCAGAAATCAAGGAGGCCTGGCTGGCTGAATTCAGTCGCGGCTTTTTTGATTGCGCAGACCGTTTTGGCGTATCGCTAATAGGCGGTGATACCACGCGCGGCCCGCTCACCATCAGCGTACAAATCATGGGTATCGTACCGCAGCAGCAGGCCCTTACCCGCAGCGGTGCCAAGGCAGGCGATGATATCTGGGTCTCAGGCCCACTCGGCACTGCCGCATTGGCACTCGCCGCCATGCAAGGCCACTACCCGCTCACAGCCGATGCGCTGGCCGAATGCAGCGTGGCGCTACATCAACCACAGCCTCGCGCGGCACTCGGGCTGGCATTGCGCCAGCTAGCTCACAGCGCCATTGATATTTCCGATGGTTTGCTGGCCGATCTCGGCCATATTCTGCAAGCATCGCAGCTGGGGGCAGATATCCGGTTTGCCGATATTCCCCTCTCACCCATCACCCGCCAGCATATTGCAGACAACGCGGTGCAATCCTTTGTGCTCGGCGGCGGTGATGATTATGAGCTCTGCTTTACCGCGCCATTCGCCAAGCGTGAACAGATTGCCACGCTAGGCAGGCAGCTAGGCTTGAGCCTGGGCGTGATTGGCCAGACGAGAGCGCAGGCAGGTGTGGATGTTTACGATGCCGGGGACACGCGGCTCGATATCAAAAAAGCAGGCTTTGATCATTTCGCATAACTACATTTCAATAACAAATCAATACATTACGTTTGATATATTCTTTTAGGGCAAGATTAGTGCATTAGGGCTATACCCGTAAACTTCAGGCAGGCATACGATCAGTTTCTTGCGTTATCCGGGGAGACTTATCATGAAAGTGATTTCTGGAATTGCACTAGGCCTTATTGGACTGTTGGCGTCTGTCAGCAATCTGCAGGCTGCACCAAGTTACAACCTCACCTCGATTTACAACGCCAGCTTAATCAATCCCTACGGCACCCCATATATCAACGACCTGGGGGAAATCGCCGTCAGCAATGGTGTTCGCAGTGCGTCAGGCAATTGGAGCTACCTTAACCCAATTGGCTCATTTGACTCCGGTCCTGGCTATGCCTACGTCACTGGCATTAATAATCTCGGGCAAACCGTAGGCTCATCGACTACCACGGGCATGTATATGGGTGCGGTGGTCTGGAATGGCACCACCCCCACTGGCATTGACGATGGCACAGCCCGGGGAAGCACCCTGACAGACATCAACAATCATGGACACTGGGTCGGGTATGGAGAAAACCACGAGTTTGCCTACCCCTTGGCAGAAGGCATCACATTAGGGTCTGCCACCTATTATGGAAGAGCAACACTGCACGGTCTTAACGATATGGGGGTTGCGGTTGGCCAAGCCATTACGCATGAACAGATCCCCGCGACCCAGGCAATATCGTGGTCTGCTTCTGGCATGCAACTCTTGGACAATCGGGTTATTACGGATGTCGATAACAATATTGTGGCGTATTGGCAGAGTATAGCCAATGACATCAATAACGCCGGACAGGTCATCGGCCAGGCGGAATACGAAGCCGGTCTGCATGCCACCTTATGGGAAAACGGCAGCATGCTGGATCTTGGCACACTGGGAGCATCCGACTATAGCAATGCCTATAAAATCAATGAGGCGGGAATCGCGGTAGGCGACTCCAATGACCGGGCGGTCTCTTTTCAGGCCGGTCAGGTGCTGGACCTTAACCTGCTGGTAGACCCGGCCATTCTGGCGAGTGGCTGGATACTCAGCAAAGCGACAGATATCAATGAGCTGGGGTGGATAGTCGGGATCATGAACAACACGCTTACAGGGCAATCCGAATTGTTTCTGCTCAAACCCATCAGCGCGGTACCTGAGCTCAGTACATGGCTGATGATGCTGATTGGAGCAATAGTGGCTTTGCGAAGACGCCCTATGGCATAAGGCCGCCCATGCCATATTGCTGAGCAGGGTTGGCAGCACCTGAGATGAATGCGCTATGATGACCAATCATGCACCTCATTCAGGAACAAAGATTGATCCACTGGCCAGACCGTCATTTTCTGCTGCGACACCCAGCGCACTTCCTGGCGCTGGGTTTTGGCAGCGGCCTGCCTCGCAAGGCGCCGGGCACCTGGGGCACGCTGCTGGGCATCCCATGTTTTATCGGCCTGATGCAACTGGCCGAGCCCCTGCACTACCTCATTCTCGCCGGCATGTTCCTGCTCGGCATCTATATCTGCGGCATCGCGGGCAAGGCACTTGGCGCCTCTGACCATGGCAGCATTGTGTGGGATGAGATTGTGGCTTTCATGCTGGTGCTGGAATTCACACCGCTCAGCTGGCAGGCATGGCTCGCCGCGTTCCTGCTGTTTCGTCTGTTCGATATCTGGAAACCCTTCCCCATCAACCTGAGCGATCGGCATATCAAGGGCGGCCTGGGAGTCATGCTGGATGACTTGCTGGCAGCAGGGTATGCCATTGCCTTTTTGCAAGGCGGCTTATGGATAAAACTGAATTACTGGAGCTGACACGCAGCCTAGGCAACACCCTGCAGCAGCAAGGCTTGCTGCTGTCGCTGGCGGAGTCCTGTACGGGCGGCATGGCCGCCAGCCTGATTACCGAAATCCCAGGCAGCTCAACCTGGTTTGAGAGCGCGCATATCACTTACAGCAACGCGGCAAAAATCAGCATGCTGGGGGTTAATCCGGCGACTCTGGAGACTTATGGCGCAGTAAGCGAACAGACGGCGATTGAAATGGCCCACGGGGCGTTACATCGAGGTCGCGCCCATATTGCAGCGGCGATTACCGGCATTGCCGGTCCCGGCGGCGGCACGCAGGCCAAGCCGGTGGGCATGGTGTGCTTTGCCTGGGCCACACCGGGTAATATTGTCAGCACTACCCGCCATTTCAGTGGCAATCGCCAGCAAATCCGGGCACAAGCCGTGCAAGCTATTTTCGAAGGTCTGCTACAACTGCTCAAGCAACCCATGCAGGCGTAAAAACAGCTGACGATCAGACATAAAAAAGCGACTGCTTTTCAGGCAATCGCTTTTTTACCTTATGGGCGAAGACCGCCCTTTTTAGCGCCAGCCACCATGCCGACCACGGTCATGATGGTGGTAGCGGCCACCGTCATATTCCCGGTAGTAAATCCGAGGTTCATACGGCCGGTAGTACACAGGAGGGGGTGCGCCAAAATACACCACTGGCGGTGCACGATAAATCACTGGGGGGGGTGCGTAATAAGCCCCGGGCGGCGGGCCGTAATAACCTGGCCCACCAATGTTGAGGCCAATACTGAAAGAATCGTGGGCGTGGGCGGCACCCATGCTAGCCAGTGTCAGCGTCAGACCCAGCAGCAAGCGTTTGAATAATCTCATGTTCATCTCCTCATCACTTCCATGGTGTGGAAGTCATGCTTAAAACGTGTTTGCCCCGAATTCTGTTTACAGCTTTAAAACGCGATACTTTAATTTTTTTATACCTACCGTTGTGTACCTATGACCGCAATCTGCGCATGAGGTTCGCTGGCAGTGACGCATGTCATTTATCTTGAGCCAGAAGAGCGGAAAGGCGACAGCAATGCGCGTCTTTGCTTACCTTAAGTACTGAATTATGAAATAATTACAGGCTTTATCAGGCACACCAACAAAGGCAGATTCATGGACGAAAACAAAAGCAAAGCGCTCGCCGCGGCCCTCTCGCAAATCGAGAAGCAATTCGGCAAAGGTTCTATCATGCGCATGGGCGATACGGATGTCGCAGCCGACATTCAGGCCGTATCGACCGGCTCGCTCGGCCTCGACATCGCGCTGGGCATTGGCGGCTTGCCTCGCGGCCGCATCATTGAAATCTACGGTCCGGAATCTTCCGGCAAAACCACACTGACGCTGTCTGTCATCGCCCAGATGCAAAAAATGGGCGGCACCGCAGCCTTTATCGATGCCGAACACGCACTCGACCCACAATATGCCCAAAAGCTCGGCGTTAACGTTTCCGACCTCCTGATCTCGCAACCAGACACGGGCGAGCAAGCCCTGGAAATCGCCGACATGCTTGTACGCTCAGGCTCAGTGGATATCGTGGTAGTGGACTCGGTGGCTGCACTGACACCCAAAGCCGAAATCGAAGGCGAAATGGGCGACTCCCACATGGGTCTGCAAGCCCGCCTGATGTCGCAAGCGCTGCGCAAGCTGACTGCCAACATCAAGCGCACCAATACCCTGGTGATTTTCATCAACCAGATCCGCATGAAGATCGGTGTGATGTTCGGCAACCCCGAAACCACCACCGGTGGTAACGCCCTGAAGTTTTACGCATCGGTTCGCCTGGATATCCGCCGCACCGGCGCGATCAAGAAGGGTGACGAAGTGATTGGCTCCGAAACCCGCGTCAAAGTGGTCAAGAACAAAGTTGCGCCGCCATTCAAGCAGGCTGAGTTCGACATTCTGTACGGCGAGGGCATTTCGCGCGAAGGCGAAATCATCGAGATGGGCGTTAACCTGAAACTGGTTGAAAAATCCGGCGCCTGGTACAGCTACAAGGGTGAAAAGATTGGTCAGGGCAAGGATAATGCCCGCGAATACCTGCGCGAGCATGCTGACATTGCCAATGAAATTGACGCCAAAATCCGCGCCAATTCCAATCTGGCCGGTGCCGCCATGACCGTCGCCCCGGATGACGACGGCGAAGAGTAAAGCCATAAGCGCGTTGCGTGAGCGTGCCCTGGCCTTGCTGGCCAGGCGCGAACATACAGCGCTGGAACTGAAGCGCAAGCTGATGCGCAAACCGCAGCAGCCTGGCAGTAGACGTTTCCCCCGGCAAGATGCTGAAGATTTTTCGGCGGACGCCGATGTAGTAGCGCAGGCCGATGTCCCTGAGCAGCCCGCAATACCAGACGATGAGCTGGAAGAGCACGTGGATCAGCTGCTGCAGGACTTCAAACAGCGTGGCTGGTTATCCGAGCAACGCTTTACCGAGCAGGTGGTACACGCGCGCCAGCAGAAGTTTGGCAGCATGCGCATTGCGCATGAGCTCAAGCAAAAAGGCGTGGATGACACGCTGATTGCCGAAGCCATGCAGCAGGTAAAGCAGGATGAATTCAGCCATGCGCTGCAGATTTATCGCAAGAAATTTGCGCAGCCGCCAGCCAGCCGCGAAGAATGGGCGAAGCAGGCCAGGTTCATGCAGAGCCGCGGTTTCAGCATGGACATGATCAAGCGGGTGATCAACGCAGGTAATCAGGTCGAAACAACAGACAGTGAAGACAGGTAGCGCAGTGCGCTGCCAAGCATAAGGCACAACATGAAGAGCAAAGAAATACGTCAGCAGTTTTTGGACTTTTTCGCGTCCAAGGGGCATCAGGTCGTGGCATCCAGTTCGCTGGTGCCGCATGGCGACCCTACCCTGCTGTTTACCAATGCGGGCATGAACCAGTTCAAGGATGTGTTCCTGGGTTTTGACAAGCGCCCCTATACCCGCGCAGCCAGCAGCCAGAAATGCGTACGCGCAGGCGGCAAGCACAATGACCTGGAAAACGTCGGCTACACCGCCCGCCACCATACCTTCTTTGAAATGCTGGGCAATTTCAGCTTTGGCGATTACTTCAAGCGCGATGCCATTGCCTATGCCTGGGAACTGTTGACCGAAGTCTACAAGCTGCCCAAGGAAAAACTGCTGGTCACGGTCTACGCCGAAGACGATGAAGCCTACGACATCTGGACCAGGGAAATGGGCGTGCCTGCCGACAAGGTTATCCGCATTGGCGATAACAAAGGCGCGCGCTATGCCTCCGACAACTTCTGGATGATGGGCGACACCGGCCCCTGCGGCCCCTGTACCGAGATTTTCTATGATCACGGCGCACACATCTGGGGCGGCCCTCCCGGCAGCCCGGAAGAAGACGGCGACCGCTTCATCGAAATCTGGAACAACGTGTTCATGCAGTTCAACCGCGATGAACAAGGCGTGATGCATCCCTTGCCCAAGCCATCGGTGGACACCGGCATGGGTCTGGAGCGTATCTCCGCCGTGCTGCAAGGCGTGCATGCCAATTACGAAATTGATCTCTTCCAGGCACTGATCAAGGCCGCCGCCCGCGAAACCAAAACAACCGACCTGGAAAGCCCATCACTCAAGGTATTGGCTGACCATATCCGTGCCTGCAGCTTCCTGATTGCCGATGGTGTCATCCCCGGCAATGAAGGCCGCGGCTATGTGCTGCGCCGCATCATCCGCCGCGCCATTCGCCACGGCTACAAGCTGGGCGTGCGTGCTGCCTTCTTCTACAAGCTGGTGCCGGACCTCGTGATCGAAATGGGCGAGGCCTACCCCGAGCTGGTGAGCAACCAGACCCGTGTGATGGACACCCTGAAGCAGGAAGAAGACCGCTTCTTTGAAACCATCGAAAACGGCATGGCGATTCTGGAGACCGAACTGGCCGACATCGCCGCCAAGGGTGGCAAGACCTTCAATGGCGAAACCGCCTTCAAGCTGCACGACACCTATGGCTTCCCGCTGGACCTGACCGCCGACGTCTGTCGCGAGCGCGATGTTACCGTCGATGCCGCCGCCTTTGACGCCGCCATGGCACGCCAGAAAGATCAGGCACGTGCCGCTGGCAAGTTCAAGATGTCCGCCAATCTGGAGTACGAAGGTGCCGCCACCCAGTTCCATGGCTACGAAAAGCTGGAAAGCGATGCGCTGGTGCTGGCGCTGTACAAAGACGGCGCGGCCGTTGACAGCCTGAGCGAAGGCGAAGTTGGCGTGGTCGTGCTGGACAACACACCGTTCTACGCCGAATCGGGCGGCCAGGTGGGCGATAGCGGCGAGCTGCGCGCCAGCGACGGCATCTTTACCGTAGAAGATACCCAGAAAGTACAAGCCAGCGTATTTGGCCACCATGGCGTGGTCACCACCGGCAAAATCAGCAAGGGCGATAGCCTGAAAGCTCGCGTTAACACCCGCGCCCGCGCTGCCACCATGCGTAACCACTCCGCCACCCACCTCATGCACAAAGCGCTGCGCGAAGTGTTGGGCGGCCACGTGCAGCAAAAAGGCTCGCTGGTGGATAGCGAAAAAACCCGCTTTGACTTCGTGCACACCGCGCCTTTGACTGACGACGAAATCCGTCAGGTAGAAGCACTGGTCAATGCTGAAATTCTGGCCAATGAAGCCACCCAGGCCCGCGTGATGGGCATTGAGGATGCGCAGAAAACCGGCGCCATGATGCTGTTCGGCGAAAAATACGGCGATGAAGTGCGCGTGCTGGATATCGGCAGCTCGCGCGAGCTGTGCGGCGGCACCCATGTCAGCCGCACCGGCGATATTGGTCTGTTCAAGATCACTGGCGAAAGTGGCGTGGCCGCGGGCGTGCGTCGCGTGGAAGCCACCACGGGCGAAAATGCGCTGAAGCTCATGCAGCAACAGCAAGCCCTGCTGGGTCAGATCGCCGCAGAGCTGAAAGCCCCCGCCAGCGAAGTCCCGGCCAAACTGGGCCAGTTGATGGACAACGTCAAAACCCTGGAAAAAGAACTCGCCCGCCTCAAATCCAAGCTCGCCTCCTCTCAAGGGGATGATCTGGTGAATCAGGCCGTGGATCTCGGCGGCATCAAGGTGCTGGCAGCCACGCTGGAAGGCGCAGACGCCAACACCTTGCGCGAGACGATGGACAAGCTGAAAGACAAGCTGAAATCGGCTGCCATCGTGCTGGCAAGCGCCAACGACGGCAAGGTTAGCCTGGCAGCGGGCGTAACGCCTGACTTGATCGCCAAACTAAAAGCGGGCGAACTGGTCAACTTCGTCGCCGGGCAAGTGGGCGGCAAAGGCGGCGGCAAACCCGACATGGCAATGGCAGGCGGCACCGACGCCAGCCAATTGCCACAAGCGCTCAGCAGCGTTGAAGGCTGGGTAAAAGCAAAGTTGAATTAAGCTCCCGCATCGACAAGGCTTCACGCCCTGTCGGTAAAGGCGCGCATCTGCAGTTTAATTAATTAGGCTACAAGACACATGGCACTTATCGTACAAAAATACGGCGGCACTTCAGTCGCCAACCCAGAGCGGATCAAGAACCTGGCGAGCCGCGTGGCCCGCTACAAAGCGCTTGGTCATCAGGTCGTGGTCGTGGTTTCGGCCATGTCTGGCGAAACCAATCGCCTGATTGCCCTGGCCAAGGAAATCATGCCCACACCAGACCCACGCGAGCTGGATGTGATGGTATCCACCGGCGAGCAAGTCACCATCGGCCTCACCGCCATGGCGCTGATGGACCTCGGCCTCAAGGCCAAGAGCTACACCGGCAGCCAGGTGCGCATTGTGACCGACAGCGCCTTTACCAAAGCGCGCATCCTGAATATTGATGAATCCCGCATCCGCGCTGACCTGAATGCAGGTTATGTCGTGGTCGTTGCTGGCTTCCAGGGCGTGGACGAGCAAGGCAACATCACCACCCTGGGCCGTGGCGGCTCAGACACCACCGGCGTAGCGATTGCCGCTGCGCTCAAGGCCGATGAATGCCAGATCTACACCGATGTAGACGGCGTCTACACCACCGACCCGCGCGTGGTGCCCGAAGCCCGCCGGCTCAAATCCATCACCTTTGAAGAAATGCTGGAACTCGCCAGCCAAGGCTCCAAGGTATTGCAGATTCGCTCGGTCGAGTTTGCAGGCAAATACAAGGTCAAGTTACGCGTGCTGTCCAGCTTTGAAGAAGAAGGCGACGGCACCCTGATTACGTTTGAGGAAAATGACAACATGGAACAACCTATCATCTCCGGCATCGCCTTCAACCGCGACGAAGCCAAAGTGACCGTGCTCGGCGTGCCCGACCGCCCAGGCATCGCCTACCAGATCCTCGGTCCCATCGCCGATGCCAATATCGACATCGACATGATCATCCAGAACGTCAGCGCCGATGGCACCACCGACTTCACCTTCACCGTTCATAAAAACGAGCTGAGCAAGGCTCTGGACATCCTGCGTGGCGTACAAGCGCACATCAATGCCCGCGAAATCGTAGGCGACGACAAAATTGCCAAGGTATCGGTAGTTGGTGTCGGCATGCGCTCGCACGTCGGCATCGCCAGCCAGATGTTCCGCACCCTGGCCGAAGAAGGCATCAATATCCAGATGATTTCCACCAGCGAAATCAAAATCGCCGTCGTCATCGACGAAAAATACATGGAGCTCGCCGTCCGCGTTCTGCATAAAGCATTTGATCTGGAAGAAGCTTAAAAAGATAAGCGCCACGAGCGTTGATTTTTGGGGCGTAATCAAGTATTGTTACGCCCTCGTGCGGAGAGCTGGCCGAGTGGTCGAAGGCACTTCCCTGCTAAGGAAGCATACGGGCTTAAACCTGTATCGAGGGTTCGAATCCCTCGCTCTCCGCCAAAGTTTCAAAGGCACATCATCAAGTTTTACTGGAATAAAATCCTGCTTCTTGTATAATGCACGCCTCACGCGCCCGTAGCTCAGCTGGATAGAGTACTTGGCTACGAACCAAGGGGTCAGGAGTTCGAATCTCTTTCAAAAAAATAAGCAAAGAAAAATTAGAATTTGTAAACGAAATAAAACCAGCAGGGCTCTATTATGAACTGCCAATTCTTAAGTTCAGTTCTTTGATGTAAATGTATTCATAGAAGAACTACTAAAGCTTGAGTATAGAGATCGATGGACTTTAGTAAAATACTTAACAAAAGAAAGATATCAATTAACGAGTTATGCAGTAAAAATAGTATCTGAATACGCATGGCATAAAAAGGTTTCTATCGCGTTAAGGAAAGCATCTAAAAAGGAAGGCGTTGTTAGAAGGAATCATTTCTTAGAACTTGCTGATGCTTTTTTAGAATGTAGTGAAAATATAAAAAATATTAAGGATGAATCCATACTTGATGTTAACTAACTATAAAAAAACTACACTTCGCTCATTTATCCATGGATTCACATATCCGACTATAAATTTCAGATATGAAATTTGTTACCAATACTGACCATATCCAATATGGTTGCATTTGGGTGGCGTCGATAATAAAGTGATGGAAAGTGCTGCAAGTCCATGTTTATAAAATAATTTATTTTTTAATAACGCCACTACAAGCCAAGGGGTCAGGAGTTCGAATCTCTTCGGGCGCACCAAACAAACAAAAGGCTAGCTTATGCTAGCCTTTTGTCATTTCTGGCCGTGTGCCACATTTGTGTCATGCTCCGACACACTCACTCCCCTTAATTCGCAAAGCTTGTCCGCATAAGGCGCCAGATGATCCGCTGAAAGCTGGGCGTAGCGCCTCACCATCTCAGGACTCTCCCAACCGCCTAGCTCCTGCAAGGCAAATAATGGTGAGCCATTTTGCACATGCCAACTTGCCCAAGTATGCAGTAGATCATGCCAGCGGAAGTCTTCAATACCCGCCGCTGCTAATCCTTTATACCAAGCCTTAGTGCTGACTTGGATAATCGGCTTTCCTCGATAGCTGAATACAAACCGGGGGTGCCGCCCCATCTGTTTACGGATCAGCAACACAGCTTCAGCATTCAGCGGTACTGCTATCGCTTTACGTGCTTTAGCTTGGTCTGGATGTATCCATGATATGCGCCTTTTAGGCGGTCGTGGTATTCCTGCGCGAGGGTTTCCTGCTCAGTCCCAGTAGATCGGTGAATATCAATGCAAGGGCTCCTTGAGTTCCTCCAAACAATAAACGAACAAAAGGGGGACAGAACCCTGAGGGAAATTTATTTCCCCCTCACTCGAATCTTCTTCGATTTTCTTTCTATTCTCTGGTCGGATTGATATCGCCCGAGACGAATTTCCAGAAATTAGAGAATTTTTCAGAAATCCCTAGCCCCACTGATCTATAAGAGTTTGGGCCAGTTTCATCAAAAAGGTCTCGAATTTTTATCCCTAGAATATCCTCATACTTATGTATAGTCTTTTTGCTATGGACAAGGTAAAGGACTTTGCAACCCACATGATGCCCAATACGCAGCATTCCCAGAGCAGCTTCGAGCTCATCCAGTACTCCAACGAAATTAGTGATTGCCTCTTTCTCAATCTGATCAAGAAAGTTGAGTTGTTCTAGTGTTAGGTGCGCCACACGACTATGATTTTCCTTGACATCTTTTGAGGGGGTTACCATCTCTGCAATACTGTTAATAAGCTTCTCAGAAGTTTTAGAAGGTCGGGTCATAAAGGTTTCATCCGATTTTTGGGAGAAAATATTATTAGAAATATTTAGAAAGGACACATAAAGTCCCCTCCCATAGCAACGAAAGACACATCAAAAAAAAATTGAAACATAACGAAGGAGTAATAATGAGCGATATAAATAAACTAATAAAAGAATATATAGAATCCTACTGCGAGAAAAAAGAAGCTCCAGGATATGCAATATTAATTAAAGGGAAATGGGGTACAGGAAAAACATGGTTTATAAAAAAAATCAAGAATGATCTCGAAGGTAAGAGACTAAAGCTAATACATATAAGTGTATATGGCATGGGGAGTATATCGGAAATTGATAATGAACTTTACCGTGCAGTTCATCCAATACTTGGTTCTAAAAAAATGGTACTCGCGGGGAAGTTATTTAAGGGATTTATTAAAACATCAATACATGTTGATTTAGACTTATGCTAGCCTTTTGTCATTTCTGGCACTGCTGTTGCCTTGCGATGCGTTAACTTATCAGGCAACGTTTAAACACCCGACTTTTCATCTGACTTTACCGGTAGGTTTCGGACAGATCAATGCGCCTGGCTATTCCTTCGCTAAGTAATAATCCGCCACTTTTTCTTCACAAACTTCCAGATTTGCAGAGGCCAAATCCAGGGATTGGGTCGGTGTCACGGTGTAATCATGGTAATGAAAGCTATCGGTTGCGTGGACATAGACCAGTTTCCCAACGATATTTTCATAAGAATAAGCGTCATAAATCTCATCTGATATTTCTGAGTTTCTGACAAATTCCAAATGCTCTCTTGGGTTGGATTCCATGGATTCTCCTGAATTGGTTTAAATCGATTTCTAGAATTGTAGAGCTGGGTAGGTTAATTATCTTTGCTGATTAAATCCAAACGCATCCAGCACAATATGATCATTCGTCCAATCTAACACCATTTGCGAGCGTCTGCTATTGGCCGATAGCGTTTGGCCCAGGCATTCAAGCATCCCCTTTCTCCCCCGCCTGCGCACCTTTCGCCCCCCATCACCAAATCCTCCTACACCCCTTTAAGGACTTTACCGATGAAAGGGCATGGTAGTTCCGCCTATGCTCGGGGTCTCTTGCGGCAACGCATTCCCAACTTCATAAGGAACTGTCATGGCGTCTCAACGTAAGGCTAAGAATTCGATTGGTACGGGGGCAGCGCAGGGCACGGTGTCGGGCCCTTCCACGCATACTCCGCCCGATACCCCCAAGGCGGCCGGGCCGGCCAAGCTGGTGGAAAAAGTCGCGGGCACGGACCAGCTGTCGGCTTCGATTCCGCATAACCCATCCAAGGCCGAGGAGTATGGCGAGGCGGCGCGTTGCCCTTACACAGGGGCATTCAGTTTGCCGGATTCGCCTGCGGCTACCAGTAGCACGGTGAATGAAACGGTAGCATCGCCCAAGACTGGCGAAGGCAAAGCGCCTGCCGGTGAAAACCGCATGAAGGGCGATCTGGACCGAGTGCGTGTGGACTCCGCAGGACAGATGCTGACCACCAATCAGGGTGTGAATGTCGCCAGCAATCAGGATTCGCTGAAGATCGGTCTGCGCGGACCGACGGCGATGGAAGACTTTATCCTGCGTGAGAAGCTCACGCATTTTGACCATGAGCGCATCCCCGAGCGCGTGGTGCATGCGCGTGGCTCCGCTGCCCATGGCTATTTTGAGAATTACAAACCGCTCACCGACCTCACCAAGGCCGCGCCGTTTAACGAGGCGGGCAAGCAGACGCCGGTATTCGTGCGCTTCTCCACCGTGGCGGGCGAGCGTGGATCCATGGATACCGCGCGTGATGTACGCGGCTTTGCCGTCAAGTTTTATACCGACGCAGGCAATTGGGATCTGGTCGGCAACAACATCCCGGTGTTTTTCATCCAGGATGCGATGAAATTCCCCGACCTGGTTCACGCAGTAAAACCCGAGCCGCATTTTGGCATGCCGCAGGCCTCCAGCGCACACGATACCTATTGGGATTTTGTTTCGCTCATGCCCGAATCCACCCACATGCTGCTATGGCAGATGTCGGACCGCGCCATTCCGCGTAGCTACCGAATGATGCAAGGCTTTGGCGTGCACACCTTCCGCCTGGTGAATGACAAAAACGAATCCGTGTTCTGCAAGTTTCACTGGACGCCCGTCGCTGGGGTGCATTCGCTGGTGTGGGATGAAGCCGTGAAACTGGGCGGTGCCGACCCCGACTTTCACCGCCGTGATTTGTGGGAAGCCATCGAAGCAGGCGCCTACCCCGAGTGGGAGCTGGGCGTGCAGGTATTCACCGAAGCCCAGGCCGAGGAATTCAGCTTTGACGTGCTGGACCCGACCAAGCTCATCCCCGAAGAAATGGTACCCGTCACCCCCATCGGCAAGATGGTGCTAAACCGCAACCCCGACAACTTCTTTGCCGAAACCGAGCAAGTGGCGTTTTGCACCGCTCACATCATCCCCGGCATCGACTTCAGCAACGACCCGCTGCTGCAAGGCCGCATCCACTCTTATCTGGATACGCAGATCAGCCGCCTCGGTGGCGTCAACTTTCACGAGCTGCCCATTAACGCCCCGCTCAAGCCCGTGCACAACAACCAGCGCGATGGCATGCACCGCCAGTCCATCCCGCGTGGCCGTGTCGCGTATGAGCCCAACTCCCTGGCAGGCGGCTGTCCATTCCAGGCTGGCATGCAAGGCTTCACCAGCTTCCCCGAAACCATTACCGAAGACAAAGTGCGCGGCCGCCCAGAAAAATTTGCCGACCACTACTCGCAAGCCCGGCTATTCTGGATCAGCCAATCCCCGCCCGAGCAGCAGCACATCATCAACGCCTTCCGCTTTGAGCTCACCCGCGTGCAAACCCAGGCCATACGCGAGCGCGTCGTCTCATTGCTGGTAAATGTGGATGAAGAGCTGGCCGCAGGCGTCGCCGCCGGGCTAGGCATTGCCCTGCCCGAGGCCGCCCCGCTCGCCAGCAGCACAGACTTCCCCGTGCCACCACCGTCCACCGCCCTCTCCGAGCAACACTTCCCCGGCAATGGCATGCTGCTCGGCCGCCGCGTCGCCATACTCCTGGCCGATGGTGTAGATGGTGACAGCGTACAAACGCTTTACGACGCCATCCTCGCTGAAGGCGGCGTGCCCCGCTTGCTCGGCCTGCAGCTAGGCCCAGTAAAAGCAGACGACGGCGCAGCACTCAATGCCGAAGGCAGCATAGAAACCATGCCCAGCGTATTGTTCGACGCCGTCGCCCTGCCAGATGGCAAGCTCGTCGCCGAAAACCTCGCCGCCAGCGGCCAAACCCTGGAATTCCTGCGCGACCAATACCGTCACTGCAAACCCATGCTCGCCATCGGCGCCAGCCAACAGCTGCTGCAAACCGCAGGCATCCCGGAAACCCTGGTCGATGGCTCGCCAGACCCCACCCTGCTGGCGGTGAATACTTTGGAAGATGCACTGCAGAACTTTGTGCAGCTAGTGGGTAGCCCAAGAAGCTTTGCGCGGGAGACGGATCCGCCTATGGTTTAGAGGTATTAATACAAAGTAACTAAGCACCACCAACCCAAAGGGCTAGCTTCTGCTAGCCCTTTGGCTTTGATTGGTTTGGATATTTTCAATATTAACCACCCGCACACCTCTTGAATAAATACGCCAATGGCGTATAGTTTCCGGATGATTTTCATTGAAACGCCCACCTTCACCAGACTGATTACAGACCTGCTCCCCGATGAGGAATATGGCAAATTGCAAGAAGAGCTTGCCCGCCAGCCAGATGCAGGCGATCTCATCAAGAATGGCGGAGGAATCCGCAAACTACGCTGGAAAAGAACAGGCACTGGCAAAAGCGGCGGTATAAGGGTGATCTACTACTGGATTACCGATGACGACCAGATTTTGATGCTGGTGGCTTACCCCAAGAACGTAAAAGACAATCTCACAGATAAAGAAACCGCAATATTGCGCAAGTTGGTAAAGGAGCTATGAACATGGACAAAACATTGTTTGAAGATTTGCAACAAAGCCTGAAAGAAGCCGTTGCCATTCGCCGCAGCGAGATAGCGCCCGGCAAAGTCACTGAAATCCACACGCCCGACGCCAAGGCCATCCGCGACAAAGTCGGCCTGAGCCAGACAGAGTTTGCCCAGCTCATCGGCGTAAAAGTAGCCACATTAAGAAATTGGGAGCAGAACCGGCGCAAGCCTACGGGAGCTGCAGCGGCGTTATTGACGATTGTGGAGAAAGAACCTGCGGCGGCGTTGAGGGCGTTGCATTAAAGTTAAGAAAACTTATAAGAGGTCTCTGACCGTTAAATTGGAAAGCAAAAATGAGAAAAAACTATCTTCCTCTTAGTGACGTGCAGAAAAAAAGACTTGCCATTCTAGAACCTAGATTAAGAAACTGCGTACCGATTGCAGACATTAATAATGCAAAAATAATAACGGCAGAAATTCAAAGTTTACTTAGAAATACTGGTCACGAGACTAGATTACAACAAGCAAAAAATTGGCTTTATGAGACCTCCATCGAAGCCAACAACTTAACATTCGCTAAGATGGGACTTGAGGGGACTCGTCAGAAAGTATCGCCAAAAACTAGAGTTTACCTTGAAGCGACTGCTCTACTAGCAATATGTCACCTTAGAGAAAACGAATTAAATAAAGCAAAATTTTTAATTCATGAAGCCGTTGAATCTATAAACAATATTACGTCAGAAAAAAGAAAAAGCCAGTTTCACAGAAGGTTAATAATACGGCTTGAAGAAGAAAGTATTTTGGCAGGGTTAATTGAAAAAAATCCTGAAGAGATTTCTATCGACAGAGTTGATAAAGAAGCAGCTCATTTAGTAATGACAAAAAATGAGGATGAAATATTGCTCCAGCTGGGAAACCACATCCCAAAAAAATCAATTGATTTATTAACATATACTCGTGAAACCTATAAAAACAGATTACCTGCGCCAGATTACAAACTGCTTCCACCACCTCCTGCATTAGATAAGTCAGAGTTAGGGAAGAGGGCACAGTCTGCATTAAAAAGAGTGGCATGGAAGGCTTTATGCAATTCAGAAAGTGAATTGCATAAAGCTTGGTCCGAAGGACTATCAGTTGTTCATGATAAAAAATATATATCGGCTGCGATTATAACTGCGTTTGGCTCGTGGAGTATTTCTGGGGCAATGATTGCCATCACTATGGCAGCTTTAGCAATAAAATTCGGAGCTGAGGTATTTTGCGAAATTTATAAACCAGAGTTTCTAATGATTGATCAGAAAGATAAATCATAAATCAACTAAATAATTTAAAATTATTAGGTCTTAATTTTGCAACGCAACTACACGACTTAAACACTGACTATCCTCACATCAGTGACATAAATGGGCACCTTGCCTAAGTCCCAACCCCATTGTCACAAACCTGTAACACCCCCTCCACAAACTAGCCTCCTAATCTGAATCACTCCCCGCCCCTCGCGGGGACTTAGGAGCGCCATCATGAATATCCCCAAACTCACCGTGAACAAACGCATGCTGATCTTGCTTTTTGCGGCTTATCTCGGCCTGGCGGGCTTTGCGGGCTGGGCGTATGCCTACCTGAGCAAGTTGCAGGCGGGGGCTAGTGTGGTGAACCTGAATGCGGTGCCTAGCCTGGAAAGCCTGGGGCGCGAGAAGGCTTTGTTTGGCGATCTGCGTTTGCAGATTTCGGCGTTTATTCTGAATAACGACACGGCCAAAAAAGCCACGCTGGATAAGGAAATTCAGCAATCCATCACCGAGCTCAAGGCGGGGCTGGCGAATTACCACCGCCTGATTGCGGACCCGCAGGATGCGACACTGCTGAAAAACGCCGAGCAGGCGATGCAGCGTTATCTGCCGCGCATTGATGAGTCGTTGCAGTTTTCGCGTGATAACTCGTTTTTTGAGGCGCGCGAATCGTACATGGATAACATGGAATACGCCGACCGCGTGGATGCGGCGCTGAAGGCCCTCTTCAGCTACAAGAGCCAGCTGGCGCAGCAGGCGGTGGCGGCCACGCAGGCGGCGTTTGCGCGCACCATGCTGATAGGCGGCATAGTCACGCTGGGTTTGCTGATTGTGCTGAGCCTGATTGGCTACTGGGTGATACGCTCGGTGGAGCGCGAGCTGGGCGGCGAGCCGCATGCCGCGGCGGAGATGGCGCGGCGCATTGCCGATGGCGATTTGTCGGCGCCGATTACCATTGCCGCGCATGACAAGCAGAGCCTGATGGCTTCGATGCGCGATATGTCGTACACGCTGCAGCGGCTGATACACGATATGCGCGATCTCTCTGACCGCCACGAGGCTGGCGATATGGATGCGCGCATTGATACCACGCCTTACACCGGCGAATACCAGGCGCTGGCAGAGGGGTTGAACCGCATGCTGCTGAATTATGTGCAGCTCATGCAGCAATCCATGGCCTGCGTGCATGCCTTTGCCGAGGGGGATTTTGATGCGCGGTTGCCGGCCTTCCCCGGCAAGCAGGCGATGATCAACACCGGCATTGAAAAGCTGCGGCACAATATTCGCCAGCTGATGGCAGACATGCAGCGCATGGCGCAAGACCACGATGCCGGGCTGATGGATAGCCGGATTCCGGCGGCGAATTACCAGGGCGATTTTCAGCGCGTGGCCGAGGGCGTGAATGCCATGGTGGCGCAGCATCTCACCATCAACCACAAGGTGCTGGCCTGCATACAGGCCTTTAGCCGTGGCAATTTTGATACGCCGCTGGAGCGCTTTCCCGGGCAGCTGGCCTCGATTAACGACAATATTGAGGGCGTGCGTGCCCATCTGAAGGCGGTGATCGACTCGCTCTCGCAGCTGGCCGCGGCGCACGCGCGTGGCGAGATCGACCAGATGCTGAACCCGGAGGCGTTTGAGGGCGACTATGCCCTGATCATGCAGAGCATGAACCGCACGCTGGAAAACCACATCACCATCAACCGCAAAACCTTGGCCTGCATGGCGCAGTTCAGCGAGGGCGATTTTGATGCGCCGCTGGAAAACTTCCCCGGCCAGCAGGCGTACATCAACCACACCATGGACACCATACGCCACAAGCTGCAGGCGCTGAATGAAGATGCGCAGATGCTGGCAGCGGCGGCCAAGGCGGGCAATATCATGACGCGGGCCGATGCCAGCCGCCATCAGGGCGATTTCCGCCGCATTATCGAGGGCGTGAACAACACGCTGGAGATACTGGTGCAGCCCATGTTGCAGGTGAAAACCTCCGCCGAGACTATTCATGTAGCCGCGCAGGAGATCGCACAGGGCAATGCCGATTTATCCGCCCGCACCGAGTCGCAAGCTTCTGCCTTGGAAGAGACGGCATCCAACATGGACGAGCTGGCCGACACCGTGCGGCAGAACGCCGCGCGGGCGCAGGAGGCCAATGGCCTGGTGAAAACCGCCGCCAGCGTGGCCAAGCAAGGCGATATTGTAGTGAACGATGTGGTGGCGACCATGACGGCGATCAACCAGAGCGCGCAGAAGATTGAGGACATCATCGGCGTGATCAATGGCATCGCTTTCCAGACCAATATTCTGGCGCTGAATGCCGCCGTGGAAGCCGCACGCGCAGGCGAGCAAGGCCGTGGCTTTGCCGTGGTGGCGGGCGAAGTGCGCTCGCTGGCGCAGCGCTCGGCCTCTGCTGCGACGGAGATACGCCAGCTGATAGAAGACTCGGTGAGCAAGGCCAACCAGGGCAGCGCGCTAGTCGCGCAGGCAGGCAGCACCATGCAGGATGTGATGACCGCCGTGCAGCGCGCCAGTGAATATATGGATGATATTGCCGCCTCATCGCACGAGCAGAGCCTGGGCATACAGCAGGCGCGCATGGCGGTGAACCAGATGGATGGCGTGACGCAGCAGAATGCGGCGTTGGTGGAGCAAGCGGCGGCCGCGGCGGAATCGCTGTTGCAGCAATCGGATCAGCTGTTTGCCACGGTAAGCGCTTTCCGCCTCAGCGCACGCAGGCCAGAGTTGCCCATGTTGCGGGCACCGCTCAAGCTGGTGAATAGTTAGGCTTCAGCGGGGGCGAGACGCCCTGCGCCCCATCACATCCAGCTTCCGTTCAAATATCAGCGGGCTTACGCAACCGCCGCTGCCATATCGGCGCGGGCGGCCTCGGCCACGGCACCTGCTACTTTCTCCAGCAGTCGCGGGTCAAACGGCTTGGGGATAATGTAATCGCGGCCAAAGTGCAGCTCGCTAATGGCATAGGCATCAAGCACCGCCTGCGGCACTTCTTCACGCGCCAGTGCTGCCAGCGCATGGGCGGCGGCTACCTGCATGCCGGTGGTGATCTGGCGTGCCTTGGCATCCAGCGCGCCGCGAAACAGATAGGGGAAACACAGCGCGTTATTCACCTGGTTGGGGAAATCAGAACGGCCGGTCGCCATGATCAGATCGTCACGTACGGCCATCGCAGTGGCGGGCAGTATTTCCGGGTCCGGGTTTGCCAGGGCAAATACCACGGGCCTGGGCGCCATGAGCTTGAGCAGGTCTGGCGGCAGTGCATTGGCGGCGGATACACCGATAAACACATCGGCGCCCGGCATTACATCGGCCAGCGTGCGGGCTGAAGTCTCGCGCAACAGATCGCGGCCATAGTCGCTGATGTCGTCACGACCGGAGTGCAGCACCCCGGCAATATCCACCAGCACAATATCCTGCGCGCCCATAGCCTTGAGCAGCCGGGCGGTTGCCATGCCTGCAGCGCCCGCGCCGAGAAACACGATGCGGGCGGTGGGTAGCGTTTTGCCTTGCAGCTCCAGTGCATTCAGCAGCGCCCCGGCAATAATCGCCGCCGTGCCGTGCTGGTCATCATGAAACACAGGGATATCGAGCCGGGCCCGCAGCTCGCGCTCTATGCGAAAGCAATGCGGGGCGGCGATATCTTCCAGATTGATGCCGCCAAAGGTGGGGGCAATGTTCACCACAGTCTCGATAAAGCTTTCGATGCTGGGTGCGGTGACTTCAATATCAAACACATCAATATTGGCAAAGCGCTTGAACAGCACCGCCTTGCCCTCCATCACCGGCTTGCCCGCGAGTGCACCGACATTGCCCAGGCCGAGCACGGCGGTGCCATCGGTAATCACCGCCACCAGATTGCCTTTATTGGTATAGCGGTACGCGGCGGCGGGATCCTGATAGATGGCCTTGACCGGCTCGGCGACGCCGGGCGTATAGGCCAGCGCCAGATCAGCGGCGGTGGCGCAGGGCTTGCTCGACTCCACCGAGAGTTTGCCCGGCGTGGGTAATGCGTGGTAATCCAGGGCGCGCTGTTTCATATCCGGCATATGCTTTTCTCCACGGCATTGATAAGACACCTTAGCCTGTAAGCATCAACCCTGCCAGCTTAATCGCGCTGCGTAGCAGGCGTGTATTGCCCGGCCAGCAACAGCGGCAACACGCGGTATTCCACGGGGAAAGACACCGCGCCCTGCCCCAGCCCGGCGGCCAGCGCTTGCAGATCGGCAGCCTCGGCCTGCACGCTAAAGAGGCAGCGCCGCGTGGTGCCCAGCACTTGCTCGCGCAGGGAAAGCCCACCTTCGGGCTGACCATGCAGGCTGATCATCTGGCTGCTGAAGCGCACGCCGGGCAGGGTCTGGATCAGGTAATCCACCATCTGCTCTTCGTGCTCGGGCTGTACGCTTACTTGCAGCACAGCCATGGTTGTCATCGACTCTTGCATTGTTGTTTTTCCTTATTTGGCATGCGCAAAGCGCTGGTAAAGCATGGGCAGAAGAATGAGCGTGAGCACCGTGGAGGTAAACAAGCCGCCGATCACCACAATCGCCAGCGGGCGTTGAATCTCCGAGCCGGGGCCGGTGGCAAACAGCAAGGGCAGCAGGCCAAAGGCGGCAATGCAGGCCGTCATCAGCACTGGTCGCAAGCGACGCTTGGCGCCTTCGGTCACCACTTCCAGCATGGGCAGCCCCTGCGCGTGCAACTGGTTGAAATACGACATCATCACTACCCCATTAAGCACGGCAATGCCCAGCAATGCAATGAAACCCACCGAAGCAGGTACCGACAGGTACTCGCCCGACAGCCACAAGGCAAACACGCCGCCTATCATGGCAAACGGGATATTGCACAGAATGAGCGTGGCCTGCCGCACCGAGTGGAAGGTGGCAAACAGGATGAGGAAGATCATGGCAATGGCCGCAGGCACCACAATCGCCAGACGCGCCGCCGCCCGCTGCTGGTTTTCAAACTGGCCGCCCCAGCTCATGGAGTAGCCTTCGGGCAGCTGCACCTCTTTTTGCACGCGGGCTTTCGCTTCTTCCACAAAGCCCACCAGATCGCGGCCACGCACATTGCTGGTGACGATCACCATGCGGGCGCCGCGCTGGCGGTCTATCTTCACCGGGCCTTCTATCCGTTCCAGCTTGGCCACGGCAGATAGCGGAATGTTGCGGCCATTGGGCAGTGTCAGCATCAGGTTGCCAAAGTCCGCGGCGGACTGGCGCAGGCTCTCGCCACCGCGCACCAGCAAGGGCGTGCGGCGCTGGCCTTCCTGCACCACGGAGAGCACCTTGCCTTCGAGCTGCGCCCGCAGGATGGATTCGATCTCGGTCATGTTGAAGCCGAGCCGCCCTGCCGCAAGACGATCAATGGCAATGCGCATGTATTGCACGCCGCTGTTTTGCGGGGTGTATACATCCTGACTGCCGGGGATGCCCTGCAGGATATGCACCAGCTGCTGTGCTTTCTGGTCCAGCACATCCAGATCATTGCCAAAAATCTTGATGGCGAGATCGCCGCGCACGCCCAGGATCATTTCATTCACGCGCATATCAATCGGCTGGGTGAAGCTGTAAGCCAGGCCGGGCAGCTCTTCCATGACCTTGCGCAGGTCGTTGATCAGGGCGGCCTTATCCGGCTGGCGCCATTCAGATTGCGGCTTGAGGATGAGGAAGTTATCGGTCTGGTTCAAGCCCATGGGGTCCAGCCCCAACTCATCGGCGCCGGTACGCGAATAGATTTCCTTCACCTCCGGCACGTTCTGCAAAATGGCGCGCTGCACGTTCATGTCGGTGGTGAGGCTCTGCTGCAAATTGATCGAGGGCAGCTTTTCCACGCCGACAATAATGTCGCCTTCATCCAGCGTCGGCATGAAAATCTTGCCTATCTGCAGATACACCACCACTGTCAGCCCCAAGGCAACAAACGCAGCAATGACAAGGGCTCGGCCGTGAGCAAGCGCCCACCTCAGCGCCGGTTCATACAGCGCCAGCGCCTTGCGCACTACCCAGGGCTCTTCGTGGGGCATCTTGCGCAGCAGAAAAGACGCCAGCACCGGAATCACCGTCAGCGACAGCAGCAGCGAGGCGGAAAGCGCAAACACAATAGTCATCGCCACCGGGCGAAACAACTTGCCTTCGAGCCCTTCCAGCGTCAGCAAGGGCAGGAATACCGTGATGATGATGAGCACGCCCGCCGCCACCGGCACGCTCACTTCGCGCACCGCACGGTAGATCAGATGCAAACGCGGCAAGCCAGCGCCACGCTTGTTATCGGCCAGATGCGAGGCGATGTTTTCCACCACCACCACGGCGGCATCCACCAGCATGCCGATGGCGATAGATAGCCCGCCCAGACTCATGAGGTTGGCCGAGAGGCCAAACTCCTGCATGAGCAAAAACGTGGACAATGCCGCCAGCGGCAGGATCAGCGCCACAGTAAGCGCTGCCCGCAGATTGCCGAGGAACAGCAGAAGCAATACCAGCACCAGCACAATGGCTTCCACCAGCGCCTTGGACACGGTGTACACGGCTCTATCCACCAGGCTGCTGCGGTCATAAAACACATGAATGCTGACGCCCTTGGGCAAGGTCGGCTGCATCTCGGCCAGCTTGGCCTTGATGCCGCTCACCACCTGCCGCGCATTGGCGCCGCGCAAGCCCAGCACCAGGCCTTCGACCACTTCCTCCTTAGCATTGCTGGTCACCGCGCCATAGCGGGTCAATGCGCCCAGCTGGATGGCGGCGACATCGGCCACCCGCACCGGAATGCCATCTTCAGTGCGGATCACGGTGTTCTGCACATCTTCCAGCGTCTTGAGGCGGCCTTCGGCACGCACCAGCAGCGATTCCTCGCCATCATTCAGGCGGCCAGCACCGTCGTTGTTGTTGTTTTCGATCAGGGCATTTTGCAGCGCATCGAGCGTCACGCCGCGCGCATACATGCGCGAGTTATCGGGAATGATCTCGAAACTGCGCACCAGGCCGCCCAGCGAATTCACATCCGCCACGCCCTGCACCGTGCGCAACTGGGGCCGTATCACCCAGTCGAGCAGACTGCGGCGCTCGGCCAGGCTGAGATGGGGCGCTTCCACCGTGAACATGAACATCTCGCCCAAGGGCGTAGTCATGGGCGCCACGCCACCCGACACATCCGGCGGCAAATTGGGCAGCACGGCGCTCAGCCGCTCATTGACCTGCTGGCGCGCCCAGTAAATATCAGTGCCCTCGGCAAAGTCGATGGTGATATCGGTGAGCGCGTACTTCGCCACCGAGCGCAGCATGGTCTGCCTGGGCAGGCCCAGCATTTCCACTTCGATTGGCGCGGTGATGCGGGCTTCCACCTCTTCGGGCGTCATGCCCGGCGCCTTCATGATGATCTTCACCTGGGTGGATGAGACATCCGGAAAGGCATCAATCGGCAGTTGTTGAAACGCCTGCACCCCAGCAAAGGAGAGCATGGCGGTAAGCACCAGCATCAATACGCGCTGGGTCAGGGATAAGCGGATCAGGGCTGCCAGCATCACTCAGCTCCCAGTCCCAGCCAGCGCCCCTTGATGGCGGCCTGACCGCTGACGGCGACTTGCTCCTTGCCGGTGAAGTCGCCATTGATGACGACTTCTTCAAACTGCTCGGACACCACTTCCACCGGCATGGCGCGGAAGCCCTGCGCAGTTTTTACGAACACATAGGTTTTGCCATCATGGCGGGCAATGGCCGGACGCGGCACGCTGAAATGTGTGCTGGTACCCAGCCCGCCGATTTCTGCCTCCACAAACTGGCCGGGCGCCAGCTTCTCAGTACCGGTGGTAATGGTGGCGCGCAAATGCACCGTCTGGTCGTTCTTGTTCACGCTGCGCACGATGTGGATCAGCTTGCCGCTGGCGCCGTACTTGGGCACGCTCACCGGCATGCCGACGCTGACATAGGGCAGCACTTCCAAAGGCGCGCTGATTTCCAGCCAGAGCGGATGCAGGCGGCCGATACGGTATATAGGCGCCGACAGATCCACGCGCTGGCCAACGGCCGCAAGTTGCTCCAGCACCTGCCCGGCGGCCGGGGCGGTGAGCGTAATGCCACTCGTCATGCGGCCGGACTTTTCCAGCTGGGCAATACCGCCCGCGCCCATGCCTGCCAGCTGCAAGGCCTGCTTGCGCTGGTTAAGCAGCGCGCTCAGTTCTTCCTGCCCGCTTTGCGTGGTCTGGAAACGCCGCTTGGCGATGATGCCATCCTGATATAGCTCCTGATCGCGCTTGAGGTTGTTTTGCGCGAGGCGATATTGCGTGAGCGCCTGCAGGTAATCGCGCTGCAGGGCGATCAGCTCGGGGCTGCTGATATGCGCCAGCGGTTGCCCGGCTTTGACATCCTCGCCTGCGGCCACATACAGGGTATCCACCAGGCCGGACTGCGGGGCGGAGACCATGCGCTCCTGCCCGATGGGGATCATGATTTCGGCAGGCAGGCGATGGCTGCTGACGGGGGTATTGCGCCCCAGAGCGGCCACGCGGATGCCCAGGGTATTCTGTTGTGTTTCGGTAAAGGCGATATCCGCCGCTTGCACCAGCTGACCGGGCAACAAGCCCAGCATCAGGGTGCATATCCACATGGTCTGTTTCATGGTGTTCTTGATAGTGTTCTTCATGGTAATACTCCAACCGCCTGGTTATATCGGGCAATGTCCCATTGCAACTGTATGCGCCGGGTAGTGAGGGCGCGCTCGGCCTCGTAGGCCAGCGCCTGTATGCGCATCAGGCCGACCAGATCGGTCTCGCCGAGCTGGAATGCCTTGTTGGCAAGACGCAGGTTTTCCTGTGCCAGCGCCTGCTGCCGCGTGACCATCTCCAGCTCGGCGCGGCTCACCGTGAGGTTGTGCTCGGCCTCGTGCATGGCGGTTTCGAGTTGATAGATCAGGCTGTCGCGGGCACTCTGGGCGCGGCCAACTTCCATCTCGGCGGCCGCTTCAATGGGGGCCGCGCGCACCGGGCTATCGAGAGGGATGCGCAGCTTGAGGCCTATGCTGTCGTTAAAGGCATTTTCAAACGGGCCGCGCTGGCTGCGCGCGTTGAGGATGACTTGCGGATTTTCGCGCCGCTCCAGCCGGGCCAGCTCGCGCGCCTGCTGGGTGAGGCCCAGCCGTGACATGGCTTCGCGGTAGTAGGGATGCTGTTCGCTGTAATCTTCCTGCGCAGACTGCGCTTCATCCAGCTGCTGCGGCATGGTGTGCAAGCCGGTGAGTATGATGTAACGATGCCGCGCATGCATGAGCTCGGCCTCGGCGCGCAGGCGCCCGGTTTCGGCAATGATGCGCTCGTTCTGCGCCAGCATGAGGTCGGTCTTGGCGAGCTCACCCGCCTCAAAGCGCCGCTGCACATCGTGCTCCAGCGCCATGGCGGTGTTCAAGCGTAGGTCGGCCAGTTCCAGGGCATTGGCATTCATGCGGATATCCCAGATGGCCTCGCGCACATAGCCTGCCACCTGCAACTTCAGGCTGTCGCGGCTGGCCGCCAGGTCTTCATCGGCGGCATCGGCCACATTTTTGCGGGCATTGCGCTGGCCCTGCAGCCACACGGGCAACTCAAGCTCTGCCTGCCAGTCGCGCTCACCGCGGCCACTGCCAACGGCGTCGTTCTGCGCACTCATGCCAACGGCAGGTGCCTGTGGCAGAAACGATGTTGCCACGGTGCGGCGCGCGCGCACTTCGGCCATGCGGGCGGCCAATATCGGCTGGGTGGGGTTACGGGCATACGCTTTTTCAACCACGTCATGCAGGCTCAAGGCCGCATCGGGGTCGACAATATCGGTATGCTGGATTTCGGTATGCCCGGCATCCGCGGCCAAAGGCGCGGCCTGCACAATAGGGGCAACCAAGCTGCTTCCCATGCAGAAAATGCATAGGAAAGCACGCCCAAACAGGCGTTTCTGGTACATGTCATTCTCCTGAAGCTATCATCTGGCGCAGCAGTCGCTGCGTTCAAAGCAATAACTCAGGCGACAGGGGGCGCTCGGGAAAGATAAGGCGAATAAACCTGTGATCGACCGGCATGCTTGCCAGACACAGGGGGGAAAAGACGCTGAATGGCAGGCAATGCCAGCAGCAAGAGGAACACCAGCGCCATCATCGGCGCCTGAATCAGGAGATCCTGATCATTCTTGAGGCCATGCTCCACGGTCACGGTATGCAAGGCAGCATGGCCCATGCTGACATGGTCAGCCGCGCTATGCATTTCCGGCACATCAATATCCACCGCATGCATGTGCAGGCCATGGCCCTGATCTTCTGCATTCAATTCCAGATGCCCATGAATGAACGGCGCAAAGACTTGCAACAGGGCAAGCCAGAGCACGATGACAACAGACATGGATTTGAATGGACGGCGCAACATGCGGCAAATCTACCAAATTCAGGGGGCACTGGCAAATGAAGTCTGCGTCACAAGGCCGTTTATTTTTTTATTAAAAAATAATGACATACCCAAAAGTATGCGGGATGGCAGCCGATACTGCCTGTAATACCGCAGGTTTTGCAAGAGGCCCCGGTCTGCCTGTACCTCTGGCATGATGCTTGAAGTAGCCAGGCTATTTGCTGCCATTATTTTTATGGGTAGCACGCAGGCCGCAAGTTGGCTACTATGGCGCTTGTAACAAATCTTTACAATTGGCTTTACCGCATTAAAAACAGCGTTACCTCATTGCAGGGAGATTGTTTTGACATGAATCCGGTAATCAAGCAGTTGCTCACCCTGATCGGCATGGTCGCCGCCATGATCCTGCTGGCGGGTATCGCCTATCTGTCCTATACCCGCACCGAACATTTTGTGATCAGCTCACGCTGGGTAGATCATACCTACACCGTGCTCATACAGCTGGATAAGGTCACGGCGGACATCAAGGAAGCCGAATCCAGCGAACGCGGCTACCTGCTGACCAATGACATGCATTTTTTCCGGCTGTATGAACAAGCCGCCCAGAAACTGCCCGCAGACATGCAAAAACTGCAGATGCTGACCGACGACAACCCAGTGCAGCAACGCCAGGTAGCAGCATTCAATGCTCGTGTGCAGGACAAGATCAACTCCATCCACACCATTATTCATACCCAGCGCGAAGGTGCACGCCTGGCAACCGACCCGATCTTTCTTGGCATGCTGGATAAAGGCAAAGAGATCATGCAGGACATCCGGATTCAGGCCATGAGCATCCTCAACACCGAGCAGACCCTGCTCCGGCAGCGGCTCAAAGCCCTGGAAGACGAGGCCAACTCCACCCGCGAATGGATACTGGTAGGCAACATGCTGGCGGCCAGCATGCTGCTCTTGAGCTTCTGGCTATTGATCAAGGAAATCAAGAGCCGGGCACAGGCACAACGCAAAGCCGAGACCACCGCTTCGCAGCTGGAAATCACCAACCGCGAGCTGGAGAGTTTCAGTTACTCCGTCTCGCATGACTTGCGGGCGCCCTTGCGCGCGATTGACGGTTACTCACGCATGTTTGAAGAGGACTATAGCGACAAGTTGGATGCGGAAGGCCTGCGCCTGCTGTCGGTGGTGCGCACCAATAGCCGGAAAATGGGTCAACTGATTGACGACCTGCTGCAATTTGCCCGCTCGGGCCGCAAGCAGATTGAAGCAGAACCAATCAATATGTCGCCACTGATCAACGAGGTTTGGCAGGAGGTGACGGCGGATCAGATGGCGCACAACACCCAGCTGGAATTGCAGCAGCTACTGACGGTGCATGCAGACCGGGCCTTGATCCGGCAGGTGCTCATCAACCTGCTTTCCAATGCGGTGAAATACAGCAAAACCAAGCCGGAACCCAGGGTGATTGTGCGCTCCAGCCACAACCGCGACATGGTGACTTACGAAATCGAAGATAACGGCGTTGGCTTTGACATGCGGTATTACAACAAATTGTTTGGCGTCTTTCAGCGTTTGCATAACGCCGATGAATTTCCCGGAACCGGTGTGGGGCTTGCCATAGTGCAGCGCATTATCGTGCGGCACGGCGGTCAGGTCTGGGGCAAAAGTACCTTAGGCGAAGGTAGTGTGTTTGGATTCAGCTTACCCTGGAAGGAACCTCATCATGGATGATTTGCAACAAGTACAGATCCTGCTGGTCGAAGATAGCGAGACCGACGCCGAAATGACCCGACGCGCCCTCAAGAAAATCGGCCTGACCAATGAAATACTGTGGCTGAAAGACGGGCAGGAAGCACTGGATTATGTATTCCGGCAAGGTGCATTTGAACATCGCGTCAAGCACTCACCCAAGCTGATACTGCTGGACCTGAAAATGCCCAGGGTAGACGGCATCGAAGTATTGCAGCAGATCAAGAAATCCGAACAAACACGCATGATCCCGGTGGTAATGCTGACGTCCAGCGCTGAGGAACGCGATATCGTCAAAAGCTATGAGCTGGGCGTGAACAGTTATCTGGTCAAACCGGTGGAGTTTGACCAGTTTGTAGAGGAAGTGTCCAAAGTGGGCTGCTACTGGGCAATATTGAACAAGATTCCGCAATACCAGTAGGTGCCTGAAAAACATGCCTGGGCCACAGAGTCCGGGCAAGAGGGGGAACCAAATGTTGCGTATCCTGATGGTGGAGGATAGTCCGACTGATGCCGAGCTCTCGCTGCGCGAGCTGAAGCGCGCCGGGATGACGTGCGAATTCATGCGGGTAGAAACCGAGCAGGATTTTCGCGACCAGATTCAGGATTACCACCCCCAACTCATTCTTTCCGACTATTCCCTGCCGCAGTTTGACGGCATGTCAGCGCTGCACATTGCGCGAGAACTGGCGCCGGAAATCCCCTTCATTTTTGTTTCCGGCACCATAGGTGAAGAAACCGCCATCCATTCCCTGAAAAATGGCGCCGCCGATTACATCATCAAGAACAATCTGAGCCGATTACCCAGTGCGGTGACCTCGGCGCTGGAGCGCGCAGAAGAAAAAATCCTGCATAAGCGCATGGAGCGCGAGCTTGAAAACAGCAACCGCCTGTTCCGCGTGTTCATGCAAAACCTGCCGGCGATTGCGTTCATCAAGGACCAGCAGGGTCAGTATATTTTTGCCAATGCCAGCACGGTCGATGCCCTGCAATTGCCGCATGAGGAGATCATAGGCAAGCACGACACCATGCTGTTTCCGCCCCAGCTTGCGCAGGAAATGCGCGCGGCCGAACAACAGACGCTAGCCCAGGGTGAAGCCATACAGCATGTCCGCCAGTTTCCGCTGGCAGATGATGTCAAGCTGTGGCTGCTCACCACTTTCCCCGTGCAAGACATGGATGGCAATTTCAATCACATCGGTGGCATCGGCATCGACATTACCGAGCAGCGCAAGGCGGAAGAAGCGCTACTGCTGCGTAACCATGCGATTGAAGCCAGTGCCACGCCCATCCTGATCGTGGATGTGACGCAACCGGCCATGCCGCTGATCTATGTGAACCGCGCGTTTGAGCTGGTGACAGGCTATTCCTCGCAGGAAGCCGTCGGCCGCAATTGCCGCTTTTTGCAGGGGCATGACCGCGAACAACCCGAGCTGGAAAAGATACGTACGGCGATACGCGAGCGTTGTCCCGGTTATGCCATCCTGCGCAATTACCGCAAGGATGGCAGCCTGTTCTGGAACGAGCTGTATGTGGCGCCCGTGCCTGACCCCCATGGCGGCGAGCCACGCTATTTTGTCGGTGTGCAAAAAGATATCACCGAGATCCGGCAATATCAGGAAGCGCTGGAACGACAGGCGAATTACGATACGCTGACCGGGCTGGCCAACCGCAACCTGCTGAAGGAACGCATGCAGCAGGCCATCAGCGAAGCACGGCGCCATAACTGGACGTTTAGCGTGGCGTTTATCGACATCGATAACTTCAAGCGCGTGAACGACAGCATGGGCCACAGCGCGGGCGATGAGTTGATACGCCTCCTGGGCCAGCGCCTGCAATCCTGCCTGCGCGATGGCGATACCGTGGCGCGGCTGGGTGGCGATGAATTTGTCCTGCTGCTCACCAGCCAGTCGCTGGATGAAAGCATTCATACCGTGGTGCAACGCATACGCAACACCATCATCAACCCGTTCATCATTACCGGCAGGCAGCTCACCGTCACCTGCAGTATCGGGCTGGCCAACTTCCCGCATGACGGCCGCAATGCCGATACGCTGCTATCGAATGCCGATAGCGCCATGTATCAGGCCAAAGCCAGCGGCAGCAATAATTTCCGCTTTTATGCCAAGGAAATGAATGCCGAGCTGGGCCACCGGCTATCACTGGAAAACGATTTGTGGCACGCTCTGGAAAACCAGCAACTGGTTCTGCATTACCAGCCGCAGGTCTGCATGCGCAATAGCCAGATCATCGGCATGGAAGCCCTGATACGCTGGCAGCACCCCAAGCTGGGCATGATCCCGCCGCTGCAATTCATTCCGCTATCAGAGGATGATGGTCTGATTGTGCCGATCGGCATCTGGGTCATGGAAACCGCCGCGCATCAGAATCGCCAATTGCAGCTGGCAGGCTACCCGCCTATCCGGGTGGCGGTGAATCTCTCCGTGCGACAGCTGGAACAAAAGGATCTGGTGCACTGCATAGAAAAAACGCTGCAGCATTCCGGCCTGGACCCGCAATGCCTGGAGCTGGAGATTACCGAGAGCATGCTGATGCACAACATCGAGGAATCCATCATCACCTTGAACCGGATCAGCGACCTCGGGGTGCAATTGTCATTGGATGATTTTGGCACGGGCTATTCCAGCCTGTCTTACCTTAAGCGCCTGCCCATCAATCGGCTGAAGATAGACAAATCCTTCATCAATGACATCACCACCACGTATAACGATGCCATTATTGCGCGCTCCATCATCGCCCTGGCCCATAGCCTGGAGATACAGGTGATTGCCGAAGGCGTGGAATCCGCAGATCAATATGCCTTTTTGCTGGAGAATGGATGCGACGAGGTGCAAGGATATCTGCTGAGTCGCCCGCGGCCATTTGAGGACATGGAAGCCCTGTTGCGCGACGGCGGCCGCTTGTTGCCAGCGTCGTGATCCTGACCGCCGCTGCGCCCGTGTGGACGCGACGGCTTATTCCGACATCAGTAACTGGTTGTGGTCCGTCTTGAGGTAAAAGCGGCCATCGGCATCAATCTTCACCACGCGTATGCGATACCCACTCAACACCGGTTCGGCATACACCAGGCGGTGCCCTTCCTTTTTCATGTGATAGAGCGTGGTGGTCGCCATGCCTGCGACAAAAAAGCTGTTTTCCCAGTAGGCATTGCGGCCAGACTTGGGATAGCGCGCGATGGAGCCCACACCAATAGAGGGCACAAAGGTAAAGATGGGCTTTTCGTAGCCTTCGTGGCCGTTATAGCTGTTGCCGTAATAATCGCCATTGCCATCGCGCTCATACATGGTGCCGTAGCTCACCAGCGGCCAGCCATAATTGGAGCCTTCGCGTATCAGGTTGATTTCATCGCCACCGCGCGGGCCGTGTTCGGTTTCCCATAAATCACCGGCTTCATGGTCAAAATACAAGCCGCCGGAAGGCGAGCGCAGGCCGGAGGCATACAGGCTAACCGTGCCGGACTTGGTATTGATCTTCATCAGCTTGCCGAGCGAGGTAGAAGTATCCTGCACGCCTTGCGGTTTGCCGAAATCGCCAATCGCCAGATAGACGATCTCGTCGCTCTCCCCCAGTGCCAGCTTGCCGCCTGCCTGCATGCCCAGAAAAGGCTCTTTGATGGCGGGATTACTGGTAAAGATGTCGCGCTTGTAAACCAGGCGGCTATTGACGATATCGAGGGTAAATTCCGACACCGCGAGGCGCGCGCCATTCTGCATGTCGTCCCAGACGATGTAGCTGACATAGAGAGAATTATTCACCCGCAGGCTGTCCTTCACGCCGGATGAGCCCTGGCAATACACCAGCGGCTTGGCGTCATCGTCGTCGTCATCGGATTTGCTCAGGCGCTGCGGCGATTGCGTGCGCTCGATATCATTGTCATCCAGCGCGGTAAAGTAGGCCTCGCCACATTTGCTGATAAACAGAAAGCGCTTGTTGCCCAGGATCTCGAATGGCCCGGAGGGAAACTCGTCGTCAATTGGCAGGTTGTACACGCGGAGGTTTTCGGTGCCGAACACCGAGCCTATTTTGGCATTCTGGTCCGGCAGGATTTCATCAATGCTGAGGCTTTCAAAGCCATCTTCAAATGGCCACCACTTCATGCGGTATTGATTGGCGCCCAGCATGAAGAGGCCGACCACCATCAGGGTAAAGAGCAGAACTTTAATAATTTTTTTTCGGTTGATATGCATGCTTTCAATCGCCATGCGCAGCCAGCGCTGCCTGTGGCTTTATTTATTGTTGTTATTACCGACCACCTGCTGCCGGCTTAGTTTCCTCAATGGCCGGATTTTACCGGTGTCATGCACCATTCTAGTGCCGCTACGGTTAAAATACGGCTTCCGCTTTTGGCCTTGCCTGATTTCATGAATGCCTTGATGCAGTTCATGCGGCGCTTTCGCCCGCAAACCAATATTGTCAGCCACAGCGAGCGCTTGCGGGCCTGCGGCGGCGCCCTGCTAGGGATATTGATCACCGCCAGCGTCAGCGCCTTGCTGGTAGATAATGCCAGCCTGCCCTTCCTCATGGCGCCTATAGGCGCATCGGCCGTCTTGCTTTATGCCGCCCCCGCCAGCCCGCTGGCGCAACCGTGGTCCATCATGGGTGGCAATATGCTTTCGGCCATCGCCGGTGTTCTCTGTGCCAGCTGGATATCCTCGCCATTGCTGGCAGCCGCGGCGGCGATTTTTCTGGCGATAGGGCTGATGTTTGCCATGCGCTGTTTGCATCCTCCCGGCGGCGCCGTTGCCTTGACGGCGGTCATCGGCGGCCCGGCCATCCACCAGCTGGGCTGGGGCTATGTGCTGATGCCGGTGGGCTTGAATTCATTGCTGTTGCTGGTTGTCGCGCTGATCTACAACAATGCCACCCGGCGCCCTTACCCGCATGCCCAGCAGCTGGAGCCGGAACGTTCGCTGCATGAAACCCAGGATATTCCTCCACTGGCACGCATGGGCTTTACGCACGCCGACATGGATGCCGTGCTCAAGGATTACAACCAGGTGCTGGATATCAGCCGCGATGATCTGGAATCGTTATTCCTGCAGACCGAAATGCACGCATACCGGCGCCGCTTTGGCGAAATACGCTGCCAGGACATCATGTCGCGCTCGCTGATCACCGTTGAGTTTGGCACCACGCTGGAAGAAGCCTGGCAGCTGCTGCTGCGCCATCACCTGAAAGCCTTGCCGGTGCTCGACAAGGCACGACGCGTGAGCGGGATTATTACCCAGGGCGACTTCATGCGGCAGGCGGACCTGGCTGGCTATCAGGGCATTGCCAGCAAGCTGAAACAGGTGGTGCAACGCATTCCCTTTACGCATACCGACAAACCGGAAGTGGTGGGCCAGATCATGACCAATCGCGTGATCACCGCCAGCACCGATATGCACATTGTGGAGCTGATCCCGCTGGTATCCGAACATAATCTGCACCATATCCCCGTGGTGGATCAGGAACGCCGCCTGGCGGGCATGATCAGCCAGTCCGACCTGATCGCCGGGCTCTATCGCGGCCGCCTCAACAGCATGGCGAGCGGATGATGCAAGCTGCAGACCTGCATGGTTTCCCAGCGGCTGAGGGATGGTTTACACTGCCCTCTCCCATCAAGCCTGATCGCCATGCCTACTGAACTCCGACAAGCCGCCCTCGCCTGGCTGGCCGAACCCGACCCCAGCCGCAAAGTCGCAGGCGTCACCGACTTGCATAGGGCATATCAATGCGGGGAGGTTTTGCTGGATGGCACGGTAGACCTGAGGACAGCTACGCCCGCATCCGGGCTGTCGATTCCCGGCCGCCCACAGCAACCCGAGCTGGTGTCGCCGCTGGCCGTCAAGCGCCGCAATATGCGCACCGTGGAAGGCCGCGCCGCGCTGATTCACGCGCTGGCCCATATTGAATTCAATGCCATCAACCTGGCACTGGATGCGATCTGGCGTTTTCCCGGCATGCCGGATGCCTTTTATGCCGACTGGCTGCAGGTGGCGCAGGAGGAAGCCCTGCACTTCAGCCTGTTACAACAGCACCTGGTGACACTGGGCTACGGTTATGGCGATTTCCCCGCCCACAACAGCCTGTGGGAAATGGCCACCCGCACCGAACACGACATCCTGGCACGCATCGCGCTGGTCCCGCGCACCATGGAAGCCCGCGGCCTGGATGCCTCACCGCCCCTGCGCGCCAAACTCGCCCAGGCTGGCGATATGGCCGCCGCCGCCATTCTGGATATTATCCTGCGCGATGAAATTGGCCATGTCGCCATTGGCAACCGCTGGTTCGGCTGGTTATGCGAACACGGCAATCTCGAGCCTCTGGCAACCTATGCCGAATTAGCCGCCCGTTACAGCGCCCCCACGCTGCGCGGTCCTTTCAATATGGAAGCCCGACGCGCCGCAGGCTTTAGCGATGCCGAGCTGGAATCTCTGGTGGGGCAAGCTGCTGAATAAGCGGGATGGCTTCAGGCTAACCCGCCTTCATACAGCATTCAGCAATGAGTAACCTCTATTGCTAGCCACCTGAAATATCCGGGCTATTTCCCCTGCCTGACTAAAAACCTTTCCGCCAAGGTCACCAGTTCGGTGACAAAATCTGCCTTATCCAGCAATGCCGGTTGTTCATTCGTAACCTGATGCACAATCGCCTGAATACTGATGCCCACCATATACGTAGCCAGCTCGGGATCAGGCACGTTTTTCATAAACGGCTGCAAGGCATTAATCATGTTTTTCAGCATTTCATTATTGCCATTGTCCGGGTCGCATTGGGATAAGGGCAACTCTTCTGCTATCGCCTTATGCACATCAGGAGCCTTGCGGTGCTCCTTTACCACCATGTCTACCACGATTTCTAATGCTGCCCTGAGCGTAGACTGCTGGCTCATGAGCGACATGGTATTGCGCACATCCTCATGCATGGAGGCGGCATGACGACGCTGCAACTCGGCGATCACTGCCTGCTTGTTAGGAAAAAACTGATAGAGCGAAGCAATATTCACCCCCGCTCGCGCGGCAATGGCATTGGTATTCAATCCACCCCAACCAGATTCATTCAAAATGTAAGTTGAAGCTTGCATGATGGCATCCACTGTCGCACGGGAGCGCGCTTGCAGCGGCTGCTTTCTGGGCTTTGTAATGCGTTGGGATTTGACCATGGCAGTCCTCAAAGAATGTGAGTATGAATAATTAAAGCAATAACTTACTATTTTCATTCATTCAAACACAGAGACACGATTGTGACAACAACCGCTACCCCAACCAATTGGTCAGCCTTCCAGTTCATCAACCGGCAGCGAAGAGCCATTCGAAAATTCAGCGCATTATCGATTCCCGAACAAGATGTTCAGGAATTGCTAGCTGAGGCGGCGCTCGCTCCTTCGAGTGGAAATTTGCAGCCTTATCAATTGCATTGGGTTCGTAGTCCCGCGCTGAAAGCCGAAATCGCATTGGCTTGCAATCAGCAGCAAGCGGCAGCTACCGCAGCAGACATTATCGTCATTTCCGCCAGTGCCGCCATCGCCAGGGACACCGCCAGCAAACAACTCAGTCATGTGGAGCTATCGAGTAAATTCAGCGCAAAATCAAAAGCGTATTACCGAAAACAAATGAAGATGTTCAATACGATTTTGGGCATAGGCGCTTCTGCATGGTGGACACCAATGGTGTATGCAGCCACGTTACTTCGTCCTTGTCTGGCTTTGTTACCGATAGGGAACATGGGCAGTCGGCACTGGGCAGCCAGAAATGCGATTTTTGCGGCACAAACCATCCTGCTGGCGGCAGCTGCAAAAGGGATCGACTCTTGCCCCATGGAAGGGTTTTCTGCCGTCAAGATCGCCCAGAAATTAAATCTGCCCAAAGGCAGCGTTATTCCGATTGTGATTGCCTTGGGCTATCGGGCAGAAGATGCGCGCATTGAAATGCAATGGCGACGTCAATTCAATGAAACCTTGATCACGCATTAAATGTGGAAGGTTCTAGCACGAGCCTTAATGCAAAAACCCAAGCACAGAAGCCTGGGTTTTTATATTTTCTGCAACCGTGGCATGCATGGCATGCCAGGCTTTTAACCGTACTGACGAATCGGCACGCGGATCTTCTGCAGAATCACCGTGGCCAGCTCTTCAATCGAGCGATGTGTGGAGTCGATCCAGGTAACGCCGGCACGCTTCATCAGGTCTTCGGCCTTGGCAACTTCATCCCGGCAGTTGTCCAGCGAGGCGTAGAAGCTGTTGGGGCGGCGCTCGCTACGCACGGAGTGCAAACGCTCAGGGCTGATGCTGAGGCCGTAGAGTTTTTCCGGATAGTTTTCCAGCACGGCTGGCAGGCGCATGCGGTCAAAGTCTTCCGGAATCAGCGGGTAGTTGGCGGCCTTGATGCCAAACTGCATGGCGAGATACAGGCTGGTAGGCGTTTTGCCACAGCGTGAAACGCCGACCAGTATCACTTCGGCTTCTTCCAGACCGGAGTTGGTCATGCCGTCGTCATGGCCCAGCGAGAAATTGATGGCATCAATACGGTTGTTATAGCCCTGGCTCGCAGCACCGTGGGTAATACCGACGCCTTGCGAAGGCTCCAGCCCCAGCTCGCTCGCTAGCGGATCAATAAAGGTACCAAACAAGTCGAGGAACATGGCGTCCACTTGTTTCAGCTTGGCGCGAAACTCCGGCTTCACCAGCGTCATGACGACAATCGGGCGCACGCCGTCTTCCACACTGGCTTCCTTGATGCGGTCAATGGCGACCTGAAGCTTGTCCAGCGTATCAATGAAGGGGAAGCGGAGCTGACGCAGTTTGACGGTAGGAAAGTGCGCCAGCAAATGGCCTATGGATTCAGCCGTAATACCGGTGTTGTCCGAAACAAAAAAAACGGAACGGTCATGGGTCATGATCAGGGCGCTCTGTAGATGGTCAAGTAAAAGGCCAGTATAGCGCTAGCCAACAGTAAAGGGCTGCCGCGGCAGCACGGAATATCAACAAAAAGGCTGCCCGAGACAGCGCGATGTATCAGTAAAAAGGGCTGCCTCTCGGCAGCGCGGTGTATCAACGAAAAGGGCTGCCTTACGGCAGCCCTTGGACTATAACACTAATTACTATTTGTTGGCGGCGGCCAGTCGCTGCCAGGTGGTCACGACGGTATCGGGGTTGAGCGATACCGACTGGATGCCTTCCTTGACCAGCCATTCAGCGAAGTCTGGATGGTCCGATGGGCCTTGGCCGCAGATACCGACATACTTGTTGAGGCGGTTGGCGGTGGAAATTGCCATCTTCAACAGTACCTTGACGGCATCGTTACGCTCGTCGAAACCGGCAGAGAAGAAGCCGGAATCGCGGTCCATGCCCAGGGTGAGCTGGGTCAGGTCGTTGGAGCCGATGGAGAAGCCATCAAACAACTCCAGGAACTGCTCGGCCAGCAAGGCGTTGGATGGGATTTCGCACATCATGATGAGGCGCAAGCCATTCACACCACGCTTGAGGCCATGGCTTTCCAGGATTTCGATCACGGCACGGGCTTCATCCAGCGTACGCACGAATGGCACCATCAGCTCGACGTTGGTCAGGCCGATTTCCTCGCGCACCTTGCGCATGGCGATACATTCCAGATCGAACGACTTGCGGAAATCGCCATCGATGTAACGCGACGCGCCACGGAAACCGATCATCGGGTTTTCTTCATCGGGCTCGTAGATATCACCACCGACCAGCTTCTTGTATTCGTTGGACTTGAAGTCCGACAAACGCACGATCACAGGCTTGGGGTAGAACGCAGAGGCGATGGTAGCCACACCTTCCACGACCTTCTCAATGTAGAAGTCGCGTGGGCTGGCATAGCCATTGGCACGGCGCTGTACTTCTGCCTTCATGTCGGCTGGCAGGGTGTCGATATTCAGAATGGCCTTGGGGTGAATGCCGATCATGTTGTTGATCACGAACTCAAGACGGGCAAGGCCAACACCGTCATTAGGTGTCTGCGCAAAGCTGAACGCCATGTCAGGGTTGCCCACGTTCATCATGATCTTGACCGGAGCCTTGCCCAGTGCAGCGGCTTCCTGGCTGGAAACCTCATAGTCCAGCGCGCCGGCATATACATAACCGGTTTCGCCTTCTGCACAGGAGACGGTCACGATGTCGCCATCTTTCAGCACATCGGTTGCATCCACGGAACCTACAATCGCGGGGATACCCAGTTCGCGCGCGATGATCGCGGCGTGGCAGGTACGGCCACCACGGTTGGTCACCAGGGCAGAAGCACGCTTCATCACCGGCTCCCAGTTCGGGTCTGTCATGTCAGCCACCAGCACGTCGCCGGGCTGCACGCTGTTCATTTCAGCCGGGTCGCGCACGATACGCACAGGGCCTACACCCACTTTTTGCGTCACGGCACGGCCAGTCACGATTGGTGTGCTGCCATGCTTGATCTGGAAGGTCTCGATCACATTGCCGGTTTGCGACTTCACGGTTTCAGGGCGGGCCTGCAGGATGTACATCTTGCCATCCACGCCGTCCTTGCCCCATTCGATATCCATCGGGCGACCGTAGTGTTGCTCAATGATCACGGCATAGCGTGCCAGTTCCAGCACGTCTTCGTCGGTCAGGCAGTACTTGATGCTGAGGGCAGGGTCTACATCCTTGGTTACCGTGCTTTTGCCAGCCTGCTGCACATCGCCAAACACCATCTTGATGGCCTTGGAACCCAGCGTGCGACGCACGATGGCGGGACGCCCCTGGGCCAGCAATGGCTTGTGTACATAGAATTCGTCAGGATTCACCGCACCTTGCACCACGGTTTCACCCAGGCCGTAAGAAGCGGTAATGAAGGCGACATCCTTGAAGCCGGATTCGGTATCAATGGTGAACATCACGCCAGCGGCGCCAATGTCACTGCGCACCATGCGCTGGATACCTGCGGACAAGGCCACATCAGCGTGCAGGAAGCCCTTGTGTACGCGATAGGAGATCGCACGGTCGTTATACAGGGAAGCGAATACTTCCTTGATGGCGTGGAGGATATTGTCCAGGCCCTGAATATTGAGGAAAGTTTCTTGCTGACCGGCAAAGGAGGCGTCAGGCAAGTCTTCCGCGGTAGCCGAAGAACGCACAGCGAAAGTGACATTCTCACCGGAGGAAGCGGTCAATGTGGCGTAATGCTCGGCAATGGCGTCGTTCAAGGCTTTCGGGAAAGAGGCCTGCATGATCCATTCGCGGATCTTGCTGCCACAGGCTGCCAGTGCGGTCACATCTTCCACATCCAGCTTGTCGAGCTCGGCATTGATGCGATCTGCCAGACCATCTTGCGCCAGAAACTCGCGATAGGCATGAGCCGTAGTCGCGAAACCAGTAGGCACGCGAACCCCTTTTGAAGTCAGCTGGCTGATCATTTCCCCCAGCGAAGCATTCTTGCCCCCAACTTCAGGCACATCCGTATTTCGCAACTTTTCAAAAGCAATGACGTATTCCGACATATTTTCCTCATGCGTTCATAGCGTTTTTAAGGCGCGTATGAATTTCATAATTTCAAGGTTGAGTTAGCAAATGCATAAACACTGCTGACAGGCTTGTTAAAACTGGGCTTAAATTAATTGATATCACTATTGAGTGCACTGAACGCACAACCGCGAGAATATTGCCTTGAGCAGGCGACGTGTGACGAGCCGCTCCCCAGCTCATTCCCACATTCGACTAAATCATTTGTCCTGCCATAGTCCTTATCTATTCTTGACGGCAGACGCCAGCTACACAAGTGCAGCAAAACCATGCTGATTCAGATTGAAATAATACAGTAAAAACGGCTGAGTTCACCAGCCTAAAACGTATTTAGGCCGAAAGGACTAATCCATTCGCAAGCATTGTCTGGGGTTGGCGACAGCTGCTTGCAAATAGCAGCAGAAAGCCGGAGCACACGGTGTGACAGACGGCTCTGCGGCCGGAAAATTGTGCTGCTATAATTTGCCGCCCTTCCCTGGAGGAACCTCCAGCGGCCGGGTGCATCCAAACTTGCCCCTTGATGTTGATTAGCGCGAAGGACGCTCATGATACTGATATTTCTGGTCCTACTGCTCGCCCTGTTGCCGCTGGTACTCACCACCTCGTTTCCCCATCTGGTGGTCGTGAGCATATACAGTGGGCTGGCGCACCTGCTCGCCTTTGGCTGGGCCATCATGATCATCATCATTCTCCTGCGCCGCCGCCGTATCCGCGAATGGCGCGAGGCGCGCAAGCTACGCAAGCAGGCGCGCGCCCAGCAAAAGAAAACACCTTCAAACTAAGCTTTACCAGGCGTAGCCCGCGCTGAACAACAGGGTGGAATCAATCTCCTTGCGGCCTGGCGTCGGGCTTCCATCCCAGGTGACATTCCACTGGGTAGAGGCATTCAAGCGCTCGGTAAGCGGGAACCGGAAGCCGGTTTTGGCATAAATCAGCATATCGCGTGTATCTTCCAGGCTCATGAGCGCTTCGTGCTCATGGAAAAACTGGGTAAATCCATTCAGCAGTTTCTGGTCGTATTTCACCGCCCAGCGCAATGCCGCATAGTTTTTGTCAGGGTCGGTGTAATGACGCTCGCTCACATAGGCCAAACCGCCTTCCAGCGACAGATTGAGGTTGGGCGATTCATACATCTGGTAACCCGAGCCGCCACCGATGGTCGTCAGCAATTGCAGGTCACGAAACCTGTCCTGCTCCAGTGACGTCACGCCGTAGGCATACCAGCGCCGACTCCAGAAATGGTCGTACTTGGCGTAGCCACGGCTATTGAATTGCGTGCTGTTGCCTCTATCCTCTGCCCGGTTGAAGATGGCCCCGGCGGTATACCGATTCTGCAGCGTACGAATGATGGTTTCCGTATCCAGCCGCAGGGCCTGGGTTTCGGAGTTGCCTTGCGTCCAGGTGCCGCCAACATTGATACGCCCGGTCCATTTGTAGCCGCCGCGCACCAGTTCGGGCGAAGGGTTGATGTAGCGCAGCTCTGCCAGCTCAATATCGCGGTATTGCTCATTCTCAAGCTTGATCCAGGCACGGCCGTCTTCCACGTCATCCAGACTGACAAACGCGCCTTCCACGCGCTCTTTGTCATTCAGCACGATATCCAGCGCCTTGGCAGAGTCCAGGCTGGCAATTTCCGCCCACACGACTTTGATCACGCCTGCATAGGCGGTTCTGAACTCGACGGCATCGCCTTCTTTTTTCAGCACTTCGCCAGTCAATATATCGCCATTTTTGAGGCGCAACTGATCCGCCGCCGCATGGCATGACAGCCCGATAAGAGACGCCGCCACCATGGCTTTTGCATAAGCAGTTACCTGCATGTAGTTCCTCCTGATGTTATTGCTTGATGTCGACATGCCTGCAGGCAGTGACTTTATTAAAGTTCGCTCGCGCGCCCACACGGGGAGCCTTGAAACCGACATTGATTAGTGAGTTAGCAGAACGGCACGCTTGCCGGGCTTCTTATTCAAGATGACTGCATAAGGCCGAAAAAATTCGCTGACCCCGGCATGCGGGGTCGGCAAATGGCGACAATCGCGCCATTACAGCCCCAGCAGATCGGGAAACTCGCGTATGGATGGAATCACCCGATCCGGGTGAATAGTGGAGGCATCACAGTATGCCTGGCGATACTTGCCGGTCTGCACCAGCACGCCATGCAGACCTGCCTGCTGGGCACCGCCAATGTCGGCATCAATGTCATCGCCGATCAGCACCGCATCGCATGCCGCCACACTCATACTGATCAGCGCCATGGCAAAAAAATCCGCCGAGGGCTTGCCCATCAGCGTGGTCTGCGCGCCACTTGCATATTCCAGACCGGTGATAAAGGCGCCAATATCCATTTGCAAGCCATGCTCGGTTTGCCAGTAGCGGTTCTTGTGGATGGCAATCAGCTTGGCGCCACGCATCAGGCAGTTGAACACCTCATTCAGCAACCGGTATGACCAGGCATCGCCAATATCGCCAATTACAATGAATTCGGCATCAGTATCTGACTGGCGAAAATCGGCAAAATCCTGCATCACGTCTTCCGCCAGCAGGAACCGGCATACTGGGTCACCTTGCCGCATCAGATATAATCGCGCAGCCTGGGTGGCACTGATGATTTCCTCTGTTTCCACCGCAAAGCCCAGACTGCCCAATTTTGCCTGCAATGAAGCCAGCGACAGCGTGCTGGTATTGGTAACAAACCGGCACGGCAAACCGGCGTTGCGGATACGGTCTACCGCATCCATCGCGCCCTCCACCGGCTTGCCGCCGATATAGAGCACACCGTCGAGATCAAACAGCACGCCCTTGATGCCATTTAGCGGCTCCATGATGACTCCTTTCTGCATACGGATAACACTTGCATGCAAGCATCAACGATGCCAACCCTATCCACGTTTACGTTCCCTCAACACGGCCCAGCGGGTAGTCCAGTACACCAGCATGCCGATATAAGTACCGGCGATCACATCGCTCACATAATGATAGTTGGTAGCCACCAGCGCCACTGCCAGGAGTGTCATGCCCGCCAGATACCACCGGCGCCAGCGTGGATAAAACTGCCACAGCGCCATGAACACGGTCATGAACACCACCATGTGACCTGACGGAAAAGCGTCGTACCCACGCTTGCCTATCTGAAACCAGTGCGCCTGATGAGCCTCGGGATTGGACAACCAAAAGCGAACCTCGATACGCGCAAACATCAGCTTGAGCACATGCTTGGCGAGGAACGCCATGGGCAGCACCACACCGATCAAAAGAAAAAAGTCACGCCTTGGGCTACGCTCGCCCAGCCTGCGCAAGTAAAAATAGAAGGAAAAACTAAAGGTAGAGCCGATCAGCACCACCCAGAACAGATGACTGGGTAGGTTATTGGTATAGTCATGAAACGGGGCATAACTCAGCAAATGCGCCTTGATCCACAAGGCCGCTGGCGCATCCACAAAAAAAATCGCCAGCAGGCTCAATACGGTTACCAGCAGCATGAGGCCCAGGCTACGCATAGATCGCCACGCCATATATCCTGACCTCATTCGCCACCAAGCACTCAAAAAATATCCTGACCATGCCTGAAGTTTAGACTAGCGACACCCACGCGTCGATGATCCAGCGCTGACGGGACCAGATTTGCTTTTATCTCGCGCACAGACGGCCATGAAAAAAGGCCGACATTGCTGTCAGCCTTTTTCCGGTGACCGGTAAAACCGGCAACCCGTTATCGCGAGAAATTACTCAGCGACAACAATTTCATTCTTGACGGCGGTCACGCCCTTGACGCCCTTGGCGAGCAACACTGCTTTTTCAGCTTCTTTCTTGGTTTTTGCAGTGCCGGACAATTCGACCAGGCCATTGCTGTCAGTTTCAACCTTGATATCACTGGCACTTACCAGCTTATCCTTGGCAAACGCAGCCTTCACCTTCGTTGTGATCACAGTATCGCTCAACTTGGTGGAAACGGCATCACCGTCTGCAGCAAAACCACTCAAAGGCATTGCCAGAGCACTTACCAACAGCAGAGCTTTAAAATTCGTTTTCATATCGTTTCCTTATAATGGGTTGTTGTTGAAGACGAATCCATTGTGAAAGAAACCGGCATGATGGCGAATACGTTGGTCGCTGATTCTCGTGTCAGAGAACGCTTACCGGAGTGTAGGCGTAGCGCCCTACTTCAAGGTGGCGCGGGTGACTTCCACGCTCGCCTCCCCATCGCTTAACCACACCTGACCATCCTGGATGGTGCATTGCAGATTCATGCTGCGTTGCGCCAATGCGGCCAGCGCCTGGGTTGTTTCCTGCGGCAGACTGTAAACCCGCAAATTGCTGAGCCGGGCAAAACCGGAAGCGTTCTGCGCAAACCACATCTCTGCCGTGCGCCCGCCATAGGCATACACCACCACCTCATCGGCGCGGCCACATGCCTTGCGTATCAGCTTCTCATCCGGCAGGCCGACATCGATCCACTGCTCAATGCGGCCAGTCAAATCGCGCCGCCAGAGATCCGCCTCTTCATCATCCGTCATACCCTGACCAAACGCCAGCTGCTCATCCGCATGCAGGGCAAACGCCAGCAGGCGCACCATCATGCGCTCATCCGTCTCCGACGGATGCCGCGCCAGGGTCAAGGCATGATCCTGATAATAATGCCGCTCCATGTCGGCAATCTGCAGATTGGCTTTGAATACGGTAGATTTAAGGGCCATAGAAATCCTGATAAGACGTGAAAATGAAGTGCTAGGGTTATACAACAGAACAGCGTCGGCAGGGCCAGACTGCTCAATAAAAACCTGCAGCATCCGATTTTTCATCCAGGCCTGGCGATTGCCAAGCCCAGATTGCCAAGCCTGGCCATGGGATGGAGGAAAGGTAACGGTATAAATGAAAAAAAGGGGTTACGATTTCTCGTAACCCCTTTTTGGTGTTGGTGGGCTGTGCGGGGATCGAACCCACGACAAACGGATTAAAAGTCCGCTGCTCTACCAGCTGAGCTAACAGCCCGGAGACTTTCGTCCCGATGTTTTCCGTTGCTTTGGAAAGCGCGCAATTATCCAGAAAAGGGCGTAGCGCGTCAACCAGAAATCAGGGAAAGTTTATGCAGCATTCATTTAGCGTAGACACGGCGCCTTAGCGCATGCCAGGGAACCGACCTTGCATGGCGCGCATCATCTTGCTCATGCCGCCTTTGGAGAACATTTTCATCATCTTCTGAATTTCTTCAAACTGGTTGAGCAGGCGATTGACTTCCTGCACCTGCACACCGGCGCCAGCGGCAATACGGCGTTTGCGGGTCGCCTTGATGATCTCGGGCTTGCGGCGCTCTTCGGCCGTCATGGAATTGATAATGCCTTCCATGCGACGCATGGCTTTATCGCCAGTCTCACTATTGATCTGGCCGGCCATGCCCGCCAACTGCGCGGGCATTTTGTCCATCAGCGCACCCATGCCACCCATTTTGCGCATTTGCAGCATTTGCGACTTGAAGTCTTCGAGGTCAAAGCTTTTGCCGGACTTGAGCTTGTCGGCGACTTTTTGCGCCTCAGCCATGTCGACATTCTTTTGCGCCTGCTCAATCAGGGACAGCACATCGCCCATGCCCAGCACGCGGGAAGCCATGCGCTCCGGATGGAATACTTCCAGCCCATCCACCTTTTCGCTAACACCGACGAATTTGATGGGCTTGCCCGTGATGTGGCGTACCGACAAGGCGGCACCGCCACGCGCATCGCCATCCAGCTTGGTGAGGATAACGCCCGTCAGGGGCAAGGTCTCGCCAAAGGCGCGTGCCGTATTCACAGCATCCTGACCTTGCATGGCATCGACCACAAACAGGGTTTCCACCGGATTCAGCAAGGCATGCAATTGCTGGATTTCGGCCATCATGGCTTCATCAATGCCCAAGCGGCCGGCGGTATCGAAAATCACCACATCGTAAAAATGACGCTTGGCAAAATCGAGTACATTAGCGGCAATATCCTGTGGTTTCTGGCTGGCGTTCGAGTCAAAACAGTCGACCTCCAGGCTCTTGGCCATGGTTTTCAATTGCTCAATGGCGGCGGGGCGATATACGTCAGCACTGGCCAGCAATACTTTCTTCTTTTGCTCCTTGAGCAGACGCGCCAGCTTGGCTGAGGTCGTCGTTTTACCTGAACCCTGCAAACCTGCCATCAGGATAATCGCCGGAGGAACTGCTGCCAGGTTGAGCCCTACATTCTGCTCGCCCATGAGGCGCGTGAGCTCTTCATGCACCACCTGAATGACAGCTTGCCCGGGCGTCAGGCTCTGCAGCACATCGCGACCTACCGCCCGCTCCTTCACCTGGGCGATGAATTCCTTGACCACGGGCAGGGCGACGTCAGCCTCCAGCAGCGCCATGCGCACTTCACGCATGGCATCACTGATATTTTCTTCGCTGAGACGGGCCTGGCCGCGCAGCGTCTTGACCACCTGTTGTAATCTACCGCTTAAATTTTCAAACATAATCCGTGCCGAATGTAATGCGGGCCAGCGTTTAGGGGCTGAAACCGCGTGTTATAGTATTTACTTAATTCTAACCCAAGACCTGAAGACACAAGACAGCTAAATGGTTGCCCTTATTCCTTTTCTGCTCACAGCCCTGATTTACAGCCTGGTCGCCATCGACTTCTGGCGTAGCGTAAAAAACTCAGACCCTGCCTCACGCCGCAAGCTGCATAGCCGGGTGCTGGCCATCGGCCTCTTGCTGCATGCGGGCCTGCTATATAACGCCATGTTTACCGAAGGCCTGAACCTGAGTTTTGACAATGCCCTGTCGGCAATTGCCTGGCTCACGGTGCTGATCTATTGGGTCAACAACCTGCGCTATCCGCTGCAAAGCCTGCAGGCCTTTGTGCTGCCACCTGCGGCGTTTTTCGTGCTCTTGCAATACGGCATGCACGAAAACCACGTGCTGCCTTATCTGGGCAATCCATTGTTCATGACGCATCTGGTCATCGCGATTCTGGCTTACAGCCTGTTCACCTTTGCCGCCTTGCATGCGGGCCTGATGGCGTTTGCCGAGCGCAAGCTGCATCAAAAATCCAGCTTGAGCCGCTTGCCGGAATTCCCGCCGATTATCGTCATGGAAAAGCTGCTGTTCCGCGTCATTGCGCTGGGTTTTTTCCTGCTCACGCTCACGCTCCTGAGTGGCGCCCTGTTTTCCGAACAGATTTTTGGCCAGGCCTTGAAGTTCAATCACAAGAACCTGTTCGCCATTATCTCGTGGCTGGTTTATGGCGGCCTGCTGCTTGGCCGCCAAGCCTATGGCTGGCGGGGCAAGACCGCTATCCGCTGGACACTCAGCGGCTTTGTGATTTTGCTGCTCGCTTACGCAGGGACCAAATTCGTGCTGGAAGTCCTGCTCAATCGTTAACCTAGGCAGGCGGCCTGCATGGCAGGCCTGCCCCGCTCAACACACAATATTAAATACTACCGCAGACTGATGACTGGCCAGCCCGCACCTTCGGCGTAAGCTTTCAACGTAGGGTCCGGATCGACTGCCACGGGCTTGTCCACCAGTTTCATCAGCGGCAAATCGTTGTGCGAATCGCTGTAGAACCAGCTCTGCTCAAAATCCTTGAGGGTTTGCCCGCGTGCCTCCAGCCAACTGTTCAGCCGCTTAATCTTGCCTTCCTGAAAACTCGGCACGCCGGTGCTACGCCCGGTGAATTGGCCGTCAATCTCCTCCGGTAGCGTCCCAATCAGGTTTTCAATACCAAATGCCTTGGCAATCGGGCCAGTAACAAAGCTGTTGGTCGCGGTAATGATCATGAGCAAATCGCCGTTGGCTCTATGCTTTTCCACCAGCGCCCGCGCTTTGTCAGTGATCATGGGCGCGATTTTTTCCTGCATGTAGCGCGTGTGCAATTCATCCAGAAAGCTGCGCGGATGCTGGCTTAATGGCTTGAGCTGAAACTCGAGAAACGCATAGATATCCAGCTTCCCGGCTTTATAGTCTTCGTAAAACTGCAGGTTTTTTTCCAGGTGCTCCTCGCGGTTGAGCAATCCCTGTTCGATCAGGAACTGGCCCCATTGAAAATCACTATCCCCGGCCAACAGGGTGTTATCCAAATCAAAAAGTGCAAGCTGCAAAATCATCTCCGTTCTGTTACGGCGTTTCAAAAATAGGTAAAGTACAAGACTTGTGCATCGCATTGCGGAGAGCTTGATGCGGCAAGAACTCGCTGCCCCCATCAAGGTCATTACGATATGAACTTCCCCGACCATTTACTACCCACCGAGCTGTGCTGGGCCGCCAATGCATTAAGCCTGGCGATTATCCTGGCCTGCGTGAAAAGCGCACCTTGGCGTCATCTGAAAGACACCAGCCTGTTGAATGTGTTCATGGCTGGCATCGTCGGGCTCATGCTGGTATGGGCAGTTAACGCCGGGATCAAGCCTGGTCTGAATTTTCATTTGCTGGGCGCTACGCTGCTCAGCCTGATGTTTGGCCCCCAACTTGCGATTATCGCGCTGGCCCTGGTGCTGCTCGGCATTACCGCCTTTGGCATGGCTGGCTGGCTCAGTTACGGGCTCAATCTCATGCTCATGGTGGTGATTCCCGCCATGTTCAGTTGGGGCGTATTCCGCTGGGTAGACCGCAAACTGCCCAACCATTTGTTTGTGTATATTTTTGTGGTCGGCTTTTTCTGTGCAGGTGTCGCCATTACCCTGTGCGGACTCGCCAGCAGCTTTGTGCTGACCGAAAGTGCTATCTACAAGCGTGAATATCTGGGCGAGCATTACTTGCCCTACTACATTTTCATGGCCTGGTCCGAAGCTATGCTCACAGGGATGGCGGTAACGCTCATGGCGGCTTTCAGGCCAAGCTGGCTATCTACCTTCAACGACAAACGTTATCTCAAAACCAAATAGGCCTGCCTGCATACTGGCCCAATCCCATCAACAAGGCGCTACCTACAATCAATATCCGGAAGCGCCAGGCTGATTTTACAATGGCTGCGGATGTGCCCGTTCGGCGTTGGATTGCAGCTTGTTCAAGCCATTCAAGTAAGCTTTGGCCGAGGCAATCACGATATCGGTATCCGCACCCTGGCCGTTCACAATGCGGCCACCCTTGGACAGGCGTACGGTCACTTCGCCTTGCGCATCGGTACCACTGGTAATGTTGTTGACCGAGTAGAGCTGCAACTCGGAACCACTGTTGACGATGCTTTCAATGGCTTTGAACGCCGCATCCACTGGGCCGCCGCCATTCGACTCCGCCCGTTTTTCCACGCCATGCTCGGTAACAGTGACAATCGCATGCGGGATTTCGCCCGTCTGCGAGCATACCTGCAGGTAGACCAGCTTGTAGCACTCACTGGCTTCGCCCATCACGTCATCGCTGACCAGGGCATGCAGGTCTTCATCAAAAATCTCGGACTTCTTGTCTGCCAGCTCCTTGAAGCGGGCAAAGGCGGCATTCAAGGCCTCTTCGCTATCGAGCTGGATACCCAGCTCATTCAGGCGGGTGCGGAAGGCATTGCGGCCAGACAACTTGCCCAGCGTAAGCTTGTTGGCGCCCCAGCCCACATCTTCAGCACGCATGATCTCGTAAGTCTCGCGGTGTTTCAGCACGCCATCCTGGTGAATGCCAGATTCGTGGGCAAAGGCATTGGCGCCAACCACCGCCTTGTTCGGCTGCACCGGATAACCGGTAATGGTGGAGACCAGCTTGGAGGTAGGCACGATCTGCGTAGTATCAATGCTGGTGTCGAGGTTGAATACATCGCGGCGCGTGCGCACTGCCATGACGATTTCTTCCAGACTGGCATTGCCTGCGCGCTCGCCCAGGCCGTTGATGGTGCATTCCACCTGCCGCGCGCCGCCCATGACAGCCGCCAGTGAATTCGCCACCGCCATGCCAAGGTCATTGTGGCAATGGGTAGACCACACCACGCGGGATGAATTGGGCACGCGGGCAATCAACTGCTGCATGCGCTCGCCCCACAGCGCGGGTATCGAATAGCCCACGGTATCCGGCACATTGATGGTCTTGGCCCCCGCATCAATCACGGCGGTAAACACCTGCACCAGGAAATCCATATCCGAACGCACCGCGTCTTCCGCGGAGAATTCCACGTCGTCGGTATATTCCAGCGCCCATTTCACGGCCTGCACCGCACGCTCCAGCACCTGCTCCGGCGTCATGCGCAGTTTGTTCTGCATGTGGATGGGGCTGGTGGCAATAAAGGTATGGATACGGCCTTTGGCCGCTGGCTTGATAGCTTCGCCTGCGCGGCGGATATCGTTTTCATTGGCACGCGCCAGCGAGCAGACGGTGGACTCCTTGATAATCTCGGCGATGGCATGAATCGCATCAAAATCCCCTGGACTCGCTGCAGCAAACCCGGCTTCAATCACATTCACCCCCAGCTTCTCCAACTGACGGGCGATGCGGATCTTTTCTTCCTTGGTCATGGCAGCACCCGGGCTCTGCTCGCCATCGCGCAAGGTGGTATCAAAAATGATTAACTGCTTGTCTTTTATCTTATCTGACATGGTGTCTGGTCCATAAACTTGGTGATCGCTGCATCATGTACGCAGCGAAATGCATTTGCGGAGATAACTAAATTCAGTTGGCGGAAGGCGACGCGGGCGGACGCTTCAGCTTGCGGTATGCCCACAAGACATACCCTGACAAGCCGTATAGCAGGGAAACTGCAAACAGGACTTCAGCAGGACTGTATGAAATGAGCACAAAAGCCAGCACGATGAGCAGAATCACCACAAACGGTACGCTGCTGCGCAGATTGATGTCCTTGCCGCTGTAAAAGCGCAGGTCGCTCACCATGGAAATGCCAGCAAAGACGGTGATGCTCCAGGCCAGCCATTTCATTTTGACCCAGCCAAAGAAAATCTCGTCCCCGGCAATGCCATTATCAAAGGAAATCCACACCAAACCGGCCAGCAATGCGGCCGCAGCCGGACTGGGCAAGCCCTGAAAATAGCGCTTGTCGCTTTCATCCAGCTTGGTATTGAAGCGGGCCAGGCGCAAGGCAGCACTGGCGCAATAGATAAAGGCCGCAATCCAGCCCAGCTTGCCCATGGGTTGCAAAGCCCACACATACAGCACCAGCGCCGGGGCCACGCCAAACGACACCATATCGGAAAGGCTGTCGTATTCTGCGCCGAAGGCACTTTGGGTATTGGTCATGCGGGCGACACGCCCGTCCAGACCGTCCAGTATCATCGCAATGAAAATGGCGACCGCTGCATGCTCAAAGCGACCACTCATCGCCTGCACGATGGCATAAAACCCGGCAAACAGTGCCGCCGTCGTAAACAGGTTGGGCAGCAGATAGATGCTGCGCTCGCGCAGACTCTGTTCAACCAGTGGTTTGGTGCGGCGCAGACGGGGTTTGGCATCAGCCATTGCGAAACTTCCTGAAATTAAACTTCGGCTAGTATATCAAAGCCGCATGGATTGACTATGTTAGACTCGCGTATTGATTTCAACACGCTTAGCACCATGCAATTCACTCTGCACAAACAGGATGGCGCCGCCCGCCGCGGCACCGTCAGTCTGGCCCACGGCGAGGTTCAAACACCCGCCTTCATGCCAGTCGGGACTTATGGTTCCGTCAAGACGCTCTCCCCGCAAGAGGTTCACGACATTGGCGCGCACATTCTGCTCGGCAATACCTTTCACTTATGGCTGCGGCCCGGCCTCGATGTCATTGAGGCCCATGGCGGCCTGCATGGCTTCATGGGCTGGGATGGCCCTATCCTCACTGATTCCGGCGGCTTTCAGGTCTGGAGCCTCGGCGACCTGCGCAAGATCAGCGAAGAAGGCGTCAAATTCCGCTCTCCGATCAATGGCGACAGCTGTTTCCTGACCCCCGAGGAATCCATGCGCATCCAGCGCGTGCTTAATTCCGACATCGTCATGATTTTTGACGAATGTACGCCTTACCCTGCAACCCACGAGCAAGCCATGACATCCATGCAGCTCAGCCTGCGCTGGGCACGGCGCAGCAAGGATGCCCATGCCGGCAATCCGAACGCGCTGTTTGGCATCATTCAGGGCGGCATGTATGAAGACTTGCGCGACATCTCGCTGGCGGGGCTAACTGACATTGAGTTTGATGGCTACGCCATAGGCGGCTTGTCGGTAGGTGAACCCAAGGAAGACATGCTGCGTATTCTGGCTCACACCACGCCGCAGATGCCACAGGACAAACCTCGCTACCTGATGGGTGTTGGTACGCCAGAAGACCTGGTGGATGCGGTAAGCCACGGCGTGGACATGTTTGACTGTGTGATGCCTACCCGCAATGCCCGCAATGGCTGGCTGTTCACCCAATATGGTGACATCAAGCTCAAGAACGCCCGCTACAAACTGGATACCGGCCCTCTGGATGCCGACTGCAGCTGCTACACCTGCCGCCATTTCAGCCGCGCCTATCTGCACCATTTGCATCGTACCGGCGAGATTCTGGGCGCCCGCCTCAACACCCTGCACAACCTGCACTATTACCAGCAACTGATGGCAGGGATGCGCAAGGCCATCGAAAACGGCACATTCAGCAGTTTTGTTGCGGAGTTCAAGGCCAAGCGCCAGCAGCTTAAAGCCGAAAGCCTGGCAACGGCTTCAAATTAGAGGTGACCGCAATCACATAGCGAGGCCGCCACAAGATGGCTGATAAATTTAGTGAGAACACCACAAGGCGCTCTATGCTAGAATTTTTGGCTTTAGTATCAACAGTATCAATTTTATTTAAAGTAATAGAAAGGTAGCTTCCGTGTTAATCAGCTCAGCTTATGCCGCATCGGCCTCCCCGGCTCCGGAATGGACCAGTTTTCTTCCTCTGGTCGTGATCTTCGTCCTGTTCTGGTTCATGCTGATTCGTCCGCAAATGAAGCAGGCCAAAGAACAGCGCCGCATGCTGGAAGCCCTGCAAAAAGGCGATGAAGTCATCACCGCTGGCGGCATCGTCGGCAAGGTCACCAAAGTTGGTGATGCTTATGTCACGATTGAGATCGCACCTGAAGTCAACATCAACGTGCAAAAGCAAACCGTCCAGACCCTGCTGCCCAAGGGCACCATCAAGTCCATCTGAATTTAAACCATCCCGCCATTCCGTCCCATGCTCCGCACCCATCCATACATTGCAACACTTTCATGTATGAACGAGCCTGAGGACGGAATGCGTTTTTTTCGAGCCGCATTATGAATCGTTACCCCTTATGGAAATACATACTCGTGCTGATCACCCTGGTGCTCGGCGTGGTGTATTCGCTGCCCAATCTGTTTGGTGAGTCACCAGCCGTCCAGGTATCCACCGCCAAGAGCTCCGCGAAACTCGACCCGGCATTGCTGGGCCAGGTGGAAGATATCCTGAAGCAGGAAAAAATCACTTATGAAGCGGTGTTTCTTGACACGAATGGCGTCAAGGTACGATTTGAAAATGCGGACACGCAAATCAATGCCAAGGATGTGCTGCAAGGCAAGCTGGGCAAGGATTACGTCGTTGCACTCAATCTGATCTCGCGTTCACCTTCTTGGCTGCGCAGCATCGGCGCGCTGCCCATGTATCTGGGTCTGGACTTGCGCGGCGGCGTTCACTTCCTGCTGCAAGTTGACATGAAAGCCGCGCTGGATAAGGCCGCTGAGCGTTATGTCGGCGATTTCCGCAGTGCGTTGCGCAAGGAGCGCGTGGCTTACATGGGCGTCAGCCGTGAAGGCCAGGCCGTGCAGGTGCGCTTCAGCAGCGCTGCCGAACTGGCAAAAGCCCAGAAAATCCTGAACAAGGAATACCCTGACCTCACCTTCCGCACCCTGGATAGCGGTAACGACAAACTGCTGATCGCCACACTGAATCTGCAGGCACAAAAACGCATTCAGGAATTTGCCCTCAAGCAGAACATTCAAACCCTGCACAATCGCGTGAACGAACTCGGCGTTGCGGAACCGATTATTCAGCAGCAAGGCCTGGATCGCATCGTGATCCAGTTGCCAGGCGTGCAGGACACGGCCAAGGCCAAGGAAATTCTCGGCCGTACCGCGACGCTTGAAATCCGCATGGTGGACGAAGAGAAGAGCGACATGACCACGCTGGACAAAGCCAGCAAGGGTCAGGTGCCATTTGGTGACGAGTATTATGTGGAACGTAACGGCCAGCCTATTCTGGTGAAAAAGAATGTCGTGCTGACCGGTGACTACATCACCGACGCCGGCCCTGGCCTGGATCAGCAAAACGGCGAGTCCGTTGTGCATGTCACCCTGGATGGTCGCGGCGCCCGTATCTTCAAACAGGCCACCAAGGAAAACGTCGGCAAGCGCATGGCGATTCTGCTGATTGAAAAAGGCCAGGCAGAAGTGATTACTGCTCCTGTCATCCGCGAAGAAATTGGCGGCGGCCGCGTGCAGATTTCCGGCATGGCGAACGTGCAGGAAGCTACCGATGTTTCATTGCTGCTGCGCGCTGGCGCGCTGGCTGCGCCAATGGACATCATCGAAGAACGTACCGTTGGCCCAAGCATGGGTGAAGAAAACATCAAACGCGGCTGGCACTCGACCCTGTGGGGCTTCGCTGCGATTGCCGTGTTCATGATCATCTACTACATGCTGTTCGGTAGCGTGTCGGTGCTGGCGCTGGGCGTCAACCTGCTGCTGCTGACCGCCGTGCTGTCGCTGCTGCAGGCCACGCTCACACTGCCCGGTCTGGCGGCGATTGCGCTGACGCTGGGGATGGCGATTGACGCCAACGTGCTGATCAATGAGCGTATTCGTGAAGAGCTGCGCAATGGCAATACGCCTCAGGCTGCCATTCACGCCGGCTATGACCGCGCCTTCGATACCATTCTGGATTCCAACGTCACCACCATGATCGCCGGCCTCGCCCTGTTCATGTTCGGCTCCGGCCCGGTCAAGGGCTTTGCCGTAGTGCACGTGCTGGGCATTTTGACTTCCATGTTCAGCGCCGTGGTGGTTTCGCGCGCGCTGGTCAACCTGATTTACGGTTACCGCCGCAAGATCAGCAAGCTGTCCATCGGCTGATGCGACCTCACGTAAACGACTAGATACGAGTAAAGATCATGGAAATTTTCAAGATTAAAAAAGACATACCGTTTATGAGCTATGGTCGCCTGACGACCGCGATTTCGCTCATTACCTTCCTGCTGTCGGTGTTCTTCCTCGCACACCGCGGCCTTAACCTCGGCGTCGACTTCACTGGCGGCACCATGATGGAAGTCAGCTATCCACAAGCCGCTGATATCGGGAAAATCCGTGAAGCCGTCGACAGCGTTGGCCTGAAGGATGCCACCGTGCAAAACTTCGGCACCAGCCGCGATGTGCTGATCCGCTTGCCGCTCAAGCCTGAGCTTTCGATCTCGGCTCTGTCCGAACAAGTGCTGACCGCCCTGCAGAAAGCCGACCCCAACGTCAAAATGAATCGCGTTGAATCCGTTGGCGCACAGGTCGGGCAAGAGCTGTATGAAAATGGCGCACTGGCCCTGCTGCTGGTGTCCATCGGCATCATGGCCTATCTCGCCCTGCGCTTTGAATGGCGCTTTGCGGTAGCCGCCGTTATCGCCAACATGCATGACGTGGTGATCATTCTGGGCTTTTTTGCCTTCTTCCAGTGGGAGTTCAACCTCACTGTGCTGGCCGCGGTACTGGCGGTGCTCGGCTATTCGGTGAACGAATCGGTGGTGGTGTTTGACCGTGTGCGTGAAAACTTCCGCAAGATGCGCAAGGCCAGCGTATCCGAGGTGATCAACAACGCCATCACCCGCACCATGTCCCGTACCGTCATCACCCACTTCTCGACCCAGCTGATGGTGCTGTCCATGCTGTTTTTTGGTGGCGAAGTGCTGCACAACTTCTCATTGGCACTGACCATTGGCATTCTGTTCGGCATTTACTCATCCGTACTGGTCGCCAGCCCGATTGCCATGTACCTGGGTGTATCGCGCGAAAATCTGATGACCAGCGCTGAAAAGAAGCCAGCCACAGCCGACGCTCAACCTTGAGCAAACTGACATTGTCAGGCGCAGCCTTTCCAGGCTGCCTTGACAATAGCGCTCCATCAAAGGGAAACTAGCGGTATCGCTTAACGCCAGTTCCCCCTTGGACACCATCCCCTTACCCATGCAGCTCGGCGCTCTTGCCGTGCTGCTTTTGATTTCCGCCTTTTTTTCCATCGCTGAAACCAGCCTGATGTCGCTTAACCGCTACCGGTTGCGCCATCTGGCAAAAAGCGGCCACCGTGGCGCCCGCCTCGCCAGCCACCTGCTGAGCAAGACGGACAAGTTGCTGGGCGTGATACTGCTGGGTAACAATTTTGCCAACGCCGCCTCGGCCACGCTTGTCACCGTCATTAGCGTGCAGCTGTTGGGCGAAGGCGAGTGGGTGCTGATGATAGGCACCCTGAGCGTCACCTTCTTCATTCTCGTGTTCGGCGAAATCTCCCCCAAAGTCATTGCAGCGGCCTACCCGGAAAAACTGGCGTTTGCTGTCAGCTATGTCCTTTACCCCTTGTTGAAGGTGTTATACCCGGCTGTCTGGTTCGTGAATCTGTTTGTCAGCGGCCTCTTAAGATTGCTGGGAATACGCGTCAACTTTGCCGACCATAGCCATGCTATCTCCATGGAAGAGTTGCGTACCATCGTCAGCGATTCGGCAAGCTATATTCCAAAAAAGCACCGCACCATCCTGCTGAATCTGTTTGAGCTGGAAAAAATCACGGTAGATGACGTGATGACCGCACACACCCTGATCGATACCATCGACATGGATGCTCCAATGGATGACATATTGCAGCATATCTCCAGCAGCCATCACACCCAGCTGCCGGTCAAGCAAGGCCCCGGGGAAGAAATTATTGGCTTTATCCATGTCCGGCGCGTCATCAACCAGCTGCGCGGTGGCGAGCTGGACAAGGAAGCCTTGCAGGAGATTATCGCCGAACCCTACTTTGTTCCTTCCGGCACCCCGCTGTATACGCAGATGCAGCAATTTCAGGAGCAGCAGCAACGCATGGGGCTGGTGGTGGACGAATACGGTGAACTGAAAGGCCTGGTCACGCTCGAAGACATACTGGAAGAGATCATTGGCGACTTCACCACCCAGTCGCCATTGCGCACCAGCAAGTATATACACGAAGAAGATGGCAGCTGGCTGGTGGATGGTTCCAGCAGCCTGCGCGATTTAAATCGCAAGTTGGGCTTGAATTTACCGCTGGATGGCCCCAAAACATTAAATGGATTGGTACTTGAGCATTTTGAGGATATTCCGGAGCCTAGCACCAGCTTCAAGATTGGCACGCACGCGCTTGAAATCGTGCAAACCCATGACCGTATCGTCAAGAGCGTCCGCATTTACCCCTAGCACCCCGGCCTGCTTCGCCTTGGGAGGCTAAGGCGGGCGCGAAATTTGCATTCATATCATCAAACAGTCGAACTGGCCGGATTACCCACACTTAATTCAGGCTTGAATTATTTCTGATTCGGCTCAAAATAGGCATCACTATGGCAAGTACGAAGCATCAAGAGGGAATCGTCACAGAAAAGCAAACGGCTCGGCCCAAACCGCCGTCCCTGTATAAAGTGATTCTGTTGAACGACGACTACACCCCCATGGAATTTGTTGTAGAAGTGATTCAGCGTTTTTTTAACAAAAGCCGTGAACAGGCGACGCAAATCATGCTCAAAGTTCATACGGAAGGCGCTGGCATCTGTGGCGTTTATCCGCACGACATCGCCGAAACCAAAGTAAATCAGGTATTGGGCTATGCCCGTGAATATCAACATCCGCTGCAATGCGCAATGGAAGAAGTCTGAGGAAGTGCAAAATGATCGCCCAGGAACTTGAAGTCTCACTACATATGGCCTTTATGGACGCCAGGCAAAAACGCCATGAGCTAATCACGGTGGAACACCTGCTGCTGGCCATGATAGACAACCCGACAGCGGCGGACGTGTTGCGCTCCTGCGGTGCCAATCTCGATACTTTGCGTTCCGAACTGGTGCACTACATCGAAGAACACACTCCGATTGTAGAAGGCTCGGACGAAGTCGATACCCAGCCTACCCTCGGCTTCCAGCGCGTGATTCAGCGCGCCATCCTGCACGTGCAGTCTTCCGGCAAGAAAGAAGTCACTGGCGCCAACGTGCTGGTCGCCATCTATGGCGAAAAGGATTCGCACGCCGTTTTCTTCCTGCATCAGCAAGGCATTACCCGCCTGGATGTAGTGAATTTCATCGCCCATGGCGTTGCCAAGGTCACCGACAACACCAGCAAACGCGCAGAAACCGAGCAGGAGGCTGAAGCCGAAGCTGCGCCTGGTAGTGCGCTGGAAAGCTTTACGCTCAACCTTAACCAGCAAGTGCTGGCAGGCAAGATCGATCCACTGATCGGGCGTGGCAATGAAATCGAACGCGTCATTCAAACCCTGTGCCGCCGTCGCAAGAACAACCCGCTCTTGGTGGGCGAAGCTGGTGTGGGTAAAACCGCCATTGCCGAAGGTCTGGCACGCCGCATTGTCGAAGGCAATGTGCCTGAAGTGCTGGCCAATGCCGTCATCTACTCACTGGACATGGGTGCTCTGCTGGCCGGTACCAAATACCGCGGCGATTTTGAGCAACGCCTCAAAGCCGTGATGAAAAAACTGGCAGAGCAGCCCGATGCCGTCTTGTTCATTGACGAGATCCATACGCTGATTGGCGCAGGTGCTGCCAGTGGCGGCACCCTGGATGCCTCCAACCTGCTGAAGCCTGCGCTGTCCAATGGCTCGCTCAAATGCATAGGTGCGACCACCTATCAGGAGTACCGCGGCATTTTTGAAAAAGATCACGCGCTTTCCCGCCGCTTCCAGAAGGTGGATGTGGTTGAGCCTACCGTGGCTGAAACCGTGGAAATCCTCAAAGGCCTGAAGTCGCGCTTTGAACAGCACCACAGCGTGAAATACACCATGGCTGCCTTGAGCACCGCCGCGGAGCTTGCTGCCAAGTACATCAATGACCGTCATCTGCCAGACAAGGCGATTGACGTGATTGATGAAGCCGGTGCTGCGCAGCGCATCCTGCCGAAGTCCAAGCAGAAGAAAGTCATTGGCAACAAGGAAATCGAAGACATTATTGCCAAAGTGGCACGCATTCCGCCCAAGAACATCTCCAGTGATGACCGCAATGCGCTGAAAACGCTGGAACGTGATCTCAAGGCCACCGTGTTTGGTCAGGACAAGGCGATCGAAGCATTGTCTGCTGCCATCAAGATGGCGCGTAGCGGCTTGGGTAGCACCAACAAGCCTATCGGCTCCTTCCTGTTCTCCGGCCCCACCGGCGTCGGCAAGACCGAAGTGGCACGTCAGCTGGCCTACACCCTGGGCATAGAGCTGATTCGCTTTGACATGTCCGAATACATGGAGCGTCATGCGGTATCGCGCCTGATTGGTGCGCCTCCTGGCTACGTGGGCTTTGAGCAGGGCGGCCTGATGACCGAGGCTATCAACAAGCATCCGTATTGCGTACTGCTGCTGGATGAAATTGAAAAAGCCCATCCGGATATTTTCAACATCCTGCTGCAGGTGATGGACCATGGCACCCTGACCGACAACAACGGTCGCAAGGCGGATTTCCGCAATGTCACCATCATCATGACTACCAATGCGGGAGCAGAAGCCATCTCCAAGACGGGCATCGGCTTTACACTGGGTAAAACAGCGGGTGACGATCTGGCTGAAATCAAGCGCCTGTTCAGTCCCGAGTTCCGCAATCGTCTGGATGCCACGGTATCGTTTGCACCACTGTCGCAGGAAATCATCATGCGCGTGGTCGACAAGTTCCTCATGCAACTGGAAGATCAGCTGCATGAGAAGAAGGTCGAAGTCACCTTTACCGATGCACTCAAGGCCTATCTCGGCAAGAAGGGCTTCGACCCACTGATGGGCGCACGTCCGATGGCCCGCCTGATTCAGGACACCATACGCCGTGGTCTGGCCGACGAGTTGCTGTTTGGTCGCCTGGCCAATGGTGGTCGCGTCGAAGTGGATATCGACGAGAACGATGCCATCCAGCTGCACTTTGAGGATGGGGATGCCAACAACAGCCCTGCCCTGGAAACGCATACGGCAGACTGAGTTCGATCCACACAAAAAAGCCCCCGCTCCAGCGATGGACGGGGGCTTTTTAATATGGCCGCGATGATTTACAGAGGCATCAGCCCCGGAACTGGAGGAAGCTCAGGTGACACCTGAGGACTCGGCCGTCGGCTCTTGCCAGGTAGGATATTTTTCCATGATGGACTCAAACAGCGGGCTTTGTATCCGCTGCGCCAGCCATGTCTTCAAACGAGGATAAGGAGCGACCGAAAACCAGTCCGGTTCCACCATGGAAAACTGCCGTACAAACGGGAATATGGCGATGTCGGCATAGGCAGGGGTGATACGAAACAGGCAACCATGAGAATGCAAGCTGGCTTCCAGCAGCTGCAGGAAGCGTTCGCCATCCGCGCGGTAAGTGCTTTGTGGATGTTCTGGATAACGATCAGGATATTTATAGCGATCCAGAGCTCGCTTGAATTCTTCGTCGTTCTGTTTCACCAGCGCATTCATGGCAGCGTCACTCTGCCCCAGCCATTGTTCGGGATCATGCTGCGCCAGCGCCCATTGCATGATATCCAGGCTTTGATCAATCACGGGGCCGTCGGGCAATATCAGGACGGGAACAGTAGCCTTGGGAGAGACCTGGCGTAAGTGCTGCGGTTTATCGCGCAGCGAAATTTCACGAATCTCAACGTCAATGCCCGCATAGCGCAGCGCCATGCGAGCACGCATGGCATAAGGGCAACGACGATAGGAATACAGAACAGGCAGCAGCATCACTCGTCGACAGGTGGCGTGCAGGTGCTGACGCCGAACAAGGCATAGGCCGGACACCAGCGCAATATGCCGGTAATGAGGTAAGCAATGCCCAACAAGCCCAGCCAGCGCCAGGGCGACTCGACCCAGTACATCGCCCCCAGCAATGCCGCACCGGACAATATTCGCATCACGCTATCATTGGAACCCACATTTTTGCGCATGACGTTCTCCCGACATTAACCGATCGCGGTGCATGCCTCCTTGACCAGCGCTGGACCGCGATAGACCAGCCCGCTGTAGAGTTGAACCAGGCTGGCACCCGCCTCGATCTTTTCGCGGGCATCCTCCCCCGACAAAATACCGCCAACGCCGATAACAGGCAATGCGCCCGCCAGCTGCGTCGCCAATGCATGAATAACCCGCGTGGAAAGATTACGCACGGGAGCGCCGGACAAGCCGCCGGTCTCGCTGGCATGTGGCATGCCCGACACGGCGGTACGCGACAAGGTAGTGTTAGTCGCAATCACCGCATCCATCTGATGCTGCATCAGCAAGCGGGCAATTTCGCTGATCTGCTCATCCTGCAAATCCGGCGCAATTTTCAGGGCCACTGGCACATAGCGGCCATGCTGATCAGCCAGCACTTGCTGCTCGCGCTTCAAGGCAGCCAGCAGTTGTGAGAGGGCTTCTTTTTCCTGCAACTGACGCAGATTCTTGGTATTGGGCGAAGAAATGTTCACCGTGATGTAACTGGCGTGCGCATAGACTTTACGCATGCAGATCAGATAGTCATCTACCGCACGCTCATTCGGGGTATCGAAATTCTTGCCGATATTGATGCCGAGAATGCCGCGATATTGCGCTTTCTGCACATTTTCCAGCAACTGATCCACGCCGTGATTATTGAAACCAAAGCGGTTAATGATGGCATTCGCCGCTGGCAAGCGAAACATGCGGGGCTTGGGGTTGCCGGGCTGCGCGCGCGGCGTGACCGTTCCTACCTCAATAAAGCCGAAGCCCAGCCGGGCTAGGCCATCAATGCATGCGCCGTTTTTATCCAGGCCCGCTGCCAGGCCCACCGGATTGGGAAAATCCAGACCCATGACACGCCGCGGCGTGGCCGGCAATGCGCCCTGCCCCAATATGCGATTTAGGCCATAGCGCTCGCCAGTGCGCAGCGCTTGCAAAGTCAGGTCATGGGCACGCTCGGCATCCAGCGTGAACAGCAGGGGTTTAGCCAGGGAGTAAAGATTCATGGCGCAATTCTACTGCAAAATAGCGGAGATTCCGGAGTAAATATAGGCGCAAACTCGCGCCAGCCAAAGCTGGATAGCCAGCATGATCATGCACGCGAAACACAGCACAAAGGCCCCGCTGGGGGCCTTGGGTACTCATGCATAAAGAGTCCAAACTGCCGGACTCAGCACTCCAGCACGGTGATCTGTTCTGACAGGCGGATCATGCGCTCTACTGGCGTGACCCAGACGATGCCATCCCCCACCTGACCGGTATGCCCTACTTCCACCAATACCTGCAACACACCCTCCACCAGCTCATCGGGGGTGACGAGCTCAATGCGCACCTTGGGGCTGTAGTCGGTCAACTCTTCTCGTATACCGCCTGAAGGCTTGGCAAGAAAATGGCCGCAACCATCCACCTTGCTCACCGTCATGCCAGGAAATCCCTTGATATTACGCAAGGCTGATCGTATTTTCGGCAACCGGTTGGGTTGCACCACGGCTTTAATTTCTTTCATCCCTAAACCTCTATTCTGGTCATGCCTGAATGTGCTCAGGCTTCTATTTTTTTCTCTTCAAATTTACGATACAGCGTAGGTACCACCACCAGCGTCAGCAAGGTAGAGGTGATCAGGCCACCGATCACCACAATCGCCAGCGGCCGCTGAATCTCGGAACCCGGGCCAGTTGCAAACAGGAACGGCACCAGGCCAAGCATGGCCACGGTAGCCGTCATCATCACCGGGCGGAAACGCTGCTTGCAGCCCTGCATAATCGCTTCCATCTGGGGCAAACCTTCGTCGCGCAGGCTGCGTATGTAAGATACGAGTACCACGCCATTCAGTACGGCAATGCCCCACAGCGCAATAAAGCCGACCGATGCCGGTACGGACAGATATTCGCCTGTGACAAACAAAGCAATAATCCCGCCTATGGAGGCAAATGGTAGCACCATGATAATCATGGTGGCGTAGCGCAATGAGTTGAATAACAAAAATAACAGGAAGAAGATGGCGCCGATGGTGACCGGAATAATCACCATCAAATGGCTCATGGCACGCTGCATGTTCTGGAACTGCCCACCGTATTCGATATAGTAGCCATCAGGCAGCTTGAGCTGCTTGTCCAGCGTCTTCTGCAACTCAGCCACAAAGCCACCCAGGTCGCGGTCTTTCACGTTCACACCCACCACAATACGGCGCTTGGCCAGCTCGCGGCTGATCTGGGCCGGACCATCGCGCACTTCGATGTGCGCAAGGTCGCGCAACGCCACGCGTGAACCATTGGGTGAGGTGATCAGGATATTGCCGATGGCATCCACATTGTCACGGAAGCTTTCAGGGAAACGCACCGCGGCGCTGAAACGGCGCTGACCTTCATAAATTTCGGTCGCCACCTTGCCGCCAATCGCGGTTTCAATCACATCGTGAATATCCGATGCATTGATGCCATGCCGGGCAATCGCCTGCCGATCAATCCGGATATTCAGGTATTGCTGGCCGGAGACTTTTTCCACCTTGATTTCAGTGGCGCCGCGCACGCTAGAAGCAATGCGCGATATTTCATCGGCCTTGGCTTTCAGCACCACCATGTCTTCACCGAAGATTTTGACGGCGACATCAGCCCGCACGCCGGTCAGCAATTCATCCACGCGATCGGAAATTGGCTGCGCCATGATGATCTGCACACCTGGCAAATGTTCAGCCAGCACACTGCGCATTTTTTCGGCAATATCATCTTGCGTCCAGCCTTCCGGCCATTCGTTGCGGGGCTTGAGGCTGATGATAGGCGTGGACTCATTCTGCGCCTGCGGATCCGCCGGACTTTCGCCACGCCCCACGCCCGACACCGCCGATTTCACGCCGGGCACCTTTTCCATGATCAGGCGCATGGCTTCGCTTTCCATCTTGATGGATTCTTCCAGCGAGATATTCGGCACGCGGTTGATGCCGGGCACAATCGAGCCTTCCTTCATCTCCGGGATAAACGAGTTGCCGAGCAGCGGCACAATCGCCAGGGTGCCAATAAACACCAGCACCGCCAGCATGATGGTTTTCTTCTCATTGGACAGTGCCCAACTCAGCATGCTGACATACGGGCGCTTGATCAGTTGGATCATGCGCGTATCTTCGCCGCTACCGCCCTTGAGGATGAACGAGCACATGGCCGGCGTCAGCGTCAGTGACAGCACCAGCGACACAAATAGCGCGATCGCAATGGTGTAAGCCAGCGGTGCAAACATTTTGCCTTCCATGCCCTGCAAGGTCATCAGCGGCAGGAACACCAGAATGATAATGCCCACGCCAAACAGCACCGGGGTCGCGACTTCAGCGGCGGCTTCGAATACCACGCGAATCTTGCTTTCATCCTTGCGATGCCCCAGATGGTGGAAGGTGTTCTCCACCACCACCACCGAGCCATCGACCATCAAACCAATCGCGATCGCCAGGCCGCCCAGCGACATCAGGTTGGCCGAGATGCCGTAGTAATTCATCGCCATAAAGGTAATCAGCGGCGTCAGGATCAGTGTGCCCACCACAATCAGGCTGGAGCGCACATCACCCAGAAACAGGAAGAGAATAACGATCACCAGCACAATGCCTTCGATCAATACCTTGGTCACCGTATGCAGCGCGGCATCTACAAGCTCACTGCGGTCGTAATAGGGCACGATCTGCAAACCACCCGGCAGCATGCCTTTTTCGTTGATTTCCTTTACGCGGGCCTTGATGCGGCTGACGACTTCCTTGGCGTTACCGCCGCGCATCATCATCACCACACCACCCACCGATTCGGTATCGCCATTCTTGAGAATCGCGCCTACTCGCACCTCATAGCCCAGCTTGACCTCGGCCACATCGCGCATATACACCGGCGTGCCGTTCTGCTCTTTGAGAATGATGTTGCGGATATCGTCCAGATTCTGGATCAGGCTGATGCCGCGAATGAGGTATTGCTCGGCGTAATGGGGCAATACACCGCCGCCGCTATTGGCGTTGTTGCGCGCCAGCGCCTGATACACATCGTGCAGCTTCACGCCGTAGTGATTCATGCGGTCCGGATTCACCAGCGCCTGATACTGCTTGACGTAACCGCCTTGCGAATTGATTTCTGCCACGCCGGGGATGCCACGCAGCAGAGGCCGCACCACCCAGTCCTGCACCGCGCGGCGCTCGGTCAGCTCGTTCACCGAGAGCTCTTTTTTACCATCAGTGGGTTTATCCAAGGTGTACTGATATACCTCGCCCAGACCGGTAGAGACCGGCCCCAGCACTGGCGTCACGCCCTCCGGCATGCGGTCCATCACCTCCATCAATCGCTCCATCACCAGCTGGCGCGAGAAATAGACATCGGTATCGTCGGTAAACACCAGGGTGATCAGCGACAGGGCATTCTTGTTGAGGGAGCGCATTTCGGTCAGGCCAGGCAGACCGGTCATGGCGATTTCGAGCGGCACCGTGATAAAGCGCTCTACCTCCTCCGGCGAGCGGCCTGTAGCCTGGGTGGCAATCAGCACCTGCACATTGGTCACATCCGGGAAAGCATCCACTGACAGTTTTTTTACGGCAAACAAGCCGGCAATCAGGAGAGCTACAGCGATAACAACGACGACAATACGCTGCCGCAAGGCACCACGGATGAGAGATTCGATCAAAACTTACCTCATGATTCATGCAAGGAATTCAAGCACGGCAACATGCATGCTTCATCCCCCTGCGAGTTGATGTGCCCCAAAGAGTACAGGATAAGCCGCCGGCTTAGCAATCATCATGCGGCAGACATGCAAAAGGCCCACAACGGGGCCTTTTGCATGGTGTTACAACGAGAAACGCTTACTCAGCAATCATGGACGATGATCTTTTCCGAGAGGCGTATCATGCGCTCAACCGGAGTCACCCAGACGATACCATCGCCATGCTGACCGGTATGCCCCACTTCCACCAGCACCTGCAGGATACCCTCGACCAGCTCATCCGGTGCCACCAGCTCAATGCGCACCTTGGGGCTGTAATCGGTCAGCTCTTCGCGCACATTGTGCGTGTTGGACAGATGGTGACCGCAACCATCTGCCTTGCTGACCGTCATGCCGGGGAAACCCTTGATATTGCGCAGGGCGGAGCGAATCTTGGGCAAGCGGTGTGGCTGCACTACAGCTTTAATCTCTTTCATGGTTCACTCCTCATGCTTCAACACGGGGTTCTTCAAACCAGCGATACAGCGTTGGCAATACCACCAGCGTCAGTACGGTGGAGGTGATCAAACCGCCGATCACCACAATTGCCAGCGGCCGCTGGACTTCCGAGCCAGGCCCGGTGGCAAACAGGAAAGGCACCAGACCCAGCATGGCGACCGTGGCGGTCATCATGACCGGACGGAACCGCTGGGCGCAGCCCTGTTTGATGGCTTCCAGCTGTGATTTTCCCTCATCACGCAAACTGCGTATGTAGGACACCAGTACCACCCCGTTCAGCACCGCGATACCCCACAGGGCGATAAAGCCCACCGAGGCAGGGACCGACAGGTATTCGCCCGTCACAAACAGGGCAATCACCCCGCCGATGGAGGCAAATGGCAGCACCAGAATAATCAGCGTGGCAAACCGTACTGACTTGAACAGCAGGAACAGCAGGAAGAAAATCGCGCCGATGGTAATCGGAATAATCACCATCAGATGGCTCATCGCCCGCTCCATGTTCTGGAACTGACCGCCCCAGACAATGTAATAGCCTTCGGGCAATTTGACCTTGGCTTCCACCTTTTGCTGCAACTCGGCGACAAAGCCACCCAGGTCACGGTCTTTCACGTTAACGCCCACCACAATACGGCGCTTGGCAGACTCGCGGGCAATCTGGGTCGGGCCATCACGCACGGTAATATCCGCCAGATCTTTCAGCGCCACGCGCGAACCGTTGGCCGAGGTCACCATGATGTGGTTGATGGCATCCACATTGTTCCGGAAGGACTCGGGGAAACGCACCGCAGCTTCAAAGCGGCGCTCGCCCTCAAACACCTCGGTCGCCACCTTGCCGCCAATCGCGGTTTCAATCACATCATGGATATCCGCCACATTGATGCCGTGACGGGCGATGGCTTCGCGGTCAATATCAATGGTCAGATATTGCTGGCCGGTCATCTTCTCCACCCGCATATCCTGCGCGCCGGGGATAGTGCCGGCAACGCGGGCAATTTCATCCGCCTTGGCTTTGAGCACGCCGATATCCGAACCAAACACCTTGACGGCGACATCGGAACGCACGCCCGTCACCAGCTCGGCTACCCGCGCGGCAATCGGCTGCGACATCACCACCTGGATGCCAGGAATGTGCTTGATCTTCTCGCGGATGGCATCGGCAATGCTGTCCTGATTCCAGCCTTCGGGCCACTCATCACGTGGTTTCAGGCTGACAATCGGCGTGGATTCATTCTGCCCCTGCGGGTCTGCCGGACTCTCGCCACGTCCCACACCAGACACCACCCCACGCACACCATCCACCTTGGCAATGCTAGCCAACGCCTCCTGCTCGAGTTTCAGGGATTCTTCCAGCGAAATATTCGGCGTACGGATGATGCTAGGCACGATCGAACCTTCCTTCATCTCGGGAATAAACGCCGTGCCGAGCAAGGGGAACAACATCAGGGTACCAACGAACACAGCCCCGGCGATGCCGACGGTCTTCTTGGGGTTGCTGACGGAAGCATCCAGCAGCCGCAGATAAGGCCGCTTCATGGCCTGGATCATGCGCGTATCTTCGCCGCTACCGCCCTTGAGGATGAACGAGCACATGGCCGGCGTCAGCGTCAGTGACAGCACCAGCGACACAAACAGCGCGATCGCAATGGTATAGGCCAGCGGCGCAAACATCTTGCCTTCCATGCCCTGCAAGGTCATCAGCGGCAGGAACACCAGAATGATAATGCCCACGCCAAACAGCACCGGGGTCGCGACTTCAGCGGCGGCTTCGAATACCACGCGAATCTTGCTTTCATCCTTGCGGTGACCCAGATGGTGGAACGTGTTTTCCACCACCACCACCGAACCATCGACCATCAAGCCAATGGCGATCGCCAGGCCCCCCAGCGACATCAGGTTGGCGGAGATGCCGTAGTAATTCATTGCCATGAAGGTAATCAAAGGTGTCAGGATCAGCGTCCCCACCACAATCAGGCTGGAGCGCACATCCCCCAGGAACAGGAACAGCACGATGATCACCAGGAAAATACCTTCGATCAGCACCTTGGTCACCGTGCTTAATGCGGCATCGACCAGCTCGCTACGGTCGTAAAAAGGCACGATCTGCAAACCACCGGGCAGCATGCCTTTGTCGTTGATTTCCTTGACGCGTTCCTTGATGCGGCTGACAACTTCTTTCGCATTGCCGCCACGCATCATCATGACAATACCGCCTACCGACTCGGTCTCGCCATTCTTCAGCAGCGCACCGACTCGTACCTCATGGCCCAGTTGCACTTCGGCCACATCCCGCATGTAGACCGGCGTGCCATTCTGCTCCTTGATCACGATACGGCGGATGTCTTCCAGACTTTTCACCAACCCCACACCGCGGATCAGGTACTGCTCGGCGTAATGCGGGAGAATGCCGCCGCCGCTATTGGCGTTGTTGCGCGCCAGTGCCTGATACACATCGTGCAGCTTCACACCGTAATGGTTCATGCGGTCGGGATTCACCAGCGCCTGGTATTGCTTGACGTAACCGCCTTGCGAATTGATTTCTGCCACACCGGGGATACCGCGCAGCAGAGGCCGCACCACCCAGTCCTGCACGGCGCGACGCTCCATCAGCTCGGAAACGGAAAGCTCCTGCTTGCCATCCGCGGGTTTATCCAGCGTGTACTGGTACACCTCGCCCAGACCGGTAGACACCGGCCCCAGCACAGGCGTCACGCCTTCCGGCATGCGTTCCATCACCTCCATCAGACGCTCCATCACCAGCTGGCGCGAGAAGAACACATCAGTGTCGTCCGTGAACACCAGGGTGATCAGCGACAAACCGTTCTTGTTGAGGGAGCGCATTTCGGTGAGACCGGGCAAGCCGGTCATCGACATTTCCAGCGGCACGGTAATGAAGCGCTCGACTTCTTCTGGCGAGCGACCAGTGGCCTGGGTAGCGATTTGCACCTGCACATTAGTTACGTCCGGGAAGGCATCCACCGACAGTTTATTCACTGCAAAAAGACCAGCCACCATCATGGCGAGGGCGAGCACCACCACCACGATGCGCTGTTGCAGCGCAGAGCGTATTAACGACTCAATCATGGTTTACTCCAGTTCTTTGCGCTTGCGCTCGTTGTTCACGTGGAAAGCACCGTCTGCCACCACGACATCACCGGCAACAACGCCACTTTCGACAGTGGCCATACCCTGAAACTCAGGGCCCAGCACGACTTCACGCAAGCGGAATTTGTTAGGCGCGATCTGTACGAATACGTGGTCACGGTCGTTTTCACGTACGATGCCTTGCATGGGTACGGCCAGCTTGGGCGTAGGCAACGACTGCACGACCATGGAAACCAGCATGTCGGGCTTGATGGTGTCGTCCGCATTTTCCAGATCGGTACGCACGGTCACGGTCCGGGTTTGCGGATTGACGATATCGCCGACATAAATCAGCTTGCCCTTGAACTGGCGGTTGTTCAGCGCGGGGATTTCAATCATGACTTCTTCCCCTTCCTGAATCAGGCCCACTTGCTGTTCAGGCACTTCAGCCACCGCCCAGACATGCGACAGGTCGGCCACGATAAACAACTCTTCGGCTGGCTGCACCACCTGACCAAGATTGACCTTGCGGCTGATGATGGTGCCGGCAAGACGTGCCGATACACTGCTGAACGAGTGAATCTGACCAGACTTCGACAACTGTGCAATGGCGGAAGAGCTCATGCCCAGAATCATCAACTGATCGCGCGCAGCATTGAGCTCTGCCTGCGCAGCGCTCAATTCGGCTTCGCGGCGCTGTACTTCAGCTGCGCTGATCACATCCGCATTCAGCAACAGGCGGGCACGCTCCACGGCCTTGGTTTGCAGGGAAATCTGCTGCATGGCCTTGATATAAAGCAGTTGATTCTGCGCGAGCTCGGTACTGTTCACCGTGGCCAGCACCTGACCCTGTTTCACATCCTGGCCCAGCACGACGTCAATATCCGTGATACGGCCGGTCACCGAGGCGCCGATACGCGCCATGCGCTGCTCGTCCACCTGCACACTGCCCGGTATGCGCAATGTTTCGCGGATATCGGACATGCCTACGGTTTCGAGCTTAACCTGTTGTTGCAGCGATGGCGTGAGCTCGACAATATTGGGGTCGACCGCTTCGGCAGCCGGTTTTTCCTCTTCGGCAGGTTTACAGCCGACGAGGCTCATGCCCATTAAAAGGCTTAATACCAGAATGCTGGCACGGGTTGTTTTTTGTACTGCGGAATAAGAAACCATTAAGACTTAACCTCCAGAAGTTCAGTGCCAAGCAGACGCTCAATCTCAAGCATCGAGTTAACGTAATCGTAGCGTGCGGCCAGATAATCCTTGCGCACGGCGCGGTAGGTGCGCTGTGCATCCAGATAATCCAGAATGCCGCGCTCGCCAAAGCGGTAGGCGGATTCGGCCACCTTGAGTGCCGATTCGGCCTGGTTCAAGAGGCCGCTCTCAAAGGAATTCACCTGCCCCTGTGCAATCAGGTAGCGCTGGTAAGCGGAATCCACATCGCGCTGCAAAGAAAGCTCGCGCTCACTCAGTGCTGCCGTTACCTGGCGCACACCCGCAGCAGCTTCTGCGATCGGGCCTTGCCGCTGATTCCACACAGGCAAGGGAATCGCCACACCAAGACGAACGGTGGAGTAATCGGGGTCCTGTTCAAAGCCACCTTTCAGGGTCAGGCCAGGATTACGCAGCTTTTCTTCCAGACGAAGACGTGCCTCGGCAGCTTCACGTATGGCACGAATCTGCGCCAGCTGGGGGCTTTCATCGATTTTCTGACGGAGTTGCTGGAGCGTAGGCAGGGTATCGGCCAGAGGCAGCTCGCCCTTCACATCAAACTCCATGGGCATACCGGGGCCCACCAGACCTCGCAAATAGGCTTTGGCTTCGGAGATACGCACCAGGGCAGCCTGATAATCGCGCTCTGCGGCGAGTGCTTCAGTATCGGCCTTGATCAGCTCATACTTGGCCGCTTCGCCGGTATCGACACGCAACTTCACCCGCTCGCGGATTTGTTGCAGCAGATTGCGATCACCTTCTACCAGTCGCAGCACAGCTTGTCGCTGCAGCACGTCGTAAAAGGCAGATTTCACACGCGTCCGCAGCTCAATGCCTGTCAAGGTGCGGCTAACGCCAGCGGCCCGGACATTGGACTCGGCCATTTCACGACGCGCACCTCTCACACCAGGAAATTCCAGCGGCTGCGAAATGCCGACATCCCACTTGGTGCTCACTTCATTAGAGCCACTGCGGCTACGCGTAGGGCCCGCAGCCACTTCAAACTCGGGATTGATGTAAGCCGTGGCGGTGGTCACTGCGGCGTTAGCAGCATCTTGCTGTGCCTGAGACATGGCCATGACCGGGTTTTGCGCCATGGCATTGTCCAGAACATCACGCAATCCCAGTTCGGTTTGTGCTTGGGCAATGCTGCCATATAAGGCCATCGCCAACGTCAGGCTAATGATCAGACTCTTGTTTTTTATATTCGCCATCGACGAACCCCCTGCACCATGATGGTGCTTGATACTCATGTTTTGTGTATTCATAGCTTCCGTGTCTTCATTACTGAGGCTGATGACAACTGCAACAGTAATACAAAGTAATACAAAAATGCGGCCGCAATAAGCAGTGGTGTTGATATCAACACACTCGAGACAGGCGTAACGGTTTGCAAACCCTTAATTGGTTAGCAAAGGTTACGCCAACCTTTAAAAGGTTGGGGATTTAAAGCAGAGGGGGTCGGAGGAACCGGGTGATAGGGGGAGAAATGTAAAGGTTGCTCAGTGCAGCGCTGGTTGCCGTCACTGCTACATAAAGAGCGGTGGGCTGCAAGGGAATCACGACAGGATCATTGAAATCCAGCTTGTCGTCACTGCCGACTTGAGGAGCATCGTTGAACACCACAGCCACATCGTCATAGTCCATTTCATAGGCGTAATCAGCCTGTTGTGAAAACAGGCTGAAGCAGAGCACGAGGCTCAGGATTACCAGAATGGACTTGCGTAAGGTCATGCTGCGATTATATCTCTATTTTTCCGTAATCTTGCCAATGGATCAGGCACGACGCCAGCTGGTGCCCTGTGGACTATCTTCCAGCAGGATGCCCTCATCGGCCAGTTGCTTGCGTATGCGATCCGCCTCGGCAAAGTTTTTCGATTGCCGGGCTTGCAGGCGCAATTGTATGAATTGCTCAATCTCATCCGCAGAGCGTCCTTGTGCAGACTCGCCTCCCTGCAGAAAAGTTTCAGGATCGCGTTGCAATAACCCCAATAAACCGGCAAGCGCCTTGAGCAGCGCAGCGTCAGCCAGTGACGCTGTCCGGTTAACCTCGCTCGCCAGCTCAAACAGGACGGCAAAGGCTTCTGAAGTATTGAAGTCATCGTCCATGGCCGCCTTGAAGCGAGCCGCCTGCGGCTGTTGCCAATCGATGGTGAATGTCGGCAATGCCAGCCCGCGCAGGGCGGTATAAAGGCGGGTCAGGGCCTGGCGCGCATCGTCCAGATGATGGTCGGAATAATTCAGCGGGCTACGGTATTGCGCGCGCAGAATGAAAAAGCGCACGACCTCGGCATCATATTTTTCCAGGACCTGGCGTATCGTGAAGAAATTGCCCAGTGATTTGGACATTTTTTCATCGTCCACGCGGATGAAGCCGTTATGCATCCAGTAATTGACAAAGGTGCAGCCATTGGCCGCCTCTGACTGGGCAATTTCATTTTCATGGTGCGGGAATTGCAGATCCTGCCCGCCGCCGTGGATGTCAAAATGCGGCCCGAGATGGCAAGCCCCCATGGCGGAGCACTCGATATGCCAGCCTGGCCTACCCTTGCCCCAGGGCGAGTCCCAGCTGGGCTCGCCGGGTTTGGCCGCTTTCCACAACACAAAGTCCATGGGGTCACGTTTGTATTGGTCAATTTCGACGCGCTCGCCCGCCCGCAGGTCTTCGAGTGACTTCCCCGAGAGCTTGCCATAGCCCGCAAAGCTGGAGACGGAATAAAACACATCGCCATTGTCCGCAGGATAGGCAAAGCCTTTTTCAATCAGGGCGGCAATCATATCGAGCATGCCGGTAATATGCTCTGTGGCCTTAGGCTCCAGATCCGGGCGCATCACGCCCAGGCGCGCGGCATCCTCATCCATGGCGGTAATAAAACGGCTGGTGAGGGCCTGGATGGATTCGCCATTCTCCTGGGCACGCTTGATGATCTTGTCATCGATATCCGTAATATTGCGCACATAGGTAACGTCATACCCCGATGTGCGCAGCCAGCGGTTCACCATATCAAACACCACCATCACGCGGGCATGCCCCAGGTGGCAATAATCGTAGACCGTCATGCCACACACATACATGCTCACTTTGCCAGCGACAATAGGCACAAATGTCTGTTTTTCACGAGCCAGGGAATTGTAGAATTTTAACATGGTATGATGGCGCTCGAATCCAAGGTCATCATCAGGCAGCATACTGAGGTAAATCAACGGTCTGCATGGCGAGCTATTGGAGGTTGAACCTGCTATTGATAGAATTGTTGCACTGAAAAGAAATCGCGAAAAGTATAACACAATGCCTGCCCTGCGCACTTTACCCCCCCTGTTTGTTGTACTGGCATTGATCCTTCCTGTCGCCGCTCAGGCTGACGAACTCAAAGACATCAGCCAGCTGGCGCAACTTGGCCAGGCCCCTCAGGCCCTGACCAAGCTCAATGCCTACATCGCCAAGAATCCCAAGAGTGTGGACGCGCTCTTTTTGCGGGGTGTCATTCTCACGGATAGCGGAAAACGCGACGAGGCCATGAAGGCCTTTACCGAGATGACGGAAAAATATCCTGCATTGCCAGAGCCTTATAACAATCTGGCAGTGCTGTACGCCGAGCGCGGAGAATATGACAAGGCGCGCCAGGCACTTGAAAGCGCGATCAAAACGCATCCCAGCTATGCCACTGCCCATGAAAATCTGGGAGACATCTACGCGCGCATGGCCTCACAGGCATATGACAAGGCTCTGCAACTGGATAATGGCAATGCCCGCCCACAGAGCAAACTGGCCTTGATCAAGTCACTGTCCACATCTGCGCCACCCACCCAGTTGGCAAGTCAATCCAATTCGGCAACCAGCTTTACATTAGCGCCGGCTCCGCTGGTCAATCTGGGCAACGGCCAAGTACGGGCGCTGGAACAGACCAAGCCAGTGGTGAAATACGAAATACCGGCAAAACCGGACACCCCCTCCAGACCTGCCTCCGTGGTGACGGAGATCAAGACACCCGATGCCAAACCAGCGGCTCCCAAGCCTGAGATGCCGGCCGAGACTCCGCCCAAACCAACGCCCGTGCCGCCCAAGACTGCCGAAACCAGCAAGCCAGCCGCCGAGCCAACCAAGCCTCAGGATCAGGCTAAATCCGGTAGCAATAAATCAGCTGGCAATCTGGATGAGCAAGCCATAGAGCAAGCCGTGCGTCAGTGGGCAAAAGCCTGGTCCGATAAAAATGTGCCGGCTTATCTGGCGAGTTATGGCGCGAGCTTCAAGACTCCGGATGGACAATCGCGCCAGGAGTGGGAAAAAACCCGCAAGCAACGCATCAGCGCACCCGCCAGTATTTCAGTGGAAGTCAGCAACCTGCGCTTCAAGCAGGATGGTGACCTGGTACGCGCCAGCTTCAAGCAAAGCTACCGCGCAGGTGGCACGGCCATGCGCACCAGCAAAACGCTGGTTCTGAAAAAGGGCGGCAATCGCTGGCTGATCGAACAGGAGCTGACCGACCGCTAGCCGCCGGTGACTGATACTGCATGAATACGATCAAAACCTTTTTACAGATACTGCTCATGGCCTCCATCATGGTGCCCTGGAATGTGCCTGCGCTGGATAGACTGGACTACACAGGCACACTCAGCAATAGCAGTTTCGGCCCGAATTACCCGGAAAGCCTGGTTGTGAAGGGCTTGTTGCAGATCACGCGTGGTCAGTTGCAGCAGGCCTTGAACACGGTGGATGAGCTCATCTCGATTGCGCCCAACTTCAAACTGGCCTACCTGATACGCGGCGACCTGCTGATGGCCAAATCCCAGCAACTGGAAGGCTTTGGCAACACGCCACAAAATAATTCGCCCTCTGTTGAAGACTTTAAAGCCGAAGCACGCATGCGTATTGAGCGGTATCTGGAAAGTCATGCCCCCCAGGGTGTTCCCGAACCGCTGTGGCAAATCGACCCCACGCAAAAATACGTCATCGTGGTGGATGCCGATAAATCACGGCTTTATCTCTATCAGAATATTGGCGGCAAACCGACATACGTCGCGGACTATTACGTAACCATCGGCCGTAATGGCAGCGAGAAATCCAGCGAGGGTGACAAACGTACCCCCCTGGGCGTTTATACCGCCAGCAGCAAACTGACCAGCAAACTGCCTGATTTTTACGGCAGAGCCGCTTATCCCCTCAGCTATCCAAATGAGTGGGACAGGCAGCAAGGCAAAAAGGGACACGGCATCTGGCTGCATGGCACGCCCAGCAACACCTACAGCCGTCCGCCACGCGCCAGCGATGGCTGCGTCGTGATTTCCAATCCTGACCTGGAAACCCTGGGGCCGATATTGCAGCAAGGGGGCACGCCATTCATCATCGTCTCCCAGCTGAAATGGGTTACCCAGGCAGCGCCTGAACAACCGCAGCTGCAAAAGGCGCTGGACCAATGGCGCCAGGACTGGCAAGCACAAGATACCGACCGCTATCTCAGCCATTATTCGGATCGGTTTTTCAGCCAGACCAGCGACATCAATGGCTGGTCACGCGAGAAGCGCCGCATCCAGTCTGACAAGAAGCCCGTCAGCATCGTGCTATCCAATATCAGCATGATCCGCTATCCTAATAGCCAAATTCCAATGGCAGTAGTCAGTTTTGATCAGGAATTCAAAAGTGAATTCCTGGACAGCCGCATGCGGAAACGCCAGTACTGGATCTACGAAGGACAGCGCTGGAAAATATTATACGAAGGGGCAGCTTGACCCTTTCAGAGGAGCCTGATCAATGCAAACACGATGGGAAGCGTGGCTATTCCTTTTTCTATTAATGTTGACGCCTGCAGCCATGGCCGACGGCGTTCACAGCCAAAAACCGCAACTGGAGTTTCAAACCAATCTGGGCAGCTTTATTGTTGAGCTGTATCCTGACCGTGCGCCCAAGACTGTCGCCAACTTCATGCAATACGTGCAGAGCGGCTTTTATACGGGCACCATGTTCCATCGCATCATTGACCGCTTTATGGTGCAAGGCGGAGGTTTCGCCGTGGATTTTCAGGAGAAAAGCACCTATAACCCGATTGAGAACGAAGCCAATAATGGCCTGAAAAACGAGCCAGGCACCTTGGCCATGGCCCGTGCATTTGACCCGAATTCAGCGCGTTCCCAGTTTTTCATCAATCTCTCGGACAATAAATTCCTCAACTTCTACAAACCTGACCCGGCTTATTTTGGTTACTGCGTGTTTGGCAAAGTCATTCGCGGCATGTCCATCGTGGAAAAGATGGCCAAAATCCCCACCAGAAGCGTAGGCAAGTTTGACAATGTTCCGGTTGAAAACGTGGTGATTGAAAAAGTCACTACCCTGGATACCCCTGTGGAGCCTGAACAGCCCGTGCGCGCAGTGCCCACTACCCCCTCTTCAAAACCTGCTCTTAAAGGAAAAAAACGTGGTTAAACTTCATACCAACTTTGGTGAAATCACTCTGGAACTGGATGCGGAAAAAGCACCAGCAACCGTTGCCAACTTTCTGGAATACGTGGAAAGCGGCTTTTACAACAACACTATTTTCCATCGCGTGATTGATGGTTTCATGATTCAGGGTGGCGGCTTTGAGCCCAGCATGAGCCAGAAGCCAACCAATGCCCCGATCAAGAACGAAGCCAACAATGGCCTGGTGAACAAGGCCTATACCATTGCCATGGCCCGCACCCCGAACCCGGATTCGGCAAGCAGCCAATTCTTCATCAACGTGGCAGACAATGACTTCCTGAACTTCACCTCGCCAACCGCCCAAGGCTGGGGTTACTGTGTATTTGGCAAGGTAACGGCCGGTACTGAAGTGATCGACAAGATCAAAAAGGTAAAGACCGGTAGCCGCAATGGTCACCAGGATGTGCCCGTGGAAAGCGTCATTATCGAGCGCGCCGAAGTCGTTTAATTCAGGCGCCCCACCCTGATGTCAGATGGAAATGCATTGAGCGCTACCCTGCCGTATAGCCTGTTCATTTCCGATCTGCATCTTTGCGATGCCCGGCCGGAAATCAGCCGGGCATTTTTGCATCTGCTGCAAGGCGAAGCCCGCCATGCCGAGCGGCTTTATATTCTGGGCGATCTGTTCGAATACTGGGCGGGCGATGATGAGGTCAACGATCCGCATCACCAGACCATCATCCACGGACTGCGCGCACTCACGCAATCCGGCACCGCATGCTACTTCATGCATGGCAATCGTGACTTTCTGATCGGCGAGCGCTTTGCTGAAGCGTCTGGCGTGACGCTGTTGGCAGATCCCGTGTTGCATGACCTTTATGGCAAACGCGTCTTGCTGAGCCATGGTGATCTGCTGTGTACCGACGATGTGGCCTATCAGGAGTTTCGTCAGCTGGTGCGCAAACTGGACTGGCAGCAGGTTTTTCTGCAACAGCCCCTGGCAACACGCAAAATGCAGATTGAAGCCATCCGCATGCGTAGCGAATCCGAAAAATCCATCAAGCAGGCCGACATCATGGATGTCAATGATGAGGCCGTTGCTGCTTTATTCTCTGATTGGGCATATCCCGAATTACTGATTCATGGCCATACCCATCGCCCTGCTTGCCATCAGCTCACGCTGCATGGACATAGTTGTCAGCGCTGGGTATTGGGTGACTGGTATGAACAGGGCAGCTATCTGCGCCTGGACGCCACAGGCTGCAACAGCAGCCTGCTCTAACTAACAACCGCCGGGCTTGCAGGCTTAAAGCGCGGTTTCATCCGCAGCAAGATAAAACTCCATTTTTACGCCATCGTAGGCGATCAGATCGTGATCCTGCAGTTGCAGGCTTGGCTTGCCCGCCATATTGCCCGCCAGCGGGCGACCATTCACCGTCAGCGACTCGCCACCTTCCACAGGCTGAATCCGGTAATCAGCTCCATCCTGCAAGATCATCGCCACGGGCATATCCGAGCTACCCAAGTGTGTGACAGCCTGGTTCAGCAAAATATCCTTGCCGAAATCCGGGCCACTAATGACATAGAGTCGACCCGCGCAGGTGCCTACCGACGCGGCCCTCTCCCCGGAGGGCCATACACGAGGAAATGGATGTGATTCATCTGCTTCAGGCGCAACCGCTGAGGCATCAACGGGAACAGGATTGCCGGAGGCCGTGGCCTCGTCCCAATAGCGCAATTGGTAGTGCCCCAGCATGATGATGTCGCCATGCTGCAATACATGCTGTTTCACACGTACCCCATTAATCATGGTGCCATTTGTGCTATCCAGATCCTGTAACAAGGCATTCCGGCCGATCGACATGACCTGAGCATGCTCGCCACTGATCATGAGATTATCGATGGCAATGTCGTTGTCGCGACGGCGGCCAATCCGCAGCAACGGTTTGTCCAGGGGATATTCGCCGAGCAGATTGCCATCCAGAGAGAAGAGCAGCTTTGCCATGTGAAATTTTCCAAATCTGCGGGCCAGAAATTAAGGATGGGAAATGCAGCAGCACCCTTTTACTGGTCAGCAGAGGTCTGACCAGGCGCTTGATCTTACATGGGAGACAAGGGAAATTGAAGCTTGGCAGGACGAGATGTGACACGTCCTGCCATGCGGATGATGACTAGCGGGTGTGACGGTTAACTTCGCCCGGACGGGCTTCAGCAGCCAGCTTGTCGAGCACGCCATTAACGTATTTATGGCCATCGGTGCCGCCATAAATCTTGGCAAGTTCGACGCCTTCATTGATCGCGACGCGATAGGGAATGCTCAGGTCAAAAATCAGCTCATAGGCCGACAGGCAGAGAATGCCATGTTCGATCGGGCTGAGTTCCTGCATGGGTCTATCCACAAACACGGCAATCCGGCGATCCAGCTCTTCGCGCTCCGCCAGCACACCGTCCAGCAATTTGCGCAGGTATTCCTGGTCGGCCTTGTCAAATTCCGGCTCGTCCGCCAGCTCACGCAGAATGGCGCGAAAATCGGCCTGATTCAGCAGGTTGCGATAGATGCCTTTCAGGGCCAGTTCGCGCGACTTGCGACGATTTCTCGAGGCTTTTACCGGCTTGGCATCGCCAGGCTTTTGATCGGTATCGCTCATAAAGCCTTCAACAGGTTAACCATCTCAATTGCAACCGCTGCAGCTTCAGCACCCTTGACAGCCACACGCTCCAGCGCCTGCTCGTCATTCTCGGTGGTGAGGATGGCGTTGGCGACAGGAACGCCAGTATTCAGCTGAACCTCGGAAATACCGCGCGCGGATTCATTTGAAACCACTTCAAAGTGGTAGGTCTCGCCACGAATAATCGCACCCAGGGCGATCAGGGCATCATATTTCTGGCTATCTGCCATATGGTGCAATACCAATGGGGTTTCCAGCGCGCCTGGCACGGTTGCCAGGGTAATGGCATCTTCCGCCACGCCACGCTTCAGCAGTTCGGCCTTGCAGGCTGCCAGCAGGCCCTGACCGACATCGCTGTTGAAGCGGGACAGGACAATGCCGATTTGCAAACCGGAACCGTTTAAATCAATCGCGAGTTCTCTCACATTTACTCCACATACTTTAAATTTAGAAAGGCCAAAGCCGAGAATTACGTGATGTCCAATGCTGGATGACGCTATGCCATTGCACTTTAAAGACAAGCACATGCGTCAAACGGGAAAATTAAGGCTGAATTATAGCCTAGCCGCATACGCTTGGGAAACGGAAGCCCGGGCATATGCCCGGGACTGCCGGAGACATGAGGTGAAAACCGTGACTTAGTGGAACAGTGCCCAGGCTTTTTGCAAGGTACTCCAGATGCCATAACTGACCGGAATGCCCACTGCAAGCCAGGCAAATACTGCCAATACGCGTGAACCCCCGCTGGCGGCTTTTGCTTGCGACTCGTTACCTGGCAGCACTTTTTCATGTGCCAGCTTCTTCTCCTCTGCCAGTTCGGCATCGGTCATGAAGTGCTTGCTGGCAACAGGTCGCACCAGCAAATTCGCCACAAAGCCAATCACCAGCATGCCGGCGAGCACATAGAAGATAGGCCCATACACCTGATCAAACGGCACTTGCGCTTCAAGACGCATATCGTGCATGTAGTTGACGATGACTGGCCCGACGATACCGGCTGTAGACCAAGCGGTCAGCAGACGGCCATGTATCGCGCCCACGAACTGCGTGCCAAACATATCGGCAAGATAGGCCGGAATGGTGGCAAAGCCGCCGCCGTACATCGAGGCAATAATGCAGAACGCGCCCACGAATACCGCCAGGGACTTGGCACCTGCAGCCCATGCCGCCGCCATGTACATCAGGGCACCGAGGATGAAGAAAATCGAATAGGTGGTTTTACGTCCCAGCTTGTCCGAAGATGTCGCCCAGGCAAAGCGCCCGAAAATATTGAACAAGGACACCAGGCCGACAAAGCCGGCACCGACTGCAGCCAGACTGGCAATCAGGACTTCGTCCTTCTTGATATCGGCAAAGCTCAAGGAGCCCTGGTCAATCAAGGCGCCACCAAAGGTCTCCTGCAGCATAGGCGCCGCAGCCCCGATAATGCCGATACTGGCAGACACATTCATGCACAGGATCAGCCACAACAACCAGAACTGTGGCGTCTTGTGTGCTTGATTGATATGAACATGGCGCGTGGCGATCATGCCTGAGCTTGCGTTCTTGACGGGCGGGACCCAGTTGGCAGGCTTCCAGTCCGAGGCGGGGACGCGATATCCCAGTGAACCACACAGCATGAAGACGGTATAGATCAGCGCGAGCACCACAAAGGTTTGCCAAACGCCGGGCGCTGTTGGCGTGGCAAAATAGCTCATCAGCTTGGTAGCCAACGGCGAACCGATCATGGCGCCGCCGCCAAAGCCCATGATGGCCATGCCGGTTGCCATGCCACGACGATCAGGGAACCACTTGATCAGGGTAGATACTGGCGAAATATAGCCCAGCCCCAGCCCGATGCCACCGATCACCCCCGAGCCCAGCCACATCATCCATAACTGGTGGGTATAGACACCGAGAGCGGAGATTAACAAGCCGCCACACCAGCAGACAGTGGCCACCAGGCCCGCCTTGCGTGGACCGGCCCGTTCCAGCCAGCCGCCCCACAAGGCAGCGGAACAGCCCAGCAGTACAAAGAACAACGTATACATCCAGCCCAGGTCAAACTGGGTCCAATTACAATCCGTGGCGAACAGGGCGCGCCATGTACCGCTCAGTTTGTCCGCTACCGTCACAGCGCCGGCAGCGCAGGCAGCCAGCGGTTTGCCATCTTCACCTACCAACGCATTGCCCAACGGCTTCCAGAAAACGGAAAAACCATAGGCCATGCCGATACATAGATGGACCGCCAGCGCCGCGGGTGGAATAAGCCAGCGGTTAAAATTACCGCCGGTAATAATACGTTCCTTAGAAAGAAATCCAGCCATCTCCGACTCCCTGATTTTTTATTATTTCAAAGATTAATGAGTAACAAATACCTGACAGCCAAGATCATCATATAAAAAAACAGGGTTGGCAATCTGCATTAAAATTCGGGTTTATCAAGTGTCATCAATCTGTCATATTAACGTCATATAGTAAGCAGCACTGCAAAAGCCAAGGATAAATGAAATGCCCGCTAACATATTGATTGTTGAAGATGAACCTGCCATTCAGGAGCTTCTTGCCCTTAATCTGACCCAGGCCGGTCACAACCCGATTCGCGCACTCAGCGTTGAACAAGCCCAAATGCTGATTCGCGAAGCACTGCCTGATCTGATCATACTGGACTGGATGCTACCAGGCATGAGCGGCATTGAGTTTGCACGCAAGTTAAAATCGGATGAATTCACCAAGGCTATCCCCATCATCATGCTGACAGCGCGCGGCGAAGAAGCCGACAAGGTAAAAGGCCTGGAAGTGGGCGCTGATGACTATGTTACCAAGCCTTTCAGCCCGCGTGAGCTGAATGCCCGTATCAAGGCCGTGTTGCGTCGCCGTGCACCGCAGATGACGGATGACCCGATCGAAGTTGGCGGCTTGCGTCTGGACCCGGTAACGCACCGCGTCACCGGCAACGGCACCACGCTGGACCTTGGCCCGACTGAATTCCGCCTGCTGCATTACCTCATGTCCAACCCGGAGCGCGTGCACTCGCGCAGCCAGGTTCTGGACCGCGTGTGGGGCGATCGCGTATTTGTCGAAGACCGCACGGTAGACGTGCATATTCGCCGTCTGCGCCTGGCACTGGCTGACTCTGGGCACGAAGACCTGATCCAGACCGTGCGCGGTGTTGGCTATCGTTTCTCGGCGCACTAGCTCATAATAACGCTTTGCCAACGTCGCACTTGTCGGGGCTGCCGAATGCTCCAGCAAGTGATTTATTAATTTGTGGAATGGTAGCCGCGTGCACGATATTCGTTGGAGAGCTTTCTGGCTCGGCTTTTTGTTAGTGACCGTCAGCCTGGTGGTGTGGGCTGTCGTCGATGAAATTGCAGCATTACTGGTATTTGGCGTGGGCGTCGTGCTTTACCTCGCCACCCACCTTTACTGGATACACAAACTCCTGCAGTGGTTCAACAAACCCGATCTCGCCACCATGCCGCTGGGCACTGGCATCTGGGAAGATGTATTCGCCGCTATCTACCATCAGCAGCGTCGTTACAGCCGCAGCCAGACCCAGCTGAGTTCGGCGCTCGATCGCTTTCGTCATGCCGCCAGCGCACTGCCAGATGGCGTGGTGCTGTTGAATGGCCACGACCTGATCGAGTGGTGTAACCCGCCTGCGGAACGGCACCTTGGCCTGTCCATGAAGCAGGACGTCGGCCAGCCTATCAGTTATCTGGTGCGTAGCAGTGACTTCATCAGCTACCTCGATTCACACAACTACACCGACCCGATCAAACTCAAGTCCTGGCGACTCGCCGATACCACCCTTGAATTGCAGATCATCCCGTTCGGCATCAACCAGAAACTGTTGATCAGTCGCGATATCAGCCAGCTGGAAAAGGTCGAGCACATGCGGCGCGACTTCATTGCCAATGTCTCCCATGAATTACGCACTCCTTTGACGGTAGTAGGCGGCTTTCTGGAAACACTGAGCGACATGGATGGCGCGGTGCCGGATAGCACGCGCAGCTACTTTGACATGATGCAGGAGCAGACAGGCCGCATGCGCAGGCTGGTGGAAGACCTGCTGACCTTGTCGCAACTGGAAAATAGCCCCACCATCCCGCAGGATACCGAAATTGATATCAATGCCCTGCTGAGCATGGTGATGAACGAAGCGCGTGGCCTCAGCAATGATCGCCATACCATCACCCTGGAGGCGGACACCACGCTGAACCTGACAGGTGCGTTGGAGGAACTGCACAGCGCTCTGGGCAATCTGGTGAGCAATGCCATTCGCTATACACCAACGGGTGGCAGCATTCATATCAGCTGGAAGACGCGTGGCACCGATGGCGTATTCAGCGTCAAGGACACCGGGCTGGGGATTGAACAACAGCACATCGACCGCCTGACTGAACGCTTTTACCGGGTAGACCGTAGCCGCTCACGCGAGACCGGGGGCACGGGCCTGGGGCTTTCCATCGTCAAGCATATCCTGACGCGCCACCAGGCCAGATTGGATATTGAAAGCGAATTCGGCAAAGGCAGTACCTTCAGCGCCGTATTCCCCAAGGCGCGCCTGGTGCACAAAACCAGCTCCCCATCAAATCAAGCAGCCCGCACCGCCTGACCCGCTGCAAAACGGGCATCGCCCGAGCGCAGCTTAATCCACGACAGGCGGCAAAGGTTTTCTGTTGCCGGTGACATTCCCTGCATCCGGACTGGCCTTGGACTTTGGCAAGGCTGGCTGCAAACTCGGCACCACTTCAATACTTTTCTTGCGCATCACAACCGGCGGGCCACCCTCACTTGGCAATGGCACCACCAGCGTACGCGGCTCCAGACTTTCTGGCGGCAGCACAATGACGGGTGACAGGCGCGAGCGGGTATTCAGTTGGGCAGGCGGGCTGACAGCCACACCGGAGGATGCATTATTACTATTGGATAATGCCGGAATGGCACCTAGCGTGCTCTCTTCCGCCATCGATTGACCAACAGGGATGAATGCCATGCTGGCCAGTAAAAATGGGGCAAACCTGGTCATTGCAACTCCTTCACCTGTATCAGTTCAAGCTACTATACGCTGGCAAAGCGTCCTGTAAACCCTAAACTTTCCCGTGCAACTCACAATAAAAAAGCGCAAGGCATAGCCTTGCGCTTTTCATATCAACGACCGCAGACCGTGTTACAGCAGGACTTTTTCAATCCCGCCATTATTGGCCTTGTGCACGAAATCCTGCATCCAGTTTTCGCCCAGCAAGTGCTTGGCCATTTCCACCACGATGTAATCCGCCTGCACCCCGGTATCTTCGCCATAGCGCGCAAGACCTTGCAAGCAGGATGGGCATGAAGTCAGTATCTTCACATCCTGCTCGGGCGCACCAGGGGTCAAGCCCAGCTTGGCCATACCTTTTTCCAGTTCTTCCTGCTTGCGCATTTTGACCTGGGTCGCAATATCGGGACGCGATACGGCAAAGGTGCCAGACTCGCCACAGCAACGATCATTCAGTGCGACATCCTGCCCCATCAGAGCATTGGTCACCTTGAGCGGCTGATAGGTCTTCATCGGGCTATGGCAAGGGTCATGGTACATATAGCGCGTACCCGTCACGCCTTCCAGCTTCAGGCCTTTTTCCATCAGATATTCGTGAATATCCAGCAAGCGGCAGCCCGGGAATATCTTCTCGAACTCGTATTTCTGCAGCTGATCCATACACGTACCGCACGAGACAATCACGGTCTTGATATCCAGATAGTTCAGCGTATTGGCAATGCGATGAAACTGCACGCGGTTTTCTGCCGTGATCTGCTGCCCCTTGTCGTGGTTGCCGCTGGATGTCTGCGGGTAACCGCAACACAGATAGCCAGGCGGCAGCACGGTGGTAGCACCGGTTTCATACAGCATGGCCTGGGTAGCAAGCCCCACCTGCGAGAACAAGCGCTCCGAACCACAACCCGGGAAGTAGAACACGGCATCCGATTCTTCCGTCGTCTTCTGCGGATTGCGGATGATCGGCACTATCGTGTCATCTTCCAGACCCAGCAAGGCACGCGATGTCTTGGTCGGCATGGCTTTGGGCATGGGGCGATTGATGAAGTGAATCACCTGCGCCTTGATTTCGGGCTTGCCCAGGGTAGCGGGTGGTTTCTTCTTGATGTTGCCAATCAGGCCCAGCTTCTTGAACACCTGATGTCCCAGCCGCTGCAGCTTGTAACCCCAGCCTATCATGGCCGTGCGCATCAGCTTGATGGTGGCCGGATCCTTGACGTTGAGGAAAGCCATGGACACGGTAGTGCCGGCATTGAAATGCTTCTTGCCCTGCTCGCGCAGGAAGTTGCGCATCGCAATCGACACATCGCCGAAATCGATATCGACCGGGCAAGGGTTCAGGCATTTATGGCATACCGTGCAATGGTCGGCCACATCGTTGAACTCGTCAAAGTGCTTGATCGAAATGCCACGGCGCGTCTGCTCCTCATAGAGGAAAGCCTCAATCAGCAACGAGGTACCGAGGATCTTGTTGCGTGGCGAATACAGCAAATTGGCGCGGGGCACGTGTGTGGTACATACCGGTTTGCACTTGCCGCAACGCAAGCAATCGCTGATCGAGTCGGCAATATCGCCGATCGCCGATTGCTCCATGATGATGGATTCCTGCTCCAGCAACCCAAACGATGGCGTGTAAGCCCCATCCAGGCCGGAGCCTGCCATCAGCTTGCCTTTGTTGAAGCGCCCTTCCGGATCCACCTTCTGCTTGTAATCAGCAAAGGTCGAAATGGCTTTCTGGTCAAGGAACGCCATCTTGGTAATGCCAATACCGTGCTCGCCGGAAATCACGCCATCCAGGCTTTCGGCCAGCTTCATGATGCGCGCCACGGCTTCATGCGCGGCATGCATCATTTCATAGTCATCAGAATTGACTGGAATATTGGTATGGACGTTGCCGTCGCCCGCATGCATGTGCAGCGCCACGAACACGCGGCCCTTGAGCACCTGCTTGTGGATTTCGTCCGCCCGCTCCAGGATCTTCTGGTATTCACGGCCGGTGAATATCTGGTGCAGCGGCTTCTTCAGCTCGCGCTTCCAGGACACGCGAACCTGATGCTCCTGCACGGCGCGGAAGACGTTTTCAGTGGCAATATCCGCGTATTCGCTACCCAGAATGCTGACCGGCGCATCCAGGTTTTCCAGGATAGTGCGCCAATGGGTGCGCACCTTGTCCACCAGCGCCAGAGACTGGGCACGCTTGGCAACCAGCATTTCAGGATCGGCCTGCGTATCGTCGTCCTGATACAAGGGCAGATCGCCTTGCAGGAAGGTTTCCAGTGCATCGGCCAGTTTGAGCTTGTTCTTGATCGACAACTCGATATTGATGCGCTCGATGCCGTCCGAATAATCGCCCAGACGTGGCAACGGAATCACCACATCTTCATTGATCTTGAAGGCATTGGTATGTTTGGCAATCGCCGCCGTACGGCCACGATCCAGCCAGAATTTCTTGCGCGCTTCACCCGAGACTGCGATAAAGCCTTCACCGCCGCGCGCATTGGCCAGCCGCACGATATGCGATGCGGCTTCGCCTACGCCGTTTTCATCGTCACTGGCAATATCGGCCAGCAACACCATCTTGGGGCGCTCGTTGCGGGTTGCCTTGGTGGCATAGCCCACAGCTTTCAGATAGCGCTCATCCAGATGCTCCAGACCTGCCAGAAGAGTATTGGGGTGCGCATCCAGGTAATCCTTGATCTCGACAATCGCAGGCACGCCGAGCGCCACGTGCCCAAAAAACTCAAGGCAGATGGTACGCACATGCTTGGGCATACGATGCAGAATGAAGGTAGCCGAGGTAATCAGGCCGTCGCAGCCTTCCTTCTGTATACCAGGCAAGCCCGAGAGGAATTTGTCCGTCACGTCCTTGCCCAGTCCGGTCTTGCGGAAGCTGGGGCCAGGAATTTCCAGAATTTCCGGTTCGGCGAGCATGGTTTTGCCATCCTCGGCAAAGCGCGTAATGCGGAAACGGGCGACCGGAATGTCATGAATCTTGCCCAGGTTATGGTCAAGACGCTCCACCTCGAGCCAGTTGGCATCGGGCGTCACCATGCGCCATGAGGCGAGATTATCCAGCGCCGTGCCCCAGAGCACGGCTTTCTTGCCACCGGCATTCATGGCGACGTTACCGCCGATACAAGACGCATCGGCAGAGGTAGGATCGCAGGCAAATTCCAGCCCGGCGGCCGTGGCGGCCTCCATCACACGGCGCGTCACAACACCAGCGCCGCAATGGATGGTCGGCACCTGGCGACCTACGCCAGGCAGGGTGCGCATTTCAACGGCACCCAGGGTATCCAGTTTCTCGGTATTGATCACGGCAGACAATGGTGTCAGCGGCACAGCACCGCCGGTATAACCAGTACCACCGCCACGTGGGATGATCGTCAGACCGAGTTCGATACAGGCACGCACCAGCGCTGCCATTTCGTGCTCGGTGTCTGGTGTCAGCACCACAAACGGGTATTCAACACGCCAGTCGGTAGCATCGGTCACGTGCGAAACGCGCGCCAACCCATCAAACTGGATATTGTCCTTGCGCGTGATCTTGCCCAGTCGGGACAAGGCTTTTTTACGCAGACTTTCGGTTTGCTTGAAATCCTGCTCAAACACATCTACCGCTTTGCGCGCCGCGGCAATCAAGCGCAACACCAGCGGATTGCCCTGGCTACGCTCGTCAATGGCCTTGATGCGATGATGCAATGCGCTGATCAGGGCTTGGCGACGTTTTTTGTTCGCAAGCAGATCATCCTGCAGATAAGGATTGCGGGAAACGACCCAGAGGTCGCCCAGCACCTCAAACAGCATGCGTGCGGAGCGGCCGGTTTTCCGTTCGCCGCGCAATTCGTTGAGAACGTTCCAGATATCTTCACCGAGGAATCTGATAACGATTTCGCGGTCTGAAAACGAGGTGTAGTTATACGGGATTTCGCGTAAGCGGGTGGTCATGAATTTGGAAGGTAACCAAAAGCCCAATTATACCATGGGCAACATTGCAGTTTATTAGCAGACTGAATTTGTCAGGTATTAAGCTTATGCGTGATGCAAAATTCATACAGTCGTCCATTTACAGGCGCAGATTCCTGATGACAAGCTCCAGCAAACCCACGACAATAACGCGTGCATCGCAGATCGCTCATATTTAAAGATGAAATCCTTATTTAACTCCCCTCGCAAACTGCTATTCCCCTTGTTGCTGGTCCTGCTGCTAGGCTTTCTTGCCTACACGCTGGCCAGCAAGCCCACTGCGCCGAATATCAGCTTTACCACCCTGGATGGTAAAACCTCCAGCATGCAGGATCTGCGTGGCAAAGTGGTGCTGGTCAATTTCTGGGCGACGGATTGCCCCGGCTGTATTGCGGAAATGCCAGCACTGATACAGACCTGGCATCAATATCATGAGCGTGGCTTTGAGGTCGTGGCGATCGCCATGCCCTATGATCCTATTGATCAGGTCAAAAATTACACCGCCAAAAATTCTCTGCCATTTAAAGTCACCCATGACGACAGCGGTGACATGAGCATGCAATTCAACGAAGTGCGCGTCACGCCTACCACCTTCGTGCTGGACAAAGATGGCAAAATCATCCGCAAAGCCATAGGCGAGCTTGATTTCAAATCCCTGCATCAACTGCTGGATCAACAACTGGGTACAAAAGGCTAGCCATGCTCTGGATCAAGGCGTGGCACATCATTTTCATGGTGACCTGGTTCGCAGGGCTGTTTTATTTGCCACGGCTCTTCGTTTATCACGCCATGTCCAGCGACGAGACCAGCAAGGCCCGTTTCAAAATCATGGAGCGCAAGCTGTTCTACGGCATCATGACCCCCGGCGCGGTGCTGACCATCGCCTTTGGGCTGTGGCTGTGGCTGGGCTATGGATTCACTGGCGGCTGGCTGCATGCCAAGGTATCGCTGGTGGTATTGCTGGTGCTCTACCACCTGTATTGCGGCAAGCTCGTGCGTGACTTCGCCCACGACCGCAATCAGCACGGCCATGTGTTTTACCGCTGGCTTAACGAAGCTCCGGTGCTGGCGCTAATTGCCATTGTCATCCTGGTTGAAGTGAAACCCTTCTAGCCATGCCAGCCCATCCATTATTCAACTCGGAGCTGCTGATCGCCAGGATACAAAAATCCTCGAGCAACCCTGGCCAGCGCCTGCTGAATGCGTTTGATCTTCTCGCAGAAGCCGCCAGCAATCCGATAGCGCTGTCCGGCGAAGCAGACATTCCCGCAGATAGCGCCATGCTGCGTTTCATGCAAATCCAGACGCAAGCCATGGCGATAGAAATGCCGGACCTGCTGGCGCAGCAACTTTACTTCATGATGCAGCAAGCGCTTGAAACGGAACTGGCCTCCCCCACCTCACGCGCGCTGCACCATGCCCGTATTGCAGCCGACGCCATGTTACAAGCTCAGGCACCTGAGCATAAGCCTGCAGGCAAGGTGCTGGCTTATGCCATGGCAGCAGGTTTGTTTACCTTGCTGGGCAGCACCAGCATCGCTTTGCAAAGCGAATTCCAGCCCTCAGGGCCATTTATCGTCGCAGCCTTGAATTCTTCGGCAAAACCCGTGGAGACGCGCATGGCCCCTGATTTCTCGGTCGCCAATCCGGCCCGCACGGCAGCCATGTACGCCAAAATTGAACAGATGCGCACAGGAAGCTGCGACTACCCGCAAGCACTGGTGCTGCCCGAATCGGAACGTGGAATTTATATTGAGTATGTTGTGAACGGCAAGGTATCGACCAAGGTCAGCGATCAGGATGTTGTAAACAAACTGTTGCAGCAAGTCAGCTGCAACTACACGCCGATGCTGATGAAAAACTCAACGAGTTAGTGATAAATAATAAAGCCGGCCAATGCCGGCTTTATTACGTATAGCGTGCAGTATTATTTTTCGGACAGTGCTTTAAGATTTTGCAGGCCGCTTTGATAAATGGAAGTCACCGTATCACGTGCAGTCTTGTCATCTTCCCCGGCTTTGGGCTCATGCGCTGGATCCTTGCGCTTGAACATGCTCTTCCAAGTCACTTTGGTTTTGCCTTCGCCCACTGCTTGCACTTGCAGCGTGGAGTCATATTCACGCAGCGGCAGCACGCTTTCCGTGATGGTGTATTTCAACACATGATTCGCATCATCAAACTCCGTGAGCGTTTCGTGAATGGTGCCGCCATCTTTGAGCACGAGTACACGCTGGGCGCCTGCAGCATTGGCAGTGCCACCGGACAGCGTGGTTTTAGCCACAGCGGGATGCCAGGACATATCGGCGAAGTTTCCGGCATGTGCCCAAACCTTGTCAGCAGGGGCATTGATTTCGATGGTTTCACGGATTCGCAGGGTTTCATCAATCGCCGCGATTGATACCACCGGTAAAGCAAAAGCAGCCAGAACTAAAGCTCTTTTAAGTGTACGCATACATACCTCGGTTAACAAATGAAAATGGCCGCATGACTTACGGCGCAAGGACTGTACATGACTTTTTCGCCTGGCGCCTGTGAAAAAATCCCGTTTTTATGGATGAATAAGGGCGCTGCATAAAAATATACAGATTTGTATATTTATTGAATGCTTTACGATAGAATTTAATCATCATCAGGAAACACCAGACCATGTCTCCATTACGGGCAAAAATACTTAGTGTGGCTACCGATCTCTTCCAGACACGGGGCATCAACTCTACCGGCGTCGACACCATAGTCGCCGTCGCCGGCACCACCAAAATGACCTTGTACAAATACTTTCACAGCAAGGAAGACTTGATTCTGGAAGTATTGCAGCAAGGCCATCAGGACTTTCAATCCTGGCTGCAGCAGAAGTTCGAGACCAACACCAAAAAGCCCGCTGAAAAACTGCAAAAGTTATTCGACTTCATTGAAGAATGGGTAACGTCGCCTGACTTCCGCGGCATGGCCTTTCTCAAAGCCTCTGCCGAGTTCCCCAATGAAGAGAATCCGGTGCACCGCCTGTCGGCCGAGCAATCCCGGCAATTCCGGCAGTATCTGGCTACCCTTGCCAGCGAAGCCGGCATTCAGGATACCGAAGGTCTGGCCCTGCAATTGTCGCTGCTGATTGAAGGCGCCATGCAGGCCGAACAGATGAAGCGCGGCTCAGGTGCAGTGAAGTATGCCAAAAAAGCTGCCAAAGTCCTGATCGATAACGCACTTAAAAGCTGACATAGCGCGTCAGCGCACTTGCCCGGCGAGCCGCTACTCGCTGATAATGTGGCTTTATCTTCTTAGCCCACATAATGAAAACTCTGATCTGCGGCTCGATGGCTTACGACACCATCATGGTGTTTGGGGACAGCTTCAAGAATCACATCCTGCCCGAAAAAATTCACATGCTGAATGTCTGCTTTTTTGTGCCGGAAATGCGGCGCGAATTTGGCGGCACTGCCGGCAACATTGCCTACAATCTGCAACTCTTGGGCGGCGCACCCTTGATCATGGCGACCGTCGGCGAAGACTTTCAGCCCTACAGCAAATGGCTGGACAAACAGTCGCTGGATAGCGCGCATATCAAGGTGATTCCCGAGACCTTCACCGCACAGGCTTTCATTACTACCGATCAGGATGACAACCAGATCACGGCTTTCCACCCTGGCGCCATGAGCGCAGCGCACAGCAATAGCGTGCACGATGCCAAAGATGTCAGCCTCACCATTATTGCGCCTGATGGCCGCGATGCCATGTTCCTTCACGCCCAGGAATGCAAGGATGCGAGCATCCCCTTCCTGTTTGACCCGGGCCAGGGCCTGCCCATGTTCAATGGTGAAGAACTGCTGCATTTCATTGAGCTGGCCGACTATGTGGCCGTCAATGATTACGAGGCGCAACTTCTGCAGGAAAAATCCGGTCTTACCCTTGATACCATTGCTGGCAAGGTAAAGGCATTGATCGTGACACTGGGTAGCGAGGGGTCACACATATACACGGAAGGTAAACGCCTGCATATTCCATGCGTTGAAGCTTCAGCCGTGACCGACCCTACCGGGTGTGGCGATGCCTACCGCGCGGGCTTGCTTTACGGCATCAGCCAAGGCTGGGACTGGCAACAGAGCGGGCAGCTGGCTTCGGTGATGGGGGCAATTAAAATTGCGCATCGCGGTGCACAAAACCATCAGCCAAGCCGCGAAGAAATCGCACAGAGGTATCAACAGGCATTTGGCAGCTCAATCAATCTGGGTTAAAGGAGTCATTAAGTGAATACAGTGAAATTAGTGGGGATTGCAGTCATGCTGGCCATGCTGGGCGCATGCGCCAGTTCAAACTCTGGCAGCGTGTATAGCCGGGATGAAGCTCGCAAGGTACAAACGGTCAAAATGGGTGTCGTGGAAAGCGTACGTACCGTCAAGCTGGAAGGCACCAAATCGCCGGTCGGCACCGCTGGCGGCGCCGTGGTCGGTGGCGTGGCAGGCAGTACAATCGGTGGTGGCAAAGGCCAGGCGATTGCTACCGTATTGGGCGCGATTGTCGGCGGCCTGGCAGGCTCGGCGGCAGAAGAAGGCCTGACCCGCAAGGATGGTCTGGAGATCACCGTCAAGCTGGATAGCGGCACCATGATCGCCGTAGTGCAGGAAGCAGACGACCAGTTCCAGCCTGGCGAACGTGTGCGTATTCTGGAAAGCGGCGGCACCACTCGCGTCAGCCACTAAGCAGACATTATCTGCACCCCATAAAACCCGGCGAGAGATTGCCGGGTTTTATTTTGCCCGTTGCCGCCATCACTCCCGACAGGCGATTCATGCAAGCTTCAAATGGCCGTCACCGTTCCGTCATAAAAGATTCGTAAATTCTCTCCTATCTTAAATCAGCAGGAGAGATTCAATTGCTAGAAAAGCATGTCTCAACCGGCTTGCACAGCGAGCCCAGCCATCTGCACGTGACTCTGGCGCGCAATCCTTCCGAAATTGCAGAAGCACAACGTTTGCGCTACAAGATATTTGCTGAAGAAATGGGCGCCCGCATCAATGGGCAGGACGGTCTGGACCGTGATGGCTTCGATGCCTTTTGCGATCATTTGCTGGTACGTGAAACAAAAAGCGGCGAAGTCGTTGGCACCTATCGTATTCTGAACCCCACCATGGCCGCTGAAGCCGGTGGTTACTATTCCGCGGGTGAGTTTGACCTGAGCCGTTTGCAACATCTGTTTGATCGCACCGTGGAAGTAGGCCGCGCCTGCGTACACCCGGACTATCGCATGGGCGGCACCATTACCCTGCTGTGGGCAGGCCTTGCCAAATACATGCAAACGCACCGCTATGAGTACATGATAGGTTGCGGCAGCGTGGGCATGGCCGATGGCGGCCACATGGCAGCCAGCCTGTATACACAACTGGCGCAGGATCACCTCAGCCCGCCGGAATATCGTGTTTTCCCACGTTGCCCATTGCCACTGAACGCGCTGCAGACCTCGCTTGACGTGAATTGCCCACCGCTGATCAAGGGCTATTTACGCCTGGGCGCCTACATCTGCGGCGAGCCAGCCTGGGATCCAGATTTCAATACCGCAGACATGCTGGTCATGTTACCTTTGTCGCGTATCAACAAGCGCTATGCGGCTCACTTCTTCAAATAATTGGAAAAACCAAGCTCCCCTATCACCCGCATTTTCCGGGTAATCCGTATCGTCCTGCACATGTTCAATGGCATGCTGATTGCCACCCTGCTGTTGCCGCGCCTCAGTGCGCGGCAGCGCGACCGGGTGATCAGCCGCTGGGCACGTGGTTTGATGCAGGTCATGAACATCCGCGTGGTGGTGAAAGGATCGCCACCGCATCCGGACATCGCCTCCGCCATGCTGGTCGGCAACCATGTTTCCTGGGTCGACATCCATGCGCTCAACAGTGTGCGCACAGTGCGTTTTATCGCGAAATCTGAAGTGCGGGACTGGCCGGTATTTGGCTGGTTTGCGCGCAAGGTGAATACATTCTTCATAGACCGCCAGCGCAAGCAGGATACGTCGCGCATGGTGGCTGAAGCGGTGAGCAGCCTGCAGGCCGGCGATTGCCTTTGTTATTTCCCCGAAGGCACGACGACGGATGGCACCGAGCTGAAACCCTTCAAGGGCAGCCTGATGCAAGCCGCGATTGATGCCGACAGCATGGTATGGCCGGTAGCGATTCGCTACCCGCGGGAAGATGGCAGTGCAAATACCGAGATGGCATATTGGGGAGACATCACCCTGATGCAGTCGATTGCCAAGGTACTGGCATGCCGCAAACCCGTTGTGGAACTCGACTTTGCGCCGCCCATCAGCCCCGCCGGGCATGACAGGCGCAGCCTGACGCTACAGGCCAGGCAAGCGATTGCCAGCCGGCTTGATCTTGCGGGGTGAGTCTTCCGGGCTGCAGGGCACCTGAAAAATGGTCCGGTCTTCCAGGCGCATGGCGGTGAGGCTGCCACCCCACAAGCATCCAGTGTCGAGCGCGAAAAGATTATCCCGCTGCTGCAACCCCAGGGCTGACCAGTGCCCAAACACGATGGCGGTATCGACAGAGCGCCGGTGTGGCACCTCAAACCACGGCACATAACCTGCAGGAATCTCATCCAGCTCGCTCTTGAACTTGAAGTCCATTTCCCCCGCCAGCGTGCAGATACGCAAGCGTGTCATGGCGTTGGTGATCATTCGCAGCCGGTCCATGCCACGCAGGCTATCATCCCAGGCAACCGGATGGTTGCCATACATATGGCGAAGAAAGTCGTGATAGTCAGGCCCACGCAGGGCTTCAGCCACCTCGGCACCCAGCGCCAGTGCGTCCGTAGCGCTCCATTGCGGCAACAAACCCGCATGCACCATCAGATACTCCGCCTCAGCATGCACCAGCGGCAAGCTGCGCAGCCAATTCAGAAGGTCATCGCGGTCGGGCGCGTCCAGTATTTCCTGCAAGGTATCACTTCGGTGCGGCTGCACAAACCCTTCGGCTACTGCCAGCGCATGCAGATCGTGATTGCCCAGCACGGCGACGATGGATTGCCGGTGCTGATGCAACCAGCGCAATACTTGCAGGGAATGTCCGCCGCGATTGATGAGATCGCCCACCAGCCAGAGGCGATCGCGGGCAGGGTCAAATTGAATATGGCTCAGCAGATGCTGAAATGAAAAATGGCAACCTTGCAGATCACCGATTGCGTAGGTTGCCATAGCATGAACTCACTTAAGCGATGCTGCATGGCAGCACCGCATGATCAAATTAGTCGGCCTTGAAGTTGGCGCCGCCCTGGTTTGCCATATAAGCCACCGCACGGGCAACTTCCGCATCACTCAAACCGGGATTGCCACCCTTGGCTGGCATCATGCGAATACCATGAATCGCATGTTGCACCAGAGTATCGTAGCCTTGCGCAATACGTGGTGCCCAACCATCCTTGTCACCGATTTTAGGCGCGCCCATCAGACCGCCCGCATGGCACATGGCGCAAACGCCCTTGACCACTTCCTCGCCAGACTTGCCACTGGCAGCAGGTTTAGGAGCTTCTGCAACCACGACTGGCTTGGCTTCTTCCGCCGGAGCAGCAGGAGCCGCTGGGGCTGCAGCCTTGGCTTGTGCAGCAGGAGCTGGTGCAGGAGCGGCAGCAACGGGAGCCGCGGCTGGCGCAGCAGCAGGGGCAGCTTCAGCGGCGGCGGCAGGCGCTGCGCCACCATGTGAGGCACCACCCAGCTCAGGCGACTTGAAACTTGCACCAGCCTGATTTGCCATATAAGCCACGGCATTGGCAACTTCATTGTCGGTCAGGTCCGGATTACCGCCACGCGCAGGCATGGAACGAATACCTTCAATGGCGTGCTTGATCAGGGTCTCATACCCTTGGGCAATACGTGGGCCCCAGGCAGCCTTGTCGCCAATCTTGGGCGAACCCAATGCACCGGCAGCGTGACAGGCAGAACAGACAGCCGTCACAACTTGTTCACCCGTTTTGTCCACATGCGGACCGCTGTTGTCAGCTACTTCCACCTGCGCAACCGGCTTGATGCGCTCTTCAACCACGGCTTGCTGAATAGCAGGGTCTGCATCCACCAGATGCGAAGCCTGTATACCAAACAACATCTTAACAATCAGAAAAATCACCAGCGCGGGTGCAAACAATCCCCCCAAGGTAGCCAGCACCACCTGCGTCACTGTTGTTTTTGGAAATTCGTGATGATGCTCACCCATGACGATAAACCCTTATACCCATACGAAAAGTAGTGATTATACGTTGAAGCGCCTACAGGTAAAAGGACAAGCTAGCGTGCATTTGCTATAATCTTGTTCGCAGTATTTCTATACGCGCCCGTAGCTCAGTTGGATAGAGTGTTGGTTTCCGAAGCCAAAGGTCACAGGTTCGACTCCTGTCGGGCGCGCCAGATTTTAAGCTCCAGAATTTCTTTTCAAACGTCATCTATCCGCCGCTTGCCGGGGCTTCAGCGTACTCAGCAGTACGGGCGCATGGTATTCAATCCGATCCGGCCATTCCCGGATGGGTAGTACGAACCGGTCACCAAGCAACTGGTCGCCGTGATTAAAATGCAGGGTGACGTCCGCATTGGGGTTATTAATCTGCACGCCCAGGCGTTGAGCCAGCCACAGGCCAAGTTCATAATGACTGACCCATGAATCCTGAACGAGGTCCGCGGGTTGCGCGGTATTGCCACTGAGGACCATCATCGGGATCTCAACCACCTCAGGTTGCAGCCGGTTATGGCCCCAGCGGCCCTCCTCTCCCAGCAGCTGCCCATGGTCGGCGGTAATAATCAGATACTTCTCGCCATCAAGCTTTGAAAAAGCACGCAGGATGCGATCCATGACGCCATCCCAATGCAGCATGGTGTTATCGTAGGCGTTAAGCATGCGGGTTTCATGGCTGAGTTCACTGGTCGTGGGCCAGGGCGGTGTAAAGGCGCGATCCTGCTGGTAGTTTTCTTCGTAGGGAAAATGCACGGCGCGCATATTGAAAACGGCGAAGCTTTTATCCGTGGGCATTTGCTTTTCGATAATATCGGCCAGCAGAGCATCGCGGCGCTGCATGAAGCCGACCATGCGACTTTCTCGGGTTACCACGTGATCGATGAAAGGCCGACCGAGATAGGTGAGTAGCTTGGACTCCTGCGATGACAACCAATAGGTTTCATAGCCCTGCTCTTGCGCCAGACGAAACAGATTATGCCGCTTGTCTTTCATCCAGGCTTCCTGTCCGGGCTCGCGGATCACATTCATTAATGCAGGCAGGCTGACAGCCGTGCTCACCCCGGCGGCAATGCCCTTCAGCCGTATCCCGTTCATCTGGCGCATCCAGCGTTGCAGGTGCGGCGTGGTCTGTCGGCTGGCGCCGTAGAGGCTCATGCGGTCCGGTCGCAAGGAGTCGGCCACCACCAGCCAGATATGCCGAGGCATGGAGGGCGAAGCTTGCCGCGTCATGCGATAAGGCACCATGGCGTGCATCTCAGAGGCGGGCGCTATGGTGTCACCTTGCAAGCCCTTGACGGCAAAAAATGAAAAGACATTCATGCTGTTGTGCAAAGCGCTGCGCGTGGGGCCGGGCAAAAAGTCTTCCAGATCGCGATAACTGGCGCGTATTGGCTTTGCCGCCAGAATGAGCAATATCAGTAACCACGCCAGACTGAAATACGGAAGCCCCAGACGGGGCTGCAGCCAGCCATGCAACAGAAAAAGTGCCGCATACGGCAACCCCACTACGACCAGCACCCAGGCATAAGGCGCCCAGCTGGCCTGCAGCGCCTGGCGGATATCCTCCGGATTTTGCAGGGCGTTTTGCAGATCACTGACGCTGAGCGGCTCGCCGGTAAACGCCAGGTTGGCAAACTGGATGATTTGCATGAAGACGAACAGCATAAGCACCAGTGCCACCAGCCATCGCTGGCGACACAACCAGAACCCCAGCGCCAGCAGCCAGATGACCAGCCCATAGACAGGCTCAAACACGGCATAATGCGCGCCACCCATCGCATGAAACAGCAGATCGTCCGCCATTAGCAGGGCGGCGCTTAACAAACTGAGCAGCAGGATAAAAACAAAAGGACGCCAGCCTGCATTGCGGCCGCGCCCGACGAAAGAAGAGAGAAGTAAACTGGGCATGCTGCATGTGCTTGCAACGAGCAGGCCTACAGAGAATTTTTAAGCAAGCATATGATTTAACGAATGTTATTCTAAAATCCCGGTGCACCGCCCTGGCATTTTTTGCAGACCCGGCAACCTCATCCTGCAAAAAACGTCTCAAGCGCATACCCACGGAATTCCATAGGCAGGCGCTGCCTGCATTCCACTTACTCCATCCTCGTTAAAGGATAAGCAGCAGATATCTCATGAGTCGTGATCTTTTTGCCTCTGACGCACCACAAGCACTGGCAGCGGCCACATTTATGCTTGCTGGATTTGCACTCGCCCGGCAGGACATTCTGTGGCGTGATATCCAGGCTATCCTGCGTCGCTCGCCCTTGCGCCACATGCAGACGCCTGGGGGATTTACCATGTCGGTGGCGATGAGCAACTGTGGTCCGCTGGGCTGGGTCAGCGACCGCAAAGGCTATCGCTACAGCCCTATCGATCCACTGACAGATCAGCCGTGGCCAGCCATGCCACTCGCCATGCAGCAGTTGGCCGCCGAAGCAGCTGCGCTCTGCGGATTTGAAGGGTTTTTGCCGGATGCCTGCCTGATCAATCGCTACGCGCCCGGCACACGCATGAGTTTGCATCAGGACAAAAACGAGGTGGATTACAGCGCGCCCATCGTCTCGGTATCGCTGGGCGTAAGTGCGGTGTTTCAACTGGGAGGCATGCAGCGCAGCGAAAAAGCATCGCGTATCAGCCTGCAACATGGCGATGTCCTGGTGTGGGGTGGTGAAGACCGCTTACGGTTTCATGGCGTGTTACCCATCAAGCCGCAGCAGCACCCGCTGACAGGGGAAGACCGCATCAACCTGACGTTTCGCAAGGCGGGCTAAACCCGTGAGTGCATGTCACCTGAGGGCGAGATGAAGCTAAGCATTTGGCTCGCCAAAAACGTGAAAATTCAGCGTCTTGCTACCGACTTGGAACTACTGGGGAACATTATCAAACGAGAGATTTACAACAGGATCGTTATTTTTAAGCCATTGTTTATTATGGTAAAATAACTTTTTGTGGTGCCGGGGGGGGGACTCGAACCCCCACACCTTGCGGCGGCGGATTTTGAGTCCGCTGCGTCTACCAATTCCGCCACCCCGGCTGAGTGGAACGCGATTATAACAAAGCTTGAGCAATATGCGAACCGAAGATTTTGATTTTTTCCTGCCTGAAGAACTGATCGCCCAATTCCCTGCCGCCGAGCGTGATGGCAGCCGCCTTTTAAGGCTGGATGGCAATAGCGGCGCCATTGCCGACCATCAGTTTCGCGAACTTCCGCAGTTTTTAAACGCGGGCGACGTGCTGATATTCAATGATACGCGCGTGATCAAAGCCCGCTTGCAAGGCCACAAGGAAAGTGGCGGTAGCATTGAGCTGCTGATTGAGCGGCCGCTGGATACGCATAGAGCGCTAGCGCATATTCGCGCATCGCGCTCGCCCAAGCCTGGCAGCCGCATCTTTATTGGCGATGGCATTCCCGCACGCGTGATCGAGCGTCAGGACGACCTGTTCCTGATTGAAGTGGAGCACACCACACCTTTGCTAGATCTGCTTGATCAATATGGCGCCCTGCCCTTGCCACCCTATATTACCCATGCGGCCGATGCCGAAGACGATGAGCGTTACCAGACCGTTTATGCCAGAACGCCGGGCGCCGTTGCTGCGCCCACGGCCGGCCTGCATTTCAACCAGGCCATGCTGGATCGTCTGCAGACGGCTGGCATACAGATCGCCTACGTTACCCTGCATGTAGGCGCGGGTACGTTTCAGCCCGTGCGCGTGGATGATATCAGCGAGCATCGCATGCACAGCGAGATTTATACCGTACCGCCTGCCACCGTCGATCTGATCAATACCGCGCGCGCTGCCGGGCACAAGATTACTGCCGTTGGCACCACCGCCCTGCGTGCCCTGGAAAGCGCAGCGCGCTCAGGGGCTCTGGTCGCAGGCAGTGGCGAAACCGACATTTTCATCACGCCCGGTTACCGCTTTCAGGTGGTCGAGCGCTTGCTGACCAACTTTCACTTGCCCAAAAGCACGCTCATGATGCTGGTATCGGCCTTTGCCGGGGTGGAGAATATTCGCGCGGCCTATGCCCATGCTATTGCCAGCCGTTACCGTTTTTTCAGCTACGGCGATGCCATGCTGCTGGAACGTCGGGAATCCATCGAACAAGCGCCCACCCCCGGTTAGCAGCCGCAAAAGCAACAAGCTGTGCATGCCCAGGGTGGGCAACGGAACTCCTGCTGCCTGTGCGCTTCATAATCGGGTATTCTTCCCAATCCTGAGCGGGACCGAATCCCGACAGATGACCCAGGCCATGACCACAATGCGCCGTGAATTTGAGAGTGAGATGAGAGTTGCCATGACGTTAAATCGCTTTACTGCCATATCCGCCTTGTTTGCCAGCCTTTGGCTGGCTCTGCCTGCTAGCGCCCAGGTGCTGCCTGAAGCCCAGATCGGGGTACGCATCCCGCTGGCAAAGAAACCAACTACCCGGCCGATGGGCGTTGCCTATTCGCCACTACATCAGCGTTATTTTGTCGCCGATGGCGGCCTGGGCCCGGTACCGGGCTCCATGGACATCACCACCTCGCGCTCGGAGGTACATGTGTTTGACGCCAGCGGCAAATACCTGCAATCCGCCCTGCCCGGCCTGGATAACCGCGCCATCTATTTCAATCCCAACACCCAGCTCATCGAAACCATTACCTACAATGTCTCCAGCAGCGCCGGCTTTACACCGGGTACCGGCATTTACTCGCTGGAAATCAATGACAAGGGTGAGCTGACGGAAAATACGCGCGACATTATCAGCTTCAACCCGGCGTTTGGCGATGCGGCCACCATGCCAAGCTACGATGCAAAAAACCAGCGCTACTATGCCAAGCAGGAGCGCAGTAACCGGGTGTGGGTCGTAGACCCCAAGCAACGCGAAAAAGTGAGCGAGATCGTGCTGGATCTGAATGCTGCGGGCGCCAGATTTGATGACATCAGCGATCACTTCATTGCCTACACAGGCATTACAGGCGAAGAACTGGCCGTGCTGGATGTCGACCACAAAGCCGTGCTGGTATTTGATCTGAATGGCAAACTGGTGGGCAAGAGCGCGCTGCCACCCACGCTCAAGCTGTTATCGCAAAACCATTACAACGGCGTTGGCTACAGCAATGGCATGGTGTTCGTGTACGCAGAACGCGAAGGAGAATTCGGGACGTATCTGGGATTCAAAGTGTCGGACCAGGTCGCCCCCTGACCCCAATGCCTGGTGCTAGTAACCGGGGCGATAGCTCCAGTTATTGCGCCAGGCGCTTAATACCATATTGGGATATTCCGGCTGGCCCAGGCTGCCGTTGTAGCGGCCAAGCGCCCGGTACAAATCCCCATTTTCGATATCCAGATAATGCCGCAGGATGGTACAGCCATAGCGCAGATTCAGGCGCAGGTGAAACAGGTTGTGCTCCGGCGAGCCTATGCTGCGCACCCAGAACGGCATGACCTGCATGAAGCCGCGCGCGCCGACTTCCGACACCGCATATTTCTTGAAGCCGCTTTCCACCTGAATCAAGCCCAGCACCATTTGCGGATCCAGCCCCGCACGCGAGGCCTCGTAATGCACAGACCGTAAAAAATCCTCGCGCATGGTCTGGTCCGGCATGCGCTTTTTCAAACGTTCCGACATGTCCTGCATCCAGCGCTGGCCTTCCACCTCACTGGCAAACACCAGTCTGGGCGCGGCCAGATCGCTGACGGACTTCTGCATCAGCGCCCGTACACTATTCGAGAGCGGCTCTTCTTTCTGCGCACCGGCGTGGGCAGGCAACGCACTTAAGAGTGCCCACGCCAGCCAGCCGGATATACAGAGTTTATTCAATGCGCGCATCCTCATCATCAGTCTGTTACGGCGCAACACACTGCAGGTTTAGCCCGCAGCCCACATAAAAGCCAAACCTCAGGCCAGTGCCTGCTTGAGCTTGCTGACAATTTCGCTCAGCGCAACAGACTGCGCCTGCTCATCGGTACGTGCCTGATACTCGACCTGGCCTTCCTTCAGGCCACGGTCGCCAATCACCACGCGGTGCGGGATACCGATCAGTTCCAGATCAGCAAACATGACGCCAGGCCGTTCGCCACGGTCATCCAGCAACACATCAATGCCGGCCTGCTGCAGTTCTGCATACAGCGCCAGCGTAGCGTCTTTGACGGCATCGCTTCTATCCATGCCGATAGGCGCAATCGCCACACTGAAAGGCGCCATGGCGGCAGGGAAAATAATGCCGCGGGCATCATTGCCCTGCTCAATCGCCGCGCCCACGATGCGGGATACACCAATACCGTAGCAGCCCATTTCCATGATCTTGAGCTCGCCATTTTCGGCCTGGTAGGTCGCGTTCATAGCTTCAGCGTATTTGGTACGCAACTGGAAAATATGGCCGACTTCAATGCCACGGCACAGCTCGAGCACACCCTTGCCATCGGGACTGGGGTCGCCATTGATTACATTGCGGATATCCGCCACCAGCGAAGGCTCAGGCAAATCGCGACCAAAGTTGACGCCCGCCAGATGGAACTTGGGTTTGTTGGCACCACAGACAAAATCGCTCATGGCGGCCACGGTGTGGTCGGCAATAACGCTCACTTCGGCACTCACGCCTACCGGGCCGATAAAGCCGGGAGGGCAATTCAGATGCGCGCGGATTTCTTCTTCAGTGGCAAAGCGGAAATCGGCAAAGCCAGGCTGCTTGGCCAGCTTGATCTCATTCAGGCTATGGTCGCCACGCAACAGCGCCAGCACAAAACGGGATTGGCCTTCACCATGCGCCACCATCAGGGCAATTGCCTTCACCGTACGGGTGACGCTGATTCCCAGCAAGGCGGCGACATCTTCGCAGGCGGTCTGCTTGGGGGTATCCACTTCACGCAGGGTTTCCTGCGCGGCAGCGCGTGGTGCCGCTGGTGGCAGGGCTTCTGCCAGCTCCACGTTGGCGGCGTAGTCAGAGGCGGGGCAGTAAGCCAGCGCATCTTCACCTGAATCCGCCAGCACATGAAACTCATGTGAGCCATCGCCGCCGATGGCGCCGGTATCGGCACGCACTGCGCGGAATTTCAGGCCCAGACGGTTGAAGACATTGCTATAGGCCTGATACATGGTGGCATAGGTTGCCTCCAGCGATTCCAGGCTGGTATGGAAGGAATAGGCATCCTTCATGACAAATTCGCGGGCACGCATCACGCCAAAGCGGGGGCGAATTTCATCGCGGAACTTGGTCTGGATCTGGTAAAAGTTGAGCGGCAATTGCTTGTAGCTCTTGATTTCGCGCCGCGCCAGATCGGTGATCACTTCTTCGTGCGTAGGGCCGAAACAGAAGGAACGTTCGTGGCGGTCAGTAATCTTCAGCATCTGGGGACCAAACACATCCCAGCGCCCGGTTTCCTGCCACAGTTCGGCAGGCTGCACCGCAGGCATCAGCAGTTCCAGCGCACCGGCCTTGTTCATTTCGTCGCGCACCACGGTTTCCACCTTGCGCAATACGCGCAACCCCAGCGGCATCCAGGTATAGAGGCCAGAGCCCAGGCGCTTGATCAGGCCGGCTCGCAGCATCAGTCTATGACTGGGCAGCTCGGCTTCCTGTGGGGCTTCTTTTTGGGTGGCAATAAAAAACTGAGAGGCGCGCATGAGTAACTCTTAAAAAAATGGGGGATGGAAGAAAACTTAAGGTGTGGATTTTATAGAGAAATGCCCGCGAAGTCAGCCGAGAGGCGTTTCACGAGGCAAAAACGACCCGGATTGCGTGCGGGATTAAATCAAATACAACGAAAAACACGCCAGCAGCCCGCACGCGATGCTCAGCGGGCGGGGCTGTTTTCCGGCTTCCAGCCCGACTTCCATTGCTCCAGCGGAACAATCACCGCCGGCTGGCCGTTATCGTAAAACCAGGAATCCACGGCGAAGCGCTCGCCCGAGGCGCGATCAAGTATGGCGGCGGTGGTATGCGGCCAGCCATTAAGAAAGAAGCCGCGGCGCTTGGTATCCAGAATATCGTGAAAACGGATCAGGCCCTCTTTCAGCATCAGCTTCATGTAGGCGGTGCTATTGGCGGCCTCGTCATTGCAATCCAGCTGGCCGGGCTTGCCCCAGACACCAAAGGTCCCCGCCTTGTCGACGGATGTACCGGTTTTGGCTCCCACCATCTGTTCCATTTCCCCCAGCGCGTGGCTGATGGCCACACGTTCGGCGGCTGCATTTTCCGGCGTGGGAGTAAAGACCTGCACCACGCGCTGCCATTCTTCGGCGCTCAGCGTAATGCGCGCCATGGCGGCACAGCCGCCGCCGTAGCACATGTCAAAGCCTTCCAGCGTGGGTTTTTGTTGCAATACCTGCGTCAGTGCCGCGCTATCGGCCCAGGCAGGGGAGGATAACAGCAGGCAGAACGCGGCAAGCGCACTGGCAAATCTGGCAACTGAGGCGCCAGAATCAGAGAACCAGCGGCGCATCAGGCAACTCGTTCTGATCATCAGAAGTGGGGGGAAAGTGCTGCTCCAAGGCGGCGCCTATACGGCTAATCCCATGCAGAACGCCGGTTTCGAAATGCCCCTGGCGAAACATGGCTTCCATTTCGCGGCAGATTGCTTCCCAGCCCGCTTCGCCCACATGCTGGTGGATGCCGCGATCGGCGATGATTTCCACATCGCGATCCGCAAGCAACAGGTAAATCAGCACGCCATTATTGGCCGCGGTATCCCATACCCGCAATTGCGAAAACAGCTCAATGGCGCGATGACGCGGCGTGACCCCTTGCAGGATATGCATGGGCGAAAGACTGCCCTCCACCACCACACGAATTTCGCCATTATGTGAGCGTTCGCTCGCGGCGGTAGCCTTCTCAATATTGACAAGTGCCTGCTGGCTGAAGTGGCGCTTGAAGTGCCATGGCGTTGCCAGCAAGTGGGCCATGAAACGTGAAAATCCGGATTTTTTCAGCATGATTTACCAGTCTCCCGAAGCCCCGCCGCCGCCGAAGCCGCCGCCTCCACCAGAAAAACCGCCACCACCGCTACCGCCGCCAAATCCGCCGCCGCCATAGCCACCAAATCCACCCAGACTGCCAATACCGGCCAGCGTGACGACGAAGGCAATGAAGGCCAGCACCAACGCCATGATGAGGCCGCCCCCCAGTATCCAGACCGCGGCGCCTATCAGGCCACCGGTGGCCACACCACCAAAAAAGCTGCCCAGCACGGCGCGCAACATGGCACCGGCAATCAGGCCGCCAAATAGCAGAATCGGCAGCATATCGCCCCAGTCATGCTCGCCACCACGCGCTTGTTGCGGCGGCGCAGGCAGGGCTTCACCATCGATTAGCGCAGCGATACGCTCCACGGCAGCATTCAAGCCACCATAAAAATCGCCCTGCCGGAAGTATGGCGCCATGACATCGCTGATGATGCGTTTGGCGGTGACATCGGGAATCGCGCCTTCTAGGCCATAGCCGACTTCAATGCGCATCTTGCGATCATTCTTCGCCAGCAGGATCAGCACGCCATCGTCCTGTTTCTCGCGCCCCAGTTTCCAGGCTTCCACCACGCGGATGGAATACTGGGCGATATCTTCAGGCTGGGTCGTCGGTACGATCAGGATGGCAATCTGGCTGCCTTTTTGCTGCTCAAATGCCTGCAGGCGCGCTTCCAGCCCGGCCTGCTGCTCGGCCGTCAAGGTCGACGTCAGGTCGGTCACGCGCTGGGTCAGCGGTGGAATGGCTTCCAGCGCCTGCGCCGCCCCCGCCTGCCATAGAGAGGCAAGCAACAGCAGGGGCAGGCACCAGCGCAGCAAGGCGCTCAACTTCTTCACGTATGCTTACTTGTCGAAGTTAACAGCAGGGGCCTTGGAGATTTCCTTCTCGTTTTCCACGCTGAAGTTAGGCTTGGGTTTGTAGCCAAACATGCTGGCGGTCAGGTTATTCGGGAAGGTACGAATCGCCACGTTGTATTCCTTCACGGCCTGAATGTAACGATTGCGCGCTACGGTCACACGGTTTTCGGTGCCTTCGAGTTGGGCTTGCAGATCACGGAAGCTGGCATCCGCCTTCAGTTGCGGATAGTTTTCTGCCACCACCAGAAGGCGGGACAATGCCGATGTCATCTGGCTTTGTGCCTGCTGGAACTTGGCAAATGCGGCTTCGTCGTTGATCAGCTCAGGGGTTGCCTGAATGCTGCTCACCTTGGCACGCGCTTCGGTCACTTCGGTCAGCACTTTTTCTTCGTGGCTGGCATAGCCTTTGACGGTACTCACCAGATTGGGCACCAGATCGGCACGGCGCTGATACTGGTTCAGCACTTCGGACCAGTTGGCGTTCACTTCTTCATCCAGTTGCTGGAAAGTGTTGTAGCCGCAGCCGGTCAGGTTCAGCACCAGCAGCAGTGTCGCCAGTTTAAGCATCAGGGATCGCATGTTGTGTCCTCGTTAGTGTTAAATGAATTCAGTCTTTAGATGAGGGTGCCGCTGCCGATTGCAAGGCATCTTCCTGCAGTTTGCGCATGGTCGCGCGCGCCAGACACAAGTCTTCCCATGCCTTGGCCTTATCCATCAGGTTGCGCAGCAGATAGGCAGGATGGTAAGTGACAATGACCGGCACGCCGTTGTATTCATGCTGTCGCCCACGCATGCTGCCTATGGTGGCATCCGAATTCAACAGGGATTGCGCGGCAAACTTGCCCAACGCTAGGATCAGTTTGGGCTTGATCAGTTCCACCTGACGCTTGAGAAAAGGGTCGCACTGCTGGACTTCCTCGCCCTGCGGATCGCGATTTTGCGGCGGGCGGCACTTGAGCACATTGGCAATGTACACATTCTGCCCGCGCTTGAGCTGTATCGCCCCCAGCATGTTATCCAGCAACTGTCCGGCCTGGCCGACAAAGGGCTCGCCGCGCTTGTCCTCTTCGGCGCCTGGAGCTTCGCCCACAATCAGCCATTCGGCGGCAGGATCGCCCACGCCAAATACGGTCTGCGTGCGGGTGCGTGAAAGACTGCAAGCCTGGCAATTGGCCACGCAAGACTGCAGACCTTGCCAGTCCAGCTGGGCAATGCTGTCGCGACGGCCCTGGCCCAGTGATGTTGCCATATCAGGCAAGTGATCATCGTCATCAAAGATGGGCAGCAGCATCTCATCCGGAGGAGGAATGTCATCATCCCAGGGCGGTGACGTGGTCAATGCGTCGTCCGCTGTATTTGTGTCTGCGGTAGTGGTATCCGCCGCCACGCCAGCGGCAAGAGCGGTGTCTGCATCGGGCAGCGCATAGGCGGCATGGCTTGTTGCATCCGCGTTCACAGGAGAAGCGGCGCCGTTATCCATTGCGCTTACAGGCGTGATAGCAGCAGCGCTTACAGGCTCAGCCGTGAGTACTTCCTCACTGGCTGGCGTGGGCAGCGTCGAGGTAGCTGGCTCCGCGGCATGCTGCGCTTCAGGTGATGGCAAGGTGGTTGATGCCGGGATTTCAACGGGGGCCGCAGGCGCCGCTTCAAGTGATGCCGTCGGCGTCGGAAGCGGCTGCCGCAGATGCCAGGCCGGCAGCAGCTCCAGTTCGCGCAGCATGTCTTCGCGCGTCAGGCTCATAGCGCCGCTCCCATCAGCACGGCATCTTCGCGGCCATGCTTGGCCGGGTAGTAATTACGGCGGATGGCCATTTCATTGAAGCCCATGCTTTCATACAAACGCAATGCCGAGGTATTGGATGGCCGCACTTCCAGAAACATATTGAGGCCGCCATACTGACGGCCGATCTGCATGACATGCTCCAGTAGCAGGCGGCCCAGCCCCCTGCCCTGCATGGCCTGCGCCACGCTAATATTCAGGAGATGCGCTTCATCCAGCACCATCATGACGATGGCATAGCCGACGATAGTCTCATCCTGTTGCATGACCCAGCAGCTGTGGCCGGCATTCAGCGAATCGAGGAAATTACCGCGCGTCCATGGGTAAGGGAAAATCACCTGTTCGATGGCGACGATGGTATCCAGATCGTCTTTCTGCATGGGGCGGAATGCCACGCGGGGCTTGAGCACGGCGTTCATTTCAGCCCTGCCATCTTGGCGCGCTCGCTGGTTTTGAGCGCGACCTTGTTACGAATATACAAAGGCGCTGCCTCAGCTGCCGGGCGCCCTTCACCCGCGGCAAACACGGGCATGGCCAAAGCCACAATTTCCTGCGCACGGGGATAGCGGTCTGGCTGCGTGCTCGCCACTTGTTCCGAATAAGCAGCATGGAGCGCATCGGCATAACTGGCCCAACCGCTGCCAATCCCGACCCAGCCAGCACCCTCGACGGCGGGCACGTCGTCCGGCTTGTATAAGCCTGGGGCAATGGCTTCATGCCAGGCATCGCCTTGCCGACGATACACGGCGTGGTACACCTCGCCCATGCGCGCATCCAGGCAGGCAATCACCTGGTCAGCGTCGCTGGCCTGGGCCAAAGCGAGCAGAGTGCAGACACCCACCACCGGCAGACCCGCGCCAAACGCCAGGCCCTGCGCCACGCCACAGCCTATGCGCAAACCGGTAAACGAACCGGGCCCGGCGCCAAAGGCAATGCCATCCAGATCGGTCATGGCGAGTCCGGCTTCGTCCAGCAACTCGCGCAGCAAAGGCAGGATGCGCTGGGAATGCGTCTGTCCGGCATGCAGCTCGCGCGTCAACACGCGGCCATCCAGATGGAGCGCCAGGGAAAGGTATTCGGTAGAGGTATCGAGTGCGAGCAGCCGCATAAAAACTTCAGTCTGTTATTCAGCCGCTATTTTGCCACGCATTGCCTTGATATGCCCGCGCCGCGTCTTGCCTTCCAGCCTTCTTTTGCGCGAAGCCAGTGTGGGCCGCGTGGCATGGCGCACGGCGGGCGGCCGCGCCACCTGGTTTACCCAGGCATGCAGACGCTCGATGGCATCCTGCCGATTGAGCAGCTGGCTGCGATGGCGCTGCGCCTTGATGATGAGCACACCTTCACTGCTCACCCGCGCATCACGCAGCGCCAGCAGTCTGGCCTTGTGCGCCTCATCCAGCGAAGAGGCGCGAATATCAAAGCGCAAATGCACTGCGCTGGAGACTTTGTTGACGTTCTGCCCGCCCGCGCCCTGCGCCCGCATGGCGGTCAGTTCAAATTCGCTGTCAGGAATCACGATGGGCTGCATGAAAAGGGGCTCGGCATTCTGGGGTACCAGGCATTGTAACGCAGGGCTGCCGCGCCGTTGGCGTGTCACCCTGACAGCAGCAAACGGGTTGCCAGCAGGCAAGGGCATGGTTACCATGCGGGCATGTCCCCTAGCCCCGCTCCTGCCCACCCACATTGGCCCGCGATTGTGCATTTTGATGGCCAGCCCGAGCTGGCCTACATTGGCAGCCTGGCGCAGTGGCAAGCCGCGGCCGACCTGCAGCACCATATTTATCATGCCCGCGATCGGCTGATTGATGCCGATGGCGCCATTTATACACTGCTGCCACGGGCGCAGCAGCGGGTCAGCCCCCAGGCCATCGGGCAGCACCTGTCGCTGGATCAGGTGCTGGAACTGGTACGCGCACATCTGGCACGCGAAGGCCAGGCCTGCATCGCCAAGCTCTATGCGCCTTCCATCGCAGCCGCCATCGCCATGGCGAATGATGACGAGCACACTGCGCCATGAAGCCCGAAGACCTGCACCGCCTGGTGACCATGCAAATGCCCTATGGCAAATACAAGGGCAGACTGCTGGCAGACCTGCCGGGTAATTACCTCAACTGGTTTGCCCGCGAAGGCTTTCCGCCCGGCGAGATCGGCCGCCTGCTGGCCCTGATGCAGGAGCTGGACCACAATGGCCTGAAACCCCTGCTGGACCCGTTGCGGGTCCCCGGCCAGCGCTAGGCGCACTGCAATATATACAGACAATACCCAGGAAACTATATGACCAGCCCTCAGCTGCAACAGGCATTGGATGCCTTTGATGCCCGCAATGCCCAGGACCCCAAGCACACGGTGGTCGATGGCAATGCCATCCCCAATGAGCTGCTGTATGCCCAGCGCATGAGCGCCATGCTGCAGCGCTACCGGCCCGATGCCAGCGAGGTGCTGCAGCTGGCCGCCCGCTGCCAGCACATCTGCCGCTGGAGCATTGCGCGCGACAGCTACCCCATGACCAAGCCTGGCTATCATCAATGGCGCAACGCGCTGAAAACCATGCATGCCAAGCTTGCCTCCGACATCCTGCGTGACGTTGGCTATGACGACATCACTATCCAGCGCGTGGCCCAGCTGGTGGGCAAGGCCGCCCCGCTTAGCGATCCGGATATGCAAACGCTGGAAGACGTGATCGTGCTGGTGTTTGTGGAGGATTATCTGCAAGCCTTTGTCGAGCAGCACCCGGATTACGACACGCCCAAACTGCTGGATATTCTGCGCAAGACCTTGCGCAAGACATCGCCACAAGGCCGCGAGGCCGCCCTCACCATCATCCGCCTGCCGGATGCGCTGGTACCGGCCATTACCCAGGTGATGCAGGAAGAAGGCTGGCTGCCCGCCTGATATGCGCATCGAGCCACAAAGCCGGCAGGCCGCCATCCTGCATCTGGAGGATGGGCGCCAGCTTGCCTTGCGCGTGGAGTCACATGCCCTTGTTTTTGCCTGGGCTGGACAGGTTATAATCCGCCTGCATTTCCGCACTCTGCGCTCAGCCAACTCGCCAGAAGAAACCCCGCTCTTCAGCCTGGAATCTGCCGAAGCCAGTCCCGAGTGGAAAGCCCAGCTGGCACCCTGGCTCGCTCCAGCCCTGGCGTTATTCAGCCAATACCATGGCGGGCGGGTGATCATTGCCAAATCGCTCGCCATCGACCTTGACCTTCCGGCCTGAGCTGCCGCCACCTCATCAGGAACCTTGCCCTTGAGTCTCGCTTTTACTTATTTCTGTGTCTTGTTCGCCGCCATCCAATGGGGCGCCAACTTCAATCTGGCCATTCCCGTCGTGGCCGAAATGCCGCCGGTGGTGGCGGGTGCCACACGTTACCTGCTGGCCGCCCTCATCATGCTGACGCTGACTTATATCCGGGGCGAACATGTTCCGCTACGCCATGCCCGTGCCTACATTGTGCTGGGACTGGTGGGCGTATTCGGCTTCAACCTCCTGTTTTTCCTCGGCATGCAAAGCACTTCGGCGGTCAATGGCGCCCTCATCATGGCGCTGAATCCATTGCTGACCGCGCTCATTGCCTGGGCCACCATAGGCGAGCGCCTGCACATGCGCCAGTGGCTGGCGTTTCCCATCGGCTTGCTGGGCGTGGCGATTGTAGTGCTCGGCGCAGGCGCGCATCTGGAAATATCGCACGGCGACATTCTGATTTTCCTCGCCAGCCTGAGCTGGGCCGCTTATAACGTCTGCGTCAAAAAAATGATGCCGACCGACACCAGCGGCATCGCCAGCACCGCCGCCATCATGACCGTGGGTGCCCTGGCGCTGACAGTAGCCGCCCTGCTCTCGGGCGAGCACTTCGTTATGCCCGGCCAGCATGCCGCCATAGCGCTGCTGATCATGACCATAGGCGGTGGCGTGCTGGCTTACTTGTGTTGGAACGCAGGGATTCGTCGACTGGGCGCGGGCCGGGCCGCTATCTTCCTGAATCTGGTACCGGTCACCTCCATGGTGATCGCGGCGATGGAAGGCGTGCCGCCCACGACGATACAACTGACCGGGGCCGCCCTGGTGATTGGTGCCGTCAGTTTTGCCAGCTGGCCGCGTCAGCAGCCGGCAGCCAGCCCAAGCGCCGCCACCTGAGTTGATCAGCCCATAAAAAAAGCCCTTCCAGCGGATACTGGAAGGGCTTTTTTCATCCTGCTGGCGTAATAACCGGAGCAGGATGTTGCCTCCGGGCAGGCTTAGTAGCCCATGTCCGGCATGGCCGGAGCAGCGGCCTTGTCCTCCTTGGGCAGCTCGGCGATCGAAGCATCCGTGGTGAGGATCAGGCTGGCCACCGAGGCTGCATTTTGCAGCGCGGTGCGGGTAACCTTGGTGGGGTCTACCACGCCGGTTTCCACCAGATCGGCATACTCGCCGGTGGCGGCGTTGTAGCCAAAGTTGCCAGAGCCAGCCAGCACCTTGTTGATGACCACCGAAGGCTCATCCCCGGCATTGGCAGCAATCGCGCGCAGCGGCGCTTCAATCGCACGCAGCACGATACGGATACCGGCATCCTGATCGGCGTTGTCGCCCTTGAGGTCCGCAATCCGGCTGCGGGCACGCAACAGCGCTACACCGCCGCCAGGCACGATGCCTTCCTCCACCGCAGCGCGGGTGGCATGCAGGGCATCTTCCACGCGGTCTTTCTTCTCCTTCATCTCCACTTCGGTGGCGGCGCCGACCTTGATCACTGCAACACCGCCAGACAGCTTGGCAACGCGTTCCTGCAGTTTTTCGCGGTCATAGTCAGAGCTGCTTTCCTCGATCTGGGCCTGGATCGCCTTGACGCGGGCTTCGATGGCTTTTTGCTCGCCAGCGCCATCAATGATGATGGTGTTTTCCTTTTGCACTTCCACGCGCTTGGCGCGGCCCAGGTCTTCCAGTGTGGCTTTTTCCAGCTGCTTGCCGGTCTCTTCCGAGATCACAGTGGCACCGGTGAGGATGGCAATGTCTTCCAGCATGGCCTTGCGGCGATCGCCAAATCCAGGCGCCTTGACCGCCGCCACCTTGAGAATGCCACGCATGCTGTTCACCACCAGCGTTGCCAGGGCTTCACCTTCAAGGTCTTCGGCGATGATCAGCAAAGGCTTGCCGGCTTTTGCCACGTTTTCCAGGGTGGGCAGCAGATCACGGATGCTGCTGATCTTCTTGTCGTAAAGCAGGATCAGCGGATCATCAAACTCGACGGTCTGCTTTTCCGGATTATTGATGAAGTAAGGGCTGAGATAGCCACGGTCGAACTGCATGCCTTCTACCACATCCAGTTCGTTTTCCAGCGACTTGCCATCTTCAACGGTGATCACCCCTTCCTTGCCGACTTTTTCCATGGCATCGGCGATGATCTTGCCAATGGCATGGTCGGAGTTGGCGGAAATGGAACCGACCTGGGCGATTTCCTTGTTGGTGGTAATCGGCTTGGACAGCTTGTGCAGCTCATCCACCACGGTATTCACGGCTTTATCAATGCCGCGCTTGAGGTCCATGGGGTTCACACCGGCGACCACGTGCTTCATGCCTTCCTGCACAATGGCCTGGGCCAGCACGGTGGCGGTGGTGGTGCCATCGCCAGCGATGTCCGCCGTCTTGGAGGCCACCTGCTTCACCATCTGGGCACCCATGTTTTCAAACTTGTCCTGCAGTTCGATTTCCTTGGCGACCGATACGCCATCCTTGGTAATGACCGGAGCGCCAAAACTGCGCTCGATCAGCACATTGCGGCCCTTGGGGCCCAAAGTCACTTTCACGGCATCGGCCAGTACATTGACGCCCTGGACGATGCGCGTACGTGCGTGGTCATGAAATTTGACTTCTTTTGCAGCCATGTTGATGTTCTCCTGATATATCCAGAATTAAACGGTTAACAATGAGGATCAAGCGACTTTTTTGAGCTTGGCATCAATGGACTCGACCACGCCGAGAATATCTTCCTCGCGCAGCACCAGCAGCTCCTCGCCATTCAGCTTGACGGTCTGCCCGGCATATTTGCCAAACAGCACCTGGTCACCGACCTTCACTTCCAGCGGCACTTGGGTGCCATCTTGCAGACGGCGGCCGTTGCCGGTGGCAATCACCTCGCCCTGCTCGGGTTTTTCGGATGCCGTATCCGGAATGACGATGCCGGAAGCGGTCGTACGTTGCGCTTCAACTCGCTTGACGACGACCCTGTCATAAAGGGGACGAATGCTCATTTCTAATCTCCTTAGCGATATCAACGTTAGTCAACATTAGGTTCAGCCCAGGGCGGTGCCTGACATGAAAACAACCGCCGCCGACGCTGACAGTTTTTTTGATATGGGTGGGGAAAAAGGATTTCAAGAGGTTGCTGAAAAAAATTTTCGGCAACCTCGCCAAGCCAGTCACGTCAAGGGTTTCAGGGCAGGATGATGCGCTCAACGCGGCCAAGGCGATAGGCCACATGCAGGTTTTTGGAGGTGTAGGTAATCGGGTTGACCGGGCAGGGCGTATTGCGGCCGCCAACCTCATCCAGCGTGTCATCCTCGGCGGTCTGGCGCCAGATACTGTCTTTCACCGGGCGGAACATCCAGCGCACATAGCCAACGGCAGCGGCCAGATGCATCATCTCCAGGCGGTCGGGGGCTTCTACCAGCAGGTGGTCTTCCTGATCGCCCAGTGGTGAATAATCGCCAAACGCCTGTCGGCACTCCAGCGCCTCCTGCTCGCTGGCGCCTATCCAGTTGCAGCCACGCCGTGCATCGCGCACCACATCCCAGGCGCCGAGTTTCCAGCCAGCCTCCAGCATGGCTTCGTCCAGCATTTCCATGCGGTTCCAGCGTTCATTCAGTTGCAGTGCCGAGCCCGGCACTGCATAGAGCGGCGCAAAGCGTGAAGGCAGGCCTTCCACTTCTTCACGGCGAAAGCCATGCCAGTGCAACATGAGCAAGAGGGGAGTGTCCGCTCGGGGAACGGCAGTCAGGGTGACGGCATATAAGGGCATGCCAAGGGCGTTCATTTGTGCATTTACCACTTGCAGGATATCCATCGTCGCAACCTCCATAGTACAAGCGCTTCACGATAAACAATCTAGCAAATTGGATACCAGCCGCAAGCGGCCAGCGTCATAAAATGTCAGTCTTACATGGCAGAAAAATGCGCATACCTACTGCCGCAAGCACGCGCAGGCATCACTTACCCCAGCGCGAGATAGATCGCCAGCAGCACGCCACACAGCACCACTGACAGTGAAAGGGCCACCGTCATCCAGGGCAGTGCCATGGTGGGCACATCATGTTCCGGCAAGGTGCGTACATACAGATGATGGTTGTACTGTGCCCCAAGAATCACCAGCGCTCCCGCTGCCACCAGCATCACGCCCAGGGTATCTGTCCAGGCATGATGATGTACCAGGTGCGTGGCGCCCGAAGCTGCACTCATCAGGGTGAGAAACAAACCAAACTTGGCCACCACAAAGCCCAGCGCCATGATGGTCACGCCGGAGCGCACCCAGGCCAGCAAGGTACGCTCAGCGGCAAAAAACACACGTGGATCAGACATACTCACCTCTTGAATTTAGAACTGGCGCTGCACCGGCAGGCCTGCATCATGCCGGGCATTCAGCGCAATCGCGCTCCAATCCTGGCCTTCACGCCCCTCGGCCATGGCACTCAGGTAGCGTTGCTGCACAATACCAAGAAACGGCATCGGCGTCGCGCTCTCCAGCGCCACCTTCTGAATCAGGTTCATGTCCTTGAAACCCAGCGAAAGCTTGAAGCCGGGCTCATACTGCTGCTTCAGTATCAGTTCACCATAACGCTGGTACATGGGGCAGGCGAAGATGGTGCTGGTGAGCATGCCCAGAACCGCTTCGGGCTTGATGCCATTTTTCTCGGCCAGGGTGGCGACTTCGGCCATGGTTTCCACACAGGAAGCAATCATGAAATTGCCGCTGAGCTTCACCACATTGGCGGCACCGGGGTCATCACCAAATTCAAAAATGCCCTGGCTCATGGCTTCCAGCACCGGGCGGGCAATGGTGATCGACGGCGCATGGCCCGACACGCAGATCCACAACTTTTTGGCGGCCGCCATGTCTGGTCGGCCAAACACCGGGGCGGCCAGCAAGTGCGCGCCTTTGTCCGCATGCAGTTTGGCCAGTTTGCGTGAGGTGTCGGGCGAAACCGTGCTCATGGACAAATGCACCGCACCTGGCTTCAGCGCCGCCAGCACGCCGTTTTCAGCCAGGGTGACCGATTCCAGCACGGCATCATTCGATAGCATGGTAATCACGACATCGGCATCCTGCGCAGCGGCAAAAGGCGTATCGCTCAGCACGGCCCCTTTGGCGACCGAGGCGGCGGCTTTTTCAGCGCTGCGGTTATACACGCGCACCGCATGCCCTGCGGCCAGCAGATTGGCCACCATGCCCTCGCCCATGGCTCCCAGGCCTATGAAACCGATCACCAGATTATTGCTTGTTGCATTCATCTCATCATTCCTTCATGTTAATCCCATGGCGTGTCTGACCATGGTTCTGTGCAAACGTCACACCCGAAATTCTCAGGCAGGCGGAGCCACCGTCAGCGCCACCAGCTTCACCACGACCGGACGTACCATCAGCACACAGCAGAAGGCCGCCGGCATCGCCATCGAGTAAGCGTGAAATACGCTGGCGATATAGTGATGCCCGATGCCGCCATTGATGGCCACAATGACGAACGACATCAGCAAGGCCATGATGCCTGCCATGTAAAAGGCAAAAGCCACGGGGGTATAACGCGCTGGAATTTTAGGCAGGCGCTGCGCCTTGATTTGAATATCTTGCATGATCTTTCCTTTCCATTAATGCTGCACTGTTGATGCCACTTTATCGCAAAGCCTGCCCACGCAATAGATAGCTGGAGCTTGTTACATTCGCAAGATAAACTATCGAATCAAATAAATATTAGCAGCCAATAGATTATGGATACCCTGCGTAGCATCGAGACCTTTGTCCGCGCCGTGGAGCACGGCAGCATTGCCGCCGGCGCCCGCCAGATCGGCATTACCGCGGCGGCCGCCAGCCAGAATATTCAGCGGCTGGAAACCACGCTGGGCATACGCCTGCTCAGCCGCTCCACCCGCAGCATGGCGCTGACGGACGCCGGACAGCTTTACTACAACGCCGTGAAAGATATTCTGCGCGATCTGGAGCTCGCCAAATCCAGCATCACCGAATTTCAGGGCGAACCGCAAGGTCGCCTGCGCATCGCCTGCTCGGCCGCATTTGGCCGCAATGTGATTGCCGACATGATTCCGCCCTTCATGCGCCGCTATCCGCGCATCTCGGTCGAGCTCATCACAACCGATAATCCCATCGACCACATCACCGAAAACATCGACATCAGCATCCGCTTCAAGCAGCAACTGGAGCCCGGCATGATCGCGCGCCATATTGCCCGCGTGCCCATCCTGTTTTGCGCATCGCCCGACTACCTCGCGCGTGCCGGACGCCCCACCCAGCCTGAAGAACTATCGCACCACGCCTGCCTGACCTTTCGTGTACCCGCCAGTGGCCGCATGCTGGGCTGGGGCTTTCTGCGCGATGGCTTGCGCTTCGAGCCGGACATCACCCCCACCGTCAACAGCAATGACATCGACGCCCTCGCCCGCCTCGCGGTGGGTGGTGCAGGCATTGCCCGCCTGGGCGCTTTCGTCGCCCAACCGCTGATCGACAGCGGCCAGCTGGAAGCCTTGTTTACCGGGAATGCAACCACCGAAGGCGCGGTAACTGCCGATATTGAACCGCTGGATTTTTATGTGAGCTATCAGGACAAGCACGCCATGACCCACAAGCTGCGGGTGTTCGTGGATTATCTGGTGGAGTTGATGCCGGAGGAGTGGAGAATGCGCTAGGAACTGCTGCGGGCATCCCATATTTGCCAGAGATCATGCAGGCATTCTCAATGACAGTGACATGGTTGCCATAGATGAGGTTATGCTTTTTCGAGATACTCCTTCGCGCGCTCACCAACGAAACGACGACCCTGGTTATTCCCTGCCATCCATTCAGCAGGCGGAAACAGTTCAAACAAACCAACCTTGATGAGCGTGGGGATAGCGAGTTCAAGCTCCCGCTCGACCTCGCCCCGCGCACCAGCGTTATAAAGCGAAACATTATGCAGCATGGTCGCCACCGTTCCAGTCTGTACTTTGCTGCCATCTTTTAGTTGAACTACCGGCAAATGCTCGCCACAGGCTAGAATTTTTTTGTTAACCGCTTCGAGGTGTTCAGTATTTTTCGGGGTATTGGTGGACATAATGACTCCTAAAAAAGGGATTGAATGCTAGGACCATGTGCGTCTATATAAGCATTTAATCATATTGCATATAGGCTTTAACGGTCTCGGACCTGAAAAAGGCGATGCCTTTTTTATTTTATGCCGCTTAAACCGCGCTCTCAAAAAACGCTTCCACCTCGGCAATATCCCGCGTGCGCTTGAAAGGGGGCAGGCTTTGCCAGATGCGGCGGCCGTAATGTTTGGCGATCAGTCTGGGGTCGCAGATCATCAGCACGCCGCGGTCGGCTTCGTCGCGGATCAGGCGGCCGGCGCCTTGCTTGAGGGTAATCACGGAATACGGCAGCTGGTATTCCATAAAGGCATTGCGGCCTTCGGCGTTCATTTTGTCGATGCGCGCAGCGAGCACAGGGTCATCGGGCGGAGCGAAAGGCAGTTTGTCGATAATGACGGCGCTCAAGGCTTCGCCGCGCACATCCACGCCTTCCCAGAAACTCTGCGAGCCCACCAGCACGGCGTTGCCCAAGGCGCGAAAGCGGTCTAGCAGTTCGGTACGGGCGCTTTCGCCCTGCATGAGCAGCGGGTATTCCATGCCTTCGGTTGAGAAAGCATCCTTGAGCAGGGCGTGGATTTCGCGCATGGCGCGCAGGCTGGTGCTCAGTACAAAAGCGCGGCCACGGCTGGCGCGGATCACCGGCAGGGCGGCGGCCGCAACGGCGGCGCTGTAGCCGGGGCTGTTGGGCTCCGGCATGCCATTTGGTACATAGAGCAGGGCTTGCTGGCCGTAATCAAACGGGCTGTTCCAGTAACCGGTGGTGGCTTCTTGCAGGCCCATCTGCCCAAGGTAGTGGCTGAAATCGCTTTTGACGGCGAGCGTGGCAGAAGTGAATATCCAGGCACGCGGCTGGGCGTTCAGCTGCTTGCCAAAGCCTTCGGCCACGGAAAGCGGTGTGGCATGCAACTGCACCGATTGACTGAAGACCTCCACCCAGCGCACGAGATTGGCGTTGTCGGCTTTTTGCCAGGCTTGCAGTTTTTGCTGCAGGGCCAGACCACGCTGCCAGCAGTTTTCAATGGCAGGGTCGCGCTCGGCCTGGCTTTCCAGCACTTGGGCCAGCACATTGAGTTTTTCCTGCATGGTGGCGTAGGCCGAATCAAAGTTTTTAAGCGCCTGGGCTTTTTGCACCGGCATGCGGCTGCCTTCAAAACTGAACACCAGCCGAAAATCGCGCACGGCTTTTTCCAGCGCAGCGGTGGCTTCGGGCAAGGCGGTGCAATCCTTGGCAGTGGTGATGTATTCGGCATGGGCATCGCGTGCCAGCTCCATCAGCTGACTAGTGGAAACATCTTCACCAAAAAACAGCCCGGCGACTTCCGGCAACTGGTGTGCCTCGTCAAAAATCACGGTATTGGCGCTGGGCAACAGCTCAGCCACGCCTTCATCGCGCAGCATCACATCGGCAAAAAACAGGTGATGGTTGACCACTACCACATCGGCGGCCAGCGCGCGCTTGCGCGCTTCCATGACAAAACATTCCTTGTAAAACGCGCACTCCTGACCCATGCAGTTATCGCGGGTGGAGGTTACCGCAGGCCAGATGGTGGCGTTTTCCGGCACATCGGTCAGTTCGCTTTTGTCGCCGGTGGAGCTGTTATCGGCAAAGGCGCGAATCTTGTGCACGTAATTGGCATCTTCACGCGAGATAAATCGCCCCTCGTTCATGGCACGGTCGAGGTGAAAGTGGCAGACATAATTGGCGCGGCCCTTGAGCATGGCGACGGTTACGGGCACCTTGAGCGCATCGCGCACAGCGGGCAGATCGCGATTGAACAGCTGATCCTGCAGGGTTTTGGTGCCAGTCGACACAATGACCTTGCCGCCGGAGAGCAGAGCGGGCACCAGATAGGCAAAGGTTTTCCCGGTCCCCGTGCCCGCTTCGGCCACCAGCTGGCGACCCAGTTTGATGGCTTCTTCAATGGCCTTGGCCATTTCCAGCTGCTGCACGCGGGTGCGGTAGCCAGGAATGCTGGCAGCCAGCGGACCTTCAAGGGAAAAAACAGAATCCAGATCGCTCAAGCCGAACTTTCAGAAAAAAGAGGTGCTCATAAAATCAGGTGCAATCGCCCAGGCGGGCGGCTGACCCAAGGTAGTATTATATTGATCCGTCCTCATCAACCCCAAGGGTTTTCTCATGAGCACAGCCACGCTTTCCTGCATTATCAGCATCGTGATCCAGCGGCCATGGCAAGAGGTCTACCGCTTTGCGTCTCAGCCGGAGAATCTTTCTGCATGGGCCACCGGGCTGGGCCGTGGCATCCGCCGGGTCCAGGATCACTGGGTGGCGGACGGACCGGAAGGTCCTATCCGTATATGTTTTTGCGAAGCGAATGACCATGGCGTGCTCGACCACTGGGTTTATCCGGATGACGATAACGAGATCTACATTCCCATGCGGGTGATCGCCAACGGCAATGCCGCCGAGCTGATGTTTACGCTGTTTCGCCAGCCCGGCATCAGTGATGAACAATTTGCCGAAGACGAGGCCTGGGTGCTGCGCGACCTTGCCAACCTGAAAAGCCTGCTCGAAGCACACGCTGCGTGAGGCCTTAGGATATCCACACATCCGCCTTCGCATGCCATCAGACAGCGCCATTATCTTGAGTTCAACTGCCGCAGACATCATCAGTACAACGAGTGCTGAGGAGATGGCCTCGCACACCACCGCCTGCCGGGCCGACAACTTTGTACGCTGGCATCTGGGCCGACCGTTTTATGCGGTATGGATAATAGAAGCGGATACGGTAGAGATGCGCGCCAATATCAGCGCGATGCGCCGTCATCTGGGCGACTGGCTGCTGCCGGACTATCGGCGCCAGCCGCATATCACGCTGGCGGTGTGCGGTTTTCCGCAAACCTATGCCACGGATGCGCACAGCTACACCGAGGCTGACTTTCACCGCGACATCGCCTGTTTGCAGACTTCATCGCCCGCCTCGCTGCAACTGAGCACGGGGGCGGCTGACAGCTTTACCACCGCGGCTTACCTGGGATTGAAAGGCGACATCGAACCCTTGCACGCAATGCGCGCCAGACTGCGCGCGGCCGAAACACAGTCTTATGTACCGCATATCACAGCGGGGTTTTACCGTCGGCGCCTCCCCATGACCGACGTGCAGCAGAAACTTGCCGCATTGGCATTGCCGGAAATATCGCTGGAAATAAACACGATCACGCTGGCCGTATATGCCAGCGCCGAGATTGCAGGAGGCCTGTTTCCCGTCTGTCGATACCATCTGCACGAGAACAAGCTGCAGATGGTGAAGTCAGGCTACCTGCCTTGGCACATGCCGGCTACCGCGTAAGCGAGCACTAGCACCAGTCTGGACTGGGTAGGCCACTGAAGACGGACTTCAGGCCTTCCGACCAGCCCTGACGGATGGTGGCGTAGTAGGGGTCTTTTTCTTCTATGCGCTGGCGACAGTTGGCGTTAAGGCTATCCACGCGATACAGCATGAGGTCGATAGGCGCCGCCACCGAGATATTGCTGCGGATGGTGGAGTCAAACGAGATCAGCACGCACTTCACCGCATCCATCATGTCGCTGTTGTACTTCACCACGCGGTCGATGATGGGTTTGCCGTACTTGGTTTCGCCAATCTGGAAATACGGGGTTTCGCGACAGCTTTCAATAAAGTTGCCGGCGGCGTAGATATTGAAGAGCCTGGGCTTTTCACCCTGGATCTGGCCGCCCAGCAGGATGCTGGCATTGAAGTCGGTATTGTGGTTCTTGAGATGCTCGGCATCGCGCTCAAACACTTCGCGCATGACATCGCCCACCAGCTGGGCGGCCTCAAACATGCTGCTGACATTATTGAGGTGTGCACCGTCTTCGGCCTTGATGGCTTCGCGCAGGCGATTGACCACGGCTTGCGTGATCGCCAGATTGCCCGCCGTCAGCAAGGTGATCACCCGCTCGCCCGGCACTTCAAAAATATTCATCTTGGGGAAGATGGCGACCTGATCCACACCAGCATTGGTGCGGGTATCCGAGGCAAATACCAGACCTTCATCCAGCAGCAGGGCAACACAATAAGTCATGAGATTGATCAGCAGATTTGAACAGAACTAGCATCATACTCACCCACCCTGCGGCCAACAACCCGTGACCGGCCCGGTTTCAGCTTTCTACGCAAATTGACGTACACTTTGGTTTTTACGCAACGCGCCCATATCCCATGCAATTACGCCCACTCGCCCACACCGACCTGCACGTTTCGCCTATCTGCCTGGGCACCATGACCTATGGCGACCAGAACACCGAGGCCGAAGCACATCAACAGCTGGATTACGCCATCGCCCAGGGCATCAATTTCATTGATACCGCCGAGATGTATCCGGTGCCGCCCAAGGCCGAAACCTACACCCGCACCGAAACCATGGTGGGCAACTGGCTCAAGCACCAGCCGCGCGACAAGATTATTCTGAGTGGCAAGGTGGCAGGCCCCCGGCGCGGCCTGGGCTGGATACGCGGCGGCCCTCCATCGCTGGATCGCGCCAACATCCGCGCCGCTATTGAGGGTTCTTTGCAGCGCATGCAAACCGACTATATTGATCTTTACCAGCTGCACTGGCCTGAGCGCAATGTGCCGATGTTTGGTCAGTATCAATTCGACCCCGCCCAGGAGTTTGAAAACGGCCAGCAAAAGGAATGGGTAAGTATACGCAACCAGCTGGAAACGCTGGCCGAGCTGGTGAAAGAAGGCAAAATCCGCTACATCGGGCTGTCTAACGAGCAGCCCTGGGGGTTGATGGAGTTTTTGCGTATTGCCAGGGAATACGATCTGCCGCGCGTGGCGACGGTGCAAAACTGCTACAACCTGATCAACCGCGGCATGGAATTCGGCATGACCGAGGTGCTGTATCGCGAAAACGTCGGCCTGCTGGCCTACTCGCCCCTGGCGTTTGGTCATCTCACCGGCAAATATATTGATGACCCCCAAGCCGTGGGCCGGGTCACCATGTTTCTGGGCTACGCCCAGCGCTACAAAAAACCGAATGTCGGCCCGGCCAGCGCCGCTTATGCAGCACTGGCGCGCCGCCATGGCCTGACTCCCACGCAGCTGGCGCTGGCGTTTGTCTATCAGCGCTGGTTTGTCAGCAGCACCATCATTGGCGCCTCCAGCATGACCCAGCTGCAGGAAAATATTGCCGCCTGGCAAACCCGCTTAAGCCCGGAGATCCTGCAGGAAATCGAGGCGCTGCACCTCACCTACATGAATCCGGCGCCTTGAGCTTTTTCATGGTCGGGGTTTAGAACCCGAGCTGACCCGACAGGTACCAGCCGGTCTGGTTATCCTTGTCGGCGATGCGGCCCAGATCCAGATAGGCTGCGGTAATCGAGAAGTTGCGGTGGGCAAACCAGGTGAGGAAGATATCCTTGGCGTCGTCTTCGCGATACACGCTGAGATTATTGGGCTTGCTGCGATACTCGGCCCCAAGCAGCGTGCGGTCGGTGAGCATGACAGCGGCTGACACGCCGAGCTGCGCACGGTAATCATCATGGCGGTCGCCACCAAAACCCAGCAGGCCAAACTGATTGGCCTTGGTCGCCTGCAAGGTCGCCCCCAGCAGCAGGTTATGCCCCCCCACAGCGTCCAGATACAGCTTGGTGGCGGCGACATAAAAATCTGCTCCGCTGGCATGCTTGGCGCCCAGCGCGGCGGGAATGCGATCAAAATCCTCGTTGTGCTTGAGATGCATGCCCACCGCCACCTGCGGCCACCAGCGATCCTGGTCATACACCGCATCGCCAAACAGGCGCAGTTTGATACCCGCCGTATTCATGCGTATGGTCTCGCCGTGCACCGTACTGCCCAGGCCAAAATGCTGCTGAGACAGCGACAGCTCAAGCCGGTTGGCAATGCCCACGCTGACCCCGACCACATTGAGATCAAAACCGCCGCGCGTGCGGGCCTCGGTATAAAAGCCGGTCGCACTGACCTGCTGGTCGGTGCTGTAGCCTGAAATCAGCGCCCAGGGCACCAGCCCGCCGCCACCAGAACCTTCCACCTGACTGACACCACCGGTTGCCAGCAGACGATCACCCGCCTGTGCTTGCCCAGCCATTGCCAGATTGAGCAACAGGCACATCCCCCATTTTTTCCATCGTCTTGCCATCATTTTTTCACGCACCATACTTATTCAATATCCGACACAATTAATTATTCGTTATGATGCCAAGGCATCACGCACGGAAAATCCAGCACATCAGGCTTGGCGCTGCGCCAGAATTGGCAGCATTCCCGTCGAAATCCATCATTTCAGTTACGGCATAAAATGCAAAACATGAAGCCATTCTCTATTGCCAGCCTCATCTTTTTAGTCGCCCTTGTGTGTGCCTGCAGCCCGGTCAAGCCCGAGCGCAGTCTGTATGATCGTATCGGCGGAAATGCGGTGTTGACGGCGGTGGTCGATGAAACCATAGACAAGGTCAGCCAGGACCCCAAAACCAGCCGCTCGTTTGATGGCGTGAAGCTGCCAGTGCTGAAAGAGAGCATTGTCAGCCAGCTTTGCTCACTCACCGGCGGCGGCTGTCAGTACGAAGGTGAAACCATGGAAAATGCGCATGCCGATGCTAAGATTACCAATGCCGAATTTGAGCTGATGGTGGATGCCATGCGCACGGCGCTGGATCACCAGCACGTGGGCACACGCGAAAAGAACGAGCTGCTGAAAATACTGGCGCCCATGAAACGCGATATCGTCGCGCATTAACTCTGTCAGGAATCCCCCATGCAGCCTTCCCTTCTCCGTCGTTCCCTCAGGCTGCTGACAGTGGCATTCCTGCTTGTTGCATACAGCACATGGGCAGCGGAGCTGACCATCACCGTCACCGATGCCAGTGGCACCCCGCTGCCAGATGCCGTGGTGTGGGCAGAACCCAATACCAAACTCGCCTTGCCCGTTCCTGGCACAGCAGCCGTCGAACAGAAAAACCGCCAGTTTCTGCCGCTGGTCAGCGTGGTGCAAACCGGCACCAGCGTAAGCTTCCCCAATCGGGACAAGGTGAAACATCATGTTTATTCCTTCTCGCCCGCCAAAACCTTTGAGCTGAAGCTGTATTCCGGCGTCCCCAGCACACCGGTAGTGTTCGACAAGGCGGGGACGGTGGTGCTGGGTTGCAATATCCACGACCAGATGCTGGCCTTCATCCGCGTGGTGGATACGCCTTATTTCGCCTTGAGCGACAGCACCGGCAAAGCCACCCTCACCAATGTGCCCAACGGCCCCTACACCCTGGCTGTCTGGCATTACGCGCAAAGCAACGAAAATGCCCTCTTTGAAAAAGCGATGGTAGTTAAAGCCGACGAACAAACTGCCGTTAAACTGGATATCAATACGAGCGCCCTCCAGAAACGGTAAAGAAACGCGATCACCATGCAGTTCAAAAGCCTACAAAGCCGCATGGCGGTGATCTTCCTCACGCTCATCCTCGCCATTCAGGTTGCGGGGTTTCTGGCGATCAAATACAGCATCAACAAAAACTCGCGCGCCGCGGTCAATGAGCAGCTGGAAATTGGCGAACGGGTATTCCTGAACCTGCTCAAGCAAAATGGCGACAGCCTGAGCCAGGGCGCCAAGATACTGGCGAGTGATTATGGCTTCCGGCAGGCCATTGCCAGCGTGGATTACGAGACCATCCTCTCCGCACTCAGCAATCACCAGTCGCGCATAGGCGCCGACATTGCCATGTTCGAATCCTCATCCACCGGCAACCTCACGATTTCCGGCAAGGTGTCGCATGTGGAAGCGGGCCCGATTGTCGACAAGCTGATCCAGGATGGGCGCCAGCAAGGCTATGCGCAAAGCTATGCCATCTTCAATCATCAGCCCTATCAACTGGTGGCCGTACCAGTCAAGGCACCGCTGACCATAGGCTGGATTATCATGGGCTTTCAGATCGACGATACCCTGGCCCAGAACCTGCACAAACTGAGCAATCTGGATGTTACCTTCATCAGCCGCTCCAATGGCAGCGACTGGAACTCCATGGCCTCCACACTCGGGGCGTCTCTCACCGAAAAACTGCTGGAAAAAGCCTCGGCCGGCCGCCTCACCGAATTGAGCATGGGCAATGCTGACTATGGCACGCGCTATGTCCCCATCATGGAGCATGGCGATGAGTCACTGGTCGCCATCCTGCAGCGCTCGATTGATGAAGCCACGGCGCCTTATCTCGTCCTGCAGCGCAATCTGCTGCTGCTCACCATGCTGGGCGCGCTGGTGTTCGCTTTGGTCATTTTTTATGTTTCCCGGCGCATCACCCAGCCGATTACCGAACTGGCCGCTACCGCCAGAAAGCTGGAAGAAGGCAATTTTGCCATCCGCCTCAACAGCAGCCGGGAAGATGAGCTGGGCAAGCTCAGCCGCGCCTTTGGCAGCATGGTGGATGCCATTGCCAGCCGCGAGCAAAGCATTACCCGACTGGCTTACTGGGATGAGCTGACCGGCTTGCCCAACCGCGCCTCGTTCCTGCGCGAATTGGGGCTGGCGTTGCAACAGGCGCAGGATCAGCAAGAGCATCTGGCGGTGCTGGTGATGAACCTGAACCACTTCAAGCAGATTAACAAAGTGCTGGGCCACGCCGCGGCAGATGATTTGCTGAGAGGCGTTGCGCAACGCCTGCAAAGCTCCATCCGGCAGGAGTCGGACCTGGTGGCGCGCCTGGGCGGTGATGAATTTGCCCTGCTGCTGCCGCGCACCGGCATAGCGAATGCCACCCATGTGGCGAACATGCTGCTGCAAAAACTGGAAGCCCCTATCAACATCGCGAACCAGTCGGTAGATATCAGTATGGGCATAGGCATTGCCTGTTACCCCGAACATGCCAGTGCCCAGGAAAAACTGCTGGGCAATGCCGAGATGGCCATGCATGTCGCCAAGGCCAAGCAATCTGGCGCGGTGCTGTTTGATCCGGCATTTGATATCAGCAGCCAGGGCAATTTATCGCTTGCCTCGGAGTTGCGGCAGGCCATTGCCACGAATGAGCTGGCCTTGTATGTGCAACCCAAGATTGACCTGCAGAATGGCAAGATCAGCGCGGTAGAAGCCCTGATCCGCTGGCGCCACCCGCAAAAAGGCCTGATGTTCCCGGATCAGTTCATTCCGTTTGCCGAACAGTCTGGTCTGATTTCACTTGTAAGCCTGTGGGTGCTGGCCGAAGCAGCCCGGGTAGAAGTAGCGTGGCGCAAGCTGGGTATTGATGCGCCGATTGCAGTCAATCTCTCAACCCGCGACCTGATTGACCAGGACTTGCCACACAAGATTCTGACCTTGCATCAGGATGCGGGGCTGGTACTCGGGGGCATTACGCTGGAAATCACCGAGAGCAGCATGATGGATGACCCGCAACGTGCGCAGCAAACACTGGAGCGCCTGTCGGACATGGGTCTGCAACTGTCGATTGACGATTTCGGCACCGGCTATTCATCGCTGGCCTATCTCAAGCGCCTGCCGGTGAGTGAGCTCAAGATCGACAAATCGTTTGTGCTGAAAATGGAAGAGGACGAAAGCGATCGCAAGATAGTCCGCTCGACCATAGACCTTGGCCATAACCTCAATCTCAAGGTGGTAGCGGAAGGGATTGAAAGTCGCGCCGCGTGGGACCTGCTAGCCAGCATGGGCTGCGACTTTGGTCAGGGTTATCACATCAGCAAGCCCATGCCAGCGGCGGATTTTCCGGCATGGCTGCAACGCTGGCAGGCACAGGAGCTACAAACCGCCTGATCCGGCCTGACTTTGGCAGCCCTTGGTAGCTGCCAATCTGGCTAAAGCAAACGCCAGCCTATGCTTTGACCTGCGCGTAATGGCACCAGTCGCTCCTCGCCCAGGGGCAAGTCGTCGGGCACCTGCCAGCTTTCTTTCACCAGCGTCACCGTGTCGGTATTGCGTGGCAGGCCATAAAAATCTGCCCCGTAAAAACTGGCAAACCCTTCAAGACGATTCAGCGCACCCGCCTCTTCAAAGGCCTCGGCATACAGCTCAATGCCTGCATGCGAGGTGTACATGCCCGCGCAACCACAGGCAGATTCCTTGGCAGATTGTGGATGCGGCGCGCTATCCGTTCCCAGGAAAAACTTGGGCGAACCCGAGGTTGCCGCCGCGACCAGCGCCAGCCGGTGATCCTCGCGCTTGAGGACGGGCAGGCAATAATGATGCGGCCGCATGCCACCGCTAAACATGGCATTGCGGTTCATCAGCAAATGGTGGGCGGTGATGGTGGCGGCGATATTGTCTGGCGACTCCGCCACAAACTGCGCGGCTTCCCGCGTGGTGATATGTTCGAACACCACCCGCAGCGCAGGAAAACGCTGCAACAGCGGGCGCATATTGCGCTCGATGAAGACCTTTTCGCGGTCAAACACATCCACATCGGCATCGGTCACCTCCGCATGCACCAGCAGCGGCAGACCCAGCTCCTGCATGGCTTCCAGTGCAGGCACACAGTGGCCGAGGTTGGTCACGCCGGAGTCGGAATTGGTAGTCGCGCCAGCAGGATACAGTTTTACGCCATGCACGATGCCACTGGCCTTGGCGAGGCGGATTTCTTCAGCGGAAGTTTTATCGGTGAGATACAAGGTCATCAGGGGTTCAAAGTGATCCCCAGGTTGCAAGGCCGCCAGAATGCGCTGGCGATAGGCTTGTGCCAGTTCGGTGGTCGTCACCGGCGGACGCAGGTTGGGCATGACGATGGCACGGCCGAAGCGACGCGCCGTGTCGGGCAAAACCGCCTGCAGGGCAGCGCCATCGCGCAAATGTAAATGCCAGTCGTCCGGGCGGGTAATGGTGAGGGAGGAGGTCATGTCAGGCTTCCACTATCTTTAAATTCAACAAAATAATTCAACTTCAATTCACTCAGTCTTGCGCGTCATTCAGCTGCAAGGCCAGTTGGTACAAGGCGTTCTTTTTGCCACCGGTAATATCCACCGCCAATTTTACCGCCTGTTTCAACGGCAGGTCGGCCAGCAGCAGGCGGAGTATGCGCTCTGCCTCGCGTGTATCGGCATCGTCTTCGGCTGGCGGGGCGGCTTCCACCAGCAGCACAAACTCGCCACGCTGGCGATTGGCATCGACCAGCAGCCAGTCATGCGCTTCGCCGAGCGGGCAACGGTGAAAGCTTTCAAAGGTTTTGGTCAGCTCGCGCGCAATGGTGATGCGTCTGAGCGGGCCCAGCACGGCGGCCATGTCCTGCACGCTTTCCAACACACGGTGCGGGGCTTCATAAAACACCAGCGTGGTCGGCTCATGCTCCAGGGCCTGCAGCTGTTTTTTGCGCTGGCTGCCGCTGGCTGGCAAAAAGCCGACAAACCGGAATCCGTTTTCAGTAATGCCCGAGGCAGATAAAGCGGCAATCACCGCACTGGCGCCCGGCACGGGCACCACGGTCACCCCGGCTTCACGCAGAATATCTACCACCACAGCTCCGGGGTCGCTGATACCAGGCGTGCCGGCATCGGTAATCAGGGCGACGGACTGTCCGGCCTGCAAGCGTTCCAGCAGGATTTCCGCCGAGCGGTGCTCATTGTGCTCATGCACGGCCAGCAGCTTTTTCTGGATGGCATAGTGGGCGAGCAGGCCGCCACTATGCCGGGTATCTTCCGCTGCAATCAGGTCTACCGTTTTCAGGGTTTCCAAAGCGCGTAAAGTAATGTCCTGCAAGTTTCCAATTGGCGTGGCTACAACATATAATGTGCCGATATGATTCAACGCTTACTCACTCTGCTGTTCATGTGCTTGTGGCTGAATGCGGGCCCGGCAGCCGCCGATACCGTCGCTACTGGCTCTCCCCTCAAGAAAACGCCCGAGACGCAATTCAGTCTCGGCATGGGCTGCCTGAAGAAACAGGATATTCCATGTGCGCAGCTGGCGCTGGCGAGCATTCCGGCCATGTCGCCGTATGCCAAGGTGTTGTCAGGCAACATCGCCGCCAGCCAGCAGGATTACGATCAAGCCTTGCTGATTCTGCTTCCCTTGCAAGCGGACAAATCGATATCCGCTGAGGCAAGCGCAAGTTTACACACAAGCTTGGCTCTCGCCTACGAAAACCAGGACGATCCATTGCGTGCGCTGGAGCAGTATGTCCAGGCGCAGTCAGGCCTGGCGGGCGATGCACTGCTCACTGCACAAAAGCAACTGTGGCAGTTTTTGAGCAGGACCAACAAGGTCGATCTGATTGCCATGCGTGGCAATATCACCGACACCACCCTGCAGGGCTGGATAGACCTGGCGCTAGCTGGACAGGATGGCTTGAGCCAGGATGACGTCAACCAATGGCGCAACGCCTATCCAGACCATGTTGCCATGGATGAATTGCTGGCGGCGCTCATCGTCAGCAGCGCGACCAGCTCCGCTGCCAATACAGCCGCCCCCGCCGCCAACACCAAGGCCTTGAGCGGTCAGATTGCGCTGATTCTGCCGTTTTCTTCTGAAGCCTATTACCCGGCATCCGATGCTATCGAGCGCGGCTTTGTTGCCGCTCAAACCATTGCCAACAGCAATGCCGAGGTCAAGATTTACGCAACCACTGGTGGCCGTGATGATTTCGCTGCCGTCTACCAGCAAGCCGTCAGCGAAGGTGCCAACTATATTGTCGGCCCGCTGACGCGGGATGAGGTGACAGCGCTGAGCGAACTGCCCGTTAGCCTGCCCACGGTGGCGCTCAATCAGAGTGACCTTGCCACCAGCAACCGCAATATCCATTTTTACGGGTTGGCTGTCGACAGCGAAGCCCAGCAGGTGGTGCGCATCGCGCGCGACCTTGGCATGCAGACCGCCACTATCGTCGGTACCGAAAGCAGTCTTTCGAACCGCATGATCAAGACTTTTGGTGATGCCTGGATAGCCGATGGCGGCCAGGTTAGCCAGCAATTTGGCGTCAATGAAGATACCGACATGAACGCCCTGAAAAGCGATATTCAGGCTCATCCCACCGACATGATCTTCCTTGCCACCACGGCCGATAATGCCCGCCAGATCCGCCCGGCACTGGATGCCGCGACGCCGACCTTTGGCCTGTCGCACATCTACGCCGGTGTGCTGGATAATGCGGATGATGCGCCGCTGCTGGCTGTGCGCTTTGTCGACATGCCATGGCTGCTGAGCCCGGATACCTTTGCCGCTTACAAACCGGCCGCACAGGATTTACCCAGCGGCGAAATGCAGCGCTGGTTTGCCCTGGGCGCGGATGCTTTCAGCCTGTTGCAAGCCGTGGTACAGCACCCTGGCTCGCCCGCCACCATCAAGGGTCTGAGCGGCACCTTGCGCCTGAATACCGATGGCAGTGTCAGCCGCGAGCTGGCAGTAGCCCGATTCGGCCGTAATGGCATCACCGTCGAGCGCCTGCCTTAATCCACGTGAACACCCAGGGCACTGAAGCCGAAGAGCGCGCTGCCATCTATTTGCAACAGCATGGGCTCAAACTGCTGGCACGCAATTACCGCTCGCGTTTTGGGGAAATAGACCTGATCATGCGCGATGGTGTGAGCCTGGTGTTTATTGAAGTCAGGATGCGCAAAAGCGAGCGCTTTGGTGGTGCTGCAGCCAGCATCACGCCGGCCAAGCAGAAAAAGCTGGTTCTCACGGCTGAACACTATTTGCAGCAACATGGCGCCAGCGTTTGCCGCTTTGACGCCGTTCTGCTGGATCAGGCATACAACATCGTATGGATACGCAACGCTTTTGAAGCTTGAATGAAAAGCCACAAGTCATGGACATCACAGAACGCATAGCCGGCCACTTTACCGAGAGCGCCAATCTCAAACTGCAACTGGGCGATCTGCTGGCGCGCCCGATTGTGGCGGCGGCCGAGATGATTGTGCAGGCCCAGCTCAACGAGAAAAAAGTGCTCGCCTGCGGCAACGGCGGTTCGGCGGCCAGCGCGCAGTATTTCGCTTCGCGCATGTTGAACCAGTTTGAAATGGAGCGCCCGGGCCTGGCCGCCGTGGCCATCAGCGCAGACAATTCAACGCTGACGGCCATTGCCAACCATGGGAATTTTGACCATATCTTTTCCAAGCAGGTGACGGCCCTCGGCCACACCGGCGATGTATTGCTCGCCATCAGCACCAGCGGCAACTCCCGCAATATCCTGCGCGCCATTGAGGCGGCCAAGGACCGCAACATGACCGTGATCGCACTCAGCGGTGGCGATGGGGGAGAGCTGGTTGAACTTCTGACGGATGAGGATATCCACATAGGCGTCCCGCACGACAATGCATCGCGCGTACAGGAAGCCTATATTCTGATATTGCATTGCCTTTGCGATGCAATTGATTGCACTTTACTAGGAGTCAACTAACCATGCGTTTCATCACCAAAGCGTTTATCGCTACCGCCCTCGCCACTCAACTGGCGGGCTGCTTCCCTGCGATTGTCGGTGGCGCCGCTGCCACCGGTGTCATGGCGGCAGATCGCCGTACATCCGGCATCTACATTGAAGACGAAGGCATTGAGCTCAAGGCCTCGCAACGCATTGCCAGTGAGCTAGGCGAAAACATTCACGCCAACGTCACCAGCTTCAACCGCAATGTGCTGATCACCGGCGAAGCATTCAATGCAGAAACCAAAGCCAAAGCCGAGTCGATTGTGAAGGAAGTGGAAAATGTCCGCAGCGTGACCAATGAACTGGTGGTGGCACCCAAGAGCTCATTAAGCTCACGCAGCAATGACACTTACATCACGTCCAAGGTAAAAGGCCGCCTGGTGACCGAAAACCGCTTCCCCGCCAATTACGTGAAAGTGGTGACTGAGAAATCCACCGTATTCCTGATGGGTCTGGTGACCAAACAGGAAGCTGCCGATGCTGTGGATATCGCCAGCGGCACCTCAGGCGTGGAAAAAGTGGTCAAAGTTTTTGAATACATGGACTAAGAGCGCACTGCTATAATCCGGATATTATTGAAATTTTTGGCAAAACGACCATGAGCTTACCTGACGAAATCATCATTGAAGGCCTGACCCGCGCAGGCAAACCGTTCCGGCCCAGCGACTGGGTGGATCGTATGTGCAGCACCTACGCCACCTTCGGGCCAGATCGCAAGCTGCGCTATTCACCTTACCTCAAGCCACGCGTCGTCAATGGCGTGCGTTGCCTGGCGGTGGATCTCAAGCTCAAGGTAGTGAATCCGGAAGGCTATACCCAGCTCATGCATTTTGCTGAAGAGAATCAACTCAATGTTCTGGATTCTGCCGGTAACAGCATTCCAACGCCAAACTAAGCGGTAAACACCATAAAAAACGCCACGTCGCACCTGCTGCGCGTGGCGTTTTTTTATGGGTGTATGCTTTATGGGTGCTATGTATAGCCGCCGTCCGGCAGCAAAAACTTATTTCCCCGAAACCACGCTTTCAATAAAGGCACGCGTGACCAGACCGCGCTTCACCTTCACCAGTTGTCCCTGCGGGTTGTAAAAGTAGGTAGTGGGCAGTACGGTATTGGGGCCAATCTGGGCAGCAACCTCCGCGTCCCCCAGCACTATCGGATAAGACATCAGCATGTCATCCACAAAATGGGCCACTTCGCCGGGGTTCTTGTATTCCCAGGCCACGCCGATCACGGCCAGATCCCGCTTGTGCCGCTGATCATGCAGGTTGACCAGATCCGGGACCTCTTCCAGACATGGCGGGCACCAGGTCGCCCAGTAATTCACCAGCACCCATTTCCCCTTGTAATCCGATAATCGCTGCACCTTGCCAGAGGTATCGCGCAGCTTGAACCCGTCTTCCGCCATGCTGATGCCACTCAGCATGAGCAACATGAAGGCGAGCAGAAGGCGGGCGTACATGGTCAGGATTTCTCTGTGGTATGCGGCTGATGCTCGGCGCTATGCTGAACAGGGTGCGGTTCACCATGGTGGGGCTCAGCGTGCTGGGCAGGGGCGGGATGATGCTCGCCGCGATGCATCAGGAATAAAGCCAGCCCGATGAGGGCGATGCTACCGCCGAAAGTGAGAAGATCCTGCGGGTCGGTCATTTTCATTTTGAGCGCATGCTCAAACAGCGAAACAATCATGATCATGACGATGACCTTGGCCAGACGGTTCTTGAGATCATCCAGATCGTGGATCACCAGCACACGGCTGGATGCCTTGCTACCCTGGGCCGCATCAATGTCGCTGATGAAGAGCTCATAAAGACCCAGCGAAAAAATCAGCATGATGGTAGCGAGCAGATAACCATCCACCACTTCCACCACATGCGAGACGGTGTCATCGTGAAGGGTTTTGCGTATTTCATTGGTCAGGTCCGGGTCAGCGTAATGCGCGACATGCTTGATCAGGAAAAACACATCGACGGTGGCGATGTAGAAAATGGCAAAGCCCGCGAGCAAACTGGCCACCACCGCCAGCATCACGACAAAACGGCTCTTCCATAAGATGCCCTCAAATACCTGTTCCAACCATTTCATTGCTGATGTTCCTATGTGATCCCTTGTTGCGGGCTATTCTAACTCATGACTGACAGAGCTTGCCGGGTTCACCGTGACAAAAGGCATCATAGGTCTTAACATTGGTTTACATACTCGTGGAAGGCAATATGGCATTAACACTCACTATTCCAGCACTTACCGACAAGCCCCTGATCCCTGCCGAGACACAGCCGCAAAAGCTGCAAACGCTGATGGGCCAGTGGCTGAAGTTGCCCATGCTGGAGGCCTCATCTGCCATGGCCGACGAGTTGGAAAACCTCAATCGGCAGGTCGTGCCTGCGGATGCCCGTTTTCGGGCGCTGGAAACCTATCGCCCGCTGGTTATCAGCATGAATCGACGCCTGGCAGGCATTTATGGCAAAGCCAGCCTGCCCTTGCCTGTAGAAGCACGTGCTTATGTCAAAATCGCGGAATCCTTGTGGCTGGAAATGGCGTATGGCTACAAAATTGCGCTGATCGACGAACAGCAGAAACTGTTCAAGATCAACAGTAACCCCAAGCATATGGCACTGCTATTGCTGCGCGCCTTTGAAGCCCTCAATGGCCTGATCCATATCTATTTTCAAACTTACTTTCCAGCGCCGGGCAGTGTATGGAGCGATATTCATCAGTTGTATCGCTATGCTGTCCAGGCCGAACTGCAAGACCTGCCCATTGAACAGGGTGAACGCAAAACCACCAGCATCAGCACGCAGTTCAAGCAGATATTGCTGATGGCACTGGCTGAGCCGCAGAACCTGACACCGTCTGAGATTCGTCGCGTGGCTGACTATATCGAGCGCCATGCCGCCCTGGCAGAACTGCATGCCACCGGGCGCATTGAAAATCCGGCGGCGGTATTTTTGGTCAAGCTCAACACCGATATGCCGCCCATAGCCTACAGCAAGCATGAGAGCCTACCCCCCACCGGCAGCGACCTTCTGCTGCTGACCATCCGCCTGGCGCGCATGGTGCATCAGCATATCCAGTTATTGCAAAAGAAAAACGCCATCATCAGCACGCATGAATTGCCGGATGATGCCACCGATGGACGTTATATCGATCTCTTGCGCTACTTGCTGCAGCATTGGGGCAAAGTGCCCAAGCGCGTGTTCAAGCGCTCGCGCAAGAGCAGCAGTGTATCCATGGTTATCGGCATGCCTGCCGCGCATGCCCTGGCGAATCGCGCGTGGCAGGGCAGCAAACCTGCCAGTGTCGGCCGTACCGGTCTGCTGTCAGAGCAACTGCAGGCGGCCCGCTGGGCGGTAGTCAACGTCAGCGCGGCAGGCATGGCCTTGCGCAAACCAGCCAAGCTCACCAGCCAGTTGCATGTGGGAGAAGTGATTGCAGTAAAAGAAGACCATATGCAGGGCTGGGCAACGGGCGTCATCCGCTGGGCCATGCATGATGAAAAGGACAATCTGGATATTGGCATCCAGCTCATTGCGCCGACCGCCAGGGCCATCGGCTTGCGCCGTCCGTCCCAGCCGTCTTTCGAGTTTGCGCTATTGCTGCCTGCCATCCACGCCTTGAAGCAGCAGGCCAGCATTGTCGGTGCCGTGGGCAGTTATTCACCAGACCGTATCATGGAGCTGGATTATGATGGCCGCACCCGGCGTATTGTACTCACCAGACTAGTGGAGCGTACGCATGGCTTCGAGCGCTTTCAGTTCACCGCGCTGGATTAAGCGCTGACATCCCAATCCAGGTCACAACACAGTACTTGCACAACGCCCATGGGCTTGATGGCGATGGATATCGTCAGGCAAAGCTCACCAGTGGCAATCGACAAATATGGCCGCGTCATCTGCACCTCACCGGGATTGCCCAGGGCGCGACGCAGGTAAGGCCGCCGGATCCAGTTGGCTCCTGAGCCATCGGCCAGGGGCTGATAGCGCACGCTCATGATGGAGCGGCGACTTGGTGCTACTTCACTGGTGCCTATCTGCACACCTTGCTGGTTAAGCAAATAGCAACGATCTACGCCAGGAATAGCCAGCAAGGCTTGCACGGCGCCGGATAGTGGCGCGCCAGCCTCTAATTGCTCAGATGCTTTGAGAAATGCAGCCACGGCATCCTGCATTTTCTGATGGCGAATCTCAGGCACGGTGGATTGCCGATAGCCCTGGAATAATTTGGCAATGGATTCGGAGCGGGTTTCCTGCAGCAGATAGGGCGCAGGCCGACCGAAATAATAGCCTTGCACCAGGTCTACATCGGTATCCATGGCGATAATGGCTTCCTGCTCGGTTTCCACGCCTTCGATCAACACCAGGCTACCTGCCTCGTGTATCAAAGACACCACGCCAGGCAATACGCGACGTGCCACCGCCGTGCTCGCCGCCTGCGTAATCATGGAACGATCCAGCTTGACGATATCAGGAGAAAGCCGCCATATACGCTCAAAATTGGAATGGCCAGCGCCGAAATCATCAATCGCCACCAGACAACCTAAATTCTTGTAAAACTGCACGGACTCGGAGAGTTGCGATTCATCTTCTATCGCTCCCTCAATGATCTCCACCACCACCATGGACGGCGGCACACCATAATGTTCCAGCAGGTCCTGAAAGAACTGCCCATAGTGCCTGCCGTTCACAATCACCTGCGGATTGATATTCAGGAACAGCCATTGGCCGGCTTGGCCCTGCTGCATGAAATTATGCATGTGCAAGGCACGCGACAAACGATCCAGCTCGACAATCTCAGCCTCGGTTATCGCCTGCTCAAAAATCCGCCAGACCGGCAGCGCCTGCTGTTGCTCATCAAACGCCCGGATCAGGCCTTCATAGCCCACCACCCGGCAATGCGAAAGACTGAAAATAGGCTGGAATGCACTACTTAAGCGCATTCCCTTGTAATTTGCTTGTGAATGCCCCATGTTGGGGATAGTGGCATCCTCGATCAGTTCGAGAATATCCATCAGAATTCTATTCATTTCGACAACACATGATTTTAGTATTGAACCTTCCCTGTAACCCGGCAATCATCAGCAATTATCATGCCGACATGAATACTTCACTTACGCGTCTTTTTTCGCTAGGATAGCGCAATACTTCGTTTTCACTATCTTAATTACAAGTCCCATTTTCTATAGAGGTTCACACATGAGCGACCATATTACCCATATTAGCGACAGCGCTTTCGAGCAGGAAGTGCTGCAATCCCAAGTGCCCGTGCTGGTTGACTACTGGGCTGAGTGGTGCGGCCCATGCAAGATGATTGCCCCTATCCTGGATGAAGTCGCAAAAGAATATGAAGGTCGCCTGAAAGTCGCCAAACTGAACATTGACGAAAACCAGCAAACACCTCCCAAGTATGGCATTCGTGGCATCCCTACCCTGATGCTGTTCAAGAACGGCAATGTAGAAGCCACCAAAGTGGGCGCCCTGTCCAAATCCCAACTAACTGCTTTTATTGACAGCAATATTTAATACCGCTACGCTTGCGCCTGATTTTGTGTTACCGTGATTCTTAACTCCACGCGTCATTCATCCAATTAGAAATCAGGCGCTAATTCCCTAGCAGTTCACTGCACTCCCTGCAGTTTCGATTTTCAGCGAGCCCTCCTCTTATGCATTTATCCGATCTAAAACATCTTCCCGTGACCGAACTGGTCGAAATGGCGATCGCCAACGAGATTGAAGGCGCGAGCCGCATGCGCAAGCAGGACCTCATCTTTGCTCTGCTGAAAAACAAAGCCAAAAAGGGAGACAGCATTTTTGGGGATGGCACGCTGGAAGTATTGCAGGATGGATTTGGGTTTTTACGTTCACCCGACACCTCCTACCTGGCAGGTCCGGACGACATCTATGTTTCCCCTTCGCAAATTCGACGCTTCAACCTGCATACCGGCGACTCCATCATGGGGGAGATTCGCACCCCCAAAGACGGCGAACGCTACTTTGCCCTGGTAAAAGTCGACAGCGTCAACGGCGAAGCCCCAGAAAACACCAAGCACAAAATCCTGTTTGAAAACCTCACCCCCCTCTTCCCCACCAAGCCTCTCGTACTCGAACGCGATATTCGCGGTGAAGAGAATGTGACCGGCCGCGTCATTGACATGATCGCGCCTATCGGCAAAGGCCAGCGCGCCTTGCTCGTGGCCCCGCCGAAATCCGGCAAAACGGTCATGATGCAACACATTGCCCACGCCATTACCGCCAATCACCCGGATGTTAGCCTGATCGTGCTGCTGATTGACGAACGTCCGGAAGAAGTGACAGAAATGACCCGCTCGGTGAAGGGCGAAGTGGTTGCCTCCACCTTCGACGAACCCGCCACCCGACACGTTCAGGTCGCAGAAATGGTGCTGGAAAAAGCCAAGCGCCTGGTCGAGCACAAAAAAGACGTGGTGATCCTGCTGGATTCGATCACACGTCTGGCGCGCGCCTACAACACGGTAGTACCGGCCTCCGGCAAGGTACTGACTGGCGGCGTAGATGCCAATGCATTGCAACGTCCCAAGCGTTTCTTTGGCGCTGCCCGCAATATTGAAGAAGGCGGCTCGCTGACCATCATTGCCACCGCGCTGGTCGATACCGGCTCGCGCATGGATGATGTGATTTACGAAGAATTCAAGGGCACTGGCAATATGGAAATCCACCTGGATCGCCGTATGGCCGAAAAACGCCAATACCCCGCCATCAACGTCAACAAATCCGGCACCCGCCGCGAAGAGTTGCTGATTGAAAAAGACATCCTGCAAAAAATCTGGGTACTGCGCAAACTGCTCTACCCCATGGATGATCTCGAAGCGATGGAGTTCCTGCTGGACAAACTCAAGGCCACCAAGAACAACGCCGATTTCTTCGACTCCATGCGTCGAGGCTAAAAATCAGGGCAGCTTGCTGCTCGATCAGCGGAAAATCCCCTTTTTCTGCCACAACAGGCAACTTGCAGGCGAGTATTGCAAAAGAACCATTGAATCAATATAATGCTCACCTTTCGCAGTTGTCGCATGTGAACCACTACCCGCCGCACATACCGGCCAATTTGAGGTAAATGATTATGAAATCAGGCATTCATCCTGAATATCGCGAAGTTGTTTTCCAGGACATCGGCGCCGATTTTAGCTTTATTACACGTTCTACCATCTCCACACGTGAAACCATCAAGTGGACTGACGGTAAAGAATATCCACTGGTGAAGATTGAAGTTTCTTCGCAATCGCACCCGTTCTACACCGGCAAGCAAAAGATTCTGGATACTGCTGGTCGCGTTGAGAAATTCCGCCAAAAGTACGGCATGTAATTTCTTGTGCACATGCACGCAAAAAGGCAGCCTGGGCTGCCTTTTTCATTTGTGTCGCACCAAGCCCGGCCTATCGGCAGACTGGGCGCATGACATCGTATACACTGCAGCAGTAACCTCTTGAGATAGCACATGGCTTTTGAGCTGGAACATGACTGGCAAGGCAATCTGGCCACACCACGCGCCCGCATAGGCGAGAGCGCAAAAACGCGTTTGCTTATCCTCCTGTGCGCAGTGTGGGTATGCCTGGGCCTGATCAGCCACGCCCCCTGGAAGCCTGACGAATCCCAAGCCATCAATATCGTCAAATCCATGTTGCACGGCCATGCCCTGATTGCCCCCGTAGTCGCGGGTGACAGCACGATAGAAAATCCACCGCTGTACTACCTCAGCGCCGCTGGCATGGCAAAAGTGTTGCAGCCATGGCTACCGATGCACGATGGCGCCCGCCTGGTAAGCGGCGTATGGATGGCACTCACCCTGTTGCTGGTTGGCATGCTGGGCCGGGAACTATGGGGGCGCGGTGCCGGGCGCCAAACCACGTTTATCTTCCTGGGATCGCTGGGGCTGGTTGTTTCCGCCCACTTGCTGATGCCAGAGGTGGCAGCCCTCACGGGCTCCGCCATGGGCCTGTATGCGCTGGCACTGGCCAAGCGTCGTCCGTATCGCGCCAGTGCCTTGCTGGGATCGGGCATAGGCATCTGCTTCCTGACGACCGGCTTGCTGTATGCCATCCCGATTCTGTTCACCGCCCTGCTGCTGCCCATTCTCTTCAGCACCTGGCGTACCCGAAGCTATGCCATTGTTCTCGGCCTGAGCATACTGGTGGCGGCCCCCTGGCTGGCCATATGGCCGCTACTGCTCTGGCACACATCGCCTGACCTGTTTGCCGCATGGCAACATTCCAATAGCGAGCTTTTCACGCAATCCAGCCATGTGTACTTCCTGAATACGCTGGCATGGTTTTCGTGGCCAGCACTGCCCATTGCGCTTTGGGGCTTATGGCGCTATCGCACGGTACTGCTGCTAAAACCCCGTTTTCAGTTACTGATTACATTCTTTGCCATCAGTTTTATCGTGATTGGTTTTGGTGCCAATACGCGCGAGATTTACGCCCTGCCTTTATTGTTGCCATTAGCCGTATTGGCCGGTGGCAGCGTTGAAACGCTGAAGCGCGGTGCCGCCAGCGCATTGAACTGGTTTGGTCTCATTCTGTTTGGCATGATCGGCTTCCTCATCTGGCTGGGGTGGTTTGCCATGATGACGGGCTGGCCCGAAAAGCTGGCCGAACGCATGCAGTTTCTTTCCTCAATTCACCATCCGGTGTTCAACTGGATTGGCTTTGCCGCTGCTTTTCTCATCACGCTGATCTGGCTGGCCGTTGTCATTAACGCCAAACGCTCAATACGTGCTGCAGTGACGGACTGGGCCGTCGGCATCACCATGGCCTGGAGCCTGCTGATGGCACTATGGTTACCATGGATTGATACTGCCAAGAGCTATGGCCCGGTGATGAGCAGCATGCAAAAAGCCCTGCCGGCCAATTACCACTGCATGGTGGAGCGGAATCTGGGCAGCTCCCAATACGCCTTGCTGGATTATTACCTGGGCATTCGCCCTCACGCCGCGGAATCGCATGCAGGTCGTCGCTGCGATCTGTATCTGATTCAGGATGAACGTGGTCGGGCCAAGTTCCAGCCGGGCCCGGAATGGAACATGATCTGGCACGGCAAACGCGCGACAGACCGCCGCGAAAGCTTCAGGCTGTATCAGCGCAATTAATATCAACGGGCTTCAAATGCCCGGTTTTAACATCCGCGACAACGCTCCTGCCCCTCACAAGGCCTGACCGTAAAGGTGCAAGGCCTGGGTTTTAATCAGCGCATGCACTTTCATTCCCGGGCTTAGGGCCAGATCCTGAATGGCCTTTGCACTTACCTCTGCCACCAGCGTATGCGTATCCAGCACCACATCGACCAGCATGCGGTGATCCACCTGCCGCATTTGGCCCAGCGTGCCAGGCAGCTGATTCTGTATGCTGATGCCTGAAACCGGCTCGCTCGCCAGAGCGACATTGGACGCCGCCGTGGAAATGGTGATGCGATCGCCCACCGCCCCTGCGGAAAGCGGGATAAACAGCGATTGTGCGCCGAGCCTGGCAACTGAGTAGCCTTCTGCCGGATGATGCGAAAGCAATTCCACCTGCAGCACATTTTCCATGCCTAGTGAGCGCGCCAGAGCAAGCACCTGGGTATCCCGCATCACATCCACAAAGTCACCATAGCCAATCACGTGCCCCTGCTCCAGCACCAGCATGCGCGAGGTCAGTTGCAGCACCTCATCAATAGCATGGCTGACATACAGCATGGGGATATCAATCTCGTCGCGCACGCGCTGCATGAACGGCAGAATCTGCATCTTGAGCCTGACATCCAGCGATGCCATCGGCTCATCCAGCAACAGGAGACGCGGTGAGCTCAGCAACGCTCGCCCAAGTGCGACCCGCTGCCGCTGACCACCTGAAAGCTGATGCGGCTTTTGCCGCAACAAAGCGCCTAGCTCAAGCAGCTCAACAATCTGCGCCAGGCTGAAGCGACGCTGCTCACGAGGCAATCGATGGTAGCCATATTCCAGATTGCGGCTGACAGTGAGATGCGGGAACAGCCGGCTATCCTGAAACACCATGCCTATCCTGCGTTTGTGCAAAGGCAGGTCAATGCCGCGTTCGGTATCCAGCAGGCATTCGCCATCCAGCACCAGTCGCCCGGCATCCGGTTTGACCAAGCCTGCCAATGTCCCCAGCAAGGTCGTTTTGCCTGCGCCGGACGGGCCAAACACGCCGGTGACACTATCATCGAGCGTGACGTTGACGCGCGTGGCAAACTCCCCGCGGCGCAGCGCATAATCAAGCTCTATCATCGCCACTCCCGATGCGACGCAAGGCGCGCTGTTCCATGACATTACTGAAATAAAGCGCCGCAAATGCCAATAACAAACTCAACAAGACGAGGCGCAGCGCAGGCATATCGCCTCCCGGTATTTGCGTATAGGTGTAGATCGCCAGCGGCAATGTCCGTGTTTCCCCTTCAATATTGCCCACAAAGGTAATCGTGGCGCCAAACTCGCCCAGGCTGCGGCTGAACGCCAGCACCATGCCCGTGAGAATACCGGGCAAAGCCAATGGCAAGGTGATACTGAAAAATACGCGCAATGGGTGTGCGCCCAAAGACTGCGCAGCCAACTCCAGACCGCGATCAACCTGGCTGACGGCCAGTCGCGCCGATCGCACCATCAAGGGCAAGGCCATGATGGCCGAGGCGACCACCGCCCCCATCCAGGTAAACGCGATACTGATGCCAAATGTCTCCTGCAGCCATTTGCCCAGGAAGCCCTGACTGCCAAACAGCAGCAGAAGCAGAAAGCCCGGCACCACGGGCGGCAGCACCAATGGCAAATGCACCACACTATCCAGCAAGGCCTTGCCGAAAAAGCGCTTGCGGGCCAGCCCCCATCCCAGCAATACGCCGGGGATGAGAATCAGCAAGGTACAAAAGAAGGCAACTTTGGCGGATAGCCATAAGGCCGCCATTTCCTCAGGAGTTAACTGCAATATCGACACCAGAACACGCCTTTAAAATAAGAGAGTAAATCCATATTTGCGGAAGATATCGGCAGCAAACGGGCTTTTCAAATACGTGAGAAAAGCGCTGTCGGCATTTTTTGCCCCCGCCACCCGCGCAACAGGATACACCACTGGCGCATGGGTATCTTGCGGAAACACGCCGACAATCTCCACCTTGTCACTCACCTTGGCATCGGTTTCATACACTATCCCGGCCGCACACTCGCCACGCGCGACAAACGCCAGTGCCGCGCGTACATCCTGCGCGCCGACAATGCGCGTTTTCACGCTATTCCACCAATTGAGATTGCCCAGCGCCTGCTTGGCATAAATACCGATAGGCACCGCCTCCACATCCCCCGTGCACAGTCGCCCATCAAACGCCTTGGCAAAGTCAAAGCCTGCATTAAAGTCGACCTTGAATCCACGCCCCTTGGGCGCAATCAATACCACTTTATTGCCAAGCAGATTGCTGCGTGAGGCGGCCTCAATGCGTTTCTTATCCTGCAGATAATCCATCCACTTGGTATCCGCCGAAATAAAAATATCGGCCGGGGCGCCATTTTCAATCTGCTTGGCCAAGGCGGAGGAGGCGGCATAAGACTGGGTCACTTTGGCCTCCTTCTCCTTTTCATAAGCCGCACTGATATCCGCCAGGGCATTGGTGAGGCTGGCTGCGGCAAATACCGTCACCTTGTCCTCGGCAAGTGCCGAGGAGGTGATGAGCATGGCTAACAGGCTCCATGCAAACGTCATCTTTTTCATGAGATATTCCTGAGATTGAAATTAGAAATCGTATTGCGCGCGCATGACCATGGCGTTTTCCTGATCACTACGCTTGCCATTCACCAGCACTGGCGTATCAAAATCGGTATGGATGTAATTCAGCATCATGCGGGCATTGGGGGTCATGATCCACTTCAGGCCTGCCGTCCATGAATCGGCCTCCGCGGTATAAATGTTGGTAGAAGTGTTGGCCAGCATGTTTTTGAAATCCGAAGCGTCAAATTTGCTGTAGCGAACGCCAACTTCCCAGGCCCCCCAACCATCTTTGCCCATGGCCATGTTGTTTTTGGGTTTGATACGCCCAAAAACACCGCCTTTGTAGCTGTCGGCATACGACTCTCCCGTCAGCATCCAGGTGGCATTGATATACCAGGCCTTGATGTCATTATCGAAATTGCCGAGAGGCGCTGTGAGTTTGGTGCCCTCAAAATTGGTACGGATATATTCAGACTGCAATTTGATGGGGCCATAGGTAAGCGCGGTTTCCAGCCCGGCACGCCTGCGATCTGCATGCCCCAACTGAATGCCGGACACACTGAAAAACTGAACCCCGTTAGCTTCGGTGGACTGATTAATGGCTTGGGTAAATGCCGTGGAAGCTGGGGTGGTGGCCGGTGACAAACTACCGTCACTGAAAGAGGCGCCAATGTGAATGACGGCGTTGTCTATATTCCAGAGCTTGGCCAGGTTGGCATTGACGCGCCCCCCAACATCCTTTGTATTATCGACCTTGGTCGCTGGCGTATTTCCCGTACTGTTAATTTCGTCGTCGTTCTGCCCGGTACCATTCACGACATAGGCGTTGTAATTAAGCCATGGCAAAGGATCACCAAACACCATGACGCCGCGGTCATAGGTCGAGTTAAAAGAGGATCCATTATTGGTGGCGAGCGAAAGCTCGGTAAAGTCAGTGAAATTGGTGCCATAGGCACGCTCGAGCCCAAAAAACGGCTTGAATTGACCAATACGAATACGGGCCTGTTTCCACCAGTTGATATCCAGATACCCGTAGGTAAGCGCTGTAGTTCCACGTGAGCCATCTGTGGCATTGGCATACTCGCCTTCGATGCGCACGGCATAGTCTTTCAGGAAGGTAAATGTGCCGCCAAAACGCGCACGCCGAATACTGAACGTATCTTTTCTCCAGTCATTTTCCTCATAGTCGCGGTAATCCATTTGAACCCGCCCATTGATCTGCAACTTCCAGTTGCCACTGGCATCATCAAACACCAGGCCATCCTTGAATGCTGCATAGACGGGGCTTCCCTCGCTCTTGCCTTTTTCTTCGGTTTTGGCGATTTTGGATTGGCTGATCTGGTTTTCAATGCCGACCAGCTCTTTGGTGAGCATCTCAATTTGCTTGTCTTGCTCAGCACGTTGCTGCTGCATTTGCTGCATCATCTGTTCAAGCTGGCGAATGCGGGTTTCCGGATCCACCTCAGCCGCCATTAGCGCAGGGGCAAGTGTGGAGAAAAGACTGGCTACCATGAAAGAAATCGTGCGTCGTTTGTACGTTTGCATGTTGACTCTCCCTGAATGTATTTATAAGAAATTAGGTACAGCATCATACTACCGCTATTTCCATACGGGAATAGCGATTCGTATTGGAACAGCACTTCAACTACCGCAGACTATCTTGTTAACACTCTACTTAAACGGCAAAATCCATGAGTTGCTGTAACTCGGCAGCCGCTGCCAGCTCACTTTTGCGCACCAGCTCTTCATAGCATCGAAGAATATGAAAACCGAATTCCGTGACTTTGGCGCCGCCGCCATTTGCCCCACCCATCGCGGTTTCCACCAGCGGCAATCGATAGCAGGCATTCATCGCATCCACCAGCTGCCAGGCCCGGCGATAGGACATTTTCATGGCTTTTGCTGCGCCTGAAATGGATCCGGTGGATTCAATCGCACGCAGCAGATCGGCCTTGCCTGGGCCCATGGCAGTGACATTGCCGTGGGAAATCCGGATTTTTAACTTGGGCATAGGCGTGATCTCCATTTTTTGCGTTTAATCATTATGAGCATAATGCCAAATTCGTGGTCCAACATCATAACTCCCGGTGCCGCATTGCGTCGTTTTGCATTGTGCTGACGGGGGTAAAGTCTTAAAATTCAAGGTCTCGCTGCAAGGCACTGGCATTTTATGGGTAAACAGCTGCACATTCCGGACGCATTGATAGACCAGTTTGGTCGCAAGGTGGACTATATACGCCTGTCGATCACGGATCGCTGTGATTTTCGTTGCGTCTACTGCATGGCAGAAGACATGACCTTCCTGCCTCGCGATGAAGTGCTGAGTCTGGAAGAATGTGCCCGCCTGGTCAAAATTTTCGTGCAGATGGGGGTTAGCAAAGTGCGTATTACCGGCGGTGAGCCGCTAGTGCGTAAAAATGCCCAATGGCTGTTTGAAGAAATCGGCCATCTGCCCGGCTTGAAAGAACTGGTGGTCACGACCAATGGTTCACAACTCGAACATCAGGCTGCCGCATTGCGCAAAGCGGGGGTGAAACGCATCAACATCAGCGTGGATAGCCTCAACGCCGAGCGTTTCCGCAACATCACTCGCGTGGGCGATTTGAGTAAAGTGCTGCGTGGCATTCAGGCAGCGAAAGAAGCCGGCTTCGACAATATCAAACTTAACAGCGTGATCATGCGCGGTGTCAATGATGACGAAGCGCTCGATCTGCTGCAGTTTGCCATTGATCAGCAGATTGATATTTCCTATATCGAAGAGATGCCTTTGGGCGCGGTGGATCATGCGCGCGGCGACACCTATGTGAGCAATGCCGAAACCTTGAAACGGCTGCAGCAGCATTACTCGATGATCAGCAGCACCGAAAGCACCGGCGGCCCGGCCCGCTACTGGCGGATTCCAGGCACGGCAACGCGTGTGGGGTTCATTTCGCCCCACAGCCATAATTTCTGTGAGTCCTGTAACCGGGTGCGCATTACCTGCAAGGGCGAACTTTACCTGTGCCTCGGGCAAGACCATATGGTGGAACTGATGCCCTTGTTACGCGAGCATCCCCACGATGACCAACCGGTGGTGGATGCGATTGTGAACAGCATGCAGATCAAACCTAAGGGTCATGACTTTGATCTGGCACGCGCACAACCCGCCGTTGTGCGCTTCATGTCGGTTACCGGCGGCTAAGCGCCAACCGGCTTTTATCTGAAGAATAACTAAACAGGGAAACTTAATTATGTCCATTACCGCAGTTGTACTGGCCGGGGGCAAAGGTCGTCGCATGGGTGGTGTCGACAAAGGCATGGTCGAATTTCTCGGCAAGCCGATGGTGGCGCATGTCATCGAGCGCCTGCGTTCGCAAACGCCGGAAATTCTGATCAATGCCAACCGCGAAATTGAACGCTATGCTGCGTTCGGTTTCCCCGTGATTCAAGATGACATTCCAGACTATGCCGGCCCGCTGGCAGGCTTGCACAAGGCCATGACCACCACCGAATCCGCCTACATCCTCACCGTGCCCTGCGATGCGCCATTGCTGCCGCGCAACCTGCTGGCCAAGCTGATGGACAGCATGATGGCGCATGATGCCGATATTGCCATCGCCAAAACCGGCATGCAGGCACATCCAGTCATCAGCCTCTGTCGTCGCGCCCTGTTGCCCAGCCTGACAAAATACCTGCAAGAAGGCGGTCGCAAGGTCGATACCTGGCAGCAAGGGCACGAAGTCGTGGAAGTCCAATTCAGCCAGCATCCGCTGGCATTCAGCAACATCAACACCAGCGATGAATTGCTAACCTTGGAACAGGCAGCCTGAGCCATGCCCAATGTTGCCGCCCATCACCAGCGCCCCAGACTTCTGGGCTTTTGCGCGCAGGCGAGCGGTAGCGGCAAAACCACCCTGCTCACCGCCCTGATACCGGTGCTGATCGCCCGTGGCTTGCGTATTTCCGTCATCAAGCATGCCCACCATCAGTTTGATATTGATCACCCGGGCAAAGACAGCTATCGCTTGCGCGAAGCTGGCGCCGTGCAAACGCTGGTTGGGTCCAGCCGTCGCTGGGCACTGATCACCGAGCTGGAGCGGGCTGGCAAGCCTGAGCCTGAACTGTTTGAGCTGGTCGATCATATCGACCCCACCATGTGCGATCTGGTACTTGTCGAAGGCTTCAAGCTGGCGAATATCCCCAAGATCGAAATTCACCGCCCTTCTCTCGGGCATCCACTGCTGGCAGATCAGGATCACAGCATTATTGCCATTGCCAGCGATGTGCCTTTTGAACATACCCTGCGCGTGCTTGACCTCAATCAGCCCGCTGAGATCGCCGACTACATCCGTCTGTGGCTATCGACCACCCCTCATTAATTTCACTTTAGCGCCCATCCAAGATGTCCGAAAAACCCCTCGCAGACCTTGCCCGTAGCCCCAGCTGTGCCGATGACTACGACCCCAACTCCATGTCCGTTGAAAAGGCGCGCGACTATATCAGGCGCTACCTCAGCCCGGTAAGTGAAACAGAAACCCTGCCCGTACGGGAAAGCCTGGGCCGCATTCTGGCTGCCAGCATTAGCTCGCCAGTGAATGTCCCCAACCATGACAACTCCGCCATGGATGGCTATGCCGTGCGCACCGCGGACAGTCAAAGCGAGGGCGAAACCCGCCTCAAGATTGTCGGCACGGCCTATGCCGGCCAGCCCTGGACAGGCAGCCTGCAAGCGGGGCAGTGCGTACGCATCATGACTGGCGCAGTGATACCGGCAGGTGCCGATGCCGTCATCATGCAAGAGCGCGTAGTGCAGGAGGGTGACACCATGCGGCATGCTGAGCAGCCCAAACCCGGCAGCAATATCCGTCTTGCCGGGGAAGATCTGCGCGCAGGTGAAGTAGTACTACCGCAGGGGCATCTCATGCACAGTGCCGATCTGGGTTTGATAGCCTCGCTGGGAATTGGCGAAGTCAGTGTTTATCGCCGTCTCAAAGTCGCTTTTTTCTCCACCGGCGATGAGCTGGTAAGTGTCGGCCAAGCCTTGCAGGCAGGACAAATATACGACAGCAATCGCTACACCCTGCACGGCATGCTCACCCGCATGGGGGTTGAGATCATCGATCTGGGGGCCATCAAGGATGACCCGCAGGTGCTGGAGCAGGTGCTGACCAAGGCGGCGGCGGAAGCCGATGTGGTCATTACCAGCGGTGGGGTTTCCGTGGGCGAGGCCGACTACATGAAACAATTGCTGCAAAAGCTGGGCTCGGTGCTGTTCTGGAAAATCGCCATGAAACCCGGCCGCCCGCTGGCGTACGGCAAAATTGGTAGCGCGCATTATTTCGGCTTGCCTGGCAATCCGGTCGCTGTCATGGTGACCTTTTACCAGTTTGTGCGCGAAGCCATGCTGGTGCTGATGGGGCAAGCATCGCCGCCGCCATTGCCCATGCTGCAGGCCATTTGTGTGGAAGAAATACGCAAAGCCAAAGGCCGCACCGAGTTTCAGCGCGGCATTTTATTTGCCGATGCAGATGGTACCTGGAAAGTCAAAACCACAGGCGCGCAAGGCTCAGGCATGCTGAGCTCCATGTCGCGCGCCAATTGCTTTATTGTGCTGGATGAAGACACGGGCAGCCTGCCCGCAAATCAACTGGTCAGAGTGCAGTTGCTGGAAGGCATTATTTAAAATTCACTACCAGGCTGGCCTATCCAAGGGCCAGGCCGGCCTTAACTCTCGTCGAAGTTAAACTCAACGCCGTTACCAAACGGATCCTTGAAAAAAATCTGCCTGACATTGGTCGCCTTGACGACGCGGCTGCCAAACTGAACGCCATGGGCCTGAAGATGTTGCTCCATGGCGGCATAATCCGTGCAGGTAAAAGCCACATGATCAAACGTGGTTTGCACATTCAGCGCGGGTTCCACACCCTCTTTCACTTCCGACAAATGCAGCACGTCTTTGGCACCGGCATATAACCAGTAGCCAAAGCTGCTGAGTCCAGGACGCTCGCCAAGGGTCAAGCCCACCACCCTGGTGTAAAAGTCGAGCAACACTGCCATCTGCTCGCGCGTCGCCCGCAAGTTGTAATGATTAAATCCGGTAACGGCCACAAGATGTCCTTTTTGGTAGGTCAGGCTGAATATTCTACACCTCCATGGGCACCGCCTGCTTGGCCCATACACCATGCACTGCAACTACGAATCATAATGAAGATTCATGATTATCCTGATGCACACCAGCCACCGAATGTACTATGCTCCGCCCATTACAAAAATTAACTTTTCAAGGGAGCATCATGTTCATCCGAAAAACACTGCCATACGCCGTTTTGAGCGCATGCGCCTTTGCCCAACCCGGCATGGCCGCTGAAACTACCGATACTGGTCATGAAGAGCGCATTTCCATCCTGGCCCCCATCGTGGTCACCGCCACCCGTCAAGCGCAGGATAGTTTTGACCTGCCGGTGGCGATTGATGTCGTTGAAAAAGAAAACATACAGGACGGTCAGGCCCGCATGACGCTGTCAGAAAGCCTGATCCGCGTCCCCGGCATCACCGCGCAAAACCGCACGCAGATGGCGCAAGACCCGCAAATCTCCACCCGTGGCTTTGGCGCCCGCTCATCGTTTGGTGTGCGTGGCGTGCGTGTGTACGTTGATGGCATTCCGCTGACCATGCCCGATGGCCAGGGCCAGCCAGGCAATGTGGATCTTGATATTGTCCAGGGCGTAGAAGTGTTACGCGGCCCATTCTCCGCCCTGTATGGCAACTCCTCCGGTGGCGTGATCCAGATGCTGACAGAAGACGCGGCCAAAACACCTGAAGTCTCTGCAGGTGTGGTGTTTGGCAGTTATGGCACCAGCAAGGAAAGCGTGCGGGCATCTGGTACTTCGGAAGGCATTGAGTATCTGGTGAACTATTCCAATTACGAATCTGATGGCTATCGCGACCATAGCGCCAGCAGCAAAAAACAAGGCACCGCCAAATTCAAGATCAACCTCAATGAAGACACCAAGCTGACTACACTGGTTAACTGGTTTGATCAGGATGCACAGGATCCATTAGGTCTTACACGTACAGAAGTAGCAGCTAACCGCAAACAAGCTTCTCCTGCAGCATATGCGGCCGATACACGAGTTAGTCGTACAAACACGCAGGTTGGATTTAACCTTGAACATAAGCTGGATGAGAATAACTCATTGAACCTCATCACATGGGTAGGTACTCGAGACAATCTTCAGTATCTATCCACAGGTGGCAACGCCGGGCGAGCCAGCTCCATCTCCAGAGAGTTCTGGGGCTCAGAATTACGATGGAATAATCAAGGCTTGCTATTCAACAAGCCATATACATTTAACGCTGGCTTAGCTTATGGCAAGATGAATGATGATCGGCTGGACACCCCCACCTCGCGTGGAGAGAAAAGTGCTGCCCCCACCCGCAATGAAAAAAATATCGCGACTAACTCGGATCAGTATGTACAGGGAAAATGGTCAGTGCTTGACAGCCTTGACCTTCATGCCGGGCTGCGCAGAACTAAAGTATCTTTGGAAATAGATGACAAATTCATCGCCAGTGGCAATCCGGATAACAGTGGCAATCTGACCTACGAAAAAACCACACCAGTAGTTGGTGCTGTATGGAAAGTAAACCCACTGCTCAACTTCTATGCTAACTATGGCAAAGGCTTTGAAACACCTACCTTCATTGAAGTGGCATACCTAAACAACAGCGTTAACAGCACACCCAACTTTGGCCTTAAACCGAGTACCAGCAAGAACTTTGAGGTTGGAACAAAAGCTTTCCTTTCAGACAATACGCAATTGAATGCTACATTGTTCAAAACACTGACTGACGATGAAATTGTAGCGTTAAGTTCTGGAGGTACGTCGAGCTATATCAATGCCCCCAAAACAAAGCGAAATGGTGCTGAGGTTTCCATTGAGTCCAGACTAGCACATAACATTTCTTTGTATGGCGCCTATACCTTGCTCAATGCTAAGTTTGATTCCGACTATGTCGGCAGCGCGGGGCAAGTGAATTCAGGCAATACCATTCCAGGCACTTACCACACGCAGATATACGCCGAAGCCGCCTGGAAGCATATCGAGTCCGGTTTCCGCACCGCATTCGAAGCGCGTCACAACAGCAAGGCGTACGTCAACGATACCAATACCGATAGCGCACCGTCGTACACCATCTTCAATGTACGCGCAGGTTTTGAGCAACAGCTCAAGAGCTGGCGCTTCAGCGAGTTTGTCCGTGTTGAAAACATTTTCGACAAGGATTACATTGGTTCTGTCCGGGTAAATGATGGCAACAGCCGCTTCTTTGAACCGGCAGCTGGCCGTAACTGGCTGTTGGGTCTGAACGCCAATTATCGTTTTTAATAGACGGTAAAACGACTGGGCTGGCTTAAGTAACTTCAGTCACAGACGCCATCTGCCAAAGTCGGCTAAGCTACAAGGCATCTCTATCATCGTATAGTGATGCCTTGTGTTTTTTTAAGGCTGCTACACGCAAAAACGATGCAAGCGCGACTGCCGAATGTCATCGCCATTCTTATGTCTAAGCGCTATCTATTATAAAAACAGTGTTCTAAGGAGAAGAGGCCGTGGTCAAGCATAGTGCAGGTAATTCCAACATGATGTTGGGCAAATGGGTAATGGCAGGCATGCTGCTGGCATGTAGCACAGGGGCTTGGGCCGAGGCCTCGGACAAGCTGTGGCCTGTGGTGAAGGAGGCGTTTTTTGCCAACCGCACCATCGAAGAAGTGCCCTTCATACAACTCACCGGCCCGCGTCGTGCGGAAAGTGGCGCCCAAGTACCCGTCACCCTGACGGTGAACCAGTCACAAAGCCCAGCCGCCATCAAGAATGTGTACATCATCGTGGACGCCAACCCGATTCAGCTGGCGGCGACCTATCACCTGACGGAATTGCTTGGCAATCTGCAGCTCTCCACCCGCATCCGCATGGAAACCGACTCTTTTGTGCGCGCCATTGGCGAAACAGCGGACGGCAAGCTGTATATGTCCACCATCCAGATTCGCGCGGCGGGCGGTTGTGGTGGCTCGGTCGATGGCGATGAGGCTGCCATACGTGCAGCGTCTGGCAAGATCAAGCTGAATGTGGAATCGCCCGTGAAGTTTGGTCAGGCCACGCCCGCGACCTTTATCATCAAACATCCCATGTATACCGGCTTGCAACGCGACCTGGTTTCGCAAGGCTTCCGCCCTGCCTTCTATATCCAGAAAGCAGCATTCACATATAACAATCAACCGGTGATGAGTGTGGATTTTGGCGTGGGCACCAGCGAAGACCCCTATTTGCGCTTTGATTTCACACCTGCGGCACCCGGCACACTGGAAGTCCAGGCTGAAGATAACGAGGGTGCCAAATTTTCGCAGCAGCTTGATGTCAAAAACGCCTCCTGATCATCGCAATTAACCATCAGGCCATAGCAAAGGGCAAATAAAAAAGGCGTCCTCAAGACGCCTTTTTTAATGGGATCCCCTTTTACAGCATGCGCTTCAGGGTTTCATCCTTATCCAGGAAATGATGCTTAAGAGCACCCAATACATGCACGATAATGACCACCAGCAAGATCAGACCGATGACCTCATGCACTTCGGTAAACACATCCCGCAGCGCCTTGTCATCCAGACCAGGGATCAGGGGCAGACCGAACCACTTGACGCCGAACTTGCTGAACGCACTCATGATCAAGCCGCTCACTGGTACCAGCACCATCAGCAAGTACAGCGAATGGTGCCCGGCTTGTGCCAGCTTGTGCTCCCATGCCTTCAGGGTACTCACCAAAGCGGGAGGTTTGTGGCCGATACGCCAGAAGAGGCGGAACAGCACCAGGGCAAACAGCGTAACGCCTATCGATTTATGCAGATTGAAGTAAAAGGCACGGTCTGGGGTTTCACGCGGCAGATCCGTCATGAACCAGCCGAGCGCGAACATTCCAAAAATTGTCAGCGCAATCAGCCAGTGGAGTATTTTGGCAGTCGTGGTATAGCGGGCAGCACTCATTTCCATTCTTTCTTTTGTAGGTTGGGGTTCTCGCACAAAAAACCATTGCATCCTGACCATGCAATTAAAGGCGGGGGCGCATACGCCAGCATAACAGTCGCACTGGCATTATGTGTTAAACCCGGGATTATCGGGAAAAGTTCCCTATCTTCCCGGCGCCAATTGACCATCGTGAGGCTTAATGCCAAGATGCCTGCCTGCCATGCCTTGGTGACATCTCATGTCGCCGCACGACACCGGTCATCACAACGAGGAGACTTTCAGGATGTGGCGATTTCTTCAGGGCTTGATTTTACTCGCGGTAATGCCGTATGCACAGGCAACCGCACTGACATTGACCGAAATCAGTCCAGGCGTGTATGTGCATCAGGGTGTACATGAGGATCTATCGGAAGGCTATCACGGTGACATCTGCAATATCAGTGTCGTGATAGGCAAGAGCGGTGTCGCCGTCATTGATACCGGTGGCAACCTCAAGGTGGGGCAAGCCCTGCATGAGGCCATACGTCAGCTGACTCCGTTGCCTATTCTGTATGTGATCAATACCCATGTGCATCCTGACCATGTTTTCGGCAACGCTGCATTTATTGCCGATCATCCGCAATTCATAGGCCATGCCAAACTGGCCGACGCGCTTGAGCGGCGCCGCGACAGCTATCTCCGCAGCAACCAGCAGTGGCAAGGCCAGGATTTTGCCGGCAGCGAAATCATCAAGCCAACGCTAGCGGTATCCGACGCGCTTGAAATCGATCTTGGTGGACGCCAGCTGGCACTTAAGGCCTACCCTCCCGCCCATACCAGTACCGACCTCACCGTTTACGACACCCTCAGCCAAACCCTGTGGACGGGCGACTTGCTGTTCATTGAACGCACGCCCTCCCTCGATGGGGATATCAAGGGCTGGATCAATGCCATCAACCAGCTTAAGGAAGTTCCGGCAGCGCGTGCCGTCCCCGGCCACGGCCCGGTAAGTACCCATTGGCAAGAGGCGCTGAATGATGAACAACGTTACCTGCAAACCCTGCTGAACGATGTGCGTGCCAGTATCAAAAAAGGCGAGGTCATGGAAAAAGCCATGGATACCGCCGCCAGCAGTGAAAAAGGCAAATGGGCGCTGTTTGATATCGTCAATCGACGAAATGTGAATATTCTTTACCCGGCACTGGAGTGGGAATGATCGTAGAACTCAGGAAGACAAGAGAAGCCATGGCAGGCAGGCTGCAGAACTCCAGTTTCTATGGCAGAATCAAGGCCTTGCCCCAGGCAAAACAATACAATAAATCATAATAACGATGGCCTCCCGGCCCTTATCTGACTATTTTTGAGCGTGTGAACTTGGCAACTTACTCACCCAGCATCTCGGTGCCCTCTTACCGGCTTCAATGGGCGCTGATTATTTCCATTGCCGTTCATGCCATCCTGATCTGGCAGTTGCCCAATCTCAAATTTGACAGCCCGCCTGAACCGCAGGTGTTACAGATTGAACTCGCCCCACCAGTCAAAAAGCAACAGGAAACGCCAGCAGAAGCGCCAGCCCCTGCGCCGGAACCCCCAAAGCCAGAGCCCGTGGTCAAGCCGGAAGTAAAACCCCAGCCCAAACCGGTGATCAAGCCCTCACCCGAGGTCGCCCCTCCCCCTGTGGAGCGCAAGCCTGACCCCAGCCCACCGGTGATGACCGCGACGCCGCAGCCCGAGGCCCCGAAAGCCGAAACGGCACCTGCTCCAGCCCCAGTTGCAGCAACCCAGCCCGCTCCAGCCGCCCCGGCTGAGCCGCCGAAAGTATCTGCGACCAGTCAGCAAGATCTGGATGCAGCCAAAAATGAATTCGGAAACAGCGTGTTTAACGTGCTGGCCAAATACAAGAAGTATCCCAACATCGCACGGCGCAACAATATGCAAGGCACCCCTGTACTGGAGCTGGAGCTGGACGCCCAGGGGCACATCATCAATGGCCGCATAAAGCAGTCCGGGGGCTATGAGGTGCTGGATCGCCAGGTTCTGGATATGTATCGCCAGGCCCTTTCCTCGCTGCCGATTGCTCCCTCTACCTTGCAGGGCAAGATCACCACACTGAGCATTCCCATTTCGTTCCGCCTGGAAGAACGTTAGTCATGGCAAAACCAAAATCGCTGAAAGACCTGCTGCTGATACACGAGCTTGCTTTCATCATGCTGGTTTGCCTGGCTGGGGCGGCCGGCGGTGTGGGCATTCATCTGTGGGATAAATCCTCCCATGAATCGCAACGTATCAACCTGCTGATTCAGGAAATCCAGCAGACGCGGGGGGACCTGTATCGCCAGATGAAAGAGCTGTTCGACGCTTACTTTCTCAAAGACCCACAAGCCAAAGATGAGTACGACGCGTATACCGTCTCGGTTGGTGCTCACTTCGTCAAGCTGAACAGCCTCGCCGTAGGCGACGAGGAACGCGCTGCTATCGACGAGCTGAGAAAAAGCTATGCGACCTTTATCACGGAAACCAGCACCATATTCAATCACCAGAATGAGGTTTCTGACGAGCTGATTGAGAAAACGCTGAACTCCAACCTGGAATCCGGCATTTTCCAGCGCTACGAGATTGTGTCAGCACGGGCTGAACGCCTGCTCTCCCTGAAGCAGCAGGAGTTGCAGCAACGGCTGGATGAATCCAAGCGCACCTCCCTCACACTGCTGACCATCCCTATCCTGCTGGCAACATTGCTGCTGCTGTTTTCACGGGTATTTTTGAAGCGCGCCATTGTTCTGCCCATCAAGGCCTTGCTGCACGCGACCACCGAAATCAGTGCAGGCAGGCTGGAGCACAAAGCGCCTCGCAGGGGTGCGGAGGAACTGGCTACCCTGTCCGGCGCGATCAATGACATGGCCGACAAGCTGACACAGAGCCAGGATGCCCTGATTCGCACCGAGAAGCAGGCCACACTGGGCTTGCTGGTGCCCATGCTGGCGCATAATATCCGCAACCCACTCGCCAGCATTCGTGCCTCGGCGCAGGTCGCAGACAGTGCCGAGCTGGATCAGGATACCCGTGAATCGCTGCGCGATATCATCAGCACCGTTGACCGGCTGGAACGCTGGACTGGCTCGCTGCTGTCCTACCTGCACCCCATGCAGCCGCAACCCACATTGAGCAAGCTCAGCCAGATCATTCAGGGTTCGCTCTCGCCCTTGCAACAAAAGCTGGCAGAAAAATCCATCGAACTGGAATTACCGGCATGGGAAAAACAGGATGACAGCATTTACACCGATGAGCACCTGCTTGAACAGGCGCTTTACAACTTGTTGTTGAATGCGATCGAAGCCGTGCCTAACCACTCCAAGCTGGAAATACATGCCGACCTCAGCCGCGAAACCGTGCGCCTGATGATTGCCGACCGCGGCCCGGGCATGCCGTTCACACCAGATCCCCATGCCATCAGCCCTGGCCCTTCGACCAAGCGCTTTGGGACCGGGCTAGGCATTCCCTTCGCGTTCAAGGTATGTGATTCCTTGCTGGGGCGCATCACCTTCAGCCCGCGCAAAGGGGGAGGCACCTTGATCGAGATCGAGCTGCCCCGCTTCCACCAACCCGCTGTTTCTTAACGCCTGTAAAAAATCTTTTCGATTCACCCATATCGGGCTTGCCTTATAGCGCGTTTTTAACAACAATGGAGACGTGTATATGCCACCCCATACTTATGTTGAACCAACCCGTTCCTGATTTTGAATTACCTTCGACCAGTGGGCAGTTCAAGCTTTCTGAGTTCCTCGGCAAAACCCTCATAGTTTATTTTTACCCCAAGGATGCAACGCCAGGTTGTACTACGCAAGGTATACAATTCCGCGATCGCTACCCGGAGTTTCAAGCTCTGAACGCAGTGATTGTGGGTATCTCGCGCGACACCCTTAAATCCCACGAAAAATTCAAAGCCAAGTTCGAGTTCCCCTTCGATCTTCTGGCCGACACGGATGAATTGGCGTGTTCTCTGTTCAATGTAATCAAGATGAAAAAGATGTACGGCAAGGAAGTACGCGGCATTGAGCGCAGTACCTTTGTCATCGACAGCTCGGGCAAGCTGGTGCACGAGTGGCGCGGCGTCAAAGTGGAAGGCCATGCGGCTGAAGTACTTGATTTCATTAAATCGCTTTAACGCACACTCAATCTCAACCTGGGGAATATAAGCTCATGGCTAAAAAAAGTGTCACAAGTACCAAACTGTTTGTTCTTGATACGAACGTACTGATGCATGACCCTTCCAGCCTGTTTCGCTTTGAAGAGCATGACATTTACCTGCCCATGGTCACGCTGGAAGAGCTGGACAACAACAAAAAGGGCATGACCGAGGTTGCCCGCAATGCCCGCCAGGCGAGCCGTAACCTGGAAGAGATCGTGGGCACCAGCCTCAACAATCTGGATGATGGCTGTCCGCTGGCGATCAATGGCAACAAACACCTGAGCGGCCGCTTGTTCATGCAGACTTCAGCAGTGAGCATCGACCTGCCCATGCTGGCCGGTAGCAAGGCTGATAACCAGATTCTGGGCGTTGCGCTCGACCTGCAGAAAAAGCAACCTGAACGCCAGGTTATCCTGGTCAGCAAGGACATCAACATCCGCATCAAGGCCCGCGCCATCGGCGTAGCTGCAGAAGACTATTTCAACGACAAAGTACTGGAAGACACCGACCTGCTGTACACCGGCATGCGCGAACTGCCGGCCAATTTCTGGGAAAAGCACAGCAAGGAAATGGAATCGTGGCAGGATGCCGGCCGCATGTTTTACCGCATCACCGGACCGATCTGCAAAAGCCTGCTGGTGAATGAGTTTGTCTATTACGAATACGAAAAACCTTTTCATGCCATCGTCCGCAGCCAGCAAGGCAATACCGCGGTGCTGGAAGTGGTCAAGGATTACACCCAGCACAAAAACAGCATCTGGGGCATTACCGCCCGCAACCGTGAACAGAATTTCGCGCTTAACCTGCTGATGGATCCGGATGTGGACTTCATCACGCTGCTGGGCCAGGCGGGTACCGGCAAAACACTGCTCACCCTGGCTTCTGCCTTGACGCAAACGCTGGACAAGAAAATCTACAGCGAAATCATCATGACCCGCGTAACCGTACCAGTGGGGGAAGACATTGGCTTCCTGCCAGGTACGGAAGAGGAAAAGATGGCACCATGGATGGGCGCACTGGAGGATAATCTGGATGTGCTTAACAAATCCGACGAAGATGCCGGGGAGTGGGGCCGCGCGGCGACGCAGGATCTGATACGTACCCGTATCAAGATCAAGTCGCTCAACTTTATGCGCGGACGTACCTTCCTGCACAAATTCCTCATCATTGATGAAGCGCAGAACCTGACCCCGAAACAAATGAAAACACTGATTACCCGTGCCGGCCCCGGGACCAAGGTGGTTTGTCTGGGCAATATTGCCCAGATTGATACGCCTTACCTGACAGAGGGCAGCTCTGGCCTCACCTATGTTGTCGACCGCTTCAAGGGTTGGCAGCATAATGGCCACGTTACCCTGGTACGCGGTGAACGTTCACGCTTGGCAGATTTTGCTGCCGAGGCTCTTTAGCCAGCTCTAAGCTGAAATGGAATTAAAATCGCCCGCGCTTCGGCCGGGCGACACCCTGCGATGAATCTAGGTTTTTATATCATACTGCTGGCGCAGTTTTTGTCTGCATTGGCAGACAATGCTTTGCTGTTTGCCGCCATTGCCCTGTTGCAGCAAATGCAATCCCCTGACTGGCATACGCCACTGCTGCAGGAGTTCTTCGTTATCTCCTATATTGTGCTCGCCCCCTTCGTCGGTTCCATTGCCGATGCTTTCCCCAAAGGGCGAGTGATGTTTATTTCCAACGGCATCAAATTCATAGGCACCATTGCCATGATTTTCGGTTTGCCACCGCTTTATGCCTACGGCATTGTCGGCATAGGCGCAGCTGCTTATTCGCCGGCCAAATATGGCATTCTCACTGAATTTCTCCCCCCCAACATGCTGGTGAAGGCCAACGGCTGGATGGAAGGCTCTACCGTGCTTGCCATCATTCTGGGGGCGATCATCGGCGGTAAACTGGCGAGTATTGATGTACAGATGACGATGTGGATTATTACGGGCCTGTATCTGGCCGCCGCCACATTCAATATGTATATCCCCAAGCTGCCTATTGACCACAAGCTGCCTAAACGTAATCCACTGTATATCTTCAAGGATTTCTGGCACTCATTCAAAGTGTTGTGGAAAGACCCCATGGGGCAAGTATCATTGGCCGTCACGACGCTTTTCTGGGGCGCTGGTGCCACGCTACGGCTGGTTGTACTGGCCTGGGCCGCTGTAGCACTGGACTTCGGCCTGGAGCACGCCACCCAGCTTACGGCTATGGTGGCGGTGGGGATTGCTGTGGGGTCGGTATTTGCTGCCAAGTACATCAAGCTTGAAGACTCTATCAAAGTATTGCCAGCCGGCATTCTGATGGGCTTGCTGGTGATGGCGATGGTGCTGATTCATGACTGGCGTGTCGCCAGCGGCCTGCTGTTCTTGATTGGGGCATTGAGTGGATTCTTCGTGGTGCCGCTCAACGCCTTGCTTCAGCATCGGGGACACTTGCTCATCGGCGCAGGTCACTCCATCGCAGTGCAGAATTTCAATGAAAACCTGGGAATACTTGTACTGATCGGCGTGTATGCCCTCATGGTCAAGGCTGAGCTTTCCATTAACCTGATCGTGATTGCCTTCGGCTTATTTGTCAGCCTCAGCATGAGTGGGATCTATCGTCTCTATAAGCTGAAAACATTTTGATGCTTGTCCAATAACCAGCTGACTCACCATCAAAAGCCCAATAAAAAAGCCTCAGTTTCCTGAGGCTTTTTTATTGCTAACCGCAATCGTGCATTAATGCAGTTTGACGTGCGGCTCGGTACGACGGGTAATCATACGTGCCAATGTCTGCAAGAACACGGTGAAGAAGCCATGCAGTGCCATCAAATGCATCTTGTAGAGCGACTGATACATAAAGCGCGCAAACATGCCTTCAATGAACAGGCTGGAACCGCCTACGGAGCCCATCAGGTTACCTACGGTCGTGTATTTGCCCAGGTTAACCAGTGAGCCATAGTCGCGGTAGGTGTACTCAGGCAGGGCCGTAGTCTTGCCTGCCACACGCTTCTTGACTGTCTTGACCAGCATGGAAGCCTGCTGGTGAGCAGACTGCGCACGCGGTGGCACGTTCTCATCATGCCCAGGCCAAGGACAGGCGGCGCAATCGCCAAAGGCAAACACGTCATCATCCAGCGTGGTTTGCAAGGTGCGACGCACCACGAGCTGGTTGATACGGTTGGCCTCGAGCCCATCCAGCTGGCTCAGGAAATCCGGCGCCTTGATGCCTGCCGCCCAGACCACCAGAGAAGACGGGATAAAACGCCCGCTATGGGTGTAAATGCCCTTATCGGTCACTTCGGTGACGCGCTCACCCGTGTACACATGCACGCGCAGCTTGCGCAACTCGAGCTCTACCGACTGGGAGAGACGAGGAGGCAAGGCAGGCAGCACGCGATCACTGGCTTCAATCAGCGAGATTTTCACATCGCGATCTGCGTTGATCTTGTCCAGGCCATAGGCCGCCAGCTCGCGTGTGGTGTTATGCAACTCCGCAGCAAGTTCAACGCCGGTAGCACCAGCACCGACGATGGCCACTTCAAGCTGCCCCGCTTGCAATGGGACATTTTGCGTATGGGCACGCACCAAGGCATTATGCAATCGCCGGTGGAAACGCTCCGCCTGATCCTGGGTATCCAGCGCAATGGAATGCTCTCTTGCGCCAGCGATACCAAAGTCATTCGTCGTACTCCCGATGGCAATGATCAGCGTATCGTACTTGAAGGTGCGGCGCGGGATGATTTCCACGCCATCTTCATCGTAAAAAGGCGCGATATACACTTCCTTTTTGGCACGATCCAGACCGTCCATGCTCCCCAGGCGAAAACGGAAATGATGCCAGTGCGCCTGAGCGAGATATTCCAGCTCATGCTTGTCCGGGTTCATGCTGCCTGCTGCGATCTCATGCAGCAGAGGCTTCCAGACGTGCGTACGGGTACGGTCAATCAGCGTGATTTCCGCCTTACCCTTGCGCCCCAGCTTATCTCCCAGGCGAGTAGCAAGCTCCAATCCACCTGCACCACCGCCGACAATGACGACGTGGTGCAAACCCGAACCTGACTCTACTTGCGATTGCATAAATGATGCCTTTCTTATTTGCTATGACTCGTTACCTGTCGCCGTGCCGTGGCTACGTATCCAGGCTATTATTTTTAGCAGTTCGTCCGGGGACAAACCATTCGATGGATCGGTAGGATCCATCAAGCCCTTACCTTTTGCTCCCATACCACCGTTGGTACCATGCCACACGGTTTCAAACATACCCTTATTAGTGGCATCCTTGGCGTAATTATAGTTGGGACCTGTCAGATTGGGGCCAACCTGACCTTGCGCGTCAGCACCGTGACATTGTGTGCATGAATACAGTTGGAAGAGTTTTTTACCCTTGGCGATCGCGTCTTGATTACCGATGTAGGGGTTTTTGCCTGTCGTCATAAATTCTTTGGCTTCAGCCGTATCAAACAACTCGGCTTTGATGGTGAGTGGAGAACCATCTTGAGTAGTAACAAACTTGATCATTTCACCAGATGAGGCTGCGGCTGCCTTATCACCACCGCCTGCGCTATCGCCTGATTTACCACAGCCAGCCAAACTAGCCAGCAAGATAATACCCAGAGTGCTTAGTGTCATTTTTCGCATTGATACTCTCCTCTAACGTTATTGATTTTACTCCAACAGGTATTGCTACACATAAAAAAAAGCGGTCACCGCTTTTAACAATGACCGCTTTTATTTTAATTAGTGCCGAATTTTAGCGATAAGCGCTTATTCGTTACCAGTGAGTGTCTTGCTGTGAGTTCTTACCCAGGCAACAATCTTCAACACTTCATCTGGTGTCAGGCCGTTTTCTGGATCGGAAGGATCCATCAAGCCTTTACCTTTGGCACCCATACCGCCGTTAGTACCGTGCCAGATCGTTTCAAACATACCCTTGTTAGTGGCGTTCTTGGCATATTTGAAGTTAGGACCATGCAAGCTTGGGCCTACAGCGCCTTCAGCCTGACCGCCGTGACATGCAGTGCATGAATACAATTGGAACAACTTCTGACCGCGCTTAGTTGCAGCTTCATTGCCAATGTAAGGGTTCTTACAGGTATCCAGGAATTGCTTTGCTTCTGGAGTATCAAAGGCATCAGCCTTGATGTCCAGCGGCGAGCCGTCCTGAGTCGCAACCAATTTACATTCGGCGCTAGCTTGCAGTGGAAGAGTCAATCCAACCAGAGCAAGCATAGAAACAAATAACGTCGCCTTAACTACCTTATTGCCTAACATGTCATCTCCTCGTTTGAAAATAGAGCTACAGTTTGATCATGCCAAACCATGACCAACTTGTAATACGTATAACGAACAGGCGTTATGTACGGTTGACCCAAGCAACCTGATAACGCCAATTCATTATTCGAATTTCGGAATTACATCACCGCGCGTTTCGCGTTTCTTTTCAACGCTATCACCGGGAACGACATCCAGATGTGGAATACCAAAATCATCCAGAATCTTCATGATGTCCGCATGCCGACGATCCAGCACTTCCTGAATCATGGCCAGACGTTCCTTGTCTTTCTTGCGCACAGCCACTGAAATATTCCAGTACTCCTTGCCATGCACATTCGTATCTTCATACTCAGGCACTGGCACAACGACCAATGGAACTTTGGACTGTTTGGCATAATACCCACCAATTGGTCCCCAGACAATGGCGATATCAATATCGCCTTTGACCAGATCGTCAATCATGAAACTGGGCGGCAGATTCAAGTCACGTTGAATACGATAAGGACGGGCGTTTTCCATTAGGCCTTTATCGTAAATTGGGCGAGATGGCGGGGTTTGACCAACCACACCAATGATGCCTTTACGGAGATCAGGGGAGTCCCAATCCGTGATGTTCAGATTACTTTCCTTACGTGTAACAAAGACATAGCCCGAACGGTAGTATGGCTTCGAAGTCAGCACCATATCATTGCCGGCCACGGTCCCCATAATCACATCACATCGGCGCGCATTCAATGTGTTTCTGATATAGCCCATACGGTCATACCAGAATTGATACGATAATTTTTTGCCCAGATCCTGCGCAATCAACTGAGCAATTTTATTCTCAAAACCTTCTTGCTTTGAGTTTGAATAAGGCAGGTTATCCTGGTCTGCACAAACTTTGAATTCGGTTGGATCATCAATGCGGGAAGGTTCACCACCACGACCAACGTTCGGATCGACTTCCAGCGTATTTTCATCTGCAGCAAATGCACTATTTGCCAGAGCAGTGAAAAGTAAAACCAGTGATACTTTTTTGAAATTAATCAGCATTACCTTTGTCCTCGTGTCTGTTAGCGGCCTATTTTATCTTCTTATAATAATAAAAAGCACCCCGCCGGAGCGGGGTGCTTATATGACACACTAACTAACGGTTAGTTCTGTAAATATTTGAATTTCTTCAACTATTACAGGCTGAACACGTTCAGTGCACCGCCGCCAGGAGCAGCGTTGTACTTGGTCAGTTCCTTGTAGCCACCAGCAGCACCCAGTGCGTCGGTGTCATTGGTCATACCAAGGTTCATCGCTACGCCAGCCCAACCGCCGATACCGGACAGTACGCCAACGTATTGCTTACCCTTGTGGCTGTATGTGAAGGCATTGCCGATCACACCAGAACCAACTTGGAACTTCCACAACAGCTTACCAGTTTGTGCATCAACTGCCTTGAAGTCACGTTCCAGTGTACCGTAGAACACCAGGTCAGAAGCAGTAGTCAGAACACCACCCCATGACGAGAACTTCTCTTTGTTGTACCAAACTGCTTTACCCTTCAATGGATCCCAGGCTTCGAAACCACCCATTACGCCATCTGGACCAGCAAACATGGTCAGAGTAGCGCCAACCCATGGTTGACCAGCAACGTACTTGGACTCAACTGGCTCGTAAGTCATACATACGTGGTTCAATGGGATGTACATCAGACCAGTACGTGGCGAGTAAGCCATTGGCTGTTGGTCCTTAACACCCAGAGCTGCTGGGCAGATGCCCTTGGCATTGTAGTCTTGGTGAGTAGAAGCCTTAGCATCCTTATGAGGAACGCCGGACTTCAAGTCAACGTGGGTAGCCCAGTTGATGAAGGGGTGAGCTTTTTCAGCAACCAGCAGGGTGCCGTCAACAGCGTCAAATGTGTAGTTGAAACCGTTACGGTCAGTGTGGAATGCGTACTTCTTGCCACCCTTTTCGAACAGAACAACTTCGTTGATGCCGTCATAATCCCACTCATCGTGAGGAGTCATTTGATAACCCCACTTAGCGATACCGGTGTCCAGATCGCGAGCGAAAATAGTCATGGACCACTTGTTGTCACCAGGACGTACGTCTGGGTTCCAAACAGATGGGTTACCAGTACCGTAGTACACCAGGTTCAACTTAGGATCATATGGCCACCAGCCCCATACGGAACCGCCGCCGTGTTCCCAGCCGTTTTTAACAGCTTGTGGCTTCAACCAGGTCTTAACGCCCAGGTCTTTTTCAGGGAACTTCAGTTGGTCTTTGGACAGAGCCTTGAAAGAACCGCCTTCTTTGTTACCACCGTTCACGTCTTGGTATACAGACAGAGCGCTGTAGTGTGGGTTAGCGCTGTTGAAATCAGCACCAATCAGCACTTCGCTGTCAGGACCAGTGGAGTAGGCCTTCCATGCCAGGGAGCCGTCTTTCAGGTTGTAAGCAGCGATAAAGCAGCGAACACCGAATTCAGCACCGGAGCAACCGGTCAGAACCTTGTCCTTGATAACGTGAGGAGCGTTGGTGTTAGTAGCACCGACCTTAGGATCAGTGTTCTTAACATCCCAAACCTTGGCGCCAGTCTTAGCGTCAAGAGCAACCAGCATGCCGTCATTTTGTTGCAAGAAGATCTTGCCGTCGCCGAAGCCCAGACCGCGGCTTACGTTATCGCAGCACAGAACAGCTTGTACGGATGGGTCTTGCTTAGGGAAGTACGACCAGATGATCTTTTGGTTGTCGTTCAGGTCCAGAGCGTAAACGTTGTTTGGGAATGCAGTGTGAACGTACATCACACCGTTAATCACCAGTGGGGAGCCTTCGTGACCACGGTTAACACCGGTAGCGAATGTCCAGGCAGCCTTCAGGTTCTTAACGTTACCCTTGTTGATTTGATTCAGGGTGCTGTATGCATTGTTGTTGTGCTGACCGCGTGGGTGTGCCCAGTTGTTTGGGTTGGCCATCGCAGCCTCTTGGTCTGCAGCAGCAGAAGCAACCATAGGAAGAGCCATGCTCATACCGATTGCCACGCCCAGAGCCAATTTAATCTTGCTCATCTCCATTTTAAATCTCCATAGTTGTTACTACTAAGGGTTTAATCAAAGCGCTAACTAGATAACAGCCACCTATTTATTGTTATAGGTTTTTACGGCATATTTAGTTGTTGCTCTCACTCACCTTATAAGTGAGTTGATCCGAATATTAGATCACTCCAAAATGTTTTGCAATACTCTATTTACATTTTATTTACAATTAAGTTTTTCCCTTGTGCAGAATGAGTTTTTCCCTAAATTCCTAAATAATCATCACCAAATAAAACAAAGAGTTACCTTATACCCAAATGAATAATTCGCATACTTACAATTTGTTTCCAGAAATCCTCCCGTATCGCAGTGACTGGCTAAATGTATCAGCCAGGCACCAGATCTATTTTGAGGAGTGCGGCAACCCTGCCGGCCCTGCGGTGGTATTTCTGCATGGGGGTCCAGGCAGCGGCTGCAATCCGGCGCAGCGCCGATATTTCGACCCGGCGCATTACCGCATTATTCTGCTGGACCAGCGGGGATGCGGGCGCAGCCACCCTCATGGCGGCACGGAAGAGAACACGACGGATCTGCTCGTCAGCGATATAGAGGAGCTGCGCGAACACTTGGGCATTGATCGCTGGCTGGTGTTTGGCGGCTCTTGGGGTAGCACGCTGGCACTGTGTTATGCGATTGCACATCCTGACAAAGTACGCGGTCTGATATTGCGCGGCATCTTTCTCAGCCGACCATCAGAGCTGGATTGGTTTCTGGGCGATGTGAAACACTTTTACCCGGAAGCCTGGCAAAAGCTGCTGGCCTATCTGCCAGAAGAAGACCGTGGCGATGTGCTGCAGGCTTACGGCAAACTTGTCTTTAATGATGATCCCGCCATCAGCGCCCCAGCCGCCACGCGCTGGAATGCGTTTGAAGGCAGCATCATGACGCTGTTGCCCGGCAAGAATGAAGGCTCGGCCAGCAATGAAGTGCAAATTGCACGTGCCAGAGTGCAGATTCACTATATAAAGCATCTATGCTTTGTCGGCCAGCGGGATTTGCTGAAAGAAGCCAAAGCCCTTGCACACATTCCCACTGTGATTGTGCAAGGCCGCTACGACATGGTCTGCCCGCCGATTAGCGCCTATGAACTGCATGCAGCCATGCCTCATGCAGCGCTGCATATGGTGCCGGATGCCGGGCACTCTGGTATGGAAGCAGGCACGCTCTCGGCATTGGTGGCGGCCACCGAAGAATTTAAAAAGCTGTAAGCATGACGAGCCAGCTTATACACTTGCGGCTGGCTCGTTATCTAAGGTTTAATGCAGCCAGCATTTCCATCCACGCAACTGGCGCAAGGTAACTTTGGCTATCAAGCTCAATCAGGTAAAAGACATAGGCAATCACCCGGCACTTGCCATGCCGCTCAACGCCTACGCCAGGCGGCGTTATCGCACGCCCTTTTTCATTTTTCGCGAGACATTGAGCGCCTTCCAGCTGCATAACGGCTTCAGCATTTCGGCATCATTATCCTTTTATGCCATGTTTGCGCTGATCCCCATGGCGTTGCTGATTTTTTTCATGCTGAGCCATCTGGTGGTGTCATCCAACTACGCCATCGTCAAGCTGGCCATCCTCACCAGCAACCTGGTGCCCAAGTTCAGCCACCGCATCATGATCGAGGTCTATAACGTCTCCAAACACCAGGCAGTGTGGGGGGCGTTTGGCATGTTCGCGCTATTCTGGATTGTGACGCCACTGGCGGGCGCATTGCGCTCAGCCTTTCACACCATAGCCTCCATGGTAGAAGAGCCCTCCTTCATCAAGCGCAAGTTCAAGGATGTGATTGGCGTACTTGGTATCCTGCTGCTCTTCTTTATCTTTACTCTCATGGGGCTGGGGCTGGAAAAGGTGATTGATTTTTTCAATCCATCCGCCACGCACACCAAGCTGATTGATAACGTCAGCTCCATTGTCATCTGCACCGTGCTGATCGCCATTTTTTATCGCATCTTTTTTCCGGCACGCATTTCACTTAAAAATATCCTGATCGGCTCGACCATTACCGGCATCATGTGGATCGCCATGCGCCCCGCCTTCGGGCTTTTTCTTTCGCTGAATCAGTCTTATGACACGGTGTTTGGCGGCATGAAAAACATGTTCATTTCCATCGGCTGGCTGTACTACACCTTTGCTGTATTTCTGCTTGGCACTGAGCTGATCTCCACCCTGCACAAAAAAGACGTGTTATTGCTGCGTGGTTTATTCGGTGAATTGCCCAAGGACAAAGAACACTACCTGCAAGAGTTGATGAACCGCTACGGCAAAATCTACCAGCGCGATGAATATGTCTTCCGTCAGGGCGAGCATGGGCTGGATCTTTATTACATCGTCATGGGCAAGGTGCAGCTGATCTTCCCTGGCGGCACCATTCGCGAGATTGGGCCTGGAGACTACTTTGGTGAAATGGCCCTGCTTACCGATAGCCCACGCGTGGCCGATGCCAAGGTAATCACCGACCATGCCGATGTTGTGATTATCAGCGCCGACAACATCGAAACCCTGCTCATGGGTGAGCCCAAGGTGGCCATGCGCTTTCTCAAGCACATGGCGCGCCGCCTGCAGCATAGCAACCACACGCTGTAAGCCTGCGATTTTTCAGTATAAATTCCGGTAAAATGCCGACCTTAACCCGCCAAACCATTTAACCTTGTTTCAAACATGGATTATCATAGCGGGATTACGCAGGAGACCTTTGCAGTGCCCGATATTATTGTTGCCGCCCTATATAAATTTGCCCCGCTGGATGACTACCAAACCATGCAGCCCGGCTTGCTCGATCTATGTAACGCCCAAGGCCTGAAAGGCACCTTGCTGCTCGCCGCTGAAGGCATTAACGGCACTGTGGCCGGTAGCCGTGAAGGCATAGATGCCATGCTCGCCTATCTGAAATCAGACCCGCGCCTGGCTGACCTGGAGCACAAAGAATCCTTCGCCGAAGAAATGCCGTTTTACCGCATGAAAGTGCGCCTGAAAAAAGAGATCGTTACCCTCGGCGTGCCTGGCATAGACCCCAATAAAAAAGTCGGCACCTATGTGAAGCCCGAAGACTGGAACGCGCTGATCAGCGACCCGGATGTCATCGTCATCGACACCCGCAACGATTACGAATACGACATCGGCACCTTTAAAAACGCGCTTGATCCGCACACCACCACTTTCCGGCAATTCCCCGAGTATGTGAGCAAGAACCTCGACCCCAACAAACACAAAAAGGTCGCCATGTTCTGCACCGGCGGCATACGCTGTGAAAAAGCCAGCGCCTTCATGCTGGAGCAAGGCTTTGAGAACGTATATCACCTGCAAGGCGGCATTCTCAAATACCTGGAAAACGTGCCCAAGGAAGAAAGCCTGTGGGAAGGCGAATGTTTTGTGTTTGATCAGCGCGTGGCCGTCGGCCATGGCCTGGCACTAAGCGAGTACGACCTGTGCTACGCATGCCGCCACCCTATCTCGCCCGAAGAAAAAGCATCCCCGCACTACATGGCCGGCGTGTCTTGCCCGCACTGCTACGACAAAATCTCAGATGAGAAAAAAGCCCGCATCCTGGAGCGGCAAAAGCAGATAGAGCTGGCAAAAAAACGCGGCGAAGCCCATATCGGCGACGCGGCCAAAACCAAGCTGGAGCAGATCAAAGCCACCAAGCATCACGAAGAATAGCCTAACAAGCTTCACCATAAAAAAGCGCTGCATAGTCAGCGCTTTTTTATGGGATGTACTGCACTTTCAGAAAATTGATCTAAGGCGTGGTGACTGGAGGCGCACTGGGATCACTCGTCACAGGTGGCGCACTGCCATCCGGCGAAGTGACCGGCGGAGCACTACGGATAGTAGACGTCGCGGGCGCCGTTTTACCGGACACAGGTGGCGCGCTGGTCCCGGTCACGGGAGGCGCACTTGCTGGGGCCTGGTTGGAAGGAGTGGCCGTTGGATTTGCAGGCGAAAAAGTGTCCGGCGAGGTAGAGTCTGTCCCCGGCGAACGCTGCGAGCCAGCAGGCGCAAAAGTATCGGGCGAAGAAGGCTCAGTACCCTGACGCGTGTCAGACCCCGCAGGGGCCACAGTATTAGGCGAAGGAGATGTCGTTGGCGCGGGAGAAGTCGTCGCCCCTGTGCCACCACCGCCGGCTGGCGCCCCTGCCGTACCGCCGCCCGCGGCCACGCCCCCTGCCTGCAGGTTGGCACCCCATATCAACATCAATGCAATAGACCATAAGCTAAACGCTGAAGTTGCTGTCAGAAAGTGTTAGCTCTTCAATAAAATTCGAGCAACACCGTTGGTGAATAAAAATTCACCTCTGCATCTTCAACCTCTTCTTATTGATTCAAGATGTCTTGTTAGTTGAGATTATGCAATGACGAAATTTTCGTGAAGATTCGCAACAATTTCATAAGACCGAAGACGGGCAGCATGATCAAAAATTTGCGATGTAATCATTAATTCATCCGCCTGAGTTCTGGCAATAAATGCATCGACTTCATCTTTGACCTTATCTGGGCCACCTATCGCTGAGCATGAGAGTATTTGGCTGAGGAGTGCACGTTCAGCCCCGCCAATTTTCTCCAGGTAGTTATTAATCGGCGGAGGAAGCTTTGAAGGATTTCCTGTGCGCAAGTTAATGAATGCCTGCTGCATTGACGAAGCTAACAAATTTGCGTTTTGGTCAGTATCCGCTGCGATGACATTAAAGCCGAGCATGACATAAGGTTGGCTTAAGAATTTTGAAGGCTTAAATGTAGCTCTGTAAACCTCAATGGCCTGCATCATTTGTGCTGGAGCAAAATGAGATGCAAATGCGTACGGCAAACCAATCGCTGCGGCGAGTTGGGCACCATAGAGACTTGATCCAAGAATCCATATGGGAATGTTAAGCCCCGTTCCTGGCACAGCCCGAACGGGCCCTCGCGGTTCATCTGAGAAGTAATCTATCAGTTCCATGACATCTTCAGGAAAATCGTCTGCGTCAGAGGATAGATTGCGCCTCAGCGCACGTGCCGCCATTTGATCCGATCCTGGCGCCCGTCCGAGCCCAAGATCAATCCGTCCCGGGAATAAAGACTCCAATGTGCCAAACTGTTCCGCGATGACTAATGGTGAGTGGTTAGGTAGCATAATGCCACCCGCACCCACGCGAATCGAGGAAGTCCCCGCTGCTACGTGGGCAATCAAGATAGAGGTAGCTGCGCTGGCGATACCTGGCATTCCATGATGTTCAGCCAGCCAAAAACGACGAAATCCCCAGCGCTCCGCATGCTGCGCAAGCTCCAATGTGGCTTGAAAAGATTCGGACGCAGTACGGCCTTGTGCAATCGGGGAAAGATCCAGAACAGAAAAATGAGACATACGGCTTCATGTCGGTTATGAATGAGTGTTTTGGACAACGATTGTTTTAGTAAGGTCTATTTTTGTAAAAGTATCGCAATGGGGCGCGAACATGGGATATTGGCCAGTATCAGCAAATCGGCGGGCCGCCTGTAGGCATCTATCGGGAAATGCGACGACTTAAAAAGCAGAATTGAGCCCTGAAATGCAGACTATCTGGGAAACCGCCGATAAAGACGACTGGAAAACCTTCATGGAACTCATGGGTGGCCCGTTAGGCAAGCGGAAGGAAATGCCCGTGCAGCTTGCGAAGGTGTGGAGCGACAAGCCGAACCGCTACAGGGAAGCGAGCGGCAATCAGATCATAGGCATTGAGTGCGGAACAGTGATTGTGCCAACACGGTTAGAGCAATGGAGCATTACCTTTAAGGGGAGGCGTGAGGTTATCAAACCAACGCCATTAGCACAAAGCACAACCACAGGCCAAAGTGCAGCGGAGAGCCCGGAAGATAGTGAGGGTGGGGTTAGGGGCTTTTTAGCCCCCTTGGAGTTCTGTTAATAACTGTACGCTCAAATGAAAATTAGAAAATCAACTCAGTTAGCTTTCTTAAAAGTACAGCGCTACGGATCGAGCAAATTAATTGGTGATTATCACCTTTACTTGAATCCCCAAAATCGCAGACACCCTTAATGACAATTGACTGTGGATTAATTGGATGATAATGAGCAGTAAAATATATAGAATAAGCTTCCATTTCTAGGCCTAGTACCTTTCGATGCTGATTACGTACCTCCCTCATGGTATCTTTAGAGGCAACCACACTTACCCCAGATACTAAAGGCCCAGCCACAATCTTCCAATCATTATCAGAATCTGCAGGATAGTATTGATCAGTAATAGGTTTCAAATCAGAAATTTTTATAGTTTTAAGTTTAGTTAAAATATCTTGATTCGGTCTATAAACATCAGGTTCTGGTAAAAATTTCGTTACTTCATCATCTTGAAAAATCTTCCCTCCCTGCCATTGCCAACTTTGATTAGCAACAATAACATCACCAATATTTACGGAATCTGAATATCCGGCACAAATACCAGTCATTGCAATTAATTTTGGCTTAAACATAGTAATAAGACGCTCCGAAAAAGTTGAAGCAGCGCTTAATCCGACTTGCCAACATGAGGCAGCAACAACTTTTACCGTGCCTTTAACTGTTTGAACATCCCCCTCCCAAATTAGAGTTTTAGAGTCAATCTGCCTAGGACCTTTTAATTCTGGAAAAACAATCTTAACAGCTTGCAATTCAGGTTTATCCAATGCTGTAACAATAACTAAATCAGCATATAATTCATCAATATTTTCTTGAACAATCAGAATGTGATGAAGATAGTATTTTAAGGATTCTCTCCATACATATGACGAGGAGGAATAATTCAGAAGTACCCAACCGTGCTTTTGAAAGATATGACTTGCTTCAGTAAATGGATCGCCCTCAATTCCAGATATTCCCACAACATATCTTGGATGATTATGTTGATTATCTTCGAAAATTTCCTTAAGAAAATTAGTACCAGCATCTATTACGGCATCCTCCTTCAATCGATAAGGAACTTTGATGTCTAATATCAGCAAATCATATTTACCCTCATTTAAAAACCTCCTTGCCTCTGATACATTACTTGCGGTATTAACAATATCAATATTTTGAGAGAATTCAGCCAATGAAGTATTAATAGACATAAGCTTTAAATTCACTAACATGACCCCTTAAAAAATTTATTAAACAATTTTTCCAATAATCGTCATTTAATTTGTATTGTAATAATCCAAGAAACTGAGCCCCAAACTCTTCGCTAAGTTCATCTTTGATATTTGAAATATCCCGCAGGACACTCCCGACTTTAAGCGTCTCATATTGAGTTATTACAATAACCGGAACATTAGGATGAACTTGTTGTAAATATCGAAATACGATGACTCCACCCAAATCCTGAGAAGCTTCGTTACTTTCATCATAATCAGGTATTGCTAGATCCAAAATGACCAGATCAAATTGATTTTCATCAATCACTTGAACCGATGAAACTACGGACTTAGCGACCATGATATTAACAAATGGAAAATGCTCTTCGATCACTTTATAAATATTATTATTTTTGAATAGATCATCCTCTATTAGAAATACAACAAGCGTATAGTAACAAAGTAATTATTATTACTGTCAAACCCAAAATCCAATGGAATTATGCTAGGATATCTTGCTTTAGAAATAGAGTTCTCAGCAATCCTTGCTAATTTTATCAATCCACTTTTCCCTTCTGTAATTAAAGCTTCAGACAAATCACCATTAAATAAAATAGATTTTATTTTCTCTATTTCTTCTTTATTTTTATCTACCAATGAACTTAAAACGGGACTTATTATAGTAATTTCGAAGAATTCATTCTTATATATTTCTTAGTTATTAATTCTATTTTTACAGAACCAATATAGCCAGAATGTTTATAAATATTATCTAAAATTATGAAAAAAGCATCAACCAATATCGAAACAGACTGAGTGTTGAATCTATAATTATTAGGAACATCATTTGATGAGACCTCAATATTTAAACTAGGTCTTGCATTTCTAAATACCTTAAATACCAGTTCTAAAACTTGAGTATACTCAAGTTCATAATTATCTTTAATCTCATCAACGAATGTGAACCATTGCTTAACCAATCTAATTGCTTCTTGAAAAGCAGTCGCACCTCGTGTTATTGCAGAGTTAATTATTGCCCTATCTGCATTTTTCATACCGACATCATTAATAAATAATGAAAATTCATCAGCATATGAATTTACTTCCTTAAGAATATCTTCATCCAAAAACTTTCGAATATTTTTAAGGCTGTTCTCGAGTAATGATTTAAACCCATCCCAACAACTTAGGAAAAAATCATCAAAGGTCTTTGCGTCTTCCCATTCTGAATGGTATGCATCGAGAACAACTCTTGCCATTTTTGCAGTAAACAATCCATCTGGCCGCTCAACATTCCGAATTTGAAGGTATTTTGCCCTTAAATCTTCTATTAAATTGTCAAATTTCTCTTGGAATAGTTTTAGACCAGTGATGAATTTTTCAAAATCCTTTGCACTATAAAATTCAATTTTATCTTTCCAATTTTTAGATATTGGAGAATCCATATTCAGCAATCCTTGCTCTAATAGATGCTCTTTCTCCATGGGCGCACGCAAATATCCCATTAAAGAACCATGTCTAATTCTTAAACTCAGAAAATGATCAAGCCCATCATTTTCTTTATAGTAACAATTAGATATTATCTCCAAGCCCATATTAAAAATTGGATCCTTCATATTTTTATCTAATGAAGTATTTTCCAGAGGTAGATGATTACGTATATTTTTTATAGCGACATGCAGCTCATCTAGAGTGGGGGATATTCTAGTTGTCCTTGTCTTTTTAACACGATCATACTGCTCTCTGTAATTCTCTTCTGCCCATTTTTTTATATTATCTTTATTTACATTGATTCTTGAGCTTTCCACACCACGTTCAGCCTGGCGGATTTCTTTTTTCCATACGATATTTCGTATTCCTCCGCATCACCATAGTTTATATTTAAGAGAACTTGGCACGCCTCAATTCTCCCATTCTCAACCTCATCAATATCTCTTAAAAAACTAACCAACTTTAAATTATTAGGGATCAAAACCTTCCATAAAACCTTCCATAATATAAAGTTCAATCTTTCATCGTTTGAGTTCTTTGTTACCAATTCCGCAATACTTCTACAACTGTATTTTTTGAGTAAAAGGTTACATGAATAATCCAAGTTAAATTTCACTTTTTTGTTTGAATCAGTAAGATCGCAAAAATATAATGCAATAACTAAATCGATCGGATCAAATTCACTTAAATCCTTAACTCCCTTACTTCCTCCAACATAGTTGGAGAAAGGTAAGAATTCAGCTTGAGAATTGTTTTTAAGTGCTAATGAAACTATGAAAGATAATGCTTCAGTTGAATTATCTAGCCTGTCTAAAACTGTTAACTTAAGTAGCTCAAACCCTTTTCGATACTCTTGCGGAATTTCATATCCATCGAACTCATCGAGCGAACCTTTCTCACTTATAACATGATAAAGAATCCTCTTATACCTAGCCTGTAATTCAATATTGCTACATAAAATGGCAGACCAAGCATAATTTTGAACGAAACTTTTTTCTACCTTTTCTTGAAATGTCATATTAATCCATTCCGCACTTTGGCTATTGCTTATGATTGGAATAGATAAAGCACAACACCTACGGTACGAAATGTCGCTTATAAGAGGTGAAAAAATACCATGTAGAAATGCAAATGAAGCATTGAAGAATGGAAGAAAGCTAAATTTTGATATTGTTGTAGTTGTATTTTTATATAGCTCGCGTATATCGCATTTCTCTTCGTTATAATGCTCTAAGAAATTAATAATAATGTTTTCAATACTTGCTATATCAGACTCTTTATATAGTTGCCTCTCAGACAAATCATTATTTATAATTTTAGGGAAATGCTTAATATTTAAAACATCGCATCCTTTCTTTTCTACACCTTCCCCTGCAGTAAACTGTAACAAATTTGTTAATCTTACATCCTTGATGTCTGCAATAATGTTCAATAAGTTTAATTTGGCTTGTAAATCAACTCCCTCTTGATCTAACATTCCAATATTGGCGTATAAATGCATTAATCCTTCATAAGCATCTACATACCCGTAACTTCCCTGCCATTGTAAATAATTTGATAGCTGGCTATCGCCTGTAACTCTTGAAAGAAATTTCACTTGGTAGAAATCTTTAATTTCACCCTCTTTATTTCCATCTAAATACTTTCTTAACCTTGTATAAAATCCCCCGTAAGTTGTCGATTGATTGTAGAAATCTTCGAATACATCTATTAATGAAGCCGCAATTGTTCCATTTAATTTTGTTGCATGCTCTATATTAAACGCATCGATCAGATTGCCATCTTTATCATTTTTACTTAACAGTGCGATTGTTGCTTCTAGACTCCATATTGTCACACCATGCGTCTGTATATGATCCTGAACAAGCTTCTCTGCTTTTTCCTGGTCATTTTCAAAACAAGCGGTGGTTAGATCTGCAATAGTCTGGACATGTGAATTCAGCTTTTCAACGTACTGCTTACAAATCAGTAAGTGCCAAGTAAGCTCCTTATCCAAAGATACAGGATGCATTACCTTTGGGCCTCGTAAGCCACCCCAATCAATCCCTCTGTTTTCTGGCAGTATTGCGCCTATCCTATGTGGAAAATATGTTTTTGCTCTTCTCAATATTTCAATATAGTTCTTTGGTGAAACCTTAACTCGAAGATTACTTACTGCTGCTCTAAATGAAGGGTTCGATCTTATCCCGCTTCTCAATGCAACTTGTATTTGATCGCTCATCTCATGTTTTCTTGAAATTTCTTTAAAGAATATATTAGGAGTAAATTTTTCCCAATTGTTTTTTTGCTACTATCTGGCTACTAAAAAAATAAAAAGGGGTTACGAATTAACGTAACCCCTTGATTTTTTGGTGGGCCTCCTCGGAGTCGAACCGAGCACCAACGGATTATGAGTCCGCTGCTCTAACCAGGCATGAGCTAGAGGCCCTGTAACTTAGGCGTTTAGTCGTTGCCGGTTTCGAGGAAGCTGCGCAGGCGCTCGGAGCGCGTTGGGTGACGCAGCTTGCGCAGGGCTTTGGCTTCGATCTGACGGATACGCTCGCGGGTGACGTCGAATTGCTTGCCGACTTCCTCCAGCGTGTGGTCGGTGTTCATTTCAATACCGAAGCGCATACGCAGCACCTTGGCTTCTCTCGCGGTGAGGGATTCCAGCACTTCCTTGGTGGCTTCACGCAGGCTGGCGTAGACGGCGGCGTCTACCGGGGCGAGCGTGGTCATGTCTTCGATAAAGTCGCCAAGATGGGAGTCGTCGTCGTCGCCGATCGGGGTTTCCATGGAGATAGGCTCCTTGGAAATCTTGAGGATCTTGCGAATCTTGTCTTCCGGCATTTCCATCTTTTCTGCCAGGGTTGCGGGGTCTGGTTCCAGACCAGTTTCCTGCAGAATCTGGCGGCTGATGCGGTTCATCTTGTTGATGGTTTCGATCATGTGCACCGGGATACGGATGGTGCGGGCCTGGTCGGCGATCGAGCGTGTAATGGCCTGACGAATCCACCAGGTGGCGTACGTAGAGAACTTGTAGCCACGGCGATATTCAAATTTGTCCACGGCCTTCATGAGGCCGATGTTGCCTTCCTGAATCAGATCGAGGAATTGCAAACCACGGTTGGTGTATTTCTTGGCGATAGAGATCACGAGACGCAGGTTAGCCTCAATCATCTCGCGCTTTGCACGACGTGCACGGGCTTCGCCGGTGGACATCTGCTTGTTGATTTCCTTGAGTTCCTTGATGGGGATACCTACGCGGTCTTGCAGGTCCAGCAGGCGTTGCTGCTGATCCACTATGGAGTGCTTGAAGCGCTCCAGCCGCTCAACGTATGGCTTGTTAACGGTCAGCTCGCCTGCCAGCCAGTCCAGATTGCCTTCATTGCCAGGGAATACCTTGATGAAATGCGCACGTGGCATGCCTGATTTGTCGACGCAGAATTCCATGATCTTGCGTTCGTGGCCGCGGATTTCTTCCACCATGTTGCGCACCTGGTCACACAGGGCTTCAACTTGCTTGGCAGAGAAACGGAATGCGGTCAGCTCTTCCAGAATGGCGTTTTGCAGGGCTTGATATTCTTTATCCTGAGAGCCGCGCTCTTGCAGGATGACCGTCATTTTCTGGTGTGACTGACGGATAACGGCGAAGCGGGTGAGCACTTCTTCCTTCAGTTTGGCCAGCGCCTCAGCGGAGATGGCAGCGGCCTTGGCGCCGTCTTCGTCGCCGTCGTCTTCTTCATCGTCCTCAGGCTCTTCTTCTTCGGCTTCAGCGGCTTCTACCGGGATGTCTTCTTCCAGGCCGACGTCGGAGTCAATCAGACCATCTACCAGATCATCAACACTGAGTTCGTCTTTTTCAACTTTTTCCACCATGGCCAGCAATTCGGCAATGGTAGTAGGACAGGCGGCAATGGCCTGCACCATGTGCTTGAGGCCGTCTTCAATGCGCTTGGCGATCTCGATTTCGCCTTCGCGGGTGAGCAGGTCTACCGTACCCATTTCGCGCATGTACATACGCACAGGGTCCGTGGTGCGGCCAAACTCGGAATCTACAGTAGAAAGGGCCTGTTCAGCTTCTTCCACGGCATCTTCATCGGCCACTGGCGGTGGAGCATCCGACATCAGCAGTGCTTCGGCATCGGGTGTCTCTTCGTACACCTGAATACCCATATCGTTAATCATGCCGATAATGCCGTCGATCTGTTCAGAATCCTGAACGTCGTCCGGCAAGTGGTCATTGATTTCAGCGTAAGTCAGGTAGCCGCGTTCTTTACCCAGAACGATCAGCGACTTAAGCCGTGTACGACGTATATCAGCATCGCTGATCTGCGTTTCTACTTTATCGTTGACCTTATCGTTTTGCTCATTAGCCATGCTTGACCTCAAATCCATTAAACCTGTTAAATGCGGTTACGGAAAAACCCGGCATTATACCTTAAATCACGACCTATTTTTAGTCGCGCCTACCATCGCTTTCAGCAATGCCTTTTCCTGCTCGGTCATATCGCTGATTTTCTTTTCCTGCATGCGTGCCAGTAGAGTTTTTCCTTGCCGCTCGGCATACATATCCCTTAATTGCTTGCGCGCGCCCTCAAATTCAAGAGAGTAATCGACTTGCTCATCCAGTAAATGAATCTCGCGCTCCAGCTCGCGCATCAGCCTGGCATCTACCCGATTTTGCAATTGCAGCAACAAGCCCGCAGGCTTGGCGCTTGGGTAGGCTACCGCAGCTTCCAGCGCGTGCTTTACCAGGGCATCTTCTTCACTCTCATGCAGAACCCATGCCAAGTCATCGGGACTGACCAGCGCGGGTTGCATCAGCACCATCAATACAAAACGACGCTGCAATGAGAGCGTGCTGCGTGTCTGCCGCGGCTGGCTGCGGCGAGGGCGCTGCACCTCGGGCAAGCGGATCATGCTGCGCATTTCTTCATCCGAAAGCCCGGCCAACTCGGCCACGCGTTTGCGCAATAACAGTGCAAGCCGCGGTGCCTGTATCTGCGCCAGAATGGGTTCTGCCTCATTCAAAAAGCGCACCTTGTCCTCCTGCGATTGCAGGCCATTATCTTCACTCAAATGTTGTATGAGATATTGCGACAAGGGCAATGCGGTTTGCATGGCCGCCTCAAACGCTTCCTTGCCGTATTCACGCACATAGCTGTCCGGGTCATGCTCGGCTGGCAAAAACAGGAAGCTTAAGCGCAAGCCATCGGTCAGCGCTGGCAAGGCATTCATGGCCGCACGCCAGGCAGCTTTGCGGCCGGCGGCATCGCCATCAAAACAAAACACGATTTCATCAGTCTGCCGCATGAGCTTGGTGATGTGCACCGGCGTAGTGGCGGTGCCCAGTGCGGCAACGGCATATTCAATGCCGTATTGGGCCAGCGCAACCACGTCCATATAGCCTTCCACCACCAGCACACGCCCAGCATCGCGAATCGCACGGCGGGCCAGAAACAGGCCATATAACTCCTGACCCTTCTGAAACAAAGGAGTTTCGGGAGAATTCAGGTATTTGGGGCCATCATCATTCCCTTCCGTGCCCAGCACGCGACCGCCAAAGCCAATCACCTGGCCTTTTTGATCGTGAATGGGAAACATGACGCGATCCCGAAAACGGTCATAGCGCCGCCCCTGTTCGTTTTCAATGACCAGGCCAATCGACTTCAACACATCGTCCTGATAATCGCTGAATACCTCCTGCAGGTTTTGCCAGCCAGAGGGGGCATACCCCATCTGAAAACGAGCGGCAATCTGGCCGCTCAAGCCGCGCCCTTTCAAATACTCAATGGCGCGCTGGGATTTCTTGAGCTCGCCCCGGTAATACAACACGGCCTGCTGCATGGCTTCCACCATTCCGGGCACAGCTTTTTTCTGGGGGGCATCCGTATCGCGCTCGCGCGTCTCCTGCGGCACGATCATCCCCACTTGCTTGGCCAGCTCGTTAACCGCTTCAACAAAGCTGAGACCTTGATATTCCATCACAAAACCGATGGCGGAGCCGTGCGCTCCACAACCAAAACAGTGATAAAACTGTTTGGTGGGACTTACCGTAAATGAGGGTGATTTTTCGTTATGAAAGGGGCAGCAGGCAGAATAGTTGGCCCCGGCTTTTTTCAGCGGGACACTACGGTCAATGACATCGACGATATCAACGCGATTGAGCAACTCTTGGATAAACGACTCAGGAATCATTTAAAGACAATCAGCACCCAAAAACCGTAATGCAGAAATCATAGCCTAAACCCATTCCATTAAAAGCAAAAAAGGAGCCAAAGCTCCTTTTTTAAATTACCAAGCTGTCAGGGTCAGGCGCTTAATCTGGATTTGATCAACCCGGATATCTTGCCCATGTCGGCGCGGCCTACAACCAGCGGTTTAACCGCGGCCATGACCTTGCCCATATCCTTGATGCCAGATGCGGATGTTTCCGCCACCACCTGCTCAAGTATCGCCTTGATCTCGTCTTCGGTCAGCGCTTGTGGCAGATACTCCTGCAACACGCTTACTTCAAACTTCTCGACATCTGCCAGGTCATGCCGATTGGCTGCCTCGTACTGGGAAATGGAGTCGCGACGCTGCTTCAGCATCTTTTCAATCGCCTCGATGACTTGCATGTCATCAAGCTCGATGCGTTCATCCACTTCGCGCTGCTTGATAGCAGCCTGCAACAGACGAATGGCACCCAGTCGCGCGCTGTCTTTGGCACGCATAGCCGACTTCATATCCTCGCTAATGCGAACCTTCAACGACACAACAGGCACTCCCTATAAAACCAGTACAAGCAACGCTTCACAGCACACTACAAAACTCACAGCCGAATATACGGCTAACGAATCTTAGTAGAGCTTAGGTGCCAGAGTCTGGTTGCGAATACGACGATAGTGACGCTTAACAGCAGCAGCAGCCTTACGCTTGCGCTCCCAGGTAGGCTTCTCGTAGAACTCGCGAGCACGCAAGTCGGTCAACAGACCAGTTTTTTCAATCATGCGCTTGAAGCGGCGGAGAGCCACGTCAAACGGCTCGTTTTCTTTAACACGTACGCTGGACATTAGATCACTTTCCTTGAGAAAGGGCGAAAAAGTCTGCTATTCTAGCGGCACATTACGGTTTTATCAATCGTTATATTGTATTTTTGCCCCACTCAGCCCCTTATCCCAGCGCACTGCAAGCCTAGCTCACTATGATTATTCTCGGCATTGAATCCTCCTGCGACGAAACCGGCATTGCCCTGTATGACCAGGAACAAGGCCTGTTGGCTCATGCGCTGCACTCGCAGATAGATATGCATGCCGAATACGGCGGCGTGGTGCCAGAACTGGCATCGCGCGACCATGTGCGTCGCACCCTGCCACTCATACAGCGCGTGCTGGATGAGGCCAAACTGACGCTGGCAGATATTGGCGGCATTGCTTACACGCAAGGCCCCGGCTTGGCTGGCGCGCTTCTGGTCGGCACCAGCATTGCCGAATCACTGGCGTTCACCCTCAATGTACCCACCGTAGGCGTGCATCACCTTGAAGGCCATTTGCTGGCTCCGTTGCTGGAAGCCAATCCACCTGCATTTCCGTTTGTAGCTCTGCTGGTTTCTGGCGGCCACACGCAATTGATGCGCGTAGGCGGCATAGGCGATTACACCTTGCTGGGCGATACGCTGGATGATGCCGCCGGCGAAGCTTTCGACAAAACCGCCAAACTACTGGGCTTGAGTTACCCCGGCGGCCCGGCAGTATCGCGCCTGGCCGACCTTGGCACGCCCGGACGTTTCAAACTGCCACGCCCCATGCTGAACAGTGGCGATCTGAACTTCAGCTTCAGCGGACTTAAAACCGCGGTATTGACGCTGGTGAATGACCACAGCGATGCAGACGGTATATTGGATGAACAGACCAAGGCAGATATTGCACTGGAATTTCAGGAAGCCGTCACGGAAGTATTGACCGCAAAATGCATGGCCGCTTTGCGCGAGACCGGGCTGGATCAACTGGTGGTTTCTGGTGGCGTAGGCGCCAACAGGCAACTGCGCGAAAAACTCAACCGCGCTACCAAACGACGTTTATGCCATGTGCACTACCCACGCCTGGAGTTCTGCACTGACAACGGCGCCATGATTGCCTTCGCAGGTGCCATGCGCATGCAGCACGAGACTGTGGGCGACCATGGTTTCAGCGTACGCCCACGCTGGGACCTGGCCAGCCTGCAACGCCCACCAGCCTCCGCTTAAATACTATTTTTTGCCGAAGCCCGCTTCGGTACCTGCCAGCAGCTTGCTGATATTGCTACGATGGCGCCAGATCAGCAGCAGTGCCAGCACCAGCGCCGTCCACACATAACTCTCGCTGGGCAACAAATACCACGCATACAGCGGTGCCATCGAGGCTGCCACCAAAGCTGCCAGGGAAGAATATCGCCAGATGGCAAACACCAGCGCCCAGGTCAGCAGCACCGCCAACCCCAGCCAACCCGAAAATGCCAGCAGCACGCCCAGTGCCGTTGCTACGCCCTTGCCGCCCTTGAAGCCGTAATATACGGGATAAAGATGGCCGATGAATACGGCCAGCGCAACAAGACAAACCATATCGGCGTCGAACCCCCAACGCTGCGCAATGAACACCGCCAGCCAGCCTTTGGCGGCATCGCCCAGCAGGGTAAGCAGGGCTGCCAGCTTTTTGCCACTGCGCAATACATTGGTCGCCCCCGGATTACCGGAGCCAACGGTGCGCGGATCAGGCAAACCAAACAGCTTGCTGATGACAATGCCAAAGGAAATGGAACCCAGCAAATAGGCTGCCAGAATAAAAGCGCTATCAATCATCATAAATACTTTAAAATTCCTGAAATTTTTACGGTGCCAGTGCGCATGAACCACGCACAAAAGCAGGAATATACTGGATTACCGCACCGCCGTGAACGCAAACCTTGATGCAATAGCCTGTGGCAAGGCATGCATCACCAGAAACAAGCCTGGATCAATGAAGGATATCCCCGCATGGACATGATTTTCTTGAGCGAAGTCAAAGTGCAAACCCGCCTCGGCGTACCGGAGTGGGAGCGCATGGTGCCACAGACCATCGTGCTGGATCTGGAAATCGCCATGCCGCACAGCCGCTCGTGCCAGACGGATGAAATCGACGACACCATAGACTACGGCATGGTAGTCGCTCGCATACGCGAAACCCTGAGCGAGAAGTCATTCAGACTGGTTGAGGCACTGGCTGAGCATATCTGTCAGATTGTGCTGAATGAATTCGGCGCCCCCTGGGTCAAGATAAAAGTAGCCAAGCCAGGCATTTTGCCCGGGCTGAAAGCACTGGGTGTTGTCATCGAGCGAACGAAATAGTATTAAGCCAGCCCAACGCTCAAGCTCAACCTTACATTTCATCATGTTGATATCCACCCGCTTTGCCAAGATAGCCACCCTGTTCAGCCTCAGCTGCCTGCTATCCTTCAACACACTCGCAGCTACTACGCCCACACGACTGGGGCCTGCCAACCTTGCCGTCATCGTCAATGAAGCGGACCCAAACAGCGTAGAGGTGGGCGAGTATTATCTGCAGGCGCGCCAGATTCCCCCGCAAAACCTGATCAAGGTGAAACTGCCTACCGGCAAGGTCAAGTTAAGCGCCTGGGAATTCGCCGGTTTGCGCAGCAGCATCCTGCCGCGGCTTGGCCCGGAGATACAAGCCATGGTGCTGATCTGGACCACCCCTTATGCAGTCGAATGCAACAGCATTACCTCTGCCATGACCTTGGGCTACGACGCCGAGCAGTGCAAAAAAACCTGCGACCCCGGCAAGCCGAGTCCGTATTTCAATAGCTCCATCAGCCAGCCTTACACTGCTCTTGGCATACGCCCCACCATGTTGCTGCCAGTCGAGTCTGTAGAGCAGGCAAAAGCCCTGATTGACAGGGGCGTGTTCAGCAGTTTCCGCTTGCTACCAAGTAGCGCTTATCTATTGACGACCTCGGACCAGGCACGCAATGCACGTGTGCCCATGTTCCCCAAACCCATGCAGATTGCCGCCAGCCAGCTCAGCATTCAGCGCATAGAGGCAGACAGCATTCAGGACCGCAAGGATGTGATGTTTTACTTCACCGGCAAAATTTCCGTGCCGCATCTGGATACGCTGGCATTCAGGCCGGGCGCCATTGCCGACCACCTGACATCCAGTGGTGGCGATCTTCTGGGCAAAGCCCAGATGTCCAGCCTGCGTTGGCTGGATGCGGGTGCCACCGGTAGCTATGGCACGGTATCTGAACCATGTAATTACTGGCAAAAATTCCCGGCGCCCAGCATCGTGATGAAGCACTACCTCGAGGGCGAAACCCTGATAGAAAGCTACTGGAAAAGCGTGGCATGGCCAGCGCAAGGCCTGTTTATCGGTGAACCACTGGCTGCTCCGTATTCGAGAGTGCAAGGCACTCCCAGCCCATGAAACTAGCGCCATGCCCTTGCCACAGTGGCGCGAATTACACCGCTTGCTGCCAGCGCTGGCATACCGGCAGGCGTGAGCAACAATCTCCTGTCGAGCTGATGCGCTCCCGTTATGCGGCTTATGCTCTCCTGCTTGAAGATTACCTGCTGGCAACCTGGCATCCTGACACCCGTCCGGCGCGACTTGGCTTAAGCGAAGATGCGCCCACCAAATGGACAGGCCTGCGCATTTTGCGTGATGAAGTACAGGGGGATAGCGCGATCGTGGAGTTTGAAGCGCGCTACAAGATCAACGGCAAAGCGGAAAAGCTGCATGAAATAAGCCGGTTCATCAAGCTGAATAACAATTGGTACTATCTGGATGCAAGCGGCGAGTAGAGCCTGAAGAAGTACATCGCCACACCCTAGCCGCGCGGATGGTGCATGGCATGCAGCTGCTTCAGGCGCTCACGCGCCACATGCGTATAAATTTGCGTAGTTGAAATATCCGAATGCCCCAGCAGCATCTGCACCACGCGCAAATCTGCCCCGTGATTCAATAAATGCGTGGCAAAGGCATGCCGCAACACGTGGGGCGACAAAGGTTTGTGTATGCCCGCCTGCAAGGCGTAGCGCTTGATCAGGTACCAGAATGCCTGGCGCGTCATGGCTTCGCCGCGCTGCGTGACAAACAGACTATCCGACACGCGCTGCTGCAGAATCTGCGGCCGGCCTTCGCGCGCATAGCGCAACAACCAGTCGACGGATTCCTCCCCCAATGGGACGAGACGGGTCTTGCTGCCTTTACCGGTCACGCGCACCACGCCCTCATTCAGGCTGACCTCGGTATAGCGCAAACCCACCAGCTCGGAGACACGCAGGCCACAGGCGTACAGGGTTTCAAGCATGGCCCGGTCACGCAGCCCGATGGCCTGTGCAATATCCGGTGCGTTCAACAAAGCGACCACCTCGTCCTCATTCAGGCTTTTGGGAAGTGATCGCGGCAGCTTGGGCGTATCAATCAGCAGCGTGGGATCTACGCTAATCTGCCCCTCCCGCAAGCCATAACGATAAAAGCGCCGCAAGCTCGCAATCAGGCGACTGACACTGCGCGGCTTGCTGGTTGGAAAGCGGAAGGCAAGATACTGCTGAAGATCGCCCTGATCCGCCTGATTAAGCAACTTCGCATGTTCAGACCATAGCCATTCAGCAAACAGGGCAAGATCACGCCGGTAACTTTCCAGGGTATTTCTCGCCAGACCATCCTCCAGCCAGAGATGATCCACAAAGCTATCCAGCAATGCGGCATTCGCTGCACTCATGCCAAGCCCTCATGTGCCAACAGCCATTGCTTGATGGCAAGGCCATGCGGATTGCCCTGCATGAAGCCACCCAGGCCGCTCTTGGCGACCACGCGATGGCAGGGAACCAGCAAGGGGACCCTGTTCGCCCCGCATACGTTAGCGACGGCCCTGGGGCCAGAGCTGACGCGTTGGGCAAGCTGGCTGTAACTTAAGGCTGCTCCCGCGGGGATATCGGCAATAGCCTTCCAGACGCGCTGCTGAAACAAGGTGCCACCGGTGACATAGGGGAGATCGATCGCGCGCCTTGCATCTCGCAGATAGCGCTGCAGCTGATGCACGGCGTGCTGCACAAACGGTGTGGGCGCAGCATATGTCGAGCTGGTCTCGCTCAACAATTCGATGGCAACCACAAAGTCATCCTGAACGCGCAGGCCAATGGCGCCAAACGGCGCGGTAATCAGGGCATCGTAATCGCGTGAGCTTGATTGGGAATTCATCAGGCTATGGTAACGCAATCCTTGAGGGCGTATCCAGTTCGCTCGCCATGGGCTACGCAAAAAAGCAAAAAGCCCCTTGCGGGGCTTTTTGCAGACAGCTCAGGCTGAAATTTATTCAGCGCTAACTGGCTTGTCACGCAGCTTGAGCTTTTCCTTGATACGTGCAGACTTGCCTGAACGCTCACGCAAGTAGTACAGCTTGCTGCGACGTACGTCACCACGGCGCTTCACTTCAATAGAAGCGATCAGTGGGGAGTAAGTCTGGAATGTACGCTCAACGCCTTCACCAGAAGAAATCTTGCGAACGATGAAAGAAGAGTTCAGGCCACGATTGCGCTTGGCAATCACAACGCCTTCGTAAGCCTGTACGCGCTTACGTGTACCTTCAACCACGTTCACACCAACGATGACGGTGTCACCAGGTGCAAATTCAGGAATGTTCTTGCCGAGACGGGCAATTTCTTCCTGTTCCAACAACTTGATAATGTCTGCCATTTTTCAGTTCCTTTTAATTATGAGGATTCTTGTTCCTGCTTCAGCGTTTGCTCAACATCAAGCTCCGCCAGCAGCCGAGATTCCTCTTTCGTCAACGACCTTTCGGCCAGTAAATCCGGGCGTTTAGCCCTTGTTTGCGCCAGCGACTGCTTGAGCCGCCAACGCTTGATCTTTGCATGATGCCCGGACATCAGAATCTCGGGCACCGCCACGCCTTCGTATACTTCCGGACGGGTGTAGTGGGGGCAATCCAGCAAGCCATCCACAAATGAATCTTCCAGTGCGGAATCCATATCCCCCAGACTGCCGGGCAATTGGCGCACAATCGCATCTATCAACACCATGGCGGGTAACTCACCGCCCGATAGCACATAATCGCCTATCGAATATTCTTCGTCGACCACACGGTCAAGCAAGCGCTGGTCTACACCTTCATAGCGACTGGCCAGCAATATCAAGCCAGGCTCCTGCACCAGCTGCATCACTGCGGCATGGGTAAGCGGCTTGCCTTGCGGTGACATGTGTATCACCTTGGGCATTGCCACTCCGGCTTTCTCTTGCCTGGCCTTGGCAGCACTTATGGTTTTTTCCAGCGGCTCGGCCAGCATCACCATGCCAGGGCCACCACCGTATGGCCGGTCATCCACTGTCCGGTAATTGTCGCTGGTGAAGTCGCGCGGATTCCATACATGCAGGGCATAAATGGCTTTCTCCAGCGCTCTTGCCGTAATGCCAAACTGACTGACAGCTTGAAACATCTCCGGGAAAAGGCTGACCACGTCAAACTGCCTGGTGGCGGATTGTGTGGCTGCAGGCTCCTGCACCGACATTAAAACTCCGGATCCCAATCCACCAGCATGGTGCCTGCCTCAACATTCACCTCAGGCACGGCTTCTGCGGTAAACGGCACCAGACGCTCACGTCCGGCATCATCTTTCACCACCACCACATCATTGGCACCGGTTTCGAATACATCCACCACGGTGCCAAAATCTACCTGCTGCAAATTGCTGACGCGCAAACCAATCAAATCGGACCAGTAATACTCGCCCTCTTCCGCTTCCGGCAACTGCTCGCGCGGCACTGACACCTGCTTGCCTTTGGCCGCAAATGCCGCATCACGATCGTCAATGCCGACCAGCTTGACCAGCAAGGTCTTGCCATGCACTTTCGCTGCTTCGACCGGATATTCCTGCCACTTGGGGTCACGCCCCAACCACCAGTTATCGTAATCGAACAGGCTATCTATGGTCTCGGTATCAGGCTGAATTTTCAGCCAGCCATAAATGCCATAAGGGGCGACAACGCGCCCCATGACGACCATATCCTTCACAGTTATTATCGCCCGCTAAAAGGCGACACCCCGCTTAGGCAGCTGCTTTGGCAGATTGCTTTACCAGACGTGCAACGCAATCAGACAACTGTGCGCCATTGCTTTGCCAGTGAGCAATACGCTCACCGTTCAGCCGCAGGCCTTCTTGGCCTTCTTTAGCCAAAGGATTGTAAAAACCTACACGCTCAATGAAGCGACCATCGCGACGATTGCGCGAGTCAGCTACCACTACGCTGTAAAAGGGGGATTTCTTCGCGCCACCGCGTGCGAGACGAATGATCACCATAATAGTTGTTCTCTTTTAATTGACACAGAAAGGCGCGGATTTTACGTTATTTATGAGGGGCTTGGCAAGGGAAATATCAGATTATCTGCATTCTTGCGCTGTCACCCCCCCTGCTATGTGGGCTGATAGCGTGTAGGGTCCGCGAGGCCCGCCGCGAGAAAACCTTCGCGGCGGAAGCGGCATGAATCACACTTGCCGCAAGCCCTGCCCTCTTCATCGGCCTGATAGCAGGAAACCGTCATCCCGTAATCAAAGCCTAACGCACTGCCGCGCTTCACAATATCCGCCTTGGACAAATCAATCAGCGGGGCATGCACGGTAATGGTGTCGCCCTCGACGGCAGCCTTGGTCGCCAGATTGGCCATAGATTGAAAAGCCCGCACATATTCGGCTCGGCAATCAGGATAACCGGAGTAGTCCAGCGCATTGACACCGATAAAAATATCGCGTGATTTCAACACCTCGGCCCAGGCAAGCGCCAATGACAACATGATGGTATTGCGTGCCGGCACATAGGTCACCGGTATGCCTTCCGTGGGAGACTGCGGGACATCAATGCGATTATCGGTGAGAGCCGACCCGCCAAACAGGGAGAGATCCAGCTGCACGGTCTTGTGCTCCGCCGCCCCCAGACATTCGGCTACACGCTGGGCCGCCAGCAGTTCGGCAGAATGCCGCTGATGGTAATCCAGGCTCAGGCAATAACACTCATAGCCCTGGCTACGTGCAATCGCCAGTACAGTGGCGGAATCCAGTCCACCGGATAACAGCACAACCGCTTTTTTACTCATATCAAACTCCGGGCCTTTCGCCCCACAATATCTTGTGCAACTGCACTTGCATGCGCACGGGCAACTTGTCAGCCAGTATCCACTCAGCCAGCTCTGTCGGGTTCACCTGGCTGTATACCGGCGAAAACAGTACACTGCAGGTACGATGCAGCGGCTGCTTATCCAGCAGCTCTTTGGCCCAGAGATAATCCGCATGATCGCAAAGCACGAACTTCACCTCATCCTGCGCCTTGAGATGCGCAAGATTGCCCCACAAATTCTTCTCCAGCTCGCCGGAACCAGGAGTTTTGATATCCAGGATGACGGAAACACGGGGATCAACATTTGCGATATCCATCGCGCCACCTGTCTCAAGTGACACGCTGTAACCCGCATCGCACAGCCGCGTCAGCAGCACATGGCAATCGCGTTGCGCCAGAGGCTCGCCCCCCGTCACCGTCACATAATGCGCACCGTACTCGGCCACCTTCTGCATGATATCGTCGATCTCCATGCTGCCGCCGCCATGAAAGGCATAGGCCGTATCGCAATAAACGCAGCGCATGGGGCAACCGGTCAGCCGCACGAATACCGTGGGCAGGCCAACGCGCGATGATTCGCCTTGCAGCGAATGGAAGATTTCGTGGATTCTAAGTTTCATGGCCGTATAAATGGACAATAGCCGACAACGAAATGTTGTCGGCCATCAATAGACGTTATTTTACTTGAAGTTAGGCAAGTTCTGGCGAATTGCCTGCGCGTTTAGCGCTTGATGGACTCCAGCACCTTCAGACGGCTTTGTGCGTGAGGAATAACATCGCTCTTGGGATACTGGCTGATCAGGTCGCGCAAGGTCTTCTTGGCGCCATCAATATCCGCCAGTTGAATCTGGCTATTCGCAATGTTAAAGCTGGCTTCTGGCGCTTTGGCACTGTCCGGATACTGCTTCAACAGCTTCTGCTGCGTAGCAATCGCAGCCTTGTAATTCTTGAGAGAGAACTGCGAGAATCCCAGGCCATACATCGCGTCTGCGGCGTGAGTGCTGGCGGGATATGCCTGCAGAAACTTCTGATAGGCATCAAATGACTCTTTGAACTTGCTGGCCTGCAGCAAGGCATTGGCTGCATCCAGATCCTTGGCTTCCGAAGAGCTGGCAGGCGCCTCTGTAACGGCACCTAAGGCAGACTGTGCTACATCGGCGGTCGCCGCTGGCGCCCCACTCTCCAGTTTGCGCAGACGACCATCGGTGTCTGCGTATAAATCCTTTTGACGCTGTTGCGTCATGTCAATATTGTGATTGGCCACTTCCAATTGGCCTTGCAGACGACTGATCTGCTGATTGAGCGCATCAATCTTGCCCAGCATGTCAGTCAGGCTCTGGGTGTAACGTTGCTCCAGAGCCTGCTGATTTTTCTTCAACTCATCTATCGCAGCTTGCGTGGCCTGATTCTGGGTTTGCACCTGTTGCTGAAGGTCAGCAATTTTCCTGCGTGCCTCATCATCCCCAAACAGCGCAGCGTGCGCTACTTGAGAAACACCCATCAACAGTCCCAAACCTACTATCAAACCACGCATTGTCAATTACTCGCCTTGGTAAACGATGTCAGCACGACGGTTCTTGCTGTAAGCAGCTTCGTCGGAACCAGCAGCTTGTGGCTTTTCTTCGCCGTAGCTGATAGTTTCGATTTGCTTGTCAGAAACACCTTGCAGGTTCAGCACTTGCTTGACAGCAACAGCACGACGTTGACCCAGGGCCAGGTTGTACTCGCGGGTACCACGTTCGTCGGTATTGCCTTGCAGGATAACCTTGGCATCTGGGTGCTCAACCAGGTACTTGGCATGGGCATTTACCAGATCACGGTATTCAGGCTTCACTTCATCCTTGTCGAAATCGAAGTAAACACTGCGCTTGGACAGGATGTTGTTTGGGTCAGTCAGTGGGTTAACCGACATGCTGCTGTTCTGTACGCCACTGGTAGAAGCAGAGTCAGAGCTTTGGCTGGTGGTGGTTTGTGCTGGGCTCTTGTCTTCAACAACAGGGGCATTCTTTACAGGCTTGCTTGAGCAAGCAGCCAGCATCATCGCCAGCAATACGCTTGTTACTAAACTTTTATTCATGTTTTTCTCTCCTTTAAAATCAATAAAATACAACCAAAATTCACTACTAAAAAATCTACTCCGTCACAAAACGGCTAATTCGCTGCGGGTCCCCAAGCGGGCTCACGCACATCGCCGCCAGTTTCGCTCAGACGCTGCTTGACGCGACCATCTGCAGACACGGCAGCCAATGCACCACGTCCGCTGATGCTGGTCGCATACAAAATCATGCGGCCATTGGGCGCAAAGCTGGGCGATTCATCCTGCGCAGTATCGCTCAGCACCTGCACTTGTCCGCTGGCAACATCCTGCACCGCAACGCGGAACTTGCCGTTATCCTGCTTGATGTATGCCAGCGTCTTGCCGTCAGGCGAGATGCGCGGGCTTACGTTGTAATTGCCATCGAATGTCACACGCTTGGCGTCGCCACCGGTACTGGCCATGCGGTAGATCTGCGGGCCACCACCACGGTTGGAGGTAAAGTAAATCGCCGAGCCATCAGGCGTCCACACCGGTTCCGTATCAATGGATGTGGTGTAGGTCAGCTGCTTCAATCCGGTGCCATCGGCATTGATGACATACACCTGCGAGTTGGCGCTGTGCGTCAGCACAATCGCCAGGCGATTGCCATCAGGCGACCATGCCGGGGCGCTATTGTTGCCCTTGAAGTTTGCAACCACATTACGTTGACCTGTTACCAATGACTGCACAAACACGATGGGTTTCTTTTTCTCGTAGGAAACGTAAGCCAGTTTCGTGCCATCGGGAGACCAGCGTGGCGAAATCACAGGCTCATTCGAAGACATGACGGTTTGTGGATTGAAACCATCAGCATCGGCCACCTGCAAGGCGTAGCGCCCTGCGGTCTTGGTAATGTAGGCAATGCGCGTGGAGAACACACCCGGTTCGCCGGTCAGCTTTTCATAGATGATGTCGGCAATCTTGTGCGCGGTTGCACGCTGCTGCGAAGCCGCAATGTTGAATTCAAGACCGGCGAGCTGATTCTGTTTCAACACATCCAGCAGGCGGAAAGACACTTTCAGGCGACCGCCAGGCAGGGTTTCCACAGAGCCTATGGTTAGCGCCTGCGCTTGAATCGCCGCCCATTCAGGATATTTTACCTCGGGCAGATCGTGCGGCTGATTCACCACACCACGCGTTTCCAGCACACGGAACAGGCCGCTGCGGCGCAGGTCAGCGCCCACCACCGTGGCAATATCGTCCTGCGCTCCCGGCGTCTTGGCAAAAGGCACGACAGCAATCGGGATTTGCTGTGCAGCGCCGCCAACGATTTCGATTGTCAATGCGGCTTTACCGGCAAGCGGCAAGGCCAAGAGGAAAAAGCTAAGTAGTAGGCGTAGTTTGTTCATGGGTAATTAGGGTAAATATGTTTTGCAAAGTTCCCTTATGCAAACTCTGTCATTCTAGCAAACTTATGCTATTCGTTCGGCCTGAACTTGAGTTCCAGGTTACGAAACTGTGCAAGCAGGTCAGGCTGCGTCGGCAATGGCAAGGGCTGAGACTGCAAAATCGCCCGCTCTACCGCATCGTCGCAGGCAGGAATACCGCTGCCTTTTACCAGCCGTGGCGCACCAATCAGCTCACCCGTCGGCATCAGATTCAGGTTAAACGTCAACTCAGGCTTGCCACTACCGCACAATTGCGAATTCACATTGCGGCGGATCTTGTTCGTGATCAGGCCGATATATTTGGCCACCTCGCTAGGATCCACCTTGGGCGAAGCAGACGCTGCCGGACCCGTCTTGGGAGCAGCGGCCTGTGTCGCCTTCGCGTCCTCTTCCAGCATGGCTTGCTGCAGTTTTTTCAGCATGTCCTCTTTAGGCTTTTCGTCCTTCTTTTTAGGCTCAGGCTTGGGCTCTTCTTTCGGCTTTACCGGCTTTTCTTCCTTCGGTTTGACCGGTTCCTTTTTCACCTGAATCTCGGCCTTGGGCTGTGGCTCAGGTGCGGGATCCGGTTTAGGCTCTGGCTTGGGTTCAGGCTTTGGCTCGGGCTTGGGTGGCTCTGGCGTCGGTTCCGGCTTGGGTGGCTGCACCGCCTTTTCAGCGGGGATCGCTTCCCATAGCTCCACCTGAGCCACGCTCATGGGTTGCACGGTTTTCCAGTGAAAGGAAAACAGCAGCAACATCAACAACAGGCCATGCACCAGCACCGACAGGGCACCAGCGCGTATGGCAAATGAATTTTCACGCTTGCGTATCATGCCAACCTATTTTGCGGGTTTGAGCAGTAGCCCAACCTTGTATTGCTTGAGGCCATCCATCAGGCTGACCACCTGGTCGTATTTCACATTTTTATCGGCGGCGATCACGATGGCACGCTCTGGCGTTTTTTCCAGCATGGTGCGCACTTCAAACAGCAGCTGATCGCGCTCCAGCGCCTTGCCTTCAATTTCGACCTGATCATTGGCCTTAACGGTAATCACGAGTGGCGCCGCGGTTTGCTTCAGCGTCTGACCAACCTGCGGCAGTTCCACCACCCCAGGATTGGTCATCGGTGCGGTGACCATGAAGATCACCAGCAGCACCAGCGTCACGTCGATATAGGGAACGACGTTGATCTGGTTCATCATCCGCCGTTTACGGGTTCTCGCCATGATGCCCCCTTACTTGTTGCGCTGCAGGATGTTGGTGAACTCTTCCATGAAGCTTTCATAGCGCACGGCCAGCCGATCCACCGCAGAAGCAAACCGGTTATAGGCGATGACGGCAGGAATGGCGGCAAACAGGCCAATCGCCGTTGCCACCAGCGCTTCGGCAATCCCCGGCGCTACATGGGACAAGGTCGCCTGCGCCATATTGGATAGGCCACGAAATGCATTCATGATGCCCCACACCGTACCAAACAGACCGATATAAGGGCTGACTGAACCAACGGATGCCAGAAAGGGCAAATGCGAGTCCAGATCATCCATTTCGCGGTTGTAAGACGCACGCATGGCACGCTGTGCACTTTGCGTCACATCGCTGATTTCAAGGCCGCCCTGGCGTTTCAACTTGGCATATTCCTTGAACCCGGCCTCAAAGATGCTGGCCATGCCTTGTGCACGCCGACGGCCAGCGTTCACACTGTCGTACAGCTTGTTGAGATCACCACCGCGCCAGAATTCTTCTTCAAATGCCAGCGCATCACGCTCGGCACTGCGAATGCTGAACACCTTGATGAAGATGTACCACCATGACACCAGGGAAGTGAGAAGCAAGATGGCCATGACAATCTGCACCGGCACACTGGCGCCGGCAATCAGGGTATATAGGGACATATCCTCGCTGAGGTTCATTACTGCTCCATTTTTTTCATTGACTGTTGGATGGGGGCTGGAATCGTCACCGGCGTGTAGTTGACTGCATCGATGCAGACCACTTCGACATCGGCTTCGGTAAGAACTTGCCCGTCACGGAAAATTTTTTGTTCAAACACCATGCGGCTGCGGCCCATGCTGGCAATCTGGCTATGCACCACGATGGCGTCATTAAAACGAGCGGGCTTTTTAAATTTGATCTGAATGTTACGCACAACAAAGATGATGCCAAACTGCGCGGTTAGTTCCGTCTGCTCAAAGCCGAGACTGCGCAACCACTCGGTGCGGGCGCGCTCCATGAAGTTGAGATACTGGCTGTGATAGACAATGCCACCAGCATCGCTATCTTCATAATAAACCCGGATCGGCCATGCAAACTGATCCGTGGGCATGTTCTCACTCATTCCTGCCATAAGCTTCCATTTTGCATGCTGGCCGGGGCAGGCAATCCAAAATGCTGGTACGCCTGCTGGGTAGCAATACGGCCACGCGGCGTGCGCATCAGGTAACCCTGCTGTATCAAATACGGCTCCAGCACATCTTCTATCGTGTCGCGCTCCTCGCCGATGGCCGCGGCCAGATTATCAAGACCAACCGGACCACCACCGAATTTCTCCAGCACGGCAAGCAACAGCTTGCGGTCCATGACATCAAAGCCCAGTTTGTCGACATCCAGCATTTGCAATGCCGCATCGGCAATCGCCGATGTCACGATGCCATCGGCCTTGACCTGCGCGTAATCGCGCACGCGGCGCAGCAAGCGGTTGGCAATACGCGGCGTACCGCGGGAGCGTTTTGCAATCTCCAGCGCACCCGCCTCCTGCATGCTGACATCCAGCAAGGTGGCAGAGCGATGCACGATGCGCGCCAACTCTTCCGAGGTATAAAACTCCAGCCGCGACACAATACCAAAGCGATCACGCAGCGGATTGGTGAGCATGCCGGCTCGCGTGGTAGCGCCCACCAGCGTAAACGGCGGCAGATCAAGCCGCACTGAACGCGCGGCCGGGCCTTCGCCTATCATGATGTCCAGGCGATAGTCTTCCATGGCGGGATAAAGAATCTCTTCCACCACCGGCGACAAGCGATGAATCTCATCGATGAACAGCACATCGTTGGGCTCAAGATTGGTCAGCAAGGCGGCCAGATCGCCTGCGCGCTCCAGCACCGGACCGGAAGTCTGGCGCATGTTCACGCCCATTTCGCGAGCAATGATGTGCGCCAGCGTGGTCTTGCCCAAGCCGGGTGGACCAAACAGCAGAACGTGATCCAGGGCTTCGCTGCGGCCACGGGCAGCATTGATGAAGATTTCGAGTTGACCGCGGGCTTTTTCCTGACCGACATACTCGTCCAGCACCTTGGGGCGCAGGGCACGCTCCAGCGCTTCTTCCTCCCGGCCCAGCGGCTCGGCGGCGATCAGTCTGTCGGTTTCTATCATGGGCCTGTCAGGCGGTCTTTATCAGGATTTGGAAAGGGATTTGAGTGCCAGACGGATACCGTCGGCCACCACGACATCGGCTGGCAATTGCTTGACGGCTGCCATGGCTTCCCGCTCATTGTACCCCAAGGCGAGCAACGCGTTGAGCACATCACCACTGGCCGATTTTGCCTGGCCTGCGGGCGCGGCAAGACCATCGACGCTGAACTTGTCTTTCAGCTCCAACAGCAAGCGCTCGGCTGTTTTCTTGCCTATGCCCGGCACGCGGGTCAGCAGCGCAGTTTCCTGCAAGGCCACTGCTTGCGCCAGATCGTCGACCGACAAGCCGCTCAATATCGACAACGCCGACTTGGCACCTATGCCATTCACCTTAAGCAACTGGCGGAATGTCTGCCGTTCGCGGTCGGTGCCAAAGCCATACAGCAGCTGCGCATCCTCGCGCACGATGAATTGCGTCAGCAGCACTACTTTTTCGCCCAGGGCAGGCAGATTGTAAAAGGTGCTCATGGGCACCTCGCATTCATAGCCGACACCATGGCAATCAATCACCACTTGCGGCGGTGCCTTTTCAATCAGGACTCCGCTGATTCGGCTAATCATGAACAAACTCCCACAGGTGTTGCCGCTGCAACACGATTAAATTTTAAATGCCGTGCCAGAAATAAAACATGACTCACACCAACCGTCCGCCCCGTACGCGAAACCCGGCAGTTGCCAGCAACCCCAATCCCTGACCGCCATGCGCGTGGCAGATGGCACAAGCCAGAGCGTCGGCGGAATCCGGCTTGGGCACACCAGGCAGCTTCAGCAGACGTTTCACCATTTCCTGCACCTGCTCCTTGGCGGCGTGGCCATTGCCCACCACCGACTGCTTGACCTGCAGCGCGGTATATTCCGCCACCGGCAGGTTCTGGATCACCGCCGCGCAAATGGCCGCACCTCGTGCCTGCCCCAGCAACAACGTGGATTGCGGATTCACGTTGACGAATACTTTTTCAATTGCCACCTGCTCGGGGGCATAGGTAGCGATCACCTCGGCCAGGCCATCCAGTATGATTTTCAGGCGCGAGGGCAGGTCTTCAATCTCGGCGCCCTTGCCCTGCGTGGTCTTGATCGTACCGCTGGCGACATAACTCAGCTTTTCACCGGTTTTTTCAATGACGCCAAAACCGGTCAAGCGCAAGCCTGGATCAATACCAAGAATGCGCATCAGCTGCGTCCTGTAGCCAATAACGGCGTCACTCTTCGATTACCGCCGTGGTGTACACGTCCTGCACATCGTCCAGATCTTCCAGCGCATCAAGCAGCTTCTGCATTTTGGCGGCATCGTCGCCGGTAAATACGGTTTCATTGAGCGGCTTCATGGTGACTTCGGCCAGCACCGCCTTGAGGCCTGCTGCTTCCAGCGCCTCCTTCACCGCGGTGAAATCGGCTGGCGGCGTAATCACTTCAATACTGCCATCGTCATCGGTAATCACGTCTTCTGCGCCTGCTTCCAGCGCCGCTTCCATTACCTGCTCTTCACTGGTGCCTGGCTCAAAGACCAGGGTGCCGCAATGCTTGAACATGAAGGCTACACAGCCGTCAGTGCCCAGGTTGCCACCATTTTTGGACAGGGCATGCCGCACATCGGCCACCGCACGCTGCTTGTTATCCGTCATGCAGTCGATGATGATGGCGGCGCCGCCAATGCCGTAGCCTTCATAGCGGATTTCTTCGTAATTCACGCCTTCCAGCTCACCCGTACCACGCTTGATGGCGCGGGTGATGTTTTCTGCCGGCATGTTTTCTTCTTTGGCTTCCGCCACCGCGGCACGCAGGCGCGGGTTGAAGTTGACATCACCGCCGCCCAAACGGGCCGACACGGTAATTTCCTTGATCAGCTTGGTAAAAATCTTGCCGCGCTTGGCATCCTGACGGCCCTTGCGATGCTGAATATTGGCCCATTTGGAATGACCTGCCATGACTAAATCCTCTAACCCTTTAAATTCGCCGGATTTTACCATAGCCGGGCCTGTTGCTGGCAGTCGCTCGAGCAAGCAATCCACGATAAAACGGGAAGAAAGGTGAGGCTAATCCTGCCCCATGGCGGGGTCTATGGCTTCGCGACTGCGCATGCTGCGCAGCGAAATAATGACGAGCGCAGCGCCAATCAGCAGCATGCCGATCGATTCCCCCGGCGTGGGGCGTTCACCCAATTGCCACCAGGCAGCCAATACGCCGATCACCGGCGCCAGCATCGACGTCATGCTGGCAATACCGGCAGGCAGACGCTGCAAGGCATACAGCCACAGCATCCATGCCAGGGCATTACAGAGTATGGCATTGAAGGCCACGGCACCAATGAACTGGGGCGTCCATTGAATAGGGCCCGCAGGAACGATCAAGGCCACCGCCACCAATGGCAGCGAGCCGAAAAACATCTGCCAGGCCGTGAGTGAAAGCAAATCAAGCTCGGGCGAACGCTGATGCAGCTTCTTGGCGACAATTACCGACAAGGCCCAGAACACACCACCGAGCACCGCCAGCGCCATGCTGAACAGGTCAGCGCCCAGATGCAATGGGTCCAGAATGAAGAGCAGCCCCATGATGGAACAAGCCACCGCCAACCACTGAGTACCGCGGATTTTCTCGCCGAGCAAAGGCCAGGCCAGGATCATCACCCAGAATGGCATGGTGTACGTCAGCACGGCCGTCTTGCCCGCGCCGCCTTCCACCAGTGCCCAGATGATAAGGCCGGTAAATCCGCAGGTTTGCAACACACCCAGCAACAGCAAGGTGGGGATTTGCCGTGGACGGATTGGTCGCCGCAAGATCGGCAACAGGATCAGCAGACATAGCGCACCCAAGAATGTGCGGAGCGCGCCAAACTGGAAGGCACCCGCATATTGCAAGGCATGTTTCATGACCACCCAGTTATACCCCCACAGTACAGCAAGCAGAAGCAGAGCCAGGAAGGCGCGCACCGTGGCGCTGGCGGAGGTATTCATCTTGGCAGTATCAATTCCAGGTGTGGGTATACAGCTTCCAGCTGCCATCGGCCTGGCGGCGATACAGCAGATGCACATTGCCGCTGAACTCCTGACGTTCACCCGCGGCATTCACGGCGGCAGCGCTCCAGCGGCCACGTTGAAAAGCCAGCGTTTCATCCGCGCCCACTTCCAGCAGTTCCAGCTTGTGGTCAACCACGCCTTGTCCGATCAGGTCACGCCAGAACTCCAGAATGGCCTTGCCGCCCGTCACCTGGGCAGCGCCGGATGGCAAAAGACTGGCTTCATCGTCGTAAAAAGAGGCTACCAGAGCGGGCTGCTGGCTGTTGAAAGCCGAATCCCACGCCTGGTTCGATGTGGTGAATTGCGCCTTTAATGCGTCATTGGTTTGCATGGTATTGCTCCTTGGGTTAGTAACGAATCGAATTGGATAAAGTGAGGGATCAGGCCTGGACCATGGCGGGAACGCCCGCCACGATCAGGTGCAGCATCTCATGCAGATGCTTGCGCCCGGCCTCATCGAGACCGGCCATGCATTGCTTGAGGCGACTGTAGTAATCCGGCATCACTTGGTCCAGCTTGGCTTGGCCTGCAGGGGTGAGCCGCACACTGATGTTACGACGGTCTTCACCGGCGTAAATGCGCTCCACCAGGCCATCGCGCTCCAGGCCATCAATCAGGCCGGTCATGGTCGCGCGTGAAACGCCCGCTTTTTGCGCCAGCACTGATGGCGTTGATGTCAGGGTTTCTTCGCGCATCAGCAGAATCAGTACCCACCAGCGCCCTTGCAGCAAACCATGCCGACTGAGGCAGGTATCGAGCGCAATGGACAGGTCGGTGGCGACCCGCAACAAATGCAGGAAAGACGAAATCGCCGAGACATCAGCCTCGGGATAGCGCTGGGCAAATTTCTCCAGCACTTCAGGGGTAGGGAGATCGCGTAGTTGCAACATGATTAGGGTCATTATAGTTAGCTGGCTAACCATGTCAAGCCCATGATGGGATTTTAGGTTCAACTACGCAGCTGATAGGTGTATATTCAAATTTCGAAACAAGCCCTTGCGTGCATCAAGCGCGGGCCGAAAAAAAGAACAGGCAGTTTAATAAGCCTTAAAAACGTTCGAGGAGGATGTATGAAAACAGTACGGCAGTTGCTGGAAGAAAAAGGTAATACCATCTTATCCGTCGGCCCCGATAGCCTGGTTTACGACGCCCTCAAGATCATGGCCGAGTATCGCGTAGGTGCTCTGCTCGTCATGCGCGGACAGGCACTGGTCGGTATTTTTTCCGAGCGGGATTATGCGCGGGAAGTGGTGCTCAAGGGCAAGACCTCCAAAACCACGCCGGTCTCCGACATCATGTCGCACCAGGTGATTACGGTATCGCCAGACCAGACCGTGGATGAATGCATGAACCTGATGTCAGGCAAACGCATACGCCACTTGCCGGTGATTGAGCATGGCCAGGTGGTGGGCGTGTTGTCGATTGGCGATCTGGTCAAGGCGACCATCGAATATCAGCAATTCCTGATTCAGCAGCTGGAAAGCTACATCCAGAGCTAAGCCAGCGCCCGGGCACAACACCACCCGGGCTAAGCCGCTGGCATCAAACTCAGCTGCGGTCTGCCTCGGTACGCCCGAGTTGTTCCCACCCCTGGTTGATGCGCTCGCGCTTGTCGTCTCCCCCCTGCTCTTCCGTCAGGATACGGGTAAGGTCGTTGCGCATGCGCAGGCTGTTGACCACCATTTGCTGCATGTCATTACGTATCGGATGGCTCGCCCACATCAGCTTTTCATCGTGCTGACGGAAACGCCAGGCGGTGCGATAGGCATGAAAGCGGCTGTAGCCCAGCTCAGTCAGCACCTTTTCGCCCAGCTGCAGAGCTCCGGCAAACGTCTCCCGCACAAAGTCCACTTCCAGGTCCATATACTCAAAGGCGTAGCTGCGGTTGCGGGCACGCGCCAGTATCGTCACCTGCGGATAGTGTTTGCGTACGTAGCGTGCGGTCTCCAGCGCATCCTCGGCATTATCAATCGCCAATATCAGGAGTTTGGCCTTGGCAATACCCGCCGCCCGCAATACATCGGGCCGGGTGATATCACCGTAATACGCCTTGTGCCCAAACTGCCGCATCAGATCAATCTGGTTCGGGTCAAAATCAATCACGGTGGGCGGCTGGCCCACACTGCTCAGCAAACGCGTGACCACCTGCCCCACGCGCCCGAAGCCGGCCACGATGACGGCGCGTTGTTCTTCAAATGCATCGTGGCTGGAGGATTTGCGGTTAAGCCGCTTGCGCAGGTAAACGCCATGCGCCAGCATGAATAGTGGCGTAGTCAGCATGGAAATCGCCACCACGGAATTCAGCAGGCTGGCCGTATTGTCGGTAAAAATCCGCGCATCGGCAGCGGCATTGAAAATCACAAAGGCAAACTCGCCCACCTGCGACAAGGTCAGCGCAAACAGCAGCGCATCTTGCGACTTATGCCCGAATGCGCGCGCCAGGCCAAACAGCAACACCAGCTTGAGCATAACAAACCCCAGGCCCAGGCCGAGCACCAGCCAGGGCTGCTGCATGATCAAGGGCAGGTTGACCGACATGCCGACCGCGATAAAAAACAGCCCCAGCAGCAAGCCCTTGAATGGCTCGATATCCAGCTCAAGCTCCTGCCGATATTCGGAATCCGCCAGCAGCACGCCCGCGATAAATGCCCCCAAGCCCATGGACAAGCCCACCGAGGTCATGAGGATGGAGACGCCTATGATCAGGAACAGGGCAAAGGCGATAAAAATCTCGCGCAAGCCGGTATTGGCGATATAGCGCAAAATAGGCCGCAGCAGATACTTGCCGCCGACAATGAGCACCACCACCAGCGCAATCGCCTTGGTAATGGCAATCCAGTCCATATGAAAGCCGGTGGCGGTTTCGGTGCCAGGCGCAATCACCAGCAGCAGGATCATCAGCGGAATCACCGCCAGATCCTGGAATAACAACACCGCAAACGCCGACCGGCCGGAGGGCTGGGCCAGTACGCCTTGTTCCGCCAGCACCTGCATGGCGATCGCGGTGGATGACATCGCCACGCCCATGCCCGCCACCAGCGCCAGACGCCAATCCAGATGCAGAAAGAGTCCAAGCGCCACCACCAGGCCTATGGTCAGCAACACCTGCAAGCCGCCCATGCCAAAAATCGGCATGCGTAACTCCAGCAGCTTATCCAGCTCGATTTCCAGCCCGATGAGAAACAGCATCATCACCACGCCGAATTCGGAAAAATGCAGCACGGTTTCAGTCTCGGCAATCAGCCCCAGCCCCCATGGGCCAATGAGAATACCGGCGATGAGATAGCCAAGCACGGAGCCCAGCCCCAGGCGTTTGGACAAGGGCACGGCCAGCACGGCGGCCCCCAGATAGACGGCGCCCTGAAGGAGCAAGGCCGGGGTATGTGCTTCCGCCATGCTTATGCTCCTTCCAGGAAATCAACTTGTGGCGCATGCGCGGTATGCACTACCGGCGGCAAGTCACCATCGACCAGCGCCTGCACCCAGGCTGCATATTGCGCGGCACGCTTTTGCAGCGCAATTTCATCGAGCTGATTCACGTCCTGCGTTAAAAAAGGCTGCAAATATGGCATGCCACACAAAGTGGCGGTCTGCTCAAAAGGACGCAGCAATTCGGCAATGGAAAACTGGTTGTACGCCATGCGCTGATACACATTGGCAGCGCCACCACTGGTGATGGCATGCACCCAGGGCTTGCCGCGCAGGGCATCGCCATCATTGCCATAGGCCCAGCCAAAGGTCAGCACCGTATCCAGCCAGCTCTTCATCAGCGCCGGGCATGAATACCAGAACAGCGGATGCTGAAACACCAGCACATCATGCTCCGCCACCAGCGCCTGCTCATGCTCAACATCAATCATCTGCTCCGGATAGTGCTCATACAGATCATGCACGGTGACATCCGGCAAATCGAGCACGGCATTCAGCAAGGCCCGGTTCACCCGCGAGGCCTCGGCGTAGGGATGCGAAAACAGGATGAGGACACGTTGCGCCATCAGGGAGCTTCCTTCTTGGGCATTTCCATGCGGTAGCTGTCATAGCTGCGATTGGCCGCATCCATGCAGTTCTGCCATTGAATCGGATCGGTGAACAGGCGGCACTCTGCCTGGCGGGTGGCTTGCGCGCTATCGTAGAGCTGGCGTCCGGTACAACCAGCCAGTAGCGCAATGAGCAGCAGGCAGAAGATACGCAACATATCCATTACTCGCCGATGATCTTGACCAGCACACGTTTTTTGCGGCGGCCATCAAACTCGCCGTAGAAAATCTGTTCCCACGGGCCAAAATCCAGTTGGCCTTCGGTAATCGCCACCACCACTTCGCGCCCCATCACCTGACGCTTCATGTGGGCATCGGCATTGTCTTCGCCGGTATCGTTATGGCGGTAATTGCGGATAGGCTCATGCGGTGCCAGACGCTCCAGCCACTCTTTGTAATCGTGGTGCAGGCCGGATTCATCGTCATTGATAAACACACTGGCGGTGATGTGCATGGCATTCACCAGGGCAAAGCCCTCGCGCACGCCGCTCTCGCGCAGGCACTCGCGGATCTGCGGGGTGATATTGATAAAGGCAACGCGGGTGGGAGGATTGAACCAGAGTTCTTTGCGGTAGCTTTTCATGGAAGCGCCTTTCTGCAATGGAGGATTATTCAAGCTGCATTATAGCCAGCGCTTCTGGCGAGTAAACACGCACAAGAGGCCGAAGCGGCCTCCTGCATGTGTCCAATGAGGGGAAGCCGAACGCTAGATTTTGCCGTCCAGGCCCATCTGGTAGTACTTGTGCACGATCTTTTCCTGGTTTTCCAGCAGCCAGTCGATGCTGGGTTCATTGCTCATCGCTTTATGGATGGCCTGGGCGGTGGCCTTGCGGTGCAGTTCAAACAGCACCTTGTGATCAAGGTCATCCTTGTCCGCCACGCTAGGGTGCAGCCACACCGAGACAATAATGCCGATGTCGTTCACCTTGTCCTTGGGGATATCGCCATTGCGCACGGCATCGAGCACGCCATTGGCAATCGCCGCCTGCACGGTCCCCATCAGGATATTGGTATAGCGGGAGTTATCCACTGTTACCTTGCTCACCATCAATGTCGCCGGGCGTACCATCACATCGGTATTCAGAATCGCCAGCACCCGGGTGTGACCCTTGACCTGGTCTCCCAGCAGATTGGCAAACGCCACGCCCATAGGCCCGCTCATTTCACCAATGGCAACTTCCGGCTCGGCTGCCGTGCCTGGAGGGCCACCTGCTACCAACGCTTCACCTACCCGCATAACAATCGGATCACTCATACCCTGCTCCTTGAGATGGATTAAAAAAAGAAAGCGGGCCCGCCTTCAAGCAGGCCCGCCGATATGTGACGCATGATGTTGGATACGACGCAGGTTGCGGCGCGAAGTTGCAGCGCTATTGCGCGAGTTAGTGCTTGAGCCCGGTGATCCAGCGACTGTATACCGCACTCGCCACCTGATTGAGCGCCGCCACCTGATCGGGCGCGGCCTCCATGATGGCTTGCGGCGGTTGCACGCTGGGCTGGTGCAAGGCGGCTTCGATCTCGTGCGCGCTGGTGGTGCACCAGGTATTGACCAGGTCCACCGTCATTTCAATATGGCACTGAAAACCAATGTGCTTGCCCATGACAAATGCCTGGTTGCAGCATTGGGCATTGCCGAGCAAGGGCTTGGCATTGGGCGGCATGCTGAAGGTCTGGTAATGCCATTCAAAGGTCGTGAATTCGCTCACGCCGCCCAGCCATTCCTCCGCCAGCTGCGCATCTGACGCCTGCACCGTGTGCCAGCCGATCTCCGCGCAATGATTATCGGTAATCTGCCCGCCCATGGCGCGCGACAGCAACTGTCCGCCCAGACAATGCCCCAGCACAGGGATATCCTGCGCCACGGCATCCTGAATAATCTCCAGCAAGGTCGGTATCCACGGCAAGGGATCATTCACGCTCATGGGGCCGCCCATCATTACCAGCCCACTGTATTCGGTGATGGGCTGGGGCAAGGCATCGCCCGCATGCACGGAAATGCGGCGCCATGGGATCCCCATGCGATTCAGGTAATGCGCAAAAAAGGCGGGCGTATCATTGGCGGTAAACTGGACAACGGCAACGGGCTTCATGACGAATTTCGATTTCAAAAACAGTAGGTGAATGATACACCGAAAGCATGCACGAATCGTGCCGCAGCAGGCTTGAATAAGGCCACATCGGAATATTTATCGATAAAAAATGCATCCGGGGAAGATGCATTTTTTATCCTGAGAGTAGCGAAAGCTTAGTTGATGGCGAACCGTACCTTGTGAAGATGGTAGCCCTGCTGGTCTATATCCCGGATGGCATCGGCCGCCAGTGAATCCTCACCGATCTCCACACCCGTCTTCTGCCGGATCAGCTTGGCGTAATCCGGGTCATCCACGGCAATTTTTGATACATCTGCGCCTGACAATACGGAAAGATACTTCTGACTGCTGCTGGCGCTCTGGTAGATATCGATTTTCATGTTTATCCCTCCTTGTAAGTACCGTACAAACTGCATAGCATTAGAAACGTGAAAAGCTGCCAGGTTCACATGATTTTTAAGCTTTTAATGGGCCGGTCATATTCTGAATATTGCAGCGTGGTATACATAGGCGCTTCCGGTTGTCGCAACACATAAAATAAATTCATCCATCACCAGTCACGTCATCAAATTTTAAGGGGGTAGTGCCAGGTTTGCGCCCGGTGCTGAAAAAACATGCACACATTCTTCCGTTTACTTTGCGGCCTGCTTTTACTGACCTTGGCCGGTTGCGTTTCTGTTGGCGAACTCAAGCAGGAGCTCAACAATCGCCAATCGGTGGCGACCTCGCTCAATCAACTCGACTACCGGCCCCTGGCATCGGAAGTGCCGTTGAGTATCAAGATGAACGAGCAGCAAGCCTATCTCTTCCCCAGTGGTAAAAGCTTTGCCGCCGGGCTGGCCGTGCCAGATGTAAAAAACCCGCACAAGCTGGAAATCAGCACCTATCTCACCAGCAGTTACATTCCATCTGCGAGTGTGTTTGTCCCGCGTTTTCTGTTTCTGGATGCGCAGAAACAGATTGTCGGCGAGCTTGGAAAATACCGGCTGACCCGGGAGAGCGACTTCTGGAAAGGCGGCTATTTCCATGCCAGCGTCGCGATTCCCGCGTCTACATCCTTCGTCGTGATGTATACCGATGAAAACCCCGAACCTGTGCTTGGCACGATGACGGACAATGGCATTGAGCATGCGCTGCCGCATGCCCCGTCAGGCAGTGTCACCCTTACCCTGAGCAAGCCTTTTCCAGCCGATTATGATTTTTCCACGGCGGTGATCAAAGACTCCGTACAAACCTACAGCAGCAGTAAAGCGGACTTCTTTGTCGTCTCCAGAATTCAACAGGCCGCAACCAATAACAGCCTGCAGAAAACCCTGCAGCTGAATCAGGGGCGGGGGCTGACAATGACGCCTTACCTGGTGGATCAGGAAGTGCCCACGCAAAAAGTCAGCCTACAGCTAGTGGGCAGAACACATTACGCGGCACCGATTCTGGCACTCACCAATACGGTGTACGAGATCAAGGGCGATGTAGAATTCACACCGCAAGCCAACAAGGTTTACGTGGTAAAAGGGGTGCTGGGAGAGGACTACTCGGCCATCTGGCTGGAGGAGCAAGGCACCGGTAATATAGTGGGCAACAAGATTGAAAAGCACGGCTCCACCGCGCTTGGCTTCCTGGAAAAATAAAAATAGAAAACAACATCATGGGCATGGCCATACGGCTGTGCCCTCTTACTGACTGAAACTGGGGAAATCACCATAATGAGCATCACCCGACTCGCCTGCGCGCTTCTGATCAGCGCCCTGAGTTTTCACGGCACCGAGCTACTGGCCGCCACCAAAAACGACAAAGCAAACAAAGCGGCGACAAACGCCAATGCCATAGTCTCGGAAGGCTTTCGCTACGACATCACGCCCGTTCCCAGCTTTGTTCAAACGATGAACCGGCCAGTCCAGAAATCAGCGTCTAGCGATAGCGACCAGGAATTTTTGCTGCAGGAGCGGCAAATATCCTTGCTCAACAAAACGCCGCAGCGCTATGTGCACACACAAACCACGGCTTACTCCAGCAATGCGCTTGAGTCGGTTTCCCAGGTTTATATTCAGTTCAACCCGGCCTTTGAACAATTAGCCTTGCATGCCATTCGTGTGTGGCGCGATGGCAAGGCCATTGATCTGACGAAAAAGGTGAAGCTGGATCTGCTGCGCCGGGAAAGCAATCTGGAAAAAAGCATGTATGAGGGCGATGTCACCGCGATCGGCATTCTGCCGGATATTCGCGTGCAGGATATTGTGGAGCTTGAGTACACCGTCTCTGGCAGCAACCCGGTATTTGGCAACCACTACGCCGACCTGTTCTACATGATGCAGATGAAGCCTGTCAGGGAATACCGTTTCCGCATGCTATATCCCGACACTCGCCAGATAGCATGGAGGCTTCCGCCCGGCATGACCGCCAAGGAAAGCAGCCAGGCCAGCATCAAGCAGATCGACATCAGCCAGTCGAACATCAAACCTTACGTTCAGGAAGACAAAACGCCAGGCTGGTATCTCCCGCAACAGCTGATCGAGATCAGTGAATACAAAAGCTGGGATGAGGTGAATCAATGGGCAAGCGGCTTATTTGCCTATAACGCCCCGTTAAGCGGCGAGCTGCAGCAGAAAGTGCAGGAATGGCAGAACCGCAAGCTGTCGCAGGCCGAGCTTGCGGTTGAAGTGCTGCGCTGGGTGCAGCAGGACATACGCTACTTCGGCATTGAAATGGGCGAAAACTCGCATCTGCCCGCCACGCCGGATGTCACTTTCAGCAGAAAGTATGGCGACTGCAAGGACAAGAGCCTGCTGCTTGCCACCATGCTGCGCGCCCTGGGCATTGAGGCACGCCCCACCCTGGCCTCTTTGTCCATGAACCGCAATGTGGAAAAAATGCTGCCCTCGCATGCGGTATTCGACCACGCGATTGTGCAGGCCGTGATCGAGGGGAAAACCTACTGGCTGGATGCTACCCGCCCCCCGCAATATGGCAAGCTATCGAACCTGAGCTTTGCCGATTATGGTTATGTGCTGGTGCTTAACAGTCCGCAATTGCTGCAAGACACGCGTCTGCCGGACACATACGAATCGCTCTACCAGCGCAATGACACCATCAAATTGCCAAGCTTCAAAGGGGAAGCCACGCTGGTGTCGGTCTACAAGGCAACACGCAACGCCGCGGATAGCCTGCGACAAATGCATGAGCAGCTGCCTGCCGAGCAATTCAATCACGCATTTCAGGATACCCTGTTGCGCCTCTACCCCCATGCCCGCACAGATGGCAATGTGGAATACGCCGATGACCAGACCAATAACCAGGTCACCATCACGACCAGGCTCAATATTGCCGACCTGCTGAGCTATGAACCAGGCCGCCTGGTCGGTGCCTTTTATGCCACCGAAGTCGCCAGCTGGGCCGAGCTGCCACAAAACACGCAGCGCAGCGCACCCTTCGGCCTTGCCAAGAATATGCGTGTTGTGCAGACATTTGAGCTGGAGTTTCCGCTCTCGCCTCAAATCCAGCCAGCCAAAACCAACAATAACAAGCCTGGCGAGTTTCTGAGCATGACCGCAAGCTCGAACACCACACCACAAAAATATTCCCTCTCGCTCTCACTGAAAGCGAACAAGGAAGCCGTACCCGCGCAAAGGATCAACGACTACACCGCCGAAACCCGCAAGTTGCGGGATCAAATGGGCATGACCTACAGCATCCCCATCAACACCTATGACATGGACGATTTAAAGGCACTGCAACGCGTGATTGCGCGGTTTGACCAGAAATACGGCAACAGCAACTCGGGCCGTGCTGCCGTGCGCAAAAAGGACCAGATCAACCTGATTGTCGTCAGCCGCGACATTGCCTCGGGCAAACTCACCAACAGCAATCTCGCCAAGGCCTACAAGCTGCGCGCCAATGCCTACGATGACAAAGGCGATAGTGCGCAGGCACTCAAGGATATTCGCATGGCGCAGCAACTGGATCCTGAGAATCCTGAATATCGCCTGTTTGAAGCTGCTACCCTGCTCGGCAATGGCGAATATCAGGCTGCCATCACCCGCTTTGCGGCACTGGCACCCAGCGAGTCCACCATGTCCATCAGCGACCAGTGGATGCTGAACCAGCAATATGCCCAAAGCCTGCTCATGAGCGGCAAACCCCAGGAAGCCAGCGAAAAATTCTCTATCGCCATCGGCTTGGCAGACAACAGCGCAGCAAAACTGCAAAGCGCCATCTGGCAATTCATTGCTAGTGGATCACCGGCAGCAGGCAAAGCCGCGCTGACATCCGTGCTGGATACCATCCCCGACGATGACTGGCCGCGCGCCGTGGCCGAGATGCTGACGGGCAAGATCAGCCCCGACGAGCTGATTGCAAAAGCCGCCTCTACCGATATCGGTGTCAGGGAAGATCAGTATTCCGAAGCCTACTTCTACCTCGGCAAGTATTACCAGATGACCAACCAGTCAGAAAAAGCCAGGGAAGCCTTTGGCAAATGCCTGGCCCAAGGGGTCACCGAGTTTCAGGAGCATAACTTCGCCACCCTGGCGCTGGGCAAGCCCAAAACCATACGCAAAGACGAGGGTAGCGGCTTTTTTGACTAGGTCAGAACTCACAATGCCGCAATGACAAAAGCCCGCTTGCGCGGGCTTTTGATTTCACGCCACCCAGACAGCAAGTTTGGGAACGCCTCTACAATTCACATCATCATTCTGGAAAAAGTCGACGATTTTCATCCTCTACCTCATCCGCGCTAGGGGGGAAATATGTGAACATCAGAGCGCGCATATCATCCGGATTTTGAGTATTTTCAGGAATGTCCGCACTAGTATCTGAGCGCGATTTATGAATACGCCAGCCATCTGGTGTATTTTTCAGATAAAAACGTACCCTGCCAGGGTCATTTTTGAAAAGAACCAGCACCTCAGCAAGACTACCCTTTACAACAGGAGTCTGAATTTTTGGAATAGGATAGTCAGACGATAAAATTGCATCTTCACCATCCATGGTGGGGTACCGAATGGGTTGGAAACACACCCCATCTTTTCGCTTAACAAGAGCCTCTTTCGCCAAGAATTTTGACAAAAAAGGACAATGCAGCTCCGGATGATATTTATTATTAAAATTTGCGAAAAGATATGTGGTCGTGGGAATGGCATAAAACTGCTGTATTAATTTAATTAACTCCTGCTGGTCTTGGCTAAAGGAGGATGAAACCGCAGCATTACTCGTCAGTGATAAACAAAGTAATCCAAAAACAAAAAATCTGAAAATAATCTTCATGCCAAGCTTTCCTTTTTCATTTCCTCATTTAAATAACCATTAAATAGGGACGTAAAGTAATTCATATCCATAGGTTTTCCATCTACTGTTTTGCGATTAGCATTCTCTTTAGCACCCGGCAAGCTAGTCCATTCTTTTTGCAAAAGCTGAAGTGCCTTTGCAATGTCGCCCGTCCGAATACTAGCGAGTGCGTTTCTGCCTTCCAAGATGGCGACCGCTATACGATCCTGCATTTTTTGATCGAATAGAGGCTCCCCCGATTTAGGGAAAATACGAGAAGTTTTGGGATCAAAAAGGATTGCATTCCAAGTTTTAGGGATAATTTGATACGCACCAGCAGCACCCGAACCATGGTTCGGCAACTGATTCGTTATGCCATACCAAGGATGCTTGGAGAAATTGGCAAATCGCTTCTCTCCATTAGGCAAGGGCGTATGGAGCATCTGGTAGCGCTTGGCATCGTCTTGCTCGGCCTGACATTCGTATTCCCGGAGACAGCGCAAAAACGCCTTCATGCGCAAGGTCGGCATGAGGTCATATACTTTGCGATAAATTTTTATATCGGTATAACGCTGCCATTCTGGATGATTACGTGTTGGAATATAGTCACTGATATAGCTGTCATAAGAGCGGATGTCGATGTGCCCATAATTGGGAAGTATGGAAATACCTTTTTTCTTTTTTTCATTCGCCCACGCCTGCTTGCTCCACTGATAGACAACGACATCCCCCGCCGCAGCCCACCGAGCATCTGGCACCTCATCAGTTACTTCACGAAACCCCAGCGCTAACAGCTGAGGCCCCGCAATCGAGGCGCACGGCAGGTTCATTATCCCTTGGCTGATACCTGCCTCTGCCAGCGCGATGTTGACGTAGCGGGCACATAAACCAGCGGGCTCATTGGGTCCTTTGGTTTGATAACGGGTTGGATCAAACTCAAAACCCTCTTCTTTTGAAATCGCCGTTTGGGCTGGTTTCTGGTCTCGACCGGCATTGCCAGGCTTAACATCTCCCTTTTTTGACGGTACCGTATTGAAGCTTTTGGTTTGTTCTGGGGGTAGATCATCCTTGCCATTCACCTTTTTTGTCAGAGCACTTGCTGCGTTTTCGGTAATGACGCGATAGGTGTTTTCCGTGGCCACCCGGATCAACTCTTTAACAGCCTCTGGCGCGGAAGGTGGGTTTTTGAGTGCAAGCCTGGCGCGTGTGGGCTTGCCTTTGCGCTCTGGGGTAAAGTCGGCCCAGCTCCATAGCCAGTGAATGCCAGCGCGTACCCCCGCCCCGGCTTTTTCGTACCAGTCGCCTTTGTTGAAGAGGACAACGGTCATGGGCTTGCCGGTTTTATCGCGGCCTTGTTTGAGAATGGGTTTGCTGGAAACTCCGACGTTGTGGCTCAGGTTGCGAACGCGGGGTTTGGCATTGAGTGCGGCTGGGCTTGCGACAGCGGGTGGTGGCACAGAAAGCTGACCGGGGTCGAGGACTATCACATCCGGGTCACAGGCAATATCAGGGATTTCGTCTTCGATAGTGCCGGGCTCGCCTTCGTGCAGTTGCATGGGCAGCAGTTCTATTTTGACTTTGGGGCTGATGGCGGTGGTGGTAATAGCGGGGGAGTCCATATACACGTCACCGACAGGGCGATACTGGCCTGCGTCATTTTTGACTTCAATCATGGCGGTACTGCCGATGGGTAGATTTCCCATCAGCGGCACATAGCCTTCCGCATCGGTGGTGGCAGAGAGCGTCTGCTGGCTGCCATCGTCCAGAGTAAGGGTGATACGGCAGGTGAGTCCTTCTATTGGCTCACCAATAAAATCCAGAAAGTTAAGCTTGAAACGGCAACTGGCAGTATGCTCCTGCTCTTCGACTTGGTTATCAGATTCCATCTCCATCTCGCTCATTCATCACCTTTCATCTAAATTGGGCATTGCCATTGTTGATGGCTGAAAACAATGGCCCAAGCAATATTAAACTCACCCTGGTTCGTCAACGGGTAGCGCCCTCCACTCCATGCTTTTGAGGGTTAGCTGGATGATGCATAGGATTTTTGAATCGGAATATTGCCCTTAAGGGCGTTTAGCAAGAGCATAAAAAACAAAAGCCCGCTTGCGCGGGCTTTTGTTTTCACGCCACCCCGGCAGCAAGCGGTAGCTGCCGGGATGAGATGAACTAGTACTGCACCTGGCCTGGAATCCAGCTGGTGCCAGCAAGCGGCACCTTGGCCATGGCGGCGGATTCGACGGTCAATGCGACCAGATCTTCCGGCTCCAGATTGTGCAGATGTGACTTACCGCAGGCACGGGCGATCACCTGAGCTTCCATGGTCATCACGGCCAGGTAGTTGGCAAGGCGACGGCCTGCTTTTACCGGGTCGAGACGCTTCATCAGCTCGGGGTCTTGCGTGGTGATGCCTGCAGGGTCTTTGCCTTCATGCCAGTCGTCGTAGGCGCCAGCGGTGGTGCCCAGGGCCTGGTATTCGCTTTCAAGGCGTGGGTCGTTGTCACCCAGCGCCACCAGCGCGGCAGTACCAATCGCCACGGCATCGGCACCCAGTGCCAGTGCCTTGGCCACGTCGGCACCGTTACGGATACCACCAGACACAATCAGCTGCACCTTGCGGTGCATGCCCATATCCTGCAGGGCTTGCACAGCGGGACGAATGGCGGCGAGCGTGGGAATGCCGACGTGTTCGATAAACACTTCCTGTGTGGCGGCAGTACCGCCCTGCATGCCATCCAGCACTACGACATCGGCACCGGCTTTCACAGCCAGGGTGACGTCGAAGTAGGGGCGAGTCGCGCCGACCTTCACGTAGATGGGTTTTTCCCAATCGGTAATTTCACGCAGCTCGGCGATCTTGATTTCCAGATCATCCGGGCCGGTCCAGTCAGGGTGACGGCAGGCAGAACGCTGGTCCACGCCCTTGGGCAGGCAGCGCATCTTGGCAACACGGTCACTGATTTTCTGGCCCAGCAGCATGCCTCCGCCGCCCGGCTTGGCGCCCTGCCCGATCACGACTTCAATCGCATCGGCCTTGCGCAGGTCGTCCGGGTTCATGCCGTAGCGCGATGGCAGGTATTGATACACCAGAATGGAAGACTGGCCACGCTCTTCCGGTGTCATGCCACCGTCACCGGTGGTGGTGCTGGTGCCAACGGCGCTGGCGCCGCGACCCAGTGCCTCTTTGGCAGGGCCGGACAAAGCACCGAAGCTCATGCCCGCAATCGTCACTGGCGTTTTCAGGTGTATCGGCTTCTTGGCGAAACGGGTGCCGAGTACAACATCGGTACCGCATTTTTCACGGTAGCCTTCCAGCGGGTAACGGCTGACCGAAGCGCCCAGGAACAGCAGATCATCAAAATGCGGCAGCTTGCGCTTGGCACCGGCACCGCGGATGTCGTAAATACCGGTCGCAGCAGCGCGGCGGATTTCAGACAGGGTGTAAGGGTCGAAGGTCGCGGAGAACCGTGGCTGCGTCTGAGGGGTTTTTGGGGTATCGCTCATATTAGTAAGCTCCTGCGTTATCGACATGGAAGTTATACAGCGTGCGGGCGGAGCCGAAGAGCTTGAAGCTGTCCGGGCTGACATCGGCATGGCCAGACTTGGCCAGCAAGTCCACCAGAATCTGGCGGGCTTCGTCATCCATCGGTTTTTCTTCGCAATCGGCACCCAGGCTCTTCACCTCGCCGCGCACAAACAGGCGGGCTTCGTACAGGGAATCGCCCAGCGCTTCGCCAGCATCGCCCAGCACCACCAGATTACCGGCTTGTGCCATGAAGGCGGAGAAGCTGCCGACCGAACCGCCGACCACGATATCGGCGCCCTTGAGCGAGATACCGCAGCGCAGGCCTGCATCGCCATCAATAATCAGCAGGCCACCTTGTGCCGTGGCACCGGCTGCATTGGAGGCAAAGCCTTTGACGTGCACCACGCCGGACATCATGTTCTCAGCCACACCGGTACCGGCGCTGCCGGTTACCACCACGCTGGCCAGCTGGTTCATGCCTGCGGCGTAATAGCCAGCGTGACCATCAATCGTCACCTTCACATCGGACTTGAGGCCGACGGCGATATTGTGGGCGCCATTCGGGTTATCAATCACCACATGCTTGCCGTTCAATTCGGAAGCCGGGCTGTGCAGGTACTGGTTAACCTCGCGCAAAGGCGTTGCCGCCAGATCAAATTTTAGACTTTCCATACATACATCTCCTTGGGCGAAGGTTCAAACACGTGCGCATTCTTCACATCGGGCAGGTGGGCCAGCGAGCGGAACTCGGAGGCAATCGCCACGTAATCATCATGCTCGGCCACCACGGCTGGTTTGCAGGCAAACGGATCGCGGATCAGGGCCAGCTGGTCCTTGGTGCCCATCAACAGGGTGTAGAAACCATCCAGCTCGTCAAAACCATGCTCCAGCGCGGTCTTGAGATCGTCGCCTTCACGCATGCGCCATTCCAGGAAACGGCAGGCCGCTTCGGTATCGTTATCGGTTTCAAAGTCGATGCCTTCGTGCTGCAGCTTGCGGCGCAGGCTGTTGGCGTTGGACAGTGAGCCGTTGTGCACCAGACACCAGTCACGACCAGCGGTGAATGGGTGGGCGTGGGCCGGGGTAATGGCAGACTCAGTGGCCATGCGGGTATGGCCTACCAGATGGGTACCGCTCACATGCGGCAGGTCATAACGGGCGGCCACATCGGCTGGCAGGCCGGTATCCTTGTACACATCAATCGACTGGCCAACGGACAGCATGTGAATCTGTGGATAGTGTTCCTTGATCCAGGTCTTGATGGTCGGGGTTTCCAGATGCGAGATCAGGATGGCGTGGTTGCCCTTGGTGCTGAGGCTGACCTTGCTGCCCAGGTGCGCATCAAAATCATGCGCCAGGCCTTGCCAGTTGAAGTCCATGGTCGGAGCATACAGGCTGTACTTCAGCTCGTTGCCTGCCACAGGCGCCGTAAACACTGCCATACCGGCAGAGTCAGGGCCACGTTCTGTCATACCGATCAGCATCGGCATCATCAGCTCGCCAATGTTGGCGCGCATGCTGGGGTTTTTAACCAGCAAACCTACAATTCCACACATGATGTTGCTCCTTTCAAATTCATTCATCAGGTGGCGGATATGCCCTACTCCGCCATGCGCTGCCGGGCAGCGCGCTCAAAGTCCAACCTAGTAAAACTGTACGTAGCGATTGATTTCCCAATCCGACACATGGCGCATGTAATCCACCCACTCCATGCGCTTCAGCTCGACGAATTCCTTGCTGAGGCCAGGGCCCATGGCATCCATGATCACCTGGTCGGCTTCCAGCGCATCCAGCGCTTCGCCCAGGTTTTGCGGCAGGATGTTAATGCCGAATTCGGCCAGCTGCTCCAGGCTGTAGTCGTAGAGGTTGTCATCACGACCGGTGCCGGGGTCAAGCTCGCGGGCCACGCCATCCAGACCGGCGGCGATCACGGCTGCGGTGGCCAGGTAAGGGTTGCAGCTGCCATCGGGCAGACGCAGTTCCAGGCGGCCGTAAGGAATACGCACCAGCGTTGAACGGTTGTTGTTGCCATAGGCGATGTACGCCGGCGCCCAGGTGGCGCCAGACAGCGAGCGGCCCACCACCAGACGCTTGTATGAGTTGACGGTCGGGGCACACACGGCCGCCAGCGCCGGAGCGTGGGCCAGAATGCCGCCGAGGAAGTGGTAAGCCAGCTTGGACAGACCAAGGCCGCTAGGGTCACTGTCGTCCTGGAACAGGCTCTTTTTGCCGTCACCGATGGACATGTGCATGTGCATGCCATTGCCCGGACGATTGCTGAATGGCTTGGGCATGAAGGAACAGATAATGCCCAGTTCATTGGCAATCTCGCTCGCCGCCATCTTGAACATGATGTAGTCGTCGGCGCTCTTCAGGCAGTCGGCATAGGTGTAGTTGATTTCAAACTGGCCGTTGGCATCTTCGTGGTCGATCTGGTAAATATCCAGGCCCACTTCCACCAGTGATTCGGTCAGCTTTTCCAGAAAGGGCGAGTGGCGGGTAATGCCCTTGTAGTCGTAACAGGGCTTTTGCAACGTGTCGCTGTCATCAAACGGATGCACCGCACCATGCTCGTCTTTTTTCAGCAGGGAGAATTCAGGTTCCAGACCGGTGTAGAGCGTCCAGCCTTTTTCCGCCAGGCGGGCAATCTGCTGTTTCAGCACGACGCGGGTATCAAATTCGTAAGGCTTGCCATTCACATGGCCATCGCACACCAGGCGGGCATAACCCGGCTGCCAGGGGATCAGGCTCAAGGTGCTCAACTCACCAATCGCCATGTAGTCAGGGCCGTTGGGCGCAATACCCGTACCCCAGATGGCGCCACCGGCAAAGCCGGCGCCGGTGGTCAGGATATCGTTCAGGTGCGAAGCAGGCACAGACTTCACCTTGGCCACGCCATGTATATCGACAAACTGCGCCAGCACGTATTTGACGTGGTGGTCTTCCAGAAACTTCTGTGCTTCTTCCAGTGACTTCATCGTGTGATCCCCTTGTAGATGCTGCAATGTTTGGTAACTTGAATATGCTTACTTGAAATAAAAGGAGAGGCCCACCGGACCGCCTCCGAATTCTTGGGCCATGGCGGTCAGTTCATGCCACAGATAGGGGCCGTAGGTGCCATCGCACCACAGGCGGTAAACCGTTTCGCCATTCAGTGTCTGGCTGAGCAGGGTGACCGAAATATTGGCGACTTGCGTCATCAGCAGGCGCTGGTTATTGGCCAGCTCGGCAGCCACATCCAGCGCGCACACTTCGGCCAGTATCGACAGCGCATGCTGACCGCTCAGCACCAGGGCGGCATCGCTGCGTGCCACCGGATAAAGCTTGGCGCCCACCGGAGCCGGGCCTTGCGCCAGTCTGGCAGCGTGACCTGCCACAAACTGGTCCTCCAGCAAGTACTCGCTATTGCCCAAACGCAGCACCAGCGTGGAATCCTGCATGAGCCAGCTGTTGGCTGTGGCGGGCAGAGTGATGCCCTGCGCGCTCAGCCATTCGGCAGCGCCAGCGCCCTTGACGGCGAAGCGGGCAAAGGCGCTGAACTCAGCGACACCGGCCAGCGCTGCCTGGGCTTGCTGGATTTGCGGGGTACCAAATTCCAAGGCGATTTCCATGCCATTCAGGCTGCCCATGACCGGATGTGCATGGTGCTGGGCGTGGCTGACAGGAGAGGTCTGGATAAAAGTCATGATCAGGCTTCCGATTGCAGTTGAACGAATGGCGTGGCCGCAACACGGGCCATGACCAGGCTGCCGCTATCTGTGCGGATATTGAAGGCAGCGCCCTCGGCGACATTGGCCGGGTCCACATAGGCAAAGCCGATAAAGCGGCCGACCGTGGGGCTGAAGGCGATGCTGGTGACGCGGCCCTTGATGTTGCCGTCAGCACCTATCACCAGATTGCATTCGTTGATGGTCTCGCCCTGATAGCCTTCGGACAGGGTGAATGGCACCAGACGCTTGTTGAGCGGCTTGCGGGCGATGATCTGCAGGCTGCGCTGGCCGATGAAGAAGGGCTTGGCAAACTGGATCGCGCCGTCGCTGCCCGCTTCAAACGGCTGGGTCAGGCCATCGGTGTCCTGGCCGATCAGGTGATTGCCCATCTCCAGGCGCAACAGGCGCTGGGTATCGGTACCAAACGGACGCAAGCCCTCAGCCACGCCGTTTTCCAGCAGGGCATTCCATACATGCTGGGCGCTGCCAGCCGGTACGTGCATTTCAAACGCGAGGTCAGATACAAAGCCCACACGGATCAGGCGGGCCGGAACCCCGGCAATCTCGGTATCGCATACCGCGCCAAATGGCAGGCTGGCATCGTCCAGCGGGCGCAAGGTGAGTTTGGACAAAATACCGCGCGCAGCCGGACCAGCCAGGTTGATGCCACCATAGGCACCAGTGACATTCACCAGACCGACATCCAGTTGCCAGATCTGCAGCCAGCGCTGCATTTCACGGTAGACGGCAGCGGCATTGGTGGTGCTGGCCGTGATGTAGAAATAATCCTCGGCGATGCGGCAGGCAATGCCGTCGTCGACCATCACACCGGCTTCGTCCAGCAACAGGGCATAGCGGGTGCGACCAATCTTCTGCGTCTTGAAAGACCCGGTGTAAAAGCGCTCCAGGAATTCCGCTGCATCGGGGCCACGCACTTCCAGCTTGCCCAGCGTGCCGACATCGATCATGCCGGCGGCCTTGCGCACGGCCAGGGCTTCTTCGTAGATGGCCTGCTGTTTTTCCAGACCGGCGCGGCGATACCAGGCCGGCCGTTTCCACACGCCCACATCGGTAAACTCGGCACCATGCGCTTCGTGCCAGCCATGCAGCGTGGTCAGGCGATGCGGGTGCAAGCCACGTCCGGCCAGGTGACCAATCGGCGTGGGGTGGAAGAACGGACGCGCGGTCGTGGTGCCAATGCGCTCCACCGGCAATTGACGGATACGCGCCAGAATGCGGATGGCATTCATATTGGAATGCTTGCCCTGGCTAGGGCCCATGCCGACCGTGGTAAAGCGCTTCATCAGCTCGATATTGTCAAAGCCTTCCTGCGCGGCATGCACAAAATCCTTGATGCTGATGTCTTCGTCGAAGTCGACAAAATTCTTGCCCTTGGGATGCTCCACCATGGGGTAAGGATGGCTGGGGCTGGCGATGTACTCGCGGTCCACGGTGACGCTGGGCACTTGCTTGCCCAGGTAGGTGAGCGCTTCAGATGCCGCACGGGCACCATCCTGCAAACGTTGCGCCAGATCAAAAATGCCATTCACCTTGCCCGCGGCAAACATGCCGGCAGGCAGCTTGGCAGGCACGAACTGCTCGGCGGATTTTTCATAGCGCATGCCGGTGCCAGCCTGATACAGCAAGGCAGCGGCTGGTGCCCAGCCTGCGCTCATGATGATGCCGTCGCAATCTATGGTGAAACGGTCATGCAGCAGCGGCTTGGCGCTGGCTTCGTCGTAACTGCAGATCACGGCACCCTTGACGCCAAACTTGTTGGCCGCAGGCAGCACTTCATAGACACAGGCGCCGTTGTAGATGGCTACGCCACGGCTCTTGATGGCATCGACCAGGCTGCAGGGTTCGCCGTCGGCCCGCAGGTCGACAATCGCCTTGACGGTGACACCGGCATCCAGCAAATCCATGGCGGCACGGTAGCCTTGCTTGTTGGCGGCAAACACCACGGCGCTTTCGCATGGCTTGGTGGCGTAGCGAGCCAGCAGGCGTTGAGCAGCGGTCGCCAGCATCACGCCGGGCAGATCGTTATTGCGGAACACGGGAGGCTGCTCAAAGGCGCCACTGGCCACGATCACGGCTTTGGCACGCACCTTGGTAATGCCGGTGGTTTCCACAATCGGAATCAGGTGGTCGGTGTAATAGCCAGCGGCATAAGCGCCGGTGCGCAGCGTGACATTCGGATATTTGGCCAGCTCGGCCAGCAGGTCGGCCAGACGCTTGGCAGACTCGTCAGAGCCGCCCAGGTCATAGCTCAGGCTGCCGCCCGCTTGTGCATTTTCATCCACGACGATGATATTGAGGCCATGCGGAGCCGCCATCAGCGCAGCCGTCAGGCCGGTGGGGCCAGCGCCGATGATGAGCAGATCGCAATGCGTATGCAGCTTGCGTTTGAGCTCACGTGGGTAATTGAAGTTGACCACACCCAGGCCTGCCGACTTGCGGATGATATTTTCCCAGAACGGGAACAGGCTGCGTGGCGTATGGAACGCCTTGTAATAAAAGCCCACGGGCAGTATCGATGAAATCGCATCAATAAAGCGCTTCTTGTCGTTCTTCACGCCGCCATCGGTATTCACCACGGTCAGCTGCATGCCATCCTGCACCGGCAGTACATCGCCGCGCATATTGGTATCGGTGCCATCGGCCAGCATGACGTTGACGTCATGATTGGCCAGGCTCAACACGCCACGTGGACGGTGGTATTTGAAACTGCGACCCAGCACGGTTTCACCGGCGGCCCACAGGGCACTGCTGATGGTGTCGCCTTCATAGGCCTGGTATTTCTGGCCCTCAAAATAAAAGCTGATGGGCTTGTCGCGCTTCAGCCATTCACTGGCACGCTGAGGTAAACGCTTGCTCATGCCTTGTCCTCCTGGCCGTAAAGATAGGTGCGCGCCACCTGATCGGTCAGGGTGTTGCGCTCGGCGACAAACCAGGTGCCGCTTGGGCTGTGATACCACCATTCCTTTTTCAGGCCGGGGGCACCACTGCGGTTGTACACATAGGCAGCCCAGGCGCTATCGCTCGCCTGCGCAGGGTCAGGCATGTTGCGAATCTCGCCACCGAAGACAAACTCACTCAGGGGACGGGTTCCATTCACGGGACAAGTCAGTAATTTCAAAACAGCATCCTTAACTTAACAATTCGCCAAACAATCTGCCCCGTGCCTAGTGGCCGACGGAAGCAGCGCCCTTTTCGCCTGTCAGGTCGTAATCTTCAAACCGGCTCAAGCGGAATGGCTTGATCAGTTCGGGAGCCTGGTCGTTGGCCATGGTGGCGGCCATGGTCTTGCCACTGATCGGCGTGGCCTTGAAGCCCCAGGTACCCCAGCCAGCATCCAGGTAGAAACCTTCCACCGGGGTCGTGCCCATGATGGGTGAGAAGTCAGGCGTCATATCCGCCATGCCTGCCCACTGGCGCACGATCTTCACGTTGGAAAGGAAAGGGAACATATCGAGCATGTGCGAAGTAAGGCCTTCGACAAAATCCAGCGAAGAGCGCGTGGAATGCACTTCATAGGGATCCAGCGAAGAGCCCATGACCAGCTCGCCGCGCGAAGACTGGCTGACATACACATGCAGGCTGCCGGAGACCAGAATCGTGTCCAACCAGGGTTTCATCGGCTCGCTGACACAGGCCTGCAGCGGATGAATGACGATGGGGGTATCGACGCCCGCCATATTGGTGATGCGCGGGGTAAACCCGGCCACGGCGGACAGCACCTTGTTGGTGGCGATATAGCCACGGCTGGTATGCACGCCCTTGATCTTGCCGGACTGGATGTCGAGGCCGGTCACTTCGGTATTCTGGAAAATTTCCACGCCCATGCTGTCTGCACCGCGGGCATAGCCCCAGGCCACGGCATCGTGACGGGCAATCGAGCCTGGTCCGTGGTACAGCGCGCCGAGGATAGGCGCCTTGCCGCTACAGCTGATATCCAGCTGCGGGCAGGCACGGGAGATATCATCCGGCCCCACCACATAGCTCTCAACGCCCACATGCTTGTTCACCTCGGCACGCCAGCGCATGGTGCGCAGGGCAGATTCGGTGTGCGCCAGGGTGAAGTGGCCGCGGGTGGAGTAGAACAGGTTGATGTCCAGCTCTTCGGACAAGCCTTCATATATCTTGACGCTGGCGTCGTAAAAATTGACGCCTTCCGGTGTCAGGTAATTGGAACGCACGATGGTGGTATTGCGGCCGGTATTGCCGCCGCCGATATAGCCTTTTTCCAGCACTGCCACATTGGTAATGCCATGGTCCTTGGCCAGGTAATAGGCCGCTGCCAGGCCGTGGCCACCACCACCAATAATCACGGCGTCATAGCTTTTCTTGGGCTCGGTACAGTCCCGGAAAAAGCGGGGGGCCGGGTGCTTTCGGCTCAGGGCGTATTTCAGCAGTCTTAAGGGCATCGATTGTCTCCATTGCTCATGCTGTACATAAGCAATAAATATTCCTGTTTAATAACTTTGTTTACTGTGGTGAAACATTTGTTGCTATTTAAGCATTCCTGGAATTTCGCCGTCAACAGTTTTTTGCAACTTTTTTTCTTCACAGGAAACTTATCGTGGCTAGCCCCCTGTTTTTCTTGTACACTGAACCCTGATTTGCAACCCCGGAGAGCCCATGGCAACCCCATCCAACACTGCTTCCGCCGACATTGCGCCGGTGATGAGCGACAGCGACGCCCGGTCGCTGGGTCGCCATCTGGGCAACGTCATACGCCAGATTCGCCTGCAGCATGGCCTGACCATTGCGGATATTTCCGAGCGCGCCAGCATCAGTCGCGGCATGTTGAGCAAGATAGAAAATGGTCTGGTCTCCACCAGCCTGGAAACACTGGAACAGATTGCCAATGCGCTGGGCGTGACGCTGTCGCGGCTATTTCGCGACTACAACATCCAGACCAGCAGCGCACAGCTGGTGAAGCACGGCCAGGGCATGGAAGTGGTGCGCCGTGGCACCAAACGTGGGCACACCTACCACCTGCTGGCCTATGATCAGGGCCCAAAAAAAACCTTCGAGCCCTTCCTGATTACCCTGGAAGATCCGGGCGAGGAATTTCCGCCCTTCGAGCACAGCGGCACCGAATTCATCCACATGCTGGAAGGCGAGGTTGAATATAAAGTGGGCAATGAGACCTTTCTGCTGCAGCCAGGTGATTCACTGACCTTTCGCGGTGAACAGCCACACCGCCCCGAGCGGCTGGTGAGCGCACCAGTGAAGTTCCTCTCCATCATCCATCACGATTTCCCTGACACGCCGGAGGAATAGGCATGCAGCTGCAAGCAACCAGCATTTCTATTGATAACGCCGTCGCCGCTGACATCCCCACGCTGTGCCTGCTGCTGGAAGACCTGTTCGGCATAGAAGCTGATTTTGAAGCGGACACCGAAGCCCAGCGGCGCGGACTCGCCATGCTGATTGCAGCGCCGGATCGCGGCATTATCAAAGTGGCCCGCACCGCCGAAGGCAAGGTAATCGGCATGGTCAGTGCGCAGCTCATCATCTCCACCGCCCAGGGCACCCCTGCCGCCTGGCTGGAAGACATGATCGTGGACAAGGACTATCGCCATGCCGGCATCGGCCGCACCCTGCTTGATGCCGTATTGCAGTGGTGCAAGGATCAGGGTGTAACGCGCGCGCAAATCCTGGTCGATATTGAAAACACGCCCGCGGTAGGCTACTACCAGCATCTGGGCTGGCAACCCACCCAGCTGCAGGCGCGCCGCATGTTTTTATAGGCGCCTTGTTTTCATTTCTTTAAGATTAAAGCTGAAACTTCCAAGTAATCGCGGCTTTCGCCGACTGCGCCTTTAACAATAGTCGCAATACAGCGGTAAACTAGTCCTCACAATGACCATGCCTAGCGATGACACTGAATACTACGAGCACGACGAAGTGCCATACGAGAATTGGGCCAAGCTCGACTTCAGCATCATAACTATGGGCATGAAGAAACTACCTTTCTTCAAGGACGACCTTTACCTTGGAATGCAGGCGATGAATGTCGGAATAGTCGACTCAGTGATTACACAACAGGAGTACGGTCTGCTCAGAGAGTCGATTAAGAACGAGGCCACGCCAACTGAACTAGCAATGGCTGTATCAGCTCTTTCCCAAATGTGGATATATGGGCTGTACGAAGTACTTCGCATGTGGCGAGAAAGACGCTATCAGTTTCAAAAACTAATCCAGAGTGGCGGCATGATTCCCAAGATCGAGAGTATGTCGAATGAAGAACCTCTGAATCTAACGCTTGAGGTCCGAAAGCGCCAAATGCTTCGGTACCGAGATGACTCCTTCTACCGAGCAGAAATTGAAAACACATGGACTCGGATTGAGCCGATTTACCGTATGACTGAATTATTTCGCATGAACCTAGCTAAGCACTGCGCACCTGGGAAAGATGGAGTGGTTCCTCCGGCGCCCGGCTATGGTCGCATCAACCGCTGGTGCGGAGCAATGGACTATGAATTGGTTGGAAAGGATGGCAATTTTTCAACTCTCAATAGACGAGACCTCGCCGATGCATTACGAGCAGTATTAAAAGTAGACCCCACAAAATAAAGGTTCGTAGCATCTTAGCTTCAACACTCATAAGTAGTGGAGCTTAAATATGCACGAAGCGTCTGTAGGACAATCCCGACTTGTCGCCCTCTGCCAAGTCGGGCATTGTTGAGCTCATCATATTGAATCAGTGTCACTGTTGAACCAGTGTCGCTTGCGGCCTGTCCCTTGAGTGAGGCAATCACTTCACCCGCCGGATGCCAGACAACAACAAGACACATCTCCACCTGTATACGTTTTGCAAGGCGGCACCCCGCTTTCGGGGCATTCGCAAGGGGTAAACATGGCAGCTGCCAGTTTCGAAATTGATCAGGATGCAAAAGGCCGTCGTCGCGTGCGCCTGCTGGGGCAATGGTCCTTGCGCGCGCTGGACAACGACTTTGCCGAACTCAAACAGGCTTTGCAGCCTTTCTTCTCTGATCCCTTTACGCAATGGGATCTGCTGGCCACCGAGCAACTGGACACGGCGGGCGCGACCATCCTGTTGAACGGCTGGGAGGGCAAACTGGATGCCCGCATGCAGGTAACGGAAGAGCAGCGCGCCCTGTTCACCACACTGCAGGGATTGCGCGTGCCAGCACGCACCGGCTCCCAATTCGACTGGGCGTTCCCACTGGTAGCGACGGGCGAGCTGGTCATGAAATTTGCCCAACATTTGACCGATTTCGTACAGCTGATCGGCCTGTTGCTGCTGGAAATGCTCTATCTGGTGCGTCGTCCATCGGCGTTTCCGTGGCGCGAGTTCATGGCCAATATCTACAAGAGCGGCGTCACGGCATTGCCGGTGACCGGCCTGTTGGGCTTCATGATCGGTGTTGCCATGAGTTACCTGATGTCTTCGCAATTGCGAACCTTTGGCGCGGACATTTTCATCGTCAACATTCTGGGCCTGAGCATGATCCGCGAGCTAGGGCCCATCCTGATGGCAATTCTGGTGGCAGGTCGCTCAGGCTCCGCCATGACCGCGCAGATAGGCGTGATGCGGGTAACCGAGGAAATCGACGCGCTGACCACCATGGGCGTATCGCGCATCTTGCGTATCGTATTGCCCAAGGTACTCGGGCTGACCTTTGTCGCGCCATTCCTGGTGTTGTGGACCTCCTTCTGGGGGCTGGCGGGCGGAGCGCTTTCGGCCAACACCGAGCTGGGCCTGAGCTTTCGTTTCTTTTTTGACTATCTGCCCATGGTGGTGGAGCCGGTCAACCTGACGCTGAGCCTGTTCAAGGGCCTGCTGTTTGGCTTTGTGGTGACTCTGGTGGCCTGCCACTTCGGCCTGCGCATCATGCCAAATACCGAAAGCCTGAGCGCCAGTACCACCAGCTCGGTGGTGACTGCCATTACATCCGTCATCCTGCTGGATGCGGCATTTGCCATTTTGACGAGTGGAATTGGAGTATGAGCGAGACCCCGAACAACATCCCCAACCCGCCACCCGCGCCGCCAGTATGCGAAGCGCGTAATGTCTGGACCGAATTTGGCGATGTGGTGATACATCGCGACCTCAATCTGGTGATGGAGCGCGGCGAAATCATGGCCCTGGTCGGTGGCTCGGGCAGTGGCAAGACCACTTTGCTGCGGCATATTGTCGGGCTGACCGAACCGTCACGCGGCGATATTCTGCTGTTTGGCGAAAACCTGCACGCGCTGGAGCGCGAGCGTCGGCAACGCCTGATGACGCGCCTGGGCATGCTGTTTCAGCAGGGCGCGCTGTTTTCGGCATTGTCGGTATTCGACAATATCGCCTTTCCCCTGCGCGAGCTGAAGCAGTTTGACGAAGACACCATCCACACCCTAGTCATGCACAAGCTGACCCTGGTGGAGCTGGAGCCGCAGCATGCCAGCCTGCTGCCCGCCCAGCTTTCCGGCGGCATGATCAAGCGCGTGGGCCTGGCACGCGCCCTGGCGCTGGAGCCTGAGCTACTGGTGCTGGACGAACCCACCGCCGGGCTGGACCCGGACCGCAGCAGCAAATTCGTCGCCCTGATCAAACAGATCAAGCAAACACTGGGGCTCACCGTGCTTTTCGTCACCCACGATATCGACACCCTGATCGCCATGAGTGACCGCGTGGCCGTACTGGCGGACAAGCACATCATCACCGCCTGCTCGCTGCAGGCATTGGGTGAAGTCGACCACCCCTTCGTCACCAACTTCTTTCAGGGCATACATGCCCGCATGGAAAGGTCTTAATCAACCATGGAAAATCGCTCGCACGCCATTGCCGTCGGCCTGTTTACCCTGATTCTGGGGCTCGCGGCCATCTTCGCCTTCTGGTGGCTTTCCGGGTCGCGCGAAGAAAAAACGCATTACACCATCAACTCCAACCGCCCGGTCAGCGGGCTCAATCCGGAAGCCTCGGTCAAATTTCGCGGCGTGGAAGTCGGCAAGGTGCTGCATATCTCGCTGGATGACAACACGCAGAATGACATTCACGTCGACATCGAAGTCACCAAAACCCTGCAACTAAGCAAGGCCGCCTATGCCGAGCTGCGCCTGCAAGGCGTGACCGGTCTCGCGTATATCGACCTCAACGATGACGGCAGCAGCCAGCAGCGACTGGGGCCGGATGACACCATTCCGCTACGCCCCTCGTTCGTGGACCGCTTTACCGAACATGCGCCAGAGATCATCGAGCAGGTGGAAACCCTGGTGAAAAGCAGCAGCCAGCTCGCCGCCACCGCACATGAGATGGTCCAGAAGATAGACACCGACCAACTCAACCGCACCATTGCCAATCTGGAAAAAGCCTCGGCGCAACTGGAGCCGCTGCTGCGCACCAGTACCGCCACCATGAACCGTCTGGGCAGCTTTGCTTCCGAACGCAATCGCCAGCAATTGGAAAGCACGCTGAAAAGCCTGCAGCAAACCTCGGACGCCGTACGCCCGCTGATGGATACCCTGGGCCAAAGTGCACGTGATTTCAGCAGCATGACAGGCACACTCACGCAAAGCAGCCAGCAACTCAGCGACAGTCTGCAGCAAGACACCCTGCCGCGCCTGAATGCGCTAACCGACAGCCTGCAGCGCGATTCCCAGCAGTTTGAGCAATTGATGGAAACGCTGGAAGACCACCCGCAAAGCCTGCTGCTGGGCAAACCCAAAGCCCAGCCCGGCCCCGGCGAAGCTGGCTTCAAGCCTTAACCCCGATAAGAACAAATGAGGAACTGACATGCAACGATGGATCACATTACTGATACTGGCGGGCAGCCTCAGCGCCTGCCTCAGCCTCAATGGCAACAAGCCACAAAGCGGCCCGCAGACCTTTGACTTTGGCCTGGGCGAACCCGGCGAACGCATCGCCACCCAGACCAGCATTGAAAACATACGCAGCGGGGACGCCCTCAACAACAAGCGCATACGCTACCGGCTGGCCTACCAGAATGCCCAGCAGGTGGCCTACTATGCCGACAGCCGCTGGACCGCACCGCCCGCAGAACTGCTGACGCAAAAACTGCGCACCCGGCAAGCGCCCGCCGCGACCAGCAACGGCTGTCTGCTGACACTCTCACTGGATAGTTTTGATCAGGTATTTGACAGCCCAACCGCAAGCCACGGGCTGGTGCAGATCAGCGCCAGCCTGCAGCAAAAGAAATCGCGCCAGATCGTGGCAAGCCGCACATTTCAAGCTAGCAGCCCCGCCCCCACGGCCGACGCCGCTGGCGGAGTTGCCGCCCTGAGCAAGGCCAGCGACCAGTTGCTGACGGAAGCCCTGACCTGGGCCGAGAGCCAAGCCGTCTGCAACTAAACTGTTGGCTTGCTTACGCCTTTTCCGGCAAATCAAACCCGCGCTCACACGCCCACATCAGCCGCCAGCGGATGGCTTGATCTGGTGTTTCCAAAGGCAAGCCCAACTTGGCAGTGAGCGATGGCAAAGGCTCGCCTTGCACCACAAAGGCTTGATGGCGCCAGCCCTCGCTGCTAAATCCCGAGTTAAAGCGTTTGTATAGCGCATGGTCTTTCACCGTGACCACCGGTTGCCAGATACCACTCTGGGGGCAAACCTCACCCTCCCCACAAAACGTCCCGGTGGCACTGGCTATCGGCAGCACCGTGCCGCGCTTCGCCAGCCAGTCGGTGGGCACGTATTGCTTTTTTGCCTCGCCCACAAACAGCCAGACGATGCCAGCATGGCCGCTATCGTCTTCAAACCAGAAATCTTCTGTCACTTGCCGTGTCAGCCGCATGGGTTCGCCTGCTTCATAAAACAAAGGCGCCAAGCCGGTGATGGCCTGCTGGCGGGCATAGGCTTCCACTCCATACTCCTGGGGGCCAAGCACATGGTCAAACACACTGCTGGCCTGGTAATAGCCAGAGCGTGGCGCATGGGCAATCCCTGTACGCACCCCGGGTGCCGACAGTATGCTTTTGAACCCGGCAAAGGGCGTGGGGGTGAAGTTGGGCGGCATGAAAATGGCATGGCCGTCCGGCACATGGGCACGGCCGTGGGCTTTATGCGCGGGCAGGCTGACGGGCTTGGGGGTGACGCGCACGCCCTGGGCTGCATCGATCAGAGTTTTGGGGTTGCTATCCCACTGCGGCAGCTTGGCAGGCGGCAGGGGCAGGACTTTGTCCAGATTGGGGAAGCGGCGGTCGGAGTCGTTGTAGAGGGCATCGGCCAGCGTTTTGTACCGGCGGGCGCGCGCGGGGTCTTTGGCGTACTGCACCAGGGCGTCTCCATTATCAAAGGAGGAAAACAGATAGTTGGCCGCCTCTTCGCTGCCAACCTTGACGCCATCATGCAGCACTTGCAGGGCACGGCGGAATTGAGCGTCGGCGTCGCCGTTGACGGCTTGGCCCCATTGCGCTTCCAAGTCCAGCCAACGGCCCAGCTCTATGCTGGCGGGGCCGTAGCCTTGGGCATGGGCGCATTCCAGCAGCTTGAACATAAGCGGTTCATTTGCCCACTGCCCTCTGAAGTCGGGTTGCGTTTCCATGTCGCGGCTGCCCAACCCCAGTACGCTGGCTATCTTGGTCTGCGCCTTGGCACTGCCCATGTCGGCGGCCAGCTGCCAGAAGGCCCAGGCGCGGTCGGCATCGCCTCTCTTCAGTCCGTAGCCATTGAGGTGGTAATCGCCCATCCAGAAGAAGGCGTCGGCTACCCCTTGCCGCATCAGGTCTTCGGTGCCTTTCAGCACAGTTTCCGGCGGGGCGGGCGGTACATAAAACGCGCCTTTGCTGCTGTTGATGCCCACACCCGTCCGGGCATTCTGCAGCCACATCAGCGCGGCTTTCCAATGGCCCATGCTGGCTGCCTGTTGCCAGAGCTTCATGGCGGCGGGCCAGTTCTGCTCTTCGGGCCACAAGAGGCCGCTGGTGAGCGTCATGGCCTGCTCGTGCAGGGCTTGCGCTTTGGTATTGAGGGCTGGCGCATGGTCGGCGGCATGGCGGCAGGTGAACTGGTTGCTGTCGCGGTGGGGGTCGAAGGCCAGCAGGTTGATATTGCGTGGCAGCACCTCCGGCTCGCTGAGCAGGGCCAGGTCGGATTGGGCGGTAAACGGCTGTGCGTAGGCTTGGGGTGTGGGCATGATGGGATAAAAGTGAAGTATCAAGAAAATGCTACCGACGAACAGCGCCAGCAACAGGGTAATGGTCGTGGCCTTGGCAAGGCGGGAGTGAGGGAAGCGGGTATGCATCATCAACCCACCCTGTCCTTGGCCACGCGCTCGTCCTTGAAGGCGACGAGGAAACCTTCAAACCTTTGCTTTTTGATGATCGCTACCGCATTCGCTTTCGCCAATTTTGTCCAGTTTTCGAAGGTATCGTCCATGCTGTCGGAATAGGCGTTGCCGCCGTCGTACAGGCCGCCGGTCTGCAGGCTCCAGATGCGTTTGCGCAGTTCGCGGTTGTGCGGAATGCTGTCGGTGGCCACATTGATCTCGCTATCGGCGGCCATGGAGCGCAGGTTGAGGTTGGCACTGCCCAGGGTCATGAAGTTGTCATCGACCAGCATCAGTTTGCTGTGGATGTAGATATCGCGACTGCTGCCCAGCTTGCCACCCGGCGGATTGGCGGTGGCCATTTTGGCGATCAGGACTTTCATGCGCAGGCTTTTGCCGTCCTGGATCAGGATGCCTTCCTTGTCCAGCGTGGGGGTCTTGACCTGCGCCGCATGGGCGGCAATATCGCGTTCACTGGTTTTCAGAAACGATGACTTGACGGGCGTGGTAACCGCCGCCTGCTGCCCAGGCATGGCGTCACCATGGCCCAGGGCCTTGATGGTGTCGTAGGTGCGCGGCACCATGCCGGCGTTTTCTGGTTGGGGGATGACCACCATCAAATGCAGGAGCCCTACGTTCTCGCACGGGTTTTTCACATCCTGATGGGCTTGCAGATAGCTTTGGCGCTGGGTCTTCAGCTGTTCGGCCCACGGTTCGTAAAAGAAATACTGGTTTTCGATATAGATGTAGCGCCGCGCATTGCTCGCAGCATGCATGTACGCCAGCTTGATGCTCTGGTCGTATGCGGTGTTCTTTTCTCCCTGATAGGCTTCTTCTGGCTGCGTGCGCAGGATTTGCAAGCGGGCAACATGGCTGGCGGCGCTGGTCTCAACGGGCTGGCTGAGGCGGGAGGGGTTGAGCGCTGCATTCAAGGGGGCGGGCTGTTTCGGCGCAGGGGGGCGGTTGCGCTGGAAGGGAACCGTCAGCGGTAGCAAGGCCGTCGCCCGGTTCCAGGCGCGGGCAAAGTTGATCCAGACATCCTGCAAGGCGGGCCCATGAATGCGGCAGGCATAATCCTGAAAGGGTTTGCGGCTGATGGGCTGACCCGCCTTGAGCGCCGCCTGCACGATGGCATCGGTGCGGATGCCCTTTTCCTCCGCCGCCTTCAGTTCGGCCTGGGTGCTGAAGTCCTGTTCCCGCAAGTGGCTGTCAAACAGGTGCTGGGCGTCGTCCCAGTAGTCAGTGACGCTGTTAAGCCCCATGACATAACCCACCGCATGCTCTCCATCGGCATGGTCATAGTCGATGAGGATGGGTTTCTGGTGGTGGGTCGCGTACTCTTCGATCAGGGTTTGCTCGTCAAATAGGCCCAAAACCGCCCCCCCTTGTTGGCTGGGCTTGATGGGCTCATCCTTCACGCTGGCTTGCACCTTGTCGACGACACCATCCCGGCAGCGCACGGTCAGGTTGGGGATGCGGCCATGGGTGGCATCGCGCCACCAGTGGATGCAGTAATCCTGACGGACGTCAGCGAGAGGCTTGGGCGTTTTTGCGTTAGGGTTGCGCTCATCCCAGGTCGATGTCAGCGTACCGCCGGGCGGGGTATTGTCAGTGGCAACATAGCCTACCAGGTTGTTCTGCACCGAAGAGCCGCTGCCGTTGTACCAGACCAGCAAGCGAACCTGCACGCCCTCTGCGGCTTTGCGCCTTAGCAGCTCGCCATAAGGAAGACCGTTTGCCCAAGGATAATTTGCCTGACCCTCGCCGCGCACCAGGGCCATGCCCGGGTCAAATCCCCAGCAGACGATGCACAGGCTCCCCCGTGCATGTTCGATATCCTGTGCAATCCGCCCAAACCCCTCTTGCCCACAGATCAGGGTTTCGATCCGGTTGCCCTCGGTAATCGGATGCGAGCGGCTTTTTTCCAGTAGCCATTGAAAGCTGGCCGTCACTTCACATGTTTCCTTGTCCAGCGGTGCAGTAACCCGGTTGTGCGTCTTATAGGGGTCGTGGGGTTTCATGGTCGGTGAGCTCCTTGAGGATTATCGGCGGGCAAACCATGCTGCTGACGGATAGGAGACATATCCCGCAACACCCAGCATGCCTTGCCATGTGGGTGTCGATGATGCACAGGATTTTTATAAAAGGGCATTGCCCCAAAGGGCTTGGTGGCAATGGGGTGTGGAATGCTTTATTGCGCGCGCCAGAGGGACGCGCGCAATGGGGCGATCAGGACAAAGTGGCGTTTAAATAGGCGTTGGCCAGTTCTGCAGCAACAAGGCAAATTCGTCAGCCGGTACCGGACGGCTGGCGATAAAGCCTTGCATCTGGTCGCAGCCTTCTTTCTTGAGGAATTCGAGCTGGTTGATATTCTCCACGCCTTCGGCGATCACGTTCAGGCGCAGGCCGTGCGACATGCGGATAATGGCGGTAATGATGGTGGCATCGTCGGGATCGGTCTCGATATCGCGGATGAAGCTTTTGTCGATCTTGACGTTGTTGATCGGCAGGCGCTTGAGGTAGGAAAGACTGGAGTAGCCGGTGCCAAAATCGTCCAGCGCCAGTTTCACGCCCATACTTCTTAGCTTGTGCAGCCAGTTGATGACTTCGGTTTCGGCATGGATGGCCACGCTTTCAGTGACTTCCAGTTCCAGGTAATCCGGCTCCAGCCCACTCATCAGCAGAATCTCGCTCACCTCTTGCAGGAAGTTGTGCTGGCGCAGTTGCACGGTGGAAAGATTGACCGCCACGGGAATGCGCGCCAAGCCCGCGGCTTGCCACTCCTGATTCTGTCGACAGGCTTCGCGCATGACCCACAGGCCTATCGGCCGGATCAGGCCGCTGTCTTCGGCAATCGGGATAAAGCGATCCGGTGCCACCAGGCCCCAGCTGGGGTGTTGCCAGCGGATCAGGGCTTCGGCCCCCACCACCTGCCCGGTGCGTATATCGATCTTGGGCTGGTAATACAGCACAAACTCATTACGCTCCACGGCACGACGCAGCTTGCTTTCGAGCTCGGCAATCTCCATCACGCGCTCGTTCATGGCGCGGGTGAAGAACTGGTAATTATTGCGCCCCAGCGATTTGGCGTGGTACATGGCGGCATCGGCATTTTTGGTCAAAAGCTCGCCGTTTTCGCCATCGTCTGGGAATACGGCAATGCCGATACTGGCGGAGACGGTGATTTCGTGCGCCCCGATTTCATAAGGCACGGTGGCCGCCGCCAGCAGTTTTTCGGCGACCTCGGCGGGTGAGAAATAATTGGTCAGCTCAGGCAGCAGAATCATGAACTCATCGCCGCCCTGGCGGCTGATGGTATCGCTGGCGCGCAGGCAGCTTTCCAGGCGGCGTGCCACCATTTTCAGCAGCTGGTCGCCTACTTCGTGGCCCAGGCTATCGTTGATATTCTTGAAGTGGTCGAGATCCAGGAACATGAGGGCGATGAATTCCTGGTCACGCCGGGCGATGGTCAGCGCCTGATTAAGGCGGTCATTCAGCAACAGGCGATTGGGCAGGCCGGTGAGGTAATCATGCTCGGCCAGATAGGTCATCTTGTTGGCCATATTGCGGGCTTCGCTCACATCGTGGAACACCAGCACCACGCCCAGCACATTGCCATCCTGATCGCGGATGGGCGCGGCGGAATCTTCAATGGCATATTCGTTGCCGTGGCGGCCAATCAGCGCGGTGTGGTTGGCCAGCCCGTAAATTTCACCATGCTGCAGCACCACGTCCACCGGGTTGGGTACCAGCTTGCGCGAGCTTTCATTCACAATGCGGAACACTTCCAGCAAGGGCTTGCCCTGCGCCTCGGCGTTGCTCCAGCCGGTCATGCGCTCCGCCACCGGGTTGAGATAATTCACCCGCGACTGCTTGTCGGTGGTGATCACACCATCGCCGATGGATTGCAAGGTAACCACGGCGCGCTGCTTCTCGGCGTAGAGGGTTTGCTCGGCTTCGCGCCGCAGATCAATTTCCAGCTTGAGCAGGCGGTTGATTTCCTCCAGCTCGGCGGTACGTTGCTGCACCAGGGTTTCCAGAGTGTCATTGAAAGCTGCCAGCGAGCGTTCGGCCAGCTCACGTTCTTCCACTTCATGCTCCAGCCGCTCTACCGTCTCTTCCAGCTGGCGGGTGCTGGGAATACGCAAGGCTTGCGGCATGAGCCGCCACAGCATGATGGCTGTCACCAGTGAAGCAACCCCGGTCACGGCTTTCATTGAGGCATCGGCCCAGTAATCCGGATTCCAGATGGTCCAGAGCGAGAGCAGATGGGTAGTTCCGCAGGCAAAAATGAAGATGGAAAACATCACAAAAATCCAGTTGAACTGGAGATCGGGACGCTTGCGAACGAAATACACCAGCGCCATGGGGATGGAATAATAGGCGACAGCAATCATGAGATCGGAGATGATGTAGGTCCACAGCAAAGGCGGCTGCCACAGATAACAATGGCCATGCGGCATAAAGCCATCGGTACTGAAAAAACTGGTTATGACGTCCATCGCGGTTCCCTGTTTTTTTGATTGCCGTAAAGGCGTTATACACGTTTTCTTATGCACGCGGCTCTGATGAACATAAACATCAGGAACTATGGGCAAGCTTTTCCATCACATCTAATATAATTAGCAACCTTACCTTCGTACGCCAGTTTTCAACTAGAACAATCACCTCACTGGATACCATGTCGACAAGCACACCACAGCACGCCCCGTTCTTTGTGATTCTCAATGCCGGCTCCGGCCGACACGACTGCAACGAAGTCCGGAACACCATCCAGCGCATCATGGATGAAGCAGGCCGCCAGTGCACCATCATCGAGGTGGCCCAGCCGCAAGACCTGAGCCGCATTGCTCGCGAAACGGTCGCTACCGCCATGCAGCAGGGCGGCATTGTCGTGGCCGCCGGGGGCGATGGCGCCATCAATGCCATCGTGCAGGAGGCCTGGCAACGCGATTGCCCCATGGGCATCCTGCCGCAGGGTACCTTCAATTACTTTGGCCGCACCCACCATATTCCCGAAGACACGGCCGAAGCCACGCAGGTATTGCTCGCTGGCCGCCTGCAGCCGGTGCAGATCGGCCTGGTGAATGACAAGTTATTTCTGGTGAATGCCAGCGTGGGGCTTTACCCCCAGCTGTTGCAAGCCCGCGAACAATTCAAGCGCCAATATGGCCGTAGCCGCGTGGTAGCCCTGATCGCGGGTTTTTTCACTTTGCTGCGCCAGCACCGCGTACTCAAGATCGAGATGAACACCAAAGGCGTCTCGCGCAAATTGCGTACGCCTACTCTCTTTGTCGGCAACAATCAGCTACAACTTGAGCAAATTGGCATTCCATTGACCGATGCGCTGGCGTCGGGCGAGTTGGCCGCCATCATGCTGAAGCCCACCAGCAAGCTGGCGATGCTGGGCCTCATGCTGAAAGGCGCGCTGGGGCGCCTGGGCGAAGCCGAGAATATTGTCAGCTTCAGTTTTTCCAGCATGGGCATACGCCAGTTTTCGTTTCCGCGCCGCCGCATCAAGGTGGCGACCGATGGCGAAATCGTGCGACTCAAATCGCCCTTGCAGTTTCAGGTGGCGCCGCGTCCGCTGCAATTGATCAAACTCGACGAGCCTGCCTGAGCCCCGGGAACCATGACCTTGATCGCCCATCTTTCCGACCCGCACTTCGGCACCGAACAGCCCGCCGTGATGCAGGCGCTGCAGAGCTTGTTGTGGCAGCAGGCGCCGCATCTGCTGATCCTTTCCGGGGATATCACGCAGCGCGCGAGGCGCAGCCAGTTCAAGCATGCCCGCGCCTTTGTCGACAGCCTGAACATTCCGCACCGGCTGGTGATTCCCGGCAACCATGACATCCCGCTGTTCAACCTGCTGGCACGCGTGCTGGCGCCCTATCGCCGCCATCGCCATGCCTTTGGTCAGGAGCTTGAGCCGGTATATCGCGATGACAAAACGCTGGCCATTACCGTCAACACTACCCGGGCTTATCGGCATGAAGACGGCGAGGTCTCCCCTGCGCAGATCAAGCGGGTATGCGAGCAATTGCAGCAAGCCAGCCCGCAGCAACTGCGGCTGGTGATTACGCATCAGCCGGTATACGTGACCGAAGTGCGCGATGAAAGCAACCTGCTGCATGGCTATCAGGCCGCCGTCCGCGCTTGGGCAGAAGCCGGCGCCGACCTCATCCTGGGCGGGCACATCCACCTGCCATTCGTGATGGCGCTACACGAAAAACGGCCGGACATCCGCCACCGCATCTGGGCGGTGCAGGCTGGCACCGCGGTATCCACCCGCATCCGCCGCAATGCGGGCAATTCCATCAATCTGATTCGCTACCAGGCGCGACAAACGCCCTGCATGGTGGAGCGCTGGGATTACACGGCAGCGCAGCAGCAGTTTGTGCAAGTCTCTGCCGAGGCACTGACACTGGAGGCGGCATGAGCACACCGTGGTGGATACACATTGCCACCCACGCCGCTGAATATTATGCAGTGGCGCTGGTGGCGATCTGGATAATCGTGACCTTGGCCTATCGCAGACATTTGGCGAGCGCCGATGGCGAAAATCGCTGGCTCACCACCAGCCTGATCGTCATGGCGCTGGCAGGCTCCATGTTTAGCTGGATTGCCTATCTGCTGCAAACCGGCAATCTGGAGCAATTGGACGCCGAATTCAGCGAGACGGTGCGGCAATACGCCAGCCCTTACGTCATGCTGTATTTCCACGTGGTCACCCATTTGGGCAATACCTCCACGCTCACCATCATCTGCGTGCTAACGGTGCTCCTCATGCTCTTGTTGCGGCAATACACGCTGGCGTTTGGCAGCCTGCTGGCCATAGGCGGCAACAGCATACTGAATGTGAGCCTGAAAGATATTTTCGAACGGTTGCGGCCGATCAACCCCTATAGTGAACCTCTCGATAGCTGGAGCTTCCCCAGTGGGCACAGCTCGGGGTCGCTGGTGGCCTATGGATTGCTGGCTTACCTGGTGCTGCGCCTGCTGCCGCCCCGCTATCACCTGCCCGCGCTGCTGCTGGGCAGTTCGATTGCCTTCACAATCGCCACCAGCCGGGTGTTCCTGCATTACCACTATGCCAGCGATGTGCTGGCAGGCTTGATGTCGGGTTTGCTCTGGCTCACCTTCTGTATTGCGGTGATGGAATACGCCCGATCTCACCCGTCACCGCATCAACCCTCCCCGGATAAGGGTTGAATGCACGCATCAATCCCCCTATGCTGCGGTTATTGATGCGTAAGAAAGCCATATGAAATCAGCCACCTTGCCGCCAGATGAAGCAGAACGCATCGCCATGCTGCATGCGCTCGGGCTGCTGGATACAGACCCCGAGCCCGTATTCGACAGAATCACGCAACTGGTTGCCCTGACCCTGAATGTTCCCATCGCCCTGATTTCGCTGGTGGATACGGACAGGCAATGGTTCAAATCCCGCATTGGAGTCGAGGCGGAAGAGTCGCCCCGTGACGTCGCTTTTTGCGCCCATGCCATCTTGCAGACCAAGCCCATGGTGGTGAATGATGCCCTGCTGGATGAGCGGTTTGCCGACAATCCCATGGTGCTGCAATTTCCGAATATACGCTTCTATGCAGGCATCCCCATACGCACCACGGCGGGCTATGCTCTTGGCACCCTGTGCGCCATCGATGCCCAGCCCAGAGAGCTGAGCAAACACGAGCTGGAAATATTGACCTGCCTTGCCGACCTGGTCAGCAAGGAAATCCGCTTGCGCGAAGCGCTGGCACTGACTGAATCGCACCTCAAACTGTCGCAAACCGTGCTGCATGCCAGCGAGGCGCGCTTCCGCACCATCTTTGAAAAAGCGGCGATTGGCATTGCGCTGGTCGCCCCCGATGGCGGCTGGCTGAGTGTGAATGAGGAGCTATGCCGGTTTTTGGGCTATCGCCAGGATGAACTGCATTTGCTGAGCTTCAGGGACATCACCTACCCTGATGATCTGCCAGCCGACCTGGATCTGCTTAAGCAATTGGCCGAAGACAAGATAGACCGTTACAAGATCGAAAAGCGGTATATCCGCAAGGATGGCGAGCTACGCTGGGCCAGCCTCAGCGTCACCAAGCAGATCAATACACGTGGCGAGCTCGAGTATTTTGTTTCGATTGTCAAAGACATACACGACAGAAAAGTCGCCGAGCAGGCGCTCAACGAGCTGCAGCATGAGCTGGAAAACCGGGTGGCCCAGCGCACCTTTGAGCTCAATAAGAGCAATGAAATGCTGTCATTTGCCATGGCCAAGCAAACGCTGGCCGCGCAGGAGCTGAAGGAACGCGAGCTGGAAATCAGCATGGTGATCGAAAATGCCAACGACGCCTATGTCAGCATCAATCAATCCGGCATCATCACCGCCTGGAACCGCCAGGCCGAAATCACCTTTGGCTGGTCGGCGCGTGAAGCCATCGGCCAGCGCCTGGATCAGGTCATCATCCCGCCCCATATGCAGCAAGCCCACCTCAATGGCATGCAGCGCCATATGGACACCGGCGAGGCCCTGGTGCTTGGCAAGCGGCTGGAGCTGGAAGCCAAACACAAGGATGGGCATATCGTTCCCGTCGAGGTGCGCATCAGCAAAATCGAGGTGCATGGCAAGCACATCTTCAGCGCCTTTCTCACCGATATCAGCGAACGCAAACACCTGCAAAGCCTGCTGGAAAAAGAAGCCAAGCACGATGTGCTGACCGGCTTGCCCAACCGCCGCGCCTTTACCGAAGCCCTGCCGCTGGCGCTGGCCCGCGCCGACCGCACGCAGCAGTGGATGGCCTTGATGTTTATTGATCTGGATGGTTTCAAGCAGATCAACGACGAGCTGGGCCACGACGCTGGCGATATGCTGCTGCGCGAAATCGCCAATCGCTTGAACAGCGCCACGCGGCAAACCGATACCGTCGCCCGCTTTGCGGGAGATGAGTTTGTGGTGCTGCTGGAAAACATGCCGGAAAAGCAGCACGCAGAAGGCGTGGCCCAGAAAATCCTGACCCTGCTGCGCGACCCTGTGATGTTGGGCGGCGAGCCACGTCAGATCAGCTGTAGCCTGGGCCTTGCCTACTACGCGCCGAATAGCCATGTGCAACCAGATATGCTGCTGAAAGAGGCCGACAATGCCATGTACGAGGCCAAACGCAGCGGCAAGAACCAGATACGCATCTCTGCATGACCGCGCCAGCTTCAGCGCCTACCGCTAACCTGACTCCACGTATGTGAGCCCATAAAAAAAGCCCCGCGAGCGGGGCTTTTTCATATTACCAGCAATCTCAGGCGCGACGGCGACGGGCAACAAAGCCCATCAGGCCCAGACCCAGCGCCATCATGGCGTAGGTGTCAGCCTCAGGCACAGCAGAAACAGTAGGTGTGCTGGCGGTGTACCAGGCGCTACCACCTTGTGCATTGGTCAAGCCTTGCACATGCAGCGCAAACGAGGAGGCGCTCAGCTCAACGGCGCTAGCAAAGGTAGCCGTCCAGGTAACGCTTTCACCATCAGTCAAACGTGCCTTCTTGGGACCTGTCAGATCAAAGCGGAAATCAAAACCACCACCAGGACCACCGCCAGCAGCAATAGATACTGGCGCATCGCCTGATACATTCGATACGGTTGGCGTTACCGCAGAATCTACAGCCACGGCACCGATAAACGCATCGTTAGTGAACAGGGTATTGAGATCATTGGCAGTCAAAGTGAAGGTATAGACGTTACCAACATTGCTGTAAGTCAAGGTGGCGAACGAACTTGAAGGCGTGAATGAACCCGACAACAGCGTACCGTAAGTGTCAGTTGCGGCGTTGGCGGCCACACTTGCCAGCAGGGCCAGGCTGGCAATCAGGCCCTTGAAAAAATTATTGAACATTTGGCTTCCCCATAGTTGGCTAATCTGTTTTTGTAGTATTGCTTGATGCTGGCGCCATTGTAGAGCTTGGGATTTATCGCACAATAGTACTTTGGTACTAGTCGCCTGCTTGGTGCTCCTCATATTTGCCAGGGCGGCATGCAGGCATACGTCATCATGCTTATAAAATATCTGGACGCTTTGTGGTTGAATTTGCCTGTGTCTATCTAAATAATTCACGCATGTCATTTCCCCCTGAATATGTGGCCCCCTCATGGGGTCGCATATGGACCATCGGCCTGACGCTGGCAAGCGCGATGTCGGCGTATGGCAGTGAAGCGCTGACACTAAGCCCGGTCAGCGTCACCAGTCATTACGACAACGCCATCGGCACCTCGGATGCCGCCAGTGAAGGCAGCGTGACGTCGACATTGATCGCCAACCGCCCTACCCTGCGCACCGGCGAGATACTGGAGTTTGTGCCCGGCATGATCGTCAGCCAGCACAGCGGCGATGGCAAGGCCAACCAGTATTATCTGCGCGGATTCAATCTGGACCATGGCACCGACTTTGCCACCTATGTAGACGAGATGCCGGTCAACATGCGCTCGCACGCGCATGGTCAGGGCTATACCGATCTCAATTTTCTGATTCCCGAACTGGTCGAGCGCATTCACTATCGCAAGGGCCCGTATTACGCTGAAGAAGGGGATTTTTCATCTGCCGGAGCGGCGCATTTGCAGCTGGCCAATACCTTGCCGCAGGGCGTGGCCTCGATGTCGATTGGGGAAAATGCCTACCGGCGTTACCTGCTGGCGAACTCCATGGCGGCAGGCCGGGGGCAGCTGCTGTATGGTCTGGAAATCAACCGCAACGATGGCCCGTGGGATAGCCCGGAAAGCCTGCGCAAGGTGAATGGCGTGCTGCGCTACAGCGAAGGCGATGCCGCCAATGGATTCAACGTCACGGCGATGGCTTACCACAATCACTGGAATGCCACCGACCAGATACCCGCGCGCGCCGTCTCGTCCGGCCTGATCAGCCGCTATGGTGCAATAGACACCACCGATGGCGGCGAGTCTTCCCGCTACAGCCTGTCTTACGGCTTGCACCGGCGCAACCAGCAAGGCGCGTTTGAGGTGAATGCCTACATGGTGCAATCCAGCCTCGACCTCTACAGCGACTTCTCTTACTTTTTGAATGACCCGGTGAATGGCGACCAGTTTAACCAGCGCGAGCAGCGGCGCATGGCGGGGCTTAATGTCAGCCAGACCTGGTTCAGCACTTGGGCGGGGCTGGATGTGCAAAACAAGCTGGGCATGCAGACGCGTTACGACCGCCTCTCCCCGGTTGGGCTCTACAACACCGTGGCGCGGCAACGGCTTGCCACCATCCGCGAAGATCAGGTGAAAGAAGCCAGCATCGGCCTTTTCGCCGAAAACACTACGCAATGGCTGCCCAAATTTCGCAGCGTGGCCGGCGTGCGCTATGACAGCTATGCCTTTGATGTGGAGAGCAGCATTCAGGGCAACTCCGGCACCGCGCATGACGACGTGGTCTCGCCCAAACTCTCGCTGATCTTCGGGCCATGGGCCAATACCGAATACTTCGTGAATGTTGGCAAAGGCTTTCACAGCAACGATGCCCGCGGCACCACCCAAACCCAGCTACCCAATGGCGGCGGCGCCACCAGCGCCGTCACACCGCTGGTCAATACGCGCGGCATGGAGCTGGGGCTGCGCACCGAAGTCATCCGCGGCCTGCAAAGCTCACTCGCCGTATGGCGGCTGGATAACGCCTCCGAGCTGGTGTTTGTCGGCGATGCCGGGGAAACCGAAGCCAGCCGCGCCAGCAAACGGGTGGGCGTGGAATGGAACAACCACTACCTCGCCAATGATTGGTTACTTCTGGATATGGACCTCGCCGCCACCCACGCCCGCTTCACCGAGCATGATGCAGCAGGTGACTACATCCCCGGCGCCATCAATCAGGTCGCCTCGCTCGGCGCCACGGTCACGCGGCTGGGTAACTGGTCAGGCGCCTTTCAGCTGCGCTACTTTGGCCCCAGACCCTTGATCGAAGACAACAGCGTGCGCTCCAACGCCACCACCATCGCCTACCTGCGCGTGGGCTATAAAGTGGATGCAAAAACCCGGCTGACCCTGGATATATTCAACCTCTTCAACCGCAAAAACAGCGATATCGACTACTACTACGCGTCACGACTGCAAGGCGAAGCGCTAGCCGGAGTGGATGATGTGCACTTTCATCCGGTGGAGCCGCGCACCGCCAGGCTTACCTTGACCTACAACTTTTGATCATGACCAGCGGATGAAGCTGTAAGAAGTTGGAATTTAATTAGAGATAGATCAACAAAAAACTGATGTACCGCAGCATGCTTGAGCGCATTGATTCGGGGCAGCGGGAAAATAAATCTATCTTATTCGGTTGAATGGGTTTATCTTGAACAGGTCTTCATCTTGTTGAAGATACGCTACTCATGTTTTGATAAATTTTAAATAGTTTACTGTCCTCTGCAGTGCTCCATTAAATACCGGCTTTTAAATCCCGTACTTTACGATCTAGAGGAAATTTGTAGTATTCAATTGCATGCGTACTGTTCCTTTTAACTTTATAAAAAGGAAGTACCGCCTTGAATCAGAAAAATCCAGACTGGTTAGGCTCAACACTCATTACCTTGGTGATCGTGGTGTTGGGAATTATGTTTACACTGAAGTTGTGGTGGTTCTAACAATAAAGCTCCGAAAGGGGCTTTTTGCTTTTTTCATTTAATACCCTAGGCATGTTCATATGCCCAGTTCGGGTCCATCACCAATACGAATCCCAGCACGATAAAAACCAGAACAAGCAGCAATACAATCGCAACCACCATATGCCACCGCCACCCATGGCGTGCAGGCAAGCTCTCGTTTCTCTTGTCCATATTCAAGCACTCCTCGTGTCCATCATGTGTTTTATTAAATTTATAATGATGTGAATAAAGTCTGTTCTTACGTAGCGGACAGGTCAAAAAATTTACATTGGATGCATCGTCAGCATAGTTTCGATCCATCTGTCAGTTCGACAAGTAATATAAGGCGGCGTTGTATTGTTTTTGCAATATAAATCCGCACCGCACGTTATCTTGTATAGGATAAAAAAACGACTTTGAAAACCCGGAGAAAACAGGTGGAATAACATTGAATAACTGGGGGAGATAGCTATGAAACAAACGGCTACAAGCCACTGTTTACGAGGGTAAAGCCGAAATGAAACTGAGCAGTACCGCCAAACATACCGTCAATATGTTTAGGTGTCTTTTTAAGAAGTTGGTAAGCCCAATCAGGCTGGAAGGTAAAAGCCAACGATATGATAATAAAAGAGAAAACTAAAAATACAAACAACATCCTATATAGTTGGGACTCGAATTGCATATTATGCGTTAACCGACATTGCTGGTTCGATGCGACGATATTGGATACGCATAAGCAAGCCTAACAGAACACAGACTGGCAGCACAATAAATACGAATGCATTCAAACCAGCAATCAAAATCACACCTATAGCCGATATACATCCAAAGAGAATTGCCAATCGTAGCCCCCAAGAGAACAACACTTTCTCTTCTCGGATGGTCGCAATGGCGAACGCCCAAAATTGCCAAATTGCAAAAAGGCCAGTGGGATAACTTATTGTGAGATAAAGGAATTCGTAATCTATGCCGCCATATAGCAAGATAAATTTGTTATCGAAAATGGCTGCAATAGCTCCTACAAAGAAGATTAAGCCTGTAGCAAGGAACACTGTAGCAGGAAGCAACGCCGCGAACGTATAAATCGCAAGCAGCCTAGAAGACCAAACTTTCATAGTGCTTTCGCCTCAGTTATGGTTTGTATGTGCCAGCATACCATCCAGGGCCCAATGATTGACCAATAAGGCCAATCAGCCAATTCCAAATTTTAGCCGCGTGATTTGTATTCTATGAAGCGTGTATTGGTTGTATTGTGTCCGTAATATAAATTCAGGCGATGCTTCGCGCCGGGCTACGCTCCCGGCACCAAGCACCGCCTTAATGCTATAAAAAAAGCGCCTCATGGGCGCTTTTTCTTCACCTGGCTATATCAACTCCCCGCGTAAGGTGGCTAGTTTGGGAAGCGGTTTTGCGCCGCGGGAGCTACCGGCTCACCCTGGCTTTTGGATCACTACTTTATTCGAGAAATGGTGCCGGAGATAGGAATCGAACCTACGACCTTCTCATTACGAATGAGCTGCTCTACCAACTGAGCTACACCGGCACTTGAAAGAACTGCATGAGGAATGCAGGGCTTGAATTATAAGGGCTTGCGTCGGCGAGGGCAAACCGCGGCGTGACATTGCCCACGCTTAAACCTAATGCTGATTGCCGTAGCCGATGAGGCCGAGGATGAAGCGGACAGCGCCGAAGACCAGCCAGGAAAAACCACGGCGGATGAAGTGACCGCGCTGCCATTCTTGTGGGCGTATCTGCACGGCGCCATCCTGAATCGCCCGCTCCAGATCATGCTTGAGGGTTAAGGCAAAGGTATTGTCCATGACCACGACATTGGCCTCGCGCGCGAGCAGAAGGCTGAATGGGTCGATGTTGGAGGAGCCGACGGTGGCCCATTTGCTATCGACCACAGCGACTTTGCTGTGCATGAAGCTTTTGCGGTATTCGTAAATCTCGATGCCGCTATCCAGCAGCTGGTGATAGATGGCGTGGGTGGCGGTCATAAAGACGTATTCGAGCCGCCCTTGTAGCAACAGGCGCACGCGCACGCCGCGCTGGGCGGCGGCGATGAGGGCACGGCGAAAGCGGCGGCCGGGCAGGAAGTAGGCATTGGCGATGATGATGTCATCGCGCGCGCGGCCGATGGCTTGCAGGTACATGCGCTCGATATCGCGCCGGTGCAGCACGTTATCGCGAATGACAAAGGCGGCGCGTACGTTGCCGGTGATGCTCGGTTTGGTGTCGCCATCCACCGTGGAGGCGTAGCGCACTTGCAGGTGCATCCAGGCGATGCGCCGCCAGAGGCGCTCCACGCGCAGCTGTATTTCGGGCAGCAGCGGGCCTTGCACCCGCACAGCATAATCAATGCGGGGGCCCATGTTGCCCGGCACGTCCATGTCGTCAATGATGTTGATGCCGCCGACAAAAGCGACTTGCGCATCCACCGTGACCAGCTTGCGGTGCAGGCGTCGAAGGCGGTTGCGCTTGAAGGTCCACGGTGAAATCCTGGGGCGGTAAAACAGCACCTGCACGCCCGCCTGCTCCAGTTGCTCGCGGGTGTTTTCCGGGAAAGACCGCGAGCCATACCCATCCAGCAGCAGATGCACCTGCACGCCGCGGGCGGCCGCATGCATCAGCGATGCGGTCACCTGCTGGCCAATGTCGTCCATCTCGTAGATATAGGTTTCGAGAAAAATCTCGTAACGCGCGCTATCCAGCGCTTGCAGCAGGGCGGGGAAATATTCCGTGCCATTGCGCAGCAGGCGTATGTCGTTACCCCGGCTGTAGCGTGGTCTCATCGTTTTTCCAGCACGGCGGAAAGAGCGGCGTGGTCGGAGGTGAGTGCAGTGCGGGGGCCACCGTGCACATGCGCGCTATGAATATTGAAACCGCGCACATAGATGCGGTCCAGCCGGAATAGCGGAAACATGGAAGGAAAGCTGCGCGCTGGTTTGCCATGGGCATGCTCAAATACTTCGCGCATGTTCAGCCCATCCATCACCTGATGCCCGGCCGAGAGCCGCCAGTCGTTAAAATCCCCGGCGATTACCAGCGGCGCATCTTCCGGAATTACCGCGTGAATGTAATCGCGCAGGGCGCCAAACTGCTTGAAGCGCCAGCGCGCCAGCAGCCCAAGATGCACGCAGATGCAATGCAGGGTTTGCGGCCAGCCTTCTATCGCGATTTCACAATGCAGCAGGCCGCGCTGCTCGATTTCATGCGCAGAAATATCATGGGTGGTGGATTGCAGGATGGGAAAGCGCGACAGCACCGCATTGCCATGATGGCCGCCGGGGTAAACCGCGTTTTTGCCATAGGCGTAGTTGGGGCCGCAGGCTTCTGCCAGAAAATGCGTTTGCCCGGCAGCGGGCCAATGCTTGAAACGCAGGCCGTTGCCATGGTGCTCGTCCTGCACTTCCTGCAAAAACACCACGTCGGCCTGCAGGTTGCGGATCATCTCGCGCTGATCGTGCAGGGCCAGACGCGCGTTGAAGCTCGTCAGCCCTTTGTGAATATTGAATGTGGCTACGCGCAGCGTGGGCAGCATGGAATCCCGATTGAGTGAACACGCAAGGTGCGACGCTGAATCGGCATCAAGGTTCCTCGCTTATGAGGCATCCAGCATGCGTTGCAGCGTGAGCTTGGCCAGCTCCGCCTCGTGTGGCGGCACGCTGATGCGGTTGACCACATTGCCATCCGCCAGGTTTTCCAGCGTCCAGGCCAGATGTTGCGGGTCTATGCGCGCCATGGTCGAGCACTCGCAGATCACGTGCGACATGAATTGCACCAGCTTGCCTTCAGGCTTCATCTGCTCGGCCAGGCGGTTCACCAGATTCAGCTCGGTACCCACCAGCCACTTGGTGCCCGCAGGCGCTTCGGAGACGGTCTTGAGGATATATTCGGTAGAGCCGACATAGTCAGAATTCAGGCACACTTCAAACGGTGACTCGGGGTGCGAGATGACAAAGCCATCTGGATGCTCAGCGCGGAAACGGGTGATGTTCTGTTCGCGGAACATCTGGTGCACGGCGCAGTGGCCTTTCCACAGCAGAATCTTGGCATTCTTGATCTGCTCTTCGGTGAGGCCGCCCATGGGCTGGTCAGGGTCCCATACCGGCATTTGCTCCAGGGGGATACCCATCTTGTACCCGCTCCAGCGGCCCAGGTTCTGATCGGGGAAGAACAGGACCTTTTCGCGCTGGGCAAATGCCCATTCCAGAATCTTGGGCGCATTGGTCGAGGTGCAGACAATGCCGCCGTGCTCGCCGCAAAAAGCTTTGAGGTCCGCCGCCGAATTGATGTAAGTGACTGGCGTAATGGTGGCATCAAAATCCAGCACCTTGGCCAGTTCGCGGCGCGAACGCTCTACTTTCGCGAGGTTGGCCATATCAGCCATGGAGCAGCCAGCCGCCAGGTCAGGCAGAATCGCGATCTGCTCGGGGCGCGACAGAATATCCGCCACCTCAGCCATGAAATGCACGCCCAGAAACACGATGTACTCCGCATCCGTCTGCGCGGCAAAGCGCGACAGCTTGAGCGAGTCACCGGTGTAATCGGCATGGCGGTAAACGCTTTCCTGCTGATAATGGTGACCCAGGATCACCAGGCGTTTGCCCAGCTTGGCCTTGGCCGCCAGAATGCGTTCCTGGCAATCATCCTCGGCGGCGTGTTGGTAGCGTTCAAATTTGATGGTGGCTGTTTGCATGATTTCCGTTTACCTGTTGGGGCGCAAGCATCTGGCTGCCGCCCTATTGTGAGCCTGGGGCTCGAATTTCAAAAAAACACCTGACTCTATAATGTTTCACCATGGCGGGCGCCCAGCATGCGCAGGGCTTCGACATTGGTCCATGAAAATACTTTTTTGGCGGCCTCGCGCCAGTCCACCCATTCATAGCGCACATGCTCATCCGGCGCGAGCTGCACCGGCAAGGGGGCAGGCAACTCAAGGCCAAACACATGCTCGGTATTCTCCGTTACCCCCGGCGCGTAGCGATAACGCCAGTGCGGGTAGATTTCGTAGACATTGGATGCCTGCCAGTCGCTGAAAGCATACTGCCGCGCATCCAGTCCGGTTTCTTCCGCCACTTCGCGTATGGCCGCATCAAACGGCGCTTCCAGCGTGCCATCGGACAGGCGCTCCACACTGCCCGTCACCGATTGCCAGTAACCCGCCTTGTCGGCGCGCTCCATCAGCAGTACCTGCAAATCCGGCGTATGAATCACGATCAGGGCCGATACCGGAATTTTAAAAGAAGACATGGGCTAGTGACAGGCTAAAAGTTAGGTGGAGTCGCACTATACCAGCGGGTGAATGGCGGCAACTTGGTTCTCACCAAAATCAGTCACCCTCAAATTCGCATAGCGCATAAGCTTTGAGGCCTAGCGCGGCCAATCGTTTCATCCCACCCAGATCCGGCAGGTCGACAATAAACGCACATTCAGTCACTTCGCCCCCCAGCTGCCGTATCAGCATCACCGCCGCCTCGGCGGTGCCACCCGTGGCAATCAGATCATCCACCAACAGAACCCGTTCACCCGGCGCAATCGCATCGGTATGAATTTCCACGCGGTCGGTGCCATATTCCAGCGCATAGTCATGCCCCAGCACCTCGCCCGGCAGCTTGCCGGGCTTGCGCACCGGCACAAAGCCCACGCCCAGCTGATATGCCAGCGCTGCGCCGACAATAAAACCACGCGACTCAATGCCTACCACCTTGGCTATGGCTTGCTCACGATACCGCGCCGCCAACTGGTCTATGGTCAGCCGCAAGCCCTCGGCATCTTTCAGCAGCGTGGTGATATCACGAAACTGGATGCCCGGCTTGGGGTAATCGGGGATAGTACGGATAAGAGATTTGATGGTCATGAATATTTTTGCGAAAAATCAGCTCAATGAGGCAATAGCAACCAGCCCGTGACGATGTATTTGGAACCCTGCGACACCACTTCGCCAGCATGCGCATGCGTCCACTCGGCTGGCCAGATCAGGGTTTTGCCTTTTTCAGGTTTGATTCTGAGTTGCTGATGCACGAAGTGGGTATGGCCATCCTCAAAATCATCATTGAGATACGTCATGAAGGCAAACAGCCTGTGCAAAGAGGCAATATCCGTGCGCTCGCTGTGTACATGGGCAAAATGGCCGCCCGGATTGTATTTCTGGATATTGAATCGGCCAATATCCAGCACGGGAAAGGTCTTCTCCAGAAAAGGCCACTGCCTGGCGTAAGCGGTATAGCAGGCATAGAGCTGCGCAATATACGCCTTGATGCAGCGATGGCTGGGCGTATTGATATCTGCCGGAGCAATCGACATATCCAGCGAGTTTTTGATATTCGGATCAAAGCCTTCCAGCGTGACACCCTGGCGCTGCCTGTCCTGATGCTCCTCAAAAAAACGGATGAGCTCATCGCACAAGGATACGTCATCCAGCTTCCAGGCACCGATAAAATGCGGGCTGGTCTCACAGCTAATATTGAGTTGTTCCATGTCATTCACGCCTATACCGTGGCGTACCCCTTCCCCAGCCTGAATCGTATAAACCCGGAACCCTTGCGTATGGTTTCCAGCCCCTTGGCATGCATGCCTTGCGATAAATAGAGGTTGCCCAGGTTATCAAAAGCTTCCTTGAAATTCTTGTGCGCCTTGATCAGACGCTCATAGGTTTCAATGGCACCCGCAATATCACCGCTACCCTTGAGGGCTGTGCCCAGGTTGAGCAGGATTTCCGGTTTATCAGCGATGTGTTGCAAGGCCGTACGGTAGCTTGTGATAGCGTCGGCATATTGACGCTTTGCCAGATAGGCGTTGCCCAGGTTGATATACGCTGTATGAAAATCCGGATGCCCGGCAATAATCGCCTGCAAACGCTGGATGGCTTCATCCGTCTTGCCGGCATTCAGCAAGGCATTCGAGAGATTGAACCTGGCCTCCAGGTGATCACCCTGCATCGCCAGCACCCGCTCATACGATTCAATCGCCGCCGCATACTGCCCGGCTTGCGCCAGGGTATTGGCGAGATTGAAATGCGCCTCCCATACCTGCGGATTGCTCGCAATCACATAGCGAAAACTGGCGATGGCCTCGGTTAACTGACCCAGAGCTTTTTGCTGCACTCCCAGCAGAAAATAGGCCTCTGCATATTCCGGATTGACCTTGATCGCTGCCTGCAGACTGGCAACCGCCTCTTTAATCTTCTTCTGCTCTACATAGAAGACCGCAAGGTTGTAATGCGCATCGGCAATATCCGGATGAATGGCCAGCGCCTGCTTGCACATCGCAATCGCCTGCTGCAAGCGCCCGCAGACATAATGCAGATTGGCATAGTTGAGATACACCGCCGGGTTGCGCGAACGCATGCCGACCAGCTGGCGAAAAACGGCTTCCGCCTCCTTGAACTGCCCTCGCTGTTGCAAGAGCAAGGCCTGATCTAGCAGCTGGTTCTCGTTCACCATGGATTGAGCCTAGCAGTGTTTGTATTTTTTACCGCTGCCGCAAACGCAAGGATCGTTGCGGCCCGGTTTTGCTGCTGACATCAATCTCTCTCAGGCCTTTGCTAATCGCAACATCAGGCTGCAGCGTTCTGTTGCCGCACGCGGATATGCAGCTCGCGCAACTGCTTCTCGTCGACTTCGTTGGGCGCATTGGTCATCAGACATTGCGCGCGCTGGGTCTTGGGGAAGGCAATCACATCGCGGATGGATTCAGCACCGGCCATCAGCGTGACCAGGCGGTCGAGACCGAAGGCGAGGCCGCCGTGCGGTGGGGCACCATATTGCAGGGCGTCGAGCAGGAAGCCGAATTTCTCCTGGGCTTCTTCCTTGCTGATCTTGAGCGCGTCGAATACCTTGGACTGCACTTCCTGCTTGTGGATACGCACGGAACCGCCGCCGACTTCCCAGCCGTTGAGCACCATGTCGTAGGCTTTGGACAGGGCGGCACCGGGGTTGGTGGTGAGCAGGTCTTCGTGACCATCTTTGGGGCTGGTGAAGGGGTGGTGCAGCGCGACCCAGCGGTCGGCTTCTTCGTCGTGTTCGAACATGGGGAAATCCACCACCCACAGCGGTGCCCAGGCGCGGCCGTCAACATGGCCTTTTTCGTGGCCGACCTTGGTGCGCAGGGCGCCCAGGGCTTCGTTTACCACCTTGGCCTTATCAGCACCGAAGAACACGATGTCGCCATTTTGCGCACCGGTGCGGTCGATAATGGCTTGCAGCGCGTTGACGTGGATGTTCTTGACGATGGGGCTTTGCAGGCCTTCTTCGTTGAGCTTGGTGATGTCGTTGATCTTGATGTAAGCCAGACCCTTGGCACCGTAGATCTTGACGAACTCGGTGTAGGCATCGATCTCGGAACGGCTGATGGCGGCGCCGTTTGGCACGCGCATGGCAGCCACGCGACCACCCACCATATTGGCAGCACCGGCGAACACCTTGAAATCCACATCTTTCATGATGTCAGTCAGCTCGGTGATTTCCAGGGTGACGCGCATGTCGGGCTTGTCGGAGCCGTATTTGTTCATGGCTTCGGAGAATGGCATGCGGGGGAACTGCGCTGGCAGATCAATATCCTGCACGCTCTTGAACATCTTGCGGATCATGTCTTCCACGATGTTCATGATCTCTTCTTCGCCGAGGAAGGAGGTCTCGATATCGACCTGGGTGAATTCAGGCTGTCGGTCCGCACGCAAGTCTTCATCGCGGAAACACTTGGTGATCTGGAAGTAGCGGTCAAAGCCCGACACCATCAGCAGCTGCTTGAACAGCTGGGGCGATTGCGGCAGCGCAAAGAACTGGCCGTGATGCACGCGGGATGGCACCAGGTAATCGCGGGCACCTTCCGGGGTGGAGCGCGTCAGCATGGGCGTTTCGACTTCAATAAAGCCGTTGCTGTCCAGATGGTCACGCAGGGTCTTGGCCACGCGGTAGCGCAGCATCATGTTTTTCTGCATGGCGGGGCGACGCAGGTCGATATAGCGATGCTCCAGACGCACCATTTCGCTCAGGTTGTCGTCGTCCAGCATGAACGGTGGCGTCAGCGATGGGTTGAGAATTTCGATCTCGGTCGCCAGCATTTCAACTTCGCCAGTAGGAATATTGGCATTCACCGTGCCTTCAGGACGGGCGCGCACCTTGCACACCACCTTCAGCACAAATTCGCTGCGTACGGTTTCGGCCAGCTTGAAAGCTTCCGGCGTATCAGGGTCGATCACGATCTGGGCCATGCCTTCGCGGTCGCGCAGGTCGATGAAGATCACGCCACCATGGTCACGGCGGCGATGCGCCCAGCCGCACAGGGTAACAGTCTGGCCAATGTGTTCGCGGTTCAAGTGACCGCAGTAATGAGTACGCATAGTGAATATCTTATTTTGTCGGGTTGGTGATGATAGGGGATTTGTCGGCAGGTGCCACCACCCCCATGGAAATAATGTACTTGAGCGCTTCGTCCACACTCATGTCGAGCTCGACCACATCTTCGCGCGGCATCATCAGAAAGAAGCCGGACGTCGGGTTGGGCGTGGTCGGCACATAGACGCTGACGTAATCGCCCTTGAGATGATTTGAGACATCGCCGCCAGGCTGACCGGTGAGGAAAGCCACGGTCCAGCTGCCTTCACGCGGGTACTGCACCAGCAGCGCCTTGCGGAAGGCATTGCCGGAATCAGAAAACAGCGTGTCAGACACCTGCTTGACGCTGTTGTAGATGCTTTTTACCACCGGCACCCGGCCCAGCAGGTTTTCCCACAGGGCGATCAGCTGCTTGCCGAAAAAGTTGGTCGCCACCAGCCCGGTGACGAAAATAATCAGCAAGGTGAGGATGGCGCCAATGCCGGGGATGCTGCGGCCGAACTGGGCTTCAGGACGCCAGGCCAGCGGCAGCAGCAGCAGGCTCTGGTCCATCAGGCCAATCAGGGTCGCCAGTACCCAGGCAGTAATGAACAGCGGCACCAGCACCAGAAGGCCGGTAATAAAATAACGCTTCATGTGGGATTCTTGATTTAGGGGTTAGTGGCAAGCACAGCCGGGGTTGCAGGCGGCAGCGGCCGCCTCAGTCTTTTTTTCGGATTTGCTGCTCCCACCCTTGAAATCGGTGGCATACCAGCCCGTGCCATTCAACTGAAAGCTGGGGGCCGACACCTGCTTGGCAAAGGTTTCCTTGCCACACTCGGGGCAAGCCGTGGTCATGGTCGCTTCACTGACCTTGCGCATGACTTCTTTTTTGAATCCGCAACTGGTGCATTGATAATCGTAAATAGGCATGACGAATCCTATATATAAACGTAAATGATAAAAAACGTAATTATACCCGAACACAAGCCCATACATAGGGCGATTAGGGCGAATTATCAAGTGCTTGGCTCAGGCGCGCCACAATAAAAAAAACCGCCAGCCCCAGGGCTGACGGTTTGGTATGGCAGCCGCTTTCAAGCAGGATGAAAGCGGAAACACGCGGACTCAGGCAAGCTGGGCTTGCAGCTCCTCCTGTATCTCGAAGATATCCGCCACGATGCCGTACTTGGCAATGGTGAAAATCGAGGCACCGGGATCGGTATTCACCGCGACGATGGTGCTGACATGCTTCATACCCGCCATGTGCTGGATGGAACCGGAAATCCCCATCGCCACATACAGCTTGCAGGCACTCACCACCTTGCCGGACTGGCCTACCTGACGCGACTTGGGCAGCCAGCCAGCATCGGCAATCGGCCGCGAGCAGCACAGGGTGGCGTCGATGTTATCCGCCAGCTCGCGGAAGTCTTCCACATTGGCTTCTTCGCCGATGCCACGGCCGATGGACATGATGAACTCGACCGTGGTGATGTCGATATCGCCACCACCGCCCTGCTCAATAAACTCCAGCGGACGGCTGCGGGCGCTCAGTTCACTGCGGTCATCCACCGTCAGCAGCGGAGCCGCTGCGGTTTCTACCGGCTTGAAGGCGCCGCCGCGTATGGTCATCACCGCACAGGCATGACCGGGGAAATCCACCTCGACATTCACCTTCTGGTTATAGCCGCCACGCGTGGCAACCAGCGCGCCGCCATCGTAGGCGAGCTTGAAGACATCGGTGGCATAACCATACCCGCCCTTCACCGCCACCGCTGTGGCGTAGCCCAATGAATCCACACTGTGCGGCAACAGCACGGCAATGGGTTTGCGCGAGACTATCAGCGCAGACACTGCCTGTTCGGCCAGCTCAGGTTCAAACTCGGCACTATTGGTCTTGCAGGCAATGATTTCGTCAACACCTGCCCATTGCAGCTGGCTGGCGAGCGACTCCGCCTCTTGACCAATAATCGCCAACAGCACGCGGTCATCCGCCGCCGTTTTCAGTTGCTGGGCGGCGGTGATCAGCTCCAGCGTCACCGGGCGCACTTCGCCGCGCCGGTGTTCGGCTACTACAAGAATAGTGTTCATGCAGCTTCTCCCTTGTATTCCTTGATGATTTCAATCAGCTTGGCAGCTTGCTCGGCGATCGTGCCTTCTATCATCTGGGCGCGACCCTTGACCGGAATTTCCATGCGGCGCACGCGGGATAGCGCAGCGGTGGCGCCTACTTGCGTAGCATCCAGCCCCAAGTCACCCAGGCTCCAGTGTTCAATCGGTTTGGCGGCCGCCTGCTTGATGCCCCGCAGCGAGGCATAGCGTGGCTTGTTGATGCCAAGTTGCAAGGTCAGCACGGCCGGGCAATCAATCTCCACTGCCTGCAGCATGCCGCCTTCCAGCTCGCGCTTGATGCGGGCCGTGGCAGCACCGGGCTGATACTCCAGCTCGGCCACCACGGCGGCATGCGGCCAATCGAGGCTAGCGGCAATTGCCATGCCAGTGGCAGCATTGGCCTGGTCCGAGGACTGCACACCGGCAAACACCATGGCAGGTGCTTCCTTTTTCACCACGCTCGCCAGAATGCGGCCTATGGTCACGGCATCCGAGCCTTCCATGGCGTCATCCCACACACGGATGGCGCGATCAGCGCCTTTGGCCAGGCACTTGCGCAGGCTTTCATCAACACGCTCCGGGCCCACCGAGACGGCAATCACTTCCACCGCGCCCTCGGCAACGGCTTCCTTGATCTTCATCGCCTCTTCCAGCGAGTAGTCATCCCACTCATTGAGGTCATACATCAGAAAATCCTCATCCACATCCAGGCCATCGGCGCGTATCTCGAAATCATCATCGAGCGCGGCTACCTGTTTTACTGCCACTACTATTTTCATGCCTTCCTCCTGTAGAAATACCGGTCAGCCACCGGGCGCAAGGCGCGCGCGGCCAGCCATTGAAATAAGGCAAAACGCACCCGTGCATCGGGGTCGTCCCGCAGTTGCCATTTGTCCTGATCGCTGAGTTTGGGGCTGCTCGCCAGCATCACGCGATGCAGGTAATAGGGGTCTTGCAACAGCGGCAGCAAAGTCTCAGGGCCCGCTGCTGGATTCAGGATCACGCCGCGCCGTACGTCCAGCTCATCGGAGAACACCAAGCGCTTGAGCAGCGCGGGCGCAGTGTGTGGATTGGCCGCCACACCGGACAGCACATCCACCGCGCTATCGCGCGCCAGGCTCGCCATCAGGCAGGAGGTGACATTGGGCTGATACGCCACGGCTGCGCGTACCCAGCTTCTATGGTCAGAAGCCAGTTTTTCCAGCAGCGTGATGGGGCAATTCGGGTTACGCGCCACGGCGCGGCGCACATCTTCATGAATATCCAGCGCGAGCTTTTGCAACACGTGCTTGCCCGCCATGGGATTACGGCCCAGCCATTGCCGCACCCAGGGGTCGTGGTCTTGCGCCAGCATCTGCATGAGCGTAGGTGCAAGGTCGGCGCGGCAGGCCACCGCGCGGCGCACGCTATCGCTTTCGTCCAGCGCCAGGCGCGCAGTCAGGTGCACAGGCAAATCCGCCCGCGTCGCCAGGGCCGCACGTATGGCGTTGTCTTTGTGCTGGCTCAGGGTATCCACCAGGGCAGCGGGCAACTGCGGATGCTTGACCAGGGCTCGCAAAATCAGTGTTTCGGTGGATTTGGCCGCTTGCAGCAGCAGGGCTTCCGGCACATGCTTGTGCCCCAGCACGGCGGCCCGCACAAACTTGTCACCACGGTGGTAGAGCGTGCCCAGCAGATCTACCGGCACTGCCGCGTGGCTGGCGATTTCCTTGTCAAAACGCTTGGGGAAACGCTGCGCCAGCAGGCGCAATACTTCAGGCTGCGCACTGGAGTTGCGCGCCAGCCCTTTCAACACGACCTGATCGTGATCGCCCATGGCAATCTGCAGCAGCAAGGGCGCAGGCGTATTGGCATGCAGGGCGAGAAGCCCTGTCAGTGCAGGATCATCCGACTGGCTGAACTGATGCTTGAGCGTGCTGCCCCCGGTATTGCGGTGCTTGACCACGCGCCGTGCCAGCGGCATATGCTCCAGCCGCGACAGGGCATCCAGCACATTGGGGGGCGTATGCTCCCAGCGCGCCAGCATCAGCACATCGCGGCGACTGCCAAACAAGCGTTCCTCCAGCCGCTGCCTTTGCCTGGCATCGGCGATACCATGCACGGCCACCGCCGCATAAAAATCACCACTCTCCAGCACATGCGCCACCAGCGCCTGTGCGGTCATGGGGACCTGTGACTCAGACTTCGACAGAAAGCGCTGGGGACTCATCGTATTCCACACATTCTTCTATCAGTTCAATCAGCTCGCGCACCACAAACTTGCCCTCGTAGCCCGAGGTCTTCAGGGCATCTTCAAACATGGTGAGATCCTTGGGGCAGGACACCACGAACACTTGCAGGCCTTCGATGGCGCCCGCTTCGTGCATGCGGTTCTGCGATGGTTTTTCCGTGCCCGGCGCATCGGGGATCCAGATACGGCCGCCACCCGCGCCGCAGCAAAAGGAGTTGTCGCGATTGCGCCCCATCTCCACCAGCTCGCAACCCAGCATCTGCAGGATGTCGCGCGGCGCATCAAAGCCCTTGTTGTAGCGGCCCAGGTGGCAAGGGTCATGGAAGGTCACGCGGTAGCCCAAGGGTTTACGAAGGCGCAAACGGCCTTGCAGCAGCAGCTCGCGCACTACGGTGGTGTAATGCTGAATCTCGAATTCGCCACCAAAGTCCGGGTATTCGTTGCGAATGGTGTTGTAGGAGTGCGGGTCGGTGGTGACCACGGACTTGAACTCGCAATCCCGTATCGAGGTGATGTTGGCAGTGGCGAGGTACTCATACAGCCCCTCCTCCCCCACCCGGCGCACATCGTTGCCCGCGTTCATTTCGCCCTCAAACAGCAGGCCAAAATCCACCCCGGCCTGATGCATCAGCCGGGCAAAGGCACGGGTAACTTTCTGGTTGCGCGGATCAAACGAGGCGTAATCGCCGACAAACCACAGCATGTCGACCGCTTCCTTGCGCGCATCCTTGATGGTGAACGGCAGCTCCTTGGTCCAGGCGGCGCGCTTGCGTTTGGATTCGCCAAACGAATTGCCAGTCTTGTGGATGGTCTGCAGGGTTTTCTCCAGCAGCGGCTCCATATTGCCGTCTTCCACCAGCTTGCGGCGCATCTGCACAATAATCGGCACATGCTCCACCGCCACCGGGCAGATTTCCACACAGGCCAGGCAGGTACGGCACGACCACAGGGTCTCCATAAACACCTGCCCCGGGCCTTTGCCATGCACATCCAGCTCGGCTTTTTCCGGCAGGGTGGCGGCATTGAGACTCTGGTTGGCAAACTCGCGCAGCGACAGAATCACATCGCGCGGTGACAGCGGAGCCCCCACGGCATTGGCCGGGCAAGCCTCGTGGCAGCGGCCGCATTTGGTGCAGGCATCCAGATGCAGCAGCTCTTTCCACTTGAAATCGGTAATGTACTGATAGCCCGCGCTGGCCTGCTCTTCCGGTACCTTGGGCAGGCGGCGGCCCGCCAGGGGGTCGCGCAGCATCAGCGAGGTAGGCGCGGTGACAATATGCTTGATCTTGCTGTAGGGAATGAGCGCAATAAAAGTCAGCGCCAGCAGGCCGTGAAACCACCACAGGCCGCTGCGGAACAGCCCGGCACCTTCCGGTGACAAGCCAAGCCATTGCATGGCATGCGCCATGACAGCACCGACCGGTGACCAGAAGCGCAGGTCCCACACCGTGGGCTGACCGCTCAGCCAGACCAGACGCGTGGCTTCCAGCACAAAGCCGGTGACGCCGATCAGGATCAGCGCCCACAGAAAGGCCCAGTCCTCGCGACGATAGCCACTGCGATCGTAATCCGGATCTTGCGGGCTGCGGTCCGGCCGCGCGTAATCCAGCTTGGGCAGCTTCAGCAACTGGCGGCGATACATCATGTACAGCACGCCGGCGATCAGGCCTGCGCCGGCAATATCCAGCACCAGCGAAAACCACAGGTAGAACTCGCCATGCCAGAAGCGCCAGCCAAACAGCGGCTGCAAAATGTCATACTCAAGTGTGATGGTCGCCGTGCCAATGAACAACAGGGCAAAGCCGAAGAAGATGAGCGCATGGGCGCGCCCTGCCTTGCGATCCCGCCGCACCAGCGTGCGGTGTGTCAGCAGGTCCTGCACCATGTTGATGGCACGCTGACGCCAGGCGCCGATGTCCAGCGGACGACCACGCCGGTATTTGCGCACCTGGGTGTACACACCGTGGGCAAAGATGCCGATGGCGGTGTAGCCCAGCAGGTAAAACAGGGTGATGCTCCAGGAAGAAAAATCCTGAAAAAGAATGCGGGTGACCAGGGTGGTATCGCTCATGAACTGTCTCTTTTGCTTTTCGGTTCTTCACGGCCCAGGCGGCTGACCTGCAAGCCAGCGGGAAGCCCTGCCTCCCGATTCTGCACTGGGCTGTGAAGTGAACCGTTGACTAAACCTTGTACTCGATCTTGAACTGACCGCCCGGCATGTGCGGCGCGCCCCACACCGCCACCTCGCGCTTGTAAGGCAGCGGGTATTGCGGATTGGCTTCTTCGATCTCGCGTGCCACGCGGTGGCCGGTAAAGGTCGCGTCGGCAATCAGGCGGGGAGCCTCGGCATCGCCAATCAGGTACACACCCTTGATGCCATTGGCCTCCCACTCGCTTTCGCGGGCTTTCAGGTCGTTGAACAGGGCATTCTCGGAATGACGGCCGGTGACCAGAATCAGCGAATCAAACTCCAGCCAGCGGTGGGTCTTGTTGGCATCACGCGGAGCAACGCCCGGGCCACGATAGGTACGCTTGGAACCATCGCCCCAGATGTTGTAGATCTCGAGACGACCCGGCTCAATGCGTGAGCAGAAGTGGTCGCCCAGCTCTTCCACACCCAGCTCATGCAGGCGGCGCATCATGTTTGGATACTCCAGCGTGAAGTGCATGTAATTCGCCAGATGCACACCAGACACAATCGTGACCTCGTGCCCCGCCACGGCCAGCTTCTCGGCCAAGCTAGGTGCCATGAAATAGGTATCGGCATTCAGAATCACCACGCGCTTGCCGATGGCCTTTTTGCCCTCCATCACCTGCTCAGGCGTGAGTTGATCGGCGCGCGAAGCATCGGCGCCGGGGATGGCATCGTGCGTCAGGCAATTGGTGCCATCGGTATTCCAGCTGGAGCCAGTGGCAATCACCACCTTGTCGGCGCCGTATTGCAGGATATCGTCGGCGCTCAGGCGTTTCTGGCCGAGGGCAATCACGGAATCCTTGTTTTTCTTCACCAGCTTGTTGAGCTGGGTTTCGCGGTAATCGCGGTGGTAGCTCCACTCGCCCAGACCGGGCAGGGTCGCCACGCTATTGAGGTGGCCACCTATCTTCTCGGCGCTGTCGTACAGGTGCACGGTGTAACCACTTTCCATCAGCACCCGTGCGCACTCCGAGCCGGATGGGCCAGCCCCGACCACCAGCACAGCATCGCTGGAGGTGGTCTTGCGGAATTTTTCCGGGTGCCAGCCACGGCGGTATTCTTCGCCAGCCGTTGCGTTCTGGGTGCAGATCATCGGTGGGCCACCGATTTCCCAGCGCGAGATACACACATTGCAACCGATGCAGACGCGAATATCGTCATAGCGGCCTTCTTCAATCTTCTTCGGCAGGAAAGGATCGGCAATCGATGGCCGGGCGGCGCCGATGATGTCGGCATAGCCCTTGGTCACGATCTCGGTCATTTTTTCCGGGTCGGTGTAACGGCCCACGCCCAGCACCGGCTTCTTGGAAACCTGCTTGACGAACTTGGTCCAGGGCACCTGGTGCCCCTGCTGGTAAAAGCGCGACGGGCCCGCATCTTCGCCCCACTCGGCAATGTCACCGACATCCACGTCCCACAAATCCACCAGCGGATCGGCCAGCTCAATGAACTTCATGCCATCCACTTCCACTTCGATCTGGCCTGGGCCATACACGGTGTCCACAGCAAAGCGCGTGGCAATCGCGCAGTCATCGCCCACGGCACGGCGTACCTTTTCCAGCGTTTCCAGCCAGAAGCGGGCGCGGTTTTCCAGCGAGCCACCGTAGCCATCGGTACGCTTGTTGTAGTAAGGATTCAGGAACTGCAAAGGCAGGTAGGAGTGCGCGCCGTAGACATACACAATGTCAAACCCGGCATCCCGGGCGCGGTAGGCAGCGTCCACATAGTATTGCTGCACCATGGCGATATCGTTCAGATCCATTTCCTTGCAATAGGTCAGGGTCTCGAACTCGGAAGCGTACTGGCTGGGGCCGCGCGGCGTGGCGCGGGACTCCATGCACGGCGCATGCGCACCGCCGTACCACATCTCGATACCGGCCAGGGCGCCGTATTTATGCACTTCATCGGTCATGGCGCGCAGGTTGCGCACGTCGCCCTCATCCCAGATACGTGCCGACAGGCGGTGGGTATCGTCAGACTCGGGGTGGATGGAGCAGTATTCGGTGTTCATCGCGCCCCAGCCGCCTTCGGCCTTCATGGAGCGGTGCGCCGCCTGAAAGCCAGGCTTGTCCGAACCGGCGCCGATACAGTGCGGCACCTGGTAAAAGCGGTTGCGCAGGATTTTCGGCCCAATCTGAATGGGCTCAAACAGAATGTCGTGCTTGGGATCGCGTGCCATGAAGTGTCCTCTCGAAATAGGCGAAGTGAATCGTTGTTGTGAAGCTATTTTCGAGGGGCAGGCGCGGTCTCACAATTCTCCTTAGGGCTTACCACCTAGGGAGTATCGACCGCATAAACTTTCATTAATAATCAACTGTTTAAATAAAAAACGGGCCGCCTTGCGGCGACCCGTCTCATGCCCGGCTAGCGCGGAATACTAACCGAGATGATGGAACACGTAGACCACCACCACGCCCGCCACCAGCGCGACATAGGGCAGGATACCGGCACGGCTGGAGACACCGGCTTCATCGGCAATATGCATGTCTTCAAGCATGGCCTTGGGGAACTGGCCTTTGTCTTGCACATAGTGACGGTAGATGAAGACCGGGATGATCAGCGCACCGAAGATCAGGCCTGTCATCAGGGTGCCTTCGCCCCAGATATCGGCACCAAAGCCCATCAGCGCCAGGTTGACGAAGCTCAGCACGCCACCGGCTGCCAGCAGAATGGTCGGCGCCTTGTAAGGGCGCATCCAGTTGGGGCGGTCCAGGCGATGTATCCAGCCGGAGTTGAGGTTGAGGAAATTGAAGATGATGTAGCCGACATTCGATGCGGCCAGCACGAACACATAGTCGGACAGCAGGAGCAGCAGCAGGTTGAAGCAGAGGTCGGTCCACATGGCAGGGGTAGGCGCGCCGTGTTCATTTACCTTGGACAGGTACTTGGGCAACCAGCCATCCACCGAGGCCTGATACAGCGTGCGGGAAGAACCGGCCATGGAGGTCATGATGGAAAGCAGCAGTGCCAGCACCAGCATGATGACCATGACATTACCGATGATCTTGCCGCCGCCAGCCATGTCGGACAAGGCACTGGCAACGCCCATGCCGCTGTAGATTTCTGGGGCCAGCATGCCGCTGTAAACCGCAGGGGTGACGGTAGTGCCCGCAGCGTCAACCACGGCAGGCGTCACCAGTTGACCCAGGCCCAGGTGCGCCTGGAAGGCAATCGGTACCAGGGTAAACACGGCAATACACAGCAAGCCGGAGTAGAAAATGGCCTTGAAGGTATCGGTCTTGGGGTTCTTGAACTCTCGGGTATAGCAGACAGAGGTTTCGAAACCATAGGTGGACCAGGCGGCAATAAAGAGACCACCGGCCATCAGTTTCCAGCCCTCGATGCCCCACACGCCATCGACCACATTGCCTGCAGCGTCATAGCTCAGTGGTGCCATGGGGAAGAAATTCACCTGCGGTACATCGCCAGTGAGGATAGGGATAAGACCAATCAGCATCAGGGGGATCAGCGCGGTGATGCCCAGGATCATGGTGACGCGGGCGGAACGCAGAATGCCGCCATGCTGCACGGCAAATACCGACATCAGCACGGCAGCGCCGAGGATGAAGGTGGCGTTGATGCGCAAGGCGAGGTCTGTCTTGATGAAGCTGAGATCAAGCAGCGTAATCTGCCAGGTGTTGATCACCGCATCCGGCGCAAACAGCGCACTCAGGATATACCCTGCGGCAAGGCCGGAGCCAATCGCCAGTACCGGTGACCAGGCAAACCAGTTACACCACACCGAGACGGGGGCGATGAATTTGCTGTAACGCACCCAGGCCACGGCGCCGTATACCGACGCACCACCGGATTTGTGTGGAAACAGGCCGGCGATTTCGGCATAGGTAAAGGCCTGGATAAAACCGAAGGCAATGGAGATCATCCATACCATCCAGGAAGGTTTGCCAACGGTGGCGGCAATGGCGCCTATGGAAAAAAGCACCAGTGCGGGTACACCGCTGGCAACCCAGAACGCACCCTGCCAGCCGATCTTGCGGTGCAGGGTGGAGTTCTGGGCGACGACATCGCCGGATAAATCGGCGCCTATCGCGTCTACGGGCGGATTACTGTTCAATTTAATTCCCCTTATCGAAAAGTCATGCAGTCAGCAGGCCCACGGGCAGCACGCACGATGCTGGCATGTCCTGCATTGGGCACCATTGAATACCCGCCGCCCCCGCCTCACAATTCTCACTACGGATTACTACCTAAGAAGTAGCAAGAAAATGGTGCGGTACGCGGGATCTGAAGCAGGTTCCGGTCCAACTTGGGGCATCTGCCCTGCATGTGTCTCAGCTGGCGGCGGCCTACTCCCTCAGGAGTATGGAAAGACGCCCTGCCCGGCCATTACCATCTCCTGCAAATACTGCTTATTAAGGAATCCGCCTCATGCACGCCCCGCCCTATGCCGCCAGACTGCAAGCCACGCTGCAACGCCATTACAGCCGCAACCAGCGCTGGGGGTTCATGTGGGCCTTGTGGACGGCGATACTGTGGGGCGCGTGGTATGTGCCAGGCACGGCGCTATGGTATGAAGCGCCCTATGTCGATATCCCGCAGGATCAGCAATCATTGCGGCTGGCCGCCACCGCGGTGATGACCTGGGTGCACGCGCTGGCGGTATTTGTATTTTTGCTGCTGTGGAATGGTGTGCTGGGCAAGGTGGGGGATTACGCCCGCACCATGGTGCGCTTTCGGCGCATCTCGAAATGGTATGCGCTGGCGTCGCTCTGTGGCGGGCCGATGGCGATCTTCGGCTCCTATATGGCCATGGGTTATGTGGGGCCGGTATTTGCCGCGGTTACCTCGCTGTTTTACCCGGTGATAGGCGCCGTGGTGGCGCGCCTCTGGTACCGCGAAAAAATCTCCACCCGCGCCGCGCTGGGCATGGTGATCATCATGATGGGGGGCCTTGTGATTTATGGCCCTGGCCTGTTTGGCGAGGTGGGTGGCGATAACAGCCACGCCTGGCTGGGCTATCTCGGCGGCATCATGTCTGCACTGGGATGGGGCATGGAAGGTGCCGTGGCAGCGCGGGCGATGGATGTGACCGACCCGGACGTGGGCATTCATTGCCGCTTCAGTTTCGAGATCCTGTTCTGGGGCATATTGATCCTGCCTGCCCTTGCGCTTTTCACCAGCCTGCCGATAGGTGAGCTACTGCTCACTACCGTGCAAAACCCCAAGGCCATGGTGTGGATAGTGCTGGCCTCGGCCTGCCATGCCTATTGCTACACCGCTTTTTACAAGAGCTTCAGTCTGATCGGCGTCGGCCGCGGCGAAGCCATAGGCAACCTCTATGCGGTATTTGCCCTGCTGTTTATTGCAGCTTTCACCCTGCAGATGCCACCGTGGTATTTCCTGGTCGGGCTGATACTCACCGTGGCGGGCAGCTTTGTCATGTTTGGCGAATCAGCTGAAGACGTGGCCCAGTTACGCGACAACCCAGCGGGAGAACACGCATGAAACTGCACATCAAGGGATTTTTGCTGACGCGGCTGCACCAGCTGGGTGGCATGCGCGATCAGGCGCTGATCGAACTGACCCTGAACGCCTACAGTCTGCGGGGACGTTATGCGATCAACAGCCTGCATGTGGCGCTGGATGAGTTATCCGCCGCTGGCCTGGTGGTGCGCAATGAACCGCAACTCATCACCGAAACCGTGGGGGATATATTGCCGCGCGAGGCTTTGTCGTTTTATTACCAGCTGACGCCGTTTGGGCTCACCCGCATGGAGGACACTGGTTTGTTAAGCAAGGATGGCACTGCCATGGAGGAGTACTGCGCATGAACAGTTTCTGGGGATACGCCGGGGCCGATGTGCTGGCCCTCATCATCATCGGCCTGGCCAGTCTGATCTGCCTGATCTCTGCCCGGCTGTTTGTCAGCCGCCGCTAGGCCGGGCAAGGCCAGCCACCAGAGCAGGTGCTTACTTTTTACGATGGGCCCATACGGCAGCTTCGAGCCGGCTGGTGAGTTTGAGCTTGCTCAGCAGATGCTTGATATGCACTTTGACCGTGGTATCGGAAATACCCAGCTTGCGTGCGATGGTCTTGTTGTTGAGGCCATCGGCCAGACACTGCAGTATCTCCTGCTCGCGGTCGGTCAGCGCCACATCATCATCCGCCTTGCGCGTGCGCGGCTCCAGCAATGCCTGCTTCAGCACTTCGGTCAGGCTGTCCTGTATCACCGTCATGCCGGAAATCACTTTTTTCAGGCTGGCACAGAGGTCTTCTGGCTCCATGTCCTTCAGCAGATAGCCATCCGCCCCGGCGCGCAGGGCTTCCAGCAGATCATCCTCCGCATCCGACACGGTGAGCACGACGAAGCGCGCCTGCAAACTGCTTTCGATTTTGAAGCGGCGCAGAGTTTCAATGCCATTCAGGCCCTTCATGTTAAGGTCGATCAGCACCACATCGGGCTGCAGAGGTGGAGCCAGCAACAAGCCTTCGCTCCCCGAAGCGGCCTCGCCCACCACCCGGAATGCCGGGTCGGCTTCTATCATCTGACCGACGCCCTTGCGAAACAGCGCATGGTCATCAATCAGGAACACCTTGGTCGGGCTGGCGCCGCCGGATGTCAGCTCAGAGATCGGGTTACTGGAGGTCGGGTTACTGGGGATGCTCAAGGTCGTGCTCTCCTGTCATTGTGCCAATTGCGGCGTAAATACCAATCTTACCCGCGTGCCGCCGGTGCGGCGACGCAAAACCGCCAGCTCGCCTCCCAGGCTGTAAGCACGCTCCTGCATGATGCTGTGCCCGTAATGCCCGGGCTCGCCCGGCTTGCTGGCATAGCCGATGCCGTCATCATCAATGGTGACGATGACCGAGCCATTGCTCTGATACACCAGCGCCACCGTCACCGTGCTGGCGCCGGAATGGCGCACGATATTCGACAGCGCCTCGCGGATCACATGCAGGATATGGAATTCCTCATTCACCGTCAGGCGGCAATTCACCAGCCGGTTATCCAGCGCAATCGAGAGATTGGAGCGCTGCATGAACTCATCAATCGCCGACTGAATGGCAAAGCGCAGCCCGCGCACATCCATGTGCACGCGGAAAGTCGACAGCAACTCGCGCAACTCGCGGTAGGCATTATCCAGCCCCTGGCGCAACTCGTTCACAATGCCGCGCAGGTCGGCATGCTGGGTCTGCGGATGACTTTGCAGACGGAAAATCTGGATTTTCATGAAGGACAGCGACTGCGCCAGCGAATCATGCAGCTCGCGGGCAATGGCGGCGCGTTCATCCAGCAAGGCGGCACGACGGCCTTCCTGCTCGCGGTTCTGCGTGCCCATCACCATGGACAGCAATTGCGCGGTCATCTCCACCAGCTCGATGTCGGTTTCATCAAACACATGGGTAGCCTCGGCTTCTACCGTCAGCATGCCCAGCGTTTCCCATGGGCTGGTAAAGGCCGCCACCACGCCACTCGCGCCTTCCTGCCCGTCGCTGGCTGGCAGCTGATAACTGGCAGCCTGGCTGGTACTCAGCTCGGCAAGCAGGCCGGGAGGTATGGCGCGCGGCAAATGCTGCGAAAACAGTGTGCGCTCTACTGTCTCCCCACCCGATTTTTCAGCAAACAGCAGGGCAACATTCTGCACATCCAGCGCGCTTTCCAGCATGTACAGCACCTTGCGCAACAGTGCCTCGCTGAGGTCGGGCGTGTTGATCATGCCCACCAGCTGGTGCAAAAACCCCTGCGCACGCAACACGCGCCGCAAGCGCTCACTGCGGGTCTGGTTGAACCACTCGCTCTCGGCGCGGAAGCCTTCCAGACGGGCTGCGATGCGGTAAATGGTCTGCTCCAGCCGGGCAAATTCATCGGCATAAGGCTGGTCATCTTCCAGCTGAAATTCCTCGGGCAGCAATCGCGTCAGGTGGCCGATACGGTCAATCAACAGATGCTTGGCTTTAAGCGCCAGCGCAAACAGGCAGCTCACCAGCAGCAAACCACTCACCAGCTGCAACAGCCCAATGACGGATTGCTTGACCTCCACATCGCGCTGCAGCTCCTCGGCCACGCTATCGTAATCGCGCAACACCTGGTCGACCGCCTGCAACCAGCCCGCGCTATGTTCCGGTTGCGGGTAGTGGGCGACGAGATTGGCGGTGTCGGCTTCCAGCCGCGAGATGACGGCGGGCAGGCGCGAGCCCAGCTGCTGCCTGAACCACGAAAACTCAATGACACCGGCATCCGGATTCAGCCCATGCGCGGGCAGCCGGCTGCCAGTCGGACGCGCCGTCACCTCCGCCCGCAGTGCCTGCCAATGGAATTTTTGCGCGTAGAGCTGGCGCATGGCAGACTGATTGCCGGGAATGTAATCCAGCAGAAAAAGGGAGCCCACCTGCATCATGATAATGAGCAGCAGCACGCAAAACAGCAGCACCACCAGTCGCAGGTAAAGCGTATGACGCAGCAAGGCCTTGATACCGGCCAACTGGTAAAGATTTTTCAACCAGCGCATATCAGGACAAGGGCTCCCCTAACCCCCAAAGATCACAGGACACAAGCATGAGCATATACGTATTCAGCACCCTGATCCTCAGTATCATCTTTCTCTTCGTGTTCAACACCTGGTGGGCGGGCACCGCACCCTTCAAAATGCACCTGGCAGGCATGGTGATCATTGCCACCACCGCCTTTTCGGCGCTCCTGATGCTGGCGGTATACCCGCTGCTACGCCACCGTCCGCTGCTGCGTAATACCACCCCGGGCTTTGACCGCCGTGCCTGGGGCATCAATGTCTCTTCACTGCTAGCAACACCCGCCGCCGTGATTGAAGGTTACACCGTCATCTTTGCCAACAATGCCTTTCTTGCCGAGCTGGGCATGCAGGGCATCTCGGACCAGATTCTGGGCATGCCGCTGACCAATGTCATCCACCCCGGCGATCACCAGACCCTGGCGGCCCTGCTGGCATCGCCCGAGCATGATAAAAAATCCACGCAACGGCTACGCCTGTTATGCCTTGATGGCTCGATACTGCCAGTGCACATCTCGGCCTCGCCCATCAGCGAAGCGCCGGATAACGAGCAGCTGTTGCTGCAGTTTTCAGCCGTGTCCGCGCATGACACCCCGGGCGCCAGCTTTCGCGAGCAGTTTCCCTATCATCTGCTGGTCAACCAGATCGAGCAAGTCGTGTTCCAGGTCGACACCGCGCAGAACATTCTTTTCCTCAACCCTTCCTGGCAAGGCCTGCTCGATTTCAACGTGGAGGATTGCTTGCAAAAACCGCTGCTGAGCTTTATCCACCCCGAAGACAAACCGCTGGTCGAAGCCCGCCTGCATTCGCTGATTCAGGGCAAGCGCAGCCGCTGCCTGCTGGAAGCGCGCGTCATCAGCAAAAACGGCGATTCGCACTGGGTGGAGCTGCGCGCGCGCAACACCTCTTCCGTCAAGGGCGAGCGTTCCAGCGTGGTCGGCACGTTGACTGATATCAGCCATAGCAAGCAGGCCGAAGCCAGCCTGCGCACCAACCGCCGCTCGCTCAGCATGCTGATCAACAATGCGCCCTGCATGATCTATCGCTGCAAGAACGACAGAAACTGGAGCTTTGAATTCGTCAGCGATGGCTGCGCCGAAGTCACGGGTTACGAAGCGCACGAGATGATCAACAACCTCAGTTTCTCCTATGTGGAAATCATTCACCCGGAAGACCGCGAATCAGCCTGGCAGCATGTGCAGGAAAAAATCGCCATGCAGGATAAATTCCAGCTGGTGTATCGCATCATCACCCGCGCAGGCCACATCAAATGGGTGTGGGAACAGGGCAAGGGCGTCTACTCCAGTGCGGGCGAGTTGCTGGCGCTGGAAGGCTTTATTGCCCACATCAGCGACGACGATGCCCCCACCGGCCTGATTGCCGATATTCAGCAGCTGATCCAGTCCCAGCCTATTCCCGGCGGCCAATAAAAGAGGGCGTTTTGCAACGCCCTCTTTCTAGCCATCCAATCTCAATCCAAACAGATTAGAACGTGCGCTTGATAAACAGCACCAGGTGATCATCACCCGTCTTGCGGCCTTTGGCATCTACCCACAGATCACCATCGGCATTGGTACCGGTGTAGTTGAAGCCGGCATTCCAGCCTTCACTCTTGCCAACTGAGAAGTCCTTGTTGAGGCCAATCAGGTAATCGCTGTAGCTCAGGTCGCCGTAGTTTTCCACGCGCTGATGACCTGCGTGCGCCACCAGATTGATATCCTGCACGGGCAGCTTGTAGTTGAAATTGAGCTCAATGTAATCCGTACCCTTGGTGTCACCATGGCCCAGCGTGCCGCCGATGGACTTGGTGTTGTAACCGAAGAAATCAGTCACGGCACGCGAGTACTTGAGGGTGAACCACTTGTAGCCCAGTGCGCCATTCAGCTCGGTAGTATTGGCAGACTGCCCTGCAATCTTTTCATTGTCAGGATAGTAGAACTGCAGGAAGCCGACATTCAGGCTGAGGTCAGGCGTGAACTGGTGCAGGTAGCCGCCGTAGATATCGACTTCGAGCGTATTGCCGTAGAGCGCATTCTTGTCGACATTGGTGCCCCATACGCCCAGGTAAAGACCGCTGGAATGGGCATAGTCAAAACCGCCTTGCACGGCAGGGCGCTCGTTGGTGTAGGTGATGCCACGAAACACATACTGACCGAAGAAACCGATATTTGTGGTCAGGGTGTGGGGTGAGGCTTCGGCGGCGGCTTCATCCGCAGCAAACGCCGGCAGGTTGAAAAGACTGCAGGCCACAAGACCGGCCACACTCAGACGCTTTACATGGTTCATTACGTTCCCCTTATGAAAAGATAGATGCAAATGGAATTGCCCGGTAACCACGGTGCCATGGCTTAAGCCTTATTCAGGCTGGGTGCCAGTGCCGATATCGGCGCCGTCGTCGAATCTGGAGAGCCAGGCCACCACGGCCTGCTGATATTTGGTGATGCCCTTGTACTCCACCAGGTCAGGATGAAGATCGCGCAGCACACGGTGAAAACGCTTGGCCCAGCGTGGGTAGGTCGCCATTTCCTGCATGCTGATCAGGTAGCAGCGGATGCTGAAGACAATGGCATTGCTACGTGGCATGCGGAACAGGGTTTGCAGCTCGACGCGTAAATGTGCGAGTTCGCCTGCATTCTGTTCGGTGACCTTGTTGCGGTCGCCGCCCCACAACGGATAGTTTTCCGGCGAGGTATCCAGGCGCGGATTGATGGTCATGGTCCAGTTGAGGCGGCGCACCGGATTGGCCTGCTGCAGGCTCATCAGGAACTTCAGCGCCCGGTCCATTACCCCCAGCTTGGTGACTTGCGGCACCGGGCCATGCCACTCATGCCAGGACATGCCGACATTGAATGCCAGCGACCAGTCCGCCTGGCTGGTGACAATGCCCGCATCGGCAAACAGGGTGTCTTCCCGCTGATCCAGCAGCACAAAGTCGCCCTGCACCTGGCGACCCATGTATTCAAACGGGCCCATGGGCAGGGTGGCGGCATCGCCAAATACGAAGGATTGTTCCAGCCCCAGCGGACGATTGACCCAGGTCCAGGCCTTGCCGTTTTTGCTCAGGCTGAATTGCTCGGGATAATCGCGCGCCAGGCTTTCCATGGTGAATTCCAGAAAATCCCACTCGGCATCCATCATGTGGGGCAGGGAGGCACAGCGGCCGGGATCCTGCTCCAGGGTAATGGCCTTGTCGCGGCATTCGGCCACGTAGTGCTCGTCCACATCCAGCGTGAATTCGGTCACCGCGCCCTTGGGGCCGGGCGTGTGCGGCTCGATGTTGACCGAATACATGTACTGGTCTTCGGGAAACGGGAAGGGGAAACGGCGTATGGCTTCCGGCGAATTGCGGAAGGTATAGTCGTCGCGAAAGGTTTCCTGCTTGAAAGCGAGGCTCATGGGAGCATTCCTCAAAGGTTGAGTTCCAGATAACCGCATTTGGCCCGTGACACACAGGGCATGATCTTGCGGCCGCTAGCCTTGTCGGCGTCGCTCAGGTAGTGATCGTGATGTTGCAGTTCGCCGTCGGTGCCCAGCACTTCCAGCTCGCAGCGGCCACAGGCGCCACCGCGGCATAGCGAAGGGGCATCCACGCCAGCGGCCTCCAGGGCCTCCAGCATGCTCATGTCACCCTGCACGGTAATTTCCAGCTCGGACTTGCTGAGCTTGAGCGTGAAGGGCTCGCCCACCGGCGGCGCCAGGAACTGTTCGCTATGAATGTGGTGCTCGGGCCAGCCGAGGGCGCGCGCCGTAGCCACCAGCGCCTCAACCATGCCTTGCGGGCCGCAGGCATAGACGTGGGTGCCCAGTGGCTGGGCGCGCAACAGGGCGTCAAAGTCCATGCGCTGGCCCAGGCTTTCGTCATAGCACACCGCGCGCTGGCTGACGCGCCCCTTGAGAGCATCGGCAAAGGCGGCATGCTCACGTGAGCGGAAACCATAGTGCAGGCTGTAATCGCCGCCCAGACGCTCCAGATCATGAATCTGCGCCATGAAGGGCGTGATGCCGATGCCACCGGCTATCAGCAGGTGATGCTTGGCTACGCGCGACAGGGCAAACAGATTCACCGGATAGCTGATGTCGAGCACGCTGCCGACCTTCACTTCTTCGTGCATGTAGATGGAGCCACCGCGCGACTGTGGCTGGCGATGCACGGCAATTTCGTAATGCGCGCGGTCTTCCGGCGAGCTCAGCAGCGAATAGGCATTGCGATAGGTACGGCCGGGCGCAGGCATGGTGACCACAATATGGCTGCCGCCAGAAAAGGCTGGCAGTTCGCCGCCATGGGCATCCACCAGCGTGAAGTGACGCACACCAGCGCTGACATCCTGAATGGAGGCCACTTTGACCTGTAACTGACTCATGGATAAATCTCCTCGATCTGGGGCACTTCGCCGGGGTTTTCGGCATCCACCATCAGCCCCATATAGGCGCCCATGCGCCGCGAAAAGTGGTCGCGCACAAACAGCTTGCGGCCGCAGCCGGAGCAGGTGGCGATGTTGCTGGTGACCTCATGCGTGAGCGACTTGCAATGCACGCAATACACCGAGCGCGCCAGTGAGCCGGTCAACTCTTTCATGACGTCCTGATTGAGAATGCCGAAGTCGGCGGCGGCATCCGTCACATCCCACATGAATTTCTCGGTGCCTGCGGTGTAAATGCGCAGGCCCATGCGGGCGGTGGCAAGATAATCTGCCCAGGCAGCCAGCAGCTCGGCCGTGGTTGCAAACACCCGCAGATCCGCATCTACTGCGGCCTGCAAGGCAGGCAGGTAATCCTTGTCGGCACCCGCCGGGCTGTAAAACACCGTGATCGGCTGCTCAGGCAAAGCCTGTTGAAAGAGCTTGAGCACAGCCAGCCCGCCGTCGCCCGCTGCCAGCACGGCGTGCGCCGTGGCTTTATCGTTCCAGAGCAGCGCCGTGTAGACCGGCTTGCTGCGTATCCAGTAACCGCGTTCCATCTTGAATGTCCTCTTAAACTGCTGAACCTGATCCTGCTGATTTAGCTGATGACTCAGGCGCCTTCGGGATGCGTGCGCAAACGCAAGGGGTCGTAAAACGGCGTAGGCGCGATATAGGCCTTGCTGACACCGCTGCTGTTGTGCACTTCCAGCGTAGTGCCGATGGCCGAGAGTTCGGGCTTCACATGTGCCATCGCCAGCGAGAGCATGAGGTAGCGGCTGTAACTGGCGCTGGTGATGACGCCGATTTCCTTGCCATCCTTGAACAGTTTCGCCCCGGCTTCCATCGCCGATGCGCTGCGGCAGATGAGGCCGACATGGCGCACGCGCTCGCGGCCTTTCAGCTTGAGGACGGCCGCCTTGCCGATGTAATCGCCCTTCTTGTCGAGGTCCACGCCCCAGCCCATATTGACCTCCCATGGCGTGGTATCGCCTTCGGGCATTTCAAACGGGAAGAACAGCAGGGCAGCTTCAATACGGGTCAGCTCCAAGGAGTTCCAGGAGGCGGGAATGGCACCGAAAGGCGCGCCGACTTCCAGAATCTTGTCCCACAGGAAAACGGCATCGGCGGCGGTACAATAAACCTCGTAGCCACGCTCGCCAGAATAGCCGCCGCGGGCAATCACGATATTTTTGCCAAACAGCACGGTAGGCACATGGCGGAAGTAAGGCAGCCCGGCCAGATCAAAGCTCAGATGCGGTGCCAGGATATCCAGCGACAACGGGCCCTGCAGGGAGAGAATATGCACATCCAGATCAGGCTCAACCTTGACGTTTTTGCCTGCGGATAACAGCTTCAATTGTTCCGGTGTTTTGCCACTGCCATGCGAGAGACGGAAATCCGTAGCGGAATCGCGGATGACCATGATGTCATCGCACAGGGCGCCAGTTTCATCGACCTCGGCGGCCAGCAAGGAACAGCCGGGCTCCAGTTTGGTGATATCGCGGGCCACCAGCTGGTCGATCACGGCTTCGGCATCCGGACCGCTGACCTTGACGATATTTAGTGCCGATACATCATACAAACCTGCCTTGCTGCGCACCGCCACTACTTCGTCATGCACGCTGGTGTTGTAGCTCCACGGAATCGGCATGTCGTTCCAGGTGTCGCCATCGAGCTTGGAGCCGAGTGCGCGATGCCGTTCATTCAGGATGGAATTTCTTGCCATGTGGATGTCCCCTTTTAAATTTGATGCGGTGTTGAACTTGGCATCACGATAGCCAAATCACCTGGGGACCAAAATTCTCTTGAAGGCGTACTACCAAAGAAGTATGCACAAGAAATCTAAGCTTTTAGATGTAAAACCTTAAACAAGCCAATGAAAACACTTTAATTCTTCGCATTAATTCTATATATTCGCGATTAGTATGCGCGAATATCGGTCTGGCTTAGCTGCCCTGTTCGCGTCCAGAGTAATCATGACAAATCGATGGGTTTTGCCGCGCCAATGAAATTCCGAACGTCAGCGTTGGATATAACTACAAGGCTCTTCTGGTGCACAAAACTGGTAGTGCTAATCTGCCTTTTTACGCCGCCTGCCTTTGCAGAGGCCTCCAAAGTCAACCTGCAGCTCAAATGGCATCATCAGTTCCAGTTCGCAGGCTATTACGCCGCCCAGGCCAAGGGGTTTTACAAAGACGCCGGGCTGGATGTGAATATCATCGAGGGCGGCCCTGGCAAACCAGCCCTTGATGCCGTACTGAACGGCTCCGTGCAATACGGCATCAGCGATGCCGATGTGCTAATGGCCCACATGCATGGCAAGCCCGTAGTCGCCATGGCCGCCATCTTCCAGCATTCGCCGTTTATCATCATCAGCCGTGAAGACAGCAATATTCATCGCCTGGCCGACCTCATGGGCAAATCGGTCATGATGAAACATGACCTCAGTGCCGTGCAGTTTGATGCCATGATGCTGAAAGCCGGGCTGGACCCCACCAGCGTGCGTTTCGTCACCCACACCGGGCAGCTGGATGACCTGATCAATCGCAAGGTGGATGCCATGGCGGCGTATGCCACCAATGAACCCTACCGTTTGCGCGCCCGTGGCGTCGAGCCGGCCATCATCAGCACCATTGATTACGACGTGGATTTTTACGGCGATACCCTCTTCACCTCACGCAGCGAAATCGAGACGCACCCGGAACGCGCAGATGCGTTCCTGAAAGCCACGCTCAGGGGTTGGCGTTATGCCTTCGACAACCCGGAAGAAATCTCCAACCTCATCCTGCAACTGCCGGGCGTCAAGCAAAGTGGCGCCACCCAGGAATCGCTGCTGGCCGAGGCCAAGAGCATGCGCCCGCTGGTGATGCCGGATATCGTGGACATGGGCCACATGAATACCGATCGCTGGAGCCATATCGCCCAGTTGCTGGTGCGATTGAAACTGGCACCGGATAGTTATGAGCCTCGCAAGTTCATCTATCACTACGCCACCACCCCCAACACGCTCAATACCCGCTGGATTGCCTTTGGCGTAGCCGCCACCTTACTCTGCGTGATGCTGGTGATTTTGTGGAACGTGCAGATGCGGCGCCAGGTTCGCATGCGCACCGAGGCCTTGCATGCCGAAATTGCCCGCCGCGAGCAAACCGAAGCCTATCTCAAAATATCCAGCCGCATGGCGCGCGTTGGCAGCTGGGTGCTGAGCCTGCCGGAAAAAACCCTGTACTGGTCTGAAGAGGTGCTCGACATACACGAGTGTCCACCCGAGTTTGCCCCGACATTGGATAGCGCGCTGGCGTTTTATCCCGAAGAATGGCGCAGCCGGATTGTGCAGGCGCTGGAAGAATGCCTGCAAAAAGGCGACAGCTTTGATGAAGAGTTGCCCATTCTCACCTGCAAGGACAAGCTGCTGTGGATACGCATCATTGGCCAGGCCGTGTATGACCTGCATGGCAACATCACCCGCATCGAGGGCGCGATTCAGGACATCAGCGCCCAGAAGGTGGCAGAAAGCCGCATTCAGCATCTGGCGTTTTATGATTCCCTGACCAGCCTGCCCAATCGCCAGCTGTTCATAGACCGGCTGGAACATACCCTCGCCTATTCTGCACGTACCAGCAAATCCGGCGCCGTATTGTTCATTGACCTGGACAACTTCAAAACCCTGAACGACACCATGGGCCATGACCTGGGTGACATGCTGCTGCAACAGGTAGCCATGCGCATTGCCGGTTGCCTGCGCGAAAGCGATACCGTGGCGCGCTTTGGCGGTGACGAGTTTGTCGTGCTGCTGCATGAGCTCAGCGGCAATCATCAGGAAGCCGCCGCCCAGGCGCGTCTGGTCAGCGAAAAAATACTGATCAGCTTTGCCCACCCATTCCAGTTCAGCGGCTATGAGCATCACACCAGCGCCAGCATAGGGGTCACCCTGTTTGACCAGCAGCCGACCACGGTAGATGAAATCCTCAAGCGCGCTGATCTGGCGATGTACCAGTCCAAGGCGGCGGGGCGCAATGTCATCCGCTTTTTTGATCCGGAAATGCAGGCGCTGATTGCAGACCGCGTCGAGATGGAAGAAGACTTGCGCAATGGCCTGCGCAATGACGAGTTCTTCTTGTGCTATCAACCCCAGGTGGATAACCAGGGCCGCCTGCTGGGCGCTGAAGCGCTACTGCGCTGGCGCAACCCCAAGCGCGGCATGATCCCGCCCAGCACCTTTATTCCGCTGGCAGAAGATAGCGGGCTGATTGTGAGCGTGGGCAACTGGGTGATGTATGCCGCGTGCAAGCAGCTGGTACTGTGGGCACAACAACCGCTCACCTCCAGCCTGACCCTGGCGGTGAATGTCAGCGCCAAACAGCTGCGCCAGATGGATTTTGTCGACCAGATTGTGGAAGTGCTGAATGTCACCGGCGCCAACCCCAAACGCCTCAAGCTGGAACTGACTGAAAGCCTGATGGTGAACAATATTGAAGACGTGATCGCCAAGATGACCGAGCTTAAAAACATCGGCGTCGGCTTCTCGATTGACGACTTCGGCATTGGCTATTCATCGCTGTCCTACCTCAAGCTGCTGCCGCTGGATCAGCTGAAGATTGACCAGTCTTTTGTACGCGATGTGCTGACTGACCCCAACGATGCCGTAATTGCGCGCACGATTATTGCGCTGGGCAAGAGCCTGAATCTGCAGGTGATTGCGGAAGGCGTGGAAACGCTGAGCCAGCGCGAGTTTCTGGATAATTACGGCTGCGATGCCTATCAGGGGTATCTGTTCAGCAAGCCTGTTCCCGCCGATGAGTTTGAGCGGGATGTGGTGCAAACCTTCGAGCACTTTTAGCCAGCGCCTGCTTGCCCTAGGCCAATGCCCGGCACCAGCATTGCCGGGCTAACCTGATGCCTGTATCAGCTTGCCGCTACCGGCGCTTCTGCGCTGCGATCCGCAAAGCGCAACGAGATACGCAAGCCGCCTTCCGGCGTCGCATCCTGCATCTGAATCGTGGCCCCATGCACCTGGGCAATTTCCAGCACAATCGCCAAGCCCAGGCCACTGCCTGGCTGCTCGGTGCCTATCACCCGGTGAAAGCGTTCGAATACCTTTTCGCGCTCATCCTCCGGAATCCCCGGTCCATCGTCTTCCACGCTGAGCACAAAGCCCTGGTCATCGCGCGTCAGACTGACCGTGACCCGGCCGCCTTCATCGCTATAGCGGATGGCATTGTCCACCAGATTGGAGAGCATTTCTTCCAGGCTGGTCGCATCCCCCAGCACCCAGGCATGGGTCAGTTCGCTTTCAAAGCCCAGATCAATATTGCGAGGCAAGGCCAGTGATATCAGGTCGCCCGTCACATGCTGAGCCAGGGCGCGCAGATCCAGCACATGCATCTGGATGGCACGCATCACCTCGGGCTCGGCACGCGCCAGAATCAGCAACTGATTGACCATGTGCACCAGACGCTCGGTGCTCATGGCGATATTGGCCAGACTTTTTTGCAAAGCCTCCGGATTGGTTTCATATTGCGCGAGCTCCGTCTGCGCCATCACGCCTGCCAGCGGTGTGCGCAGCTGATGGGCGGCATCGGCAATAAAGCGGTTTTGCGATTCCAGCAAGCGTTGTACCTGTTGCATGAGCTGATTGATGGACTCAACCAGCATGCTGACTTCTTCTGGCACCTGCGTAAGCTGCACCGGACTGAGGTCGCGCGGGGTGCGCTGGGCGAGGGCCGCATGCAGATCCCAAAGCGGGCGCAAGCCGCGGCCAATGCCAAACCACATCAGCACCACGGCAACCAGTAACAGCAGCAATTGCGGGATCAGGATGCCCAGCAAAATCTGGCTGGCCAGGTGCTGGCGCCGGTTACGGGTTTCGGCGACCTGTATGCGTACGGACTCATCGCCCTGATCACCCGGAATCACCGCCGGCATCGAGACCACACGCACATCGTGCCCAGCCACATGCCCGCCAACAAAATACATGACTTTGCGCTGCCAGCTCTGCGGCGCCTGATACGCCAGCGCCTTGTCGCCGCCCAGAAAGCGTCCCTGCGGGTCATACACGCTGTAATACATCTCGTCATCCTGGCTGGAGAGCAGCATGCTGCGGACTTCCGGCTTCAGCTCCAGCTGGGCGTTATTCAGGCGATTCTGGGTAATAATCTGCGAAACATCATAGGCCGTGTCGTACAGCGCATGGTCGAACGCCTTGCGCAGGAAATGCAGCGAAATGCGATAAAGAATGGTGGAATCCACCGCAATCAATATCAGCAATGGCACCAACAACCATTTGAGCAGCTGACGACGTACCGAAAAGCGCGACTTCATGCCGACTGCTTTTCCAGGAGATAGCCCAGACCACGCACCGTGCGGATCAGGATGCCGTAGGGCTCCAGCTTTTTACGCAGGCGGTGGACATACACCTCGATGGCATTGTTGCCGACGTCGACATCCCAGTTGCACAGATTTTCCACCAGCGACTCCTTGCTCACCACGCGCCCGCTGCGCAAGATCAGCGCTTCCAGCACGCTCAACTCCCGCTGCGAAAACTCCACCAGCGCACCATTGACCGTCACTGTGCGGTCAGTGCTATCGAAACGCATGGGGCCAAAATCTATATACGACGTCACCACCTGATGACTGCGACGTATCTGCGCCCGCAACCGCGCTTCCAGCTCTGGCAGCTTGAAAGGCTTGGTCAGATAATCATCCGCACCCAGATCCAGTCCGTGTACCCGGTCATCCAGCCCCTCGCGCGCCGAGAGTATCACTACCGGCACCAGCTGTTTGCGCTGACGCAGGCGCCGCAACACCTCGAGGCCATCCATGCGCGGCAGACCCAGGTCCAACACCACCGCATCGTAGACTTGCTCATGCAGCGCCACATCCGCCTGCTGCCCGTCCTGCGTCCAGTCCACCGCATAGCCGGATTTGATCAGCGAGCGATGAATGGCATCACCGAGTACGGCGTCGTCTTCCACTAGCAAAACCCGCATGACGATCCCCTTGCCAAAATAAACCAAAAGCGTATTTCCGCCGACTTACAGTCGGCTTACATTAACCTATCTTAACACCCGGCCTTATGAACACAGCCTCAGCAGCGCGGCAAAAGCCTGCATTTCCTCGCATGTACAGCCTGCGCTAAACTGCCTGTTCTTTCATATCCATGCAATGAAAGGAGTATGTCTCATGACAACCGGTACCGTGAATTTGCATCGTGTATTTCGGGCGCCACCGCAGCGGGTATATCAAGCCTTTCTCAATGCAGACGCCCTGGCGAAGTGGCTGCCTCCTTACGGCTTCACTTGCAATGTTCATCATCTGGAAGCCAAAACCGGTGGCACATTTCGCATGTCCTTCACCAACTTCAGCTCGGGAGACCAACATGCCTTCAGTGGCGAATACCTGGAGCTGATTCCTGATGCAAAACTGCGCTACACCGACCGCTTTGATGATCCCAACCTGCCTGGCGTGCTGGAAGTCACCGTCACCCTGACCGAAGTCTCCTGTGGTACCGACATCGCCATCCAGCAAACGGGCATTCCCGCCGCGATCCCGGTCGAGAGTTGCTATCTGGGTTGGCAGCAATCGCTGGCGCAACTCTCCACGCTGGTAGAGCCTGATATTCCGGGATAGCCAGCAAGACCAACTCGCGGATAATACGCAATATTCCGTCCGGCATAAGGCCCTTTACATGAAGCACATACGATTATTTGTCATCAGCTTGTTACTTGCATCCTCACCCTTGTACGCACAGGCATCAGAAGCTTATATGGGCCAGTTCCTTTATCAATATGAAGGCGGCAATGTTTACCGGGTGACGGTGAACGATGCCAAGTTCATGTCATGGAAATGCATCGCTGGCTCGGAAAAAGGCGCGCATGGAATGGAAACACCTGAGCGCATCAAGGTGGATGAAAACATCTACTTTGCCACATGGCGCGAGAAGACAGGCATCAACGTCACTCAAGTCATCGACCTGAAAAATATGAAGGTGTACTCCACCATTATTGATGGCAAAGAACGTTATGTTCTCTCGGGCAAGATTGTTCGGGAAAAGTGATGTTGGCCCATACGGTGTGAGCGTCTGATAGACATGAAAAAAGCCCGTTGACATGACATGAATCAACGGGCTTTATGGTATTGGCGGATAATTGTATGAGACTTCAAATACACTAAAAAAAGAGCCGACATTTATCGACTCTTTTAATTAGTAGCTGTTCAAGCTACTTTAGAAAGAGTAACCAACCCCGATCTTGAACGTTGTATTTTCAGTTTTACTATTAGGCTCGTAGTAAAGATATCCAGGATCTGCAGCAACTTCATTGTAACCACTTTTCCCATATTTATAGTTGACATAATCAACCCCAACATTTGCGTGAATATGCTCTGTGATTGCATAATCTCCAGAGATTCCAACCCTATAAATATCCGACTTACCTAAAGAATCATTAAAGCCGTAGGAACCTTTAACATCAATTTTTGAATCAAAAGTACGACCCAACATTGCGTCAACACCTACTACAAATTTTTGAATTGGCGAGTATTGCGCAAGGACCCCAAGCCCCCACCATTTGTTTTTATAAGTCTCGCCGTCATTGACCCCACGCTCCCATTCATGTTGCCCTATTTCAGCATATGGGGTAAGCATGAAAGACTCGCCTAACTCAAAACCTTTGCCATAGCGAAAACTGTAATCCGTCAGTTTTGCTTTTGAGCTATCTTTCAGAGATCCATAACCTCCTCCACTGATGTACTGACCAACGTAATCGGTATGGCCTTTATTCCGGCTATACTCAACATGGAAGTAGTCATTAGTAAAGAGAACATCTTTCATTAAAGACAATGACAGGCTGAAACCGGGAACATGTCCACCTTCAGAATCCAGCTTCTCACCGCTTTCTTTTTCGAGATAATCAACATCAATAGTTGTAAGCTGCAAACCAACTTGATTGTTGACCGACTTGATATCCTGAGTGGCCGCATATGCGGGGATGACCAGTAAAGTCCCAACGACAGACAATAAAACATTCTTGATTTTCAAATTATTACTCCCAATGGTAGTGTATGAATATGTACCTGAAACTTGGCATCTCAAAGTTCATATTTACCAGAGTAAATAATCGTAAAAAAAAGGAATATCACCCTTAAGGGCATTGTTAACTTTATGCAACAGTGCGAAGTGAAAAATTAAAAATACTGTCTAAGCTGTCACTTAGTATGTGATTAGTTGTTTACTCAAAGAAATTTTCTCAACCTATCAAGAAAACGAATTGAACAGTTAAAATCCGACAAATGCGTAGAATGAAAAAAGCCCGTTGAACTGAATCAACGGGCTTTTTGGTATTGGCGGAGTGGACGGGGCTCGAACCCGCGACCCCCGGCGTGACAGGCCGGTATTCTAACCAACTGAACTACCACTCCATTCGTTAAGGATTTGGTGGGTGCTGACGGGGTCGAACCGCCGACATTCGCCTTGTAAGGGCGACGCTCTACCAACTGAGCTAAGCACCCGTTTCCTCACGAAGGCCCGCATATTACACAAGGCCGGGCCGTTTGCCAAGTACAACGTGCAAGCTTTATCTGGAAGCGCCATTGGGCAAGGTGGTGCGTGTTTGCACCAGGTCGCTGGTTTCGAACAAGGCGGCGGTCCAATCAATAAACGCGCGCACCTTGGATGAGAGGTGGCGGTTTTGCGGATAGAGCACATACAGGGGCAGGTTTTCCGATAAATGGGTGCCCAGCACGACTTGCAGTTCGCCACTGGCAATGTGCTCCTGCACCATGAAGGTCGCCGCCTGAAAAACGCCCAACCCGGCCAGACAGGCGGCCAGGCAGGCATCGCCATCGTTGAAGATCATTTTTCGATGGCTGGACACTTCATAGCGCTCGCCGTCGCGCTCAAAATCAAATTCGTACACCTTGCCGGTTTTGGATGAAAAATAATGGATGCCGGTGTGGCGCTCCAGATCGCGCGGCTGCAGGGGGATGCCATGCTTGCGCAGATAGCCCGGCGTAGCACAGGTAACAAAGCGCAATGAGGCAACGCGCCGCGCTACCAGCGATTGATCCAGCGGATCGCCACCGCGAATCACGCAATCCACCCCTTCTTCCAGCAGATCCACCGGGCGGTCATTGCAGCCCATTTCAAGGATGATGTCGGGGTATTTTTCCGTAAAGTCCGCCAGTGCCGGGATCAGGATGCGCCGCCCGATGGAGCCCGGCACATCTACCCGCAGCCGCCCGCTGGGTCGCGATGTGGCCTGCCGCAGGGCGGCCTCGGTTTCTTCCAGTTCATTCAATAGTGCCACGGCCCGCTCGTAATAGGCGGCGCCGTCCGTCGTCACACTCACATGCCGTGTGGTGCGGTTGAGCAATTTCACCCCCAGCCGGTTTTCAAGTGCCTGCACCTGGGCAGAAATCGTGGTTTTGGGGAGATTCAGCGACAAAGCCGCCTTGGTAAAACTCGCCAGCTCCACCACGCGGGTAAAGGCCTGCATTGCCTCAAACCTGTCCATTGCCATGTTCAAACCCCCTATTGTCCTGTTTTATTGCACAGTGATTCTGATTTTAGCCTATTTATCTGTATTTATGCTCAATATAAAGTGCGACTAACACTTTTGCAGTCTTCATTTTTAAAACTTCAAGGAGCTTCATCATGGCAAACAAACTGATCAACAAGGTGGCAGTAATTACAGGTGCATCCAAAGGCATAGGCGCTGGCATTGCCAAGCTCTATGCTGCAGAAGGCGCCGCTGTGGTTGTTAACTACGCCTCCAGCAAGGCTGGTGCCGAACAGGTGGTCGCAGACATCACCGCCGCAGGTGGCAAGGCGATTGCGGTGCAAGCCGATGTGGCCAAGCAGGCCGATATCCAGCGCCTGTTTGCTGAAGCGATCAAGGCTTACGGCAAGGTCGACATTCTGGTCAACAATGCCGGCGTTTACGAATTCTCCCCGCTGGAAGCCATCACCGAAGAACACTTCCACAAGCAGTTCAACCTGAATGTGCTGGGCCTCATCCTCACCACCCAGGAAGCCGTCAAGCACTTCCCCGAAGCAGGCGGCAGCATCATCAACATCAGCTCAGTGGTATCCAGCACCTTTGCACCGGCACAAGGGTCGGTTTACAGCGCCACCAAGGGCGCGGTGGATGCCGTGACGCGCTCGCTCTCCAAGGAACTGGGCCCTCGCAAGATCCGTGTCAATGCCATCAACCCTGGCATGGTGGAAACCGAAGGCCTGCATAGCGTGGGCTTTGCTGAAGGCGAATTCCGCAGCCATATCGAAAGCCAGACACCGCTGGGCCGTATTGGTCAGGTGCAGGATATCGCGCCTGCTGCCCTGTTCCTGGCATCCGACGATGCTGCCTGGATCACTGGCGAACCACTGTTTATCTCTGGCGGCTTGCGTTAAACCCGCCGGAAAGCCCCTATCGTCAACATTCAGGAACAGCCGCAAATGAAACCCGTACCCGATCATCAACCAAGCCAGCCGTGGAGCACCAGTTTTATCTCTGCGCATACCGACCGCCTGGTCGGTATCCAGGTCTTTGGCCATGGCAAGCATGAAATCGCTAAACCGGTGATCGTGTACTTTCACGGCGGGCTGTTCAACTGCGGTTCGGTGGAAGATGCCGCCGGACTCGCGCGCATGCTGGCCGACGACTGCGTTGTGGTGTGCGTGGATTATCCGCTGGCGCCGCAGCTGCATTTCCCCGATACCGTGGAAGTGGTATTTGATGCCACGCAATGGGTACACAAGCAGGCAAAAAAACTGGGCGCTGACCCCAAACAGTTGTTTGTCGCAGGGGATCAGGCCGGTGGCAATCTGGCAGCCGTGGTGGCCATGATGGCACGCGACCGTGGCCTTGGCCGCGGTAGCTACCTCAAGGGACAAATACTGATCAACCCCATGCTGGATCCGGGGCAGTCCACCCTATCCATGCGCGCCGCTGAAGACTGCCCTTGCCGCAAGGCCTGGGCCGATTACCTGCCGGTGGCGAGCGATGCCTTGCACCCGTATGCCGCGCCTTTGCATTCCAAACGCCTGGCCGAGCTGGCACCAGCCTTGATCCTGACTTCCGACAACGACCCCTTGCGCGATGAGGCCGAGCTTTATGCCTCGCGCCTTATCGCGGCAGGTGTCTCGGTCAGGGTGCGCCGCATGTCATGCAACAAAGAGAAAGACAGCCTCGCCAGCCCTCGCTGTCAGGGGTTTCACGAGGTAACGCAACTGCTGACTCAGTTTATTACCGAGATGGCATAGCCAGCGCACGCCAGCCAGGCGCCACCTCAAGTTTCACGAATTCACCATTTTTAAAAATAGGGAGTTACACATGAACGCAGCATCCCCCCGCTTTAACCGCAAACTGATATGGCTCGCCCTGGGCGTGGCGCTCATCGGCACGGCAGGCATAGTCTCGCACAACAGCCAGGCCGCCCGACCTGCAGCCACCGCTGCTGCCCCCGCCCCGGTGACAGTCGCCACTGTCATTGAAAAATCCGTCATCGAATGGGATGAATTCTCTGGCCGTGTAGAAGCCGTGGAATACGTGGAGATACGCCCGCGCGTGACTGGCACCATTGATGTCATTCACTTCCGCGATGGCCAACTGGTGAAAAAGGGCGATCTGCTGTTCACCATAGACCCACGTCCTTTTCAGGCTGAACTCGCCCGCGCCGAAGCCGACAAAGCCAGCGCTGAAGCCGCCCTTGAGCTGGCCCGTACCGAGCAGGAGCGTACCCGCCGCCTGATCGAAGACCGCGCCGTGGCTCAACGCGAGCTGGATGAACGCAACAACACCTATCTGGTGGCCAATGCGCGTCTGAAAGCGGCCGAAGCCGCCGTGATGACCGCCCGCCTCAATCTGCAGTACACCGCCATCACCGCGCCGGTGAGTGGTCGCGTATCGCGCGCTGAAATCACCGTGGGTAACCTGGTCGGCCCTACTGGCAACTCCCCTGCGTTGACCACGCTGGTGTCCGTATCGCCCATGTATGTGAATTTTGAAGTGGATGAGCAAACCTACGGCCGTTACCTGGCCCATGGCGCTGGCAACAATTCGCATAGCGATCGCATTCCCGTCGCCATTGGTCTCGCCAGCGAAACCGGCTATCCGCATCAAGGCCAGATCCGCTCGTTCGATAACCGCCTGGATACTGCCTCGGGCACCATCCGCGTGCGTGCCGTGCTGGATAACCAGGATGGCGCGCTGACACCCGGCATGTATGCCCGCGTGCGCACCGGCGGCGGTGGCGAGAAGCCCGCGCTGCTGATTGACGACAAAGCCATAGGCACCGATCAGGACAAGAAATTCGTGATGGTGGTGGATGCCGACAACAAGGCCAACTATCGCCCGATCAAGATCGGCCCCATGGTGGAAGGCATGCGCATCGTGCGTGAAGGCCTGAGCGCCGGTGAACGCATCATCGTCAACGGCTTGCAGCGCGTACGCCCGAATGATGTCGTGGCGCCCACACCTGTCGCCGAATCGCCTGCTGCGCCAGCGGCCAAGTCGGCCAGTCTCGTACCCGCGCCCACTAGCGCGGCTGCCAAGAAAATCCGCATCTGAGTCAGCGCCACTGACCAGTACAGGGAGAATGTAACGTGAATATATCCAGATTTTTCGTGGACAGGCCGATCTTTGCCGGCGTGCTGTCCGTTCTTATTTTTATCGGCGGCTTGATCTCCATGTTCAACCTGCCGATTTCGGAATACCCCGAAGTCGTGCCGCCATCCGTCATCGTCAAGGCGCAGTTCCCCGGAGCCAATCCGCAAACCATCGCGGAAACCGTGGCAGCGCCGATTGAAGAGCAGATCAACGGCGTGGAGGGCATGCTGTACATGGCATCGCAAGCCACCTCTGATGGCTTGATGACGCTGACCATCACCTTCAAGCTCGGCACCTCGCCCGACTTGGCACAGCAACTGGTGCAAAACCGCGTCAACCAGGCCTTGCCCCGCTTGCCGGAAGAAGTGCAACGGCTGGGTGTGACCACGGTGAAAAGCTCGCCGGACCTCACCATGGTCGTGCATTTGCTGTCGCCGAATGGTCGCTACGACATGACCTACCTGCGCAATTACGCCCTGCTGAACGTGAAAGACCGGCTGGCGCGTATTGAAGGCGTAGGCCAGGTGCAACTGTTTGGCGCTGGCGATTACTCCATGCGTATCTGGCTGGACCCGCGCAAGGTAGCCGAGCGCAAGCTCACCGCCAATGATGTGGTCACCGCCATCCGCCAGCAGAATGTGGACGTGGCTGCCGGTGTGATCGGCGCATCGCCGTCTCTGCCTGGCACCGATTACCAGATTTCGGTGAATGCGCGCGGCCGCCTCAATACCGAAGAAGAGTTTGAGAATATCGTCATCCGCACCTCGCCCGATGGCGTGGTCACGCGCCTGAGCGATGTGGCGCGCGTTGAGCTGGGCGCCAGTGAGTATGCCCTGCGCTCGCTGCTGGATAACAAATCCGCCGTCGCCATTCCGATCTTCCAGGCACCGGGTTCCAACGCCCTGCAGATTTCGGAAAACGTGCGCAAGACCATGGCCGAGCTGCAGGAAGACATGCCCGAAGGTCTGGAATACCACATCGTGTATGACCCCACGCAGTTCGTCCGCGCATCCATTCATGCCGTGACCGAAACGCTGTTGATCGCCGTGGGTCTGGTGGTGCTGGTGGTGATTATCTTCCTGCAAACCTGGCGCGCTTCCATCATCCCGCTGCTCGCGGTGCCGGTGTCGGTCATCGGTACCTTTGCCGTGATGATGGGCCTGGGCTTCTCCATCAATACGCTCAGCCTGTTCGGGTTGGTGCTGGCGATTGGTATCGTGGTGGATGATGCCATCGTGGTAGTGGAAAACGTGGAGCGCAATATCGAGCGCGGCCTCTCAGCCAAGGAAGCCACCTATCGCGCCATGCGCGAAGTATCCGGCCCGATTGTCGCCATTGCGCTCACCCTGTCAGCCGTGTTTGTACCACTGGCGTTTGTGAGCGGCCTGACTGGCCAGTTCTTCAAGCAGTTTGCGCTGACCATCGCCATCTCCACCGTGATTTCGGCGTTCAACTCGCTGACGCTGTCGCCTGCCTTGGCCTCCTTGCTGCTCAAGCGCCATGACGAAAAGAAAGATGCCTTCCAGCGCACGATTGACCGTCTGTTCGGCTGGTTCTTTGTGCGCTTCAACCGCGTGTTCCATCGTGGCTCGGAAAAATACGGCAATGGCGTCACCGGCGTGTTGCGCCACAAGAGCGTCATGCTGGTGCTGTATGGCGCGCTGATCGGCTCCACCATGCTGCTGATTCACCTGGTGCCTACCGGCTTTATTCCGGCACAGGACAAGCAATACCTGGTGAGCTTTGCGCAACTGCCGGATGCTGCCTCGCTGGATCGCACCGAAGACGTGATTCGCCAGATGAGCGAGATTGCGCTCAAGCATCCCGGCGTGGAATCGGCCGTGGCCTTCCCAGGCTTGTCGATCAACGGCTTCACCAACAGCCCCAACTCCGGCATTGTGTTTGCCACGCTGAAACCGTTTGATGAGCGCAAGGGCGCGGACCAGTCCGGCTTTGCCATTGCGCAGCAGCTGAACCAGCAATATGCCAGCATTCAGGGCGCGTTTATTGCCGTGTTCCCGCCACCTCCGGTACAAGGTCTGGGCACCATAGGCGGCTTCAAGTTCCAGATTCAGGATAGAGGTGCGCTGGGTAACGTAGCGCTCAACGATGCCCTGCAGGCCTTTATGGAAAAAGCCCGCAAGGCGCCTGAACTGGCCGGCATGTTCTCCAGCTTCCAGATCAATGTGCCGCAGCTGTATGCCGATGTAGACCGCACGCATGCGCAGCAGCTGGGCGTTTCCATCCCGGAAGTGTTCGACACGCTGCAGATTTACCTGGGCTCGCTGTACGTCAATGACTTCAACAAGTTTGGCCGTACCTATCAGGTGCGTGTGCAAGCAGATGCGCCTTTCCGGGCGCATGCGGAAGACATAGGCCTGCTCAAGACACGCAATGCGCAGGGCGACATGGTGCCACTGGCTTCGGTGCTGAAGATGACGCAAAGCTACGGCCCAGACCGCGCCATGCGTTACAACGGCTTCCCGTCGGCTGACGTCAATGGCGGTGCTGCGCCGGGCTACAGCACAGGCGAAGCACAGGCCGCGGTGGAACGCATTGCCGCTGAAACCCTGCCACGCGGCATCGGCTTTGAGTGGACCGAGCTGACCTATCAGGAAAAGATTGCCGGCAACACGCTGTTCGTGATCCTGCCGCTGTCCATCCTGCTGGTGTTCCTGGTGCTGTCTGCGCAGTATGAAAGCCTGACCTTGCCGCTGGCGGTGCTGCTGATTGTGCCCATGGGCCTGCTGTCCGCCATCTTTGGCGTGTGGCTGACCAATGGCGATAACAATATCTTCACCCAGGTAAGTCTGGTGGTGCTGGTCGGCCTTGCGTGCAAGAACGCCATCCTGATTGTGGAGTTTGCCCGTGAGCTGGAGCTGGAAGGCCGCAAGATTTATGCAGCCGCCATTGAAGCCGCCCGTCTGCGCTTGCGCCCTATCCTGATGACGTCGATTGCCTTTATTGCAGGCGTGGTGCCTCTGGTGGTATCGACTGGCGCGGGCTCCGAAATGCGCCATGCCATGGGGATAGCCGTGTTTGCCGGGATGATAGGTGTGACCGTATTCGGCCTCTTCCTCACCCCTGTGTTTTACGTACTGATTCGTACCATGGTGACCAAATGCCAGGACTTCGGCCATGCGCATCACGCTGCCGCACCTGCCATTGAACCAGCACCTGCCTTAGAGAAAGGAACCCAAGAATGAACAAGCACAGCCTGAAACTCAGCTTGCTGGCAACAGCGCTGGTGCTGGCCGGATGCTCCACCGCCAAGCCGCCGGAGCAGATCAACCTGCAACTGCCAAACCAGTATCGCGAAACCGCGCAGCTGGATGGTGCCTGGCAAGCAGGCAACCCGGCCGACCACATTGACCGTGGCGCCTGGTGGACGGTGTTTAACGATACCGAGCTGAATAACCTGATTGAAGCGGCTACCGAAAGCAGCCCGACACTGGCCATCGCGCTGGCGCGGGTAAAAGAAGCCCGCGCCAATGCTGGCGTGGTAGATGCTGACCGCAAGTTCCAGCTGAATGGCGGCGTGGGCCCCACCCGCCAGCGCGATCCGGATACATCGGCCAATACCGAGTGGCGCGCCCAGGTAAATGCCTCATATGAGGTGGACCTGATCGGCCGCCTGTCTGACCAGAGCCGCGCCGCCCGTCTGGATGCGCAAGGCCAGGAGGCCGCCTATCGCTCGGTATTGCTGGCGCTGCAGGCCGACATCGCCCAGCAATATTTCACGCTGCGCGCACTGGATTCGGAGCTGGAGATTCTGCGCAAGACCATAGATCTGCGTCAGGAAGAGCTGCGCATGGTGCAGCGGCGTTATGACCTCGGCGATATCGGCGAGCTTGACCTTGCCAAGGCCAAAACTGAGCTCGCCACCGTGCAGGCCGAGCAGGAATCGGTTGTACGCAACCGCGCCCAGCAAGACCACGCGCTCGCCATTCTGCTGGGCAAAACCCCGGCTGAATTCACCCTGGCCGCAGCGCCCTTGCAACTCAGCGTAGTGCAGGTGCCGGTTGGCCTGCCTTCACAATTGCTGGAGCGTCGCCCGGACATTGCCCAGGCGCAACGGGCACTCGCCGCCGCCAGTGCCCGCGTGGGTGCAGCCAAGGCCGCGTTCTTCCCACGGCTGGTGCTCACCGGCACCGGTGGTTACGAGTCGAACGAACTGCATGAGCTGTTCAAATGGTCCAGCCGCAGCTGGCTGCTCGGCCCGCTGGTCGGCACCGCGCTCACGCTGCCCATCCTCGATGGCGGCCGCAACAAAGCCAACCTGTCGCGCGCCGATGCCGTCTATGAACGCGAAGTCGCCAACTACCGGCAACAAGTGCTGGTCGGCTTTCAGGAAGTGGAAAACAACCTGAGCGGCCTGCGCACGCTGGACCGGCAGATCGACTACCAGCGCCAGGCCATCGCCTCCGCCAGCGTCGCCGAGCGCCTCGCCAACACCCGCTACAAAAATGGCTCTGCCAGCTACTTTGAGGTCATCGACGCGCAACGCACCAGCTTATCCGTGCAGCGCGCCGAAGTGCAAACCGCCGGGCTCAGAATGCTGACTTCGGTGGGCTTGATACGGGCACTGGGTGGGGGATGGTCGGAAACGACAGAAAAGCCCTCATGATGTAAAACGGACTGATGCAAAAACAAAGGTGCAAGAGACTCTCATCTCTTGCACCTTTGTTCTTTTCCAGACGACCTTATTTCAGTGGCAAATAGATGTCTGTTATCAACTCGGCTTCAGGCGTATCCGGCAACAGATTCACGTAATGAAAATAAAGCGGAAAATCACGCAGCTCCTCACCACTCTCCGGCAACCATTCCCGGTACAAGGGATAAATACTTTCCCCAATCCGCGTATGCGAGCCATGATGCCGGACTCTTGCACAACGTCCACCCGGAATAGACTTCACCACAATACCTTGCTCATTCACTGCGATATCGGTTTTGATTTCCCCGGCAATATCAAAGCGAAATGCTGAAGGCTCCGTCGTATCGGGGTTGTCATATGCAATACCAAATGTCCTGGAGCTGTTTTTAGGGGAAGACCCCGTCTGTTTGCGCCACGCAATGAAATCCCCAACAGAATGATTCAGTTTATCGGGTGCGCCGCGATGCTCCTTTACGGCAATCATCGTCGCTTCCACATTCACAATCTCGACCTGCATTATTTTATTTCCTTCTGGTAATCGGAACCCATACACCACATGCCAAGCCTCCCAATCAGGATTTTTCCTGAACGCGGACGGGGATTGCCCAAAAATATTTCCGAAGGCACGGGTAAACGATTCCGGAGTTTCAAACCCGGCATTCAAGGCGATGTCGATAACTTTCACTTTGGGATCGAAGGCGAGCTGATAAGACGCTTGTCGCAGACGAAGCAGCAAAATATACCGAGCAACCGTAATGCCGATGTAATCGGCAAATTGCCGGTGGAAATGGAATCTGGAAAACCCCGCGATATCGCATAAAGCATCCATGCTCAAAGATTGATCCAGGTGCTGCTCAATGTGATCAAGCACCTTTTGAAATCTCATTGCATACACTTCTGCCCTGCGTTGACTCATGTTGGCTCCGTTCTCCACAAACCGAACTATGCCTAAGATGTTGGGCGAAAACCTGACCGAAATTGCTAACTTGGATTTAATCGCGAGTTACAGAAGTCATGAGCATGTGCTCGCAGAAAGATTGATTGAAGGCAAATCAAGAACACCCTCAAAAAAATTGCCCTCAACGCCGGATAACGTTGAGGGCAATTTGATATGCAGCTTTCAAGAAGCTGAGTAGTACAAAGTTAGAACGGAATATCGTCATCAAAATCATCAAAGCCGGAACCACCCGCTGGCTTGGATGTAGCCGCAGCTGGGGCCGGACGGGCTTGGGCTGGGGCGGCGGATTGACGTGGCTGGTACGACGCAGACTGATCTTCGTCCATGACTTCGTAGGCATTGCCGCCGCCGCTGCGGGCGCCGAGCATCTGCATGCGGTCGGCAACCACTTCGGTGGTCTGGCGTTCGTTGCCTTCTTTATCTTGCCATTTGCGGGTTTGCAGGCGGCCTTCGATGTAGACGCTGGAGCCTTTTTTCAGGTACTCCCCGGCGATTTCGGCTTGCTTGCCAAACATGGAGATGCGATGCCACTCGGTGCGCTCCTGTTTCTGGCCGTTTTTATCTTTCCAGGTGTCGGTGGTGGCGATGCTGAAGGATGCCAGCGCGTCGCCGGATGGCATGTAGCGCATTTCGGGGTCACGCCCCAGATTGCCGACCAGAATAACTTTGTTCACAGATGCCATGGTTAATCCTCTATTAATCTCAAAACTTCAGCTTCATCGAATGCGTGTTGCAGATCGACCTTGAGCATGAGCATGCTTTCGTCCGGCAGCACTACCACTTCGCGCACGCCACTGACGGCGGCCAGGCGGGTGGAAAGCTGCTGCGCATCCGCTGAACTCATATCGCGTAAATGATACATTTTACTCTTAACTGCGGGCGGGCTTGTCATACTCAAGGCAAAAATTAACCAAAGGCCCATCAGCACACTACAGAAAATGAAGACTGCGGCAAAGCCATGGTAGTGCGATAAATAACCGCCCATCACACCGCCGAGGAACACCCCGAAAGATTGCGAGGTGTTGTAAACACCGATGGCTGTGCCTTTGGAGGCGGCAGGTGCAATCTTGGAAATGATCGATGGCAGCGTGGCTTCCAGCACATTGAAGGCAATGAAATAAAGCGCCAGTGAAGCGACGATGCCCCAGAAGTGGCTGATGGAGTTGGCCAGCATGAGCTGGGCAACCAGCATGAGGCCAATCGCAGAAACAAACACCTGCTTGAGCTTGGCGCGTTTCTCGCCATAAATAATGGCGGGTACCATGAGGATAAAGCCCACCAGCACCACCGGCAGATAAATCTGCCAATGGTCGTTTTCGCCCATGCCGCTGCTTTGCTTGATAGCAAAGGGGACGACGACAAACATGGCCATCTGCGCCGCATGCAGGGCAAAAATGCCGTAATTAAGGCGCAGGAGCTGGGTGTTCTTGAGCACATCGCGCAGCTTGGAGGTCGATGCTTCGGCATCGGAGTGAAAGCGGCTGACAATGGGGTCAGGCACCATGAATTTCACATCCAGAATCGCCAGGGCGGCAAGCGCACCGGTGAGCAGGAATATGCCTGGCACGCCTATCCATTGATTCAGCGCGGGCCCCAGCACCAGCGAGGCGGCAAATGTCACGCCTATGGTGCCGCCTATCATCGCCATAGCCTTGGTGCGGTGCTCTTCACGCGTGAGATCGGCCACCAGCGCCGTCACTGCGGCAGACACCGCCCCGGCGCCCTGAATGGCGCGGCCAATGATGACGGTAGTGAGGTCATGGGCAAAGCCTGCCACCAGACTGCCAATGACAAACAGAACAAGCCCGGCATAAATGACTTTTTTGCGGCCGAAGTGGTCAGAGGCCATGCCAAACGGCAGCTGGAAGATCGCTTGCGTCAAACCATAGGCGCCCAGTGCCAGACCGATCATCAGATGGCTATCGCCCCCGGGCAGGGTTTCGGCATAAATGGCAAAAATCGGCAGGATCAAAAACATGCCCAGCATGCGCAATCCATAGATGGATGCCAGGCTCATGCTGGCGCGCAACTCCTGGGCGGACATACGTTCATTAGATGACATGGAAATAGATTGGGTTGGGACCGAAAATTGCGTATATTAACAGGTTGCCTCCACTCAGCCCTAGATTCACTCGGGCTATTTTGGTTGCCGCCGAATATAAGCGCCTGGGGGCAGACCAGCCAGGCCGAATACATCAACAGCAATGGCCTGCACAAACATTAGTCCACAATTAGGGAAGCCTCTTCGGCTGCGGATTTTCACGGATTTGATTAGGTGATTGGATTTGCATGGAATACATACGGATACGCGGCGCTCGCACGCATAACCTGAAAAACGTTTCACTCGACCTGCCACGCAACAAGATGATCGTCATCACCGGGCTTTCCGGTTCCGGCAAATCCTCGCTGGCATTCGACACGCTGTATGCCGAAGGGCAACGCCGGTATGTGGAGTCACTTTCTGCCTACGCCCGCCAGTTTCTGGCCCGTATGGATAAACCGGATGTTGACCTGATTGAAGGCTTGTCACCCGCGATTTCGATTGAACAGAAATCCACTTCGCACAACCCGCGCTCCACCGTGGGCACGGTGACGGAAATTCATGATTACCTGCGGCTGCTGTATGCACGCGCGGGCGACCCGGAATGCCCGGATCATGGCATCAAGCTGGAAGCACAAACCGTCTCACAAATGGTGGATAGTGTGCTGGCCTTGCCGGAAGAAACCAAGCTGATGATTCTGGCGCCCGTGGTCAGCAACCGCAAGGGCGAACAGGTGGACCTGTTTGAAGAACTCAAGGCCCAGGGCTTTGTGCGCGTGCGGGTAGATGGCGAGACCTATGAGCTTGACGCCGTGCCCAAGCTGGCAAAAACCACCAAGCATAATGTGGATGTGGTGGTGGACCGCCTGAAGGTACGCGCCGATATGAAGCAGCGCATTGCCGAATCGTTTGAAACCGCGTTGCGGCTGGCAGAGGGCAAGGCGATTGCGGTGGAAATGGATACCGCCAAGGAACATCTGTTCTCGGCCAAATTCTCCTGCCCGGTGTGCGATTACTCGCTGGCCGAGCTGGAGCCACGCCTGTTCTCGTTCAACAACCCCATGGGTGCCTGCCCCAAGTGCGATGGTCTGGGCCAGATCAGCTTTTTTGATCCCAAGCGCGTAGTCGCCTTCCCGCATCTTTCGCTGGCGAGTGGTGCCATCAAGGGTTGGGACAGACGCAACCAGTTTTACTTCCAGTTGCTGTCGTCCCTGAGCCAGCACTATGGCTTTGACCTGGAAACCGCCTTTGAAGAGCTGCCAGCCCATGTGCAGCATATTTTGCTGCATGGTAGCGGCAAGGAAGAAATCAGCTTCAGATACCTGAACGAGCGCGGCAATTTCTATCAGAAAACCCATACCTTCGAAGGCATCCTGAATAATCTGCAACGTCGCTATCACGAGACCGATTCGGTGACCGTGCGCGAAGAGCTGGCGAAATACCTCAACTCGCAGGCTTGCCCGGAATGCGGCGGCACCCGCCTGCGCCGCGAGGCCCGCCATGTCAAAGTCGGCGGTCGCAACATTCACGAAGTCTGCGAAATCGCGCTCAAGCATGCGCTGGTGTTCTTTGACTCATTGGAGCTTACCGGCCAGAAACTGGCGATTGCCGACAAGATCGTCAAAGAGATCAGCAGCCGTCTCAAATTCCTGACCAACGTCGGGCTGGAGTACCTGTCGCTATCGCGCTCGGCAGAAACCTTGTCCGGTGGCGAGGCGCAACGTATTCGCCTGGCGTCGCAGATAGGCTCCGGCCTCACCGGCGTGATGTATGTATTGGATGAACCTTCCATCGGCCTGCATCAGCGTGATAATGACCGCCTGCTGGAAACGCTGATGCGCCTGCGCGACATCGGCAATAGCGTGATCGTGGTTGAGCATGATGAAGATGCGATCATGGCTGCGGATTATGTGGTCGATATCGGTCCGGGTGCGGGTGAGCATGGCGGCCATATTGTGGCGGCGGGCACTCCGAAAGAAATCCAGGACAATGCCAACTCGCTGACTGGCCAATACCTCAGCGGCAAAAAAGCCATCGCCATTCCCAAGAAGCGCCACCAGCCTGACCCGGAGCGCTGGCTCAAGCTGACCCATGCCACGGGCAACAACCTTAAAGACGTCGATCTGGCGATCCCAGTCGGCCTGCTGACCTGCGTCACTGGCGTCTCCGGCTCCGGCAAATCCACGCTGGTGAATGACACTCTGTATCGCGTGGTGGCCAAGCATCTGTATGGCAGCTCCACCGAGCCGGCTGAATTTGCCGAGATTGATGGGCTGGCATTTTTTGACAAGGTGGTCGATGTAGACCAAAGCCCGATTGGCCGTACACCACGCTCCAACCCGGCGACCTACACCGGCCTGTTTACGCCCATACGCGATCTGTTTGCCGGCGTACCGGAAAGCCGTGCGCGCGGGTATGGCCCGGGCCGTTATTCGTTCAACGTCAAAGGCGGCCGCTGCGAAGCCTGCCAGGGCGATGGCGTGCTGCGCGTGGAAATGCACTTCCTGCCGGATGTGTATGTGCCTTGTGATGTCTGCAAGGGCCAGCGCTATAACCGCGAAACCCTGGAAATCCAGTACAAGGGCAAGAACATCCACGAAGTGCTGGGCATGACGGTAGAGCAGGCACGCGCCTTCTTTGACGCCGTTCCCGTCGTGGCGCGCAAGTTGCAAACCCTGCTGGATGTGGGCCTAGGCTACATTACACTGGGGCAATCGGCCACCACACTTTCCGGCGGCGAAGCCCAGCGCGTCAAGCTGGCGCTAGAGTTATCCAAACGCGATACCGGCCGCACGCTGTACATTCTGGATGAGCCGACCACGGGGCTGCACTTTGCTGATATTCAGTTGCTGCTGGACGTGATTCATCGCCTGCGCGATGCGGGTAACACCATCGTCATTATCGAGCACAACCTGGATGTGATTAAAACCGCGGACTGGCTGATCGACATGGGCCCTGAAGGTGGCGATGGCGGCGGCATGGTCGTGGCAGAGGGCACGCCCGAGCATGTGGCGACCATTGCCAAGAGCTATACCGGTAAATACCTCAAGGATTACCTCTAGCCATCAACAAAAAAGCCCCATGCGGCTCGCGCTGCATGGGGCTTTTTATAAACAGTAACGTCAGGTCTTAAAGAAAGCTTTCTGCTTCCGGGATCAGCGGACGATAACTGTCGATGCGCTCTATCCATTCAATACGGTCCACGCCCAGCGCTTTTGCCACCTCAGGCTTCAGCGTTTCGGCAATGTGGGCTGACTCTTCCAGATTTTCCAGACCAAACGCGATGTGCGCTGCCATGAACACTACAGGCGCCAGATCGCACGCCATTTTATCCAGCGGGTCAGCGTAGTAGCGAATCACGCGCTGAATATCCTCAGGGAAATTCCAGCGACGTGCCAGCTCGGCACCAACCTGGCAATGATCCAGCCCCAGCGTGGCATTTTCCAGGGCCTTGCGCTCAATCACACTCAGGCCTTTGCACTCTTCATCAATCTCGGCTGCCTGGATAGGGAACACGATATGAATGAGCAATTGCCCGATGCTGTGCATGAGGGCTGCCAGATAGGCCGTCTCGGTGGGCTTTTTCAGCTCCTGACTGATTTTGCCGGCAACAGCTGCGGTCACCAGACTGTGACGCCAGAAGCGATTGATATCGAGCCCGGGCAAGGTGGTAAAGGTACCGGTTACCCCAGAGGCAATCACCAGTGTGCGCAGCTTGCTGACCCCAATCACCGAAATGGCATCAGGGATCGTCTTGATGGTGCGGCTGACACCGTAATAGGAAGAGTTGGCCATGCGCAGCACTTTGGCCGAGAGCACCTGATCGTGCGCAATTCGCGCGCCCAGCTGGCTGAGGTCCACGTCTTCATTGTCCAGCATCAGAATGACTTCCTGCACGACCTTGGGCAAGGTTGGCAGGTTGAGTATTGAATGGAAAAACTTGTCTACCACGTCCATCTTGAGATCACCCCCACTAATTGTTGTTGCCGGGATTGCTTCCGGTCTTCTGATTACGGCTGGCGCTCAAGGAACACTAACAGCATTCATCCGCGCCTGGATGATGCCCGTTTTTTTCAGCAAGCCGCGTGCATTTCGATGGCTGTCATAATAGCGCGGATTTGGCACCATGGCAGCGAGTTTGGCGGCTTGCGGTGCTGTCAGGCCCTTTGCATTAGTATGAAAGTAATACCTTGCAGCGGCTTCGGCACCAAATACGCCATTCCCCCACTCAATCACATTCAGGTAAATCTCATAAATACGCCGCTTGCTCATCATTTTTTCCAGCATGAGCGTGATCATGGCCTCTTCCAGTTTGCGCCAGGGTGTGCGGCGCGTCGACAGAAACAGATTTTTGGAAAGCTGCTGGCTGATGGTAGAGCCACCCGCCACGATACGGCCTTTTTTCAGGTTTTTCTCATAGGCTTTCTGGATACCATCCCAATCAAAGCCTTCATGCTCGACAAACCGGGAATCCTCGGCGGCGATCACTGCGCGTTTCAGATGTATGGATATCTGGCTGTAAGGCACCCACTGATGCCGCAGCTCTGCACCGGGTTTATCTTCCTGCAGCAATTCCAGGCGATCGCGCATGAAAGCACTGCTATCCGGATTGTGCTGCACCCACCAGCAGATATGCAGGAATATCCAGAGCTGATACAACACAATCAGCAGAAGCAAGGCCAAGAGGCCGCGCCATATCCATTGGCGCCATGTCATGATTTGAAATGTGCAATCACGGGGGCGGTATCAGGCCGCACCTGGCGCCACAGATAAAACGATTCGGCGGCCTGCTCAATCAGCATGCCGAGGCCATCCACCACATGCTCAGCGCCATGCGCGCGGGCAAAGGCCATGAAGGGGGTCTCCCGACCATACATCATGTCGTAAGCTAGGGATCCTGCCGCAAACATGCTGGGCGGCAAGGGTAACTGAGAGTCGGTCAATCCGGCAGAAGTGGCATTCACCACCACATCAAACGCCTGGCCCGGCAGATCTTCAAAGGCCAGCGCCTGTACCGAGACATACAGCAGCTCGCCCTGCGCTTCCACTTTGCGCACCATGGCAAGCGCCTTGTCCAGCGTACGATTGGCCACGACCAGCAGAGCAGGCTGCTGGGCCAGAATGGGATGCAACACGCCTTCGGCAGCACCGCCAGCCCCGATCAACAGCACGCGCTTGCCGTGCAAGGGAATCGCCAGATTATCCTGAATATCCCGTACCAGGCCAGCGCCATCGGTGTTATCGCCAATGATGTGCTCGCCCTGAAACATCAGGGTATTAACGGCACCGGCATCGTGGGCACGCTCGGTCAGCTGCGTTGCCAGGGCATATGCCTGCAGCTTGAACGGCACCGTAACGTTGGCGCCTTTATAGCCTTGCGCCCGCATGGCCTGCACGGTCTCAACGAACGCATCAAGGGGAGCCAGCACACGGCCGTACTCGAGCTGCTGCGAGGTTTGCTCGGCAAACATGTGGTGTATCAGCGGCGACTTGCTGTGCTCGACCGGGTTGCCGATCACGGCATAACGATCCATCATCACGACCCTGTCTGTATTTAGCTATTCGTCCAGGGCAGGCCAGCCGCTTTCCAGCCATTAATCTTGCCACGCTGACCCGTTTGCGGATCGGTAGCGCCTTCAAAACCTTCCAGTATGTTGTAAGCCTCGGTGTATCCCATGGAGTTAGCCAGCACTGCCGCATTGTGCGAACGGCCACCCGTGCGGCACAAAAACATCACCAGCGCTTCGCGATCCACCTGCTTGTCCAGATGCGCAGCAAAATCAGGGTTGGCGACCATGCCGGGATAAAATGCCCACTCAATGCTCAATGCCTGAGGAACGCGCCCCACTAGCTCAAGCTCTGCGCGGCTTCTTACATCCACCAGACAGGCGCCCGGAGCGGATGCCATCAGCTGCTGCGCTTCCTCTGGCGTCAGAGCGCCTGCATAAGGCAAATTGTTTACCTGAGCGCGCTGCTTGGCTTTTTGTAATATTTGATTGATAGTTTCCATGGTGCACTCGATTATTTTGTAGATTTACCCCGAAGTATAGCGAGAATTTTGCGACCTGAGCCAAAGGCACCAATTTGGTGCATTTGCCCCGATGATCGCCCGAATTCGGTGCCCCGCTTTTTTATTCTCTTTTCTAAGTGATTATGTGAAAATGAGAATCTCGGGGTTTCCGATGGCACGTTTCCTGCTAGATACATTCAGCAGTTTTTCTATCAAACCATGGGGTTTGATTACTTAATTTACGCTTTTACGTTTTAGGAGAATGAAATGGCGGTAGCCGACGTAATGAAAATGGTGAAGGAAAATGACATCAAGTTTGTTGATTTCCGTTTCACCGATACCAGAGGTAAAGAACAGCACGTAACTGTACCCATCTCAGCGTTCGATGAAAGCAAATTTACCGAAGGCCACGCATTCGACGGTTCATCTATCGCTGGCTGGAAAGGTATTCAAGCTTCCGACATGCAACTGATGCCTGATCCTGAGACTGCCAATATCGATCCATTCATGGACGAACCTACACTGATTCTGAGCTGTGACGTGGTAGATCCTACCGACGGCAAGGGCTACGACCGTTGCCCACGCAGCTTGGCAAAACGCGCTGAGGCTTACCTGAAGTCCAGCGGTCTGGGCGACACCGCCTACTTCGGTCCAGAACCCGAATTCTTCATTTTCGACTCCATCCAGTGGAATGCTGGCATGGAAGGCTGTTCCGTCAAGATCAACTCCGAAGAAGGTGCATGGGCATCTGGCGAGAAGTTCGAAAGCGGCAACACCGGTCACCGTCCTGGCGTAAAGGGCGGCTACTTCCCAGTACCTCCAGTCGATTCCTTCCAGGATCTGCGCTCAGCCATGGTCATCGCCCTTGAAAACATGGGCGTGCCTGTTGAAGTGCACCACCACGAAGTGGCAACGGCTGGTCAATGTGAAATCGGCACCAAGTTCAGCACCCTGGTACAACGTGCCGACTGGACCCAATTGCTGAAGTACGTTGTGCTGAACACCGCTCACGCTTACGGCAAAACCGCCACCTTCATGCCTAAGCCTATCGTTGGCGACAACGGTTCCGGCATGCACGTGCACCAATCCGTATGGAAAGATGGCAAGAACCTGTTCGCAGGCAACGGCTACGCTGGCCTGTCCGAGTTCGCCCTGTACTACATCGGCGGCATCATCAAGCACGCTCGCGCGCTGAATGCGATCACCAATCCAGGCACCAACTCCTACAAGCGTCTGGTTCCAGGCTTTGAAGCTCCAGTTAAGCTGGCTTACTCTGCCAAGAACCGTTCAGCTTCGATCCGTATTCCTTTCGTGCATTCCGACAAGGCTCGCCGCGTTGAAGCTCGCTTCCCTGATCCTACTGCCAACCCATACCTGGCATTCAGCGCCCTGCTGATGGCTGGTCTGGACGGCGTACAGAACAAGATTCACCCAGGTGAGCCAGCAACCAAGGATCTCTACCATCTGCCTCCTGAGGAAGATGCAGCGATCCCAACCGTTTGCTCCTCCCTGGAACAAGCACTGGAATATCTGGACAAGGATCGCGAGTTCCTCACCCGTGGTGGTGTGTTCTCCGATGACTGGATCGACAGCTACATCGCATTGAAGATGGAAGAAGTCACCAGAATGCGCATGACACCGCATCCTATCGAGTTCGCCATGTACTACAGCTGCTAATCACAGCATGTTAAAAAAGGCGGGGCAACCCGCCTTTTTTATTGCCTGCCACTCTTGCGCACCTGTTAACTGGCGCGCGTTGCCACCCGATGGCTTCTCATCTAAACTCAATGCATGAAATTTCTATTGCTGTGTTGCGGCTTGCTAGCTGGATTGACGGTGCAAGCGGCCGATATCTATAAATGCGTTGATGAGTCAGGCCAACCGACATTCACGGACGCCAAAACGCGGACCCTCTACAAGAATTGCCAGCTTTTCCTGAAAGGCGACAATGCCTTGCCCGTGCCCTCAGGCAAAAAAGAGCGGGCAAGAACGCCTACGCCTTCGGACTTTCCCAAGGTAGACAGGAGCACGCAAACCCGCCGGGATGATACCCGCCGGCAGATTTTGCAGGATGAACTCGCCACAGAGAAAAAAGCGCTGGAAGAAGCAAGACAAGCTTATAACGAAGGCAGCGCTAACCCCGAGGTGTATCGCACTGCCGATGGCAAGACCTTGAGAAACGTCACAAAATTTGAAGAAAAAATGCGCCGGCTGAAAGCCGATGTCGACACGCACGAAAACAATGTAAAGCTGCTGCAAAAAGAGCTCAATGGCATGAAATAAGCTGAATTTTCATGGTGTTGCGTGTTAAAGATGCAGATTCAACATCCTTAAGGTCAATCTTATGCAACGCTTTTTCACCGCTTTGACGCCATGCTCTGGCCTGGCTTTTGCTTAACCACTGCCATGGTACATATTATTCCTCCCACATTCGCTGGTCTCGAACATCTCGCCACTGCCGTCATCCTGCTGGATGATTCCCGCAAGGTCATATATGCCAATCCGGGGGCTGAAATCCTGTTTGCATTAAGCGCCAAACAGATTACCGGGCTGGATATTTTTCAGGTATTTCCTGAATGCGAAATCCTGCACTCGGCCGTGGAAAATGCGATCAGCAATCGCAGTCCATTTCGCGAACATGAGTTTCTCATCACCACCATGCGCCAAAGTTCAGTCGCCGTCACTTGCACGGTGACCCCGGTGGATGTGAATCCGGCCTGCCTGGTACTTGAGTTCCAGCAGATGGATCAGCAACTGCGCATTGCGCGCGAGGAACGCATGCTCATCCAGCAGCAAGCGAACGCTGAGTTGTTACGCAATCTCGCCCACGAGATCCGTAATCCGCTGGGCGGGCTGCGCGGGGCGGCACAATTGCTGGAGCATGAACTGCCACAGGTCAATTTGCGCGAATACACCCAGGTCATCATCAAAGAGGCGGATCGCCTGCAGTCACTGATGGATCGCTTGCTGGTGCCGCACCGCGTGCCCAAGTACGAACCCACGAATATTCATGAGGTGCTGGAACGCGTGCGCAGCCTGTTGCTGGCGGAGTCACCCAAAGCCATTATGGTCAAGCGCGATTACGACACCAGCCTGCCCGAGCTGATTGGCGATCGTGAGAAACTGATACAAGCCGTGCTCAATATCGCCCGCAATGCTGCACAGGCCATGCAGGGGACGGGGCAGATCACCCTACGCACCCGCGCCGAACGGCAGGTAACGCTAGCCAAGAAACGCTACCGGGTGGCGATACGCCTGCAGATTATCGACAACGGCCCTGGGATTCCTCCTGATATCCGCGACCGCATTTTTTACCCACTGGTCTCCGGCCGCGAAGGTGGCTCCGGCCTCGGGCTGACGCTGGCACAGACATTCATCACCCAGCATCACGGCATGATTGAATGCGAGAGCGAACCAGGCAAAACCTGTTTCACCATTCTGCTACCCATCGAAACGACCGCCATGAAAGGCTTTATTGCCAAGCAGTAAACTCACGTAGAACACATGAACGATTTTAAACACACAGGCAAGCTATGAAACCTATCTGGATTATTGACGACGACAAATCGATACGCTGGGTCTTTGAAAAAGCGCTGGCGCGCACCGACATGGATTTCAAGACCTTTGCCTCCGTGCCCGAGGCACTCAATGCGCTCACCCGGGAAGAACCACAAGTGATTGTCAGCGACATTCGCATGCCCAACGGTTCTGGCCTCGACTTCCTCGATGAGGTAAAAAAACGCCTGCCTGAGATTCCTGTCATCATCATGACGGCATACTCCGATCTCGAAAGTGCCGTTGCGGCATTTCAGGGTGGCGCTTTTGAATATCTGGCCAAGCCTTTTGATGTAGACCAGGCGATTGAGATCATCCGGCGCGCCGTTGAAGAAAGCATGCGTCAGGCCACGGAAGCCGTTACACCAGAAGCGACACCCGAAATCATTGGCCAGGCCCCTGCCATGCAGGAGGTATTCCGTGCCATTGGCCGCTTGAGCCGCTCGCATGCCACCGTACTCATTAATGGCGAATCAGGCACCGGCAAAGAGCTGGTTGCCAGCGCCCTGCATCGGCATAGTCCGCGCGCAGACAAACCCTTTATCGCGATCAACACGGCAGCCATCCCCAAGGATCTGCTGGAGTCCGAGCTGTTCGGCCATGAACGCGGCGCCTTCACCGGCGCGCAGGCAGCACGACGCGGCCGCTTTGAACAAGCCGATGGCGGCACCCTGTTTCTGGATGAAATTGGCGACATGCCTTCTGATCTGCAAACGCGCTTGCTGCGCGTGTTGTGCGATGGCCAGTTTTATCGCGTCGGCGGGCATCAACCCGTCAAGGTTAATGTGCGCATCATTGCCGCCACTCACCAGGATCTGGAGGAGCGCGTGAAGCTCGGCCTGTTCCGTGAAGACTTGTTCCACCGGCTGAATGTGATACGCCTGCGTCTGCCGCCCTTGCGCGAGCGTCGTGAGGATGTGCCTCTGCTGGTCAAGCACTTCCTGCAACAAAGCGCGCAAGAGCTCGGCGTAGAAGCCAAACAACCGTCTGCAAGTGCGCTACGTTACCTTGCCACCATGAGCTGGAGCGGCAATGTGCGGCAGCTTGAGAATGTCTGCCACTGGCTGACCGTGATGGCGCCAGGCCAGAATATTGATGTGGCAGATTTGCCGCCAGAATTGAAGGAGGATAGCAGCAAGCCAACTACCGCCACCTCCTGGCAAGAAGCGCTGGCAGCGGAAGTCATGGATGCGCTCAATCGCGGGGAGCAGGAAATTCTGGAAACACGCACCAAGGAATTCGAGAAAATCCTGATTAGCCGTGCGCTGAGCCATACCGGGGGCCGTCGCATCGAAGCAGCGACACAACTCGGTATGGGCCGCAACACCCTGACCCGCAAGATTCAGGAGTTAGGGATAGAGGAATAATAAAACGAAACGATAAGCATACGAGGACACCGGGCCAGTGATCAGTGCTGGCCCACCTCGGTAATCTTCACCACCACCTGCTTGGTAAAGAAACTCACGGCCAGATATTCGTAGCGCCAACCATAAGCAACGACCGCCTCCTGGAAAGCCTTGTATTCATCCTCGCGCCAATGCTCGTTACCGATGTATTCATCGAACACGATCACCGTGCCTGGAACAATACGCTCTGCCAGCGTGTCCAGCACAGTCTTGGTTGAGCTGTAGATATCACAGTCGATGTTGATGAGACGAACAGGGCCTTCGTGTTTTGCCACGAATAAAGGCAAGGTTTCATCAAACCACCCGGCGTGCAGTTTAACCATAGGCGGCACTTTGGGTATCACGCCCTTGGTCGAGTAACTGCCTCGAGATTCGGCATGCCAATCCTCAGGCAAACCCTGAAAGCTGTCAAAACCATGCGCTTCTTGCCCGACCAGCTGTACCAGCTGCCGGATGCTGTTGCCATGTCGCACCCCAAACTCCATTACCAGGCCCTTGATATTGGCTTGAGCAACGGCACGTTTGAACGTCGCAAGGTTGCTCCCCGTAATCAGCGGCTTCTCTGACAACGCACGGAAATAATGCCAGGCATCCAGACGCGCTTTCATCAGCGGGCTGGTAACATCCAGCATCTGTTCCATCCGCAGGCTTTGATTCGGCTTGCCTGCATACTCCAGCAGAATCGCCAGCATCAAGCGCGCCTCCTGATCATGTGGATTCAACGCCAACACGTTGCTTAAAGCCTCGCAGGCCGGCAGATAATCTCCCGACCGAATCAACAAAGCATGCAGGTTATACCAGGCATCCAGATAGCGGGCATCCAGCGCAATCGCCGCCTTATAGCACTGCTCAGCCTCTTTGAGCTTACCCTGCTCGTGCCAGGCCAAGCCTAAATTGCTATGGAATTGCGGATTTTTGCTATTGATCTTGATGGCTTTTTGAAAATGCTGTGTCGCCTTTTCCATATTGCCATCCTGCAGGGCGATCACCCCAAGCAAATGAATCGCATCTGGCTGTCGGGCATCAGCGGCGAGTATTTGCTGGCAAATAAGCTCTGCTTGTTTTTGATCGCCCGCGGCATGCAATTGATGTGCCGTACGCAATGCCTGTAATAGACTTACCGGAGCTTGTTGATTGAATGCCATATCTGTCTGTCACTTAGCGCTTGGTGATCATGAGACCACGCGACCAATCAAGTCGCGCAACCCCATGCTATTTCTGAATTAAAGCCAACTTAACGCACGCATTGGAACGTCAACTCACGTCGACCGCCCACTGCACTTTCATTCTTCTTGATCGTTTCATATTCGCCAGCGCAAGCCTTAAGGGCTTTTACGTGACAGGAATTCCAGTCCTCGACCGCACCACTGCATGAGGTGTAATACTCGCCATTGCCCTTGGGCACCACAGGCTGTTGCTCACCATGCATCAACTGTGCACATCCGGGTAAAGCCAATACAAACAAACCAATAAATACTAATTTCATTTTATCTTCCTAAATAAAAACGGCACCCGAAGGTGCCGTTTAAGCTTCAATTCAACTAAGAATAAATCTTAGAAGAACAGGATCGCGCCCAGAGACACGGTCTTAGCCTTGCCGTCTTGACCAGCGCTGTAACCGATGTTTTCCAGCTTGTTGTCGGTGTATTCAGCAACCAGATTCAGGCTCTTGGTCAGAGGGTGGTAAGCACCAACGATCCAAGACTTGTTCTCAAACTTAACGTTGGTAGCATCAGCTTCGGACTTGCTTACACCGTAAGACAGACCCAGCTTGGTGCCAACGCCTGGCAGAGCGTAAGTAGCTTGTACATAGCCACCCTTGTCGTCAGACTTCTGACCATTCAGGAACAGCAGACCGTTAGCTGCAGTGCTCAGGCTAGCAGCGGTAGAACCGGACAAGCCCTTACCATCGTAGTAGTAACCAACCAGGCCTACACCAGCCAGGTTAACCTTACCACCCAGATCCCAACCGCGGGAAGTGTAGTTGTCTACAGAACCAGTGTTTACGTCATGCTTCTGGCTGATCGCGCCCAACCAAACCTTACCAGCATAGTCGCCAGTCCATTCGTAGCTGACCTTACCTTCATAACCCATGTCGTTACGGATATCGCTGTTACTACCATTGGCACTGCCACTAGCATCAGCAGAGTTAGACCAAGGCTCACGAACGCCTACAGCGAAGCTGAAACCATTCCAGTTTGGAGAAATGTAGGAAATTTGACCAACCCAGTCAGCGTACATATAACCAGAACCAATACGGCCCAGAGTGGAAGAACCACCGCTACCAGCGCCAATACCAACGCCCAGCAGAGTCATGTCAGACAGGATAGCGTCAGAACCGAAGATGCCCAGATCACGACCAGCCTTGATAGTACCCCAGCTCTTGTCACCGAAAGTCAAGTAAGCTTGACGAATGTTCAGGCTGTTGTTACCACCAGCTGCGCCACCATTACCAGAATCAACACCGGTGAAGAATGTGAATTGGAATGCGATATCCAGATCGTTTTGACGAGTCTTACCACCGATACCCAGAGCGGAAGGCAGCAGACCGGTTTGCACGGTGTTAGCTACGTCTTCGGTACCTGCAGTCTTCAGGTCGCCAGAGAACTTGGTGTGAGTGTAGTAAGCGTTAACGTTACCACCGATGTCGATTGTCCAATCACCAGCAGGGATGGTGATTGCAGCGTTAGCAGCAGATGCGCCAAATGCCATTACAGCACCAGCTACTGCCAGGCCCAGTTTCTTGTTCATATAAATCTCCTAATGCGTTTTATATTAACTTTCGTACACTTTTTGCATGTGCATCGAAAGAGTTCGCGAACTCCCCTTGCGAGAAGGTAGATGCAGTATGCCAAAGTCGAAAGTTGCGCCGCAAGACAAATATACGATTTCGTTACAATTTATTAACAAATGTTGTTTTCATGCAACACGATGTAGCTTTGTGTAAATTTGCACTGAAAATAAGGGCTGAGTGTTGGAAGAAATTAATAATGTCATCAGCCCCTTAGGAGATTCTTCTAAGAGATTAAAAGAGATGGCGCGCACCATCGAGATGACAATGCAGAATTCAGCAAAGAACCCCAACCCCACTGGCATGAGGCCCTCAACCCGCTATTTAAAGCTCGCGTTCTGAGATCGAAAACATGCGCTGGTATTCACGCATGGCATATCGATCGGTCATGCCTGCTATATAGTCAGCCACCGCGCGGGGCTTGTCTTGTTCAGCACGTTGCTGAAACTCGTCAGGCATGATGGTGCTGTCCAGCATGAACTCGCGAAACAGCTCGGTAATGATGCGATGCGCCTTATTGCTCATGCGATTAACGCGGTAATGGCGGTAAAGCTTGGTGCGCAGAAACTTTTTGAGCTCGGCCTGCTGTTTGGCCATGCCTGCACTGAAACTGATCAGCGCTGGCGTTTGACGGACTTCTTCAATGGAAGAAGGTGCATGTTCGGCAATGTGACGGCTACTTTCACTGCACAAATCGACGATCTGGGTATTGATCATCCGACGTATGGTTTCATGGATCAGACGACGATCCGCCAGATTGGGGTATTTGTCTTTGACCTGTTGCAGGTGCTCGGCAAAAATGGCGACTTCAGCGAGCTGGTCTAGCGATATCAGGCCGGAGCGCAAGCCGTCATCCACATCGTGATTATTGTAGGCAATCTCATCTGCCAGATTCGCCACCTGCGCCTCGAGTGAAGGTTGCGTCTTGTTGATGAAGCGTTCGCCCACATCGCCCAGCTTTCTGGCGTTTTTCAGCGAGCAATGCTTGAGTATGCCTTCGCGCATTTCAAAGGTCAGGTTCAGGCCATCAAACTCGGCGTAGCGCTGCTCAAGGTGATCAACCACGCGCAGGGATTGCAGGTTATGTTCAAACCCACCGTAATCGCGCATGCATTCATTCAAGGCATCCTGCCCGGCATGGCCAAATGGCGTATGCCCCAGGTCGTGGGCCAGGGCAATCCCTTCGATCAGGTCTTCATGCAGGTTTAAATTACGCGCAATGGCCCGACCAATCTGCGCCACTTCCAGGCTGTGCGTCAGGCGGGTACGAAACAAATCGCCCTCGTGATTCACGAACACCTGAGTTTTATATTCCAGCCGACGAAAGGCGCTGGAGTGAATGATGCGATCGCGGTCGCGTTGAAACTGGTTGCGACCCTGCGGGTCTGGCTCGGCATGCCGCCGCCCCAGGCTGCGCTCGGGATGGGCTGCGTAGTTCGCCAGGCGGCTCATGCTGCCAACGCCAGCGTTGCTTGCAAGGCGGCTTTATCATAATCGCTGGTCACCAGAGATTTGCCTATGCCTTGCTGCAGGACAAAACGAATCTTGCCGTCTACCACCTTTTTATCCAGCCCCATCAGGTCCAAATAACGCTCCACACCCAGCGCTGGCGCTTCCACCGGCAATCCAGCCGCTACAAAAATAGCACGCATGCGGGCAATATCCGCATCGGACAACCAGCCCATGCGCCGCGACAAATCAGCCGCCAGCATGGTGCCAGCCGCCACTGCCTCACCATGCAACCATACGCCATAACCCATGGCATTCTCCACGGCATGCCCGAAGGTATGGCCAAGATTCAGCAGGGCACGCTCACCAGACTCACGCTCATCTTTGGCAACCACTTCGGCCTTGTTTTCGCATGAGCGATAGATCGCGTAACGCAAGGCATCTTCATCCAAGGCCACCAGCTCGGTCATATGGGCCTCTAGCCATTCAAAAAACGGCAAGTCGCGAATCAGGCCGTATTTGATAACCTCGGCAAGGCCCGCAGATAACTCACGCGCTGGCAGGGTATGCAAGGTGGCAATATCAGCGAGCACCAGCTGCGGCTGATAAAACGCGCCTATCATGTTTTTGCCCAGGGGATGGTTGATCCCGGTTTTGCCACCCACAGAGGAATCCACCTGCGATAACAAGGTAGTGGGAATCTGAATGAAAGGCACACCACGCAAATAGGTGGCCGCAGCATAGCCCGTCAGGTCGCCAATCACTCCGCCACCCAGCGCGATCAGCGTAGTGCTGCGCTCGCACCGGTGCTGCAGCAAGGCATCGTAGATCAGGTTCAGGGTATCGCTGTTTTTGTACTGCTCACCATCGGGCAGGATGATGGGGATAACAGCAACACCCGCGGCCTGCAATGTTTGCGACAGCTGATCCAGATACAGCGGCGCGACCGTGGTATTGGTCACAATAGCCACCTGCTTGCGCTTGAGATGCGGCAGGATCAAATCCGCCCGCGCCAGCAAATGACTGCCTATGTGGATAGGATAGGCGCGCTCGCCCAACTCAACCTGTAATGTCTGCATATTCCTTAACCAATCAATGATTCAATCTGGTGAACAATGGTGTTAACCGACTGGCCGCCTGTATCCACCACATGATGCGCCACTTCGCGATACAAAGGGTCGCGCTGCTCGAATAATTGCTCCAGTCGCTTGCGCGGGTCTGCCGTTTGCAGCAAGGGGCGATTTTTATCGTTGCGCGTCCGGATCCACAGCTCGTTCACATGCGCTCTAAGGTAAATGACGGTGCCATGCTGCTTAAGGTTCTTGCGATTTTCATCCAGCAGTACAGCGCCGCCGCCGGTGGCGACCACCACATCAGGCATGCGTACCAGCTCATCTATCATGGCGCTTTCACGGCGACGAAATCCCGCCTCGCCTTCCACTTCAAAAATGTAAGGAATGCTGACGCCAGTGCGGCGCTCAATCTCGTGGTCGCTATCGTAGAACGCTTTATGCAGATGCTTGGCCAGCACACGGCCCACGGTGGTTTTGCCTGCACCCATCAGCCCGACAAAAAAGATGTTCCCCGCCATAAAAAATGCCTGTTATTTTCATAACAGGCATTTTAAGGGATTACGTTCGGACTGTCAGATATTGTCTAGCGGATAGACAGATTGTCATCCATGATCTTGGGCGTGATGAAAATCAGCAGTTCGGTTTTGTCATTCTGCCTCACGCGGCGCTTGAACGCGTTACCCACAAAAGGTAAATCACCAAAGAAGGGCACCTTGTCCACGTCATTACGTTCGGTCTGCTCGTAAATGCCACCCAGCACGGCGGTTTCACCGTTAGATACCAGTACCTGGGTATCCACACTCTGCGTTTCAATCGATGGCACACCTGAGAAAATCTGGCCGACACGGTCTTTCTTGATGGTGAGATCCATGATGATCTTGTCATCCGGCGTGACTTGCGGGGTCACTTCCAGACTCAGCGTCGCATCCACAAACTGCACGCTGGTTGCACCACTGCTGCTGGCACGCAAATACGGAATCTTGGTACCTTGCTGGATCTGGGCTTTTTTCTGGTTGGCCGTGGTCACACGCGGACTGGACACCACCTTGCCACGCTTATCTGTTTCCAGTGCCGACAACTCAAGGTTGAGCAGCAAACCGGCTGGCAGCCGCAGCAGGGTAAAGGCCAGGTTGCCGTAAGCATTGGAAACCGGCAGATTGGACATCAGGTCGGGCTCACCATCGGAGCTGGTCGCCGTGCTGCCTGTGGTCGCGGTCTGGATGGTGCCGTTATGTGTACCTTGAGTGATGGTGCCATCGCTGGACACTTCAGTAATACGGTTACCCAAGGTGCCGCCAATCACGTTTCTGCCATCGGCACTTTGCTGGGTCATGCCAAAACGTGCCCCCAGGCTCTTGCCAAATTTTTCATCCGCAATCACCAGGCGCGACTCGATCATCACCTGCTTCACAGGAATATCGGTCTTGTTGATGATCTGCTGGATTTCTTCCAGATGCTTGGCGGTATCCTGCACAAACACGGTATTGGTTCTGGGGTCCAGCACGGCACTGCCACGCTTGGACAATATCTTCTGCTTTTCATCGGTGAGGATATTTTTCAGCGATTCGGCCTTCATGTATTTCAAGGTGAAGACTTCCGTACGCACGGGCTCCAGATCCTCAATCTGCTGGCTGGCTTCCAGACTCAGCTTCTCCTTGGCGGCCACTTCTTCCATCGGCGCCACCATGATCACATTGCCGGATTTACGCTGGGTAAGGCCCTTGCTGGACATGATGATATCCAGCGCCTGATCCCAAGGCACATCTTTCAAACGCAAAGTCAGATTGCCAGATACCGTATCGCTGGTGATGATGTTCAAGCCGGTGAAGTCGGCAATCACCTGCAGCACAGAGCGCACGTCAATATTCTGGAAATTCAGGGAAAGCTTTTCACCGGCATAGCCAGGCTTGCTGCCTTGCACCAGCTTGTTGGGATCTTCCACCACCGGACGTACATCAATAATGAATTTCTTGTCCGCCTGATAGGCAGACTGCTCCCAGTTGCCTTTGGGCTCAATCACCAGGCGGGTATTCTTGCCCTGCTGCATGGCATCGACATACAGCACAGGCGTATTGAAGTTGATGACGTTAAGCCGACGTTGCAAGGAAGCGGCAATATCGGTATTCACAAAATCCACCACGATGGTTTTGCCTTGCTGGCGGATATCAATCCCGGCGGCAGGATCAGACAAATCCACCATCACGCGGCCTTCGCCATTCTTGCCGCGCATGAAATCCACATTGGTCACACTATGCGATTTGTCGCCCGCCTTGGGCTCGGCAAAGCGGGTCACCGTGGTCTGGTTGGCAGCAACTTCGGTGGTTTGCAACAGAATAATCGTGGCATTGCCATCGGTACTGGTGCTATAGCCCACAGACTTGCTGAGATTCAGCACCATCCGGGTTCTGTCTTTTGCCTGTGCCAGGCTTACACTTTTCAGCACGCCCTGCTCGGCAGGCAAGCTGTTGCGCTGCAGGCCATTGCCCACACCGGGGAAATCCAGCGCGATACGGGATGGATTGGTCAGGGTAAAACCGGCAGGCACATTCGAAAGCGGCTGCGTAGTCTGAATACGTACGGCGACACGCCCACCGGGCATGGCGGAAAACTCGACCTTTTCAATTTTGTTGAGGAATGCGTTCTGCTCATCCGCAGCCGCTGCCGGTGAAACTAGCGTCAACATCACGAAGATGCCCGCCAGGCCGCTAAAAAATTTGCTGTATGTCATTTCACCACCCTATTCCTGCAATCCCATACTTGAAGTTCTTTCCGTCCAGTCGCCGCTGAGCTCGTCCTGTACGATTTCTTTTAATACCACTGCGTCATCATTTATATCGGTCACGATCCCGAAATTTTGACCCACGTAATTGCCTATTTTTACTTGCTGGATATTTTCATCCGGCGTTTTTATCAAGGCATACTTCAAATTGGCTTTGCTGAGCGACCCCACATACTTGAGGCTTTCCAGCGGATAACCCTCCAGCGGCTCACGTGCACGACTGAGATTGGGCTGCAAGCCTCTTCCGGATTGAGCCTTGCGTGCCTTGAATGGATCATGCAAGGTGCCATCCGCGTTGTACTCAAACGGGCTGTAAGGCTTCACTTCGGGGATAGGTTCGATCTTGACTTTCATGTCCTTGGCCGCGTTCTGCATGAACTGGTCAAGGTCATCGCCCTGATCACCGCCGCAGGCACTGAGCACCAATGCCAGACACATGGCGCAAAACACGTGCAGCGATGCCAGGGTGGAGGTTGGGGAATTATTCATCATGATTGGCCGCATCCTTATTTCTTGATCGCTTTGTCAGCGGCTTTTTTGGCGGCCACTTCATTGGCATCCAGATAGCGGTAGGTCTTGGCGACGGCTTCCATGACCAGCTTCGAATCCTTGCTATCCTTGTTGGCGCTGCTGATCGCAATGTCGTTCAAAGTCACGATGCGAGAAAGGCGAGATACATCCGCCGCAAACAGGCCAAGATCGTGGTAGTTACCTATCACCTTGATGGAAATGGGCATCTCGGCATAAAAATCCGCCACCACTTCCTGACCGGGTTTGAACAGCTCAAACTCCAGGCCACGCTCCAGGCCCACCTGGTTGATATCGGTGAGCAAGCCATCCATCTGGGATTTATCGGGCAACTGCTTCAGCAGTGCGCCAAATGTTCGCTCGATTTCCACCATCTGCTTTTTGTAAGCCTCCAGATTGATGGCCTGGCGCTTTTTGGTGACAAATACTTCGCGCAACTGGCCTTCCTTCGCTTTGGCCTGATCCAGTTCTTCCAGCGACGGGCTCCAGACAAACCAGTAACCAGCCGCCACAATCAGCAGCAACATCACGCCCAGCAATACCGCCTTCACCGGCAAAGGCAGGTTGCCAGCGGTCTTCAGATCAATCTGGTTGAAATCCTGTAAATTCATGAGATTTTGCCCTTGGGCTCATCAGCGCTGTCAGGCTGCCGGATCTTGATATTGACGTTCATGATGAAGTCGTTCTGCTTCATGCCATTCACGGTAGCGGATTTGATTTCGACCAGGCTGGGCGACTCCATGGCAGGCGAGCTGGAAAGGTTACGCACCAGGGCAGCCACACGCGCATTGGTATCCGCGATGCCTTCAATGGTAATGACGCTGCCTTGCTGCTTGATCGATTTAAGGAACATTCCTTCTGGCAGCTCACGTGACAATTCATCCAGCACCATTACGGTCTGGCTACGGTTGGTTTGCAGGTTTTCCACCACCTGCTTGCGCTCAAGCACCGCACTGATTTCGTTTTTCAGCTCCTTGATCTCGGCAATCTGCTGGTCAAGCTGCGTGTTCGCCTGTTCAAGCCGGGTATTGCGATTAACCTGGGAGTCAATATTGGCACCGATAAAGGTCTGCACCATAAACACAATGACGACGCCCAGAATCAACGTACCCACCAGCATGAGGTTGAATTCACGCTGACGCTCGGCGCGTTTGATCTGCCGGTGTGGCAGCAGGTTGATTCTGATCATGCATGCACCCCGCGCATCGCCAGCCCACAAGCAATCAGCATGGATGGCGCATCGGCCATTAATTGCTGCAGCTTGATCTTGGGGTTGATCGTCATGCCCGCAAACGGGTTGGCGATCATCGCATTTACCTGGGTGCGCTCCTGCACCAGGGCATCAATGCCGGGAATCGCCGCACACCCGCCCGCCAGAACGATATGGTCGACGCGGTTGTACTGGGTTGAACTCGTGAAGAATTGCAGGGCGCGCGCCACTTCAAGCGCCAGGGTCTGCATGAAGGGCTGCATGACTTCGGCCTCGTAGCTTTCTGGCAGGCCACCCTTGCGTTTGGAGATTTCGGCCTCTTCTGGCGTGAGGCCAAAGCGACGCTGGATTTCCTGGGTAAGCTGGCCGCCACCGAACGTCTGTTCGCGGATGTAAACCGATTGATTGTTGTGCAGCACATTGATGTGGGTCATCACCGCGCCAATATCCACAATCATCACGGTCTGCTCACGCCCCTGATTGGGCAATTGATTGGCGATCAGCGTGTAGGCCGCCTCGGTAGCGTAGGTTTCCACATCAACCACCAGCGCCTTGAGTCCAGCACCTTCCACCGCGGCAACGCGATCTTCGATTTTTTCCTTACGGGAAGCGGCAATCAGGACTTCAACTTCTTCTGGGCTGCTGGGAGCGGGGCCCAGCACTTGAAAATCGATATTGACTTCATCCAGCGAGAACGGGATGTATTGATTGGCTTCGCCCTCGACTTGCAGCTCCATCTCTTCTTCGCGCAAGCCGCCAGGCATGATGACTTTTTTACTGATAACAGCCGCAGCTGGCAACGCCAGTGCTGTGCGTTTTTCGCGGGAACCGAGCAGCTTCCAGGCGCGCTTGACGGCATCTGCCACCTGCTCAAGACCGGCAATGTTGCCATCGACGACAGCATCTTTGGCCAGCGAGGCGATAGCGTACCCCTCCAGGTGGTAACCACCCTTGCTTCCCGTCGACAGCTCGACCATTTTGACGGAGCTAGCGCTTATGTCCACCCCCACCAACGGCTGCGTCTTTTCTTTGAAAAAGTCGAATTTCAAAATGAAATTCCCTTTCTATATTGAGTAGTTACGCGCAACACTAATAATTTACATTAAATGCTAGCAACAAGTTTAAATAGTGTAAAGCGAATTATATTTTTCCATTTGGCCGATCAGACTCATATAATGTCCCCACATCGTTTACTGATTAAATCTCTCCATGCTTCCCAAAAAATGGTGGCAGTTTCTGATTCTGATTGCCCTGGTACTCGGATTGGTTTTCACTGCGCTCATCGGCCTCGCGGCCACCCTTATCTACCCGGAACTACCCTCGCTTGATGCACTGACGGACTACAAACCCAAGGTGCCATTACGGGTATATTCCGAGGACAATTACCTCATCGGTGAATTTGGTGAAGAGCGCCGCGCCTTCATCAAAATAGAGGATGTACCCGCCTCACTCAAACACGCCATTCTTGCCGCTGAAGATGAACGCTTTTACAAGCACGGCGGGGTAGACACCATGGGCATCCTGCGCGCCGCCATTGCCAACGTCACCTCCGGCAGCTTCAAGGAAGGCGCCAGCACCATTACCATGCAGGTCGCCCGCAACTTCTTTCTCTCCAGCGAAAAAACCGCTTCGCGCAAACTCAGTGAAGCCCTGCTGGCCATCAAGATTGAACACAACCTGACCAAGGATCAGATCCTTGAGCTTTATATCAACCAGATCTACCTGGGGCAGCGTTCGTATGGTTTTGCCGCAGCTTCACAAGTCTATTACGGCAAGCCTTTAAATAAATTGAGTGTGGCGGAAGCCGCCATGCTGGCCGGATTGCCAAAAGCACCTTCCCGCTACAACCCTTTTGCCAATCCAAAACGCGCCACAGCGCGCCAGCACTACGTTTTGCGGCGCATGCAGGAATTGCGCTACATCGATGAAAATACTTACAACAATGCTTTAAAAGAGCCGCAAAAATTCCGTCAGACCAAGCAAGTGCGCGACCTGTCTGCCGATTATGTGGCCGAAATCGCCCGGCAAATGATGTATCAGCGCTACAAGGATGACATCTACACCAGCGGCCTCAAGGTCTACACCACCATCCGCAAATCCAACCAGGAGGCCGCGAACAAGGCCGTGCTGCAAGGCATACTGGATTACGATAGCCGCCATGGCTATCGCGGCCCGGAAAAAGTGATTCATCCACCCGCACACGGCACCGAAGAGGAAGCCAACTGGGTGGACAAGGCCCTGGATGAGATAGAGGTATCAAATGGCCTGATCCCTGCCATGGTCATCAACCTGAGTCCCAAACTGGTGACCGTGCATTCGCAGAGCGGCGAAGATATCCAGATCACCGGCAACGGCCTGTCACTGGTGCAGAAAACACTGAATGAAAAAGACCCGACCAAGCGCAAGCTGCAACCGGGGGCCATTGTTCGCATCGTGAAGACCACGGATGGCTGGCAGATTACGCAACTGCCCCAAGTGCAGTCGGGCTTTATTGCGCTGGACCCTTCCAACGGGGCGGTACGTGCGCTGGTCGGCGGTTTTGATTTCAACCGCAACAAGTTCAACCACGTGACACAGGCCTGGCGCCAGCCGGGTTCCAGCTTCAAGCCATTCATCTATTCAGCCGCGCTGGAAAAAGGCTTCACTCCAGCCAGCATGATCGAGGATGAACCGCTCACGCTGTCGGCTGCCGAAACCGGCAGTGGCTCGGCATGGGAACCCAAAAACTTCGACAACACCTACGAAGGCCCGATGCGCATGCGTACCGCGCTGACCAAGTCCAAGAACATGGTCTCCATCCGCATTTTGCAAAGCATAGGCGTGCGTTACGCGCAGGATTACATTACCCGCTTTGGCTTCTCGCCCAAGGATCACCCTCCCTATCTGGCCATGGCGCTGGGTTCTGGCTCTGTAACCCCCTGGCAGATGGCAGGTGCGTATGCCGTGTTTGCCAATGGCGGCTACCGTGTACGCCCTTACATCATCAGCAAGATCGTGGACCCACGCGGCAAGGTAATCGAAGAAACCAAGTTTGATGAAGTTGGCAAAAATGCCGTGCGGGTGATTGATGGCCGCAACGCCTTCCTCATGACCTCCATGATGCAGGACGTGGCACGTATCGGCACCGCGGCCAAGGCCCGCCAGATTGGCCGTTATGACCTTGCGGGCAAGACCGGCACCACCAATAGCCAGGTCGATGCCTGGTTTGCAGGCTTTAACCCGAAACAAGTCGCCATCACCTGGATCGGTTATGACCAGCCACGCTCGCTTGGCAGCAATGAAACCGGCGGTCGCGCCGCATTGCCGATCTGGATAGACTACATGACCAGCGCCTTGCGCAATATGCCGGATGAGCCGTACTCTGTGCCTCAGGGCATCACATCGGTGAAGATCAACCCCCACACCGGCATGCGGGTGAGCGATGATGAAAGCGGCATATATGAATACTTCTATCAGGAATTCATGCCACCAGAAGCGGAAGACAATACCTTCAGTCCGATTCCAGGCTTCCCGACCAGCAAACCGCCAGAATCCACGGCGACGGATCCCACCCGGGCTGATCAGTTGTTCTAGCGTGACGGAAGTCTGGGGTTAGGGAAGATTCGTTGTTCTGGCGAGCGATTTACAGAGATTTTATAAAGCGTTAGCAATGCCCTCACGGGCGAGGTAGAGCAGGCATCATGGCAAAAGACAGTTCAGGCCGACAGCAGCATCTGAGACAGCTGATTGCACAGCAGGCGGCGCGCATGATGGCCGAAGAGGGCATCACCGACTTCAGCCATGCCAAGCGCAAGGCGGGCAAGCAGCTGGGGGCCACTGACATCAATTGCCTGCCGACCAATAGCGAGATTGAAGAAGAAATCCGGCTCTATCACGAGATTTACAACAGCGAAGATCAGCCGGAAAACCTGCGCCAGCTAAGGGCCGACGCCGTGATTGTGATGCGGCTGCTGGAACGCTTCAATCCACACTTGACCGGCCCGGTACTGGACGGCACCGCCGGCAAATTTGCGGAAACCCACATCCATCTCTTCGCCGACAGCCTCAAGGATGTCGAGATGTTCCTGCTGAATCAGCAGATTCCTTATGAAACCAACGAAAAATCCTACCGCGTCAGCGAAAGGCGCAGCAGTGACCGTAAAGGCGGGGACCGCAAGAAGGTCCCGGTATTTACACTGGAAGGGCCGCATGGCCTGATCCGGCTCAGCGTATTTGAAATAGACGACCTCCGCACCCCCACCCGCAGTCCGGCAAACGGACAGGCTTCCAGTCGTGTCAACCTGGATGGCCTTAAAGCGTTGATCGCCTTGTCCCGGTTAAATCCGGAACTTGAAATGTAGTGATTAAAGCGCGTTTTTGAAGAAATGCGCTAGCCACGCAACCAGCGCGCTACATCCATCGCAAAGTAAGTCAGGATTCCGTCAGCACCTGCACGCCTGAAAGCCAGCATGGCTTCCATGACGCAGGCCTGCTCATCGAGCCAGCCATTTTGCGAGGCCGCTTTCAGCATGGCATATTCGCCGCTGACCTGATAGGCATAGGTCGGCACCCCAAATTCATCTTTGACACGACGCACAATATCCAAATATGGCATACCGGGTTTCACCATCACCATATCCGCCCCTTGCTCTAGATCTAGCGCAACTTCAACCAATGCTTCATTTGAATTGGCAGGGTCCATCTGATAACTGTACTTGTTGCCCCGTCCCAGATTTGACGACGAGCCAACCGCATCCCGAAACGGCCCATAAAACGCTGATGCATACTTAGCCGAATAGGCCAGGATGCGGGTATGAATATGCCCGTGTTGCTCCAAGGCCTCACGAATGGCACCTATGCGGCCGTCCATCATGTCCGATGGTGCCACTACGTCAGCACCTGCTTCGGCATGGCATAGCGCCTGGCGGATCAACACTTCCACGGTTTCATCGTTCAGCACATAGCCACTGTCATCAATCAAGCCATCCTGACCATGCGTGGTGTAGGGGTCCAGCGCCACATCGGTGATGATGCCGAGTTCAGGGTGCGCCTGCTTGAGTGCACGCACGGCGCGCGGCACCAAACCTTGCGGGTTATAGGCTTCATTGGCATCCAGGCTCTTGCCTGCCTGATCCACCACCGGGAACAAGGCCAGTGCAGGAATTCCCAGACGCACGCATTCAGCCGCTGTTTGCAGCAGGTGATCTATGCTCTGCCGCACCACACCCGGCATGGAGGCTACTTCCTCCTGACGCTGCTCGCCATCCAGCACAAATACCGGATAAATCAGGTCATTTGTCGTGATGACGTTTTCGCGCATCAAGCGACGTGAAAAGGCATCACGGCGCATGCGGCGCGGACGGCTCATAAGGAATTGTTTGCTGGATGCGGACATGGGGTGATACTCCTCAGGCAAATACACGGGCGAGTTCGGCACCTGGCTCAGGCTGGCGCATGAACGCCTCGCCCACCAGGAAGGTATGCACCTCATGCTGACGCATCAGGGCTACATCTTCCGGCGTAAAAATACCGGATTCGGTGACGACGATTTTGCCCGCCGGAATGCGCGGCAATAATCCCAGCGTGGTATCCAGCGTCACTTCAAACGTGCGCAGATTGCGGTTATTGATCCCGAGCAAAGGCGTCTCCAGCTGCAGCGCCAAATCAAGCTCTTCCCCGTTATGCACTTCCACCAGCACCGCCATGTCCAGATCATGGGCAATGGTTTCCAGCTGGCGCATGCGTGGCAGATCCAGGGCGGCGGCGATCAGCAGTATGCAATCAGCGCCCATGGCCCGGGCTTCGTACACCTGATACGCCTCGATCATGAAATCCTTGCGCAACACAGGTAAGGCACACGCGGCCCGCGCCTGCTGCAAATATTCTGGCGAGCCCTGAAAGAAATCGCGATCGGTCAGCACGGAAAGACAGGCTGCACCGCCCTTTTCATAGCTTGCCGCAATCTGGGCAGGCTGGAAGTCTTCGCGAATTACCCCTTTGGAGGGGCTGGCCTTTTTGATTTCGGCAATCACCGCGGCCTGGCCTGCATTCATCTTCTGGCGAATAGCGCCCACAAAGTCACGCGGCGCTGGCATGGCCTGCGCGTCGCGCTGCACCATGACGAGCGGATGGGCGGCCATGGCGGCCTGCACTTCCGCCTGCTTCACGCGGAGGATTTTATTCAAGATATCGGACATGCTGGTTCCAATTGAAAAATACGCTAATGGATATTCGCTTGCTACTGGTACGTTTTGCCCTGGTATTCGAGCCAGCCTGGCGTATGGCGTTGCTGCGGGTCATGGTGCGTCCAGTGCACCACGCCACCCTTGGCATTCCAGACATATTCGCCATAAAACGCCAGCTCGTCGCCAACGCCCAGTGCGGGAATACGCGGGGCGAGGTCAATATTATGGGCAATCAGCACCGTGATGCCGTTTTCGAGGCGAACCAGTATGCGCTGATGCCGCGTACCGTCGTTGTCATCCTTGAGCACCTTCACCACGCGGCCACGCGCCTTGACCTGCACATGGCTGAGCCTGTGGTCAAACGCCTGCTGTATAACCGCATCGCCATCCTGCCAAGTCGCTGGCCGCGCCAGCTCGATGGGCTGGGGAGCTGGCGCCACTTCAGTCGCGGCAGAGGAAAAATGCCAAATGGTATACCCAGCGGCAATCGCCGCTGCCAGTATCAAACGCTTCATGCCGATGCAGCCAGGCTACGCAGGGCTTCCAGTTTCTGCATGGCAGCGCCGCTGTCGATCGCCTCGGCAGCACGCTGAATCCCCGCCTGCAAGGTAGCGGCCTGACCGGCCACATAAATCGCCGCACCCGCATTCAGCAGCACGATATCGCGCGCAGGGCCTTTTTCACCACGCAGGACAGCCTTGATCAACTCGGCAGATTCCGCCGCATTTTCTACGCGTATGCTATCCACATCATGCAAAGGCATCCCGAAATCACGAGGATTCAAGGTGTATTCCGTGACCACACCGTCTTTCAGTTCCGCCACATAGGTATCGCCAGAGAACGAAATTTCATCCATCTCATCGGCGCTGAATACCACCATAACATGCTCGCTGCCCAGTCGCTGCAGCGCATGCGCCAGCAAGGGCACCAGGTCTTTGTGGAATACACCCATCACCTGCCGTTTGGCCCCCGCCGGATTGGTCAGCGGCCCCAGCAGGTTGAACAACGTACGCACGCCGAGTTCACGCCGCACCGGCCCAGCATGCTTCATGGCGCTATGATGATTAGGCGCAAACATGAAGCCGATACCGACCTCATTCACGCAGCGGGCGACCTGCTCCGGCTGCAGGTTGATATTGACGCCCAGTGCCTCCAGCACATCAGCGCTGCCGGTCTTGGATGAAGCTGCCCGATTGCCGTGCTTGGCAATGCGAGCCTGCGCACCGGCGGCAACAAACGCCGAGCAGGTCGACACATTGAAGGCCTTGTTCACCGCCCCGCCCGTGCCACAGGTATCAATCAGATAGGCGTCATCCGCCACCACCACCTTGGTGGAAAGCTCGCGCATGACTTCGGCAGCCGCGGCAATTTCATCCACCGTTTCGCCCTTGACGCGCAAACCGATCAGCAGCCCGGCAATCTGCGCAGGCGTGAGCTCGCCGCCCATCACCTGCCGCATTATGGAGAGCATTTCACCATGGGTGAAATTCTGATGCTGGATCAGCTTTTGCAGCGCGGCCTTGACGGTCATGTCCATCAGTAGGCTTTCAGGAAATTATTCAGGAGATCGTGCCCGTGCTCGGTCAGGATGGATTCCGGATGAAACTGCACGCCTTCCACCGGCAGGGTTTTATGCCGCACGCCCATGATCTCGCCATCGTCGGTCCATGCCGTGATCTCCAGGCAATCCGGTATGGTTTCGCGCTCAATCACCAGCGAATGGTAACGCGTTGCCGTAAACGGATTGGGCAAACCGCTGAACACCCCGACATTGTTGTGGGATACCTGCGAGGTCTTGCCGTGCATCAGCTGCTTGGCGTGAATGATGCGTCCGCCAAACGCCTGCCCTATGCTCTGGTGGCCGAGACATACCCCCAGCAGGGGAATCTTGCCAGCAAACTCATGGATCAGCGGCACTGAAATACCTGCCTCATTGGGCGTACAGGGGCCGGGCGAAATCACAATGTGATCCGGCTTCAGTTCAGCCACCTTGGCCAGGTCAATTTCATCGTTGCGATAGACTTGCACATCCTGGCCCAGCTCACCCAGATATTGCACCAGGTTATAGGTGAACGAATCGTAGTTATCGATCATCAGCAGCATGATTATTCCTTCCCTTGAGCCAGTTGACCGGCATTGCTGTCCAGACCGGCGAGCACAATCTCGGCGGCGCGAATCACGGCTCTTGCCTTGTTCTGCGTTTCCATCCATTCGCTCTCGGGCACCGAGTCGGCCACAATACCGGCACCGGCCTGCACATAAAGCGTCTTGTCCTTGATCACGGCGGTCCGGATGGCAATCGCCAGGTCCATATCGCCATTGAAGCCAAGATAACCAACAGCACCCGCATAAATCCCGCGCTTGGAAGGCTCCAGTTCATCTATGATTTCCATGGCGCGCACCTTGGGCGCACCGCTCACCGTACCGGCAGGGAAAGTGGCTTTCAGCACATCAATCGCCTCCATGCCTGGCTTGAGCTTGCCTTCCACGTTGGACACGATATGCATCACATGCGAATAGCGCTCAATCACCATGCTGTCTGTGACCTTGACCGAACCCGTCACCGCGACGCGGCCCACATCGTTACGGCCGAGGTCCATCAGCTGCACATGCTCGGCACGCTCCTTGGGGTCAGCCAGCAGCTCTTCGGCCAGCGCAATGTCATGCTCGCGCGTCTTGCCGCGAGGACGGGTGCCGGCAATCGGGCGGGCAGTGACCATATCGTTTTCCAGCCGCACCAGAATTTCAGGTGAAGCACCGACCACATGGTGATCGCCCATGTCGTAATAAAACATGTAAGGCGATGGGTTCAGGCTGCGCAATGCGCGATAGAGCGACATGGGGGATGCAGCAAACGGTTGTGACAAGCGTTGCGCCAGCACCACCTGCATGATGTCGCCATCAAAAATATAGCGCTTGGCCTGGTCGACGGCCGCCTTGAAATTGGCTTCGCCAAACTCCGATACCGCTTCGCTCGGCGCCATCGCAGGCGCTTGAGGAATGGCGACGGGTTGACGCAGCTGCGTCAGCAATTGCTGCAGGCGCTGATGCGCTGCTTCATAGGCGTTATCGGTCGCGGGGTCCGCATACACGATGAAATAAAGCTTGCCTGACAGATTATCCACCACAGCCAGCTCTTCCGACACCATGAGCAGAATATCGGGCACGCCCAGCGCATCAGTTTTTGCATGCGCGTTGCGCGCGAGCCGCGGCTCGATGTAGCGCACGGTTTCATAGCCGAAATAACCGGCCAGGCCGCCGGTGAAGCGCGGCAAGCCCTGGTAAGGCGGTGTTTTGAAACGTGCCTGATACTGTTTGACGAAATCCAGCGGATTAATATCAGCGGCGGACTCAATCACGACATCGTCCTGCAACACCTTGATATCGCGATCATGCGCCACGATACGGGTACGGGCAGGCAAGCCTATGATGGAGTAGCGGCCAAATCGCTCACCGCCCTGCACAGATTCCAGCAGGTAGGAGAAAGGACGATTCGCCAGTTTGAGATAGAGAGAAAGCGGGGTATCGAGGTCGGCGAAGGTTTCGACGACCAGCGGAATGCGGTTATAACCCTGGTCCGCCAGGGCCTTGAACTCGTGCTTAGTGATGGTTTGTAACATAGTAATTCCCAAGTCTTGTATGTGCGTCAGGCGCAGGCATGCGCCCTCTAGATGCGTCCCGCAGGACGTTCGTCAGAGTTCAGCGCCACCATCGCCAGCTGAGCTGGCATTTAAAGTCCTGGAAATTCATCAATTTACCTTGGATCACACGTGTTGATCATACGTTAATAAAAAAGCCGCCTCTTGCAGGCTGTCAATCACCGCATCCGCCCCCAGCATATCGGCAGGCTGCCCGCGATTATACCCATACGAAACCGCAATCGCCGCACATCCCGCGGCACGCGCTGCGCCAACATCGGCAGAGGAGTCACCTATCATCACCATCTGCGCGGGGCTGACGCCAAACATTTCGGCCATATGCAGCAAGGGCAACGGGTCCGGCTTTTTGCGCGGCAGGCTGTCTCCTGACAGCACCAGCGGAAAATACGGCAACATACCCATCGCTTGGAGCAGTGGCAACGTAAAGCGTTCCGGTTTGTTGGTAATACAGGCCAGCTTGTAGCCGGCCTCATGCAACTGCTTTACCGCTTCCATCGCACCGGGGTAAGGCGCACTGCGCCGCGTCAACACCTCGGCATAGTGCTCAAAAAACAGGGCCTGTGCCTGCTCAAACGCCACGGCATCGGGTTCCGCTTCCATCTCCCCCGTCAGCAGACGCTTGACCAGCCGCGCCGCGCCATTGCCCACATAGGTCATGACCAGCGCTTCTGGCAGGGCTGGCCGCCCCAGGGCGAGCAGCATGCGATTCGCCGCATCAGCAAGATCCGGAGCGGTATGCAGAAGCGTACCATCCAGATCGAGCGCCACGGCGCGCACCGGGATCGGGAAATTCACCACGGGGATTCCGCAGGGCACTCCATGTGCCACCGCTTGCGCGATGGCAGCAGGATTACACCTTGGCCAGCTCGGCGCGCAGGTTGCCGATGATGGTGTCGTAACGGTTAGGATCGGTATCCTTGCCAGCACCGAACACGGCGGAACCAGCCACGAAGGTATCAGCACCAGCACGGGCGATCTCGGCGATATTGGCCGTATTCACACCACCGTCAATTTCCAGCCAGATTTCACGGCCAGTCTTTTCGGTGTAGGCATCAATGCGGGCACGGGCCTGACGCAGCTTGTCCAGCGTGCCAGGAATAAACTTCTGTCCACCAAAGCCAGGGTTAACCGACATCAGCAAAATCATGTCGACCTTGTCCATGACATAGTCGAGGTAGTCCAGCGGAGTAGCAGGGTTGAACACCAGGCCGGATTTGCAACCCAGCTCGCGCACCAGCGACAGGCTACGGTCAATGTGGTCGGAAGCTTCAGGGTGAAAGGTAATGATGTTGGCGCCAGCCTTTGCAAAGTCAGGGATGATGCGATCAACAGGCTTGACCATCAAATGCACGTCAATAATGGCATCGGTCACTGGGCGGATGGCCTCACAGACCAATGGACCAATGGTCAGGTTGGGAACGTAGTGGTTGTCCATTACGTCGAAGTGAACGATATCAGCACCGGAAGTGATGACATCGCTGATTTCCTGGCCCAGCTTGGCAAAGTTGGCGGAAAGAATACTTGGGGCAATTCTGAATGGTTTGGCCATGGCTACGAATCAATCAGTTGAAAAACCCGCATTTTACCCGGATTTGTCACGTCTAGACAGCCCTTTAGCCCCGCCAGAGGTCAACATTTCGCCCAACTGGCCGTTACTAGGGAAGATATCTATCTGACTGAAATTGTTGCTTATGCTGGCGCGATACTGGAAAATTACGAAATGCATCTATTCACCGTCGGTGTGAACCACACCACCGCCCCCATTGCGATCCGCGAGCACGTAGCCTTTCAGAGCGAAACCCTGGAAGAAGCCCTGCGCGATCTCAGCACGCATGGCGTGCGCGAGGCGGCCATCCTGTCCACCTGCAACCGGACAGAGCTTTACTGTAATACCGACGATCCGCAAAAAGCCCTGGACTGGCTGGCAAAATACCACCAGCTGCAAACCCACAATATCCAGCCTTACATGTATACCCTGCCCAGCGAAGATGCCGTAAAGCACGCCTTCCGCGTGGCCGCAGGGCTGGATTCCATGGTACTGGGCGAAGCGCAGATTCTGGGGCAGATGAAGCAGGCGGTAAAAATCGCCGAACACGCAGGCACCCTCGGCACCCTGCTGCACAAGCTGTTCCAGCGCACCTTTGCCGTCGCCAAGGAAGTCCGCACCACCACTGATATTGGCGCCAGCTCCATCTCCATGGCCGCCGCCTCGGTCAAGCTGGCACAGCGCATCTTTGGCAATCTGCACGGCCTGCATGTGCTGTTCATCGGCGCGGGCGAAATGATCGAGTTATGTGCGGAGCACTTTGCCACGCACAAGCCCGCCTCCATCACCGTTGCGAACCGCACCATGGAACGCGGCAGCGAACTGGCTGCCCGCATCGGTGGCCACGCCATGCTGCTGGGGGATATTCCGGACCGCCTGGCCGATTTTGATATTGTCGTCACCTCCACTGCCAGCCAGCTGCCGATTGTCGGCCTCGGCATGGTGGAGCGCGCCATCAAGACCCGCAAACACCGCCCCATGTTCATGGTGGACCTCGCCGTACCGCGCGACATTGAAGCCGAAGCAGCCGAGCTGGATGACGTCTTCCTCTACACCGTGGACGACCTGGCGCAAGTGGTGCAGGAGGGCCTGGTGAATCGTCAGGAAGCCGCCCGCGAGGCCGAGAAGATTATTGCCCTGCGCGTGGACAATTTCATGCACTGGCTGAAAACCCGCGATGCCGTCCCCACCATACGGGCGCTGCGTGATCAGGCCGAGCACTTCCGCCGCAGCGAGCTTGAAAAAGCGCAGAAACTGATCGCCCGCGGCGAAGACCCGATTGCTGCCCTGGAAGCGCTAAGCACCGCGCTCACCAACAAACTTCTGCATGGCCCCAGCCACGCACTGAATCAAGCCCATGGCGACAACCGCGAACAACTGGAAAGCCTGTTGCGCCAACTCTACCAGCTCCACCACGATTAAGAATCCGTAATGAAACCCTCCATGCTGAAAAAGCTCGCCACCCTGAGCGAGCGCCTTGATGAATTGAACCGCCTGCTATCCAGTGAAGACGCCACGTCGGATATGGACAACTACCGCAAGATTTCGCGCGAGCACGCCGAAATCACGCCCATCGTCGAGCAATACCGTGCTTACGAGCAGTGCGAGAACGACCTCAAGGAAGCCCATGCCATGCTGGCAGACCCTGAGATGAAAGCCTTTGCGCAGGAAGAAATCGAGGCAGGCAAAGCACGGCTGGAAGAGATTGCCATGGCCCTGCAGAAACTGCTGTTGCCCAAGGACCCCAACGACGAACGCAACATCTTCCTCGAAATCCGCGCCGGTACTGGCGGCGATGAGTCGGCGCTGTTTGCCGGTGACCTGTTCCGCATGTACTCGCGCTATGCCGAGCGCCAGCGCTGGAAAGTGGAGGTGGTATCCGCCAGTGAATCCGAAGTCGGCGGCTACAAGGAAATCATCGCCAAGATTGAAGGCTTCGGCGCTTACTCCAAACTCAAGTTCGAGTCGGGCGGCCACCGCGTGCAGCGCGTGCCGGAAACCGAAACCCAGGGCCGCATCCACACCTCGGCCTGCACCGTGGCGGTATTGCCTGAAGTGGACGAAGTCAGCGATGTCACGATCAACCCGGCCGATATTCGTATCGACACCTTCCGCGCCTCCGGCGCCGGTGGTCAGCACATCAACAAGACCGACTCCGCCGTGCGCATTACGCACTTTCCTACCGGCATCGTGGTGGAATGTCAGGATGGCCGCAGCCAGCACTCCAACAAGGCGCAGGCCATGCAAGTGCTGGCAGCCCGCATCAAGGCCAAGCAGGTCAACGAGCAGCAGAGCAAGATAGCCAGCGAACGCCGCAGCCTGATCGGTAGCGGGGATCGCTCCGAACGCATCCGCACCTACAATTACCCGCAAGGCCGCATCACCGACCACCGCATCAACCTCACGCTGTACAAGATCGATGCGATTACCGAAGGCGACATGGACGAGCTGATCAACGCCCTTGCCAATGAGCACCAGGCCGACCTGCTGGCCACGCTGGGCGAAGACAACTAGGCGACGTCCATGAAATCCGCCACCAGCCTGCGCAGCATCGCCCTGCTGGAAGCCGCCAAAGGCGCCCTGATCCTGCTCACCGCCCTTGCCGTGCTGACGCATCTGCATACCGACTGGCAGGCCGCTGCGGAGCAACTGGTGGCGCATTTCCATTTAAATCCCGCCCGACAAACCCCGCGCTTTTTATTGCAACTGGCCGCCGATGTGAGCCAGCCGCGCCTGCTGGCCATCACCGCCGGGGCACTCGCGTATGTGGGACTGCGCTGGGCAGAAGCCTATGGACTATGGTACGACCGGCCATGGGCCAAATGGCTGGGGCTGATCAGCGCGGGCGTCTACCTGCCGTTTGAAGTGGTGGAAATCCTGCGGCAACCATCGGTGCTGAGCTATGCCCTGCTTCTGATTAATCTCGGCATTGTCCTCATCCTCTGGCGTCACCTGAGCAAGTAAGTCATGTCCAACATTCAGCAAGCCCTGCGTGAAGCCCAGCAGCAACTCGGCTCCAGGCTGAATCTTGAAAGCCGCGAAGCCCGCAATGAAGCTCGCATGCTGATGAGTCAGGCATTAGGCAATGTGGAGCATGCCTGGCTGATCGCCCATGAGAGCGACGCCCTGCCCTCGGCTGTCGCATCCACATTTCACGATTTACTGCACAGGCGCCTGGCGGGCGAACCGGTCGCCTACATTCTCGGCAACCGTGAATTTTTTGGATTACGTCTCGCGGTATCGCCAGCCACACTGATTCCACGACCGGATACCGAAACGCTAGTGGAAGCCGCCCTGGCGCACATCCCCAGTGAAGAAACTCGTCAGGTGCTGGATCTCGGCACCGGCACTGGTGCCATCGCACTAGCCATAGCTGCGCACCGCCCGCAATCCAGGGTGATAGCGGTCGACGCCTCCGCGGCGGCCTTGCAGGTTGCCCGACACAATGCGGAAGCCCTGGGGTTGGCTACCCCGGAAGCCGGTGATCAGGACACGACAAAAGGGAATGTGGAATTCAGACTGGGCAGCTGGTTTACCCCGCTGGCAGGTTTGAAGTTTGATGTCATCGTCAGCAACCCACCCTACATCCGCAAGGACGACCCGCATTTGCAGCAGGGTGACCTTCGCCACGAACCCCTCAGCGCACTGGCTTCCGGAGTGGATGGGCTGGATGACATTCGCATCATCGTTCAGCACGCCCCGGCGCACCTCCAGCCATCAGGCTGGCTGCTGCTGGAGCATGGCTACGACCAGGCCGACGCCGTTGCCACGTTGATGCGAAATACTGGCTTTAGCGATGTTCAGCATGCGCACGACCTGGCAGGCATCGCCCGCGTGACGCTCGGGCAATGGACCGGCTAGATCATGCTGGCATAGCAATATACCGGCGACCAAAGCCACCAGCATTCAACAGTAAATAGGGATAGAGAAATTCAGATACCCACACACCGAAACACATCCGGCGTGCAGGAAAAAGAGATTTAGTGCAAGCGACGGCGATCACTGCCGCCAGGTGTCAGGCCCACACTGAAATCATTGGCCTGCAGGGCATGACCCTGACGCCGGAACAGCTGATCGACCAGCCCCAGTACCTCATCGATTTCACCCTGGCCAAAATGTCGCGCCAGCAGACCACCTACATCCGCCAGCATTTCGCGGCGCTGCGCATCCAGAATCGCGGCTGCGGTCGGGCCGACAAAAATCAGTTGCAGCTCATCGCGCCCATCTTCATGGTAGGTGCTGACCTCGACCGGCGATGCCTTTTCGCACAAAGGCCCCAGCGCTACCATGGCCGCTTCCAGTGCCTTGAAGAAAGTCTCTTCCACTTCCAGCGTGCAGCACATCTCCAGTGCCCAATTGCCCGCATTGTAGAAAAAGCCGGGCTGTTCAGGCTCCATGCTTTTCAACTCACTCAGGTGCGCCACTTCCATTTCCTGCAGCAGAGGACGGCAAGCATCCTCCACCTGGCGCGCGCTCACGCCCTCAACCAGCTCAAGATAGCCATGCACATGGACTTCGGTAGGCATGCCCACTCCTTCATTAAAATCAAGGGGATGATTATACCCGATCAGGCCGTGGCATCCGGATGCAGATAGCGATCCTTGAGCCGCATGTAGTGCTGGGCGGAATAACTGAAATGGGCGATTTCGGCCTCGGTGAGGGCACGTACTTTCATGGCGGGGCGGCCAATATACAAATAGCCGCTTTCCAGAATCTTACCCTCCGGCACCAGACTGCCCGCACCCAGCAATACATGCTTTTGCACCACGACTTTGTCCATGACAATACTGCCCATGCCGATCAGGCACTCATCTTCCAGCGTGCAGCCATGCAGGATCACGCTATGGCCGACGGTGACGTGGTTGCCGATAATGAGCGGGGCGCCGGGCGGATCCCAGCTCGATTGATGGCTGACATGCAGCATGCTGAGATCCTGGATATTAGTGCCATGGCCGATACGGATGACATTCACGTCACCGCGTATCACCACGCCCGGCCAGACGGAGGCGTCATCCCCCAGGCTGACCTGACCAATAATGGTGGCGGCATCATGCACAAACACGCGGGAACCGAACTCGGGAAAATGGCTCTGAAAAGCACTGATAGACATGTTGTTATCCAGATAGGGCATAGGGCTTTAGCCATAGTATAATCGCGAAATGTCAGAATCCTCCTCCATCGGCATTGTAGCCCCACAGATTGCGCACTTCACTGAACCGCTGCCCCTGAAAAGCGGCGAAGTCCTCCCGCAATACGACCTCGTTTATGAAACCTATGGCACGCTGAACGCCGACAAATCCAACGCGGTGATGATCTGTCACGCGTTGTCCGGCCACCACCATGTGGCAGGCAAATACGCCGAGACCGACAAACATGCCGGCTGGTGGGATAACTTGATCGGCCCCGGCAAGCCCCTGGATACCAACCGCTTTTTCGTCATCGGCCTCAACAATCTGGGCGGCTGTCATGGCAGCACCGGCCCATCGAGCATACATCCGCAAACCGGCAAGCCATGGGGCTCGGCATTCCCGCTACTCACGGTGGAAGACTGGGTCACCTCGCAAGCACGCCTGGCCGATTACCTCGGCATCAAGCAACTGGCCGCCATCGTCGGTGGCAGTCTGGGCGGCATGCAGGCCTTGCAGTGGACCATCAGCTACCCCGAACGCGTGCGTCATGCGCTGGTGATTGCCGCCGCGCCCAACCTCACTGCGCAGAATATTGCCTTCAATGAAGTGGCACGCCAGGCCATCATCACCGACCCCGAATTCCACGGCGGCGATTACTATGCGCACAAGGTCGTGCCGCGTCGCGGCCTGCGCATTGCCCGCATGCTGGGGCATATTACCTATCTGTCTGACGATGCCATGGGTGCCAAGTTTGGCCGCAAACTGCGCGAAGGCGAGATCAAGTACAGCTTTGACGTCGAGTTCGAGATGGAGTCCTACCTGCGCTATCAGGGCGATAAATTCGCCGGTGAGTTTGATGCCAACACCTATCTGCGCATGACGCGCGCGCTGGATTATTTTGATCCCGCCCTGGCGCACGATGGCGATCTCTCGCAGGCTTTGGCGCCGGCCCAGGCAGATTTTCTGGTGATTTCATTCACCAGTGACTGGCGCTTCTCGCCAGCACGCTCACGCGAGATCGTAAAAGCACTGCTGGATAACGAGCTGTCGGTGAGCTATGCCGAAGTGACTGCGGCGCACGGCCATGATGCGTTTTTGATGCAGGATGCCCACTACCACGCCATTCTGCGCAACTATCTCAAGAAAATTAAAGTCGGAGGCCCTGCATGAGCAACACCTCCATCAAGTTTGCCGATGCTGCAAAATCAAGACACGACTTTGCGCTGATCGCAAAATGGATTAAACCTGGTGCCAAGGTACTGGATCTGGGATGCGGCGACGGCACCCTGCTGGGCTATCTGCGCGACACCCTGCAGGTACGCGGTTATGGCGTTGAGAAAGATGACGCCAACTGGCTGGCCAGCATGAGCAATGGCGTCGATGTGATTCAGATGGACCTGGAAGCAGGCCTGTCCGGCTTTGAAGCCAAGTCATTTGATGTGGTGATCTTGTCGCAGACCTTGCAGGCGGTGCTCAATACCGAAGGCATCGTGCAGGAAATGCTGCGTGTGGGTCATGAGGCCATCGTCACTTTCCCCAATTTTGGTTACTGGCGTCATCGCTTTCAGCTGATTGCCGGGCAGATGCCGGTTTCCAAGAATCTGCCCTACCAGTGGTATGACACGCCTAACGTGCACCTGTGCACCATCAAGGATTTTGACGAGTTCTGCATCAACCACCATATTGAAGTGATGGAGCGGCTGGTGCTGACTGAGCAAGAGCCCATCCACATGATGCCCAATCTGCGTGGCAGCCTGGCCATGTACCACCTGAAGCCCGCAGAGTAAGCATCGCCTTTGATGCTTGCCCTGCGCGTGCTCAAAGCAGCACGCGATAAAGCCCGAACAAGCCAAACAGTATTACCGCCAACCCGCTCAGCTTTCTGAGCCAGCCCTGCTGCAACACTTTTTTCAGCTTCACCGCCGCCATACCCATCGCCAGCAAGGTGGGCAAGGTGCCCAAGCCAAACGCCAGCATCAGCAAGCCGCCCTGCAAGGCATTGCCTGCCGCCAACGCAGCCACCAGCACGCTATACACCAATCCACAGGGCAGCCAGCCCCACACTGCCCCCAGCAATATGGCCTGCCAGGGTGACTGCACCGGCAACAATCGTTTGGACAAGGGCTGCAATTGGCGCCATAGCACGCTGCCCAGCCGCTCAACATAGGTCACGCCATGCCAGACACCTGCCAGGTACAAGCCCAGCAACACCAGCATCACGCTGCTGAGTCCGTAGAGTATTTTCTGAATGGGAAGAATATGCCCCAGAAAAAAACTGCTGGCACCAAGTGCCCCCGCCAATACCCCGGCCAGGGTGTAACTCAAAATACGCCCGCCATTGTAGGCAAGCAGAAACGGCAGGCGTGGTCGCGCGCCCGGCAAGCTCATGCTAACGGCGCCGACAATGCCACCGCACATCCCGGCGCAATGGCCGCCACCCAGCAAGCCGACCATGAACACGCCAAATAAAGTGAATTCCAACATCCTGATATTGTGGCATGCGGCACCCGATTTCGGGTAATGTGTCGCCCATGAACGCACAACCCACCTGGCTTAAGGCGCTGCTCAATCGGCGCATGCTGATCTGCATTTTCACCGGCTTCAGCTCCGGACTCCCCTTATTCATACTGATCAGCCTGCTACCCGCATGGCTGCGTTCTGAAGGGGTCGATCTCAAGGCCATCGGCCTGTTTGCCTTGATCCAACTGCCCTTCACCTGGAAGTTCATCTGGGCTCCGCTGTTTGATCGCTATATTCCGCCCATGGGCAGGCGGCGTGGCTGGCTGCTGGTGACGCAAGTTGCCCTGCTGGTCAGCATCCCCCTGTTCGGCAAGCTGCATCCCGTGCTGGATATCTGGACCATCGCCTACCTGGCGGCCGTGGTGGCATTTTTCAGCGCCAGCCAGGATGTGGTGATTGATGCCTATCGCCGTGAAATCCTGCCTGATGCGGAGCTGGGCCTGGGCAATGTGATTCACGTGAATGCCTACAAGATTGCCGGCCTGATCCCCGGCTCACTGTCGCTGATTCTCGCCGACCACATGGCGTGGGATAGCGTGTTTCTGATTACCGCGCTTTTCATGCTGCCTGGCATGGTGATGACGCTGCTGGTCAAAGAACCCGAGCTGAAACCCGGACGGCCAAGAACACTCGCCGCTGCCGTCGTCGAGCCTTTCAATGAATTCATCCACCGCAATGGCTGGCGCTCCGCCCTGCTGATTCTGGCGTTTATCTTTTTGTACAAACTGGGCGACAGCATGGCGGTGGCGCTCGCTACGCCGTTTTATCTGGACATGGGATTCAGCAAGACGGAAATCGGCCTCATCGCTAAAAATGCCGGGCTGTGGCCGAGCGTGATAGGCGGCCTGCTGGGCGGCATCTGGATGGTGCGACTCGGCATACACCGCTCGCTGTGGCTGTTTGGCGCGGTACAAATGCTGGCGATTCTGGGCTTTGCCTGGCTGGCCGTCGTGGGGCACGATCTGCTGTGGCTGGGGGTTGTGATTGGCGTGGAAGCCTTTGGCGTAGGCCTGGGCACCGCCGCCTTTGTCGCCTATATCGCCCAGACCACCCACCCGCTCTACACCGCCACCCAGTTTGCGCTGTTCACCAGCCTGGCGGCCGTGCCGCGCACCTTTGCCAACGCCACTACCGGTTATCTGGTGGATATACTGGGCTGGGTGAATTTCTTCCTGCTATGTTTTGTGGCGGCGATTCCCGGCATGCTGTTGCTGCTGAAGATCGCGCCATGGCATGGCAAGCCGCTGGCCACGCCTTCTATCCGCGACCCCGAGTAAAAGCGTACTTAAAGCAGCTTAGCGCTGGTAATCAATGATCAGCGGCGCGTGGTCGCTAAAGCGCTCCAGCTTGTAGATGCTGGCTGCTATCGCCTTGGCAGCAAAATCCGGCGTCGCAATCTGGTAATCAATACGCCAACCCACATTCTTGGCCCAGGCCTGCCCGCGGTTGCTCCACCAGGTATAGCATTCGTCGGTGGTATCGGGATGCAGCACCCGGTAAACATCCACCCAGCCCACGCGATCAAACAGATCGGTCAGCCAGGCGCGTTCCTCTGGCAAAAAGCCTGAGTTCTTTTTGTTGCCTTTCCAGTTTTTGAGATCGGCCTCTTTGTGCGCGATATTCCAGTCGCCACAGATCACCACATCGCGACCGGCAGCACGCAAGGCTTCGAGATGCACCAGGAATCGCGTCATCACACTGAACTTGAAGGCCTGGCGCTCTTCGCCGCTGGAACCGGAGGGCAGATACAGCGACACCACGCTGAGATTGCCAAACTGCAACTCCAGATAGCGCCCTTCGGCATCAATATCCGCTATCCCCAGGCCCACAATCACCGCATCCGGCTGTACGCGGGTATAGATACCCACGCCACTGTAGCCTTTCTTTTCGGCGTAATGAAAATAGCCAAAGTACCCTTCGGGGTTCAGCATTTCCGGCGTCATGTCCGCCAGCTGCGCCTTCAGCTCCTGCATGCAGACGATGTCAGCATTCTGCTGTTGCAGCCATGGGTAGAACCCTTTATTGGCCGCGGACCGGATGCCATTCAGATTTGCAGATATAATTCGGTACAAGCTCAACCCCTTTTCCATACTCTCATGTCTGATCAAGCCCTCGATTTTACGCAACAATTCATCGCCTTTGCCATTGATAAGCAAGTATTGCGCTTTGGCGAATTCAAAACCAAGGCTGGCCGCCTCAGTCCCTACTTTTTCAATGCGGGTCTGTTCAACGATGGCGAAAGCCTGATGAAGCTCGGCGAATATTATGCCGCCGCCATTGTGCAGTCCGGCATCCCCTTCGACATGCTGTTTGGCCCCGCCTACAAGGGCATTACGCTGGCCGCCAGCATCTCGATTGCCCTGGCGCGCCGTGGCGTCAATGTACCGTATGCCTACAACCGCAAGGAAGCCAAAGACCATGGCGAAGGCGGCACCATCGTCGGCGCCCCGCTCAAGGGTCGCGTGCTGATTGTGGATGACGTGATCTCGGCTGGCACCTCGGTGCGGGAGTCCGTGGAAATGATACGTGCGGCAGGTGCCACGCCCGCAGCGGTTGCCATCGCCATTGACCGGCAAGAGCGTGGCCTGGGGAGCCTCTCTGCCGTGCAGGAAGTCGAGCAGCAATCCGGCATGCCCGTGATCAGCATCGCGAGCTTAAGCAGCCTGATTGATTACCTGAAACATGCGCCGGAGCTTGCCACATTCCAGCCCGCCATTGAGGCTTACCGTAACGAATACGGCGTCAGCTGCGCTTAAGCCGTTATTCCTGATACGCGGGGCATCATCGCATCATGGCCAGCATTGAAGGTTTCCCCGCCGTTGCCCAGGCGGATGCCCGCGTCCTGATACTGGGCTCCATGCCCGGCATTGCCTCGCTCACGCAGCAGCAGTATTACGGCCATCCGCACAATCTGTTCTGGCCCATCATGGGCGAGCTGGTCGGGGCTCACCCCCATCTGCCTTATGCAGAGCGTCTGGCCCAGCTATGCCGCCACAACATTGCGCTGTGGGATGTCATGCATCAATGCTTTCGGCCCGGCAGCCTGGATAGCGCCATTGATGAAGGCAGCATTGTCGCCAATGACTTCGCCGGTTTTTTTGCCACACATGCGCAGATCCGCCATGTGTTTTTCAATGGGCAAAAGGCGGCGCAGGCATTTCAGCGCCATGTCATCAAAGCAGAAAGATTAAGCAAGGAAGCACTGGCAAGCCTGAGGTTTAGCACCTTGCCATCCACCAGCCCGGCGAATGCCAGCATTCCGCAAACGACAAAACGGCAGCAATGGCAAAGCATCCTGCAGGCACTAGCAGACAGCGCGATGCAAAAATGAAAAAAGCCGGGACATCCCGGCTTTTTTCATGCGCGCAAACTATTGCCAGCTGATCAGGCACCCAGTTTTCGGCGCAGCACCTCATTTACCTGTGCTGGGTTGGCCTTGCCCTTGGAGGCTTTCATGGCCTGACCCACCAGCGCGTTGAAGGCTTTTTCCTTGCCAGCGCGGAACTCTTCCACCATGGCAGCGTTGGCAGCCAGCACTTCATCAATGATGGCTTCGATAGCGCCGCTATCCGTCACCTGCTTCAGGCCTTTTTTCTCGATGATGCTGTCGGCATCACCTTCGCCAGCCCACATTGCCTCGAATACTTCCTTGGCGATCTTGTTGGAGATGGTGTTGTCGGCAATGCGCTTGAGCAAACCAGCCAGTTGCAGCGGGCTCACCGGCGATGCGCTGATGTCCTGATCCTGCTCGTTGAGCTTGGCTGCGACACTGCCCATGACCCAGTTGGCGGCCATTTTAGGCTCGGCAACCTGCGCTACCACGGCCGTAAAGTAATCGGCAATGCCACGCGAGGATGTCAGGCCAGATGCGTCATACGCTGAGAGCGAATACTCACGTTCGAAGCGCGCCTTCATGTCGCCGGGCAGTTCCGGCATCACGGCCTTCACCTTGGCGATATCTTCCACCGTAATCTGCAAAGGCAGCAAATCAGGATCAGGGAAGTAACGATAGTCGTTGGCTTCTTCCTTGCTGCGCATGGCGCGGGTTTCGCCGGTGTCGGGGTTAAACAGCACAGTAGCTTGCTGGATGGTGCCGCCGTCTTCCAGCGTCTCGATCTGCCAGCGGGTTTCGTATTCAATCGCCTGCTGCATGAAGCGGAAGGAGTTGAGGTTCTTGATCTCGCGACGCGTGCCCAGCTTGTCGGAACCCTTGGGGCGTACCGAGACGTTCACGTCGCAACGGAAACTGCCTTCCTGCATGTTGCCGTCGCATATGCCTATCCACTGCACCAGCTCGTGCAACTTTTTGGCATAGGCCACGGCCTCAGCGGCAGAGCGCATGTCAGGTTCGGTAACGATTTCCAGCAACGGCGTACCGGCACGATTAAGGTCTATGCCGGACATGCCAGCCGACGCGCCGTGTACCGACTTGCCTGCATCTTCTTCCAAATGCGCGCGGGTAATGCGGATGGTCTTCTCCTGATCACCCACCTGCACGGTGAGCGAGCCCTTGCCTACCACCGGCAGCTCGTACTGGCTGATCTGGTAGCCCTTGGGCAAGTCAGGGTAAAAGTAATTCTTGCGGGCGAAGACCGAACGCGGCGCGATCTCGGCATTCACTGCGAGGCCAAACTTGATGGCGCATTGCACGGCTTCCTGGTTCAGCACGGGCAGCACGCCAGGCAGGGCGATATCCACCGCGCTGGCCTGGGTATTCGGCTCAGCACCAAAGGCAATGCTGCTGCCGGAAAAAATCTTGGATTTGGTTTGAAGCTGGGTATGTGTTTCCAGCCCGATAACAACTTCCCACTGCATGATTAAAGCCCCTCCGGCATACGGGTATGCCAATCCGTCACTTGCTGATAGGCATGGCCTACATTCAGCATGCGCGCCTCGTCAAAATAGTTACCGATCACCTGCAGACCGACTGGCAGCTGTTTACCATCCACACTGGCAAACCCGGCAGGAATACTCATGCCAGGCAGACCCGCCAGGTTGACGGCGATGGTGTAGAGGTCTTCGAGGTACATGGAAACCGGATCATTGGCTTTTTCACCGCTGCGGAATGCGGTACCAGGGGCGGTTGGCCCCATGATCACATCGCACTGGGTGAATGCCTTGGCAAAGTCCTCGGCAATCAGGCGGCGGATCTGCTGCGCCTTGAGGTAATAAGCATCGTAATAACCTGCCGACAGCACATAGGTGCCAATCAGGATGCGGCGTTTGACCTCGGCGCCAAAGCCTTCGGCGCGGCTCTTGCAATACATCTCCAGCAGATCGTCATACTCTGCAGCGCGGTGCCCGTAGCGCACGCCATCAAAGCGCGACAGGTTGCTGGAGGCTTCCGCCGGCGCCAGCACGTAGTACACCGGGATGGATAACTGGGTATTGGGCAGGCTGATCTCGACAATCTCGGCACCCAGCTTGCGATATTCGGCAATGGCCGATTCCACCACGGCAGCGACTTCACTGCTGAGGCCGTCGGCGAAAAACTCCTTGGGCAGGCCGACGCGCAAGCCTTGCAGCGGCTTGCCCAGCTCACGCTCGTAATCTTCCTTGTCGCGTTGCAGGCTGGTGGAGTCACGCTCATCAAAGCCGGTCATGACATTCATCATCAGCGCCATGTCCTCACAGGACTTGGCCATGGGGCCCGCCTGGTCCAGGCTGGAGGCAAAGGCGATCATGCCGTAGCGCGACACCAGGCCGTAGGTCGGCTTAAGGCCGGACAAACCGCACAGCGAGGCTGGCTGGCGAATGGAGCCGCCGGTATCGGTACCGGTAGCCGCCGCACACAGACGCGCTGCCACGGCAGCGGCACTGCCACCCGAGCTGCCGCCCGGTACGCGCGTGCGATCCCATGGGTTTTGCACCTTACCGTAGTAACTGGTTTCGTTGGAGGAGCCCATGGCGAACTCGTCCATATTGGTCTTGCCCAGGTTCACTGCGCCCGCCTCATCAAACAGCTTGATCACGGTGGCGTCGTAAGGGCCGATAAAGTTGTCCAGCATTTTGGAGCCGCAGGTGGTTTTCCAGCCATTGGCAACAAAAATGTCTTTCTGGGCAATGGGGATACCGGTGAGCGGCTGCGCAGTGCCAGCGGCGATGCGGGCATCGGCGGCTTTGGCCTGCGCGAGGCTGCGCTCAGCGTCTATCGTGATATAGGCATTGATCTCGGGGTTATGCTGATCAATGCGCTGCAGGAATGCCTGCGTCAGTTCGGTACTGGATATCTGCTTCGCCTGAAGCATGGCACCCAGCTGTTTGAGGCTGCTGTTTATCATGGAGTTGATTCGCGAACGTTAGGGTTATTCGATGACTTTGGGAACGAGGTACAGCCCGTTTTCAACGGCAGGCGCGATCGCCTGGAAAGCGGCGCGATGATCGGTTTCGGTGACCACATCGGGACGCAAGCGCTGCACCACATCCTGCGAATGCGACATCGGCACGATGCCGGTGGTATCCACCGCCTGCATCTGCTCGATCAGCCCAAGAATGCCGGATAATTTCTGCAAGGTGGCTTCGGCTTCCTGATCGCTCACCTCAATTCGCGCGAGATGCGCGATGCGCTTTACATCTGAACTGCTCAGTGACATGGGTTTATTCCAGAACGCTTGAAAAATTAAACCGCCTTGGCGGCCAGTGTGAACGGGGAGCAACAGTGCCCGCCAGCCCAAATTTAAAACTAGTCTTAAAATTCGCGACTATATCGGGTATTATAACTTGATTTTATGCACATCTTCAGCCGCGACTTGCCTCAGCCAAGTCGCGGCCGTTCGTTCAGGATACAGACAACCATGTTCGGTCTTTTAAATAGTTACTTCTCCAACGATCTTGCGATCGACCTCGGCACCGCCAACACCCTGATTTACGTCCGCGGCCGCGGCATCGTCCTCGACGAACCTTCCGTTGTAGCCATCCGCCAGGAAGGCGGCCCCGCAGGCAAGAAAACCATGCTGGCAGTTGGCCTGGAAGCCAAGCGCATGCTGGGTCGCGCCCCAGCCAACATCACCGCGATCCGCCCGATGAAAGACGGCGTGATTGCCGACTTCACCATTACCGAGCAAATGCTCAAGTATTTCATCCGCAAGATTCACGAATCCCGCCTGTTCAGCCCCAACCCGCGCATCATCATCTGTGTGCCGGTAGGCTCAACCCAGGTAGAGCGCCGCGCGATCCGCGAATCGGCGATTGGCGCTGGTGCCCGTCAGGTTTACCTGATTGAAGAACCAATGGCCGCAGCGATTGGCGCCGACATGCCGGTAGCAGAAGCCACCGGCTCCATGGTGGTTGATATCGGCGGCGGCACTACCGAAGTGGGCGTGATCTCGCTGGGTGGTATCGTTTACGCCAAATCCGAACGGGTAGGCGGTGACAAGTTTGACCAGGCCATCATCGATTACATCCGCCGCAACTACGGCATGCAAATTTCCGAGCCAACGGCCGAACTGATCAAGAAAAAAATCGGCTCCGCCTTCCCTGGTTCCGAAGTGCTGGAAATGGAAGTGACCGGCCGTAATCTGGCAGAAGGTCTGCCACGCAAGTTCACCATCTCCAGCAATGAAATCCTGGAAGCGCTGACCGAGCCATTGAACTCCATCGTGGGTGCGGTGAAATCAGCACTGGAACAAACCCCGCCTGAACTCGGCGCCGACATTGCCGAAAAAGGCATGGTACTGACCGGCGGTGGCGCCTTGCTGCGCGATCTGGATCGTCTGCTGGTGGAAGAAACCGGCTTGCCCGTGATCGTGGCAGAAGATCCATTGACCTGTGTTGCCCGCGGTAGCGGTCGTGCGCTGGAAGAAATGGACAAGCTCGGCAATGTGTTTGCCAGCGAGTAAGCAGATACACGCATCTGCATAACCGTAACAGGCCGGCAACGGCCTGTTTTAATTGATAAGCGTAGTTTGTTTGGCGCCCAGTCTGCTGGGCCCTTCACTACAGGATAGACTCAGGGCTGAACCTATCGATGCCGCGTCCGCTTGAACCTCAACACTCACCGGCCTTCTTTGTCCGCGGCCCCAGTCCGTTTGCCCGCCTCATTTTCTTCGCCGCCGTCTCGCTCACCCTGATGGCGACCGACTCGCGCCTGCATTATCTGGTCGAGGTGCGTCAGGGCTTCAGCGCCTTGATGCACCCTTTGCAGGTACTGGCCAATGCGCCATCCGACCTGATGCACGATGCCAATGAATACCTCACCACGCACAGCAGCCTGCTCAAGCAAAACGGCCGATTGACCGAACAGGCCCTGCTGCAAAGTGCTGAACTGCAACGCTTCCGCGCGCTGGAGCAGGAAAACGAGCACCTGCGCAACCTGCTGGGTGCAGCCCGCAATTCACCCCAAAATGCGCGCCTGGGCGAGATTTTGCATATTGGGCGTGACCCCTTCACCCACCGGGTGGTCATCAACCTCGGCAGTCGCCATGAGGTGGTAGCAGGACAAGCCGTGATTGATGGGGATGGTGTGATCGGACAGGTCACCCGCGTCTACCCGTTTACCAGCGAAGTCACGCTGATTACCGACCGCGAACTTTCGGTACCGATTCAAGTGGAGCGCAACAGCCTGCGCGCCATTGCCTTTGGTCATGGCCGCGACACCATGCTCGACCTGCCCTATCTGCCCGCCAACGTCGATATCCGCCGCGGCGACAGACTGGTCACTTCCGGAATTGATGGCGTTTATCCCATGGGGCTGGCGGTCGCTGAGGTAGTCACGGTCGAGCGCAACCCCAACTCACCTTTTGCCCATATCGTATGCAAGCCGCTGGCCGGCATCGAAAATCACAAACAGGTGCTGTTGCTGGATATGCCGAAACCCGAGCCCGTGGTCGTGCAGAAGAAAAATACAGCGCCTGCTGCAACCCCGCCCGCAAAAAAAGCGCCTGCCGTCAAAAATCCTACAGTACCCGAATAATCTGACATGCGCCCCAATCTCAGCACCATCTACCTGACTCTGCTCGCGGCCCTGCTGTGCCAGCTTCTGCCCTGGTCGGGCGTGGCATTGACCATACGACCCGACTTTGTGCTGCTGGTCCTGCTTTACTGGCTGTTGCGGGCGCCTCATCTATGCAACATTGGCACGGCCTGGTTCGCCGGACTGGTGATTGATCTGGCGACGGGTGGCCTGTTTGGTCAGGCCGCGCTGGCCTATGCCTTAACTGCGTTCTTTGCCTTGAGTTACCAGCGCCGCCTTACCCTGTTCAATATCTGGCAACAGGCGGCTTATGTATTTGCCCTGCTGGTGTTCAATCAGCTGACATTACTCATCCTCAAGATGTTTGCCGGTGGCGAGAGCCCGGGCTGGGGCTATTTTTACCCTTGTATCAGCGGCATCGTGCTATGGCTCGCGGTGATCTTGACCCGCCTTGGCATTCAAGGCCACACGGACCAGGACTAAGCCCGATTGAACTACCGCTCCGAGCTCCGCAACTACCAGCTGGAACAGCATAATTTCCGCCTGCGCCTGGCGTTTATGGCTGTGCTGGTGCTGGTCTGCTTTAGCATTCTGGGTAGCCGCTTCTTCTTCCTGCAGATGATGAAGTACGACTACTTCCAGACGCTGGCAGAAAACAACCGCATCTCGCTGGTACCTATCGTGCCTAATCGCGGGCTGATCCTGGATCGCAACGGCGTGATACTGGCGCATAACTTCTTTGCGTACACGCTGGAAATCACGCCATCCAAGGTCAAGAATGTTGAAGACACCATCAATGAAATCAGCGAATTCATTGAAGTCAGCGCAGCGGATCGCAAGCGCTTCAAGAAGCTGCGTACGCAGAGCCACAGTTTTGAAAGCGTGCCGATACGCACGCACCTGAACGAAGTTGAAGCGGCGCGCTTTGCCGTCAACCGTTACCGTTTCCCCGGGGTGGAGATACGCTCGCGCCTGTTCCGCCACTATCCAGAAAACAATCTGGGTGCCCATATGCTGGGCTACATTGGCCGTATTAATGATCGCGACCTCGCCTCCCTGTCTGAATCCAACGAGCTATCCAATTACAAAGGCTCGGATCACATCGGTAAAAGCGGCCTGGAGCAATATTACGAACGCCAGTTGCACGGCACGACGGGCTTCCAGCAAGTGGAAATTGATGCGGATGGCCACGCTGTGCGCGTATTGTCGAGCACCCCACCGGTGCCCGGCGACAACCTGATCCTGAGCATAGACAGCAAGCTGCAACGCATAGGCGAAGAAGCGTTTGGCGATCACCGCGGCGCCCTGGTCGCCATCAATCCCAAGAACGGCGAAGTGCTGGCATATGTCAGCCAACCCACCTTTGACCCCAATCTTTTTGTAGACGGCATCGACAGCGAAAGCTGGAAAGCGCTGAACGAGTCCATCGACAAGCCATTGATCAATCGCCCCATGCGCGGCATTTATCCCCCCGGCTCCACATTCAAGCCCTTTGTTGCACTGGCCGGATTGGAAGCAGGCAAACGCGAGCCCCCTTTCACCATCAGCGATCCCGGCTATTTCATGCTCCCTGGCAGTTCACATCGCTACCGCGACTGGAAACCCGGCGGCCATGGCCTGGTGGATGTGCAACGCGCGATTACCGTCTCCTGCGATACGTTTTTTTATGGCTTGGCGCTGGATATGGGTATAGACCGCCTGACCTCCTTTGTCAGCCACTTCGGCTTTGGCCGCAAGACTGACATTGATATGAAGGGCGAAATGAGCGGTCTCTTGCCTACGCCGGAATGGAAATGGAAGCGCTGGAAGCAACGCTGGTTCCCCGGCGAAACCGTGATCACCGGCATTGGGCAGGGCTACACGCTAGTCACGCCATTGCAGCTGGCCCAAGCCACTGCCATTCTGGCGAATAAAGGCGTCGCCATGCGGCCCCGTCTGGTGAGCAGCATTCAGGAGGCGCGCAACGGCGTCATCACGCCCAACCCGGCGGTGGTGGTGGATCGCGTTGCGCTGGATCCGCACCATGTGGAAATCGTGACTCAGGGCATGGTCAATGTGACCTTGCCTGGTGGTACAGCCGCGAGCGTGGGCGCAGGCAGCCCGTATGCCATTGCAGCCAAAACCGGCACAGCCCAGGTGATCGGCATCAAGCAGAATGAAAAATACAACGAGAGCAAGATCAACGAACGGCATCTGGACCATGCCTTGTTCATAGCCTATGCTCCCGCCGATGACCCGACGATTGCGGTAGCGGTGATCGTGGAAAATGGTCGCCACGGCGGCTCCACGGCCGGCCCGATAGCCCGCAAGATCATGGACTACTACCTGCTGGGCAAAGAACCGCCACCGCCGGTTCCCGCAGTTGATGCCGCGGCGGTCAATGCACCGGAACCCGCACACGAGGAAGAATTGCATGATTAATCGCTTCGGTTCCTACATCGTCAGGCATATCGACTCCTTCCTCATGGGCAGCCTGCTGTTCACCATGCTGGTAGGCCTGTTTGTGCTCTATAGCGCCTCTGGCCAGAATGTGGATCGCGTGCTGTCGCAGGCCGCCAACATGGGCGCCGCGCTGGCCATCATGTGGATCGCAGCCAATATTGCACCCCAGCATCTGGAACGGCTGGCCTTGCCGCTTTACATCCTGGGCATGGTATTGCTGGTCGGGGTGTTCTTCTTCGGCGAGATCAGCCACGGCGCCCGCCGCTGGCTGCATATCGGGGTCGCACGCATTCAGCCATCCGAGCTGATGAAAATCGCGGTGCCCATGCTGCTGGCCTGGTATTTTTCCAGACGCGACAACACCCTGCGTCTCAGCAACCATGCCATTGGTGCCCTGCTGCTGGCAATTCCAGTCGCATTCATCATGAAGCAGCCGGATCTTGGCACCTCACTGCTGATTGCCTCTTCCGGCTTTTATGTCTTGTTTCTGGCGGGTTTGAGCTGGCGCCTGCTGATCGGCCTGGCCGTGTTTGCCGGTGTCATGGCGCCCATCTTCTGGACCATGCTGCATGACTATCAACGCAAGCGTATTGAAATCCTGTTTGACCCGTATCAGGATCCACTGGGCGCGGGCTACCACACCATACAGGCGACCATTGCACTGGGCTCGGGCGGCATGGCGGGCAAGGGCTGGTTGCATGGCACGCAGTCTCAACTGGATTTTCTGCCGGAACGCACCACGGACTTCATCTTTGCCGTGTTCGGTGAAGAGTTTGGCCTGATGGGCAATCTGCTGCTATTGCTGTTGTTCACGCTAATCATTGGCCGTGGCATGGTGATCGCCGCCCAGGCACAAAACATGTTCTGCCGATTGCTGGCAGGCAGTATCACCCTCACCTTTTTTACCTATGTTTTCGTCAATATCGGCATGGTCAGCGGAATTTTACCGGTCGTTGGCGTTCCATTACCTTTGATCAGCTACGGCGGCACCTCGCTGGTGACCCTGTTGCTGGGTTTTGGTATTTTGATGAGCATACACACCCATAAAAAACTGGTGACTTCCTGATGAGACTACCTCGCTATCTGATTGCCCTGGCCATTCCCCTCTGGCTAAGCGCGTGCGGTGGCAGTACCACCGTCAAACCTGACAACACAACTCCGGGAGCCAGCACATCCGGCACCCCCACAACGCCAGCCCCCAAGCGCGGTGGCTACTATCTGGATGATGGCCCGGGGGACAATCCTCCGGCGGATATCGATGCGATTCCCGACGCCGTGCCACGGGCAGAAGCGCTCTTGCCACGCGCCAACCGGCCTTATATTGCGCTCGGTGTATCGTATAAACCCATGACCGAGTATCAGCCATACAAACAGCGCGGCATTGCTTCCTGGTATGGCCGACGCTATCACGGGCAGAAAACCTCCAGCGGGGAAATCTACGATATGTACGGCATGACGGGCGCGCATACCACCTTGCCGCTGCCCAGCTATGTACGGGTAACCAATCCCGAGAATGGCCGTTCCGTCATCGTGCGTATCAATGATCGCGGCCCGTTCCATAGTGACCGCCTGATTGACCTCTCCTATGCGGCGGCCTACAAGCTGCGTCTGAGCCAGAAAGGCAGCGGCCTGGTGGAAGTAGAAGCCATCGACACGCGTCCCGGCGCAAAACCATTACCCTCCGTAGTAACGCCCGCGCCGGCCACCCCCATGCCGCCACCGAGTGCTCCGGTCAGCGATACACCATTGCCACAACCGGCTACGGCCAATGCACTGCCACAAGTGGACAATACCGCCAGCATTGCCAGCGGCGATTACGTGCAGGTTGGCGCATTCAAATTACAATCCAATGCCGATGCATTGAGCAACAGAATCAGGGAGCAAGGCTTGGCCGGCAATGTCGCCACCCAGAGCTGGTATAATAATGGCACCTATCGCGTGCTGCTGGGTCCATATAGCAGCCGGGCAGAAGCTGACCGCGCTGCAGCCAACATCAAGCAGACGCTGGGCACGACCGCCATCGTTATCCGCAAGTAATTTTCAAAGTAGGAAGCCATGTCTTATATTTCACGCATTTTCACCCTGGTTGCCGCTGTTTGCAGTCTCACTGTGCAGGCCGCCGAGATTCCACCACCGCCCTCACTCGCGGTTAAGTCCTATGTTTTGCGCGACTTCAACAGCCAGTCCACCATCGCCCAGCAAGCCGGCGATGAACGCGTGGAGCCAGCGTCGCTGACCAAGCTGATGACGGCTTATCTCTCCTTCAAGGCCGTGAAAAATGGCCATCTGCAATTGACCCAGACACTGCCGATCAGCATCAAGGCCTGGAAGGTGGAAGGCTCCAAAATGTTTGTTGAGCCTAATCGCCCAGTCACCGTGGATGAGTTGCTGCATGGCATGATCATTCAGTCTGGCAATGATGCATCCATTGCGCTGGCAGAAGGTATTGCGATCACCGAAGAAGCCTTTGCTGACCTGATGAACAAGGAAGCAGCACGCCTGGGCATGAAAAATACCCATTTCATGAATGCCACGGGCCTGCCTGATCCGCAGCACTACACCACGGCGTATGACCTGTCGCTGCTGGCATCGGCGCTGATCCGCGACTTCCCGGAAGATTACAAGCGTCTGTATTCGCAAAAGCAGTACAGCTACAACAACATTACCCAGCCTAACCGCAACCGCCTGCTTTGGCTGGACCCATACGTTGACGGCATGAAAACCGGCCATACCAAGACCGCTGGCTACTGTCTGATTTCATCTGCCAAACGCGGCGAGACTCGCCTGATTTCCGTTGTGCTGGGCACGCCTTCTGATAGCGCCCGTGCGACTGAAAGCCAGAAACTGCTGAACTATGGCTTCCAGTTCTATGAATCCCACCTGGTATACAAGCGCGGCCAGCCGATCAATCAGCTCAAGGTCTGGAAAGGCCAGGATAATCTGGTGGCTGCCACGGTACCCACTGACCTGTCGATCACCCTGCCCAAGGGCGAATATGCCCGTGTCAAAGCCAAGGTGACCAGCCGCCAGCCTTTGATCGCGCCGATCAGCGCCGGGCAGGACGTCGGCACCATTGAGTTTTTCCTGGATGACAAGCTGATCGACAAGCGCACGCTGGTCGCTGCCAAGAACGTAGAAGTTGCCGGCCTGTTTGGTCGTCTGTGGGATACCATCAAACTCTGGTTTGCCTGAGTTCATGTCGCAGATCGTGTACCTGAACGGCGCCTTCATGCCGATAGAAGAAGCCCGCATTCCGGTACTCGATCGCGGCTTCATCTTCGGCGATGGCGTGTATGAACTGATCCCGGTTTACTCGCGCCACCCCTTCCGTTTGCAAGAGCACCTGCGCAGGCTGAGTAGCAGCCTCAGCAGTCTGCGCATACCCAATCTGCATGACAGCGCAGCCTGGAGCCGCCATGTGGAAGAGCTGGTCAAGCGCAATGAAGCAGAAGACCAGTCCATTTACATTCAGGTCACGCGCGGGCCTGCACCGCGCGACCATGCATTTCCTGCGCATGTGGAGCCTACCGTTTTCATGATGAGCAATCCGTTGATCACGCCGCCTGCCAGTCTGGTGGAAAGCGGCGCCGTTGCCATCAGCAGCCAGGATATCCGCTGGGATCATTGCGACATCAAAGCCATCTCATTGCTGCCCAATGTGTTGCTGCGCCAGATGGCCGTCGACGAAGGTGCGGTGGAAACCATTCTGTTCCGCGATGGCATGCTGACCGAAGGCGCTGCCAGCAATATTTTTGCCGTGGATAAAGGCGTGATACTGGCGCCGCCCAAAGACCAGCACATGCTGCCTGGCATTACCTACGATGTGATTCTGGAACTGGCCGAGAGCGAAGGTATCCCCGTTGATATTGGCTATTTCACTGAGGCGCGCATCCGTAGCGCCGATGAACTTTGGATGACCTCTTCGACCAAGGAAATCCTGCCGATTGTGCGGCTGGACAACACCCCCATTGCAAACGGCCTGCCCGGCCCCATATTCAAGCGCATGTATAAAGCGTATCAGCTTTATAAAAACCACATTATGCGTAGCGCGGAGACACCCCATGGCTGATCAAGACACTCTGATTGAATTCCCTTGCGACTTCCCCATCAAAGTCATGGGAGAAACGCATGAGACCTTTTCCGACACCGTCGTGGACGTTATCCGGGTGCATGCGCCCGAATTCGACGCTACCCGCGTCGAGATGCGCGCGAGTTCTGGTGGACGCTACATCAGCCTTACCTGCTATGTTTACGTCACCTCCAAACCACAGCTCGACGATATTTATCGCGCATTGACTTCACATCCTAGCGTCAAGGTTGTGCTCTAAGCATGCCCTTGCATATTCGCCGGCTCGGCCTGAGCGGGTATGAAGATACCTGGCATGCGATGCAGGAATTTACCGCTCGCCGCGACGCTGACACGCCCGACGAGTTGTGGCTTACCGAGCATGCACCGATCTACACGCAGGGGCTCAACCGTCGCGATGCAACGCCGCCCCTGCGCAATGACATTCCGCTGCTGCCGGTGGACCGTGGTGGCAAGATCACCTACCACGGCCCGGGACAAGTAGTGGTTTACCTGTTGCTGGACCTTGCGCGGCAAGGCTGGACCATACGCGATGTGGTCAATGCCATGGAACAAAGCATCGTCGACTTGCTGGCACAGCATGGCACCATCGCCTACGCCCGTGCCGATGCCCCCGGCGTTTACGTGGGCGATGCCAAGATCGCCTCACTGGGCCTGCGCCTCAAGCAGCAGCGCTGCTATCACGGCCTGGCATTGAATGTGGACATGGACCTGGCCCCCTTCAGCGCGATAGACCCTTGCGGCTATAAAGGCATGCCCGTTACGCAAACACGTGACCTGGGCCTGCCCCTCACCCCCGCGCAGGCAGGCGAGCGCCTACTGGAATTGCTGGCGGGCAAGCTGGGGTATACTGAAAACGAATTCTTGAGAACCGAAGCCCTATGAGCGATACCCTGGAAATCACCCCGCCCCCCGCCACGCCGCCGCGCAAGGTAGCGGGCGTCAAGGAAACCGGCGCAGCCAAAACAGCGCGTATTCCCATCAAGATTGTGCCGCAACCCGCCATGCGCAAGCCGGAATGGATACGCATGAAAGTGCCTGACAGTGCGCGCTTTCAGGAGATCAAGCAGATATTGCGCGAGAATAATCTGCACACGGTGTGCGAAGAGGCATCCTGCCCCAATATCGGCGAATGCTTCAGCGGCGGCACTGCCACCTTCATGATTCTGGGCGACATCTGCACGCGCCGCTGCCCGTTCTGCGATGTAGCACACGGCAAGCCACTTGCGCCAGATGTTAACGAGCCAGAAAACCTGGGGCGTACTATCGCGCAAATGCGTTTGCGCTATGTCGTCATCACCAGTGTAGACCGCGACGACCTTAAGGATGGCGGCGCGCAGCATTTTGTCGATTGCATAGAAGCGGTACGTCGCTACTCCCCTGCAATCCAGATCGAAATTCTGGTGCCGGATTTTCGCGGGCGCCTTGACCGTGCCATGGAGATTCTCACCCAGGCACCACCGGATGTGATGAATCACAACCTTGAAACCGTGCCACGGCTTTACAAACAGGCACGCCCAGGCTCGGACTATCAGAACTCACTCGACCTGCTCAAAGCCTTCGGCGAACAACATCCCAATGTCCCAACCAAGTCTGGCCTTATGCTGGGCCTGGGGGAAACCGACGAGGAAATCCTCGAGGTCATGCGCGACTTAAGAAAGCATGGCGTGACCATGCTGACACTAGGGCAATACCTGCAACCCAGCCCACACCACCTTCCCGTATTGCGCTTCGTCACCCCTCAACGCTTTGCGCAATTTGAGCAAGAAGCGCTGGCCATGGGCTTTACCCATGCGGCATGCGGCCCCATGGTGCGCTCCTCTTACCACGCAGACCAGCAGGCTCACGCAGCCGGCGTATAAGCATCGCTACGCCCTGCAAGTGCGGATGCTGCTGGGTTCCGCGTTAGCGCAGGCAGGTTGGCACCTGCCCAATGATTGAGAATGCGTAATGCATCGCCCATCAACGCCCCCCCCCTCTACATCCCCTGACCTATCCTCCCACAGCTCATCATTCAGGATCCTCCTGGTGAGCAGGGCAGTGAATCACTGCCTTCTCCTGTTGACTTTCCCCACCTGCTTATAAACCTGAATTTGCTGTTTACTTGCTTTTAAAAGTCGCATTCCGGCACGCTGAATTTTATTATTTGGCCCGTTATTAGACATAAGTTGCATAAATCATCGCCGCATAACATCAATATACTATTTTTAAATATCGTCATGAATTGGGTTATTTAACAAGTCACAGTACGCCCATATAATCGCATCCGAAAACACGGCTGAGTGCTCACTGTTCGAGGGTTTTTAGACTGTCACAATTCTGAAACCCAACTTTACTCATCGGGTTAATCAGTTAGTTAAAATCTCTCAAAAATGAAATGAGAATAAACTTACAACATGATGATTTTAATTAATTTAATTAGATTCAATGCACAAATGGCATTAATCAGAAAACGCAGGAAGAAGAAAAGCTGAAAATGAGGCGAAGGAATAAAAAATGGCTTTTTTTGCCAGTGAAAAAATTGACGGCGACTGTATGTATATTTTTTTGCTGAGGAGCGTTTTTTCAGCTGATGGGGAGTGGCTGTTTTCAGCCATCTTTCAGGAGGGGTAGTTTCTTGTTTTTTAGTGACCTACATCACTCACCAAAGGGAACCAGAATTTGTTTGATTTTCTGGATAAGTTCTTTCATTTGAAAATCATCCAGATGTGAATATCCAAGCAGCAAACCTGGCACTCTGCCGCTATCGCCGGCGTAGTGGATATGCTGGATCAGATGAATGCCCGCTTGCTCAGCTTTATCAATCAACTCCTGAACCGGGACAGGTGTTTTCAGGGTCAGCCAGAAAAACAGGCCAGCCTCTGGCATATGAAACGACACCAGATCATCCAGCTGCTCTGCCAGCAAATTTGCCGTATTGAGTCGGCGAAGATTGTAGATGCGCGAGGCACGACGCGCTGTACGATGAAACTCCCCGGTTTGGATAAGCTCGGTGATCGCGGATTGACTGACGGGATCATCCACTTGGCCCATCAACTGACGTTGGCGCGCACATTTATCAATAAACTGGGGAGTATTGGCAATATAGCCGACTTGCCTGTCAGCAGGCAGGATGCTGGGCAATGCGCCTATATAGATGATGCGCTTGCGCATATTGCCCGTCGCCACTGGCGCCATGGCGGGTCGATTGAAATAGAGTTGCTGGGAGTAATCCGCCGCGAGGATGTGAAAATTGAGTTCCTCAGCCAATCTGAGTAGGCGCTTGCGTCGCGAAACCGGCAGAGAGACTGTGGTGGGGTACTGCACCTGATGCGTCACGAAAATGGCCTTGACCGGATGGTGTCGGCACAGCATTTCGACATCGTCATCCCTTACACCGGCGCCATCCATATCGGCGAACAGAATACGCGCACCCAATGACTCGAAGACACTGAGTGCCTCGGATGGGCACCATCGCTCAAAAATGACGTAATCACCTGGCGAGATAAGTGCGCGCGCACTGATATAGATGCTCTGCTGCAAACCGCGTGTCAGGCAGAGATGCTCAATGCCAACATTGAATCCACACTCCTCATGCAACAGGGAGGCGACAGCCTCCCGGAAGATGGGCTGCCCTTTGTAATCGGGTGTATCCATCGTGGCAGTGCGCGCGACTTTTGCCATGGCCCGCTTGGAGGCCCGGATATATTTGTCATAGGGAATCACGCGTTTGTCTGGCAAGCCCTCACTCAACAGCAGCATGTACTTTTGCGTTGGTAAGGCGGTCATGGCCTGGCCATGGGATGAAAACGCCAGATCTTGCTCAGGCACTTCCAGCAGCTGGGTTTTGGCAGGGTATGGAAGCGCCTCGGAAACAAAGGTGCCGCGGCGATGCTGGGTGGTGAGCCAGCCTTGTGCAATCAGTTCATCGTAAGAAAGCACAATGGTTTTGCGATTGACGTTCAGCATGGCAGCCAGCTCGCGACTACCGGGCATGACCGTTCGGGGCGGCAGGCGGCCCTGGCGGATTTTTTCGATGATCTGCTCAGCAATCTGCAGATAAAGCGCGGTACCTGGCTCAAAGGGCCTGAAGTCTATATTCAGGTTCCAGGTGCGCCGCATTTCCGGGGCAACGAATGGCATCATGCGGGGCATGCCTTTTGCACCTTGAGATGATCAGGAATGATCAGATTTACAACATCCAGCATGGAACATTTCATTGTGAAGTCAGCTTCTGAATTGTCGCTCATTCGCCACGGTTATAAATGTAGCAATTTGTATATTAAATGTTACAATTTGTACTTGTCGTGACTGCTGCTTTTGCATGTAGTTCGGCATGTCAACCGCGCTCAGGCCCGCCTGACCGCCCTGCCAAGGCCGTCACTCTTCGTGGGATGCAGCATCCTGCCACCTATTCACCGCATCTGGCCCATGTGATTAATATCACACTGGACCATGTGGACCCCAAAAGTTATTTCATCTGGCTCACGCCATCCAATTTACGTTTCGTTACAGTCGTTCGCTTCAAACCTTAATTCTCGTTACATATTAAGGTTTGGTCAGAAAAAGGGGCTCAAGCCCATTTCCCCCAGCTATGGTGGCGCAAGACTTAAACAATGGAGATTTTAAAGATGAGCAAGATGAAATTGGCACTGGGCGCCGTGGTCGGTATGACCGTTGCCCTGCCCATGATGGCATTTGCTGCAGCCGATCAGGAAGCCGCAATGGCTAACCCTGCCAACTGGGCTGGCCCACGTGGTCAGTACAATGGCCAAGGCTACAGCACGCTGAACCAGATCAACAAATCCAACATCAAGAGCCTGAAATCCGCATGGACTTTCTCCACCGGTGTTAACCGTGGTCACGAAGGCTCCCCGCTGGTGATCAATGGTGTGATGTATGTGCACACTGCGTTCCCGAACAACGTTTACGCGCTGGACCTGAACGACAACCAGAAGATTCTCTGGGCTTACTTCCCCAAGCAAGACCCATCCGTACAAGCAGTGCTGTGCTGCGATAACGTCAGCCGCGGCCTGGGCTTTGGCGATGGCAAGATTTTCCTGCAACAGAATGACGGCATGCTGGTTGCCCTGGATGCCAAGACCGGCGCCAAGATCTGGGACGTAAAGAACACAGACCCCAAGCTGGGCGCCAGCAACACCAACGCACCTCACGTCTTCAAGGATAAAGTGCTGACCGGTTGCTCTGGTGGCGAATTCGGTGTGCGCTGCTTTCTGGCTGCTTACAACCTGAAAGATGGTTCGCTGGCCTGGAAAGCTTACTCCACAGGTCCTGACAGCGAAGTGCTGATCGGCGAAGACTTCAACAAGGCCAACCCGCACTACAACGCGCTGTCTGTTTACCAGGACGTGAATGGTGGTAACAAGGAAGGTGGCTCGTTCAAGGCACTGACCAAGGACCAGCTGAAGTACCCTGAAAAAGAACTGGGCACGCGCACCTGGCTGAAGCCACAAGCTACCAAGAATGGCTGGGAACACGGCGGCGGTTCCGTATGGGGCTGGTTCTCCTATGATCCAAAACTGAATTACGTGTACTACGGCACAGGCAACCCTTCCGTGTGGAACCCTGACGTACGTCCTGGTGACAACAAATGGTCCATGACGCTGTTCGCACGTGACTTGAATACCGGTATCGCCAAGTGGGGCTATCAAATGACCCCTCATGACGAGTGGGACTATGACGGCATCAACGAAATCGTGCTGTTCGACAAGGGCGACAAGAAGTACGCTTTCCACACTGACCGTAACGGCTTCAACTACACCCTGGACCGCACCAACGGCACCCTGCTGGTGGCTGAGAAGGCTCACCCCTTCATCAACTGGGCAACCAAGGTTGACCTGAAGTCTGGCGTGCCACAAAAAGATGCGCGCTACTCCACACACGAAGACTACAACGCCAAAGGCATCTGCCCAGCCGCGCTGGGTGTCAAGGACCAACAGCCTATGGCTTACTCGCCACGCACTGGTCTGATGTACATCCCACTGAACCACGTTTGCATGACTTACGAGCCAGTGGAATCCAAGTATGTGGCTGGTCAGCCATGGGTGGGTGCAAGCCTGACCATGTTTGCTGGTCCTGATGGCGTAATGGGCGGTTTCGAAGCCTGGGATCCATTGAAGGGCAAGGCCGTCTGGTACAACAAGGAGAAGTTCTCCTCATGGGGCGGCGTACTGGCAACAGCTTCTGACCTCGTGTTCTACGGCACTCTGGAGCGTGACTTCAAGGCAGTGGATGCACAAACCGGCAAGCTGCTGTGGAAGTTCCAAGTGGGCTCTGGCGTGATCGGCAATGCCTTCACCTACAGCAACAAGGGCAAGCAATACGTTGGCGTACTATCCGGTATCGGCGGTTGGGCTGGTGTTGCGATGAACCTGGGCCTGGATAACGACTCCGACGCACTGGGTGCAGCGGGTGGTTACAAGGAACTGACCAAGTACAACGCTGCTCCTGGCGGCGGTGCACTGAACGTGTTCAGCCTGTAATCCAGCGGCTGTTTCAATCGCCTGTTCACAGGCATTGATAAATAAAAACCCGCCTCACATTGAGGCGGGTTTTTTTATGCTTCGACCTGCAAAGCACGACTGCTTCAGTTGGGCTGTGTCAGCCATTCCGACACTGCGCGCTTTTCGTCGCACGAAAGTTTCACTTCAGCATTATCGGTAGAAGCCACCCAGTCCTTGGGGATGTAATGATGCTGGCCCTGTTCATCCTTGGTGAGTTTGATGAGATTGGTACCCTCAAGACCATCGACGGTACCCACTTTGGTGTTCTGGGCGGAAAGCACCGGCATGCCGGGCAAAATAGCGTGAGAAACTGACATATCAAAACCTCCATATCGTCTAAAAATCATCTGGTAAACAGTGCTGTTGCATGCGGACATGCAAACCATGCATTCACAATGACAGATCAGACGCATGCTCAGCAAGAGAGTGAGCTCCTATACTGCTGTAGGACTTTGTTAGCCCGTTTCGCCCGATTTAGATTTTCCTACAGCACAATAAGAAATACCTTGATGTTGCCGGTGGCGCTTAGCTTTCACGATACATCCTTGAACAGTCAATACATTCCATAACTCAAGACTTCAAGGAGAGCATCATGAAAACCAATATCCATGGAAAATACCTAGTCCTTGGCATCCTGCTCGCATGCCTGCAAACGCCATTGGCCTTTGCCGGAGGCACCAACAGTGGCTCGAATACCAACGCCACCCCGGGCGATAACAGCACTTCCACATCGACCCCGGCTGACGGCAGTGGCAGCCAGCGCAAGGGCACCCACCAGCCAGAAAAAACACAAACTCCCAAGCGTTCGGATGAGTTGAATTCAAACCGCGCCGGCACAGGAACAGGCAGCAGCTCGGGCTCGCATTAAGCAAGCACTTGCCGCCTGCGGGGTTTCTGGCAGGCGGCAGTCAACTATTCAGCCAATCTCATTTCAGGAGAATACGTATGGGTTTGTTCTACATAAGCGCGTGGGATAAATCCGCCCATCGTGACACCCCCATCTGGGAGCATTCGCTGTCTGCCAAGGATATTGATGAGGCATATCGCGTAGGCAAAGCGCAATTTCAAACCGAACGGCCGGAGCTGGACCTGCGTCAGTTCCGATTTGAGGCTACCTGGGGTTCTGTCGAAAAGTAACAGCGCAAAGGGGGTATATAGAACGCCTGATCAGGCGTCGATATATCCCCACTTTTGCAACAGCTCCAGCTCGCAATTCGCCAGGCGCAGACCTATATCGTTGCGGTAACGCACATTCGGCACAATCACCTTGCCCGCCAGCGCATAAGCACTGGCGTTGGCTTGTTGCACCGTCAAACCGGTGCCGGTCGCCACGCAGATGTAGCCGCTCACGCCACTGGTCACCAGATAGTCCCCTACCTTCTCCACTTCCGCCAGAAACACGCGCTGGCGCTCTGCATCGCTGATGTCTGGATGAAAAAGCACAGGCATGCCTTTGGCCAGCTGCTCGTAACCATAGGCATAGGGGAAAGGCGGCACGGTCAGCACCACGCCAGTCGCAAAGCCCGGTGCAGTCTCCAGGGTAGTGGAATCAATATCCAGCATGGTTTTGAATATGGTTGCCCAGGACTGGCGATGCAAAGCACTGCAGATAGCAAATCCGGGGTAACCAAAGCGGCTGGTGAATTCCAGCGGCCAGATATGCGCTTCATTCACGATCATGTTCAGATTGATATAGCCACAATAGCCGCTCTCGGCGAGTGCCTCTTCCAGATGCGCCAGGGTGCGCTTAAACAGCGACTGTCCACCCGTGTAAGTCACCACTGTGCCCATCTCGCCGGTCAATTCGCCGAGATCGCCGGGGAAGAAATGCTTGTGCTCCCAATCAAGACAGACCGGTGACAAAAAGCGGGCACCATTGAAATACGCGCCTATGCCCATTTCTATGCCCTGCACATGCTCCATCAGCATGAAGTCCACCGGCGAAGTCTCAGTAGCAGGTGAGTGCTGACGATAAAACTCCAGCAGGGCGATGACATCACTGCCATCATCCAGCGTTCCGACAAAATTGCGTGTGCGCTCGCTATCCGCGCCATTGCTTTTGTACACATAACGCGCAGGGTGGGTTTCGATAAACCGTATCGCCGCCTCCATATCGTAAAAGCGCTCGCAACGTGCTATCTCCAGCCCCATATCCTGCATGACCTGCTGCCCAAACAGCCTATCCCCTTCCAGGCGATCGCCGTAGGCGCTGCCGCCAATCACATTAAATCCATCGCGCCGCAATGCATCCTGCCACTCGCCTTTGGTCGCAGACTCAAACACGATGCAACCCTCCTGGCCTGCTTCGCGCACCCAGTCCAACTCATCGTGCCAGTCATCGGTAAACGACAAGAGGCCGCGATGTATGCCGCGATACGCTTCATCTTCCACCCATACCCGTACCTCGTGCCCTTCCTGCGCCAGACGGCTGTACATGGCAGCAAGGTCACAATATTCGCCTATCCCCAATATGTGCATGGCGGCTATGCCTCGCGCTTGAGATTAAGCACCACGGCCGCGATACGATCCGCGATGTCATAGGGTGGCAGGTCCAGCTCCTCGCCAAAAATATCGGGGTCAATTTCCTCGTAATGCCAGGAAAATCCAGACCGGTTTTGCAGACGCGCCTGCACGTCAGCAAGGAAAGGATCAGCCCCATCCACCATGGCTACTCCGGTATACAGCACCAGGGCACCACCCGGCGCCAGGCGCGCCATGGCGGCATCGACCATGCTTAGCGAAAGCTCGGCACCCAGCGCCCCTCCGCCATGGCGGTAACTGCGCTGAGCGGCATCGACCAGATATGGCGGATTGGCAATAATGAGATCAAACTCGCCCGCCACATCCTGCAATAAATCACTGTGCACCATCTGCACCCGCTCGCAGCCATTGGCTGCGGCATTCACCCGTGCCAGCGCCAGCGCATGCGGGTTGATATCCACACCGAACACCTCGGCATCCGGGAACAAACCGGCCAGCGCAATCGCGCCGACGCCGCTCCCTGTCCCGATGTCCACTGCTCGCCTGACCGTCGGCTGCCGGGTCTGCGCATACTGCTGCACAGCCCGGATAAAGCGGTAAGTGTCCGGACCAAAAAATACCGACGACGCCTCCAGCGTAGGATAGGCCGAATGCAGGAAGAGCTGGCCGTTCAGGGAAGCCACCCGCACCTTGCTACGCCAGCCCATTTCCACGGGCTGCAACACATCACCGGCTTCCATCAGGCCAAACAACGGCTCACCAGCAACGTCCGCATGAAAGGGCCGCCCCCAGCCCACGATGTCGCGTACCGTTTTAGCCCATGCCTGGGCATCTCGCTTGTAAATGCGCGAATGGCTCAAGGGAGTAATCGCCACATGCTGGTAATTCACGCCTCGTAGATAAACAAGCAAATCCCGCAACGCGGTGGCTTGGTCGGAAGACATGATCTGTTCGGGATTGACGGGCTCTGGCTGGTTCGCGGGTTCATCGGGGTTCAAAGCTGGCCTCTGGTTTCAATGGGGTGATCAAACAGCGTCCTGGCACCCTTCTGGAGCTTGAGGCGCCGACCTATTCATGACTCAGCTTAACAAAAGCCACTGGCACCGTCTGTAAGCCCCGTCTTACAGCAATCTCGGAGCCGGGCGGATAAGCAGATGAGGCGAGTCCGCCCATACTTTTCGCATTAAGGAGAAGGAACCAACATGCCCGGAGACCCAAGAATATTTGACGAGGAAGCTGTCACGCCGCCTGCGCCTGCCGAGGCTCCTCTCGCCATTAAAACGCTGTATTTCGACTTGCTTAATCCCGACCTGTCCGCAGAGCGCCATGTGGAATCTTCACACCAGGCAAATGCCTTTCTGACCCGGCAACTGGCGCACATAGATGCGTCGTCCATGGAGTCAGATCCCGAATTAATCGATGCCCTGCTGGCAGACTCGCCCCATGCCCTGCAGGCGTGGATACAGCGCAATGCACAGGCCACAGGTCGGGAGTATCAGGAATACCTGGAAGGCCGCAAACGCGGCGAGCCCCGGCGCTATTTTTCATGTAAATCGCATGCACTGAATTTTCTGTTGCAGGTGGCCCCCACCAAAATGGTGGACGGTGCCTGGCTTTATGGCCTCACACGGCAGTGGGATGATCCGCGCTATGCCTCCCTGATCAAGACCTATCTGGAAGAACTCGGCGAAGGACGCAGCGACAAGAACCATGTCGTGCTGTATCAGCAACTATTGCGCCGCTATGACCTCGATACCGAGTGGCATGCCCTGGATGACAGCCATTTTGTGCAAGGACTCACGCAGCTGGCGCTGGGCCATCATGCAGAAAGCTATCTGCCAGAAGTCATCGGCTTCAATCTGGCCTATGAGCAATTGCCGCTCCATCTTTTGATCACCACGCATGAGCTGGAAGAGCTCAATATCGACCCCTATTACTTCATGCTGCATGTCACGGTGGATAACGCCATGACAGGCCATGCCATGCGGGCCGCCTGGGCGGTATTTGAAGCCTTGCCCAGACGCCAGCAACGCCAGGCATTCATGATGCGCATATTGCGCGGCATGGCGCTTAACTCGGTGGGGCTGGCAACGCCTGCGCTGATCCAGCAGTTTGATGCCGAAACCGAGATCACTGCCGTGTTTCGCAAAAAAGCCTCGGTGGGGAAATTCATGCATGCAAGTCAGTGCAAACTCGGCGCTTACAGCATCAATGAATGGCTATCTGATCCGCAAAAAATCCCCCAGCTGCTGCATGCGTTGGTGGATGCTGGCTGGATGACGCGACACCAGGACCCTGCGCAATCACGCTTCTGGAAATTGATGGAAGGGGAACATGCCAGCATGTTCGGGGTATTCACTCCCTATGAAAAACAGCTGATGTATGACTGGATGGCCGGCGAGGTGCTGGAGACACTGCCACGCCAGGCCAGACTTGGCGAGCACTGGCGCAAGAGAAGCATGACGGAGAGCAGGCAACGACCGGCGGATACCTCCTATGCCACCTTGCAGTCGCTGATAGAGCCTGCCCTGCTGACCCAACCGAGCCGCCAGATGCACAACATGGCGAAATGGCTGGCTCCGGGGCAGCATCACACCTCTGCCGGGCTCGCCGCTACGCGGCTTTACATGCAGCAAACGGGGCTGAATTAAGCCATTAAACCAAAGTTCATTTGCATGTGCTTCTTGCAGATGGCCCAGTCCCGTTGTTCGACTCTCCCCGACTCAAGAAATCTTGTCTGATCGTGATGTATGGCAGGCCCCGTGCGCGAAATACCGCAATTGACTCATTCCTCGATTGCGGTTTTCTTACCATGGGCCAAGCCTGCACGCCCATAAAAACCGCCTCAAACTATCCTTACAGACGTTTCCAATTTTCTCCTACAGCCCTTCCCATCCCCAGCCTTTAGGCTACAAGTGCAAGCCCTGCGGCCCGAGTCAGGCAATGAATACCGCACTTAACTTGAGGTGATGCGACGCTCAAGTTGATGCATTCCACCTGACGCATCCGGCCGAATTACTCCAGCCCCTTCGTATGCAGTGTCCGCCATGTACCTCTGTCCGCAGAGCCATGGCAGGGGAAAAGGCGGCTTGCGAATGACCCCTCATTTTTTTCAACAGGATCTCAGCCTGGGAAAGCATTGAAGATGATGTTACCGGAAGACCTAGATCACACCCCCGACCCCTTGCAGCAGAGCAAGGAAGCGGCCGTACTGGAATATCGCTTTGCGATATTGCATCGCTCGCGCATTGCCATTGAAAACGTCACCCCCTGCGTGGATGGCGGGCGATTTGCCGTCAAGCGCCAGCAGCAGGAAGCCGTGGTAGTGAGTGCCGACGTATTCATGGATACCCATGACCTGTTGCGCGTGTGCCTGGCCTGGCATAGCGGAGAGGACGGACGGCCGCACTACATCGCCATGCAGAGTCTGGGAAATGATCGCTGGCAGGCGAGTTTTGTACCGCCAGACATTGGCTGCCACTATTTTTTCATTGAAGCCTGGCACGACGAATTTGGTACCTATGTATCCAATCTGCGCAAAAAAGCGCAAGCACGGCTGCAAGTGGAACTTGAAATTGAAGAAGGCCGCCTGCTCATTGCCAAATACCTCGCCCATTCGAATGGCGGCCCTGCCGATCACCGTAATGCGCTGAACGCCAAGGAGTTTCTTGCGCGGCTGGTGTGCGCCCTGGAATCGCCCGAAATCACTGCTGCTTGCGCCATGCAGGCTGAGTTGCAACAGGTGGATAGCAGCGGGCTCGATCTCTCCAGCTATTCGGGGCGCGATCAGGTCAAGCTCAGCCTGCTGCTGTCCGGCGATGTCGCCCACATGATGGAAACGCTGGACCCCAGAAACTTCATGGCGCGCAGCATCAAATTTCCCCTTATGGTGGAGCGCACTGCCGCCGCCTTTGCCAGCTGGTATGAGATGTTCCCGCGTTCACAAAGCGGGGATACCGAGCGTCATGGCACCCTGCAGGATGTCGTTGCCCGTCTGCCGGCCATCCGCGACATGGGCTTCGATGTGCTGTATTTCCCGCCCATACATCCCATCGGCCTCACCCATCGCAAAGGCCGCAACAATGCGCTGATCGCCCAGCCCAGCGATCCCGGAAGCCCGTATGCCATCGGTTCGCATGAAGGCGGGCATGAAGCCCTGCATCCGCAACTTGGCACCTGGGAAGACTGGGATCACCTGCTGGAACAGACGCGCCTGCACGGTATGGAAATCGCGCTGGATTTTGCCATCCAGTGCTCGCCTGACCACCCGTGGATATCGCAACACCCGGAATGGTTTGACTGGCGGCCGGATGGCTCGCTGCGCCATGCCGAAAATCCGCCCAAGAAATACGAAGACATTGTGAATGTGGCGTTTTATGCGCCAGAGGCGATTCCGCATTTGTGGCTGGCCTTGCGCAATATCTTGCTGCACTGGATTGCCAAGGGCGTGAAGATATTCCGCGTGGACAATCCACACACCAAGCCGCTGCCGTTCTGGGAATGGTTGCTGCGTACCGTGCGTGAACAGCACCCGGATGTGGTGTTTCTGTCCGAAGCCTTCACCACGCCAAAAATGATGTACCGGCTGGCGAAAACCGGCTTCAGCCAATCCTATACCTACTTCACCTGGCGCAATGACAAACAGGGATTGACCGATTACCTGCAGGAAATGGCGCAGGGCGAAATTGCCGATTTCTTCCGGCCCAATTTCTTTGTCAACACACCAGATATCAATCCAGTCTTCCTGCAGGAATCCGGCCGGCCAGGCTTTCTGATCCGCGCTGCCCTCGCCGCCACCCTGTCAGGCTTGTGGGGGATTTCGTCCGGCTTTGAACTATGCGAAGCCGATGCCGTACCCGACAGCGAGGAATTCAACCATTCCGAAAAGTATGAAATCCGCGCCTGGGACTGGCAGCGCCCGGGCAATATCGTGGCCGAGATCAGCCGACTCAACCAGATTCGCCGCGAAAACCCGCAACTGCAAACGCATCTGGGGGTTCGCTTTCACCCCAGCAGCAATGATCAGGTGCTGTTTTTCTCCAAGACCGGCCAGCGCGACATCACCCGCCCCAGCGCAACGGTAGTACTGGTCGCCATCAATCTGGATCCGCACGCCACCCAAAGCGCCACGCTGCAGATACCGCTTTACCTGCTGGGCCTGGTGGACGACGCCGATGTGGACGTGCTGGACCTGTGGGAAAACCAGCCCACTCGCTGGCAGGGAAAATTCCAGACCATCACCCTGGACCCTGCTGATCGCCCCTTTGCCATTTGGCGTCTGAACGCCGGGAACCGATAAATGCCTACCTCCAAACATACAGACAAGAAGACCACCGACAAGAAACGGACCGACCGCCGGAGCAGCGCACTGCAATTCACGCGCGACCCGCTTTGGTACAAGGATGCCGTGATTTACCAGGTGCACGTCAAATCCTTTTTTGACGGCAACAATGACGGCATAGGCGATTTTGCCGGCCTGATCCAGAAGCTGGATTACATCGTCAGCCTGGGCGTGAATACCCTGTGGCTGTTGCCCTTCTACCCGTCACCGCGCCGCGATGACGGCTACGATATTTCCGATTATCGCGGTGTGCATCCGGATTACGGCAACCTGTTTGACGTGAAGCGCTTCATCGCCGAAGCCCACAAGCACGGGCTGCGCGTCATCACCGAGCTCATCATCAACCATACCTCGGATCAGCACCCCTGGTTTCAGCGTGCGCGTCAAGCCAAGCCGGGCTCGGCTGCGCGCAACTTTTATGTGTGGTCCGATACCGATACCGCCTACAGCCAGACCCGTATCATTTTTACCGATACCGAAAAATCCAACTGGACCTGGGACCCGGTGGCCAATGCCTTTTACTGGCACCGCTTTTTCTCGCATCAGCCCGATCTCAATTACGACAATCCCCGCGTATTCAATACCGTCATGAGCATCATGGAGTTCTGGCTGGACCTGGGCGTGGATGGCCTGCGGCTGGATGCCGTGCCCTACCTGATTGAGCGCGAAGGCACCTCCAATGAAAACCTGCCGGAAACCCACCAGATCCTGAAAAAAATCCGGCAGTTCATAGACCAGCGCTACCCCGATCGCATGCTGCTGGCCGAAGCCAATATGTGGCCAGAAGATGTGCAGTATTACTTCGGCAATAACGATGAATGCCACATGGCATTTCACTTCCCGCTCATGCCGCGCATGTACCTGGCACTGGCACAGGAAGACCGTTTCCCCATTACCGATATCCTGCAGCAGACACCGGATATTCCGAGTGATTGCCAATGGGCGATTTTCCTGCGCAATCACGATGAGCTGACACTGGAAATGGTCACCGACAATGAGCGGGCCTATATGCTCAACTTTTACGCCGCGGATAACCGGGCACGACTCAATGTTGGCATAAGGCGCCGCCTCGCCCCGCTGTTGCAGCGTGATCGCCGCCGCCTGGAACTACTGAACAGCCTGCTGCTTTCCATGCCTGGCACCCCGGTGATCTATTACGGTGACGAAATTGGCATGGGCGACAACATCCATCTCGGGGATCGCGATGGTGTGCGCACCCCCATGCAATGGACACCGGATCGCAATGGCGGCTTTTCCCTTACCGACCCGGCGCGGCTGGTGCTGCCATTGAACATGGATACCCTTTACGGCTACCAGGCCGTGAATGTGGAAGCACAAAGCGCGGACCCGCATTCCCTGCTTAACTGGATGCGCCGCCTCTTGGCCGTGCGCAAGCAGTTCTATGCCTTTGGCCGCGGCAGTTTCCGGCTGTTATACCCGGCCAACCGCAAGATTCTCGCTTATCTGCGCGAGTACAAGCCGCAGGACATTCTGGAGCATGGCAGCCCCAATACTGCGTTTGACCCGACGGCGGATGCACGTGCGAATAGCGCCCCGCCACCGGAGAAAACCCAGGGAGAGGCCAAGCCGGGCGAGACACCCTCTGACCAGCCAGCCAGCATCAAGGCCCTGAGTGACGAGATTTTGCTGTGCGTGGCCAATGTCGGCAGTACCGCGCAGGCAGTGGAGCTCGACCTCTCGGAATATGCAGGCTATACGCCCACCGAGCTGATGGGGGGGGAGAAGTTTCCCGTGATCGGCCCCTCGCCATATGTGCTGACGCTGGCGCCCTACGACTTTTACTGGTTCCGTCTCAGCAACGAGCAAAGCCCGCTTGCCACGCCATCGCGTCTGAGTGCCGTGCCTTTCATCGCCCCCGAATACCGCACCCTGGTGCTCAACGCCGGCATACATGACCTCATGCAGCCCCGCTTGCAGCAACGCCTGGAAACCGAAATATTCCCGGCCTACCTCGCACGTCAGCGCTGGTTTGCCAGCCACGCCGACACCGGTAGTAAAAAAACCGCCGGTCAGGCCAAGGGGCCAATGACCGTGCATCTGCAATACCTCAGCCATTTGCCAAGGCCAGACAACAGCGCCGCGGATTTTCTGCTGGTAAGCGTTGCCGCCAGCAATAGCGATGCCTGGTTTTTTATGCCGCTGGGCATAGTGCCGGAAGAGATGTCCACCTCCACGGTGATCCAGCAACATGTGATCTGCCGGGTACGTCAGGGCGCCAAAGTTGGCTTGCTGGTCGATGCCTATTGCATGGATGAGTTTGCGCTTACCCTAGTGGAGCAGTTCCGGCATTCCGGCCAGTATCGTGAAGGCGCCCGCGAGCTGCGCTTTGAATCTACCGCCAGCTTTGACGCGCTGGATTTCAAGACCAGCGAGGGCAAACCCGGGCTCGATATCCGTCGCCCGCATGCCGAGCAATCCAACAGCTCGCTGATTATCAACGATCTTGCCATCGTCAAAATGGTGCGGCACTTCCAGCCCGGCACGCACCCCGAGCTGGAAATGGCCCAGCGGCTGGATGAACTGGGTTATCACAACACGCCTGCTTTGCTGGGGCATATGGCGTTTACCAATGCCGAGGGTGAAAGCTACACCCAGATTGTCATGCAGGCCTATGTGCACAATCAGGGCGATGCCTGGCAATGGACCATCGATCGCCTGGGTATGGCCATCCAGCAGCTGAATGCCGCGGATATCGCCGCGCAAGCCCTGGCACCGGAAGACACCAATGCCATGAAGGAGCTGCAGAATTTTGCCGCCATGCTTGGCAAACGGCTGGCCGAGCTGCACAACCTGCTTTCGCTGCCCACTGTGCACGAAGCCTTCAAGCCGCAGCAGATGGGCAAGGCCGACATTACCGCCCTCAAGCAGCGCATCGTTCAGCAATGGCGCGAGGCATTTGCCGGGCTGGCGCATTTCAAGGCGGACAATCTGGCTGATCCGCAATTGCTGCCCGACATGCTGGGACGTCAAAAAGAAGTGTTTGCCCGCGTGGAGGCGCTGATAGACCAGGCCCGCGGTCAAGCGCTGACACGCATTCATGGCGACTTTCACCTCGGTCAGGTTCTGGTGGTGGGCGAAGATGTGCTGATCATTGACTTTGAAGGTGAACCAGCCCGCCCGCTGCCCGAGCGGCGGCAGAAAGACAACCCCTTGCGCGATGTCGCCGGGTTGATCCGCTCGTTTTCCTATGTCGCGGCCTTTATCGAAAAAAGCGAACTCTACGCCAGCAGTGGTGGCAGCTTGCCCCGCCGGCAGATTCTGCAGCGCTACAAGGACATTTCCGAAACGGCCTTCCTGCAGAGCTATTTTGACCACGCCCTGCCTCACCCATTGAGTCAGCCAGAGCAGAGCCTGAATGCAGGGGCTTATGCCCATGCCTCGGATATGGCGCTGCTACAGCTCTACAAGCTGGAAAAAGTGGGCTATGAAATCGCCTACGAACTGATGCACAGGCCCTCCTGGACTGAGGTGCCACTGGAAGGCCTGAAGTCTTTGCTGCAAGAGTTGGCGCATGACAAACCTCACCATGATGAAAAGTAACCCCAAGGAAAACGTAATGCCCACCTCTGCCCACCCCTGGCTCGATCACGCATCTGACCAGCCCTCGCGCAATACTCTCCGCTATCGGCTTGCCGGTGGTGCCCAGCTGCTCAGCCTGGCCGAAACCGAGTTCCGCCTGTGGGCGCCCAATGCCCGCCAGGTCGACCTGATTCTCGACAAGGGCACCGTCATCCCCATGCAGCAGGAGGCCAACACAGGCTGGTTCAGCACCCAGGCCGAATGTGGTGCGGGCACGGAGTACCGTTATCGCGCCATCAACAAGGAAGGCAACGAACTGCTGGTGCCCGACCCATATTCGCGCAGGCAAACGGGCAGCGTACATGGCAGCAGCGTGGTGGTCGATCCACAAAGCTATCGCTGGCGCCATCTGCCATGGAAGGGCCGTCCATGGCATGAAACCGTGATTTATGAAGCCCATGCCGGCGTGATGGGCGGCTTTGTCGGGGTGCGTGCCAAACTGGCTGAACTGGCCGGCATGGGCTTTACGGCGATTGAGCTGATGCCGATTGCAAGTTTCCCCGGGGCACATAACTGGGGGTATGACGGCGTGCTGCAATTTGCCCCGCATGTGAGTTATGGCTCGCCGGATGAACTCAAGGCACTGGTGGATGAAGCCCACGCCCTGGGGCTGTCGATCTTCCTGGATGTCGTTTACAACCATTTCGGCCCCGATGGCAATTACCTGTGGCACTATGCGCCCGAATTTTTCAACCATGCCTACAAAACGCCCTGGGGCGATGCCATTGATTTTGCCGAGCCGCATGTCCAGCAGTTTTTTGTCGACAACATTTACTACTGGCTGGAAGAGTATCGCTTTGACGGCCTGCGCTTTGATGCCTGCCATGCCATCTGGAACAAAGCCTGGCTGGGCGATACCATCAAGCAGATACGCGAGCACTATCAGGGCAAACGCCATGTGCATCTGGTCGCAGAAAACGACGACAATGCGGCAAGCCTGTTGGGGGACCGCTTTGTCGCCCAATGGAATGACGATGGCCACCATGTTCTGCATGTACTGCTGACCGGCGAAACCGAAGGCTATTACTCGGACTACGCAGAGCATGCGGCGGAAAAACTGGCGCGCTGCCTGGCGGAAGGGTTTGTCTATCAGGGCGAAGTCTCGCAACATCGGCAAGGGGAAGTGCGGGGCGAAAACAGTCAGCATTTGCCACTGAGCTCCTTCGTGCTGTTTCTGCAAAACCATGACCAGATCGGCAACCGTCCCTTTGGCGAACGCCTGACCACGCTGGTCCCCGAACCGGCCTTGCGGGCGGCCATGGGATTGGTGCTGCTAAGCCCGCAGATTCCGCTGCTGTTCATGGGCGAAGAGTTCGGTGCGACCCAGCCCTTTCTGTATTTTACGGATCATGAAAATCCCGAGCTGGCAGCGGCAGTATGGGAAGGGCGGCGCCGTGAATTCTCCACCTTCGAGAAATTTACCAAAGCGAGCTTTGCGGAAAAAATCCCCAACCCGAATGACATCGAAAGTTTTAACGCCTCCATTCCCCGGCCGGTAGGCAGTCACGACCCGGACATCAATCGCGCGTCGGAATGGCAAGCGTGGATACGGCAGCTGCTGAGCCTCCGCCACCAGCATATCGTCCCTTATCTGGAACACACCCGGACCTTGTCGGCCTATGCCATCGGCCCGGCAGCGGTAAAAGCACGCTGGCGTCTGGGCAATGGGGCCACGCTGGAAATCCTGCTGAATCTGGGCGATAGCCCCGTGCATTTCGGCGAGCAGTGGCCCGAAGACAAACTGGCGCAAACCCTGCTCAATGTGGGCAACCGCCATGAAGCATTAATGCAGGGCACTCTGGGTGCTTATAGCTGCCTGGTATTGCTGGAAGGCCCGCTGGGCGCGGATAACGAAGCCAGTCCAGTCGCCGGAGAATCGCGACCATGACACCCCAGCATCCGCTATCGACCCTGCGCCTGCAGTTTCACAAAGGCTTTACCTTTGCCGATGCCCTGGAACATGTGGGGTATTTTTCCTCATTGGGTGTCAGCCATATTTATGCGTCGCCGATTTTCACGGCGCGACCCAATTCCAGCCATGGCTACGACATTGTGGACCCGACGCAGATCAACCCCGAGCTGGGCGGGCGCAAAGGCCTGGCCCGGCTGGTCGAAGCATTGCGCCATGCCCACATGGGGCTGATTGTGGACATTGTGCCCAATCACATGGGAGTGGGCGGTGCCGATAACCCGTGGTGGCAGCATGTTTTTGAGTGGGGGCGCCATAGCCCGTATGCCATGTGGTTTGATATCGACTGGCATTCGCCCGACCCTTATCTGCACAACAAGATTCTCGCGCCTTTTTTAGGTGATGCTTATGGCGTGGTGATCGACCAGGGAGATATCCATCTGGAGTATGACCGCCAGACCCAACGCATACAGGCGCGCTATTTTGACAATGCCTTTCCCATTGCGCTGGCTGACTATGCGGAAATTTTGCAAGGGGCCGATCACCCGGGTGTTGCGGGGCTGCTCGCGCAGTTTAGACGCATAGACTACCGCCTGCCCTTTCTGGACATACAGTCACAGGTCAACCAGGTGCTGGCCGCGCTGGCGACCCTCAGCCTGCATCCAGAAGTCGAGGAGGCCATCAATACGGCCCTGGCCAGCTACTCGGACCAGGGCATAGAAAAACTGCATCCCTTGCTGGAAAAACAGCACTACCGCCTTACCTGGTGGCGCAATGCCTCGGACCAGATCAACTGGCGCCGCTTTTTTGAAGTGAGCGAGCTGGCGGGGGTACGGGTAGAACTGGATGAAGTGTTTGAAGCCACGCATTCGCTGCTGTTTGAGCTGTACGCGCAGGGCCTGATTGATGGGGTGCGACTGGACCATATTGATGGGCTGGCCCAACCGCAGGATTATTGCCGCAAGCTGCGGGCGCGACTGGAAGGCCTTATGCCTAACCGGCCCCCGCATCTGCGTACGCCGGTCTACATGATAGCCGAAAAAATCCTGGCGCCCGGCGAATGGCTGCGCGAGGGATGGGGGCTGGACGGTACCACCGGCTATGAGTTCATGGATCAGGTATCGGCGTTGCTGCATGACCCGCAAGGGGTTCAGCCATTGAACGCCCTGTGGCATCAGTTAAGCCAGAATGAAAAATCCTTTCATCAGCATGTGGAGCAGGCGCGTCGCCAGTTGCTATCCGAAAATCTGGTGAGCGAATTCGAGGCAGCAGTACATGCCCTGCATGCCATCGCCCGCGCTGACCTGCATACGCGCGATTATTCGCTGGCCTCGATCCGGCGCGTGTTTACCGAGATACTGGTGCACTTTCCGGTGTATCGCAGCTATGTCACGGTAGATGGCATGGATGCCCAGGATCAGGAGCTGTTTGAAAGCACGGCCATCAAGGCCAGACGCACATTGGGCCATGTCGACAAGCCACTGGTGGACATCATTTTCAGCTGGTTGCGTGGGGATCTGATCCATGACGCGCCGTCGCCGGAAATATCCGACCTGTCGCAGCGAGCGATTACCCGCTTCCAGCAACTGATGCCGCCTTTATGCGCCAAGTCCATGGAAGATACGGCGTTTTACCGCTTCGGCCGGCTGGTATCCCGCAATGAAGTGGGTAGCGACCCCGATATGTTCACGCTGGATATGGCCGCCTTTCATGATGCCTGCCAACGGCGGCTGGCGATGTATCCGGCCAATTTGCTCGCCACGGCAACCCATGATCACAAGCGTGGCGAAGATGTGCGTGCTCGCATTGCGGTCATCAGCCAGGTACCCATGCGATGGGAGCAGCAGGTAAAGCGGTGGATAGAAATGAACCAGCGCTTTCACACCCGCGTATTCCCCCAGGAAATGAAATTCGTGGCGTATGACGCTCCGCGCGTCACGCATGAATACATGCTGTACCAGATGCTGGTAGGCGCATGGCCGTTTGATTTGCAGGTGAACGATGCCGCAGGCTTGAAGGCATATGGCGAGCGCATGGAAGCCTGGTTTATCAAAAGCATACGTGAGGCAAAATGGATGTCGAGCTGGGTGCAGGCCAATGAGCCCTATGAGGAAGCATGCGCTGACTTTTTGCGCCACCTGCTTGATCCGGTGGAGAGCAGTGAATTTTTGCATTCACTGGTTCAATTCACGGAGCTGATTACGCCCGCCGGGGCGATCAATAGCCTGGCGCAGACGGTATTGCGCATGACGGTACCCGGCATCCCCGACTTGTACCAGGGCACCGAATTATGGGATCTGAGCCTGGTTGATCCGGATAACCGTCGCCCGGTCGATTACGCCTTGCGCGCCCAGACCTTGCATGCAACCACGCATCATGCGACTTCTGACCATGCGCCGACCAACCCGGTCTTGCTCGCCAACTGGCGTCAGGGCGGAATCAAGCAAGCCATCATCCACCGGCTGCTTGGCCTACGCAAACAGCATGCTGCGCTGTTTGAAGCTGGCGATTACCAGGCGCTGTATGCGCAAGGCATGCATGCCGACAAGGTGGTGGCATTTCAGCGCCAGCATGATGAGCAATGCCTGCTGGTGGTGGTACCGCGCTTTTGCCATGCCCTGCTCGCCGACCATGGCAGCCTGACTCTGGCCAACTGGCACGACACCCGGCTCGAAAAGGGCTTGCGCGTGCCCGGGCGTTATCGCGACATCCTGACGGGCAAGCTGCACCTGGCGGAGGACAACACCCTGCCCCTGGCAGAGCTGTTTGCCACTTTACCGCTGGCCGTTCTGCTGCTGGAAGCTGAATAACTGGCCAGGCAGTTCATCGCGCGACGCATCAACATTGCCTGCCTGGCGCCGCGCTGGCTTGCAGTAAGGGCTTATTCGCGTCATAAAAATCCTTAACCGGTGGCTGGCAGACATCAGCTAGCCCTTTAGGGCAATGCCGCCGTTTAAAAATCCTATGCATCATCGTCTTGCGTAGGCCAGTCACGTTGACTCGCCTCTCAATTGACGGAGACGATGCATGCCCTTCCTGAGAACTCTGCCTCCCCTTGTCACTCACCTGCGCCTGCCTTTATGGATGGCAGGTCTCGGCAGTCATGCCCTCCCTGACAGGAGACCGTGACGATGTGGGAACAGCTGAAGGTGGCACTGGCAACCCTGAAAGCCGCTCCAGTCGGCTGGGTGGATGGCATTAATGAGGGCAGCGAGCAGACAGTGCAGTGGCTGTGGGAAGTCTTGCAGGGAGATTTCGGCGAGACTGATCAATCGAACGCCCAGCTCGCAACCGGTACCATCATCTCCATGGTGCCGCTCATTGATCAGGTATGCGATGTGCGCGACCTGATCGCCAACTGCAAACAGATCAATAAAGACCCCAATAACGGCTGGCACTGGTTTGCCCTCTGCCTCACGCTTTTGGGTCTCTTCCCCACCCTGGGTTCGCTGCTCAAGGGCTGCCTCAAAATCCTGTTTGGCTATGCGAGGCATGGCGTTCCCAAAGCCATGCGAGCCAATGCGCATGTGTGGGATGCACTATCTCCCTTTGTAGAGCGCAGCATTCAACGGCTGAATGTGCACATGAGCAGCGGCATCGTCAGAAAAACGCTCAAAACCATGCGCATCACCAACCCCTATGGCTGGCTGGCAACCCAGGTGAGGGCGCTCTCCAAAACCATCACCGCAAACGAATTGCTGACGGCATTCGACAACCTGCATCAGACATTGAACGAACTGCTGGATTACGTCAGCCGCTATGGCAATACCACCACCCAGCACAAGGTCGTGCAACTGCAGCGCGAGATCAAGGCCGTACGCGAGCGCGCCAATGGCATCATGGGACGCATTGTGAGGCCCTTGCAGGAATGGCTGGAGAAACTGGCCAAGCGGCTGGATGAGGAACAGGCACGGGCGCTGAAAACCGCCGCCCCTGCAGCCCAGGGTCCCCGGCTCATGCACATGGAAAAAGAAGCCATGGACAAGGCCAAGCCGGTCTGGGTGGACAAGGGCCTGGTGCGCCCCCAATACCCGGGGTTGGATGAAATGCCGGCGAATGCCGACGAGATGATACAGAAGGGGTACCCGCGCAATATCCAGTACGAGTTTGCCAATTTTCACGGCAATGTGATGCCAGCCAAATATCCTCCGGGCACGGTGCTGTACCGGATTGTAGATCCGACAGAAAAATCATTTGCCAGCGGTCAGTGGTGGACCAGCAAAGCCGAGTTCGACGCCATCACCAGCAAAGACGAATGGCGGCGTAAGTTTGGCGTGTGGCGCATCTGGAAAAGTAATGGCGAGTTCATGACATACCAGGTGCCGGAAGGCACCACGCTCAAAGGCTGGCAAGGTATCAGTGCCTCGCAGGAGATGTACGGCACTGGCTATACCCTGAAAGGCGGAGGCCTGCAGATACTGCTCGATCCTTATGATCTCAAGAGTGAACACTTGCAAAAGCGGTGGCCCACACACTGGGGTTACAACCCTTACAACCCAGGCAACCCCAGGCTCATCGGCGTGCCTGTCTTGCAACACAAATGGCCCACCACGTCGGACAAGGACTCCAAATGAGCAGCATGGACCTCAAAACGCCTTTGATCCCGCAGGAAATCTGGCTGCAAGAGCAATACAGCAGTCCGCGCTATTTCGCCAGGATGCTGAACGCCTGGGAATGCATGGTAGATGTAGCCGAACTCGCTTATGACGACTACATGCGGCATATCCCTTCCAACTATCGCCAGCGCGAACCGGGTACACAGGTGGATATCGTATGGGGTAACCGGGTCTTACCCAATCTCATCCGCACATTGCTGCACATGCGTGAAATCCACCATCGCATCAGCAAAGGCGATCCAGGTGTGTGGGCACCTGCAGCGATTCAGAGCGATATCCGCGGTGCCAGCGATTACTGGCATGGCTGGATGGAAGAGCCTGCACTGGTTGCCCGCCTCGGCTTCAACCCCTTGCAGGAGTTTTATCGGCAACAGGGCATTGCCCAAAAATACGCGGCCAATATCGGGCCTACGTTTCGTTATGGCTGGAAACGCGGCGACCTGTTGGGCGACCTGAAAGAAAACCTGCGGGGTTGGGATATCACACTTCCCAAGGAGTGGCCCACCTACCAGCTTAATCCGCTTTACCAGTGTGCCACCGGAGAGGACGTGCCGAAGTCCGGGATTTATCTGCCGGATGTCGCATACAGTTGTGCCCAGTTCATCCCGGCGTTGCCAGACGCGCCCGAAGCCAGCATGGCCAATATAGGCCGCACTCCAGATGGTATTCGTTATAACCATCTCGAACCTGCGGTATGGACGCTGGTAGAGCGCGTGGCCGATACCGGCGGTGGTCTGGTGGATACCCGCCTCGTCACGGCAGCCCAGCAAGACGCAGCGGGCGATGAACCCTGGCTTTCCGCATTATCCGGCGAGGCTTGCCCACGTGAGGGCGTCTGGCTGTGCCCGCGTATCAACATGCGGGAAGTACGCCTGCGCCTGGGCGAGCCCATGCCGGGAGCGGGGGAAGCAGGCTTGTCAGGCAGCCTGATCTGGTACTGGAAATCCGGGCTTTGAGCAGCCGATGTTAACCATGTCTTACGGGCACAATGGCAGGTATAGGATTTAGTCCAAACTCGATACAGGCGTCTAGGCCTACATAAAATCTGACGCACAGAGCAGCCACTCTCCGATGCCTCGTCTCCCTGTCCCCATTTAAGGTGAATGCTGACTTCCACCCTTTCTGGAGACCATCATGCATTCATACCTCGTGGCAGGCGCGCCTGCTTCCCGCTTTCAACGTCCTCCGCGCTGGCAATTCCCTTCTGATCATTTGCTGAAGGAATTCGGCATTTGCCCGGCTGATGCCGATGCCCGCAATGACGACGATAATCTGGAAAATGAAAACGTATCCGGAGGGCAGGCTTTCCCGGACGCTGGAAAACGTCCGCGTGAAAAACAACCTGAAACGCCGCCGCCACAGGATCCTGATGTACTGGATCAACCTAATCCGCCCACTGCGGACCCTGATTATCGGCAACATCCACCAGAAACCGTGACACCCGATCCGCACAAGGCGTATCCGCCAACTGACCCGGCCCCCACCGAGCCGCAACCGGAGATCATTGATGAAAAACCGGATACCCGAGCCAAGGATATTCCCGAGGTAGCACCTCCACCGGGTGGTTTTGTGATCCGCGAAAACGCCAAGTAAATAGCAGGCCGAGTCAAGTAAACAAAGGACCCACTTCTGCCCGCCTGGAGAATCCGAGAGACAGACAATAAAAACAGGAGCCCAAAGGCTCCTGTTTTTATTTGCGTCGCACCTAGTGCTTGGGCATGGCTTGCTGAACCGCCGCCTTCAGCTTCTTGATATCAATGCCCCCTTCGGCATTGACCACTTCCGCCATGAGTTGACCACGGCGCTTGCTTACTTCGACTTCCAGCTCTTCCAGATCAACCTTGGCCTTTTTGACCTTGGGAAACATTTCTGTTTCTTCCTCTTCCACGTGATGGTCAATGTACTCGCTAAGCACGGTCATCTTGGCGTCATACATGGGGTCAGAAGGATTCATGGACTGAATCTGGCCGATCAGGCTTTTGGCGGTGCTGTGCTCTACCACCGCCTCATTCAGCAGATCGTCGTCATGAATCGCCGCACGCGCAGCCGGATAGAAAATTTCCTCTTCCACACGGGCGTGCACGGTAAGCTCCAGACAGATCTGGTTGGCTACCAGGGTTTTGCCTTCGATGTCTTCTTTCTCGGCCAGCTTGGAATATTGCTTGAACAGCTTTTTCACATTCTTGTGATCATCAACCAGTTGCTCGATCACGTCTTTCTTCTGCGCCGTGCGGCGGGTGGTGGATTTCACGGTCGCATCTGCTTGGCGTGGTAACGTCATTTTCATCTCCTCAAGGTGGGTTTTTAATGCCCCCTCAGAGTGTCACCAGCGGTCAGTCTCAACCAGCAGATAAAGCTGATTGCCATGTAGGAAATACTGTAGAGATCGATGTGGGGGACCGTCGGATCGCATCGGCATAGTGCAGATCTTCATGCGCACCAAGCAGCATTACGCTCGGACGCCTTCACTATCTCCGATCTGCCAGAGCGCCTCGCGTCAGAAACAGGATCCCTGGCAGGATTATGAACGCCTGCGGCAACACATCACCACGGCCATGCTGGAGATGTTTACCTGACGAGAGCGCTAGTCGTTTATAAAAGAAAAAGGGGCAGTGTTGCCCCCTTTTTTTCACGTTGGTCAGCGCAGACTAACCACGATTGGGGCGTATCCGCTCCCACAAATAACGCAGGCTGAATTTATCGCGCGGGCGTGGCTTGTAGTTGGTCTTGTGCACCTCAATGTCTTCGTAAATGCGCTTGGACGCCGTGTAGTAATAAAGCGCCATGGATTTACGGGTAATGCCGTCCGGGGTATTGAGCGGTTCAGGGTGCCCGTGATTGCTATCTTCGTCGGTATTGAACACCACACAGCGATTGAAAATGGGCGCGACTTTTTTCAGGCACTTGGTCATTTTCGTGTCCCACAATTCCAGGTCGCCACCGTACTCCGGCTGCCAATCCTTGTTGAGATAAATGATCATGTTGAGCCTGCGCTCCAGATGCATGGACTTGTTGATACGAAAATCCGAATGCACGCCGAGCAGCCCACCGCGACTGGTTTCATGGAAACCGCCACCGTTGAAATAGGGGTCAGGAATCAGGCCATCTATGCCTGTCATTTTTTGCAGGAACAGCAACACCGGTGCCGAGTTTACAAAGGCAAACACCTCACGCAGCTCGCGGTTGCAGGCATTCGGACTGATCTGACGCTTATGCAGGCCACGGTAACCACGCTCATAGACTTTCTCATTGCTGGTCTGCTCGCGCGGAAACTGGTCGAGGATAGACTGAGCCAGGGCTTCCGGTAAAAAATTATCGATGACGATATGCGGAAATGGCTCACCTGACTGGTACTGGCTGGCCAGTGTTTCCCCGCAGGCGATGGCTTGTGACTCTTCCAGATAGGGCCCATCCTGTGTATCAATCGGAAGGGTCAGGCTGACTGTTTGCATCAATGCTCCTTGCGTCTTTCGTAGTGCAGGCACACACCATGATGTGCGATAGACGGGTTATTAAGCGGGCTTACGCCCTGTCGATAAAGCTAAGCCCCTCACATGCGCAAGGGGCAGAACCGTTATCCATCGGATATACGGCCATTACATCTGCAAAAACCGTAGCGCCAGCAACTGCTTGCTGACACAACAGCTAACGAAATTATCCCACCAAACCCTCTCACCTTAGAACAGAAATTACAGCTTCCGGCGTTAAAAATGTCTGGCGAGAGGGGCAAGGATCAAGCCCCTTTGCACTCCAGGCCAGGGTTCAGCATTTTAAGCTGCTCAATGGCGGCGGCAATGGCGCCATCCGCGCCGCCGGGAGCCTGCACTTCATCGGGCACCAGCGCCGGGGCATCGTCCGACAGGGGGGCCACCTTGGCCACACCATAGCCACTGGGGGCTTCATTTGGCAGGGCTGCCCGACCGCTGATCTGGTAACTGCGGTAAATGGAGGGAATGCCTTCTTCATCCAGCGTGTCGCTAGTGAAAAAAATGCGTATGGATACGGCGGGCAATGAATTTTCGGCTGTCATGTCATACCTCCATAAAATGAATAATGATCGCTGCGCCTGCGCTGCAAGCTGAATAAAACATCATACTACTGATTGAACAAGGGGCGTTTTACTCGCACGCGCGGGCTCTGGTCTCCAGCAGATAAGCGGTGGCGTCTCGCCTTAGCTGTGAGTCCTGCCTGGCGCTTGCGTTCCCTGCAGGTAAAGGCAAAGGCAGCAAGCCCTGCATTTGCAGGCTGCTCATGGCATGGCAAATGAGGTTAGAATGCCTGTCCAGTCGTTTAACCGTTGGTTTTTTGGAGGGTGAACATGAGTGATCTTTATGGCGCGCAGCACCGCGTGTTGCAGCAGCAGTTTGATACCGTCAGCATGGCAGACCGGGTAAGCGAGTTTATTGTCGTTCCCGAGATCAGCGATGAGCACCGTGGCTTCATCGAGAGCCGCGACATGTTTTTCCTCTCCACCATTGATCACAGAGGCTTCCCCACCTGCTCTTACAAAGGCGGCAGCACTGGCTTTGTGAAGGTGCTGGACAGCAAGACCCTGGCCTTCCCCAGTCTGGACGGCAATGGCATGTACCTTTCCATGGGCAACATGACCCTCAACCCGAAAATCGGCATGCTGTTTATTGATTTTGAGCACCCGCACCGCGTGCGCGTGCATGGCACGGCGCAAATTGTGCCCAATGACCCTTTGCTGCAGGAATATAAAGAGGCGGAGCTGGTAGTGCGCGTGACGATAGAAGAGATATTCATCAACTGTCCGCGCTACATCCATCCTCATCAGCGCGTTGCCACCTCGCGCTATGTACCGCAGCCGCATTGCCCGACGCCATTGCCACAATGGAAGCGGATTGACGGCCTGCAGGATGCCTTACCAGCGCGCGACAAGGATGTAGCGGAATCGCTGGGCGGCACGATCAGTTTCGAAGAGTATGCCGAGCTGGTGATGAAAGGCGAAGGTTAAGCGCCCATCTCGCCCACCTATGCGCAACGGCGGCAGGTGGGCGTTATAATGCCAGCTGGCATATCAGGCGCGTCAGGTGCCAGAAATAACAGGGATAACAATGGCAAGTTGTGAATTATGTGCAGTGCCAGGGGGCGAGTTGCAATGGCAGGATGAATTCTGCCGGGTGGTACGGGTAGAAGACCAGGATTACCCGGGCTTTTGCCGGGTGATACTTAACCGTCATGTGAAAGAAATGACGGATCTTGCCAGCGAAGATCAGCTGCGCCTGATGCAAGTGGTGCTCAAGGTGGAACAAGCGGTGCGCAAGATCATGCGACCAGACAAGATCAATCTCGCCAGCCTGGGCAATATGACGCCGCATGTGCACTGGCACGTTATCCCGCGCTATAAACGTGACCGGCACTTCCCTGCTGCGATATGGGCGCCTGCCCGCCGCGAGACCATGGGCCATCCGCTGGATGCCGCCACGGCCAACGCACTGAAACAGGAAATCCAGCAGATTCTTGGCTAGCCAGTTGCAGGGCCTGCCACCTGAAACAGGCTAGCCCTGCAATATCAGCCGCTCAACCGGCTTGCCATTGATGAGATGCGACTCGATGATTTCATCAATGTCTTCGTTGTCGACAAAACCGTACCAGACCGCTTCCGGGTAAATCACCATCAGCGGGCCCTCGCTGCAGCGATCCAGGCAGCCAGCACGATTGATACGGACATTGCCCTTGCCGCTCAGCTTGAGCTTCTTGATACGCGATTTCATGTAGTCAAAGGCAGCCTCGGCGCCGTGATTGGCGCAGCAATCTGAGCCATCCTCGCGCTTGTTAAGGCAGAAAAACACGTGATGCTGAAAATAGGGTGTCATGGCGTTCATTTTCATGAGGCTAGGTTATGAAGGCATGGCCGCATAAGGCGGCTACTCCGTGGTCAGACTGTCCTGACGGGTAAAGTTCCAGGTGCGGGTCACGCTCAGGATATCGGTATCGGCGCGCACATTTTCCGGGAACGGGGCAAACGGCGCCGCCAGTTCTACAATCCGACGCGCACCATCATCCAGTTCCTTGTAGCCTGAGCTCTGATTGATTTCGATCTTGTCCAGGCTGCCATCGGCGCGGATGGAAACGGTCATGGTCAGCTTGCCATACAGTTTTTTATCCTTGGCGGCTTCGGGATAATTGAGGCTACCGACCTTCTCAACCTTCTGCCGCCAGTTATCCACGTAAGCGGCAAAGCGGTATTCCTGAGCACGGGCACCGATAAACTTGCGCTTGGGGCGCTTCTGATACTCATCCTGCTGCTTGGCAATCTGCGCTTCCAGTCTCGCCATATCCAGACTGCTGGCCAGCAAATCAGCGGCCTTGAGCGACTTGCTGCTGGCCGACTGCTCGCCGGTTTCCGGCTTGACTGCGGCGGCTTCCTGCGCGGGGTGGGTCTCCACCTTGTTGGTCGATTGCAGCTGATGCATCAGTTCTTGCACCTGCTTCTCCAGTTCAGCCACTTTTTGCTGTCGACGCTCCGCTTCAGAGGTAGTAGAAGACGCTTGCATGGCACTCTGGCGTGACTGCGCTTCCGGTTTGGGAGTGGTTTGCTTGGGTGGCTGGTCAGGCGGTGGCAATGCCGATTTCATGCGACGATCCGCATCAGTATTACCGCCGCGATTCAGGTTGGCCTGGGCCAGTGCATCGGCTTTCTCTGGCTTGCTTTCGGTTTTGGTGTTGACCAGCACAACATCCATGGACGACATTTTGTCCTTCAATACCTGCAAGTCAGGCGCCTTGAAATCCAGGCTGGCAATGATCGCGATATGCAGCACGGCCGACACCAGCAAGGTGACGCCCAGCGCATCAAGGCGGCTCAACATGCGCAGATTCAAGCGGCCAGCCTTTCCAGCAGTTTTTGATGGATACCGCCAAAGCCGCCATTGCTCATGACCAGAATATGATCACCGCTGCGTGCTTCGCGGGCGATGGCTTCCACCAGCTTCGTCATGTCGGTTTCCACCAGGGCAATCTCGCCCATGTCGTGCAGGGCTTCGGCCGCGTCCCAGCCGAGGTTGGCCCCATAACAGTAGACACGGTCGGCTGACTTGAGACTGGCGGGCAAGGCGGCTTTCATGACGCCCAGCTTCATGGTGTTGGAGCGTGGCTCCAGCACCGCCAGAATACGCGAGGCCCCGACCTTGGCGCGCAAACCTTCCAGCGTGGTGGTAATCGCAGTCGGGTGATGCGCGAAGTCATCGTAGACCGTAATCCCCTTCACCTCGCCGCGCACTTCCATGCGGCGTTTCACATTCTGGAATTCGGCAAGCGCCGCAATACCGACCTCAACGGGCACGCCCACATGGCGCGCAGCCGCCAGCGCGGCCAATGCATTCATGCGGTTATGCTCGCCCAGCAGGCTCCATTGCACGCGGCCCAATACCTGCTCGCCTTGTATCACATCAAAACTGCCCTCGGCATCGGCGGCGCCAGCATGCCAGCCATGCGCATCGCCAAAGGTTTCCACCGGGGTCCAGCAGCCACGAGCGATCACACGCTGCAGGCTTTCTTCCCGTCCATTGGCTACCACCAGGCCCTGCTGCGGCACGGTGCGCACCAGATGGTGAAACTGGGTTTCAATGGCGGCCAGGTCAGCAAAAATATCGGCATGGTCAAACTCGAGATTGTTGAGCACGGCCGTGCGTGGGCGATAGTGGACAAACTTGGAGCGCTTGTCGAAAAACGCCGTGTCGTATTCATCGGCCTCAATCACGAAAAAGGGCGAGCGCCCCTGAGGCTCCTGCCGCGGGGCACCGGGCAAGCGGGCAGAGATATCAAAATTCTGCGGCACGCCGCCAATCAGAAAACCAGGCGCCAGCCCGGCGTATTCCAGAATCCAGGCCAGCATGGAACTGGTGGTGGTTTTGCCATGCGTGCCGGCGACTGCCAGCACCCATTTATCGCGCAATACATTCTCGGCCAGCCACTGCGGACCCGAGACATAGGGCAAGCCACGATTGAGGATTTCTTCCATCAATGGGTTGCCGCGGGAGACCACATTGCCAATGACGTAAATATCAGGATTGAGCGCGGTTTGCTCTGGGGAGAAACCTTCGGTCAGGTCTATGCCCTGCGCCTCCAGTTGTGTGCTCATCGGCGGGTAGACATTGGCATCGCAACCGGTCACGCGATGGCCTGCGGCTTTGGCCAGCACTGCAATGCCGCCCATGAATGTTCCGCAAATGCCGAGGATGTGAATATGCATGATGTGTTCTTAACGAATGATGACGGGAAAGGGAATGTATCCGAGTTGTAAAAACTATTGCTTAATGATCCCGTTAGCTTTTAAAGTATTTAAAAAATAGTGTCCTGTACCATTTTATGCATAATGATAAGCGATAGCAGGACTAAAAGGCAGTCAGTATCACTTGAATATGGGGAGCACCGTTGATGAGTAGCGCAGTAATCGAGCCATTAGGCTCAGGAGGGGCCGATGTCTTTCTCGGACGCCAGCCCATATTGACTGCGAACCGAAAAATCATAGCCTACGAGCTGCTGTTCCGATCGGAAGCCAGCCTCTCGGCAGACGTGGTGGATGACGTGCTTGCCACCTCTACCGTCATCGTCAACATGCTGAGTGAATTCGGCCTTGAGCTGGTGCTTGGTAATGAAGATGCCTTTCTGAATGTCTCCGCCAGCCTGCTGATGAGCGAGACGCTGGAGTTGTTGCCACCAGACCGCGTGATCCTCGAAATCCTGGAAGATGTTCCCATCAATGCGCAAATCGTGGAACGTTGCGCCGCCCTGAAAGAAATGGGCTTTCGTATCGCACTGGATGACTTTCTCTACCGCCCGGAATACGACCATATCCTGCCCTTGGTCGATATTGTGAAAGTCGACCTTACCATCACCCCGCTCAAGCACATGGCACCATCGCTGACCGTGTTGCGCAAGCATAATCACATTCAACTCCTCGCGGAAAAAGTCCAGAACGAAGAAGAATTTGAAGCTTTCAAGAAGCTTGGCTTTGAGCTGTTTCAGGGCTATTTCTTTGCACAGCCGGTGATCCTGCAGGGCAAAAAACCACAGCCTAACCAGATGACACTGATGCGCATCATGGGCATGCTCATCAGTGACGCAAACCTGCAAGCGCTGGAAGAACCTTTCAAGCAAAGCCCCGACCTCTCGGTCAGCCTGCTGCGGCTGGTCAACTCGGTCGGTATCAGCGGTGGTCGTCAGCAGGAAATCGGCTCCATACGCCAGGCCATTGCCGTGCTGGGCCAGCGCCAGCTGCTGCGCTGGGTGCAGCTTTTACTGTATGTTTCACCCGAAGCTGGCACCGCCAGCAACCTGATGCAGCAAGTTGCCAGCCGCGCCCGCCTGATGGAGCTGATTGCACTCAAGCTGCAATCACCCGAGCCGCGCTTCAGTGATCAGGCCTTCATGGTCGGCATGCTGTCGCTGGTCGATGCCGTATTGCAAGTACCCATCGAGAAAATCCTGAATGAAATCGGCCTGATGGAGCACCTTAAACAGGCCATCCTGGCGCACGAAGGCCCGCTCGGCCAGTTATTGCAACTGGCGCAGGAAATAGAACGCACCGACTTTGAAGCCGTGCGTGCCGATCTTCATGCATTGGGCATCAGCGTCGGTGACTTTACCGCCATCCAGTTGCAAGCCATGCAATGGGCCGCCGAGCTTAACAAACAGGCTGCGTGATTGGATGATGTAAGTCTTGCGCTAAGGCGTCACAAAAAAGCCGGCAATCTGCCGGCTTTTTCTTTTCGATGGTGCTAATTGGCTAAATACAAAATCAGAACTTGAGCCGCAAACTCAGCAGCGCACTACGTGGCGCTCCTGGGGTGTTGTACAAATCAGCGCCGCCATGGGCAGAAATGTAATACTCCTTATCTAACAAGTTGTTCAATGTCAGGCGCAAGTCGTAGCGTTTGGTCTCATAAAAAGCGCTGGCGTCAAAGCGGGTATAGCCGGGCAATTTCACGACATTGCTGGCCGATGCATACTGATCGCCCACTAACACCACGCCCCCGGCCAGGCCAAAACCATTGCCAAATCGGTGCGATACCCAAAGGTTGGCACTATGCCGCGGCGTGAGGCTGGCGCGATTGCCTTCAAGTGCCACTCGCGCAGGTTCACCGACGATATTGACGGCCATGGTCGAAGGCGAGTCCGTAATCTTGGCATCCATATAGGCATAACCAGCATTGACGTCCCAGCCTTCCGCCAGACGTCCCATGGCGGATAACTCCAGTCCATCGGTACGCTGCTCGCCGACCGGTATCAGTCGATTATTGTTGGCAGGATCTGCGCTCTTGATGTTGGTGCGCTCAAGCCGGAACAGGGAAACCATGGTCGACAGATTGCCATTCAGCCAGTCCAGCTTGGCGCCCACCTCATAATTGGTGGTTTCTTCTGGTGCCAGCTGGGCGGCATTGTTGTTGAACGCCAGATTGAAGGTTTCCTGCGATGGCTGGAACGACTTGGTATAAGAGCCATACAAGCTGACATCATCCGCCGGCTGATAAACCAGCCCAGCCCGCGGGCTCCACTCTTTGTCCACGCGATCAAGCTTGGCCGAGCTCAGATTGTCTTTTGTTTCCTGATTAAAGCGATCATAGCGGGCCCCTACCAGCGCTTTCCAGCGCTCGGACAACGTGACCAGATCCTGCATGTAAAACGCCGCCGTCGTGCTGGTGCCAGTAGAGTTAGAAGGCGCGAGGCCTACACGGGCGGAAGGCGTCAGCACCGGGTTGTACAGGCTCACCGAGGCAGGATTCTGATAGTTTCCAGACAGGGCATCTTTCTTCTGTTCGCCAAACTCCATGCCAAACAGCAAGGCATGCTCAAGGCCAAATGCGCGCGTTTTGATACTGAGATCGGTCTGATTGAAATAGCCATCTTCTTCACGCTGCACTGTGCTGTAGCGCCGGTTAGCTATCGGGTTGCTGATGGTACCGGTAATGCTGCTAACCACGGTGTTGTTGCGGTCAAGATCATAGTGATATATGCGGAAAGCATTGCGCAGTTTCACATCCTCACTGAATTTGTGCTCCAGCACAAAAGAGCCCGCGCTGACGCGGCTTTGCACATAGTCATCGCGCCGCGCATTGGCCGATCCATAATACGTATCTATATTGACCTTGACCGGACGACCATTGATGGCAGGCACGCCAAAGTCATTCAGCCGTCGATCATCCAGATATTCCGCCTGCAACAAAAGACGTGTTTTTTCGGAAATATCAAACTGGATGGAGGGCGCAATAAATTCACGATCAGTAAAGGATTGATCGCGGAAACCATCGCTCTTCTGGCGAGCACCAGTGATACGCAAAGCCACATTATCCCCTAGCGGCTGGTTGATATCTGCTTCGTATCGCTGGAAATCATAGCTGCCAATGGTCGTAGTGAGATTAATCATCGGCTTGTCAAACGGCTTCTTGGTTATACGATTGATCAGGCCCCCAGATGAGCCGCGGCCATACAGCACCGCTGCCGGGCCTTTCAAGACCTCAATCTGCTCCACATTGGCAAGATCACGGAAGTAAAGCGCATCATCACGGATGCCATCCACGAACTGATCGGCAATCGCGCTGAATCCACGAATATTTACCTGATCGCGCTGACCGTCACCATTGCTGAAGCCAATGCCGGGCACATTGCGCAGTGCATCCTGCAGCGATATGGCCCCCTGATCTTCCATCAAAGCCTTGGGGATCACGTTCACCGTCTGCGGAATATCACGCAAAGGCACATCGATTTTTGCTGCTGTGGTGCTGACAACAGCCTGATAAGGAGAAGACACTTCTTTTTGCGCCTTTACCTTCACTTCATCCAGTTCGCTGGGGCTGTCTTCGGGATTTGGCGTGGCGCCGAATGAAGCTGTGGAAATACTGCTGAATACAAACATTAATGCTAAATGCAATTTGGAATGGCGATACATGGCCCCCTGAGCCTTTCTGGTTTTTTAGTAACTGATGAGATGAATCGCATTGGGCAGAAGAGATCTGCTGGGTGGGGACCGCTGAACTACGTCGGTGGGTGGTGACTTGCCTATCCAATGATGTTAATTATTGTAAATGACAATTGTTCTCAATTGCAACATAAGTATTTTTATGCTGGCGTCTGATCAGCAACCAGAGCTGACAGGCATGTAAAGCATGTATCAAAGAGCAAGATATTGAAGGACGATGGCAGGGAACAATGCAAAACGAAAGCAAGGCAGGAAGAGAGAGAACAAGGCCGCTGAGAAAGGAAAAACAACAAAGGAAGATAGAAAAAAGCAGCTGTAACCAGCTAGAAATAAGGCATCACCATATGGAGAGTATTGCGCTCCCCACATGGTGGCATCCAGTCGTTGCTATAAATTGGGCGCGAGCCAGCGCTCCAGATACTCCTCCGAGAGCCCGCGTCTTGTCGCCATGTCCTTGAGCTGATCCTGGCCTATCTTGTCCACGCTGAAATACTTGGCATCAGCATGCGCCAGATAAAATCCGGATACGGCAGCGGCAGGCATCATGGCCAGCGACTCGGTCAGCGTCATGCCAATTTCATCGCACTGCATGACCTGGAACATATCGGGTTTGACCGTATGATCCGGGCAGGCCGGGTAGCCTGGCGCCGGACGAATGCCGCGGTATTGCTCCTTGATCAGCGCGTCATTATCCAGCTGCTCGTCCGCGGCGTACCCCCAGAGGTCGGTACGCACACGGGCATGCAGGTATTCGGCAAAGGCTTCCGCCAATCGATCAGCCAGCGACTTCAGCATGATGCTGCTGTAATCGTCATGGTCGTTCTCGAAGCGTTCCAGGTATTTGTCGATGCCCAACCCACCTGTCACCGCAAACATGCCGATGTAATCGGCCACGCCGGATGCCTTGGGCGCAATGTAATCGGCCAGACACTGATTGGGACGTGCCACGCCATCAATCACCGGCTTGGCGGTCTGCTGGCGCATGCCATACCAGGTAAAGGCCACCTGACTGCGGGTATCGTCGGTGTAGATTTCAATATCGTCATCATTGACGGTATTGGCAGGCAATAGCGCCACAATGCCGTTAGCAGTCAGCCAGCGGCCTTCAATGATCTTTTTCAGCATGGCCTGCCCCTCTGCCAGCAGCTTGGTGGCAGCTTCGCCGACCACGCTATCGGTCAGGATGGCAGGGTAAAAGCCGGCTAGATCCCATGTCTGGAAAAACGGACCCCAGTCGATGTATTCCGCGATAGTGGCCAGATCAATATTCTTGAACACCCGGCGACCAATAAATTTGGGTTTCACCGGAGCATTCGCACCATCAAACCTGGCTTTGACCTTGTTGGCCCGCGCCTCGGCCAGGGTCAACATCGTCGGGCCTTTTTTATTGGCATGCTGGGTACGCGCGCGGTCATAATCCGCGGCAACTTCATTGATGTAGCTCTCACGCTGCTCAGGCGTCAGCAGCGACTGCATCACAGATACCGAGCGCGAGGCATCCGGCACATAGATCACTGGCCCATCATAATTGGGCGCGATCTTGACCGCAGTGTGTGCACGGGATGTCGTCGCGCCACCAATCAACAACGGTATCTTCAGCATGCGGAAGTGCGGGTCGCGCTGCATTTCCTTGGCGACATAGGCCATTTCTTCCAGCGACGGCGTGATCAGGCCAGACAAGCCGATGATGTCGGCGTTTTCAACCTTGGCGGTAGCCAGAATTTCCGAGCACGGCACCATCACGCCCATGTTCACCACCTCGAAGTTGTTGCACTGCAACACCACCGACACAATATTCTTGCCTATATCGTGCACATCGCCTTTTACTGTCGCGATCACCACCTTGCCCTTGGGCTTGGCGGCCACGCCGGTGCGCTTTTCTTCCGCGGCTTTTTCTTCCTCAATGAAGGGAATCAGGTGGGCCACGGCCTGCTTCATCACGCGCGCAGATTTCACGACCTGCGGCAGGAACATCTTGCCCTGACCAAACAGATCACCCACCACATTCATGCCGTCCATCAGCGGGCCTTCGATCACATTGATCGGGCGGCCCCCGGCGGCCATCACTTGTTGGCGTGCTTCTTCGGTGTCTTCCACAATAAATTCGGTAATGCCATGCACCATGGCATGTTCCAGCCGCTTGCCCACCGATACCGGCTGCTCGGGCGTGCCGCGCCACTCCAGCGTGGGCGCCTCTTTCTTGCCACCCGCCGTCAGGGTGGCCGCAAACTCGATCATGCGCTCAGTGGCATCTTCACGGCGGTTCAGCACCACATCTTCCACACGCTCGCGCAGCTCGGCAGGCAGATCATCGTACACACCGACCATGCCGGCATTGACGATACCCATGGTCATACCCGCCTTGATGGCGTGATACAGGAACACGGTGTGGATGGCTTCGCGTGCCGAGTCATTGCCGCGGAAGCTGAAGCTCACATTGGAAACACCGCCGGAAATCTTGGCATAAGGCAGGTTTTCCTTGATCCAGCGCGTGGCATTGATGAAATCCACGGCGTAGTTGTTGTGCTCCTCAATACCGGTGGCAACAGCAAAGATATTGGGGTCGAAGATAATGTCTTCGGGTGGGAAAGACGCCTCTTTTACGAGCAAATCATAAGCGCGTTTGCAGATCTCGATCTTGCGCTCATAGGTATCCGCCTGGCCTTTTTCATCAAAGGCCATAACGATGACTGCAGCGCCATAGCGACGGCACAGGCGCGCCTGCCGCAGAAACTCGGCTTCGCCTTCCTTCATGGAGATGGAATTGACGATGGACTTGCCTTGCACACACTTCAAGCCCGCCTCGATCACTTCCCACTTGGAAGAGTCGATCATGATGGGCACACGTGCAATGTCAGGCTCGGAGGCAACCAGATTCAGGAAGTGCGTCATCGCCTTCACGGCGTCCAGCATGCCTTCATCCATGTTGATATCGATGACCTGCGCACCGTTTTCTACCTGCTGACGCGCCACCTGCAGGGCATCCTCATATTGCTCGTTCAGGATCATGCGGGCAAAGGCTTTGGAACCGGTGACATTGGTACGCTCACCCACATTCACAAACAGGGAGCTGTCATCAATGATAAAAGGCTCAAGACCAGCCAGTAACGTAGCATGGCGAGGCGCCGGCACCTGGCGTGGGGCGATGTTTTTCACCGTCTCGGCAATGGCCTGGATATGCGCAGGTGTGGTGCCGCAGCAGCCGCCTGCCACATTCACAAAACCGCTCTCGGCAAATTCTTTCAGCAGGCTGGAGGTATCCTGCGGCTCCTCGTCAAAGCCGGTGTCCGACATCGGGTTAGGCAAACCGGCATTGGGGTAGATGCAAACAAAGGTATCGGCGATCTTGGACAACTCTTCGGCATAAGGCCGCATCAGCGCTGCACCCAAGGCACAGTTAAGGCCTATGGTCAGTGGTCGGGCATGGCGCACGGAATGCCAGAATGCAGGCACCGTCTGGCCTGAGAGTATGCGGCCGGAGGCATCTGTTACCGTGCCGGAAATCATGATGGGCAGGCGCTTGCCGCTTTGCTCAAAGTAGGCATCAATCGCAAACAGCGCGGCCTTGCAATTCAGCGTATCAAAAATGGTTTCCACCAGCAGGATATCGGCACCGCCTTCCACCAGCGCAATGGTCTGCTCCAGATACGCCTTTACCAGCTGATCGAAGGTGATATTGCGGGCAGCCGGGTCGTTAACGTCGGGGGAAATGGACGCGGTTTTTGGCGTAGGGCCGAGCGCGCCTGCCACAAAGCGCGGCTTGTCCGGCGTGCTGTATTTGTCGCAAGCGGCGCGTGCCAGCTTGGCGGCTTCCACGTTCATCTCAAACGCAAGGTGCGCCATATGGTAATCCTCCTGCGCAACCGTGGTCGCGCCGAAGGTATTGGTCTCGATAATATCGGCACCTGCCGCCAGATATTGCTCGTGGATTTCCTGGATGATGTGCGGCTGAGTCAATGTCAGCAGCTCATTATTGCCTTTGACGAACAGTTCGCGCGCCTCGCCTTCTGCAGGCGCAGCATGCGGCTGACCACACCCACAGCCATCACCATTGGGGCAAAATGCCAAGCCTGGCTTGAAATCGGCAAACCGGCCCTGCGGGCCACCGCGATAATCTTCCTCTGTCAGCTTGTAGCGCTGAATCATGGTCCCCATGGCGCCATCCAGAATCAGGATGCGCTCTGCCAGCAGCTCGCGCAGGCGAACCTCAGTGGCAGAGATGGGAATGGCAGTGGATAACGTAGACGGCTGGTTCATGGGGCGCTCATATAGTGATGGCTAGTCTGGCATGACAGCCATGCGCAGACCTTGCGGTCAGCAGGTGTTAAGACAAAGGCGTCATTATAAAACAGGCACTGCTTTCAGGCACAGGCGATTGTTTATTCGCAGCTTTCCCTGGCTCATGGATGGCAACGAGGGTCATAGGACTGCAATTGCGATAACGGGTTCAGATCAAGGCATTTTGAGACATCATTTGCCTGTCACTGCCTGACACTAGTTCTGGTTCAAACCACCGACGTGCCCAGCAAGCTGCCTATCCAGTAGGTCATGGCACCTGCAGCGCTGCCAATCAACAGCATGCGCAGGCCACCCTGCCAGGCATTTCGCCCGGTAAACAGGGATAAGGCAGCGCCTATGCCAAACAAGGCCAGCGCCGTCAGGGCAATCGCCCCCATCAGCGCATGGGCACCGCCGCCCAGTAGATAAGGCAACAGTGGTACCACCCCGCCAAAAGTAAACGCCAGGAAGGAGGACAGGGCCGCCGTCCACGGCGAGCCCAGCTCATCGGGGTTCAAACCCAGCTCTTCCCGCGCCAGGGCATCCAGGCCTTTTTCCGGGTCGGCCACCATGCGCTCGGCCAAGGCCCGCGCTTCGGCTTCATTCAAGCCTCGGGCCTGATAAATCAGCTGCAGCTCACGTGCCTCTTGTTCGGGGTATTGCGCCAGCTCATCGCGTTCCAGCCCGATCTGATACTCAAACATTTCACGCTGCGAACGCATGGAAATATACTCGCCCGCTGCCATGGAAAATGCCCCGGCCAGCAAACCAGCCACGCCGGTCATGAGGATGGTCGACACATTGGCCGCCGCTCCGGCGACGCCCATCACCAGGCATGCAATCGAAACCAGACCATCATTCACCCCAAACACGGCAGCGCGCAGGCCGCCGCTGGTACCGGCATTACGATGACCAAGCTCGACGTCATTAATGGAAAGCGGCGTCGGATGTTCATTCTGCTGCCGCGGCTGACGGTAAACGGATAGGCCGCGTATCTTGATGGCAGCCAGCAAGGGCTTCAATCGCCGGCCTCCAAGGCTACGCAGCAACAGCAGCACCACACGAGTGCGTAAATCGGGCTGATAGGTCTGGGGCATAGCCGAACCGTTGGCTATGCCTTGTTTATGCCATATGCCGGCTTGAGACTCCGCCTCGGCGGCCAGCTGTTTGAACAGTTCGCGATGCGCCTCGACGGGCTCCTGCACTGACATTTGTCTGTAAATGCAGGCGGATCGCATTTCTTCAAGCCAGGCGGAATGGTATTTTTCCATGAGATGTAAGCCTTTATATTTCGTGCTTGCGGTACTGAATCGCCTCGGCCACATGCGCAGTTGCGATATCCCTGGCACCCGCCAGATCGGCAATCGTGCGGGCCAGCTTCAATATCCGATGATACGCCCGGGCGGACAGGTTGAGCCGATTGATGGCCTGCTTTACCAAGGCTTGGCCTTGGGCATCCAGCTCGCACCAGATATCGATCTCATGACTTTCCAATAGTGCATTGGCTTTCCCCTGGCGTTGCACTTGCAGCGCACGCGCAGCCTCGACACGGCGACGCACCAGATCACTGCTTTCGCTGCTCTCACGCGCCAGCAATTCATCGTCGCGCAAGGCAGGTACTTCTATATGCATGTCGATACGATCCATCAGCGGGCCGGAAAGACGATGGCGGTAGCGCGACACCTGGTCAGGCGTGCAGCGGCATTTATTGTTGTAATGCCCCAGATACCCGCAAGGGCAGGGATTCATCGCGGCTACCAGCTGGAAGCGCGCGGGGAAGTCCGCCTGCCGGGCAGCTCGGGAGATGGTGATGCGCCCCGATTCCAGCGGCTCGCGCAGCACCTCAAGCACCTTGCGATCAAACTCCGGCACTTCATCCAGAAACAGAATGCCGTGGTGCGCCAGGGATATTTCGCCCGGGCGTGGCACACTGCCGCCTCCCACCAGCGCCACCGCCGATGCCGTGTGGTGTGGCGCGCGGTAAGGCCGCTGCCGCCACGCGCTTGCTCGAAACGCGCCGTTGAGCGACTGAATGGCGGCAGACTCCAATGCTTCTTCTTCGGTCATCGCGGGCAAAATGCCTGGCAATCTGGCGGCCAGCATAGACTTCCCGGTACCCGGCGGTCCTTGCATCAAGATACTGTGTCCCCCTGCCGCCGCCACTTCCAGAGCACGCTTGGCATGTGCCTGCCCCTTCACGTCGGCGAAGTCAGCATAAGCTAGCGTGGTGGATGGCACTTCCGGCTGCTGCAATGCCAGCGGCGACTGACCAAGCAAATGCGCGCATACCGCAAGCAAACTGCTGGCGGGCAGTATCTGCGCATCCGTCACCAGCGCAGCCTCCGCTGCACTGGCTTCGGGCAAAATAAAAGCCCGGCCATCGCGCCAGGCTTTATAGGTCATAGCCAAGGCCCCTTTGACGGGGCGCAGCTCCCCGGTAAGGGCGAGCTCTCCAGCCATTTCATATTGCGCCAAACCCTCTATCGGCAATTGGCCGGACGCCGCCAGAATCCCGATCGCGATCGGCAAATCATAGCGCCCACTTTCCTTGGGAAGATCGGCAGGCGCCAGGTTGACCGTAATGCGGCGAGCAGGAAATTCGAACTGCGCCGTCTGCAGGGCAGCGCGTACTCTATCTTTGCTCTCCTTCACCTCAGCTTCGGGTAAACCGACTATCGTAAAGCTGGGAAACCCATTGGCAAGGTGCACTTCCACATCCACCGGTGGTGCATCCATGCCACACAATGCACGACTTTTAATGACCGCAAGTGACATGATTCACATCTAATTGTTGGTTTTTTGCAACAAAACTTCCAGTTCTGTCAGTTTTTGTTCCATTTTTTCCAATTTAATCTGCGCATCATCCAGCTGTTGCCTTGCAACCCGCAACAAATCGGCCTGTACGTCAAATTCCTCTCGAGAAACCAGCTCCAACTTGGTGAACGCGCCCTGTAATAGTGCATTTAAATTCTTCTCCAGATCACCCAATGGGGATGATTTGGAAATTTCCTTTATTTTCAATGACAAATCATTCAAAAAAGCCGAATTCATGTTTCATTTACCTCCATCCATTACGTCATATTGGCTGTTATTCAGTGCGCGCATACATATGTAAACGCACCATAGGGGTGCCGCAAATTATTGTAAACAAGGAAATACTCTCATTGTTTCACCCAGCTCATTACTTTAGCATTGTAACTCAATGTTTTTCCGTGCTTTGTCTTTTTGGCACGAGTGTTGCTTTATGTTTGTTGCTCGTTTTATGTTGTTTTTTTACTCTGAAAGGAAATTCAATGCGTAAATCGCTTTTACTGGTAGCCGTTCTGGGCACCTTCGCAGCACCTGCTGCCGTTTTGGCCGCCGACGCTGCCGCTGAAGAAGCTGCTTCGCCACACACTTTCACCTACAACGTTGGCCTTTACAGCCAATACATCTTCCGTGGTTTGACACAAACCGCTAATGAGCCAGCTCTGCAAGGCGGCGTTGACTACTCCCACTCCAGCGGTTTCTACCTGGGCACCTGGGGCTCCAACGTTAGCTGGACCAATGCTAACAACGCTGGCGGCAACTCCATGATCAAGCAAGACAGCAGCCTTGAGTGGGATATCTATGGTGGCTACCGCAGCACCATCGGTGACACTGGCATTGGCTACGATGTTGGTTTGCTGCAGTATGTATACCCAGGCAAGAAAGTTACCGGCGCACAAGATCCTAACACCACTGAAGTTTACGGTGCTTTGACTTGGAAGTTCTTCACTCTGAAAGATTCTTACGTTGTTTCTGACGGCGCTTTCGGTGTTGATGATGGCCGTGGTTCCAACTACGTTGATCTGACAGCTGTATATCCATTTGCAGATACTGGCTACTCGCTGATTGCCCACGTTGGCTACCAATACTTTGACGGCACTGCAAAATCCCTCAAAGGTACTAGCGAAGACAACGACGATCGCTTCACCTACACCGACTGGAAACTGGGCGTAGCTAAAGCCTGGGACAACGGTGTTAACGTTGGCGCTTACTACACCGGCACCGACACCGACAATGCCTGGAAGCTTGACGGCAAGAACATCGGTAAAGATGCAGTTACCGTTTACGTTCAAAAAACCTTCTAAATTCATTTAACCCTCAAGGTTAAATTGTTTAGTTAAACTGGGATGAGGCGGCTGAGCAACCCGCCTCATCACTTTCAACACTCATCAGGAGACACGCATGAAATTCGTATCCGCGATCATCAAGCCATTCAAGCTTGACGAGGTACGGGAGGCTCTTTCCGCCATCGGCGTACAGGGGATCACCGTTACTGAAGTCAAGGGTTTTGGACGTCAAAAGGGCCACACCGAGCTGTATCGTGGTGCCGAATATGTCGTCGATTTTCTGCCAAAAGTAAAACTCGAAGTCGCCATTAAAGACGACATGCTCGATCAGGTGATTGAAGTGATTGAGAAGTCCGCCACCACCGGCAAAATCGGCGATGGCAAAATTTTCATTTTTGATCTTGAGCAGGTTTATCGCATCCGTACCGGTGAAACCGGTCCTGACGCGCTCTAATAGGGGACAGCCATGAAACGATTTTTATCTCTGATTACATTAGTTGGTATGTTGGGCCTGGGTACACTGGGCGCCAGCACCATTGGTTTTGCCGAAGATGAAGCTCCGGCAGCCACCACCACCGAGGCAGCTCCTGCAGCTGCCCCAGCTGAAGCAGCGCCTGCCGCTGAGGCAGCTGCTCCTGCAGAAGCCGCACCTGCCGCTGCTGCTGAAGAACCAAAACTGGATACCGGCAGCGCTGCCTGGATGATCACTGCCACTGTGCTGGTCGTGATGATGGCGGTACCTGGCCTGGCTCTGTTCTACGGCGGCCTGGTTCGCACCAAGAACATGCTGTCCGTGGGCATGCAGGTATTCGTTGCCTTCTCCCTGATCTCCGTCCTGTGGGCCGTATATGGCTACAGTATGGCCTTCTCGGAAGGGAACGCGATTGTCGGCGGCCTGAGCAAAGCTTTCCTGGCAGGTGTAACGCCTGACAGCCTCAGCGGTGTTATCCCTGAGTATGTCTTCATCACCTTCCAGCTGACCTTTGCTGCCATTACGCCAGCCCTGATCATCGGTGGTTTCTCCGAGCGTACCAAGTTCCCAGCCGTGCTGCTGTTCCTGGCACTGTGGGTGACCTTCGTTTACATCCCAATCGCCCACATGGTTTGGGGCGGCGGTCTGCTGAGCGATGCTGGCCCACTGTTTAACGGTCACGGCGCCAAGGACTTTGCTGGTGGTACTGTTGTGCACATCAACGCTGGTATTGCAGCGCTGGTAGGTGCCCTGGTTATCGGCAAGCGTATTGGTTACGGCAAAGAAGCCATGCCTCCACACAACCTGGTGATGACGCTGATTGGCGCCTCCTTGCTGTGGGTGGGTTGGTTCGGTTTCAACGTAGGTAGCGAACTGGCTGTTGATGGTGTTGCTGGCCTGGTTCTGATCAACACACAACTGGCTACTGGTGCCGCTGTTGTTGGCTGGGTATTTGCTGAATGGCTGTTCAAGGGCAAACCAAGCATGCTGGGTGCTGCTTCTGGCGCGATTGCTGGTCTGGTTGCCATCACCCCTGCTTGCGGCTTCATCGGCCCTATGGGTTCCATCATCCTCGGCTTCCTGGCCAGCTTCATCAGCCTCTGGGCTGTTACCAAGCTGAAGAATGCCCTGGGTTATGATGACTCTCTGGATGTCTTCGGTGTACACGGCATTGCCGGTATCCTGGGTGCCATTGCAACTGGCGCACTGATGTCTGCAGACTTCGGCGGTGTTGGATATGCTGAAGGCGTGACCATGGGCCAGCAAGTAACGACCCAAGCCATCGCAGTGGGTATCACTGTGGTATGGACTGGCGTTATCAGCTACATCCTGTTCAAGATTGTTGACATCGTCATCGGCCTGCGCGCAAGCGAAGAGTCCGAGCGCGAAGGTCTGGACACCACTGAACATGGTGAACGTGCTTACCACTACTAAGCCTTGACGCTTAAGTAGCAGTTAGTCAAAACGGGCGCAGCAATGCGCCCGTTTTTTATTGTTCATTAAACTCTTCAGCACACGGCGACCTGAGCCGCAGCAACATCGGTGGATTGGCTTGGCGTCATAAGGCGATTGCTTGGTTTTGCACATTCATGGTGCATAAATGCACATTTATCAGCTTTGGCAGGCCGTTTACCCCAGGAAAATAGCAGAGAATGCCGCCTCAAGAGCTGGCACAGCGTTTGCTTATGTATGATCAGGCATAAATTGCTCCACACCTCGGTGTTTCGAACATTTTATTGCTCGGTTTCCATGCATTATCTCCTCCTCTTCGGGCGCAATCTGCGCCCGTTTTTTTTAGGCAGATGGATGCAACTAAGCTAAAATCCTACGGACTCATACAATTTGATTGAATATGGTCCCTCATCTTACAACGGCCTTGACCGGCCCCCTGTTATCCCTTGAACAACGCATGCTGGCAGCCATGCCACAAATCGAACATTGGTTTCGCAGCCAGTGGGCCGAATACAGCGTTCCTTTTTATGCTTCCGTTGATTTGCGCAATGCCGGTTTCAAACTGGCTCCGGTAGATACCAATCTCTTCCCCGGCGGATTCAATAACCTGAATCCCGAATTTCTCTCCCTCTGCGTGCAAGCCGCCATGAGTGCAGTTGAGAAGATCTGCCCGGATGCCCGGCGCCTGCTGGTGATTCCCGAAAACCATACCCGTAATACCTTTTACCTGCGCAATGTGGCAGCGCTGACCAACATCCTGCGACATGCTGGTTTGGAGGTACGCATTGGCAGTATCTCGCCCGAAATTACCGAGCCGACCTACCTGGAAACGCATGATGGTGGCAGCATTCTGCTCGAGCCTGTGCAGCGCAAGGGCAATCGTCTGGTGCTCGATAATTTCGACAGTTGCGCGATTTTGCTCAATAACGATTTATCCGGTGGCGTGCCGGAGATTCTGCAAGGGCTGGAACAGAACCTGATTCCCCCTTTGCATGCTGGCTGGGCTACCCGCCGCAAATCGCAGCACTTCAGTGCCTACAACCGCGTTGCCCAAGACTTCGCCAATCTGCTTGGCATTGATGAGTGGTTGGTAAATCCGTATTTCGATACCTGTAGCGGCCTGGATTTTCATGCGCGCGTAGGCGAAGCCGAGCTGGCTGAAAAAGTGGAACAACTGCTCGCCAAAATTCGCATCAAGTATGCGGAATATGGCGTTGAGCAAGAACCGTTTGTCATCGTGAAAGCCGATGCCGGCACTTACGGCATGGGCATCATGACGGTGAAAAGCCCGGATGACGTCAAAGACCTCAACCGCAAGCAGCGCAATAAAATGGCCGTGGTCAAAGAAGGCCTGCAAGTATCCGAAGTGATACTGCAAGAGGGCGTATACACGTTTGAATGCATCCATGATGCGGTGGCTGAGCCCGTGGTCTACATGATGGATCACTTTGTGGTGGGCGGTTTCTATCGTGTGCATACCGGACGTGGCGTGGATGAAAACCTCAATGCCCCTGGCATGCACTTCGAACCCCTGGCTTTTGAAAAACCTTGCTCGCTGCCCGACTGTGCGGGAGCGCCGGATGCGCCACCCAATCGCTTCTATGCCTATGGTGTTGTCGCGCGACTAGCCTTGCTGGCAGCGGCAATTGAGCTGCAAGAACACGACCCAGACCAATAATATGCGGCTACTCTTCATTCTGGATCCGCTGGACAAGCTGGTCACTTACAAAGATACCAGCCTCGCCATCATGCGCGAGGCTGCGCGTCGCGGCCATGCGCTGGCCGTATGCGAACAGCAGCAAGTGTTGCTGCGACATGACAAAGTCACCGTGCAATATCGCGACTTTGCCTTTGGCGAGCATGGCTATGTGCTGGGGGATTTGCAGGAGACAGCGCCTGAGCAGTTTGATGCCGTGCTGATGCGCAAAGACCCGCCGTTTGATAACGAATTTCTGTATAGCACCTATCTGCTGGAAATCGCCGAACGTCAGGGCGCGCGCATTCTGAATGCACCACAAGCGGTGCGTGGCTGGAACGAGAAACTCTCCATCACCCGCTTCCCGCAGTTTGCACCGCCCTTTCTGGTGACACGCCAGCGTGGGCTTATTCGCGAGTTTCTGGCGTTGCATGGCGATATCGTAGTCAAGCCGCTGGATGGCATGGGCGGTAGCAGTGTGTTCCGTTTGACGCAGCAAGATCCGAACATAGGCGTGATTCTTGAAACCATCACCGACTTCGAAAAGCGTACCGTCATGGCCCAGCGCTATCTGCCAGAGATCGTTAAAGGCGACAAACGCATCCTGATCATTGACGGGGAGCCAGTACCTTACGCCTTGGCACGCATCCCGCAAAATGGCGAAACACGCGGCAACCTGGCAGCAGGCGGCAAAGGTGTAGCGCAACTGTTAACCGAACGCGATCGCGAGATTGCCACTACCGTCGGCAAAGTCTTGAAAGCGAATGGGCTATTCCTGGTTGGGCTTGATGTAATTGGCGACAGCCTCACAGAAGTGAATGTCACCAGCCCGACCGGCATGGTAGAGATTGCCGCACAAACTGACTGCAACCCGGCGGCATTGATGGTGGATGCGCTGGAAACACTAGCGACAAAGTAAAGGCTCCAACGCGGTTGGAGCCTGATGACATCTCTATTCCGTGGTGATCTCTCTCCAACTGGCACGTATTGATGTCTGATCAACCCCACCTGTAGGGCCAGGACCACCTGTACATGAAGGACATCCGATGTCACCTCCCACCGTTGAGGTGTTATAACGCAAGGTTCCATTCGGCAGGGTATATAGCGAGAGGCCAGTAATCAACCCACCCGAAGAGTTATAGCTGCCCTGCGCGCTAGTGCCTGCCGTCGTGAAGCGACCCGTTTTGTAATCAAAGAAATAGATCCAGCTATCTCCGCCTGGACTGCAGGCATCCCCGCTAGGAATACCACTTGCCACCACCAGCGTACCTAGCCCCAGTTGCGGATTGACGAAGACCCGCTCGCCGGTGGTCGGAAGATCGGCGTACCAGCTGCCATTGACGCCAGTGCCACTGACGGTAGCCGTATTGCCTGATTTGGTAATGGTGATGGCATTAGTCCGCGGATTACTGATCGCTGTACCAGTATCGCGCAAGGCATAAATACTCTGCACACCCGTCGTTGCCAAATCCGTCAAGCCCAGATATGCACCCGTAGCGACATATACGATATGCGCGGTACTGCCCGAGATCGCTCCAAGTTGAGGCTTAGTGGTGATGGGCTGCGCGGTGTTACCATATTTCAGCTGAGCCAAAGTAGACACATTGTAATCACTCATGTTGAAGCGCCAGACATTACCCAACATATCTCCACCATAAACCTGGGTGATCGTGGCGTCGGCATTCGGATTATCCGCCCAGCCAGCAATTCTGGATAATCCACTAGGCGTCGTGGTGTCACCCACGCCAGTCGAGACTTTTCTGATCAGCGCACCTGTCAGGGCATTCAATACATACAAATAGCCCTTGCCATCGCCTGGTGTGACATTGTTGTAACCTGAAGTCACCATCACCACCCAGGTACCATTGGGCAACTTGCCTATCACCGGGTTGCCAAAACTATAGCCCAGGTTTTCGTCAGCTACATCGCAATAGGTGCTATCGCTGCAGAATTCCCATAACCCGCGCGGTGCAGTGGGATCTGTCACATCCAGTGCGTAATAGCCACGCCCACCTGCATTCAGACCGCCCACCAAAATGGTTTTCCAGCCACCACCCGCATAAATATCCATCACGATAGGCGAACCGTCTACATAATACTTGTGCTTGGAGGAGTAATTTTTATCCGCCAAAGCATACATATTCTGCATAACCACCCGCGGTACAAACGCCCAGCGCTCCGCACCCGTGTCGGCATTGAATGCATGCAGCATGCCATCATTCCCGCCAACATATAACGTAGCTGGTCGATTGGCATTAGCTGACTTGAAGGCCCCATAACTGGGCGAAACATAATCACCAAAGTTGTAACGCGGCGCTTTCACATAGGCCGGAATCGAGTTGGCGAGATCGCCCAGCACATGATCACGATCGCGAAACGCCTTGCTCGCTTGCGGGTTGCTGCCGACATTTTCATGCTGGCTTTGACCACGCAGGAAGTTGATCAGATTGGTCGCATTGTTCGCAATGGTTTGGGTCGCGGAATTCAAGACCGGACACTGGGAAAGCTTGCTGCACTGGTTGGTAAACAGCAGCACTTCGCTGGAAGTCAGATTGGCGGTGTTAAACGGTACCAGCGCACGGCTGGTATTCATTTTGTATATGGTACGGGTATCGGTATCGATACCGCCTTTGGCATCGAGCTGGCTCTGTGCCGACCACAAGTTGGCCGAGGTGGCCAGGCCCGTGGTCAGATCGACGGTACCCGCAACAATCTCACCATCCCACTTCACTGTCCGATAGGTGGCATTAAAGGCGTAGTTATCGCCTGACGTCAGATTCGGACTACTGGTGGTCGCGGCCGACGCATCAGTGGATTTGGTATTCACCGCGGCCAATGCCGTTTGCAAGCCGGACGTTACTGCAGAGGGATCAGATGCGCTGAAATACTGGCCCCGGCCATTCACGGCCGCGTGCCACAGATCATCGACGGCGGTGAGCGTATCAGCCACGGGAACCGGCCAATTTTTAACGCCATCAATAATGTCCTTGAAGTCGCCTTGTGGCGTCTGGTAATAGGGGTCGTACTCCAGTTCACCATTCAGACCCAGGCCCAGGGTAAAGGTCACCATATGCTGCTGGTTATTGTTATCGGTAGGTGACTTCAAGAGATCACTGGCAGGCATGGATGGTCGCAGATCGGTCTGGTAATAGTACAGGGCCACATCCGCCAGAGTATTGGTTGAACCAGCGAGACCACCATCGTATACCCCATCAGAACGCTTGGCGTAGCCAGTATTTGTATTGTCCTGATTGCCGATGGCGCTGCTACCGTCCAGTTGCACACCCGCATTCCCATTCCAGTAACCATCCGTGGTCAGAATCGTGAAATTCTGCTGGCAGGAATACTGCATGGGGTCATCCGTGGTCATCGAGTTGATGCCATTCGTTTTACCACCGTAGTAACGCCCTACTCGAGAAAGCGCCTCGCGCAGAGGAGTACCACCGCTGGGGTCCATGCCATACAGGCGCTGGTACCAGGTTTTCTTGTTGGTAGCGTTAAAGGTATCCAGCTTGAGGAATTTGCTGGAAGCAGTATTGAGCGTCAGAAACCCCACGCGGTAAGCATCATCCAGCGAGCTGAAAGCACGGCCTGCCGAGCTTTTCATATTCATCATGCGGGTGCGGTAATAGGCATACCAGTTGGCAAAATTGTTCATTTCTTCGGTATAGCTGCATGTGCTGCCACTGCAATCCGAGCGACTGTCAGCCTTGGGGAAAGTGGCGCCCGAGACGATATTCACGCGCCGGAATTTGCCGTAGCGGGCATAGCGGAAACCAGCGCTCAGGTTGAAAGCCGCCTGGCAGCTATTCGCTGCAGGATTTCCAGAAGTACCGGCATTGGTATTGTTGTTGCAATAGCGCACATAGGCCGGAAAACTATAAGTACTGTTAGCCGCGGCTTGTACATTGCAGGTTTTCAAGTCGGCGCGTGTGCAGTACTCGATCGGCGTGATGGTGTAGTAATGCGGATTCGAGTTTATCGTGGTCGGATAACGGTAAGTGCCGGTGGTCGAAGTGTAGGGATTGGTTCGATCGTTATCGGGAAAATCATAATCATCGTAAGAGCCGGAGCTACGATAATCGATACCGTTACGCTTACAGGTCGTGCCATTGGAGTTGCAGTAAACCCGCTCAGGAAACGCAGTCTGGATATTCACTGTCCCCGACGTCTGACCGCAACTGGTGTTCATCGTATGCCCATTGGTACGCACTGCTGTCCAGGTGGTCTGGCTGGGCAGGTTGCTGGTGGGATCGCACGGATTCACCGGCGGCGTATAAGTAATATTCGGGTTGTAATAGGTAGCGTTGTGGTAAAAGCTGTAAAAAGGGGGATCGCCACCATCCACCATGGCCGCGCCGTCATCACGGCCTCCTGAACATTTAGTACTGCCGCCATTAACCAGCCGGCAGTTATAAATAGTGCCGGCAGAGCTGGTATTGGAAACGTTATCTGGCAGGTAATTGAAGTCCATACTGCCAGAGTCATCCAGCACGAACATGACGTTCGGCTTGACCACAGTGCCTGAATTATTTGAGATCGGCGCACTGGCAATATCGGTCAGGGCCGCGGTGGCGGGCTGGGCCAAGATCAAGCCCAAGCCAGTCAGAAAAATCGACAGGCATTTTTCAAGTTTTCTGTTCAGCATTTTCCTGACTCCTAAGGCTTCACTGTAATGGTGCTCTGGGTGATGCTCACTGCATTGCGAGGGCCTTTTACCCTGGTGGTCACGCGGTAATACACCATGAACCCTCCGGTATAACTCCCACCGCCGCCACCTTCCGAGCCTCCGGCGTTCTGAGCGTTGCCATCAGCCATTGTTCGCTTGATGCAGAGTTGTCCATTTTCCCCTGTGGGATCAAAGGCCACGCCCGCCAACTTGCACATGCGCTGGATGACATATTGCGTCGTATTGCCCGCAGCATCGCTAGATAGAGTGACAGCGCTGGTCCATGCCGACTCGGCCACCCAATTGCGGTCATTCCATACAGCGAGGGTCGAACCCGGAGAACCTCCGTTAGCGGGCAATGATGAAAAATACCCACTGCCAGGACTATCTGAGGTTAGCGATGGCTGATTGGCAGACAGCCATTGATACGCAATCTGAGTACCGCGATCTGAGGACATCAGGGCGGATTTTTTGAACGCCACATTACCGGCAATGATATTGCCGGTATCCACAGAACGCACCAGCGCAACACCCGCCAAGGTCATGGCCACCAGAAAGATCAGGGCCAGAAACAGCACGACACCGCGTTGTGTGTTGGGAAGGTTACGCATCACTAGGGTACCCATACCAGATTACGCAAGACATTGGTGGTTTCAAAAACCCGATAGCGGTAGCACCGCCAATCGGCATTAGTGCCTACATTGGAAAAGGTTTTCGTCGTCACGCCATCGGGCCGCCAGACGGGCAAGGTGGTGGTGACATTACAAGCGGCTTCGCGCTTAATGCTGCGCGCCACCAGACCATACCGTATCGCCTTGACCTGCGACCAGGCTGTGTTGAGGGCAGCAAAATTAGCCCCGGTAGGCGTCACGGTATCCCAAGTGTTAATCACTCCGCTGCCAGTGGTGTCCTTGCCATACTCGGCCTGGAGATCAACGATATCGGTGGCAATAATGCTTTGCGAACCCGTCATATTATTGGTTTGCACGAGATTTCTGCGTCCTGAGTTATCCTGCACGATGCTGTAACTATTATTGACGGGCGATGGCCCCAAATTGAATAGCAAACTATTTTTAGGATAAAGAGGCAGAACGCCATCGTTATAACGAAAACTCTGTGTGACAGGACCTAGCTGGTAATTTCCTGTCTCGTGCATCACCCGGCCCACGCTGTCATCCGCCCCACTATACTGGATGACATCCCCGGTTCCGGTAGTGCCGTCCGCCAGCACCAGCACATCTCCCAGTGTGTAGCCATAAATGGTATTTTTCCCCGTGTTGCTTGCATTCACTGTGATACCTTCTGCGCCCTTCGCTTCTAGTCGCGTATATTCAGGCACAAGAGTAGTAGCGGCATTGCCATAGCTCACCACAATGGTATCTGGGGCATCAGCAGCACCCTGCATAATCAGGATAGGCACAAAGACAAAAGGGGTTGCTGCCACCGTGCGTGGCCCTGAGTCGTTAAGGTTAACTGTCCCCCCCATGAAACCAGACACCTCACAAGCACCGGAACATGGAGTGATGTTCATGCCATATCCTGCCTGCCGCATATCCTTGTCCATTAGCAACATCGCCAGAGCTCCATTTTGTTGCGCGTCGCTACCGCTGGTGGTGGTCTGTTTGCTCTGTTCGGTAATCGAAAACACTTGCGTAATAACAAGGCTGCCCAGCAAGGCGATCACGATGCCGACCATCAACTCGACCAGACTGAATCCACGAGAAAAATGTTTTGTTATCATGATTTGCTTGCGCTGATATAAGAGACCGAGCGGAAATTGTGCCGACCTTCATTGGCAGTGGCACCCGGCGCTTGCCAGAAAACATTCACCGTGACGGTCCAGCCGTTGGCGGCACTGCCGGCGATAGTAATGGTGGGCGCATTCACATTGCCTTGTACATTCACCCCTGGCAAGGTGCCGATGTTGGCTAACCAGGGGGCAAGTGCTGTTGCCGTCCCACCGGGGTAAGCATAGGTCGAAATATTGGGTACATCCGCCCACATGAGGGACACGATACGCTCGGCATACAAACTAGCTTCCAGACGATATTGGGCGTCAGCCACGGTTTTGATCGCCGACGCATGCAAGCCCACGATCGCCAGTATCCCGATAGAAAAAATCAGGATGGCAATCAGGCCTTCGAGCAGAATGGAACCTCGCTGGGCAGAGCGGTGTTGAGAGGGGGGCGACATCAACATCTTCTGCCATCTCCAGTTAAGGTAACATTTGGGTCACAGCTGCGCACCGAGGCGCCACGGATCTGAATACGCAGTTCTCTGCTTTGCTCAGTAGTAATGCTGTCGTTATCAATAATGATATCGCTGATCGAACTCGCCAATGACACCCCACCAACATCCGGATCAGGTATCCGCCCCATCCCATTAAATGTAATAGTCGCAGCACCGCCGGGAGTGACCGTTGTCTTAACCGCACTGGCACTTTCTGAAGCATCGCGGCTCTGGATAATGGCGGGACAATCTTGCAAGCCATCACCATCGTTATCACCCACCACGGTTAGGCAACCTACGCTCCATCCGGTCTGGCCTATCAGGGTAAAGCGCACCTGGGCATTGCGACGCACGGCCTCGGCCCGTGCCAGTTGCAAGCCATTCAAAATGGCTTCGGACGCTGACTTGATTTGTACATTGGCCATGAAAATACGAAAACTGGGAATCGCCACGGCTGCCAGAATGCCAACAATGCTGATCACGATGAGCATTTCAATCAGCGTAAAGCCTGGCGCATGACGGGTTGGCATCAGCAACTGCTCCCTGCCTTGGTCAACCAGCATGTTGCCGAAGTCTGAGTCGTACTCCCGAACTTGGTCTTTGAAGTTTTGGCGTTGTTCTGGTCTATGGTGTAAACAAAGCTGGCCATGGGGCCGTTGCCGGTCGCCGTAATCAAATAAGACTGCCCCCCATTGTTGGTGGCACATGCCACATCAAAATGATCGACCGGTGAGGGTATCGCACCGCAAGCCCCTCCATTCGCATAGGTGCGATTATCCTGATAGTAGCGCTCCATGCGATTACGCATTTGCGACAACTCCGCGGTTGCCTGGGGAATCTGGGCACGCTTCACGTAATCGGTATAACTGGGATAAGCAACGGCAGCCAGGATGCCGACAATGGCAACCGTGATCATCAACTCAATCAATGTAAAACCAGCTTGCTGGCAATCTCGGAATACTTGGCGCATGGCGTACCCTTTCTAGGTAACTGAATCATGCTTATCTTAGCGCGCAAACGCCAGTCTCGCCCGACGTATGGTCAATTTTGGGCGATAAGCGGCGCGCAAGTCCTCCGCCATGCGATATAGAGGCTTTGTGTTAAAATACACAGGCTTTTCACTTGTACAGGCACACCCCATGCGCGCAGTTCTCCTCGGCCTTTTATTTACCATCAGCCTCGCTGCCTGCGGCACCAAGGGGCCGCTTTACATCCCTGAAAAGCAATATCCGCTCGATCCGGCGGAGCGAAAAGCGGTACCCAAACCCGCCAAGCAAAGCAGCGACCAGGTGCCCTGAGGCAGTTGGCAGCTGAAATTCTTTGTAATCCCTTACACCCACACGGCATAGATCAACTCACGTGAACGCATTTCAACTCAAGAACGGCCAACTGCACGCCGAACAAGTGCCGCTGAACCAGTTGGCAGAGGAATTCTCCACCCCTTGCTACGTCTACTCGCGTCAGGCGCTGGAAACGGCCTATCGCGACTTTCAGCAAGGCTTTGCGGGGGTAGACCACCTCGTGTGCTTTGCGGTCAAAGCCAATCCCAGCCTGGGCGTGCTGAGCGTATTCGCCAAGCTGGGCGCCGGGTTTGATATTGTTTCCGGTGGTGAGCTGGCGCGCGTACTGGCAGCGGGCGGTGATGCCTCCAAAGTGGTGTTTTCCGGCGTGGGTAAAACCGCCGATGAAATGCGGGCTGCTCTGACCGCGGGGATTTTCTGCTTCAATGTGGAGTCCGCAGCCGAGCTGGAACGATTGAATGAGGTGGCAGGCAGCATGGGCAAAATCGCCCCGGTATCGCTGCGGGTCAACCCTAACGTGGATGCCAAAACCCACCCTTATATTTCCACTGGCCTTAAGAACAACAAGTTCGGCGTTGCCTACGAGCAGTCACTGGCGCTTTATCAGCAGGCCGCGGCCATGCCCAACATTGACGTGCACGGCGTGGATTGCCATATCGGCTCGCAGCTGACTGAGCTGTCGCCGTTTCTGGACGCGTTTGACCGCGTCCTGGCGCTGGTTGACCAGCTGGAAGCAGCTGGCATTGCTATCCGCCACATCGATGCAGGTGGTGGTATTGGCATTTGCTACAACGAAGAAACACCACCGGATTTTGCCGCCTATGCCGCGGCGATGTTGAAGAAGCTGGGTGATCGCAAGGTCAAGCTGGTGTTTGAGCCTGGCCGTGCACTGGTAGGGAATGCTGGCGCCTTGCTGACGCGTGTGGAATACCTCAAGCACACCGAAGCCAAGAACTTTGCGATTGTGGATGCCGCCATGAATGACCTGATGCGGCCTGCGCTTTACGATGCTTACCACCAGATTGCCGAAGTCAGCCCCGATGCCACGCCCAAAGAGATATACGAAATTGTGGGCCCGGTTTGTGAAAGCGGCGACTTTCTTGGCCATGACCGTGAACTCGGCCTGAAGCAAGGCGATCTGCTGGCGATCCTGTCTGCAGGCGCTTATGGCATGAGCATGAGCTCCAATTACAATACTCGCCCCCGGGCTGCGGAAGTCATGGTGGATGGTGCAAGCTATCAACTCATCCGCAAGCGGGAAACCATTGCCGAGCTGTTTGCGCTGGAAAATGTCGTAAAAGACTGATCTCATCCATCTGCAAACAAAAAAGCGAACGGTTGCACGTTCGCTTTTTTGTTTGGCTTTACGACTGGTCGCCGCTTAAATGCAGCCGCCTAATCAAAAATCACCGTCTTGTTAGCGTAAAGCAGAATACGGTTTTCAATGTGCCAACGCACGGCGCGCGACAGCACCACGCGTTCCAGATCACGCCCCTTCTGGATCAGGTCTTCCACCTGGTCGCGATGGGAAATACGCGCAATGTCCTGCTCGATAATCGGGCCTTCATCCAGCACTTCGGTTACATAATGGCTGGTCGCCCCGATCAGTTTGACGCCGCGCTCAAATGCCCGATGATACGGACGCGCGCCAATAAACGCCGGCAGGAAGGAATGGTGAATATTGATGATGCGCTGCGGATACCGCTGCACAAAGGCAGGCGACAATATCTGCATGTAACGCGCCAGCACGATGAGGTCCACGCCGTATTGGTCAAACAACGCAAACTGCTTTGCTTCGGCTTCGGCCTTGTTGTCACGGTTCACCTCCACATAATGGAAAGGGATGCCATGGTACTCAGCCAGCCGCTCGGTATGGCGGTGGTTGCTGACAATCAGCGGAATCTCGCAAGCCAGTTCACCACTTTGGTGACGGTGCAGCAAATCGACCAGGCAATGATCGTATTGCGACACCATGATGGCCATGCGAGTGCGCTTCTGACCAAGCTTGAGCTGCCAGGTCATGCTGAAACGCTCGGCTATAGGCGTGAAATGCTCAGAAAAATTATCGGCATTGATGGCAGAATCGCTGAGATCCCACTCAACCCGCATCAAAAACAGGCCGTTTTCAGCGTCCTGATGCTGGTCAGCATGCAGGATATTGGCATTGTGGCGGTATAAAAAATCCGCAATACCTGCAACGATCCCTTTCTGGTCCGGGCAGGTCACCAGCAATGTGGCGGTATTCTTCATCATGGTCAGGTCGGCGATGCCGTCTTTTTTCGAAAAAACAGGATTATAGCAACTAAGGCCAGCACAAACGAATAGGCGCAAGCTGAATCAGTGCAAGGCGGGCAGGGTTGTGGTATCTTTTACCTTGATTATTGCTTCCCATGCCGCCACCCGCCTCAAGCACCTATACCCGTGAAAAAACAGCTACCCATTATCTTTATCGCCTTCATTCTGCCCATTACTGCCATGCTGTGGTGGTGGGGGCTTTTCAGCACCCCCAAGCTACAGATTGAACGGGCCGGCGATTATCACTATGCGTATCTGGAAGCGCAGGGTGTTTATTCCAAACTCGGCGAAACGCTGGCAGAGGTCAAGCAGGAGCTGGACAGACAAGGTATCAGCCACGGCGCTGAAGTTACGCTGGTCATGACCGACCCCCGCAAAACCAAGCCCGCCGACTTGCTGGCACGCACCGGCTATATGATTCCAGCAGATGCAAAACTGCAATCTCCGCTTAAAAGTGCGACCATTCCCAAACGTGAAGTGGTGGCTGTCAGCATCAAGGCGCACCCGCTGCTCGCCTATGGCAAAACCTACGGTGCCCTATTGGACTATACGAATCAGCACCACTCTTCATTACAATTACCTACGCTGGAAATTTTCGAAAACAGCGTATTACGGGTAGAAATGCCGTTATCGCATGAACCGCAGGATGCATCTCCATGAATTTCATTGTTCTGGTCAGCGCGCTCGCTCTCAGTTACTACCGCCCGCATAAAAGCCTGGACTGGCTTTTTCATATTTGCACGCCTTATGCACAATTGCTGGAACGCAACTTCAATGGCGGGAAAAACCGGCACGGCGTTGTAGCCTGGACCCTGGGTGCCCTGCTGCCTTCCATCGTGATTGGCTTTCTGTATTACGGCCTGATGGAGCTTAACGTCATCGTTGGCATGCTGTTCGGCATTGCCGTGCTCTACCTCATCCTGCGGTTCAGCCGGTTCAGCCAGCGCGCCGAGCGCATTGCCACCGCCCTTGCTGACAAAAACATAGATGAAGCCCGCACACTGCTCAGCCAGTGGGAGCCCCCGCTGGAAACCAGCCATTACAATGCTGCTGAAGTCGCCCGTGTCAGCATTGAAACCACACTGCGCCGCGCCCACCAGGGGCTGTTTGGACCTATTTTCTGGTTTGTGCTGCTGGGCCCCGGCGGCGCGCTGCTTTATCGGCTTTCGCACCTTTTCATGCAAAGCTGGGAACCCCATCTGGATAACCACTTCCATCGTTTCGCCCACCGCGCATTCGAGTGGCTGGACTGGCTGCCTATCCGTATTTCGGGCGCGTGTTTTGCCATTGTGGGCGACTTTGAGGATGCCGTTTATTGCTGGCGCACGCAAGCTGCCGGCTGGCCAGAGCAATCCCTGGGGATCATTCTGGCGAGTGGCGCAGGTGCCTTGGGCGTAAGATTGGGTGAGCCGCTGCCATATCGCGGCGTATTGCAGTTCCGTCCGGAGCTCGGCCTGGGTGATGAAGCCGATGCCGATTATCTGAAAAGCGCGGTAGGCCTCGTGTGGCGCGTGCTGGTCTTGCTGGTCGGCCTGCTGTTGCTGTTAACCTTTGCCCACTGGCTGGGCAACTAGGGTGGCCATAAGCTGCCCATCATTGTTAAGCTGAATCGAAGACACTCTATGGATATCGTACTTGCCAACCCACGCGGCTTCTGTGCCGGCGTCGATCGCGCCATCATCATTGTGGAGCAGGCGCTGGAGAAATTTGGCGCCCCCATCTACGTGCGCCACGAAGTCGTACACAACAAATTTGTCGTGGATGAACTCAAGCGCAAGGGCGCCGTGTTTATCGAAGAACTGGAAGAAGTCCCGCCAGGCAATACCGTGATTTTCAGCGCACACGGTGTGTCGCGCGAAGTCCGTACCGACGCCGAGGCGCGCGGTCTGCGCGTGTTTGATGCCACCTGCCCGCTGGTTACCAAAGTCCATAATGAAGTCGCTAAAATGCGTCAGGATGGCAAAGAGATCGTCATGATCGGCCACAAGGGTCACCCTGAAGTAGAAGGCACCATGGGCCAGTCTGATGGCGGCATGTATCTGGTGGAAAAACCGGAAGACGTGGATAGCCTCCAGGTCAAAGACCCCGCCAAACTCGCCTATGTCACGCAGACGACGCTCTCCATTGATGACGCTGCATCTATCGTCACCGCCCTCAAGGACAAATTTCCCCTCATCAGCGCGCCCAAAAGCGACTCCATCTGCTATGCCACGCAAAACCGCCAGGATGCCGTGAAGGCGATGGCCAAGGATTGCGATCTGGTGATCGTGGTGGGTTCACCGAATAGCTCCAACTCAAACCGCTTGCGTGAAGTGGCACAGAACCAGGGCATCGAGTCTTACATGGTCGATAACGCCAGCTACCTGAACGCCGACTGGCTTGCAGGCAAAAAGCGCATCGGCGTTTCCGCTGGCGCCTCCGCACCCGAGATTCTGGTGAAAGAAGTCATCCAGCGCCTGCAGGAAATGGGCGCGGCCGAGGTCACTGAGTTGCAGGGTGTGGTTGAGAATGTGGTATTCCAACTGCCTAAAAACCTCAAATCCGCCTGAAATAAACCCCAAAAACCTATAAAAAAGCCCCGCATTGCGGGGCTTTTTTTATGCAGAAGTACTCACTGGCCTATTACTTCTTGAGGTTATCCAGGCTGAACGCCGTTTTGGGATTAACCGCCAGAATGATCATGCCACCCGCAATCGCCATGTACTGCATAAAGACGATAGGTTCATTGAACTTGAGTATGACGGCGACAAATATGGAATAAATGGCCAGGGTAATCGCCGCGCCACGGGTTTTGAAGCCTAGGAATAACAGGCTACCTGCCACCAGCTGAACCAGTATCATGATGGGAGCGAATATGGTGCCCAGTCCGTGTTGTGCCAGAAAGTCCTGATATGCCGAATAACCATCCGGATTCTTGAAAATCAGCATCAATTGGATAATGATGGAAACCAGATAAATTTGCGCCAGCAGCAGACGACCGATCAGACTGAAAAATTTGTTCATACACACTTTCCTGAGTTGGTAACATGGCAAAACGGCATGATGCCTGCAAGCCTGACTGGCCGCAAGCCCGCAACACGAAGGAGCAAGCATGAAAATCCTCATTATCCTTGGCGCATTACTGCTTGTTGCATGCAGCCCCGAGCCGGATCACAGCACGCCCAAAGTCGCGGAAGAGGCACGTGCGGCGCTGGATAAAGCCAAGCAGGTGGAAAATACCCTGCAGCAATCGGAGCAGGCACAGCGCGAGCAGATTGAGCATGCCTCCGAGTAATACCTGCCCTGGTTACATTATCAAGCCAGTGTGCTGGCAGCAGGCAGGGGCATCCCTGATGTATGTGCGCCGCACGGTGTTCATGCAGGAACAACAGGTGCCAGAATCGCTGGAGTGGGACGGGCTGGATGAAGAGGCCCACCATCTGCTGGCCTGCACCTTTGGACATGAGGTGATCGGTTGCGCGCGCATACTGCCGGATGGACATATTGGCCGCATGGCCGTGATGCCGGGGTGGCGCGGCCATGGGGTTGGCCGGGCACTGCTCGATAAAGCCGTCACGCATTGCAGCCATCTGGGCCTGCGCGAAGTAAAACTTTCCGCGCAAACCCATGCCATCGCGTTTTACCAGAAGGCCGGTTTTGTGGTGTGCAGCGCGGTCTACATGGATGCGGGCATCCCGCATTGCGACATGATCCTTACGCTGTAAGCCCCGCAACGACTGTTTGCCCCACCCTGCCCGCTTGGGTAAAATGCAGGGTCAAGATTTTCTTCAAACCCCTCTTTTTCTTATCCCACAAAAGGAATTCCGCATGTCAAAAATTATCATGAAAGCCGGTGAAGCTACCGTATTCAGCGAAGGTAAAGACGTTACTGCAGCGATGCCAGAAATCGTCATTGGCGCTGTAGACGGCCCAGTAGGTACCGCATTTGCCAACATGATGGCGCAGAGCAAGGGCCACACTGCCATGTTCGCCGTACGCGACATCAACCAGCTGGTACGCCCTGCCACCATGATGGTGCCTAAAGTCACGCTGAAGGATTCCACCAACATCGAACTGTTCGGTGGCCTGGTACAAGCCGCGACCGCTGATGCGATTCTGGACTGTGTGATCGAAGGCATCATCCCCAAGGATCAAGTCAATGACCTGTGCATCATCAGCCTGGTGTGGATTGATCCGGGCTGTGCAGCCCTGGCCAAGGAAGGCACGCTGGACAAGGCAGACATGTACAAAAACAACTACGATGCCACCAAGCTCGCCATCAAGCGTGCACTGAACGATGAGCCGACCATTGATGAACTGATCGCCAATCGTCACAAGATCAAGCATTGCATGTGGGAAGACAGCTGGGATCAGAAGTAATCAGCCCCGCTGAGCTTTAAGAAGGGAGTCCAGGCATTATGCGCTGAGACTCCCAGCATCAAAAAACCCCGGAAGTTTTTACCTTTCCGGGGTTTTTTATTGGCGTGCAGCCTGAATCTAGCGGTGCCGATTCAGGCCTTGGCTGTCAGTGCTTAATACTTCTTCACCAACTCGGGGGAGAATGGCTCCAGCACGCAACGCAACTCCAGCACTTTTGCCTTGTTAGGGGCTTTGTCTGTGGTCGCGTCAAATTCAATCACGCTCTGGTCACGGTTGGTCCAGATAAACCCACCGCCTTTGTTCACGTTACCTGCCATGTATTGGACAGCTTCGGAGCATGCACTCACATCATCGTAAACGCCTGTTTTGATGAGGTAGTGATTATCCAGATGGTCAAGTATTGCGACCATACTGCTCCATTGGCCCGCACGTGGTTGGGGAACACTCACCTCGGCGGCCATGGCATTGCCAGCCAACATCAGAATAGCGGCAGCAGTCAGGGTTTTCATAGCTTGCATCGTCTTCTCCTTTTTTATATCAACATTATCAATCAAGCATAGGTACGACCATGCCAGGCTTGAAAAGTTGAGATATTTATCGGGAGACCCGTCAGATGGCGCTCTGAAAAGCGTTGCCCGGGCTTATGTCAGTTGCGTCAGATCATCAATGACATTGGCTGCGCCCAGCTGGCCTAACAAGCCAGCGCGTTGCAGTTTGTAACACACATTGGCACGCATTCCACATAACACCAGGCGCGTATCGTGTTTATTGCAGGTATCGCGCAAATCCCACAAGGCCTGCATACCCGTCGCATCCACAAACGGCACATGCTCCAGTCGCAACACCAGCACGCGTGCATGGGCATGCACATGTTCAAGCGTGGTTTCCAGCCGCTCGGCAGCCGCAAAGAAAAAAGGCCCTTCCATATCGAACACCACGGTTTGCGGCGGCAAGGTGTAGCCATGGTGAGCGGCATGCTGCTGCACTTGCGCATCCGTCTGCCGGGTAAGTACCACGGCATCGGACATGCGCTTCATGAACAGCAGAGCGGCCAGCAATACGCCAATATTGACCGCGATCACCAGATCACCAAAGACCGTCAGCAAGAAGGTAATCAGCAGCACTGCCACATCTGCACGGGGAGCCGTCGTCAGCATATGGCGGAAGCGCCCTATTTCACTCATGTTCCACGCCACCACAAACAGAATGGCCGACAACGCGCACAAGGGAATATGCGCCGCCAGCGGCGCCAGTATCAATACAATCAACAGCAAGGTAAGCGCATGCACCAGCCCAGAGAGCGGACTGGTGGCCCCATTGCGGATATTGGTCGCCGTACGGGCGATCGCCCCGGTGGAAGCAAAGCCGCCAAACAGTGGGGAGAAGATATTGGCAATACCTTGGCCCACCAGCTCCTGATTCGAATTATGGCGGGTTCCCGCCATGCCATCGGCCACCACGGCAGATAGCAGAGATTCAATCGCCCCCAGCAAGGCAATGGTAAAAGCGGGCCCGATCAGATGCAGCACTTCAGACAGGCTGGTCTCCGGCCAGGCAAATTGCGGCAATTGTTGCGGTATCCCGCCGAAGGCACTGCCTATGGTGGCTACGCCATCCAGTCCCAGAGCGGCATGCAGCAGGGTTGCCGCCAGCATGGCGACCAGGGGCGCCGGAATACGCTTTAGTACGCGCGGCGAATACAGCAGAACGGTCAATGTGAATGCAGCCAGGAGTAAAGTGGGAACATGGGTCTGCGGAATGGACTTCAGCAGATGCCAGAGCTTCTGGTGAAAGTGCTCCGCACCCGGTTGCACAGGCAGGCCGAGAAAGTCTTTCCACTGCCCGACGAAGATAATGACAGCAATGCCGCTGGTAAAGCCGATGATGACGGGATCCGGGATATAGCGGATAACTCCGCCCATACGCGCCAGGCCCATGCCAATGAGCATGAATCCCGCCATCAGCGTGGCAATCTGCAAACCTGAGATACCGTACTGTGCGGTAATCCCCGAGAGAATGACAATAAAGGCACCGGTGGGCCCGGCTATCTGCAGGCGGCTGCCGCCAAAAAGTGAGGTCAAGGCTCCGGCGATGATCGCGGTATACAAGCCTTGCTCGGGTTTGGCGCCGGAAGCAATGGCAAAGGCCATGGCCAGTGGCAACGCCACTACACCGACGATGACGCCAGACACAATATTTGCCACCCAATGCTCCCGGGTAAGCAATCCTGCGCGTTTAGCTTCAAGTATGGCAATCATGATGGCACCCCCATTCTTGCACACAATACCCGCTAACTTCAAATGGGTATTACGCTATCCGGGGAGAATTAAGCAATGAAGAAATAGGCACTGGCCCAAGTGCGCCTTCGCGCATGTAAAGCGGATCAGAGCAAGGCGGTTTGCTGCCAGCGCAACTGCTCCAGCAGTACACGCACGGGCGCGGGTATGCCCGCCTGCACCGCGGCTTCCAGCGTCAGCCATTGAATATCGGGGGTTTGATTTGCCGTCAGTGCCGCCTCAACCGCCAGGGGCTGCGGCAATATATGCAGCTTGAAATGGCTGAACACATGGGTCAGCGTGCCGAAGGGTGGTAACTTCTGCGTCTGAAAGCCATAACGCTCAACAGCGGCCTGCTGCGCATCCAGTGTGCTATCGACTTCCGGCAGGCTCCATAAGCCGCCCCAGATGCCTGAACCGGGGCGCTTTTCCAGCATGACCTGATTGTCGTGCAGCAATATCAGCATGGTGGTGGATTTTTCCGGGATCGCCTTGCGCGGCTTGGAAGCAGGCAATTCACGCGTGCGCCCTTCACGGTATGCCAGACACGTCGTCTGCAAGGGGCAGGCATCGCAGCGTGGGCGGCTGCGCGTACACAAGGTGGCGCCCATGTCCATGAGTGCCTGAGCGTAGGGGCCGTGCTCTTGTGCTGGCTGCAGGCGCTCTGCGAGTGCCCACATCTGCTGTTCCACGCGCGGCAATCCAGGCCAGCCCTCAATGGCAAAATGCCTAGCAAACACGCGCTTTACATTGCCATCCAGTATCGGGTGTGGCGCCTCGAATGCAAATGAGGCGATAGCCGAGGCGGTTGAGCGGCCTATGCCAGGCAAAGCCTGTATGGCTTCCAGCGTTTGCGGGAACACTCCACCATGCACTTCCATGACCTGCTGAGCTGCCTTGTGCAGATTGCGCGCGCGGGAGTAATAACCCAGCCCGCTCCAGTGCTGCATGACATCATCCTGTGTCGCCATCGCCAGGCTGGCAATGGTAGGAAAGCGCTGCATGAAGCGCTGGTAATACCCTATCACCGCCGCCACCTGGGTTTGCTGCAACATGATTTCCGACACCCAGACCGCATAAGGGTCGCGCGTTTGCTGCCACGGCAGATCATGGCGGCCATAGCGCTTCTGCCAGCTGATCAACTTGCTGGCAAATGAGACCTCAGAGTCTGCAGGTACAGGCTCTGGCGAGAGAGTATGTACTGACTCAGGCATGCCTATCCCCTGCATGCGGCACCCTCATGCTCGACCCGTTTGCAGAGAGCACGGCTCTTGGGCAAATGCACCTGGAGTCACCATCAGCAGCAGCCTTTTCAGGCGATACAGGCAAGTCGGTCGGCAGTTGCATTAACAAATGATCCAAGAATCAAAACCCCAGCAATTTGTTGAGTTTTTTCTTGGCCTTTTCTTCCGGTGTTTCTTTTGGCGTGGCATCGGTATTGGAAGGCTGGCCATCTGCAGGCACCGTGGTGGTGTCTTTCTTGCCACCCAGCAAGGATTTCAGAGCTTCCTCCTTATTGCCGCCCATGAGGTTCTTGACGGCTTCACCTTTGGTACCACCCACGCCCTCCAGTAACTTGTTCTTGGCAATGGCAGCGCCCAGGCCAGCGAAGTCGATGGCATACGCGGGCTGGGCAAACGTGCCACTGAGCTTGATGGGAATGGTCAGGCCATTCATCTCGGACAAATCGGCACCGCCCTGGCCCTTGAGTGTATTCACCACCGTCGGCTTGGCCACGTAATCCAGGGTTTCATTGGCAATATCGATATCGCCACTGCCGGTAATGCGGAACAGGGGCGCTTTCATGCTGAGGTCTTCGTTATGCGCCACGCCATTTTTGATCGTGAAGCTGGCCGACATTTCGCTGAAATCGGTCTTCTTGCTCTTGTCGCCCGTCACACTGCTTTGGCCCTTCAGCACATTCAGCTTGTCTTTCACGCCGCGCAGGGTGCCCGCAACATCAATCCCTTTAACGGCACCATCGGCAAGGTTAAGCGCGGCCTTGCCGTTCAGGGCTTTTTTTAGGGCACTGACGGTCCCTCCCTGCGTCGTGATATCCAGATTGAGCGTGCCCTTGCCGCTCAACATATCGTTATTGATGGCATCGGTAAGCAAGGGGCCAATGGCGATGCCTTTCATGTCCTGCCTGACGGTGATGCTGGGGGTAGTGCGAGCATCCACTTTCAGGCTGCCATTCACACTGCCTTCATACAGATTGGCCGACAAGGGCGCCAACTCAGCCACGCCATCCTCTGCCTTGAGCTTGAGGCGCACGTTGGTGGACTTGATGTTCGCCACTTTCAGCCAGCCTATGCGCAGTTCGCCATTGGCATTGAATTGCTTGAGCGCACTCAGATCAATGGGCGCATCGGTCTGCGGCTTTTTAGCGGCATCACCAGGCTTGGCGGGGGGAGCATCTGATTTTGTGATGTATTTGTCGGCATCAAGCTTGTCGATGTCGATATCAAAGCGGTAGATGGGGTTGGCAAAGCGGCTGATACCAAGGCTGCCGGCAATCTGGCTGTCATCCAGCTTCACGCTCAGCGGCTTGATATCCAGGGTCTGCCCGTCGGCTTTGATACCAAGTTTGAGATTACTCAGCTGGTATTTGTCATAGACAATGCGGCCCATCTGCACATTGCCCTGCAAGCGCAAATTCGCCAATGCTGAAAGATCTGCAGGTTTGGCTGGGCTGGATTTATCCACTGCTACGGGCTTGCTGCTGGCTTTGCTAGCGGGGCTTCCCAGCAGGGCGTTCAAGTCCAGCGCATCGCCCGTCAGGTTAAAACGGATGTCTGGCTGGTCAAATTTGCTCACGGCCACATCGCCCTTGAGCCGGGTGGCATCCAGATTCAGCGTGAAGTCACTATTCACCAGCTGCTGTTTGGCATCCGCATGCAGCTTGAAGGCAAAATCGCCCTGCATTTCGCGCTTGGGCAAGGCAGGGTCATTCACGTTGATCTTGCCCACCAGCTTGGGCAGATCAAACACCTGGGTTTCAAGATTGCCAGTGAAGGGGGAGTTGAAGGTGCTTTGCAGCTGATGCTCGCCCTGCTTCACATTCACTTCACCGCTGATACCGCTACTTTGCACCGCCTTGGGCGAGCCTTTGAGATCGGCCAGCACCAGTTTGGCGGTGAGGATGTCGCTGCCTTTTTCCTGGCTGAGATTGATGCTAGCCTGCTTGCCGCTGACCGTGTCCTGCTGCACGCGGATTTGCGGAGCATCCAGCGCTACTTTGAGCTTGGCGCCATCCTGCGTGGCTGCCAGAGCAAGCTTGAGGCTATCCACCAGCAGTTCCATGTGCTCCAGTCGCGCATCCACATCGCCACTGAGCGTCAGATCCGCATCCTTCAGGGTGGCAATATCTCCCTTGATGCCCGCATCCAGGCCCTTGACGGCAAAATGCTGTTGCTCGGGGTCGGCCAGCACATTGCCCTTGATGCTCACGCTGGCCTTCACGGCAGGATTATTCGCCTCCAGCTCAAAATCACTTGCCAGATCAAAGGGGGTGCCCAGCGCCACATGACCGGTCTTCAGATTGAATTTGCGCAGCGCCAGCTGCTTGTCCGTCATCTCGTCGCGCACGTTCAAGGCGGCATTGGTAACGTTGATGCCATCAATATCAAACTTGATCTGCTCGGACTCTTCTTCATCCTTGCTCATCAGATCGTCAAAGTTGGTAGTGCCATCCTTGTAGCGCACGATATTGGCACGCACGCCGTCCACATACACCGTATCCACCACCAGCTGTTTTTTGAGCAATGGCAGCAGGGCCAACGAGACCTTGAGGCCATCAACAGCAGCAAACTCCTTGTCACTGTTGTGTTCGGAAATCGAAATGCGGCCGAGATCCGCCCCTATGCTAGGCCAGAAGGCAAGCTTGATATCGCCATCCAGATGCAGGGTGCGTTGTTTTTTCTCTTTGACCAGGTTTATCACGGTTTGCTTGTAGTCGTTGGGGTTGAAGGTCGCGGCCACAATACCCACCACCACCAGCAAAACGACCACCACAGCGGCCAGGCCTATCAGGCCGAATTTGAGTAGTTTATTCATGCACAACGCCTCCTCGTATTTGCAGCCTGCCTGGCATGGCGGCTACTTATTCGTGATTTCACACCGCTAACAATCATGCAGCAACGGGGTATTAGCCACCCCAACCGAATCTGGACATGGCCTCCGCCCCCAGATAGTAAATGCCAAAGAAGAAAAATCCAAAATAGACGGTGGTGAAGATCAACCAGAAAAAAGCGATCATCACCATCAGGCCATCCTGCTCAAGCTGACCTATGCAGTAAAACAAGATGGCCAGCCCGGGCAGCACATTATTGAGCGGCAATACACCAAAGGGAATCGCCATCAACAGACCTGAGGCGATCAGGATGAAACCACCTATCTTGCGGCCCCGCTCTCCCTCCACCAGGCGTGGATATCGCTGCGGGCGACTAAAGCGGCGGCAGAATCCGACCACCTTGAGGCTGATTTTGGCCAGCATGCGCCAGCTTTTTTCGCTCATGGTCACGCCACGAATTTTTTGCGGCAGCACTGGCGATTCCGCCCCACGCCACAGTTGCCAGCCCAGGGCAGCAAACGTGAAGCCCCCCAGCACTGTGAGCGGCCCCAGCGGAATGGGCTGCAACAGCGGCAACACCAATATCAGCGCGATCAAGCCGAAGGCAGCATGATCCAGACTATCCAGCGCCTCGCCCAGACTCAGCGGACGCTGCTGCGCCGTCTCGGCAAAGCCACTCAATATCTCAACGACACGTTCGTAGCTATGCATGCCTTAAGCGAACTTGAGGAAGTAGATCAGCACCAGCGTGCCAAACACGATGCGGTAATAGGCAAATGCGCGGAAATCATGGTTAGCCACATAGCGAATCAGGGTTTTCACCGCGATCAGCGCGGCAATGAATGCCATGATGAAGCCCACGGCGAACATGGGAATGTCATCGGCGCTGAATAAAGCGCGGTTTTTGAACACATCGTAACCACTGGCCGCCAGCATGACAGGGATCGCCAGAAAGAACGAAAACTCGGTGGCCGCCTTGCGCGACAAGCCAAACAGCATGCCGCCCAGGATGGTGGCACCCGAACGCGAGGTGCCGGGAATCATGGCCAGCGACTGGGCAAACCCGACTTTGAGTGCCTGCAGGGGCGTAATGTCATCCAGCGTGGCCGCCTTGTGCACGACATCCTTGCCATCAAAATGGCGTTCAATCCACAAGATAAGGAAGCCGCCGACGATCAGCGCCACTGCGACATTGATGGGCGAAAACAGATGGGTCTTGATAAAGCTGTGAAAGACCAGGCCCAGCACCGCTGCTGGCAGAAAACCGATAAATACGTTCAGGACAAAGCGTTGTGATTTCGGGTTGCTGGTCAGCCCCTGGGCGATCCCGGTCAGGCGCGTACGGTATTCCCAGCATACGGCGAGAATCGCCCCAAGCTGGATCACGATCTCAAACACCTTGCCTTTGTCATCGTTGAAATTGAGCAAATCGCCTGCCACGATCAAGTGGCCGGTACTGCTGATGGGGAGGAACTCGGTGGCGCCTTCGAGGATGCCCAGAATGGCGGCTTTGAGGAGTAACAGCAAATCCATGGATATTATTTCTCTTGTTCAGTGTTGTAATGAAAGGCACAGCATAAGCCTGCAACATGACTCCCATATTGCGCTTAAGACCCAAGCAACTTATGGGCCTGCATACTGAGCTGCAGGATTACATGCGTCGCCAGGCCGACAGGGCCTGCGCCATCAGGTCGGATTGGGTTTGTGGCACCTTGCCGTCGGGGCTGAGCTTGTCCACCACCTTGGGCAGATAATTTGCCAATGTTCGCGCGACCTCATCCAGCGACATATGAAATTTTTGCGCGATATCGGTCAACACCTGTGTGCCAAGAGCCGCTTCTATCTGATCAGGCGCCAGCGGCAGATTTTCACCATTCGCCAGCCAGGAATCGACTTCTTCGGCCATGCCAGCATCGCGGAATTTCTGCAGCACGCCAGGCGCGCCACCATTACGTTCGATAATTTCCAGGGCAACCTGGAACATGCGGCCTTGTTCGCCACCCATTTTTGCGGCCACGGAGCCCGCAATGCTACTAAATAAACCCATGATTCAGCTCCTTACTGTTCAGTCTGGCGTCAAGGTCGTTGACTTCGTATGCGCTTTTTCCACTGAAAGATAAAGCCTGGTCTGCATTAAAACCGTTCGCCGGGACGCAGGTAACGCCATTGCCCCGGTGGCAACTTGCCCAGGGCCACACTGCCGATGCGCACGCGCTTCAAGCCCACCACATGCAGACCTACCAGCTCGCACATGCGGCGGATCTGACGCTTGCGACCTTCGCGCAGCACAAAGCGCAACTGGTCTTCATTCTGCCAGGACACTTTGGCTGGCTTGAGTTGAACACCATCCAGGCTCAAGCCATGGTTAAGCTTGCGCAAACCTTCATCCGACAAGGTACCCTCTACACGCACCAGATATTCTTTTTCGGTTTGTGAATCCTCGCCAATCAGCTGGCGTGCCACGCGGCCATCCTGCGTCAGCACCAGCAAACCGGTGGAATCAATATCCAGGCGACCGGCCGGGGCCAGCCCTTTCAGGAATCCACGTCTGAACTCTTTTTGTACCGGGTCTTCTGCCCAGTGATTATCGGGATGCACCAAGACGACAGCGGGTTCATACCCGTCTTCTGCCTGACCCGACACATAGCCCACTGGCTTGTGCAGCAGGATGGTGACAATCTCGGACTGATGTTTCTCTGCCTCTTTACTGACTTCGATGTTGGCGTCGGGTTCCACACGGGAGCCCAATTCGTCCACGACCTGGCCATTTACGCGCACCCAGCCATTCACAATCCACTCGTCTGCTTCGCGTCGCGAGCACAGGCCAAGCTCCGCCATGCGCTTGGAAAGCCGCGGCAAATCAGGCTGCGACGCCACAGGCTTGGGTGTGAACATCGGGTTCTGCGTGCGATCGCGATTGAAATCGCCCGCCACAAAACCATCGCGTGCCTTGCCACCCCGGCGCGGGGTATCACGATCACTGGCAAGCCTATCAGCGCGATCAGCTGCAGGGCGGCGTGGGCGCTCGCTACGCTCAGCCGGACGCTCGTCGCGCTGACGATTCTCGGGGCGTGCGTTATCCGCACGGGGGCGCGATTCGCCGCTACGCGCCGGACGATCTGATGCAGAGCGCCTTGCTGGCTGGCGCTCACTGGCGTCACGATCCGCGGCTACGCGGCGTGGGCAATCATTCTCAGCCGGGCTCTCGGCGACCTGATGTTCATGCAAGGTGCCATCGTGCCGATGATTGCGCTGACGCTTGGGCGCCGCACGGTCAGCAGCTGGGCGGGCACTGACGGCTCGCGCCGGCTTGTTGGCAGGAACGCGTGCTTCTGCTTCCTTGGCCGGAACATGGGCCACCGGTTTTGACGCCGCATCACGCGGACGCTTGGCCGGGTCTGCGCGCCGCACCGGTTTACGGCCGGAAGGTGCATTGGAATCAGCGGGTGTTGCTTTGGGGGGGAGTTTTAGAGTGGTCACAGCTAGGGTCTCGTAAGACAAGGCTAGATTTTACCTTGATCGTGGGGTGCATGCGCAGAGGAATCGCAAGAAATAAAAAAGCAGGCGCGAACGCCTGCTTTCCAATTCAAGGGCTTAAGGTATGCGAAAAGGGTTAAACCTTCTGATATACCTCGGAGCCCTTCTTCACGAACTCAATCGCTTTTTCCTGCATGCCCTTGCTCAGGGCTTCTTTTTCATCCACGCCCAGCTTGTCGGCGTAATCGCGCACATCCTGCGTGATCTTCATCGAGCAGAAGTGCGGGCCACACATGGAACAGAAGTGCGCCTGTTTGGCGCCTTCCTGCGGCAGGGTTTCATCGTGGAATTCCTTGGCTTTTTCCGGATCCAGACCAAGATTGAACTGGTCTTCCCAACGGAATTCGAAACGTGCCTTGGACAAGGCATTGTCGCGAATCTGCGCGCCGGGGTGACCCTTGGCCAGGTCAGCGGCGTGGGCAGCAATCTTGTAGGTGATGATGCCCACACGCACGTCTTCCTTGTCTGGCAGACCCAAGTGCTCCTTGGGCGTCACGTAACACAGCATGGCACAGCCGTACCAGCCGATCATGGCAGCGCCGATGCCGGAGGTAATGTGGTCGTAGCCTGGGGCGATATCGGTGGTCAATGGTCCCAGTGTGTAGAACGGAGCTTCACCACAGTGTTCCAGTTGCAGGTCCATGTTTTCCTTGATGAGGTGCATGGGCACGTGGCCTGGGCCTTCGATCATGCACTGCACATCGTGCTTCCAGGCGATCTGGGTCAACTCACCTAAGGTCTTCAGTTCGGCAAACTGGGCTTCGTCGTTGGCATCGTAGATGGAGCCAGGACGCAGGCCATCGCCCAGACTGAAGGACACATCGTACTGCTTCATGATCTGGCAGATATCTTCGAAATGCTCGTACAGGAAACTTTCCTTGTGGTGAGCCAGACACCATTTCGCCATGATGGAGCCGCCGCGCGACACGATACCGGTCATGCGCTTGGCTGTCATCGGGATGTAAGCCAGACGCACACCCGCGTGGATGGTGAAATAGTCGACGCCTTGTTCGGCTTGCTCAATCAGCGTGTCACGGAAGATTTCCCAGGTCAGGTCTTCGGCTTTGCCGTCGACTTTTTCCAGGGCCTGGTAAATCGGCACGGTACCAATCGGCACCGGGCTGTTACGGATGATCCACTCGCGGGTTTCGTGAATGTTTTTACCGGTGGACAGATCCATCACGGTATCGCCACCCCAACGGGTACCCCAGACCATTTTTTCCACCTCTTCGGAGATGGAAGAACCCAGCGCGGAGTTGCCGATATTGGCGTTGATCTTCACCAGGAAATTACGGCCTATGATCATGGGCTCGATTTCAGGGTGGTTGATGTTGGCCGGGATAATCGCGCGGCCACGGGCCACTTCATCGCGTACGAATTCCGGCGTAATCACCTTGGGAATGCTGGCGCCAAAATGCTGACCGGCGTGCTGGGTTTGCAGCAGTTCGCTCATGTTTTCGCGGCGCTGGTTTTCGCGGATGGCAATGTATTCCATTTCTGGAGTGATGATGCCGCGGCGGGCGTAGTGCATTTGGCTCACGTTCATGCCGGGCTTGGCACGCAATGGCTTGCGCGTCAGGTTAAAACGCATTTCGGCCAGCTTGGGGTCTTCCTTGCGTTGCTTGCCGAAGTCAGACGTCGGACCATCCAGTTGCTCGGTATCGTTACGCTCGGCAATCCAGCCAGCGCGCAGGGCGGGCAAGCCATTGCGGATGTCGATCTTCACATCAGGATCGGTGTAAGGGCCGGAGGTGTCATACACCACAACCGGTGGATTCTTTTCTGCGCCAAACGCCGATGGCGTGTCGGACAACGAGATTTCGCGGAAAGGCACGCGAATATCAGGGCGTGAGCCTTCCACATAAATTTTGCGCGATTTGGCAAATGGCTGCGTCGCACCCGCATCTACTTCGGCGGTCTCGTTCAGGAATTTGTTCAGGTTTTTATCAGTGGCGTTCATGTGATGCTCCAAAAGATGCAGGGAGCACGAACAGGCTTCACGGGGAGATGTACAGGAGGTACGGTGTGAGGCTTATCAGTGGCTTCCCTACGGCGGGATTATCCGCGTCAGGTTCAAAGGGTAACTCTCACTCTATAACCCTGATTAGATAAAGGATTAAGAGACCCCCAGCAATAGGCGAAACTTACGCGAAACCAGCAATAAAAGCAAGTTTGAAGGACTTCTGCTTGAAGGGGGCAAGCATCATAAAAAAAGGCACGGGCATGCGAAATTGCATACCCGTGCCCAAAGACGCAAGGCGCCAAGGGGGCCAGCGCTAGCGTTTCTTTTCTGCGGTCTTCAAACCTTCTTCCACATCCTGACGACGACCGGCATCGGCATCTTCACGACCGGGGCGAGCGGGTGCAGCCAGGGCTTTTTTGTAGTACTCCACGGCCTTGGCATATTCGCCCTGCCCACTCAGGAAATCGGCATAGAAGTAGTTGGGGTCTATGCCTGTGGGGTTGAGTTGCAGTGCTTTTTCCAGATACTCGCGGGCTTTTTTCTTGTCACCAAAGCCGATGGGCCAGCCTGGCACCTTGTAATAGAGCGAACCCAGCGAGGTATAAATCGAGCCATTCAGTGCATTCGGATTGATTTTCTCGGCGGCAAGCAACAGATCACGTGACTTTTCAGCGAGCTTGAGCGCGCCCAGACCACCCTTGGCCTTGGCGTAGGTACTCAGAATAATGGCTTCCCAGATCATGGGTTCAGCTGCGCCCGGATTGGCTGCACTTACCTGATGCGCTTCTTCCGACAGGGTTTTCAGCGCCGCTTCCTGCTGGGCATCGGGTATCTGGTAATTGGCATGCGCCCAGTCATGCTGCAGCTTGACGATGGCAGGGTCTACCTTGTCATCCGCATATAGCGGAGCGGCAAGCAGCGCTGTGCCGAGCAGGCAAAGCGCAAGAAAAGTGCGTTTCATTGAATTTCTCCTAAGGAATGGGAATGACGATTCACAAAAGGGGCGGCCAGGCGCGCCTGTTTTTTCATGCCGATGTTGACCAGTTTGGGCAGGGCGCTATTCAGCCAGGCAAAAAAGGATTCCGGCTGGCCGATGTAATACTCCTCGCACTCGCGGGCTATGGCACACACAATCTGGCGCGCGACGTCTTCCGGGGCATCCAGTGAAATATTGGCAGCGCGCAGCATGTGCGTGGTGGTGGCATCGTTAAGCGGAGTATCCACTGCACGCGGGGCAATGTAGGTCACCCGCACTGGTGTATCGACCAGCTCACGCCGCAGTGATTGTGAAAATCCGCGCATGGCAAACTTGCTGGCGCAATAGCTGGCGTAATGCGGAAAACCAATACTGCCGAAAATGGAACCGATGTTGACCAGCTGCCCTTGCTGCCTGGTCAAAAAGTGCGGCACCACGGCCCGGGCCAGCAAAAGCGGGGCGGTGACATTGGTCTGGATAATCTGCGCAATGCGTTCCGGGCTCTGGTCTTCAAACTGGATGAAATCCATGACGCCAGCGTTGTTGATCAGGATATCCAGTCCGCCCAGCTGTTGAATGGCAGTATCTACCACGCCCTGCGGGGCATTGGCATTTTCAAGATCAGCCACGATGGAAATACGTTCGCCGGGCATACCGCTCAGTGTATGCAGCAGTTCCTGCAATTTACCGGGGTGGCGACCCACCAGCGCGAGATGGGCGCCCTGCGACGCCAGCTCGACTGCCAGGGCCTGGCCGATACCGCCGGTAGCACCCGTCAGCAGGATACGGGCATTCTGGATATTCATGCGGCCTCCTGATACGCCGCGGGCAGGAAACGCTCACCCAGCTCGCGGAAAATATTGCCATACAACTGGTAGAACACGCGGGCACTGTGGATCAGTTGCGCTCTGTCAACCGCATCTTCAATACGGTTGACCAGGCCTTCGTAAAAAGCGGTGTGCCCGACATCCAGCGCGCCATGCGAAGTGAGATAGGTGAAGCTACCCTTGCCCAGGCCCAGGCTGGTACGGATGGCTTCGCCTGCCTGAGTTGCCAGCGCGGTACTGGTACCTTCCAGCACCAGCACCATGCCGAAGAAGCCGATCGGATTAACACGCTGTATGGTGTCGTGGGCATAGGCCACCATGATCTCGGTAGCCAGGCCGGGCTTGCCATGGCGCACGGCTTCGGCATCGCCACCACTGGCCTTGATGTCATTCAGAATCCACTCCTGATGCCCCAGCTCTTCTTCAATATACTCGGCCACCGCCTCGCGCAGCCACTCATAACGCTCCGGCAGGCGCGCACCGCAGGCCATCAGCAGTGGCACGGTATGCTTGACGTGGTGATAAGCCTCGGTCAAAAACGCGATATACGCATCCAGGCTCACCTGACCGCTGCCACCCGCACGAATCAAGGGCAGGCTGAACAGCGCATTTCGTTGCGACTCTGTCGCAGCAAGCAATTCATCATAAAACTTCATGGTGCTCTCTTTCATATAAAGGATTTATACGCGCAGCATATTGCTGCCAGATGGCATCGCGCCGCAGCCTGCCATTCGGGGTGAGCTGCTGGTTTTGCGGGCTAAAAGGATGTTCAGCCAGAATCCATTGCTGCACGCGGGCATAGTCCGGCAGCGTCTGATTGGCTTGTTGCACGGCAGCTTCAATCTGCGCCGTTATATCGCCGGGTACACGCGGCACAATCACCGCCACGCTCCAGGGGCGCGCCTCGCCAAACACGGCAACCTGCGCGATCAACGGCGACAGGGCCAGTTCGCTTTCCACCCATTCCGGCGACACATTGCGTCCGTATGAGGTGATGTAGATATTCTTTTTGCGGCCCGTGATGTGCAAATAGCCATCCTTGTCCAGATAACCAATATCGCCGGTAGGCCAGTACGTGACATGCATGGCTGGCTGGGCGGCATAGCCAAGCAGGGTGCTGCCTGCCACCAGCAGTTCGCCATCACTGGCAAATACCAGCTGAACGTGGGGAAGCAACTTGCCCACGCTACCCGGGCGCTGTTGGCCGGGCGCATTAAACGCCACCACCGAAGCACATTCCGACAAGCCATAGCCCTCGCATACCGGCAGGCCCAGCTCTGCTGCGCGCTGCAGCAAACGCGGTGCCACGCGGGCGCCACCCACGGCAATCAGGCGCAAGCTCGCAGGGGGAACCCAGCCAGACTCGGCGGCCATGACCAAGGCACGCAACAGCTCGGGAATCAGCAGCAATGTGGTCGGATTGGTTTCCTGTATGGTGCGCAGCAACTGCGGCACATTGAGGCCAGACGCCCCACTCAAGCCCACACGGCTAGATGAATACAAGGTCGTGGTCGCCCCAACCAGCAATGGCAGGTAAAGCCCGGCAATGTTTTCCAGCAAGGTCGACAAGGGCAGGATGCTGAGATGACTATCCTCGGCGGAAGCCGCCGTGGCATTGGCGAGCGAGCGGCTGACCTGCTCCATGGCCTGCGCGCTGAGGCATACACCTTTGGGCTGACCCGTCGTGCCGGAGGTATACGTCACCTTTGCCGTGCCAGCTGGCAAGGCTCTGGGTTCGGGGTTTTCAAACTGCAAGCGGCTGACCAATTGCCCGCCCACCAGTTGGTGATGCTTGCGGACGATGCGATAACCCTGTGCCAGCAACAGTTGCTCCATGACCATGGGCTGCTGGCAGAACAAGGTATCGATGCCAGCATCCTGTATGGCATGCATGATTTGCTGCGGCGAGAAAAATCCAGGCAAAGGCACGACTGGCAGCTGCAGTTGAAGGCAAGCCAAATCAAGCACGGCCCAGGCAGGGTCATTCTCCATGGCAATCGCCACCGCCTGTGGCCGCTCTTGTGGAAGACCGGACTGTTGAATGAACGCCGCTGCTGCATTGATTTCAGCAGGGAGCGCTTTATACGCGATGCTGAAGTGGCTGCCACGCAAGGCCGTATGGTCTGGTCTGGTTTCTGCGTGCTGCTGAATGGTGGTAAGAATAGACATGGCAGCTCCTACTGCATGCGACGCACGGCAAGCACTTGCGGTGCATTGTCATAATAACGACCCCAGTCAGGGCGCTCTTCGGCGGGCAAGCGCTGAATATCGGCGGCCCCCAGATGCACCAGCTGCATGTTCAGCTTGAGCAGGGCATTGCGCAGGGCTGGCGTGGCGGTAAACACCGCCCACTCGGCCTGGCTGCCATGCAGATAAAGGCTGACGCTGGCGAGCAGATGGCGAATATGCACAGGCTGAAATACCGCCAGATTGCCCACCTCCAGAATCTGGTCGCGCGCGACCTGCTTGCCGGTCGCGGCACTCAGGATCAAGTCGACCGGCTGATCGAGATAGGTTTCCAGAAACAGGGGCTGCTCGGCTGCATGTCGCACGCCACATACTGCATGCAAATTGCCCTCGTCATCGCGCAGGCTCATCAGCGTCGGCATGAAATGGCGTATGCGCGCGCCATGCACCAGTCGGAACACGCTGCGCACAAACTGCTCCAGCTCGGCGCGATCCTGCGCATCCGGCCCGGCCAGTGTGGTTTGCAAGCCACCCGCCATATGCAAGGGCACAATCGCTTGCTGGCGCTTGGTCGTATATGACTGATGCGCTTGTGTTATTTTCTGGGGATCAAAGCTCGGTGCCGGCAACATGACGACTCTCCTGTAGGTAGTAGTCATCATGTCGCAATCGGCATGCCATGTTAAAAAAATGGAAACTATATTTTATAAATCAAATACTTATATATTTAATTGCGAATGGTCGAAGCGCAGGAATTGTCAGGTGCAAGCCAAGACCATACAAAAATTGCAGGGTTTATCGCGCCAGAGAGGTTACGGCCCTCGCGATTGATCAAAAAAATCGCTATGCGGCAAGCACTTAAGGAGGGCAGCTCAGGGCCGGCGGGCTAGTGGTAAACGATCCATCTCCCAACAGCCAGGCAACGGCTTTGACCCGGGAATCCACCTTGCAGGCGTCGACATAGCCTATGCCACCCGGTGTATCCGCCACATAGCGCAGGACCGCCTCTTGCGAGGAAACCACATGCGGCGGCGTAGTGCCGTGGTAATACACTTCGTTCCAGTATTCGGCTTGCGTCTCGGGCAAGCTGCCCAGCACGCGCTGCGAGAACTGTCGCCGCTGGGGACTATCGGTCGGCAGGTTCACCGGCTGCATGCGCACACCTTCTGACCAATACAGTTTTTTGCGCCAGTAAATCAGCGAGAGATCAACCAGGCTGCCTATCTTGCCGCTCTGCGTCTTGGGCACCACCACCGCCAGCGTATCCGCAGGGCCTGCCAAAGGCTGGCCCATGGAAAGCATGCCGGCGAAGACGAGCGCGAGCACCGCCATGCACGGACGTGACACCCACACCGTCAGAAGGTCTCGATAGCGCAACATGCCAGGGCGGGAGAGCATCAGAACAGGATGGCAAACGAAGTAAACAGGCCCTTGGGCGCGTCGGCACGCTCTTCATCGCCACCCACATACTCGAGCTTGAACACCCGGTTAGGCTGCAAGCGCCAAGCGGTGCCTACGACCCAGCGTTCGGCCGAGCCTTCTGCCGGGCGCTTGAAGTTTTCCAGCCGACCGACGGCAAACCAGCGATTGCCCAGAGGCGCTACCGCCTGCAGATAGGCGCCACTGCCGCCATCGCGGTTATTGCTGTAGTAACGCTGATAGGCTTCTCCGCTGAACTCCCAGTCGTCGTGCTTGACCATGAAGTCGGCCCCCATTAGCCGGAACTGCGGCGTGCCGGGGATATCCTCGGTAAATTCCATCAGGGTCAGGCCAAGATTAAGCTTGCCGGTAAAGGCAAACCGCGCGCCGTGGGTATCGCGATACTGAATCTCGTCGCCGTCCAGATGCTGGTCTTCCAGCGCCTCCATGAAAAACGTGTATTCAAAGGCACGGTTATCAAACGACTTGGCACCATACAGCATGATGCCGTTGGTAGATTGCGGAAACAGGCGGCTGGTCGCCAGCGGGCGCGTGGTGGTCCACACCAGCGGCGCGGCATGGATAAGATTCCAGCGGCCAGCCGGGGTCAGGAAGCGGCCAGCGCGCAGATTGTATTGTTCGGAAATGTTGTAATCGAGGTAGAAACGCTCCAGGTCTATCCTGGCGCCATCGTTGGTGAGTCCCTCCCCGGACTTCCAACTCACGGGTTTTTCCTGCTCAAGTTCGGCGAAAAACCGCCAGCGGCCTTCGCCTTCCCAGCGCAGCAAAAAGCTCACCTCTTCCAGGCTGGCTTCGGATTTACCACCGGGATGCACATTCAGATAGGCACTGGAATAACCGCCCAGCTTGAAGCCATCGAGAAAACCGCCTGCCGTATCGTCCGCCGCAGCAGACTTGCAGAGGCTGAGTGCGACGACTACACTCAACACCCCATAGCAGCTTAATGCACGCATACATTCCCCAGCGTATGAATCACCAAAAATACACCTTCCCTTGCCTCAGGCGCGCTGCGTTTTGCGAAGAGCGCCTGATGCCGATTTGCGGATTCTCGCACTGAAATCATGCTCAGCAAAGCGCTACCGATACGATACATCCTGTTAGGAGCGTTTCTACTGGCAGGTTTGCTGCCCACCCTGCTGATTACCGGCATGGCGTTTTACGAGGCCAGAAGCGCCCTCAAGACCGAAATCAAGCGTGACATGACCACGCGCGCGATCGCCACGGCCGATGAAGTGGATCGCATGATGTTTGAACGCTTGCAGAACGTGGCCTCGTGGAGCCAGCTCGAAATCATGCAGGAAATCCGCATTGACGATGTCGACAAGCGCCTGTCCAAATTCCTGAGCGACCTCAAGCAAAGCTACCGCGATATTTATGTTGAGCTATATGTGGTCAACAACCAGGGCATGATTGTGGCATCGAGCAATATCCAGCGCATTGGCCAGCCTCACAAGCCCATCCAGCCCTGGCAAAAGGCCAGCCTGCCGCAAACGCAGATCAGCCTGGGGGCGATAGACCATGACCGCTTGCCCATACTCGCCACCATCTACAGCACCTCCACCGAAGCGCCGGTCGGGCAACTGGTGGCCGTGTTCGACTGGCTGCAGGTGCAGCATGTGCTGGAAAGTGCAGTCACTGGCCGCAGTGCCGCCGCGCTCTACGATAATCAGCAGCACCTCCTAAGCAGCACCAGCCGCTGGCATGCCATTCACCTGGCAAAAAAACTGAGCAGCCACGCCAAGACCAATGGTTACCAGAACTTTGCCGGTTTCGACTGGCGCGTGGACATTCTGCAAAACCGCGCCCAGGCCATGACGCCGGTGCGTCAGATGGCGTTTATCTTCCTGGCCCTGCTGCTGGTGACCGTGGCGCTGGCGACGCTGATCGCCGTGCCGGTCGCCCGCGCCATTACCCGCCCCATCGCCAAACTGACGAATTTTGCCCTGGGCTTTATGCGTGCACCGAGCAATTTGGCTCCGCCGCGCGGTGGCCCGGCCGAGATTGATGCCATGTCACACGCCTTTGCCCGCATGATCGAAGACCTGGAGCGCTCCAAAGAAAACCTGACGCGCGCCGCCAAGCTCGCCGTGGTCGGTGAAATGGCAGCCGCCATGAGCCATGAAGTGCGCACGCCGCTAGGCATTTTGCGCTCCTCAGCGCAGGTGTTGCTGCGCGAACCCACCCTCAGTGAAGAAGGCCGCGAAGTATGCGGGTTTATCATCAGCGAAACCGAGCGCCTGAACAAACTGGTCTCCACCCTCATCGACTCGGCCCGGCCACGCCTGCCCAATTTCACGCCCGTAGACATCAGCCAGCTGTGCTCCCAGTCGGCCGCCATGTTGCGCATGCAGGCCGAGAAAAAACATATCGCGCTGGAAACCCAGCTGGATGCAGGCCTGATTGCCATCTGCGACCCGGAACAGATGACACAGGTCTTGCTCAACCTGCTGCTGAATGCCATTCAGGTGTTGCCGGAGGGCGGCCGTATCGTGCTGGGTAGCAGCACAGCCGGTGAGCATGCCTGCATTACCGTATCTGACAATGGCCCGGGCATACCCGAAGAACAGCGCGAGCAGGTATTTGACCCCTTCTTTACCAAGCGCAGCGGCGGTATCGGCCTCGGCCTGTCCGTCGTCCGGCAGATTGTGCAAGCACACCATGGCAACATACGCGCCGGCACCAGCACGCTGGGCGGCGCTGAATTCCGTATTTTGTTACCTCTTTCCGGAGTAGAAAACTAATGTCCCCCCTCAAACGCATCCTGGCACTGGACGATGAACCCAATATGCGCCGCTTGCTGGAGATCAGCCTGCGACAAGCCGGTTACCAGCCGGTAGTGGCCGAAAATGGCCGGGAGGCGCTGGATATCCTGCGCGAAGGCGGCGCTGACCTGGTGGTGAGTGATTTGCATATGCCGGTGATGGATGGCCTGCAACTGCTGCAAGCCATGCAGAAGGAAGGGCTGCAAGTGCCGGTGATCATCGTGACGGCGCAGGGCGAAATCAGCACCGCCGTGGCGGCCATGAAGCTGGGCGCGTCGGATTACATTTTGCGGCCGTTTGACCTGGAAACCCTGGAAATTGCCATTGAGCGTGCGCTTTCGCTCAGCCGCCTCAAGCTGGAAAACCAGTTCCTGCGTGAAGAGGCGCACGGCGATGACGGTATGGTCGGCCAGAGCCCGGCCATACAGCGCGTGCAGCAAGCCATCCGCCAGGTCGCCCCGGAAAAAGCCACCACCCTGATCGTCGGCGAGACCGGTACCGGCAAGGAGCTGGTGGCGCGCGGTGTACATCAGCTTTCGCCGCGCAAGGATGCGCTGTTTGTCGCGGTGAACTGTGCCGCCATCCCCTCCGAAATGCTGGAGTCGGAGTTATTTGGTCACGAACGCGGCGCTTTCACCGGCGCCATCAAGGAGCGCATAGGCAAATTCGAGCTGGCCGATGGCGGCACCTTGTTTCTGGACGAAGTGACGGAAATGCCGGTCAACCTGCAAGCCAAACTGCTACGCGCCCTGCAGGAAGGCGTGATCGAACGCCTGGGCAGCAACCGCGCCACCGCCGTGGACATCCGCGTGATTGCTGCGACCAATCGCGACCCGATGCAAGCCGTCAAGGAGGGCAAGCTGCGCGAGGATCTGTATTACCGCCTGAATGTGTTCCGCATAGACCTGCCACCCTTGCGCGATCGCAACGGCGATATTCCCCTGCTAGTGTCGCATTTTCTGCAGAAGCGCCAGGCCAGTATCAGCGAAGCTGCCCTGTTTGCGCTGCAATCGTATGCGTGGCCAGGCAATGTACGCGAGCTGGAAAACGTGCTGGAACGCGCATGCATCGTTTGCGGCAAATCCGCCATTGATCCGCAACACCTGCCTGCCGATATTCTCAGCGCCAGCCCCTTGCCAGCATCTGTTTCGCCGGACAATGCCACTGCCGTATTATCGTTGCCACTGGCTACCGAAGCGCTGGAGAAAAAACTGATTGAAGCCGCCCTGCGGCAGAGCAAAGGCAATAAAAGCCGGGCCGCCAAGCTGCTGGATATCAGCGAGCGTTCGCTGTGGTACAAGCTCAGCCGTTACAAGCTGGATGATGAGCCAGCATCTGATTCAAGTCATTGAAATCAGCCAGAGAAAACGGGATTGAACCGTATTGATTGAAACTCGGAGTGCAGGCGCTATAATCAAGCACTCACTGACCATGCGACGGAAGCAAGATGATGCATAAGGATGTAGAACAAGCACGTTTTAACATGATTGAGCAGCAGATCCGCACATGGGAAGTGCTGGACGCCCGCGTACTGGACCTGTTAAGTCAGGTGCCGCGCGAGGATTTTGTGCCGGAACAATATCGTGGTCTGGCGTTTGCTGATCTGGAAATTCCCATCGGCGCTGGTCAGCAAATGCTTTCACCCAAGATGGAAGGCCGCATCGTGCAGGCGCTGGAAATCAGCAAAACTGACCGCGTGCTCGAAATCGGCACCGGCAGTGGCTACCTGACCGCCCTGCTGGCAACACTCGCCAAGGAAGTGGTCAGCCTGGAAATTCATGCTGACCTCAGCGTTGCCGCCCAACGCAAACTGCAACAGCACGGCATACACAATGTGAACCTGGAAATTGCCGATGGCAGCCAGGGCTGGGCCAATGGCGCACCGTATGATGTCATCGTGTTCACCGGCTCGCTACCTTTGCTGCCCGTGATTGCCGAACAGCAACTTGCCATCAACGGTCGCCTGTTTGCCGTGGTAGGCGAAGGCCCTGCCATGGAAGCCACCATGATACGTCGCGTCAGCGCCGACAGTTTCCGTCACGATGTGCTATTTGAAACCTCGGTGCCTCCTCTGCAAAACGCGCCTCATCCAGCTCGCTTCGAATTCTAAGCTCCTGCATGCGCGTTTATGAGTATCAAGTGCTCATGCGGGTAGCGTGCCAGTAGCGCGCACAGGGTAGATCATGAACCCCATGACCAAGCCACCCCACCTTGCCCAGCGCCACTTGAGCCAAGTGGTAGTGATTGATGTGCAGCAAAAGCTTTGCGCCGCCATGCCTGCCGACGAAGCAGTAACGGTGGTTCGCAACATTGGCATATTGCTGCAGGCAGCTGCGCTGCTGGATGTTCCACCGCTTTATACCGAGCAATATCCGCAAGGCCTGGGGCCCACAGTCGATGCCTTGCAGCCATGGCTGGGCAATGTCCCCCGCATCGAGAAAACTGTATTTTCATGCTGGCAGGCATCGGGCTTCCGTCAGCATCTGACGACCGACAGGCCGCAAGTCATACTCACCGGCATGGAAGCGCATATCTGCGTATTGCAAACCGCGCTTGACCTGCAAGCCCATGGGCATCAGGTGATCATCGCGGCCGATGCAGTTCTCTCCCGCCGCAGTGCCCACAGGGAGAATGCCTTGCAGCGGCTGATGCAAGCTGGCGTCATCGTCAGCAATACCGAGTCTATCGTCTTTGAATGGCTGGGCGCCGCGGGCAGCGATGCCTTCAAGCAGATCAGCAAGCTGATCCGTTAACTGACCATGTCGTTTGCAGGCCTTTCCTGGCGACGTCTTGCGTTTATCCTGCTGATCGCCTGGGGCGCCTATCACCACTGGCAGCAACGTGCCGAGCAGCATGGGCCGGGCGTCATCGCTGCCGACAGTCCGCAGCAGCAGAGCATCTCTCACCCAAGCTCCTTTTTGCTTAACAACTACACCATTACCCCATTGGCAGACTTCAGCCTGCAAGCCCGCGTACTCTCCACCCAGCGTTACCAGCTGGACCGTGCCGCGCAACTGGCACCCGTAGATCTGGCGCTTGGCTGGGGCCGCATGTCGGATGAGACGGTGTTATCCCAGATCAGCATCAGCCAGAGCGGTCGCTTCTATTTCTGGCGCGTTGAGCAGTTTCCCATCCCGCGCGAAGAAATCCAAAGCCATAGCGCGAACATGCATATGGTGCCTGCCGACGACACCATTGCCCAGCAACTGAAATCCATACGAGTGGGGCAGCGCGTGAGTATTCAGGGCCAGCTGATTGAAGCCAAAGGCGCCGATGGCTGGACCTGGCGCAGCTCGCTAACCCGCACCGATACCGGCAATGGTGCATGCGAACTGGTGCTGGTGAAATCACTCACTGTGGAGTGAGCATGAGGCCAGGCATGGAACCCAGGTAGGGATAGAACCAAGTTTGGATGGGAGCCCACAGGTCGCCGGAGAAAGCGGATGGTTGGATTTGAATCTACCTTGATCGGTAGTGGTGAAACTGAACAGCAGCCGGGTTACGTCATCCGGATTAACTAATGGGTTTGCGGTGCAATGTAGCGCGCCACCAGCTCACACACTTTGTGCACGGCCCCGCCGGCACTGCGGCTGAACTCAATCGCCGCCCACCCCATGGCCTGCCTGGCCTCAGCATCGCCCAGCAAGCGCTGCATGGCCTTGGCCAGTTCTCCGGAGTCGCGCACGCGCCAGGCGGCACGATCCGCAATCGCAAACTCGGCGGCGGCTTCAAAATTAAAGGTATGTGGCCCGACCAGCACGGGCTTGCCCATGGCGCAGGCCTCAATCAGATTCTGCCCACCGTAGGGCAGCAAACTGCCACCGATAAACGCCAGATCGCAAGCCGCATAGTAGGTAAACATTTCCCCCATGCTGTCGCCGAGGATCACTTCAACATTCAGGGCTGCGGCCTCTTCTGCGGTGACATGCGCCAGCCGCGAGCGCTGCAGGTAGGAAAACCCGCGTTTTTTCAGCAACTGCGCAACTTCCGCAAACCGTTGCGGATGGCGAGGCACCAGTATGGTCAACAGCTGCGGCACATCGGCCGCGCGTATGGCATCCAGAATCTGCTCTTCTTCGCCTTCGCGCGTGCTGGCCGCCAGAAACACCGGACGATTGCGCCCGACCAGTTCGCCCAGCCGCTCGCGCAGCGCGGTTCCCAGCGCATCTGCATCAGCAGGGGGTTCTACATCAAACTTGAGATTGCCGCATATGCTGACGTTTTTCGCGCCTAGCGATTGCAGACGCTGCTTGTCCTGCTCGGTCTGGGCAGCAATGGCACTCAGGCGTGCCAGGCCTTGCTCGGTGAGCCTGGCCACCTTGCCATAGCCATGGGCGGATTTAGCCGACATGCGGGCATTGACCAGCAACAGCGGAATCTGGCGTGCATGGCAGGCTGCAATGAGGTTGAACCACAACTCGGTTTCCAGGATCAAGCCTATCTCGGGCTTGAAATGGCGCAGGAAACGGGCAACCGCCCCCGGCGTATCGTAAGGCAGGTAAACGCGGTCTACCTTGTCGCCAAACAGCTGCTCGCTGGTGACGCGGCCGGTAGGGGTCGTATGGGTGAACAGGATGCGGTGACGTGGATAGCGCGCCTGCAAGGCCAGCACCAGTGGCGCAGCAGCACGGGTCTCGCCCACCGATACGCAGTGCAGCCAGATCACGGGTTGCGCCGGCACGCCACGATAAAAGCCGAAGCGCTCGCCCCAATGGTGCAGATACTCTGGCTGGCGCCGCAAGCCACGCCATAACAGCTTGATGGGGGCAAATGGCAACAAGCCATACAGCAATAGGGTATAGAGGAAACGAGGCATAAGGCTATTTTCGCACATATCCATCCTGCATTTCATCCTGGATCACATGCGACGCCTCATGACAGGGGAACAGCGCTGAAACGGGCATGCAGCAATGCCTGAAAAGGTCAATATCACGAGCAAAAATTTATTTTTCCGCTCGTTAGCAAGGGCTCACCTTTACGCTAACGCCTGCCCGCTGGCGTCTTGTCATTTGATGCACAAAAGCAGGCACTGAAATGGCGCGGATGCACCGAAAAATCTGCTTGACCATCACAAGGAAATGACATAATTTTGCACAAAAGCACAATATATTGTGGTCTTGCCTTAAATCAGACCTAGAAGGCCAGGCCTAAAATAACCAGCTTGATTAACCCATCAAGCATCGCCACAAGGAAGGATCCCCATGCTAAAAGCTGTGAAAGCTTCAGACAACGCCACGCAAGAAGTCCCCATGCAACCGGTTTCACTCGACATCTGGGACAAGAAATATCGCCTGAAGACCAAGCAAGGCGATCATATCGATGCGGACATGGATGACACCTACAAGCGTGTTGCCCGTGCATTGGCAGATGCTGAAGAAACCGATGCCAAGCGCAGCTTCTGGTATGAGCGTTTTCTTTGGGCACTGCGTCGCGGTGCCATCCCCGCCGGCCGTATTACCTCTAACGCTGGTGCGCAAGAGCACAAGCCCGCGACCAGTACCATCAACTGCACCGTGTCCGGCATTATTGAAGACAGCATGGATGGCATTCTGGAAAAAGTGCACGAAGCTGGCCTGACCCTGAAGGCTGGTTGCGGCATTGGCTATGAATTCTCCACGCTGCGCCCCAAGGGCGCATTCGTGGCCGGTGCTGGCGCTTACACCAGCGGCCCGCTGTCGTTCATGGATATCTACGACAAGATGTGCTTCACCGTTTCCAGCGCTGGCGGACGCCGTGGCGCGCAAATGGCGACCTTTGATATTTCGCATCCGGATGTCACCGATTTCATCAAGGCCAAGCGCGAAGCTGGTCGCCTGCGCCAGTTCAATCTGTCGACCCTGATCACCAAGGAATTCATGGAAGCGGTAAAGGCGGATGCCGAGTGGAAGCTCGCATTTCCTGTCACCGAAAAAGAAGCCAATCAGGACAGCCTGAATCTGGAAGATCCTACCCAGGTGGTATGGCGCGAATGGCCCGTCAAGAACAAGTACCTGACCCGCGAATCTGACGGCAAAGTCGCTTGCCGCGTGTACAAGACCATCAAGGCGCAACGTCTGTGGGATGTGATCATGTCCTCCACTTACGACTTCGCCGAGCCAGGGTTTATCCTGATCGACCGCGTCAATGAAATGAACAACAACTGGTTCTGCGAAAACATTCGCGCAACCAACCCCTGCGGTGAGCAACCACTGCCACCTTACGGCGCCTGCCTGCTGGGCTCGGTCAACCTGACCAAGTTCGTGCGTGAGCCTTTCACCGACAAAGCCTGGTTTGACTGGGAAGAGTATCGTGAAGTGGTCGCCACATTCACCCGCATGCTGGACAACGTGGTGGAAGTCAACGGCCTGCCACTGCCACAACAGCAAGCGGAAATCATGCGCAAGCGCCGTCATGGCATGGGCTATCTGGGCCTGGGCTCTACCCTGACCATGCTGAAAATGAAATACGGCGATGACGCATCGCTCACCTTCACCGAAGAAGTGACCAAGATCATGGCCGAAGTGGGCTGGCAAGTCGGTGTGGAACTGGCCGAAGAAAAAGGCCCGGCACCGATCATGGACGAAGAGTTCGTGGTGACTGCTGACCTGCTGGCAAAACGTCCGGAAATGGTCAAGGACGGCATCAAGCTGGGCGACAAGGTCAAAGGCAAGGTATTGATGGGCCTTTACAGCCGCTACATGCAGCAGTTCCCCGACAAGCTGCGCAAGCAGATCGCCAAGAATGGCGTGCGCTTTACGCACCACAGCTCGATTGCGCCAACCGGCACCATCTCGCTCAGTCTGGCCAACAACGCCAGTAACGGCATTGAGCCATCCTTCGCTCACCACTATGCTCGCAACGTGATCCGCGAAGGCAAGAAGTCCAAGGAAAAGGTCGACGTATTCTCGTACGAGCTGCTGGCTTACCGCGAGCTTATCAATGCCAGCGCCATGCCTTTCTCGGATAAACCCGAAGAGCAGTTGCCGGAATACTTCATGGACTCCTCCACCATCAGTGCCAAGGCACACGTGGACATCCAGGCCGCCGCACAGAAGTGGATCGACAGCTCCATCTCCAAAACCATCAACGTCCCCACGGACTACGACTTTGGCGATTTCAAGGACATCTACCTCTACGCCTACGAAAAAGGCCTGAAGGGCTGCACCACCTTCCGCTTCAACCCGGAAGCCTTCCAGGGCGTGCTGGTCACCGAAAAAGACCTCGAAAACACCACGTACAAATTCACGCTGGATGACGGCTCGGTAGTCGAAGTCAAAGGCAATGAAGAAATCGAATACGACGGTGAAATCCACTCAGCAGCCAATCTGTATGACGCGCTGAAAGAGGGTTACTACGGCAAGTTTTAATCGTAGCGCGTGAAGCGCTACGGTATGGGCACGGGATATCGATCCCTGCCCGACTGACAGGAGAACAATATGGCTATCAAAATAGAAAAAAAGATCACCGGCTACAGCGTAGTCACCGAAGAAGACAAGGCCAAGGAAGCCGCAGCCGCCGCTCAGCAAGAAGCGCATGAGCAGCAAGCAGCCCAGAAAATGGCCCAGATCGTGCAACTCGGCGAGCCGCTCAGCCGTCCGGAAATGCTGGTAGGCAACACCTACAAGATCAAGACCCCGGTCACCGAGCACGCGCTCTACATCACGATTAACGACGTGATCATGAACGAAGGCACCCCACAGGAACACCGCCGCCCATTCGAAGTCTTCATCAACTCCAAAAACATGGAGCACTTCCAGTGGATCGTCGCCCTCACCCGCGTGATGTCCGCCGTGTTCCGCAAGGGCGGCGACGTGACTTTCCTGGTCGAAGAGCTACGCAGCGTGTTTGAACCCAGCGGCGGCTACTTCAAAAAAGGCGGCAAATTCATCCCCAGCCTGGTGGCTGAAATCGGCGAAGTGCTGGAGCAACACTTCTACCAGATCGGCATGCTGAAAAAACCCGGCCTGGACGAACACCAGAAAAAACTGATCGAGGAAAAGAAAGCCGAATACCTCGAAAAACACGCTAACGAGCCAAAGAACGAAGAGGGCTTTCCACCTGGCGCGCAGCTCTGCAACAAATGCAACACCAAAGCCGCCATCGTCATGGATGGTTGCCTGACCTGCCTCAATTGCGGGGATAGCAAGTGCGGTTAATGTGATGTGAAAAGCCCGCGATTGCGGGCTTTTTTGAGTTCAAGGACGTATCAATACTTTTTGATAACTTGATGGTGAAAAGCGAAGGGCCAAGAATCCCATCATGAATGTTGCGATGAACATTCCCTCCCACGCATAAGATAGGCTGGCAAACTCCTCTCGTACCCAACCGGCCAGAAATGGCATGAAACTGGCAATAATATAGCCCCCTCCTTGCATAAACGCCGCCAAATCAGCAGCCATTTCTGGGCTATCAATATGGTCCATGGCCAATATTAAGGACAATGGAAATAGCGCACCTATACCCAATCCCAACAAGATCGTCGCCAGCAAAGCCATCTGGAGAGGGTACTCATGTAATACAACTAAGCCGGCGAGTGTAAAAAACAAGGCCGCAATAAGAAGTGGACGGCGATCATGGAATTTTCCCACTAATGCAGAGATTGCAAGACCGGAAAGGACTTCTGTCATGGTCAATCCAGCGAGTAGATCGCCCGCCATTTTGCGATCCTGTCCAAGCTCTACATAAAAAGGCGGCAGCCACGCGAGGATAAGGGTATAGGCCCCCGTATTGACCCCAAAAAACAGCATGAGCGTCCAGGCTCTTGAGTTACGCCAAAATGAATACCTGGAAATCTTTTTTTGCTCTCTGTTCGAGCCGGATTTTTCACTGATGAAGAACCACCAGATAAGCAAGGCGAGTAGCGCTGGCAGAACCCAGATCCCCAATGCTGCTTCCCATCCGAATTGGACACTGACTCTAGGGGTAACGGCAGCTGCAATGGCAGCTCCACTCATGATACCCGTGCTGTAGAGGGCCATCATATTGCTTGATCTGGCCCCGGAGGTTTTTTTGATGAAGCTTGGCAAGAGGGCTTGAATCAAGGCAATCCCCACACCGACCAAAACCGCACTCACTAACAAGCCATCAGCAGAATGATGGAGCACTCGACTGCCGCAAGCCAATGCCACCAAAAACATTCCTGTCGTAACACCATTCACTTCGCCCAAAAACTGGCGGAGAGGTCGGCCTAATAGAGCTCCCACCCCCATCAAAAAAACGGGCAACGTGGTCAACAGCCCCGCGCTAGCTGAACTTAGGCCGGATGAATGCTCAATCAAATCCAGCAATGGGCCGAGAGAAGCCATGGCAGGACGTAAATTAATAGCGATTAAAAGGATAGCCGCGACTAACGCAATTCGATTTGTATTCATCATGCACCCATTCTGTATTCTGAATTTATCTCGATATCGAGATATAATCAGTCTGAGTAGAATTTATCTCGATGTCAAGATAAAATGTGAGGTAACAAATGTCCAAACCAGATGCTGTCGATGAGATTCTTGCGCAATGGCGCCGCGAGCGTCCTGATTTAGACCCCAGTCCGATGGGCCCTATCGGACGCCTTGCACGATGTGAAGCTTTGATTCGCCGCAAGCTGGATCAGACGTTTACACAATTTGGGATGACAAGCTGGGAATTTGATGTACTTGCCACCTTGAGGCGTTCAGGCAAGCCTTATTGCTTGGCACCCACGGCACTTTATTCATCATTGATGGTGACATCAGGCACCATGACCAATAGATTGCAACGATTGGAAGAGAACGGATTAATAGAGCGAGTAAAGAGTACTCAGGACGCACGCAGCACACTGGTCAAGCTTACCTCTCAGGGAATCAATATCATTGATAAAGCCGTCGAAGCGCATATCGCCACAGAGAAAGCCATATTATCGAGCTTGCCACCGAGCTCGCTGAAGCAACTCGATCAACATTTAGCTACACTGCTAAAAATGTTAGAAGGTGACGAAAGAAAATAACTCTGCTCGCGTACGCCACAAAAACCATCATAAAAACCAACGTAAGACTTTAAACAAAGGGGAAATTAAAATGTACTGTCCTGCCTGCGGCACTTTGAATGATATCTCAGCAGTATTCTGCCCGAAATGCGGTCATATGTTGCCAGCAGTCAACTCCTCTCAAACCTCGTCTTCTGAGCCAAGCATTGAGGAATACTACACCGCAGTTATCGGCTCCAAGAATACCGATTACTACCTGAAAAAATTTCATAAGTTTGACTCCATGGGCAAAACTAGCGCCAGTTGGCATTGGCCCGCATTCCTCATTACCTTCTATTGGAGTCTGTATCGCAAGATGTGGAGGAATGCCCTGATCTACTTTGTGTCCCCATATCTCATCGGCGTTCCAATCAGCATTTTGGCCGCTTTCGGCAAGAACTCACTCATCATCACGGCCATTGCTACCTTGAGCTACCTGATTTATGTCTTTGGCATGCTCATCCTTCCTGGCATGTATGGCGACGCACTTTATTATGAGCATTGCAAAAAACTGATCGAAAAAGTAAAAGCTTCCACACCAGACCCTCAGCGTCAGCTAGGAGAGCTAACAGGTAGGGGGGGCACAAGCGGCGCAATTTTATGGATTTTCATCATGCTGTTCTTTGTTGCGTTCATAGGCATTCTGGCGGCGATTGCCATCCCGGCGTACCAGAATTACATAACGCGGGCCAAAACCGCACACGCCTATCAATCGGGCATAGAAGCTGCAGAGTCGGTGGCAACCTACTACGCCCAGCATAAGGCCTTGCCTCTCACCATTTATGAAGCAGGTTTCTCCGGGACATTACCTGCAGAAGTCAGTGAGATACGAGTAGACCAGAAGAATGGAGCGCTCATCGTGAGGATGGCGCAGGCTCCCATCTCCGGTAAATCTTTTGCTCTATTGCCTTCCATGGAAGGGGACACGATAGCCTGGCGATGTATCAGTGAGGATATTTCGGAGGAATTTTTACCAATGAGCTGCAGAAAACAACGCTAACGATTTAAACTACATACACGTCTTTGCCACATCCATCGTGACGAAATAGGGCTGGGAAATATGAGATTAATTTCCCCTCTTAATTGCATTAAACAGGTAAACCGTCCATTGGCTTTTTTCAACTGAAAACATCAGCATGTGATAGTTCAAGGGGGAAATATGCGTTATCTGAAAACAGTATTTGTTGTGGCTTATATACTGATATTGACAGCTTGCGCGCCCGCGGACCCTTATTGGACGGTGAAGTGTGATCAGAAAGAAAACTATGCTGCCAATGGCGTGAGTTGCCCCAGCCAGGTCAGCCACAAGCTTTTAAAGCCAGGGGATGAAGGATTCCCCAAACCCACCACGCCGCACACCGATGCCCAGACAATTTCACCCGCCGATAGCAATTACTATCTGGGCGTGGTGGAGTTTGACGAATATGGCAACCTTTTCAATCGTCGACAATTAGAAGACTTAATGGCGCAACTTGCGCTCAAGGATGCGGAAGAAGGACCGCCCCTCATCGTGGTCTTCACGCATGGCTGGCATCACAACGCGGGTAAGCAGGATGGCAATCTGCTGTCTTTTGCAAATGACACCTTGTCTGAAATCGCGACACTGGAGAAAAAAGTCTACGGAAGCAAGGCCAGACCAGTGGTCGGGATTTATGTGGGTTGGCGGGGCGAGTCGATCAACGTGGAATACCTGAACAATGTCACCTTCTGGGACAGAAAGAATGTAGCGCATGCCGTGGGCGATGGCGGATTGCAGGAATTATTCGTTAAGCTAGATGAGTTTCGATATGCCCCCAGCCGCGCAGGCAAATCGCGACTTGTGATTATCGGGCACAGTTTTGGTGGAGCTGTTACCTATTCGACCCTGCATCATCACTTTGTTGAAAAGCTCTCCTCAGATCAGCCATTACATCCGATAGGCGATATGGTGGTATTGATTAATCCTGCATTTGAAGCCATGAAGTTAAAGCCCCTGCTCGATATTGCATGGTCGAAAGAAGAATATCAGCAAAGCACGCGCCCGATGCTGATGATAGTGACCTCTGAGGCCGATACGCCAACACGTCATTTTTTCAAAGCCGGCCGTACGCTCTCCACCTTATTCTGGGATTATCACTCGGCAGAAGAGCGCGCCCTGAATACAACCGCAGTCGGGCATTACGTGCCTTTTATTACGCATAGCCTGGTCACGCTCAAGGCTGGCCAGGAATGCAAGGACCAAGCCGCCGCGGAACCCATTGATAGAAATGCCGTGAATGTGGGTTTGCCGGCCAATAAATATTGCTTTGATGAAATCCGAAAAATGCAAATCAAGCAGGGCCTGCCGGACGATCTGGTGGCAAAACCGATATTGCTGACACGATGCGACAACCCCAACGACTGCACCAATATTGATGGCAAGCCGTTTCTACCCAAAGGCAGCTATGAGGAAGGCAAAGTCCCGGTCGGCACCCCCATCCTGAATATCCGCACATCGGCGGGGGTAATGGCGGGACACAATGACATCTGGAACCCCACCATGCGCGCCTTTATTGTTGAAGTGGTCAGCAGCTCTTTAATCAATCTGCCTCGTGCTAATCACGCGCCAGTGCCCACACGCCGGGACCCGGCCGTACCTGAGCGCAGTAAATAAAGCGAAGCCTGGATCATCCGACTGCTTATTTCAGTCGGATGATGATCAACACACCACTCGGCGCCAAGCGCTCTTTATGCTGAAACCGCTACCCGGCTTATTGCCATTGCGCATCCCTGATAACGGTGGGATCAAAACCGCACAAACAAGGCCGACGTCCATACGCGTGACTGATCGCGCTGTCTTGCCGTAATAAACAGCGGATGTTCGCGACTGGGGTCCAGTTTCAAGGCGTCGAGCTCAATCTTTCCTGACAACTCGCGTGGCAGGGGCTTATCCGTAACGCGTTCGATCACCACGTTCAACTCAGCCCCTGGCAATTGCTTTACAAGGGCTGATCTAGACAGCAAGTCATCACCATTCAGTTCAATAGCCACTTCTGGCGCATGCACATAGGCTTGCGGCTGCAGCGGGTCGCCGACTTTGATGTAGCTGTCGATGCGCGAAGAGAAGCTGATGTGGCAGCCACTCAGCTGGGAGAGCTGAATCTCGATGGTATCGCTGTCGCCATTGGTGTCGGTGCGAAAGCCGATGGTGGTGGCGTTTTCGCGCCAGCAGGCTTGCTCGGGGTGATCCAGTCCATAGGCGGTAAAATCCTGAATCACGGCGCCGCTGATCCTGATTTCCCCGGTCCAGTAGGCACCGCGATAGCGGTCCTTGATTCTGGCGCCACCGAGTTTGATACGGATGCGGCTGTTCGCCAGGCCGATTTCCTCATGCAGGTTACGCGTCCAGATGCACTGGTCGCCGTCATACAGGCTGACCTCTTCCCAGCCGCCATCGCCCAGCAGTTGATACTCCAGCGGAACAGAGGCATTGGTTTGGTAAGCATCGCCCATCAGATATTCGCCCTGGCGCAAGCTGGCAAAGCTGCGCTCACCGGTGGTGGCGAAGGTGTGCCGTGCGCGCAAGGCTTTGGCGACGCCTTCGCGGTCAAATGTTTCGGCCAGCACGCCGGTTAATCCGCCACGCGATCCAAACACCGCGGTGGCTGGCACGCCGCCGCCACAACGGCCCTGGTGTTCATCGCTATTGGCTGCCGCGCCTACGCGATAGCCACGTTGCAAGGCTTCGGCGTATACCCAGTGGAATTGCCCCCAGGCCGAGCTGACTTCGATCAGGCGCTCCAGTTCGGGGTGGTGCCAGTCCAGGTTGCACCGGCGTCCGCCCACATGCGGCATCATCAGATGGCCTTCAGGGTCGTGCGCATAGGCCGCATATAGATCATCCACCGGCCAGGCGCCGGGCTTCAGTGTGCCGTGGGTAAATTCGTTCCACTCGAAGGAGCGCACCATGCGGCCCTGATCATCAAACGGGAACAGCGGTTTGCTATCACGCAGGAACACGATATTACGATCGCCCCCCGCGCAGGAGTTGCCGCACCACTCGGTACCCGGGTAGCACACAAAGCGCCCCGGCTCATTCAGGCTATGGATAAGCGCCACCGCTTTATCCCAGCGCTGCTCGGTAATATTGAAATCATTGGCGGTATAGCCCAGCACATCGAGCCCGGCAATATCGCGCCCATAGCTCAGGTTGTAGAGGGTATCGTTAGTGCCCACCGTATCATCCGAATGCACATGCAGATCGGCATATAGCGGGCGCAATGTGCCAGCACGGCTGGATATATTCACGTAAGCATTGCCAGCTGCCACCCTGGCGTCATCCACCCTGGCTTGTATTTTCCATTCGCCCGGCGTCCCCAGCTGGATGCTGCCAAGACGCACCACCGCCCAGCCTTGCTCAGCCAGGGTAAATGGCAACTGGCGGGTTTCATTGCCCGGCCCCAGTAATTCCACTTGCCCGGTTAGCGGCAGCTGACGGCAGGTATTGCCCCACAGATCATCCGCCCGCACGATGATGTCGAAAGGCTCATCGCGATTCACCAAGCGCGGCGCTACAACATGCAGCCCCGTGGGTTCGCCGGGGATAATATCCAGCAGCACATCGCCGGGGACTTCGGCAAACTTGGAACTGCCGAGTGGATCAATAAAGAGCCGGAACTGGAAATCCTTCTCCACAAAACTTTGCACGCGCGTTCCTGCGCCACCCTGCCGACGGTCGCCCAAGCGGATGACGATGCGATCGCCCGGATTCAGATAGCCATCGACAATATCCACAATCACCGTTTTCTGAAAAGGCCGCTCATGCCCTTTCTGGTCAAAGCGGACCTTGAGTGCCTGCACCGTGGCCGGGCTTTGTCCTGGCACCAGCTCACCCGCGTGATATTCCGCGGAAATATAGTTGGCGGCCGTGGGGTCGCTGGTCTGGAACAAAGCCCAGTCAGAATAAAACTTGAATGCCAGCTTGAGCCAGGCGCCATCGGCCAGGCCAGAGCCACCCACCTCATAGGTCAGCTGCAGTTCCGTCCATTCCCCCGCCACGATCTCGCGCCGGTTGCACGTGAGGCTGCCCAGGAAAGGCTTGCTTTTGTTGCGCTCATACAGCCCTTGCGGGGCTATGTATTCACCAGCTTCAGTTTTTGGGTCAAAAGTGTTCACGATAATCCTTTAATGCGCACGCCAGGTTTGGTAGTGCTTTTCTAACCGTTTGAATACCAGGCTTTCCATCAGCCAGGCGATGAGGCCGATAATGACGATGCCCAGCAACACCTGATTGGTATTGCCAACTTGCCCGCCCATGGACACCATCCAGCCTATGCCTTTGGAAGCGCCTATCATTTCTGCCGCCACCAGGGCGCGCCATGCCTGGCTGAAGCCGATACGCAGCGCCGCAGTGAAAAAGGGCAGGGAGGCCGGCATGTAAACATGCACGATCATTTGCAGCGGTGTCGCTCCCAGCGTGCGGGCAGCGCGCACCTCGCCATTGCGTATGCTTTGTATGCCTTCCTGCATGGTGATCGCCATGGGAAACACCGCCGCAATGAAGATCACCATGACAATCGACCAATAGCCCAGACCAAAAATGATCATGGTCAACGGCGCCCACGCCACGGGAGGGATCGCCATAAACAAGCTATTGAGCGGCGAGATAAAGTCACGGAAGCGGCGGAATAACCCGGCCGTGGTACCCAGCAGCAATGCGACCAGCGTTGCCAGGGCAAAGCCACCGGCTTCTTCCAGCAGGCTGGCCTTTAAATGCTTGAGCAGGCTGCCATCGGCAATCCATCGCTGCGCTTCGGCCATCACCTCCCACGGCTGGGGCAGAATGTAGGAAGGAAACCGGCTCGCCACCAGCACCCAGCACAGCAGCAGAAAAGGCAGGGAAGCCCAGCCCCAGTTGAATTTTTCCAAAAGACGCATCATCAATTACCGCAGCGATTGCTCGGCTTTTTGCAGGTACGAAGTCTCGACCACCTGCTCAACCTTGAGCGGCTTGCTGATAAAACCCAGGGAAGACGAATAATCCATCAGCCGCTGGATAAACTGCAGATCGGCCGCATCCAGGCGCGAGGACCAACCCATGCGCTTGCGCGCCTCTTTCACAATATCTTCCGGCTTCACGGTCTTGCCATCCGCGCCCTGCACTGGCTCCAGCTTGAATGCTTCGGCGATGATCTGATTCGATTCGTCCGGGTGGGACTGCAGGAAGGCAATCGCCTTGAGGTGTGCGCGCAGCAATTTCACCACGTCGTCTGGCCGGTCTTGCAATACTTTGGGAACGCCGATAATCACGTACCAGGGATACTGCGGCAGGTCTTTATTCACATCCAGAATGAGCTTGCTGGTGCCGCGCAACAGGGATTGGCTGACAAAGGGCTCCCATGAGAACGCCGCATCCACGTCACCATGCTCCAGCGCGGCGTTCATATTGCCGGGCGGCATCGCCACGATGGTGAGATCCTCATCCGGGTCCAGCTTGGCCTTTTCTTTCAGCACATAGCCGCGCAGCAGCACATCCATGCCACTGCCCTTGGCCACACCAGCCAGCTTTTTATTGCGCAGATCTGCCACGCTGTTGATCGGGCTTTTTGCGTTGGCAATGACGGCCGCCTGGCCGTAATTCACTTGCGCCAGGATTTTGCTCTTGAGACCGCGCGAGAACCAATGGTAAACCGGCGGCGAACCCACATACGCAATATCCAGATCCCCGGCTGCCACCGCTTGTTGCAGCAGCGGACCATCCGTAAAGGGCTTGCTGTCGACATTCAGCCCTTCTGCCGCATAAAAGCCCTTTTTCTCGGCAATCACGGCGGGCGCATTCGCCATGGCATACACCCAGCCTATGCGCAGGGGTTTTTCCTCCGCGGCGGCCGATAAGGTGGACAGGGATAATACGGCGAGCGTAAGCAGGCTGGTAATCACGGTTTTCTTGATCATTTTTGGTATTTTCTAATCGGGAAAAGAAGTTAAAGAACACTCAGATTGGCATGGACCACGTCTGAGATTTCCTCCATCAGCGCGGTGCGGTACTCAACAAAACGGGGAAGTTTGCGCGTGTCGAGATTGGTGCGCGGACGCGGAATATCGATCGCCAACTCGCTATGAATACCGCCGGGCGCGATTTCCAGCACCACTACCCGGTCCGCCAGAAAGATGGCTTCGTCGATATCATGGGTAATGAACACCACGGTTTGGCCCAGCTCGGACCACAAACGCAAGGTCTCTTCATTGAGGTTATTGCGGGTAATCGCATCCAGCGCTGCAAACGGCTCATCCATCAACAGCAAGGCAGGCTCAAGCGCCAGCGCACGGGCGAGCGACACGCGCTGCTGCATGCCGCCTGAAAGCTGGTAAGGCAGCTTGTCGGCAGCCTGATCCAGCCCCACCAGCGCGAGGTAATGCAGCGCTTTTTCCGTTTGCTCTTTGGCATTGAGGTGGTTTTGCATGCGCAGGCCAAAGCGCACGTTTTCCAGCACACTCAGCCAGGGAAAGAGCTGCGGGGATTGGAACACATAGCCCAGCTCGGGCATTTCCGGACGCACTGGCGCACCGTTAATCGTGATCGTGCCTGAGGCCGGTTTCTGAAAGCCGGAAAGCAGATTGAGCAGCGTGGTTTTGCCACAACCGGAAGGCCCCAGCAGCACAATGAACTCACCCGGTTTGGCGTGTAAGGAAAATGTGCGAAAAACCTCATGCCCATTCGGATAAGAAAAATTGATACTATCGACGGACAAGGCTGCCGCAGGGCGTTGCACAGCCTGTGAATGGGCCCCGCTGAGGCCGTGGTGATTTGTCATCTACGATCAACCCTGTAAAATTCAACCGAATAATACAAGTTAATACAAGATGAATAAAATATTAAAAACTTATATTGTTATAAGTAATTATCCCGCCCCTGTCTCCAGTAGCGAAAATGGGATTGCATGCTGCCGTCATCATCGACAAAGTGAATTGGGACTAACACATTGAAACCGTCATCTTCCACCTTGGCGCGCGAGAATGCCGCCTCTCTTTACTTGCAAATAGCATCGCTATTGCATGAGGAGATCAACCGCGGCGTGTATGACCCCTCTGGCAAGCTGCCCTCTGAGGCCGCCTTGTGCCAGCGGTTTTCCGTTAGCCGCGTCACCGTCAGACTGGCGCTGGATAAACTCACGGAAGAAAATGTAGTCGAGCGCAAGCAGGGCAAAGGGACCTTCGTCGCCGGCAAACAACTACGCCATGGGCTCGATACCCTGCGCAGCTTTCACGAGTCGCTGGTCATTCAGGGCTTGAAACCGGAGATGCGCATCCTCTCGCGCCATATCGTCCACACGCCTGACAATGTGCGCAACTCACTGGGCGTCAATATGGAAAGAAGCCTGCTGCTGGAACGCCTGCATGTGGTCGACGGCGAGCCGATTGCCCTGGGCAGAAGCTATTTGCCAGTCGAAGTGGAAACCCTCAGCTGGGAGCAAACCGAGCAGCAACCCACCTACGCGATTCTTGAATCCCTCACCGGCTTGCGCGTAGTGCGCGCCGATATTGGCATCAGCGCTCAAGCCGCTGACAAACCGCTCGCCGATAGCCTCAAGATCACCGTCGGCATGCCTTTACTGGTCATGCGGCGACTCTCGTATTTATCCAATGAAGACTGCTGCGACCATTCGGTGTTCTACATTCGGCCGCAGCATTATGAGTTTGTGATGAGCAGCTATTTCAAGCCCGTGCAGAATGGAACTGCCGCACGCGGATAGCCTTGCCTAGTGAGATGTTCGTAAGAATCTACTGGACTTAATTGCTTTAAAGAAGATTCTAAAGATCGTTTTTTATAAAACCTCAACAATTAAATAGCTGATAGGCGAGACCCTGCTTTAGGGTATAAAGGATATGATTGATTCATTGCAAAGCTGACGTGCTTGTCGATGTTTCTTGTTTCCACCTAAAGTGCTGAAATCACTTATAGTTTCCTCCACATGAACATCTGAAAACAGAGTACGGCCATAATCAATGAAATCGCTCGCATCCAATCCGTTGCTAGCTCCTTTCGTTGGAAAAGTCAGAATCAAAATCAACTTTTTCTCTGAACATATGTCCAGTAACTGCCTAGCCGCTTCTGGCGAAGTCGTTCTCTTGCTAAAAGCCGAAGATGGTCGATCAACTATAGAGGGATAGCGCCCTTTACCCTCGGGCTCGAATTCAACTCCACGCGTTATGGTTTCAAGAGCATGATAAAAACGACTGTAATGAACGCCAGAGTATGGAGGGTCAGCGAATACAAGATCTCCCTCATTTAGGCGACCTATTGTTTTTCTGAAATCGCCAACGACACCTTTGCCCTTAACAATTGCAGAACGTTTAGCAATTTCCTCTACCGCATCCCGAACGAGATTCCAAGGATTGCGCTTCCAAGCTTCAATGATGTATTTAGCAGAAGATGAGGTTGGCTGAAAAGGCTGGGCGGTATGCCCTGGAGCGGCTGCCGCTCGACTAACGGCCTCAACCAAGGCTGCTAAAGCAATCTTTCGTTTGTCTGGCTCGGAGGGCAAAGACTGCCTAAGAGCGTCAAAAACAAGCGCTTGGACGGGCGAATAATAGTGACCTCCGTAAGCTTTTGAAATTGGCCAAGCGCCTTTCAAATCGCTGAAAACCACAGGAAGTACTTCGCTACAGAAACTCCTGGACTGAGTAACAACTTGCTTAATTTGCTTGGGCTCAGTGAGATTAGGTTCAATGGAACGCAAATTGTTAGGGAAATGGCCTGCAACTTGGTCAACAACAGTAGTGGCTTTCGCGAACCACGATTTAATCATTGATTCCGGATCTAAAGAAGCAGTGCGTTCAACGATAGCTTTTGCCCTAGCTACCGCGAACGATTGAATGTCACCAGAGATGATCTCTTTATCCGTATTTTCTGCGAGGAACCACGACACAGCAGCTGAGCCACAAAAGGGATCTGCTATTTTTGCTGCGCCATTGGCATAATGAAGAAGCACATCTCCCAAAATTGGAAGCATCTTGCCCTTGTGGCCCATATATTTCATGAAACTAGCCCCCACACCACGGCAAGCTCAAAACTCACTATTTGATTCATGACTTCAGGCTGAGCCTTACGCCACTCGCCAAGAGATGTATTAGGTAATGCCGTTGAGCGCCAAGCATCAGCATCCAACAGATTTGCCTCAATATCGCTCCAAAGATCTATAGGATCATTAGGAAGATCAGAGGCAGGGCCGTCGAAACGAACTTCACATAGTCGACGCCAAAAAAACTCCAGTTGCTCCTGCGAGTATCCTGCATTTACAAGATGCTTTCGCGTAGATCCCGTCGCCAAGAAAAGCAGCAATGCAGCTCTTGACGATACTTGAAAAGCACAGTCGGCATGATCAACATCGGAGCATTCTTCGGAGAATACCAAGGGCTTTGGCTCCACCGTGCTCGTCAAGAAAGCTTGCCAATTACTAGCAACTGACGGAGCCATGCCCAAGTTTGATTGAAGATCAGCAGAGGTTATGGGCTTCCCGCTGGAGCTGACTATTTTTTTGAGCAACTCTTTCTCAAGCTGTGGAAATTTCCCACCTGCTGTTGGTTCCAAAAGCCTCCACAGATCTGATATAAACTCAATAGCATTCGGAGCATTGGGGGCGGGAGGTAGCCGAAACTCTGAGGGACGATAACTTGCCATGTTGCGAGACTCATGATCCTCATTAAGTCGTGTCAGATCAGTTCCCCAAGTTGTCAACCATTCCTTTGATATGAATCTTGTTGGGGTTGGAATATGCAACGCGTTTAGCCATTGCTGCAATGAATAGCCATCAGGCATCACAAGCTCTTCGATAAGGTCTGCAGCTCGCTTCAGCGAGCCCCAATGATAGAGAAGAGGCCATACAGCTTTATGAGTACCTGCTCGTTGTTGAATGAATTTTTTCTTCTTCTTGTTCCACCCTTTGATCATTTTTAAGGGAGACGTTGAAAAACCACTTTGATCAATAAGCGGATGATTTTGGTTAAATATCCCAATACCCTCACATGCAAGCAGGGACATTGCTGCGCGAAGTTCAGCATAATACGAGAAATGGATTGCGGCGCTTAAATCTCCTCTAAGAATTGCGTCGCTAGCCCGAGCAAGATAGGACCATCCATCAATCAAATGTGCAGGGGCAGATGCTGATATGTATTCAATTAGTGCTGAGTGATCTACCCTATTCTTATCTAGGTCACGATCATAAGTATTTGTAGCAGCAACTCTGTATCGGTTTGCGATATCAAGCCAACAATCGTTAATCCCATTGGCAGCGCATCTCGCAAAATACATTTCTACAGCTTTACGCGAGGCGAGCCTCACCCTTGTTTTATCTGGGTTAAAAAGCTTGCATGCTTTCATTTATACCCCAGGCGTATTAATACGTCGTTCGCTGTTTTGCCAACTAATCCTTTATTAGAACAAAGATGATCTAAAAGCTCCTTGCGTAGCTCCTTGTATCCACTACTACCCCGAAATACCAGTTTTGCTTTGCGCTCATCTTCAGACAACCCGGTTGTAGAAGAAGTACGCCAGTCGTAATCTGCAAGGCTTTTTGCCAAATCGTCGATAAAGCTCGCAATATCAGTTTTTCTGAAGGACGCCAATGCCATGGCCTGAGCCTCATCTTCGGTCGCGGAGAGCCTTTTTGCTTTTGTCCCCTCATACACAGACTCCCAAGTCCACTCCCGGAGCTTCAACTGCCCCTCTGCTACAAAAAGAAGATCATTGACTATGAATAGGAATCCTCGAATTCCTTGATCTGTAGCTAGTAGAGAGTTTTCGCCAAACATTGCGAGATCATCACCATCCTCAAAAAGACTTGGATGGCTTGCATTTCTTAATGCCTCAGCCCAAGGCTTTGATGATTGCGCAATAGCCTCTCGCAGTGCAGATCCGGAATATATCAGCAGTGCTGCTTGCATTGGTCGATTCCATGGCAAGAGCAAATCATTCTGGTTTTTGCTTGCCCCAAAAAGCCCTCCGATCTTCGATGAGTTGCTGTCCCATTGCTTAACAAAGGTTGCCATAAGAGATCTAATCCAAGCAGCTTGGGTCACCATAGGCACTTGTCTTTCACGATCTTGCTTTTTCTCACCAAGCATATTGATTCTATCGTGCCAAGGACTGCATTCACTTGCCCATAGTGCTTCTACGAGTTCCTGACACCTTGTTTCTCGATAAATTGAATGTCCAGCAAACTGGTCTAACCAGTCTTCGCGTCTTAATAGTGGATAAAGATCAAATGCAAGAGAGCGATTGATCTTTTTGGGAGTGATGTTGACCGACCAAAACAAGTAAGCTTGCCAACTGCGATCCAAATCAAAAAAGGCAACTACTGGTAACTCATAATTATCACCAGGATCATAACCATCAAAAGCCCAAAGCCTATGCTGGCCATCAATTACTTCCAGCGGGAAAACCGACTCCGGCTCCCATGTAGCACCATCCGTGTAGCTTTCAGGAAAGTGAATAAAGGAAACCTCGCCACGCTCTTCAATAGAGACCAAATCATGAACGGCAATTTCTTGCCCATTTCTTGAGGCTGATGGTGGAAGAATGTTGACTAAAATAGCAGTAGGTAACCAACCGGGCTTTTGAAGATTGCTTGCTCCCGGCGACTCTCGCCGGGATTCAGTCATTTCGCACCAAGGGTAACCAAACTTGACGAATTCCCTAATTATTTGAGAGCGAGCCTCATCATGGCCGCGTTGTACATTGGGGTCCTTAGAGCGGGCAAGTTTTCCTCTTGTTGAGCGTCTATATACACCTGTTAAAGCTTTCAAATCTTTTGCTTTAATTGAGCAAAGCAAAAAATGAGGTAATGGCTTTGCTTGTTGTGAACTCTTGTCGAACTCGATCGAATCCCATTCCGGAAGCCACTGTCTAACATGTATGGCCGGGGCATATTTTTTTGTGGAAGTTTTTTGTGTCACGAACTTACCCTTTCGCTCCAGTATGATCTTTCATTAACAACAGCAACCCGAATAGTACATTGACATGTCAGTTCAATGAAATACAACATGCCCCAGAATCTAGACCTAAAGATTTAGATTGCCATGTTCAACATCACGTAGATGACACTCCAAACTGATTGATCCTTGATAACAGCTTACTGTACTGGCGAATCAATTACCCTACACCTGCTTCAACCACTCCGTCGGCGCCTGCCCGAGACGCTTGGCAAACACGCGGGCCAGCGCAGCCTGACTCTGGTAGCCCACCGCAGCCGCGACAGATTTGATGGGGCGTCCGCTTTTCAGCATGCTCTGAGCGACGGACATGCGCCAGTTGGTGAGGTAATCCAGCGGCGTCACCCCCACGGTCTCGCGGAAATTCACGGCAAAACGGGCGCGCGACATGCCGGCCATATCAGCCAGTTCATCCAGGCTCCATGGGTGACCGGGGCGCTCGTGCATGGCGTTGACGGCATGTTTCAGTCGGGAATCGGCCAGGGCGGCGAAGATGCCGCCATTCAGCTGGCCCATGGCCAGCACGTGCCGCAACATCTGAATCAGGAAATATTCAATCAATCGGTCGAGGGCTGCCTGCCGGCCAAAACTCTCTTGCAAGGCTTCGCGGAATAGCAACTCCAGGGTGGGTTTGACCAGGCTCATGTCGTCCATGGGCAGCACGATGGCCTCGGGCAGGGAGAGCGCCAGCGGGCTGCCAACCTTGGCACCCAGGTCTACATAGGCACAGAGCAGCTCTGCGTTTTCGCCCTCAGGCACCAGCGCGTGCGGACAGGTTCGGGGAAAGAAAATAACGCTGGGTTGGGTGATGGATTGCGGCGGGCCATTGCGCACGGTCATGGTGACCTTGCCGGACCGGACGATGTGTATGTAGCCGGCGTTTTCATCAAACGCCACCAGCTGGCATAGCTCGCCGCTGTGAAAAGATTGGGCGGAAAAGGTGATTTGCCTTAATAAAGGCGCGAGCTGATCCATGGCGATACTTTCGGTCAAATAGTCGATACCAATTGTATTCATGAGTATCGCATGATGTCTCCAGCGCACAAAGCGCACCCACCATTACCAAAAAGGAGATTCATCATGGCACGCATTCCCGCAGTAAACCGCAACGAAGCCACCGATCCACTGGCAACCACATTCAATACGGTAAAGGCCAAGATCGGCATGGTGCCCAATCTTTACGCCACCTTTGCCCAGTCGCCCGCTGTGCTGGATGCCTACCTGGCATTTTCCTCCGCATTGACCAAAGGCCAGCTGACGGCGGGGCAGCGCGAGGTATTGGCCCTGGCAATTGGGCAAACCAATCAGTGCCAATATTGCCTTTCCGCCCACTCGCTGCTCGCCAAGGGTGCAGGCCTGAACCCCGAGGCGATCAAGAATGCAAGAAACAGCAGCTCGGCTGAGCCCTTAAATGATGCGCTGGCCCGGTTTGCGGTCAAGGTTGTGGAGCAACGTGGCGTGCTCAGCGATGAGGAATTCAACGCCGCCAAGGCCGAAGGCCTGAGCGATGCGCTGATCATTGAGGTCCTCGCGCATGTGGCCCTGAATACATTGACCAATTACACCAACCATATTGCAGCGACAGATATCGACTTTCCAGTTGTACCACTGTGAGCATGTAACACGATGCGCCTGATTACCCGACCGGGGCTGTCCGGTCGGCTAAAAGCGCAGGAGAAAAGCATGAAAACCATCCCCCTACAAATACCCGCCAGCAGTGGCATTTCACTCGCTGCGCGGCTCGATCTCCCTGATGATACTTATCGGGCTACCGTGCTGTTTGCCCATTGTTTTACCTGCGGCAAGGATGTGTTGGCCGCCAGCCGTATCTCCAGAGGGCTGGTCGCGCAGGGATTTGCCGTATTGCGCTTTGACTTTGCCGGCATAGGCGCCAGCGAAGGCGAGTTTGCCGACACCAATTTCTCATCCAACATCCAGGATGTGGCGGATGCCGCCGAGTGGCTGCGTGCTCATTACAAGGCACCTGACCTGGTCATTGGCCATAGCCTGGGCGGCACCGCCGTGCTCGCCGCGTCATCGCGGCTGCCTGAGGCCAGGGGCTATGTCACCGTAGGCTCGCCTAGCGATCCGCGCCATATGCTTGAGCTGATTGGCGCCCCCAGCCTGCAGGTGATCGAACGTGAAGGCGCGGCCGATGTGAATCTGGAAGGGCGTGTATTTCATATCAGAAAACAGTTTCTGAATGACGTCCAGGCGCAGCAGGTGTTGCAACAGGTGGGGCGGCTGCATAAGCCCTTGCTGATCATGCATGCTCCCGGTGACAGGACTGTACCCATCAGCCATGCCACCGCCCTGTTTCAGGCAGCCGCGCACCCCAAGAGCTTTATCTCGCTGGGGGAGGCGGATCACCTGGTGACAAACAAAGTGGATGCGGAATTTATCGCCGAGATGATCTCGGCGTGGAGCAAGCGTTATATTGAAACCCAGCTGTAAAGCTTGGCCACTAGAAATGCACTGCGGTGTGGAAGTGCCAAAGGAGCGATATATCCTGCCCCTTTGGCCCAGGAATTAAGACTGGTCATCCCCACAGCACGTTGATGGCCTCAAGCCTCTACCGGCATATTGAACGGGGAAGCATCGAGATATTGCCATTCCAGATGCTGCGGTACCTTGCGCAATATCCACTGCGCTATGTCGAACTCCCAGAAGCGCCCGGTGCCGCCGCTCAGATTATGGGGATCGTCCTGATCCCATAACAGACGGGATTTTCCGCTGAGCTGCAATAGCTGCTGCCCGGCAAAGTCAGGAATGCATACTCCAGTGCGTGCATCGATCTCCATATTGCCCAAGGTATTGAACATGCTATTGCCGTGGTAATCCGGGATGCGCAGGGTGCTGTCGTTGATGATCTGCACAAAGCCTGGATTGCCGCCACGATGCGAGGCATCCGCCCCTGTGTCGGCATAATGGGTGGCCACAAACATGGTGTCCGCGTTACGCACCAAGGCTGCAATATTTGCCTGCAACTGCGTGCCGACCAAAACTTCATGCGGGGCGGCCGCCTTCTCGAATTGCTGCAGATGGCGACGCTGTATGTATTTCGGGCAATTGGGATAGGCTTCGTTCACGCCAATGACGATCCCTTGATCGTGCATGTGCTGAATCATGCCATTAATACGGTAGCGACGGCGCGAGCCAAGCTCGATAAAGAGTAGACCGACGGCAGGGTGGTGGTCGATATTGGTCCAGAATGGGTCAGACATATCTCGCTCATCCACAGGAATATGCAGGGCAAGGGCAGCATCGCCCTCGGCCTTGGCAAACCCAGGCTCGGCATACAGCACGGAAGACCACACCGCACCATCGGCAGCGATACTGCTCAGCACGACCATAAACTGCTTCTCGATAAAGGGACGAGCGCCGCCCAGTATGGTGTCTGCAATCATCGCCGCATTTCTATCGGCAATAAACGCCTGGCCCGCATGCCTCTGTACGGCGCGCTCCCCGGCATGAAAATGGAATCTGGTTTGCATGGCATTCTCCTGATGGAAACACGGCCTCGGGCTTTATCGCCTACGCCGTTGTTGATGTGGCCATTCTAGGAAATAATGCCCCTGATAGAATCAGCTCTGCCCGCAATTCATTATTTCGCCTGGAGTAACGATCATCGACCACATTCACCTGATGCGCGTACTGGTAGCCGTTGGAGAACAAGGCGGATTTGCCGCCGCCTCCCGCCAGCTGGATATATCGCCCGCAGCGGTCACCCGAGCCGTAGGCGCACTGGAAGAGCAGCTGGGCGTACAGCTGGTGCAACGCACCACGCGCAATGTGCGCTTCACCGATGCTGGCCTCCGCTATTACGATGACGCGCGGGCCATACTGCAAAGTATCGCCGAAGCCAACGAGGCGGCCTCGGGCATCAATGCCGAGCCGCGCGGCACGCTATCGGTCACGGCCCCGGTGCTGTTCGGGCGCATGTTTGTCATGCCCACCATCATTGAATACATGCAGCGCTACCCCCAGGTGAAGGTCAATGCGAATTTTGTAGACCGGGTGACCAATCTGGTCGAGGAAGGCATGGATGTTGCAATCCGCATCGGCAACTTGCCCGATTCCTCGTTACGAGCCGTCAAGGTCGGGCAAGTGCGCCGCGTGCTGTGTGCATCGCATGCTTATCTGGAAGCCCATGGCACGCCACAAATCCCGGCCGACCTCATGCAGCATTCCATGATCGTTTCCAATGCGCTTTCACCCCGCGTCGAGTGGCGTTTTGAAGGCGGCGATGAACCAGAACTGGTGCAGATAAATCCGCGACTGGTGGTTACCAGCAACGACGCAGCCCTGTCAGCCGCGATTGGTGGACTTGGCATCACGCGCCTGCTGTCTTACCAGGTACGCAGCGAAGTCGAGCGCGGCAGCTTGCGCCTGTTGCTTGAGACCTTTGAAGAATCCCCCTGGCCGGTACATGTGGTGCATCGTGAAGAAAAATATGGCTCCTCCAAGGTGAGGGCTTTCATCGACCTCATGGTCGAGCGCCTGCGCGCGCATCCCCATCTTTAGCTCCCTCAGTGGTACGTCAGACGCGGCTGGCGCTGGCATAAGCGCAATCAGAATTCAGACACATCCCCTGAAATTAAAAAAGCCACTGGCCTGCATGAGTCTCAGGCCAGTGGCTTTCCATACGAACCCCGTTTAAGGTTTAGCCAACATCAAGGTTTTACGTTGCGGTCAAGGAAGTTACCCATCAGTCTGGCAATCTCATCGCCATCCTCCTCCAAGGCAAAGTGCCCGGTATCCAGCAGATGTAGTTCGGCGTTCGGCAAATCCCTCAAGTAAGGTGTAGCGCCTGCAGCCGGGAAAATCTTATCGTTTTTACCCCACACAATCAGCATCGGAGGCTGATAGCGGCGGAAATAAGCCTGCCACTCAGCATAGTGCGGCGGGTTAGTGCCATAGCTATAGAACAGTTCCAGCTGAATATCCTTATTGCCAGGACGATCCATATACGCCTGATCCATCATCCAGGCATCCGGACTCACATGCGCTGCGGGATTGCGAAAGCCTTCGGTATATTGCCATTTGGTGGCAGCCAGCTCCAGAATCGGCCGCAGTTTGGCCGCATTCGCTTCCGATTTGTTCTTCCAGTAATCCTTCACAGGTACCCAGAACTGGTTGTCTATGCCTTCTTCATAGGCATTTCCGTTCTGCACAACAATAGCGCTGATCTTCTCCGGATGAGCACTCGCTATGCGATAACCAACAGGGGCGCCGTAATCCTGTACATAGATGGCAAATTTGCCCAGACCAAGCCTGATGGTCAATTTATCAATCACCGTCGCCAGGTTATCAAAACTGTAGGCAAATTTATCCATGGCGGGCTGATCACTTTGACCATAGCCAGGATAATCGGGCGCTATCACATGATAGCGCTCGGCAAGCTGCGGAATCAGATTGCGGAACATATGCGACGAGCTGGGAAAACCATGCAGTAGCAATACGACAGGCGCGTTTGCGGGGCCGGCTTCGCGGTAGAACACCTTCACGCCGTCAATCTCCACCGTGTGATAGGAAACAGCCTTGGTGGCAGCGGGCCCTTGGCTGGAAACCGTTGGAGCCGCCTGGGATGAAAGGGGAATCGCAGTGGCAGTAGCAATTAAGCCCAGGGCGATAGTCAGTTTGGCAATACGGAGGTAGCGCAGCATCTTCATTCCTTTGGTTTGTTTTAGACGCTTCCAGTTTTGCCCAGATACCTCTTGATTAGAATCGCCGCACGGAGAAATTCACCATTGCACGCCAAGAAACAATACGCTTCACCGTGTAATAACAGGCTGATTTTTATACTATTCTGCCATCACCCCGTGGGATTCATACATCAAACGGCAAGCATTTGATTCATGCCCGGCACGTGCGTCGCCCATACGATATGTACATTTTCACGTAACAAATAATGACACCCACCCAATGTCCAGCCTTAACCTTTTTGTTATAGTTAAGAATCATTCTTAATATAAAAGGGAAGCAACGTGAAGAAATTCATAATCATCCTCGCGGCCATGCTGACAACAGCATGCGCGGGGGGCCCGGGGGCAATGGGTGGTGGCGAAGATAAGTTTACTGCCGCTTACGTTAACGCACATATCGTCGTTGGCAAAACCACGCAGGAAGAAGTAAAAGCGTTATATGGCGTACCTGACAAATCGTCGCAAAGCTCTAGCAGCAGAACCAGCTGGAACTACAAAAAGCATGGTGCTTTGTATGCCCTTTCCGATCTGGTGAGTGCTGCCCCTGGTTCCGTACCGGGCGTCGTCTCTGCCGACTCTGCGTTGAACAGCGCCAAGGATGCTTCCTCAGCTTCCGGCAAGCTGAACAAGGTCATGGATAAATCCTCTGGCAATACCGCCGTCAAGGGCGATAACCTGTCCATCGACTTTGATAAAAACAACAAAGTCACTAACTGGTTTCTGTACTAAAGTCTGACTGACTAGTCGCCAGGCAGTAAAAAAACGCCCGATGATGTTCGTCGGGCGTTTTGTTTTTGGGCGATGCTCAACGCACGATTTTGATGGCGGGCTCGGCTGATGTAGCATCGCCAGACCGTTTCTCACACTCCCTTGCTGAAGATACCTGAATCGATGCGATATCAAGGTCGAATTACCACATGGAAAGATAAGCAGGGCTTTGGTTTCATTACCCCAAATGGCGGGGGTGAGCCGGTCTTTCTGCATATCAGCGCATTCAGCCATCGGAAGCGGCGGCCCGAGGGTGATGAGCTGGTTAGCTATGAGCGCACGCTGGATGCCAAAGGCCGCCCACAGGCGTTGAAAGTGGCGTTTGTGGGTCATAGGCCAGCGCCTGCCTTATCCCAGCGCAGCCCTGTACTGCCACTGTTTGCCTTTATCTTTCTTTGCGGCGTGGCAGGGGCGGTCTGGGCGGGACAGCTGCCTGTCGGCTTACTGGGGCTCTATCTGGCGGCGAGTGTCGTTACCTTTGGGGCGTATGCCATCGACAAGTCTGCAGCCCGACATCATCGCCAGCGGACAGCTGAAAACACATTGCACCTGCTGGCGCTGCTGGGTGGCTGGCCGGGAGCGATCGCCGGGCAACGGCTATTCCGGCACAAAACCGCCAAGCGTTCGTTTCTGATCATCTTCTGGGCCACGGTGCTGATCAATAGTGGCGTGTTGCTGTGGGCATTGTCGCCCGCAGGTGCCAGCATGCTGCAGTCACTGGGGCATTGAATTACAAGCTGGCCGGACGCGCAGCAGGCATCCATAACAAAATAACGTGCTATGTGTAGTTGCGCACAGACCAAACCTGCCTGAAACCCTAATCTGGGTTAAGCACTGAGAGCAAGCCCCCTTTCACCTCGGTAAACGCTCCTTTCTGCCATGTGTGGCTGCCTTGAGACTGAGATTCGCAGTCGCGGCTGCCAAACCACAAAAAATATCACGCTCCATGAGCAACATGCCTGGGCACCACGGCCATTAGGACGTGCATTGCAGAGATACCATCCATGGCAAGAGCTATTGAGCACACCTCGCATATTTCAACCCCACTTTACCCATCACACAAGGAATACCCCATGAAAGCACTAAAACTGATCGTCGCCTTCAGCATGGCATTGGCACTGATCACCTCTGTCGGCTGCGCATCCACTTCCAAAAAAGAAGGCACGGGCGAATACATGGATGACAGCGTCATCACCACCAAGGTGAAGGCAGCCATTTTCAACGAGCCCACCCTGAAATCAGCTGAGATCAATGTCGAAACCTTCAAGGGCGTGGTGCAGCTGAGCGGTTTTGTTAATTCACAGGAAGACATCAACAAGGCGATTGCCGTGGCAGGGCGCGTCGGTGGTGTCAAGTCGGTGAAAAATGATATGCGGCTCAAAGCCAAATAGTCGTTAAGCATCCACTTTAAAGGAACCATCATGCTGGAAGCCTTTGCACTTGTTTTAGTTGCCCTGTGGCTGCTGGCCATGGGGGCGTCGGTCACCATGGGCGGCCTGATTTATCTGCTGCCTGTGATTGCGCTTGGCATTCTCACGGAACGCAGCATCCATATCTGGCGCCCGCGGCTAACGTTGAAATGGCATGCCTACCGCATGGCCCACACGGCATAAATACCCACCCCACCACTTAAGGAGCACCATATGGATGACATCAAGACAATAAACAGCCGCGAACAATTGATTGCGGATTTTCAGGTCGCCGTGGCGGATGCCGAGGCATTGCTTAAGGCCACGGCCAACCAGGGCGGAGAGCAGCTTGCGCAGATTCGCGACAAGGTGGAAAAATCGCTGGGCGTGGTCAAGGCCAATATGGCCGAAGCACAGACCGCCATCATCGCCAAAACCCGCGAAGCCGCCAAAGCCACCGATGAATATGTGCATGAAAACCCATGGGAAGCCATCGGCATAGGCGCGGCGGTGGGTGTTGCCATTGGCTGGTTAATTGGGCGTCGGGCGCCTTAGCCCATGGCCAACGATGCAGCCACTGCCAGTCCTGGCGTATTGGGTTCGCTTACGGCCCTGAGCGGCGCCCTGCTCGCCATCCTTTATACCCGCCTGGCACTGCTGCGGGTGGATATAGAAGAGGAGCGGCTGCACTTTTTTTCTTTGCTGGTCACCACGCTGGCGCTGCTGTTTTGCCTGGGTATCGGCGTGATATTGGCATGCATACTGCTGATCGCCTTCTTCTGGAATACCTATCCCTTGCGCGTGCTGGCGATCCTGAGCGCGGGGTTTATTACCATGGCCGTGCTGCTTGGCCTGCTGGCACTGCATAAAATCAGGCACAAGCCTCAGCTGTTTTCCACCAGCATGGATGAGCTGGGCAAGGATATTCAAGCCATGAAAACGCCGCCGTGAGTACCCGCATGCAAGCTCTGGCAAGGCGGCGCGCCCAGCTGTTGCAGCAATCTGCGCAACAGCGCACGCTGATCGCCCTGCACGCCGAGGTATGGCAAGACAGGCTGGCAAGGCTGGACCATGGCTTGCACATATTCAAGTTCATGCACCACCATGCCTTTTTACTGGGGGCCGGGCTATGGCTACTGCTACGGTGGCAACGCAGCCCCTCCAGTCACTGGTATTACCGGATATTTCATCTATGGCGCTATTACCAGCAATGGCGGGCCTTGCGTTCATTGGCCACGGCAAGCACCGACATGGATAACCGACCCGCTGAAATGCATACCCCATTTGTGATTAACCCACCCTAGGAGTCATCATGTCTCAAGTCGGCCCAGAGTTCAGTTGTGATGCAAATACCCAGGCACTCATGCATGCCTTTAATCAGGCCGTGGCCGAGGCAGAGTCGGCAATTGCCTTGACGGCCAATGAAAAAGACCCGGCCGTGGCATCGCTGCATGCCAGGCTGAAAAACTCCTTGCAGCTGGTCAAACAGAGCATGACCACCTCCGGGCTGTTGCCTTCCTGAATGAGCCAGCGCGGCTATCGGCCGCCGCCTGCTAGCACACCAGCAAGCGGGCGTAGACTGCTTTATCCGTCTCGTAGCAACTGCATGCCGCCGCTTCCAGCCCGGCGGCATCATCTATCCTTACCACCCCGCGGCGATAGCTGATCAAATGCTGGGTATGCAAGGCGCCCGCAGCCTTGGTAACGCCTACGCGCCGCACGCCCAGCATCTTCGCCAGCAATTCGTGGGTGATGTAAAAATCCTCCGAATGCATGCGATCCCGCGTCATCAACAGCAGGCGTGCCAGGCGCTTCTCCACCACATGATAGCGGTTGCATACGGCAATCTGCGCAAACTGCTGGCAGGAGACATGCACATAGCGTTTTACCAGCTCGTGCAATTGCGGATGGCGCTCCAGCTCTTCCAGAAACAGTGGCGCTGAGCTGCGCAAGGCAAGGCCATGGCCTTGCACCGTGGCGCCGAACGGACTCTGCGCCACGCCCAGTATCAGGGAAGCGCCGACCATGCCCTCATTGCCGATCAGGGCGACCTCCATGCCCTCGCCCTCTTCCAGATTGAGGGTCAGGGCCACCATGCAGGTCAGGGGGAAATACACATATTCAACGGTGTCATCCGGCTGGTTGAGTACCTGGGTCAAGCCCAGCTCGACCGAATCACATGTGCTGATAAAACTGAGTCGTTCGGGAAGCGGCAACGCCTCCAGCAGACAATTAAAGGGGGACGTAGACATATGAAGCATCTGGGGGAGGCACCTTGCAGAGAAACGTACACATGGGCAACAGACATCACCAGACGGGCTCGGCAATGGCAAGGAATAGCGCGATGTCTTCAAGCTAACGAATCAGCCGGGCAATATCTGTGCGATACCACGCATACCCCGCACGCCGCTTGAAGATCAAGTATGCGCTGATGGGATGGCGATGCGTTAACACCCCCTGAAAAACTTGAAATTGTTGCGTCCCTGCTTTTTTGCCTCGTACATGGCGCTATCGGCATGATTGATCAAAGTCTCGGCGTCACGGCCATCGTGCGGATACAGACTGATGCCGATGCTGGCGGTCAGATGCAATTCCTTGCCGCCAATGGCGTGGGGCTTTTCCAGGGCGCGTAGTATCTTGCTGGCAATCAACGCCGCATCCTCGCCATGTTTGCTTTCGTCCACCAGCATCAGAAATTCGTCGCCGCCTTGCCGGCTCACGGTATCTGACTTGCGGACCAGCTCGATCAGGCGTTTGGCCACCGACTGCAAAATCGCATCCCCCACCACATGGCCCAGGGTATCGTTGATCTGCTTGAAGTTGTCCAGATCCATGAACAGCACGGCCAACTGGCTGGTGCCACGCTCGGCCAGGGTGATGGCCTGCGACAGCCGGTCATTCAGCAACATGCGGTTGGGGAGATTGGTCAGGTAATCATGCTGCGCCAGATGCGCCATTTTGCTCGCCATGGCACGCGCCGCACTCACATCATGAAAGACAATCACGGCACCGGTGAGCTTTCCGCTGCCATCGTGAATCGGCGAGATGGAATCTTCGATCGCCACTTCGCTGCCATCCCGGCGTATCAATATCGTATCGGGGTTGAGCCCTTGCGTTATGTCCTGCGTCAGCACGCGGTGTACCGGGTTCTGGTCATGCAGGCGGGTAACGCCGTTAATCAGCTGAAAGACCTTGACGATGGGCAAGCCATTGGCCTCTTGCCGCGACCAGCCGGTGAGGGATTCAGCCGCGATATTGAGGTAATTCACTTGGCCTTGCATATCGGTGCAGATCACGGCATCGCTGATCGAGTTGAGGGCTATTTCTGCCCGCACTTTTTCCTGCTGCATAAAGCGCTCAAACACACTGCGCTGCAGCACATTTTCCACGGTCTGGATAATCTGGTCCGGGGTGAAGTGAGCATGCGTCAAATACCCCTGCGCGCCTCGTTCAGAGGCCGCCTTTATCAGGGCCGCCGCTGCAGCCGTATCTTCTGTCTGCAAGGTGATGATCGGCGTGTAGGGCGCCACCGCAAACAAGGCCTCAAAGGTGGGGATGCCCTCGCTGTCTGGCAAGCCCAGGTCCACGATAATGGCATCCACTTCTTTTGTCTTGAGGAAACGCATTGCCCGCGCCAGGCGACGCACCCAAGTGAGTTTGAAAGGATGCACGCGCACGCGGCCAAATACTGTTTTTAGCTGATGTCCGTCCCTGGCCTTATCGGTAATCAACAGTATTTGTCTTGGCAACACCATGGCAGCTCCTGAAAAGGCGGATGGAAGCCTTGGCGCCACGGGGGCGATAGCATCCTGTGATGCCTGGCTGCTATCAGCCTATTCCACTTGCAGAGGCTGCACCGTGCCCTTGCGAACATTGGCGCAAAGTAGTTCCGGGAAGGCTAATCAATCACCGAGTTGTGCAGCGATGGCAGCAAGCGGTCAAATTCGGTCTTGACCACCTGATAGCACTCGCAAACCCGCGTCTCCAGGCCGGGCCGGTCCAGCACCATGATATGCCCACGGCTGTATTCGATCAGGCCATCGCGCTGCAGCTTGCCCGCGGCCTCGGTCACGCCCTCGCGGCGTACGCCCAGCATGTTGGCGATCAACTCCTGCGTCATGCTCAATTCGTTGCCTGGCAGCCGATCCAGACTGAGCAATAGCCAGCGGCAGAGCTGCTTTTCCACCGAGTGGTGCCGGTTGCAAACGGCGGTTTGCGCCATCTGGGTAATCAAGGCCTGGGTATAGCGCAGCAGCAGGCGCATGACCGGTCCGGCGCGGTTGAATTCATCCTTGAGCAACTGCGCCTTGAGCCGGTAACCATAACCTTCACTCTGTACAACCGCGCGGCTGGGCGTGGTTTCGCCTCCCATGAACAGCGCAATACCCAATATGCCCTCGTTACCCACCACCGCAATCTCGGCAGAGGCGCCATCGGCCATCACATAGAGCAGAGACACGATAGCGGTGGTCGGGAAATAAACATGGTGAAGCTGCCCTCCGGATTCGTACAGGGCCAGGCCCAGTGGCATTTTTACCAGCTCGAGATGAGGTTGAAGACGGGCAAGCTCGGGGGCTGGCAGGGCATCGAGCAAATGGTTCTGGTGTGGGGTGTGCTGTATAGACATAGGCTCCCCTTTCTGAGATGCAGCGCCTTGTTAGACAAGGCTATGTTTAGCCTCTACTTTAGTTCAAGACAATAGCACTGATATGTACGCTACCGTACATAGACCAGACGCGGCAATCAAGTTTGGCAATCCACCGCCTGTCTGTCTGGTGGCGCACAGACAGACCTGAAAATTCAGGCTAAAAGTAACAGCTCGGAAAGCTGCCCGGGCAGATCCATTCCCTTCCTGCCAATCTGGGCATTCCCTATGCATTCCCTTCCCTTTTCAGGAGTATCGAGCATGAGCAAGGAACAGAAAAGCAACAAAGCCGACAAGAAAAAACCCGTGATGAGCGCCAAGGAAAAGCGCGCCGCCAAAAAAACCAAAAAAGATGACATTAAGCCATTTTTAACGCCCGACAAGCACTGATCTCATCGGCCATGAAACGCAGGCAAGCATGCCTGCTTCATTGCAATCGCTACCCACTCGTCCCTTCCGCAAGCCAGCAACACTCTGCCATTTAATAACCGCGCCGCTACCTTCGCACGGTGATTGGCCGCACTTTCACCAGGAGCAGATCATCATCAAGGAACTCGGCTTTTCGTCGCGACCCCGCCATCCCCGGCATAGTGAGCAGGATACGGAATTGTTGCGCTCCGAATTGTTCAGCATAGAACAGCTGAAACGGCATGCCGCCATGCTGGCCACCCAGCATGTGCTGACACCGGGGCCGGGCCCGGACCACCTGCTGCCCCGACTGGCAGACAATGCACGAGTGCTTCTGGCTGCCTATGAAGTCGTGACCACCGCCGCCACCGAGGGCCAGCATCTGGTGCCCGCCGAAAGCTGGCTGCTGGATAACTTTTACCTCATCGAGCAACAGATCAGTCTGGCAAAACGGCACTTGCCGCGCGGCTACAGTCGCCAGCTGCCAAGGTTGGCGAATGGCATCTCGGCCGGGTTTCCGCGCATTTATGATCTGGCGCTGGCGCTGATTTCGCACATGGATGGCCGCGTGGATAACGACAACGCCAGCCAGGTAGTGGAGGCTTACCAGAGCGTGGAGGTATTGCGACTGGGCGAGTTGTGGGCATTCCCCATCATGCTGCAACTGGCGCTGCTGGAAAACCTGCGCCGCGTGGGCGTACGCATTGCCCGCCGCCGCGAAGAGCGCGATGCTGCCATCGCCTGGGCGGACCGCATGCTGACAACGGCAGAGCAGGAGCCGCAGCTGTTGATTCAATTGCTGGCCGAGTTTGCCAATGCCGACGTGCCGCTGACCGCGCCGTTTGTAGAGGAGTTTTACTCGCGCCTGCAGGCGCATGGCTCGGCAATGGCTTTTGTGCAAGCGTGGGTAGAGCACAAGCTGCAGGAGCAGGGCGTCACCGCCACCCAGCTTTCCGAGGCAGCCAGCCGTACCGCCGCCGCCAACCAGATTTCGATTGCCAACAGCATCAGCAGCCTGCGCTTTATCGGCACCATGGACTGGCGCAATTATGTGGAGTCGCTCAGCAAGGTCGAGCAGGTCTTGCGCAATGACCCGGCAGCCATGTATGCCGTGCAGGACTTCACCACGCGGGACCGTTACCGGCATGTGATTGAGGATGTGGCACGCCGTTGTGGCAAAGCCGAGCCTGTGGTCGCCGAAGCCGCCATTGCGCAGGCCAGACTCGCTGTAGCAAGCCTGGGAGCGGCACACCGCACCGCCCATGTCGGCTATTTTCTGGTCGATCACGGCTTGCCCGTGCTGGAAAAAGCCATGGGCCGCCCACCCTCCTGGAAGATACCGGCGCGACAGTATTACCTGCGCCACCGGCTGCTGGTGTATCTGGCGCCAATGGCGCTGCTGACGGCGCTCTCCGCGTTCATCGTACTGCGCCAGCTGCAACCGCTGGCACTGGACAGCATGTATTACTGGCTGTTTGCCGTGCTCAGCATGGTTGGTCTTTCCACCTTGTCGGTCACGCTGGTCAATCTGGTGGCCACCTGGATGCTCAGACCGCGTGTATTGCCGCGGCTGGATTTTTCGCAAGGCATTCCGCCCGAGCATTGCACCATGGTCATCGTGCCCACGCTGCTCACCTCGATGGCCGCGATTGATGCCTACATGGAAGCGCTGGAAATACGCTATCTGGGGAATCGCGATGCCCAGCTTTACTTTGCCCTGCTCACCGACTTTCCCGATGCACTGACCGACAGCCTGCCGACGGATGCGGCCTTACTGGCCCATGCGCATCAGGCGATTGCCACCCTCAACGCGACTTATCGCGATGACCGCCCCTGCATCTTTTACCTGCTGCATCGCCCGCGCACCTGGAACCCGGTGGAACGCTTATGGATGGGCTATGAACGCAAGCGCGGCAAACTGGAGCAGTTCAATGCGCTGCTGCGCGGCAGCGGACAGGCCGCGTTTGCGGAGATTGTCGGCGATACATCGCTGTTCCCGCGCGTGCGCTATGTGATCACCCTGGACACCGACACCCAGCTGCCACGCGATACCGCGCGCACTCTGGTCGGCAATATGGCACACCCGCTGAATCGGCCGGTGTACGACGCCAGGCGGGGCCGTATCGTGGAGGGCTATGCGATTTTGCAGCCACGCGCCGCCACCAGCCTGACCAGTGCCACATCTTCCTGGTTTACCCGGCTGTTTGCCGGGGAATCCGGCATAGACCCTTACACGCGCGAGATATCGGATGTGTATCAGGATCTGTTTGGTGAGGGCTCCTTTATCGGCAAGGGTATCTACGATGTGGATGCCTTTCGCCAGGTGGTGGACCAGCAGTTTCCGGACAACCTGATCCTGAGCCACGATCTGCTGGAGAGTGGCTATGCCCGCTCGGCGCTGGTGAGCGATGTGGTGCTGATTGAGGATTATCCCGCCAGTTATCTGGCAGATGTCAGCCGCCGCCACCGCTGGATGCGCGGCGACTGGCAGCTGGTAGGCTGGCTTTTCCCGCGCGTACCCGGCCCGGCGGGCGAAAGCGGTGAGCGCGGACAACGCGCCGCCAATCCGATCAACGCGCTCTCGATATGGAAAATCTTCGATAATCTGCGACGCAGCATGGTGGCCCCGGCCTTGCTCATGCTGCTGGCAAGCGGCTGGCTGCTCGGGGTAGGCGACGCCATATTCTGGACCAGTCTCATCCTCATCGTGCTGTTTGCGCCCATGCTACTGACCAGCCTGGTGGATCTCTGGCATAAACCCGATGACCGCGACTGGCTTGTGCACCTGACGCAGACCGGCAAATCCATAATGCCACCGCTGTCGACAGGTCTGCTGACCCTGGTATTTTTGCCTTATGAAGCCCTGATTGCGCTCGATGCGATACTGCGCTCCGGCTTGCGCATGCTGTTTACCCGCCGCGGGCTGTTGCTATGGCATACCCGCGCCTATGCCGTGCGCAATGCCAAACGCACCCTGGGCGACTTTGCACTGGAAATGTGGATAGCGCCTTTCCTCGCCATCGCGCTGTTTGCCAGCCTGCTCGGCCTCATGCAACAAGGGCAAGTGATTGCCTGGCAAGTCATCCTGCCCGTCTTGCTCGCGTGGTTCATCGCGCCCGTCATCGCCTGGCGCATCAGCCTGCCGCTGCCCAAGACCACAGCCGAGCTTACATCCGAACAGCGGCTGTTCCTGCGCAAGCAGGCGCGGCGCACCTGGCAGTATTTCGCCACGCTGGTCGGGCCGGATGATCACTGGCTGCCGCCGGATAATTTCCAGGAATTCCCCGCGGGCATGATCGCGAGCCGCACCTCACCCACCAATATCGGCATGGCCCTGACCTCCAATCTGGCGGCCTATGACCTGGGCTATCTTTCGGCCGGGGAGCTGATCACGCGCAGCGAGCACACGCTATCCACCATGGCCTTGCTGGAGCGCTATCGCGGCCACTTTTACAACTGGTATGACACCCGCACGCTGGAAGTACTGCGCCCACACTATGTCTCGTCCGTGGATAGCGGCAATCTGGCGGGCTGCCTGCTAACCCTGCAAATGGGCCTGCTGGAGCTGAAAAAGCAGACCACACTACCGTCGCAGACATTCCACGGCTTGCAAGATACCTTTCAGGTGCTGGAGGAGCATGTGCCTGCCACCGCTGGCGCTGATGCCCAATCGCACCTCAGATGGCTGCGCAAGGAGCTGAACGCGCTTTGCGCGCCTGGTGTTGCCTTACCCAGTCCGACTGCGGCCTTCACGATAATGGAGCAACTGCACGACAGCGCCGCTGCGCTGGCGATATCGCTGGCTAACGAAGGAAACACCGACGCGCAGCTCGGCACCTGGCTAGATGCACTGGACAAGCAATGCCTGGCGGCCTATCAGGAGTTATCGCTGCTGTCATCCAGCCCTCATCATGTGCCGGATGACGGGAGCGCACCCCACGAAAGCCAGTCGCGCCATGCGCGTATTGATGACCTGATGGTGCAATGTGCCCAATTGGCGGTCATGGATGCCGACTTCTTGTATGACGCCGAAAGTGGTTTGTTGAGCATAGGCTACGACGTGCGCGAACGCAGGCGCGACCCCTCCTGCTACGATCTGCTGGCCTCGGAAGCGCGCCTTGCTAGCTTTCTGTTCATCGCCGAAGGAAAGCTGCCGCAGAAGCACTGGTTCATCCTGGGCCGCCTGCTGACCAGTCAGGGTGGCGAACTGAGCCTGATCTCATGGAGCGGCTCCATGTTTGAATACCTTATGCCGCGGCTGATGATGCCCAGCTACGACAACACCCTGCTGGACCAGACCTGCAAAGCCGTGGTGTTGCGCCAGATTGAATATGGGCGGCAGCGCGGCATCCCCTGGGGTATTTCCGAATCCTGCTACAACGCCACTGACGCCAGCCATGTCTATCAGTATCGGGCATTTGGCGTGCCTGGGCTGGGCTTCAAGCGCGGCCTGGCAGATGACCTGGTGATTGCCCCTTACGCCACGGCGCTGGCGCTGATCGTCATGCCACGCGAGGCCTGCCGTAACCTGCAAGCCATGGCGGGCCTGGGCTTTAGCGGGCAGTTTGGCTTTTATGAAGCCATCGATTACACGCCGTCACGCGTGCCGCGCGGCAAAACCCATGCGGTGGTGAAGTCTTACATGGTGCACCATCAGGGCATGAGCTTGCTGGCGTTTGACCATGTGCTGCGCGATGCACCCATGCAGCGCCGCTTCATGGCGGCCCCTGCCGTGCAGGCTACGGCATTGCTGTTGCAGGAGCGCGTGCCCAAGAAAGGCGACACCTTGCATCCGCATGCCGCAGAAGTAAGTGCGGCCGCCAGGCCTCCGGTGGCAGACCGTGGTTCGCTCATGCGAGTGCTTACCAACCCGCACACCACCCTGCCAGAAGTGCATTTACTTTCCAACGGACATTACCATGTCATGGTCACCAACTCCGGTGGCGGCTACAGCCGCTGGCGTGATCTGGCCATTACCCGCTGGCGTGAAGATGCCACCATGGATGGCTTTGGTACCTTTATCTACCTGCGTGATCGCGATACCGGCTATTACTGGTCAAGTGCTTACCAGCCCACCCATGGCAAAACCGATAGTTTTGAGGCGACTTTCGTGCAGGGGCGGGCCGAGTACCGCCTGCGCGACCAGGCCATTGAAACCCACACCGAGATCAGCGTCTCACCAGAAGATGATGTCGAAATCCGCCGCGTGACGCTGGCGAATCTATCCTCACGGCACAGGCGCATTGAAATCACCACCTATGCCGAGGTGGTGCTGGCCCCGCTGAATGCCGATCTGGCGCACCGGGCGTTCAGCAATCTGTTTGTGCAAACCGAGATTCTGGCAGATCGCCAGGCCATCCTCTGCACGCGCCGCCCACGCACGCCTGAGGAGCAGGTGCCATGGATGTTCCATCTGCTAGCAGCCCCCGGAGCGGTGGCGGGCACCTTGTCGTTTGAAACAGACCGCGCCCAGTTTATCGGGCGCGGACGTAGCGCCAGCCATCCGGTGGTCATGGATAGTCGCGCCGGACCAGCACTGCTCTCCAATAGCGCAGGTTCCGTGCTGGATCCTATCGTCGCCATCCGTTGCAATATCAGCCTGCCCGCCGATGCTTCGGCCGTCATCCAGATTATTTCCGGCGTGGCAGATACCCGTGAGCAGGCACTTGCTCTGCTGGATAAATACTGTGATCGGCACTTCGTGGACCGCGCATTCGAGATGGCCTGGTTTCATAGCCAGGAAGTATTGCGCCTGATCAATGCCAGCGAGGCCGATGCCCAGACCTATGCACGCCTGGCTGCCTCCATCATTTATGCCAGCGCTTTGCGCCGGGCTCCGTCTGCCGTCATCCTGCGCAATCAGCAGGGGCAATCCGGCCTGTGGCGCTTTGGCATTTCCGGTGATCTGCCAATTGTGCTGTTGCGGGTGGGCGATATCAGCCGCCTGCATCTGGTGAAGCAGGCGCTACAAGCTCATGCCTATTGGCGCATGAAGGGGCTGGTGGTCGATCTGGTGATCATCAATGAGGATTTTTCCGGCTATCGCGCCCTGCTGCACGACCAGATCATGGGGCTGATCAATACCGGCTCCGAAGCGCAGGTCATGGATAAACCGGGTGGCATCTTCATTCGTCGGGCGGAGGAGCTGTCGGAAGATGCCCGTGTACTGCTGCTCTCGGTCGCCCGTGTGGTGCTGCATGATACGGCGGATACCTTGATTGAGCAGATTGATCGCCGCGTCTCCAGCGAGCGGGTATCCGATATGCTGCAGCCGGTATTGCCGCATGAAAACACCCCCAACGTGCCGCTGCTTGCGCCATCGCGCCAGTTCTTCAATGGCCTGGGCGGATTCTCCGAGGACGGACGCGAATACATCATCACTCTGCCGCCCGGTGCGACGACCCCGGCACCATGGTCAAATGTGATCGCCAGCCCGCATATCGGCATGGTGATCAGCGAAAGCGGCAGCAGCTATACCTGGGTTGAGAACGCCCACGAGTTCCGCCTCACCACCTGGCATAACGACCCCATGAGCGATAGCAGCGGGGAGGCTTTTTATGTGCGCGATGAAGAATCCGGCGCTTTCTGGTCACCGACGCCCTTGCCGGCGCGCGGCCTGTCGGGCTATGTCTGCCGTCATGGTTTCGGCTATAGCGTATTCCAGCATGAAGAAGCGGGCATACGCTCCCAGCTGACCACCTTTGTCGCCATGGATGCGCCCGTCAAGTTTGTGGTGATCAAACTGAGCAATCACTCGGGTCGCGCACGCAAGCTATCGCTCACTGGCTACTGGGAGCTGGTGCTGGGGCAGTGGCGCCATGCCAACATGATGCACGTGGTGACCGAAATCGACCCCCATAACCACGCTTTATTGGCACGCAACCAGTATGGCCAGGAGTGTGCGAATCGCGTGGTATTTGCCCAGGTTAACCTGAGTGAGCGCTCCATGTCGGGCAACCGCGTCGAGTTTATCGGCCGCAATGGCACACTCGCCAAGCCAGCTGCCATGCAACGCAAGCGCTTGTCAGGCCGCACCGGCGCCTGCCTGGACCCTTGTGCCGCCATTCAGGCGCCACTGGAGCTGGCCGAAGGTCAGGCACGCGAAGTCGTTTTTGTATTCGGCGCGGGCGCCAATACCGACGAAGTGCACCACTATATTCAGCAATATTGCGGACCTGCCGGTGCCGATGCTGCCCTGGAAAAGGTGAAGGCTTACTGGGAGGTGACCCTGGGTGCGGTGCAGGTAACGACGCCTGATCGAGCCATGGATATTCTCACCAATGGCTGGCTGCTTTACCAGACGTTGGCGTGCCGCATATGGGCACGCAGTGGTTACTACCAATCCGGTGGGGCTTATGGTTTCCGTGACCAGCTGCAAGACACCATGGCGCTGGTGCACACCACGCCAGGGCTGGCACGTCAGCAGCTTATCACCTGCGCCGAACGCCAGTTCAGTGAGGGCGATGTGCAGCACTGGTGGCACCCGCCTGCCGGGCAAGGCGTACGCACCCACTTCTCGGATGATTATCTGTGGCTGCCCTACGCCACCTGCCGTTATGTGCAGACCACGGGCGATGCAGCCGTGCTGGATAGCCGCATTTCCTTCCTGGAAGGGCGTCTGCTGAATCAGGAAGAGGAGTCTTATTACGACCAGCCGCAACGCTCGGCCGAAGAAGCCACGCTTTACGAGCATTGCGTGCGGGCCATCCGCCATGGCTTGCGTTTTGGCGTGCACCAGTTGCCGCTCATGGGCTGTGGCGACTGGAACGATGGCATGAATCTGGTCGGCCGGGCAGGTCAGGGCGAGAGCGTGTGGCTGGCCTGGTTCCTGTTTGACAACCTGACCCAGTTTGCCGCCCTGGCGCAAAGCCGCCACGATAGCGCCTTTGCCGAATTCTGCACCGGGCAGGCCGCCCTGTTGCGCCAGCATATTGAAGCCCATGCCTGGGATGGCAGCTGGTATCGCCGCGCCTATTTTGACGATGGCACACCACTGGGCTCCAGCAGCAATAGCGAATGTCAGATCGACTCCATCAGCCAGAGCTGGGCCATCATCTCCGGCGGTGGCAATCCCATGCGCGCCCGCATGGCGATGAAAGCGGTGAATGAACGCCTGGTCATGCGCGATGAAAAGCTCATTCGCCTGCTGACTCCGGCATTTGATACCTCCAGCCTGCAACCCGGCTATATCAAGGGCTATGTACCCGGCATCCGCGAAAATGGCGGGCAATATACCCATGCCGGCGTGTGGGCCAGCATGGCCTACGCCATGCAAGGCGACACCGAGCAGGCCTGGGCGCTATATGGCATGCTGAACCCCATTCACCATGGCAGCCACCCGCAAGACATGCTGCGCTACAAGGTGGAGCCTTATGTGATGAGTGCGGATATTTATACGGCAGAAGCGCACATGGGCCGAGGTGGCTGGAGCTGGTATACCGGCGCGGCAGGCTGGATGTATCGCCTGGGCCTGGAAACCCTGCTGGGGCTGGAGTTACGCGAAGATCGCCTGCTTATCCATCCGCGCATCCCCGCTGACTGGACCACGTATCAGATCCGCTATCGCTATCAGCAAACGCATTACCAGCTCAACTTCCGCTGCACCGGCAGCCACCACAACATCATGAAGCAGATATGGCTGGACGGGCAGCTGATGGAAGGCTGGCCGCCCAACACCCTGATGCTGGTCAATGACGGGGTAGACCATGTGATGGAGATTCATCTGGAGGGGTGAATCGTGCGTGCCTGAGACATGACCGACGTCGTGCACACCATACAAAGGGGCCCGCAGCCATGTGCGGTCCCAGGGTTGTATTACTCCTGGGATTTGTCGAGATTGCTGCCTACCTTCTTCAGCAAGCGCAACAATTGCTGATGCTCCTCTTCACTCAAACCCTGCACCGCTTGGGCCGACAGTGCATGCTCCGCTTCCTGCAGTCCGTGGATGATGGCAGCCCCCTGCGCAGATAGATTGAGCCGGGTGCTGCGGCGGTCATGTTCATCTGGCTGGGCATCCAGAAGGCCTTTTTTGCGAAGGTCCGTGATCAGTCGTGCGAGCTGGGCTTTGTCGCGTCCCGAGTGGGTGACGAGATCGCTCAATGTGGCATGGGGATGCCGCGCAAAAAACCCCAGCGCCTTGTATTCCATATGCGTCATGTCCAGCGCCTGTTCACGAATCAGACGGAATTGCTGTGCGCGAAACACATGCATCAGGAGATGCAATTGCTCAAAAAGGCCATGAGCATCGCTCAACTTATAGTTGACATTGTCTACTTTGTTTTGCATTATGGTTGATATTATCAACTAAAAAGAGTGGATATATGGAAACATTAATCACTGAGCGCACATTTGAAAAGGTGCGCTTCCCCATCGAGTTTAGAGAAGTTGTCGTATCTCGTGTAGAAAAACCCACGCCGGGCTTTGTGGCGGTGACCTTTGCAGGCGAGAGCCTGGCGGGTTTCAACAGTCTCTCGTTTGATGACCACATCAAGTTTATCTTCACCAACCAGCATGGCGAGCGGGTACGGCGCGACTATACTCCTCGCTCCTTTAGTGCAGGTGACAGTACGCTGACCATCGAATTTGCCATGCACGCGGATGGCGATGCCGCTTATTGGGCGGCGCTTGCCAAGCCTGGTGATCAGGCAACCATCGCAGGCCCCAAAGGCTCCATGATTATCCCCAAGAATCTTGACTGGCATGTCTTGATAGGGGATGCCTCCAGCCTGCCAGCGATTGCGCGTCGACTGGAGGAACTGCCGGAGGATGCACATACCATCGCCCTCATTCAAATCGGGCAGGCAGAAGACCGCCGCCAGCTCAAACAGCCTGCGGGCGCCATCATCAAATGGCCGGAAACGCCTGCCATGCTGAATGAAATGTTGGAAGCACTGGCGTGGCCAGAGGGCGAGGGCTTTGTCTGGGCCGCGGGGGAACACAGCAGCATGCTTGAGGTGCGCAGCAGACTGCTGGCGCTAGGGCTGCCCAAAGAACGCATGAAAGTAGCTGCCTACTGGAAAAAAGGCGCGCGCGATTTTCACGAGAAAATCTAGGCAGCCGCTTCGCAGCGCCGGGCGCCAGATAGCCATCAAGGTGGCGCTCTGGCGCAGGATAAAACTAAACGGGGGTTTGGTTAAGGGATAAAACCTGCCACGATAGCCTCCGTTTTATCGCCCCACCACTGCCAGCAAGGGGCGGGCAGATAGGGCGTTACCGGCCTCGACCTTGTATCGCGCGACAGTTTCCATCAGGATACCCGCCTGATCCGCCAGCGACATGGCGGCCGCAGCGGCCTCCTCCACCAGCGCCGCATTCTGCTGGGTCACGCTATCCATATTGCTGATGGCGACATTCACTTGGGCAATACCCGTACTTTGCTCACTGGAAGCACTGGTGATTTCTGCCATGATATTGGTGACGCTCTGCACGGAGGCCACAATGTCATTCATGGTTGCCCCGGCTTCGCCCACTAGTGTGGAGCCATCCTTCACTTTTTCTACCGAGATGGTGATCAGCTGCGCGATTTCCTTGGCGGCCGAGGCCGAGCGCTGGGCCAGATTGCGTACCTCACTTGCCACCACTGCAAAGCCTCTGCCATGCTCGCCGGCACGTGCAGCCTCTACCGCCGCATTAAGCGCAAGAATATTGGTCTGGAAGGCAATGCCATCAATCACGCTGATGATATCGACGATTTTTCTCGAACTCTCGCTGATGCCGGACATGGTCTGGATAACTTCATTCACCACATCACCGCCCTTGATCGCGATTTCAGAAGCACTTTGTACGAGCTGATGGGCTTGCTTGGCACTACTGGCATTCTGTCGCACGGTCGACGCCAGGTCATCCATACTGGAAGCGGTTTCCTGCAGCATGGATGCCTGCTTTTCCGTACGCTGAGACAAGTCGTTATTCCCTGTCGCAATTTCATTGGCCGAGGTGGAAATGGTATCGCTGGAGCGCTTGATCTGCGTAATGATGCCCGCCATGTTATCGATCAACGCATTGACGCCCTCGCACAGGATGCGCAACTCAGAGGTTTTATCATCGAGCACAATGCGACTGGTCAGATCCCCCGTTTTGGCGGCAGCAACAATCGCCTGGGTTTCTTCAACAGCACGGTTCATTACCTGAGTGCTTAACACCTGTGCAGTAATATCCGTCGCGTACTTGACCACTTTGTATGGCTTGCCATTCAGATCAAAGATGGGGTTATAAGAGGCCTGCAGCCAGACTTCCTTGCCGCCCTTGCCCATGCGTTTGTATACACCGGCATCGTATTGCCCGGAACGCAGGCGCTCCCAGAATTGGGCATAATCAAGGCTGTTGCGGGACTCTGCATCCACAAACAGACTGTGCGGCTTGCCTGCCGCCTCTTGCAATGAGTAGCCGAGAATATCGAGAAACTTCTGGTTGGCGGTGAGCACCGTGCCATCCAGGCTGAACTCGATGACACCTTGCGATTTGCCAATCGCCGCCAGCTGGCCCGAAAAATCGACATTTCTTAGTTCCTGCTCGGTGATGTCGGTCGCATATTTGACGACTTTGTATGGCTTGCCATTCAAGTCGAAGATGGGATTGTAAGAAGCCTGCAGCCAGACTTCCCTGCCGCCTTTGGCAATGCGTTTATAAATTCCGGCATCGTACTGGCCCGCGCGCAGGCGCTCCCAAAGCTGCTTATACTCGCGGCTGTTGCGAGTAGCCTCATCCACAAACGTGCTATGCGGTTTGCCTCTTAGTTCCTGCTCGGTGATGTCGGTCGCATATTTGACGACTTTGTATGGCTTGCCATTCAAGTCGAAGATGGGATTGTAAGAAGCCTGCAGCCAGACTTCCCTGCCGCCTTTGGCAATGCGTTTATAAATTCCGGCATCGTACTGGCCCGCGCGCAGGCGCTCCCAAAGCTGCTGATACTCGCGGCTATTGCGGGTTTCCATATCCACAAACGTGCTATGCGGTTTGCCCGCAGCCTCTTCCTGCGAGTACCCCATGATATCCAGAAACTTCTGGTTGGCCGTGATGATGGTGCTGTCCAGGTTGAACTCGATCACGCCTTGCGACTTGCCGATCGCAGCCAACTGCCCTGAAAGGTCGGCATTTCTTAATGCCTGCTCGGTAATGTCGGTCGCATATTTGACGACCTTGAACGGTTTGCCATGCAAGTCAAAGATGGGATTGTAGGAGGCTTGCAGCCAGACTTCCCTGCCGCCTTTGGCAATGCGTTTATAAATTCCGGCATCGTACTGGCCCGCGCGCAGGCGCTCCCAAAGCTGCTCCACAAACAGACTGTGCGGCTTGCCTGCCGCCTCTTGCAATGAGTAGCCGAGAATATCGAGAAACTTCTGGTTGGCGGTGAGCACCGTGCCATCCAGGCTGAACTCGATGACACCTTGCGATTTGCCAATCGCCGCCAGCTGGCCCGAAAAATCGACATTTCTTAGTTCCTGCTCGGTGATGTCGGTCGCATATTTGACGACTTTGTATGGCTTGCCATTCAAGTCGAAGATGGGATTGTAAGAAGCCTGCAGCCAGACTTCCCTGCCGCCTTTGGCAATGCGTTTATAAATTCCGGCATCGTACTGGCCCGCGCGCAGGCGCTCCCAAAGCTGCTGATACTCGCGGCTATTGCGGGTTTCCATATCCACAAACGTGCTATGCGGTTTGCCCGCAGCCTCTTCCTGCGAGTACCCCATGATATCCAGAAACTTCTGGTTGGCCGTGATCCCGCGCGCAGGCGCTCCCAAAGCTGCTGATACTCGCGGCTATTGCGGGTTTCCATATCCACAAACGTGCTATGCGGTTTGCCCGCAGCCTCTTCCTGCGAGTACCCCATGATATCCAGAAACTTCTGGTTGGCCGTGATTACTGTGCTATCCAGATTGAACTCGATCACGCCTTGCGACTTGCCGATTGCCGCCAGCTGACCGTCAGCATCCAGCGCCTTTAGCTGCTGGGCTGTAATGTCCGTGGCGTATTTGATAACCTTGCAGGGTTTGCCATCCGCATCCAGTACGGGGTTGTATGAGGCTTGCAGCCAGATCTCCTTGCCACCCTTGCCCATGCGCTTGTAGACACCGGCATCGTATTGACCGGAGCGCAGGCGCTCCCATAGTTGCCGATACTCGCTGCTGTTGCGGGTTTCCGCATCCACAAAGGTGCTATGCGGCTTACCAAGGGCTTCATTCAAGGAGTAACCAAGGATATCCAGAAACCTCTGGTTGGCCGTAATCAAATGCCCATCCATGCTGAATTCGACAACCCCTTGAGAGTTGCCAATTGCAGTTAACTGACGTTGCAGATTCAGTAGCTCAAGATCACGTGCTGTTTTTTTTGAGAAGAGGCGCGAAAGCAAAATAGATAGCTTATAAGAGTGTACGTAGCTACTACTACGTCGACTTTCTCATACTCTTTAAGCTGCATCGATATGGGCTGCATACCTTATGCCCCCACCATTTGCACGATTAATAGCGCATGTTTTGATCTTTCTCTTATCAACCCAGCCTCATGAACCGCGCTTTAATCACTGCAGTCTGGCGATGCTGTTCAGCCACTCCTGAGCAACAGCATCCAGTTCGCCGCGGGCACGTTTCAGAGCCTCTTCACGAGCTACCTGATCCGAAAACTGCAGCGGCTGCGCGTCAACAAACCAGGGATTTTCCACGCCCAGAAAGGCAAACGGGGATTTCAAAGCCGGGGTGAGGGCATCCATATGCGACCAGGGGCTGAGGCCGGGCCGGAGGTCGGCGCCCCGGGCGGTAATGAACAGGGTTTTCTGGCGGGTGAGATTGCCGGTCGTGGTGCCGTCTTCATGAAAGTTATACGTGAGATTGGTGCGCACCAGATTGTCGATAAACGCCTTGAAGCTGGATGGCATGGAGAAGTTGTACATGGGCATGGCGAATACCAGCAGGTCCGACATCAATACACGCGCGCAGAGCTGGTCCGAATATTCCAGGGTCTTTTTCATGGCGTCGGTGCGCTCAGCGGCAGGCGTGTAGGTTGCCTTGGCAAAGTCCCCGCTCACATGCGGCGGTGTCTCAACGGACAAATCGAGGTAATCGACTGTCAGCCCGGGAATACGCTTTTTCAGGGTTTCCACAAAATACGCGGACAACATTTTCGAGTTGGAAAGCTGGCGCTTGGGGCTCGCGTCTACATGCATCAGTCTCATTTCAGTCACTGCCTTTTCGTCATGATTAAACATGTGACGATGGTAAGGAGTGCGCCGTGACGGATACAGAGCCAAAAAATGCGTATTTGGGTAGGCCATGAATGGTACCGGATATCTAAGGCGGCACCAGGAAGCAGAAATGCTCAGGCAGGCAAAAGACGATCGGACTCAGGTAAAAAATGTATGCAGCTGCCGCGCGGCAAGCTCCGCCGTCCTGGCATTCGGGATATTGGTGAAGCCGATGATGAGGCCGTTATGCGGAGAGTGTATGCCGGGCACATGCGCCGACTGACCGGGATTGGCCGTCCAGCGGGACAAGGCATGTATACCATAGCCCAGCTGGTTGAAGCTGTCGGCAATAGCCTGATCCGCATGCTGGCTGGTGATCCTGGCGGCGAAATGCATGCCGTTCTTGTGCGCGTTGATTTCAATGAGGTCGCCCAGTACATCCATCAACACCTTGCTGGTCATCTCCCGCCGTTCAGCATACAAGGACCGCATTTTTTTAAGGTGCCGTGAAAAATGCCCCTCGGCGATGAAGTCGTTGACGACGAGCTGGGGGCCGATGGAGCTGCCCAGCGGATAGAGCTGGGCTTTCTCGGTGCAACTATCCACCAGGCTCTGCGGCATCACCAGATACCCCAGGCGCAGGGCAGGGAAGAGCGTTTTACTGAAGGTGCCCGCGTAGATCACGCGGTCATATTGATCCAGGCTTTTCAGCGAGGGCAAGGGGTAACCGGAATAACGAAACTCGCCGTCGTAGTCGTCTTCAATCACCCAGGCGCCGGTGCTGCCTGCCCAATCCAGCAACTGCATGCGGCGCGACCAGGACAAGGCCATGGCGAGTGGACTTTGATGCGATGGCGTCACGATCGCCAGGCGGGCCTTGGGCGACATGCGTATGCCTTCTGACACCACCATGCCCTCCTGATCCACCGGCACCCGCACCAGATGCGCGCCGAGGTCGGCCAGCATGCGGCTCGCCAGGATATAGCCCGGGTCTTCCATCCAGACATCGGCACCCCGCAGATTCAGGCAGCGCGAGAGAAAATCCAGCGCGCCCTGATACCCCACCGTGATAAATACCTGCTGGGGCTCACAAACCACCCCGCGTGACAAGCGAAGGTAAGTGGCTATCGATTGCCGTAGCGGCAAATAGCCCAAAGGATCGCGATAAGAAAAATCATGGGCCGACAGATTGCGCATTCGTCTTGAAGCCAGTCGGGACCACACTTTTCTGGGAAAGGCATCATACGCCGGGCTGCCAGGGAGAAACACATGAGAAGGGCCGCTTGCCACCGGGCCGGAACCCGCATGCGATAAAGAGGAAGCCTGAGAGGGCCGCACAGGCGCAGAGGTCGCTTTGCCCGCTGGCCGAAAGGGCGCATGCACAAACGAACCCGCCTGCCCCTTCGACACAAAAATGCCCTCGCCCAGCAGCATGGAATACGCCGTTTCCACCGTGCCGCGCGCCACGTTAAGCGCGCTCGCCAGCACCCGGGTGGAGGGCACGCGGTCCCCATCATTCAGCAGGCCGCTTTCAATGGCCTCTTTGAACCGCGTGTATATCTGCAGGTGTATGGGCTCTGCAGCCGCCTTGTTCAGCGTGATTAATGTGGCTGACTTTTCCACCATGGCCCAGTGCAATGCATAAATAATGAAGTTTTCATTATGCCTTACAGGCCAGTGATTGGCGATGTATCAGCCAAACACTCAGAACGCTCCGCCCCCTAACACCTTGTACAGCGTGACCTGGTTGGACACATCCGACAGCCGCACCGTGATGAGATTCTGCTGGGCAGAGTAATAGCTGCGTTGCGCATCCAGCACGGTCAGGTAATTATCCAAGCCTTTTTCGAAGCGCAGGCGGGAGAGCGTGAAGCTTCTTTCCGTCGCATTCACCAGCGCCGTCTGGGCGGACAATTGCTCTTCCAGCGTGGCGCGCTGGGCCAGCGAGTCAGACACCTCCTTGAAGGCAGTCTGGATGGCTTTTTCGTATTGCGCCACGCTGATATCGCGGTTCACTTCCGCAACTTTCAGATTGGCTTTATTGAGCCCGGCATTGAAGATGGGCAACACGATTTGCGGTGCAAAACTCCAGGCCCGATTGCTCCCGTTAAACAGACTCCCCAGCTCATTGCTGGCCACCCCAGCGCTGGCGGTAAGCGAAATCGTCGGGAAAAACGCAGCACGCGCCGCGCCAATATTGGCGTTATAGCCTTGAAGATCGCGCTCGGCTTCCAGCACATCGGGGCGGTTTTGCAACACGGTGGAAGGCAGGCCATCAGGGAGGATCGCAGTTTGAGAAACGGCCTTCAGCGAGCGCATCTCGTCAAGATTGACCTCAGGCGCGGTTCCCACCAGCAGCACCAGGGCATTTCTGTCCTGATCCACCTGGGTCATGTATTTGGCTACATCGGCCCGTGCGGATTCCACACTGGTTTCAGCTTGCCGCAAGGTGAGCTCGGTAACGCTGCCAAATTCCAGCTGGCGCTTGGTCATGTCGTAGGATTCGCGCTGCGTGCGCAAGGTCTGCCGGGCCAACTCCAGGCTTTCCATATCCGCCACCATGGTGAGATAGGCATTCGCCACCTCGGCCACCAGCGTGATTTGGGCGCTACGCTTGGCTTCTTCGGTCGATAGATACTGGTAGACCGCCTGGTCACGCAGACTGCGGACGCGGCCAAAGAAATCCAGCTCATACGACGAGAAACCCAGGTTTGCCGAATACTGATGGGTCAGCAGCGTAGTGCCGGTAGTGGATGCTGCCGCTGGCGTACGTTGATTGCTGCCACTGCCCGTCGCATTGATCTTGGGGAAAAGATCGGCGCGCTGAATCTGATACTGCGCGCGCGCCTTTTCGATATTCAAGGTGCTCACGCGCAGGTCACGATTGTTTTCCAGCGCCTGACGTATCAGTTTTTTCAGGTCCGGGTCGGTGAAAAACTGCTCCCATCCCAATACCGCAGGGGCCGTGGCCTGCTTCTGCACGGCATCCGCCGTGGCTGGCCACTGGGCGGGAATCGGCGCCGCTGGCCGTTCGTATTTGGGCTGCATGTTCATGCAACCCGCCAGCATAAGGGCGGCGATTCCAAGAGGATAACTATACTTGTTCATGTTCATTGTTCCTTTTTGCTGCGTTCGCTTATCCATTGAACACCTCTGCGCACCGCTACAAAGAACAGCGGTACAAACAGGACTGCCAGCACGGTAGCGGTAATCATGCCGCCGATTACGCCGGTACCCAGTGCATTCTGCGCACCAGAGCCTGCTCCACTGGAGACGGCCAGTGGCAATACGCCCAGAATGAAGGCCAGCGAGGTCATCACAATCGGCCGGAAGCGCAATCGCAAGGCTTCCAGCGTGGCTTCCACCATCTCCTTGCCTTGTTCCATCTGCTCCTTGGCAAACTCCACAATCAGAATCGCATTCTTGGCCGACAAGCCTATGGTCAATAACAGGCCGACCTGGAAATACACATCATTGGAAAGCCCTCTCAAGGATGCGGCAATCAAGGCACCGACGACACCCAGCGGCACCACCAGCATGACCGCAAACGGGATAGACCAGCTTTCATACAAGGCCGCGAGGCACAGGAACACGATCAACAGTGACAGGGCATACAGCGCAGGCGCCTGCGAGCCGGTCATGCGCTCCTGATAGGAAAGACCAGTCCACTCGTAACCTATGCCGGGGGGCAATTTGGCAGCCAGTGACTCCATGATGGCCATGGCTTCGCCAGTACTGTGCCCGGGCGCAGGGGAGCCCATGATTTCTGTCGAGGACAAGCCGTTATAGCGCTCCAGCCGTGGTGAGCCATACGCCCAGTGCGCGGTGGCGAATGAGGAGAATGGCACCATTTCACCGTTGGCATTCTTGACGAACCATTTGTCAAAATCCTTAAGGTCCATGCGGGATGAAGCATCGCCTTGCAGGTAAACCCGCTTGATACGGCCACGGTCAATGAAGTCGTTGACATATGAGCTACCCCAGGCAGTTGATAGCAAGGAATTGATATCCGCTAGTGAAATACCCAGCGCATTGGCTTTGGCCCGATCAATATCCAGCTTGTATTCAGGAGCGTCTTCCTGCCCGTTGGGCCGAACGCCGACCAATGCCGGGTTGGCTGACGCCATACCAAGCATCTGATTGCGAGCCTGCATCAATGCTTCGTGGCCCAGACCGGCGCGGTCCTGCAATTGCAGGTCAAAGCCCGTGGCATTGCCCAGTTCCACCACGGCCGGCGGAATGAATGCAAAGACCATGGCTTCGCGGATTTGCGAGAAATAGCCCATGGCCTTGCCCGCCACGGCGGATATTTTCAGATCGGGGCGCTTGCGTTCAGACCAGTCCTTCATGCTGACAAAAGCAAGACCGTTGTTTTGCCCGCTACCGCCGAAACTGAAGCCGGATACGGTAAACACCGATTTAACCGCTTCTTTCTGATCTTGCAGAAAATGCCGTTCCACTTGCTGCAATACAGCTTGGGTACGCTCGGTGGTGGCGCCTGCGGGCAATATCACCTGGGTAAACAGAATGCCCTGATCCTCATCCGGCAAGAAAGACGAAGGCAAGAGCGTAAAGAGCACGCCCATGACCAACACGATCAGGCCATACACCAGACCATAGCGGCCCAGACCATTCAGCATGCGTCTTACCAAGGATTGATTCAGCCTGGTTGTACGTTCAACACCACGATTGAAACCGCCGAACAATCGGCTGGCCAGGCTGCGTTTTGTGTCGCCATGACGATGGGGCTTGAGCAAAGTGGCGCACAAGGCGGGGGTCAGTATCAATGCCACCAGCACGGAAAGCGCCATGGCCGACACGATGGTGATGGAGAACTGGCGATAAATCACGCCGGTGGAGCCACCGAAAAATGCCATGGGCACAAATACCGCGGAAAGCACCAGGGCAATACCGATCAAGGCCCCCGTGATTTGCTCCATGGAACGGCGTGTGGCCTCCTTCGGTGATAACCCTTCTTCCTGCATCACCCGCTCTACGTTCTCGACCACCACAATCGCATCATCGACCAGTAAGCCGATCGCCAGCACCATGGCAAACATGGTGAGCGTGTTGATAGAGAAACCCGCTGCAGCCAGCACGCCAAACGTGCCAAGCAGCACCACGGGAACAGCAATGGTCGGGATGAGAGTGGCCCGAAAATTCTGCAAGAACACATACATCACGATGAATACCAGAACAATGGCTTCGATCAGTGTTTTCACCACTTCTTCTATCGAAATTTTGACAAAGGGAGTGGTGTCATACGGCAGCACCGCTTTCATGCCTTGCGGAAACAAAGGCTCCAGTTCGGCCAGTTTGGCTTTGACCGCTTCTGCCGTATCCAGCGCATTGGCACCCGTGGCGAGCTTGATTGCCAGCCCTGTGGCCGGTTTGCCGTTATAGCGGGCGACCACATCATAACTTTCGCCACCCAGCTCTACACGGGCAACGTCACGCAGCCTCACAGCCGCGCCATCCGTGGTACTTTTCAGAAGAATGTCGCCGAACTGCTCCGGGGTCTGCAGGCGGCTTTGCGCCGTCACTGTCGCGTTCAATGCCTGCCCTTGAGTGGCGGGCATGCCCCCAATCTGACCTGCCGACACCTGGGCATTTTGTGCTGTGATGGCGGCGCTGATATCCGCAGGCGTCAGCGAGTAGTTGTGGAGCTTGGCAGGATCCAGCCAGATGCGCATGGCATATTTGCTGCCGAACAGCTGGGTATCCCCTACGCCATTCACGCGACTGAGTATGTCCTGGATATTCGACCCGACATAATCGCCCAGGTCGATATTCGACATGCTGTTGTCTTCTGAAATAAAGCCCACCACCATCAGGAAGTTACTGGATGCCTTGGCTACCTGCACCCCCTGCCTCTGTACATCTTCGGGCAATAGTGGCGTTGCCAGCGCCAGTTTGTTCTGCACCTGGACCTGGGCAATATCGGGGTTCGTGCCTGCATCAAAGGTGAGGGTAATGGTCACGCTTCCAGATGAGTCACTGGTGGATGACATATATGTCAGGTGATCAATGCCTTTCATCTTCTGCTCGATCACCTGCGTGACACTGTCTTCCACCGCTTTGGCTGACGCGCCCGGATAAGTAGCCGTAATGGAAACCGCGGGCGGGGCAATCATTGGGTATTGGGCAATCGGCAGCGAGCGGATGGCAAGCACGCCCGCCAGCATGATCACGATGGCGATCACCCAGGCAAAAATGGGACGATCAATAAAGAATTTTGACATGATCAGCCCCTAGATTTGCTTGCTAGCGCTGGTTTTATTGGGCGAAACCACCTGTGCCGGCATGCCCGGACGTATCTTTTGCAAGCCGCTCACAATCACCTGATCACCGGCATTCAGGCCTTTATGCACCAACCATTGATCACCATGGGTCTGGTCTGCCTCGATATTGCGGATTTCCACCTTGCCATCCCGCAGAACAAACACGGTGGGGTTACCTTTGGAGTCGCGGCTCACGCTGCCTTGAGGCACGAGGATGGCGCGGTCATCCACGCCTTGTTCCAGCACGGCACGCACATACATACCGGGCAGCAATACGCCCTTGGGGTTAGGGAAGACCGCACGCAGGGTGACGGTGCCAGTGGTCTGGCTCACAGTAATATCGGTAAAGGCAAGCTTGCCGTTCAGGCTATAAGTGCTGCCATCTTCGAGCACCAGTTTTACTTCGGCCTGATTTTCACCCGCCTTTTTCAGCAGCCCGCTTTCCCATTGATGACGCAGCCTTAACAGTTCGGCACTGGATTGCGTCACATCTACATAGATGGGATCAAGCTGCTGAATGGTGGTCAGCGTGGTCTCCTGGTTGGCGGTCACCAACGCCCCTGGCGTGACATTGGACTTGGCCACCCGACCAGAAATCGGGGCGATGACGCTGGTGAATCCCAGGTTGATTCTCGCGGTCTGCAAGGCTGCCTTGGCAACATCCACATCCGCCTGCCCTTGTTCCAGTGAGGATTGGGCGTCTTCCAGATCCTGTTTGCTGACAGCCTGTATGGTCGACAATTCGCCATAGCGCGTTGCCTTGCTCTTTGCCGCCACCAGATTGGCCTCGGCCTTGTTCAGGCTGGCCTGTGCGCTATCCAGTGTCGCTTTGTAAGTCGCCGGATCAATTTGATACAAGGGCTGACCAGCTTTCACATCAGCGCCCTCTACAAACAAGCGTTTCTGCAGAATGCCGCCAACCTGTGGACGTACCTCAGACACCAGGAAAGGTGAGGTGCGACCGGGCAGTTCGGTCGTCAGATTGACCGACTGCGGCTGAACTGTCACGACTTCAACCTGTGCCGCGCCTGAAGAGGTTTGTGCGGGCGCGCCTCCCTGATGACATCCTGCCAGGAGCGCATTCCCAGCGATCAATATCAGCAGTGTGGCTGACAGGCGTATATGTTTTACATTGGATTTCATTTGGCTTTCCTTTAACCCCGTGAAGGCACGAATTGCACAGAACACGTAAAATTTAGATCAATCATTCTAGATTGAGCGATCATTCTAATATAAACTACGCAAAAGGCAAATTTTTTACATTTTTTGAAGTTATTTGAAGTTAGGAGAAGCAATGACCACTTCCCAGCCCCCTATCAGCCGCGCCGACCTAAGGCGTAACCAGGTGCTGACGGCCGCCACGGAATGCTTCCGCGCTCATGGTTTTCACGGCACCAGCATGTCCCAATTATCCAAAGCCTCCGGCATGAGCGTCGGCCACATTTATCACTACTTTGAAAATAAAGAGGCCATCATTGAAGCGATTGTGGAAAATGATCTGCTGAAAATATTGCAGATTCCAGAGCGCATAGAGCAAAACCGGGGAGAGGACGATATTTTTGATGCCCTGGTGGCAGATGTGGAGCAAAGCGCTGCCAATGCATTTTATGATCCCGATGCTGCGCTACTGCTGGAAATCGTGGCTGAGGCAGCGCGCAATCCTCGCATCGCCAGCATCATCCGGCGGGCAGAGGCCATCGCCATGGAAAGCATCAAGAATTATCTTCGAAAAGGATTGCAACAGCGCAAGACCACATTCTCGGAACAGTCGCTGGATACCGCCTGCAATCTGCTGGCAGCGTTATTCGAGGGCCTTACCATTAGGCTGATCCGTAACCCTGAACTCTCCCTGCAACACAGCATCCCCATGATGCGCAGAATCATCCGCTACATGCTCGAGCAGGAGATTCCCGAAACTGCAAGTCGCTGATACAGGCAGAAAAAGACTTCCAAGGGCCGCAAGGCCCTTTTTTATTTGGCATATGCCATCGTGGCGGCTTTAAGTACTGTCAAAAAATGCCGATATGATCACAGCCAGCCAGTTTGTACTGGTAGCGTTTATAAAAACCACAGGTCTGTCAGATAAGCTCTAAACCCGCCAAATCATGCCGTTCACCCACAATGCCATCGTAAAAACAAAATTTCGTTTCCGAATCGGTGATCTCCCGAGATGGCAATGGGGCCATGCACCATGGTAAGCACGCAGGATCCGAACGCCATCTCGCACGCAGGCAAGAGCAGCCTGATGAAGAGCTTTATTACCTTCGGCATTTCATCGCTGCTTATACTGATCAGCCTCGCCGCCTTTCTAATTACAGTGGAGTGGCAGGAGTTCAGACGCGCCAGTGCAGCCCATCAGTCCACCGTCAAACTCAAGCTTTTGTTGCTTTATGCAGAAAAACTCTCGCGTGAGCGCGGGCCAACCAATGCCATTCTTGGAAATGCTGATGCTGATGACAGCCAACTGCGACAACCCCTGAAGCTTGCGAGACAGGAAACGGATGACGCTTATGCACGTCTCTGCGCTTCGATAGGCTGTAACAAAACGCCAAACAAACTGACCAGTGATCTTGGCGTGCTGGCGCAGGAACTCGAGCAAGAGAGGAAAACGATAGATAGGCTGGCAAGCCTTCCGCTGAAGGAACGCGGAAATGAGCAAGTCAGCGCGCAGATCGAACGCATGGTTGGCTTTATAAACACCATAAGGCCGTTGATCACGACCCTTAGCAACGATGTCATCATCTCGTCATCGGATATCAGTCTGCTGATTACCGAAGCTCGCCTGGCCGCCACATTGCGCGAGTATGCGGGGCAATTAGGATCGGCACTTACCCCCTCACTGAGCTTCAAGCGAGAAAGAACCCTGAAAGAACAGCTTAAGCTGGAGCGCCTGAAGGGCCATATTGAAGAATTGCACATGCGCCTTTCCGCTCACTTTGCCGTGGCCGCGCTTCCCATCGCCATTGCCGATGCAAAAGCCAAAATGGAAGAAGAGTATTTTGTAGAAGCCACTGCCTACCTGGACAGTATCGAAGCATCCACGAATCTGCAGACACTCCCCAGCCCTGACACATTCTATAAAACCTATGTGCCCTTGATGGATTCGATTCTGACCCTGCGGGATACGCTGTTGGCAGAAGCCGAAGCCAGTACGATCAAGGCGAAACAAGATGCATTGCTTGCCCTGAGTGTGGTGAGCATTCTGATGCTGGTCTTTCTGGCATTGACCATCAAGAAACTGCGCATTATTCATCAACAGGTCGTGGTTCCGATGATGCAGGCCTCTCACGCGCTCAGAGCGATCAGTGCTGGCCATTATCAGGAAATTAGCCATTCGAACAATCTGCCGGAAGAAATTGACGAGGTAATGGAAGGCATCAACACCTTGAACCGTCAGATCAAAGTCCGTATTGGCCTGGAGCAGGAACGGGATGAGTTGGTGAAGACGCTGACCCTGCAGTCTTCAACGGACTTCCTGACCGGCTTGAAAAATCGTCGTGGCTTTTATGAGGCTGCCAATATCGAATACTCCCGCGCGCAACGGCATGCCTGCGAAAGCTGCATCATGATCATCGACATTGATCATTTCAAGACGGTAAATGATACTTACGGGCATTCCGCAGGCGATTGGGCACTGACCTTTATTGGCGGCATTCTGAAAGATAATTCGCGCATACACGACATCTCGGCGCGGCATGGTGGGGAAGAGTTCATCTGCATGCTGGGCAACAGCAATCTGGAGGAAGGCTGCCTGTTTGCCGAAAAAATCCGCACGCTGATTCAAGCCGCCATGGTCGATATTGGACCAGACTTAGCGCCGATCAAACTCACGGTCAGCATAGGCATCACCAGCAGCCAGTTTCAGCACCCGCCACTGGATATGATGATCGAACAGGCAGACCGTGCGCTGTATATGGCAAAAAACCTGGGGCGTAACCGCGTACAGCGCTTTGACCACAGCGCGCTTGCCGCTACGGCACAATATCCGCTGCTGTGACGGTGTTCCACCCCGACCATTCCAATGTGTGCGGCAGCTGTATTTAAATCATGCTAGATTAGACATTGGACTGGGCAAGACAATGCATTGGAGACAGATACATGGGTAGATTAGAAAACTTCGTTCCGGTGGGCTGCAAGGCATGCCGCGACAAAACCAAGCTCGGCATCGACTTCACCATGGCGTTTCAGCCGATTGTGGATATTTCGGACAGCAGCATCTTCGGTTACGAGGCCCTGGTGCGCGGCATCAATAACGAAGGCGCCGCCAGCATTCTTTCCCAGTTGAATGATGAAAACCGCTACCTGTTTGACCAATCCATACGCGTCAAAGCCATTGACCTGGCACAACAGCTGAATTTGCAGGGCATGCTCAGCATCAACTTTTTGCCCAATGCCGTCTACAAACCGGAAACCTGCATACGCGCCACGCTGGAAGCCGCCGCCGAAGTCAACTTTCCCACCGACAGGATCATGTTTGAAGTCACGGAAGGCGAGCGCGTCATCGACAACGAGCACCTGCGCAATATCTTCATTGAATACAAAAAACACAACTTCACCACCGCCATCGATGACTTTGGGGCGGGCTATGCCGGGCTCAACCTGCTCGCTGACTGGCAACCGGACATCATCAAGCTGGACATGGCGATGACCCGGAATATCCACCAGGACCGCGTTCGCCGCGCACTGGTATTCGGCATTCTGTCGATTTGCCGCGAGCTGTCTATCAAGGTGATTGCAGAAGGGATTGAAGTCCGAGAAGAATGTCTTACCCTGGCCGACGAAGGCGTGACCTTGTTCCAGGGGTATTTCTTCGCAAAACCCGGCTTTGAATGTCTGCCTACTGTTCCTGACGAGGTCTGGCCCTTGGTCAAATCGCGCCGGGTTCGGGATAGCAGGAGATAGCACCCGCACCCATATCCCGTGGCTGCGTTTTACTTTTCAAATGGACTGATCAAATAAACAAAATTGATCAATCTGCCATATCGCGTAATACTCATGCTCAGCAATACCTTACGGGATCACCCGTGGTGCCAGGCAAGGCTGCAGTGCGAGCCGCCATTGCGTTAGCCCGGTAGAGCAAAGTCAATTTTATTCAATACATTTGAGTTGGTTGCCTCTACCCTTTGTAAAAATAAATATCATTGGGAGCTTCCATGAACATTGCCTTAAAACCTATGCTGTTAGTCCTGCTGGCGGGCTTATCCGGCAGTGCATTTGCCGAAGAAACGACCAAACCTGTCACCGAACAACTGGTAGATACCCTGACCCAGTTATCAGGCGGACCACATGCCAAGTTTCGCGCCAACCATGCCAAAGGCATTGTCGCCGAGGGCGTATTCACGCCAGCCGCCAGCGCCGCCGAAATTACCAAGGCCAGCATTTTCACCACATCCAACCCTGTCACCGTACGTTATTCCGATGCGACTGGCGTACCGAATATTCCAGATGCCGATGGCAATGCATTTCCCAAGGGTATCGCCATTCGTTTCAACCTGCCTGACCAAAGCCTGGCTGACCTGGTATGCATCTCGGTGAATGGCTTCCCTTCGGCAACGCCTGAAGATTTTCTGGGTCTGCTGAATGCCGTGGCCGCCTCCGGCAAGGAAACAACCAAGCCCACCACGATTGAAAAGTACCTGGGCAGCCATCCTGCCGCGCTGAAATTTGTCACCACACCCAAGCTGCCGCCCGAGAGTTTTGCCACCCAGGCGTTTTTTGGCGTGAATGCCTTCAAGTTCACCAATGCCAAGGGCGAAACCCACTATGGCCGCTATCGCATCGAGCCGGTGACTGGTCAGAAATTTCTCTCGCCAGAAGCTGCCAAGGCAGCCGATGCCAATTACCTGATGAACGAGCTGCCCGCCAGACTGAAAAATGGCCCATACAGCTACAAAATTTCAGTACAGATTGCTGACGCCGGCGATACGCTGAATGACGCTACCGTGACCTGGCCAGACACCCGCCGCGTGGTGGAGCTGGGCACGTTGCAGATCAAGAACATCAAGGCAGACGGAGCGAGCTATGAACGCCAGGTGATGTTCAGCCCGCTCAATCTGGTCGATGGCATTGAACCTAGCGATGACCCCATCCTGCTGGCACGCCCAGGGGCGTATGCCGTGAGTTTTGGCCGCCGCTTGCAGTAATCCAGTTCAACCATACGGGGTCTTGTTGCCAAGACTCCGAGTAGGAGGCAAGCCTGTGTCCCAAGGTAGTACCGACACCCCGACGCTGAGCAATCTGCTCTGTTATGCGCTGTATTCCAGCTCGCTGGCCATGTCGCGGGTTTACCGTCCTTTGCTGGCAGGCTTGTCGCTGACATATCCGCAGTATCTGGTACTCATGGTGTTATGGACGCAAGATGGATTAACCGTCTCGGATATTGGCGAGTCACTTTCTCTCAATTCGGCGACATTAACCCCCTTGCTGAAGCGCATGGAAACCACCGGCTACATCCACCGTGCGCGTTCTTCCGATGACGAACGCCAGGTGGTGGTCAGCCTGACGGGTAAAGGTCAGCAGACACGTCATGAATCCGCCCGCATCATGGCCTGCATCAGTGAAGCATCAGGGCTGAGCGATAAAAAAATGGCAGAAATGTGCTTACAGCTCAACAGCCTCAGGGATCACTTGAACCAGACGGCATAAGCACGATTTTTTTAATCAACTGCATCGCACGCGATTTAATCGCACATGAAACACATATCACACAGGAATGCCCGGCGGGCATGTCCTGGAGTGGCATCCTGAAACGTGGTGATGACCTGAAGGCAAAAGTGCCGTCTTCATCAGGTAGCCAGAACTGCAGCAGGGGGGATGATGGGCAAGGCAGCAGACACAAAACTTACACATATCGCGCAGGATGGCCTGCACCTTTACCGCTATGACATGGCGGCGGGTGCGCGTATCAGCATGGAAAAAGTATTCCACGAAGAAATCGCCATCATCGGCTTCGAACGCTGCGCCTGGCATAGCTCGCAAAATGGCCGCTATTATTTTGAGACCCCTGATTGCCTGGTGATCCGGGATGCAGGTCAGATATTTTCCTTGGAGTCTGCGTATATTTCCCCCAGTGGCGCGGTTTGCCGTGAGTTGCGATTTACGCCGGAATACCTCGACGCATTGTGCGCGCAGCTGGAGCTACCCCAACCAACGCTGGATTACAGCAACCCATTGCTAGCCTTCGAGCCGCTGACTCGACTGTTCATGCGCACGCATAGCCTGATGGAAAGAAACGATTGTGCGCTGGCAAAATCCAGCTATCTCGCGACCTTTTTCTATGCGCTGCTCAATATCAAGCTGCCACCCCAGATCGCGCAGCAGGGGCAGACTAATCCCAAAAAACTCAACTTCGCCATTGAATACCTGCGCGCATATTTCAGTGATGCCATTACGTTGCCGGCGCTGGCGGCCCATATCGGCATGAATCCGTTTGTGCTGATCCGCCAATTCAAAAAACATCTGGGGATCACCCCACATGAGTATTTACAGATATACCGTGTCATTCAGGCCCGCAAACTGATCGCGCAAGGCCACAAGCTCAGCGAGGTGGCACCGCTGTGCGGATTCGCCGACCAAAGTCACCTGACCCGCAGCTTCCGCAAAAAAATGGGAGTAACGCCGGGGCGCTACTATTCGCTTTGATCAGGGGAAACCTTTACCGTTAGCGCTCTGGTGTAGGCTATCTGCCCACAGGCGCGCCACGATATCAGGGGATTCTTTCATCCGGGCAATCCACCACTTGAGGCCTTCGCCTGCTTCTGCCGTGCGCCATGCCAGACACACAGGTTCTGGCGGGCGCGGCTCCTGTACTTGCCTGGCGACTAGCAGGCCCTGATCCAGCGCTGGTTGCGCAAGAGGAAGTGGCAGAAAACCAAAGCCCAGCCCCGCCACCTGATAATCCAGCTTGGCCTGCATGGTAGGGACAGACAAGGTATCCTGCCCCAGTAGCAAGCCCACGGTACGCGGCGCCAGACGTCGCACCGAATCGCTCACCACCACTGCCCGATAAGGCGCCAGATCATTTTTGCCCAAAGGCTTATCGATCGCAGCGAGTGGATGGCTGGGAGCTACGCAAAATACAAACTCCGTCATACCCAGTACTTCCCTGGCATACCCGCCACCGGAGGGACCTTCACCGGCAGCCCCAATCAGGATGTCCACGCGCCCTTCCAGCAAACTCTCCCAGGTCCCGGACAGGGATTCCTGCACCAGCTTGATCCGTGTTCCGGCAATAGCACAGAAGGCCGTAATGTCTGGAATCAAGGTCCGCGTGGAAAACATGGTATCCATGCCGATATTGAGTTCCGTCTCCCAGCCAGAAGCCACGCGCTTGACCCGCTGTTCAAGCTCCTCCGCCGCGCGGATCAGATGGCGCCCCTCCGTAAGCAATTCGAGTCCCACCTTGGTCAGCGTAACCTTGGGGCCCTGCCGTTCATAAATCTGCACGCCCAGATCCTGCTCCAGCTTGCTGATGGTGTAGGAAATCGTCGACGGGACTTTGAACAAGGCACCACCAGCGGCAGCAAACGATCCCAGGCGATCTACCGCATCCAGCACCAGCAAGGCATCCAGGCTAATTCTAAACATTCGAAAATTTCGATCCTATATGGGTAATTTTTCCGTTTTTCTTGGCATTAAAGCGCGTTCATACTGGCTCCCATGCTAAACGAAACGCGAATATCCAGCAATTAATGATATTCAAAAAAACTGCATCACCAATTAACCATTACCCAAAGGAGCACACCATGTTAGAGCTACTCAAGAATTCGCAACGCGGCGCAGCAGACCACGGTTGGCTGCAATCGAACCACTCTTTCTCGTTCGGCCACTACTGGAATCCCGAGCAGATGGGGTTTGGCCCGCTGGTGGTGATCAATGAAGACCGTGTACAGCCTGCCCAGGGCTTTGGCACTCACGGCCACCGTGACATGGAAATTATCAGCTACGTGCTGAGCGGCGCGCTTGAGCATAAAGACAGCATGGGCAATGGCTCGGTGATTCGCTATGGCGATGTGCAACGCATGAGCGCAGGCACCGGTGTGCGCCACAGCGAATTCAACCATTCAAAAACCGAGCGCGTGCACTTCTTGCAGATCTGGATAGAGCCGAGCGCCAAGGACATTAACCCTGGCTATGAGGAAAAGCACTTCCCAGTGGAAAGCAAGCAGGGACAGTTGCGCCTGATCGCCTCGCCTGACGGCCGCGATGGTTCGGTCGTGATTCATCAGGATGCGCTCATGTTCGCCAGCATCCTGGATACGAATGACGCTGTGACTTACCAGATCGAGCCAAACCGCACAGCCTATCTGCACCTGATCAGAGGCGCACTGGAAGTCAACGGCCAGAAGCTGACCACTGGTGACGCCCTCAAGATCAAGGACGTTGCCAGCCTGAGCATCGGCCAGGCCAGTCAGGCGGAGTTCCTGCTGTTTGATCTTCCTTATTGATCACTGACTGTCATTGAGATCACCGATTTTTAACTTAGGAGTACTGCCATGAAAAATGAAACCATTCTGCTTATCGGGGCTGCCGGCAATAACGGCCAGGCGACCCTGAATGCCCTGCTAAGCTCACCAGGCGATCACATCCGCATTCGTGCGGCGGTGCGCAGCGAAGCCCGAGCCCAGGCACTGCTGGCCAAGTATCCGACCATCGAGACCGTCGTGGTCGATCTTGACCAAGCCGCCAGCCTGGCACCCGCATTTATCGGCGTGAATCGGGTATTCATGATCCCCGGCAATGTGGAAAACCGGGCGCAACACGCCAAGTATGCGGTGGATGCAGCCAAAGCCGCCGGTACGGTCAAGCAGTTCGTGCTGTATTCGGTTGTGGGGGCAGAGTGGGAGGCGATACTGTTTGCCCGCCAATTCCGCGAAGCAGAAAAATACCTCGAAGCCTCCGGCCTGCCATGGACGCATCTGCGCACGATCTGGTTTCAGGAAAACTTTCTTAACTGGGCCGCGGGCATCAAGCAGGGTGCGTTTTATTTCGGGGTGCGCGAAGGCCGTTTTGCACCACTCAATGTGCAGGACATCGGCGCCATTGCCGCCCGGGTGCTGACGACGGAAGGTCATGAGCGCAAGGCTTATAACATCACCGGCCCCGAGCTCCTGTCCGGCCATGACATGGCCGCCATTTTTACCCGGGTCACCGGCCGCCAGGTGGACTATGTATCGCCTCAGGCAACCAGCACCTATGAGTCCCTGATTCAGGATGGCTGGCCGGAGTGGCAAGCCAAAGGCGTGCTGGAGCTGTTTGAGGTCTTTGCTTCCGATCAGGCGGCGGTGATTTCACCCGATGGCGAAAATCTGCTGGGGCGTCCGCTCACCCGGTTTGAAGACTTCGTCCAACAACACAAATCCACCTTTATTTAAAACAGATGGCTTGCCATGCAGCACTGGCAGGCCATCTTAACAAGGGCGGTCAATTTCATTCAATACACCCGCTCGAGCACTTGTTATAAAGCATTCAGGCACACCACATCACCTTTATTCATCTTGAGGAGAACACCATGTCAGCAGCAACCGAAAAACTGATCACCCCGGACAACTGCGTCTTTGTCTTTATCGATCATCAGCCACAAATGTCATTTGGCGTAACCAATATTGACCGCCAACTGTTGAAAAACAATACGGTTGCCATTGCCAAAGCGGCCAAGCTGTTCAATATCCCCACCATCCTCACCGCGGTGGAAACCGAGTCTTTCAGCGGTTACATCTGGCCAGAACTGATGGATGTGCTGCAACAAGATCCCATTGAACGCACCAGCATGAATAGCTGGGAAGACCCGAAATTTATCGAGGCTCTCAAAAAAACCGGCCGCAAGAAACTGGTAATTGCTGCGTTATGGACCGAAGCCTGCCTGGTATTCCCTACCTTGTGTGCGCTGGCTGAGGGCTACGAAGTGCTCATGGTCACCGACGCATCCGGTGGCACTTCGGTAGAAGCACACAATGCCGCGATTCGTCGCTGCGAAAGCCATGGCGCCGAATCCATCACCTCTATCCAGGTATTGCTCGAACTGCAACGCGACTGGGCACGCAAAGAAACCTATGTCGGCACAACCGATATCGCCCGCGAGCACTTTGGCGCCTATGGCATGGGTATCGACTATGCCGCCAGCCTGCTGCATGACTATGGTCAACGTGCGAAATACCCGCACAAGGTTGTGAAGTAAGTCTGTTTACGGCGGCCAGGCCTTCGCCTGGCTGCATTTCGCCCCATGTTGACCCGAGGTACCCATGTCGATCGCCTACGCTGACATCGTTTTATATAACGGCCGCATCACCACACTCCATGCAGAACAGCCCGAGACCAGTGCGATCGCCCTCGCCGCAGGCAAGGTGCTCGCTATCGGCAGCGACCAGGAAATGCACGCTCATGCCGGCCCAGACACGGAGATCATCAATCTGGCCGGCAGGCGCGTCTTGCCCGGGCTCAATGATTCGCACCTGCACCTGATCCGTGGTGGCCTTAATTACAACATGGAACTGCGCTGGGAAGGCGTGGGCAGCGTGCAGGATGCGCTGGCCATGCTGCGACTTCAGGCGGCACGCACACCAGCACCGCAATGGGTAAGAGTGGTTGGCGGCTGGAGCGAGTTTCAGTTCAAGGAAAGACGCATGCCCACGCTGGCGGAGATCAACGCTGTTGCGCCTGATACCCCCGTTTTCATTCTGCACCTGTATGACCGCGCCCTGCTGAATGCCGCCGCATTGCGGGCGGCAGGGATTACAAAGGAGACACCGGACCCGGCAGGTGGCCGCATTGAGCGTGATGCCAGAGGCAATCCCACCGGCATGCTGATTGCCGAGCCGAATGCCATGATCCTTTATTCCACGTTGGCAAAAGGCCCCAAATTGCCGCTCGAGGATCAGATCAATTCCACGCGCCACTTCATGCGCGAGTTGAACCGGCTGGGTGTTACCAGCTGCATTGACGCGGGCGGTGGCTTTCAGAATTATCCGGAGGACTATCAGGTAATCGATCAGCTACATGCCGAAGGGAAAATGACGTTGCGCATCGCCTACAACCTGTTTACCCAGAACAAGGGCGGCGAGCTGGCAGATTTCCAGAAATGGAGCGGCATGGTAACGCCATACAGCGGCGACAGCTATCTGCGACATAACGGCGCAGGCGAGATGCTGGCATTTTCTGCTGCCGACTTTGAGGACTTTTTGCAGCCGCGACCCGAGATGGCATCGCACATGGAACAGGACCTGGGCGAGGTGGTGCGCTTTCTGGTGGAAAAACGCTGGCCATTCCGCCTGCACGCGACTTACGACGAAACCATCGGTCGCGCACTGGATGTGTTTGAGTCGATAGACCGAGACACGCGCTTTGGCGATTTGCGCTGGTTTTTCGACCACGCCGAAACCGTTTCCAGCAAAAACCTGGAGCGGATCAAGCGTCTGGGGGGCGGCGTAGCTGTCCAACACCGCATGGCCTTTCAGGGCGAATATTTTGTGGATCGCTACGGTAAAAAAGCGGCCGAGCACACTCCGCCTATCCGCAAGATGCTGGAACTCGGGGTACCCGTTGGCGGCGGCACCGATGCCACCCGTGTGGCCAGCTTCAACCCCTGGGTATCGCTTTACTGGCTGGTCACAGGCAAGACGCTGGGCGGCCTCGCGCTTTATGGCGAAAGCAATTGCCTGGAGCGTGAGGAGGCACTAAGACTGTGGACCTGCGGCAGTGCCTACAAATCGCATGAAGAATCCGTAAAAGGGACGCTCGCCCCCGGCATGTATGCCGACCTCACGGTACTGTCCGCCGACTTCATGACGGTTCCTGATGAAGCCATCAAGGCGATTACCTCGGTCATGACCATCGTCGGCGGCAAGATTGTCTACGCGGCGGGCGATTATCAACAGCATGATGCGCCACTGCCCCCGGCGAGTCCCGACTGGTCTCCCGTGCGCTACTTTGGCGGCCACCAGACACCGGACACGCACTATGCCACTCACGCGGCATGCGCTTCTCCAGGCTGCTCAGTACACGGCCATGCTCATCATCATGGTCACGATGGAAAACTTTCCCGCTGGCTGGGGCTGGATCAGGATAGCCAGCGCCCCAGTTTCGATAATCCCTGGGCCATTGGCTGTGGCTGCTTTGCTTACTAGGACATCATGACAACTCCCCAGACTCAGGCCACGGCCGCCTCCGCATTTGCCCCATTCAAATACCGTATTTTCACGGTGTTATGGATGGCAACCCTCATCTCCAACATCGGCACCTGGATGTTCAACGTCACCTCCGGCTGGATCATGACCGAGCTTTCACCATCGCCATTCATGGTGTCGCTGGTGCAGGTGGCCACGGCCTTGCCCATCTTTATCTTTGCCCTGCCGGCTGGCGCACTGGGCGATATTTTTGATCGTCGCAAATTGCTGCTCGTCACCCAGATTGCCTCTGCAGCAGCATTGTTCATCTTTGCGGCCATCTTGTGGGCAGGCCATGTAAGCGCATGGGGCTTGCTCTTGTTCACCTTTCTCACCGGCGCAGGCTCGGCCTTTGCCATGCCGGCCTGGCAGGCGATTGTGCCACGCCTGGTCGCTAAGGAAGCCCTGCAACCAGCTATCGCGCTCAATGGCGTAAGCGTCAATATTGCCCGGGCGATTGGTCCGGCATTGGGTGGGTTTATTCTGGTGGCCGCGGGGGCGACGGCCACCGTACTGTTTGATGCCGTTACCTATCTTTTTGTCGCCGCAGCCCTGCTGTGGTGGCGAGCCAGTGCAGGCAAAACCGACACCTTGCCACGCGAGTACATGGTAGGGGCCATGCGTGCTGGACTGCGTTTCTCCCTGCGCAGTCAGGCCTTGCGCAGCACCATTATTCGCGCGCTGGCCTTTTTCACATTTGCTTCGGCATATTGGGCTTTGCTTCCGCTCATCGCCAAAGAGCTTCTGCACGGGGGTCCCGGCCTTTACGGCATCATCCTGACCGCGCTCGGCGCGGGTGCCGTAGCAGGCACTTTCCTTATCGGCAAATTGCGCAAGCAGTTGGGTGCCAATGCCGTGGTCGCTCTGGGTACGCTCGGAACCGCGCTCGCCATGGGATTCTTCGCCTATGGCGGTAACGCTACTCTGGGCGTACTGGCAGGTGTACTCGCCGGATTGTCATGGATCATGGTGATTTCATCGCTGAATGTATCTGCACAAACCGCGCTGCCAGACTGGGTAAGGGCTCGCGGGCTGGCCATTTTCCAGATGATGTTCTGGGGCGCGATGACGGCGGGATCCTTGCTCTGGGGCAAGCTTGCCATGAGCCTGGGGTTGCCCCACGCGCTGATATTGGCTGCCGCCATTTCCCTGCTTTGCATCCCCCTGACCTGGCGCTTCAAGCTCAACCTGGGGGAGCATGACGATTTCGTACCATCCGGCCATTGGCCAGAACCCGTGCTATCAACTCCGGTGGCGCATGACCGTGGGCCAGTGCTGGTCAGCATTGAGTATCACATTCGCCAGGAAGACAGCCATGCCATGCATCACCTGATGCGCGAGCTGGGCGCCTTGCGTCGACGCGATGGTGCCGTGCATTGGGGCGTGTTTGAAGATGTAGCGCGCCCCGGCACGTTTATCGAGATTTTCATTGAAGAATCCTGGGTAGCGCACATGCGCCAGCATTTGCGCGTATCCGGCACGCACAAGCAATTACAGGAAAAAATTCGCGCCTTGCATCAGGGCGATGCCGCGCCCATCGTGCGTCATGCGGTAACGCCAGAGCACGGGGCAGATAGCATTCACTTGCCGGAGGATCATCATGATTAAGATTGTGCTGGGTTTGGTGCTGGGGTTTGGCATAGGCTTTTTCTGTCGCTGGGCAGGCGTCCCAGTACCAGCGCCACCGGTACTGGCCGGCGCCTTGCTGGTGCTGGCCATGACCATCGGCTTTTTGCTGGCAGACAATATCGCACAACATCGCAAAAGCACTACCCGCCATTTGTGCGGCGGCCCAACTGGCAAGCCGGCTTCGGCAGATGACAAGGAGAGTGTTTGATGGAAACCCTATTACTCGGCATTGCCCTCGGACTGGCGATAGGCTTTGGCTGCAGGTGGTTTGATATTCCGCTGCCTTCGCCACCCAATCTGGTGGGAGCGCTCCTGGTTGTATCCATGACCCTGGGCTTTCTCACTGCCAACACCTTGCTTGCGCCATCGCCAGCGAATGTACACGCCAGCCACGGCGCTTCAACGCTCCTTGCTGGATTGAAAGCCAGCGCTCACTAATTGCCATACAAATAAGGACGCATCATGCCTATTTTTCGACTTGCCCCGCTCGCGGCCTGCCTTTTCAGCAGCCTGTTCACCCTGAACGTATTTGCCGATACACCGCAGACTTCCTTTCCCTCACCCCATGGCATGACCGTGACGGTCAAGCAGATAGGCCCGGTTACGCAGACTACCGATCTGCAAATCATTACCTTGCTGAAGCATAACCCGCAAGGCGATCAATATATTGAAGCCATGCAGGATTTCAATGACAAGCAGGGCGGTCTGCTACAGGCGCTGCGTGAGCGTGGCGAGTTTATTGGTGAACTTGGAGAAACCTTTTTGTATACGCCACCAGGCCAATCCATCACGCCCAGGCAAGTGCTGCTGATCGGCGTGGGCGATGAGAAAAACCTCTCGCAGGAAAGCTTGCGCCTGGCTGGACGCATTGCCATTCGTGAAGCAGTACGCCTGAACGCCCATCATGTGTCATTTGCCCCCACGCTACGTGATCAAGGCAGCAGCGTGATTGAAGTTGGCGCAGGCGATGCTGCGGTGGTGGAGGAGGGGCTCCTGGCTTATGACACGGAGAAGCGCTTGCAGGCGCAAGGGCTGGCTCCCGCCTTTGACATTCAGGAATGGGTGATCGAAGCAGGCCCCAAATACTATCAAAGCGTGAATACGCAAATTGACCGTGCAATCCAGCAGGTAAGCCTAACCCTTCAGAAAAAGGGCACTGAACCTTATGTGGCCGCCAGCAAAAAATAACCTGGCGCTCGCCGGCGTGCTCGGCAGCCTGATCACGGCCTGCCCGGCTTTCGCGGATGACTACGTGACACCCTTGGACCTCAAAACCGGGAAGGTACTGGTATTGCCCGAGGATTCAGCCTTGGCAGAGGATGCCACCACCGGGCATCCCAGCCGCCATCCACCACCGTATACCTTGTTGCGTTATACCGAGCGCTATTCCTATCTGGCAGAACCGGGCTATGCCCGTGATGGGCTGGATTCGCTTAAATATATTCCCCTTACGCCGGGCAATCCTGAGAGCTATCTAAGCCTGGGCGGCGAGGTACGCGAGCGCTATGAGAGCTACCATAACCAGGGATTCGGGGTGGCTGGCCCCAAGCAGAATGACTACGGTTTACAGCGCCTGCTTTTGCATGCGGACCTGCACTTCAACGAACGCTTGCGCGTGTTTGCCCAAGGGATTTCCAGCGTGCAGTTTGGTGGCGAATTCAAAAGTCCGATCAACCAGAATCCGCTAGACCTGCAACAGGCGTTTGTCGATTACACCTGGGGCGAACCTACCCCCAATGGTGAGCGCCTGACCTTGCGTGGCGGGCGATTTTCCATGGCGTATGGCTCAAGCCGATTAGTTGCCACGCGAGCTGCTCCCAATACTCCACTCAAATTTGATGGTGTGCAGCTAATCGCCTCGGCGGGCGGTAAAACCAAACTGTATGCCTTCGCGGTCCGCCCGGTAGAAGAGCAGCGCTACCGGCCAGATGCGGCAAATGAAGAGCAGACGTTTTATGGCGTGTATGCATCCCGCCCCCTGACTCCCGAACTTAGCGCAGATCTTTATTATCTGGGCTTTCGCGATGAAAAAAGTGCCTATGTGGATGCCAGCGGCCTCGAAAACCGCCATTCCATAGGTAGTCGCTGGTTTGGCAAAAGCGGCAATTGGGACTATGACATCGAGCCCGTCTACCAGTTTGGGCACGTAGACAACCAGGATATACGGGCCTGGACACTGGCAAACGACATTGGCTACACTTTCCTGCAGCATCCCTGGCAGCCCAGGCTGGGACTCAAGCTGGATATCGCCAGTGGCGATCGCCACCAGGGCGATGGTACGGTTGGTACCTTCAATCCGCTTTTTTTCAAGGCAGGGTATTTCAATGATGCAAGCTTGCTGCGACCCGCCAATATCAAGGATCTGCATGTCTCCTTGCAAACCCAGCCCCTGGAAAACCTTACCGCCACTGTGGGCGCCGATGCGATCTGGCGCTTCAGGAAGGAAGACGCGCTATATGCCACCAATGGCGCCGTCAGTCTGCCCGCCAATGTACAAGGCATGTATGTGGGCACCACGGCAGAAGGCTCATTGCAATGGAAGGCCAGCCGCCATATGGTCGCCACGCTGTCATATGTACATCTTTATGCCAGCAGTTATGTGAAAAATGCAGGGGGTGGCGATGTGGATTATGTGGCTACGTGGCTCAGTTTTTTATGGTGATGGCATGAAAAAGTAAAACGCAAGGGATTCCATATATACAGACCTGTATATATACTAACTTCTCCATTCACAACACAAGGGAGAAGATAATGAATGTTTTACTCATAGGATCAGTTGCTTGCATCACCGCATTGATTTCATCCGCCTGGTTGATGACCTTTGCCAAATGGTTTCCGTTACCAGGCGTAGATGCTTTCGTGGTCGATTACAAAACCATGATACGCGCGCACGTGGACTATGCCTTGATGGCGTTATTCGGCCTGGGATTCTACGGCGCAGGCGTCGAGCTTCCCGTCATTGCCTGCTGGTGTCTGGCGATAGGCGGTTTCACCAACCCCACGATTTTTACCATTGCAGCGTTTGATCCCGACTTCTGGAGCAAGAAAAAGTGGAAGGTATTCTCAGCGCTGAGTTTCGTGATTTCCACCATTGGCTTTATGTGGATAGCGTATACCCTGCTGATGCACGCCTTGGCGTGAGTGGGTATTAACACCCGCTGCAACCCAACCCCGGCAAGGGCTGCCTGCGCAGCTCTTGCCATTCTCATGTTGAATAGGGGAGGCCTCCCTGACACTCAACGCGCATCCCAATAAGGCTCCGGACCGTAACGTTCCAGCAGGAAATCTATAAAAGTACGCGCCTTGAGCGGCAGAAAACGATTGGGCAAATACATGGCGTACACATGCTGCTCGACTGGAATGTAATCAGACAGTACCGATTGCAGATGCCCGGATTGCAGGTGATTACCGACAATAAAAGTTGGCAATAGCGCCAGCCCGAAGCCCCCCAGCACCACCTGCGACAAGGCTTCATCATCATTGATGCGCACACGGCCAGATACCGGCACCGCAATTTCGCCATCCGGCCCGCTGAATCGCCAATAGCCTTTATCCCCTGAATGGATATAGTCCAGGCAATTGTGCGCCGTCAGCGCCATGGGCGAAGCGGGCAAGCCATGCTGCCGGAAATATGCCGGGGTACCACACACCTGGCGCCGCACGGGCGCGAGCTTGCGCGCCACCAGGGCGGATGGCGGCTCCTGGGCAACCTTGATAATCACGTCGTAGCCCTCTTCCACCATATCAATCGCTCTATCGGTAATGGTTATATCCAGCTCCACCTCAGGATACTGCTGCAGAAAATCCGCCATGGCCGGCGCCACATGCAAGGTGCCAAAAGCCACAGAAGCGGCAACGCGCAAGGTGCCGCTGGGCTTGCTGTTAAGGTTTTCCACCACCTGACTGGCGCGCTCGGACTCGGTGACGATGCGCGCGCAGTGTTCCAGCATGCCAGCACCCACTTCCGTGAGGCTGAGGTGACGCGTGCTGCGATTGAGCAAGCGGGCGCCCAGAGCAGTTTCCAGTTTGGCGACCGCCTTGCTGACCGCAGAGCGCGACATGCCGAGCTTTCTGGCGGCGGTGGAAAAACTTTGCTCCTGGGCCACATGGGCAAAAATGGCCATCAAATTGAGATCATGCATGTTTATTGTATCCATTCAGGAAACTTACCTTTTCCAGTATAGCGGCTTATGGCGGGCTTGATATGCGCTTATGATGTGATGGCATGCCCCTGCCATTTGGCGGGGGCTTTCGTTTTTAAAGGATATTTAATATGCAAGACAGGTACTTATACATATCAGAGCCGGATTATGCCGTGCTGCACACCCTGACCCGACATCATGCCCTGAGTGACGAGCTGGATCGCGCCATTGTTGTACCAAGTGAAAAAATGCCGCCGGATATCGTCGGCCTCAATTCGCGCGTCACCTATGTGGATGAAAGTAACGGCGTTAGTCGCACCATTGAGCTGGTGCTGCCAGAAGAAGCCAATATGGAACAGGGCAAGATATCGGTGCTGGCTCCGGTAGGCACGGCGCTACTGGGGCTCAAGGCCGGACAAAGCATTGAATGGCCTTTCCCCAATGGCATGCCACGTCGCTTGCGCGTGGTGAGCACCTTATCGGCATAAAGCGCATACTGGCCCGATGTGAGGCGAAATTTGGATGCCTCGCAGGAGGATCGGGAAAATTTCCCGTTTACAATATACAGACCAGTATATAAGATGAGGCAAGAACTCCCTTTACAACGATTTTTAAGGACGCAGAATGACTCCCGGATTGGACACGCAGCTCGCCGATTGGCGCGATAAAGCCCTCAAGCTTGAAAACAGCGTCAAGCACGTCATTGTTGGGCAGGATCATGCCATCCGCCTGATGAACCTGGCGATCTTCGCACGTGGCCATGTGCTGCTGGAAGGTGGCGTGGGTGTTGGCAAAACGACCTTGCTGCAGGCGATCACCCGGGCGATTGGCGGCGCTTATGAACGGATAGAAGGCACCGTCGACCTGATGCCGAATGACCTGGTGTATCACACCTTTCTCGGGCCCGAAGGTCGGCCACAGATAGACGAAGGCCCGCTCTTGCGTGCGGGGGAAAACCTCTCGGTATTTTTCTTCAACGAAATCAACCGGGCCCGGCCGCAAGTGCACGCACTGATGCTGCGGGTGATGGCGGAGCGCAGCGTGCATGCCTTCAAGCGCGAATATAAGCTGCCGCATATGCTGGTGTTTGCCGACCGTAACCAGGTGGAGAAAAACGAAACCTTCGAAATTCCCTCCGCCGCGCGTGACCGCTTCATGATGGAAATCCCGATCGAGATTCCTGAAGATCGCCAGCTGCGCAAATCGCTGGTGTTTGATACCCGCTTTCAGCATACCGATCGCCTGACCGCCGAAGTGCAGGAAGACCTGCTGCATTTTGATCAGATGAATGACTTTTCTGATCTGCTGCAAAATCACATCCGCTCCAGCGAAGCCATTGAAGAGTATGTGCTGGATTTGTGGGATGCCACGCGTGACCCTGCCAAGTTTGGCATACACCTCGATAGCGTGGATGTAGCACGCCTGGTGCAGGCGGGTGCCAGCCCGCGCGGCATGGGCATGCTGCTGAAAGCTGCCCGTGTGCATGCCTGGCTGCAGGAGCGCGACAGCCTGTATCCGGAAGACATTCATGCTGTATTCCACGAGATCATCTCTCACCGCCTGGTGTTCAACCCCATGTACGAAATGCGGCGCACCGTGCTGGCACGCGAGTTGAGCTCGGCCATTCTCAGGACCGTTGAAGTCGCCGCCAAGGCCTGAGCGGATGGCACACGATCACGAAAAAGCGTTCCGCTACCGTATCCCGTGGCGCACAAAAAGCATGCACCTCGGCGACCATCGCGGCACCGAGCGCGGCCTGGGATTTGAGTACCGCGGCAACCTGCCGTTTGTCGAATATCCGGATGCCCGCCGCATGGACTTCCGGCAATCAGTGCGCGACCCTTTTGAGCAGGTTCAGGTCAAGCTGTTCAACCAGGACAACACCACACCGGTGTATGCCGTGTGCGATTTATCGAGCTCCATGCAATACGGGAGCAATCCGCGCAAGCTGGATAGCGCGATTGCCATAGCCGAAAGCGTGGCTTACTCCGCCTGGCAGGCGGGCGATGTCTTCAGCCTGGTGAGCTATCACGACCAGGTGGATGAAGCCTACAGCCAGCCACTCTCGCACCACCTGGCATCGTCGCTCGACCTGCTGGCCGAGCTGCGCCAGTTTCGCCGCATGCAAATGGGCGCGCGCGGTGCGCTGGAGGTATCGCAATACCTCAGCCAGCAACGCGGGCTGGTGTTCTGGATCTCGGATTTCCACATGCCGCTGCACCTGATTGAAGAAACCCTCAACTCGCTGTCGCGCCATCAACTGGTGCCCGTGGTGCTGTGGGATGAGGCCGAATTCAGCAAGCTGCCCAAATTCGGCATCGGCAATATGCTGGACCCGGAAACCGGCGCCATGCGCACCGTCTTCTTTCGCGATTATGTACGCAAGCAATTCATGGCGGCTTTCGCCCAGCGCAAAACCGCGCTGGAGCAACTGTTTCTGCAGTTCGACAGCCAACCGCTTTTTCTCTCTGAAAGCTTTACGCCGGATGTCATGACCCGGTACTTTGACCAATACGTGAGCTTATGAAAAATCGATTCCTTGTTCCCCTGCTACGCGGCCTTCTATTGGTGGCGCTGGCAACGCCCATGTGGGCAGCAGCGTCAGCGCCAACCCCCATCAATGCCGGTGACATCCGCATCGAAAACCCATCCCGCAATGTCGGGCTCACTATCGGTGATGTGCTGACACGTACCGTGTCCGTAGATCTGCCACCAGGCTTTCGCATTGCCAAAAGTGCGCTGCCGCAAAAGGGCAGCCAGCAGCAAGGCATAGAGCTGGTAGACGTGAAGCTGGAGGAAAAATCTGCAGGCAAGGGCATGCATTACACGCTGACCCTGCGTTACCAGATATTTGCCCATCGCACCCAACCCAGCGTGCTGCAACTCCCTGCAGAAACTATCGCCGCGACTGGCGACAAGCAGGCAGTGACTATCCCTGTGCCCGCCTGGCGTTTCTGGCTATCGCCACTGGCCGCCAGCACCATGGCCTCAGCCAAGGCCAATGTCATGCCTGAACTGCCGCCCGCGCCCATCCCCACTCAGGAGCACAAACTGCGCCTGTATGCCTGCCTCGGCCTGCTGGCGGCGGGCGTGCTTGGCTTGCTATATATCAACGCCGAGCGCGCCTGGCTGCCGCTGATGGGCGGGCCATTTGCCCAAGCTTATCGCCGCCTGAAACGCCTGCCTGCCGCATCAACGCAAGCGGCCTATCTGCTGCTGCACCAGGCGTTTAACCGCACCTATGGCAGCAGCCTGTTCGCGGCAGATATCCCCGCCTTCATCGCGCAGCATCCGCGGTTTGTCCCGCTGCAAGCAGACATCGAAGCCTTCTTCCAGGCATCGGCTGCCAGCCTGTTTGCCGGGCGGCAAAGCGGGACCGAGAACAAGGTCAAGGCTGACTTGCTCCACCTGTGCCGCCAGCTGCGCGACTGCGAGCGGAGGGCAAGATGACGTTTTTGCATCCCTGGAGCCTGCTCCTGCTGCCGCTGGCCCTGATCCCGTTCTGGCTCAAAAGCAGCCAGGGGCAGATGTATTCGTGGCTGGATATCGCACCTAAAGATACCTTGTCCGATATCGTGGACTGGACCATCAAGGCTGCGACCGCACTGCTGATTGTCTGCATCATTCTGGCCATTGCCGCCCCGCAGGGCTCAGAACGCCAGGTCGTGCGAGTAGGCAAGGGCGCCCAGACCGTGCTGGTGATTGACCGTAGCGTCAGCATGGATCACCCGTTTGCGGGTGATTCCACCAGTGGTCGCGTCGCCGAGATCAAATCTGCCGCTGCCCGCCGCCTGATTACCGGCTTTATTGATGCGCGGCCGGACGACATGATGGGTGTGGTGGCGTTCACCAACTCAGCCTTGTATGGCACCAAGATCACCGCCAATCGCAAGGCCATCCATGCCGCGATTGCCGCCGCCACCAGCGCCGGCATCAACCAGACCAATATCGGCGCAGGGGTGACCGAGGCCGTGGCCCTGTTTGACCAGATTCAGAGCTCAGGCTCGCGCGCCATCATTCTGTTGTCGGATGGGGCAGGCAAACTGAGCCCGCGCATCAAGAACAAAATTCGCGAGCAGGTGACGGCACGCGGCCTGAATCTCTACTGGATCGTGCTGCGCGAGCCCGACGACATCAGTATTTTTTCATCGGACCGGGTGTATGAAGAAGGCAATGAGCCGCCCGCCATCGCCCTCGATCTGTTTTTCAAATCGCTGAAAATCAAATACAAGGCGTATGAGGCGCACAACCCCACCACCTTGCAGTCGGCGATTCAGGACATTGATGCCCGCGAGAAAAACATCATCCAGTACTCGGTCACTATTGCGGGCCGTGATTACTCCCGCATTTTTATTCTGGTAGCACTGGTCCTGGGACTGGCGCTGCTCATCACCCAACACTTGAGGGTTCCCGCATGGCAATCGGCTTGAAAACTAAAAACGCACTGCTGTCCGTCCTGGTGCTGACAGGCGTGATCGGCAGTGCCTATGAAGCAACGCAGCTGTGGCACATTGAGCGCTTCAATACGGCACTGAAGCACAACGCCACACTGCCTCTTGATCAATATCCGCTGACCGAAAAATTCGCTGCCGCGTATCGGCAAGGTAATTCAGGCGAATACAAGCATGCCATCCAGACCTATGGACAATTGCTGGAAATGGCGCCGGATAACGAGATGCAAGCCAGAGTACATTACAACGTCGGCAACAACCTGCTGCGGTTTGGCTTGAGCCGCCGTGTAAACGACGATGGCAGCCTGATCGAAGATGCGCGCTATGCCTTCATGCAGGCACGTGCCTCCTATGAGCAGGCATTGCGACTCAATCCCGCATTGCTACCGGCGCGTTTCAACCTCGACCTCTTGCTGTCCATTCTGCCAGCCAGGATGCAACAGTCAGAAAAAGAGCAATCCGGCGTACAACTCAGCAACCTGCCGATAGGCTTGCCATGATGCGCGTGATCCATGCCCTGAAAGCCAACTATGCCACCGTGCTGTATGTGCTGGCACTGGCCCTCATGCTGCTCGCCCTGCTCAAGCCGCAAATTCAGCTCAAGCAGGATGTACATAACTACCTGCTGATTGCCGATGTGTCGCAGAGCATGAATGCAGAAGACGCCATGCTGGCTGGCAAGCCGGTAAGCCGCATGGTCTATACCCGCCATCTGATGAAGCGCATTGTAGAAACATCGCCCTGCGGCACCTATTTCAGTGTGGGGGTATTTGCTGCCGAGAACGTAGGCCTGCTCTTCATGCCGCTGGAAGTATGCGCCAACTACGACATCATTACCGACACCATCAACCATCTGGACTGGCGCATGGCCTGGCGTGGCAACAGCCGCCTGAGCTTTGGCGTGAAGTCGGGCGAGACCGTGCTGGACTCATTGAATGCGCCTGCGCAGCTGGTGTTCTTTACCGATGGTGACGAAGCCCCCAAGGTCAATGCCATCAACAAGCTGGACCTGGGCGCGATGGATGGCAGCCACTGGCTATTTGTCGGCGTGGGCGGACATGAGCCGGTGCCTATTCCCCGATTCAATAGCGAGAACAAATGGGTGGGATTCTGGCCGTCAGATGCCAAGGAATTCTCCGCCGGTGCGGTGGGCGTTACCTATAACGACACTTCCAAGGACGAACCCGATCCTATCGTGGCCTATGCCGAGTTTGACCGCTACCTCTCCCAGTTGGAAGACGGCTATCTCAAGGAACTGGCAGGCGAGATCAAGGCGAAATACATCGAAGGCAAAGATGAAGCCGGGTTTTATGACTATATCCAGCAGCAGAAACCGGCCGCTGTATTTGTCACCGATTACAACATCCGCTGGCTGTATCTGGGCCTCGCCTTGCTGCTGATTCTGGGCGTGTATACGCCAGCCTTGATGAAGACCTGGCAGCGCTATCGGCAAAGGGCAGGCCGTCCGGTTTCCTTACGATAGCTCAGGGGCCGCCTTTGCCAGCGCCCCGATCTGTGCTCAAACCTGCGGCAAGCCCTAGAACCCTTCCAGCACAATCTTGCCGCGCGCCTGCCCGGACTCAAGTAGCGCATGCGCGCGCCGCAAGTTTTCTGCTGTAATGCGGCCGAAATTCTCCGCCACCGTCGTGCGCAGCACCCCGTTATCCACCAGGGACGCCACTTCACTCAGGATGTGATGCTGTGCCTGCATATCCGGGGTGGCAAACAGGGCACGGGTAAACATCAGCTCCCAGTGCAGCGAAACGCTCTTGCGCTTGAGCTTGATCACATCCAGCGGCGTGGCCGGATCATCAATCAGCCCAAACTTGCCCTGCGGCGCGATCACTTCTGCAATCTGATCAAAGTAAGACTCGGTATGGGTAAGGCTCACCACATAATCCGGGGCAGGCAGGCCGATCTCCGCCAGTTGGGGAGCAAGCGGCGCATGATGGTCAATCACATGATGCGCGCCCAGCTGGCGTATCCAGGCCTGGCTTTCGGGGCGCGAAGCGGTCGCTATCACCGTCAGACCGGTCAAGCGGCGTGCCAGCTGCACCAGGATAGAACCAACGCCGCCTGCTGCGCCGATGACCAGTAGCGATTTGCCATAGCCCTGGCCGCCACGCTCGATTTGCAAGCGATCAAACAGCAGCTCCCACGCCGTGATACTGGTAAGTGGCAGGGAAGCGGCGGCGGCAAAATCCAGCGTCGCTGGCATGGAACCTACTATGCGCTCATCCACCAGTTGCAGCTCACTATTGCTGCCGGCCCGGTTAATCGCCCCGGCATACCAGACCGTGTCTCCAGGCTTGAACATACTCACCTCTGGCCCCACGGCGCGCACCACACCGGCAGCATCCCATCCCAGCACTTTCCATTCGCCCGCAGGTGGCTGCTGGCCGCGACGTATCTTGGTATCTACCGGATTCACGGCAATCGCTTTTACCTCGACCAGCAGATCGCGCCCGCTGGCAACGGGATCCGCCAGCGTTACGTCGACCAGCGACTCGGCCTGGCTGATGGGCAGCGAATGTTGATATGCAATGGCTTTCATGGTGGCTCTCTCTCATAAAAATGAATATGGCGCCAGTTTCATTGATTTGATCCAATTGATAAACTAGCCACGACTTGTTTGAGCTTCAATATTATTTTGAAAATAAAAAATCTGGCAGACCTCGAGCTTTTCATTACCACGGCCCAGTATGGCAGCCTGTCTGCCGCTGCACGCAGCCTGGAGATTTCCCCGGCCGTAGCCAGTGCCGCACTCAAACGGCTGGAGAGCGAGCTGGGGGTATTACTGTTCGTACGCACCACGCGCAGCCTGCGGCTGACGGCAGAAGGCGAGCGCTTGCTCGCGCGCAGTCAGCCTCTGATCAATGAGTTGCGCGACTTGGCCGATGAACTAGTCGCCGGGCATAGCCTGATACGCGGTGAGCTCAGCCTTTCCTTGCCTTCTGATCTGGGGCGCAATGTCATACTGCCCTGGCTGGATGAATTTCAGCAGCAGCATCCAGACCTCCACTTGCGTGTGCAATTGTCAGACCGTATTGCCGATGTCATGCGCGAGCCGGTGGATGTCGCCATTCGCTACGGGCAGCCGCCTGATTCCAGCCAGGTGGCCTTGCCGCTGGTCACCGACAATCGGCGCGTGCTCTGCGCTGCGCCGCAATATCTGACAACGCATAGTACGCCCAGCAGCCCTGCCGAGCTGAGCCGGCACAACTGCCTGTGTTTTCGGGTGGGCGATGCCCTTTACAACCGCTGGCGCTTCACCCGCGATGGCGAAGTGCTGGACATCGATGTCCGCGGCAATCGCTCCGCGGATGACGCAGATGCCGTACGGCACTGGACAGTCTCCGGCTATGGCATCTGCTACCGCTCATGGCTGGATGTGGGCCGCGACGTCACCGCCGGGCGACTCAGCGTCATCTGCCCGCAATGGCAAGGAGAGTCCTTGCCGCTGAACCTGATTTGCCCCGATCGGCGCCAGCTATCACCCACCATACGCCTGTTGCGTGAACATTTGCAGCATCGCTTTGAGACCTACGCCCTCCAGGCAAACACTTACCTTTATCGCTAAGCATCCTTGGCGCGCGCCTCTATACCCACCGGCATTTCGCGCAATTCTGCGTGGCTTTGCTGGCGTTTCTGACATTTTCTGCAGACCAGAGAACGTCGCCAGGCAGCCATACTCATCAACTAAACCATTCAATACAGATAGTTAACGAAGGTTATCTCAGGCATTGCTGCCAGGCCCTTAACTTGCAAATGCATCATGTTAGGAATTTGTAAGCTTGCGTCTTTACCATCACGCAACTCCTTTACGCATTTGTTTAATGTTGACCGGGTGTATGCACAATCGTCGTTTTTCTTCCACGCATCTACTCATGATGCTGCTCGTGGCAGGCCTGCTGATCAAACTGATCAGCCTGGGCCTGTTTCCCTTGTTTGACTCCACGGAATCGCGCTACGCCGAAATCGGCCGCAAAATGTTTGAGCTGAATGACTGGATCACCCCTTGGTATGACTACGGGGTTCCATTCTGGGCCAAGCCGCCGCTTGCCTTCTGGCTGACTGCCGGCAGCTATCATCTATTTGGGGTGAACGCCTTTGCCGCTCGCGTACCACATTTTCTGCTGGGTGTGGCGATCCTCTGGGTGATCTGGGGCTGGCTCGGCCCGCGCCGGCCCGCAGAGCGTTTGTATGCCTGCGTGATACTCAGTGTCTCGGTGCTGTTCTTCATCTCCATGGGCGCCGTCATGACCGACATGGCGCTGGCGCTAAGCTGTATCCTGATGATGCGCGGCTTCTGGCAAGGTATGCATGGCCCGGAACAAAGCCGGGCAAAAGAGCGCTGGCTGCTATTCATAGGCGCGGGCATAGGCCTGCTGGCAAAAGGGCCGATTGCCTGTATTTTGACCGGCGTGCCTATTGTGCTGTGGTGTCTACTGGCGGAACGATTGCAGGAAGCTCTGCGTAGCTTCCCCTGGGTGCGAGGCACCTTGCTGGCACTCGCCATGTCGCTGCCCTGGTATATCGCCGCCGAGCTGAAAACCCCAGGATTTATTGATTATTTCATTGTGGGTGAGCACTGGCATCGCTTTCTGACGCCGCACTGGCAGGGTGACCGCTACGGCCATGCCCATGCCTTTCCACACGGGGCCATCTGGCTTTTTATACTGATCGGCACCCTGCCATGGTCGTTGCTGCTGCCGCTCTTTATCGGTTGGAAAAAACCGCTGGCGCTGCGCGATATCCACAACAAAGCCCGTCTGCGGCAATGGTATTTTCTGATCTGGGGTTTAAGCCCGGGGATTTTCTTCACAGCGGCCGCCAACATCATCTGGACCTATGCCCTGCCTGGCCTGGCAGGACTTGCCATGCTGGCAGCCAGCTGGCTGGCACGTCGCGGCCCGGCCCGGCGCGTAGTGCCTGTGCTGGCAACCGGCATGCTGGTGGTGGTCGTGGGCTGGTCAGCCTTTCTGGTGCATGATTATCGAGATAGCTGGGGCAGCCTGAGCACCACGCGCGATCTGGTGTGGCAATATCAGAAGGAAAAACAGCCCGGCGAGCCGCTGATTGGCTACCCTTTCCTGGATTATTCCACCGAGTTTTATACCGAAGGCAAAGCCATCAAGGCGGCTACCGAGCCTGAGCTTGAGGCGGCCATGCAACGTGGCCACGCCTATGTCGCCATGCACAAAACACCGTATAAAAACTTGCCAGACTCATTCAAGCAGCGGCTGCATGTGGTCGCCACGCATGGGGATTATCTGCTGCTCAAGAATTAAGCAGCATGACCGCTCGCAGAGCTGGTCGGCCTTAGCCTGCAGCGGCTTCGGCCAGCTGCGTCGTTGATAGACTGCTTGCCAGCCAGGCGACAAAGTCCTGCTGCGGCAATGGGCGCGAGATGAAATAGCCCTGGCCCAGATCGCAGCCCAAGGCGGCGAGCAGATGCAATTGCTGCTCGGTTTCTATGCCTTCGGCGATCACCTGGTAACCCAACTCATGCGCCATGGTGATAATGGCCTTGCACAGTGCCTGGTTCTTGCTCGAGGTAGTGAGGTTGATAATGAAGGAACGATCAATCTTGAGGTAATCGATTTCATACGAGCTCAAATAGGACAGGGAGGAATAGCCAGTCCCAAAATCATCCAGCGAAATGCTCATGCCGGTATCGCGGATTTTCTTGATGCGCGCGTTGACCTCCTGACTTTGCTGCAGGAGCAGGCCTTCGGTAATTTCCACCGAGATCGCCTTGCCAGGCAGGTCCAGATTTGTCAGGAATGCAGCCCAATCCAGCTTGCCCACCGTGAGGAACTGGATAGGCGATTTGTTGACGCTGATCTGGAAATCCGGCGCATAACTTCCACGCAAAGCCTTGGCGAACATGGCCGCCTCTTTGAACACCCAATCGCCTATCGCATTGATCAGGCCGGTAGATTCCGCCAGTGGAATAAATTCCGCCGGGCTGACATAGCCGCGTTCAGGATGTTTCCAGCGCACCAGCGCCTCGGCCTTGACGGTCTCGCGTGTATCCAGCCTGAAAATGGGCTGGTAAAACACCTCGAATGCCTGCTCTTCAACGGCAAAACGCAGCTCGGTCGTCAGTTTGGAACGTTTCAGCGCCTCCTCTTCCAGCTCATGGGAGTAAAACGCATATTGTCCGCGCGCCGTGCTCTTGGCGAGATATAGCGCCTGATCGGCATATTTCATCAATACATTGGGCGAGAGCGTGTGCTGCGGATACAAGGCAATGCCGATACTGGCGGCACAAAACACCACCTCGGACAGCAGCTCGTAACTCTGGCCAAGCACCCGCAGCACATTGGTCGCCGTATTCTCAAGCTCAGCGAGGCTGGCCGCCGTGGTGACGATAATGAATTCATCGCCCCCCTCACGCGCCACGATATCCGCTGGCAACACCGCGGCCTGAATGCGGCTCGCCGCCTCCATCAGCAGCATATCGCCATAGATATGGCCCAGGGCGTCGTTCACATCCTTGAAGTTATCAAGATCCACAATCATCAGCGCGACCATGTTGTTGGCGCCATGATCGCCATGGATGCGCTCGCTCAACAGCTGATTCAGGAGATGTTTGTTCGGCAGGCCGGTCAGCGCATCAAAATTCGCTTGTTGCCAGATCAGGCGCTCGCTTTGTTTGCGAGCCGTGATGTCGGTATTGGTGCCTATCATGCGGCGGGGACCTTCGTGGTCCTTGCCTGCCATGATCATGCCTTTGGAGAGTATCCAGCACCACTCATTGGTCTTGGTCAGCAAGCGGTATTCGCAGATCAGGCTTTGCGCTTCGCCTGATTTCACGGCATCAATCAGTGTCTTAAAATGCGCAAGGTCAGCCGGATGCACGCGCGACAACCAATCCTGGCAATCGTCGCCGATGTCCTGCTCGTCGTAACCCAGCATGGTTTTCCACTGCGTGCTGAAGGTCACCCGGTTACTGCCCAGATCCCAATCCCACACGCCATGACCCGCACCATCCAGCGCAAATTTCCAGCGGGCATTGCTCGCCGCCAGCGCCTGATTCTGCAACGCCATGGCCAACCAGCGCGCGGCGGTATCCGCCATTGCCCGCAGGCTGGTTTGCTGGTGCAGGGCCAATTGCCGGGGTTCGGGATGCAACAGGAACAGCCAGCCCAGGCAGGCCTGGTTTGCATCCCGCAAGTGGCTGGCGGCAAAAAACCGGATAGAGATATTTGCCTGCGCGGCAAATACCGGCGCAAACACCGGGTTAAGCTGTGTATCTTCCACCAGCATATGGTCCGGCAGCTGCTGGGCCAGCTGACAAAAAAGCGACGCCTGCTCGCGCAAGTGCGCGCTGACACTCGCTGGCGCATGCACCAACACATGCCCCTGCCCCGTCACCAGCACAGCCGCCATCATCTCAAGTTGAAGGCAAAGCGCGGTCAACAGGCTGTCTATGCCTTGCTCCAGCGGCGCTTGTGCTTCAATCTCGTTAGTGGGCAGTGTCATGCTGATGCTTCTTCATTCCTGTCAAAAGTTAACGATGCATGGCTCCATAGTTCTGGATTTCGGCGGCAATCGCATCCAGCGAGATGCTCTTGTTGACCCCGCCCAGCTTCACGGCTTCCTTGGGCATGCCATACACCACACAGCTGCGCTCATCCTGGGCCACGGTCGTCGCTCCCACCTCATGCATCTCTTTCATGCCCTGGGCGCCATCATCGCCCATGCCGGTCATGATGATGCCGAGGGCATTTTTACCGGCAGACTGCGCCACCGAACGGAACAGCACATTGACCGAGGGCTTATGACGACTAACGGGCGGCCCATCAATTACGTCGACAAAATACTGCGCGCCACTGCGCTTTAGCACCATATGCTTGCCGCCCGGCGCAATCAGCGCACGGCCCATCACCACGCGGTCGCCTTTGGCCGCTTCTTTTACTTCAATGGCACAGAGCTGGTTAAGGCGGGCGGCAAACGCCGCCGTAAAGTTTTCCGGCATATGCTGCACAATCACAATACCCGGACATACCCGGGGCAGCGCCGTCAGCACACGCTCCAGTGCTTGTGTACCTCCGGTGGAGGTGCCAATGGCGACAATCTTTTCGGTCGTCTGCGCCATGGCAGCGGGCTTGGGTGCCAGCACCGCATCCGCCGTCAGTTTGGCCGGTGTTTTCAGCACTGGCTGAGGGTCATGATGCAGAATCTTGCGCACATTGGCCTTGGCCGCAGCCTTGATATGCTGCACCAGGTCATCCGCCGACTCGGTCATAAAGGATTTCAAGCCGGCCTTGGGTTTGGTAATAATGCTGACCGCCCCTGCTGCCAGGGCTTCCATGGTAGTCTCAGCTCCTTTTTCGGTCAGCGTCGAACAGATAATGACCGGTGTGGGGCGCTGCGCCATGATTTTTTTCAGGAAGGTAATGCCATCCATGCGCGGCATTTCCACATCCAGAATGATCACATCCGGCCATTCCTTCTGCATTTTCTCAATGGCAAAAATGGGGTCGGAAGCCGCCCCGATAATCTCCACCTCTTTTGAAGCTTCAAGATAGCTCGTCAGCACTTGCCGCACGACGGCCGAATCATCCACGATCATGACTTTTATTTTATTCATTATTGAATCCCGGTTAAGGATGTACCCCTACATTTTCACGTGCCGCATCCAGACATGGCCGCTCCACACGTCGAACGAAATATTGCGATGACCCGAGCCACCCAGGTGACTGGCCTTGCAACGAAACCCATGCTTTTTAAGAATGCTCTCCACCGCCTGTATGTTTTTGCAACCTATGGTCTTGCTGAATTCCTTGGCGGTTTTCGGGAACATATTGCCGCCGCCAAAAATCTTGACGTGGTAGTTCTTGTCGAACGCCTTGAATTTCTTCATTTCCTCAAACATCATCGCGATCGCATCATCCGCATACCGCCCATCCAGTTTATGCACTGAGGGTATATCCAGCTTGGGTGGCATCATGATATGCGTCATGCCCCCCAACAGCTTTTCCGGGTGCCAGAACACCACCGAGACGCAAGAACCCAGCACCGTGCGAATGCGCGTGTGGCGATCACCAAAATACAATTCGCCTGGCTGCAAAAAAATATCAATGACGAAAGGTGGCTTTTCCGGCTTTACCACCATCGTTATAACGGCCTTTGATAAATCGAAGGTTGCACAATCTGAAACTTTTCACTGATGCCATTCAGGCTTTCCGAATGGCTGATAAACAGGTAGCCACCTGGCTTCAACAGGGTATACATGCGATCCAGCAAGGCCCGCTTGGTATCGTTATCAAAATAAATCATCACATTGCGCAGAAAAATCATGTCGAGCTCCCCCAGCTTGGGCAGCGGATGCATCAGGTTGATATGCTGAAAACGCATCTGGCGCCGTAATTCCTTGGAAATCAGCACCACGCCATCCTGACTGCCTGTCCCTTTCAGACAATATTTCACCAGGTAGTTTCGCGGAATATCCTCAATCACATCCTGCGGATAGCGGCCACGGGTCGCCGTTTCCAGCACGCGCGTGCTGACGTCGGAAGCGATGATCTCCCAGAGCGTGCTCTGCAAATGCTCGGCCAGCACCATGGCCAGCGTGTAGGGCTCCTCGCCACTGGAGCAGGCTGCGCTCCACACGCGGAATATCTTGGTTTTATTGTGCTTGGGCAGCACCTTGTCCCGGATAAAATCAAAGTGCTTGGGCTCGCGGAAAAAGTAAGTCTCGTTGGTGGTCAGAAAGTCGACCACCACCTGCTGCTCCGCCTCATTGCCTTTTTGGTGGATGAACTCGTAGTACTGCTTGAACGTATTGAAGTTGTAATACTTGAGACGTTTCGCCAGGCGACCGCTCACCAGCGACTGCTTGTTATCGCTAAGACTGATGCCCACTTGCCCGTAAATAAACTTTTTGAAAAGCTGAAATTCAGGCTGCGTAATGGAGCGTATATCCATCCTAACCTCCATTGAATCGATGCGGGTCAGGCATTCGCATCATGCCCGGCCTGCCATCGAAGATTTTTAATTCAAAACCAGCTCCGCCAACTCATCGGCAGATAAGACCTGGTTCACATTCAGGATAATCACAAACTTATCATTCACCTTGCCCATGCCATCAATAAAGTCCGTCCGCACTTGCGTCCCGAACGAAGGCACAGGCTCGATCTGGCCGTTGGCAATTTCCAGCACTTCATTCACGGCATCCACCAGCACGCCGATGACCTGCTGTGCCCCGGCGCGATCCACCTCCAGAATCACAATGCAGGTCCTGCGCGAGATGGCCGCTTCCTCCCGGTCAAAGCGCGCGGCGAGATCAATCACCGGCACCGCCGCTCCGCGCAGGTTGATCACCCCACGGATAAACGATGGCATCTGTGGCACGCTGGTGAGATTGCCATACTCAATGATCTCCTTGATCCGGAGTATGTTGATGGCAAAAATCTCGGCCCCCAGCATGAAGGTCAGATACTGCCTGTCATCGTTGTTATCGCTCAGCGGCTGCAGCTGCTGGCCCCGGCTAGCCGGGACCAGGCCAGGCGCGCGAACTGTTTCATGCGTCATTGTCTGCGTCATCATGGCCCCTTAGAACTTCACAAACTCGGCATCCTCGGTTTCATCAAATGAAAAGGAGGTTTCGGCATTTGCCGATTTTTTAACGAGTTGAGGCTTGGGATGTCGCTTGGCAGCTGTCCGGATGCCGCTATCGGATTGGCCTATATTGAAAAAGCCGATGAGCTCCTGCAATTGCTCGGCCTGCCCGCTCATTTCCTCGGCAGTGGCGGCCAGCTCTTCGCTACCGCTGGCATTCTGCTGCGTGATCTGGCTCATCTGGTTCATCGCCACATTGATCTGCGCCGCTCCCGTACTTTGCTCCTCGCTGGCAGCCGTAATCTCCTGCACCAGATCACTGGTCTTGTTGATATTGGGCACCATTTCTTCGAGCAGCTTGCCCGCTTTTTCGGCCGTACCGACGCTGTTCTCAGCCAGCTCGCCAATTTCCTGCGCGGCCACCTGGCTACGCTCTGCCAGCTTGCGCACCTCAGCGGCCACCACGGCAAAACCCTTGCCATGTTCGCCAGCGCGCGCCGCTTCAATCGCCGCATTCAGCGCCAGCAGATTGGTCTGATAGGCAATGTCATCGATGATGCTGATCTTGTTGGCAATGCTCTTCATCGCCGCCACGGTCTGCACCACTGCCGCGCCGCCTTCATTAGCGTCCGCCGTCGCCTTGGCCGAGATGCTCTCGGTCACCTTGGCATTTTCCGTATTCTGATTGATCGAGGCACTCATCTGCTCAACCGATGCGCTGGTTTCTTCCACGCTGGCGGCCTGCTCATTGGTGGCTTGCGACAGGCTTTGTGCCGTGGAGCTCACCTGATCCGCAGCACTGGCAATGCCATCAGCCGAATTGCGCACCTCAGCCACTACCTGCGAGATCTTTTCGATGGTGTTGTTGACCGTTTGCTTGAAGTCTTCCAGCTGGCCTTTGTACTGGCCTTTTACCTTGACGGTCAGGTCCCCCTGTTCCATCGCCTGCAACACAGACACCGCCTCGTTGACCGGCAGAATGATGTTGTCCAGCGTGGTATTGATGCCTTGCACGATGGTGTTGTATTCGCCCTTGTGCTTGGAAGCATCGGCACGGTAATCCAGCTGTCCCTCGGCGGCGGCCCCGATCAGCTCGCGCGTATCGGCAGACACGGCTTTCAGGTTGCGGCGTACTTGCTCAATGGTGTCGTTGATAAAGGCTTTCTTGCCAGGCAGCTGCTCCATGGGCGCTTCAAAGTTACCTTCGCCAAACTCCTTGATGACCGCCATGGCTTTTTTCTTCACGGCAATGTGCCCGCTCACCATGGTATTGACACCTGCCGCCATGGTTTTGAAGTCGCCCTGCAATTTATCGACGTTCATCATGACGTCAATATCGCCTGCGTCATGCTCCTGCGACATATGATTCATGTCGGCAATAAAGCCCTTCAAATTACCGCGCATCTTTTCGATGGTGTCATTGATAAAGGCTTTCTTGCCTGGCAGCTGTTCCATCGGCGCCTCAAAATTGCCTTCGCCAAAGGCATTGATCACGGCCATGGCTTTTTTCTTCACCGCAATATGCCCAGCCACCATGGTGTTGACCCCAGCCGCCATGGCGCGGAAATCGCCCTGGAATTTTTCCGTGTTTATCATGACGTCGATATCGCCTGCGTCGTGCTCTTTTGACATGTGGTTCATGTCGGTAATCAAACCTTTGAGATTGCCGCGCATCTTTTCGATGGTCTCATTGATAAAGGCTTTCTTGCCGGGCAAGGGCTCCATCGGCGCATCAAAATTGCCTTCACCGAAGGCCTTGATCACGGCCATGGCTTTTTTCTTCACCGCAATATGTCCGCCGACCATGGTGTTGACGCCAGCGGCCATGGTGCGGAAATCGCCCTGGAATTTTTCCGTGTTCATCATGACGTCGATATCACCAGCGTCGTGCTCTTTTGACATGTGACTCATGTCGGCAATAAACCCTTTCAGGTTGCCGCGCATCTTTTCGATGGTTTCATTGATAAAGGCTTTCTTGCCGGGCAAGGGCTCCATGGGTGCATCAAAATTGCCTTCACCAAAGGCCTTGACCACGGCCATGGCCTTTTTCTTCACCGCAATATGCCCACCGACCATGGTATTGACCCCGGCCGCCATGATCCTGAAATCGCCCTGGAAGCGATCGGTATTCATCATGACGTCGATATCACCCGCATCGTGCTCCTTGGACATGTGGTTCATGTCCTGCACAAAAGCAGAAAGATCCTTTTTCTGCTGGTCCAGACTGGCCTGCAATCGCTTCAGACTTTCCATCACGGGACTCAGTGCATCACGTTCCGCGTCATGAATCTGTATCACGGTGTTGCCCTGTTGCAATTGATTCAGTGCATGTACCACCTCATCAATGCGCTCTTGTTTGACTCTGATGCCTAGAATACCCATGATCAATACCTCTAATTAGAAAATCACTGCAAAATCCACTCCATAAGTTACTTGCAAGCCATTTGCAAACGCTCATGCCGACGCATGCCACACCACACTGCCATTACAATTGAAAAACCACACTACACCTGCACCAGCTCCGCCATTTCATCCACGGACAAGACCTGGTTTACATTGAGGATGATCACAAACTTCTGATCAACCTTGCCCATGCCATTGATGAAGTCGGTGCGTATCTTGGCCCCGAACGACGGCACTGGCTCAATCTGATCGCTGGCAATTTCCAGCACTTCATTCACGGCATCCACCATCACGCCGATGACCTGATGCACCTCTTCGTGCTCCACTTCAATGATCACGATGCAGGTTTTGCGTGACAGCTTGGCCTCGCCTTTTTCAAAACGCGCGGCCAGATCAATCACCGGCACCACCGAACCCCGCAGGTTGATCACCCCGCGGATAAACGAGGGCATTTTGGGCACGATCGTGAGATTGCCGTATTCGATAATCTCCTTGATGCTGAGGATATTGATGGCAAAGATCTCCGCCCCCAGCATGAACGTCAGGTACTGCTGATCGTCATCTTGCCCATCCAGCAAGACGCTGCCCGGCACCACGCTCCGGCCTTGCGCTACTTCATTGACCATCGCATTCATGATGGCCCCTTAGAACTTCACAAATTCAGCGTCGTCGGCATCCTCTAAACTCGATGTCACAGCCTCAGAGGGCGGGGTATAAGCCGCTGCCTTGGGCTTGGCCGTTTTCTTGGTGTTGACGCGCTTGGATGAGGAGTCACTGTTCGAGATGCTGAAAAAGCCGATGAGCTCCTGCAGTTGCTCGGCCTGCCCGCTCATTTCCTCGGCGGTGGCAGCCAGTTCTTCGCTGCCGCTGGCGTTCTGCTGCGTGATCTGACTCATCTGGTTCATGGCGACATTGATCTGCGATGCACCGCTGCTTTGCTCCTGGCTGGCGGCGGTAATTTCCTGCACGAGATCACTGGTTTTGTTGATGTTGGGCACCATTTCTTCCAGCAGCTTGCCGGCTTTTTCTGCGGTACCGACGCTACTTTCAGCCAGCTCGCCAATTTCCTGCGCCGCTACCTGGCTGCGCTCGGCCAGCTTGCGCACTTCGGCGGCCACCACGGCAAAGCCCTTGCCATGTTCGCCAGCACGGGCGGCTTCAATAGCAGCGTTCAATGCCAGCAGATTGGTCTGATAAGCAATGTCATCAATAATGCTGATCTTGTTGGCAATGCTCTTCATGGCAGCGACTGTCTGTAATACAGCAGCGCCACCTTCATTGGCATCCGCAGCCGCCTTGGCCGAAATACCCTCGGTCACTTTGGCGTTTTCGGTGTTCTGGTTGATGGAAGCGCTCATCTGCTCAACCGATGCACTGGTTTCTTCCACGCTGGCTGCCTGCTCGTTGGTGGCTTGTGACAAACTCTGCGCCGTGGAGCTCACCTGCTCGGATGCACTGGCAATGCCGTCCGCCGAATTGCGCACTTCTGCCACCACCTGCGAGATTTTTTCGATGGTGTTGTTGACCGTTTGCTTGAAGTCTTCCAGCTGACCTTTGTAATGGCCATCCACGGTCTTGGTCAGGTCACCTTTTTCCATGGCCTGCAGTACCGAAATCGCCTCGTTCAAAGGCACAATGATATTGTCCAGCGTGGTGTTGATGCCTTGTACGATGGTGTGGTACTCGCCCTTGTGCTTGGAAGCATCGGCACGATAATCCAGCTTGCCCTCGGCAGCAGCGCCAATCAGCTGACGGGTATCGGCAGACACGGCTTTCAGATTGCGGCGCACCTGCTCGATGGTCTGGTTGATAAACACCTTTTTGCCGGGCAATTGCTCCATAGGCGCTTCAAAGTTACCCTCGCCAAATTCCTTGAATACCGCCATGGCCTTCTTGTTCATGGCAATGTGGCCGCCCACCATGGCATTCACGCCACTCGCCATGGTCCTGAAATCGCCCTGGAATTTATCCGCTCCCATCGTCACGTCAATATCACCGGCATCGTGCTCATGCGACATGTGATTCATGTCGGCAATAAACCCTTTCAGGCTTTCCAGCATGGTTTTCATGGCACCCTGCAATTGGCCGATTTCATCCTGGCTGGTAATGGCAACATCACTGGAAAGATCGCCGCGGGCAATGGCTTCCGCCACGGATACGGATTTATTGAGGCCGGTGACAATGCCCTTGGTGATAATGAAGCCAATCACAATCATCAGCACCAGGATGCTGACCGCCACGATGTTGGACATGACTTTGGCACTGCTCTTGGCTGCCAGGGCTGCTTCTGCCGACTTGGTGGCAATCTCAATGTTGTATTCCATCTGGGCGATCAGGCTGGTGGAAACCTTTTCGGCGTTGGGCACATTGGCGTTCAGGGCTTCGCGCGCACCTTCCTGATTGTGCTGGCGGGAAAGCTCCACCGCTTTTTCAAGCCCGGGCAGGTAGTCGTTCAGGGCTTTGACGTTTTCTTCCAGCATGTCGCGGTCTTTATCATCGGCGATCATGCCTTCCTTTTCGTATCTCTTGAATTCCTTGAGAATATTGTCCCGCGCTTCTTTGATCTTGGTTTCGATCTCGGCCATCTTGGCATCATCGTTCATCAAGGCATGCCGATACGCTCGGGCGCGCAGGTAACCAAAATTTTCGTTGGCGCGGCTCAGCGTCACGATGCTGGGAATACTATTGGTATTGGAGACATTGGTTGCGTCAAATACGTAATCCATCCGGTTCTGGCCCAGCCACGCCAGAGTGATCAGGCCGATCAAGGCCACAATTACCAACAAACTCATTTTTTTCGCAACAGTCATTCTCATTTTCAATCTCCAACCCATAAATTTAGATTTATAAAATATGCTCAGAACATTTCTGTGTCCGCTTAAAAATTGACATTCAACACCCCTGACAAGGTATGGTTCATACGGTCATCCGTCGATGTGCGGATGTACTGGTTCAGATAGCCCCACTCGGTCTTGACGCTGGCAGACAAATCATGGGATACGCCCAGGAAAAGCCGGTTTTGATCAAAGCCACTGCGTGCGCCCCAATCGGTATGATTGGTATTGAAAAACCCCTCATCCCAGACCACGACCCCCCATCTCTCGGACAAGGGATGGGTCATGCGCAGCATCTGCCGCAGCCGGTAACCGGTATCTTCAAACTGCTCCACCCGCCGCTCTTCCAGACGCAGGCGGGCAGACAACGAGGTTGAGCCGATAGGCTCGAATGCATAGAGCAACTGCTGCCACAGGCGATGCTCATCGCGTATATCGCCACTCACCAGGTAGTTGCGGATATAGCCATAACCCAACCAGGCACTGAGGTTTTTGGATACCTTGTAATTGATGGCGGGGCGCAGCAGCAGGCTATCAATGTGCTCGGCATTCTCACGAAAGCGTGGCTGGATTTCGGCATACCAGCGCCAGCCATCGGCAGGCAGCTTGCCCTGCAGGGTCAGGTTGAGCCACAAGCGATTGTCCTCATCCGTCGCAGCGGCAGCCAGGCTGGCAAAGCCCAGGCTAGCGATGAGCAACAGCGATGGCAGGACAAAGCGCGTGGACATCATGCTAGGCCTGCACCAGCTCAGCCATCTCATCCACGGACAAGACCTGGTTGACATTGAGGATGATCACAAACTTCTGGTCGACCTTGCCCATGCCATCAATGAAGTCGGTGCGTATCTTGGCCCCGAACGACGGCACTGGCTCAATCTGGTCGCTGGCGATTTCCAGTACTTCATTCACCGCATCCACCAGTACGCCTATCACTTGTTGTACGTCTTCGTGCTCCACTTCAATGATCACGATGCAGGACTTTCTGGAGATGGCGGCCTCACCACGCGCAAAGCGCGCAGCAAGGTCAATCACCGGGACCACGGCTCCACGCAGGTTGATCACCCCGCGGATAAACGAGGGCATTTTGGGCACGATCGTGAGATTGCCGTATTCGATAATCTCCTTGATGCTGAGGATATTGATGGCAAAGATCTCCGCCCCCAGCATGAACGTCAGGTACTGCTGCTGATCTTCCAGCGCCCGGCCGCCCGCCACCAGGCTCTGCCCGGTGGCTACTGCATGTTTGACTGTTTCCACCATGATGGCTCCTTAGAACTTCACAAACTCGGCGTCTTCGGCCTCATTAAAACCAGGCGAGGCCTGAGCGGCTGGTGGAGCGTAGGCGCCGCCTTTGGACTTGGGCGCTTTTTTGGGTGCGGCACGCTGGAAGGATGAACCTGTTTCCTTGATATTGAAGAAGGCGATCAGCTGTTGCAATTGCTCGGCCTGACCACTCATTTCCTCGGCGGTGGCGGCCAGCTCTTCACTGCTGCTGGCGTTCTGCTGCGTGATCTGGCTCATCTGGTTCATCGCCACATTGATCTGCGCAGCACCACTGCTTTGCTCTTGGCTGGCAGCGGTGATTTCCTGCACCAGATCACTGGTCTTGTTAATATTGGGCACCATTTCTTCCAGCAATTTGCCGGCTTTTTCGGCAGTGCCTACGCTGTTGGATGCCAGCTCGCCGATTTCCTGCGCGGCAACCTGGCTGCGCTCTGCCAGCTTGCGCACTTCGGCAGCCACCACGGCAAAGCCCTTGCCGTGCTCGCCAGCGCGGGCGGCTTCAATCGCGGCATTCAGCGCCAGCAGGTTGGTCTGGTAAGCAATGTCATCAATGATGCTGATCTTGTTGGCGATGCTCTTCATGGCTTCCACGGTTTGCACCACGGCAGCACCACCTTCGTTGGCATCGGTAGAGGCTTTAGCCGAAATTCCTTCAGTGACCTTGGCGTTTTCGGTGTTCTGGTTGATGGAAGCACTCATCTCTTCCACCGAAGCACTGGTTTGCTCCACGCTGGCGGCTTGTTCGTTGGTGGCTTGCGACAAGCTCTGAGCAGTCGAGCTCACCTGCTCGGATGCACTGGCAGGTTGATGGAAGCACTCATCTCTTCCACCGAAGCACTGGTTTGCTCCACGCTGGCGGCTTGTTCGTTGGTGGCTTGCGACAAGCTCTGAGCAGTCGAGCTCACCTGCTCGGATGCACTGGCAATGCCATCGGCTGCGCTACGCACTTCGCTGACAATACCGGAGAGTTTTTCCACCATGGCCTTCATCGCGGCCAGCATGCTGGTAGTGTCACCTGGCTTGGTTTCCACCTGCATGGAAAGATCACCGGATGCCACTCGGGTTGCGACTTCAGCAGCGTAATTTGGCTCGCCACCCAATTGCTTGAGCAGGTCCCGCGTAATCAGAACGCCGATGATGGCGACCACAATCAATACGACCACGGTAATGATCATGGAATTGAGAACTGCGGTACGCTGAATCGCCACCGCTTCGGCAGAAGCGTTATTGCCAATTTCGACGTTGTATTGTCGATCGGCATTAATCATCTCGTGGACTTTTGCGAATACGTCCTTGGAAGCAAACGTGTATTTGCGTGCTTCCTCAATTTTGTTTGCCCGTGACAAAGAGAGTAACTGCTCTCTCACCGGGTCATATTCCTTCAATGCAGAACGAATGTCTTTGATGAGCGAAGCGTCCTTGGCATCTGTGATGTTGTTTTTTTCGTACTTGTCGAGCGCCTCATCCATTTTTGCGCGATGTTCCAACACTGTCTTATCCAGCTGAGCCATGGTGGCGTCGTCAGTATTGATCACGTGCTGATAAACCGTTTCCTGCAAGTCAGAGTAGGATTTGCTCAGATCATCCAGCACGATAATACTGGGGACGGTATTGATCGTGACATAGTTGGTTTTCTCAAAAACCTGATTGATGTAGTACTGCCCGCTGAAAGCGAGAACGATAAGTCCAATAACGGCAATGGACAGTAACAGGATCATTTTTTTCGCAACTGTGAGTTTCATTTTGGTCTCCAGAGACAAGAGTTTTTAGGATTAAGTAGTCGTTGCTAAATACGTTATTCAGCTGGCATCAGAAATTTGTGCGTTTGCCGCATGTTCAGCCTCCTGCATCATGCTGGGCACATCGACAATCAGGGCAACACGGCCGTTGCCAAGAATGGTGAAGCCACCAATTCCCCTGATTTTGTTGAGTACTTTGCCAAGCGGCTTGATCACGGTCTGTAATTCCCCCATTAATTGATCTACGACTATCCCCATTTTGCGATCACCAAACTGAACCACGACCACATTCTCCCGACGAGGTGGCTCGCCAGTTATCTCAAAGTGTTTCCGCAAACGCAGGTAAGGCAGCACCTCGCCACGCAGATTGATAAAGTCGGCGTCGTTTTCCGCGTTGTGACCGGCTTGCGTTACGGGTAGCTCAATGCACTCGATCACCATATCCAGCGGCACGACGTAGGAAGAATCACCGACCTCTACCAGGAAGCCATCAATGATGGCGAGTGTGAGTGGCAAACGTATGCGCATGGTGGCGCCTTCGCCCAGCACCGACCGGATTTCGACCGTGCCACGCAAGGCTTCGATATTGCGACGCACCACATCCATGCCCACACCACGGCCGGAAAGATTGCTGACCGCATCGGCGGTTGAAAAACCGGGCTCGAATATCAGGTTGTAAATTTCATTTTCGCTAAGTATCTGGTCTGGCTTGATCAGCCCGCGCTCCACAGCCTTGGCAAAAATCTTGTCTTTGTTGAGGCCGCCACCATCGTCACTGACTTCGATGATGATATTGCCGGAGTCATGATAGGCATCGAGCTTGAGCGTGCCCACCACGGGCTTGCCGCGCGCAACACGCACATCCGCTGGCTCAATGCCATGGTCCATGGAATTACGCACCAGGTGGGTCAGCGGATCGCCGATTTTTTCCACCACGGTTTTATCAAGCTCGGTTTCTTCACCGCTGATTTCAAGCTGGATGTCCTTGCCCAGCTCGGCCGATACATCACGCACCACGCGCTTGAACTTGCTGAAGGTGCCACCAATCGGCACCATGCGCAGCGAAAGTGCGGAGTCACGTATGGTTTCCACCAGACGCGAAATGGTGGAGGTAGATTCCAGCAGATGCGGCAAGGCTTCTTTCTGGGCGATGAGGCTGGCTCCCGAGCTGGCAATGATCAGCTCGCCCACCAGGTTGATGAGTTGATCCAGCTTGTTGGCATCCACGCGAATCAGGCTGGCTTCTGCCGTTTTCACGTCCTTGACAGCTTTTTGCTTGTCGAGGGCAGCGGCCACTACCACCGGCTGCACCACATTCTGTTCGATCAGCACTTCGCCGATCGGCTTGGCTTGATCGGGGGACTCGACCTGTCGCTGGCTGGCAAGACCATCTTCCAGCTCCTGGCGGGTGAGGGTGCCGCATTTGATCAGCAGCTCGCCCAGACGCATATCGTCGGCGGGCATGCTTTGTATCAGCTCTATGTATTCGGAGATCTTGCTGCGCGGTGGCAGGATATGGATCAGGCTGCCTTCGCGCACGAAATCAAATACGCTTTCAATCTCGGCTTTGTCGGCGTTGGAGCTGAAGCTGATCTCAAAACCGAGATAGCAGGTTTCAGGGTCCATGGCATCCAGCGGCGGCAGGGTGTCGGTGAGGGTGATGATGCTGACCACTTTGCCCAGGGTGCCCAGATAGCGAATGAAGGACAGGGGGTCCATGCCATTGCGCAAGACATCCTGATTGAAGCGCAGCGAGAGGTGCCAGTTATCAGTTTCTACCGGCGTGCCGCCTTCGGATTCGTAAGGGGCTTCATGTTCCACCGGCAGGGTGGAGGCACTGGGCGGGGGGGTATCACTGAGGTAGATGGAGAGGCCGGCTTGCAGGATGGCAGAGCCTTCCAGCAGATCGTTATCCGGCTCCTTAAGCTGTTCCAGATAGCTCACCAGCAAGCCAATGTGGTCGCACACCTGCAGCATGAGGGCAACCAGTGGCGGGTCCAGCGGGATTTCGTTATTGCGTACCTTGTCCAGCACGCTTTCGGCCACGTGGACAAAAGACACGATGTGGTCGAGACCAAATAACCCGGCAGAGCCCTTGATAGTGTGAGCCGCGCGAAAAATGGCGTTGATCGCTTCTTCGCTGGCCGGGGCTTCTTCTGCCGACAACAAGGCAGCTTCCATGCTTTCAAGCAGCTCGCGACATTCAATGATGAATGTCTGCATTGCGTCATCTAAACTCATTACAACCCCCAAAAACTATCGTTATTATTCGCTTGCAGTCAGTACAACCTGATCGCCGAAAAAGCCTGCCAGGTCGGTCGCGTCCAGCACTTGCTGCACTGTCTCGCTATGGCCGGTAATGCTTAATGTGGACCCGGTTTGCTGCGATCTCAGCTTGGCCGAGACCAGCAACTGCAAACCCGATGTATCAATTTCCGTGACATTGGTGAGGTCAAGTTCCAGCGTGTGGCACTGGGTGACCGGGGGCAGGAGGGCGGCGTGATATTCGGCTGCCTCGAAAATCGTCATTTCACCTTCAATGACGACATGGCCCATGGCTCCATTAATGTTGACAGTAATCGTCATGGCATCGCTTTCGTAAGTATCGAAGCCTGAGAAATGCTCAGGGCATGATGAGCTTGGAAACCGCCATGAGCAGCTGCGCAGGCTGGAATGGCTTGACCACCCAGGCCTTGGCGCCAGCAGCCTGGCCTTCCAGCTTTTTGCTTTCCCCGGCTTCGGTAGTCAGCATGATCACCGGTGTGAATTTGTAAGCAGGCAATTGCTTGACGGCTTTCACAAAGGTAATGCCATCCATATTCGGCATATTCACATCACTGACAATGAGGTGCACTTTCTGACCGGTAAGCTTGGACAAAGCGTCCTTGCCATCAGCACCTTCCAGCACGCTGTATCCCGCGCCTTCCAATGCCAGTCGAACCACTTGCCGCAGCGTCGTTGAGTCATCGACGATCATGACTGTTTTGGACATTTACTTCCCCTCTTTGAACATGGACTAAAAATGGGCTAAAAAAACGTGATTTCGTTATCTGCATCGTTATTCGGCAACGCGGCAACCGAAGCATGACCACTGTGGATATTAGTCTGCTCGGGCATGGTGTAACTGTTCTGCATGCGGCCCAGCCAGGATTGCGGATCAATGTAAGCAGTGCCGGAGGCCACCTCCTGATGCAGCATGTTCAGCTGCTCGGACACATTGGCCAGAATCTGGCTGACCCTATCCTGGAACTGCAGCGATACCAGCACTTGCGCAATCTCGCCGCCGATATGCTTGCTCTCGCTGCGGGCGGTCTCGGCAGATGCCGTCAGCTCATCGGCCTGATGCTTGAACTTGCCGAGCACATCATTGATGGCGGTTTCGGCGTTTTGCACCATGAGCTGGTCGTTTTCGGAATACTGCTTGGACATGGCCAGGGTTTCGGCAATACCGCCATTTACGCTCTGCACCTTGTCGGCAATGTTTTTGCCCACACGGGCCGAGTTGCTTGAAAGCTTGCGCACTTCATCCGCCACCACGGCAAAGCCGCGGCCCAGCTCACCGGCGTGGGCGGCTTCAATCGCGGCATTGATCGCCACCATATTGGTCTGCTTGGCGATCTGACCCACGGTATTGGCCAGCTCTTGCAACTCGCGCGTCACATTGGCAAGTTGCTGTACGGTGTTGAGCAGGATCTTTTTTTCTTCGAGGGAATTACGCAGGCTGGAGGTGATGTCGTTCAGTTGGGTCTGGCTGTCGCGTAGCAGGCTAACGATGCCATGTTCACTTTCATTGCCCTGCGAGGATTTAATGGCGTTGTTGATGCGCTGTGAGAGATTGGAGAAACGACTGACGAGCTGGCCGACCTCCTCCTCGGTATGCTGCCGGGCAAACTCCACCTGCCCCGACCATATCGGCAAAACGCTGTAGCAGAGATCTGAAAGCCCTACGATTTCAGACTGCCCAGCCTCCTGCATGCCATCTTGCATGGCGGTCATGCTGTTGTCGTTTCCACTCACAATTAAATCCTTATTTATCTGGCAGCATAAAAGCTGCTCTTATCGGATGACAGGATGCCACCCAGTCTTCATGTCAGGATTTTCCCCGTATCCAATATTTTCAATTTCTTGATAAGACTCAGGAAAAGAGTGCAGTTTGCGTGTTTGATGCAATTAGCCGACATTCCTCATGCATTGGATGAAGAGTCGGATATAACTTGCCCACGTCTTAAAAGCCATTACGGCAGCAAGGCCAGCTTTCTTTAATGATTCGTGAGGCCTGTTACAAAAAAATGATGCTATCCCAGAAAGAACCGGGAGTTGTGCGGATGAGCTTGAGCGGGGCTTGAATGCCCGACGGTGGAAAAGCGCGGCTGACGACCACTCAGTGGCCGCCAAGCGCCTTGTAAAGATTGATCTTGTTGACGAGGCCGAGCTGCTTCAGCTGCACCAGTTGCTGCTCAGAGTCATACAGGCTGCGTTGCGCATCCAGTAGTTCGAGATAGTTAGCAACCCCGCGCTCATACCGGCGCGTCGCCAGGCGCAAGCGTTCGCGGTCCGCCTCGGCAATGCTGGCTTGCAGGGCAATCTCGTCTTCGATCTGGCGGCTGACCACCAGCACATCGGCGACTTCGCGAAATGCGGTCTGTATGGTTTTTTCATACTCGGCCACGGCCACATCCTTGCGTACCACGGCCAGATCAAGACTGGCCTGATTGCGACCGGCATTGAAAATCGGCAAGACCAGCTGCGGCGTGAAACTCCACACACGATCACTGCCGCCGCCAAACAGGCGCAGCAAATCGTCATTGATCAGCCCGGCACTGGCGGAGACTGGCCTGATTGCGACCGGCATTGAAAATCGGCAAGACCAGCTGCGGCGTGAAACTCCACACACGATCACTGCCGCCGCCAAACAGGCGCAGCAAATCGTCATTGATCAGCCCGGCACTGGCGGTGAGTTGAATGCGCGGGAAGAACGCCGCACGGGCAGCGCCGATATTGGCATTGGCCGCCAGCAGGCGATGCTCGGCCGCCCGGATATCCGCCCGCTGCTCCAGCAGTTGCGAGGGCAAGCCTGCCGCAACGGTTTCCATCTGCACATCATTGAGCGCTTTGGGTGGCAAGGCCTCTGCCGGAGCGCCATCGCCGACCAGAAGCTGCAAGGCGTTGATGGCCTGCGCCTGCTCACGCGCCAGCGCCGAGGCACTGGCTTCGGCTGTCTTGGCCTGAATCTCGGCGGTTTTAAGTTCTATGGCGTTATCCAGACCGCCTTCATAGCGCCGCTTGATTCGGCTGAGCGATGCCTGGCGCGATTTCAGCGTCTCCTGCGCGACGGTTAAGCGTTCGTTCAGGGCCAGCAGGTTTACATACGCGGTTGCCAGCTCAGCGACCAGGCTGGTTTGCACGCTCTCACGGGCATCCTGCGTGGATAAGAATTGTTCCAGTGCAGCCGCGGAGAGATTCTTTACCCGACCAAAAAAGTCGAGCTCAAAATCGGTGACATTCACCCCCGCCCGGTAGAAATCGGTATCAAACTTCTGCCCCTGCGTGAGCACGCTGCGGCTGCGCTCATAGCCCAGCGTGCCATTGACCGTAGGCAGGCGATCGGCTTTCTGGATGCCATATTGCGCGCGCGCCTCTTCAATGCGCAGCACCGCCACGCGCAAATCCCGGTTGTGCTGTAGTGCCCGCTGAATCAGCGCCTGCAGCTCAGGATCAGGAAAATACTGGGCCCATTGCAAGGCATCGGCGCTGGCTTGCGCTTCGGTGGCGACCGGGTAGGAAGACGGCACAGGCAAGGCCGGCCGGGTATAGTCTGGCGCCAGCGAGCAGCCACCCACACACAGCCATGCCATACCGGCCATCCCCCAGGCTAAGGTAGTTCTCATACGGATGCGACGTCCTTGTCAGGCGGTGGCGAGCGTTTGATATAACGCCCGATCAATGCGAAGAAAAGCGGTACCAGGAAGATCGCCAGCACCGTGGCCGAAATAATACCGCCCAGCACACTGGTGCCGATGGCGGACTGCGCGCCCGAAGCCGCACCGGTAGCCAGTGCCAGCGGCAATACGCCCACGCCAAACGCCAGTGAGGTCATCACGATGGGACGCAAGCGCTGGCGCGAGGCTTCAACGGTGGCATCGATGATATTCATGCCACCCGCATACAGATCCTTGGCAAACTCCACAATCAGAATGGCGTTCTTGGCGGACAAGCCTATGGTGGCAATCAGGCCGACCTTGAAGTAAATATCATTCGGCATGTCGCGCAGGGTCACGCCGAGCAGGGCACCCAGTACGCCCAGTGGCACCACCAGTATCACGGATAGCGGGATCAGCCAGCTTTCGTACAAGGCGGCCAGCGCCAGAAAGACGATCAGTATCGATACCCCGAACAGCATGCTGGCCTGACTGCCGGAGAGTTGCTCTTCATACGACTGTCCCGCCCACTGAAAGCCGATGCCCTTGCCCAGTTCGCGGCTCAGGCGTTCCATTTCGGCCATGGCTTCACCACTGCTGCGGCCCGGCGCCGCGCTGCCGTTGATGGTAAATGCAGGATAGCCATTAAAGCGGGTGAGCTGGGGCGCGCCGGTGGTCCAGCTCATGGTCACAAACGACGACAGCGCAACCAGCTCGCCCTGGGCATTTCTTACCCGCAGATTATTCAGATCATCCAGGCTCTGGCGACTATGGCCCTGGGCCTGCATTATCACGCGCCGGATCTGGTTGCCATAGACAAAATCACCTATGTAATTGGAACCGAACATGGTGGCCAGCGTATCGTTGATGTCATCCATGCTCACGCCCAGCGCGCTTGCCTTGCGGCGGTCGATATCCAGCCGCACCAGCGGTGCATCCGGCAGACCGGCAAACATGAGGTTGGTGACCGCCTCGCTTTTGGCACCGTTGGCCAGCAGTTTGTCTCGCGCTGCCGCCAGGGCTTCCTTTCCGATATTGCCACGGTCCTGCAAGCGCAAATCAAAGCCGCCAGTGGAGCCAAGCTCGGGCAGCGGAGGCGCATTCAGGGCAAAAATGGTCTGATTGGGCCGCCCGTAAAACCGCATATTGACGCGGTCCACAATCGCCTTTACCTGCTGCTCAACCGCCGTGCGTTCTTTCCAGTCGCGCAATGTAACGAACAGCATGCCACTGCTGGTGCCGGTACCGTAGATACTGAAACCACCGACTTCGAATACGTATTCAATCGGCTCGTTCTTTTGCAGGTATTGGCTGATTTCGCTCAGCACGGCGTCGGTTTCCGCCATGGTCGCGCCTTGCGGCAGCATGACCACCACCATGAAATTGCCCTGGTCTTCATCCGGCAGAAATGCCGTCGGCAAGCGCACAAACAGCAGCGCGACCACCGCCAGTATGCTGCCGTACACCACCATCCAGCGTATGGGCTTTTGCAGGATTTTTTTGGTGCGGCCCTGGTAATGGTCGGTCAGCCAGGCAAAGCGGCGGGGGAAAGCGGTTAAACCAGCCGAAGAAGCCGCGACTGCCATGCGCATCGCCTGGGACAATCGGTTTCAGCAGAGTGGCGCAGAGCGCCGGTGTGAGCGATAGCGCCAGAAACGCCGAAAAAGCGATGGATACTGATAGCGACAAGGAGAACTGCCGGTAGATATTGCCAACTGCACCGCTGAAAAATGCCATGGGGATAAACACCGACACCAGCACGACGGTAATGCCGACAATCGCCCCGCTAATCTGCGACATGGCCTTGACGGTAGCCTCGTATGGCGAGAGCCCCTCTTCTGCCATCAGGCGCTCGACGTTCTCCACCACCACAATCGCATCGTCCACCACGATACCAATCGCCAGCACCATGCCAAACATGGTCAGCACATTGATGGAAAAGCCCAGCGCGTACATGACGCTGAAGGTGCCCATGAGCGCAATCGGCACCACCACGGTAGGGATCAGCGTGGCACGGAAATTCTGCATGAAGAGATACATCACCAGAAACACCAGCACGATGGCTTCCAGCAAGGTGTTGAGTACCTTTTCAATGGAGATGCTGACGAAGGCCGAGGTGTCGTAAGAAATCTGGTAAGTCACGCCCGGCGGGAAATACGTCTGCAGCTCATCCAGCGCGGCGCGTATACGTTTGACGGTGGCCACGGCATTGGAGCCCGGCGCCATCTTGATCGCCATGCCTGCGGCATTCTTGCCATTGACCTTGGATGAGAAGGAGTAATCGCTGCTGCCCAGCTCCACCTTGGCGAGGTCTTTGACCAGCAGTGCCGAGCCATCGCCATTGGTACGCAGTTGCACATTGCCAAAATCCTCCGGCGTGGCGAGCACGGCATCCGACTCAATGGAGGCGCTGATGGGGGAATTTTCCGGCACGCCATTGGCGCCTATCTGGCCCACGGTCACCCGTGCGTTGTAGCTGCGAATGGCCGAGGCAATATCCGCCGCTGTCACGTTTAGCGCCGCCATTTTTTTCGGGTCCGGCCAGATGCGCATGGCGTATTCCGGGCTGAAGGATTGCACCTTGCCCACGCCCTGCACGCGGCGCAGCGTCTGGATCACATTGGCCGAGGCGAGCTCGCCCAGGTCCACTTCGCTGGTTGAAGCGTCATCCGCCGTCAAGGAGACAATCAGCTGAAAACTGTCCGCCGACTTTTCCACGGAAATGCCATTGCGGCGCACAATTTCTGGCAGTCGCACTTCGATGGTTTTCAGACGATTCTGCACATCCACCGCGGCAAGGTCGGGATTCACCCCTTGCTTGAAGGTGAGGCTGAGGCCAGCCGAGCCCTGGCTGCTGGTGGCCGAGATGTACATCAGGCCCTGCACACCATTCATCTCGCGCTCGATCACCGAGGTGACGGTTTCTTCCACCACGCGTGCCGAGGCACCGGGGTAGCTCGCGCTGATATTCACCACGGGCGGCGCAATGTCCGGGTACTGGGCTATCGGCAGCCCACGTATCGCCAGGATGCCGGAGAGGATGATCAGGAGGGCGATCACCCAGGCAAACACCGGGCGATCAATAAAAAATCTGGCCATATCGTTGCCTTGGGTTCTTTAAACGGCTTGCATCATGGGTTCTGGGCTGCAGCAGGCGTGACTTTTACCTGCGCTCCCGGGGCCAGCGTGGCGACGTTGGTTGTGACGACGCGGTCACCCGGTTTCAGCCCTTTCACCACGACCCACTCGCGACCCTGCATGCCGCTGGTCTGCACTTCCACCGGCACTACCTTGTCATCCTTGTCCAGCGTCATCACCTGGGCAGCTTGGGCGGTTCTGATCAGCGCATCGCGCGGGATCAGAATGGCATGCGGATTCACCGCCTGATCCAGCTTCACCTGCACATAGGCGCCGGGGAAAAGCTCGCGGTCCGGATTATCAAACAGGGCACGCATGGCCACCGAATCCGTGGTGCTATTGACGGCAAGGTCGGAGAAGTAGAGCTTGCCCTTACGCGCGTACTCCGAGCCATCAGGCAGGATCAGGCGCACGGTAATCTGCCCCTGTTTCTTGCCTTGCACCTGGCCAGCACGCATCGCCCGTTGCAGCGCCATGACATCTGCCGCCGGTTGCGAGAAATTCACGTAGATCGGATCGATCTGGTCTATGGTGGTCAGCGGGGTGGGGCTATCCTGCCCGACCAGCGCGCCTTCGGTGACCAAAGCGCGGCGGGCAATGCCATCAATCGGCGCCGTCACGCGCGCATATCCGAGGTCCAGATTGGCACGGTTGAGCCGGGCTTTGGCAGATAGCAGGGCCGCGCGCGCCGCCAGCTCTTCAGAAGCGGCTACCTTGTAATCGCGCTGGCTCACCGATTGATCACTGACCAGATCCTTGTAGCGCTCCAGCTTGTCCACGGCATTCAGATGATTGGCTTCGGCCTGCGCCAGCGCGCCTGCAGCGTCCTCACGGGCGGCGGCCAGGAGTTCCGGGTTGATCAGAAACAGCGGCGTACCTTTTTTGACTTCCTGACCTTCCTGATAAACCCGCTGGGTGACGATGCCCGCCACGCGGGCCCGCACTTCCGCCTGGCGATAGGCTTCAAGACGGCCGGGTATCTCGGCTTCCATGGTTACCGGGGTTTCGGTCACCTGGATGGCCTGCACTTCTATCGGGGCAGCGCCCGACGATGCGGCCTGATCACCGGAAGAGCAGGCGCTCATGAGCCCGAGGACGGACATCGCAGCCAGCAGCTTGCGCCACTCTCCTGAAAAAACACCCATAACTGACATTTCCAACGGATAAAGAATGGGGCATGATAGCCCAGCCCAGATAATCAATCAATCGTGACTGATTAATTATCGGGTGTATACTAAGCGCTTCGATTCCTTCGAGTTAATGCCTTGGCACGCAAAACAAAAGAAGACTCCCAGCGCACCCGCGATCTGATCCTGGATGCCGCCGAACACGTGATTTACGAACGTGGCATGAGCCTCACCACCATGGCCAATATTGCGGATGCGGCCAATGTGTCACGCGGCGCGGTGTATGGACATTACAAAGGCAAGGTGGAACTGGCGATTGCCATGGCCGAGCGTGCCATCCACAACGCCCCTTCACTGGAGCGCGGCCCGGAAGAGCCCGCCCTGGTTTACCTCAAGCGCTACTGCCTGCACGAAGTACATTCCTATATCGACGCCAGCTCGCTGCAGCGCGTGCTGTTCATTCTCTATGTGCGCATAGACGACACGCCGGAACTGGTGAGCATACGCGAGCGCTGGGAACAAAAACGCGCCGCCGTCATTGCGCAGTGCCTGCAAGCCGCCATACAGGAAGGCAGTCTCGCCGCCGATAGCGATGTCGCGCTTTATACGCTGTATGTGCAGGCGCAGATCGAAGGCATCTTCAGCATTCTTTTTTTCAATCACGACACCACGATAGACAAATGGGATATCGCCGAGCGCCTCTGTTCCATGGGGCTGGAACGGCTCACCCTGCCGGCGAGACCCTAGCGCTTGCAGCGCCACCCGGCGGCATGCATTGTCCCGTTACCACACCCGTCAGCCCAGTAGCGCGAGAAACTGCTCCAGCGGCAAAGGCTTGCTGAACAGGTAGCCTTGCGCTTGCGGGCAACCCATCTTATGCAGGTAATCGGCCTGCTCCAGGGTTTCCACGCCTTCGGCCACCACATTTTTATTCAGATTGCGGGCCAGGGAAACGATAGCCTGCACAATGAGCGCCCGTTCGGCGTTGTCCGTAATATCACTGGTAAACGAACGGTCGATTTTCAGCTCGCGCACCGGAAAGCGATGCAGGTAACTGAGGGCAGAATAACCGGTGCCAAAATCATCAATCGAGATACACAAGCCCATGGCACTGAGGCTTTGCAGCATGCGCTGGATGTTGTCGGTATTTTCCAGCAGCAGGCTTTCGGTGATTTCGAGCTTGATCCAGTCCGTATGGCAGCCCGTCTCGGCAAGAATGGCTTGTATGGAAGACACCAGATCATTGTGCAGGAACTGGCGCGTAGATAAATTGACCGCCACCGTCACCGGACGCGGGCGACCACGATTCAGCGCCACAGCCACCTGGCAGGCGGAACGCATGACCCATTCGCCTATCGGGATAATCAGCCCGGTCTCTTCGGCGATACCAATGAACTTGTCTGGCATGATGAGTTTGCCAGACTCATGCTGCCAGCGCAGCAAGGCCTCGGCACCAATGATCTCGCGTGTGGCAAGGTCCACCAGCGGCTGGTAGTGCAGCAGAAATTCCTCTTTTTTGAGGGCAAAGCGAAGGTTGGTTTCCACCTCACGCCGTTCGGCGGCTTTGATGGTGAGATCTGCCGAGTAAAACTGGAAATTGTTGCGCCCCAGGTGCTTGGCGTGAAACAGCGCAGAGTCGGCATATTTGAGCAGATCATCCACGGCCTGGCTGTCCGACGGGTAAGCCGCAATGCCCAGGCTGGCGGTGACAAACACATCATGACCATCCACCACAAAAGGTTGGTCAAAGGCCTGCAGCACCTTGTCGGCTACGCGGGTGATGTTTTCCGGCACGCGCATTTCGGAGACCAGAATACCGAATTCATCCCCACCGAGGCGGGCCACCGTGTCATAAGGGCGCACGCATTTTTCCAGGCGGCTGGCCACTTCACACAGCAGCACATCGCCCAGGGTATGACCCAGCGTATCGTTGATTTCCTTGAAGCGATCCAGATCCAGCATGATGAGGCCAAACGGGTAGGCATGGCGCTCGGCTTCGGCGATGGTCTGTTCGACACGGTCGATGAGCAAGGCCCGATTGGGCAGCTTGGTCAGGGTGTCGAAATAGGCAAGATGATGTATGCGTTCCTGATACTCGTAGGTCTCGGTGACATCCTGCCCCATGCCGATCACGGCGATGGGCAGGCCGCTGGCATCCAGCTCGGCCGCCAGCCAGATATGGATGATCCTGCTGTTGCCATCGGGTGCATGCCAGTGCAAGTCCATGGCCGCTGAGCGCCCACTCTTGAACACCTCTTTGACCACCTGCTCATAGCCATAGGCAGAATCGCCCCCGGGAAATTCACTTGGCGTTTTGCCCAGCAAGACATCTTCGGCAACCCCGTAAAGGTTGGCGGTTTTCTGGTTCACAAAAGTACGTCGGCATGCGGTGTCAAACCGCACAATCAGATTGGGGGAATTTTCGATCAGGGAGTGGTATTCGCGTTCGCGGCGCATGGCATCGGTCACATCACGCGCATAGCCCAGGGTGCCTTCGATGTTGCCGTCAATCACCAGGCGGGACTTGTAAGATTCAATCCAGATATCCTTGCCATCGGCGGTCCGCAAGCGGTTTACCGTGCCTACCGGCAGCTCGCTCTCCATGGCTTGCCTGTCGCCTTCGACATACTCCTTAGCCAGCTCCGGATCAAAAAAATCAAAATCCGTTTTGCCTTCCAGTTCATGCGGAGAGGACACGCCGGCAACGCGGGCATACTCCGTGTTGGCTGCCAAGAGACGACTTTTCGTGTCTTTCAGCCAGACCATGAAAGGAAAGTTATCCAGCAAGGTGCGCAGATATTTTTCTCTAGCCGTTATTTTTTCTTGCGCACTATCCAGCATCAAGAACCCTTTTGAGCAAATACACAGCAATAAAAGAGGACAATCCTGTGATGAAAATCACAAAATTTTTAGCAATGTAATACGTTATAGGACATTTAGTGAACAACTTTTATGAGGTCGCTGCGCAAATATGTCAGCCCTGGTTATTACGCAGGATAAGGTCCTGTGGCTGAACAGCCTGATTTCATGCATCTCTCCGGGATTAAGTCCCCGAGCCACGTTTTCGGATGCCTGAGTTTGGTGTATGGCGATCAGGCAAGGGGATTACTGACAGGGATCAGGACGATCCTGTGCGGGGGTGATCCAGAGATAATCGTATTGCCCGCGCAAGCCATCGAGCCGGGCCATCTGTTCGGCGTTATCTTCCACAAAGCCGACCACGCGCACGCGGCGTTCCGGCAGCAGCGCATGGAAGATCACGGGTATTCCATAATCGCGCCGCACATGGTTATTGCCCGCCACCAGCACTGCCATGCCAGAGCCCGCATCGCGCAAGGCACTGAACATGGCCGCATCGCGCGCGCGTTGCGCCAGCTGCATGGCAGGCAAATGCTCGGGCTTGAGCTGGCCACAATGACCATCCAGCAGATCCTGGTTCAGCGTCGCTGCCGCCGTCGCTGATAAAGGAGCCTGCTGGAGGATGCCGGCCAGCGGGGCTGGCAAAGCGGACGCGCCCTGACGCGCCACATTCCTGACTTGTTCCGGCGCAAGATTGCCGCCCACGAGTGGCAATCCGGCCTCGCGAACCGCGGCAAACAGGCTCTCATGCGCAGGCCACTGCCAGCTATTGGCATTGAATCCGGCACGCTCCAGATCCGCCAGCAGCGGTCCCTGCCACTGCACACGCTGGCCGGATTGCAGATGTTCGGCGACCACGTAGGCACCAGGCCCATCCAACCGCGCTTTGAGTTGTTTCAGCAGTTCGCCACGTCGTTGATGGTGCAACGCATTGTCATGGACTTCGCCCAGCAACAGCACATCCTGCTTTGCGAGATCATCGACCAGCGCTTGCGCCGAAACCACCTGCCCGGTTGCCCGGTTGATAATGCGCTCGGCCGCCACGGCAGGCGCCGCGATCAATGTGCCCATCACCAGCCAGCCCCATACAAGCGCACGTTGCCACATCACCTCTCTCCTTGTTTCCACCGATACTGACCCTGACGCACACTATGCCGTATGGTTCAGCCAGGGCAATGCACGCAGAAGTTATGCAGGCCGCCAGCATGGAACCGGCCATGGACGCCCTGCTCCTAAACACACAAAATAAGCTGACAACATAAGCAGCCCGCATAGATGGCGCAACAGGAGAATCTCATGGATCAGGAAATAGCTGGCAAGCTGGATGACATCAATACCACGCTAAAACATATTCATCGGCATATGCTGTGGGTGTTCTGGCTGGTTGCCGTGTTTGCACTGCTGTACTTCGGGCTGCTGATATATCTGCTGGCCTGAGCTGGTGCCACGCCACCGTGATGGATCAGCCCATCCCCCATAACCACAACAACGAGAGCCCATCATGACCGCATTACCGATTCCCGACGAACAAGCCGCGCTGGCTGCCTTGCTGCGCCAGCAACAAGCCGAAGGAGGAACCGAATCGCTATCCACCGAAACGCTGGGGCAGTACATCTGCTTTTGCAAACTGCGCGGGTTTTGCGCGGACAAGAGCGCGGAGAGCTGCCTGCGCGAGCGCAATCTCTATCAGGCGTTTGTTGACGCCGGGCGTTGAGCAAGGCTTGAAAGGGTAGTCAGGGATTACTCAGACGCCACAATGCATTCCACCAGCCGCCCGACCAGGGGCGCCACCAGCAGAATCGCCAGAAAAACCACAGGCCATGCGGTGCAGAAGGCATGCCACCACTCCTGCATGAAACCGGCATGCCAGCCCCAATGCCGCAGTGTGAGCGTGCCGGAAACCAGCATGACACTGAAAGCGGACATCACCGCGGCAAACACAATCGGCCGAAAACGGCGCGGTATTTTCCAGGACATGAGCTACCTCTTAAGCAATATCAAAAGCACATGAAAAAACATGGGCTCAGGAGCGTGCCCGAGCCCATGCTGCTCAGCAGAATTACTGACGCACGGCTTGCAGGTAGCGCGCGGCAGGCTGTTTGTGCGAAAGATTGGGGCGCAGATGATTGCGCGCATCCACCAGGCGCGTCCAGTCGGCCGCTTCGGGCAGGGAAGGAATAGTCACCACTTCGCCCAGATCAAGCCCGACCAGCGCTGCATCGACCATGGTTTCTGCTGGCATGACAATCTCTTGTGGCAGATGGTTGACGGAGAAACCGGCACGATCCCACAACTCGGTATGTGTGGCGCCCGGCAACACTGCCTGCACACGCACACCCTTGCCAGACAACTCGTGATGCATGGATTCGCTGAGATTCAATACATAGGCCTTGCTGCCGCTGTAGCTGCCATTCAGCATGTCCGGCGCCAGCGCCACAATGGAGGCGATATTGATGATGGTGCCATTGCCGCGCTTGACGAAGCTGGTGGCAGCCGCCGCGGCCAGATGTGTCAGCGCCGTGATATTGAGCGAAATCATGGTGTCGATCTGATCCAGATTGGAATCCAGCAGCGAGGTCACCGCTGCAGTACCCGCATTATTCACCAGCACGCTGATGTCGCTATCGGCGAGCAGCTTTTGCTTTACCTGCTCAAGGTCCTGCTTGCGTGTCAGGTCAGCGCCCAGGATTTCCACATGGCGACCAGTGGCAGCGTGCAATTTGTCGGCCAGCGCTTGCAGACGGGTGGTATCGCGCGCCACCAGCACCAGGTCGTAACCGCGCCTGGCCAGGCGATCTGCATAAACAGCGCCTATGCCGGAAGATGAGCCAGTAATGAGAGCCTTGCCTTGAGTAGATGTCGCCATGAGTTTCTCCTTGATGCGTAAATTTAAGTGGGTGTTTAAACAAGCCATTGACGAGAGTCAGTATATGCACGTAAGCTATGGCTTAAATGTCATTTAACCCACTTTTTGAGACATCATGATGCGTATCGGATTTGTCGTGTTCCCCGGCTTTCAGATTCTGGATCTGGCGGCCATGACCGTATTTGAGATGGCCAACGTGGTCAGTCACCAGCCGGTATATGAACTGCATCTGCTATCCGAACACGGCGGCGCCGTGATCAGTTCGGCCGGGGTTGCCGTACACACGGAAGCCTTCGATGAGCAGGCATACGATAGCGTCATCATGATGGGCAGCATCGGTATCCATACCCCCAGCCCGGGCCTGCTCGGCTTTCTGCAACAGGCACACATCGCCAGCCGTCGCATTGCCAGCATATGCACCGGCGCGTTCATCCTGGCTGAAGCAGGCCTGCTGGACGGGCTGCGCGCCAGCACGCACTGGCGCCACGCGCGTGAATTGCAGCGCCGCTATCCCAAGATCAAGGTGGAAGAAGACCGTATCTTCATTCGCGAGGGCAAGGTATGGACCTCGGCAGGCATGACGGCCTGCATTGATTTATCGCTGGCCCTGGTGGAAGCGGATATCGGGCTGGATGCTTCGCGCACGATTGCCCAGCGCATGGTGGTCTACCACCGGCGCACCGGCGGCCAATCGCAGTTCTCGGCACTGCTGACGCTGGAACCCAAGTCCGACCGCATCCAGACTGCGCTGACCTACGCCCGCAGCAACCTGCACAAACCTTTGTCCGTGGAAGACCTGGCCGATGTCGCGCACCTGAGCCCGCGCCAGTTCAGCCGGGCTTTCCGCGCCGAGACCGGGCAATCACCCGCCAAAGCCATTGAAAACCTGCGCGTGGAAGCGGCCAAATCCATGATAGAAACCGCACGGCACCCGATTGACGTGGTGGCGCGGGAAACCGGTTTTGCCGACCCCGAGCGCATGCGCCGGGCCTTCATCCGCACCCTGGGGCATCCACCTCAGGCCATCAAGCGCATGGCCCGCATGCAAACACATTAAGCGCAGGCCTCTCCTTATCCGCACGGCGGATATCACTCTATCTAACCCGCGATACGGCTGTGTCTGCATATGGTCTAAAATATGCCTACACAGCCCATGACACAGGACAACGCGTCACCCGCCAATATGAGCAACCCGGTAAAACCCCCTGAAGAAGACAGCACCGTCTATAAAACCCTGCTGGAATCCACCAAAGCGATTCCCTGGAAAATAGACTGGCGCACCATGACGTTCAGCTACATCGGCCCGCAGATCGAAACGCTGCTGGGCTGGGCCCCTGAGAGCTGGGTGAGCGCAGGCGACTGGGCCGCGCGCATGCATCCGGAAGACCGTGAATGGGTAGTGGATTATTGCGTGTCACAATCACGCTCCGGGATTGATCACGAGGCGGATTACCGGGCGCTGACCAAGGATGGCGAATACATCTGGATCCGCGATGTGGTGCATGTGCTGCGCAATGCGGATGGCGAAGTCGAAGCGCTGATCGGCTTCATGTTTGATATTAGTGAGCGCAAGAAAACCGAAGAAAAACTGCTGCAACTGCAAAAAGAACTGGAAGAGCTGTCTTTCCAGGATGGCCTGACACGCGTCGCCAATCGCCGCATGTTCGATTCCATCATTCAGGTGGAATGGACCAATGCCAGGCGCAACAGCCAGCCGCTGTCCCTCATCATGCTGGATATCGATTACTTCAAACAGTACAACGATCATTACGGACATATTCAGGGCGATGACTGCCTGAAGCAGGTGGCGGAAATACTGAGCAGTGCGGGCACACGGGCGAACGACTTTTTTGCCCGCTTTGGCGGAGAGGAGTTTGTCCTGGTGCTGCCGCAGACGGATAGCGATGCCGCCAAAAAAATTGCCGAACGCTGCCGCAAGCTGATTTTCAAGGCGCAGATTCCGCATGCAAAATCCCTGATCGGCCCGGTACTCACCATCAGCGTGGGTGTGGGTACCGTGATCCCTGGTTACCAGGATGAGTCTGTGGATTTTATCAACAGCGTGGACCAGCGCCTCTATCAGGCCAAGCAGCTGGGCCGCAACTGCATTATCAGCGGCAACTGAACCTCAAGGCACGCTTCTGGGCTCCCACAGCGGTTCGCCGCCCGCATCGAGATAGGTGAGATACACCCGCAAATCGAACTCCAGCTGGTGATAATGCGGCTCCATATAGCAACATAACTGGTAAAACGCCTTGTCGTGGTCGCGCTCCTTGAAATGCGCCAGTTCATGTACCACGATCATGCGCAAGAATGCCTCCGGCATGCTGCGAAATAGCCCCGACACATGCAGCTCGCGTTTGGCTTTGAGCTTGCCGCCCTGCACCCGCGAGATGGCCGTATGCGTGCCCAGCGCATGACGCACGATGTGCAGTTTGCTGTCATATGCCACCCGGCTGAGTTGTCCGCTATTGCGCAGGTACTCGTCTTTTATTTTCACCACAAAATCGTACAGGCCTTTGTCGGTTCGGATGGCATGCGGCTCAGGGTATTTCACCAGAAAAATCTCCGCGAGTTTTCCCTGCCGAATAACATCAAGCGCCTGTGTGACAAGGCTGGCGGGATACGCAGCAAGATAATGGGAAGTGGGCGTCAAGGGCAGCATGGTAGGCAGGCGAAGTGGGCTGCTGCATTTTACACCGCCCCATGCCGATCGCAGACTATTGCACATCCCCGGCAACTTGTTTAGGCTTGCAGCTCACGCACCCGAAGGGCCTAAAAATAATAAAGCAGGGCATGGGGTTTGCTCACTTCAGGCTGGTTCCACGCCGCCCCATCTCTCTTGAATATTGGCACAACTACATTGCGCGTCGCTCTCGACATCAGCCCTAAAAGCTACGCTACCGGTGCATTAAACCGCGTAGTGGCAGGCTGGTTGTTGCCTCAAACCCGGCGTCTGGCCAGCCGCATGTGCATGGCGCACATCATGGCACTGGCGCTGCTCGGTTTTTCTGCCATATCCGCACACGCCCAGCCACAAACCTTGCGCGTCATCTCGGATGATAACTACCCGCCTTATCTGTTTCGCGATGCCAGCGGAAATCTGGAGGGGTACCAGATGGATATCTGGAAACGCTGGGAGCAGGAAACTGGCATCAAGGTCGAGCTGATCGCCACCCACTGGGATCAGGCCCAGCAAGCGTTGCTCAACGGAGATGCGGATGTCATCGACATGATGTTCCGCACGCCGGACCGCGATGCGACTTATGACTTTTCACAGCCGTATGCCAATCTCCCCGTCGCCATCTACAGCCATGCCAGCATTCCCGGCATTGCCTCCGCGCATGACCTGCGCGGGTTTCTGATCGGGGTGCAGGCAGGCGATGCCTGTATTGAACGACTGCGGGCGGACTCCGTTACCAACTTCAAGCTCTACCCGGATTACACATCCCTGATCAAAGGCGCGCTGGATGAGCAGGTCAAGCTGTTCTGCATGGATGAGTACCCGGCCAATTACTACCTTTACAAACTGGACCCTACGCAAAAATACCGCAAGGCGTTCCAGCTGTATCAGGGGCAGTTTCATTATGCGGTGAAAAAGGGCGCCACTGACACACTGCAGCTGATTGAAAGCGGCATGGCGCGGATTCCGCGTGAAGACAAGATCGAGATGTTTCAGAAATGGGTAGGGCAATCACCGGTGCTGCTGCCTTACAGCCGCTATATCGCGCCGGCACTGGGCTTGTTGAGTCTGGTGGGGGCCATCGTCCTGCTGTGGATTTTCCTGTTGCGCAGAAGCGTCAAAACTAAAACTGCCGAGCTGGCCAATCAGCACCAGCGATTGCAGCAAATTATTGATGGCACGGCGGCTGGGACCTGGGAGTGGGATATACGGAGCGGGGACTGTATCGTCAATCCGCGCTGGGCGGAGATGCTGGGATATACGCCGGATGAGCTGGAGCCTTGCACCGCGGACAGTTGCCGCGCGCTCTGCCACCCGGATGATCTTGAGCAGCTGGTACAGGCACTGGAAGCGCATCTCAGAGGGGAGACCGATTACTTTGCCAGCGAGTCGCGTCGCCGCCATAAAAACGGCCACTGGATATGGGTGGCAGATCGCGGACGGGTAACCCGTCGATCATCACAGGGTGAAGCGCTGACCATGAGCGGCACGCGGCTCGAAATCACCAAGCTCAAGCTGGCCGAAACCACGCTGAAGCAGGCGGTGGAACAGCAAAAAATGTTTATCCAGCAGGCGCCCATCTGTGTGGCCATGTTTGATCGTGACATGCGTTATCTGGCCTGCAGCAACCAATGGCAAGAAGAATTCGGTCATCAGCAGGGCAGCCTGCTGGGGCTGAACCACTATGATGTGCATCCCGACATCCCGGAAAAATGGCGCCTGGCGCATCAACGGGCGCTGGCCGGCGAACGGCTGGAAGAGGAAGAGGACCTGTGGATAAGAGCGGATGGCCAGCATCTCTGGACCCGCTGGATGATCACGCCATGGATGGATGACAGTCAGACCATACAGGGCATTATCATTTCCTCCGAAAACATTTCCGCGCGCAAGCAGGCCGAAGAGGAGTTACGCCTGGCGCATACCGTATTCGAGCACAGTAGCGAAGCCATGCTGGTGACCGATGCCGATAACAACATCATCACCATCAACCCGGCTTTCAGCGAGATGACGGGCTATTCACTGGAAGAAGTCATCGGCAAGAATCCAAAAATCCTGAGCTCGGGACGCCAAGGCAAGGAGTTTTACCAGGAGCTGTGGAATACCCTGGAAACCTCCGGTGAATGGCGTGGTGAGATCTGGAACCGCCGCAAGAGTGGCGAAGAATATGCCGAGTGGCTGGCCATCAATAATATTTATGGGGAAGACGGCAAGCTGTTCCGTAGGGTAGCGCTGTTCTCGGATATCACCGAGAAAAAACGCGCCGATGCCCTGATCTGGAACCAGGCCAATTATGACCTGTTGACGCAACTGCCCAACCGCCGCCTGTTCAGCGACCGCCTGCAACAGGAGATCAAAAAATCGCAGCACGATCATAGCCAGTTTGCGCTGCTGTTCATTGATCTGGATCGCTTCAAGGAAGTGAACGATACCCTGGGCCACAGTCACGGGGACTACCTGCTGATTGAAGCATCCCACCGTATTCAGCGGCACCTGAAAGAAACCGATACCGTCGGACGGCTGGGTGGCGATGAATTTACCGTGATCATTGCCAACCTGCCTGACCCCAGCGTGATGACCCTGATCGCGCAGCGCGTGCTGGACGCCCTTGCCGCACCATACGACCTGGAAGGCGAAATCGTCTATCTCTCCGCCAGCATAGGCATTACGGTTTTCCCTGAAGATGCAACCACCAGCGCCGAGTTGCTGAAAAATGCGGATCAGGCCATGTATGAAGCAAAAAAGAATGGCCGCAACCGTTTCAGTTTCTTTACCCCCATGATGCAGGCCATGGCGCAGGCCCGCATGCGCATGATGCGCGATCTGCGCAATGCGCTGGGTTTGAACCAGTTCACGGTCTATTTCCAGCCGATTGTCGATCTCAGCAGCCAGCGCATCTACAAGGCAGAGGCGCTGATACGCTGGCAACACCCGGAGCTGGGCTTTATCAGCCCCGCTGAATTCATTCCCTTGGCCGAAGAAACCGGCCTGATCCACGAGATAGGCGACTGGGTATTCCAGCAGTCTGCACAGCTGGTGAAACAATGCATCCCTATCGTGGGCGACGATTTCCAGGTGAGCGTGAACAAATCGCCCGTGCAGTTCCGCGACCGTGCGCATTCGCATCATGACTGGATGGAATATCTGAGTGGACTGGGCTTGAGCGGGCACAATATCGTGGTCGAGATTACCGAAGGCCTGCTGCTCAATGCCGATAGCGGCATCTCGGACAAACTGCTGCATTTCCGCGATGCCGGCATGCAGGTGGCGATTGATGACTTCGGCACGGGGTACTCTTCACTGTCCTATCTCAAGAAGTTTGATATTGATTACCTCAAGATAGACCAGTCATTCGTGCGCAATCTGTCGGGCGAAGGCGAGGATCTGGCCTTGTGCGAAGCGATTGCCACCATGGCGCACAAGCTGGATTTGCGCGTGATCGCCGAAGGTGTGGAAACGACCGCACAACGCGACCTGCTAGCGCAGATCGGGTGCGATTACGGCCAAGGCTACCTGTTCTCCAGACCGGTGCCGGCCGATGAATTCATGCTGCTGCTGGAACGATCCGCTGCCTGATCATGCCCAACAGGCATGGGCTGCATATCAGCCGTCGCCAGACAAAAACGACAACAAGAGAAGGGAGACACCATGCCCTACAAGTTTTTGATGTTTTACTTTATTTCGCTCGGCATCTGTTCGCTGTCCACCATCTATAAAACCAGCTGTTTCAAGAACATGCTGTGCCGTCAGATATTGGGCAATATGTTCTGGAGCCTGATCCCCATCGCCAACACCTTCAAGGCCGTGTTGTGGATTTATTCCATGATCGTCGATGCTTGGCGGCGGCGCCGTGGAACAACGCCGCCAGGCTGATGGCGGTATTTATCGGGAAAAGCGCGTATACGCTTAGGCCGCCATGTAGGCATGCACTTTTTGCGTCAGCCATTCCATGAACGCCAATAAACGCCGCGACAAGTGACGTCGGTGCGGATAAAGCAGGGACACCGGCATAGGCTCTGGCTTGAATTCCGGAAGCAGTTCTAACAGTTCGCCCCGCTGCAGATAAGTCCGAACCGCCACGAGCGGCACCTGGATAATACCAAGCCCGGCCAGACAGGCCATGCTGTAGGCGGTGGAATTATTGACCGTCACCCGCGCAGGAACCAGGCAATGCCGGCTCACCCCTGCCTCCATATATTCGAACGCGGAAGGCTTGGCGCCGAGCACCGAAACATAGTGCACCATGTAATGCGCGGCGAGGTCTTCAAGGGCCATCGGCATTCCGTATTGGCGAATATAGGCGGGGCTGGCGCAATTCACCATCTCCAAGGTGCCTAGATGCCTTGCTACCAGGCCCGATTCTGTTAGCACTCCCACCCGGACCACGCAGTCAAACCCTTCACTGATCGGGTCTACCCGCCGGTCCGTACTGCTGAGCTCGATTTCAATGCCAGGATGCCGCTGCATGAATTCAGGCAATTGGGGAATCACCAGGTTATGTGCCATGTTGAGTGGCATATCCACCCGCAAGCGTCCCCGTAGCAGGGTTTCTGTTTGCTGGAAAAGACTCTCCACTTCGTCCACCTCGGCCAGCAGATCTTTGCAGCGCTCATAAAACCGCTGCCCATCCTGCGTGAGTTGCACTTTGCGCGTGGTCCTATGCAAAAGCCTCGCCCCCAAGCGGGCTTCCAGCTGGGTTACTGCATTTGAAATGCTGCCTTTGGGTAATCCCAGGCTATCGGCCGCCCGGGTAAAACTCGCCAGTTCCGCCACCCGTACAAATACCTGCATGGCATCCAGCTTGTCCATACGCACTCCATTGTCATGAAATTATGAACAGTATAACTATTCTTCGGCAGTTTATTCGCACAAAAGATGGCAATAGACTGTTCACCAGCACGATTCATCATCCACTTTCAAAGGAGCATCATCATGACAAGCAAGATTGCGATAGTGACGGGAAGCAGCCGCGGGCTGGGTAAAAGCATGGCACTCAGCATCGCCGCCAAGGGTCAGGACCTCATCCTGACCTATCGCAGCCAGCGCGCGGAAGCAGAAACCGTGGTCAGCAGCATTGAGGCCATGGGCAGAAAAGCGGTGGCACTGCAGCTGGATGTAGGCGACAGCACTTCTTTTGCCCGATTTGCCCAGGAAGTGAAACAGGTGCTGCAGTCCCACTGGCAGCGCGATACCTTTGATTTTCTGGTCAACAACGCGGGTATCGGTATCCATGTCCCGTTCACCGAAACGACAGAAGAAGCCTTTGATACGCTGGTGAATATCCATTTCAAAGGCGTATTTTTCCTGACGCAGAAGCTGCTGGGGCTGATGGCAGATCAGGGACGCATCATCAATATTTCCAGCGGCCTGGCGCGTTTTTCCTTGCCGGGTTACTCGGCATACGCCGCCATGAAAGGCGCCGTGGAAGTGTTGACGCGTTATCTGGCAAAAGATCTGGGGCCACGCGGCATTACGGTGAATGTAGTGGCACCTGGCGCCATTGAAACCGACTTTGGTGGTGGCACGGTGCGCGATAACGCCGAGGTCAATAAATTTGTGGCCAGCCAGACTGCCCTGGGACGCGTGGGCTTGCCCGACGATATCGGCCCCATGGTGGCATCGTTGTTATCGGAAGATAACCGCTGGGTAAATGCCCAGCGCATTGAAGTCTCAGGCGGGATGTTTGTGTAACTCGCCCTGAGTCTTGCTCAAGGCTCTATCTTGAAACCGGCATCGACCCAGGCATCGATGCCGCCCTTGAGTGGTCGCACCTTGTGGTAACCACGCTTGATGAGCAGCTTGGCCATTTTGGCCGCAGTGACGTCATTGGGACATGAACAGTAAAGCACGATATCCGTATCGATATCGGTATCAATAAACACGCTATCAATGGTGTCCTCGGTCATGCTGAGCGCACCGGGAATACGGCCATCGCCTTGCAGATGCGCTGGCCGGGCATCCACAATCACCGGGCGTGAGCCGCTTTTGAGCATGGTATCCAGCTCATCCACCGAAATGCGTGCCATGCGCAGCGATTTGATAAAGCGGTGCCGCTCCCACCATTTGTTGAGTATAAAGGCCACCAGGGCAATACCCAGCAATAGCGCGCCCCATTTGCCCATCTCGCTCAGAATATCCAGCAATTCATCAATGGCGCTGCTGAACAGCGTGCCCAGCACTATGGCTGAGCCCGCCCAGATGGCAGCTCCCAGGCTGTCAAAAATGATAAAGGTCGTGGCCCGTGTACCCACGGTACCGGCCAGCGCGCTGGACACCGAGGCAAAGCCGGGAATGAATTTGCAGAACAGCAGGGCAGGTGGCCCGATGCGCAGATACACCGATTCGGTCTGCCGCACACAGGAATCGGGCGACAGGGAAATGCGGCATAGCTTGCTCATGACCCGGCGCCCGAAGCGGCGTCCGGCAAAATACCAGGCCAGGTCTGCCAGCAGCGAGGCAATCACGGCAGTCAACAGCAGTTGCGCCGGGCTATATTGCCCCTGCGTGAGCATGGCGCCCGTCACCAGCAGGGTGGGGTAAGCCGGAATAGGTAAGCCGATCTGCTCCAGAAACACATTGGCAAACACAATCAGCAAGCCGTATTGCTGAAGCAGATCAAGCAAATGTTGCATGGACTATCTCGACTTCAGTGCGTCAGCGATCTTCTGATCGGTCTTGTACTGGCTGAGCGCATATACCGCCCAGATGGTGGCGGGCAGCCAACCGATGAGCGTGGCTTGCAGAATCAGACAGACGATGCCTGCGATGGGACGGCCAATGGTGAAAAAAGTCAGCCAGGGCAGGATGAGGGCAATCAGTAAACGCATGTCAGCGACCTATTTGAAATGTTAACGCCCACTATATTAACAGCGTCTGCTGCCTTGCGGACCTGCAAGCTGGACAAGATCACACATGCATTGCCATGACTACGCGACCTCACCAGCCATACCGGACGCGTACCCAGTGCTCATAGCGCTGATCATGCATACAAGTTTCCAGGAAATCAGGATAATGCTAGCGCTCGCAAGATAACCCTCGCTATAAAAGGAGCCCTCTGTGGAAGCCTGGCAAAACATCAACCTCCTCTCGCTACTCGATACTCTGATCAGCCTCAGTACGGCGTTTGTACTGGGCAGCCTGATCGGCTTTGAACGTCAGTACAGGCAGCGCACAGCGGGGCTGCGCACCAATGTACTGGTGGCGGTGGGCGCCGCCATTTTTGTCGACATGGCGAACCGGCTGACCGGGCATGAGGGGTCAGTGCATGTGGTGGCGTATGTGGTGTCGGGCATAGGTTTTCTCGGCGCGGGCGTCATCATGCGCGAACAGGGTAATGTGCGTGGCCTGAACACCGCGGCCACCTTGTGGGGCTCCGCGGCGGTGGGCGCCTGCGCTGGTGCCGATCTTCTGCTGGAATCCCTGCTGGGAGCGCTGTTTGTGCTGGCCGCCAATACCCTGTTACGTCCCGTGGTGAACCGTATCAACCGCCAGCCCATGGATACACCGGCAATGGAGCTGACCAATACGGTATATGTCATCGCGGCGCGCACCCATCAGAAAGAAGCCATGTATCTGCTGGAGCAGGCTCTGGAGCAAACCGGTTATCCGCTGCAAGCCCTGGTCATGCATGCCTTTGGGGAAAACGAGATTGAAATTGAAGCAACGCTGGCAGCCACCTCGGTCGATGGCCTGGTACTGGATCAGCTGATCGATCAACTCAAGCAGAGCCCGCATGTTGGGCAGGCTTTCTGGAGCCCCAGCACCACGGATTAAGCGAGCGCCTGCTAGCGCGAAAACCAGCGACTGGCATAGAGCGCCAGACCACTGGCCACGCCGCCGTGCATATTGCCGGTCACCAGCGGCATGTCATCGCCCATCACATTGCGTATCGCCTGCTGTATCACGGGCGATACCGCCGAGCCGCCGGTCAAATAGGTTTTATCAATGCGCACGCCAGCCCCGGCACGGGCCTCTTCAATCACCTTGCGGATTTTTTCGGTGGCCTGGGTAATGGCCTGCTGCATCTGGTCGCGGTTCATGCCGAGTTGCAGCTCTGGCGCTACAAAATCCACATTGATATGGGTATCAGCCGCATCCGTCAGCCGAATCTTGGCCTGCTCGGCGCTACGCACCAGACTGTGGGTCAGGCGCTCACGCCAGACCTTGTACAAGCGGCGGCGCGCTTCATCCGGCTCGCCATGCACCGGCATTTCAAACCGGTTGTAAAAGGCATGCTGGCTGGGAATGCTGTTGACCGAAATGGCATCAAACGCCTTGTGGTGCAACTCTCCATCCTTGCCGAAGTGCGGCATGATCTGATGCCAGCCGATGTGAATATCGAGATCGGTACCGCCGATACGCGTACCGGCATAGGACAAAAGATCAGCACTACGGTCCGCACTGGCGCTGGCATGAGGCCCGACGCGCACCACGGAGCAATCGGTCGTGCCGCCGCCCACATCCACCACCAGCAACACTTCGTCATTCACCAGGCCATTTTCGTAATCCAGCGCAGCGGCCAGCGGCTCATACATGAAGACCACATCCTGCAAACCCGCTGCCTGCGCGGCTTCGCGCATAATAGTGAGTGCCTGCTCATCTCCGCGTTCGCCGTATACCCCATGGTACCGAATGGGGCGGCCTATCACCGCCTGCTGCAAGGGCATACCACTCGCCGCGCGCGCCTGTTGCATCAGCCGCTCCAGCATGCGACTGATGATCACGGTGAAAAATTCCAGCTGATCGCGGCTGAGGTCGCTCCCCAGAAACACCTTGGGAGATTTCACATACAGCCCATCGGTAGGGCCTTCGGTATGCGCTTGAATGGCAGCACGGCCAAACAGCAAATCACGGGCATCGCCCAGCTGCTGACGAAGCGTCATGCGGGCGTCGTCTTCTTCATCCAGATGGTCCGGGCGCTGGCGATAGACCGCCGATGGCAGATAAACACTCTCGCCCTCCAGCGGCAACAAGGTCACCACGCCATTCTGCGCAACACCCACCGAAGAGTTGGATGTCCCGTAATCGATCCCGCAATGCATGCGCAGCCCCATCAGACAAAAGAGCAGAATTCTACCATTGGTCGGGCGTGCAACGCCGCCTTGGCGTGCCATCAGCCCACAGTCGGCATCCCCTGCCCAAGCTTATGCCTAGCGCCATTTGGCGAGGCTGGCAAGCAATCAATTTTTAAGCCGCATGCCGATCAAGCCACAGGAAGAATAGGCGACTGGGGTAAAATCCCTTGTTTTTGAGTACGCACCATGTGGTTCAAAAACCTGCAGATTTATCGCATCTCCCAATGGAATACCCCAGTCGAAGCGCTGGAAGACCAACTGGCTCGTCACGCCCTGCCAGACACCCCGACCTCTGAAATGCAGCAGGCTGGCTGGATTGCGCCAGCCGGTCCCGGCAAACCATTTGTGCATGTGCAAGCTCAGCAAGTGCTGATTGCACTGTGTGTAGAAAAGAAGATACTGCCCAACAGCGTGATCAACCAATATGCCAAGGCACGCGCGCTGGAACTGGAAGAACAGCAGGGCTACAAACCCGGGCGCAAACAGATGAAAGAGCTGAAGGAAGCCATTGCCGATGAGCTGCGGCCACGTGCATTTTCATTGCGCCGCACTATTTATGCATGGCTGGACCTTGCCAATGGCTGGTTTGTGGTGGATGCCGCCAGCGCCGCCCTGGCGGATACCTTGTTGGAGCAACTGCACAAATCGGTGGATGGCTTTTCCTTGCGCCTGATCAAGACCAATCTCTCGCCCACCAGCGCCATGACAGGATGGCTGGCAGGCAGTGAAGCCCCGCATGGCTTCAGTGTGGATCGTGATTGTGAATTACGCGCGCTGGGCGACGACAAGGCCACCGTGCGTTATGTAAGGCATGACCTTGAAGCCGAGGAAATCCGTAAACATATTCAGGGCGGCAAGCAGGTGACCCGCCTGGCAATGACCTGGCGTGACCGCATTGCCTTTGTGTTGAACGATGTGCTGCAGATCAAACGCCTGGAAGCACTGGATGTGCTGAAAGAAGCGGCGGCAGATGTCGCTGCCGAAGAGATGTTCGACAGCGACTTTGTCATGATGAGTGGTGAGCTGAGTCAGCTTTTACCCGAATTATTGGCCGCCCTCGGCGGTGAAGTCGATACCGCACCCAAATCCCAGGCTGCAGCCGCTTGAACGTTCAAGCGTCGGTGGAGACCGCCTGATCGCTGTGTTGAGGCAGCACGATACCGGATGCCGGATCCTGCAAGGCCTCAATCTCGATCAGCGGCGCCCAGGAGTTAATCGCACCGAACACCGTAGCAAAGGAGACATCGGCCGCATCACGACCCGTGCCCAGGCGTATCAAGCCCAGACGCGGCGAGATGCCGGTGGGTTCAAATACATACCAGCGATCGCCCAGATAGACTTCGACATAGGCATGAAAATCGTGCGGGCCACTGGCGGGGTCGGAGCCATAATCTACGCCTGTTACAAAGCGGGCAGGCATATTCAACGCGCGGCACAAGGCAATCATCGCATGCGAAAAGTCACGGCATACCCCGGCTTTCTGTTCGATGACATCCGTGGCGGCACTCATGCTGTTGGTGCTGCCCGGCAAATAGGCGAGGTTGCCATGCACCCAGTCACATACCGCCTTTACGCGGGCATAACCGCGTGGCAGGTGACCGAACTGCTGGTTGGCAAATGCTTGCAACAGATCTGACTGGCAATAGCGGCTGGGGTAAAGGTAGCGCAGATATTGAATGGGGATATCGGTGATCGCCACTTCTTGCAAGGTGTCGGGAGCTTCCAGCTGATGGTCGACTTCCACCGTCGCCGAATAATGCACTTCCAGCGGGCCGGCCTCGGCCTGGCAACGCACATAGCGCGTGCCATAGAACGTATCCTCGTACAGCTCATATTGCAATGGCTGGCTGAATTGCAGGTGCTCGTTCATGACAGATTGATTCGCTGTCTGCGCGGCATGCAGATTGAGGATGAAATCGGCCCGGGGGTCCAGCACTTCATATTTGAGGCTGATGGCCAGTTGCATTTTGATCATGATGGTATCTTGAGATAGGGATACCCCATGATACGTTAGTACTTACTCAGGCAGCATCGGCATTTCGCCGATAAGTGTATCCGTGCCATCCTACAAACTGGCAGGTAACAGGGATAGGGGAAGGTCAGGCAGTGGTATTGATATTCTGGCCGAGATGATCAGGCAGGTTCTGGATTTTCGGCAAGGCTTCTATCATCCCAGCGGCAGCGGTGGCCTGTGCATCCAGGGCTTTTTTCAGCACTTCCATGCTAACGGCTTGCCCGGCCTTGGTCTCGGCCATGCTGGCGGCTACGGTGGCACTGGTCACGGAATCCATACAATTCTCCTTATCTACACTACTGTATCGGCAGGCTTTGGGCATTCTTTAGGGCTATCATGAAAAAAACTTGCTCAAGCCCGGCAAAACTTGTTTTGGTACTGGTGGTCTTTTGATTGCAGGGCCTGATTCATCGCGAGCTTCTGCTAGACTTCGCAAGAAGCACTGCCCGTCATTGATACTTCACAGGCTGGCAACGCATTCAACAACGGCCACCGCCCAATAACCCCTATATCCAAGGTCATGATGCTGTCATTCGATAATCGCCTGCTAAACGAACTCCCCGGTGACCCCATACAGGGCGCCCAGCTGCGCCAGGTGCATGGCGCACTCTGGTCGCGGGTGGACGCCACGCCTGTAAGCGCGCCCCGGATGCTGGCGTGGTCACCCGAAATGGCGACCACGTTAGGACTCACTGCGGGGGATATGCAATCAGACGCCATGCTGCAGGCCCTGTCCGGCAATGGATTGTTGCCCGGCATGCAGCACTACGCGACCTGTTATGGCGGCCATCAGTTTGGCAACTGGGCCGGGCAGCTGGGCGATGGCCGCGCCATTTTTCTGGGTGAAACCGTGAATGCCGCTGGCGAGCGCTGGGAACTGCAACTGAAGGGCGCAGGCGCCACCCCATATTCCCGTCGCGCCGATGGCCGGGCAGTATTGCGCTCCTCCTTGCGCGAATTCTTATGCAGCGAAGCCATGTTTCACCTGGGCATCCCCACCACGCGGGCACTGAGCCTGGTGGCAACGGGCGATAGCGTGATACGTGACATGTTTTACGATGGTCACCCGGAACGCGAGCCCGGCGCTATCGTCTGTCGCGTCGCCCCATCGTTCATACGCTTTGGGCATTTTGAGCTGCCAGCATCGCGCGGGGATATTGATCTGCTGCGCCGCCTGACCGAATTCACCATGCAACGCGACTTTGCCGACATGGCTTTCCCCGCCGATATGCCGCTGCACGAGCGTGTGCCCATCTGGTTCGGCGAGATCTGCCGGCGCACGGCGCTGCTGATGGCGGAGTGGATGCGCGTAGGGTTTGTGCATGGCGTCATGAATACGGACAACATGTCCATCCTCGGGCTCACCATTGATTACGGCCCCTATGGCTGGATAGATAATTTTGATCCCGGCTGGACTCCGAACACCACGGATGCCTCCGGCCGCCGCTACTGCTTTGGTCGTCAACCCGATATTGCGCGCTGGAATCTGGAACGGCTGGCAGAAGCGCTGGCGCTGTTGTTGCCCGAGCCAGCGCCGCTTGTTGAAAGCCTGGGCATATTTGACAGCACCTATGGGCAGGCATGGAGCCAGGGCCTGGCCGCCAAATTTGGGCTGCGCGACTGGCAGGACGATGATGCCGCCTTGATGAGCGAAATTTTCGAATTGATGACAAGAGCGGAGGTCGACATGACTATGTTCTTCCGCCTGCTGGGCGATATGGATATGCAAGCCCCCAAAGCAGAAGCATTGCGCGCAGCGTTTTATCGTGAAGAGTTGTGGCAGGATTTCCACCCGCCCCTGTATTCCTGGCTGCAACGCTACAGCGAACGACTCAAACACGACAACCTGTCCCAGGAGGCGCGACGAACCGCCATGCACAAAGTGAACCCACGCTTTGTCCTGCGCAACTATCTGGCGCAGCAGGCGATTGACCAGGCTACTGAAGGCGACACCACCATGCTGCAGCAACTCTTCAGCGCCATGCGGCAGCCATATGATGATCTTCCGCAGTATGCGGCGCTTTATGCCTTGCGGCCGGATTGGGCAAGGCATAAAGCCGGTTGTTCCATGCTGTCTTGCAGCTCATAAAGCGCCTGCCTGCACACATCCACATTTTCTGTGGATAAGTATGTGGGCTCCTTGCGGAAGGCGACGCCAAGTACATGATGCAATAGCGATGACTCGCTATTGGTCACAATTGTGTCATTTCAAGCCAGCTTGCAGCTGCGGTAATGCTGGGCCTGACAGGTTTGCGCCAGAGCTTTGGCTTCTGCCAGCTGTTCCGGTGTCATCTTGGCTTCGAGGTACATGAGTATTTTCTTGCGCTTGCCACTACGCCCATGGGCATCCTGCGGATTTTCGGCGGCAAGCCAGATCCACATATACCCATTCACCATACTGGCCGGTACGCCTTCCCCTTCGAGATACATATTGCCGAGATTGAACTGGGCATCGCTGTCACCCTGCTCGGCCGCCAGGCCAAACCATTTCAGGGCTTGTGGGATGTCCTGCGGGACGACATCTCCCCGCAAGTAAACAATGCCGAGGTTAAGCTGCGAGCGCACATGGCCTTGCTCGGCAGCCTTGCGATACCACTTGATCGCCTCGTCGTAATCCATGGCAACCCCGCCATCGCGACTGAAGTAAATCACGCCCAGTGCATATTGCGCCTCAACAAAGCCTTGCTCGGCTGACATACGGTACCACTTCACCGCTTCCTGAGGATTTTCCTGAACACCGTCGCCACGGGCATACATCAGGCCAAGGTTGTACTGGGCCTTGGCATCACCCGCCGCCGCCAGTTCGCGATACATAGCCGCGGCCTGCGCAAACTTGCCGGCGTCTACCGCCGTCTTGGCTTCGTCCAGACTGGCCGCAATACTGGTAACAGGCAATAGCAAAGCCACACATACGAGATACCCCAATAAACGTTTCACCATCGCCTCCTGCAGCGTATAAGTCATTTTTTTAGCCATCGCCAACCCGCCGGGTCTGGTGGCAGCCCTGTATACAGCTCTGTATGGGCAAGCCATCTTGCCCAATAGTTCCGCCAGCGGGATCCACAACGATGTTCAGCGAACAGGTCTGTGTCATGCAGGCCGCGCCAGTGCTTAACTAGGCGCAGTCACCGCTTTTAATGGATAATCTGGGCTGTGCCTGTTTGCACAATTTTCTGCACTACTGCTATTGATCCAGGAACCTCGTTCCCGAAAGCCAACGCGACATGCTGACCGATGTATTACTGATTATTTTTGCCGGATTGCTGGTGTTGTTAAACGGATTTTTTGTGGCCGCAGAGTTCGGCCTGGTCAAACTCCGTGCAACCCGCGTGCGCGCCATGGCCAAGACCTATGGCTGGCGCGGCCGCATACTCACTCGCGTGCATGGGCAGCTGGATGCCTATCTCTCGGCGTGTCAGCTGGGCATTACCCTGGCCTCGCTGGGCCTGGGCTGGGTAGGCGAACCAGCGTTTGCCGAGCTGCTTACGCCATTACTGCAGGCAGCAGGCATTGAGAGCCCGCGCATTGTCCATCTGGTGGCATTCTCGCTTGCGTTCTTCATTATTTCCTTCCTGCATATCGTGGTGGGCGAGCTGGTGCCCAAATCACTGGCGATTCGCTCCGCTGAAAAGATTGGTCTGTGGACGGCACCTGCGCTGTATGGGTTTTACTGGGTCATGTACCCGGCAATCTGGATACTCAATCACAGTGCCAATCTGGTATTGGGTGTGCTGGGGCTGCAAAGCGCAACCTCCCACGACTCGCATTATTCGGCGGATGAGCTCAAGGTCATCCTGCGCAGCTCGCGTGCCGACGATAAATTCAGCCGCAGCGAGTGGCGCGTGCTGGCACAGGCCATCGACTTCCGTGAGCTGGATGTGGCGGATGTGATGCGCCCCTTCCACGAAGCCGTGGTCTTGCATGAAGGCGACAGCCTGGAAGCCAATCTGCAAAAAATCGTGCAGCAGCGCTACAGCCGCTATCCCTATATGGAAACCTCCGGTGAGGTCATCGGCATCATCCACCTGAAAGACCTGTTTGTGGCCCAGCACAAAGGCCGCCTGGAAGATATCGAAGACCTGGTAAGGCCGATTGCCATGGTGTCGCCCGAGCTGCCTGCGACGGAGCTTTTCAGGCGCTTTCAGCAGGGTGCGCCGCACTTTACCGTGGTGGGTTATGAGGGCAGCCCGCCGGTCGGCTTTGTCACGCTGGACAACCTGCTCAGTGCGCTGGTGGGCGAGATACGCGATGAATTCAGGCAATCGCTCAGCGAATGGACCAAACTGGATGATGGCTCGCTACTGGGCAAGGCCAGCCTGCCCATCCCCACGCTGGAGCGCACGCTGGGCATCGATATAGATTCCAACGCGGCCGATAGCGTCGGCGGACTTATCCTGTGGAAACTGGGGGATTTGCCCGAGGAAGGACAAAAGATCGAGTTCGACCAGTTCAGCATCGTCGTCAAGAAGATGGTGGGGCCGCGCATATTGCTGGTGCGGGTGTACCCCAAATTTGATGATGAGCTGGGGTTGGGTGGCTAACGTGAATATGGCTGGGGAATCAGCCGCCAAGACGTTGGCGTAGCGAACAACAGGCAATAAAAAACGGAGCACTAGGCTCCGTTTTTCACATCAAACCTAATACAGGATTAGGCTTTTTGAATGTTCGATGCTTGCTTGCCTTTAGGGCCATCGATGACTTCGAAAGAAACGCGATCGTTGTCTTTCAGGCTCTTATAGCCGGTGTCGGCAATTGCCGAGTAGTGCGCGAACAGATCGCTGCCACCGTCATCGGGAGTAATAAAGCCGAAGCCTTTAGAATCATTGAACCACTTCACAATACCTGTTGCCATTTTGATACTTTCTAACTAAAAGGGAGGCTCCCCGAAAGTTTGAATAAAAACCATATAAAACAAATTATTAATTCTTAATTACAAACGCCTGAAAAAGGTTTTACGCAGTAATCAGCACCCTGTCAATCAATATTTAAATTTATTTGCCTGAGCGCGAATCAAAAACGGCTTAATAAGTACGACGGCGCGGCACGAATGCACCACGGTTTTCAATGTGACGGAAGGTGATACGGCCCTTGCTGACGTCATAAGGCGACAGTTCCAGCGTCACCTTGTCGCCCGCCAGAATGCGGATATTGTTCTTGCGCATCTTGCCGGCGGTGTAGGCCACCAGTTTGTGACCATTTTCCAGAGTGACCAGAAAACGGGAATCCGGCAGGATTTCGGCGACTACGCCGCTCATTTCAATTAGTTCTTCTTTTGCCATCGCTGACCCATCCTTTTAGTAAATTAAAGTTCGTGTTGTGAAAATGTTGTCGACCGATACAACATCCGGGACAAACACGCGAGGCAAGAAAGCGAAGACATGTGCACCAGAAATGGCAACGCACAAGGAAGACTATTTTTTACCAAGTGCAGCACTATGCGCCAACTTGACTACTTAAGCAATGAAAAAAGCCATGACAGCTTAAATAATCAGCAGCTTAGCCGCATAACCCTTATGTTTTCATGGGGTTTGCGGCGGGCTTGCGCTAGAATGGCGACTGGATTATTGGCCGGACTGATTCCGGCTTTCACTTGACTATCTGACACGCCGCCATGAGAAAAGAAACCTTTATATTCCTGTCCAGTTCCGCTGTGGTCCTGATCATCATCGGCATCATGCTGGAGCTGGGTGTAGCCCAACAACGCGCATCCATCATCACCACCCGCTATGCCCATTGCGAAGAAGCACCTTCGCTGCCTGGCACGCCGTCGAGTGAGGGTTGCCAGCTGGAGGTAAAGGACTATACGAAAAATGGCGACCTGCTGGTTTTTCTGGACAAGGACAACAAGCAGGGCATGCTGCCCAGCAGTGCAGTTAAATCCATCGTGGCGCAAGCTGCACCACCATTCAGCATTTTCCGCAACATCTACCTGTTGATCGGCGTGCTGCTTCTGCCGCTGAGCATTGTCTTATATCTGGTGAGCAAACGCGGAAAATCCCGCGCCTGATGCCCTGCCATGGCAGTATGGGCGCCATTTCATGGCCCATTTAAAGTGGCACGCACTCATCGTCGAAAATCATCTTTAACCTGACTGTCATCAATCTGGCACAAAGTCTGCTTATGCTTAAGCGTCATCCACGTTTAAGCAATGTCAGTTAGGAAGGAGTGATCATGATTATTACCCACACCTATAACGGCTACGAACTTAGCGCTACGTTTTACCAGAAAGCCGAACGTTACTATCCCTCTGTCAGCATCATGGCGCTGCATGACAGCCAGCGAAGCTCTGTCATGGCACCTCCATGCCCGGGCAACGGCTTTGGCAACAAGGACGACGCCTTGATGCTGGGCATTGGGTTTGCGCGAGATGCGGTCGATGGCAAAGTGAAGAACTTTTGCATGGAAAGCCTGCAGTTCAAGAAATCTGCCTGAGCGTCCTGCTCTCACCCTTGCCTGCGACATTATCCGTCGCCGGCTAGCGACTACGCGGAAAAAACCCAACAAGCGGGCTGCCAAAAGGCAGCCTTTGTTTTTTCACTTTAACGATCACGCCTAAGTTAGCATTTTGTAACATTTTTACACACGCTCGAAAAAACTCTTACAAAGCGTTACACCGCTGTCATCGTTAAGCAATAACCCCCCGCTAATATGCATACATGGTTTCAGTTGGTTAAGCATCCAGCAGAAACCGGCTGATCTGGCCATGTCATCCAAACTGACTACAGATCACCTGATTGCTTATCTCTCTCTTCAAGTTGTTTGTTCCACGCCTCCGCCCGGGTTCCCGGGCATTTTTTTGCCTGTCGTCCGCGTAACGAGCCAGGTTAACAATGAAGTTCACATCTTCAAATGGCTCTGTTTATAATTAAAGCCGTTCATCACCCTGGATTCCCATCATCAGCTCGCTCCCCGACCATATCTGGAAAACACTGGCCCTCAGCGCTGACCCGGACAGCTCTGACCGCCCGGTGGTGGCGCTGAGCGTGGATCACGCCAAAGGCCAAAGTGTGCAAACGCACACGCACGAGCGTGGGCAACTGATGTTTGTGGTGTCGGGCAGCATGCGGATTACAACGCGAGAAGGCACCTGGGTAACCCCACCGGGGCGGGCATTCTGGATACCAGCGGGGATACACCACAGTGTTGTCTATCCCCAACCAGCCCGGCTGCATACGGCTTATATCCGCCACGATCTGCTGCATGGCCTGCCCGCACGCTGCCGGGTGCTCAAGCTTTCGCCTTTATTGCGCGAGCTGGTGATACGGGCCGCGGCTTCAGGATGGGAATATACCGACGACAGCCCGCAGGCACGGCTGATGCAGGTGCTGATAGATCAGATTGCAGAAGAAAAAGAAGCGCCACTGTTTCTGCCGGAGGCGCGTGACCATCGCGTACGTCGCGTCACGCAAGCCTTGCAGGAAAACCCCGGCGATACACGGCCGCTGGAGCAATGGTGTCATCTGGCCGGGGCCAGCTCGCGCACGCTGTCGCGCCTGTTCCTGCAAGACACCGGCATGACCTTCACCGCCTGGCGCCAGCAGCTATGCCTGATTAGTGCTGTTGAGCTGCTGCTGGAAGGGCAGAGTGTCACGCAGATTGCCTTGCGGCTTGGTTACGCCAGCACCGGCAGCTTTACCAGCATGTTCAGCCGTGTGATGGGCGCGCCACCCACGGCCTATCTCAATCGCTGGGAACAGGCTTAGCCCGCCTTCTTTTCGGAGGCGGCAGCATCCTGCTTGATCAGCACCTTGGTACCGTCGGCAATGCCATCTGGCGGGTTGTCGATGATCTGATCAGTCGCCGATATGCCATCGCTGAGCTCCAGCGCACTGCCCAAATCCCGGGCGACGGTAATCGCTTTGCGCTTGACGGTGCCATCAGCATCCACCACGGCAACCTGCATGCCTTTCGCATCAAAAATCAGGGCACTGGCAGGGATGCTGAGCCGCGATGCCTGACCTTGCAGATTAAAGCTGACGCGTGCGTAACTTCCTGGCAGCAGCTTGCCATCGGCATTGTTCAGGCTGAGCTGCATCAGGCTGGTACCTGAACCAGCATCTACCGATTGAGAAGCAGACACCACTTTTGCCTGAAATACCTGGCCTGGTTGCTCCGGCACCGTCACATCCGCACTATCCCCCGGCTTGATGCTGCCCAGATAAGCCTGCGGCACACTCACATACAGGCGCAGGCGACGATTGTCAGACACCACAAACAACGCAGGCCCGGTGCCACTTCCGACATTGATCAGTGCGCCGGTATCGGTATTCCGCGAGGTCACCACACCATCGAACGGGGCCACAATCCGCGCAAATGCCTTGGTCGCCACCAGGCGATCGAGATTGGCCTGCGCCGACTGCAACAGCGCCTGCTTGGCAGCATAGTCGCCCACTTTCTCATCCACTTCCTGATGCGATACCGAGTTGGTATCCAGCAAGGATTGCAAACGCTTGGCCGTGATCGCAGCCAGATCGGCATTGGCCTTCGCTGTTGCCACTTCCGCCCGTGCCTGTAACAGTTGCTGATCCAGATCAGGCGTTTCAATTTCGGCAATCAATTGCCCGGTTTTCACGGGCGTCCCGATATCAGCCTTCCAGGATTTGAGATAGCCACTGACACGCGCATACAACGGCGCAGCAGCATAGGCCTCAAATCGTCCGGGCAATTCCAGGGGTTTGCCGCCTGTGATTTCGGTCGCGTTGATCACGCTGACTGAAATCGCTGCCTGCTGCTCGGTCCAGCTCTTGAGCGTGCGTGCGTTCTGCGCACGGGCGGTAATACCAACGATCAATACGCCCAGCAAGACAACGCCGACAATGACGGCGCCTATGCGTAATGAGGGTGGCGTCTTATGAGTTTCAGATGACATGCGGCTCTCCATTTACATGTGGCTGGGACGCAGCAGGTTTAAACCGTGCGTGCACCATGCTAAATACGACAGGTACAAAAATCAGGGTAGTGGTGGTGGCAAACAGCAAGCCACCAATCACGGCACGGCCCAGCGGCGCATTCTGCTCACCGCCTTCACCCAGGCCCAACGCCATGGGCGCCATGCCTATCATCATCGCCAATGCGGTCATCAGCACCGGACGGAATCGTACAAAACCGGCCTCAAGCGCGGCAGCCGTGGCATCGCCCAGCACCTCCAGACGCTCGCGGGCAAAGCTGATCACCAGCACACTATTGGCCGTGGCAACCCCCATGCACATGATCGCCCCGGTCAGCGCCGGAACGGACAACGGTGTAAAGGTCGCAAACAGCATCCAGATAATGCCGGCAATTGCCGCTGGCAAGGCGCTGACGATCACGAATGGATCGCTCCACGACTGGAAGTTGACCACGATGAGCAGATAAATCAGCACGATGGCGCCGAGCAGACCGAACAACAGCCCGTTGAATGAGCGCTCCATGGTCTGCACCTGGCCCATCAGCGCCACGGTGCTGCCTTTCGGTACATCCTGCGCGGTCTCGTCCAGTATCTTGCGGATATCGGCGGCCACGGCACCCAGGTCTCTATCCTGTGTGCTGGCATGCACCTGGATCATGGGCTGGATATCGTACTGGCTGACGATGGCATTGGCCCGATCGCGGGTAAAGGTGGCTACACCACCCAATATCGGCGTGACTTCACTCGCGCTGCCACTCATGGGCAGATTTTCCAGCTTTGAAAGCGAATTCATCTGGTACTGCGGCGTCTGCATCACAATCGGGTACGACACGCCATTGGCAGGATTAAGCCAGTAGGTAGGCGCCACCTGACTGCTGCCGGCCAGATTGACGATGACGTTATTGGTGACATCGCGCGCGGTCAATCCAAGCTCCTGTGCCCGCGTGCGGTCGACATCGATCTTGAATACCGGACTGCTGCGCGACTGCTGAATGCGCGCATCGGCAATGCCGGGCACCTGGCGTATGCGCTCCAGCAGCTTGTTGGCATAGTCAAAATTGGCCTCGCGGTTGGCCCCGCGAATCTGTATATCCACCGGCGCCGGCGATCCAAAATTCAGGATCTGGCTGACGATATCGGCAGGCGGGAAGGAAAAGGTGGTGCCCGGGAACTGCCGTGGCAAGCGCTCACGCAGGGCTTTCACATAGTCCGCCGTTGGCTGGTGGCCTTCTGCCAGCGCAATCTGGATATCGCCATCCTGCGCGCCAATGATGCCGGTATTGTTGTAGGTCAGGTTGATCGAGCTGATCGGCTGGCCGATGTTATCCACCATGGTCACAATCTCATGTGCCGGAATCACCTCGCGGATAGCCGCCTGAATATCGGCAAACTGCGCAGCGGTTTCTTCCAGGCGTGTGCCTACCGGCACGCGCACGTGCATCAGTATCTGGCCGCCATCCACCGCCGGGAAGAAATTGCGGCCGAGGAAAGGCACCAGCGCAAATGACAGCATGACAAAGGCCATAAAGCCAATGACGAACTTCTTGCGGTTGCGCATGGCAACATGCAACCAGCCGTGATACCCCTCGCGCACGCGCTCAAAGCGCGCCTCAAACCCACGCTGAAACCTGACCAGCGGATTGCGTGATGGTGGCAGGGTGGCATGCGTACCGTGCAAATCCGTATGCGGAGCATGTGGCTTGAGCAAGTACTTGGCCATGGTAGGCACCAGCGTGCGCGACAGGATGAACGAGCTGACCATGGCAAAAATCACCGCCTCGGCCATAGGCACAAACAGGAAGCGCGACACGCCTTCGAGCAGGAACATCGGCACAAACACGATACAGATACAAAGCAGCGACACGAATGCGGGCGTCACGATCTGCGCCGCACCATCGAGAATGGCCGGCTCCACCTGCTTGCCTTGTTCCAGGTGCCAGTTGATGTTTTCGATGGTCACCGTCGCATCGTCCACCAGAATACCTACCGCCAGCGCCAGGCCGCCCAGCGTCATGATATTCAGCGTTTCGCCAAAGGCATTCAGCGCAAAAATGGCGCCAAGAATGGACAGCGGAATAGACACCGCAATAATCACGGTAGAGCGCCAGCTGCCCAGGAAAAGCAGGATCATCAGGCTGGTCAGCACCGCCGCAATCGCGCCTTCAAACGCCACGCCCTTGACCGCCGCGCGTACGAAGATGGACTGGTCATTGATAGGCACCGCTTCCAGATTATCTGGCAAGGTTGGCTTGATTTCCTGCAAGCGTGCCTTGACCCCGGAGACAATATCCAGCGTGGAAGTCGCGCCGTTTTTCAGCACCGACATCAGCACGGATTTGGCGCCATCCACGTGCACGATATTGCTCTGCGGCGGGTTGCCATCGCGCACGGTGGCGACATCGCGAATGTACACGGTCGCGCCATTGACCACCTTGATCGGGAAGTTGCCAATATCGTCCATGGCACCCGCAGCATTATTCAGCTGCAAGGTGTATTCCTGCACACCGATTTTCTGCGTACCGACTGGCAAGATCAGGTTCTGGGCAGCCAGCGCATTGGCAACATCCTGCGCTGCCAGGCCACGCGCCTGCAAGGCGGTCGGATTCAAGTCGATTTGCACCTGCCGCGTCTTGCCGCCGAATGGATACGGCACCGCAGCCCCCGGCACGGTTACCAGCCGCGTACGTATGGTATTCAGGCCAAGATCGCCCAGCTGCTGCTCGGACAAGCCCTTGCCGGAAAGCGCAATCTGCAGGATAGGCACCGTGGAGGCGCTGTAGTTGAGGATCAGCGGCGGAGTTACACCCGTGGGCATCTGGCGCAATATCACCTGCGATACGGCCGTCACCTGCGCGTTGGCCGTGGCGATGTTCACCCCGGGCTGGAAGAAAATCTTGACGATGCCAAAGCCGTTATAGGAATTGGCTTCGATGTGCTCAATGTCATTCACCGTCGTGGTAAGCACGCGCTGATACACCGTGGCGATACGCCCTGCCATTTGATCTGGCGGCATGCCGGTGTATTGCCAGGCCACCGCAATCACCGGAATGCGAATCTCCGGGAAGATATCCGTCGGCATGCGCAGCGCAGACAGAATGCCCATTATCAGCAGCAGGATAGCCATCACGACAAACGTATACGGGCGCTTAAGCGCAATCTGAACAATGCTGAACATACGAACTTTCAAAACGCCCGGAGGCGTCTACACAAGTGATCAATAGGAAATACCACGAGAATAATGCCAAGATTCCATGACAGGATGAGCATTACCGCAGCTGAACATTATGCGGATTCAGCCCGTCTCGTGCTTGGGCAATCCTGCCATATTATTCAACTTTTACGCTAACTATTATCGTTACGCGCTGAATTTTGGATGGGGAGTGTTTTATTGCGCGAGGCCGGCCTCTTGCGGAACCAGCTCCTGCGCCATGTCAGGCGACAAGGCCTGCAATTGGCTAAGCAGAGTCAGCATGCGATTGGACTCGCCCTGCTGGCGCGCTATCCGTGCATCCGCCAGCAGGCTGGCGCTATGTCGGGGATTGGCCTGCAGCACCTGCCGGTACAAAGCATCGGCCGCCTTCAAATCGCCCAGGTGCTCTTCAGCCAGCGCCTTGTAGTAGATGGCTTCTACCGTCTGCGGCTCCTGCACCGCCCATTCACTGGCGATTCTCAGCAAATCATCCCATTCCTCGTTTTGCATGGGGATCACTACCCGCATGAGGTAAGGGCGCTGATTTTCAGGCGCATCCCATAAGGGTCTGCCGTTCTGGCTGACATGCTCCGTCTCGGGCGCCTGCAACAATGCCTTGATCCATTTCACCGGCATGCTGTAGTAATAGCTATTACGCCCAGGGCTTTTGAAGGTATTGAGCCCGATCAGCTTGCCTTCACTGTCAAACAGCGCGCTGCCGCTGGCGCCCAGCACAAAGGAAGACGACGTGCGGATAATGGCTGCATCATCCAGCGGATAGAGGGCCTTGATGGTACCGAAGGTGGTTTGCGGTTTGGGTGGCCCGCCGGGGAAGCCGATGGCAAAGACATCCTGCTCGTATTGCAACTGCTCGTCATCGCCGAGCACTACCGGTTTTAATGGCAAATACTCCACGCGCAACACGCAGATGTCGTGACGCCAGTCCTCGCGGACTGACACGGGCGCATAGGTTTCACCCCGGGCCGCCACGTTGATGCCATTCGCATCTGCCAGCACGTGGCAGTTGGTCGCCACCAGATTCTCGGCAACAACCACGCCGGAACCTATGCCATGACCGCCACTTTTGGTCACGGTATGTATTTTGACGATGGATCCTTTAAGCGCAAAAATCAGCTCGGCGGGAGGCTCGGCATCCGCCCAGGATGGCAGGCTGACGAGCGTTAATAGCACGCACAGGGATTGGTAAATTCGCATGGTCGCTCTCCAGCCATACTGCGCATTTCAGGGCATGCACGCCGCTCAACTGGGAGAGCGTGGTTGCAGTCTAAGGGATTATATTTATGTTATGAGGCCGCCCCATCCTGCAATCAACGCATGAGATGAGGCGGCCTTGAAGCCGCTGGCCGCAGAACCGGGGAGACCGCAGCTAGCGACTACATTGTTATGGACTACCTGCTGACTCCCAGGTTCAATTTAAGCGGCACCTGCCCGCTATCCCCGCTCACTGCATCGATAGCACTTTGTGCAAGCCGCGACGGCGCCAGGCCGGCTGATTGCTGCAAATATTGTTGCACACTGGCGGCACGTGCATTCGCCAGGTCTTGCAAGGCACTGTCCGGAATATTCACGCCATCTTTCAGTTGCTGCAGCATGCTGTCATAAGCCGCGGGGTCTTCCGGTTTGGCGATTTCCAGATAATCCTTGAGCTTGCCCAGCACGCCGCGCTTTTTGGCATCCGGACCGCGCTCTTGTGCCAGCTGGAATACCGCCGACTGCACTTTGGGATTATGCAGATCGACTGGACCTGGCTGCTCATTCGGCGCCAGTTTCAGCCCCATGCGCTGCGCCACGTCCCGGCGAATCGCCTGCTCCTGCAGTGCCTTGCGGTCGGCTGCCGCGTCATAGGCGGGAGTCACGGTCAGCGTCAATGCCGGGCGTTTTGCCATGGCATTTGCCACTGCCTGCAATTTTTCCTGCTCGGGGGGCGCCAGCACCGCACTGGCAGGATCAAACACCACCGCCTCCAGCTTGTCAGACTTGATGCCCAGCAAATTGCCGAGCGCACGGAAGGGAGCCGTGGCAATTTTGCCCAGCACATTCACAAACGCTTTCCAGACGACCTTGCCGTAGCTGAACTGCGGATCATCTAGGCTGCCCGATACCGGCAAATTAAGATCGATGATGCCATCACTGTCTTCCAGCAGGGCAATCGCCAGATCCAGTGGCAGATTGACTGCGTCCGGGCTATCCACATGCTCCCCGAGTCGGAGCTTGTTGATGACAAACTTGTTTTCGCCGGTCATCTGCCGCTGTTTGATCTTGTATTCCAGATCCACCGACAGCTTTCCCGACTCAATGCGGCGCCCGGCAAATTTGCCGGAATACGGCGTCAGGCGGTTCATTTCCAGATTGCGGAATGTCAGCTTGAGATCGGTAAAGTCGGTCGCCTTGAATGGCTGCAAGGAGCCACGAATGCGGGCCGAGCCATACTCATCCACCTTGCCGTCCAGCTCCACCTGCGCGGTGGTATTGGCGTCTGTCGACAGGCCATTGATCACGCCTGACAGGCTGTTGATATAGGTACCAAACTGTGGCTTGAGCGAGTAATCCGCAAACTCCAGACGTGCGCGATCTATGCGTACCCGCGAAATGCTGACCGGGAAGGTGGATGAATCCTTTGCACCGGCTGACGCCGTTTTGCTTGTGGCCTTGGCTGGCGCTTTACTTATGGTGGCTGGGGGCGTATTCGCTTTTGCCGTCGCAGGCGGATTCACAGGCTGAGTGCGCATCATGCGCTGCACATTCAGCGTTTTGTCTTCATGAATAATGAATTTGCCCTGCGGCTCCACAATCCGCAGTTCGTCCATATGCAAGCGGTCTGGCCCCAGGCTGAGCTTGAGGCTATCGCTACCCAGGGTTTTCCAGGCGAGGAAGGTCGCGCCGCCGTTTTCTTCGGCAATCGCCAGCCTGTCCACGGCAAAGCCGCCTTTGAATTGCGCACTGAATGCCTGGTCGGTCTTGAGGCCGAGCTGGCCATTCAGCCTGACGGCACCGTCATTCAGCCGCAAGAGGGCGAACTGATTGATATAGGGCGCCAGCGGCTTCAGCGACAGGGCATCCAGACCCAGTTTGAGGTCGGCCTTGAACGGCGTCAGCGTGAGCTTGCCATCCGCATTGAACTGCCCGCCCTGCTTGATCTTGAAGCCAGCCTTGACAGGGATGCTGCGGCCAAGATCCAGCGACACATCCTGCAGCTCTATCCCTGCACGCTCAATATCCAGCACCACCGGCTTGCCGGGCGTGTTGTCTTCCACGTGCACGCTGGCATCCTGCAATGCCAGCCTGGGCAGGCTCAATTTCCAGGCAACGTTTGCTTTTTCTTTGGAACTCGCATGGCTGGATTTATGTTTGACCGGCGCTGATGTGACAGCCGGTGCACTGGCAGCCGGAATGCGTGTTTCCAGCATGGCCTGCCAGTTCAGCGGCTGACTGGTGGAGCGCAAGACCTGGGCCTGCAAACCACTGAGTACTACCGCACCAAGCGTGACCGATTTCGCATCCACGTCGACGGCACCATCGTGCACCTGCAGGCTGGACAATGTAGCTGCTGGCTGAGCATAGAGCGCCGATTTGAGTTGCACCTGCCCTACCCGGCTTTGAATATCCCGTACCTGAAGCTTGCCATCTTTATTCCCCAGCCCCAGCTCCAGATTAAACGCATTGAGCGCCACATCCATGGGGTGCACAAAACTGGCATCGTGGTACTCGGCCCGCCAATCCGCCAGATGCAGATGGGCGATATCGAATGTAAATGGCTGCTTGGCGGCAGCGGCATCGGGAGCCGGGCTGGACCTTGGCACGGGTTCACCAGAAGCGGGGGGTATCAGCGATTGCCAGTCCAGGCTGCCATTAATGCTGCGGGCGGCCTTGATATGCCCTGCATGCAGAACAGCATCCGCCACCTGCAAATGCTGGCGTGCAAGGTCGTAATCGATACCTTGTACATCAATGGCATCGAGTTGAAACAGGGGTGTTTTTGCCTGCTGCAGCACCAGTTTTTGCAGGCCCAGACGCATGTTCTTGAATGTCAGCTCCGTGCCTTTGCGCATAGAAAAATCCAGGCGCGGGATGGCCACAGATACCTGTTTCAGATGCAACTGCGCAGGTCCATGCTGACCTTGCACTTCAGCTGCTACATTTTCAAGCGTGAGGCTGAGGTCCTGCACGATGGCTTCTGGCGTTGGATCCTGCTGATCGGCGCCTTTTACCATGGCAAAGCTGTAGGTCAGCCGGCTTTGCAATTCGCCCTGCGTGAGGCGCACGGGCAGTGCCTGATGTTTGACGATCTGCATCAAGGGCGCGAGCTTGATGCCTTGCAACTCCAGCACGCCCTGCGACACCAATGGATTAAGCCCGATATCGCCCTTCCATTTCAGGCTGCCACCGTCGGCAGGCAATTTCGCCACGATCAGGTAGTCGCCTCTATCTTCAGGCAGGGTAGACAAACCATCCAGTTCCAGCCCCAATGGTTGCAGGGCCAGTTCAAATGGCTGCGGACGGTTGCGTTCCACATAGGCCACATCCCCGCCTTCGATCAGAATATGATCAATCAGCAAGCGCGGCATGCTGGTGGATGGCGTGTCATCCTTGTCTTCATTCAGCCTGGCAATGAGATCCGCCCAATTCAGCCGTCCATCGGCGCCAACCTCAACGGCCACATGGGGAGCGGTCAGGCGAATATCCTTGATACGCCATGCAAAGCGAAACAGCCCGCTGGTTTCAAGATTGATATAGAGACGGTCAAAGCTTGCCAGTGGCGCGCCATTTTTCTGGTTCAGTTTGAGTTGATCGATCGTGAGGATCAATCGCAAAGGATCAAACTTTACGTGCTCAACACTGGCCTGACTGGCCAGCTTGTTCTCGGCAAACCAGGGCAAGATGCGGCGTGCCAGAGGATCTACAGCCAGATAAGCAAACAGCAGGTAGGCGATAATGACGCCAGCAAAAATCTTGAATGGGGTAGTGAGCAGTAGCGTCCTGATTCTGCTTAACATGGCAGTCTCCTTCTTTTTCGGCAGTATAAAACATGCACCGGTCTGGGGCGACCTTGCTTTTGCAGAGGGAAGCGCGCGGCTTGAGGATTCCTGCTCATCGCCGAAAGCGTTGACGCCTGATGCTGGCAACCATAAAATGAGAACCATTCTCATTAAACGCCCACCGCATGTCTGCCCACCATCACGCCACCCTGCACGCACTTTATCGCGACCATCATGGCTGGCTTTCCCATTGGTTGCGAAACAAGCTGGGCTGCACCCAGCAAGCGGCAGACCTCGCCCAGAACACCTTCATGCGTGTACTGCAGTCGCGACAACTCATGCAATTACAGGAGCCACGGGCTTTTCTTACCGTATTGGCCAAGCGCGAACTTTATACCTTCTGGCGACGGCGCGAACTGGAGCAAGCCTATCTGGACGCGCTTGCCCAGCAGCCTCAGGCCAACCAGCCATCTCCTGAAGACATGCTGCTGATTCGCGAAGCTATCGCTGCATTGGATCAGCTATTGAATGGCCTGCCGCCCAAGGTTCGGCAGGCTTTTTTGCTGAGTCGGCTGGATGGCCTTACGCACGTCCAGATTGCTGACACCATGGCCAAATCGGTCGCCACCATTGAGCGTTATATGAAGCAGGCGCTGCTGCACTGCTATCTGGCGGCTCGATGAACAACAGAAAAGCCTTGGCCAGTGAGGCGGTAGATCCCTTGGTGCTGACGGCCATCGACTGGATGGTGAGGCTGGACAATGGTCATGCCCCGGCAGACGTGAAAGCGGCGTTTGAGCGCTGGATAGCGGCGAGCGATCGCCACCAACAGGCCTGGCAGGAGATGACGCGCGCCTTGCAACCAGCCAGTCAATTGCAGTCAACCCAGCATCAGTCACCTGCGCAGCTTGCTGTTATTCGTGAGGTATTAAGCGCGCCAACATCGCCTCAGCGCCGACGCCTGCTTAATGGCATGGCCCTGGTGCTTGTCGGCCTGGGAACCGCTTATCTGCTCAAGCGCTCGCCAACAGGCATGGCGCTGACTGCCGATATCGCGACTAGCACGGCAGAACGAAAAACCGTCATTCTGGGGGATGGCAGCCAATTGACGCTGGATGCCGAGTCGGCCATCGACATTCACTTCAGCGCAGGCAAACGATGGCTCACACTGCATGCTGGCGCCTGCATCGTACAGGTCGCGGCAGATCCGGCTCGCCCCTTCACCGTCGCCACATCTCACGGCTCTGTCACGGCTCTGGGCACTCGCTTCATGGTACGCCGCCAGCCAGATCGCAGCCTCGCCGTGGTGTTGCAGCACAGCGTGCTGCTTGCCGCCGGACCGCACCAGCAAGTCCTGTCAGAAGGCGAGTCCGCCTGGTTCGACAGTAACGGAATTGCACCAGCACGCGAGGACATGCGCTCTTATGCGGCATGGGAAGATGGCGTGCTTGATGTACGCAACCAATCACTGGGCGAAGTCGTGGATGCGCTGCGCGCCTATCGCAAGGACTATCTGCGAGTATCGCCTGCGGCATCGAAACTGCGGGTATTCGGGGTATTTCAGTTGGATGACCCGGAGCGCAGCCTGCGTACGCTGGCGCAAGCCCTGCCTGTACGTATCACGCATTATGGGCCATGGCTGACGCTCATTGATAACCGTTGATTGCAACATTCTGATGTCTTTTTGAGGGGTTTTGCCCGGCTCGCTGGACATGGTGTTTGTAAATCCAAATCACCAATCGCTTCAGGGAGCTATACATGACACTATCTATTTTCAAGCCCAGGCTAATCCCGCTGGCCATCTCGCTAACCCTTGCAGGCATGCCTGCCTGGGCCGAGCCTCACAGTGCCAATCAAACGACGGGCCTGCACGCCACACATCAGTACGATCTGCCAGCGGACAAACTGGATGAAACGCTTATCCGTATTGCCCGGCAAAGTGGAAAGTCCATCGCCGCCGACCCGGCCTTGCTAAAAGGCAAGTCAGCCCCCGCCATTCATGGCGCGATGACTGCCGAGCAAGCGCTGGACAAGGCGCTCTCCGGCAGTGGATTGCAAGCCGTGACAACAGAGGCTGGTTTTAGCCTGAAACCGGTGGTTACAGACGCAGGTGCTGCCGTCGAAACCCTGCCAGAGGTATCGGTGCTAGCGGCGGCGGAACAAACCGCCACCACCGAAAACAGCCATTCCTACACGTCCAACATGGTGTCCATCGGCAAAGGCGAACAGCGCCTGCGCGACATTCCGCAATCGCTGAGCATCGTGACGCGCCAGCGCATGGACGATCAGAACATGACCACCGTGGCAGATGCCATGCAACAAACCACCGCCATGACGGTGGTGAATTACGGCAGTAATACCGCGGGCATTTCCGTACGGGGTTATGGGCTGGACGTGATTCAAATAGATGGCATTCCGGTGCAGGATAGCCAGGGCGCATGGGGAACCAGCTCACTCGACCTGACAACGTACGATCGTATTGAAGTGTTGAGAGGCCCGGCAGGGATGCTGCAAGGAACCGGCGAGCCCGGTGGCACGGTGAATCTGGTACGTAAACGCGCGATGGCAGACTACGCGATCAAAACCAGCGTGCAAGGCGGCTCCTGGGATAATTATCGCGGCGAATTTGACGTGACGGGTGCGCTAGATAGCGAGGGCAAAGTGCGAGGGCGCCTGGTGGCCATGTATCAGGACAAGAAATCCTTCATTGATCATGACTATGCACGCAAACCGCTTATCTACGGCACGCTGGAATTCGACCTGACGCCGAGAACCACGCTATCCATGGGTGCCACCATTACGAGCATGGATTCCCGTCCGACCTTTGGTCTTCCCACTTATGCGGATGGGCGTGTGGCCGATATCAGCCGTTCAACGTATATCGGCTCCGGTTGGGATAACAAGCACGAGAACAGCAACAGCTATTTCCTGGAAGCGGAGCATAAACTCGTCAGTGGCGGAGAGCTCAAGATACGCGCCAGCGCCCTGGAGCGCCGTTACGGTCTTGAAACCAGCGCCTTTGGCGACTCCTATATAGACGCCGCAGGTAACTTTGACCGTGTTTTGCTGGCCAGCAAAGGCAAAACCAGCGATTACGGTCTGGATGCATACCTCACCCAGCCATTCACGGCGCTGGGTAAAGAACATAACCTTCTCGTCGGCCTGAACTCGCGCGTGTTTAATGCCAACACCGCCTATGCCCAGGTGTATGGAGCGACACAAAATATCTTCACTCCAACGCGCAGTGTGGCAAAACCCGATTTTATCTACGAACCTGCCGATGTTTACCAAACCAGCCAAACGGGTATTTATGGTCAAACCCGCTTGCAAGTGCTCGACAACACCAAATTGATACTGGGCGGACGTCTGAGTAACTGGAAAAACGAAAGTAAAAGTTCGGCCGATGGCGATGCCAGCATCACGCATGAGTTCACCCCTTACGCCGGGCTTGTCTTTGATATCAACAAGCAATACTCCCTGTATGGCAGCTATAGCGATATCTTTCAGCCACAAACCGCCTTGAGTGCTGATAAAAAAATCCTGAAACCACGCACGGGAAAACAGTACGAAGTCGGCATCAAAGGCGAATTGCAGGATGGAAAGATTAACCTGCACGCTGCCCTGTTCCGCATTAACGATGAAAACCGCGCCATGACGGATCCTAACAATCCGAATTATTCCATTTCGGCGGGAGAAGTCCGCAGTCAAGGCTTTGAGTCCGAGATTAGCGGTCGCCTGCGCTCAAACTGGGATGTCATGGCAGGCTATGCCTATACCGAAACCAAATACCTGAAAGCGGATGAAGCCAACCAGGGCCTGGTCTTCGCCACCTCCACACCCAAACATAACTTCAAGCTCTGGAATAAATATCGGCTTTCAGAAGCATGGGCCCTTGGCGGTGGTTTGAATATCAGCAGCGGTGTTTATGCATCTGATGGCACCACGAAATGGGAGCAGGGAGGATATACACTGGCCTCAGCCCAGGTCAGCTACCGTATTGATCCGCACTGGGAGTTAAGCCTGACGGGGAATAACCTGTTCGACAAATCCTATTATTCACGCATGGAAGGCTGGTCACGGCAGAGCTATTTTGGCGACCCACGGAATGTGATGTTGACCTTGCGGGGCAATTTCTAGCGCCTAATGCTTGCAATTTAGGGTAATAAAAAGTCGACTGCAAAGCGTGGTAAGCAAGAATTTTTCACAATCTCAACTATGCAATTGACAATCATTCTCAACTGGAGCATGATGAATTCACCAAGACATCATCTCCCGTCAAGGTAAGTCAGAAACTGGCTGGTGACCCTTAAACGCCAGCCAGCTTTCTGATCCTCTTTACTCTCTGGCAAAACACTTCCCGGGTACATTTCCTGTTTAGCACCCGAAAATTCCATTTTTTATCTCATGAAAATCATGAGCCATGTTTCATGAGTTTGTCTCTGCCGCAGGTACCCTGGTCCAGCACATAATGGTTTCGTCAAACGCCCAAGCGTTTAACTCTCCTAAGTTTGAATTTCAACGGTTACAAGGGCTATCAATATGTGGATCAAACCAGAAGTAACAGAGATGCGTTTTGGCTTTGAAGTGACCATGTACGTTTGCAATCGCTAATCTGCCAAAGAGCAGGGACATAACTGGCACATTGTTGCCGGCGTGGAACAGGAGCCTAGGCTCCTGTTTTTTTATCTGAAAAAACGCCATTCTCTTGCATTTTAATTTTCCGAAAACCTGTCTCAGCAAGCTAAAATAAAGAACATTACATAAAAAACCGTTTTATTACTTTAGCTGGAGGATTCTCATGCTGATTCAAAGCCACATCGTTGACCTGCCTACACCCACCGGTGTGATGCGTACCTATGTACACCGTCCTAAAGGCGAGGGTCGCTTCCCGGCTATTCTGTTCTATTCAGAAATTTTCCAGCAGACCGGCCCGATTGAACGCGCGGCCAAAATCATGGCAGGCCATGGTTATGCCGTGTTGGTGCCCGAAGTGTTCCATGAGCTTAATCCGATTGGCACCGTGCTGGCCTACGACGATGCAGGTCGCGACAAAGGCAATGCAGACAAGTCAGCCAAGGATGTCCAAGGCTACGATACCGATAACGCAGCGATGATCAGCTACCTCAAGCAACAAGCGTGGTGCAGTGGTGACATTGGCGCCATGGGCTTCTGCATTGGCGGCCATCTGGCATTCCGTGCAGCCCTTCAGCCTGAGATCAAGGCAACCGCCTGCTTCTACGCCACTGATCTGCATACAGCGGTTATCCCCAACAAACCAGGCCAGCACAGCATGGAGCGCCTGGCCGATATCAAGGGTGAACTGCTGATGATCTGGGGCAAGCAGGACAACCATATTCCGACCGCTGGTCGCGCCGAGGTATATCAAAAACTGACCGAAGCCAACCTGTCCTTCACCTGGCATGAGTTCAATGGCCAGCATGCCTTCATGCGTGATGAGGGCGAGCGCTATGACCCACAACTCGCCAATACAGGCTACCAACTGGCACTGCAGCTGTTTGGCAATACGCTGAAAAAAGCCTGATGCCACCACTGGGCTGGCATAGCAAGCGGTAGAAATTGACAGTCCATAGATGAAAGGCCGGGAAATCCTGAGTGGTTTTCCGGCCTTTTATGCATGGTCACAAGCGCATGTGACATTTTTTGACCACTCCTGATTTTTTGTACTTCCCCTCATGGCGATAAGACATCGGCGCGCCACATACTGAGAAGTTCGAAAAAAAATATTTAAAAATCATTAATTTAATAAATACTTATGCAAAAAGAAGAGCAATTGCTGGTTTGCATAAGTATTCACCGGAAGTGGCTTGCGCTTCGCAAAAATATTCAATGTGAACAATCACAGGAAATTTTAAAAAAATTTGTATATGAAGTGCCGCAAAGCTTGCCAGACTAGGTTAAGATAGGCGCTCCATCCAACAACCTTGATTGAAAACACTATGAACAAACAAGAATTGATTGAAGAAATTGCAACAAGCGCTGGTATTAGCAAGGCTGCCGCTGGCAAGGTGATTGATGCATTCACCAGCAGTGTGACTGGCGCTTTGAAGAAGGGTGACTCCGTAACCCTGATCGGTTTCGGTACCTTCGCAGTTTCGGAACGCGCTGCCCGTACTGGCCGCAATCCGCAAACCGGTAAAGAAATCAAGATTGCTGCACGCAAGGCTCCAGCCTTCCGCGCCGGCAAGGCTTTGAAGGATGCCCTGAACTAAACTGAACCACGGTTCTTTCAGTCAGGTAAAAACGCCAGCATATGCTGGCGTTTTTTTATGGGCGTGATGCATGGGAATTGATCAGAGCTTGCCGGCCGGTTTTGTACACTTCTCTGTCTTCTCGCTTTCGATTTCTTTAGCCAGTCCGTTCTTGTGTTCCACCTCCACACAAGCGCCAATGGCCAGCGGACCATGGTCGTCCTCAAGTTTGGTTTTTTCATTCACCTCAATCTGCTGGTCACCGATCACCCAGACACCCAGGTTGTTATCCGGCTTGCTCTGGATGGTGCCATAGAACTCGGTATCGGCCATGGCGGCCATGGGCAAAGCCAACAGACCTGCGATCACAAGACACGATTTCATCATGGTCTCTCTCCTTATTTATCGGTATGAATGTATTTGTAGGTGTATGCGCTGAGCGATTAAGTTCCACCCAGCGTCAATTGCCGCTCGCGATGTTTAATGAAAATCATGAGGCGTGAATCATGAATGGCAGCAGGGGTTTAATAAAACCGCAGGCGCATACTGCAGTCATACGAATACAGCAAGTTATCGCTGATTCATTACCCGGATGACTTAACCAAACCAATGAGGAGAACTATCATGTGGACCAAACCAGAAGCTACCGAAATGCGTTTTGGCTTTGAAGTAACGATGTACGTTTGCAATCGCTAAACGTTACTCACATCCAGGCGCCCGCTTGTAGCGCCTGATGAGAATAAAAAACGGAGGTTTCCCTCCGTTTTTTTATGGGCGAAAGCTACGTAAGGCTAGGACTGCACGAAACGATCCAGTATGTGCTTGGTCATGCCCTTCGCCAGCTCCTCCTCGCCATAGAACACTGTGCCTACGCCATCTTTTCTGAGCAGGGTAGATTCCTCTTCATTATGGGTGCGCACCACAATTTCAATGCTGGGTTGCAAGGTGGAAGCCGCCTCGGACATTTTGCGGAAATCGATGGTTTCCGGCGTGGCAATCACCAGCATGGACGCATTCTGAATATGCGCCTGCACCAGAACGGCAGGATCTGCGGCATTGCCCGACACGGCAGCCATGCCTTTTTTGCGCAGACCTTCCACAATCTCGCGGTTCTGCTCGGCAATCACAAACGGTATGCCTTGCTCGGTCAATGCCTGGGCAATACGCCGCCCGACACGGCCATAACCCACCAGCACCACCTGGCCTTCAAGCAGCTTGCGTTCGGTGCTCATGGGCAGTTCGGCAAACGGGTCGGTACGGCGATCGAGATGCCGCGCCAGTTTTGAAAAGCTCAGCAGCCATTTTTCGATGGGTTTTGCCAGAGAAAATACCAGAGGATTGAGCGCAATCGAAATCAGCGCCCCCGCCAATACCAGGCTCATGCCCTCGGCGGGCAGGATACCCAGACTCATGCCAAGCCCGGCGAGAATGAAAGAAAACTCGCCAATTTGCGCCAGACTGGCAGCCACCGTCAGCGCCGTATTCAGCGGATAGCGGAATGCCAGCACGATCGCCATGGCGGCAATGGATTTGCCGACAATAATAATCGCGACCACCGCCAGCACGCTGAATGGCTCCTTGACCAGAATCGCGGGGTCAAACAGCATGCCGACCGACACAAAAAACAGCACGGCAAACGAGTCGCGCAAGGGCAGAGATTCTTCTGCGGCACGATGACTGAATTCGGATTCGCGCATCACCATGCCCGCAAAGAAAGCGCCCAGGGCAAAGGACACACTAAACAGCTTGGCTGCGCCAAACGCAATGCTGATGGCAGCCGCAATCACCGCCAGGGTGAATAACTCACGTGAGCCGGTCTTTGCCACATGCCACAGCAACCAGGGCAACAAACGCTTGCCGGCCACCAGCATGAATGCAATAAAAAATGAAACCTGCAACAGGGTAAAGCCTATGGTTTGCCAAAGCGGGGCGGCGCTTTCCACCTGAGCGGTACCGCCCAGTATGCCGGCCAGCGGAGGCATCAATACAAGGACCAGGACCGTGGCAAGGTCTTCCACTACCAGCCAGCCCACGGCGATTTTGCCGTTCATGCTGTCGACGATGCCCCGCGCTTCCAGCGCCTTTAGCAGTACCACCGTACTCGCACAGGACAGCGCCAGGCCAAAAATCAGCCCCTCGCCCAGAGTCCAGCCCCACCAATAGGCCACACTGGCGCCCAGTACGGTTGCCAGCGTCATTTGCACGACCGCACCAGGCAAGGCAATGCGTTTGACCGCCATGAGATCCGCAATCGAGAAATGCAGGCCCACGCCAAACATGAGCAGCATGACGCCGATTTCAGACAATTGGGAAGCGATGCCGGTATCGGCAACAAAGCCGGGCGTGGCCGGGCCAATCAGAATACCGGCCAATAGATAGCCCACCAGAGCGGGCAACTTGATTTTTTCAGCAATAAAGCCGAACACCAGCGCCAGGCCGAAGCCCGCCGCAACGGTGGAGATGAGAGTGATGTTATGGTCCATAGCGCAGTTTTTTGTGAAGATTGTTATTGAACATCACTGCATTGAAAATCAGCTACAGTGCGGTAAGCGGGGCCGCATTTTATCGGTGAAGGATCCCATTGCATGCAAAAAAGCCTGTATTGACCAGCCCGCCAGGCAAAGCACTCGCAGAGCCTTACTCTGCTGTCTTCCCGTTTTTTTATTGATGATGCTTCACTAAAAAGTGATTCCCCAACATAAGGGAGTCTCATCATTAAAAATGGTTCGCATCTAATTCAAGGATTATGAACGATGAATAGCAGGGCGCCCCAGATCATGGCTCTGCCGCGGGCTACCACTGGAAATCTTTGATCAGAAAATCTTCCAGGCCATCATTGTCTTGGGGACGTGCAGACAAAGTCACCACCCGCCCGAGACGCTTGGACTCCCAGGTGAAATCCCCTTTGTAATCACGCCGGATAATCTCGATCATACGCTTGACCACCGCCCGGCGGATATCGCCATCAGGTGGAGCTTCCACCTCGATATATTCGGTGCGCGGATTGCTGAAGTAGCGCCAGCCGCGGAATACAAATTTGGCTCCGCGTGAGCTCATCTGGGTAATCTGGAACACACCGCCGCCGGCTTCCTTCAGGTTGCGCTGAATATTGGCCTCGCGAATCTCGTCCGCTGTCGGTCCACGATCCTTGGCCGCGGCGTCTTCATTCAGGATGGAAGGATCGCCCTGCGCACGTCGCCTGTCCTGCTGCTGTTTGACGTAGCTCATCATGTCGGTCGGCGGAGGCGACATATCCGGCTCCGGCGCAGGCTGGGGTGGAACGCGCCTATCCAGCGGAGTTGGAGCTTGATTGCGTGCAGGCGGCTGCGCCGCCATGACGGGAGGCGATGTGGGTTTGCTTGGCTTGCTTACCGGTTTGCTGACAGCCTTGGGGGGTGCTTTGGGCGCCGGGGCGGGCTCAGGCTCCGCCTGCGTACTGGGTTGCGGCGTCTCCGCAGCTTTGGGCGCCGCCTTGGGGCCCAGCTGCATCACAATCTGGCTGGATTCGGCAGGCTCCGCTTCCGGGCCCGAATCCAGGGGATGAATGATGACGGTAAACAGCAGAATCGCGTGTATCAGCAGCGAAATCACAATCGCGATCAGCGTATTGCGGCTGATACGAATCTGCAGCATGCGATCACCCTTGGGACGTTTATCCCAGGAAAAAGCGGCCGCGGCAGAGGTGGGCAGTTGCGAAGAGGGCTGTTTGTTAATCAACACGGGTTCTTGTGAGCTTGATGCTGGTCTAAATCGCCATATTGGAGCCATGCCACCCGAGATGGTTGCATGAACGACCATAAGCTTAACATCAAGCGTAATAGCGTAATGTTAAAAAAAGTAATCATCACTTAGTGGCAGATGGCGCCATATTCGTTTGCGAGCTTGGGTTCGTGTTGCCTGCTTTTAAAAAAAATCGAAACTTTGCCGCCCAAAAGCCTACTAAAAGGTAACAGGGGAAACTTACAACACCCTGACCATCCCACCATGTCAGGAGTGGCTGAATGTAGATTATCTTTTAAAAACAACAGCAAAAGGGAACTCCATTGCAATTACAACCTCACCATAAAGACATGGGCTCATGCGTTGCCTTGTTTGGCGAAGTATTAGCCGATGTTTTTCCTGATGGCCCTATTCTCGGCGGCGCTCCTTTCAATGTGGCGCGGCATCTGCAGGGCTTTGGTCTCAACCCCGTGATGATTTCCCGCACGGGAAACGATGCCCTGCGCGAAGAATTGCTGGCCGAGATGAACGCCCGCGGCATGGATACCTCGGGTATCCAGTGCGATCCCCAATATCCCACCGGCCAGGTCACTGTGCATATGGATGCCGGTGGTCATCGCTTTGAAATCCTGCCTTATCAGGCATACGACTATATCCACGCGGGTGTGACGCACATGCTGACCATGTCCATCAAGCCTGACCTGGTCTACTTTGGCACGCTGGCCCAGCGCAATATGGAGTCGCGCCTTGCCCTGGATAATTTTCTCAACGACGCCCGCAGCCCGCGCTTTCTTGATCTCAACCTGCGTGCGCCCTGGTATGACAAACATACGGTGCGACGTTCGCTGTTGCGTGCCGATATCGTCAAGATGAATGAAGACGAACTGGGCGCGCTGGCAGTGCTGCTGCGCCTGCCCGGAAAGTCGTTGCCTGAGCTGGCAATGGCGATGCTCAAGCGCTTCAATCTCAAACTGGTGGTGATCACACGCGGCGAGCAGGGCGCGTGGCAATTGAATGCCAGCGGTGAGTTGCAGGAAACCGGGCCACAAGCCATGGCGCAGCCTTTGCAGGATACGGTAGGCGCTGGCGATGCCTTTGCCGCCGTCTATATACTGGGCCATCTGCAGGGATGGGAAGCCAGCCTCACCCTCACCCGCGCCAACCAGTTTGCCAGCGCGCTCTGTGCCATCCGTGGCGCTGCGCCGCATGACCTGGCGTTTTACCAGCCCTTTGTGCAGGAGTGGCTATCATGATCACCGCCAGCGATAGCCCGCTGTATGTATTGATGATCAGCCTGCATGGCTTGATCAGAGGTTACGACCTGGAGCTGGGCCGCGATGCCGACACCGGTGGCCAGATCACCTATGTGGTGGAGCTGTCGCGCACGCTTGCTGCGCACCCCGAGATCGGCAAGGTCGATCTGCTGACCCGTGCCATCCTTGACCCTGCGGTCTCGCCCGAATATGCGCAGCCGGAAGAAGTGCTCTCGGCAGGTGCCCGCATTATCCGCCTGCCCTTTGGCCCCAAGCGCTATCTGCGCAAGGAGCTCATGTGGCCTTATCTGGATGAGCTGGTGGATCGTTGTCTGCATTACCTGCGGCAACAGGGCCGCCTGCCTGATCTGATCCATACCCACTATGCCGATGCTGGCTATGTCGGCCAGCAATTGTCACTGCTGCTGGGGATTCCCCAGGTGCATACCGGTCATTCGCTGGGCCGCACCAAACGTGAACGCCTGCTGGCAAGTGGCCGCAAGCAGCACGCCATTGAACGCCAGTTCAATCTGGAGCGCCGCATTGGGGTTGAAGAAGACATTCTCAAGCACGCCGCGTTTGTGGTGACCAGCACGCGCCAGGAGATCGACTCGCAGTACGGCATTTATCACAACGTTGCCCAGCAACGCTTTGTGGTGATTCCCCCGGGCACCGACACCAAACGCTTCTCACCCCCGGGCAGGCGCAAGATTCAATCTGACCCGCAGCAACAGATAGACCGTTTTCTCAGCGCCCCGGACAAGCCTATCATCCTTGCCATCTGCCGCCCCGACCTGCGCAAGAACCTCAAGGGCCTGGTCAATGCCTACGGACAATCGCAGGAACTGCAGGAAAGGGCCAATCTGGTGATCGTCGCCGGCACGCGTGAAGATATACGCGCCATGGAAGAGTCGCAGCAGCAGGTCATGCAAAACCTGCTGCTGGATATCGACAAGTATGACCTGTGGGGCAAGGTCGCCATTCCCAAGCAGATATCGCAGGATGCGATTCCCGAGCTTTACCGGCTGGCCGCCAGAAGACGCGGTGTATTTGTGAACTCCGCCCTGACCGAGCCATTTGGCCTGACCCTGATTGAAGCCGCCGCCAGTGGCCTGCCCTTTGTGGCACCGGATGACGGCGGCCCGCGCGATATCGTGCGCAATTGCCGCAATGGCCTGTTGGCCAATACCCTGGAATGCGAGGCGATAGGCCAGGCGCTGACCACCGCACTGGCAGACCGCAAGCAATGGCGCGCCTGGTCGGCGAATGGCCTGCTCGGCGTCAAACGCCATTACAGCTGGGATGCGCATGTTGCCAAGTACATGAAGGAGATACGGCAGGTACTGCGCCGCAATCGTAAAGGTGTGCGCCGTCATCACGCGCTGCTGCTGGATTCTGGCAAATCGCAAATGCCCCTGGTCGAGCGCACCCTAATCAGCGATATCGATAACACCCTGCTGGGCGAGCGTGCCTCGCTGCAGCAGCTGATGCAGTGGTTGAGCCGCAACAAGGGCAAGCTGGCGTTTGGCATTGCGACCGGACGGCCAGTTGAAAGCGCGATTGCCATCCTGAAAAAATGGCAGGTGCCGCAGCCGGAAATCCTGATTACCTCGGTTGGCAGCGAGATTCATTATGGCGCCAAGCTGATTCCGGATATGGGCTGGGCCAACCATATTCGCCATATGTGGCGCCGCGATGATCTGCAACAAGCCCTCACCGGCATCCCCGGCCTTACCTTACAAGCCCCGGAAAACCAGCGCGAATTCAAGCTGAGCTATATCGTGGACCCCGAACGCATGCCGACCATCAAGGAGTTGTACCGCCTGCTGGGCGAGCGCAAGTTGCGGGCACAATTAATCTATTCGCACCAGGAGTTTCTCGACATTTTGCCTATTCGTGCTTCCAAAGGGCATGCCATCCGCTACCTGGCCTACAAGTGGGGCTTGCCGCTGGAAAACTTCCTGGTGGCTGGCGACTCCGGCAATGATCAGGAGATGCTGGTCGGCAATACCCAGGCCATCGTCGTCGGCAATTACAGCCCCGAACTGCAGACGTTGAAAGGCATGCACAGCGTGTATTTTGCCTCAAGGCATTTTGCCGCCGGCATATTGGAAGGGCTGAGTCATTATGGCCTGCTGGGCATCCCCATCAGCACAACCCCGCAAATCCCGGATGCGGAAGAGAGCGAGGTGCCCCATGTATGAGCAGGTCTCGCATTCCCTGCTGAATGACATCCTGATCGGCCTGAAGCCCGAGATCAAGAAACACAATCTTCAGCATTTCTATATCCGGCTGGGCGCCAATTTTTACGCCATTTATTCGCTGTTTCATACCTTGTATGGCGAACGGCCGGATTACAAACAGCAATTGGGCAAGCTGGTGGAAACCCTTACGCGGCAATACCTGAATCGTGCACCGCATCTGCGCGAGCAGGATCTGGCGCGGGAAAAAGACCATACCTGGTTCCTGAGCCAGAAATGGGTGGGCTTCGCCATGTATTGTCAGGAATTCGCCGGTGATTTGCAGGGCGTACAGCGTCATCTGCATTTCCTGCAGGACCTCGGCATCAATCTGCTGCACATCATGCCCATCATGGATTGCCCTCAAGGCAAGAGCGATGGCGGGTATGCCGTGCGCGATTTCCGCCAGCTGGATCCGCGCTATGGCGCGCTGGCCGATCTCGATGCCCTGATCAGCAACCTGAAAAAGCGTGACATGCTGCTGGCGCTGGATGTGGTGGTCAACCACACCTCGGACGAGCACGAATGGGCGATCAAGGCACGGCAGGGCGACCCCAAATACCAGGATTACTACTACATGTTCGACAACCGCGAGTTGCCGGATTTATATGAAGAATCGATGCTGGAGGTCTTCCCCGAAACAGCGCCCGGCAATTTCACCTGGAATGCCGAAGCCAATAAATGGGTGATGACGGTATTCAACCAGTTCCAGTGGGACTTGAACTACCGCAACCCGGCAGTGCTGATCGAGATGATCGACATCATTCTGTACTGGGCCAATCATGGCGTGGATATTTTGCGGCTGGATGCCGTGGCCTTCCTGTGGAAAAAAATCGGCAGCAGTTGCCAGAATGAGCGCGAGGCCCACCTGATACTGCAATTGATGAAGGATTGCTGCCAGGTAACGGCTCCCGGCGTGTTGTTTATTGCGGAAGCGATTGTGGCGCCACCCGAAGTGATCAAGTACTTTGGCGAAGATGCCATCAATGCCAAGGAATGCGAGATTGCCTATAACGCCACCCTGATGGCGCTACTGTGGGAAGGCGTTGCCACCAAAAAAGCCTCGCTGCTCAACAAGGGCATACGCAATATTCCCAACAAGCTGGAACGCGCTACCTGGCTTAACTATCTGCGCTGCCATGACGACATCGGCCTGGGCTTTGATGATAACGATATCCGTCAGGCAGGCTATGAACCCTGGGCGCATCGGCAATTCCTGATCGATTATTACACCGGCAACCGTGACGACTCCATCGCCCGCGGCGTCGCCTTTGGCCGTAACGATAAAACCGGCGATGCCCGCATTTCCGGCTCGCTTGCCTCCCTGGCCGGGCTGGAAACCGCGCTGAACCGCCAGGACGAGACCGCGATTGATACCAGCATACGCACCATCTTGCTGTTGCATAGCATCATCCTGTCTTTCGGCGGCATTCCCTTGCTGTATTACGCGGACCCACTGGGCACGCTTAACGATACCTCGTATCTGGAAGACGAACTCAAATACAACGACAGCCGCTGGGTACACCGGCCCCGCATGAACTGGGAAAAGGCTGAACTGCGCCAGCAGCCGGGCACGGTGGAATATCGGATTTTCAATGGATTGAAAAAGTTGATTGCGCTACGCAAGGAACTACCCGCGCTGGCCGATCTGAACAATCGGGAACTGTTTGAGCTGGAAAACCCGCATCTGCTGGTGTATTCGCGCTTTGACCCGCTGAACAGCCAGGCCCGTGTGCTGGTGGTCAACAACTTTGACCATAACGCCCAAGCCATGCCGCTGGAGCAACTGCGGCGCGCCGGTTTTTTCACCCACGGCACCGTGCAAGAGACGATCTCGGCAGATAGCTATTCATGTGCTGAAGACAGTTTGCTCATCCCGCCACTCACCGCGTGCTGGTTCAAGACCTGAACCACACCGCCCGGCGGCCTGATGATGGCACACCATGCTGATCATCGCCCGCCAACACATGCAACAGGAGACACCATGGAACACTATCTCATTCAGCTTGGCATTGAAGACTTTCAGAAATTCTGGGAGATCGCCAAGGTATTTCTCAAGATTGTCCTGATACTGGCTATCGCCTGGCTGGCGATGCGCGTCATCAACCGCATGCTGCTGGCACTGAAAACGCACCTGCTCACGCATGCGCAGGATAACCCGGAAGAGATCAAGCGCGTGCAAACCCTGGGGCGCGTGTTCCGCTACATTGCCACCGTGCTGATTTCCGTGATCACCATCATGGAGATACTGAATGAGCTCGGCGTATCCATTGCGCCTATTCTGGCGGCTGCGGGGGTGGTAGGTGTGGCAGTGGGCTTTGGCGCACAAAGCCTGATCAAGGATTATTTCACCGGCTTTTTCCTGCTGCTGGAAAACCAGATCCGGCAGGGGGATGTGGTGGATGCCGGCGGTAAAAGCGGCTTTGTGGAAGAAGTGACGCTACGCTACATCAAGCTGCGCGACTATGATGGCAATGTGCATTTCATTCCCAACGGCGTTATTTCCACCGTGACCAATATGAGCCGCACCTTTGCTTTTTCCGTGATTGATGTGCGCGTGGCTTTCCGCGAAAACGTGGAAACCGTGATGACGCTGATGCGCGAAGTCGCGCATAATCTGAAAGCGGACCCGGACTTTAATCAGAAAATACTGGATGATCTGGAGATGGCCGGGGTGGATCGTTGGGATGATTCAGCGGTGATCATCAAATGCCGTTTCAAGGTGTTGCCGCTGGAGCAATGGACCGTGCGTCGCGAATACCTGAAGCGCCTGAAGCACGCTTTCGATGATGTCGGTATCGAGATTCCTTATCCTCACCTGACCATTTCGGCGGGCCAGATGCGGGGCGAAAACAGCCCTGCCATGGACAGCATGAATTAAACAGCAGGGGTGTCAGAGATGCGCCGGGAGCTTAATGCGGAAAAGCCAAAACCTCACATGCATTGGGCGCCAGGCGCCAGCAATGTCAGACGCAATCGCCGCTGGCTAGCGTCATCTTGACGATTTCGCGGCGTAGCTCAAGCTCGCGTTGCTGGGTTTTATACAGCGTGGTTTGCGTGAAGCGGTCGGGGATTTCCAACACATTCAGGTACTCCGGCTGAAACGCAGGAGCGGGGATCAGATAGTCAAAACTTGCGGCATGCATGTCAATTCCTTGTGGGATATCGGGTTAATACTCGGGCTGAAATTGTGTTTCAGCGCCATTAAGAGCACACGAAAATCAAAAGATTCCCGCGCACTCGCAGTTTATTTGGAATTTGCGGATAGCAAACCGCCAAACTAAGCTGATATCGTCCAGCAAATTGATTTCTTTAGGGTATTGCCAGATTTATTTGCCTGAGAATGCCTCCGGCAGGCATTAATGCAGCTCATGCAAGTGCAAGCGGCGCAACCGGGGCGCCAGGCGGGCCGTGGCGGCGACGACCGCCAGGGTCATGGTGCCACCAAAAATCACCGAGGGCACCAGCCCCATCAGCCGTGCGCTGACGCCGGACTCAAACGCCCCCAGCTCATTGGATGAGCCGATGAAGATGCCGTTGATGGCAGACACGCGGCCACGCATGGCATCCGGCGTCATCAACTGCATGATGGTGGTGCGCAGCACTACCGAAATCCCGTCAAAGACGCCCGACAGTGCCAGCAAAAAGGCGGCCAGCCAGAAATGCGCCGTCAGCCCAAACAGGATAATGCTGACCCCAAAGCCTGCCACTGCCATCAGCAGGTATTTGCCCGCATGCCGATTAAGCGGATGACGCGCCAGCACGATACCAATGATCACCGCGCCGACCGCAGGCGCGGCCCGCAATATGCCCAGCCCTTCGGGGCCATGATGGTACACATCATGTATGAACGCAGGCAGCATGGCCACCGCGCCACCAAACAGCACCGCGAACATGTCCAGCGCCTGGGCACCCAGCACAATCTGGTTGCTGAAAACAAAGCGCAAGCCTTGTCCTATGCTGGTAAACACCGGCACGCTCTCGGCCGGGGGTGGCTCAACCACCCGGATGCTAAGGATAGCGACCGCGGCCATCACGGCGAATCCGGCAGACACCAGGTAGGCCACGCTGACCGTGGTCCAGCCTACCAGAATGCCACCCAGGGCAGGGCCCATCACCAGCCCGATCTGAAATATGGAACTGCCCACCCCGGCCGCACGGCCAAATTCGCTACGCGGAATCACCAGGGCAAACAAGGCGCTGAAGGAAGGGCCTATAAACGCCCGGGCAAACCCGACACATACAATCGAACCATAAATCCAGTAGGTGGGATTCCCCGGCAGATAGCCTGCGGATACCGCCGCCAGCGTCAGGGCATTCAACATCAGCACGCCCCCTGCCATGGCGCCAAAAAATCGCCGGGAGTGATGGTCTACCGCGTAGCCAGCGAACAAGGCGGTGCAGATATAGGGCACCACTTCGGCCAAGCCTATGAGACCCAATGACAGTGGATCGCGGGTGAGTTGGTAAATATGCCACCCCACGACCACGGCCACGATCTGGTAAGAAAAAATCACCGAAAGGCGGAAGGCCATCAATTTCAGGAAAGAAGGGGTCTTGAGCAGGGGAAATTGGGCAGAATCTGTAGAAGAGGTCATGGCAGCGTTCGGTCTAAAAACGCATTTTACGGGAAACTGGAGCGAAATATGCTTGAAATTCCGTGTGACAGGGCATCACATCAACGCGATAGTCAGGCCACAGGCTGTGCAGAGATAAACATATGCAGCTAACGGTATGGTTTACACCTGTTAACGATTGGGGTTAAATGATGCAACAGCATAATTATAAAAAGAACTTGATGATGTCAGGCAGCGCAAAAGGAGTACTTTTTGGTGCAGTGACGGTGGTGATGTTAGCCATCATCGGTTCTTTTTTTGTACCCCAGCCATGGCTGCCCTGGCTTGATAATCTGCACTGGACCGCCAGCAGTGGCGCATCCCTGGTCCTGGCCTGGATAGGTTACCGCCAGGCATACCCAGAACAGCGTGAGCCGCGCCGCTGGTTCTTGCTGGGCATAGGCTCTTACTTTGTGGGACAGCTGTGCTGGGACATACAGTCCGCCATCGGCTGGAATCCATTTCCCGCACCTGCTGACTTCTTCTATCTGATGCTGGGGCCCTGCTGCATCCTGGGCCTGCTCAGCGCACTCAAGCTGCATCTTTCCCATGCAAAACTCACCGCCGCCAAACTGGACATGGCGGTGATGACCATTGCCGTCATTGGCCTCATTCTGCTTATTTATCTGGGGCGCCCGTCAGATAGCAATGCCCTGCAACTGCTGGTGCTGGTATTTTATCCGGCAGGCTTGCTCAGTGCTGCCTGCTTTGCGCTCTTGCTGGTGCCGTTTTTGCGGTTGCGCTTGCAGTGGGGCTGGCTATTGTTGCTCGGCGGGCTGGCATTGGAGGGCGGCATCTGGATGCAATGGAATCTGAATGTCATCGACCAGGTAAACATAGACGGCTCCCTGCTCAACCATGTTTTTTCCGCTTCTGATTTGCTGCTCGGCCTTGGCGCCATGCACTGGATGGCAACGTCATCGTCCAATCACACCTACATCCGTATCTGCCAGGGCATACAACGCGCGATTCCGTTGATGGCCATGCTGATCGCGATCAGCACCATTTATTTCATGATGATGGATACGACAACGCCTATCGCCAAATCCATTGCCCTGGGTTCCTGCCTGAGCATCATCGCGCTGGCCATGGTCAGGCAGAGCATTCTTCTTGCAGAAAGTGAGCGCCTGCTGACAGCTGAGCAGTTGATAGAAGAGGGGCAAATGCGCTACCAGCATCTGGCGCATCATGACATTCTCACTGGCCTGCCCAATCGCCTGCTTTTTCAGGACAGGCTGACCCATGCTCTGGCCTTGAGTGCGCGCAACAATAATCGGGTAGGCATGCTGTTTATCGATATCGACCACTTCAAGAATATCAATGACAGTCTGGGCCATGTGATAGGGGACGAGCTACTGGTCGCGATCGTGGAGCGCCTGAAACTCCGCATACGCGAACAGGATACGTTTGCGCGCCTGGGCGGCGATGAGTTCGTACTGCTGATCGAGCAATTACAAAATGCCAGCGAAGCCGCCACCATTGCCAGCAATCTGCTGGAAGCGCTCAAAACCCCGTTTCACCTCAGCGGCAATTGTGAGGTTGTCATCAGTGCCAGCATCGGCATCAGCGTATGTCCGGAAGACACCCAGGATGCCACCCAGTTGATACGCAATGCCGACTCCGCCATGTACCGCGCCAAGGATACGGGCCGTAACCGCTATCAGTTTTACACCGAGGAACTGACACAACGCGCGCAGGAAAGGCTGATGACAGAAAGCCGCCTGCGACAGGCCATACGCGACAAAGCCTTTGTCTTGCATTACCAGCCCATCTACTCCAAAGGGGAAGATGGCGGAGCTCCCTCCATTTTCAGCTGCGAATGTCTGATCCGCTGGCAACAGGATGATGGCAGCCTGATTTACCCTGATCTGTTTATTCCCTGCGCAGAAGAAACCGGATTGATTATCCCCATAGGGGAATGGGTACTGGACCATGCCTGCGCTCAGCTTGCCGAGTGGGATACCCGGCTGCCGGACAACACGCTCAGCATGGCGGTGAATATCTCGGCCCGGCATTTTTGCGATGCGAATTTCGTGATGACCGTGCATGAGGTATTGAAACGCCATGCCATTGCACCAGGGCGACTGATCATCGAGATTACGGAAAACGCGGTGATGGACAGAATGGATATCGCCATTCCCACGCTGGAAACGCTGGTTAGAACCGGCGTACGCATCGCACTGGATGACTTTGGCACCGGTCACTCATCGCTAGCCAAGCTGAAAACCCTGCCCATTCATGCGCTTAAAATTGATCGCGAATTTGTGAAGGATATCCCTGACAGTACGGATGATATGCAGCTTGCCGCCAGTATTATCCGCATGGCACAGGGTCTGCATCTGCAAACCGTGGCCGAGGGAGTGGAGACGCAGGAGCAGTATGATTTTCTGGCACAGGCAGGTTGCGACAAATTTCAGGGCTACCTGCTGTCACGACCGGTGACGGCAGAAAAGATTTACACCCTGCTTGCCGCCTCTGCAGAACTGGCGACAGCCTGAGTAATACCGCCAGCACTCACATCCGGCCGATCAACCTGATTCAGGGAAGGCCGACATCCTGGGCAGACAAGGGCCCGTATACCAGCTCATCCATTCCCCAGAAGCCGCCGGTTGCATCGAGGTAATAGGCTCCGCCGTCTTCATCCTGATACAGGGTAAATACATACACCTTGCTGTTGTAATACTTGCCCGGCTCCTGATACACCGGACGCAAGGCTTTTTTCTCACGCATGCGCTTCCAGTCCTGCTTGTCGATGGCAGGCAGTGGCAGCAGAGAGTTGCTGTCTGCCCCGAAAAACGTCTGGTAACGCTGATTGAATGCCGCCTGAACTGCGGCTGCGTCCACCGCCGCGGCACTCATGACATGCATTGCCAGAGATGCTGACAGCACCCAGACTGAGATGGATTTAAGCCGCATTGTTACCGTTTGCCTCTGCCGCACTGGCATCGGTAATTTCACGTATCTCGGGCTCTTCCAGCAAGGCTTCCGCGCCAATCACCTGATTGCGACCGCTGTGCTTGGCCTTGTAGAGCGCGGCATCAGCACGCGGGACGATGGTTTCCGGCCCCTCGCCCGGTAGCCGTTCGGCGACCCCGGCGCTAAAGGTGATCAGCACACGCTCGTTGCGATGCATGAAGAAGTTTTTGGTGAGATCCCGCTGTACGCGCTTCATGATGTCCATGGCCTCATCCTGCTTGGTACTGGGCAGTATGATGATGAACTCCTCGCCACCATAGCGCGCCAGCACATCGGTATTGCGCAGCGAGTATTTAACGATGCGCACCAGATGGATCAAGGCCTGGTCGCCAGTCGCATGACCCAGGTTATCGTTGAGCTGCTTGAAGTGGTCGATATCCATCATGGCGATGCTGAGCGGCGTACCATGCCGGTCGGCCCGTGCAAATTCGCGCTCCATGGCTTCATCCATGCCGCGGCGGTTGAGTGTGCCGGTGAGGTAGTCTTCATGCGCCACTTCGCTGATATGGTCCAGACGGCGCGTCAGCTCATCAATCAGCTTCTCAGCCTCGTCAGCGCGTTGCTGCGCATCCACCAGCGCATCCTTGGAACGCTGTATGCTCAGGCCTATGCTGCGGGTATCGTTGAGCAGGCTGTCGATCACCGAGTTGAGTTCCACCAGATCTTCGGTCGACGTAATGCGGTCGCGATAGCCATTCAGCTTGTTCTGGTACTCACCGGTATCGGTGTCCATCTCAGCCAGTCTGTCCACAAAGATTTCGGCCATCCGCTTCAGCGAGTCCTTGGCTTCAATCAGGCGTGGCTTGATCTGCCCCTGCTTGTACAGCAACTCTTTCAAGCTGCTTTCGGCGTCATAGAGCCGGGTAAGATCCAGCGGTTTTTCGAGGATATCCTGCACGATTTTGGTCTGCCCATGCAGCCATTTATCCTCCAGCACCAGCTCACCCATGCTGTTGTTCAGCAGTCGCAATAACTGCAACAAGGCTTCATGCAGACGGTTCTGCTGATCGCCATGCATCTCCAGGGTAAACAGCACGCTCTTCAATTCTTCGGCAATACGCTTGATCTGGGTTTCATTGGTGGCGGCATTGATATCCTTGACCAGCTGTTTGGCCTTGGCTTCCGGCTCGGGCAGGGAATGCAGTTGCGGAATCAGCACCAGCTCCATGGTACGCACCAGCATCTCACGCCAATATTCGGCGGGCTTTTTGCCATACAGCGACTTGCTGGGAGCAGGGGTGGGCGTTTCGCCTATGGTTTCCGCTTCGCCTTCCAGCACCTGCGGCCCATCACCCGGTACATGATCGGCCACCGAACCCTGGCCCCATGAATTGACCAGGGATTGAATCTTTTGCGGCAAGACATCGGGATCACTGCCGAAGTTGGTCAGCACCCGGTTAAGGCCTTCCTTCTTGCGCGTCAGGGTGACGCCCTTGTGGCTGACTTCCAGCTGCTTCAGCAGGTTGCGGATGACCACGGGCCAGCTGGTTTCATCGCCACCTGCTGCGCCCAAGGGCAATAGCTTGATGAGCTGGTCTTCCAGCCTGGACCAGTCTTTTTTCTCGATGAGCGTAGCGATGGATTGGGCGGCGGCAATGTACTTGGGGCGTTGCTTGCCCGCGTCGTGCAGAACCTTGTCCAGCACATGGGCCAGTTCCAGGGTTTCATTGGTGGATACGACGCCGGCAATCTCGTCATAAACCGTGCGGAAATTATCCGGCGTAGGCGGGACTTTGCGCGAGGCAAGCTGCATCAATGCCTGCCTGGCAATCTCGATGGGGGTCGGTTTTTCTTGCATACTGGCTCGCGCTTAGCTCCATGGCCGATGCCGCAGCACCGGAGTTTCAAACAGCATTCTGGCTTTTGTCAGCATACGCTACCACAACTGTGTTAAATGACGTAAACAGAGCCGCCATTTAACGCCTGTTCATGCATGGGCAGCTTATTTGGCGCGAAAGGTAACCACCAGCACGTCACGATAGGCAGGATGCGCCGGATCGATCTGCTCGACTGGCGTCACGCCATGCATGCAGCGCCTGTCGTTGACGATGGCGCTATCCAGTGGCTTGGTCAGGGTAAAGCTGTCCAGGGTTTTGTGCTCAAGATCATGCATGGTGGTGGTGCCGCTGGAAATATTCACGCGCTTCACCATCATGACCAGCACAAAATCGACACCATCCCGATGTATGCCTTCGGGGGTTGGTTTGCCATGCAGCTCAGCACTGGCTTCAATACGGAATTGATGGCATTCGATATGCCAGGCCTTGTCAGGCAGCATGCGGCTGAACATCTTGCGACAGAAGCGCAGGATGTTACGCATGCTGTTACCCTGCATGATGTGCGCTGGTATGGGCTCAAATTCGCGCGCAACACCGCCATTGAGCGGGTTGTAGTCCAGGCTCTGGTAATGCGGCTGATGCGGCTCGAGCACAATGTCACCACCTTGCGCTGGCGCACTGAGAGTGGCATAGCGACGGCGGCGATATCGTCCACCATCGGCCATATATTGATCCAGCGGCATGGCTTCCCAGCTGGCAGCAAAAGCAGGCCAATCACTCAGGGCATCCTCGGCCTGCGCCAGCAACCACGCTTGCATGGCCTCGCCTGCCACAAAACTGAAGCCCGCCCGGGCTATATTGTCCAACAGTTCGGATTGTCGCAGTAAGGGTGCCACGCGGTATCGCTATCTATGAAATCATGAAAGATAAGCATCTTAGCCGCTTGCAGAGGCAATCTCAACGTTGGCAGAGGCGGATTGGGGTGGTTTGAATAATATACTTGACGAACATAACTAAATAACTAATTATTTAGTTATGAAAACCATCTTGCAGATTCCATCTGAATGGGCAGATACCTCGAAACTGTTCATCGCCCTGGGCGATGAACAGCGCCAGCGCATACTGCTGGCCTTTGAGCCCGATGAGCGCCTCAATATCGGCCAGATCGTGGCTGCCTCGACCTTGAGCCGCACCGCGGTGAGCCACCATCTGCGCGTACTACGCGAAGCAGGCGCGCTGCAAAGCGAGAAAATCGGCAAGGAAGTGTTTTTCCATATTAATAAAAAGATGATGACGGAAGCGCTTGAGGGCGTGCTGGCTTACATCAAGACTACGATCTGAAGGGAGATTTCATGCTGGCCAAGGTATTAAAACTGCTGTGCGGAATAGTATTCCGGGTTGAAGTGCGGGGCAGGCAACATCTGCCGTCGCAAGACCAGGAACAGCAAAAGCTGCTGATTGTGGCTAACCACGAATCGTTTCTTGATGGCCTGCTGCTCGGGCTGTTTTTGCCATTGAGGGCGACCTTTGTGGTGCATACCACCGTATTGCAGAGCCCGCTGTTCCGGCTGATTCTGCGCATGGTGCCGCATCTGGCGGTCGACCCCAGCAATCCACTCGCCATGAAGAAAATCATCCGCCTGCTGGAGGCAGGGGAGAACGTGGTGATTTTCCCCGAAGGCCGCATCACCCTGACCGGCAGCCTGATGAAAGTGTATGACGGCCCGGGCTTCGTCGCCGCCAAAACCGGCGCCACCATCCTGCCAGTACGCGTGGATGGCGCCGCCCGCAGTTACTTCAGCCGCCTTTCCGGTGGCAATTATCCACGCCAGCTTTTCCCCAAGGTATCGCTCACCATTTTGCCAACCACGCATCTCCCTATGCCAGAAGCCGCCAACGCCAGAGCCCGCCGCAAGCTGGCTGGCGAGGGCATGCGCGACATCATGCAGGATATGCTGTTCAAGTCGCGCCCGGTCAAAACCTTGTTTGGCTCGCTGCTGGATGCCATTTCCATTCATGGCCGCCGCACGCGGCTGGTGGAAGACATGCAGCAGATTGAAGAGTCGTATGGCGATCTTTTGAAAAAAAGCCTGGCGCTGGGGCGCCTGAGCGCCAAGATCACCAGCCCTGGTGAAACCGTAGGCGTGCTGATGCCGAATGTGACCAATACCATCTGCCTTATCTTTGGTATGAGCGCCTTCAGGCGCGTGCCCGCCATGCTGAATTACACGGCGGGCAGCTCGGGGCTGCAGAATGCCATCATCGCCGGTAATATCCGCACCGTCATCTCCTCACGCAAATTCATCTCCGCCGCCAAGCTGGAGGAGACGGTAGCAGGTTTGGAAAATGTGCATCTGGTCTATCTGGAGGATTTGCTACCCAGCCTGAGCGGTTGGGACAAGCTGTGGCTGATAGGCTTTGCACTGTGGTTGCCGCGACTGGCCGTGCCGCATGCCAACCCCCACGATCCGGCTGTGGTGCTGTTCACTTCGGGTTCAGAGGGCAAGCCCAAGGGCGTGGTGCATTCGCATCACAGCATCCTGTCCAATATTGCCCAGATTGCCGCCATCATCGATTTCTCGCCTGCCGATAAATTCATGATGGCACTGCCGCTGTTCCATGCCTTTGGCTTTACCTGCGGTGCCATCATGCCGCTGGTCACGGGCAGCAAGCTGTTTGTCTACCCATCCCCGCTGCATTACCGCGTGATTCCGGAAGTGATTTACGACCGTGGCTGCACGGTGCTGTTCGGCACCAGTACCTTTCTGGGCAACTATGCCAAATTCGCGCATCCCTATGACTTCTACCGCTTGCGCTATGTAGTCGCTGGCGCAGAAAAACTGAATGAAGAAGTCCGCAAAGTCTGGGCCGATAAATTCGGCATTCGCATTCTGGAAGGGTATGGCGCCACCGAGTGCGCGCCCGTGCTGGCGGTCAATACGCCCATGGCAAACCAGACCGGTAGCGTGGGCCGCATGCTGCCCGGCATGGAAACCCGGCTGGAAAGCATCCCTGGCATAGAGCAAGGCGGGCGCCTACTGGTGCGCGGCCCCAACGTCATGCTGGGCTATTACCTGTATGACCAGCCAGGCGTGCTGCAAACACCCGCGGATGGCTGGTATGACACCGGCGATGTGGTGGATATTGATGCCCAGGGGTTTATCCGCATTCTGGGTCGGGTAAAGCGCTTTGCCAAAATTGCCGGCGAGATGGTGTCGCTGGAAACCGTGGAGGCCCTGGCACATGCAGCCTCGCCCGAACATCAGCATGCCGCCAGCACACAGCCGGATGCGCAGCGTGGTGAAAACATCGTGCTGTTCAGCACCGATAGCAGCTTGAGCCGCGATAGCCTGCAGGCCGCAGCCCGCAAGCTGGGGAGTCCGGATCTGGCGGTGCCGAAAAAAATCATTACCGTGGAAGCCCTGCCTTTGCTGGGGACAGGCAAAACCGATTACGTGACATTGCGCACCATGGCAGCCGAAGCATGAGCCGAATAAGCCTGCGACCAGCAATAAAGCCCCATTCTTTGTCGATGCGGGCTTAACTCAGCCTTAACAATTTAAGCCATCCATTCAAGCCAACCATAAAAATCAGGGAGTTTGCATGCATTCCACCTCAACCCCATCGGCGATTCCCGCTCGCGGCATGACTGCCGTCCTCATCGCCCAGTTTATTTCTGCCCTGGCGGATAACGCCTTGCTGTTCGCCGCGATTGCGCTGCTTAAATCGCAATCTGCTCCGGGCTGGCAGCTGCCCTTGCTGCAGGAGTTTTTTGTCGTGGCGTTTATCGTGCTCGCCCCTTTCGTCGGTCCACTGGCCGATGCGTTGCCCAAAGGCCGCGTGATGCTGATTGCCAATGGCATGAAGTTCATCGGTGCGGCTGCCATGCTGTGCGGCCTGCACCCCTTGCTGGCTTATGGCATGGTCGGGCTGGGTGCTGCCGCCTATTCCCCAGCCAAATACGGCATCCTCAGCGAGTTGGTCGGGCCCCAACATCTGGTCAAAGCCAATAGCATGATGGAAGGCTCCACCATCGTCGCCATTCTGCTGGGCGCCGTATTGGGCGGCTGGCTGGCAGATCACTCCGTCAACGGAGCGCTGGCCGCCATTGCTGCCTGTTATCTGGTCGCGGCCGTCGCCAACCTCTTCATTCCACGCCTGCCTGCCGCCCATGCCCTGAGCCGGGTATCGCTGCCGGCATTGGTCAGGGATTTTGTCATCGCCACCAGCACGCTACTGAAAAATCCGGACGCGCGCTTTTCACTCATTGGTACTAGCATCTTCTGGGGCGCAGGCAGCACCCTGCGCTTTCTGCTGGTGGCCTGGGTGCCAGTGGCGCTAGGCATTGCCGATCTCAGCACTCCCGCCAACCTGAGTGGCGGTGTCGCCATCGGCATCGCGCTGGGCGCATTTGCCGCCGCCCGCTATGTACAGCTGCATTCGGTGAATCGTGCCTTGCCCGCTGGCGTGCTGATCGGCTTACTGATTGTGGGCTTTGCCTATGTGTCCAATCTTTACCTGGCGATAGCCGCGCTGATACTGATAGGCGCTTGCGGTGGTTTTTATGTGGTGCCGCTGAATGCCCTGCTGCAAGAACGTGGACACGCCACGGTAGGGGCAGGGCATGCCATTGCCGTGCAAAACCTGTTTGAAAATATCTGCATGCTGCTGATGGTAGGCCTGTATACCATCCTGGAAAAAGAAGGTATGCCTGCCATCCATTCCACCGTAGCCGTGGGTCTGGTGGTCTTTGCCGCGATTGGCCTGCTTGCAGCGCAACGACTGTGGCAAAAAAAGTAGGCGCTGTCTGACAGCGATTTCAGCCACGCGCTGAATGTTGAACGGCAGAGGTCCCGTTACATTGAGCGGGTGTAAATACCCCCTCAATTCGCGACTGGAGAATAAATCATGAATAAAATCGTCAGTATCCTCTGCCTCTGTTCCTTCATGCTGTTGACCGCCTGCAATACCATGAGCGGTGCCGGCAAAGACATTCAGAAGGGCGGCGAAGCCCTGGAAAACTCTGCAGACAAGAACAAAGGCTACTAACCCTCCACGTGCATCATGAGGGGATTCTCATGAAAATCATGAGCTCCATTTCATGACTAACACAATGCAAGCCGTTCTACAGGAGCGTACAGTTTGTCTCACGTTAGAAGCATGTGAGTGCATCGGACGAAAACTAAACGAAAGGAGAAACGACTATGTGGACCAAGCCAGAAGCTACCGAAATGCGTTTCGGTTTTGAAGTAACCATGTACGTTTGCAATCGTTAATATTAACGTTGCGATCACATGAACGGGAGCCAAGTGCTCCCGTTTTTATTTGCATGACGTACATCTGCCTGCCTTAACAGCCTGCTGACCAACACTCTTTGCAGCGATAGGAAAACCTCCCTGTTGCCCTCTGCAATCTCCCCCCATCTTCGCTTTGCCGCTAAAATGCCTGAGCAGCATCCCACAATCTCAGGAGATTAAGCATGAACCCTTGCAACCGTTGGCTCACCTTTGCTGGACGAGTATTGCTGTCACTGATTTTCATCATTAGCGGCCTGGGTAAAGTCGCCGCGCCCGATGCCACCATAGGCTATATCAGCAGCGTAGGGGCGCCGTTTCCCGAGGTGGCTTATGCGATCGCCCTGGTGGTAGAGCTGGGCCTGGGCCTGGCATTGCTGTTGGGCTTCAAGGCAAAGTTTGCCGCAGCAGGTATCGCCATTTTTACGCTGGCGGCAGCCTTGCTGTTTCATACGGATTTCAGCAATCAGATACAGCTGGTGATGTTCATGAAAAACTTCACTATCATTGGCGGTTTGCTGCTGATCGTGGCTTATGGCGCGGGTGGCTTCAGCCTGGATAATCGCAAGTAAGCCTCATTCATTTTTTATAAGTAACGCCGCAGGACACGGTCATGACAACGCTATTTATTTCACATGGTGCGCCTACCCTCGCAATGGAACCGGGGAAGACCGGTGAGATGTTGCATCAGCTAGGCTTATCATTGCCGCGTCCGCGGGCGATTCTGGTGGTATCGGCACATTGGGATACGCCAGAGCCGCGCGTCAGCTTTGTCCAGCAACCGGAGACCCTGCATGACTTCAGTGGTTTCCCCAAAGCCATGTATGACATGCATTATCCGGCACCTGGCTGCCCGCCATTGGCAGAAAAAGTGGTGGAGTTGCTGACGGCGGCCCAATTCAACATCCAGCGCGACCCCAAACGCGGACTCGACCATGGCGCCTGGGTGCCATTGATGCTGATGTACCCCGATGCCGATATCCCGGTAACCCAGCTTTCCATCCAGGGCCACCGCGATCCTGCCAGCCACTACCGCATGGGGCAGGCGCTGGTATCGCTGCAGGATAGCGGCGTCATGCTGCTATGCTCAGGGGCCATCACCCACAACCTGCGCCATCTGTTTGAAGTGCAGCGCACCACCAGCTCGCTGGCCTATGTCACGGAGTTTGCCAACTGGGTGGGGGATAAGATTATCGACAAGAACGACGAGGCTCTGCTGAATTATCGTGCGCAGTCGATCAATGGCGTACTGGCGCATCCGGAAGAAGATCACATCCTGCCGCTGTTTGTGGCGCTGGGTGCGGCACGAGGCCCCGCGGTACGTTATCAACCCGAGCACACCTATGGGTTTCTGGCGATGGATGCTTACGCCTGGGCGGCGTAGCCAGAAAACACACCGCAAAAAAACAAAGCCGCTTAAAAGCGGCTTTTTGATTAATCCGACTAATTAAAGTGCTGGAGCCGCCGTTGGCAATGGGAAGCCATGCGGCAACAATACCCAGATTTTACCGCGCTGTTTCATGGCACCCGCTTGCCGCCCCGCATCATTGCCCGCTCCCCAGAAAAAGTCAGCACGCACGCCACCTTTGATGGCACCGCCCGTGTCTTGCGCCATCATCAGGCGATTAAGCGGCTTGCTGCTGTTGGGGTAAGTGGTAGACAGGAAGACCGGCGCGCCCAGTGGCACAAAGCGCGGGTCTATCGCCACCGCACGCTCGGCCAGGATAGGCACACCCAAGGCGCCCAGCGGACCGGGCAGGCCCGGTGGCAATTCACGGAAAAAGACATAACTGGGGTTGCTGTTGAGCAGCTCGCGCAACTTGTCAGGATTGTTGCTCGCCCAGTTTTTGATGCCCTGCATGGACGCCTTGTCCGCGGTCAATTCTCCACGCTGTATCAAGAGCTTGCCTATGGATTGGTAGGGGAAGCCATTCTGGTCGGCATAGCCCACATGCACCTGCTCGCCATTGTCCAGGCGTATCACGCCTGAGCCCTGAATCTGCAGGAAAAACAGTTCGACAATATCGTCCACCCAGAACAGCTCGCGCCCCCGCAAGGGGCCCTGCGGGGATTCAATCTCGCCGCGGTCATAATAGGGAATCAGCTTGGTACCCACCACGCGGCCACGTACGCGCTTGTTGGCAAGCTCGGGGAACAGGCTCGTCAACTCTACCGTAATCAGATCGTCCGGCCGACTGTAAAGCGGATAGCGATAGGCGGCTGTCGGCAGGCGGCTGCCTCGCAACAAGGGCTGGTAGTAGCCGGTAATCAGGCCTTCCTCGGTGCCATCCACATTGGTGGTCTGGTAGACATCAAAGTAGGTTTGCAAGTAACTGCGGATGCTGGCCTGATCGGGATTCACCATGTTCTGGGCAGCGGCGCAGGCAGCTTGCCAGGGCTGGCGTGTTTTCAGGGTGGAGCAACTCTGCAGCCAGGCAGGCCAGGCTTGCACGAGGTTGTCCTGCTCAAGCGCACTTAATGCATCCCAGCTGGAAGGCTTCAGCAGGCCGTAATCTGGAATCTTGGGCGCTGTTGGTTTTTCCGGGGCGGGCTTGGGCTCTTCCGGCAAAGGAATCGGCAATGCGGGGCAATCGCACGCAGGCTTGGGACTGGGCTGAGCAGGCTTTTGCGGCTGGCTGCCGCAGGCGGTCAGCAATAAAGCCAGTAAAACAATCAAACGAGCATGCATGCGTAAACCTTAATGCAGAACGCGGGGGGTGGAAAGGGTAAAGGCGGGAATCTCGGCTTCGAATTCGGTGCCGTCTTCCGCCACCAGCTGATAGCTACCACGCATGAATCCGACCGAGGTACGCAGCACGGTGCCACTGGTGTACTGGAATTGCTGACCAGGTTTCAGCGTCGGCTGTTCGCCCACCACGCCCGGGCCACGCACTTCCTGGACCGACTCATCGGCATCGGTAATGACCCAGTGCCGGCTGATGAGCTGGGCGGTTTCGGTGCCGGTATTGATAATGGTCACCGTGTAGGCAAAGGCATAGCGTGGTTCGGCTTCATCGGACTGATCCGGCAAGTAGGCACTCACCACGCTGACGGTAAACTGGTAACGGCGGGATGACTCCACGCTTATCCAATCATGCCGGTGGTAGGGGAGCTGGGCGTCGCCGAGTAAAGTTTTTTCGGCATGCGCCCGGCCAGATAAGCTTCACGCCCGGCTTCCACGGCTTTTTTCATGGCACTCGCCATCAATACTGGATTGTGCGCACCGGCAATCGCGGTGTTCATCAGAATGCCCTGGCAGCCCAGCTCCATGGCAATGGCTGCGTCCGATGCCGTACCCACACCCGCATCCACCAGCACGGGCACCTTGGCGTTTTCAATGATGATCTGCAGATTCCAGGGATTGAGGATACCCATGCCAGAGCCAATCAGCGAGGCCAGTGGCATGACTGCACAGCAACCGATTTCTTCGAGCTGCTTGGCGATGATGGGATCATCCGAGGTGTAGACCATGACGTCAAAGCCTTCTTTCACCAGGGTCTCGGCAGCCTTCAGGGTTTCAACGACATTGGGATACAGCGTGGTCGGGTCGCCCAGTACTTCCAGCTTGACCAGTTTGTGGCCATCCAGCAGCTCGCGCGCCAGGCGTAAGGTACGCACTGCATCGTCCGCCGAGTAACAGCCGGCGGTATTCGGCAGGTAAGTGAATTCTTCCGGCGGCAAGTATTCCAGCAGGGAAGGTTCGCCAGCATGCTGGCCGATATTGGTACGGCGGATCGCCACAGTGATGATTTCGGCACCGCTGGCATCAATCGCCGCACGGGTTTCGGTAAAGTCCTTGTACTTGCCTGTGCCCACCAGCAGTCGTGACTGATAAGCCTTGCCAGCAATATTAAGTGTATCCATAACGCGTTAACCGCCTCCTACAGCGCCTACGATTTCAAGTTTATCCCCGTCCTTCAGGGCTGTTTCGGCAAACAGGCCGCGTGGCACGATGTCGCCATTACGCTCTATCGCCAGACGCTTGCCCGTGAGGCCCAGGGTTTGCACCAGCTCAGCCACCGTGAGGGTTGCCACATCGAACTGCCGGGGATTACCGTTGATCGTCAGATGAATCAATTGAATTACAGCCTACTCTTTAGTAAAACCGGGATAGGGGGACCGCTGTTTAAAAAACCGCGAAGAAACGCTATTTTACGTAGGTTCATGGGCAATTAGCAAATCATCCACACTCGCATCCGCCCCTTGGGCGATCGCTTGAACAACAGCACTTTTAGACACGTGCTGCATTGTTTGTTCATCGGTTTTTTCGATTAAGCTTGAACAGAATAGTCCATGCATTACACGAGTAATTGGCTTGACGCTATATCCCCAAGGATATAGTCTTCGCCAGAGTTGGGGCGCATCGAACGCTCCTTCATGACAACAGACCAAGGCCCAAACATCAACGTGTCTCAATCGCCCTCTTCGAAGTCTGCCGCATTATTTCAGGAAGCGCTCAACGCTGAAGCGAGACAGGACTATTTTGAGGCCTTGAGCAAATACACTGCCTCGCTCTCCCTCGAGGGCAATCAAGTCCCCACCTGGGTGCGTATCGGCAAGATCTTCCTGCGCACCATGAAATACCAGCAAGCGCGCGAGACCATGGAATTTGTGCTGGGCATGGATCCGCACAATGTGGATGCCATTTACGGCCTGGCGATTTCGTATTTTTACCTGGGCAAGCTGGAAGAAGCCCGCGCCTTTATTGATCAGGCCGTGCAGATGCAGCCGGATAACGCGACCTACGCCATAGACCGCGCCAATATCTACTCCATCAGCCAGCCCGACCCCGAACGCAAGCGCCAGCTTTACCAGGCCTGGGGCCAGCGCTTTGCCGACCCGCTGGCCCGTCAGAGCCCGCCACTGCTGAATAACCGCAACCCGGATCGCGTGCTTAAAGTAGGCTATGTATCCGGCGACATGCGCGACCATGCCATCGCTTTTTTCATGGAGCCCGTCTTCCGGCATCATGACCCGTCACAAGTCGAAGTGCATGTGTTCTCCACCGCGATGCAGGAGGACGACACCACCGCCCACCTGAAGTCCCTGGTGCCACACTGGCATGATGTGTCCAAGCTGGACGACGATGCCTTGTTCAAACGGATACGGGCCCTGCAGATCGATGTGCTGGTTGACCTCTCCGGCCATACCTACGGTCACCGCCTCTACGTATTCGCCCGCCGCGCCGCGCCTGTGCAGGTGACCTGGCTGGGCTACATGGGCGGCACGCTGGGCATGCAGGCCATGGATTACCGCTTGACGGATTACAGTGCGGATCCGATTGGGCATGAATCCTATTACCTGGAAAAGCTGTATCGCCTGGCATGCATGGCCAGCTATATTCCGCCAGCCCATGCCCCTTTGGTGGAAATCCCACCCATGCTGCAGGGCAATCCGCCCACCATCGGCTGTCTCAACAGCTCGCGTAAAGTCACCGATCACATGCTGCGATTATGGAAACGCATCATGGAACGACGCCCTGACATCCAGCTTCTGCTGCATGTGCAGGAAAACACCATCGACGATGCCATCCACACCATAGAGCCCCGTCTGGTCGAACTGGATATGCCGCTGGATCGGATTATCGTCTCGCCCATGGTCCCGCTGGATGAGTTCATGGAACGTGGGAGCCTGGTGGATGTAGCGCTGGATACTTCGCCTGTGTCAGGTGGCACCACCACCCTGCATACACTCTGGATGGGCTTGCCGGTGGTAACGCTGGATGCAGACGAAGCTGTCTCTTCCGCCACCGCATGCACCCTGACCGGCCTGGGGTTCAGCGACTGGATCGCCCAAAGCGATGACGACTATATCGAGATCATACTGAGATTACTGGATAACCCCGAGCAGCTTGCCTCCATGCGAAGCGTTATTCGCGCGCGCATGCTGGGCAGTGTATTGATGGATTACCAGACACGCTGCACCGAGCTGGAAACAGCCTATCGCAGGCTTTGGCATAACTACCTGCTGGGTGAACACCTGTTTCAGGACTTTCAGGTGGCGACCCCCGCGCAGGAAGAAAAAATGGCGGCCTTGCGGGCCAGTGGCAGCCCTGCCAAAGGATAATGCATGTCCCATCCCCAAGGCATCCCATTACTGGTTCCCCAACTGCCCGACCGGCTGGCACTGCAACCCTTTCTGGACCGGATAGATCTTAGCCGCCACTACTCCAATTTTGGTCCCTTGGTACAAGAGCTGGAACAACGTCTGGCAACAGACTATTCCACCCACGCATCGCTGCCCCTTGAGGTGGTGACCGTGAGCAGCGCAACCGCGGGACTTGAGCTGGCACTGAGCAGCCTGGAGTTACCGCCGGGGTCACGTGTGCTGGTGCCGGCACTCACCTTTGTCGCCAGCTTGACCGCCATTTTGCGCGCGGGTCATCTGCCGGTGATTTGCGATATTGATCCAGACAACTGGTTATTGACCCCAGACATTGCGGACGGCTGCATGCGGGAAAGCGATTGCCAGGCCGTCATTGCGGTGGCGACCTTCGGCCAGGCGCAGGACACGCGAGCCTGGAGTGCATGGCAGCAGCGCCATGGCGTAAGGGTGATAATCGATGCGGCAGCGGCCTATGGCTCACAATGGGTAGAGGCGGTGGATATTCCGGTCGTTTTCAGCATGCATGCCACTAAATCGCTGGCGGCAGGGGAAGGCGGCTTTGTGGTGACGGGCCAACCCGGTCAGCGCCGCATGATCAAGGAATTGAGCAATTTCGGCATTAATCTCAGTCCGGATACGGATCATCCGGTGGGCCACCTCAGTTACGCCGGCACCAATGCCAAACTATCCGAATATCACGCAGCCGTCGGACTGGCCAGCCTGAATAGCTGGCAAACCCAGGCGGACCTGCGGCATGCCGTGTTTCTGCAATACCGGGAAACCCTGCAACAAGCGTGCGGTGATGCATTGATCTGGCAACAGGGGCCGGCGCCCGCCGCTCCCACGACATTTAGCGTGCGGCTGGGTAGCAGTGGGCGTCGCAGCAAGCTTGAGCAGCTATGCGCCGTCAGCAGGATCAGCACGCGACGCTGGTATCAACCCTTGTTGCATCAGCATGCGGCCAAGGTGGGCCCGATTGTGCACCTGCCCACCCCCACGGCAGAAGCGGTAAGTGCAGACCTGATTGGCCTGCCATTTTTCCCCATGCTAACCAGGGGGCAAATGGCAGAAGTGAGCCAGCATGTGGCCATGGCGGTGACCGCATGAGCCTGCCAATCAAGCACATCCACGGCCAGGGTTTTAATGAAACCGAACGCTTTGCGTCGACGGGCATGGCCTTCAAAGGCACGTTCCACAAGGCAGCCGCTCAAATACCCCTAAATAAATCCGGTATATTGTCGATAACAAATTTAAAGACGACAATAAATTCAGACTCTTCCTTCTCACTCTATAAATCGTATAAAGGTCGCTATGAGCACAATTGAAACATTCATCGAAAAATTCAATGAAGCAGTGGATTTTCAGGAGCCTGTTGAGGTATCGGCAGATACCAGACTGGAAACCTTGCCCGAATGGGATTCGCTCGCAGCGCTGGGGGTAATCGTGATGTGCGATATGGAATACAAAAAAACCATCACCGGCAATGATCTTTCCAACTGCCAGACCATCACCGATATTTATAAATTGGTTGCCTAAGCCATGGCTCAATCCGTCCTCCACAATGTCCGCTACCGTGGACTTACCACATGTGTCCCGGAACGTGCTTTCTCCAATGTGCAGGATTGTCCGCCGGAGCAACGCTCTGAACGTGAACGCCTGGTTCGCAATATTGGGATAGAAACCCGTCGGGTTTGCCTGGAGGGCGTGGTATTTTCCGATTTGGCCCTGGTCGCTGCTGAAAAACTGATTGCCGGCCTGGGGTGGGAAAAGTCATCGATTGACGCCCTGATTGTGGTGACGCAATCGCCGGATTATCCGATTCCCGCCACGGCGATCATTCTGCAGGACAAGCTTGGCCTGCCACATAGCACCATCGCATTTGATATCAACCTGGGATGCTCAGGATACGCCTATGGCCTGTTTACCCTGGGCTCCATGCTGTCTGCCCATGGCTTGAAACGCGGCATCATGCTGGTGGGCGATAAATCCTCCAACCCGCTGTCGCTGGACAACGGCCTGCTCTCGCTGTTTGGCGATGCTGCTACCGCCACCGCCCTTGAGTTTGATGAAACCGCGCAACCCATGTATTTCAATATGGGGAGCGATGGCAGCGGCCATAAAGCCATCATTATCGAAGCCGGTGGTCAACGCGTGCCCATACAGCCGCACCATCTGGAGCGCCTGCCCGGTGCCGATGGTATCTCGCGCAAGGGCACTGACGTGATTCTGGATGGCCCTTCCATTCTCAATTTCTCGATACGCGAAGTACCTGTCTCGGTCGCACAACTGGTTGAATTCTCGCCATTCAGCCTGGAAGACATTGATTATTTTGTTTTCCATCAGGCCAACCGCATGATCAACGAAACCATACGTAAAAAACTGGGCCTGCCAGCCGAAAAAGTCCCCATGTCGCTCAAGGATTTTGGCAACACCAGTTCGGCATCAATTCCAGTCACCATCAACACGCGCCTGCAAGAAGCGCTGGCCCAAGGCCCTCAGCGCCTCTTGCTGTCTGGGTTTGGCGTCGGATTATCCTGGGCATCCTGCATTCTGAACATTGAGAACGCCTATCTTCCACCCTTGATTGAAATATGAGCGAACTCAACCTTGAAGCATTCAGCCTGCATGGCAAGCGGGTATTGGTTACAGGCGCTTCGTCCGGATTAGGACAAGCCGTGGCGATTGGCGTCGCCGCCGCTGGCGCCCAGGTAGTGCTCACCGGACGCGATAGCGCACGCCTGGAAGAAACTCGCGCCGCCATGACGGGTGAAGGCCATATCTGCGTGGCAGCTGACCTTACCAGCGCCGAGCAGCGTGCAGCCCTGGTAAGCCAGGCGGGCGTGATTGATGGCCTGGTACATAGTGCAGGCACAGCCGCCGTTCGGCTATTCCGCCAGATTGATGAAGACTTCATCCACCGCGACTTCAGCATCAATCTGGATGCACCCTTGCTTCTTACCCAGCAATTGCTTGCCAAGAAACAAATTGCCCAAGAAGGCTCCATCGTTTTCATAGGCTCCATTGCCGCCCATATAGGCACCAAAGGGTCCAGCATCTACTCCGCCAGCAAGGCTGCATTGCGTCCCGCAGGGCGTGCCCTTGCTCTGGAAGTGGGGCCCAAACAACAGATACGCGTGAACTACATGGCGGTGAGCTACATTGAAACGCCTATGCTGAAACGCCTGGCTGAACAAGGCATGGGCGGCAGCATGGCCACCGTGACCGAACCACCCTTGGGGAAAGGCGTGCCGGAAGATGTCGCCAACAGCGCCGTGTTCCTGCTCGCCCCGGCTTCGCGCTGGATTACGCGCGCCACCCTGTATGTGGATGGCGGCCTGACTTGCCAGATTAGTGCGCAATAATCATGACCCAGATCAACAATCCTTTTTCCATGGCGAACAAACGCATTCTGGTCACCGGCGCCTCATCGGGCCTGGGCCGACAGATTGCCATTTCTTGTGCAGCGGCTGGCGCCACCCTGATTATCTGTGGCAGAAATCCGGAGCGCCTGCAGGAAACCCTGAGCCAACTGGCAGGCAGCGGTCACGTCACCATACTCGGCGACTTGACCACTGATGACGCCATCACCGCCACCGTCGAGCAGGCTGGCAACATCGACGGCGTGGTGCATTGCACCGGTATTTCCATCCCCATGCCAGCCCGCATGGCCAAACGCGAATTCATAGAGCGCCTCTACAACATCAATGTGTTCACGCCGCAATTGCTCACCAACCAGCTGCTGGCGAAGAACAAGATCAACAAGGATGGCGCCGTTCTCTTCATGTCCTCCACAGCAGCCGTGCGAGGCGTACACGGCACCAGTATTTATGCCGGTACCAAGGCGGCCCTGATTGCCGCCGCCCGTTGCCTGGCACTTGAAACCGCCAAACGCGGCATCCGGGTGAACTGCCTGGCACCCGACCTGGTGGAAACCCCCATGCTGCATGGTTCCGGCGCCAATATGCCTACTGGCGAATGGCTGGATCAGCAGCGGGCCATTCACCCTCTGGGTCTAGGGACGCCGGAAGATGTTGCCAATGCCGCCATTTTCTTTCTCTCGCCTGCCAGTCGCTGGATCACCGGTACCACGCTGATCATGGATGGCGGGATCACCCACTGATGATGAGCTGACCTAGCGCATGAAAAATTTAATCATTATTGGCGCCAGTGGGTTCGGTAGAGAAGTATTGATGATGGCCATTGATAACCCATCCCACCAGCTGGATTGGGTAATCAAAGGCTTTCTGGATAACCGCCCCGGCATTCTGGATGGCTTTGCAACCCACGCGGCAGAATTGCCTGACGCCATGGACTATAGCGAAGAAAAACGGCTGCGTTACCGGCGTGATTACCCGGTGCTGGGGGATCCCTTGAGTTATGTACCAGAAGCAGACGATGTGTTTTTGTGCGCCATAGGCAACCCGGCGGATCGTCGAAAATATACGGAACCCCTGATTGAAAAAGGCGCACAATTTATCCGGCTGGTCCATCCGCTGGCAGCGGTCTCCACCTTTGCCGCGATTGGCAAAGGCAGCATCATCGGCCCTTATGCCAGTTTGTCGCCGGATAGCCGCATCGGCCAGCATGTGACCGTCAGCAGCTACACCGCGATTGCCCACGATACCGATGTGGCAGACTGGGTGGAAATCGGCGCCCACTGTCTGATTGCAGGGAATGTAAGCATTGCCAGCGGCGCCCGCATTCATCCAGGCTCGGTCGTTACTGCCAAATCCCGTATAGGGGAAAATGCCGTCGTCGCGGCGGGCAGTGTTGTCTTCAAACATGTTTCTGCCAATACCACGGTTATCGGAAATCCAGCCCATCGATTCGACTGGAAACCGGAAACCAATAGCGAAAGCAAAGCCCTATGAGCGCATTACCAAAACCCGATAACGCCACCCAGCTGGCCCGCGATAACCTGCTGAAGATCCATGCCCGTTGCCAGGAAGACCGGCATGCCTACTTCCCGGAAACGGCCGGGGAATTGATCAACAATACCGCCGAATTGCGCGTGATTGTCTTCAGTACCCGCGGCCTGGGCTTTTGCCAGCAGCTGGACCAGATTGAAGCAGCGGTGCGTCTGAAAGGGGGACGCATTGAAGCCTTGGTGCATGATGTAGATGACAAGGACAACCTGCAAAATCCGCATATCGCCGGATATACCCAGCTGACCGCCGATACTTTTTTTGCCAATCCGGAAGTATACAAAGGCTGCCTGATTGTTGACCGCACCTGCACCTGGTATCCGGGCATCCGCTACAAAGTCCGGCTCAAGCAAGCGGGCTTTACCGTATTGCGCGTTGAGCAATTCCTCAATGCACCGGGGCTGGAAGCCGCGGGTGGCTCTTATCGCCTGCATGCGGATGTCATGCTGGAGCGCTTTGATGAGTTCCTGGCGCTGGAACGCCACTGGATCGATGATCTTTCGCTGCAGACTTACTACTACACGCTCGCCGCCTTCATCAGCATGAATCACCAGTATTTTGCTTTCCACTGCGGTGATTATCGCCAGCGTTACTTTTCGCCAGACATTGATCTCAAGTTCAATGCACAGACCGTCTATGCCGACTGCGGCTCACATGATGGTCAGGAAGTCCTGATTTTTGCCGAGCGGGTTAAACACCAATTCAAGGCAGTACACGCCTTTGAGCCCGACCACACCAACTTTATCAATCTCTCCAACAATATCGCCAACTACACGGCACGTCATGGCGCCAAGCCAATTTACTGCCATGAGCTCGGGGTGTTTGATCGCAATGCCTATCTGTATGCAGAAGGTTATGACTCTGGTGTCACCATCACCGATCAGGCGTCTTCCTCCGGTTTTGGCCTGCATGTATGCCGCCTGGACGATATGCTGGACGAGCTGACCCACTTGCGCCTCGAGATTGAGGGGGCTGAACTGGAAGCCCTGCACGGCGCCAACCAGCTGATTTTGAAAAACCGGCCGACCCTGACCGTATCTGCCTATCACAAGGCGACCGATTTCCCTGATCTGCTCAAGTACATAGAAGAAACCGGGCTGGATTATCAGTTATCGCTCCGTCACCAGTCCCTGGAGCCGGGCGTGTTATGCATCTACGGCGTGTGATCTTGCCTCAAGAGGATATCGTGCCAGCATGCGCCCCTTATTAAGCCCACAGCATTACACGTCGAAAGCATGGTTCGACACGGAGCTAAAGACGATTTTCAATCGTCTGTGGCTACTGGCTGGTGTTACCCCCATGCTGCAAAAGCATCTTGATTATCGAACGCTCACCCTCGCTGGCAAGCCTGTCGTGCTGCAAAACCATGGCGGGGTAATACGGGCGTTTTCCAATATCTGCCGTCATCGCATGGCACGCATACAGTCAGAAGAGTTTGGCAACCGCGGCCTGGTGTGCCCTTACCATCACTGGTGTTATAACCAGGATGGCCAGCTTACGCATACGCACAAAGATCCCAAGGTATTCAATTTTGCCGCGGAAGAAACGGAAGACATCCGGCTCGCGCAATACCCGGTAAAAGTGATTGGCAGCCTGATTTTCGTCAATCTCAGTGAAGATCCTTTGCCGATGGAAGAGCAGTTTGATGCGCACACCGTATCGCTACTGGAGACCTATACCGGACAAATGGATTCTGCGTTCATTTACACGCGGTATGAAGGTGACTTCAACTGGAAAACCGGCATGGAAAATATCAAGGATGCCTTGCATGTGCCCTGCCTGCATAAATCCACCTTTCCCAAGCATTTTCGGGTCGATATTCCCAGTGACCCGTCCATTCAGGGCAAGGATGCCATTTACCAGTCGCAGAACGCCAGCTTGCCGCAAGCCACCACCATAGGCGGCATTGCCATGCAATCCGCCCCCGAGCTGGACTGGCAAACCCTGGTCACGCACCTGGATAGCAAGGGGCGCTACCAGACCTTCCATCTGTTCCCCAATGTCAACCTCATGATCGTGGATGGCACCTCGTTTGCGATTCAAACCTATAACCCACTCGCTGCTGACAAAACAGAAATGCACATGATGGTGGCACTCACCCGCCCACTGGCAGACTTCCCGCACAAGCCGGTGGTGCTGTGGGAGCACTTGCTGAGTGACATGACGGTTTTGCAGGAGGACATCGAGTGCCTGGAAGCTTTGCAGCGCAATCTGGCGTTCAGCGATAGTGATTTCATCCACGGAGCTTATGAAACCGGCATTCTTGATTTTCATGCTGCCTATCTGGCCCAGACAGGCGCCTCCGAGCCCACCCCTGCCCGATGAAAAAACTGCTGATTTTTGGTGAAAGTGCCTCACTCGCCCGCCTTGTCCATGAAATAAAGCACGCGGCTTTATACGACATCGTGGGTATCGTGGTCGAGAATGCCACCACGGCAACGCGACATGGCATCCCGCTGTATACCCTGGCCACACTGCCTGCCTTCGACAAGCAAGACGTCAGTGCCTTTATTGCCGGGGATGAGCAGCATCTCAACCAGCAACGGCTGGCGGCTTATATGGATGTCAAACGGATGGGCTATGCGATTGCGGCCATCTGCAGCTCCACGGCGTCAATCGCAGATGGCGTGAAGCTGCGCGAAAATGTCTTCATTGACCATGGCGCCCGCGTTCTCGCCCCCGCCAATATAGGCGCCAATACCTGGATTATGCAGGGAGCCCAGATTGATGCGGATGCCAAGATTGGCAGTTCGTGCTGGATAGGCGCGCAGAGCGTCATTTCAGAAGGCGCCAGCATAGGCAAGAACTGCACCTTGGCTCAGGGCGTCGTCATTGGCCCCGGCGTGGTGTTACCCGCATGGTCCACCATCCATTATCCAACCACGCTGACGGCATCGCCCCCAAACGCCGTGTTCCTGGATGCGCGCTTTCGGGCCCCGGTCTATTTTTTCCAAAAATAATGACGCCTCTTTCGACACGCTAACCGCTCCGATGACAAACGCCCCTCACATCTATTGCGATCCTGCCATTTTTGCCCGCGAGCAAGCCGAGCTTTTCGCCCAGCAATGGCTATATGCGGGATTGACGCATGAGCTGGCAGCGCACAACGATTTCGTGCGGGTAAATCTGGCCGGGCGTGATGTCATCATTCAGAATCTTCATGGCGATCTGCATGCCTTTATCAATGTCTGCAGCCACCGGCATTCCATCATTCATGACACCCCCTGTGGCAATCGGCCATTGACCTGCCCATACCATGGCTGGCACTACAACGCAGAAGGCACCCCGGTCGGCATTCCATGCAAAAAAGCGTTTCCTGCCGTCACCGCCAATCCTCAGGCCTTCAATCTGCAAAAACTGGAAGTAGCAAAGGCGGGTGATTTTGTGTTCGTGCGCATGAACCCGGGAGACTCCGACCTGCCCACGTTTCTGGGGGATGCCTATGATTTCCTGACCAAGGTATCGGCGGGGCTCGATCAATGTATTGATACCCACGAATCCCATATTCAGGCGAACTGGAAAATCGTGATCGAAAACTCCCTGGAGGGATATCACGTCCCCCTGGTGCATCGCTCCAGTCTGGCAAAAGCCACCGAAATACAGTTCAGCCAAGAGAATGAAGACTCGCTGGAATTTATGCCGCCGACTGGTCACAGCTCCGTCAATAACAAGGCGAATAAAAAGTGGCTGGAACGCTGGTCACGCTACCAGAACGACATAGGCCAATGGCCTTTTATGTTCGAGCACTACGTACATAGACTGGTATTTCCCAATCTGACCGTTACCTCTTTTCTGGGGTACAGTTTTCACGTCCAGCATTTCCGCCCGAATGGCGTTGACTCCACCACCGTCTATTCCAAGATATTTTCTGCCAAATTCGATAATCAAACGCCACGCGGCAAAATCATCATGCAGTCCATCATGAAGGAAAACATACACTTCACCCATCTTATCTTTCAGGAAGACAAGCTGGCATGTGAGCGCACCCAGCAAGGGTCGGCACAGGCTACACGCCCATCCATCCCTGGCGAGATCATAGAACAGCGGGTTTCCGATTTCCGGAGGACATACGCGCGCTTGCAACCGCTCGAATAACACTGATGCTGTAGCGGCTTGCCTGGCCCCAGACAGGCTATGTAAGGATTCTCCGACAATTAATTCAGTCCGCTCCGACTACCTCCCTGCGCTCGCGCCCTCTAATCTGAACACTCACCAAGCAGTATTTCTCTCTCATTAAAAGCAAAGGAGATCAGCATGAACTGGGACCAAGTAGAAGGTAACTGGAAACAACTGAAGGGCAAGGTGCGTCAACAGTGGGGCAAGCTCACCGACGACCAGTTTGAACAGATCAAGGGCAACCGCGAAATGCTGTCAGGCAAGTTGCAGGAGCTCTACGGCATTTCCAAGGAAGAAGCTGAAAAACAGATTGAAAGCTTTAGCCGGGACTCTACCTGGCATTAAGCCGTAAGGAGCATGCATGCAGACTCATCATCTGATTCGCCATGCCAGCCTGCTCCTGTTGCTGATTGGCGCGGTCGCCCATGCGGCCCCCATCAGCAAACCCAACTATGAAGCGGGCAAAGTGCGGGTGCAGGAAGCTTATCAACAAGAGAAAGCCCTGTGCGACCACGTTAGTGGCAATGACAGCGAAGTCTGCCTTGAGCAGGCGCGGGCCAACCGCAATATTCAGCTCGCCGAGCTGGAAGCGCAGTTCAAAGGCAGCCAGGTGGCTTGGATAGAAGCCGAGCAGGAAAAAGCCGAGTCCAATTACAACGTCGCCAAGCAAACCTGCCAGGGCATGATAGAAGAAGACACCAAGCGCGTATGCATCAGCAAGGCAAGGGGTGAGCGCGACAGTGCATTTACCGCCATCGCCGCCGAACGCATGCCCGACAACCGTACCGAAGCCCAGCTGGATGATGCCCTCAAGAAATGTTCAGCCTTGAGTGGCAACGAACAGAATGCCTGTCGCGAACAGGCAAAAAAACGCTACGGCAAAAGCTGAGTCCGTGATCGTGGAATACACGTCAAGCGTGAGCCCAGCCGATAAATATGCAGGATTCGTTTGCAACGACACCAGCCCGCCATTTAGAATACGACCCCATGCGGGCGTAGTTCAATGGTAGAACGCTAGCTTCCCAAGCTCGATACGCGGGTTCGATTCCCGTCGCCCGCTCCAGTTTTTTGCCCCTCACATGCCAGAACAACTGGCTGCTGCCCCACCCAATATTCCCTCGACTACACGCTTGAAGACACCATGGTTGTGCCTGTCACCAAGCATTTGATATTGGCAGTGGCTTTGGCCAGCTCTCTCAGCAGAAGCTTGTAGGTATCCAGATCAAACATCAGATCCGCCTTTGAGCTGGCGAGGCTGTGCAGGCTGGCTTCATCGTCAACGCTACCCAGCGCACACCAATGCTCAAACACATGCAGCTGGCTTTGCCCGGTGAGGGGATTTCGCTCATGAATGCCGATCTTGCCCGGGTAGGGCCAGGTTTTCATGCGATGCGCGGCAAGCGCCTGCTGCAGACGCAGGTAATGCAGTTCTGCCGCTTCCTTGCCTGCGCATACTCCTTTGCATTTGCGAAGCTGGTGGGAAAAGCAGGGGCCTTTGCCGCTTTCCAGACCCAGCACTTTGGGGCAGAGAGCATGGTTCTCTGCAATCTGCCGCAACACCTCTACCGCTTGGCGCTTGCTGCGAAAGGTGCCAAACAGTTGCCCGAGCTCTGGCGGATCAATCTCTTCTTCACGTACCAGTGTAAGCAGGGGTCTGGCGTCATAACTGGCTGCCAGTCGCCAGGAGCATAGCTGCCGCTCCCGACGTAACCGGCGGTTGTAGATGGGCTGGCGTTCTTTTACCAGACGCGACTCCAGCATCAGGGCACCAAACTCACCTGCGGTTTCTATCCACTCAATATGCTTGACCTCTTGCGAGATGCGCATCTCCTTGGTGGAGGCATGATCACCACTGAAATGCGACAGCACACGACTGCGGATATTGATGCTTTTGCCGATGTACAAAGGCAGCTGGTTATCGCCATAAAACAGATAAACGCCGGGGCCTTCGGGAATATCGTCCAGGATGCTGGCGTCAATCCCGCTAGGCAGGGTATGGCCTTTGAGCAACTCGCGCGCGGCTTGTGCGATGACTACGGGGCCCAACTCCGCTTCCGCCGCACGAAGAAAATCCACCAGCGCCACAACATCGCCCATGGCGCGATGGCGGGCGCCGCATTGCAGGGAGTGGCGCTCGATGATGCTATCCAGACTGTGGCTGCGGTGTTGCGGGTAAAGTTTGCGCGACAGCTTGACCGTGCACAGCACTTTTTGCCGCAGGTCTATGCCGATGCGCTTGAATTCATTTTTAAGGAAGCCGTGATCAAAGCGGACATTGTGTGCGCACAGCACGGCGCCTTCGAGATGGTCGAGCAGCTCACCTGCCACTTCCTTGAAGTGCGGAGCGGTTGCCACCATGCCATCGTCTATGCCGGTCAAGCGTTGAATAAACGGCGGAATGGCGGTCTCGGGATTCACCAGCGTTTGCCAGCGACTGACTTCCTGACCGTTTTCAAAGCGGATGAGGGCGATTTCGGTGATACGGTCCACCAGCGGCGTGGCGCCAGTGGTTTCCAGGTCGAGCAATACGTAAGCAGGTAACATCCGGGCGAGCTAATCCTTATTCAATACGGTCGGCAGAAGTCTCGGGCAAGCCCAGCTCCTGGCAGGCGAGACGTTTGGCGGTTTTGATCATCGAGTCTGAAAACATGGTGATGTCGGCATCCGCCAGGGCAATTTGCTGGTATTTCTGCAAAGCCACATCAAACGGCGCCTGGTTGATCATCTCGATCAGCTGCATGTAGCGGTCGCGTTGCCTGGTGTCTTTGCTGCCGGTTATCTGCAAGTGGATGTTTTCCAGATGCATGGAAAAATAAGCCACAAACTCCAGCTGAAAGCTGTTTTGTATATCGGTCATGAAAGATTGCGCATATGCCCCACCACGGCTAGCGTAGCGGCTGGTGAACAGTGGTGGCAATGAGATTTCACCAGCGCAGGCAAGTTCAGCATGCTCAGATTTCGATCATGTCGAAGTCTTCCTTGCGGGCGCCGCATTCCGGGCACGTCCAGTTGGGGGGCACGTCTTCCCAGCGCGTGCCGGGCGGAATGCCATCTTCCGGACAGCCTTTTTCTTCTTCGTACAGCCAGCCGCAAATATTGCACATCCATGTTTTCATGGGCTTTTCTCCTCGTTTATTGTTAGCGGGTAATTTAAGTTAAAATAGCATTCTTGATAGCAGAACCAGCGCACTGTCAGCGCCTCTAAGCATCTCACCGCCCACCTTGATACGGTCAACACCCGGAACCAACACCATGAATCTGATGCCCCCTACCGTGATGACCTTTGCCGCTACCGATCCCAGCAGTGGCGCAGGCTTGCAGGCTGATCTGCTGACATTGGCCAGCATAGGCTGCCACCCGCTTTCTGTTGTAACAGCAATTACTGTACAGGATACCGTGGGCGTCGAAAATGTCATGATGTTTGATGCCGACTGGGTCAATGACCAGGCGCGCACTATCCTGGAAGACATGCAGGTTTCCGCCTTTAAAATCGGCATGCTGGGTAGCGTGGAAAATGTCGCCGTCATTGCCGAAATCGTGGCTGATTACCCGGATGTGCCATTGTTGATCGACCCGGTTTTATCCTCTGGCCGCGGCGACGAACTGGCGAATGAAGAAATGCAGGCAGCGATGATAGACCTGCTATTCCCCCAGGCCACCATGATTACGCCGAATAGCCTGGAAGCGCGTCGCCTGGCATTTCATGATGATGATTCCGATGCCATCGAACATGCCTCGCTGGATGAAAGCGCCGACCGCCTGCTCGGCATGGGCTGCGAATATGTGCTGATTACCGGCACCCACGAGCGTTCACAGGAAGTCATCAATACGCTGTACGGCGAAAGCGGCCTGATCAAGGCCTATAACTGGGAACGCCTGCCGGGCAGCTACCATGGCTCCGGCTGCACCCTGACTTCCGCGATTGCGGCCTGCATCGCTCATGGCTTGTCCATTGAAGAAGCCATTCTGGAAGCACAGGAATACACCTGGAAAACCCTGAAATACGGATTCCGTCCGGGCATGGGCCAATACATTCCTGATCGCATGTTCTGGGCAAGGGATGAAGAGGATGACGCCAATTAAAGGGCTGTACGCTGTCACCCCGGACCTGGACGATACGGAGCGCCTGTGCGAGATAGTCATCGAGGCTATTCTCGGCGGTGCGACCCTGGTGCAATACCGCAACAAAGAAGCCGGGCACGTGCTGCGCATTGCGCAGGCGCAAGCCTTGCTCGCCATCTGCAGGCAGCATGGCGTACCCCTGATCATCAATGATCATGTGAAGCTATGCCTGGCGCTGGATGCTGATGGCGTGCACATCGGCGGTACCGATGGCGATATTGCGGCCACGCGCCAACGCATCGGCAACAAGCTGCTGGGCGCCTCCTGTTACAACCGCATTGACCTTGCCTTGCAAGCGCAAGCTGCTGGCGCAGACTATGTCGCGTTTGGTGCCTGTTTCAGTTCGCAAACCAAACCGCAGGCGCCAGAAGCGGCCCTCAGCCTGTTCAATATGAATCCGGCATTGACCGTGCCCAAAGTCGCCATCGGCGGCATCACGCTGGACAACGCGCCTCAGGCCGTTGCCGCCGGTGCCGACATGCTGGCGGTGATTGGCAGCCTCTGGGGATCCTCCGATATCCGCCGTACCGCGCAACAATTTTCCCGACTTTACAATGGACCGAGCTCATCATGACCTCTCGTAACCAGCAACTCTTCGAACAATCCCAAAAACTCATTCCCGGCGGCGTCAATTCGCCCGTTCGTGCTTTTCGCTCTGTCGGCGGCACGCCGGTATTTTTCAAGCGCGGCGCTGGCGCCTGGCTGTGGGATGAAGATGACAAAGCCTATGTGGATTATGTGGGCTCCTGGGGCCCTATGGTACTGGGCCATGCCCATCCGGAGGTGATCGAGGCCGTGCGCACGGCGGCGGGTGACAGCCTGTCGTTTGGTGCGCCAACCGCGCGCGAGCTGGATATGGCCGAGCTGGTAAGCAAGCTGGTCCCCAGCATGGAGCAGTTACGGCTGGTCAGCTCCGGCACCGAAGCCACCATGAGCGCCATTCGCCTGGCGCGTGGCTTCACTGGGCGCAGCAAGATCGTCAAGTTTGAAGGTTGCTATCACGGCCATGCCGATGCCCTGCTGGTGAAGGCGGGCTCCGGCCTCTTAACCTTCGGTACGCCAAGCTCGGCAGGCGTGCCACCTGAAGTCGCCGCGCATACGCTGACGCTGGAATACAACAACATCACTGCCGTCGAACAGCTGTTTGCGGAGATTGGCAACGAAATTGCTTGTGTGATCGTAGAGCCAGTTGCGGGCAACATGAATCTGATCGCCCCGGCAGCCGGTTTTCTGGAAGCATTGCGGGCGCAATGTACCCAGCACGGTGCAGTGCTGATTTTTGATGAAGTGATGACCGGTTTCCGCGTGGCGCTGGGTGGCGCACAGGCGCGCTATGGCATTACCCCGGACCTGACAACACTGGGCAAAGTCATCGGTGGCGGCCTGCCCGTAGGGGCTTTCGGCGGTCGACGCGACATCATGCAGTGTCTGGCGCCCGTTGGCCCGGTTTACCAGGCAGGCACTTTATCTGGCAACCCGGTGGCGGTTGCTGCGGGCATGGCCACGCTGAAACTGATACAGGCACCTGGCTTCCACGCAGCGCTGGAAGCCAGCACCCAGCGTTTTGTGCAGGGCCTTGCAAATGCAGCAAAAGCGCACGATATTGAATTTAGTGCACAAAGTGTGGGCGGGATGTTCGGCCTGTATTTCAGCGCCGAGGTGCCGCAAAGCTATGCTGACGTGATGCAGTCTGACAAAGAAGCCTTCAACCGCTTCTTCCATGCCATGCTGGATGAGGGCGTTTATCTGGCACCTTCAGCGTTTGAGGCTGGGTTTGTATCAGCAGCGCATGGCGACAAGGAAATCGACCTCAGCATCGCCGCTGCAGAAAAGATTTTTGCCAGCTGGAAAAAGTAAGCCGCTTTCACTACATAGGGTTTCATGCTTTTTTAGCCCTATGTGATTGAACTTATAACCCTTTAACGGTAACATTGAAGGTTCCGCTAAATATTTTATGGCCCAGCGATAATTTCGGCCACGCAGGACAGCAAGCACCAATAAAAAACTCCACGAACCCCCTCGATTAGCGCGACGGGATGAGGGAAGAACAAGGCGCCCGGTTCTAATTAGTGCCTTACAAAGATGCAGCAGTGTCGAAAGATGAGATGGAGACATGAGTTTGGTAACGCGAGTGAATACGCCAATGAATGAAACAGCAACAGTGACGAACCCTGAAATGCAGGGCCTTTACAATCCGGGCAATGAACATGACGCCTGTGGCGTCGGCATGATCGCGCACATCAAGGGCAAAAAGAGCCACAAGATCGTGGAGCAGGGCCTGCAGATTCTGGCTAACCTGACCCACCGTGGCGCCACCGGCTACGACCCCAAGCTGGGCGACGGTGCTGGCATCCTGATTCAGTTGCCTGATGCCTTCCTGCGCAAGGAAGCCACCAAGCTCAATATCACGCTGCCTGCCGAAGGCGAGTACGCCTGTGGCATCGTGTTTCTGCCGCAATCGCAAAACGGCCGCGAAGCCTGTGAATCGATCATTGCCCGCATCGTGCACGAAGAAGCCCAGACCCTGCTGGGCTGGCGCGATGTGCCCCGCGACAACAGCAATATTGCCGATCAAGCGCGTGCGGTTGAACCTGTCATGCGTCAGGTATTCATTGCGCGCGGCCCGGCCACAGCCGACCAGAACGCCTTCGAGCGCAAGCTGTTCGTTATTCGCAAACGTGTTGAACATGCCGTTCGCGCCCTGAAGCTGGAAGACGGCAACCAGTTCTACATTCCTTCCTTGTCCTCACGCACCCTGGTTTACAAGGGCATGCTGCTGGCAAATGAAGTCGGCATCTATTACCAGGACCTGCAGGACGAGACCATGGTGTCCGCCCTGGCACTGGTACACCAGCGTTTCTCGACCAATACCTTCCCAGCCTGGGATCTGGCGCACCCATTCCGCATGATTGCCCACAATGGTGAAATCAACACCATGCAAGGTAACGTCAACTGGATGGCGGCCCGCCACGAATCCATGCGCTCCGCCCTGATGGGTGAAGACCTGGAAAAACTGTGGCCACTGATCGTGGAAGGCCAGTCCGACTCCGCTGCATTCGACAATGCACTGGAATTGCTGGTCGCTGGTGGCTACTCATTGCCGCACGCCATGATGATGCTGATTCCTGAAGCCTGGTCCAGCAACACCCTGATGGACGAAGACCGTCGCGCTTTCTACGAATATCACGCTGCGCTGATGGAGCCATGGGATGGCCCTGCCGCCGTGGCCTTTACCGATGGCCGCATGATAGGCGCCACGCTGGACCGTAACGGCCTGCGTCCCGCCCGTTATCTGATTACCGATGATGACCACGTCATGCTGGCATCCGAAATGGGTGTGCTGACCTTCCCGGAAGAAAAAATCGTCAAAAAATGGCGTCTGCAACCGGGCAAGATGTTCCTGATCGACATGGAACAAGGTCGCATTATCGACGACGCTGAAGTCAAGCAAAGTCTGGCACAAGCCAAGCCATACCGTGAGTGGATTGAAAAATCCCGTTACTTCCTGGGCGACCTGCCCAAGGTAGAAACCAAGCTGGAGCTGAATGCCAACCTGCTCGACCTGCAACAAGCCTTCGGCTACACGCAGGAAGACCTCAAGTTTGTATTGCAACCCATGATCACCAATGGTGAAGAGGGTGCGGGCTCCATGGGTAACGACAGCGCTCTGCCGGTGCTGTCCAACAAGCCCAAGCCACTCTACACCTACTTCAAGCAACTGTTTGCGCAGGTTACCAATCCGCCTATCGACCCGATCCGCGAAGAGCTGGTCATGTCGCTGGTCACCTTCATTGGCCCCAAGCCTAACCTCTTGGGTATTGATGAAACCAACCCGCCTATCCGCCTGGAAGCGAGCCAGCCTGTATTGACGCTGGACGAGCTCGAACAGCTGAAAGCGATCGACAGCCTGACCCAGGGCCGTTACCGCACACTGACACTGGACATCACCTATGCTGCCGCACAAGGCAAGCAAGGCATGGCTGCCGCGATTGAATCCCTGTGCAAAGCTGCAGCGGATGCCGTGCACAACGGCTTCAACCTGCTGATCCTGTCTGACCGTCAGGTAAGTCCTGACCGTATCGCCATCCCGGCATTGCTGGCCTGTTCTGCGACGCACCAGTCTCTGGTACGCGCTGGCTTGCGTACCAATACCGGCCTGGTCATCGACACCGGCTCTGCCCGCGAAGTGCATCATTTCGCGCTGCTGGGCGGTTATGGCGCCGAAGCAATCTGCCCATGGCTTGCGTTTGAAACCATCAGCAACATGATGAGCGCAGAAGGCAAGGGCGGCGACATCAAGGAAGGTCACAAGAAATTCGTCAAGGCGATTGGCAAGGGCCTGCACAAGGTCATGTCCAAGATGGGCATTTCCACTTACCAATCCTACTGTGGCGCGCAGATCTTTGAAGCGATCGGCCTCAATAGCCCGTTCATCGCCAAGTACTTTACCGGCACAGCCACCACCATTGAAGGCATAGGCCTGAATGAAGTGGCCGAAGAAAGCCTGCGCCAGCATCAATCCGCGTTTGGTAACGACCCGGTTCTGAGCAATGCGCTGGAAGCGGGCGGCGAGTACGCCTTCCGTGTACGCGGTGAAGAGCATATGTGGACGCCTGATTCCATTGCCAAGCTGCAGCATGCCACTCGCACCAACAGTGCCAGCACTTACAAGGAATACGCCAAGCTGATCAACGATCAGACCCGCCGTCACATGACGCTGCGCGGCCTGTTCGATATCAAGTCAGCTGGCGCCCCTGTGCCGCTGGAAGAAGTGGAACCCGCCAAGGAAATCGTCAAGCGCTTTGCCACTGGCGCCATGTCGCTGGGCTCCATCTCCACCGAGGCCCATGCCACCCTGGCTATCGCCATGAACCGCATTGGCGGTCGCTCCAACACCGGCGAAGGTGGTGAAGATCCCAAGCGTTTCATCCCGGTGGCCAAGGCCAGCTCGCTGGCAGAAGTGCTGGGCAAGGATCGCATTGAGAAAGACGTGCCCATGCTGGCAGGCGACTCCCTGCGCTCCAGCATCAAGCAGGTGGCGTCTGGTCGTTTCGGTGTTACCGCAGAATATCTGGCGAATGCCGACCAGATTCAGATCAAGATGGCGCAAGGTGCCAAGCCGGGCGAAGGCGGTCAGCTGCCAGGCCACAAGGTTAGTTCCTATATCGCCCAGTTGCGCTTCTCGGTGCCAGGTGTTGGCCTGATTTCGCCACCACCACACCATGACATTTACTCGATTGAAGATCTGGCTCAGCTGATCCATGACCTCAAGAATGCCAATCCCAAGGCTTCGGTATCGGTCAAGCTGGTATCGGAAACCGGCATCGGCACCGTTGCCGCCGGTGTAGCAAAGGCAAAATCTGACCATATCGTGGTTGCAGGTCATGACGGTGGTACCGGCGCATCGCCGATTTCCTCCATCAAGCATGCCGGCACGCCATGGGAACTGGGCCTGGCCGAAACACAGCAGACCCTGGTGCTGAACCAGTTGCGCGGTCGTGTGGTTGTTCAGGTAGATGGCCAGATGAAAACCGGTCGCGACGTCATGATAGGCGCACTGCTGGGTGCCGATGAATTCGGCTTTGCCACGGCACCGCTGGTGGTTGAGGGCTGTATCATGATGCGCAAGTGTCACCTGAACACTTGCCCGGTCGGTGTGGCTACCCAGGATCCGGTCCTGCGCCAGAAATTTACCGGCCAGCCTGAGCACGTCGTGAATTACTTCTTCTTCGTTGCTGAAGAAGTACGTGAACTGATGGCCAGCATGGGTATCCGCAAGTTTGAAGACCTGATCGGCCGTGCTGATCTGCTGGATATGCAAGCAGGCATTGACCACTGGAAGGCCAGTGGCCTGGATTTCACCAAGGTATTCCACCAGCCCAAGGTTGATGAAACCGTGTCTCGTCGCAACAACGAGACGCAAGATCACGGCCTGGTAAAGGCGCTGGACAACAAGCTGATTGCCCAGGCAGGCAACGCGCTGGAAAAAGGCGAGAAGACCGTCATCGAGACAGCTATCGTCAATACCAACCGTACCGTGGGCACCATGCTTTCGCACGAAATTGCGCGCCGTTATGGCCGTGCTGGCTTGCCTGACGACACCATCACCGTGAAGCTGAGCGGCACCGCAGGGCAGAGTTTTGCTGCCTTCCTGACGCAAGGCATCACCTTCGAACTGACCGGTGAAGGCAACGATTACGTGGGCAAGGGCCTCTGTGGCGGCCGCATTGTGATCAAGCCGCCCAAGGCGTTCCGTGGTGTACCGGAAGACAACATCATCGCGGGTAATACCGTGATGTATGGCGCCACCTCCGGCCAGAGCTATTTCAATGGCGTGGCAGGCGAACGTTTCTGTGTGCGCAACTCGGGTGCCACCGCGGTAGTTGAAGGCGTGGGTAACCATGGCTGTGAATACATGACGGGCGGTACAGTCGTTGTGCTTGGTCAGACTGGCCTTAACTTTGCAGCGGGTATGTCGGGTGGCGTAGCTTATGTGTACGACATCGATGGCATGTTCGCCAAGCGTTGCAACATGAGCATGGTCAGCCTGGAAACCGTGGAAGCCGCGGGTCATGCGCCTGCTGGTGCCGGTCACCACATGGGTCAGCACGACGAAGCCACGCTGAAGTCACTGATTGAAAAGCACGCCGAATACACCGGTAGCAGCCGCGCGAAGGCAATACTGGCAGATTGGGATCAGGCACGCGCCAAGTTCATCAAGGTGCTGCCTAATGAATACAAGCGCGTTCTGAATGAACTGGCTGCTGCAGAAAAGAAGGAAGCCGCATAAATGGGCAAAGTAACAGGATTTATGGAATATGGCCGTCTGTCCGAGGCCAACCTGCCAGTCAATGACCGGGTCAAGAATTACAAGGAATTCGTTCTTCACCTGAGCGATGACCAGGCCAAGACTCAGGGCGCTCGTTGCATGGATTGCGGCATTCCGTTCTGTATGAGCGGCTGCCCGATCAACAACATCATTCCTGATTGGAACGACCTGGTGTATCGCCAGGATTGGCGCAATGCGATTGACGTGCTGCACTCCACCAATAACTTCCCCGAGTTTACCGGCCGTATCTGCCCGGCACCCTGTGAAGCGGCCTGTACGCTGAACATCAACGCTGATGCCGTTGGCATCAAGTCGATTGAGCACGCCATCATCGACAAGGCTTGGGAAAACGACTGGGTGAAGCCTCAGGTTCCTGCCAGCAAAACCGGCAAGAAAGTCGCCATCGTTGGCTCCGGCCCGGCAGGCCTGGCAGCGGCACAACAACTGGCCCGCGTAGGCCACGACGTTGTGGTGCTGGAAAAGGAAAGCCGCATTGGTGGCCTGCTGCGCTATGGCATCCCTGACTTCAAGATGGAAAAAAGCCATATTGATCGCCGCATGGAGCAAATGCGCGCGGAAGGCGTTGAATTCCGCACAGGTCAGAATGTGGGCGAAAACGTCAGCGCTGAGCAGCTGACCAAGGAATTTGATGCGGTCATTCTGGCGGGCGGCGCCGAATATCCTCGCGACTTGCCAGTGCCTGGCCGTGCGCTGGACGGTGTGCATTTCGCCATGGATTTCCTGACGCCACAGAACAAAGTGGTCGCAGGCGATACCATCCCCAACCAGATCATGGCAACCGGCAAGCATGTCGTCGTGATTGGTGGCGGTGATACCGGTTCCGATTGCGTAGGGACTTCCAACCGTCATGGTGCAGCTTCCATCACACAATTTGAACTGATGCCACAACCGCCTGAAAAGGAAAACAAGGAACTGGTATGGCCGAACTGGCCGCTCAAGATGCGCACTTCCAGCTCCCATGAAGAGGGCTGCGATCGCGACTGGTCCATCACTACCAAGGAATTGATTGGTGAAAACGGCAAAGTCGTCGCACTCAAGGGCGCACGCGTAGAGTGGAAAGACGGCAAGATGGTCGAGATTCCAGGTTCCGAATTCACCATCAAGGCGGATCTGGTGCTGCTGGCCATGGGCTTTGTCAGCCCGGTACAAAAGGTACTGGACGCATTTGGCGTTGAGAAAGATGCGCGCGGCAATGCCAAGGCAAGCACCGATGGCGAAGGCTGCTATGCAACCTCGTCTGCCAAGGTATTTGCTGCTGGCGACATGCGCCGCGGTCAATCCCTGGTGGTATGGGCCATCCGCGAAGGTCGCCAATGCGCGCGCGCTGTGGATGAGTTCCTGATGGGATCATCCACCCTGCCAAGATAAGGCTAACCAGGCATGACACAAGGGGATACCGCTGGTATCCCCTCATTTTTTTGAAAAGCCCCCACCATGACAGCTCTCAAGAACGACACCTTCTTACGCGCACTTCTGCGGCAGCCTACCGATTACACCCCCGTCTGGATGATGCGCCAGGCTGGACGCTATCTGCCGGAATACCGTGCCACGCGCAAGAATGCCGGCAGCTTCCTGAGCCTGTGCAAAAACACCGACTTTGCCACCGAAGTCACCATGCAGCCATTGGATCGTTATCCGCTGGATGCCGCCATCCTGTTTTCCGACATCCTGACAGTCCCCGATGCGATGGGGCTGGGGCTGTATTTTGTCGAAGGCGAAGGCCCGAAGTTTGAACGCCCGGTGCGCGACGCCGCCGCGATTCACAAGCTGCATGTGCCGGACATCGCCGCTGATCTCGGCTATGTCACGGATGCGGTCAGCCAGATACGCAAAACGCTGGATGGCCGCGTACCGCTCATCGGCTTCTCCGGCAGCCCATGGACACTCGCCACCTATATGGTCGAAGGCCAGGGCGGGACCGACTTCCTCACCATCAAGAAAATGGCGTATGCCGAGCCTGCGCTACTACACCATTTGCTGGATATCACCGCGCAAACCGTCACGCTTTACCTCAATGCCCAGATTGAAGCGGGCGCTCAGGCCGTGATGATTTTTGACTCCTGGGGTGGCGCGCTCTCGCATAACGCATACCGCGAATTCTCCCTGGCTTACATGGAAAAAATTGTCGCGGGCCTGATCAAGCAACGCGACGGCAGCCCTGTGCCCAGCATCGTATTTACCAAAGGCGGCGCCCTGTGGCTGGAAGCGCAAGCGGCCATCGGTGCGGATGCATTGGGATTGGACTGGACGGTGGATATTGGTGAGGCAAGAAAGCGGGTAGGCGGCCAAGTGGCGCTGCAAGGCAATATGGACCCGGCCATCCTGCTCTCGACCCCGGAAGCGATTGAAAAGGAAGTCGCCAGCATACTGGCGAGTTACGGTCATGGTCACGGCCATGTGTTCAACCTCGGCCACGGCATCACGCAGCATACGCCCCCAGAAAATGCGGAAGCTATGATCAAGGCCGTGAAAGCCCTAAGCCCGCAGTACCACGTTTAAATCAAGAAGACGCCCTGGGTTCCTGCTAACGCGGCAATGCCGTGACAAACAAGCGCTAGAACTCCAGGGGGTCTACATCGACCGTCCAGCGCAGCTTGCTGGCTAATGGATGGGAGCGCAATTGCGGTACCAGCTGTCGCAATAATTGCTGAATCTGCAAACGGCTTTCGCCTTGCATCAGCAAGTAAGCCCGCTCCATACCCTTCAACTTTTCCATCTGCGGCCGCACGGGATCATACGTAAGCACATGCTCACTCAGCTGCCTTGCCAATACCAATGCATCATTCAGAAAATCCTGCACTAGTGAATACTGATTGGCCTCAGCACGCAGCAGGGCTAGAAAAGCATAGGGCGGAAATTGCGCCAGCTGCCGTTCCTGCAGCTGCGAATCTGCGTATGCCACATAATCGTGCTTACGCAGGGCATTGAACAGATTGTGCTCGGGGAAGGTGGTCTGTATCAGCACTTCACCTGGTTTGTCAGCCCGACCCGCCCGGCCAGAGACCTGCATCAATTGGGCAAAAAGGCGCTCCGCCGCACGAAAGTCCGGACTGAATAGGGCGCTATCGGTATCCACCACCCCCACCAGTGTCAGATTGGGAAAGTCATGGCCTTTGGCCAGCATCTGGGTGCCCACCAGGATATCAATCTCATCGGCGTGCACCGCCTGCAGGATATCTGCAAGGGCTTCCTTGCGCCGCGTGCTGTCGCGATCCACGCGTTGAATGCGTGCCGTGGGGAACAGGCGCGCCAGGGTTTCTTCCAGACGCTGCGTACCATGGCCGGTAGGGTGCAAATCGGCATTGCCACAGCTTGGGCACTGCCGCACGATTTTCTGCTCATGCCCGCAGTGATGGCATCGCAAGCGGCTCTGCCGCAGATGCACCACCAGCCGGCTGCTACAGCGGGTGCATGAGGCTATCCAGTGGCAGGCATTGCACAACAGCACTGGCGAATAGCCACGCCGATTGATGAACAGCAGGCTTTGCTCCTTGCGCTCCAGGCGTTGGCGCAGCGCTTCGATCAGAGCGGGCGATAACCCATCCTGCAATTCAATGCGATTGGTATCGATGCAACCGATACGGGGCAACTGCGATTTGGCGACAGCCCGGTTTTGCAGCGTCAGCAAGCCATATTTGCCGGTTTGCGCGTTGTGCCAGGTTTCCAGGGATGGCGTTGCCGAGCCCAGCACGATGGGCACTTTTGCCCGTTGCGCCCGCACCATGGCCACATCGCGGGCATGGTAGCGCATGCTGTCCTGCTGCTTGTAAGAGCCATCGTGCTCTTCATCCACAATCACCAGCCGCAGCTTGGGCAGAGGGGTAAATACCGACAGGCGGGTGCCCACCACGATACGAGCAATACCAGACTGGGCCAGACGCCAGTTCTGCAAGCGCTCGGCCTCGCCCAGATTGCTATGCAATGCCACCATGGGCAGATGCGGCAAACGGCTGCGAAAGCGCGCTTCCAGCTGCGGGGTCAGATTGATTTCAGGCACCAGCACTAGCGCCTGACCATCATTGTCCGCCAGCATCTGTTGCAGCCACTGCATGTAAACCTCGGTTTTGCCACTGCCGGTGATGCCATGCAGCAGCCATGCCTTGAATCCCTCGCTGGCCTGCATGCGCTTCAGGGCAGCGGTCTGGTCTTCGTTCAATGGCGGCGGCGGTACGGCGGCTGACACCGAAGCCGACAACCCTGCCAGCACTTCATCCGCTTCTACCCAGCCAGACTCCTGCAAGCCCTGCATGGCGCCGCGCCAACTGGCAGAAATCTCTGGCAACGCGCTTTCATGCAACACGCCATGCTCACCCAAGGCGGCATATAGCTTGCGCTGGATAAGCTTGCGCCGGGGTAATTGCTCAATATCGGCGGCCAGGCCCACGGCAGACAGGCGAAAAGCATATTGCTTGCGCGACACCGCAGGCTCGGTCTGGCGTAAACGCCCAGGCAAACTGGCCAGCAAAGCCTGCCCAAGGGGGTATTGGTAATAATCCGCACAAAAGCGCAACAGCGCAAAGGTATCCGGATCCAGCGGTGGTTCATCAACAAACGCCGTTTCGATCGCCTTCAGTTTGGCAGAAGGCACCTCGCTCACCGCACTCTTGCCCACCACAATGCCAATTTGCCGCCGACGGCCGAAGGGCACCACCACGCGCTGCCCTACAGCGACATCAAAGCCGCCGTCCAGGTAATCAAACAGGCTGTCGATAGGCACATCCAGTGCGACTTGCAGGATGCCCATGGGAGATGGGGTAGGGATCATTGAAACAGATATTGAATCGGGTGGTGAGCGTTGTTGGTCAATGGGTTAGAATAGCGACTTTCGTCATATTGTATAGACTTCACTCTCTTGAAAGCACATCTTACCGAATTACTGACCCAGGCCGCAAAAAGCCTGGGGGTCGATAGCGCAAGTCTTTCGATTCAGCTGGAACGCCCGAAGTCTGCCGACCACGGCGATTTTGCCACCAATCTGGCCATGATGCTGGCCAAACCTCTGCGCCAGAACCCACGCGCCATTGCGGAGAGCCTGATCCAGGCACTGCCTGCCTCTGAGTATGTTGCCAAGGTGGAAATCGCTGGCGCTGGCTTTATCAATTTCTTCCTGAATGGCCAGGCACGCCATGGCGTGATTGCGCAGATACGCGAGCAGGGTGAGCGTTTCGGCCACAATAACGCAGGGCAGCAGCGCAAGGTACAAGTGGAGTTTGTCTCGGCCAACCCCACGGGGCCATTGCATGTCGGCCACGGCCGTGGTGCGGCAGTCGGTGACTGTCTGGCACGGCTGCTGGCAGCCAATGGCTGGGATGTCACGCGCGAATTCTATTACAACGATGCTGGGGCGCAGATCGACAATCTGACCAAGTCCGTCCATGCGCGTGCGCAAGGGCTCACCCCCGAGCACCCGACTTTCCCTGAAGAAGGTTATCGCGGCGAATACATCATCGACATTGCCAAGGCTTACCTGGCAGGCGAAACCGTGGTGGCAGATGACCAGCAGGTAACTGCCAGCGGTGACGTCAATGATCTGGAATCCATACGCCGCTTTGCCGTGGCTTACCTGCGGCATGAGCAGGATCTTGATCTGCAGGCATTCCAGATCAAGTTTGATGTGTTCTCACTGGAATCCAGCCTCTATACCGAAGGCAAGGTGGAAAGCACGGTACAAGCCCTGATCAACAGTGGCCACACCTATGAGCAGGATGACGCGCTCTGGCTCAAGACCACCGACTTTGGCGACGACAAAGACCGCGTCATGCGCAAGCGTGAAGGCGGGTATACCTATTTTGTGCCTGACGTGGCCTACCACGTGGAAAAATGGAAACGTGGTTTTGAGCGCGTGATCAACGAGCAGGGCGCCGATCACCACAGCACCATTACCCGTGTGCGCGCAGGTTTGCAGGCACTCGATATCGGCATTCCGCAAGGCTGGCCAGATTATGTCCTGCACCAGATGGTGACCGTGATGCGCGGTGGCGAAGAGGTCAAACTTTCCAAGCGTGCGGGCAGCTATGTCACCCTGCGCGACCTGATCGAAGAGGTAGGCTGCGATGCCACGCGCTATTTCCTGGCTGCGCGTCGGGCCGATTCACAACTGGTATTCGACATCGATCTGGCACGGGCACAAACCAACGACAACCCGGTGTATTACATCCAGTATGCGCATGCCCGTATCTGCAGCGTGCTGGGGCAATGGGGCGGCGACGAAAGCAGCTTGGTTGGCGCAGACCTTAGCCGTCTGGATGCACCGCACGAGGCAGCGTTGCTGCAGCGTCTGGATGAGTTCAGCGATGTTGTGAAAAATGCGGCAGATGAACTGGCTCCGCACATGGTCGCCAATTACCTGAAAGAGCTGGCAAGCGATCTGCACAGCTATTACAACGCACAGCAATTCCTGGTAGAAGATAGCGCACTCAAGCTCGCCCGTATGGCTTTGATCAGCGCTACACGCCAGGTATTAAAAAATGGCCTTGATCTTCTGGGCGTGAGCGCTCCGGAAAAAATGTAAGCCATATAGAAAGCAAGCAAGGAGATAATGTGAGCAGAGATTACAAACCCCGCAGCGCCCCATCCAGCAAGAGCGGCAGCAAGTCCAAGGGCAGCCCGTTCTTTTCCGGTCTGCTGGTTGGGCTGGTTCTGGGCGTTGGCCTGTCGGTCGCAGTAGCGATCATGGTTAAAGGCAGTGACAGTCCGTTTGTCAGCCGTGCTCCGGAAAAAGCGCCAGAAGAAACCGCCAAGGCAGATACCAGCGCCTTGCCCAAGGCCGAAAAGAATGCCGATACCCCTGAAAAGCCACGCTTTGATTTCTATACCATCTTGCCTGGCAGCGAAACCCAGGTAACGGAACAGGAAATCAAGCAGAAACAGGCGGCACCAGAAGCCACCAAAGTGCAGGAAAGCTACTTCCTGCAAGTGGGCGCGTTTCAGACCGAGCAGGAAGCCGACAACATGAAGGCCAAGCTGGCCCTGCTGGGGCTGGAAGCCATCGTGCAAACCGCCACCATCCCTAACAAGGGGGTATGGCACCGCGTGCGGGTTGGCCCGTTTGCCAATGTCGACCAAATAAATAAATCCCGTGAAGAGTTGGTACAGAACGGATTTAAGGTTGACCTGATCAAAGTGAATAGCAGTACGCCTGGATAAAGCCTGTCAGCCGCAACCAGCTTAATGCGTTAGTCGATTACAACTTACATCAACAAGGATTCGAATCATGAAAAAATTCCTGGCGGCTTTGCTGCTCCTGGTTTCCACCCATGTCATGGCAGCAGACCCGCAAGCCGGCACCGATTACAACCTGACGGTGCAAAGCATCCCCAGCGATAGCAACGGCAAACTCGAAGTCATTGAGTTGTTCTGGTATGGCTGCCCGCACTGCTATCAGATGGAGCCTGCCATCAACGCCTGGGTAAAGAAGCTGCCAGCCGATGTGGTGTTCAAGCGTATCCCTGGTGTGCCACGCCCTGACTGGGCGCCCATGGCCAAAGCCTATTACGCCATGGAATCCCTGGGCGTACTGGAAAAACTGCATAGCCCTTTGTTCGAAGCCATCCACAAGCAACATGCTTTCCGTCCTGACGACGAAAAAGCCTTTGTAGACTGGCTGGTCAAGCAAAGCGGCCTGGATCGCAAGAAAGTAGAAGAGGCCTATAACTCCTTCTCCACCAACACAAAAATCATGCGCGCCATTCAGGTATTCCGTGCTTCAGGCGCAACTGGCGTTCCGACGCTGATTGTGGATGGCAAATACATCACCTCCAGCAGCATGGCCGGTGGCAATGACCAGGCTTTGCGCGTGGCTGATTTCCTGATCGCCAAGGCCAAGCAGGAACGCGGCGGCAAGTAATCAAGCCCGTGAGTTGCACGCCTTTTTCACAGCCCGCCACGGCTCCCGCCCGGCGGGCTGATACTTTAAACGTCTTCATTACAGGCGCATCCAGCGGTATCGGCATGGCGCTGGCACAGCACTATGCCGGGCTGGGGGCGACACTGGGCCTGGTGGCGCGACGCGCGGAGCCCTTGCTGGCATTCCGCGATCAGTACGCTGGCGCTTGTGAAACCTATGCGGTGGATGTGCGCGATGCTGATGCCTTGGCACATGCCGCCACTGACTTCATGAGCAAGCATGGTGTACCCGATATCGTCATTGGCAATGCCGGCGTCAGCCGGGGCACGCTCACGGCGATCAAGGAAGACAGCACGGCATTTGCCGCCGTCATGGCGATTAATGTGCAAGGCCTGGTACATACCTTTCAACCGTTTATTAGCGCCATGCAGCAGCGTGGACAAGGCCAGCTGGTGGGCATTGCCAGTGTAGCCGGAATCCGGGGCCTGCCAGGGGCAGGCGCTTACAGCGCCTCCAAAGCGGCCGCAATTGCTTATCTGGAAAGCCTGCGAATCGAAATGCTGCCGCATGGGATTGCCGTGACTACGATTGCACCAGGCTATATCCGCACCCCCATGACCGATATAAACACCTATCCCATGCCGTTTTTGATGGATGTGGACGTGGCCGCCAGTAAATTCGCGCAGGCGATTGCCGCCAGAAAACGCTTTGTGGTGATTCCCTGGCAGATGGGCTGGGTCGCGCGTTTGCTGAGAATATTGCCGTGCTGGCTGTGGGATGGCCTGATGCGCCGTGCCCCGCACAAGGCGCGGATAGACGTGGAATAAATAGGTGCAGTGATCGCCTTAACGCATGCCTAGGGCGTAGTGAGCATCAAGCGATGCCCAGCAACTCCGGCCTGAGCTGCTTTAATTCTTCCAGCAGCATCGGTTTCCCCAGGAAAAATCCTTGTGCCATGGTGCAGCCTTTTTCACGCAAAAAGGCGAGCTGACTGGCACTCTCTACCCCCTCTGCCACCAGCTCCAAGTGCAGCGCCTGGGCAATGCGGATAATCGCATTGACCAGCTCGGCCCTGTCTTGCTGCTGCACCACATCCTGCATGAACAAGCGGTCAATCTTGACCTGACGTACCGGGAACTGCCCCAGATAACTGAGCGCTGAATAGCCCGTGCAAAAATCATCGATCGCGATGGTAATACCCATGGCCTTGAAGGCATTGAGCACCGCCATGACATCGGGATTTTCTTCCAGCAGCAGACTTTCGCGGATTTCAAGCTTCACCCATGCGGGTAAACAACCGGTTTTCTCCAAGAGGCGGCTCACCGCTGCCAGCAAGTCGTTATAGAGAAACTGTCGCGCGGAAAGATTGATGGCGACGGTGAGTTTATCGTTGCGTAGCCGATTCAATTCGACGATGGCGTTAAAGGCATTTTCCAGCACCCATTCGCCAATTTCGACAATCAATCCGCTTTCTTCCGCCACCCCTATAAAATCATCCGGCGGCAACAGGCCACGCAGCGGGTGGTTCCAGCGAAGCAAAGCTTCTGCGCCCAATAGCTTGCCCGTGAGGAGATCCATCTGGGGCTGAAAATGCAGGACAAACTCGTTGTTGCGCAATGCCTGCCGCAACGACGTACCAATCGCAATGTATTCCGACGCTTTTGATCCCAGATCATGACTGTAGAACTGGTAGTTGCTCCGCCCCATGCTCTTGGCGTGATACATCGCCGCGTCGGCACATTTGTACAATGCCTCCTGATCCTCCCCATCAAGCGGATAAGTGGCAATGCCAACGCTGGTTGAGATAAACAGCTCTTTGCCCTGAATGTGGAAGGGCTGCGCAATCACCTGCACAATTTTATTGGCAATGGTGGCCAGATCGTCCGGCTTGCGTATATCGGGTAACAGAATGGCAAACTCGTCGCCACCCATGCGCGCGACGGTGTCATAGGTGCGGATGGCCATCTGCAGGCGATCCGCCGTGGCGCACAACAACTCATCGCCAACCAGGTGCCCCAGACTGTCGTTAATGCTTTTGAAATGGTCGAGATCGAGCACCATCACGCCAAACTTCTGTTTGCTCCACTGAGCCTCCATCAGCACCTGGCTGATGCGGTCATTGAACAGGGTGCGATTGGGCAGATTGGTGAGTGAATCATAGTAGGCAAGATAGTAGACTCGCTCGCGATAGGCCACCAGTTCGGTAATATCGCGCTCCACCGCCAGAATATGTTGCACCTGCCCCTGTTCATCCAGCTCCGGCACAATGCGGATATGGGAATGCCAGGTTTCTCCTTCAGGGGTAGTGCCGGTCATTTCCATGAATCCCGGCTGACCGGTAGCGACCACATCCAGTATTTTCTGTTCGTATTGAGAAAAAACAGTGCCGCCAGGGTATTCGGAAGGTTTTTTACCGAGAATGGCATCGCGCTCCATGCCCAGTTTTTCCAGTTTGCGATTATTGACGAAGATGCGCCTGGCGTCGCGGTCAAATCGGGTAATCGCATCAGGGGTATTATCAATGAGGGTGCGCAGCTCAATTTCGCGATGCACGATCTCCAGCTCGTTCAACTTGGCCTCTGTCACATCACGCGCATAGCCCACAATACCCTTCAGTTCGTCATTCACACGCACTGGCGATTTGTAGATTTCCATCCAGCGTTGGCGACCATGCTGGTCTTTCACCTGGTCCACCGCATGCCAGGGCTTGCCGCTTTCGAGCACTACCTGATCACTGGCAATATGCGCTTTGGCAATTTCCTCCGGAAAGAGATCAAAGTCGGTTTTGCCATCCACATCCCGGGTAGACGCGGCCTGCGCCCACTCGGCATAGGCCGTATTGGCTGCCAGCAGGTGACTTTGACGATCTTTCAGCCAGACCATGAAGGGGAAATTATCGATAAGTGCACGCTGATATTCATCGCGCAAACGCAAGGCATTCTCGGCGGCCCGCCGTTGCGAAATATCCCGTGTAATGCTGAGCACACTGACCACATCGCCATTTGCATCGAACTCCGGGGCTATCTGCAATGACTTGCAGACATACTGCCCATCATCGGCTACCCACTGCAATTCGATATTGCCGGGCTTGCGTGAGCGCATGATCTCTTGCAGCTGACGTTCGTATTCTGCGGGCGTCGTCCATGCCTTGCCCCACACCTCAGTGGGCTTTTTGCCCAGCGCTTGGGTTAAGGGTATGCCATACACCTCTTCATACGCCTGGCTGATAAAAATCCGACGACAGTCCCGGTCATAGCGGATAAAGATATCCGGGGCGTGCTCGACGAGATCACGAAATTTAGCCTCACTCGCTTCCAGTTGGTCCTGCAGGTTCTTGCGTGTTGAAATATCCCTGACCAGCGCGAGGTTGTAAGCGGTTCCCGCGTATTCAAAGTAATTGGCATTGATTTCTACCGGCAGGAGTTTGCCTTGCCTGGTAAGGTGCCGGCTTTCGAATGTGAGCGAAATTTCTGCTGTGAGCGCTTGCCAATGATCACGCCAGACCATTTGGTCCACAGTGGGATCAATGTCAGCGACCCTCATGGCAAGCAAATCCTGTTGACTATAGCCCAGGGTGCGACAGCATTCCTGATTGACGTAGCGGATTCGGGAGGAAGCATCGATCAGGAATATAGACTCCGTCACCTTATTGAGAGCGAAGCTCAATATGGCGGGAATATCCACCGCGTCCCCTGCATCAGTGTGTATTTCAAGCCTGCTCATGTTTAGTGCGCCACTTGCCCTGATTGTCGTTCTGCTGGCGCTCGCGCTAGCACTCTTTATTGGGCCTATCCCAATGACAAGATATTCCTGCCCTCCATCCAGGCAAACCGCGATTACCGGGGTATATGCATGCCTGATCCCGAAGATGGCGATATAAAGCCTATTCTGCTGGATGAGCCTTGGCAATACATCTGCCAATAATGATCGCGCTATAAACCAAAGTGCATCGTTTAAAGCCGGGCATATCTTATTCAGCAAGCAATCTGTATGCCGATCATTGTGAGCTGATCTGGGGAAGATGAACTAAAGCGTCCTTGATACTGGATCAACGTACGGGCAGTATTCCTGAGCTGATTGCCCAATGTTGATCCAGCATGCGAGATGAGACGGAAGCAAGCTCCGTGGTGAGACTATTCCACCGTGACGGATTTGGCCAGGTTTCTGGGTTTATCCACATCCGTGCCTTTGAGCAAGGCAGCGTGATAAGCCAGTAGCTGCACGGGGATAGTGTGAAGAATAGGGGATAGCACGCCCACATGCCGTGGCGTGCGGATGACATGCACGCCCTCACTTTCCGTGAAGTGGCTATCTGCATCGGCAAACACGAATAATTCGCCGCCGCGCGCTTTCACTTCCTGCATATTGGATTTCACCTTTTCCAGCAGCACGTCATTCGGTGCAATGACGACTACCGGCATATCGCGATCTACCAGGGCCAGTGGGCCGTGTTTCAATTCGCCGGCAGGGTAGGCCTCGGCGTGGATATAAGAGATCTCCTTGAGCTTGAGAGCGCCTTCCAGGGCGATGGGGTAATGAATGCCACGACCGAGAAACAGGGCGTGCTGCTTGTTGGCAAAGAACGTGGCCCATTCGCGGATCTGCGGCTCAAGATTAAGCGCGTACTGGACGCTGCCCGGCAAATGACGCAAAGCATCCAGATAATCCTGTTCCTGGCCGTCTGCCAGGCGACCATGCTGCTTGGCCAGCGTCACAGCCAAGGTAAACAAGGCCACCAACTGGGTGGTGAATGCCTTGGTGGAGGCGACGCCAATTTCAGCGCCTGCCCGTGTATACAGAATAAGGCGCGATGCGCGTGGGATAGCACTTTCCTGTACATTGCATATTGCCAATGTCAGCGTATGACCCAGGGTTTTGGCATGCTTCAGCGCTTCCATGGTATCCAGCGTTTCCCCTGACTGTGAAATGGTCACGATCAGCTGCTTGGGGTTGGGAACGGATCGGCGATAGCGGTATTCACTGGCGATCTCTACCGAGGTGGGGACCTGTGCAATGCTTTCCAGCCAGTACTTGGCTGTAAGTCCCGCATAATAACTGGTCCCTGCCGCCAGTATCAGTACACTCTCTACCTCGGCGAATACTTCTTCCGCTCCCTCACCAAACAGAGCAGGCGAAAAGCTGGCATCGTCTATCAGCGCTTCTATCGTATCTGTCAGCGCCCGGGGCTGTTCGTGTATCTCTTTTTGCATGAAATGCGAGAAGGGGCCCAGTTCCATGGAAGCCAGGGAAACGTCGCTCATATGAACTTTGCGGTCTACCACCTGCCCGGCGCCATCATAGATAGTCACACCATCCTCACGGATCTCGCCAACATCGCCATCTTCCAGATAGATAACGCTACGGGTCACTGACAATACCGCCGACACATCGGAAGCGATGAAGTTTTCGCCTTGACCAATACCCACCAATAATGGGCAACCCTGGCGGGCGCAAATCATCAGCTCTGGTGTGTTGATAGAGATAACGCTGATTGCAAAGGCTCCGGTTAACTCCTTTACCGCAGCCTGTACTGACGATAGTAAAGACTTACCTTGTGCATGGTGGTAATGCACCAGATGGGCAATGACTTCGGTATCTGTCTGCGATTCGAAGAGATAGCCCAAGGCGCTCAAGCGCTGACGTTGCTCATCGTGGTTTTCAATGATGCCATTGTGCACAACGGCGATTTCGCCTTTGGATACGTGCGGGTGGGCATTGGATTCAGTAACACCACCATGTGTAGCCCAACGCGTGTGCCCAATGCCTACAAAGCCGCTCAGCTGTTGCGCATTGGCTTTGTTCTGCATTTCACTCACCCGGCCCACGGCGCGTACGCGCTGTATGCCCTGATTCAGCACAGCAATACCCGCTGAATCGTATCCACGATATTCAAGCCGACTCAAGCCTTCAATCAATATTGGCACTACATTGCGTTTGGCTACTGCACCTACGATACCGCACATGACTTGCTTTCCTTGTGGTGGGTTACTTCTTGATTTTTTCCGGGCGTTTCCAGCCGCTGACCGTGACTTGGCGACCGCGCGCGACTGTGAGCTCGCCCGCTGGAGCGTCTTTGCTGATGGTAGAGCCTGCCCCTATAGTGGCGCCTGCGCCTATGGTGACGGGTGCAATCAGCTGCGAATCCGAGCCGATAAAGGCATTGTCGCCAATCACCGTGCGGAATTTGTTAACACCATCGTAATTGCAGGTAATGGTACCAGCACCGATGTTCACCTGTTTACCTACGGTGGTATCGCCTACATAGCTAAGATGATTGATTTTGCTACCCACATCGACTTGAGCGTTTTTGAGTTCAACAAAATTGCCGACATGCGTCTCGTCCTGCAGAACCGTGCCAGGACGCAGGCGCGCGTATGGGCCAATCTTGGCTTGCTTGCCGATCTCAGCGTCATCAATATGAGTAAAAGCCGCAATAGCGGTGTCAACGCCGATGCTGGCATTGCGGATAACGCAATATGGTCCAATCCGCACGCCATCGGCCAGGTGTACCTCACCCTCAAACACACAACCGACGTCAATGATAACATCACGCCCAACGCTCAGCTTCCCGCGTATATCAATTCGGGCCGGGTCGCTCAGGGTAACCCCTTGCTGCAGCAATTGCGCAGCCTGTTGCTGTTGATAACAGCGCTCAATCGCCGCCAGATCTGACTTACTGTTTATTCCTGTAATTTCTGGCTCATTGGGTGCCAATACACCACCAACAGCGATGCCTTGCTGGCTTGCCATGCCGACTATGTCGGTCAGATAGTATTCGCCTTGGGCATTGTCATTACCCAGGTTTTTCAGCCATTCCGACAATGCATGATTGTCCACTGCCATGATGCCAGTATTGATTTCATTGATTTGGCGCTGCTCTTCGCTGGCATCCTTGTGTTCAACAATCGCCACCACCTCATCCTGCGCATTCCGCACGATACGACCGTAACCTGAAGGATTAGCCTTGGCAAAGGTCAGTAAAGTCAGCTTGGCTTGATTCTTCAGCAGTTCCTGGCAAGTCTGCACGCTGATCAATGGCACATCGCCCAGCATGATCAAGGTTTTGGCTTCAGGGTCAAGAAAAGGCAGAGCCTGCATTACCGCATGGCCCGTGCCCAATTGCTCAGCCTGCTGTACCCAGTGAATGCTTTCATCACGAAACTGATCAGGCACTGCATCGCCGCCAAATCCATAGACCACCAGAATCTTGCTGGGAGAGAGTTGCTTGGCGGTTTCAATTACATGCGCCAGCATCGGTTTGCCAGCGACGGGATGCAGGACTTTAGGCAAGTCACTATGCATGCGGGTGCCTTTACCCGCGGCCAGTATGAGTATATTCAGCATGGTGGAGTGTGATTTCTGATGTTTCAAGTATAAACAAAAAAGGCAGCCAGAGGCTGCCTTTCCGTGAGCTACTCGCGTTGCTCTTTAATGCGACTTCTTGCGCAGACGCTCAATGGCATGGAGCTGTGCCATGGCTTCTGACAGTTCAGCCTGGGCGCGGGCATAATCGATTTCAGAAGCATTGTTTTTCATTGCTTCTTCTGCTGCTGCCTTGGCTTCAGCGGCCTTGGCTTCGTCCAGATCATGACCACGAATCGCAGTGTCAGCAAGGACAGTAATAATGCCAGGCTGCACTTCCAGCATGCCGCCAGAAATATAAATCGCCTGCTCTTCAGCCTCGTTTGCCACCTTGACGCGCAACACGCCAGGCTTGATCGTCGTAATCAGCGGAGTGTGGTTGGGATAAATACCAACCTCACCCAGCTTGGCAGGAGCCACCACGAATTCGGCTTCACCCGAAAAAATGGAAGCTTCTGCGCTGACGACGTCTAGATGTATTGTGGATGCCATATTTAAGTTTCCTTAAGACTAGCTTAGTTTAAGGTTTTTGCCTTTTCTACGGCTTCTTCAATCGCGCCTACCATGTAGAACGCTTGTTCTGGCAGGTGATCGTACTCACCATCCACAATCGCCTTGAAGCCCTTGATGGTGTCTTTCAGCGTTACGTATTTGCCTGGAGAACCAGTAAACACTTCAGCTACGTGGAAAGGCTGAGACAGGAAGCGCTGAATCTTACGTGCACGAGCCACTGCCAGCTTGTCTTCAGGAGACAGTTCATCCATACCCAGAATCGCGATAATGTCACGCAGTTCCTTGTAGCGCTGCAGGGTTGATTGCACAGCACGTGCCACGTTGTAGTGCTCTTCGCCCACGATCAATGGATCGAGCTGACGTGACGTGGAGTCCAACGGATCAACAGCAGGGTAGATACCCAGCGCTGCAATATCACGGGACAACACAACGGTGGAGTCCAAGTGCAAGAAGGTGGTAGCTGGGGATGGGTCAGTCAAGTCATCCGCAGGTACGTAAACGGCCTGAATCGAGGTAATGGAACCCACCTTGGTGGAGGTAATACGCTCTTGCAGGCGGCCCATTTCTTCAGCCAAGGTAGGTTGGTAACCCACAGCAGAAGGCATACGGCCCAGCAACGCGGATACTTCGGTACCAGCCAGGGTATAACGGTAAATGTTGTCAACGAAGAACAGAATGTCGCGGCCTTCGTCACGGAAACGCTCCGCCATGGTCAGACCAGTCAGCGCTACACGCAGACGGTTGCCTGGTGGTTCGTTCATCTGACCGAACACCATGCCTACCTTGTCCAGAACGTTGGAATCCTTCATTTCGTGGTAGAAGTCGTTACCTTCACGGGTACGCTCACCTACACCGGCAAACACCGACAGACCGGCGTGTTGCTTGGCGATGTTGTTGATCAGTTCCATCATGTTCACGGTCTTGCCTACACCGGCGCCACCGAACAGACCCACTTTACCGCCCTTGGCAAACGGACATACCAGGTCAATCACCTTGATACCGGTTTCCAGCAAGTCAACGGAAGGGGAGAGCTCTTCAAATGAAGGAGCCTTCTGGTGGATGGAACGACGCTCATCACACTCAATAGGACCGGCTTCATCGATAGGGCGACCCAGAACGTCCATGATACGGCCCAAAGTGCCGTGACCAACGGGAACCTGAATCTGGTTGCCGGTGCTCTTCACCTTCATGCCGCGGGACAGACCATCGCTGGAACCCATGGCAATGGTACGAACCACGCCATCACCCAGTTGTTGCTGAACTTCCAGCGTCAGACCAGCTTCTGCTGTGGAGTTCTCTTCATCTAAAACAAGTGCCTCATATACCTTAGGCATTTGGTCGCGTGGGAATTCAACGTCAACCACCGCACCAATACACTGAACAACTTTACCTTGACTCATCTTGGTATCCTCAATCTTTATCTTAATTCGTTACACCGCTGCTGCTTTAAACGGCAGCCGCACCACCGACAATTTCTGAAATTTCTTTGGTAATCGCAGCTTGGCGGGCCTTGTTGTAAACCAGTTTCAGCTCGCCGATGACGTTCTTGGCGTTGTCGGATGCGGCCTTCATCGCTACCATCCGGGCGCTTTGCTCGGATGCCATGTTTTCGGTAACAGCGTGATATACCAGCGACTCGATGTAACGCGTCAGCAACTCATCAATGACTTCACGTGCTTCAGGCTCGTAGATATAGTCCCAGTGGCCTTGTGCGGTGCCCATCTGCTCACCGTTCAATGGCAGCAATTGCTCCATGACCGGCTCCTGTTTCATCGTATTGATGAAACGCGTAAAGCAGATGTGCAACTGGTCGATTTCACCAGCCACATAGGCGTCCAGCATGACCTTGATCGTACCGATCAGCTTTTCCAGGTGAGGAACATCACCCAAGCCAGTGATATGCGACTTCACGTTGGCACCTACACGGTTCATGAAACCGAACCCTTTGTTGCCAATCGCGCTTACCGCAATACCCTTGCCAGCCGATTCCCATGCTTTCATCTGATTCAGCGACAAGCGCAGCACGTTGGTATTCAAACCACCGCACAAGCCCTTGTCCGAGCTGACCACAATCAGCCCCACATTCTTGACTTCAGCGCGCTGAATCAGAAAAGGGTGCTTGTACTCAGAGTTTGCATGAGAAAGGTGAGCCGCCACATTGCGGATCTTTTCAGCGTAAGGACGACCAGCCCGCATCCGCTCCTGCGCTTTGCGCATTTTGGATGCGGCGACCATTTCCATCGCCTTGGTGATCTTGCGTGTATTTTCAACACTCTTGATCTTGGTACGAATTTCTTTGCTACCGGCCATTGTCTCGTCTGCCTGTCTCGTGAATACTTAAATCGCCAAAGGCTTAGTAAGCATTCGTTGCTTTGAAGTCTTTAATTGCGGCTTCCACAGCCTTCTCGTCGTCACCGCCAAGATCCTGGGTAGTTTCAATCTTATCCAGCAGGTTCTTGTACTTGGACTTCAGGAAAGCATGCAAGGCGGATTCGAATGCCAGTGCACGGGCAACCGGCACGTCATCGAAGTAACCCTTGTTGGCTGCCAGCAAGGTCACGGCCATGTCAGAGATGTTGAGCGGGGCGTATTGAGCCTGCTTCATCAACTCGGTCACCAGGCGACCACGCTCGAGTTGCTTGCGAGTGGTTTCATCCAGATCGGAAGCAAACTGCGCAAACGCTGCCAGTTCACGGTATTGAGCCAGTGCCAGACGAATACCACCGCCCAGCTTCTTGATAACCTTGGTCTGCGCTGCACCACCTACGCGGGATACCGAAATACCAGCGTTGATCGCAGGACGGATACCAGCGTTGAACAGATCGGTTTCCAGGAAGATCTGACCATCGGTAATCGAAATTACGTTGGTAGGAACGAACGCGGAAACGTCACCAGCTGCAGTTTCAATGATAGGCAGAGCGGTCAGGGAACCTGTTTTGCCCTTGACTTCACCGTTGGTGAACTTCTCTACGTAATCTTCGTTCACGCGAGCTGCACGCTCAAGCAGACGGGAGTGGATGTAGAACACATCACCTGGATAAGCTTCACGGCCTGGTGGACGACGCAGCAACAGGGAAATCTGACGATAGGCCCAAGCTTGCTTGGTCAAGTCATCATACACAATCAGTGCATCCTGACCGCGGTCACGGAAGTATTCACCCATGGTGCAACCAGCGTATGGTGCCAGGAATTGCAGGGCGGCAGAGTCAGAAGCAGAAGCGGCTACAACAATGGTGTATTCCATTGCGCCGTGCTCTTCCAGCTTGCGTACCACGTTGGCGATAGTCGAAGCCTTTTGGCCGATCGCAACGTAGATACAGGTCATGTTCTGACCCTTTTGATTGATGATGGCATCAACGGCAACAGCAGTCTTGCCTGTCTGACGATCGCCAATGATCAGTTCGCGCTGACCACGGCCAACTGGCACCATGGAGTCGATAGACTTCAGACCGGTTTGTACTGGTTGCGAAACCGACTTACGGGCAATAACGCCAGGAGCAACCTTTTCAATCTTGTCTGTCAGCTTGGCATTGATGGGACCCTTGCCATCGATAGGCTGGCCCAATGCATTCACCACGCGACCAACCAGTTCAGGACCTACTGGCACCTCCAGAATGCGACCTGTACATTTGCAGATGTCGCCTTCGGTAATCTTTTCGTAGTCACCCAGAACCACGGCACCCACAGAATCACGCTCCAGGTTCAAAGCCAGACCGTATGTGTTGCCAGGGAATTCGATCATTTCACCGGCCATCACATTGGAAAGGCCATGAATACGAACGATACCATCAGTCACCGAGATAACCGTACCTTGAGTACGCGCTTCGGCACTGGTGGAGAAATTCTCTAACCTGCTCTTAATCAGCTCACTGATTTCTGATGTAGATAACTGCATAATTCTCTCCTAACCTTTCAGCGTGTAGGCCAACTGTTGTAATTGGCCACGTACGGATGCGTCTATTACCGTATCGCCGACTACAATCTTGATGCCGCCTAATAATTCCGGATCCACTTTAACGCTTGCTTCGACCTTCTTACCAAACTTGGCTTCCAGACGCTTCACCACGCCGGCAATATCGGCGTCGCTAGGTTGGGATGCGGCGGTAATTTCAGCTTCAAGCACGCCTTCATCTTGCGCTTTCAGTTCATCAAACGCAGCGGCGATGTCTGGCATGACAGCCAGGCGACGATATTCCACCAGCAGCTTGATCAGGTTAGTTACCTGGTCATCGATTTTGCCGCTGGCCACGGTCAGTACAGCCTTTTCAATATCAGCTGCATTGACCTTGGGATCATCGATATAAGCCTTCATCTGCTCATTCGCTACGACTTGCGCAACGAAATTCAGCATGTCAGACCAGTTCGCGAGTGCGTTCTTTTCCTTTGCCAAGCGGAAAGCCGCTACGGCATAAGGTCTTGCAATGGTTATCGCTTCAGCCATGATCTTCCTACAGCTCGTTAGCGATGGTGTTCAGCATGTCTGCGTGAACCTTGGCATCGATTTCCTTGCGCAGGATTTTTTCCGCACCGGCAACAGCTAATGCTGAAACCTGAGCGCGTAAACCTTCCTTCGCACGGTTAACTTCCTGATCGATTTCTGCCTTGGCACCAGCAAGGATGCGATCACCCTCAGCTTTAGCGTTGTTTTTCGCTTCTTCGATGATGTCAGTTGCACGCTTTTCAGCCTGCGCGATGATCGAAGATGCCTTCAGCTTTGCCTCTTCAACAGCAGCAGTCGAACGCTGCGTTGCGGCTTCAAGCTCTTGTTTACCACGTTCACCTGCAGCCAGACCATCCGCGATGGTCTTTTGACGCGTCTCAATAGCCTTCAAAAGAGGAGGCCAGACAAACTTCACTGTGAACCAGATCAGAATGGCAAAGGAGACGGCCTGCGCAAATAGTGTCAGGTTGATGTTCATATTTGCTCCCGAGCTGTTAGTTCAATCCGCTTATTAACTATCAAACGTTATTGAGCAACAACGGCAAGGAGTGGGTTTGCGAAAGCAAACATCATAGCCAGACCAACACCGATAATGAAAGAAGCGTCGATCAGACCCAGCAGCAGGAACACTTTACCTTGCAGAGCTGGAATCATTTCTGGCTGGCGAGCTGCACCTTCCAGGAAGCTAGCACACATGATACCGATACCTACGCAAGCGCCAGCTGCGCCAAGACCAATGATCAGACCGATACCAACACCGGTGTATGCTTGAATCATGGCTAAAAGTTGCAAGTTCTCCATTTAATTTCCTTTCGGCTTTCGAGAGTTGTAGTTGATTAAAACGTTTAAAAACTTAGTGACTTTCATGCGCCATCGAAATGTAGACAACGGTCAGCATCATGAAGATAAATGCCTGCAGCACAACGATCAGAATGTGAAAGATCGCCCAGCCAGCGCCCAGCAATGCACCAAAGAAGGTACCTGCCAAGCCCGTTGCCGCCCACATACCCAGCAGCAAGAAAATGATTTCACCCGCGTACATGTTACCGAACAGACGCAGTGAGTGAGAAAGAGGTTTGGAAATGTATTCGATGAGGTTGAACGCCAGATTGGCTGGCCAGATCAGGGGGTTGGTACCAAAGGGGGAACAGAAGAGTTCGTGTATCCAGCCCCCCAGGCCTTTGACTTTGATACTGAAGAAAATCATCAGCACCCAGACCGACAACGCGAGTGCAAATGTTGCATTGATATCGGAAGTAGGGACGCTACGCCAGTGGTCAAGGCCGATTAGATGATAAAACTTGGCCATGATGTCGACAGGCAGGAAGTCCATGGCATTCATGAACAGGACCCATACAAACACCGTCAGTGCCAGCGGCGCCAGAAATACATGACGGTTGCCGTGGAAAATACTTTTGACCTGATCATCAACGAACTCAACTGCAAGCTCAACAAATGCCTGACGCTTGCTAGGTACGCCAGAAGTAGCGCCACGCACTACCCACCAAAGGAAGCCAAACACGACCACACCCAGGATGGCTGACATGATCAGGGTATCGTAATGCAATACCCAGAAGCTGCCGTCGCCTACGGACTTGGCATTGAATGACAGATGGTGACCGATATATTCTGATGGGGTAAGTTTTTCTGCAGCCATTGCGTCAACCTAAAGGTTATTCTTTTCGTTTAAAGTAAAAATTGCTGCTCCCGACATGATGGCCGCTGAGCCCAAACCAAAAATCAAGGCCAACGGTATCAAATTTCGGTAGAGCGTGAATACAAGCAACAGTGCGATGGCAATCACCGCGATTTTGATGACTTCTGCCACCAGTAAATTAGCCAATGCGGAACCTGCCGTATTTTTAGCAGCGCTGGATTGCAGTTTTTTTGCGGCAGCCAAACTACCCAATATGGCGGCGCCACCACCTGCCAACGCCGAAAGGGCACCATGCAAACCGATGAGCAAGTAAGCCACCAGTGCAACCAGGGCAGTCGCCACTACCTGCCTTTTTATCATCTGACTGAGCACTGCATCCATACGACGTAACCCTGCATTAGCATCTTATGTGCCAGACACGCTGCGCCTGACCATAAAAACCCAAGATTTTCTTGTTTAATCAGCTGCAAGTCAAGCTAAATTACGACTAGCCTGCTTTCAGACGTTTTAGAAAATCATCCAGCTGATCCAGATTGGCGTAATGGATTTTCACAAATCCGGCACCTTTTTTGCTCGCTTTGATTTCAACCTGTGCACCAAGGGATTGCGAAACCTCCTCCTGCAAGGCAAGCACATCACGATCTACCGTTTTTTCAGGCTTGGCTTTTGGCTCACTGAGCATCTGCTTTACCAGGCGCTCAGCCTCACGCACCGACAGGCTTTTCTGGGCAATATGCTCAGCCACTGTAATTTGTTTCACCTCTGGCAAGGTGAGGAGGGCACGCGCATGCCCCATATCCAGCTTGCCTATCATCAGCATCTCCTGCACATTGCCATGCAGGTTTTGCAGCCGCAACAGATTGGTAACAGCGCTGCGTGACCGGCCAACCGCCTGAGCGGCAGCCTCATGTGTCATGCTGAACTCTTCAATCAGGCGCTTGATGCCATTGGATTCTTCAAGAGGATTCAGGTCTTCGCGCTGAATATTCTCGATCAGCGCCATTGCCAGCGCGGCTTCATCCGCAATTTCCCGCACCAGCACAGGCACTTCTTCCAGACCAGCCAACTGGGCCGCGCGCCAACGACGCTCACCGGCAATAATTTCGTAATGCTCATCGCTCAACAAACGCACGACGATAGGCTGCATGATGCCTTGCGCTTTGATCGAGTCAGCCAAACTGGAGAGTGACTCCTGATCCATATGTGTCCGCGGCTGATATTTGCCGGGCTGCAGTTGCCCGACCTTGAGGGAACGCAAGGTATCGGCATCGCGTACCGTTTCCATATCGCCTGACAATAATGCATCCAGGCCGCGCCCCAGACCTTTGTGTTTTACCATGGGAATTCCTTAACTTACAGCCGGACTGGCAGTCGGCTTACGATTGATGATTTCACCTGCAAGAGCGAGGTAGGCTTTTGCCCCTTTGGAGGCTTTGTCATAGAACAGCACAGGAACGCCGTAGCTAGGGGCTTCAGCCAGCCTGACATTACGCGGGATCACGGTTCTATAGACTTTGTCGCCAAAATGCTTGGCGAGCTCGGCAGATACCTGCTGGGCCAGCATATTGCGGTTATCGAACAAGGTACGCAACAAACCTTCGATTTCCAATGTTGGATTTAGATAAGCCCGTACTTTTTTGATGGTGTTAACCAGATCCGACAAACCTTCGAGCGCGTAGTACTCACACTGCATGGGGATCATGACGGCATGCGCTGCTGTCAGTGCATTCACGGTGGTCAAACTCAGGGAAGGAGGGCAGTCAATCAACACATAGTCGTATTCGCCATCCAGCAATGCCAGCGCATTTTTGAGACGTACCTCGCGGGCGATTTCGCTTACCAGCTCGACTTCGGCACCTGCCAGATCGCGATTGGCCGGGGCGACATCAAATCCGCCCTTTTCCGAGCGCTGGATAACCTCTTTCAGGGATTTCTGCCCGATCAGCACGTGGTATACCGTATTTTTAACAGCGGACTTATCGATACCACTACCCGTCGTCGCATTTCCCTGAGGGTCCAAATCGATCAACAGCACACGGCGCTTGGTCGCCGCCAAGCTGGCTGCCAGGTTAACGGAAGTCGTGGTTTTCCCCACGCCACCCTTTTGATTCGTTATCGCTAAAATCCGCATTATTTAAGCCGTTCTGCTAAGAGGTGTGAATTTCATTTCCCGGGCAGGCAAGGTCACCAGATGTCGCTGCGCATCCAGACCCGGTACAAGCAAAGTAGTCACCTTGGCTTCTGGCATGCCTATTCCTTCTAACTCTTCAACCGGATTTACGCCTTTCATTGCAAGCCATTGACCACTTTCTGCTATCAAATGGCGCGTCAATTTAATAAACAGGGCAATTTCTGAAAAGGCGCGTGAAATCACAATGTCGTAAGCTTGCGAAGGCCGATGCTGCTCGACCCGACCGGCTATCACCTCCAGATTGGCAATGCCCAATTCAGCCTTGGCCTGCCGCATGAAACTGGCTTTTTTTTGCACGGCATCAATGGTGGTGACTTTCAGATCCGGCATGCAAAGCGCGAGTATGATGCCAGGCAGACCAGCGCCGCTGCCCACATCTAGGAGACGCGATGGTGATAGCGCCTGAACATGAGGCAATACCGATAGACTATCAAGCAAATGCAAGGTAACCATCTCATCTGGATCCCGCACAGCAGTGAGGTTGTGGACCTTGTTCCACTTTTGCAAAAGCGCCAGGTAATCAAGCAACTTCTGCTGTGTCGCCTGTGAAACGTCCCATCCAGCATTTGCTATGCCTGAGGCTAGTATTTCCGCCTGACTCATGCGGCGACGTCCGACTTTTTGCTACGATTGCGACGCTTGAGATGCACTAGCAGCAAGGAAATAGCTGCTGGGGTTATCCCCGAAATGCGACTCGCCTGCCCAACCGTTTCTGGCTTTTGTGCATTGAGCTTCTGCTGAGCCTCAATGGAAAGCCCATGCACTTCGCGGTAATCCATATCGGCAGGGAGAGGGGTATCCTCCTGACCGCGCTGACGTTCAATTTCATCGGCCTGACGGTCTATATAGCCTTGATATTTGGCAGCTATTTCAATCTGCTGACGTACTTGCTCATCCTGCTCACCATCCCCTTCTGCCAGCGTGAGCAAAGCCTCATAACTCACTTCCGGGCGGCGCAAAAGCTCGAACATCGAATACTCTCGATCGATTTGCTTTCCCAACACTTTTTCCATGACATCCGCACTTACCTGGCCCGGATGCACGTATGTTTTACGCAGTCGCTCCTGTTCGCGCAGTATGGCTTCCTGTTTGCGGGAGAAGGCCTCCCAACGCGCATCATCTACCAAACCTATCCTGCGACCGGCTTCGGTCAAGCGCATATCGGCATTGTCTTCACGCAGCATCAACCGGTATTCTGCGCGGCTGGTAAACATACGGTAGGGCTCACTCACACCGCGGGTAATCAGATCATCTACCAAAACCCCAAGATAGGCTTGATCACGCGCTGGGCACCAACTGTCTTTTTCTTGCGCATAAAGTGCCGCATTTGCACCCGCCAACAGCCCCTGAGCAGCGGCTTCTTCATACCCGGTAGTACCGTTAATCTGGCCAGCAAAGAACAAGCCTTGCACAGCCTTGGTTTCCAGCGAATTTTTTAAACCTCGCGGGTCGTAATAATCGTATTCAATCGCATAGCCAGGCCGCAAAATATGCGCATTTTCCAGGCCTTTTATAGATCTAACCAATTGATATTGAATATCAAAAGGCAAGCTTGTCGAGATGCCATTTGGATAGATTTCGTTGGTCGTCAAACCTTCAGGCTCGAGGAAAATCTGGTGAGATTCCTTGTCGGCAAAGCGGTGGATTTTATCTTCGACGGAAGGGCAGTATCGCGGACCCACGCCTTCAATAACGCCAGTGTACATCGGTGAACGATCCAGACCGCTGCGTATGATGTCATGCGTGCGTTCATTCGTGCTGGTAATCCAGCAGGGCAGTTGGGCAGGGTGTTGACTGGCGTTGCCCAGAAAGGAAAACACAGGAACTGGATCATCTCCAGGCTGCTCAAGCATCACACTGTAGTCGATGGTGCGCCCATCGATGCGTGGCGGGGTGCCTGTTTTCAAGCGTCCAGCCGGCAAACCAATTTCTCGCAACCTGGCTGCCAAGGAGACTGCTGGCGGATCCCCGGCACGGCCAGCCTGATAGTTGGCCAATCCCACATGCACAAGACCAGCCAGAAATGTGCCCGCCGTCAGCACTACTGCTTTGGATTCAAATCGCAAGCCTAGCTGGGTGACTACACCCGCAGCGCGGGTTCCATCCAGAATAATATCGTCAACAGCTTGTTGAAATAGCCACAGATTAGCTTGATTTTCCAGACGACGGCGAATGGCGGCCTTGTACAGCACACGGTCAGCCTGTGCACGAGTAGCCCTGACCGCAGGGCCTTTGCTTGAGTTTAGGATGCGAAACTGAATGCCGCCTTCATCGGTTGCGGCCGCCATAGCACCGCCCAGCGCATCCACTTCCTTCACCAGATGGCCTTTGCCTATGCCACCTATGGACGGGTTGCATGACATTTGGCCTAAGGTTTCGATATTGTGGGTAAGGAGCAAGGTTTTTTGCCCCATACGTGCGCTAGCTAGTGCGGCTTCGGTGCCAGCATGACCGCCACCAACCACAATAACATCAAATTTTTCAGGGAATTGCATGAGAATCCGAGAGTTGCAAATATGCTCGCAATGATACCGCATTCGCACATGCAATGTCAGGATGTTTCACGTGAAACACAAATGAATCATTTGTGAATGCGATATATCACCATGATACTAAAGATATTTTTGATTTATTTAGAAAAAATCTACTTACCTATGCAGAAACGGCTGAAAATTTCGCCCAATAGATCATCCGGTGTAAATTCCCCCGTAATTGAACTCAAGGCGTGCTGAGCAAGGCGCAACTCTTCCGCTAATAATTCTGGCTGCTCAAGATATACAGCTGCGTTTTGCAAATGGCCTTGCACCATTTGCAAGGCTTGCAAGTGACGAGTGCGTGCCATAAAAATACTTTCACCCGCGGGTTGCCAACCTGCAATCTTCAGCAAATGTGCCTTAAGGGCATCAAGCCCCAAGCCCAGCTTGGCCGAGATATACAGATGCAGCTCACCCTCGTGCTCTCGCTGGCGAGGCTGCTCCGAATGCAGATCAATTTTGTTGTGGACCCATATTTTGGGTAAATTCGCTGGCAATCGCTCTAGAATCGATTTTTCTGTCTCGGTAATACCATGGGCTGCATCAACCAATAATAATGCGGCATTCGCGTTTTCTAGAGCTCGCCATGTTCGCGCAATTCCCTGCTTTTCGACTTCGTCTTCGGTTTCGCGGAGGCCGGCGGTATCAATCAGGTGCAGGGGAACACCTTCAATTTGCACCACATTCTTTATGGTGTCACGGGTCGTACCAGCAATAGGGGTAACAATCGCGACTTCTTCTCCAGCCAATTGATTCATCAAACTGGATTTACCGACATTCGGCTGACCTACGAGTACTACCTGTATTCCTTCGCGCAGCAGATTCCCTTGGCGTGCCCCTTTGAAAACCAGTTCAAGTGCATCGGTAATGTTTTGCAGTTTTTCGGCAACACGGCCCTGACTTATAAAATCGATATCCTCATCGGGAAAGTCCAGGCAGGCTTCTACGTACATGCGCAGATTAATGAGCGACTCGAGAAGATCTTGAATATAGCGGGAAAATTCGCCAGAAAGAGAACGAACAGCACTTCGGGCTGCTTCTGCAGTAGCGGCATTGATCACGTCAGCAACTGCTTCAGCTTGTGCCAGATCAAGCTTGTCATTCAGGAATGCGCGCCGGGTAAACTCGCCGGGTTCAGCCTGACGTGCGCCCAATTGCAAGCAACGAAGCAGTAGAAGCTGCATGAGCGCGGGGCCGCCATGGGCCTGCAACTCAAGCACATCTTCTCCCGTGTAGGAGTGAGGCCCTGCGTAAAAGATAGCGATGCCGCTATCGATTAGTTGGCCACCTGCTTCTTTAAATGGCAGATAGGCAGCATGTCGGGGGGGAGGGCAGTGGCCCAGCACCGCAGCAGCAATCTGTGCGGAGGCCGGGCCGGAGATGCGAACCACGCCTATTCCCCCGGAACCAGGGGCGGTGGCAATGGCGGCTATCGTATCAACGACGGCCATTTCCTTTTTTCTTCAGCGCAGTAGCACGCTCCGTACTACGATTGATATGCCATTGCTGAGCAATCGACAACACGTTATTTACCAGCCAGTACAGCACCAGACCTGCCGGGAAGAAGAAGAAGAAGACGCTGAATACGATAGGCATGATCATCATGACCTTGGCCTGGACCGGATCCGTAGGTGTCGGGTTCAAGCGCGTCTGGATAATCATAGTAGCGCCCATGAGGATAGGCAGCACGTAGTAAGGATCGATAGCGGAGAGGTCATGTATCCACAGCATGAAAGGAGCATGCCGCATTTCCACACTACCCAACAGTACCCAGTAAAGCGAGATAAACACAGGAATTTGCACCAAGATGGGCAAGCAGCCGCCCATCGGGTTGATCTTCTCTGTCTTGTACAGCTCCATCATGGCGACTTGCATCTTTTGGCGGTCATCGCCGTATTGCTCTTTCAGGCGTTGCAAGCGAGGTGCAAGTTCACGCATGTGCGCCATGGAGCGATAGCTGGCTGCAGAGAGAGGATAGAATGCGAGCTTGATCATGACGGTAAGCAGGATAATCGCGACACCCCAGTTGTGCACCACGCTCTCAATCTTGGACAGAATCCAGAATAGAGGGGATGCAATGATCGTAAGCCAACCGTAATCCACCGTGTATTCAAGACCGGGGGCAACTTGCTTCATGACTTCCTGATTTTGTGGGCCGGCGTAATAGCGGGCTTCAACCTCGGCGCTAGCTCCCGGAGCAATCACACCGATATCACTTTTGGTACCAATAGAATAGATATTGTCAGCCAGCTTCTTGCTGTAAAACTGACGTGTCACGCCTTCCTTGGGAATCCAGGCACTCACGAAATAGTGCTGCAACAGCCCAACCCAGCCATCACTGGTAGTCTTGGACAAGTCGTTCTTGCCCATATCCTTGAAGGATAGCTTTTTAAATTTGTCAGCTTGGGTGAAATAAGCTCCACCGGTAAAAGTAGGCATCATGTGTGAGCCCTGATTGGACTCCGTGTCATGCACCACCTGGTAGTAAACCGTAGGATCAATCGGGCTGGCGCTTTCGTTATGAATTTCATAACGCAGATTGATGACATAGCTGTCACGGTGGAAGGTATAGATTTTGTCGACCTTGACGCCATCAGCACTCGCCGCCGTCAAACGTACTTCAAGCGTATCGCTACCCGCTGCCAGTTGGTAATTGCTAGCTTCGGCAGTAAATACCGTTTTGTGATTAGGCAAGCCCTGACCAATCAAGCCACTCTGCGCAACATAGACCATAGGAGCCGCACGGTCATCCAGCAGCACAAAGTTTTCTGTCGTGGAATTATCAGCACGGTGCTTCAGCAACTCCAGACGACGCAAATCTCCGCCAGTAGTGTCGATGACCGCTTTATAAACATCCGTTTCCACTTGAATACGATCTGCTGTTTGCAGACGGAAACCGGACTCTTTAGGCATATCAGCCGCCGCTTTGGCGCCTGGTAATTTTTCAGCATGGGGAACACTATTGTCGGTGGCCGCTTCAGCTGTCACCGTCTCGGGCGGCGGCGTATGCTCGCGTTGCCACGCATCCCACAACATCAGGATAGAGAAAGAGAAAATAACAAATAAAATCAGACGCTTGGTATCCATAACTCACTTATCTTAATGTTGAAATGCATGAATGACTTGCTTGATTTCCTGCAAATATCAGGGCACAGGATCATGCCCACCTGGATGCCAGGGATGGCATTTTCCGATACGACGGACACCGTAGGCTAAGCCGGATAAAGCACCGTGCTTATTAATCGCCTCTATCGTATATTGAGAACATGTCGGGCTGAACCGGCACTGTTGCCCAAAATAAGGGCTTAAAGCTACCTGGTAAAGCCGAATGATAGCGACCAAGGCTTTCGCCAGTAAGCTCATGACATTGATTTCCGCTTTTCGATCTGTTTCCCCAGTTTTTGCAGCAATTCGCAAAACTCACCAACAAGGCTAGGGTAATCGCCTGGTTCATAGGCCCGCTGGACTCGCACGACCAAATCCAGAGAAGCAATATCGTGCTGATGTAGCCGAAACTGCTCTCGAAGAACGCGCTTCATGTAATTTCTGTCTACAGCGCGTTTGGCTATTTTCTTGCCTACAATCAGGCCAAGCCTTGGCGTGTCCAGGGAATTATATTGGTAATGTATGGCGAGATAATGACCGGAAATACGCTTGCGGAAATTAAAAACGGATGAAAAATCATCCGTTTTAATAATTCTAACTCGGCTAGGAAAACCAAACTTTGGCGTAGCCAAAACTGGATTAACCGATATCGTCACACACTTATACAGCTAGACGAGCACGACCCTTGGCACGACGCGCTGCAATTACTGCACGGCCACCACGGGTTTTCATGCGCACCAAGAAACCATGAGTGCGAGCGCGACGAACTTTCGAAGGCTGGTATGTACGTTTCATTGTGAATCTCCGACTTCTGTGCGTTTCTAAACAAAGGGCGTAATTTAACCTGATATAACAGCACCCTGTCAATGTTTATTTCAAGTTAATCCTTATCCACATTTGCTTATGGATTGCTTGTGGATAAGTTTAA